>NZ_JAAVSH020000001.1:0-14273 GCF_011947365.2 endosymbiont of Lamellibrachia barhami
AGGTACGCCAGCATGTGGAGTTCCTTTGCGATCAAATTCCCAAAAAACGTAGCGATCTCCGCTTCAGCCATATCAACCTCTTTGATCTGGTCATCGGCTATCTGAAGAAGCGCAAGATTTACGACCGTGCCCTGATGATGCAGCGAACCAAGGGTGACAACGCAATCTTCAATGCCCTGAAAGCACCCTTGGACCCAACCCGCTTAGCCGACGAGTTTATCAGCACCGCCAAACCCAACGAAAACGACCTGATAATGGTCACCGGGGTGGGTAGCGCCTACCCGTTGCTACGCACACACAACCTGTTGAATAACCTGCATGCACTCACAGGCCATACACCATTGGTACTCTTCTATCCCGGCATTTACGACGGACAAAGTCTCAGACTGTTCGGCCTGCTCAAGGACAAACCCTACTACCGGGCCTTTCGACTGGTTGATTAAGGAAGAAAATAACAATGCACATCAAAGAGTTGTTCATAAAAGCCATCGACCGCCCCATCAATGGCGTCATCAAGGCCGACCAGTCTGACGATGAATCTGTCTGGCAGGAGCTGGATGAATATGTGGTTACCAAAGAGTTGGATATTCACCTCCGCAAATTCATCGGCTCTTATCTTGACTCCCTCGACAACCACAACGATCCCAGCATCAGCGGCAAGGTGGGTGTCTGGGTCTCCGGCTTTTTTGGCTCCGGTAAGTCGCACTTCATCAAGATTCTCTCCTATCTGTTAGAGAACCGGGAAGTCGAAAACAGAGACCAGCGTAAGCAGGCTATCGACTTCTTTGATGGCAAGATCCAGGACGCCATGCTCGCAGGCGATATCAAACGCGCCACAAACTCCGACTGCGATGTCATTCTGTTCAATATCGACAGCAAGGCCGACAGCGCTGATGAACACGCTATTCTGCGTGTCTTCCTCAAGGTACTGAACGAAAAGCTCGGCTATAGCGGCGACCACCCCCATATCGCCCACATGGAACGTTACCTGGATAGCCAGGGCAAACTGGAGGCGTTCAAGACAAGCTTCCATGAAGCAGCAGGTGTGGACTGGGAAAACGAGCGTGACGCCTACCACTTCAGACAAGACGAAGTCGTAAAAGCTCTCTCTTCCACACTCGGCCAAAGTAAATCCGCTGCTGAGAAATGGTTCGACAAATCTGAACAGGACTTCCACCTCTCCGTGGAAAACCTGGCCAAGTGGGTCAAGGAGTACCTGGACAATCGCGGCCCAAACCATCGCCTGGTCTTCCTTGTAGACGAGGTGGGACAGTTTATCGGCCAGAACACCCGGCTGATGCTCAACCTCCAAACCATCGTGGAGAACCTGGGTACCGCCTGTCAGGGTCGCGCCTGGGTCGTCGTCACCTCACAGGAAGACATCGATGCCGTCATCGGTGAAGTACGCGCCTCCAAGGCAAACGACTTCTCCAAGATCCAGGGGCGATTCAAAACCCGCCTCACTCTCTCAAGCGCCAATGTGGATGAGGTCATCCAGAAGCGGTTGTTGGGAAAAACCGATGATGCACAGGCCCAACTGATCAACCTCTATAAAGATAAGGCCGACATCCTCAAAAACCAGCTCAGCTTCTCCAACACCGGCATGAGCTTCAAGGCCTATGCGGACGGCACCGATTTCCTCAACGTCTACCCATTTGCCCCCTATCAGTTCCAGCTGGTGCAGAAGATCTTTGAAGCCATCCGCAAACATGGTGTAACCGGCCTGCACCTCGCCCGAGGCGAGCGTTCCATGCTCGATGCCTTCCAGTCTGCTGCTGTACAGGTCTCAAATGAAGAGCTGGGTGTTTTGGTTCCCCTACACCGCTTCTATCCCTCCATCGAGAGTTTCCTGGAGGGCATAGTCAAATCCACCATCGAACAGGCAACCAGCAACAGCAAACTGGAACCCTTCGATATCCTGGTACTGAAAACCCTCTTTCTCATCCGTTACGTGGAAGAGATCCAGGGCAACGTCGATAACCTGGTCACCCTATTCATCGACCGCATCGATGCTGACCGCCTCGGTCTCAAGCAGCAGATCGAAGCTGGCCTGCAGCGATTGGAAGGTCAGACTCTCATCAACCGCAACGGCGACAACTTCTTCTTCCTCACCAATGAGGAACGCGACATCAGCCGTGAGATAAAAGACGTGGATCTCAACGGCCCGGAAGAGGCCAAGTTCCTCGGCGAACTGGTCTTTGATGAGGTATTGGGTGGCCTGAGAAAACACCGCTTCCCCGACAACAACAAAGATTTTGAGCTCAACCGCAGCTGCGATGCCCATCCCCATGGCAACCGTCATGAAGGCGGCCTTACCGTCTCCGTCCTGACCCCCATGGCGGATGAGTATACTGAGTGCAACGAGGCCCAGTGCATCCTCAAGAGCAGCACGGAAAACGGTCAGGTCATCATCAAACTGGATGACGACAAAACCCTGGGCCGCGAACTGCGCACCTACCTGCAAACCGATAAGTACGTCGCCCGCAAGAAAGACGGCACCGCCAGCACCACCACAATAAAGATCCTCAATGAACGCCTGGAGGAGAACCGTGAGCGGCGGCAACGCCTGGTCAGCCTGCTGGAACGCCTGTTGAAAGAAGGCAGTTTCTACGCCGCCGGACAGTCAGTTCAGCCAAAATCCAGTTCAGGCAAAGCCGCCCTGGATGAGGCTGTCAGCTATCTCGTCCGCAACACCTTCAACAAGCTGGGCTATCTCAAACATCTCTCCAGTAATATCCAGGCCGAGATCAAGGCCGTGCTGTCTGCAACCGACGTCGATGATCTGAGATTCGATCTGGAGGCGAGTCAATCCAACGAACAGGCCCTCAACGAAGTGCTCACCATAGTCACCCTGCTTGCCGCCCATAATCGCCAGATCATCCTGCACGAGTTGGTAGAAGAGCGCTTTGGGCGCATCCCCTTTGGCTGGCCCGACTGGGAGGTCATACTGCTCATTGTCCGCCTGGTCATGAAAGGCGACGTCAGCCTGGCCATGGATGGAGCCATCCTCTCCAGTAACAAGATCTTTGAAGCCCTTTCTACCCCGGCAAAATGGCGGCGTATCACCGTCACCAAGCGCAAGAGCGTGGATACCGGCCTGCTGCAAAAGGCGCGTAAACTGGCCAAGGACGCCTTTGGCAAGATCGCCCCGGATGGTGAAGACCCGCTGGCCCTGTTCCTGAAAGAGAACCTCAACGGCTGGCAGAAAAACCTGGGCAACTACCAGGCGCTGACCGAGACCGGCAACTACCCCGGCAGTAGCGAAATCGCGGATGGACTGGGTATTCTGAACAAACTGCTGGCCGAAAACACCAGTTTTGAACTGATCACTACCACCCTCGAGCGACAAAAAGATCTGCTCAATCTGTCTGAAGAGATCCACGACCTGGATAACTTCTACGCCACCCAGCGCACCACCTGGGACAAACTGCGAACTGCCCAAAGCCGCTTTCAACTCAACCGAAAGTGGCTGGAACGCGATACCCAGACAGCCGCAGCCCTCCAACAAATGGAGACCATTCTTGGCTCAGCCACACCCTATGGCTTGATTAAAGATGCCGAAAGCCTGATTCAGACCGTTGAAGAAGCCAATAGCAAGGTCGTCAGTGAACGCATCGCCCATGCACTGGAGCGTATCGACACCCACGTTGCCAAGGTGAATGACGAACTGAACGCAGTCAAAGCGGCTTCAGACCTGCGCAATGCCGCACTCTATCCACTGCAACAACCCAGAAGCCAGGTAGTGGCACAAGACAGCATTGCCCATATTTTCCAGGCTCAGGAAGAGGCCAGCGACTTGGCGGATGATGCCATCGTCAAGATCGATCAGGCGATAAAAAAGCAGGTCGCCGACACGCCAAACAAACCCAAACCCTATGTCAAAAAAATACGTGTTGTGA
Organism: endosymbiont of Lamellibrachia barhami; assembly: GCF_011947365.2. GTDB lineage: Bacteria > Pseudomonadota > Gammaproteobacteria > Chromatiales > Chromatiaceae > QGON01. The sequence continues at coordinate 3,900 of NZ_JAAVSH020000001.1, forward strand.
AACCCTCCCAGTTGTCCGCAAAATCCTACCTGGAGACCCAGGAAGAGATAGACGCCTTTCTGAAAGACCTTCGCGAAACATTGGAGAAGGCCATCAATGCCGATGAGCGAGTGGAGATTCGTTAGGGAATTGGCGGCTTCGATCACTATCCTCCCCGACTATAATTCCACTTTACGGTTTATTAAGTGCGGTATATACTTTATGGTATATATCTCTACCAGTTGGAGTCCACCATGAGCACACGACTCGCAAAGATCTTTATGAATGGTCGAAGTCAGGCCGTCCGTTTACCAAAGGAATACCGCTTTAATACGGATGAGGTTTTCATTTCCCGACAAGGCGCCAACGTCATAATCTCCGAAAAAGAACCAACCTGGGATGAATTTTTCGATACGAAATCCGCGTTTGATGATGATTTCCTGAAGGTACGTTCCGATGCCCCGCCACAAGAGAGAGATTTTGACTAATGTACATGCTTGACACGGATACTTGCATATACGTGCTAAAAAACCGTTCAGACAGGCTGCGGCATAAATTCAAAGCCATCAAGAATATTTGTATTTCATCAATAACCTACGCTGAGCTTTGCTTCGGAATCGAGAATGGCGATCCTTCAATGAAGAAAATACGCTGGGAACAGCTCGAACTCTTTACCCGAAGATTACTGATTGATCCTTTGGATGAAGATGCCGCCAGACATTATGGTTACATCCGAGCATTATTAAAAAAACAGGGTACACCTATTGGCAACAACGACCTGCTGATTTCCGCTCATGCACGAAGCATGAACGCCGTATTGGTGACCAATAACCTACGTGAGTTTCAACGAGTACCCGATCTATCCGTTGAAAACTGGGTCTCGGATTGACGTCTACCCTGGCACAGCAACCTCTGACGCTGATGGATCATGAACACCAATAAAATCAAAACGTACGCTCCCCAGGCCCGCCGCGATTTCATCAATGCCGTGACACGCCGTGCAGCACGCTTCGGTATCGAAGAAGACAACATCCAACCCATGCAGGAGACAGGCGATCTGGTTTTCATCGGCGGAGAAGCCTTCCCAAAGAGTATTGCTCTACAGCGTAGAAAACTGGAAAAACGCATTCAAAACCAGGGTTATCAGCAGACCATAGAAGCCACTGCCTATACCTGGTTTAACCGTTTTGCCGCTATTCGTTACATGGAGTTGCATGAGTATCTCGACCACACCTATCGGGTACTCAGCCACCCAGCGGGCAACCCACTACCCGAGATCCTCAAACATGCCGAGCATGTGGATCTCCCCGGTCTCGACAAGAACAAGATCATCGAACTCAAGCTGGACGGCACCCAAGACGAAGCACTCTATCGGGAGCTACTCCTGGGCCAGTGTCGCGCCCTGCATCAGGCCATGCCCTTCCTGTTCGAGGCCATCGACGACGAGACCGAACTGCTGTTACCCGACAACCTCACCCAGACCAACTCCCTTATCCGCCAACTGGTAGACGAGATCCCGGAAGAAGATTGGCAAGAAGTCGAGATCATCGGCTGGCTCTATCAGTTCTACATCTCAGAGAAGAAGGATCAGGTCATCGGCAAGGTGGTGAAGTCGGAAGACATTCCGGCCGCGACCCAGCTCTTCACGCCCAACTGGATTGTGAAGTACATGGTGCAGAACTCGCTGGGTGCTCAGTGGCTGGCGACCTATCCCCAGTCGCCCCTCAAAGGGCAGATGGACTACTACATCGAGCCCGCCGAGCAGACCGATGAGGTCAAGGCGCAGCTCGCGGCCATCACACCAAACTCCCTAAATCCCGAGGATCTGACCCTTATAGACCCAGCCTGTGGCTCCGGTCATATCCTGGTGGAAGCCTATGAGCTCTTCAAGGCCATCTACCTGGAGCGCGGTTATCGACAACGAGACGTCCCGCAACTGGTCTTGGAGAAAAACCTCTTCGGCCTCGACATCGACGAACGAGCGGCGCAGCTGACGGGCTTTGCGCTGATGATGAAGGGGCGGGCGGATGACCGGCGGCTGTTTGAGCGGGAGGTGAAGCTCAATGTGATGGCGCTGGCGGGTAGCGCGAGGTTTGATGCTGAGGTGTTGGTAAATGGAGTGGAGCTTTCGGACTACGGGCTGAAGCCGGGGGACCTCACGGAGCTGAAGCGGTTGTTCGAGCATGCGACGACGTTTGGGTCGTTGATTCAGGTGCCGGAGGAGTTGGCGAAGAAGCTGCCGGCGCTGAAGCAGCTGAGCGAGGCGACCAGCCAGGACCTCTTTGTGGCGGAGGCGCTCAAGCGCTTGGGACCGCTGGTGCAGCAGGCCGAGCTGCTGGCGGCGCAGTATGACGCGGTGGTGGCGAATCCGCCTTATATAGGTAGCAAGTATCACATCCCAACCCTAAAGAAATTCCTCAAGGATAACTACAAAGGCTACGAGAAAGATGTCTTCTCGGCCTTCATCAACCGAGACCTTGCATTCAGCAAGCCACACGGTCGACTCGGTTTTATGTCTCCATTCGTTTGGATGTTCCTTTCAAGTCATGAACATCTACGTATTCGTCTTATCGACAGAGAGACCATCACGTCCCTCATACAACTCGAGTATTCGGGATTCGAGGGCGCGACCGTACCGATCTGCACCTACACGCTCCAGAAAGGTCATGTGAGCGGGCAGCAGTCTTGCTATATCCGGCTCTCAAATTTTCGCGGTACAAACAACCAAGCCCCGAAGACAATTGAGGCTATTCGAAATCGCAACTGTGGCTGGTTCTTTGAGGCCTCCCAAGATGAGTTCGGCAAGATCCCCGGGAGTCCAATCGCTTACTGGGTTACGGAACGATTTAGAAATCTATTCGACCAGTCTAGGTCGTTGCGAGAGTACGCAATCGCCAAACAAGGTATGGCAACTGGAGACAATGATCGATTCTTGAGGCGGTGGCACGAGACCGGCTTTGGGACAGTCGGCTTTGGCTACATCGACAAGCGTGAAGCTCAGGGTGGTGATTCGAGATGGTTTCCATTTAACAAAGGCGGTGAGTTTCGACGGTGGTTTGGTAATCACGAGTACGTAATTCGATTTGATATCGGTTCGTATCATCAACTAAAGCAAAGCGGAAACCATTGCCCTTCGGAGAAATACTACTTTCAACCATCGGTCAGTTGGTCTGACGTCACATCATCAGACAGTTCCTTTCGAAGGTATCCAGCCGGTTTCATACATGGGAACGTAGGGCATTCTGCGTTTGGCGGAGATGAAAAATGGCGTGCTGCCCTTCTCGCATATTGCAACAGTAAGTTTGTCTGTGAAGTAATAAAACTTCTTTGCCCAACAATGCACTTTGATGTTGGCTACTTTAATCAGATTCCATACTTAACCGAAGCCTGGGCCAGCGATTTCACTAGGATTTCTGATACTTGCGTTTCTATCTCCACTCTTGACTGGAACGCCTACGAACGCTCCTGGGACTTCCAATCCCTCCCCCTCCTGACGGCCTCCTCCGAGCCCACGCCCACCCTCGAATCCAGCTACACCGCCTGGATCACCCAGAACCGCGACACCATCGCCGAAATGAAGCACCTCGAAGAGGAGAACAACCGCCTTTTCATTGACGCCTACGGCTTGGCGGACGAGCTCACCCCCGATGTCCCATTGTCACAGATCACCCTTACGGTGAACCCCGCCTACCGCTACGGCGGCAAACTCAACGAAGAGGAGCAGTGGACCCGCTTCCGCCAGGACAGCATGCAGGAGCTGATCTCCTACGCCATCGGTTGCATGATGGGCCGCTACAGCCTGGATGCACCGGGCCTCATCTACGCCCACAGCGGCAATGAGGGTTTCTCTCCAAACAAATACACCACCTTCCCCGCTGATGACGACGGCATCATCCCACTCACCGACACCGACTGGTTTACCGACGATGCAGCCAATCGCCTCGTTGATTTCATCTCAGTGGCTTGGGATGCGGCCCACCTCGAAGAGAACCTCAGCTTCTTGGCTGAAAACCTCTCACCCAAGAAGAACGAGGCAAGCCGTGAAACCATCCGTCGCTATCTGTCGGCCAAGTTCTTCAAAGACCACCTGAAGACCTATAAAAAGCGCCCCATCTACTGGCTCTTCTCCAGCGGCAAACAGAAGGCCTTCGAATGCCTGGTCTACCTACACCGCTATAACGAAGGTACCCTCGCCCGTATGCGCATGGAGTACGTCGTGCCCCTGCAATCGCGCCTCACCGGCCGCATCGACCAACTCGATGGAGACATCACAGCAGCCAGCACCACCGCCAACCGCAACAAACTGCAAAAACAGAAAGACAAACTCGTCAAACAACGTGAAGAACTCGCCCGCTTCGATGAAAAACTCCGCCACTACGCCGACCAGCGCATCCCCCTGGATCTGGATGACGGCGTAAAGGTCAACTACGGAAAATTCGGTGACCTGCTGGCTGAGGTAAAGTCCATCACTGGTAAGAAGCCAAATGATTCATAGTGAAGAACTCACATGAGATACTGGACAGCATGATTACAAAATTCAAAATCGATAACTTCAAATCACTGGTTGGATTTGAATGCGACCTCGCCAAGTTCACTTGCCTGATCGGTCTGAATGGCGCTGGCAAGTCGACGATCCTACAGGCCATGGATTTTCTCTCTCAGCTAATGGCAGGTGACCTGTCGCTGTGGTTGGATCAGCGAGGTTGGGAAAAAGCTGACCTGAAATCCAAGTTCACCACCAAGAGCAACATCGATTTTGAGGTGGTTATAGAAGACAAAGAGTGGGGAGAGATCACCTGGAGCGGCAGCATCAACCGCGCCAAACTGAACTGCACCCGCGAAAGCGTGCGCGTGGGCCAGCGGAATCTACTCAACGTAGTCGAGGGGCACTACACCATCGCCCACCTTACCGGGGAAAGCAGCAGAGAAACCACTCACCCCATCGTCTTCGAGTATCAAGGCTCCATCCTCTCTCAGCTCAAGGGAAGCCAGATACCCGCTCCTCTCAGGGCGATACGCCAACAGATGTTGGAAATGAAGTCCCTGGATCTGCTTTCTCCGGCGGCATTACGCAAAAAGTCTCGGGCATCAGGGAAAGACCTGGGGTTGGGGGGCGAGCGGCTATCGGCCTTTATCCATGAGCTTGATTCAGACAACAAGGACAAACTCCTCGACCATCTGCAGCGTCTATACCCATCGCTTTCGCTTGTTTCCACCAGTTCGCTACGCTCAGGCTGGAAGGAACTGAGTGTCATCGAGCAGTATGGCGACAAAAAAATAACCACCGAAGCCCGGCATATAAACGACGGACTGCTGCGCGTAATGGCCATCGCCGCCCAAATCCAGACTGAGCACAACTTTTTGCTGTTCGATGAGATCGAGAACGGCATCAACCCCGAACTGGTTGAAATATTGGTCAATTGGCTGGTAGATGCACCCCAGCAGGTCATGGTCACTACCCACAGCCCGATGATCCTTAACTATCTGGAGGATACAGTCGCGACCCAGGGCGTGCTGCTCGTATACAAAACACCCCAGGGTCACACGCAGGCCATTCCATTCTTCCAGATCCCCGGCATGGCCGAAAAACTTAATGCCATGGGACCGGGTGAGGTGTTTGTAGATACCGATCTGGTCACATTGGTCTCACAAATCAACACAAAACCGGCTAAAGGCTGAGCAACAATATGTGGTTTTTACTCAGCGGTGAAGGACCGACGGATATTGGCACCTGTACTATGCCAGTTGATTACTGTGAGCTCCCAGAATTCCGTGTTGGCCCAATGGCTTGCATAGTCGATAAGTTGGTTCAGAAGCAACATGAATACTCACCTATAGAATACAGAGCTATCCGCTTTATCCCGGAGCAAAATCTGAGTCGAAGCGGTAAAAGTCTTCGCAAAAACAGAGCCCCCTCCTTGCCGGGCCGAAAAAAGCCCAAAGAGACACAATATTTTGAACGCAACGCCCGTGCCCTCGCCGTTGCTGCCAAAGAACTAGCGGAAGATAAAAACGACACAGTGATCGCTGTCCTCTTTCGCGATTCGGACGGCACACGCAGCCAAGGACGGGGGGAATGGGAAGATAAACGTAATTCGATGAAGCGCGGTTTTGAAATAGAGGCTTTTGCTACAGGCGTGCCCATGATTCCCAAACCAAAGTCAGAGGCATGGCTGTTGTGTGCCGTAAAAAACCCTCCTTACCAGCACTGCGCCAATCTGGAAAATGAGTCAGGTAATGACACTGCACCCAACCCGCTCAAGCGACAATTGGATAATGCAACGGGGAAACACTTGGGCCAGGAAGATTGGTTTGAACGAATATACAACGGTGCAGTTGATCTCAATCGAATCGATATGCCCAGTTTTAACGACTTTAAGCAGAATTTTACTGCGGCTATAAATACTCTATGAACCCGTCTATCTCCTCAGTCGGCAATGGTCGGTTAAAGAAGATTCACCACGACATTAAAGCAACATAGTCATGGATACATCCCGAATCAGCGAAAAACTCACCGACATATTCCAGCGCGAGTCTCGCATCGTTTTTTGGTACGACCCGGATGGAGAGTTTGAAGAGTCGCTGAAGGAATTGACACTTCCAGACGTGTCTCTGTTGCGTCTGGATAAAGAACCAGCCCTGGGCATCAAGATGCGCGTGGAGCAAGAAGAGCCCAACAGACATTTTCTACTCTACTCACCAGCAGAAAAGCCAGATTTGGAGTCAGACTGGCTGCTGGACATCTACCTCTACAGCCGTGAGTTCCGGGCTGATCGCGCCTCGATCCTGCTCAGCGAATTGGGCCTGGCCCAACAGTCATTGCGTGCCCACCTGGCCAAACGTGGAAAGTTTTTTGCCAGCAAGGAGCGCATGTCTCGGGTAAAAAAGTTAATTACTGCTGAAGATTTGGCACTCGACATTGACCGCAAAATCATCGCCGTCCTGGTTCGTTGTGATCAGGCCGACATGTTCCAAGTTCTACTCACGATATTCAACGCCATTCCAGAGGGTAACCCTGACCTGCTTCCGCCCTTTTGGGGGGATCTGGGGAAATACGATGTTGAAGAGAGTTTCTGGTTTCTCATCAAACAGGGTTTTGGTTATGAAGAGAGTTCGCCATCTCTCAAGAACCTGCTGATCCGTCTGATGATCACCGATTTTGGTCAGTCCATAGGCGGGGCGCTGCCGGATGAATTGAAACACTTGGTACTCAGCAGAAACAACATAGCCAATGCTGTTGTCTGCCTGGCGCAATGGCGGGACAGCAGCAAGCGAAGCGCTTCGTATGATCGGATTTCCACCCATATCGGCGAGCTGATCAAACTGGATGCCCATCTCGATAGCTATGACATAGACACGTTGTCACTAGTGGAGACCTTTCTTCTCTGTGAGAAGGCCCTGCTACGTCTTCTTCGGGACCGAATCCTCTCGACCCAACATGCCATCAATGTCTCTGATGTCCATGAGATCTCCCGGACTCACCGAGACGGTTACTGGGCCAGGAACTCACTGCCCAGCACTCAGCAAGCACCACGCACAGCACTCAATGCCGTCTATCAGGCACTGGATGAGGCTGCCGAGTTTTTTGTCCTACTGAATGAGTTTTCCAACGGCTTCAGCTTTGGTGATGCTGCTGAGGCAGTTGAGGCCTACGCCAACAAACTATTCCTATTCGATCTTCATTATCGGTGCTTTGGTGAATTAGCCGACTACGCGGAAGCTCAAAATTGGGATCTCCTGAAGAGTCTAAGAGCGGCGATTGAGGATGCCTACCTCAATGGGTACTTGGCAAAACTGGCACACGCATGGAACCAACAACTTGAGGCCGGTTTGCTGGAGGCATGGAAGATTCCCGGCACTCCCAATCAGCACAGTTTCTTTCAGCAGGAAGTACAGCCCGTACTCGAAAAATCGGCTGATCGACGAGTCTTCGTCGTTATCAGCGATGCATTTCGATACGAGGCCGCCCATGAGTTGGCCGGCGAGCTAAATGGTCGCTACCGAATGACGGCTGATTTGGGCATTCAACTCGGCGTACTGCCCTCTTATACTGGGCTTGGGATGGCAGCGCTGCTGCCTCACCAGAAACTCGCCTACAACACCAAAGGTGCAATTGAGGTAGACGGCCTGCCCTGCTCCAGCCTGGAGCAGAGGGGGAAGACCCTTGACTCGGTAAACGGTGTGGCTATCAAGGCAGGCGACTTCATGGCCATGAACAAAACGCAAGGCCGGGAGTTCGTCAAACCCTATCGGGTGGTTTACGTCTACCACAATACCATCGATGCCATCGGTGATAGCCATTCAACCGAGTCTCATACCTTCGATGCAGTACGCAAGGCCATCGGCGAAGTCGGTGACCTGACAGTTAAGATCATCAACAACCTTAATGGTCATCATGTCATTATCACAGCCGATCACGGCTTTCTGTTCCAGGAATCCCCTCTTACCCAAACTGAGAAGAATGCACTGGGTGAAAAACCTACGGGCACCCTACTGGCAAAGAAGCGTTATCTACTTGGCAGGGATCTACCGGAGCATGAAAAGGCTTTCCGTGGTTCTACAAACACCACTGCCACAGCTTCTGGCGACATGGATTTCTGGATTCCCAAGGGACTCAATCGGTTTCACTTTGTGGGTGGATCACGATTCGTTCATGGCGGAGCAATGCCACAAGAGGTCATAGTCCCTGTCATTCGTGTGCGTCACCAACGCGGCAAAAAGGCGCAACGCACAAAAACACGCACGATTGGCATCAGCGTACTGGGCAGCAAATTCAAGATCACCACCAACCACCATCGCTTCAGACTGATCCAAACCGAAGCGGTGAGTGAACGCTTGAAACCCATTACCTTGCGCGTTGGCGTGTTTGATGGCGAACAGCCAGTAACCAATGTCGAAACCATCACATTCGATAGCAGTTCTTCCGACATGAACGAGTGGAAAAAGCCCATTAGACTGACACTGGAGAACCGCCAATTCCACAAGAACAAAACCTACCAGCTGATACTCCGCAATCAGGAAACAGGTGTGGATGAGGCACGTTTTGACGTAACTATAGACTTGGCATTTAGTAATGACTTCTGAATCAATCGACACCAGTGTAGACGATCTGCTGAATCGGCATTTCGCCGGAAAGGTCGTTCGCAAAGACCTGACCAAGCTCGTCAAAGAGGGAGCGAATGTCCCCATCTACGTGCTGGAATACCTGTTGGGCATGTATTGCGCCTCAGATGATGATGAAGTGATTCGGGACGGCATGGAGACGGTAAAGCGCATTCTTGCAGAGAACTATGTACGGCCAGACGAGGCGGAGAAGGTCAAATCCAAAATCAGAGAACGTGGCAGCTACAAGATCATCGACAAGATTACTGTCCGGTTGAATGAAAAACGTGACATCTATGAAGCCCTGCTCTCCAATCTCGGCGTGAAGGATGCCGAAATTTCTGCCAGCTACGTCAAGCAGTTTGAGAAGCTACTGGCTGGCGGTATCTGGTGTATTGTCACCATCAACTACTTTTTTGAGGAGGGCCAGAAAGGCTCACCCTTCTCCATCAGTGACCTAAAACCTATCCAGATGCCTAATATGGATATGGATGAGCTATTCGAGAGTAGAAAAAGCTTCACCGAAACGGAATGGCTGGATGTACTGTTACGCTCTACCGGCATGGAGCCATCCACTCTCGATGAGCGGGTGAAGTGGCACCTGCTGGTTAGAATGATCCCCTTCGTTGAGAACAATTATAACGTCTGTGAACTTGGGCCCCGTGGGACCGGCAAGAGCCACATCTACAAAGAGGTCAGTCCCAATAGCATCCTGATCTCTGGCGGCCAGACGACTGTCGCCAACCTGTTTTACAACATGGCACGAAGAACGGTGGGTCTGGTTGGTCTTTGGGATATTGTCGCCTTTGATGAGGTCGCAGGGATCTCCTTTAAGGACAAGGACGGTGTACAGATCATGAAAGACTATATGGCCTCAGGCTCCTTTGCCAGAGGCCGTGATGCCATTTCAGCATCTGCCAGCATGGTGTTTGTCGGCAATATCAATCAACCTGTCGATACCCTGGTAAAGACCAGCCACCTGTTGGCCCCCTTCCCTGAAGCCATGATCGACTCCGCCTTCTTTGACCGTTTCCATGCCTATATCCCCGGCTGGGAAGTTCCCAAGATGAGACCTGAGTTCTTCACCAATCAGTACGGCCTGATTACTGACTATCTTGCAGAGTTCATGCGAGAGATGCGCAAACGAAGCTTCTCCGACGCCATCGACAGGTTCTTCAAGCTGGGTAATAACCTTAACCAGCGTGACACTATTGCTGTTCGCCGAACAGTGTCAGGTTTGCTCAAGCTCCTTTATCCCCATGGTGAATACGATAAAGAGGCGGTACGCCGATG
>NZ_JAAVSH020000001.1:14294-27927 GCF_011947365.2 endosymbiont of Lamellibrachia barhami
TCACTCGGTACTTCGTTCAGTTACGTATTGCTCCAGCGAAGTACCAGATCGAGAGCAAGAAAGCCAGCGCCAATATGACCATGATCCTTTGGCGACGGACCGCATCAGGCGCTGGCTGCGGATTTCGTGAAGCTGCGAGAAGCGAGTGGGGGAAGGTCGACCCTCAAGGGCAAGGTGATGTTCGTATGCAGCAAGCGGGAGATTGCCTATGCCTTCTGGCTGGAACTGGTTGCCTTGCGGCCTGAATGGAACGAGGTGTTGGCCTGAGAAGTTGGAGCCACTCTAACCGAGCAGGACGACGCACAGGGAAGTGCTAGTGTCGCGGGAGACAGGATGTCGATAGCGACTAAGAAGAGCATCAAGCCGATGGAACGGGTAAAGATGATCATGACGCGGGGCAAGGATGATCCGAAGGCACTCTACGATCTGCTCGGCGCCCAGGAGTACCGTAAAGAGTTGGACCGGCAGTTCAAGAACGCCAGGTCCAACTTCAAGATCGCCATCGTGGTGGATATGTGGCTCACCGGCTTTGATGTGCCGTTCCTCGATACCATCTATATCGACAAGCCCATACAACGCCACAACCTGATTCAGACCATCTCGCGGGTGAATCGCAAGTTCGAGGGCAAAGAGAAAGGACTGGTGGTCGATTACATCGGCATCAAGAAGCAGATGAACCTCGCCCTGGCGCACTACAACAAGGCCGACCAACAGAATATCGAGGAGGTTGAGCAATCTATCATTGTGGTGCGTGATCATCTCGATCTGCTGAACAAGTTGTTCCACAAGTTTGATGACTCGCCCTACCACCAGGGCAGCCCGCTGGAGCAGCTTAACTGTCTCAATATGGCGGCTGAGTATGCGCTGATCACCGACAGGATCGAAAAGCGCTTCATGCATCTGGTCAAACGCCTGAAAGCCGCCTATGACATCTGTAGCGGTTCTGAAGGGCTGGAGCAGGCCGAGCGCGACCAGATTCATTTCTACCTCGCCGTTCGGTCCATTGTCTTCAAACTCACCAAAGGTAATGCGCCGGATAGCGCACAGATGAACGCCAGGGTACGGGAGATGATCACCGAGGCGCTAAAGGCCGATGGGGTGGATGAGGTCTTCAAGATGGGCGAAGACTCCGCCGGCGCAACCGACATCTTCGATGACGACTATCTGGCCAAGATCGAAAAGATCAAACTGCCCAACACCAGGATCAAGCTGCTTCAGCAGCTGCTTGCCAAGGCGATATACGACTTCAGGAAGGTCAACAAAATCAAGGGTGTGGACTTCTCAAAGAAGCTCAAGGCGCTTGTCGATAGCTACAACGAACGCAAAGAGGATGATGTGCTGGTCAGCAACGTCCTGGAAGACTTCACTGATGAAATCATCGACCTGCTGCATGCCCTGAAGAAAGAGAAGGAATCATTTGCTGATCTGGGTATCGACTTTGAAGAAAAAGCCTTCTACGACATTCTTAGGGGGCTGGCTGTCAAATACGATTTTGAGTACCCGGAAGATAAACTTATTGCCTTGTCCAAAGCGGTTAAAACCGTCGTAGAGGATAAGGCCCGATATACAGACTGGAATCGGCGTGATGATATCAAGGCTGAGCTGAAGGTTGACCTGATCATCTTGCTTGCCGAGTACGGGTATCCTCCCGTCGACCGTGACGAGGTGTACAAGGAGATATTCGAACAGGCGGAGAACTTCAAAAAGCACCAGGCAAGACTTTAGGATTAAGTGGGGAAAACGTGGTGCGTCCCCCTTTTTTTTCAACTCAGATTGCTGGAGATCTCAGCAAGAATCCTCTTGCCTTCTTTCTCGTCCAGCGCCGCAAGGCCGTTTTTCAGAATCAGCCCTTCCAGGCTGGTGTGATGGGCATCAGGTTTGGTTTCAGCAGCTTGGAGCAAAGCCTGACTTGAGGCGTTCAGCAGGCACTTTGCAGCCTTCTTCTTGGCTTGCAGGCGTTTTTGATCCCAGGCAGTCTGAACAAATCGCCATACTGGGGGGGATAACTTCTCTTCACCCCAATTGTTGAGCGTGACCCAATACTCCACGCCGCCTTGAACAGGGGGGAGTTGCCCAGGTGGGACGCCGATCTGGGTAGTCAGAAATGACTTCAGCCAGCGGCTGCTTTTGATCCTTCTCTGTGCCATTTTAGTATCAGCTAATACGATTATCGATGTGGGCATATTAGGCACTACTGCGAGAAATATCTGTAAAACTGTGTGACGTTTGGACGGTAGCCTGCTGGGCTTGTAGGCATGATCAAGCGTAGCGGATCAGGCAAAACGATTCGATACAACTATCGATATTTGCCGGCTCCGCTACGCTTGAGCCGGCCTACAGTTTTTCGGTGAGGATCGCCATGCGTTCCGTTTCAGACTGTCTGGAGAGCTTGGCACAGGCCTGATAGAAAGCATTCCAGTCCCGGTTTTGCTGTTCGAAAAGGTCGAGAAAGCCGGGTACCAGTCGATAATAGGTGGCAATTTGTGCCAAAGAGGCATTGTTGATGGGCTTGTCAAACCAGCGGTCGTAACGCCCGAGGCCATTCCAGCGCTGTTTCAGCTGCTGATAGTCCTGGCGTAATTGGGTGAACAGCCCGGCCTTGCGGTTGCGCATTGCAGATTCCGTCATCTCTATTCCATAGAGTGTTTCCAGTGCGTTGCGGGTCTTCAGCAGGAGGGCTGTGAATCCCTCATGTCGAAACTGCTGTTGTTGCCAGGCCGAGGTGGTTTTTTGCTTCGTGCGCAGCCACTGATCCACGCCCAACTGGGCCACCGCCGTGGCAAAGGCTTCGTTGAAGGCGCTGTCACCCTGCAGATAGAGTTGCTGATGGGCCAGTTCGTGGAATATGAGTTGTGCGAGGCTGGTTTCCGGCCAATGGATCACTGTGCTGGGCAGTGGATCGTCGAACCAGCCGAGGGTTGAGTAGGCGGGCACATCGACGATGGTGACATCCAGCCCCTCGTCCCTTAGTTGGCTGGCGTAGGTTGTCGCCTCGGCTTTGCTGAAATATCCACGGTAGCTGGCGCAACCTACTATTGGGTAACACCACTGCTTTGGATGGACAGAGAACTCCGGTGCGGCCACCACACTCCACACCACAGCCTTGCGCTGTAGATCAGCATAACTGCGATAGCTCTCGTTTTCCGGCAGTTTCAGCGTTTGGCTTGCGAAGTCCCTCAGGGTTTCAACCAACTGTAGCTGCTGCCTCAGCTGCGGATCCGTCTGTGGATTCGTCAGCAGATTGCTGATTGGCTCAGTGCGCTGCAACAGGTCCAGGTGTCCCTGGATCGATTGCGCATAGTATCCAATGCTGGTGCAACTGGAGAGCAGCAGTGCAGCCAGCAGGGCGGCGGGAAGGCGTAGGCGTGGAGGAAGCAGTGTTCAACCCTCTTTCGATTCTGACATATACTGACAGTATACCCATGACGAATAGAGGCTCTAAGCCGGTACGAAAAGAATTCTGGAGTTGGATCTGCCATGGGAGGCATGGATAGCAGCAGCAACTGACCTTTTGGGGATGAATCATGTATTGGATGAAATTGCGTTTTTTACTTGTTGGGCTGGCCTTTCTGTTGGTCGGCGGTTGCCCATTTACTGACTCAGACGATGGCACAGTCAGCACCACGATTGCGTTGACGGCTGCGGACAAGCCCGATGTGGCGCCCTGTCCCACGCAGGATATCCTGGCTGACCAGACAACCCTCGATGAATTGAAAAATGTATTGGTGAATGGCGCGCTTGTCTATCTCGATGTCCCCTGGGATGGTGGTGACCCGGATATTTATTCAAAGAAGTGTGGCCTGGATGCGTTTTGGAATCCGGCGGACAATGTCAATATGGTTGCGCCAGGCGATGTGGGCATGGCGGCACTGACGCTAGCCGAGTACTACCAGTTCGGCAATGCCGGTATCTGCGCTGCCGGTTTTAACAATGGCAGCTTTGGCAACGGAGAGGGTTTTCCTGTTGCAGGCACCTACCGCAAAGAGATCAAAGCGACCCTTGCAGGTTTTACCTATCACCTGCGATTCAGGTTGGTCGTCAGCGGTACATCGGCGGGTAACCTCTTTGCGGCTGAAGGCATTGTGGTGCCGCAGGATATGGAAAACACCCTCGTCTATGAAGTGGATGGCGTCGTGACTGCCCATGCTGACCTCTACAGCGCCATCGTCAATACTTTTCTGGCGGATGGAGGCGCCCCGACCGTGGTGCTGACAATCAAGCCGAACGTGGCAGGGGCGGAAATCCTGCGGATCAGTATCGAACTGATCTGTGTCTCCAAAGCGTGAAAATCGCTGGCGTAAGGGTGAGGCTGCTCAGCAGTGCGAAGGTGAGACCCACTGCCAGCAGGCCGCCGAGTTCCCTGTTGACCTGAATGGTCGACAGGGAGAGTGCCGCCGTGCAGGTGGCGATAACGGCGGTGGTCGTCAGTAGCGCCGGCCCGGCCCGCAAAGCGCTGCTTTGCAGCCGTCTCTGGAGAGAGCGTTGGCTATGTCGCAGTGGCCAGAGCAGATGCAGGGTGTAGTCCACCGCCAGGCCGATATAGATAACCGGCAGCAGCATCATGCCGAGGCTCCAGGGGATGCCTGCATGGCCCATTATTCCGCCGATCAGCAGGGCTGGCAGCAGCAGGGCGATCAACGCCGGGACAATGTTTTCTGTGCTGCCACGGAAGGTCCAGAGAAGGGTTGCCAGGATGATCGCCAGTGATCCGGTCAGACCCATCATGCCGGCTTTGGCGCCCAGCTGCTCCATGCGATGGTAGTCGTAACCTGTGCCACCGAACCAGAGCCGGTGTTGAGACAATACCGTGCGGTCGAAATGTCTCAGCCAATCGATGAGTTCGCTGTGGCGTTGAAAAGAGTGGGGGGCAAAATGGAGCTGCACCCGTGCGGTGGCGCTGTCTGGTTTGAACCAGTCTGAGAGCGCTGCTTCTTCTGTGCCGGGTTTCGACGCCGTAGTTGTTTCCAACCCTCCCGCAAACGGCAGAACCCTTTTCGTCTCGGGCCATGTTTTTGCGTAGTTCCTCACTGCCCTGGCTGCATTCAGGAGCGTCATTCTGTCAGCGCCAGCGTCGTCTATGGCCTCGATGAAAACATCTACGGGCCGCAGGTCAGTTCCACTCATCGTGGCAAGTTTGTCGATCTCCTCTTCAAGTGTATGGGACGCGTGAAAAAGGCTTGGAAAGCGTACTGTCAGTTGCAGTGACGGCAGCCCTGAAAGGGCGATGCAGAGTAGGGCGACCCATGCTGTCAGGACCCGCTTCGCATGGTGTTGTGAATAGCGGACTGCCTGTAGCGCAAGATACCTTGGCCAGTTTGGGACGGGTCGATGCCTGATCCCGGTGGAGAGAAAAAGTGTGCCGGTAAAAAAAGTCAGCAGATAGGCCAGTAGCGCGCCTGCGCCTGCCCAGATCCCCAGATCGTGCAGTAAGGGTGAATCCTCCTGTAGCGCCAATATGAGCAGTGCGCCGGCAGTGGTGAGGGTGGTCAGCAGACAGGGATGGGCCAATGCACGAACTTCAACGCCTAAGAAAAAAGTATCGCGCTTGCCCGCCAGGCGGGCAGTGCGGTCGATCAGATGGATGGCGTCGAGGGTGGCAATGGACCAGACGATGGGGATGAGTACCACCGCAATCAGTCCCGTGTTGCGTTCAATGTGTTGCACCAGAAGCAGGATGAGGGTGCAGGAGATGCTGGCGACAAAGAGTGGAAAGAGCAAAGCGCTCAGGCTTCTGAAGAAGAGATAGGGAATCAGTGTCACCGAGATCAGGAGCCAGGGCAGGATGTCTCTCATATCCTCGTAGGCGCTCTGCCAGGACGCGACCCGAATCTGCGGTGTGCCGATAGTCGCAGCGACAGTATCGGCAAACGCTGCAGTCGATGCCGCTATTGCCTTTTCGAGTCGGCGCGCCGCCTGCATGGTTGAGTTTCCGGCGGTGATGCCGATGATCAGCAGACGGGCATTTTGCCCGCCGATAGAGAGTTGCATGACATCGGCAACATCGTCGATGGCCCTGATCTGTTGCTTCAACCTCTCGACGCTGTTGGGATCCGCCTCCGGCTTGATGCCGATGATCACCCGGTTCGGTTCGATGCCGAAGATTGTCCGGATCTCTTCCAGTCTGCCTTGGTCCTGGGGCGGCAGCATCTGTTCCAGGGTCGGGCGTTCATCGGGGGTGAATGAGGAGAGGTAGTAGAGACAGATCGGCACCGCCAAAATTGCGGTAATTCTGCCAAACCAGATCAGCAAGCTAGGAGCGCCCATTCCTCATCCTGATGCCGGACACCATATTGCCTGAATCAACTCCCGGCGAGTGGCTTGATCAGCGCCTTTGAATTGCGCCGATAGTTGTAAAGTTCCCGGCGCTTGATCGGCAGGGATTTCAGCTCGGCGGTGACGAAACCCCGCTCCCGGAACCAGTGGGCGGTATGGGTGGTGAGTAGAAACAGCTGCCGGATGCCTTGGGCGCGGGCAGTCGCCTCCATCTGTTCCAGCAGCCTCTCCCCACGCCCGCCGTCCCGATAGTCGGGGTGGACGACGACACAGGCAATCTCTGCCATCCCTTCCTTGGCATAGGGGTAGAGGGCAGCGCAGGCGACGGCCATGCCGTCACGCTCCATCAGGGTAAAGCGTTCGATCTCGGTCTCCAGCAGTTCCCGTGAGCGTCTTACCAGAACCCCCTCCGCTTCCAGCGGCTCAAGCAGTTCCAGCAGGCCGCCGACATCTTCGATGGTGGCGGTGCGGGTCTCCTCATAGGGTTCCGCGGTGATCAGGGTGCCCGAGCCGTCGCGGGTAAAGAGCTCTTGCAGCAGTGCGCCGTCTCCCTTCCGGTCGAGCAGATGGATGCGATTGACGCCGCTGCGACAGGCGGTGACCGCCGCCCGCAGATGCTGACAGATATCCTCCGGCAGCCGTTTGCGCCGTGACAGGATGGTGTCCACATCCCGTGGCACCACATTGGTGATGAGGCGCCCCCGTGAGTCGGTCAACCCTTTGCCCTCCACCAGACTGATGAGCTTATCCGCCCCCAAGGCGATGGCCACGGATGCAGCGACATCGGCGGCGCTCAGATTGAATACCTCGCCGGTCGGGGAGTAGCCGATCGGGGGAATGATGGCAATCGCACCGGATTCCAGGCGCTGCTCAATGGCTGCGGAATCGATGCGGCGAACCTCTCCGGTATGACCGTAGTCGGTACCGTTTCTGACGCCGATGGGTTTAGCCGTCACGAAGTTGCCGGAGGCTGCCCGGATACGCGCTCCTGCCATGGGAGAGTTGGAGAGTCCCATGGAGAGCAGGGCCTCGATCTCCACCCGCACGGCGCCGGCGGCCTCCTTGACGCAGGCAAGCGCTGCATCGTCGGTTACCCGCAGGCCATCGATGTACTGCATCTTGGCGCCGCGTGCCTGCAGCCGCTCTTCGATCTGGGGGCGTGCACCGTGTACCAGCACCAGACGGATTCCCAGTCCCAGGAGAATGGCAAGATCGTGGATCAGGTTCGGAAAGCATCTATCCGCCACCGCCTCACCACCGAAACAGACGACGAAGGTGCGTCCACGATGGGCGTGGATATAGGGGGATGCGTCGCGAAACCAGCTCACGAAAGGGTCGGTTGTTTGCTTTTTGGAGACCATTTTTCTGCCTAATCAGCGTCTGGCTAACAGAAGATCACAAACAGAATCTCTTCACCAGCGACTGTATCAGTTTGATTGCAGGCTGGATATGTTCAAGGGGAAGGTATTCATCGGGTTGATGGGCTTGATCGATATGACCGGGTCCGCAGATCACAGTCTCCATGCCCATCTCGTTCAGATAGGGCCCTTCGGTGCCGAAGGCGACAGCACCCGCCGGAAAACCGGTGAGGGACTCGACTGCCTGCACGATGGCGGCATCCTTTGGAGTCTCCATCGCCGGGATGCCAGCGAAGACCGGGACCAACTCCCAGGCCAGACCGCTGCCCGTAAGCAGCCGCTCAAGACGGGCTGATATCTCGGCTCGCAAGTCACTCAGCACCATACCCGGCAGTGGGCGCAGATCGAACTGGAGTTCGCACTGGCCGCAGATGCGGTTTGGGTTGTCGCCGCCGTGGATATGCCCGAGATTAATGGTTGGCACCTCAACTTCGAACGCAGGGTTGCGATAGCGTTGCTGCAGATCGTCACGCCACTGCAGCACCTCTCCGATGACCCGGTGCATTCCCTCAAGGGCATTGACCCCCAGCGATGGGTCGCTGGAGTGGCCGGAGCGGCCGGTCAGCCGAATCGACTCCATGGAGATCCCCTTGTGGATGCGAATCGGCTTTAGCCCGGTCGGTTCGCCAATCAGTGCGTGACGTCCCAGTCGGCGGTGCAGATCGACGAGCGCCTGGGCACCGCACATGGTGCTCTCCTCATCGGCGGTGGCGATCAGGGTCAACGGCTGTTTCAGATTGTGCAACGGCAGTTCGCGGATTGCCTCGATGACAACCGCAAAGAACCCCTTCATATCGGTGGTGCCGAGGCCGTAGAGGCGGTTGTCCCTTTCGACGAGCCGCAGGGGATCGCTGTGCCACTTCTCCTCGTCGAATGGTACGGTGTCGGTATGGCCGGACAGCACCAGACCTTCACTGCCGCTACCGGCGCTGGCCACCAGATTGAACTTGTTCTTGTGACCTGGGATCGGCACTATCTCGATATTGAAGCCGAGTGATTCGAGCCAGCTGCTCAATATCTCTATCACCGGCTGGTTGCCCATATCCCAAGCGGGATTGACACTGCTTACCGAAGGCGCAGCGATCAGTGTACGGGTCATCTCCATTAGATTGGGTCTCTTCATACGAATGATTCTGGATGGTTGAACCACTCTCCGCAAGTGTGGTGAGCTAGCTGCTGACAAAATCAGGGAAAATTCGATGCCTATGAAGGTGTGGCTCAATGCCGACGACTATAAGTTCACAGAAAGATTGACCGGCGCCCAATGGGCCTGGGAGTTTCTGCGGCGCAATCCCGATTACCGCAGGGAGTGGGAGGCCTTCAATGAGACATGGCAACTGCTGGAGGCAGCCTACGGCAGACCGCCGAACCGGGATTTCTGTGCCTGGAAGCTGGATCCCAGATCCTGGGTGGCGGCCAGTGAATGCAGTGAGAGCGACTGCCGTATCGAAGGTGACAAGGTACTGATTGAATGCGCCATGGGCGCCCGATGGGGCTTCTACAAATTCCCCCCCGGCCCGGCGGATGACGATCCGGTGGGTGAAGGGCGACTGGCATGGCGGCAATTTTCAGTGCCGCCACGCCTGGTTGAAGAGCCCGGTGATGAATGGCGGACAGAACAGGCGGCGATACTCTTCGACCTGGCGATCCCGCTGCCGGAACAGTTGGTCCAGGCCAAGCGTAGGCTGCAGATAGAACAGAGCAGGCGCATAAAGGCAGGCAAGATAACGGCACCGAAGGTGTTGGCTCAGCGGGTTCACTGGCGTCTGTGGCTTCGGCTGCTCGATGCAGTGGAGTCAGGTGCGGAAAACGTGATGATGGCACAGCAGTTGGATCTGGAAGAGCCTGAAGAACTTGCAGAGGCACTTTCTGCTGCAAACAGTATGCTGGATGGAGCATACAGACATTGTCTGCTGTTTAGCGGGTAATGGAGAGGAAACTCGGATATGTTGTCCAGGAACACTTTTTGTCACAACGAACTTTATTTCTGTATGATGAAAAAGGCTATGTCGTATCTGCCTGTGCTTGTTTGATCGTTATGACAAGGGAAACGCCATGGAAATAAAATTCGATAATTTTCCAAAGGAATTACACGACAGCGACTGGTACTCCCCGCAGAAGTTATCCTATAAACGCCCGTTCCTTGTTCGCCTGGTCGAAACATCCATTCCCCCCGCTTTCCGCTCCACACGCAAATTTGTCGGAGCTGAACGATTTTCAATTCCCTTCGCATCAGATCTCTCTCTGTGGGTCTTCAATTGGAGCGCTATCGAAGGTGCCGAAGATGCGATCGCCTTTGTCTGGGACACACCAAGGCGTACCTTTCTGGTTGATTTCCGTGCAGAGACATTTCTCAATGTGATCAGGGAGATCTATTCTGAGCAAGTTGACAATAAGAAGCATTCTCTAGCCTATCTTGCACTCTATTTCGAAACTGGAGCAGTCAGGAGGAAAGAACAGAGTCTCGTATTAAGCCTGGATGAGGTGCCGCGGCCGGAGAATATTGAGCAAGAAAGCTGGGATGATATGCTGGAGAGAGTATCAGATAATGACGAGCCAGTAATTCTGGATCGTGAAAGAGAAGCGTTATACCAAGTATCCTTGGCCTATAAAAAAGGTTTTCTGCCAAATATCGAGTATCAATTGCTCATGGAAGATTGCATTTTTCCGCAACCGAAAACCCCCAGCACTGTTGTTGGTTTGGATCAGCCTTGGTGTGCCTCTGTGCTTCACCTTCTTGATATTCCATCATCTGAACGCCGTGCTGAAAACAATAAGGAGTCGCAACGTGCTTTGAAACGCCTAATAAGTTGGCGTCCGTCGGATATTGAAGCCGATGTGGAAGCAGTTCTGCATGAATCACTGAAGAATTTTGAGCGACGTTGTTCCGAGCGCCCCTGGGTTGAGATTTTGCCGTCTGAAGATGATGCCTTGAGGGGTGAAGCCAGAGAACTTTTTTCATATATAAACGAACGCTGTCTTGATTATCACATTCCTGATGCCTGGGCGCAGTTGCCCTGGACTGATGGTATAGGGGATGAATTGCGTGTTTTACGCAAGACACTCTCATTCTATAACGGACACAGTCACTACGAAATAATAGACCGGCGGGGAGGCTATCCACGGCGAACCGAGATGCTTTTTGCAGTCGCAGATTCGGAAGTTCCTGAAGGTGTCGACCGCCTTGTACCACTCAATGGTAAGTCGGCCACGCTTCACAAGCTAAATGCTGCCTACAAACTTAATCTGAACAGCACAACTGCTACGGAGTATCTCGATTTCTTTTGCGACATGGTGCATGGTGATGAAGGCCTGTTTCATATTGTAGAGTCGATAGACGATGCCAAGTGGCGCTGTCACTCAAAAGATCAGCGCGATGTGCTGTCGGATACGATAAGACCGATTCGGATCTGGCCGGCCAGTGACCCCGGCAAGGACTTTATGGTTGCGGATGCCTTTCTAACCTATTCAGATACCTTTTTTCATGCGTGTTTTCATGTCTATCCTGATGGGAGTGTCGCTATGGATGATGATACGCCGGTGATGGGCCGTTTGGGTATGGTGCCGGAACTCTTTACCACCAAGACGCATTTTCTCCTGCGTCTCCCTCGCGATTTTGTGTTGCCATAACCAGAATACTATTTGAGACGAAAATGACTGAATCCATGCTTGTTTCGAACGAGATTATCGACGCGGATATGTTTGTCGCAGCGCTAAAGCGGGGCGATATGGCTGAGATTGAACATAAGCGTGTACGCGGTGCCGTCCAGTTTCGCGGAGAAAGTGTAACTTTTCCAATGCGGGCGTTGTATACCTGCTTTGAGGGTGAAGTCGACTTTACCGGCACGAAGTTTGAAGGGGGCGCCGACTTCTCCGGTTGTACATTTTCAAAAACAGTTGCTTTTCGAAATGTCAGGGTTGTTGGGGACTTTATTCTCGATGATGTGGATGTTTTGGATATGCCCTCTTTGTGGGGAACACGTCTTCTTGATGCAGTTTCGCTTAATTTGAATGGGCTGCAGGTTGAAGGAAATTTTGTGTTGGATCGTACTACGGTCCACGGTATGGTTCTGGCAAAGGGCCTTCAGGTAGAGCGGAATGCGAGCATTCGTGGATGTGAAATCAACTCGCCGAATCCCAAGAATATAAATGCTGTTACTCTCGATAATGCAAGGATTGGCGGGGATTTTAATTTTGGCTGTTGGGCGCAACAGGGATCACTTTATCGTAAGAACGGAGCTTATCGAGAGTCCCTGGTCAGAGGCAGTGTCAGCGCAACCAATATTCGGGTTAAAGGAACGGTCAATATAGCCGGGTTGCAAGTTCTTGGTAACTTATCCTGCTGGGGTTCGGTTTTCGAGAGTACCGTATTTATAAAGCCTTTCATAAAACAGGCGGATGATGGCTTCAGCGTGGTCGCACATACTGTGGTCAGTGGAACGCTAAATTTAGCTGCGGCAAAAATATCCGGGCACTTAGAGATAGAGAGTACGCGTGTTGATGGTCTGCTAAACCTGCTTTCGTTGGAATCAGGGACTATTGTCCTAGGAATATTCGAATACCCCACCCCTGCTGATACTGGTCCCTGTATTCTCGGCGGTTTGGTGCTGATAAATGCGCGAATACATGGCGATGTGCGAATGCCGTTGCTCGTTGTAACCGGTGGGGATAATACTAAAGGCCCTCCAGGACTCTTTATCAATGGCACCGACATTGAAGGCGACATTCTGTTCTGGCGCAGCACCTTGCAGTATAACAATAGTGCCGGCGGCTTAAATCATTCGATCGATTTTCTTACCGAAGGTGCGTTTGTTGGAGGGCATCTTGAAATATGCCAATCGAACATCCGTGGTGAATGCGATTTTGTCAATGTTACAGTAGCCGGAGTGATCAGGTTAAACGATAGCCACATTGCAGGTGATATCGCCTTTCGTTCGCGGACAACACTGCTTTCCTCGTATAAAACGCCAAAAATCGTGCGGGATCGCCTGCCAAAGAGTTATGTGAAATTACGTCGTGCGACAGCTGCAAATCTTGACCTGACTATGGTTCGTTGTGATAACGACATCGATCTAACCGGCCTGGATCTTATCTCGGAACGACCGGATGCTGAGTATGCAAACGAACTTCTTGATGGGGTCAAGGTCGGCTGTGTGGTGGCGAGAGGGCTACAGGCACAAGGTGAAGTTGAACTCTTTGCCATCAATGATGAGTTTAATGTTACGGACAGCGTAAACATACCAGGTGCGGCCGACTTCAGATATCTGAAAGCGTTTCGGTTCGTGATTTCACACAACAGTTTTGATGCTGAAACATTCAAAGAGTGTGATATCGATAGAATTGGCCTGCGTTTGACATCGGCCAAACTCGGCGAATTAAGGATCGAGGCACGGAGGATAGAACATAAACGGTGGCAGCGCCTTTTCGGTGGAAGAACAGAGCGTTTTCCCCGTCCACTGCATCTGCAGGATCTGTCGGTGCGTGCCTGGGATATTCGAAACTATGAGCAGACAGACAAATTTCAGACGCTGCTCTCCTGCGATCCCATGTTCAGGCGTGACTTGCTCGTAGGGTCAGGAACAGTCCGTTCCGGAATGCGGGGCATGAGTGAAGCCAAAGGAAATTACGGCGTATATATCACGTGCGCCGGCGCGCTGCGCCTGCGTCGGAGGTGTGGCGGAAGGGATGCGCCTGGCACGGTAAATGGAGATGGTTTTTTCGTCTTTTCCCTGGGTCTCTGGGGATTTTTCACCTGCCCTTCGCCCGCACCTCTGCTCGGTTTGCGGCTTTACGCCCGCTACGACTTCTTCAGTCATCTGAGATTGTGGTTTTGGGGATGATGCCGTGCCCTTTCCGTACGCCTACTTATCTGTAAAATACAACGTTCCACGGACTTTTACTTTTGAAAAGAGGTCAAAACTTTGACATGGGCAATGCGTGGC
>NZ_JAAVSH020000001.1:28037-60124 GCF_011947365.2 endosymbiont of Lamellibrachia barhami
ACTGCTTACCCGTCGTGCGCGTAGCGCGCCAGAGGGGAAGCAAAGTAGGCATCCGAACACGGCGTCAAGTCATCTCGGGAGCTGACTACGGAGCGGCAACGAGCTTGCGAGGTTGTCGCGTAGTGTCAGTGACCGGGACGACCGGGGCACTAATAGGTTGTCGAAGGCCGAGTCGATTTTGGGGACTGGGATGTCCCAAAATCTTTCACGAGGTCGAAGACTCGCTTCAATCACTGAAGAATTTTGAGCGACGTTGTTCCGAGCGCCCCTGGGTTGAGATTTTGCCATCTGAAGATGATGCCTTGAGGGGTGAAGCCAGAGAACTTTTTTCATATATAAACGAACGCTGTCTCGATTATCACATTCCTGATGCCTGGGCGCAGTTACCCTGGACAGATGAGATAGGGGATGAATTGCGTGTTTTACGCAAGACACTCTCATTCTATAACGGACACAGGCATTACGAAATAGTAGACCGACGGGGAGGCTATCCCCGGCGAACTGAGATGCTTTTTGCAATCGCGGATTCGGAAGTTCCTGAGGGTGTTGACCGCCTTGTGCCACTCAATGGTATGTCGGCCACGCTTCATAAGCTAAATGCTGCTTACAAACTCAATCTGAACAGCACAACTGCTACGGAGTATCTCGATTTCTTTTGCGACATGGTGCATGGTGATGAAGGCCTGTTTCATATTGTGGAATCGATAGACGATGCCAA
Organism: endosymbiont of Lamellibrachia barhami; assembly: GCF_011947365.2. GTDB lineage: Bacteria > Pseudomonadota > Gammaproteobacteria > Chromatiales > Chromatiaceae > QGON01. Next base: position 28,756 of record NZ_JAAVSH020000001.1, read on the forward strand.
GTGGCGCTGTCACTCAAAAGATCAGCGCGATGTGCTGTCGGATACGATAAGACCGATTCGGATCTGGCCGGCCAGTGACCCTGGCAAGGACTTTATGGTTGCAGATGCCTTTCTAACCTATTCAGATACCTTTTTTCATGCATGTTTTCATGTCTATCCAGATGGGAGTGTCGTTATGGATGATGATACGTCGGTGATGGGCCGCATGGGTATGGTGCCGGAACTCTTTACTACCAAGACGCATTTTCTCCTGCGTCTCCCTCGAAATTTTGTGTTGCCATAACCAGAATACTATTTGAGAAGATAATGACTGAATCCATGCCTGTTTCGAACGAGATTATCGACGCGGATATGTTTGTCGCAGCGCTAAAGCGGGGCGATATGGCTGAGATTGAACATAAGCGTGTACGCGGCGCCGTCCAGTTTCGTGGAGAAAGCGTAACTTTTCCAATGCGGGCGTTGTATACCTGTTTTGAGGGTGAAGTCGACTTTACCGGTACGAAGTTTGAAGGGGGCGCAGACTTCTCCGGTTGTACATTCTCAAAAACAGTTGCCTTTCGAAATGTCAGGGTTGTTGGGGATTTTATTCTCGATGATGTGGATGTTTTGGATATGCCCTCTTTGTGGGGAGCACGTCTTTTGGATGCAGTTTCGCTTAATCTGAATGGGCTGCAGGTTGAAGGGAATTTTGTTTTGGATCGCACTACGGTCCACGGTATAGTTCTGGCAAAGGGCCTTCAGGTAGAGCGGAATGCGAGCATTCGTGGATGTGAAATCAACTCGCCGAATCCCAAGAATATAAATGCTGTTACTCTCGATAATGCAAGGATTGGTGGGGATTTTAATTTTGGCTGCTGGGCGCAACATGGAGCACTTTATCGTAAGAACGGAGCTTATCGAGAGTCCCTGGTCAGAGGAAGTGTCAGCGCAACCAATATTCGGGTTAAAGGAACGGTCAATATAGCCGGGTTGCAAGTTCTTGGTAGCTTATCCTGCTGGGGTTCGGTTTTCGAGAGTAGCGTATTTATAAAACCTTTCATGAAACAGGCGGATGATGGTATCAGTGTGGCCGCACATACTGTGGTCTGTGGAACGCTAAATTTTGCAGCGGCAAAAATATCCGGGCATTTAGAGATAGAGAGTACGCGTGTCGATGGTCAGCTAAATCTGCTTTCGTTGGAATCAGGGACTATTGTCCTAGGAATATTCGAATACCCCACCCCTGCTGATACCGGCCCCTGTATTCTCGGCGGTTTGGTGCTGATAAATGCGCGAATACATGGCGATGTGAGAATGCCGTTGCTCGTTGTGACCGGCGTGGACCATACTAAAGGTGCTCCAGGGCTCTTCATCAATGGCTCCGACATTGAAGGTGATATTCTGTTCTGGCGCAGCACCTTGCAGTATAACAATAGTGCTGGCGGCATAAATCATTCGATTGATTTTCTTACCGAAGGTGCATTTGTTGGAGGGCATCTTGAAATATGCCAATCGAACATCCGTGGTGAATGTGATTTTGTCAATGTTACAGTGGCCGGAGTGATCAGGTTAAACGATAGCCACATTGCCGGTGATATCGCCTTTCGTTCGCGGACAACACTGCTTGCCTCGTATAAAACGCCAAAAGTCGTGCGGGATCGCCTGCCAGACAGTGATACGAAACTACGTCGTGCGACTGCTGCAAATCTTGACCTGACCATGGTTCGTTGTGATAACGACATCGATCTAACGGGCCTGGATCTTATCTCGGAACGACCGGATGCTGAGTATGCAAACGAACTTCTTGATGGAGTCAAGGTCGGCTGTGTGGTGGCGAGAGGGCTACAGGCACAAGGTGAAGTTGAACTCTTTGCCATCAATGATGAGTTTAATGTTACGGACAGTGTAAACATCCCAGGCGCGGCCGACTTCAGGTATCTGAAAGCGTTTCGGTTTGTGATTTCATACAATAGTTTTGATGCTGAAACATTCAAAGAGTGTGATATCGACAGAATTGGCCTGCGTTTGACATCGGCCGAACTTGGCGAATTGAGAATCGAGGCACGGAGTAAAGAACATAAGCGGTGGCGTCTTTTCGGTGGAAGAACAGAACGTTTTCCCCGTCCACTGCATCTGCAGGATCTGTCGGTGCGTGCCTGGGATATCCGCAACTATGAGCAGACAGACAAGTTTCAGACGCTGCTCTCCTGTGATCCCATGTTCAGGCGCGACACCTATGTGAGGTCGGAACAGTCCGTTCGGAATGCGGGGCATGAGAGTGAAGCCAATGCAATATATCGTGCTGCCCAGTGGCGCGCGCGCCGTCAGGTGTGGCGGGATGCCTGGCGCAGTAAATGGTGGTTTTTTCGTCTTCCCCTGGAGTCTCTGAGAGGGATTTTTCTGCACCTGCCCTTTGCCCTATTGCTCGGTTACGGCACTACGCCGCTACGACTTCTTCTGATCATCGGTGTGGTTTGGGGGATGATGATGCCCTTCTATGGTACGCGTGAAAACTTCGAGCCCAGCCTCGCTTATCGTGAGGTGCGTGCTGCAGAGGGACTTGCTCCCCTCAAAATACCACCGGCGGTTATATGGCAGGACGCAACGCCGTTCTTTATATCGCTGCGTTATCATATTCCTATCATTGGGCTTGTGGCCCGGAATGAATGGGATCTGGCAGAGGAGTCAGGCCTGCACCTGTTCTGCAAAACGTCACCTCATTTGAGAGGCTCCAGTGATCTGCAGGAGGTAGACGAAAAGTCAAAACGTGATGCTCCTCTACAGTCTGAAACAGGCAAACCGGATTGCTGGTTAAACAGTTCACTAAAACCAAAAGATGTAGGAATTATCATCTCACTGCTCAATTGGGCGTTATGGCCCCTGGTGCTGACATTCAGTATTCGGAAGATGCTTCGGTGATTTAACCGCTCTCTTGAGGGATAAGTGGAGGAGTGGCGTGAGGTAGTGCCCTGATTTGGGGCATCTGGTGGCGGCTGTTTCAGACGGATATTCCCATGAGCCAGTGATGAGTGCCTGCTTAAAATGCTGACCTTGAAAATCGTCCCAAGCTTTGCTTTCCTTAAGGTAGATACCCATTGAGCAATATGTTTTTTCCAGCGGGGGGAAGAGAGGAACCGGCTGGAGAATAGGCCTTCGTACGAGCAAGCAAGATTCAGCATGCGCCACTTCATTCGGCATCCATCCGACATACCCATCGATTTCGATTTGGGTGAGATTGTCGCTGACAACCATGATTGTCTGAAAAACATCAGTGACGGAGGGCTCTGCTTTATCGCAAATCATTGGATTGCCCCCGGCACTGTCATCCATGTGGCCATCTCCATAACGCCGCCGGAGTTCCATGCCTCAGGGATAACGGTTTGGTGCAAGGCGCTGGAAGACTGTTATGAGGTTGGCGTGAGATTTGAAGATTCGGGTGATGAGTTTGCCCTGCGCATGGTAGAGCAGGTCTGCCACATCGAACAGTACAAACAGGATGTGTTGAAAAAAGAGGGGCGGCGGCTTACCGGTGAAGAGGCGGCAATAGAGTGGATTGAACGCTATGCGGCGGGGTTCCCCCACTGAACCGGTCGCTTGGTTCGCCTGATCCCTTCAGGAGATTGGCCTGCTTGCCGTGGGGTCAGCGTAGAGTGGTGCGCTCGACGCCGCCCGGAAAGTGGTGGGTGTGGGCCGGACGCGGAGGAGATGCCTCCACATGCAGTTGCCTTGTCTGCAGGTGCGTGCGCTTACACACAGGACACTCATAACGTGACTGTTCGGTGGTGGCATCCTGCAGGGATTCTGTTTGTACCATCATGGACGAGCAGTGCGAACACAACATGACAATTTCCCCTTTACCGTCATTGGTAGCTAGATTGGGCTTGTTTGTGGTGAAAAGCAAGATATTTGCACTTCACCGGATTCAAAAAGGCATCCCTGCCGGTATGACTCCTTGACTACTAATCAGTCCCAGTTCAGCGCGCCACCGGCCTGATACTCGGTGACACGGGTTTCGAAGAAGTTCTTCTCCTTGCGCAGGTTGGCCTGCTCGTCGAGCCAGGGCAGGGCATTCTCGGCACCGGGGAAGGGTTCTTCCATCCCGAGCTGCCGCGCCCGGCGGTTGGCGATAAAGCGGAACTGCTCGATGTGATCCTCTTTCGAATAACCGAGGATCGGATCCTTGAGGATATAACCCGCATATCCTGTCTCAGCTTCCAGCGCCTCGTCCCACATCTCCCGAACCGCTTTGGGATCGAGCTGTATGCCCTCTTCATACATGATCTGTTTCACCACGCGGATGCCGAATGAGGCGTGCATCACTTCGTCGCGCATGATGTACTGCAGCTGTTCCGCAGTGCCCTTCATCAGACCCCGGCGCTGCAGGGCGAAGATCGGGCTGAAGCCGTTGTAGAACCAGCAACCTTCGAAGATGCCCGCAAAGAAGATATAGGCCATGACGAAGTTCTGCAGCTCATCGGGATCCCGCAGATCGATGTCGGCACGCAGGATCGAGGAGAGACGGCGGTTGGTGATCTGGATCTTGCGGTTGATCTCCGGCACCACGCGATAGCGGTTGTAGATCTCCCCCTGGTCGAGACCGATGGTCTCGATGCAGTGCTGGTAGGTCCAGGTGTGCAGGGCCTCTTCGTAGACCTGCCGGGCCTGGTAGATCTGCAGCTCGGGGGCGGACATCTTCTCCATCACCGCCAGGCCGATGTTGCGCATCGCCAGGATGTCGGAGGTGGTCAGGTAGGAGAGTACGTTCTCGTAGAGATGCCGTTCCTCCAGCGTCAGGCTGTGGTGGTAGTCGTGCACATCCTGCGCCATGTTGATGTCCAGCGGCGTCCAGTGGTTCTTGTTGCCGTTGAGGAAATAGTCCCAGGCCCAGGGGTATTTGAACGGCGCCAACTGGTTGATATCGGTCAAACCGTTGATGACGCGTTTGTCATCCGGGTTGACCGGCTTTATATCCAGATTCATCGATGCCTCGGCCGGCATCTCCGTTGTTGCGGTTGCGACAATGGCTTCCTGTGTCTGCAGCTCGTCATCAACGGCTGCCTCGGCCAGTGGCGCCGGATTGGCTGTCGCTACCGGCGCTGCCAATGGATCGTCCCAGTTCAGCATTGTTTTCATCCCCTTGATGAATGAGTCCCACGCCGGAGTAACGGCATTAACTCTGTATTTTGTGTAGGAGCGGCGCCGCTCCTACATATTCAAAAAGGTTGTCGCGTCAGCGACACAAGGCCTTTAACCTTTCGCCTTTAACCTTCTTTACTGACACGCCTCGCATTCCGGATCGAGGATAGAGCAGGCCTTGGGTGCTTCGCTGTTACTGCCAAGCAGATTGACCTGGCCGCCGTCACCGATGGACACCACGCTGGTCTTCTCCGCAGCAGTGGCGCCGATGGAGCGCAGGTAGTAGGTGGTCTTGAGTCCACGCACCCAGGCCAGTTTGTAGAGGTTGTCCAGCTTCTTGCCGGAGGGTTCCGCCATATAGAGGTTGAGGGACTGGCCCTGGTCGATCCATTTTTGGCGGCGGGAACCCGCCTCTATGAGCCAGCGCGCATCCATCTCGAAGGCGGTGGCGTAGAGCGCCTTCAGCTCCGCCGGGATGCGGTCGATGGGTTGCAGACTGCCGTCGTAGTATTTGAGATCGTTGACCATCACTTCGTCCCACAGATCCAGCTTTTTCAGGTCATGTACCAGGTAGGCATTGACCACGGTGAACTCGCCGGAGAGATTCGATTTGACGAACAGGTTCTGATAGGTGGGTTCGATGGACTGACTCACACCACAGATGTTGGAGATGGTGGCGGTGGGTGCGATGGCCATGCAGTTGGAGTTGCGCATGCCCTGGGTGGTCACCTTCTGGCGCAGGTGATCCCAATCGAGGGTCTGGCTTTCGTCGACCTGCAGGTAGTCGCCGCGGCTCTCCTTGAGTTTTTTCATCGAGTCGATGGGCAGGATGCCCTGGCTCCACAGAGAACCTTCGTAGGTGGAGTAACGGCCGCGCTCGGCCGCCATGTCTGAAGAGGCCTGGATGGCGTAGTAGCTCACCGCCTCCATGGAGCGGTCGGCGAAGTCGAGGGCCTGCTCCGAAGAGTAGGGGATGCGCTGTTTGTAGAGCGCATCCTGAAAACCCATGATGCCCAGCCCAACCGGGCGGTGGCGCAGGTTGGAGTTCCGTGCCTGAGGCACGCTGTAGTAGTTGTAGTCGATAACGTTGTCGAGCATGCGCATGGCGGTGGTGACGGTCTTCTCCAGCTTCGCCAGATCGAGGCCGTTCGCATCGACATGGGCAGGCAGATTGACCGAACCCAGGTTGCAGACCGCGATCTCTGCATCGTTGGTGTGCAGGGTGATCTCGGTGCAGAGGTTGGAACTGTGTACCACGCCCATGTGCTGGTTGGTGTAGCGGATGTTGCAGGGATCCTTGAAGGTCACCCAGGGGTGGCCGGTCTCGAACAGCATGCCGAGCATCTTGCGCCACAGATCCACCGCCTTCACGGTCTTGAAGATCTTGATCCCGCCCTTGGCCGCCTTCTCTTCGTAGGCGTTGTAGGCCGCTTCGAAGTCGTTGCCGATGAGGTCGTGCAGATCTGGTGTCTCGTTGGGGGTGAACAGGGTCCAGTCGCCCTCTTCGGCCACGCGTTTCATGAACAGGTCCGGGATCCAGTTGGCGGTGTTCATGTCGTGGGTGCGGCGGCGCTCGTCACCGGTATTCTTGCGTAGCTCCAGGAACTCCTCGATGTCGATGTGCCAGGTCTCCAGGTAGGCGCAGACTGCACCTTTGCGCTTACCGCCCTGGTTGACCGCCACGGCAGTGTCGTTGGCCACCTTGAGGAAGGGAACCACCCCCTGAGACTTGCCGTTGGTGCTCTTGATATGGGCGCCCAGACCGCGCACACGGGTCCAGTCGTTACCCAGGCCGCCGGCGAACTTGGAGAGCAGGGCGTTGTCCTTGATGGAGCTGTAGATGCCGTCCAGGTTGTCGGGCACGGTGGTCAGGTAGCAGCTGGAGAGCTGTGGCCGCAGGCTGCCGGAGTTGAACAGGGTCGGCGTGGAGCTCATGAAGCTGAAAGACGAGAGCAGTTCATAAAACTCGATGGCCCGGTCTTCACGGTCGATCTCGTTGATTGCCAATCCCATGGAGACGCGCATAAAGAAGGCCTGAGGCAGTTCGAAGCGCACGCCGTCCTCACTATGGACGAAGTAACGGTCGTAGAGCGTCTGCAGGCCCAGGTAGGCGAACTGCAGGTCGCGTTCCGGCTTGATGGCGGCGCCGAGTCGTTCCAGGTCGTACTGACCGAGGCGGGTGTCGAGCAGTTCCAGCTCCCCTGCGCGATGGATATAGGACTTGAAGTAGTCGCTGTAGCGTGCCCCCATCTCGGCTTGGGTGCCGACGTTGTTCTCCTGACCGAGGAAACCGAGTGCCTCGCGGCGCAGGATATCCAACAGCAGGCGGGCAGCGACCTGGGAGTAGTTGGGCTCCTGGTCGATCAGGGTGCGTGCGCTCATTACCAGCGCCTGGGAGACATCGGCCTCTTTTACGCCGTCAAACAGATTGCGACAGGTATCGTCCAGGATCGCTTCGGCCTCCACCTCTTGCAGACCGTTACAGGCCTCCTCAACCAGAGAGCGAAGCCTGCTGATATCCAGCGGACGGATGCTGCCGTCAGCCATGGTGATCTTGACCAGGTGTTCCGGGGGCAGACCCCCTTCAGCCGCCTTCTGTGCCGCCTCTTCCGCGCGCTTCTGATTCTGCTGCTCGCGGTAGAGCACGTAGGAACGGGCGATCTTGTGCTCGCCGGAGCGCATCAGGGCCAGTTCCACTTGATCCTGGATATCCTCGATATGTACCGTTCCACCAGCTGGCGTGCGGCGGGTCAGGGCAACCGTAACCTGATGGGTAAGTTCCTTGACAGTGTCGTGGATTCGGCCTGAAGCAGCCGCGCTGCCACCCTCGACCGCGAGAAAGGCCTTGGTTACCGCGACAGAGATCTTGCTGGCATCAAAATGGGTGACCTTGCCGTTGCGACGGATGACCTGGAACGCACTGCTGTTGCCAGAAGCGGTTTCCGGAGCGAGTGATTGCTGGACGGTCGGCGGTAGGGTGTTGGATGCAACGTCATCCTGGCTGGCTTCGGTGACCATGTCTCCTCCTGGCTGTGTCGGGCAGACACACTTGTTCGGGTTCAGTTTTAAAACGGGGGGCAATCCCGGTTTTTCGTAGGTACTGGAAAGAAATGTTTAATAACTATTGTTCTGTTCCTACAGCGTCCATTCTTTATTGACTGTGCAACGCACAGGCCGTTTTTGTGTCCGTTGTGATCGATATGAAATGATCTGTTAAACACAATATATATGTAAAATATCAAGTGTCAACCACAATATATTGTGGATTGGAGTGGGTATAAGCTTGTGTAAGTTGTGCGCAGGTTGTGGATAACTTTTAATCCAGAACAAGCATTATTTTGAAAATCATCCGCTTAGTGCTGTGTGTGAGATTTATCCCCAGACGAGGACTAAAGGTGAGGAAATAGGGACAAAAAATATTTAGTGTCCGGCAGGAAACAGATAACCCGCCACGAAATGCATGCTGCGACTCCTGGACAGGCAAATCGCGGCGGGGCGTTTATTACATGTGGGTGGTTGGCAGGTCAGAGGGGGTGTGAAATGGATCATGATTTGATCCGTGAATCGGGAAATAACATCCTGAACAAGGTATAGATTTGCCCTGTGTTGCCGAAAACAGATAACGATGCAGCAATGAATGCTGAGCAATATTCCAAATAAAGATGGAGATGGGGAATTGGAAAAGCGGTCGATTCTATATGTTAGTGCAAATCCTTTATCGGGTTTGGAGCTTCGGGATTATCTGGGCCAGGCAGGGTGTCGTCTCCTCGACGTTGTCCGTCCCAATAGCGACATTCTTGCCTGGGTGCTGCGTGAGCAGCCTGATCTACTCCTGATCGATGTGGACACCCCCTCTTCATCGCTGCTTGAATCGCTGGAGGTTGTGGTCTCGGTGTCGGCTCTGCCGGTGGTAATGTTGAGTCGCAACAGGGATGGCCATCTGATTCATCGCGCGATCAATGCCGGTGTGACCTGTTATGAAGTCGGCACAATCGGGCAAGTAGAGCTGGGTGTGATTGTCGATGCGGCCATTGCGGGTTTTGAGCGGTTGCGGAATCTGACGCAGGCTATGGAGAGTGCACGTGTCAAGTTGGCGGAGAGTTATCGTATCGACCGTGCCCGCAGTCATCTGATGATGAGGTTGGGTATCGCCGAGGAAGAGGCAAGGGCCAAACTGCTGTCACTCGCCAGAGAGCGTCGACGGCGTTTGGTTGATGTGGCGGACAGTGTGCTCACCGTCCCCCTGGCGATGGTGTGAAGATCATGTTTCCGAAGTTCGCACCAGGTACCGACTGAATAATCAGCCAATCATGAATTATTAATAGTGGTTGGCTTTGCCTGTTGGATTGCGTATCTTTATCGTTTGCGTCGTGAGTGGCGCTAAGGTATGCATATCTGGAATCCAGCGGTAGTGCCCTTGTTTGGTTATTTTGTCCGTTCCGGCAAAGGCGTGAATTTCAGAGTGTTAAAGAATAATTATTAGCGTCTGACGAGGAGTTTCCCGATGCTGGTTAGCGACATTATGTCAAGATCACCGAAGACGGTGACACCTGATACCAAACTGTTGGAAGTGGTCTCACTGATGTGCCTGTTTCGCTACAGCGGCCTTCCGGTTGAGGATGAAGATGGAAAACTGATGGGTATCATTGCGGAGAAGGATGTTCTGCACCGTATGTTTCCAAAGCTGGAGGATTTTGCGGATGTAATGGCTACACCGGATTACGACGGTATGATGAGCCAGTACAAGGATGTGGTGAACCTGAAGGTATCTGATCTGATGACCCCCAGGGTTGTTACCATCGATCCGGATATGCACATATTACGTGCCGCCACCGTAATGGTACGGCATAAGTTTCGACGCATCCCGGTTGCAGTAGACGGCAAACTCGTCGGTATGTTGAGTCTGGGCGACATACACAAGGCCATCTTTCAGGCCAATCTGTCGGAAACTATCTGTAAATAACAGCGGGTGGGATTATTGTTTTTGGCCCAGTGGGCCATAAAAAAACGGCGCATTTGCGCCGTTTTTATTGTCCAAATGAGAGGCCCGAGTCAAATTTGACTCCGACCCCGGCAAGAATCAGAATTCGCCTGTAGCGCCGGCAACCATCACATCAAGCATGGCCTGATTGACGCGGATGGCGATTTCGGTCAGTTCTGCGGGCAGCATCTGGCTGTTGATCAGCATATCCAGGTTCAGCATCATCAACCATAGTTTGCCGTTCTTGTCCTCAACCATGGCAATACGGCAGGGCATGTAGGCCGCATAGATGGGGTCATGCATAATCATCTTGCGGGCGTCTTCCGGGTTGCAGAACTGGAAGATGTCGAGGTAGGGCGTCTTCAGACCACGTGCCTGCAACTCCTTCGAAACTTGCTGGCGGGCAACGAACTTCAGATTGATCTCAGCAGCACGGGACATCAATGCCTGTATCGCATCTTCACGCGTGATGCCATCTTGAAGGCTCATCTGTACAACGGTTTGTTTGATGTCTGTAATGTTGATCTGTGGCATCGTTGACTTATCGGCTGCCAAAGCGGTAGTGGGGATCGTGATCGCCAGTGCCAGCAAAAACCAAAGGTTTTTCAGTGCATTCATTAAGGTACTCCGGTAAATGGTTATATTTGCTTGGTAACGCTGTCGATAACGTTATCTTTTGTTGTTGGGCGCCAGCGAAGAGACGTAAGCCAGAATGCTTTCAATCTGCTGATTGGAAAAATTATCGAACGTATCATCATCAGGCTCGTCGTCGTGAACCCGTTTGCGCCACTGGAACATCTTGATCTGACGGAAGAGATATTGGGAATATTGCAGGGCCAGGGCAGGTATGCCTTTGCGGGATTTCCCCATGCCGTTTTTACGGTGGCAGCTTTTGCACTCCTCCCCGTAGATTGCTTCTCCCTGCGCAATATTGCCCGGCCATTGTGGAATCGCACCCAACCCGGGGGCAACCTTGTTCAGGTTGATACTTTCGTAGTAGGCGGCAATATCGTCGATATCATCCTCGCTTAGTGAATGCAGGGATGCGGTAATAACCATGCGCAGGTTTGGACGGTCGCCGTTGATGTAGGCTTCCACCTGTTGAACCATATAGCCGGCAGGTGTTCCTGCCAAACGCGGGGAAGCGGGACCGGGTGTACCCTGTCCCAGCTGGCCGTGGCAGAGCGCACAGCTGCGGCTGAGTTTTTTACCGTTTTCCATGTCTACTGCCTGTGCAGCGAACGGTAGTGTTAAGAGAAGTGTCAGCAATAGCCGTTTCATGAACGAGCCTCCAGGGTTTGTGTATGAGTCGTTAAGTTTTCGAGAAAAAGCGCTTGATCCCGCAGATTCGATCCCAGTTCTTTCGTTGTTATGGGATGCTCCTTCAGCTCATCAGGGATGAGGTTAGCTGTTAATTGCGTTGTTATTGCTTTTGTATTTGCCGCATCTGCCCCTATTAATCAGCACGACAATAAGCGGATATTCAGCAGGTATTGGCTTGTGCGGCATTCTGGCAGATGTCGGATGATAGTTCAATTTTCCCTTTATTATCAATGGTTAAGATAATTATCAAATGCTAATCAAGAGGCGTATTGACGCTAGAGAAACCATCGATGAAAGATTGCCTGATATGTAATAAAAGGCTATTCTCAAGCCCGTTCATCACACAAACGCGTGAGAAGTCGATGAGTAGATATTTGCTAAAGACAGGGGCTGTTTTTCTTGGTTTGATAGCAGCGGGAATTGTTGCGGCAGGGACGTCGGAAAAGGCGATGGAGGAGTACGAGGCGGCACTCCTTAAAGAGCCAAATCTTGAAAATGGAAAGAAGGTGTATGAGATTTGTGCGGTCTGCCATACGCCGGAGGGGTGGGGGCATGAAAGCGGCACTTATCCGCAGGTTGCAGGTCAACTGAAAACGGTAATCATCAAGCAGCTTGCCGACATCCGCGCCCGCAACCGCGACAATCCAACGATGCGGCCATTTACTTCGCCCCGCCTGCTGGGCGGTGTACAGGAGATCGCTGATGTTGCCGCCTATATTGCGCTGTTGCCTATGACTCCCAACAACGGCACGGGTTCGGGGCATGATCTTAAACATGGCAGGAAACTCTATGAAGAGAACTGCACAGAGTGTCATGGTGACAATGGTCAGGGTGATAAGGCTGAGCACATACCGGCGATCTACGGCCAGCACTACCGCTATCTGATGCGTCAGTTCGAGTGGATAAAAAAAGGTCGTCGCAGAAACGCCGATCCCAAGATGGTCAAACAGATCCGCCGCTTTACCATGCGGGATGTCATGGCGGTGATGGACTACTCCTCTCGTCTGAAGCCGCCGACGGATAAGGTTGCCGAGGCGGGTTGGCAGAATCCGGATTTCCCGAAATACTCCAGATCATCCAAGATTTATGGTGGTTATGCGATCGAGCAACGGTCTCATGATATGAGAAGGCCGATCAGGCCCAAGTAGTCTCGATGCGCGATGAAGCTTGTAGCAATAAAAGGCGGGTTTACCCGCCTTTTCTATCCGTGCGGTTTTATGTCTGTTTTAGTAGGGGCGCCGCCCCAATTTAATAACCCGCCCGTTTGCAGTGGGGGTTGTTTGTTCTCCCAATAAAAAAGGCGGAACCCGAGGGTTCCGCCTTTGAAAGGATCGTTGTGAAAACGTCCTCAGCCGTCATCCCTGACGGTTGTGGTTCATCTCTTACATAAAGATGTCGTTGGTGATGTTGTCGAACCAGCTGTAGGCGTACTGCACCTCGCGGGCCCGCATTTCGGCAGAGGCATCCTTGGGTGTCAGACCGCCGGAGACTTTGGTGATCTTGGAGCCGTCTTTAGCCAGACGATAAACTGCCGCAACGGAGATACCGTAGCCCGGGCCGATGATAGAGTAGCAGGTGTTGACGTAGGCCGGCGTACCAAGCTCCTGACCATTCAGCATCGCAACAATAGCAGCGGCGCAGACCTTGGCTTCAGAGTTGGCTGCATAGCCGGATTTCGGCATACCCTTTGCAATAGCGGCATCACCAATCACATGGATATTCTTGTGAATGGTTGACTCAAAGGTGTGCAGGTTGATCGGACACCAGTCGCCTTTGGTCAGGCCCGCAGCGAATGCGATCTTGCCAGCCTTCTGGGCGGGGATCACGTTCAGTACGTCCGCAGTGACTTCGTTGAAGCCGGTGGTCGCAGTACGGGTCTTGGCGTCGATGCCGGTCAGCACATTGTCGTCGGAACCCTTCGGGGTGCCGTGCCACTCGATCATGCTGTTGTCTGTGCCGTAGCCATAGAGATCCTTCCAGCCCTGTACGAACAGGCCCATCTTGGAGAATTTCGGCTTTGGATCCAGGATGATGATCTTGGACTTTGGCTTGTGCTGCTTAAAGTAGTGTGCGATCTGCGAGGCGCGCTCATAGGGTCCGGGAGGACAACGGAAGGGATTGGTTGGCGGGCAGATACAGACAGTGCCGCCATCCTTCATTGCCAGCAGTTGCTTGCGCAGGGTCACGGTCTGTGAACCGGCCTTCCAGGCGTGGGTGATGGTCTCCGCCACATTGGCATCGTAACCTTCAATGGTCTCCCACTTGAAATCGACACCTGGGGCGACGATGCAGCGGTCGTAATTGAAGCTCTTGCCGCCCTTGGTCTTGACCACGCGTTTGCCGGCATCGATGCCGGTAACGATGTCGTGAACGACCTTCACACCGTGCTTGCCAACACCACTGTAACCGAACTTGATGGAGTCGATGGTACGGTCGCCACTCAGAACCTCGTTGGAGAGGTAGCAGGTGTAGTAGTGCTTGTTGGCTTCGATCAGGGTGACATCGATGGTCGGATCGGCCAGCTTCAGATACTTGGCAGCAGTTGCGCCACCGGTACCACCACCAACCACCACCACCTTCTTACTTGCGCCCAGAGCGATAAAAGGGGTACCGATCATGCCAACAGCAGTCGCTGCACCAGCACCTTTTACAAAACTTCTACGGGTAATCTTCATGTTTTCAATCCCCCTTATTGCTGGCTTGCGTAGAAGTGCATCAGATCGTCAATACTGCCGTCGCCTTTCGCCTTCAGCATCTTGTTGAGTTTCTTTTTCATCTTCTTGGAAATGGGACGGTCGCCCGCCCTATAGTCAGCCAGGGTCCACTTCAGGTAGGGTACCAGCTGGCCGGCGAGGACACCGGAATCGTCTTCAGCGTCAGTTCCACCATCTGCATGACACTTTTCACAGTACTTGTCGTGCAGCTTGGCGCCCTTCTTGGCCTTTGCTGCATCGAACTTCTGGTTCGCTGCGACAAAAGGCTTTTTACCGTAGAAACCTGCCATTGCAGTAAATTCTTCGTCGGTATAACCCTTGGCAATGCGGCCCATAATCGTGGATATAATCTCGCCACTCTTATAGCCTTGCATGATCTCAACAAAGTATTCAGTGGAGAGACCACCGATGCTGGGGATAGCCGGACCGACGCTGGCGCCGTTGGTGCCATGGCAACCGGCGCAGGTGTCGGACATCATTTTTGCGCTGGCGCCCATCATCAGGGGTTTGTCAGCGGCGAAAGCCAGTGTAGATGCACTGAGAGCCAGTGCGCCGATCAGGGCCTTCTTAATGGTTGTGTATGCCATGTTTCCTCCTTTGGGTTTTGAACAGGCTTACAATGGTATAAAGGGATTATTATCCCAGTAAAAAATGCGCTGAAATCTTAAACTACGTGAAGACTTCAACTGCATTGGCGCGCTAGCGAAAACTCCCTGACTTTCTTTGGATTTATTGTGGATTCCATCCACTTCGCTTGCGCAATGCTCTGGATAACAGGTTGTTGGGAAAACGACCGGTTACCGGTGTCAAACGGGTGTCATCGCTTGACACTATTATTTATTAAATACATGAAGATGAGTCGGTTGCATTAGGCTATCTCATCCTCCACATACTTCGTCTATCAGCCTGCTCTCTCGAGCAGATTGACGATATGCTTTTTTCTTTTCTTTTTGGCAATGTCTGCCGCTGTGCGACCGTTGCTGTTTCTAATTGTTTTATCGGCGCCCTGCTTCAGCAGAAGCCGGGTCATATCCGCGGAGCCACTGCTCGCAGCTTCCATCAGTGGCGTGATGCCATCATGATCAGCGTGGTTGATATTGGCGCCTTTGTCAATCAGCAGTTTTGTGATTACTATGTGCCCTTGTCCCACTGCCCAAATCAATGCCGTCGCGCCGTCACGATCTTCTTTGGCGATGGAAGCGCCGAGTTTCAGCAGGCTCTCTACCGTCTCTTCGTTGCCGCGGTCGGCCGCAAGTATCAACGCGGTGGAGCCGTTTCTGTCCTGGGCATCGGCGTTGGCGCCATGTTTGAGCAGCATTTCGGCGGTATCCGTATGACCTTTTCTCGCCGCCATCATGAGAGCGTTTCTGCCGTGCTTGTCCGACGCGTGGGGATCGGCCCCCTTGAAGAGAAGTTGTTCTACCATGTCCGTGATGCCGTAACGGGCGGCAATCATCATTGAGTCCCAGCCGGCCCGGGTGCGATCATGTATATTTGCGCCGCGTTCGAGCAACATTGCGGTAAGTGCCGGATGCCCGTTTTCGGCTGCAACAGTAAGTGCAGTGCAGCCTGCGAGGGTACGGAAGTTGACCTGAGCACCCCGGTTCAGCAGCAGGACGACAGTTTCGAAATTGTCGTTTTCGACCGCCATCATGAGAGCGGTCTTGCCGAATTTATTGGCGGTGTCGACCGAAATGCCTTTATCCAGAAGTTCAATGATGACGTCTGTGTCACCGACAATGGCGGCCAGTCTCAACTCTTTTGCCATCTCCTTGTCACCGGAGAGGACTGGAGTTGAGATGAGCAGCGCAAGCAGTATTGCGGCAAGCTTGTTTTTCTTCATGATTCTACCGTGACTGTTCCGGGTTCAATGCGCTGATCATGCCTTGTCGTTATCTTCCTCGGTGGCTTCTTCCGGTTCATCCGGCTCCTCATGTGCGATGCCCTTGTGGCAGTCGATACATGTCTTGCCTTCGTCCTCCGCTCTTGCGTGACGCTTACGGGCGATGCGATCCTGTTCGCTCAGATCCATCTGGCTGAAGTCATGGCAGCTTCGGCATTCGCGGGAGTTCGTACTACGCATCTTATCCCAAACCCGGTTAGCCATCTCCCAGCGGTGGGACTCATATTTTTCTTTGGTGTCGAGGGTGCCGAGGATCTCATGCAAGACATCCTTATATGCCATTACCTTTGCGACCATCTTGGGTATGAACGGTTTGGGAACATGGCAGTCCGCGCAGGTGGCCCGTACCCCTGAGGCATTTTTGTAATGCGTTGTCTCTTTGTACTCTTCCAAATTTACTTTCATGGAGTGGCAGCTCGTACAGAAGTCCATTTCGTTTGTGAATCCAAGGCCCACATTGAAGAGTCCGGTAAATACGACGCCGGCGAGGAAGATGATGCCTACGAAGACAATGGATACTTTGCCCGCAGCGTTACCGCTGGCATTGTTGCGAAACATACTCCATCCTCAATCTTTTGTTTTAGGTATCGCAGAAAACGGTGATCTCTCCTGCCTGATCTACGAGTGCTGACTTGTTATTGGAAAAATATGAGCACCCAATATTATTTGGCGGATAGTACGTCATGCAGTCAATCAATGCAAAACTATGAACTATATGAATTTATTAGAGAAAGCTGATGTTTATATCCTATTTCGATGGGCTGAGTGGTGGTGCTTGCATTTCTGATGCTGATTTCAGATTGGGTAGATAGTAGCGAGACCCCCTTTCCTCAGAATCGGCGGAGTTGGATGTCAGTAGATACTGTGCTTACCGGCATAGGCGTACTGCCTGGTTGCGATGCGAATGTGGATGCACTCCCGCCGGTATCCTGCTCAATACCTGCCGGCGGGTGTGTGACAAGGGTTATGTGGCCTTGAGGTGCGCAGGGATAGTGTAAGCCGGTTTAAAACCTAATCTGCAACAAACGGATTGTTGCGGCGTTCTTCACCAAAAGTTGATTCAGCGCCATGGCCGGGGATGAAGCGTACCGCACTTCCCAGGGGCCAGAGTTTTCCCTTTATCGAATGGATCAGCGCTGCATGGTTGCTTCGCGGAAAGTCGGTTCGGCCAATCGATCCGTGGAATAGCACATCCCCCACCAGCGCCAGTTTGCTCTCACGGTGGAAGAAAACGACATGCCCTGGTGTATGACCCGGACAATGCAGAACCTCAAGCTCCACTTCGCCGAAGCGTACACGGTCCCCATCCTTCAACCAGCGTTCCGGTTCGAAGGTTTCCACGGCTGAAAAACCAAACATGGCCGCCTGATCGGGCATGCCTTCGAGCCAGAATCGGTCGTCCTGCTGTGGACCCTCGATAGGTATATCCAGTTTTCTGGCCAGTGCTGCTGCGCCGCCGGCGTGATCGATATGTCCGTGGGTGATGAGGATCAGTTGTGGTTTCAGTTGATGGACAGAAACTGCTTCAATGATTCGTTCGATATCGCCACCGGGGTCGACAATGGCGGTGGCCAGGGTCTTTTCACACCATAGCAGCGTACAGTTCTGCTGAAAGTCGGTAACCGGGATGATCAATGCCCGCATTAGCTGATTCTCTGTAGTAGTTTTTCAAGTTGTCTCTGTGATTTGGCGCCCACCAAGACCTCTGTAATGACATTGTCCTCTACCAGGACTGTTGTCGGCGTGGCGCG
The DNA here is from genome assembly GCF_011947365.2 of endosymbiont of Lamellibrachia barhami. Classification (GTDB taxonomy): domain Bacteria; phylum Pseudomonadota; class Gammaproteobacteria; order Chromatiales; family Chromatiaceae; genus QGON01. The sequence continues at coordinate 46,543 of NZ_JAAVSH020000001.1, forward strand.
GATGCCGTAGGCGGCAGCCGTCTCTGGCGCTTGTCTGGCATCATATTTGATGACTTTCTCATGTTTTTTGGCCATTTCGTCAATGATCGGCGTCATTTGGCGGCAGGGACCGCAATGCGCGCTGTAAAAATAGACCAGTCGCGATGAGGGGAGATCGGGGCCGTTACCTGATACTGCCACGCTTTTCCCGACACTGCGACGGGCGGAGAGATAGGTAAGCAGTGGCATCAGTAGCAGGAATGCCGCCAGGACGAGAATAACCAGGAGTGGCCAGTTCATGGTGCTTTGTCCTCATAATCGTTGTGATTCGCTTATTCGATTGTGCCGGTTGTGGGCTTTCTGTGCCAGCGTAATTCAAAGTCGGGCGAATCGTCGCTGAAGACCGGGAAGGTGCAGCCGGCTCAGACAAGTGGTGAGGATTTTTTCGGAGCAAGCATGGCAGGATCCCATTTCTTCGGAAAATAGTGTGTCGGGCAGACAATGTTTTGGCACAATAACAGCGCTATTTAACAGATAAGTTTTCAGGATTGGATTGCTACAGTTATGAACCTGATTTTTGTCCTTGGCGGATTACTGATCGCGGCACTGATGCTGGCTAGCATAGTTCATCGTTATCAGGTGCACATGGCGCAGAAACGAATGAAGATCCAGCGCCTGCTGCGAGGTGTGGATCTTGTGGAGGATCTGCTGGATCGGCTTTCGGGATGTCCATTTCCAGCCGAGACGCGGCAACTGCTGCAGAAGGATATGTTGGCGCGTTATCAGGCCATCAGGGGGGTGGATCGCCGTTACGAAGGGATCGACAAGCTGATTGGCGAGATCGGGCAGGCTCTGGCCTCAGCAGAAGTGGTATCACAGAGTCAAAATATCTTCGACAAACCGCACTTGCAGAAGGTGGTCGATGCATTTGGCGAGCTGATGGGGTTTCTGCAGGAGGGGGGGTTATTGCACCGGACACCGGCAGAAGTGGTTCGCGAACATGTAGAGAAGTTGGCTATGCAGCGTGCGGAGTGCGTCTCCCATTTTCACTTCACCAAGGCTGAACAATCATTTGAAGAGGGTAAAGTTCACGACGCCTTGGGACATTGCAATGCCATCAAGGAGTTCCTGACAGAGAAGGGGCCGAACTCTGATGAGGTGAGGGCACTCTACGATGAAGCTGAGGCGTTCAGGAAACGGATCGGCGAGCACGAAGCTGACAACTAATGCTCCGAAAGGTCCTCGTCGAATGACGTCTCTTCAGAAGGAATTTTATGCTTCTCGTCGAACCACTCCCCAAGGTCGATCAGGCGACAGCGCTCACTGCAGAAGGGCCGCCAGGGTGATTGTTTTCCCCAAGTGACGTTTTTACCGCAGGTAGGGCAGGGGACAAAAGTGGGCTCGCGGTCACTCATGAGGATTAGAGCACACAGCTCGTGAGCATGAAATCGACGTCCTGCTTCGACGCAACGGGTCTCCCGGTATCCACTGCCTCCAGAAAGCGGATGCTGAAACGATGTTTGTTGCCGCTGATTTCCACGAACAGCGAGGAGCCTTCCGGCAGGCCGACGCGGATCATCTGCGCGGGTGAGGGTGTCTCCAGTGACTTCTGGTAAAAGCCCTCTCTGGCCTGTTCCCGGACCGGGTGGTTGCTGGTGCGGATCAGGTTCAGTAACAGGATGATGGCCTCGCGCACAGGGTTGAGTTCCTGGAGCCACTCCAGCATCTGATTCCGGCGGACCTCGTAGGGTTGATTCAACCAGTAGTGGTATTGCGGCAGGTCGAAGTTGCAGCTGCCGCCCGGAATGCTGCTGCGTTGCATAATGGCGGTGAGGAACTCATTCTCGCGCAGCTTTTTGCCAATCTGACCGTCCAGCCGATAGACCTGATGGATCGCCTGCTCCAGGTCGTCCAATACCTGCCCGAGGGCCTGCATGTTGACCCCTGGCTGGCGGCGAATACGTTCCAGATTGGTGGTATGCCGCTCAAGTTCCTTGAGGATTTCAGTCTTCAGATCAGAACGGCTAAAGATGCTGATGGTGCCCAGCAGGCCATCGAGGGCGGTGCGGTTGCTCCAGGCATCCTGGGGAGAGAGGAAATGGTCAATCTGCAGAAACAGGTGCTCAAGACGCAGAAAGGTGCGAATCCTTTCATTGAGCGGATGTTCATAGATGACAAGATGGGTCACGGCGGCTTGGGTGTCTTCAGGGTGTAATCTTTAATTGTCCCCCATTAGGGTGCGAGAGGTAAATAGCCGGTAAGGCTTATTTCAGCGCCCGCACCATGTCGAGCAGCGCCGGGTCGTCCCATGCCCGGCCGCCGATGGCCCGGTAGACCAGTCTTCCCTGAGGGTCGACCACATAGGTTGTGGGCAGGCCTCTGACCGGCCAGGATTGGATGGTTGCCGAATCCTGATCCAGCAGAAGAGGAAACTCCACCGGAAAGTTTGCAGTGAACTGAAAGATGGTGTCTTCATCTTCACCGATGTTGATGGCCAGCATAGCGATCCCCTCCGGTTCCAGAATCTCCCAGGCGCGTTGCATGGAGGGCATCTCCTCCCGGCAGGGTGGGCACCAGGTGGCCCAGAAGTTCACGATGACCACCCGGCCCCGATAATTGGAGAGACGGTGTTCGGTGCCGTCCAAATCAGTGAGCTGGAAATCACCGGCTGTGGGCCGTTCCGGCAGTGCCTGCAGCAGTTGCGAGCTACCTGCGGCCTGCACCGGTTGAAAGAGAAGGGTGCAGAGCATGATTCCGGATAAACTCCTGGAATTGCGCCGAATGCGTTTTGCCCGTTATGCAGACGACTTTGTCGTCTGTGTAGAGTCGACATCGGCAGGACACCGCGTGATGGCGTGGATAAAGCGCTTTCTGACCACCAAGTTAAAGCTGGTGATCAATGAGGAGAAGAGCAAGGTGGTGAAAACCAACGACCTCCGTTTCCTCGGCTTTACCTTTAGAGGCAAAAGATCCGGTGGAGCGATAAAGCACTGAGCGACTTCGGCGCACAACATCTGTCGACCATCGAAACGTCGGGAATCTCATGCATCGCTCGTACCGCGAACTTCGCCTTTATATCCGGGGCTGGACTGGATCCATTTGGTCTTTTCGGAATATTATCACTTTAACAGCTTGATGAATGGGCTACGCGTCGTGTGTACGGCCAGTTATTGAAGCAGTGGCGTAAACCACGCACTCGCATCCGGAAACTCATCAAGCTTGAAACCAGGATACGAACAGCTGTGTATCTTGGGTTAAGCTCAAAAGGGCCTTATCGTTTAGCCAGAACATTGGCTACGCAATCTGGAATGACCACAAGTGGTTGGAGAAATAGGCTCATCTCTGTTAGAGAACAATGGATCAAGTTTCATCATGTTGATGAACCGCCCGGTGACCCGCATGCCAATAGTAGGTGGGAGGGAGGGCTAGAGACCCTCCCTTACCTGATTAGGCTTTTTTACAGATTTTCGGCTGTTTTCCACAATTTTTCATTCCCTAATTCTACATACCATTTTTCGAAGCGTTTCTTTGCTTCTATATATCTCTGAGGAACATCATGCATATTGTCATTACTAATATAATATGCCATTCCCTCAATTAACCAATCTGGTTTAAAAAGCATCTGTATTACGCCAATTCTTTCAGCTTGGATATGGTGTACAAATTCATGGATTATTTTTGTATTGCTCCAACCACGAGGGCTAATAACTACTCCGGAAGTACCAACCGCGTGTGCTACTGATGGTGATTTAAAACCAAATGATTCATAGCAATTTTCTGTTGCACAGAATATTGCACGAGGGCTATTATAAAAATAACCAACAGCATTATTTGTTACGATAGCTGATTCCAGATAGAGCAACTCTGCGGCTTCTCTTTTTCTTATATCATCCAGACAGATCTTTTCATTAATACATGTTAATCCATTCAATTCAGGAGCAAGAACACGCATAGGTTTATAGAAGCCCCATGCAGCGACAGGAAGAGCCATAATTACTAGAGTTATTATTACCTTTTTCATGCTCACTTCTGCGTTTAGAGCCTAACATCGACATAGGTGGGAAAGCCTAACTCGGTAAACACTGCAGCAGTGTTTGGTGTGATAGGCTATGGTGTTATATTGTATTTTACATGACGATAGGTTAGCGTCATTTCAACGAGAAATAAAATCTTTGCCATGAAGGGCCTGGAATGAACGATTGTTCTGCTACAGACTTCACTGATAAGGTTGTGCTGTCTGGCGCAACTATCAGAAAACGCAAGAAAAACAAAAAGATTACATAAGATGCCGGCTGTGATAAGCCAGAAACTTATCTGAAGCACTACGATTTTATCAGGCTAAGTGCTTACTATCCTGAACATTCGGCGTCCGATGGTATCAGTCTGTGATCCTGATTGGTCGCGGCCTATTAAATCGCTCTATCGCAAAAGCACTATTAAAAAATGGCTGGGCCAGCCCGCTTGGCCTAGGCATAAACTATTGGAAGTTTTACCGCTTACGAGCGCTGGACAGCATGGCCGATATCTATAACAAAAGAGTATCTGACCTCAAAGGCTTGGGTGAAAAGTCAGAAGAATGCCTGAATGAAATAGGCATCTATACAAGAATGGATCTGGAAAAAATTGGAGCCATTGGTGCGTTCCTCAAAATGAGGAGTGAATGCTGCGTCGAGCCAAGCCTGAATCTTTTGTATGCAATGGTAGGCGCGCTGGAAGACAAGAACTGGCTAAAGGTAGCAAAAGAAGAGAAGGGGCGGTTGTTAATGGAATTGGAGGGTTACAAAGAATTGGAAGCGCTGTTGAGGCGTGACGGTTAAATTCGACGCTCTCCTAATGAATGCTCGTCCAGATCATACGCCCATTCAGCGGTTGCACAGGACGGGCATTGTAGCCGATAGCATCGGTAAATTTTCGCAGCTGCAGATCGGGTATCTCGATCGGGTTTTTGAACACGATCCAGCGAGCAGGTTCTTTACAGGGAGGTGTTGTCAGTGATCCGTTGTAGAGTACATGACTTCTATTGGTCGGCAGCAGAAAGATTGCGTTGATACCGATCTGGCGACTGTATCTCTGGCCACCATTTTCTTGTGGCAGGTGGCGGGCGATTCGCTTGACCATCAGGTTGTTGCGTCTTCCCGCGTTTACCGGAATTGCGAGTATCACAGGGTTGCCGTTGTTGTCGATATGGTTGAGCTGAATCTCCATATCAGCAGCCCTGCCCAGATAGGTATGTTCACCAGGTATATGCAGATCAATACTGCGCAACTGAAAACGTTCACCACCCATCTTCATGAATCCACCGGATTCCATATCCAGTGAAATGCCGTGGTTAGATCGTCGGATTGACAGGATGCTGGTGCGGTAGAAAAAAGAGAGTGGCAGGTGCTCGGATTCTATGGCGCCCTGGATATCCACAGGCGATTGCGCTTGGCCTGCTCCACACGCGCTGAATGCGCTGGAGAGAGTGCTCCATTTCTCCGGGGGCGTTTCACCGCTATAGCTCCAAGCCTGTCCTGATTGTGAGTCCGTGTCGCGTGCACTGAGACTCAGCGACAGCGAGAGAAAGACGGCCAGAGCGAAAAATTTAATCACTGATTGCATGTTCATAATCGTGTCAGAGTCTAACCAATGGTGTGCGGCTGTGACATAGGGGAAACCACGCGGCGCAGGTGCAGTCCGTGGGGGGAGTTCCCCTTAATTAATTCGGGACACCACTCAGATTGAAGGTAGGGTGGGAATATGGAGTTGCAATGTCTCCGGCGGCAGACAGACCTCATCGCTGCACGCCTGTAATTTCACATCGATGGATGTTGTCTTGACTGCAGCCGTGTCAGAGGTGGGAGTCAGCATCGCCTGTAGCGTAATCACTCCTGCATAAACGGAGAGCGGATCACTTTGAAAAGCCAGCTGCTGTAACGTGGGTTCTGGATAGGTGACGGGGCCCATGCTCCATTGGCCAGCGCTGTCGGCCAGATTGATCTCAGTGGCGATTAAATTCTTGCTCAAAGGCTGATTGGCATTGATGTGCCAGCCCTCAGGAATGGTGATGGTGATGGTTAACAGCTGTTTGTCATTCTTGAGTGTCCTGGCCTTGCCCATGAGGCGGATGCCGCCTTGTGCGGCATATCGGCGGGCGCTCAACTCCCCCTGCTGTAGATCATCGATGGCGCTCAACATGTAGGTGTAGCCGTTGGGATGCCGCTCAATTGCGGTGGCGAAACTGCCGATCAGGTTATTGGCGTGAGTGCGATAGTCCAGCTTGCCGGTGCGTACCCAGAGCATCTGTAACGACTTAAGGGCCACTGAACTACCGGATGGGATGGCGCTGTCGGTGCCGCTGTCCTTGGGGCGTCCCATTGCGCTGAAGTTGCTCTCCTCTTCATTCATATAGAAGCCGCCGTTCTGTTCGTCGCGAAACCGGCCGATCATGGCATCGGCGATCTCTTGCGCCCGTTGCAGCCACTTTTTATCTTCGGTCAGATCGTAGAGATAAAGCAGTGCTTCAGAAAGATAGGCGTAATCCTCCTGCGCTGCGGCAACCGAGGATTGTCCGTCGAGGTGTACCCGCCAAAGCTTGCCGGCAGCTTTGCGATTTTGCTGCCAGATAAACTCCCCCGCCTGTTCTGCGGCCTTCCGGTAAGTATCTGCAGCAAGAAGGTCGGCGGCCTGTGCAAAGGCGGTGATCATCATGCCGTTCCAGGCGGTGACCTCTTTGTCGTCCCTTAACGGATGTTCCCGGCCTTCGCGTACCTTGCGTAATACCGTATTGATATGATCGATCCGCATCTGCAGGGCGGTAAGATCCAACTTGTTTTCTTCGGCATAACTCTCCAGGTCTGACTGCAGGTGGAGGATATTCTTTCCTTCGAAGTTGCCACTGTCTGTGATGTTATAGAGATCGATTGCCAGGTCGGCATCTTCCGGCGCCAAAGCGTCACGAATCTGGGCGGGTGTCCAGATGAAGAAGGCCCCCTCTTCACCCTCACTGTCGGCGTCGGTGGCTGAGTAGAAACCGCCGTTGGGTGAGGTCATCTCGCGCATGACGTAATCGAGAGTCTGAGTGACCACTCGACGGTATTTCTCCTTGCCGGTGAGTCGCCATGCATACAGGTAGGCGCGAGCGAGATGAGCCTGGTTGTAGAGCATCTTTTCGAAGTGCGGCACCAGCCATTCGTTGTCCGTGGAGTAGCGGTGAAAACCGCCCCCCACCTGATCGTAGATCCCCCCCCGGGCCATTGCATCGAGGGTGACCTCCGCCGCCTCCAGTGCCGCTGAATCATTACTGCGTTCCGCCTGTTGCAGCAACAACAATAACCAGGGTTCGTGGGGGAATTTTGGTGCCACGCTGAAGCCGCCCTGCAGTTCATCAAAACTGCCGAGCATCGTCTTGAGTGCTGCGGCGATGGCGGTCTTGTCGAGTGCCTTGGCTGTGCCTTTGTGGTTGTTGGCTGTTTTTACGGCTTCCGCCACTCGATCCGCCTGATCGAGGACGCCGGCTTTTTTGTCGCGCCAGACCTGCTGAATCTGTGAGAGCAGCTGTCCGAACTGGTCGGGTGGGAAATAGGTGCCGCCATAGAAGGGTTTGCCCTCCGGGGTGAGAAAGCTCGACATGGGCCAACCGCCATGGCCGGTCATCAGCATCACAGCGGTCATGTAGACCTCGTCTACGTCGGGATGGCTCTCCCGGTCGACCTTGATGGCCACGAAATGCTCATTCAGTATTTTGGCCAACTGGAGGTTCTCGAAACTCTCCCGCTCCATAACATGGCACCAGTGGCAGGTGGAGTAACCGATGGAGAGAAAGACCGGCTTGTTCTCACGTTTTGCCTTTTCAAAGGCCTCTTCCCCCCAGGCATGCCAGTCCACCGGATTATGGGCATGTTGCAGCAGATAGGGGGAGTCTTCCAGGATCAGGCGGTTGATATATATCGGTGAGCCGTCTGCGTTTAAGTGTTCGGTGCGGGGTTTGTAATCCTCTCCCTTGGCCTCGTAGGCGGCTTTGAGTTGTTGATCGATTTCCATAGGCCTCGTGACCGTGTTGTTGGCGTGGGTTGCAGCGAAAGCCGTGCCGCCGAGCAAGAGCAGAGCCAGAGCAGCAGACTGGGGATGAGTCGTTTTATCATGGGTTACCCGCGATCCTCGGCCAGTAGTTGGTTGATCAGTTGGACGCCGCTTGCCGGATCAAAACTGCCGAATCGCTGGAAGCGGATACGTCCTTCTTTGTCGATGATGGCCATCTCCGGTGTGCCGCGGGTGCGGTATCGTTTCATGGTTTCCGGGATTTCGTCGCCGTCAACGTGCCGATCGATTCCCACCAGGTGTTGGATATTTTTTTGTTTGAGATAGGTGCGCAGCTTTTTGGGATTCTGATAGTCATGCCCTTCAAACACGGTGTGGATACTCAGCATCACCAGGTTTCCCGCTGTTATCTCGTCGGCAAACTGTTGCTCCCACCTGGCCATCAACGGCACCGAAAAGCTGTTGCAGCCAGGGCACCAGAGTTGGAAAAAGTCGATCACCACCACCTTGCCTTTGAGTGCCGCCAGGGTGGTGCCATCGCCGTTGATCCATTCGGAGATATCCCACTCCGGTGCGGTGCGGCCGTTGGCCAGAACGCCTTGAGTCAGACTCATTAACAGTAGTGTGATAAGGAGTTTTGATAGATAGGCGCGCATGGTTTGGTTCTCAATGTTTTAGTTGGACCTTCTGTTCCATGGGTAGGGCGTGGTCAAGCGCCCACTCGGCGGTCGATCCATCGTAAAGACGAGCCTGCTTGTTACCCAAGAGTTCGTGGGAGACGAACCAGCCAAGGGCGGCGCGATGGCCTGTATGACAATAGTTGATCTGTGGGCCGCTCAGCGGTACCTGATTGGCGGCATAGATCTTTTTCAGATTATCGATGGTATGAAAGGTTGCGCCGCCATTGGCGGTCAGCCAGTCGTAAGAGATATTGACAGCTTTGGGCAGACTGCCTGGGCGTTCTTTGCCGCTGCCGGAGTAGATGCCCATGTATTCGGCGCGGCTGCGATTGTCCACCGCCAGCGCCCCCTTTTCGAGGGCCGCTTTTACCTCTTGTGCGTCGGGGATGTAGTCGGCCCTGAGGTTGACCTTGAAGACCTTCGGCACTGCTTGGTTGAGACCGTTCTGCAGTGGGTAGACCCGCTTCTGTGCATAGTTGATCAGCCCCCCGCCGAGGATGGAAACCTGATCATGCCCCAGTGCCTTGAAGGTCCAGTAGACGCGTGAGGCGCTCGCCATGTCACCAGCGCCGTTTCCGGTGGTGACCAGTACGACGTGGGTATCATTATCGATGCCCAGACGGCCGATCAGTTTCTCCAGTTGCGCGGGAGGCGTCATGATCTGGGGTATCTTTTTCGCCGACGTGCGTCGCCAGTCACCGTAGCTGGAGTTCACCGCGCCGGGGACATGGTATCGCTGATAGGCTTTGGCGTCCTGCAGATCGAGGATTACGACCCCGCTCTTCCCGCGATTGTTATGCACCCACTCCGGTGAGACCAGCGGCTGAGCCGCCAGCGCAAAGGTTGTGGTGAAGATGAGGAGGAGAGAGAGGGCAAAGGGCTTCATCATGGTTTTTCTTCGTCTATTGGCCTGTTTGAAATGTGACTGCCGGGAACCGTGTTGGTTCCCGGAGTGGCTATTCGTCAGCTGCCGGGCTGGACGTTGAGGCCGAAACCAATACCGCCGCCCTGCTGCATGCGGTACTTACCTGCGGCCCTGGTTGCAACGAAGCTGGTGAACTCTTCGACATTCTCAAAATCCATCTTTTGTGTAAATTGCACCAGTGCATCGATCAGTTTTTTGGTCTCGGCGATCTCTTCATGGCTGCGCCCGCAGCCCTGGCAGTGGGTGCCGCCTTCTGTGCAGTTGTCTCCGCCCTGGCAGGGTATGAATATCATAGGATAATCCTCAATTGTGGTGTGAATCGTTGTCGGCGCAGTTTATCCATGAAGAGACCGGGCGTCACCCTTGGAAGAAAGCAGTCATTCGCCCAGCGTGCCAGACGGAATAATCTATAGGATATTTCTATAAGCATTCTCTAATATAGGCGACGTGCCTCGATGTTATTTTCCACATAAGGCGTATGGTTTAAATGTGGACGGGAAAAAGTGACAGCAGTATGTCGCAGGAGGTTTATCATGAAGACAATGCGCAAATTCCTGACTGCAACAGCAGTGGCAGCACTTGTGGCACTGCCGGTATCCACCGCAGATGCCTGGTGGGGTGGTAATGGATGGGGTGGCTTCGGTTTCTCCTTTGGCTTCTCCGGTTCAGGCTGGGGGCGCAATTGGTACCGGCCATGGTATGGGTATAGAAATTACGGTTACTATCCCTACCACTATGGCTACTACCCTTCCTATTACCCGGTATACACGCCGGTTTTGACGCCAACACTTGAAGTACCACAGTTGGCTGAAAAGTAGCTGTCGTTAATCAGACCTGACGGTTTTAGCCGTGATTTCGTCCATTGTCGCGGCTAAAAAAACGACAGGGATTCTGCGCCCATTTACCCCCATTAGTACAAAAGCACCGCTTCTCTATGCACCTGTGGCTGAGAGGTGTTATGTTTCCTTATTGTATGGGATCGCTGCTGGCCGGGAGAGAATCGATAGTAGATGAATTTGATGGCGAAAAATATTATTCGCGGCGTTACGCTGCTGTTTCTGCTCATGACGCCTTTTCTCTCCGTTGCGGGGAACGATGCCTATGAAGCGGCACTGACCTCGTTTGAAGCGGGTGACTACAAAGGTGCTTACAACTCCTTCAGATCGCTGGCGGAGGAGGGTGTGGTGGATGCCCAGTACTATCTCGGTATGCTCTATCTCTACGGACAGGGGGTGAGAAAGAGTAATTCCCGGGGAGTGGAGTGGCTGAAACAGGCTGCTGGAAACGGCTCCTATCAGGCGGCCATTAACCTGGGGCAGATGTATCTCTCCGGTGAAGGCGTCGCACTCAATGAGACCGTGGCAATCCAATGGTTGGAAATGGCGGACAAGCTGGCCAAAGCGCAAGATCTGGAAGAGGATTGCGATTGAGCCATGCAGTTTAGCGATTTCGGGTTTCAGGAAAATCCCTTTTCCATTACGCCTGACCCCCGCTATCTCTATCTGAGTCGTGGGCATGAGGAGAGTCTGGCTCACCTGATCTACGGAACCGGGCCGAATGGCGGCTTCGTGCAGCTGACCGGTGAAGTCGGTACCGGCAAGACCATGCTGGTGCGCAGTCTGTTGGAGCAGAATCTCGAAAACGTCGATATCGCCCTGATCTTCAATCCCCGACTCTCGCGTCGCGCTTTCATGGCGGCCATCTGCGACGAACTGGGCATTAAATATGTGGGTCCCCCCTACTCCCTCAAACAACTGACCGATAATCTGAGCCACCATCTGTTGAAGACGCATGCGGCCGGACGCAATACGGTCCTGGTGGTGGACGAGGCGCAGAATCTGAGTCCCAGGGTGCTTGAACAGGTCCGCATGCTGACAAATCTGGAGACTTCGCAACACAAGTTGCTGCGCATTATTCTGGTGGGTCAGCCAGAGTTGCAGCAACTGCTGGCGCGTAAGGATATGCGACAGGTTGCCCAGCGCATTACAGCACGCTATCACCTTCTTCCGTTATCCCGCCGGGAGACTGTCCGCTATATCCGGCACCGGCTTGTCGTGTCGGGGAACCGTGAAGATCTTTTCACCTCGTCAGCGCTACGCCTGGTGTATTACCTGTCCAGAGGTGTTCCGCGAATCATCAACACCCTCTGCGAGCGGACTCTGTTGGCGATTTTTGCCACTGGCGCCAAGCGGGCTGGGTCCAGGTTGGTTTGGCGTGCGGCTAGAGAGGTCAAAGGTTCCAGTGTGGTGTTGGGAAAACTCAGTCGCCTCATGCCTGTCCTGCTGATCGTGTTCTCCACTGTGGCCATCGCCTGGTTTCTGCTGCCACTATTTACAGACTCAATGTCGGAGTCGGGTGAGGTGGTTGCACAGCTGCTGGATCGGCCCGCCAAGGTAGAGCATGAATTGTCTCTGCCGCCTCTGGCCCCCCTGGTACCGGATGACTTTTCTGTGATTCCGCCTGAGTCTGGAGCGAAAGAAGTCTCGGTACTGTCGCAAACAGAATCTGCACCGGCCGTATCAGTCCCTCCCGTATCTGAAGCAATCGACACCCTGCCTGAAGCTGGTCTGAAGGTTGATCTGGAGGGGCAGATCGCGCATGTGGCAGACAGCAATCGGGCGGTGCATCTGCGACTGTTTGAGTTGTGGGGCAAAAGTATCAAGCTGCTCTCATCAGAGAGCGCCTGCAAAGAGGCGCCGCCATTGGGTTTGCGTTGTCTCACCGGTATTGGTGGCTGGGAGGATCTGGAGCGCATCAACAGGCCGCTGCTGCTCAAGTTAAAATTGGGTTACCGGCAACGTTATATCCTTCTCAAATCCATGCAGGGGGAGAATTTAACGGTAGATTACGGTGCGGGTGACCGGCGGCTGAAACGGGCAGACATCGCTCCCCTCTGGCCTGGTGATTATGTGGTGGTGTGGCGCCCAAGAACAAAATCAGCCCTGGTGGGGCCGGGTTCGACAGGCGTCCCTGTCACTTGGCTGAGGTCGCAGCTTGCCAAAGCAGAGGGTTTGGAACCCCCAGCCGTGATCGGCCGGGATGCATACAATGCGGAGTTGCGGCAGCAACTGAAACGCTTCCAGTCCAAACATGGGTTGTCCTCAGACGGTGTTGCAGGGCAGCAGACCATGATTACCCTGAACAATGTGCAGCTCACCGCCGACACTCCAACCCTGAGAGCAGTTGTGACCAGCGAAGGGGGCAAAGGATAAATGTCGCTGATTCTCGAGGCCCTGAAGAAAGCGGAGCGCCAGCATCGGATTGGTCAAGTGCCCCGGCTCGGTGCAGTCAACACCCAGCAGGATTTGGGGCAATCCCGTTGGTTCGGTATCGTGGCGCTGGTATTCCTGGGCCTGGGCATGTTGCTGCTGGGTCTCTATTTGGGACAGGAGGATCCGCAGCAGATGGTGTCTGGTCCGGCGTTGGTACCCGACACGCAGCCTGCCAGACAGGAGGCGCCGAAGTTCTCTGTTTCGCAGTCGCAGCAGCCTGTGCCTGTACAGCCACAGGTGGCCGCTGTGCAGAAACTGAAAATCCAGCCGCCTGAACCGGAAGCGTCCTTGTTCACGACGCCAGTTGTTGAGGAGCCTCCGGCCCCTGTACTCCAGGTTCCACCAAAATCGATCAGCGAGCTGCCGCCAGGATTTGTGGATAATCTGCCAGAGCTCAATATCGATGTGCATAGTTACAATGACCAGCCCAAACGTCGTTACGTGTTGATCAACCTGGAGAAGTACCGGGAGGGAGACTATCTGGACGCAGGCCCCCTGTTGTCTGAAATTCTGCCGGATGGAGTGGTGCTCGAACACATGGGCGAGCGGTTCAAAATGCCGATCGGCAATTAGTAAATCTTCATGATAATGTCTGATCAACAAGTCGTAGATGCCATGAGGGGGTATTTGAGCTAAGCCTCTATTAGGGAGTATAGAAAGAGGACTTAGTGATGAAACATGCTCAAACACCCCTGATGGAAAGTATG
>NZ_JAAVSH020000001.1:60326-88418 GCF_011947365.2 endosymbiont of Lamellibrachia barhami
AAGCTACGTATTAGTTGATAGTCCCTGAAGGGGCGATTCTGAAGCAGGTTTGAAGAGATAGGATATTCGGGAAGCTGACTGAAAGATGAAGCCGTTAACGTTGCAGCTGCCGGTTTGAGGTATCCGGAACCGGCCTGGGTCGAGGTAACTCGTACCGTTTCTGCAGGATGGGGTACTTCTTCATCGGTTCACAGGCGCGCCAGAGGCGCATATAGCATAAGGTTTCCGGCGACAGAGCCGACGATAGAAGGTGGTATCAGGCCAGATAGGGCTGATCGCCTACAGAACTGAAGCAAACGCAATATCAGCGGGAAACGGAAGCATTCGTCGGCATAAGGAAAGCGTAAACACAGTTCAGATGAAGAAAACCACCCATAGCCTGTCACTGCGCAGAAATATGAGGACTGCAGTCATGACAGGCTATGGGTGGACAACCTGATTGATCTAAATCAGAGGTTTGGTGAATAATTCCCCATAGAAGGCCGGTTCAAGCGTAGCGGAACCGGCAGCGCCAGTCTTCGGTACGACTTCGGAATGCCCGATCAAGCGTAGCGGATCGGGCATACGGTAGAACTAAGGTGTCCGTGCGACAGCCCAAACATCCACCCTGGCCGCTCCGGCCTGCCGTAAAACCCGGGTCAGTTCAGAGACGGTATTGCCGGTAGTGACCACATCGTCGAGCAGTACGATCCTGCAACCGGTCACCTGTTTTTTTACGCTGAAGGCACCGCGGATATTTTTCCCCCGGTCGCCCTTGTCCAGATTCGCCTGTGCCTCGGTGGCCCGATTCCTTACACAGACTTTCGGTCGGAGAGGGATGCCGAATCGGCGTCCTACTGGTCTGGCGATCTCCAGAGCCTGGTTATAGCCGCGTGTTTTCAGACGGCTTCGATGCAGTGGCACCGGCAGGATAAAGTCCGGTTTTTCATCGATTCTTGCCGCCAGGTAGTCGCAGAGCAGATCCCCCAGCAGCCGGGCGTTGCCGAGTTGGTTGCGGAATTTCAGGCCACTGACCAATTGGCCTGTCTCCTGATCATAGACCAAGGCAGCAAGGCACTGCTCAAAGTTGGGTTGTCGGTGGCTGCATGATCCGCATAAGGTGTTTGCAGGCGCGGCGAGGGGCAGGGGGATGGCGCAGACCCTGCAGCAGTGCCGGTTGAGAGAGAGATCCTTTTTGCAGTCAGGGCAGAGATCCCGCCCCGGCGCGCCCTGGTCTCCACAGAGATGGCAGCGGGAGGCGTAGAGCTTGTTTAGTGCAAAATCTATCCAGTTGTAAACCTTCATAACCATCCTTGGTTGACAGGGGGCGCTCGATCCTTACTATTGCGGGATTTGGTCAACCCGCAAAGATCGCCATGAACGAAACCATTCTACGCCATGATTGGCACCTCGACGAGATCGAAGTCTTGCTGAATCAGCCCTTCAACGATCTGCTGTTCCGTGCGCAGAGTACCCATCGCGCCCACTTCGACCCCAATCAGGTGCAGGTGAGCAGTCTGCTCAGCATCAAGACCGGCGCCTGCTCGGAGGATTGCGGCTACTGCTCGCAGAGTGCGAAACACAGCACCGATCTGGAGAAAGAGAAGCTGTTGCCCCTGAACGAGGTGGTTGAGGCGGCACAAGCGGCCAAGGCGAAGGGCGCCAGCCGTTTCTGCATGGGCGCGGCCTGGCGCAACCCTACCGACAAGAACCTGCAACGGGTCATCGAGATGGTGCAGGCGGTGCATGGTCTTGGCATGGAGACTTGCCTGACGCTTGGCATGCTGACCGAATCCCAGGCAGTCAAGCTGCATGAGGCGGGACTCGACTACTACAACCACAATCTGGATACCTCGCCGGAGTTCTACGGCAACGTCATCACCACCCGCACCTTCGAGGACCGGCTCGACACGCTGGCCCATGTTCGCAACGCCGACATCAATATCTGTTCCGGCGGCATCCTGGGCATGGGCGAGTCCCGCCGTGACCGGGCGAGCATGTTGCGAGAGTTGTGTAACCTCAAGAAGCACCCGGAATCGGTGCCGATCAATCTGCTGGTGCAGGTAGAGGGCACACCACTTTTCGGTACCGATGCGCTGGACCCGTTTGAGTTCATCCGCACCATCGCGGTGGCGCGTATCCTGATGCCGGAATCCTATGTGCGGCTCTCCGCCGGACGCAATGAAATGAGCGATGAGATGCAGGCGCTCTGTTTTCTCGCCGGCGCCAACTCCGTCTTCTATGGTGAGCGCTTACTCACCACCGACAACCCGGAAACGGACAGCGACCGGATCCTGTTCGACCGCCTGGGTATGCAGATGGAACAGTGCGTCGAGTCGGAAGTGAAGGCGGTGAAGAAGCCTTGCAGGAAGGTGGGGTAGGTATAGGTTAAAGGCGAAAGGCGAAAGGCGAAAGGCAAAAAAGAAGACCGAGCTTCATCGCTGTTGCCGTTACCGTGAAAATATGTAGGCCTGATCAAGCGTAGCGGATCGGGCATCCAGGCCTTGTCAGAACGATTTAGGTTGCCGGTTCCGCTACGCTTGAACCGGCCTACAAATAACGAGGCTACAACGTTCGGCCTATCTTGTGGCACGGCCACCTTTAACCTTTGACCTTTAGCCTTTCACCTATCTTTTAAGATGTTTGATTCTCTGCATAAAAACCTGAACCAGCGCCGTCGGGACGATCTCTATCGCACCCGGCGAACGATCGATGGTCCGCAGCAGCCTGAGTTGCTGGTGGATGGCCGCCAGATGCTCTCTTTCTGCAGCAACGATTACCTTGGGCTGGCCAATCATCCAGAGGTGATCCGTGCATTGCAGCAGGGTGCCGGGCGTTATGGTGTGGGCAGTGGCTCAGCACATCTGATCAGTGGTCACAGTCGTGCCCATGAGGAACTGGAAGAGGCGCTGGCGGTCTTTACCGGACGGCCCAGGGCGCTGCTCTTCTCCACCGGTTATATGGCCAATATCGGTGTGGTATCCGCACTTCTGGGACGTGGTGATCTACTTTTTGAAGACCGGCTCAACCATGCCTCACTGGTGGATGCCGGTGTGCTCTCCAGAGCCAGGATGAAACGCTATCAGCATGCTGATGCCGACAGTCTGGAGCGGCAGTTGGGAGCGGCAGGGGAGGAACGGCGTTTGATTGTCACCGATGGCGTCTTCAGCATGGACGGCGATCTTGCGCCCCTACCTGACTTGGCCCAGCTGGCTGCGCAAAATAACGCCTGGCTGATGGTGGACGATGCCCACGGTCTCGGCGTGTTGGGCGAAACCGGAGGTGGATGCACCAGCCACTTTGGCTTGAGTGAAGAGGAGGTGCCGATCCTGATGGGTACTCTCGGCAAGGCGCTGGGGACATTTGGCGCTTTTGTCGCAGGCAGCGAGGCCCTGATCGAGACCTTGATTCAGCAGGCGCGTCCCTATGTCTATACGACTGCCACCCCGCCGGCCCTGGCCGAAGCAACGCTGGTCAGTCTGCATATTGCGCAGGAGGAGTCCTGGCGTCGCGAGCGTTTGCAAATGTTGATCACCCGTTTCAGGGAGCAGGTGGCGGGATTTGGTCTCTCCCTGATGGCATCAGAGACACCTATCCAGCCAATCGTGGCGGGTAGCGCTGGCCAGGCGTTGACCTGGAGCCGCCATTTGGAGACACAGGGGATTCTTGTCTCCGCCATTCGTCCCCCCACCGTGCCGGAGGGCAGTGCGCGGCTGCGTATCACCCTCAGTGCAAACCATAGTGATGACCAGTTGCAACGACTGCTGGAAGTGTTGGCGGAACTGCCGGAAGTGGACGGATGAAACTCAGCATGGAAACCCTTGGCCGGGGAGAGGCGCTGGTGCTGCTGCACGGTTGGGGCATGAACTCGGCGGTCTGGGGCGGTGTTGCCGAACGTCTGGCCGAAAATCGGCGAGTGATCCTGATTGATCTGCCGGGACATGGTGGCAGTCCCTTCGCCAGTGAGCGCAGTCTCCGGGAGTGGGGGGATGCCTGCCTCGCAGTGGCTCCTGAGCGAGCGGTCTGGATCGGTTGGTCTCTCGGGGCGCAGGTTGCGCTACAGGTTGCGCTGGATCAGCCGGAACGGGTGCAGAAGCTGATCTCCCTGGCGGGAACCCCACGGTTTGTGCAGGGGGAAAGCTGGCTCCATGCCATGGAAGACAAGACCCTCGGACAGTTTGCGACATCCCTGAGAAAGGATCATCGCAAGACGCTGGAGCGTTTTCTCGCCCTGCAGGTGCGCGGCAGTGATGAGGCTCGTACTATCTTGCGCACCCTCAAGATCCGTCTGATGGAGAGGCCAGACCCGCAACCTACAGCCCTGGAGACAGGATTGTCGTTGCTGAAAAATGTTGATCTGCGAGAAGATCTGGCTGCTCTGCAGATGCCAACACTCTGGCTCTATGGCGAGCGGGATACGCTGGTCCCGGCAGCCGCCGCAGACCTGTTGCTGGCCATATTGCCCCGGGCAGAGGTGTATAGAATTGCCGGTGCGGCCCATGCGCCTTTTCTCTCCCATCAGGATGAGACGCTGGCGCTGATAGAAACCTTTCTGGAGGGAAGCAGTGAGCAGTAAGCCCGTCGGTTATATCGACAAGCGTCAGGCCCGTCGGGCCTTTGAGCGTTCAGCCGCCAGTTATGATGAGGTGGCGGTACTGCAGCGGGATACCGCCCGGCGGATGCTCGAACGCCTGAGCTATATCCGCCATCAACCGTCGGTGGTGCTGGATGTTGGGGCAGGCACCGGGGAGGCCACTGCTGCACTTGCCAAACAGTACAGGAAGGCACGCATCCTGGCGCTGGATTTCGCCCTGCCGATGCTACAGCAGGCGCGTAAACGGGGTTCCCTGTTCAGACGTCCACGCTGTCTCTGCGCCGATGCGGAGCAGTTGCCGCTGGCGGATCAGAGTGTGGATCTGCTCTTCTCCAATGCGGCGCTGCAGTGGTGTAATGACCTCGAACAGACCTTCAACGAATTCCTGCGGGTACTGCGTCCCAATGGCCTCCTGATGTTCTCCACTTTTGGTCCGGATACCCTGAAAGAGCTGCGTCAGAGCTGGGCCGAGGTGGATGGTTACCCCCATGTCAGCCCTTTTCCCGATATGCACGACATCGGCGACCTTATGTTGCGGGCGGGTTTCTCCGACCCGGTGGTGGATGTGGACCGTATGCAACTGACTTACGAGGATGTGCCGGGACTGATGCGTGATCTCAAGGCATTGGGCGCGCATAATGTCACCCGTGGGCGGCAGCAGGGCCTGACCGGCAAGGGTCGACTGCAGGCAATGTTCAATGCCTATGAGGTTTTTCGCAACGATGGGCGATTGCCAGCCAGTTACGAGGTGGTTTACGGATTGGCATGGGCGCCCCAGCAGCGCACCCAGGATGGGGTGACCACTATCCCTTTCGATATCTTGAAGCAGAGTCTATGAATTTCAATAAAGGTTTTTTCATCACCGGCACTGACACAGGTTGCGGCAAGACGGAGGTGACTCTGGGTTTGATGCATCGATTGCAGGCGGAGGGACTCAGCGTAGCGGGTTTGAAACCGGTGGCCGCAGGTGCGGTGCTGACCCCGGAAGGGCTGCGCAACGACGATGCGCTCAAAATTCAGGCCCAATCCGATATCTCACTGCCCTATGAAAAGGTCAATCCCTTCGCCTATGAAGCGTTTATTGCCCCTCATCTGGCCGCAAAGTCGGAAGGAAGACCGATCAGTCTGAGGAAGATACAGGCTGATTTTATTGAGCTATCCGCTCTGGCTGACAGGGTTATCGTGGAGGGCGTGGGTGGCTGGCGGGTGCCGTTGGGTCACGGTGTCACCCTGCCCGATCTGGTGCGGCTGCTCAATTTGCCGGTAATACTGG
Organism: endosymbiont of Lamellibrachia barhami; assembly: GCF_011947365.2. Classification (GTDB taxonomy): domain Bacteria; phylum Pseudomonadota; class Gammaproteobacteria; order Chromatiales; family Chromatiaceae; genus QGON01. The sequence continues at coordinate 66,173 of NZ_JAAVSH020000001.1, forward strand.
TAGTGGGGCTGAAACTGGGTTGCATCAACCACACGCTGCTTACGGAAGAGAGTATTCTGGGTTCCGGTCTGCGTCTGGCGGGATGGGTTGGCAACCATATTGATCCGGATATGGATGCGCAGCGGGAAAACATTGAAACCCTCTGTAGCTGGATGCCTGCTCCCTGTCTGGGAGAGATACCTTACATGGAGCAGCCGACAGCGGAAGCTGTGGGAGAGTGTTTCGACCGGTGTATTGCAGCCACAGGACTGGGCGGTGTGTGCAAACGTAGCTGTCGGTAGAGACGGCAAAAAGCCGTTTCTACACCAGAGATCGATCAGGCGGCAAGCACGCCCTTCAGCTTGCCCATGGCGCTCTTCTCGATCTGGCGGATGCGCTCGGCAGAGACGCCGAAACGGTCAGCCAATTCGTGCAGGGTAGCCTTCTTCTCGCCCAGCCAGCGGGCCTCAAGAATGGCGCGGCTGCGTTCGTCGAGTCCATCCAGTGCCGCCAGCAGCTGCTGTTTCAGGTGGGCTTCGCTGTCCACGGCCTCAACCCTTGAGGCGGGCTCCAGACTCATATCCCGCAGGTAGCCGGCGGGGGTGGCTACCAAGCCATCCTCGTCATCGCTACCGGGACCATCGAAGGCGATATCCTGACCCGACAGGCGGGATTCCATCTCCAGCACAGTCTCAGGTTTTACACCCAGATCCTTCGCCACGCCCTCGACTTCCTCCTGGGAGAACCAGCCAAGACGCTTTTTGGAGCTGCGCAGATTGAAGAACAGTTTGCGCTGGGCCTTGGTGGTGGCCACCTTGACGATGCGCCAGTTCTTCAGGATGAACTCGTGGATCTCCGCCTTGATCCAATGCACCGCAAAAGAGACCAGACGCACGCCCATGTCAGGGTCGAAGCGTTTGACCGCCTTCATCAGCCCCACGGTGCCTTCCTGCACCAGATCGGGCAGGGCCAGACCATAGCCGGAGTAACCGCGCGCGATACGTACCACAAAGCGTACGTGGGCCATGACCAGCGAACGGGCCGCCGCCAGGTCTTCATTATCCCGCAGTTGCACCGCGAGCTTGTGCTCCTCTTCCGCACTCAGAATCGGCAGTCGATAAGCCGCGCTGATGTAAGCCTCGATGCTGCCGGTGGGCAGCGACATGGGAATCACGAGTTCCTTACCCATTGAATACCTCAGTGTTTTACTCAAATTCGATATTAGCACTCTCTGATGGGGAGTGCCAACTCTAGAATATGACCGGAGTTTTGGAGGATGGTTCAGTTGCTTGGCAAGGTGACAGGTGACTGGATTCAGGTACGGTCAGCAACGGGTAGGAATGAGCTGGCCTCATCACAATCACCTCATGAAAAGAGGGCAGATTTGTTTTTTGGGAAAATCGTCGAAAATAAAACTGAAGCGTCACTGGATTCCAGCTCATCCAAGGGCCGCACAGTATTCCAGAACCCCGCATCATTTGCTCAAATATGTGTAGGTCTGGCTGGTCTTGGCTACAGCCGTTTTTCTTTACTTCGAGCCAGTCCCAGCAGTCCGACGGTAAAGATCAGCCAGCTTACGGGCTCTGGTATCTGGGTCAATTGCACTGCTGTCAGAACCACGTCCTCGTTGAAAGGCACATAATAGCTGTGGGCAATCTTCACCTCATCCAGAACCAGTCCCAGCAGATTGCTGGCGGCAAACAAGGTGGGGGTGTTAGTGGTTGGAAAAAATTTGTCCTGCGCCACCAGAGCGCCACCCAGATACCCGTTGACCCAGATGCCCTCAACCGGCGTCAGACCAATGATCCGGTTCAGGCCGGTGACTGAATCGAAAATGAAATCCCCGCCGTCGTCCCGGCTGAATCCGATCCACTGCCCATACACATCATCAATCGAATCCTCGATGCCGATATTCCCACCGCCCACATCAACAAACCGTGGACTGCCGCTGATGCCTCCACCTGCCTGAGTGAAGTCGAATCCTGCCTCCGAAAGCACCGTTCCCATACCGAAGGTGGCGCCAGGCGTAAATCCGTCGAAGCTGATTATGGCCGTATGACCAAGCACTGGTATCAGCAGTATCACGGTAGCCAAAAACAGTCGGATATTCATTGGAATCTTCATCTGCCCTCTCCCTCTGCATCAAAGCAGCCTACTATATTGAGTGTAGTTGAAATGGCCAATTCAAATGGGTGTAGGGAGCAATATTTTCAAATTTAAAGGCTGACTCCAGCCCATCTCGTATCTTCCCTCGTAATTCGTCTCAAAGAGTCTGCCGCTATTGGCACTGAAGGAAGCTTCCCTGTTTTTCAGCTCAGGTTTTTGTCACAGAACCGTTATATAGATCCAGTAGTATCCACTGCTTTCATCAAGGTAACAAAAGACAATGTCGAGCGGTAAAAGTCGTCACGGAATGTGGGTGATATTTGGAGCGCTGTTAATACAGCTTTCTCTCGGCGCGATCTATGCCTGGTCAGTATTCGCGAAACCGTTGCAGGTTTCAGGTTGGTCGACATCCGATACCCAGTGGCCGTTCACAGTAGGGCTGGTGGCTTTTGCTCTGGTGATGGTCTATGCGGGGCGTAAGCTCTACGTGTTCGGCCCCCGCAAGCTGACAGCTGCCGGCGGCATCATGTTGGGTGCAGGTTATCTATTTGCCGGCGCTATGGGCGGAGAGAGTTTCTGGCCGACCCTGATCGGTGTCGGACTCATGGGCGGTGCAGGCATCGGGCTCGGTTATGTGGTGCCCATTGCGGTCGGTATGCAGTGGTTCCCGGACAAGAAGGGCCTTATCACCGGCGTTGCAGTAGCCGGTTTCGGTCTTGGAGCCATGATCTGGGTAAAGCTGGCGGGTACCTGGGGTGGTTTGATCGCTGACTATGGCATAGGTACCACCTTCATGATCTACGGTGGGATATTCATGGTATTGGTATTGATCGGCAGCCTGTGGATGAGCTTTCCTCCAGCGTTCGTGCCGCCGAAGCCGGATCATAAAGGCAGTAAATTTGATTTTCGCAGTGAGGAGATGATCAGAACCACCCACTACTGGTCGATCTTCTCCACCTTTGCCATCGGTGCCACCGCAGGTCTGATGTGCATCGGACTGATGAAGCAGTTTCCGAGTCAGGCCCTCACAGCTTCCGGTATGGCTGAAACGCTGGCCGATGCGACCGCCGGTACTGCGATGGTAGTGTTCGCCATCTTCAACGCGCTTGGGCGCATCGGCTGGGGCAAGCTCAGTGACATCATCGGTCATGCGGTCAACTGCGATCATCGGGGGCGTAAGACCTCGCTGATCATCATGGCCGCCAGTCAGGGGGTGTTCGTTATCGCATTTCCCTATGTGGCTGGATTCGAATATTCGCTCTACCTGTTCGCAGCACTCATTGGTTTCAATTTTGGCGGCAACTTCGCGCTGTTTCCCGCCATCACCACAGATACCTTTGGGCACAAGTTCTTCGGCCAGAACTACGGCTATGTGTTTCTTGCCTATGGCTTGGGTGGTACCGTCGGTCCGATGCTCGGCGGTTACCTGGGAGATATGAACAACTACCTGCTCGCTTTCATTATCATCGGCGTCTTGAACCTCATCGCCGCAGTTATCATATCCACGGCTAAGATTCCCACGAAGCGCCAGGAGGAGGATGTAACCATCAAGGTGCAGGCGAGTGGTACGATCCGTACGGTAACGGCGGATTAACGCTTGATTTTTGTCTCTCCCCTCTATCCACCTGATGGAGAGGGAGACTCGTATTCGCCTATTCTCCACGAGGAACATCAGTAAACGGTCAGGAACAGACGCCAGGCATCTTCTTGCCTGGAGCGTGTTACATTGATTACATGGATGAAAACTGCGCCAGATGATCGATGATTACACGCAATTGTTGATTGAGTTGGAGGCCTTGCTCTAAGTTCAGCTGCGATTTATCCACGCCAAGCTGCACAATATCCATGATCTTTTTTTCCTGATCTTCGGTAAGTCCGTAAGTGAAAAATGCAGTTTCAATATCCCGCACTACATCATCCATGACCTGCATGCCCGACTGTTGCTGATTTTTCTGTAGACTCTCAATTTCCAATAGTGTTTGATTAGAGTCGGCCACAACACTGGCAAGCCCTGTCTGGATAGCCAATGCTTTGGCGCGAGCTTCAGCACCTTCCAGTAGAATGGCCAGATGATCGCGCAGCCTGCCGCATCGGTCATCATCATCCGGCATATTTTTAATAAGTTGTGAGACAGCTCCAAAATTAAGGATCAATCTGCTGCCGCTTTCCAGGATCCGTGTCTCTCTTGTGAGTCTTGACAGGAGTTCCTGTTCCAGCGGTGGTATAGACTTACTGCTGCTGGCATAGACGGGCTTTTCGGAACTGTTGATCTGCACACTGCTTTCCAGTCCATAGCTGGCGGTGGCTTCCACGATCAGTCTTGCCAGGGTTTCACTGTTGTCAGCCGAAAAACTACGCCGCATAAAATCAATGATCACACCCTGTTCGCCGATGTTAGAGAGGGCGGTCATTGCCGTCTGCATGGCCGATGAGGTTTCTTCTGCTGATGCCTCACGCTCAGCTCTGTTGTGAATGGCCAGCTTGACCTTCTGTACCAACATCTCCGGCTGAACCGGTTTGATAAGGTAGTCGCTGCCGCCCGCATCATAACCGGCAAGTTTTTCTTCTGTTGTATCGTGGGATGATACGAAAATCACGTCTATATCCCGCGTGGACTCGGTTTCCTTCAAACGACGGCAGGTCTCATATCCATTCATCCCCGGCATCTCCACATCCATCAATATGACGTCAGGCCGTGGATCTCTGTCCGCTATCTGCAACGCCTTTTCACCACTGGTGGCTGCCAGCACCGCATAATCTGTTGAAAAGCTTTCCATCACAAAGTGGATGTCGTCCGCTGAATCGTCCACGATAAGAATGCGTTTTTTCTCGGTATTCATTGCTGTTGTTTCTCTTTACACTTGTTGCCAAATACGTCCAATACTTGTTTTAGCAGCATCGATATCGAACTCATTCAATGCTTGCTCTATCTCGCTCAAAGACGAGCTGAATTCTGTATTCGTTGCTTTTTGCTGGATCTCTTTCAGCAAGGTTCCTGCCTGTCTCAAGTCGTTATCCAGATACCCTTCAAGCTGTTGCAGTAAGTTCTGTAGTTCATCGGGATCAATGTCGGCGTTGCTCTCAACTGGAGCCGACTCGTCTGCGGTTTCATCCAGTTGAGCCAGTCCGTCGATCACCTGCTGCAGACTGGTATGCAGATTTCCCAGCGCTTCCAACGCCTGGGCAGGCTGTTCGTCGCGGCAGTGTTGTTCCACTGAGGCGGCATATTGATGGATCTGCCTGGCGCCGATGTTGCCACTGCTGCCTTTGAGGGAGTGAGCTGTATGTGCGGCTTCGGTCAGTTCCTCATTGCGGATATTCGCTGTGATACGTTCTACCACGTCCAGGTTTCTGTCGCGGTAGTTCCCGAGTATTCTTCGGTAAGCGCTCTGATTGCCACCAATACGCTCAAGGGCATCCGCCGTATCTATGCCTGGCAGTTCCGGTAGTGGCTCACTCTCTGCCCGCTCTTCTTTCTGATCGGTCTGCTGAGGTTTTTCGCTCTGGGCAACCCATTCAGCAATCTCGCTGAACATGGCGTGGGGATTGATGGGCTTGGTGATGTGTCCGTTCATTCCCGCTTCCAGGCTCTTCTCATGATCACCAGCCAGTGCGTGTGCGGTCATGGCAAGGATTGGTAGAGCCACGTAATCATCGCCGAGTTCACGAATTTTCCGGGCTGCGGTGAGACCATCCATGACCGGCATCTGAATATCCATCAGCACCGCATCGTATGAATGCTCTTGCACGGCGGCGACTGCATCCGCGCCATTTTCCCGGATATCGACGCTGAAGCCGGCGCTGGTCAGTATCTCGGTCGCCACCTCCTGGTTGACGGGATTGTCCTCCGCCAACAGGAGTTTTCTGCCGCCAAACCACCACTCTTGGGCATCTTTGGCATGATCTGAACCATGAGTGGCAATCGATTCGCCGTAGAGATCCAGCAATGTGTCAAACAGATCTGATTGGCTGATCGGTTTGTTTATCCAGGCATCCACTCCCTGCACCGGCGCTTCGCTTTGATCCAGGGTACGTAACTCCACGACACGTAGTTTATGCGATCCGGCTTCGGGGTAGATGGCCTCTACCAGTTCGCTGCCCGCCATCCCGTGCATGGCCGCATCCAGAAGGACGATATCGTAGGGTTTGTTGTCGGCAACCGCTGTTCTGACCTGGGTCACCGCATCACTTCCCGTGCTTGCCTGGCCAATCTCTTTCAAATCCCAGGTTCTCAACATGCGTTCAATGACGTCCCGGGTGCTTACCTGATCGTCTGCCAACAAAATGCGTTTAAATGACAAGGATTCAGGGGGTATGAGACGACAGGTCTCCTCGTCTGGTTCCACGGCAGGCAGATCAAAATGAAAATCAGAGCCGATGTCCGGCGCACTGCTCAGTTCGAGGGAGCCGCCCATGGCTTTAACCAGGGCGTGGCTGATCGCCAGTCCCAGACCGGTGCCGCCATACTTGCGGGTGTGGGTGCTGTCGGCCTGGGTGAATGCCTCGAATACGCGCTTTTGTTGTTCTCACCTAGGCCGTTGGTAACGCTAGGAATTCGGTTACGTATTGCTCTTATCACCGGCATTTACGGTAGCCGGTTTCAGTCTTGACCATGATCACAGGTAAAACTGGCGGGTACATCGAAAGGTGGTTTGATCACTTCGAAGCTATGGCATAGAGTACCACCTTCGCGATCTACATTGGGATATTCATGGTATTGGTATTGATCGGCAGCCTGTGGATAATTTCCTCCAGCGTTCATTACTGCACCGAAGCCGGATCATAAAGGCGTAAATTTGATTTTCGCAGTGAAGGGGAGATAGTCGAACCACCCGCTACTGGTCGATTTTACCACCTTTGCCATCAGTGCCTGCCAAAGAGTCGATGTGCATCGGACTGATGAAGCAGTTTCCGAGTCAGGCCCTCACAGCTTCCGGTATGGCTGAAACGCTGGCCGATGCGACCGCCGGTACTGCGATGGTAGTGTTCGCCATCTTCAACGCGCTTGGGCGCATCGGCTGGGGCAAGATCAGTGACATCATCGGCCATGCGGCCAACTGCGATCATCGGGGGCGTAAGACCTCACTGATCATTATGGCCGCCAGTCAGGGGGTGTTCGTTATCGCATTTCCCTATGTGGCAGGATTCGAATACTCGCTCTATCTGTTTGCCGCACTCATTGGTTTCAATTTTGGCGGCAATTTCGCGCTGTTTCCAGCCATCACCACAGACACCTTCGGGCACAAGTTCTTCGGCCAGAACTACGGCTATGTGTTTCTTGCCTATGGCTTGGGTGGTACGGTCGGTCCAATGCTCGGCGGTTATCTGGGAGACATGAACAACTACCTGCTCGCTTTCATTATCACCGGCGTCTTGAGTCTCATCGCAGCAGTTATCATCTCCACGGTTAAGATTCCCACGAAGCGTCAGGCAGAGGATGTAACTATCAAGGTGCAGGCAAGTGCTACGCCCCGTACGGTAACGGCGGATTAGTGCTTGATTTTGTCTCTCCCCTCTATCCACCTGATGGGGGGAGAGAGATGGACGCGGCCCCCTCGTATTCACTTATTCTCCACGAGGAACACCGGTAAACAGCCAGGAACAGACGCCAGGTATCTTCTTGTCTGAAGCGTGTTACATTGACTACACTGATGAAAACTACTCCAGACGATCGATGATTGCACGCAATTGTTGATTGAGTTGGAGGCCTTGCTCTAAGTTCAGCTGCGATTTATCCACGCCAAGCTGCACAATATCCATGATCTTTCTTTCCTGATCTTCGGTAAGTCCGTAAGTGAAAAATGCAGTTTCAATATCCCGCACTATATCATCCATGACCTGCATGCCCGACTGTTGCTGTTTTTTCTGTAGACTCTCGATTTCCAATAGTGTTTGATTAGAGTCGGCCACAACACTGGCAAGCCCTGTCTGGATGGCCAATGCTTTGGCGCGAGCCTCAGCACCTTCCAGCAGAATGGCCAGATGATCACGCAGCCTTCCGTGCCGGTCATCATCGTCCGGCATGTTTTTAATAAGTTGTGAGACAGCTCCAAAATTAAAGATCAATCTGCTGCCGCTTTCCAGGATCCGTGTCTCTCTCGTGAGTCTTGACAGGAGTTCCTGTTCCAGCGGTGGTATAGACTTACTGCTGCTAGCATAGACGGGCTTTTCGGAACTGTTGATCTGCACACTGCTTTCCAGTCCATAGCTGGCGGTGGCTTCCACGATCAGTCTTGCCAGGGTTTCACTATTGCCAACCGAAAAGCTACGCCGCATAAAATCAATGATCACACCCTGTTCGCCGATGTTAGAGAGAGCGGTCATTGCCGTCTGCATGGCCGATGAGGTTTCTTCCGCTGATGCCTCACGGTCAGCTCTGTTGTTAATGGCCAGCTTGACCTTCTGTAGCAACATCTCCGGCTGAATCGGCTTGATAAGGTAGTCGCTGCCGCCCGCATCATAACCGGTAAGTTTTTCTTCGGTTGTATCGTGGGATGATACGAAAATCACGTCTATATCCCGCGTGGACTCGGCTTCCTTCAAGCGACGGCAGGTCTCATATCCATTCATTCCCGGCATCTCCACATCCATCAAAATGATGTCAGGGCGAGGATCTTTGTCCGCTATCTGCAATGCCTTTTCACCACTGGTGGCTGCCAACACTGCATACTCTTTAGAAAAGCTTTCCATCACGAAGTGGATGTCATCCGCTGAATCGTCCACGATAAGGATGCGTTTCATCTCTGTGTTCATTGCTGTTTCTTCCCTTTACGCCTTTTTCAAAATGCGTCCAATAATGGTTTTAGAAGTATCGATGTCAAATTCATTCAATGCTTGCTCTATCTCGGTCAAAAAGTGGCTGAATTCTGTGCCTTTCGCTTTCTGCTGGATCTCTTTCAGCATGGCCCCTGCTTGTCTCAAGTCGGTATCCAGATACCCTTCGAGCTGTTGCAGTAAGTTCTGTAGCTTGTCGGGATCAATATCGGCGTTGCTTTCAATTGGAGCCGACTCGTCTGTGGGTTCATCCAGTTGAGCCAGTCCGTCGATTACTTGTTGCAAGCTGACATGTAGATTATTCAGCTCTTCCAGCGCTTGGCCAGGTTGTTCGTTGCGGCAGTGTTGTTCGACGGAGGCGGCATGTTGATGGACCTGCCTGGCGCCGATGTTGCCACTGCTGCCTTTGAGGGAGTGAGCTGTATGTGCGGCTTCGGTCAACGCCTCATTGCGGATATTCGCTGTGATACGTTCTACCACGTCCAGGTTTCTGTCGCGGTAGTTCCCGAGTATTCTTCGGTAAGCGCGCTGATTGCCACCAATACGCTCAAGGGCATCCGCCGTGTCTATGCCTGGCAGTTCTGGTAGTGGCTCACTCTCTATCTGCTCTTGCCCCTGGTCGATTTGCTCAGGTTTTTCGCTCTGAGCAACCCATTCGGCAAGTTCACTGAACATGTCGTTGGGAATGATGGGTTTGGTGATGTGCCCGTTCATTCCCGCTTCGAGGCTCTTTTCATGATCACCGGCCAGTGCGTGCGCCGTCATGGCAAGGATCGGTAGATCGGCATAATCATTGCCAAGTGCGCGGATATTCCGGGTTGCCGTAAGGCCATCCATTATCGGCATTTGAATATCCATCAGCACCGCATCGTAGGTATTCTCTTGCACGGCGGCGACCGCCTCCGCGCCATTTTTCCGGATATCAACGCTGAAGCCGGCGCTGGTCAGCATCTCGGTCGCTACCTCCTGGTTGACGGGGTTGTCCTCCGCCAACAAGAGTTTGCTGCCGCCAAACCACCAGTCCTGGGCGTCTTTGACATGATCTGAACCATGAGTGTCAATCGATTCTCCGTAGAGATCCAGCAGGGTGTCAAAAAGGTCTGACTGGCTGATCGGTTTGTTTATCCAGGCATCCACCCCCGGCACCGGCTCTTCGCTTTGATCCAGGGTACGCAATGCTACGATACGCAGTTCATACAGTCCGGCTTGGAAGTGGATGGCCTGCACCAACTCGGCCCCCACCATGCCGGGTAAATCCATATCCATAAAGATAATGTCATAGTCTTGGTGGCTGGCTGCTGCAGCCTGGAGTTGAGCCAGACAATCATCTCCATCGCTGGCCAGGCCGATCTGCGCCACACCCCAGCTCTTGAGCATGCGCTCGATCGCAGCCTGTGCAGCTACATGATCATCTGCAATCAGAATGCGTTTACTGGATAATGATGCAGGGGCCACTAGATGGCGCGGTTCTTCAGACAGTCGCTCGAGCGGAAGGTCAAAGTAGAAATTCGAGCCAATCCCCGGCGCACTGGTCACCTCAAGAGAGCCTTTCATGGCCTCCACCAGATGCTGGCTGATCGCAAGTCCCAGGCCAGTGCCACCATATTTGCGGGTATGAGAATCGTCTGCCTGACTGAACGCTTGAAAAATCTTTTTCTGCTGTTCATCCGTCAGGCCAATGCCGGTATCAACAACACCGAAGTAAAGTCGGTCATCGATATAGGAGGAGTAGAGAGTCACATAGCCGGCTTCGGTGAATTTTATGGCGTTATTGGCAAGATTGGTCAGGACTTGTCGCAAGCGCGTGGGATCCCCTTTAATCAGACACGGAACCTCAGGTGCTATTGAGCAGATCAGTTCCAAGCCTTTTTGGTGGGCGCTGTTGGCCAACAGCACAGCCGTTTCCTCTATCAGGGAAATAGGGTTAAAGGCTATTGATTCCAGTTCCAGCTTGTGGGATTCCAGTTTTGAGAAATCCAGGATGTCGTTGATAATGCTGAGTAGCAGTTCGCTGGAGTTGGCTGCCGTATTGACGTAGCGTTGCTGCCGCTCGTCCAGAGTGGTCTTTTCAAGTAGATGCAGTATCCCCAACACACCATTCATGGGGGTACGGATTTCATGACTCATGGTGGCGAGAAAATTTGATTTCGCCCGGTTGGAGTCCTCCGCTTGCTCTTTGGCAAGCTGTAGTTTTTCAGCCTGCTTGCGCTCGCTGATGTCGTGCATCGAGCCTATCCAGTCGCTTTCCAAATTATCCCTTTCGATGTAATACGTCACCCAACGATGTCCACCATCGGTGTGGCGCAGACACAATTCCGGAATGCAGCCCTTCAGTGCGCCTTTCCGGTGCTCCTTGATAAATTCTTTCCAGGTTTCCCGGCTCGATTCGGTAATAAAGTTGATGATTGGCTGGCCAGTGGCTTCAGTCACAGTGCCGCCTGTCACTGTGCTCCAGGCTTGGTTGAGAAACGTGAAGCAGAATTGCCCGTCGGCTTGGAAAACAATCTCGTGCAGGTGTTCGACCAGCGTTCGATACCGGCTCTCAGAACGCGAAAGTTCTTCCATGAGATGGTGCCGGACCTGTAACTCCAACTCGGATTGGTCAGGTCGCCGATCATACGCGTCAGCCATTGATGACTCCGCCGCGTACAAGCAAAGTCGTGCTATCGATCACCTCAGCATAGAGCGGAAAGATCGTCTCACAGTAGAACGACTGCTCGACAGGGGTGCGCCCAGCCGTGCAATCGCTGAGGATGTGCATCGAATACCCGTTCTCGAAAGCGGCCCGGCCCGTAGAATCTATGCATATCGATGTGACCGCACCCGCCAGCACGACATCGGTGACCTCTTTTTCCCGGAGTATGTCGTTCAACCTTGTGTTCGAAAAGGCATTGAGCCCCCTTTTCCCCGGAACCTCGATTATTCGCTCTTTGAACTCCAGTAGTTCAGGGACGTTTTCTGCCCCTTTGGTACCCTTTTTGAACGCTTGCACATCCTTGATCGCCTTGAGGATTCCCATTGGTTCGACCAGTTCTGAATAGTTGGGCGTGAAAACGATAGGTGTCGCTATCAGGTGAACCGGTGTTGGTCGAAGCTGTTTGATCAGGGCAATGGTGTTTGCCAGAACGGTAGAGGCTCGTCCGGGTTCTTCGATCATACCTCGCAGGATACCGTCTTTAGCAAAATAATCGTTCTGATAGCCGATAAGAAATACTGCAGTCTTCTGAAGATCCATGATATTAATTCCTTGTAATAATATTCTAAATAGTAGGTTGTCGATCATAGATGCAGGTGTTTATAGCCTGATGATACGTCCTAAAATTGTTTTAGCTGCATCGATATCGAACCCATTCAATGCTTGCTCTATCTCGCTCAAAGACGGGCTGAATTCTGTATTCGTTGCTTTTTGCTGGATCTCTTTCAGCAAGATCCCTGCCTGTCTCAAGTCGGTATCCAGATGCCCTTCAAGCTGTTGCAGTAAGTTTTGTAGCCCATCGAGATCAATGTCGGTATTGCTTTCAATTGGAGCCGACTCGTCTGTGGGTTCATCCAACTGAGCCAGGCCGTCGATCACTTGCTGCAGACTGGTGCGCAGATTTTCCAGCGTTTCCAACGCCTGGGCAGGTTGCTCGTTGCGGCAGTGTTGTTCTACTGAGGCGGCATATTGATGGACCTGTTTTGCACCGATATTGCCGCTGCTGCCCTTGAGGGAATGCGTGGTAAATGCCGCGTCAGCCAGCCTGTCCGCCTGGATATCGGCCCTAATCTGGTCGATCACATGGCGGTTATTGTTACGAAATTTCTCCAATATCCTGCGATAGGTGGCAACATTTCCACCCAGGCGTTCCAATGGGACTTCGGAGTCGATACCTGGCAGATCAGGGAACACCGCTGATTCGGCAGCTGTTTCAATGGACAGGGCCTCTTCGGGCAGGGGATTGCTCGGCGTGATCCACTTCGCCATGGTACAAAACAGGTTTCTTACATCGATCGGTTTGGCGATGTGGTCGTTCATGCCAGCTGCCAATACCTTCTCCCGGTCTCCCTCCATCGCATTAGCTGTCATGGCGAGAATCGGCAGCGTCTCAAACTTCTTCTGTTCACGGATTTTACGGGTGGCCGTGTAGCCATCCATCACTGGCATCTGACAATCCATAAGCACCCCGTCATAGGATTCCTGTTCGAGCATATCCAAGGCTTCCTGGCCATTGATAGCCCACTGTACGCTGATACCGCGTGCGACCAGCAGTTCCATGGCCACATCCTGGTTGATCTCGTTGTCCTCAACCAGCAGCATTTTGGCGCCACGCAGTTTGGCGGTCGCCCGTTCGGGAGTCTCATCTCCGTTGAACTTCGGCAGGTTCTGGCTGTTTTCCCAATATGCCATATCGGTGTGGACAGGCAGGCTTTGCTCCGGCTGCTCCTGCTGTACTCCAAGCAAGGCTGTAAAGTGGAAGGTGCTGCCGACGCCATCCTTGCTCTCCACCCAGATTTTACCCTGCATCATCTCCACCAGCCTGTTGGAGATAACCAGTCCCAAACCAGTACCGCCATATTTACGGGTGCTAGAGGCGTCTGCTTGACTGAAGACCTGAAACAGCTTCTGCTGCTGCTCGGGCGTTATGCCGATACCGGTGTCACGTACGGAAAAATGCAGGAGTGCTTGTCGATCCATTGCCTGTTCCAACGCGACAGACAACACAATTTCTCCATCCTTATTGGTGAATTTCAAGGCGTTATTGACGAGGTTGCTGAGTACCTGCCCAAGACGCAGGGGATCGCCAATGAGTGCCAGGGGCACTTCCTCTGCAACCTCAAACGTCAGGTTCACGCCCTTTTCCTCTGCCTTGAAACCGACCAGATTGGCAAGACTCTCCAGCACTGTCTGCACCTGAAAGTCTGTCTGCTCCATATTCAGTTTGCCGGCCTCGATCTTGGAGAAGTCTAGAATGTCATTGAGAATCCCAAGCAGGCTCTCGGCAGAGTGATGTGCCTTCTCAATAAAGTTACGCTGTATATTATCGAGATTGGTCTGGAGAGCCAGATGCGACATACCGATGATGGCATTCATCGGGGTGCGTATCTCATGGCTCATGTTGGCTAAAAATGTGCTCTTGGCCTCGTTGGCTTTTTGCGCTGTATCTTTGGCGAGTCTTAGTTGCTCTTCTGCCTGCTTGCGGATGGTTATATCTTCGTAGGTTCCAAGCACCCCAATGATACGCCCATCTATATCGTGTAACGGTATTTTACTGGTCTGTAACCATATAGTGCTGCCTTCGGGTGTGGTCTGTGGTTCTTCATAAGCAATTTTTGGCTCGCCTTTTTCCATCACCCTTTAGTCATCGGCCCGGTAAAACGCTGCCTGGTCCCTCCATCCCATTTCAAAATCGCTCAGTCCGATCAGCTCATCAGAATCCTTGTAACCAGCATCTTGGGCAAAGAGCTTATTGCACCCAAGATAATTCAAATCTATATCCTTCCAGAATACCCGTACAGGTATAGTGTCTAGAATCAACTGAAGGATCTGACGTGAATCTTCTGCATTTTGTTTCAATGCAGTCAGATCTTCAGTTTGCTCATTGACCAGCTCCTCTAAATGATTCCGATGATGAATAAGCTCCTCCTCCATCTGTTTGCGCTTAGTAATATCCTTAAAGGTGACCACGGCTCCTACGGTTTTACTATCTTCCCGGATTGGCGTACTCATCAATTCCACAGGAAAACCTGTGCCGTCTTTCCTCCAGAAGACCTCGTCGTCCATGCTGTGGACTTTCCCGTCCCGGTATGTGGCGCAGATGGGACACTCCTCGACAGGATAAGGGCTGCTATCCTGCCTGGTATGGTGAAAGGTATCATGCTGTGCCCGGCCGATCAGGTCCTCGGGTTTGTGGCCAATCATCTTCGCAGCGGTGGAATTGATAAAGGTCGTACGCCCCTCTATATCCACCCCGAAGATTCCTTCACCAGCCGTATTCAAAAGCTGTTCGTTTTTCCGGCCAATCCGTGCCAGTTCCCGTTCGACATGGTTACGTGCCTTGATATAGGGATTGATCACCCAATAATTCATGATGGGTGTGACTATCATGATCAAAACGACCGCATCGATGAGCGCTTCCAGGCCTGGGGATGACATTGGACCCAATACGGACAGGCCCAGCATGATCATGCCTTCGACAAGGAAGATGATGATGGCGATTCGCAGTAATAGTTGGATTTTATTCATGATTATCCGTATTCCCAAAAGAAGGAATTATTTCTTTTCAGTCGGTCGGTCGCAGCCAGCACGGCATACTCCTGCAGAAAAGTATCTATCACAAAATGGATGTCATCCGCTGAATCGTCCACTACCAGGACACGTTTCATCTCTGTGTTTAGAGTATTGTTTCCACTAAAAATCTACTGTCCAATGCGTCCTATCACGGTTTTTGCGGCATCGATATCGAAAGCATTCAATGCCTCCTCTATCTCGGCAAGGGAAAGACTGAATTCACTACCGACCACCTTTTGCTGTATCTCCTTCAGGTGGTTCTCGGCCTTTCTCAGGTCGACATCCAGATACTCTTCCAGCTGCTCCAGCGAACTACGCAGTTCTTTGAGACCGACACCGGCATCGCCCTGAATGGAGGGCGACTCTTTCGCGGGTTCTTCCAACTGCATCAGTCCCTCGATTACCTGTTCCATGCTGGTATGTAGGTTTTCAAGCTCCTCCAGCGCCTGGGCAGGCTGTTCGCTTCGACACAACTGCTCTACTGTGGAGGCATATTGATGGACCTGTTTCGCGCCGATGTTGCCGCTACTACCCTTGAGGGAGTGGGCTTGGTGCGCGGCTTCGCTCAGCTCTTCATTGCGGATATCCGCTGCGATGCGATCCACCAGGTCGATGTTCCTGTCGCGGTAGTTCCTGAGTATTCTGCAGTAAGTCGTCTTATTACCGCCTAGACGTTCAAGGGCTTCGGCGGTATCGATTCCAGGCAGGTCCGGTAGCTCTTCTGCCCCTTCTGGGGATTGCTCTGGCACCGGCAGCTCTTCGTCGCCCAGGGGATTGCTCGGTGTGATCCATTGCGCAAGGGTTGTGAACAAGGTGTTGACGTTGATCGGCTTGGCGATGTGATCGTTCATGCCAGCCGCCAGGACTTTTCCCCGGTCGCCTGCCATGGCATTGGCGGTCATGGCGAGCACGGGCAGCTCGGTGAGGTGTTCCTGCTTGCGGATTTCTCGGCTGGCCGTGTAGCCGTCCATGATTGGCATCTGGCAATCCATCAGAACCCCGTCGAAGGTTTCCTTTTCCAATATCTCCAAGGCCTCCAGGCCGTTGGTGGCCAGCTCCACGGTGATCCCGCTGCTGGTCAGCAACCCCAGCGCCACCTCCTGGTTGATCTCGTTGTCCTCCACCAGCAGCAGCTTCGCCCCTCGTAGTTTGCTGATGGCATCGGTGGCTTCTTCGTGCTGGGTCTTGTGACGTTTTTTTCCGATCTCTCCACAGCCCATGGCGCCTGCGATGGTCTCCAGAAGGTGGGATGGGTTCACCGGTTTGGTCAGAAACCCGGCCAGCTGAACGTCCTCGGCCGCCTTATGTGCCTCGGCGTGGCCGTAAGTGGTGACCATGATAATCGTTGGCGTATGGTTGAGCCTGGGATCGGCCTGAATGGCCCGGATGCCCTCGATACCGTCCATCTCCGGCATCTGCCAGTCCATCAGTATCAGGTCGTAGGGGGGGTGCTCGTCGGACTGCTCCAGCATTTCGATAGCCGAATAACAGGCATTGGCCTGATCGACCCGGAAGCCGAAACTCACCAGCATCTCCGACAAGACATCCCGTGAGGTGGCGTTGTCGTCCACCAACAACACCCGCAGGGTGCCCATATCGGATGAAAATAGGGGGCAGCGGCCGGGTTGCTGCTCCCGCACGCCGAGACGGACGGTGAAGTGGAAGGTGCTGCCGGCCCCGTATTCACTTTCCACCCAGATCTCGCCCTGCATCATTCCGACCAGGCGATTGGAGATGGCCAGCCCGAGGCCGGTGCCGCCGTACTTGCGGGTGGTCGAGGTATCGGCCTGGCTGAAGGCCTGAAACAGTTTGCTCTGCTGCTCTGGGGTCATGCCGATACCGGTGTCACGTACCGAAAAATGCAGCAGGGCTTTCCCGTCACCTTCCTCCTCCAAGGCTGCGGACACAAGGATCTCGCCATGGGCTTCTGTGAACTTCACCGCATTGTTGCCCAGGTTGCTGAGGATCTGGCCAAGACGCAGTGGGTCCCCCATGAGTGCCGTCGGCACGCTTCGCTCTACACGGAATATCAACTCGACGCCCTTCTCCTCGGCCTTGAGACCCACTAGGTTGGCGAGGTTGTCCATCACGTCCTCGAGTCTGAACTCGGTCACCTCCATGTCCAGCTTGCCGGCCTCGATCTTGGAGAAGTCGAGGATGTCGTTGATGATGCCGAGCAGCCCCTCGGCGGAGTGGTGCACCTTGCCGACATAGTTGCGCTGCCTATTATCGAGCCCGGTCTGCAGTGCCAAGTGCGACATGCCGATGATGGCATTCATGGGCGTGCGGATCTCGTGGCTCATATTGGCCAGGAACTCGCTCTTGGCCTGGCTGGCGGCCTCGGCCTCGTTCTTTGCCACCTCCAGTTGCGATGTCCGTGCCTCGATCTCTTCCTCGAGGTTTTCGCGATGGGCCGCCAGTTTCTCGTCGCGCACCTGGATCTGCTCCAGCATACTGTTGAAGCCATCGGACAGGATATCCAGCTCGACGATGTTGCTGCGCTGCGCACGGCCGCCATAATCGGCCTGTTGCGACACCTTGTTCATCACGCCGGTCAAATCCGACAGGGGCTGCAGCACGGATGCACTCAGCTGTTCCAGTAGGTGCCTGCCGATAAACACCGCCAGCGCGGCCGCGGCGAGCGTGATCAGGATCAGCCAAAGCAGCTGCCCATACAGGGACGAGAGATGGATATCGAAATGCACACTACCCAGCGTCTGTCCTTTATGCGTAACAGGCGTGGACAGTGCAATATGATCGATATGAAGAACCAAGTGTTCATGGTTCGTCTCCAGATGCGATGTGCTGTCACCATATCCTTCGGATTCATATCGGACAAACAGCTGCCCCTCCTTGTCGTAGATGGCCGCCAGCCGCACATCCGACGTATGCCACAGACTCTGGAGCAGTTCCTTGGCCGTTTGGTCGTCGCCGAACAGCAGGGCGGCGTTGACCTGGTCGGCCAGTACCTGGGCCTGGGAGCGGCTGGCATCGATCAGATTGACCAGATTGATGACGAAGTTCGTGGCAATGAAGATCCCGAGCACCAATGTCAGGGAGGTGACCAGGACCCGTTGATTGATACGCTGCAGGCGCCGGTTCAGCTCGGTGCCTTGTCGCATTGGCCGGCGCTGATTCACTGGATGACCTCCTTGGCCAGGCGCAACAGCTTGGAGTTGAGATTCAAGCCGTTGCCGCGGGCAGCGCTCAGGTTGATTTCAAATGTCACCCTGCCCTTGCGCATGTCCATGTTCAGGATCACCCCTTTGTGCACCGCATCCGGAATGTCGGACACCGTGAGCACGGGTTTGCCCTTCACTGCATCGTGCACCTGTTGCAGCTTTCGTTTGGCTGACCGGGAAATGAAAACGAGCTGGCAGTCGTTCAGGGCGTCCGAGTTTTTGGCCTGTCGCACGGTGATAGGCCGATCGCCGATTAATTTTCCCTTTACCAGATCCAGGTGATCGCCGAAAGGATCCTCTCCGTAAATGCAAAAACTGAAGGTGTCGTGCCCGTTGGAAGGCCATTCCGTAAAGGTGGCGAAGTTATACAGAAAAGCGGCCTTCATCCGGTATTCGGGTATTTTTTCCGACCATGCCGGGGCACTCCAGGAGATAACCAACAAAAGGATGCATAGCCGTTGCCAGAACCGGCGCGAAGGCATGTAGGTCATGGAGCGGCTCATCGTCAAGAGCTGAATTCGACCTGCCCGTAAAAGGTGCACGGCACTCCAGGGCATCTTGCTGCAGCCTTGTCTTGGAACGGCGTTTTACCCTTTGGTCGAAAACCGAAGGAGGTCCTTGTGGTCAAAAACGCCATACGAGCTCCCCGTAATAGGTGGGTTCGGCCTCGGTCGCCTGAATCTCCACCGTGGAAGAGCGGAACTCCTTCTGCGAGCCCAGAAGATTGCGCCCGCCCAGGGCCAACTCCAGCCCGGGACTTGCTTGCCAGCCCAGGCGCAAGTCCAGGTTGAGATACTCCTCGCCTCCGTCCAGGATTTTTCCGTACTCGCGCATGGTTTCGCCGGCGTAACGCAGGTCGGTGGTCAATTCCCAGTCGTGCGACAGTTGCATATTGGAGCGCAGGAAGACCTGGTGTTTGGGACTGTCGTTTTCATCCCCGACTTCGGTGGTATCGCCGCTGTCAGGGGTCGCACTCAGGTGCATGTTCAGGTAGCTGTAGGCAAGCTGGAACTCCCACCACCGAAGGGGCTTCCACCTGGCCGCGAGCTCCAGTCCGTAGGTTTCACCCGACAATTTGTTGTCCAACACCAACGGAAATTGTAAGTGGGGCTCCAGGTGCGAGGGGGAGGCATGGAGCTCACCAGGTTCGAGGGAACGCAACTTGTCGTAGTCGTTGTAGAAGAGGGCGAGATCGAGGAGGAAATCGGTACGCGGCTGGAACCGGTAGCCCAGCTCATAGGCGTACAGGATCTCTGACTCCATCCGGCGGTCCCCTTCGATACTGAGGTACAGATCGGGGGGCGGCAGGGGCGTGCGCAATATATTACCGTCGTGCTCGATCCGCGATGGCGTGCGCACGGCACGCGACGCACTGCCCCACACGCTGTGCTCACTGCCCGGGGTCCACAGGAAACGGGCGCTGGGCTGGAATTCGAAACCGGTATAGTCGTTGTGCTCGAACTTGGAACCGATAGTGATGCTGAACACGCCGGGATCGATGGTGATCTCGTCCTGGATGAAGGCGCTCCACAGCTGGTCCGAACGCGATCCGGGTCCCAGATACCATAGGCTTTGGCTGGTGTCGTCTGTGGTATAGCGCCATCCGCCACCCAGGTGGATTTCATGCTGTTCGCCGAACGGGAAACGGTAATGGACATCCAGATCGAAGTTGCTGCGCGAATCCTCGATGTAAAAATGATTGCGCTCGGCGTGATCGAAATAGGTCTGGGCCTCGAGATGACCTCCATCGCCGAGTCCACGCTCCCAATGGGCGAGGAGATGTCCGCCCGAAACCTTGGCGTTATAGGCCAGGGGATGGAAATAGGGATCCCTCAGCTGGGCCGGATCGAACCGCTCGCCCATGGTGCCCTGGTATATCTCTCCCGACAGGGTGTAGGCGCACTCGTCGCACGCCTCCCGATCGGCGCGAAAGCCAATACGCCCGATTCGCCAGTCATCCGCGCCGTCCGGTCCCTCGCCCTGCTCCCGGGCCTTGCCAAATACCCTGTAAGACCACCCGGCTTCGTTTTCGCCGCCATACCGGTAAGCGATACTCCCGCTCTCCTGGGTGGCTAGCGTCGCCGTGGCGAGATTTCCAACGGTATCGTGGGCATTCTTGGTGATGATGTTGATGACGCCGTTGACGGCATTGGCTCCCCACAGGGTCCCGCCGGGGCCACGGATCACTTCGATACGCTCGATGTCCTGCAAAATGATGTCATGGGTGTCCCAATAGACGCCGGAGAACAGAGGCGTATAGACACTGCGGCCGTCCAGCATGACCAGCAACTTGTTCGAGAACAGATCATTGAAACCGCGTGCCGACACCGCCCACTTGTTGGCGTCGATGCGGGCCACGTTCATTCCCGGCACCATGCGCAACAGGTCGGGCAAGGCGACCGCACCGGAACGGCGGATATCGTCTTGGGTGATCACAAACACAGCTGCTGTGGTTTCAAAAAGGCTCTGGGGTTTCTTGGCAGCAGAGGTGACCTTCATGGACATCAGATCTTCCAAAGCAAACTGAAGCAGGTCCGTGTCCGCCTGGGCTGGAGCAGCCACTGCCAGGGCCAGGCTCAGAAGGGAGTGCCTGGCATATCTGCCAAAGAAGGACAGACCACAGGGTAGGGGTGATACCGCGCCCGTTTCATGAACCGGACTTCTGGACAGGTGAGTTGTCATCATGGTTTCCTCAACTCTAATTTGAATATTCCCCAATACGCGCTTTGCGCTGACTGTTCCCAATCTAGCTGGAATATTCACATTGAATGTTTTGGAAAATAACGTCGATCCAGGTATTTTGCTGGTTCTATCCTCTTTGATATTGACACTGTCTGGATGTTCGACTAGGAAGCCGCCCTCGCTGCCGAACAGCAACCACTGCTCCTGTGTCTCGTTTGATTCGGTCTTGATTGTGGCATAACGCCAAGCCCATTCGTCCAGTTCTACCTGGGTAAGAAAAGGGCCACCGTGCTCGGTATTGCTTTCCATGACCGTTGCTCCCTAGAGTTCGATTTCTCGGGCGAAGCCTTTGCTGCAACATGCTCTGCCCATGGAGTCACCGCAGACATCGATCTCCTTGTCACAGGCAGACTCTGGGCGCAGTGGCGCAAAAAATCTAACGCAGGATCTGGGCGTTAGAGAAACCGGCCGTGACTGGCTTCAGCAAGACGCCGCAATGGAGCGGCGTATAGCGTTCAAGACCGCTGGCGGGCGGTGCGCCCGCATGCGGAACAGCAACAAGCTCTGGGTTGCATCGAGACTAAGGCCCCGGAAGACGCCTTGCGCCTGTTGGGACCTTCGGCCCTGAAGCTTGTTTCGACCGGGTGGGGAGAAACTTTAGGAAACTTCTGACTATCCCTGGTCAGGATTAGCGATTGCTCTCCTTGCTTGCGTTCTATGATGCTGGATGGAAAAAGGGACAGATTTATTTTTTTACGATTTTACCAAAAAATAAATCTGTCCCTTTTAATGATCACTGACATTCACTCTAACTTGGCTCAATCTCACTCAAATGCCGCCCTACCGCAATCCAGGAGCCTAACAGGCCCAGTCCTGCGCTGCCGCTAAGCAGTAGCAGGGTGGTGGTGATGTCAAGAGAGGAGAGGTCGAAGGCGCTCTGGTAGAGCATCGCCAGTTGCGCCACCGGGCCGCTGATGAGCAGGATGGAGATGGCAACCAGCAGCCAGGCGATGATGCCGCCGAAGAGTCCGTACCAGAGGCCGGTGTAGAGGAAGGGACGGCGGATGAAGCCGTTGGTGGCGCCGATCAGTTTGGTGATTTCGATTTCGGCGTGCCGGTTCTGGATCTCCAGACGTATCGTGTTGCCGATGATCAGCAACACCGCCAGTCCCAACAGGGTGGCGAGGACAAGCACCGCCCTCTGGGCAATTTCGGTGATCGCCTGCAGACGCCGTACCCACTGCAGGTCGAGCTG
>NZ_JAAVSH020000001.1:88896-121906 GCF_011947365.2 endosymbiont of Lamellibrachia barhami
AGCCGCTGCTCGTGCCAGACATTGAGCGTGTCGGGTCCGCTCACGTGGTTTCCTTACTGGTCTTGCCGGTACGGCGATCCGGCGTCACCCGCCCATGAGGCCGGATGATGACCTCCAGGCCCAAGGTGCGCAGTGCCTTCAGGACTTTGCCGATCTCGGGCTACACCAGTGCAGCAATATTGAAGTCGCTGTGGTCAACCCTCGTGCCATCAAGAACTTTGTCATGGCACAAATGCAACGGGGAAAAACCGATGCCCTGGATGCTGATGCTATGCTTGAATATACACTGAGAATGGATTTTAAAGCATGGCAACCACCTCGAGAAGAAGTGCTTGAATTACAACATATTACGCGTCGAATAGTACAACTCACGACGGAGTTAACTCGGGAAAGAAATCGACATATTGCCGCATCACGCCTGGGTATCATCGGGCGAGTGGTCGCCCATGATACTGATTTAAACATGCGTCATTTACAACGGCGTATCGACGCTATGGCGCAAGCAGCACTGGATATTGTGGTGCATGATGCTGAGCTTCAGCCTAAACTGGAGCAGCTCATTTCGATCACTGGTATTGCCGGGAAAACGGGTCCCAGGATACTCGCAGAATTGGCCGGATTGCCAACCAATATGACCGGATCACAATGGGTTGCTCATGCTGGACTGGACCCAAAACCCCATGAATCGGGTAAGACGACCCACAAACCCAGACGGATCAGTAAAGCGGGTGTTAGCGGCTACCTAAAACCGCGGATAAATGGCGAAGGGTGTTGCCGTACTGCGATCCTCGTTCTGGCCAAGTCGAGTTGATGTTAAGTGACACTACAATCCTGCTGCATGCCGTGATGGTCTTTCAGACGATTCCTACAGCAATAGCGGATTTTTCTGATTCATCATCCCAACGCCGGATAGTATATTAATTCCCAACAAGGACGGCCGATGAGAATCGGATGGGCGCAAGGATGTTCCCCCTTGTATCAAGGCTACACGCAGGGATGACGGGTAGCCAGACGCCAGGGAAGGTGTCGACATCTCGAAAGCCCACTCCATGGATTGGAGTGGGTTTTCTTCTTTCTGGATTCTCTGCCGGATTGTTATCGATATTCAGGCGACCATCCTTCAGGTAAAGCTGAGTTGAGCAGCTCGCCTGCTCAAACGAAACTTATGCCCTTGCGGTATAAGTAACGTCATTCAGAACACCATATCGTCGTTATCTTCCTCGAAGGCAGTGATCCTCTCCTCCTTCATCAGCTCAATCAGTTGCAGATCGTAGCGATGCCAGATGGCATCTCGGATTTCATCGATGAACGTGTAGATGGCCAGGGCTTCTCGCGGGGACCAGTCGTCCGGTATTCTGGGTGGTGTCATGATTTGGCTCCCTTGTTCGATGGCGCTGTGGTTTTCTGTCTTCGCTTTAGCGCTGTTGCCGCTCCTTCGCCTCTTAGAGACGGTAGGACTCCCCATCGATAATGAGGATCTCTGAGCGATGGATCAGCCGATCGACCAGAGAGACGCCACAGGAGGCGTTGGGAAAAACCTCATTCCACTCTGCGAAGGGGCGATTGGTGGTGACCAGGGTGGACTTCTCCTCATACCGCCGGGAGACAATCTCGAACAGCAGGTCGGCATGGCGGTTGGAGTAGGAGAGATAGCCCACTTCGTCGATCACGAGGAGTTGTGGCCTGGCATAGCTGGCCAAGCGGCGATTGAGTGCGCTGTCGCCATCCTGGGCAGCAAGATCATTGAGCATCTGCCCAAGTTGCAGGTTTAGGGTCCAGGTTTAGGGTCAGAGTAAAAACTCCATCTGATATTTGATGGTATTTTTACTCTGACCCCAATTTTCTCTAAATAGCGCTTGGTAATCCTGCACTGCCAATGTCATTTCATTGAAAAGGGGCTCGATGATTTCTTTAAACATCTTCTCCCTATTCTGTTGTCCCGTTTTTAAATACTCAATAATTCTATCAATTAGTTTTAATAAAATGCCTAACATAATATTGTGCTCCTCGGCTATTCTCACTAATGTACGATATTATGAGTGGAGAGTTTTTGACTGTTATTGTACGTACGGGGATAGGCGCGGTTTATTATTCCCGTCCATGATGAAAGCGTGCGCGGTCAGTAATAAACTGAGACTTCAATTAACCTGATTAGCACGAATGTTCAGCCAGGCTCACCGGATGAGCCACTGCCCCGCGCATACTAACGCCAGGATCAATCACGGGAGCACGATCATGGCGATGAACAAGGTTCAGTTTCAAGCGGGCATGAGCCTGTCTGAGTTTTTTGAGCAATTTGGGACGGAACAGCAGTGTGAACGCTCGCTGGAGCAAGCGCGCTGGCCTCATGGATTCGTTTGCCCCCAGTGTGGCGGCGCTCACGCCAGCCAGTTCTCCGTTGGAAGAACACGCTACTGGCAGTGTAGTGGTTGCCGTCACCAGACGAGCCTGCGTTCGGGGACGATCTTCCATAGCTCGAAATTGCCTCTGCGCAAATGGTTTCAGTCGATGTTCCTGATCAGCCAGTCCAAAAATCAAGTTTCTGCCTTAGAGCTAAAGCGGCAGTTGGGAGTGAGTTGGCCCACGGCATGGCGGGTCAAGCAGAAGCTGATGCAGGTAATGGTAGAGCGTGAAGCAGGAAGGATTCTGCAAGGTGATGTTGTGATCGACGATGCTTACCTGGGTGGTGAGCATCGCGGCAAAGCCGGGCGTGGCTCGGAGAATAAGGTGCCCTTTGTGGCGGCGGTGGAACTGAATGAGGAAGGGCATCCGATATTCGCGCGCTTTGACTTGGTGGACGGTTTTACCAAAGCCGCCATCAGTCGCTGGGCCAAGCAATTCTTGGCCTCTGACAGCCATGTGGCCAGTGATGGCCTGAACTGTTTCCCCGCAGTTACCCAGTCTGGGGCGGCTCATCTGCCCGAAGTGGTCGGCAGTGGCCGATGCAGTATCGATATGCCATGCTTTGCCTGGATTAACATTCTGCTGGGTAATCTCAAGACCTCGATAGCAGGCACCTATCACGCCTTCAAATTCAGAAAGTATGGGAGGCGTTATCTGGCTGAACGGCAATATTTATTCAACCGGCGGTTCGATATGAAGGCCATCCTGCCGCGCCTGCTGCACGCGGGGGTCGCTACCGGACCCCGAACTGAGGCGTGGCTTCGATCGGCTGAACATTCGTGCTAATCAGGAAACCATTTATCATTTCTAAGCATCGAGTGTACGAGGCCTACCGCCTCGTTAAAGCCAATGCAGGTTCTGCAGGGGTGGATAAGCAATCGATTGCAGCATTTGAAGAGGATCTGAAAGACAACTTGTACAAGCTCTGGAACCGGATGTCATCGGGAAGCTACATGCCCCCGCCTGTTCGGGCGGTGCCTATTCCGAAGAAGTCTGGTGGAGAGCGAATACTGGGTGTGCCAACGGTCAGTGACCGAATAGCCCAGATGGTGGTCAAGCTTGAATTCGAACCGAAAGTCGAACCCTACTTTTTGTCTGACTCTTACGGTTATAGGCCCGGTAAATCGGCGCTGGATGCTGTGGGAGTCACACGCAAACGGTGCTGGCGTTACGACTGGGTAGTTGAATTCGATATCAAAGGACTGTTTGACAATATACCGCACGACCTGTTGCTGAAAGCGGTGGAGAAACATACCGATTCGGTGTGGATCAGACTGTACATCAAGCGCTGGTTGACAGCGCCGATGCAACTGTCCGATGGCACGAAGCAGGCCAGGGACAAAGGTACACCACAGGGCGGGGTCATTAGCTCAATTTTGTCGAACCTTTATCTGCACTATGTGTTTGAACTTGAGCAGGCTGTTGTTACTGATCCAGTCACTGATGCCGATGTCACTCATGGCTATCAGTGGAGATAACACAACATGTAGTATTTGGTGGCGCTAACCGGCTACCCCCCCCCTTATCCGGAATTAGCAGAAGAAGTTAGAAAATATGAAGAAATTGCATATAGATGATATAACTGAAGAGATTTTATGAATGCATGGACTACAAAAGTATTGCCTGCACTAAAGACATGGCCTATTCAGGAGGAAGAAGTAAAGAAACTACTACAAACTGAAACTCCATGAGTTCTTTACATATCAAATGCAGCAGAATTCTTACAAGAAAAACACCCAGAACATTCTAGTGATATGGAATTACTTGTTACATTAGCAGGATGAGAAGCTGAATATAAGGTAAATGCTTGAGATGAATACTATTATGATACAGTTTCTAGTGTAATTATAAAAGAGTGAGATACATTAGCTGGTTTTGATGTAGATGATTTCAAAGAAGTTCTTCCTAAATTGTATAATGAATTATATAAAAGAAGGTTTCATCTTTTTGCACAATTAAATTGATATTTTGATGCAGTAGCTGAGACAGCTGCTACAAGAGCCAAGAGAGAATCAGAAGTAGCAGAGACAGAAAAAATGAAAGAACTAAGAAAAATGACTGATAGATTACTTAACTTGAACAATAGTGAACCTGATTAGCACGAATGTTCAGCCGATCGAAGCCACGCCTCAGTTCGGGGTCCGGTAGCGACCCCCGCATGCAGCAGGCGCGGCAGGATGGCCTTCATATCGAACCGCCGGTTGAATAAATATTGCCGTTCAGCCAGATAATGAACAATAGGGGACAGACCACGGTTTTTGTCCCCTATTAAATTCCGAACCGAGTTTGGGGTCAGAGTAAAAACGCTTATTTTTCCTGAACTCTGAAAACATTAGAATTTATAGGAAAGCGTAAAGTTGGCAGAGGAGCCGTGCGCACCCCTGTCATATCTACCTGGTGTGTCGTCATACCATGGGAGATTATAACTTTCCGGTTCTGCCTTAAAGTAGCTTAATTTGACACCCGCGATCCAATTGTCGGTTACCGCATAGTCAAGACCTAAGCCTACTTTCCATATAGTATGGACATTCGAGGTCTTTTGGGCGGCACCCGGACTATATGCATTTGCATAGTCGACGTTATTAATACGGTAGGACACCTCTGCTCTTCCGATGCCTGCCTCGACATAAGGCAACAGGCGATCATAGGCTATGCCGAGTTGGACAATGGCCAGGAAGACATTATCAACGTCGTACTCATAGGTCACAGGAGGTTGAAAGGCAGGGGCAGGATAAAATGTAATATCCTCTACTGTCCCGGTATCGGCAGCCAGTGGGACTTCAATTTGAGCACCGAGAACGAACTGCCGGGGAAGATTCCAACGATATCCCCCGAACAAACCAGAAGCCCAAACATCGTCTTCATCACTACTAAGGTGGCTGGTATCGCCTTGCGTATCCAGCTTACCCCAATTGTGCGACACAAAAACCCCGGCGTAGGGGCCACTCCAGTCGAATGTGGGCGTTTTAGACACAGACGCCTTATCATCGGCAATTGCCACACAAAAGGGGATAAAAACCATTACTACAGGTATAAAGAATCTCAACACCGTAATTTCCCTCATAGGGTACATAGGGTAAAAGGGGACAGATTTATTTTTAATGGGAAACAGATCTGGTAATCATCTAGCTGACTCCCGTTTCCTCTCTCCATTAAGTTCACGCGTAAAAAGTAAGGCAATTATTGGGCCGGAATGAGAATCTCGTTAGGAATCAGCTTCTTAGCTACAAAGGTATCCGGTCAGAAAATCTGAAATGTAATAAAATCCGACACAAATTTTATGGACAATGGGGTGCTGTATTGTTTTTGGTCTAACTTTAATTAGAAAAAACAATGAGTTATGAATTTGTTTCGCTATTAGGTGGCTGTAAAGAATTCCGACAAAAGTAGGGTGATAAAGAAATCCTCATATTCTCCGAACCGCCAAGCACAAAAAAGCCCTATAGCTCACAAGAGCTACAGGGCTTGATTGGTCGGTGTGAGAGGATTTGAACCTCCGACCCCTTCCTCCCGAAGGAAGTGCGCTACCAAGCTGCGCTACACACCGTAAACTTGTTTCGGCCAGGAATCCAGAGCCGCGACAGGGCGGGAATGATAATGGAATTCGGGGGGGGATTCAATTGGAGTGGCGCCTTCGTTGCGTATGGCTGCGGAGAAGTAAACCCAAAGAGAATATGTAGGATGTGGTGAGTGAAACGAACCGCATCAATCGTGACAGATGCGCTTCGTTGTGCCCAGCACATCCCACGTCAGGTTTCGTGTGATGAGACTAACTGGTTCGGGACACGTAATAATAGGGGACAGACCACGTTATTGAGGAATAGATCTGGAAAACCGTGGTCTGTCCCCTATTGTCTTAACTAACTTTATTAGACTCCAAATGACATGCGGACGTAGTGTAACGGTAGCACGCGGGCCTTCAGAGCCCGACATTCCGGTTGCCCCCGGGTAGTGCGGGTTCGAATCCCGTCGTCCGCTCCAGATTTCCCCCGGGGTCGGAGTCGAGAGCGAGCCTGTCATGTCGTGGTATAAAGCCGGTTCGGAGCGATGCCGGTGAGGTAGCTCCGGCCTTGATTCGACTCCGACCCCTCCTGAATTGATGGGAACAGACCATGGCGAAACAACTTCGGCAGATCATCTCTCCTCTCTCTGCCTATATCACCACCCGCTTTCAACGCGCCTTTCGCTGGTCTGGCACTAAAGACCATGAATTACCGCCTTTCCTGCAAATCGCCTTTCTGCGGGGAGAGGCTTTGTTGCGTGAGCGGTTCTTCAGCTATCTCGAAAGCCGTCACATGGACGATGCTGAAACCCAGCTCTTCTTCTGGCGACAACTGCGGGAGAATCCCGAACTGCTCACTGCTGTCTCACAACAGAGTGGCCTGCATGACGCTTTAAAGCGCCAGGCTGATGCCGGGTGGCTGGCGCAGACAGAGATAGAGACACAGCACTACACCGCCTACTGCTGCCTGTTGTGGGATCTGAAGATACAGAGAGAACAGCAACTGCTGGCAACTGCCACCGACAGGCTCTTTGCCCACTTCTCCAGCAGTCTGTTTCCCACTGAGCGCAAACAGAGTGACCCGGAACAGATCAAACGGGAGATTCGTAAAATATTGGCGCAGCAGTGGAACATGAGACCCGAGATCAAGGAGTCTTTTCAGACTAGCGACGATGTGGTCACCTTTACCTTGCTGGCAAAGCTGCCTGGGCACCATCCCCTTGAATTGACCGTCCTGCAGGGAAAACGACTGAAACCCACCCGTCTCAAAGCGTGTCAGGGTCTGCTGCGTGATCTCGAAGCGGGGCGATACAAACCCGAGATGCCGGAAAAACGCACCACGAAAAAGAGCAGCGTGCCTGAGCCATTTTAGGGTTCAGGGGTCGGAGTCAAACCGCCAAGGATCCAGGGGTCGGAGTCGAGAGCGATTCTGTCTGGGAGCGGCACAGTGTCAATTTAGAGCGAAGGCAGTGACGCCACTGCGTAGCCGAATCGACTCCGACCCCTAGCCCTCCCAATTCCTGCTACACTCGACCCATCGAATAACGGTTAGGAGTCCTGCCCAACAGGCAATAACGAAAGAACATCCACCCGGTTGTCGGTCTGCCCCCAGTCTTATCCACTGTAACTGGCAGGCCGGGAAAGGGTGTCGCAACAGACTGGATGGCAAGTGCTGTCCCTGTGCTTTGATGCAGAATGGAGACGAGACTCGGTGCCCGGCAACGGGGTGCACACCGTTAATTAAGCTCATTAGGCGTCAGATAGCGAAGATAACAGGGGTAGGCGGAAGGCGCAGTGGTTGTGGGCACACGATATCGGCTCTGGGGGTTTGGGGTGTTGTTTAAGGGGTGGGGTGGATTATGTATTGACGGGTGATTGTTGGGTTGGTGTTTTTCTTTATTTGATTGCCTGTAACCATGGCTGATTCTTCTGGTATTGCGCAGAGTGCGCAGATTTCCTTTATGAGTGAGCAGGGGTATGAGTATTCATTTGAAGAAACAAAATCACGTTTTACTTCCTTAGTTTGAAAACGGATGCCTAAATTTCGTGCTTTACCAGAAGATAGACAAGCATTACTTATACAGGATTTTTGATATGTTTTAAGTGTTTATGATCCAGATAAGTATGAAAAATGAAATTATAGGATTAAGTCAGTTGCAAAAAAACTATTATGATTATACAAATCACCAGAAGAAAAGATTTTTAAGGGCTTAGAGAAAAGCTTTTCAAGGCTTATAAAGGATATTTGAGAATGATCTCAATCAGCAAGATACCTTTTACTTAAATTAAATAAACTTGACTGATTTTATAAAATTATTGAAGCGAAAAATCAGGTGGTTATATTGGAATTAAGAAAGAAGATTTGAGAGTTGAATGATGAATTAGAATTAATTGATGCAAGAGGAAAGGTTTTAGCTAAGGAGTTGGAAGCTTTATATGGTGAAATTGAATTTATAAAAAAACAATCGGAGCAGGCAAGAGCAGAATCGGAGCAGGCAAGAGCAGAAATAGAATTCTACGTTTCGAGAATAGCGGAAATTAATGGACGTATGAAACAAATTAGAACCTGCTCAAGTTTTGGAGTTCAAAATTAACGATAAATATCGCGTAACCTGCTGAATATAAAAGGAAGTGGGCCTCACGCATGGTAAAATGTTTGTGTTCAAAGACAAACAATAAAACCACCCGGAGGCCCAATTGAAGAATGGCATAAACAGTGACAGCTTCGTTTTCACCCCTGGATCAGCAAGGTGTACTGATCTAAGGTACTACATTGACAATCTTTTTGCCGACACATGGAAAAAGCTGAAATTGAATTCTCTGATCAAAGGAGCAGGCTTCACCAAAAGGACTGGAATAGAAATAACAGAGGCGGTGTTTTGTTACTGCTTTGGAAATGGCTCAACATGACATCAATAGCCATGTTTTCCAAGAAGGCTTTGGGCACATTTTCGGAGGCCAGAAAGGATGTCATGTACGATTTATTGAAACGGGAAGAAATTAACTGGTTATGGCGCTGACAGCCAACAAGAAGCTGTCTATCAACAAGGCCGCTGACAGGAGTCGTTACATAATACGTAACTGAACGAAGCACAACAACGACCCTTCCTCCCTGAAGTGGAAGTGTGCCAAGCTGCCGCCGCGGCTACCGCAAACTTCGGCTGCCAGGAATCCAGAGCCGCGAGCAGGGCGGGAATGAGGAATTTAAATCTCTGGGATTCAATTGGAGTGGCGCCTTCAAGCTGCGTATGGCTGCGGAGAAGTGCAAACCCAAAGAGATGGCGCAAGTGTGTAGGGATGGTGAGGAAACCGAACCGCACTAATTCCGCGACAGGATGCGCTTCGTTGTGCTCAGCACATCCTACGTCAGGTTTCGTGTGATGAGACTAACTGGTTCGGGACACGGAAAAATCGGCCAGTGCGGCCAGGGCATCCCGGTAGGGTGAGGGTGGGATCGCCTCCAGCGCGGCTTTCGCTTTTTGTGCCTCTTGTCGTGCCATATTCTCCGTGTAAGCGATGGCATCGGTGGTTCTAATCGCCTCCATGACGAAGTCGATTTCGTCGAGGCCGCCTTTTTCGATGATCTCCTGCAATTTTTCCCGCTGGGTTTCGCTCCCAACTTTCATTGCCTGCAGCAGCGGCAGTGTCGGCTTGCCTTCGGCCAGATCATCGCCGATGTTTTTGCCGATATCTTCATTGGATGAGTTGTAGTCGAGAGAGTCATCCACCAGTTGGAAGGCAATTCCCAGGTGGAGACCGTAATCTGCCATCGCCTTTTCCCGTTCGGGGGCGGCGTTGGTGATGACACCGCCCAGTCGGGCGCCGGCCTCGAAAAGTGTCGCGGTCTTGCGCTTGATGACCTCCATGTAGTCGGCTTCGGTGGTCTCCGGGTTGTTGCAGTTGAGCAGCTGCAGCACCTCCCCCTCTGCGATGCGGTTGGTGGCGTGAGAGAGCACGTCCATCACCCGCATCTGTCCCACAGACACCATCATCTCGAATGAGCGTGAGTAGAGAAAGTCACCCACCAGCACACTGGCTTCATTGCCCCAGACAGCGTTTGCTGTCTCCTGATTGCGCCGCAGGTCGGAGCCGTCCACGACATCGTCGTGCAGCAGGGTGGCGGTGTGGATGAACTCGATGATCGCTGCCAGATCGATGTGGTCCTGACCATTGTAACCACAGGCCTGGGCGGCCAGGAGCACGATCTGCGGGCGCAGTCGTTTACCGCCACTGTTGACGATATAGGCGCCTATCTGGTTGATCAGTACAACGTCCGATTGCAGATTGCTCAGGATCGTCTGATTGACGGCCTGCATATCGTCGGCGATGAGTTCACTAATGGCCTTTAGATCCATCTGTCCGTTACAGTTATTCAAAAAATTCCCGCATGCTAGGAGGGGGGCGCTTTGGTGTCAAGGATAATAAGTCGTGGCCTATCTTTGACAGTGAGCGCAATAGTAACTCGATCGCTGTCCAATGGTGCGTTTTTTGATGGTGTTGCCGCAATTGGGGCAGTGTTCCCCCGTTTTGCCGTAGATCAGCAGCGCTTGAGCAAAATAGCCGGGCCGTCCATCCTCCTGCTGGAATTAAATTTACATTAATTTAACCTTAGCTGGTGGTTGTTGCAGTTGAGCAGCTGCAGCACCTCCCCCTCTGCGATGCGGTTGGTGGCGTGAGAGAGCACGTCCATCACCCGCATCTGCCCCACAGACACCATCATCTCGAATGAGCGTGAGTAGAGAAAGTCACCCACCAGCACACTGGCTTCATTGCCCCAGACAGCGTTTGCTGTCTCCTGGTTGCGCCGCAGGTCGGAGCCGTCCACGACATCGTCGTGCAGCAGGGTGGCGGTGTGGATGAACTCGATGATCGCCGCCAGATCGATGTGGTCCTGACCATTGTAACCACAGGCCTGGGCGGCCAGGAGCACGATCTGCGGGCGCAGTCGTTTACCGCCACTGTTGACGATATAAGCGCCTATCTGGTTGATCAGCACAACGTCCGATTGCAGATTGCTCAGGATCGTCTGATTGACGGCCTGCATATCGTCGGCGATGAGTTCACTAATGGCTTTTAGATCCATCTGTCCGTTACATTTATTCAAAAAATTCCCGCATGCTAGGAGGGGGGCGCTTTGGTGTCAAGGATAATAAGTCGTGGCCTATCTTTGGCAGTGAGCGCAATAGTAACTCGATCGCTGTCTAATGGTGCGTTTTTTGATGGTGTTGCCGCAATTGGGGCAGTGTTCCCCCGTTTTGCCGTAGATCAGCAGCGCTTGAGCAAAATAGCCGGGCCGTCCATCCTCCTGCTGGAAATCCCTCAAGGTGGTTCCCCCCGCTTTTATTGCCTCGCGGAGCACGGCGGTGATCTCTGCCGCCAGGCGATTATAGCGCTGCTGTGAGATGCGATTGGCGGGTCGGGCGGGGTGAATGCCGGCACGAAACAGTGATTCACTGGCGTAGATGTTACCCACCCCGACTACTACCTTGCTGTTCATGATGAGATTTTTCACCGCCACCCTGCGCCGACTGCCTTCCTGGTGGAGATGGATCCCGTCGAAGTCGGGTCCGAGGGGTTCAGGTCCCAATTCTCTGAGCAGGACGTGGTCGGTTGCGGGGGCCGAGGTCCAAAGCACCGCGCCGAAGCGGCGGGGATCACGCAGGCGCAGGATGCGGTCGTTGTTGAAGGTGATCTCGAAGTGGTCGTGGGTCTGCGGGGGTGTGCCCCGCTCCAGCACCTGCAGGCTGCCGGACATGCCGAGATGCAGGATCAGGGTGCCCTGGTCGAACTGCAGCAGGAGATATTTTGCCCGCCGCTCGACCCGTTGCAGGCGCTGTCCCGGCAGATCGTGGGGCAGGGTGGCGGGGATCGGCCAGCGCAATTTCGCCTGGCGGATGACCACCTGTTCCACTACAGCGTCCTTGATGCGGGGTGCTATACCGCGGCAGGTGGTTTCGACTTCGGGCAACTCGGGCATAACTACTTCTTCTGCCAGGCCGTTTCCGGGGCAGTGAGATGGTGTTGGAAGCCATCGCCGATGCGATGGATCAGATTGTTGATCTGGACATAGCGCAGGTTGTCGATCGGGTCGTTGTTGCCGAATGCCAGTTCCAGGCCATCGAGTTGCAGACGAATGGCGGATGGTTGCAGACCGAAAGCTTCCAGTTGATGTTCAGGGGCGGGAAAACGATCAAAACTTGGAGTGCGGCTGATCTCCAGCAGTTGCCTGATGCGATCACCGTCGGCAGGCGTTTGCCCTATCCTCCAGATGCCGCCGTTTTTGTGCAGTCGGATAGCCCGTCCGCTGTTGTCCGAGATCCTGATGCTTTTGATATTACCGGGGTCGAGATCGGTCAGGGGTGGCAGGGGTGTGGGCTGCAGCCACCAGGCAAGTGCGGCCAACAGACATAGCAGCGCAAAGAGCAGCAGATTGATCCAGGTGCGACGACTCATCAGGCCCGTTTCCGACTCCAATGAATCAAGCCGCCGGTCGCCAGCAACAGCAGCGGCAGCAGGAACAAAAAGCCGAGACCGATGATGCCCTGCGCGAGGGGGGAGAGCAGCAGTGTCAAGTCGGTTGCCTGATGACTCTGTATGTTCAGGCCCTCTTCAGCGGTCAGCCAGTTGATCAATGCAATCCCCAGATCCTGGTTGCCGACATTGCCCAGATAGGCGTTGGAGAGGAAATCGCCGTCGCCCACCACAAAAACCCTTTGAGTGCCGCCGTTCTTCTCCCGGCTCATGGCGTAACCGATAGTCAGAGGTCCTGGTGCTTCACCGGCGTCCGGGTTTCTCTTGATCTCTCCCTCTATGGTGCCAGTCTCGTTCCATGAGTTTTGCAACGTCTGTAACAGCGGCACGGCATGCCAGGGAGACGAAGCGCTACTCTGCAGCGCCAATGCCTGGGGGTAGAGAGTGATGAGATTGAAGTTCCGGGTTACCGGATGTGGTGGATAACGGGATACCAGTGCGATGGAGGGGTCCTCGATGCCAAGTTCCCGTACGTTGGCGTCCACCAGGATGCCTGGCAGGGTTTCCAACCCCAGTGAAGCGAGCAGCGGACTCAAGGCGGTATCCTGCCCGGGGTCGAGAAGCAGCAGGAGATTGCCACCCTGTTCCAGGTATGACTGCAGTCGTGACAACTCGGCCGGCAGCAGGGCCTTCTGGGGTGATGCAACGATAAGCAGGCTGGTGTTGAGCGGGATATCCGGGGTGTCCACCAGGTTCAGGCTGATGGTTTTGAGACCCTTCTGCTGCAGAGCTGAGCCGAAAAGGCCCAAGTCGTGGTTGGCTTCTCCCAGCAGGCTGCGTTCGCCGTGGCCCTCAAGGCCAGCCAGCCAGCGGCTCTCGGTCCGCAGCAACCGATGGATGGCATTGGTCAGGGTGGTTTCGTCGAGCCGCTGGAGACGCTCCTGGCGGCCCCGATAATCGATCAGGAGTTCGCCGGATAGGGTGATGCCCTGACGGCGTGCCGCACCGGGATGCTGGATCGGATCGATAAATTTTAGCTTAAGGTCGGGTTTGAAACGGTGGTAGCGTTCGATGAACGATTCGACCTTTTCCCGCAAGGCCGTCTGTTTTGCGGCGTAGACCGTGATGGTGATGGGACCATCAGCCTGCGCCAGGGTCTCGATGCTCGTCTTGCTGAGGGTATTGCTGCCGTTGCGGGTCCAGTCCCATTGTAGCTCGAAACGGCTGCTTATCCAGGCGGCGAGCAGCAGCACTGCCAGTAGTTGCAGATAAAAAAGCGTGTTTTGAAAATGCGTCGGTATCTTCATCTGTTTACTGACTGCGTCGATGGTTAAGCCGGTGAAGGGTCAGGGCGATGAAGAAAAGGGTCAGCAACAGGAAGTAGGCAATGTCACTGCTTTTTACCAGTCCAAGTTGTAGATTGAGCAGATGGCCAGGCCAGCCGAACCAGCGCAGGATGCCGCTGGTTTCGCTGGCAAAGTTCTGCCCCAGGATGGAGAGTAGCAACAGCAAACCGTAACTGCCTGCCGCAGCGATGGCCGGCGATTCGCTCAGGGAGGAGAGGTAGAGTCCGATGGCGCTGAAACAGAGGGTCAGCAGGAAGAGTCCTAAGGTGGCGGCAGCCAGCAGTCCAAGATCGAGGTTTACGCCGATCAGCAGGGAGAGGGAGAGTATCAGTGGTAGTAACAGGATCATGCCCAAAAACAGTATCTGCCCCAGATATTTTCCGAAAACGATTGTCGTCAGGGAGAGCGGGGCACTGCTCAGCAGGGTGAAGTTGCTCTGGTGAGCGGTGTCACTGAACTGCCGCATGGCAAGTATCGGGGTGGTGAAGAGGATCAGCACCGCCGCAAAACCGTAGAGCTGCAGGGTGAGAAAATGGGTCAGTCCGAGGGTGCGTCCCTCCGGTTTGAGACCGGTGAAATCCTCCAGGATCTGCAGAAACTGCCAGCTCAACAGGAAGAGGGTGATGGCAAGCAGCGCCCAGGCCAGTGGAGTGCGCATCAGACGCCGCCACTCCATGAATGCCAGGGTTCGGATCACGCGCTTGGACCCCCGCTGGTCAGCTCCAAAAAGATCTGTTCCAGACTCAGAACCTCCGGCGTCATCGACTTTAGCCCCCATCCCTGTTCAACCACAGCGGCGGCCAGTTGCGAGGCTTTGGCGCCGGGAGCGAGGGTGATATGAGAGTAGTCTGTGTGCAGGTTTGTGGCAGATGCCACCATCGGCAGGGAATTGAAAATCGCGGCATCTGGGGTATGTTCGAATTCCAGTTTCAGGGTCGGGGTGGTGGGTGGTGAGATTTCACCGCTGTAGACGAGCTTTCCTTGGTGCAGGATCAAAATTCGGTTACAGACCGCCTGCACCTCCGGCAGGATGTGGCTGGACAGGATGACACCCCGTTCCCTGGCCAGCGCCTGGATCAGATCACGCACCTCGCGGATCTGCCCCGGGTCGAGACCGTCGGTGGGTTCGTCCAGGATCACAACTGCAGGGTCGTGGATGATGGCTTGCGCGATCCCCACCCGTTGCCGAAAACCTTTGGAGAGATTGCGGATCAGGCGGTGCCCCACCTGTTCCAGACCGCACTGCTGCTTGACTCGCTTCAGCGCGTCGGGAATCTCAATTTTTGGCATTCGATGGAGTCTGGCGCAGTCACCGAGAAATTCATCGACCCGCTGTTCCAGCAGCAGCGGCGGCTGTTCGGGCAGGTAACCGAGACACCGTTTGGCCTGCACCGGTTGCTGTTGCAGATCAATACCGCAGAGTTGGATGTTTCCCTCATCGGGCGCGAGTTCGCCACTGAGCAGACGCAGGGTGGTGGATTTGCCTGCGCCGTTGGGGCCGAGCAGACCCAACACATCGCCCCGATTGAGGGTCAGGTCGAGATGATCGAGGACGTAGCGGCCATTATAGGAACGGGTGAGATTATTGGTGACGGCAAGCGCATCCATGGCCGCAAGATACAGGATAAATTCGGTCGATGCACCGGCTTGGAACTATTTGTCAGATCAAAGCGCAGGCCCGATCAAGCGCAGCGGATCGGGCGGGTTGCCGGTTCCGCTGCGCCTGAACCGGCCAACTTCTTTCAGAAGACTGTTATTCGATCCTCTCAGCAAAGAGCTCCAGATATTCGCCGTAACCTTCCGCCGCCAGTTTTGCTGTGGGGACAAAGCGTAGCGAGGCGGAGTTGATGCAGTAGCGCTGACCGTTGGGTCCAGGGCCGTCGTCGAAGACATGTCCAAGGTGGGAGTCGCCGTGCTTGGAGCGGACTTCAGTGCGGCTCATGCCCCAGGCCCAGTCTTCTTTCTCTGTCACATTGTTGCCTTTGATAGGCGCGCTGAAACTCGGCCAGCCGGTGCCGGAGTCAAACTTGGTGCGCGAACTGAACAGTGGTTCACCGGAGACGATGTCGACGTAAAGGCCGTCTTCGTGGTTGTCCCAATAGGCGTTTCTGAAGGGACTCTCGGTGCCGTTCTTCTGGGTCACCTTGAACTGTTCCGGGGTGAGGCGCTGTTTGATCTGCTCGTCGCTGGGGCGGCTCCATTGGCTGGGCGCGGCAGCATGCTCGATCAGCTGTTTCATCGATTCGCTCTCCGTAGTCTGGTTTGCGGCCTGCGCCATCCAGCCAAGTATCGCTCCACTGATACCCAGGGTGACGGCCATTTTAAGGGTGCGGATAATCTTCATAGTCTCTCTCCGTGTTCTGGAATATAGCTGATGTGACAGCCTTTCTGCAGTGGGTTGATGCGGATAACTGCATGGCGGTTTATGTGGAAATAGATCATGAGAAAAGTATGGATCTGCCGCATTACAGACGTTTCACGGGGATATCACGAATTCATAACATCGGAATGAATCAGCGGATTTCAGTTCGCGGCAGCCAGAGGGCGAAGTGACTGCCTTTGCCGAGACGGCTCTTGACGGTGATCTCACCTCCCTGCAACTCCGCGATGCGGCGGGCGATGGCCAGTCCCAATCCGGCATGACCACTTGAGCCGGCATTTTTCCGTGACTGAAAGAAGGGCTCGAACAGGTGGGGCAGATCCTCTTCGCTGATACCGCTGCCGCTATCGGATACCACGGCGGAGACCTTGGTCTCTTCGATACCCAGGGCGAGTGTGATACTGCCGTCGGCAGGGGTGTGGCGAAAGGCGTTTTCGATGAGATTCTCCAGCCCGCGCTCGGTAAGTGCAATATCGGCAAAGACGAAGGGTGAGGTTTCCGGCGGATCCATGGAGAGCAGGATCTCCTGCTGTTCGGCCCGCAGCCGGTATTTTTGCACCACATCCTGTAACAGCTCCGCCAGAGGGAAATGCTCACTTTTCGGCAGGGTCTCCCGGGCATCCAGGCTGGCCAGTTCGAAGAGTTCTTCCACCTGGGCCGAGAGACGTCGGCTTTGCCGCAGGGCGATGGCGATGTATTCGTCACGCGCCGTCGGGTCGAGTGAGTCAGCCTTGAGGGTCAGGGACTCGAGATAACCCTGTATCGAGGAGAGCGGGGTGCGCAGGTCGTGGGAGACCTGGGCCACCAGATGGCGGCGTAGATGATCCTTCTCCTTCAGCTGGTCGATCTGCGCCTGAATCTGTAACGCCATACGATCGAAGGTTTCACCCAGCCGGTCAACCTCGTCAGCCGCTCCACCCGGTGCTTCGGTATAGGGCTGATAGTGACTGAAGTTGTCTCTCCTGAATCTGTCCATCAGGTTGGAGAGGCGATGCAGTCTGCGGGTCAACAGACGGAAAACCGCCAATCCCGCCAGCAGGCCGATCACGAGACTGGCGGCCATGGCCCAGCCGCTGAGGCGCAGAAAGTAACTTTCGCGCACCAGATCATCCACTGAATCGAACTCTTCGCCCCGCAGTACCACATAGAGGTAGCCCTCAGGCCGCTCGGCGGAGGGCACGGGCGTGACCGAGAAAGCCTTGCGCCGATCGTGACTGCGCGGGTCGTCGCCGAGCAGGGGGAATCCCCCTCTGCCGTGCAGAAAATTCTCGATGGGTTCCAGTGAGACCCGCTTGCGTTTCACCTTTCCCGGATCCGCCGAGTAGGAGAGGATGCGGCCTTCCGGGTCGAGCAGGTAGATCTCGATACTGGGATTGATCACCATATATTGCTGAAAGGTTTTTTGCAGAGCGCTGTTGTTGAGGCGCCCCTCTTCCACCAGATTGCGATCGGCCACCAGATTACGCGCCAGATCGCGATTGAACTGCTGGGTCACCTCCTGCACATAGTGGCGGGTGGCGGTGGTGCTGATCAGGGCGTAGAGCAGGCCGATGGCGGCGAGCAGCAACACCAGGCCGGTGGCGAGTTTGGCGTAGAGGGTTTTTAACATATCCCTTCAGATTCCAGGGGTGTCGGCAAATTTATAACCCACGCCCCAGACCGTCAGTATGAAATAGGGATTGGCGGGGTCGGTCTCGATCTTGGTCCGCAGACGGTTGATGTGGGTGTTGACGGTGTGTTCGTAACCCTCATGGTTGTATCCCCAGACTGAGTCGAGCAGTTGCACCCGGCTGAAGACCCGTCCCGGATGGCGGGCGAAATGGAGCAGCAGGTCGAACTCCCTGGCGGTCAGTTCCACCTCTCTGTCTGCGATTCTCACTTGATGTTTCGCCGGGTCGATGGTGAGTTTTTCGTGGTGGATAACCTTATCTGTAGCGGATTGTTTTGTGCTGTTGCCAAGTGCATCCACGCGACGGAACAGGGCTTTGATGCGGGCCAGAAGTTCCGGGATGCTGAAAGGCTTGGTCAGATAGTCGTCCGCACCCACCTCCAGTCCCACCACCCGGTCGAGTTCCGAGCTTTTGGCGGTCAGCATCAGGATCGGCACATAGTCTGTTTCGCGGCGCAGCTCGCGGCAGATCGACATGCCGTCCATCCCCGGCAGCATCAGATCCAGCACAAGCAGTTCGTAGCCGCCCTTTTGGAAGTGGCGCAGACCCTCCGCCCCGTCATTGATGATGTCGGCTTCGCAGTCGATATCCCGCAGGTGCAGCTGTACCAGCCGGGCGATATCGGGATCGTCTTCGATGATCAGGACTTTACGTGCCATGGAAAAGACTCTGTTTTAATCTTTTTGGGTTTACTCCCCGCAGCTTGCTGCGAAGTGTTCGTAGGAGCGGCGCCTCGCCGCGATTTGCCCATCTACGGAGTCATCGCGGCGCGGGCGCCGCTCCTACAATTTAAAACCCTATCCGCTTGTGGCCGGGTAGTTTATTGAACCGGTCTTATGGTCGCTTCGAAGTTGTCCGAATGAAAATCGGAATCACTTATCCATCGACTCCTGCATCATGCCATCGTTCATTTTTTTCATCGGTTCCATCGAGTGTTCCATCTTTCCGGGCATCCCATCGGACATCTTCATATCCTTCTGCATGGTGTCGTCGTCGGCCATCTTCATCATGCCGTCTTTCTTCATCGACATATCGTCATCCATCATGGGTGCGGCGCTGCTCGCTGTCATGATTGCGGCCAGTGCAACGAAAGTCAGGCCTTTAAGTGTACTGGAAAATTGGCTTTTCATCGGGGTCTCTCCTGTGGCGGTTGTTTTCATTGGAACAGTGCCGTTTTTTCGGTGCTGTTGGAGAGCTATTTAAGCAGTTGGGGTTCCGCTGCCAATCACGGAACTGTCACGATTCCATAAACTCGGTGTTCGCGCTATCTTGCGTCCTGGATTATCCAGGTTGGAGTTGTTTTGAAGATCATCGGCGTCGACACTGGCGGAACCTTCACCGATTTCGTGCTCTACGAGGATGGCGCGTTGCGCATCCACAAGGTGCTCTCCACCCCGGATGCTCCAGAGCGGGCGATATTGAGCGGAATTCGGCAGATGGGACTCGACCCCGCTGGGGTAAGGGTGATCCACGGCTCTACGGTGGCGACCAATGCGGTGCTGGAGGGAAAGGGTGTGCGTACCGTCTATATCGGCAACCGGGGTTTGGGGGATCTGTTGACCATCGGCCGGCAGGCGCGCCGCGAACTCTATAATCTGCAGCCCGCGCCAGAATTGCCCCCGGTGCCGTTTGAACTCTGTCTGGAGACCGGTGGCAGGCTGGCGGCGGATGGTTCGTCCTTGGAGCCTTTGACGGAACAGGATCTGCTGACGCTTACCCGACGACTGGAAATGCTGAAGCCGGAGGCAGTGGCCATCAATCTGCTCTACTCCTACCTGGACGACAGTGCAGAACGGGCGATCGAGGCGGTGGTGCCGGAGGGTTGCTTCGTCTCCCGTTCATCAGAAGTGTTGCCGGAGACTGGTGAGTATGAGCGGGGTATCGCCACTTGGCTCAACAGTTGGGTGGGGCCGCTGGTGACAGGTTATATCGAACGGCTCTGCCGGGGCCTGCAGGGGGCCAGGGTTTCGGTGATGCAGAGTTCGGGGGAGGCGATAGCGGCGGAGCAGGCCGCTTCTCAGGCGGTGCGTATGCTGCTTTCCGGGCCTGCCGGTGGTCTGGTGGGTGCGCGTTATGTGGCTGCAACAGCAGGTCGCCGACAGCTGCTGACCTTCGATATGGGTGGCACTTCATCCGATGTGGCGCTTATCGATGGTGCACCCCGTCTCACGAGTGAAGGATGCATCGGACCCTGGCCGGTGGCGGTTCCCATGGTGGAGATGCATACCATTGGCGCGGGCGGCGGCTCCATCGCGCGGCTCGACAGTGGCGGCATGCTGCAGGTGGGGCCTGAATCGGCCGGGGCCGCACCGGGACCGGCCTGTTACGGCCAGGGTGGTGTCGAGGCCACGGTTACGGATGCCAATCTGGTTTTGGGGCGTCTGCGTGCCGACGCCTTTCTCGGCGGGCGCATGCAGCTCGATCTCTCTGCCGCCCGCATGGCGGTTGGCCGGTTGGCCGAGATCATGGGGGGCACGGTGGAGGAGGCGGCCGCTGGCATCATCCGCATCGCCAATGAGCGCATGGCTCGTGCCTTGCGGGTGATCTCGGTGCAGCGCGGAGTGGATCCCAGGGGTTTTACCCTGGTCTCTTTCGGTGGTGCCGGGGGCCTGCATGTCTGTGCACTGGCGCAAGCGTTGGGCATGCGTTCGGCACTGGTGCCGGTACAGGCTGGAGTGTTATCGGCATTGGGGATGCTGATCGCTCCGCCGGGCCGCCAACTGGTGCGTACCTGGCTGGGGCTATTACATGAGCTCGATGATGCTGTGCTGCAAAAAGCGTTGCAGAGACTGGGTGAAACCGGGGTGCAGGCGTTGCTTCAGGAGGGATTGGAACGGTCGCAAATCGAACTGGAGTATTCACTGGATCTGCGCTACCTGGGGCAGTCCTACACCTTGAATGTGCCCTGGCACAGTTGTGCCAAAGCCGAGGTCGCGTTTCATGAACTGCACGAGTTGCGTTATGGACATCGGAT
Organism: endosymbiont of Lamellibrachia barhami; assembly: GCF_011947365.2. Classification (GTDB taxonomy): domain Bacteria; phylum Pseudomonadota; class Gammaproteobacteria; order Chromatiales; family Chromatiaceae; genus QGON01. The sequence goes on from NZ_JAAVSH020000001.1 coordinate 109,643, forward strand.
GGGTGGAGTGGTGGAACTGGTTAATCTGCGGGCAGCTCTGCGGGGAGCGGAATCTCATATAAGACTGGAACAGTGCCGCACTTCGGGGTCCGGTGAGGCAAAGATCGAAGTGAACCTGTTCGGAGTGGGTCAAGCTGTGCCGCTTTATGAGCGGGGGGCGTTGTTTGCCGAACAGTCGATCGAAGGGCCGGCGCTGATTGTCGAGACTATCTCAACCACTTGGGTTGCGCCTGGGTGGTCTTGCTCTCTGGATGCGGTGGGAAATCTGCTTCTTGAAAGGGGTGTTTCTCCGTAGGATGTGGTGAGCTTGCGAACCGCATCGATTGCGGTTAAGGCCTGAATCGGGGATTACACGGCAGATGCGGTTTGCAAGCTCACCGGCATCCTGCATTTGTTTGATTATTAGCACGCCTGCAGCGCCTGCTGCTCGTCAAAGGCGTATTCGCTGGCGAGCAGATAGATATCGGTGATCTCCGCCACATTGAGGTCTTCGTAATCGGCGTTCTCCCAATCACCGACCTCATAACCTTTGCTGCATTGCAGCGCTTTGCCCGCAGGTCCTTGTTGATCGATCAGGGCATCCCGTATCTCATTGGAGAGTGCAAGCTCCCCGACGATCTCTGCAATCGGTCGGTCCACCAGTAGATCAAGAATCGAAAGTAACCCTACGCTGAAGGCGATCTCTGGTGCGCAGCCCCCGTTCTTGGTGACCAGCTGTTCACACATGTGGGCGCGCACCAGGGCTGTGGTGAAATACTCCTGTGGCTTCTTCTCCATTCGCGAGAGTGCCAGCAGACTGGCCCAGGCGCGAATACGCGCCAGTCCCATGAAGACAATCGCCTGACGAATCGATTCAACCTTGCGTGGCATGGCGATGGCAGCGGAGTTGATATAGCGCAGGATCTTGTAGCTGAGGCTGGCGTCCTGGGTGATCAGGTTGACCAGATCTTCGATCTCCACGTCCGGATCATTCAGGGCGGAGAGCAGGCGCAGCACCACCAGTTGGTTCTCCTGCAGGCGTTGGCCCTTGATCACCTTGGGGCGGGAGAAGTGGTAACCTTGAAAAAGGTCGAAGCCCAACGCCAGGCACTGCTGATACTCCTCCTCGGTTTCGATCTTCTCAGCCAGGAGTTTTACGTTGTGGCGGCGCAGGGTGGGGAGTCCCTGCTTAATCTGTTCCAGGGTGAGGGCAGGAAACTCCACCTTGATGATGTCAACCAGTGGCAGTAAAGGATCCCAGACAGGGTCGAAGATATAATCATCCAGTGCCAGAAGATATCCCTGTTTGGAAAGCTCAGTCACGGCTTCGGTCAATTGATCGTCCACGGGAATGTCTTCCAGCAGTTCCATCACGACCCGATCTTTGTCGAAAGGAATCTCCGGGTGGTTTAGAAAGAGGTTGCGGGTAAGATTGATGAACACGCGGTGGGAACCGGCGACCCGTTCGAGGCCGATCTCAATGAAGGTATTGATCAGGACTTCGGAAGAGGCGGAGTCCCCGTCAAACTGTTGCTGGACGTTGCTGTAGTTGTCGGTGCCCTGGCGAAACAGCAGTTCATAGGCGTAGACTTGCATCTTCCGGTCGAAGATGGCTTGTCGTCCTACGTAGATGTCCTTCATGATGCAGATTCCGTTGGGGTCAATGGCAATGGCGGGAAATCTCACCCGCAGCCTCACCCATATATAGCGTCCATTTTTCCCAAGTCTACAGGGTATCCCAAAAAAACATAGTGGCAAAAGAAAACCCGCCGTATAGGCGGGTTTTCGGTGTCCCAGGATGTAGATGCCTTATTTGATCTTGGCCTCTTTGTACATCACATGTTTGCGGGCCTTGGGATCGAATTTTTTGATTTCCATCTTGCCCGACTTGTTTCGCTTGTTCTTGGTGGTGGTATAGAAGTGGCCGGTGCCGGCGCTGGAAACCAGTCTGATCTTTTCACGCATGATTCAGTTCTCCCTTAGACCTTTTCGCCACGGGCGCGGATGTCAGACAGCACTGCATCTATGCCCTTCTTGTCGATGATGCGCATACCTTTCGTAGTGAGCCGCAGGCGCACCCAGCGGCTCTCACTCTCCACCCAAAAACGATGGTAGTGCAGATTGGGCAGGAAGCGTCGTCTGGTCTTGTTGTGCGCGTGGGAAACGTTGTTTCCTGAGACCGGGCGCTTGCCGGTTACCTGACAGACTTTTGACATTGTCAAAACCTCTAAATTTGTTAACCCTGGGGCGAAAAGCGCGTAATTATGGCAGAGAGGGGAGAGAGGTGCAAGGCGAAAGGCGAAAGGCGAAAGGCGAAAGGCGAAAGGCGAAAGGCGAAAGGCGAAAGGCGAAAGGCGAAAGGTGAAAGGCGAAACCTGAAACTAGGTGAAGTTGACGGCATTGCCAATATGACCAATAATCAATGTACGGCAATTAGCCGTATGAATTATTGTGTGGGGAAGACATGGTGCATCCAGTACAACGTGAACGCATCGAGATGCGTGTCGATACGGAGATCAAACAGTTGGCGGAAAGAGCTTCTGCGGCCCTCGGTTGCGCATCGCTGACCGAATTCATTACGACATTGATTCGCGATAATGCACCGAGGATTTTACAACAGGAATCCTCGATCCAGCTCACGAATGCGCAGTTCGATAATTTCATTGCGATCTGCAACGATGCCGAGCGCAAGCCCAGTGCCCGCATTATGGAAGCTGCCAAGCGGCTGGATGCCGAGGGATTTTAGTTGGCGTTTTTGCAAGAGTTTGTTTTAGTCGATCAATCACAACATGGCATAAAGGCCTTTGACTGCGGCAAGCCAGACATGGATAGATTTCTGGCGCGTTTTGCAGTTAAGAATATGCGGCTGGGCCTCAGTCGTACTTGGGTCTTGCCGGTTGTCTCTGAAAGACAGCAAGCCCAAAAAGAGCGAATTGCAGCCTATTATTCCCTTGCCGCCTCCACAGTGGTGCGGGAAGAAATACCCACCGATATAAATCTACCGGGCTATCCCGTTCCGGTGGTGCTTCTTGCGAGACTCGCTGTTGATGATCGATTCCAAAGGCGGCGGCTTGGAGAAAAAACCTTGATTACTGCACTTCGGAAATCCGTAGAGTTGACCAATGCAGGGCTGCCTGCACTCGGCGTGATACTGGATGTTCTGGATGAGGATGCACTTGGGTTCTATCAGCGCTATGAGATGTTTGAGCCGTTTACCGATGATCCTATGCGGCTGTTTGTGCCGATGCACACATTAAGGCAAATCATGTAAAGGATGTAGGCACGATCAAGCGTAGCGGATCGGGCAATAAACCTCATAGGGTTGCCGGTTCCGCTGCGCTTGAACCGGCCTACATTTCATAAAACGTAAAAGGCGAAGTTCAGTCTGGTCAATCCTATAACCTTTAGCCTTTGACCTTTGACCTTTGACCTTAAATTTACATCATCCCCCGCTCCGCCAACGATACCGGTTCACCATCGCCGATGACAAAATGGTCCAACACGCGGATATCCACAAGTGTCAGGGCTTCCCGGATGCGCTGGGTGATCTGCTGGTCGGCCTGGCTTGGTTCAGCGACGCCCGAGGGGTGGTTGTGGGCAAGGATGAGGGCGGCGGCATTGAGTTCGAGGGCGCGTCGAACCACCTCTCGAGGGGGGACGCTGGCGCCGTCGATGGTGCCCCGGAACAGCTCTTCGTACTCAATTACCCGATGACGATTATCGAGAAACAGGCAGGCAAAGACCTCGTAGGGATAGTGCCTCAGGCGCGACTGCAGATAGCGTCGGGATGCGGCGGGATTGGTGAGTGGTTCGCCCCGCTCCAGATCCTCCTGCAGGTAGCGGCGTCCCATCTCCAGGACGGCCTGAAGCTGCGCATATTTGGCGTTTCCCAGTCCCTTGCTTTGACAGAATTTCTTCTGCCCTGAGGCCAGCAGATGTCTGAGTCCCCCATACTCCCGCAGCAGGTCTCTGGCGAGATCCACAGCGGTTTTTCCAGCGACGCCGGTACGCAGGAAGATTGCCAGTAGTTCGGCGTCGGACAGGGCGGTGGCGCCCTTTTGCAGCAGTTTTTCCCTTGGCCGTTCGGCGATGGGCCAGTCGGTGATTGGCATAAGACCTCCATGTCTTGGATAGGCTTCTATAATTTCGCCCTAAGGTTAGCGGAAAAACGTGTTCTGAGTCACGAAATTCCTATCTTTTCCGCTGCCGGGGTTAGTGCTTACTCATGCCCTGGATACTGCGGCTTTGCTGTAACAGTCCCATGGGGTACTCTTGCCAATCGGGAATCTGTGGTCATTTTAAATCGATGTCTGTGTTACAGGGAAAAAAGGTTGTTCTCGGTGTTACCGGTGGCATTGCTGCTTACAAGAGCGCGGTGTTGCTCCGTGCGCTGATGCAGGCAGGAGCTATAGTAAGGGTGGTGATGACACCCGCAGCCCAGGCGTTTGTCACGCCCCTGACATTCCAGGCGCTCTCCAAACAGCGTGTCTATACGGAACTGTTCGACACAGATCAGGAAGCGGCGATGAACCATATCGATCTGGCGCGCTGGGCTGATCTGGTTTTGGTTGCTCCGGCCAGTGCCGATTTCATGGCGCGGCTGGCGGCCGGTATGGCGAATGATCTGCTATCCACGCTCTCTCTTGCGACCACCGCTACCATTGCATTGGCGCCGGCGATGAATCAGCAGATGTGGCTGAATCCCGCCACCCAGGAGAATGTCCGCTTGTTACGGCAGCGTGGGCTTCTGTTATGGGGACCCAGTGAGGGCGAGCAGGCGTGTGGTGAGACCGGCCCAGGCAGGATGCTGGAACCCGATCTCCTGTTGGCGCAGGCGGAATCACTTTTTGCTTCTGGGTCGCTGCAGGGGAAACGCGTATTGATAACTGCAGGTCCGACCCGGGAGTTCATCGATCCGGTGCGTTATGTCGGTAATCGCAGTTCCGGCAAGATGGGCTATGCGCTGGCGGCATCTCTGATGCGGTTGGGGGCTGAGGTTACGCTCATCAGCGGGCCGGTGGCGCTTACCACGCCTGACCGTGTTTTACGGGTGGATGTGGAGACCGCGCTGCAAATGAAAGAGGCGGTGATGGCGCGGGCCAGTGCCTGTGACATCTTTGTTGGCGTGGCGGCGGTGGCAGACTATCGTCCCACTGAGATGGCTGCCAAGAAGATAAAAAAGAGTAGTGAAACGTTGCAGCTGAATCTGCGGAAAAATCCGGATATTCTCGCTCTGGTGGCGGCGCTGGATGAAGCGCCCTATACCGTGGGGTTCGCTGCCGAAACGGATGATGTGGAGGCCTTTGCAGATGCCAAACGACGCGCCAAGAAGGTGGACCTTATTGCGGCGAATCGGGTAGGTGGAAGCAGGGGAGGGTTCGAAGGGGATGAGAATGCGCTGCTTTTGCTGTGGGAAGGCGGCAGGGAAGCAATCCCGATGATGGCGAAACCGGCGGTGGCGGAGCGGCTCGCAGAGCGTATCGCCGAGCAGTATCATAGTCAGTCTAACCTGGGATGATTGACGTACAGTCATGAAGAGACAGAAGAAACAGAGCGAACAGACGTACAGGAGTGGAGAACAGGCGGGCCACGGTATCCGCTGGTACTGGCTGATGGCCATAGTAGGGGTGATGGTGTTGATCAGCCTGGCCTGGGCGATGGTCTATGTTCAGTTTCACGACAGGGATGAGTCGCTGGCGGCACGTCAGGTTGAAACCGCTGCGCAGGCGCTGGCAGGCCGGCTCTCTGAGCAAAACATCTTCCGTCTTCAGCTATTGGAGGGCATAGCCGGAGATCCCAATACCACAGCGCTGTTTCGTCTGAATGACCGCATGGCCTTGCGGGAACGGGAAGATCATCTGACTCAGATAGTGCCCGGCGTTTTGCGTGTCAGGTTACTGCCCGCCGGACAACGTGAACCGGATAGCAGTGTGATGCCGCACCTTGGTTATGCCTCCCTGGAACTGATGCGTCAGGCCGAGAAACAATTGCAGACCCCCCCCGCAGAGGTCCATCAGTTTGGTAGTGCCCAGCAGTATGTTGCGATGGTGGTGGCTGTGCGTTCTCCTGAAGATGAGTCCGCATTGGGCGTCATTCATGCAGCCTTCCCGGCTGGCGGTCTGCAGGATTCGGTAGACAGTGTGAAGGAATATGCCGGGCGGGTCGAAGTACGCCAGGTTGTGGATCGGGCCAGCGCACTGGTGTTGGCAATGGCCGGCAGTGTCTCGCCTGATCAGCAACAGCCTGATGGTACGCTGCCGGTGTCGGGCAGTATCTGGGAGGTGGCCTACTGGAAAGCGTCAGCCGGCAAAGAGGGATTCTCCAATGACCTGATGTTGCTGCTGCCAGGGCTGGTGGCGATTGTCTTGAGTGCTGCGCTGCTCTTCCTGCTTGCGGAAGGCATGCGCAGGGCATTGAAAAAGGATCAGTACAGCATTCTGGAACTCATGGAAAGCATGATGAGGGGCAAATCGCCCACACGACACATGGCCCGTCTTCTGGATATGCAGGCCACGCTTGAAATTTTGGAACATCAGGCGCGTGAGGTCAGAACACGCCGCATCGAACGTCGCGCCAAACGCAAGCGTGATGCCGGATCAGCCCATGGCATTACTGTGGATGAAGATCTGTTTTCAACTTCTGATATGGCTGAGGATTCGCGCAGTTTACCTCCAGTTCGTACCACGGCTCTATCGTCTGCCCCGGTTACGGCTGTCCCCGCGTCAATCTTCAGAGCCTATGATATCCGTGGCCTGGTGGACGACACTCTGAATGAAGAGGGCGTTGAGGCAATCGGTCGCGCTGTCGGTAGTGAAATCTACGAGCAGGGTTTTCAGACCGTGGTCGTGGCGCGTGATGGCAGGCATTCCAGTGAACGATTGGCGGAGGCGCTGGTACGGGGATTGCGGGGAAGTGGTCGCGATGTGATCGATGTGGGACTGGTGCCCACCCCTCTGCTCTACTTCGCTGCGCATGAGTTTACTGCAGGTTGTGGCGTGGTTGTGACCGGCAGTCACAATCCTGCGGAATACAACGGTATCAAGGTCGTGATCGGTGGTGAGAGTCTCTCCTCTGAGGGGGTTCAATCGATCTACCGGCGTATTCAGCAGGGCAATCTACTGCAGGGCGACGGGGATTTTGAAACTCGGGAAATTATTTCGGAATATACCGACCGGGTGGTCAATGATGTGAGTCTGGCTCGGGGAATGAAAGTGGTGGTCGACTGCGGCAACGGCGCTTCCTCAGTGCTGGCGACCAATCTTTTTCAACTGTTGGGATGCGAAGTGGAGGAACTGTTCTGTGAAGTGGACGGGGACTTCCCCAACCATCATCCGGATCCCAGCCGTCCTGAAAACATGCAGGCGTTGGCAAAACAGGTTGTGGAGAGCAAGGCTGATGTCGGCTTCGCCTTCGACGGTGATGGGGACCGGCTCGGCGTGGTGGATTCTTCAGGCAAAATTATCTGGCCGGATCGGGTGCTTATGTATCTGGCCATGGACGTTCTCTCCCGAGAGCCCGGCGGCGATATTGTCTATGACGTGAAGTGCAGCCGTCATCTTGCCAATGTGGTGCTTGCCAACGGCGGACGACCGTTGATGTGGAAGAGCGGTCACTCCATGCTCAAGGCGAAGATGCAGGAGACGGGTGCACTGCTGGCGGGCGAGTTCAGCGGGCACATCATGTTTGCAGAGCGCTGGTATGGCTTTGATGATGGTCTCTATGCGGCGGCAAGGCTGCTGGAGATATTGACCCTCGACCCCCGCAGCAGCGCAGAGATTTTTGCCGAACTGCCGGAGAGTGTCTCTACTCCGGAATACAGCGTGACCCTGAAAGAGGATGAGTGTGACGTCATCATGGCGGCACTGGACAAGCAGCCGGACCTTCCTGGCGCACGGCTGCTCAGAATTGACGGTCTGCGGGCTGAGTTCGAGCAAGGTTGGGGGCTGGTGCGTGCATCCAACACCACCCCGTCTCTGATATTTCGTTTTGAGGCGGAGGACGAGGATGCGCTCAAGCTGGTAATGGATGTCTTTCGCAACCTTCTTGGCCAGGTACAGCCAGATCTAAAACTGCCGTTTTAACCCCGATTCGGCAACAGCTTTTTTCTTACTCACACAGTTGATTCATCATGACTCTACAAGCTGAACAGGCGCGCAATGTTGCGCATGTACTGACCGCTGCCTTGCCCTACATCCAACGATTTACCGGCAAGACCGTCGTCATCAAATATGGCGGCAATGCCATGGTGGACCAAGCGTTGAAGGACAGCTTTGCCCGCGACGTCGTGCTGATGAAGCTGGTGGGTATCAACCCGGTTGTGGTACACGGAGGTGGCCCCCAGATTGCGGACCTGCTGCGGCGGTTGGGCAAAGACTCCGAGTTTGTGCAGGGCATGCGGGTCACCGACAGCGAGACCATGGACGTGGTGGAGATGGTGCTCGGCGGACTGGTCAACAAGGATATTGTCAATCTGATCAACCGGGCAGGTGGCTCGGCGGTGGGGTTGACCGGCAAGGATGGTGACCTTATCCATGCCCGCAAGATGAGGATTACCGCCAACAGTCCGGATCTGGAGGCGAGCGAAATCATCGATATTGGCCATGTGGGTGAGGTGGAGAGTATTAATATCAGCATTGTGGATATGCTGGTGCATGGCAATTTCATTCCCGTCATCGCCCCTATAGGTGTGGGCAAAGATGGACGCTCCTATAACATCAATGCAGATCTGGTGGCAGGCAAGATGGCGGAGGTGTTGCAGGCGGAGAAGTTGATCCTGCTGACCAATATTACCGGTTTGCTCGACAAGGATGGTGGTCTGCTGACAGGGCTGAATGCAGAGCGGGTGGATGAACTGATCGCCGATGGCACAATCCACGGCGGTATGTTGCCCAAGATAGGCTGTGCCCTGGAAGCGGTGAAGGCCGGCGTAAACAGTGCTCATATCATCGACGGCCGGGTGGCGCATGCCGTCTTGCTGGAGCTCTTTACCGATGAAGGTGTGGGGACACTGATCCGGCGTCGCTGATGAGTAGCAGGATACCGCGCAAACAGCTGATTCTCGAGGCGCTGGCCCGCGAACTCGAACAGAACCCCGGTGGCCGCATTACCACTGCGGCGCTGGCGCGGGCCGCAGAAATATCCGAGGCGGCGCTCTATCGTCATTTTGCCAGTAAGGCGAAGATGTTTGAAGGGTTGATCGATTTTGCCGAGGAGAGCATCTTCGTGCGTATCAACAAGATACTGGAGGAGGAGAGCGATGCCAGATTGCGCTGCGGCAGGCTGCTCTACCTGGTATTGCTCTTTTCTGAACGCAATCCCGGCATTACCAGGGTACTGCTTGGCGATGCACTGGTTGGCGAAACTGAACGGTTGCAGACTCGGGTGGGGCAATTCTTTTCCCGACTCGAAACCCAACTGAAGCAGATCCTGCGGGAGGGTGACCTGCGGCAAGGCGGACTGCAGAGGGTCGATCCCAGTGTGTCGGCAAACCTCATGCTGGCGGCTGTTGAAGGCAGGATGCACCAATATAGCCGCAGCCGTTTCAAGACGGCGCCTCTAACCCAATGGGAAGCGCAATGGAGGGTGCTGGAAGCCGCGCTCTTTTATCTGCAGTGACACCTGCCGGCATCCTGCTTTAACGCTCTGCAACTGCCGCGTTAAACCCCTCCCTTATCTGGCGCACCGGCTTACTGGCGCAGAAGGCCGCGCCTTCAGGGGTGTCCTTGCACTGCAGATCCATAAATATGATCGTCTGCCGGGTTATGGCATCAGTGAGGCGTGACATAGTGATGCTGATATCCTGGGCTTTTACGGGCTGCCCTGTCATCAGAATGTTCTCTGCGAGCATTCGAACCGGGGTGGTGGCATGAGAGTGGAGGTATTGTGTGGCAGCTTGCCAGGATGTTTCGCACCGACTCTCCCCCTGGCAATGGTAAACGTTGCTCAGTTCCTCTTCGGACTGCGCTGTTTCCAGCTTATCGTCCGGTTTTCGGCTGAGTCGTTTTAACACTCTGAACCTTTCCAGATCACGGGCAAAAGCTATGCGGATCCTGTTTTTATCCCGTTCCCGATGTACGATGGATTGATATGATTCCTTCAACGATTGGCGCTTACGGTCGATCCGTTGAAGATATTCAGATGAAACCGATTCGCCGCTGAGTTCCAGGCTGGCTGCGTTGCGCTGCATCTCTTCGAGTTTGTTTTTGAGCTGTCTGATGTTGGAGTTGATCACCTGAAGGGAGAGGTCGACTGCCCTGAGTTGGCCGTCCCGAGCCATCAGAATGTCATCTTCGCTTCTGAAGGTACGCAGCAATACCCGGTCAGCCGCCTGCTGTTTATCGATCAGTGCCTGCTGCTCTTTCTGCAGTCGTTTCAGCGCCTCTTGCTGTTCGATCTCCTCCTGGGTTTTTGCGGCGTCCACTTTGTTGACAGTCAGACCCCGTTCATCCAGGTAGGTGTGCTCTCGTCTGACATCCTCCGGCGGCAGGTAGTCGGAGTAGTGGACCCGTCCGCTCTCATCAACCCATTTGTATAGTTTTCCTGCGTTAACGGGCAAAGAGACAAATGCCAGCGACAACAACGTCGCAAGCAGAAGCCTGGATGGTTTGATTAAATTGTTTATTGTTTCCATCAATAACCCGGTATCTTCTCGACCTTGAGTGACTGGGGCGGCGGCCGGTTGTTCCTGACCTTTATATCCTTGAAGAGGGATTATACTGCGACCTCAGTACTCTATTCCATGTGATAATTATAAGTTCAGTTAGCTTGTCAATGTTCACGACAAGGTGCGCTGAACCCGTAATTATCACATGGATAGAGCACTTGGTCTTAAGATAGATTGTCTGTGGAACAGTTCACCCTTTTTATTATCTCTTTGTTAGCTAACACATTTTCCGCCTTTTCCGGAGGAGGCGCCGGGTTGGTGCAGCTGCCGGCGCTGATTTTTTTAGGATTGCCGTTCGGAATTGCCCTCGCAACCCACAAGATTGCGTCGGTTGCCCTGGGCATTGGCGCAACCATACGGCATCTGCGGGAGGATGGACTGGAGCGGCAGTTCGTGATCTTTCTGCTGGCAGCGGGGCTGCCGGGGGTGGTGCTGGGCGCCAGTCTGATCCTTAGGGTGCCTGATCGGGCGGCGGAGATCGCATTGGGTGTCCTGACGCTTGGTTTGGGTCTCTACTCGATCAGCAAACGCTCACTGGGGCAATCGTACGTCCCAATACATCGAAATGTATCGGGGTTCGTGATTGGAGTGACGGGGCTTTTTCTTATTGGTGTACTTAACGGTTCATTGACCTCCGGCACCGGACTTTTTGTTACCCTCTGGCTGGTGCGCTGGTTCGGTCTCGATTACCGGCGGGCGGTGGCCCACACGCTGGTGCTGGTGGGCGTGTTCTGGAACGGTGCAGGGGCTGTCACCCTTGGGATGTTGGGGGATGTCAAATGGGAGTGGTTGCCGGTGCTGCTGGCCGGTTCCCTGCTGGGAGGCTACATCGGCGCCCACCTCTCCATCACCAAAGGGAACCGCTGGATCAAGCGGGGTTTCGAAATCGTCACCCTGCTGGTGGGCAGCAAGCTGATTATCGGCTAACTTACTAAAACGTAGGCACGATCAAGCGCAGCGGATCGGGCGCCCTTGAATTGACAGAACACGATGGGGTTGCCGGTTCCGCCACGCTTGAACCGGCCTACTTCAATTCGGCCCGGCAACTCAGACTCCATACTCGTTCCGGTAGGCGCGGATGCGCGACAGCGACTCTTCAGAGTCGGGTTTCCCCCCCAGATATTCAACGAGCTGTTCCAGGGCCACGATGGAGGCCACAGGTATGCCGTAGTCACTCTCGACCTCCTGAATGGCAGATCGCTCCCCCTTGCCACGCTCCTGGCGATCCAGGGCGATGACCACACCGGCGGGTGTGGCGCCGAGATCCTTGATGATCTCTACCGACTCCCTTACCGAAGTGCCGGCGGAGATGACGTCGTCGATAATCAGTACATACCGTTCCGGTTCATGGCCGACGATGATGCCGCCTTCGCCGTGGTCCTTGGCCTCCCTTGCGATTGAAGGCATAGGGCGCGTCGATCCATGATGGTCGTAAAGGGGCGGCGGTGACTGCAGCAGAGGAATCCCCTGTAGGCCGGTCCATAGAGCACGTCGAATCAACACCGGAATCGACGATTGCCTGGGCGTAGCGGCGGCCCAGACAGGCCAGGCTGGCCCCGGTGTTAAACAGTCCGGCATTGAAGAAATAGGGACTGATGCGACCTGACTTGGTGTGTGGCGTA
>NZ_JAAVSH020000001.1:121916-186967 GCF_011947365.2 endosymbiont of Lamellibrachia barhami
ACACTAATCCAGGATCGTATCAAAGGGCTTCTGAATCTCCGCAAAGGCGCTCAGACTGTTATGGGCATGGATCAGCAACCGCCTGGCCTTGTCTGTCTCGCCGTCCTCCAACTTCACCAGAGCAGCACCAATATGATCCCGAACAGTGTTCGCCCATATTGCATAGCGGGGAAAGACTGCAATGTCCTCTTCACACTGGTTCATGACTGAGGTTGGAATCGATAGGGTCAGACTCGATTGATGTATCTCGATTCTCGGTAAATCTTTGATTTCCGATCACCACCTCGTGCCTTCGCCGCCGTAGGTCTGTTCAATTGTTCTTCGACCCGGAACCTGAAGCAATCATTTCCAAGCCCCCACGCCTTGTTGGTGACTGGCCCCTCCTCACGGGACTTCGCCACCAAGGCATCGAAATAGACGATGGGATAGACTGATGAAAGTGGGTGGCCCTGCTACACCTTTACCTCTTCCATCACCTGTGCCGTGACGTTGGAGATCAGTGTGGGAGAAACCTCCGAAGTGCCATTCGGGTCAGTTTCGATTGAATCTCAAGGTATCGCGAAACATTATTGACCCGCGATCCCAATCAATCGAAACTGACCCTTTTGATCTCGGCTGTAAATCCCTGGATGGCGATCAAGTCAGTTTATCGAACGAGGCGAATAGTGGGCCTATTTAATGAGTTCGATAAGCTGATTTGATTCGCCCCCAGTGATTTTCGCTTCAAACGGATAAACCCGACAGTCTCCTAGGCCTGATCAAGCGTAGCGGATCGGGCAAATTCCGAATGGGTAGAATGCTTGCCGATTCCGCTGTGCTTGAACCGGCCTGCTCCAGTCCTCTGCTTGGCTTACAGCAGATTGCTCACCCCGTATTCACTGCCGTAGAGTTCGGTAATGAAGTCGATATCCTTATCGCCCCGGCCGGATAGATTCAACAGAATGGTTCCCTTCTCCCCTTCCTGCGCCATTTTTATTGCGTAGGCGACTGCGTGGGCGGACTCCACCGCAGGGATAATGCCCTCCACCCGGGAGAGTTCGAAAAAGGCGTCGATCGCCTCTTTGTCGTTGATGGTTTTGTACTCCACCCGCTCGATATCTTTCAGATAGCTATGTTGCGGACCGACGGAGGGATAATCCAGTCCGCTGGCAACTGAATAGACCTCCTGGGGTTCTCCTGCCGCGTCCTGGAGCATGTAGGATTTGAAACCATGCATGATGCCGGGCTCACCCTTGGTCAGGGTGGCGGCATGTTCGCCGTCCTGATTGAGGTCGCGGCCGGCGGGTTCTACGCCAAACATGCGCACCGACGCGTCATCGAGAAAGGCATCAAACAGTCCCAGCGCATTGGAGCCACCGCCGACGCAGGCAACCAGGTTGTTGGGGTCACCGCCGGTCATCTCCTGAAACTGCACCTTTGCCTCATTCCCCACGATAGATTGAAAGTCCCGCACCATCATCGGAAAAGGGTGGGGGCCGACCACGGAACCGATGGCGTAAAATTGCGTGACCGGGTCTTTGACATACCCATCAAAGGCAGCATCCACAGCCTCTTTCAGCGTCCTTCTGCCATGGGTGGCCGGGATAACTTTGGCGCCGAGGATCTCCATGCGCACCACGTTCGGGTGCTCCTTTTTAATATCGACCTCGCCCATGTAGATATCGCATTCAAGTCCCAACAGCGCGGCGGCGGTGGCGAGTGCCACCCCGTGTTGTCCCGCACCTGTCTCGGCGATCAGTTTCTTTTTTCCCATCCGTTTGGCGAGCAGCGCCTCTCCCAGACAGTGATTGATTTTGTGCGCGCCGGTATGGTTGAGATCCTCCCGCTTCATATAGATCTCTGCACCATATTTTGCCGACAGGTTTTTCGCGTGGAAGATCGGGCTGGGACGTCCGACATAGTGATCGTAGAGGTCTGCCAACTCGGCCAGAAAATCATCGTCCTGGGTGATCTGTATATAGGCGCTGGTGATCTCGTCGATGATCTGCTGCAGCTGCTCGGGGATAAAGCTGCCGCCATACTCTCCAAAAAATCCCGATTCGTTGGGAAGTGTATGTTTGAAAGTATTCTTCACAAGACCTCTCCTTACTGTTTTAGCTGCGCCGTGTGGATCTGATTCATCGATGATACAACTTTGGTAAATGATTCACCCGGTGATTTATTGATAGAGACTACTGATCGGCATGGAAGATGGAATTGGACATTTCAGTACATCAACACTCATCTTCCCGTTGGGCATTTAGGGTGATTGTCTCCCCCTCGATATCCACCAACAGAGTGATGGGGCGGCAGCAGACACTGCAATCCTCGATATATTGCTGCTGGTCGAGGCTGCAATCGATTTGCACCTCAATCATTTCACCGCAGTAGGGGCAGCCGATCTGGCGGGATTCAAGGGCGAGCATGGTACTTTGCTAATCTTGGTTGGCTGCGGATTTTCCTGCACGGAAGGCTTCGTGCAAGGCTGCTTTCAGCGAAGGGTGTTGGGCGCAATCCTCTCCCTCGAAGTGGTGCTCGATGATGGCGTCCAGGATGGAGAGTTCATTCTCTTCACGCCAGCGTTTTTCAAAGCTGATGAAATCGAACTCAGTCCCTGTGAGATAGTCGGCGGCAAAACCTGTGGGGTTGCTGAATTCGATCGGTTGGGATTCCATCACCTCGTAGAGATAGGAGTAGCTGTCGATGCCGTTGGTTCTGGCAAGCAGCGGGCGGAGCGTGTCATGGGCATTGCCCCCCTTTACCAGTTCATCGAGATCGAGACTGGCCGATGGAGTATGAGTTTCACCTTTAAAGGAGAATGTAATGCGGATGCTGATGCGGTTATCCAATGAGGTGACCTCCGTGATTAGATCAGTTGCTGAGTCGATTGAGCCGTTGCAGACGGTTATTGTCATCGATGAGCAGTTCAAAGCGGCCCTGTACACCACTCTTGGTGACAAAGGGCCGGAGTGCGTTGGCGGGAAACTCGATCCGACGCCCGTCTTCAGCAATCACCGAGACATTTTTGGCATGTCCCTGATAGTGGCTCAGGTAGCGGTCGGCGTTGAGGTTCAAAAAGAAACGAATGCGGTCTGACATGGAAAAACTCAGTTCTGTTGGGAGAACCTTAGCAGAAAAGGGGAAAGGTAGTGCGTACTCTCCTGTGAGTAGATCCGATCCGACTGGTAGAGGGTCAACAGCCCGGACCTGCAGGGTTGTTGTTGATGGCAGAAAGTCAGTGCGGAAACCTTTGCCTGATTATGGCAGTGGCCGCGAAAATCGGTTTGTTCGATAAGGTGCAGGCCGTGTTCCAGCGCCATCCCGGCAAATCCTGTGGCTGCATGGCTTGGCAGGAGCAGATAGAAGTGCCCGCTATCTGCGAGCAGTCTATCCACGCTGGCTAGCAGATCAGGAAATGGCAACAGGTCTGTGTGGCGGGCCTGTCTTTTGAGTTGATCTGAAGTTTTGCTGTGGTTATGAAAGAAGGGTGGATTGCTGATGATGAGGTCATAGCGGTCCGGGGTGTTGACCGAGAAGTGCTGGATGGAGCAGTGAACGGCTTCCATCCGGCCATTCCAGGGGCTGTTGCAGAAGTTGAATTGGGCTTCATCAAAAGCCGCTTCAGTCAGCTCAACCCCAGTGATGTGAGAGGCGCCAAGTTGAGCGGCCATCAAAGCCAGTAGACCCGTGCCGGTGCCGATATCCAAGACCTGCTCGCCCCCTTTGACCGGCGCCATGGCACCGAAAAGCGTGGCGTCGGTACAGACCTTCATGGCCGACTTTTCCTGGCGCACGGAAAACTGTTGAAAGCGAAAGGTCGACATGGCCTGTCAGGTAAAAAGGAGAGCACAGCCCAGATGCCCCAGACACCGTCTGGGGCATCCTGGCCTAGCTCAGTAGCTCCGCCATACGCTTGCCCATTTCTGCAGGGGAGCGGACTACATGAGCGCCAGCGCCCTCCAAGGCCTCGAACTTGGCTTCGGCGGTACCCTTGCCGCCACTGATGATGGCTCCCGCATGGCCCATGCGTTTGCCGGGGGGCGCGGTGACGCCGGCAATGTAGGCGACCACCGGCTTGGAGACGTGCTCCCTGATGTAGTCGGCAGCCTCCTCCTCGGCGGAACCGCCAATCTCGCCTACCATGATGATGCCTTCGGTTTGCTCATCCTTCTCAAACAGTTCCAGACAGTCGATGAAGCTGGTGCCGTTGATGGGGTCGCCCCCCAGCCCGACGCAGGTGCTCTGGCCAAGGCCCGTCTGGGTGGTCTGGTGAACCGCCTCGTAGGTCAATGTGCCGGAGCGGGACATGACGCCAATCCTGCCGGGCTGATGGATCATGCCGGGCATGATGCCGATCTTGCACTCTCCGGGTGTGATGATGCCGGGGCAGTTGGGGCCAATGAGGCGGGAGCCGGTGGATTTCAGCGACTGCTTTACCTTCAGCATATCCAGTACTGGGATGCCTTCGGTGATGCAGGCGATGACCTTGATACCGGCATCGGCTGCTTCCAGGATCGCATCGGCGGCGAAGGGTGGCGGCACGTAGATCATGCTAGCGTCGGCGCCGGTCTCGGCGACAGCGTCATGCACGGTATTGAATACCGGGCGATCCAGGTGGGATTGGCCACCCTTGCCTGGGGTCACGCCACCCACCAGGTTGGTGCCGTAGGCGATGGCCTGTTCGGAGTGGAAGGTGCCCTGTTTGCCGGTGAAGCCCTGGCAGATGACCTTGGTGTCTTTGTTGACGAGTATGCTCATGTTCGGTTTAGGCAAAAGGCAAAAGGCGAAAGGCGAAAGGAATCAGTTCCCTAAGCCGGCGTCTTTGTTACCTTTTTTCGCCCCCCCTTGTTGTTTAGATCTGAGTGGAGTTAATCTTGTTAGCCGTTAGCCGTTAGCCGTTAGCCGTTAGCCTTCTATGCAGCCGCTGCGACCGCTTTTTTGGCCGCTTCGGTGAAGTCGGCGGCGGTGATGAAGTCGAGTCCGCTCTCCTCCAGCATCTTCAGCCCCTGTTCGGCATTGGTGCCTTCCAAACGCACCACAACCGGCACCTGCACGCCGACATTCTTAGCGGCGGTGATGACACCCTCGGCGATCAGATCGCAACGCACGATGCCGCCGAAGATGTTGACCAGCACGGTCTTCACCTTGCTGTCGGAGAGGATCAGCTTGAAGGCCTCTGTGACCCGCTCGGCAGTGGCGCCACCGCCCACATCGAGGAAGTTGGCCGGGTCGCCACCGTGCAGTTTGACCATGTCCATGGTGGCCATCGCCAGACCTGCGCCGTTGACCATGCAGCCGATGCTGCCGTCGAGGGTGATGTAGTTGAGATCGTGTTTGGCGGCAGCCGCCTCCTTCTCATCCTCCTGACTCGGATCGCGCAGGGCGACGATATCCTGGTGGCGGTAGAGGGCGTTGCTGTCGATGTTGATCTTGGCGTCCAGCGCCATCAGGTCACCATCGCCGGTGACGATCAGCGGGTTGATCTCGATCAGGCTGACATCCTTCTCCATGTAGAATCGGTAGAGACCCATCATGATCTTGCTGAACTGTTTGATCTGGTCGCCTTCAAGCCCCAGGCCGAAGGCGAGCTTGCGGCACTGATAGGGCTGCAGACCGGCTGCCGGATCTATCACAGTGGTGAGAATCTTCTCCGGTGTCTCCTCGGCGACCTCTTCGATGTTCATGCCACCTTCGGTAGAAGCCATGAAGGTGATACGGGAACAGGCGCGATCCAGCAGTGCGCCGAGGTAGAGTTCACGGGCGATGTTACTGCCCTGCTCCACCAGCACCAGGTTTACCGGAAGCCCGTCGGGACCGGTCTGCTTGGTGACCAGGGTCATGCCGAGGATCTCCTCCGCAGCGGTTTCAACCGCATCCAGACTCTTGGCCAGTATCACTCCGCCCGCCTTGCCCCGACCGCCGGTGTGGGCCTGGGCCTTGACCACCCAGATTTCGCCGCCAAGCGCCTGGGCTGCAGCCCGTGCATCACTCGGCGTGGAGACCGCCTTGCCCTCGGGGACAGGGATGCCGTACTCGGAAAAGAGCGCCTTAGCTTGGTATTCGTGTAGATTCATGATTCTTCCTCTGGAAGAAGAGGCAAAAGGCAAAAGGCGAAAGGCGAAAGGAAGCGTTCCCCAGCGCCAATGCAAAATCTACCTTTTTCACTCCTAGTTGTTTAAATCTGAGTCGAGTTTAATTTGTTAGCCTTTAGCCTTTAGCCTTATCTGTATCCCGCAAGCACCATCAGCCGCTCGCGAATGTGTCCCGCTATCTCCTCCTCCGCGCCTTTGCGAGAGGCGTTGAGCTGCGTCTCGAATTCGGCCCGGAGGGCGTTGATCTCTGTCTCATGTTCTGCTGCGACACGAACCTCTGCCGCCTGCTCCACGCGGGCGGTGAAGGGTGTGACTATCCCGGCCAGCTCCTGCAGGGTGCGCCAGGCATCGAGTTGTTCCACCACGACTTGGCCCAACTGCGGATCGACACGGTAGACCTCTGCACTCTCCTCGTTACGGGGTACAGAGATGATCGGGGTCTTTTTAGCGCGGCTGGCCGCATCCAGGGCGAGCCAGTCTTCCAGGGCGGTGGGTGCTGAATCATCGTCCGCCAGGGGCCGGAAGCGGCTGGCGAAGCGGTCTTCAGTCAGTGCCCAGTGAGCGAGAGTGATGACCTGCTGATCGCTGCTGTTGTGTAGCAGGGTGCCCCGCGCCGGATTGCCAGCAAGATTGAGGCGAGAGCCGAACACGCCTTCCCCACGGGGATCGTACTGGAATAGCGGAAAGGCCCGGCTGTGTACTGCCAATCTCGCCTGATCCAGGGTCCTGTCGGTGGCGAAGCCGTGTCGCGCCGGGCTGGGAGTGTGGATGCGCAGCAGCGCCGGACCCTGGAAGGCCAATGCTGCCGAGACGCTCTCCCGCAGATGGGCTGGGTCGGCAATGCTGGTCTGCGCCACATAAGCATTGCGCTGGGAGAGGGCGAGCAGTCCGAGGTTGCCCTTGGGGTCGCTGAGACGTTGCAGGGGTGCGTCTTCGAGACCCCGGCTGTCGAGTCCGAAGTCGAGCTCTGTGAGGGTGAGTATCTTGATCGGCAGGCCGGAATTCAGCAGCCAGGCGACCTGGCTGAAGTTACGCCCGCCGAGGGTCTCTTCGTTACCCACCAGCAGCAGCGGTGGGCAGAGCGCCTTCTCTTCATCGGTGAGATCCTGCCAGCTGAGCAGGTCGGGGTCGCTGGCATTACGCCCACCCTCCCCCAGCTCGATCTTTGCCTTGCGGACCAGCCGAATCGAGGTGAGAGCCTCCCCTATCTGCCCTTCCAGCAGGCCGGCAGCGAGCTGGGCGGTTTCGCCGCTGCTGTCCAGCGCAACGGGAACCTGGAAGGGGTTATGCGGAAATGACGCCGCCCAGGTGGCCATAATGCCGGGCGCCAGCGCGAGACCGTAGCGGGCGCGTCCGAGACCCTGTTGGCCCTCTGTCAGTCGCCAGTGCTGTTCTGTCAGCTGCTGAGCCAGGGTGGTGAGACGGCGCAGATGATCGGCATCGACACCGCTGTTCTCCAGGCTGCCTTCGGGCTGCCGGGTCAATTCGTTGATGTCGATCTGACCGTCGTCGAGCTCTGCCAGTCTGCCTGCGAGACGTTCGAGGTCCTCGGTGGGCAGCGCGTCCACCAGGGTCTCCTTGATGGCATCATT
This sequence comes from endosymbiont of Lamellibrachia barhami, assembly GCF_011947365.2. Taxonomy (GTDB): domain Bacteria; phylum Pseudomonadota; class Gammaproteobacteria; order Chromatiales; family Chromatiaceae; genus QGON01. The sequence goes on from NZ_JAAVSH020000001.1 coordinate 129,580, forward strand.
CAGCCGCTGCTTGAGTTGTCCTACTTCTCCGGCAAATCGGTGCAGCAAAGGCTGCTGACGATATTCGATGGTTGCCAGGGTCAGCCGGACCGCGATCTTCTCGCCGGAGCCGGATTCGGCGCTGTCGCCGCTGGCCAGCGAGAGCAGACTGTAGCGGGAGAGCAGTTGCGCGGCCATGGTCGTTAAATCGGGATGGGCGGCAACCCGTTCGATGGTCTCGGAGGCAGTGTCAGGCGTGACTTCCCAGGCGGCCCAGATCTGGTGGCTCTGCTGCAACAGTTCAGGCGTCTGTGGAGCGATGCTCAAGGATTGTGGTTGGCAGGCAGCGATGCAGAGTCCGCAGGCCTTGCAGGCGTCGGGATTGATACCCAGGGCCAGCAGTTCACCGCCATCTTTTTTCGCCTGTTCACCGGCCTGGAAGAGTGGCTCGGTGACGGCCAGAGGCAGTGCGCCGTAGAGTTTTTCCAGATCCTTGATACCGCTCTCTGCGGCGCTCCTGCGATCTTTGGCCAGAGGCGCTTTCTCCTGCAGCCAGTCGAAGGCCTCCCGGATCAGATCCGCCGCGCTACCGCCCTGTATGGCGTTCTGCCGGCCGCGGGCGCTGATTCGTCCACCAAGTTTGGCGGCCAGGGGGCGCAGGGCGCTGGCTCCGGCAAGGCCGATACCGACATTGATCAGCGTGGTGGGTGAGAGCGCGGTGACGCCAATGGCGCCATCAGGGCACGCGCTCCAGCAGTCGCCGCAGGCGGTGCAGGTCAGGGGGTCGAACACCGGCAGCAGGCTGCGGCTGCCGCTGTGGTCGCTGAAGGTGGCGGAGAGCGGTGGCACCAAACCGGACGCCAGATAGGGGTCGGGTGTGAGGCTGTCGAGGTCGCCGTCCCGATAGAGTATACCGGTCTGGTCCCAGAAGCGGGGCAGACTGTCGTAACTGTCGTTGTTGCCTGCCAGATGACGGACGGCCATAGGTGTCGGCCTGGGAGCTGCCGCTTCATCTTGGGTGCCGGTTTCCGCGCTGAGGTCGGTGGCAGAGGTCTGTTCCAGGCCTGTTCTGAAGGCCTCGGTCAGAATCCCCTGTTGAAGATGCTGTTCACGTGTGGTGATGAGCTTGCGGGGCTGTAGCGGCAATTTCTCTTCCGCAATCAGAACGCTGCAGATTGCACCGAGGCAGGTCTCACGGCGGGTTGTTTCATCCATCCCGCTGGTGGAGGGCATGCGATAGCACTTGAGCCCCCGGCTCTGGATGGCCTGGCGCAGGACAGGCGAAAGAGGAGATTCGGCGCCCTCTTCGTCTGCTGCCATCAGCAGGCAGCCGCCCCGGGGGAGTTGCCTTGCAGGGATCAGTTGCGGATGGTTCAAGGGGCCGTCGAGCAGGACCAGATCCAGGGGCATTTCACTGCCGCAGTCGCGCAACCCTTCGGGGGCCATTACCACCCGGTCGGTCAGCCACTCACCCCAGGCGTTCCAGCTTTCGCCGCAGCGGATACGCGCCTCACCTTCCACGAGCTGGTAGATAAAGGTTGCGGTTTCGGCTGCAAGTCCCTGATCCCCCTCGCTGCTGAGACGCTGCACTGCGAAACTCAGGGATGCGTCGGGACGCAGGTCCCGAGCGGGGGTTTTGGCGCAGATGCCGAGATCGTTGATCTCCGGGTAGTCGCGGCGCAGCGCATCGAGCAGTACCTGACGTTTGGGATGTTTATCGTTGGCACGGGTGAAGTCGATGCCCAGATAGCGCCCCTTTGGCTCTGCCTGGCTGATGAGGGTGACGAGGTCGGCGCTGTTCAGCGCCAGTCCGCCCAGGCCGTAGATGACCGGGCGAAGGCGTGGCAGGTCACTTTCGCGCAGTGCCGGCAGACCGGGATGTGTCTCTTCCCCGAAGCGACCGTTTTCCAGTGCCTGGCCCAGCGCCATGCGCAGTTCCCGCAGCAGGGGTGGGTCTCCCGCCAACGGCGTTTCGGTACGCTCAAGAACGGTGACGGTGGCTTTGCCCTGCAACAGATTCAGCAGTTCCGCAGAGGGGAAGGGGCGCAAGGCGTGGATACCGACGATGCCAATCCGTTGTTTGTCGTGCTTCTTCAGGTGGGCGGAGAGTGCAAGCAGTGTCTCTGTGGCCGCGCCCTGAACAAGAATCAGCTGTTTGGCTTTTTCCGTGTTCAGTGTGGTGATGAGCGGCTGGCTGCGACCGGTCTGCTCTGCAAAGGTATCGCAGGCGTCCTGCAGGGTCGTACTGATGTGGCCGTCGAAGAACAGCGTGTGGGCGGCACGGCCCAGACCGTGGCTGCGCCGGTCCATCAGGGGTTCCTGCAGTACCGGCCGATCGAGATTGTGCCGCCGTGGCAGACGGCGCCGGGTCTCGCCATGCAGTAGTTTCTCAGCGGCGCTGGCGCATTCAACCTGTTCATCGGCCCTGCCCAGGTAGCGCTGGATCAAGCCAGGTGAAAGCAGATGGACGTTTTGTATTGCAGCGGCGGTTTCGTCCTGATCGATAACCACCAGTCCGGGGGTCAGGGTCTCTTCAGCGACGCGCCGGGCAATCAGGGTGAAGTCGACCGCTTGCTGGACGTTACTGGCGAACAGGACAAAAAAACCGGCATCGCAGATCTGGTGCAGGGCTTGGTGACAGGTGCCGGCACTGCCCCCCAGTGCCCGGTTGTTGGCATGCAGCACCAGTGGCAGTTGCCTGGCAGCGGCGCTGTTGAGCAGGTCCAGTGCGGCGGTCAGATCCGGTGTGAAGAGGAATGCGGTGGCGCGTCGTCCGGCCATTGCGAGGCCGCTGGCGGCAGCGATGGCGCCTCGGGGACTCTCCACCGGATGAGTGCCAAGCAGTTCGCCGAAGACGTTGTGCTGTTGACGGGTCTGTTCAGACTGCCACGCAAGGTCTGCACCACTGGCCGGAAATGCGCTGGCGAGTGCCGCGTTCTCGGCGATACAGGCCTCGGTTACAGCGACGGCGCTGTTGCCGTCAAGCAGGGTATGGATTCCCGTGTCCTTTGGTCCAAGTCCAGCCGGTGTGCCGAAGAGTCGGCGATAGAGGCGGATTGCGATATTAGCGGACATAGGAAACCTCAATGGAGCTGGGCATAGCGTTTTTCACTCTCAGCTTGCTCAGACGGCTGGCGGGTAAACTGTCCCTCCTCCAGCCATTGGATAGCGTTGGTGGGGCAGCGTTTGATGGCGATCTTGGTCATGGGGGCGCCGGAGTCGAGATCGATGGCCGGCAGGTTGTTTCGCATATCGATCAGGCCTGGGGATGCATCAGCCGCACATTTACCGCAGGCATCACAGCCCACGGAGCAGAGCACGGTTACCGCCTCGCCCTCCAACGGGTTATTGCACTGGACGTAAAGTTTCTGGTTCAAAGGCAGGATCTCGAAGAGGTCCTTGGGGCAGGCCTCGACGCAATCTTCGCAGGCGGTGCACTTATCGACATCGACGGTGGGCAGGCCGTTGGCGTTCATGTGGATGGCATCGAAATCGCAGGAGACCTCGCAGTCAGCCAATCCCAGGCAGCCCCAGGAGCAGCCTTTACCGCCTCCAGAGACTGTGGCGGCGGCGCGGCAGCTTTCGAAGCCGTCATATTCGGCGATTTGAAAGGCCTGTGATTTACCGCCGGCACATCTCAGCCGGGCGACCTGCTTGTCGGCCTGACCGGCATCGACCCCAAGAAAATCGGCAATGGCATCGATGGTGTTCTCATCGGCCACGGTGCAGCCGCTCGGCTGCACACTGCCATCCACCAGGGCTTCAGCAAAGGGCAGGCAGCCTGGTTCGCCGCAGGCACCGCAGTTGGTGCCGGGCAGCAGATCTTCTGTGGTGGCGATGCGGGGATCCTCCTCCACCTTGAGGAACTTGTAGGCGACCGCCAGCACCACGCCGAAAAACAGAGCGATGCCTGTCATGATGGCTGGGGCGAGGACAAAATTGGATAGAGTGTCAGGCACGGAGGGATTCTCGTACTCGGGGAAACAGGAAAAAGGATAAAGGATAAAGGATCATGTGGGGGCTGTACGTGACTGTTGGCGCACAAAGTTGCGCCTTGTCCGAATCAATCCGGCAAGCATGACGGAAATCTGTTTTGATTCTGTAATCCATCTTTTTCCAGTCACTGTATCGATATAGCCGATTTTGATGCCAATGTAGGTCTGTGTGCGCAGTTCGCCGCATGAGCCTTTAGCATATGAGAGGAAGTTCAAACTCTCTTTGAGCGATTCTCTCTCAAAGCCTTCTGCAATATTGCTCGGAACGGAAAGCCCGCTCCTGCTCAGCTGATCTTTGAAGCTGTAATCCCGGCAATCACGCAGTACTTTGTAAATCTCCACACTCAGACGGGCAGAGCGTTTCCAAACTTCAAGTTCTTCAAACTGTGTAGTCATCCATGACTCCGAGTTTTAAGTAAGAGACTTAAGGAGCCTCTAAACGAAGTCTGAATCCCAATCTGTTTCGCCCAGATTTATTCAGAGGCTCCTAACCTTGGGCCAAGGTACCATTCTGGCGTGACCCGCCAATCCCAATTCTTATCCTTTAACCTTTTTCCTTTCGCCTAGTTATATTTCGCCGCCCTTTCAATCAACTCATCCAGCCCTGCTTCGGAGTCGCTGAGGGGTTTCCCCGGATGGATGCAGTCGGAGGGGCAGATCTCCGCCGCTTCCACCATTTGGGCATAGGTGCCGGCGCTGGCGTCAGCGATGTAGGCCTGGTTCTCGTCGTTGTAGACAAATACCTGGGGATTGATCGCCAGACAGTCGTTGCAGGTGGTGCAGAGAACACTGTCGATCCAGGGCTCTTCGCTGCCGAGATCTTCCTCTTCTTCGACAGGCGCCGCAGACGCTTCCGCTGTGGGTTCTGCCGTGGTTTCCGCAGCTGTTGTGGTTGCATCAGCCGTTGGTGCGGCTGGCATTCGTGGTGCGCCACTGGTGAAGTCCATGCCCAACAGCACTTCGGTGAGGCGGGACATGACCTCACCGGCAGCTTCGTTGCGTGCCTCGACCAGTTTTTGGTCCTGTTCAGCTGTCAGCGCCTCAATCTTTGCCTCGGCTGCGCTGTTGATCTCTGCGCGGGCCTCGGCAATGCCTATCTCAAGATAACGGCTGCGAACACCCGCCATCTCCTGCAGGGCGTGCCAGAAATTGAGACGGTCACGGCAGGCATGGATCAGGGTGCGGCTCACTGCCAATTGGCGCAGCTCGCCCTTGCCGTTGAGGGCAAGGATGTAGGGGATGTGCTGGGCCGACTCTTCTTCCGGCATGGCCAGATAGTCGGCGATGGGCAGCAGAGAGTCGGTCTCACAGATCAGGGGGACTGGGGTGAAGTGCCCGTGCAGGCGAGGGATCAGTAGTGCATAGTCGGCAAAGGTGAAGGCCAGTTCGATAGTCATGGCCTCGCCGTTCTCATCCCGGTAGCTGAATTCGTGAACCGCCCAATCCCTCTCTGGTTGCGGGTTGCCGCTGAAGTCGACCCGGTCCGCAAAGCTGTCGCCGACGGAGGGATTGATCTGGAAGAAGGGATGAACCCGCCCTTCGAGTGCGGCACCGGCCACCAGCCAGCCATTGAGTCCCACGTCCTGTCCAGTGGGGCGAAGCCCGACGTTGATGACATGCAGCCCGGTGCGGGTCGCGTCGAGTGCGGTGGAGAATTGATCCAGGAGGTGCTCGTGCCTTGCCGCCGAGGTCTGGGAGACGAAAGCCTGGCGGTGACTGATGCCGAGGTAACCCAGTTCGGTGCGGAAGTGGGCAAAGGGGTCTTTGTCGGAGTCCCGGCCGGGATTGGCGTGTCCCAGAACCCGCACCAGGATCTGCACGGGACGACCGGAATTGAGCAGACGGGAGAAGTCGGGCATCGCTTCACCGGCTACGCGCAGGGCGGTCTCCAGGGCAATGACCGCCGGTACCAGTAGCAGTTCATCGTGGGAGAATGCCTCCCAGTTGAAGGTCTCAAACCAGGGGTCATGGATGGATTCGTCGTAGAGATCGTCGATCTCCAGTTTGGCAATACGCGCGGCGGCAAAGACTTTGGCAAGGCGCGCCGCCTGTTCGTCGAAGATCTCCTTGGCGCGAATACAGGGATTGTCGGAGACGACGCTCTCGAAGCCGGGGATGTCGCCCAGCAGTGTCTCGTCCAGGCCTTCGGTGTGAACAAAGCGTACCAGGACCGACTCCCGACCGTAGGATTCCAGCGTCTTCAGCGCCCCTTCCACCCGCTCACGGCGAACTGTTGTCATGCCGATGGAGCCGTGGGAGTGGTCCATCACATCTGCGAGTGCGTTGGCGTCGAACATGTGGGATGAGTGGCCCACGGCCTCTTCCAGTGCGGCCGGCGCTTTGGCTTCGTCTGATTTTTCCTTTTCAACCGCCAGCAACAGCTTGAGTCCGCGGATATACTTCTCGATCTCCCGCTGGAAATGTGCATGACGGGGGATCACCTGGCTGCGGATGACGTGGATCATCAGATGCAGCGCCGGGTGTTGTCCGTAGGCCAGGAACTGGCCACTCTCGGGGATCGAATCCAGCAGGTCGTGCAGATCACTCTGCAGTTTTTCTGTACTGCCGCTGTCGAGCCCCAACTGTTTCACCATCCAGCTGGAGAGCTCGCTGAGCAGGGGTTTTGCGGGTACGGGGGTCTGGCTCTCCTGCAGGGCGAGGCGCAGAGCCTGCTCGAGACGTGGCAGGTTGTCTTTCAGGATGCGGGCGCTGCCCTCCCCCGGTGCAACAGCCTCGGTGGCTTCAGCCAGAAAGGCTCCCAGAGGCTTGGCCAGTTCGGCGCCCCGGCGCTCTTCGTCGCCGCCCTCGGCGGGATAGAGAAACAGCGGGTAGTCATAGCGCAGCCGGGAGGCGTCCCGATAGGGGGCCATCAGTGCGGGCAGAAAGTCGTCACCAAGCGGCTCCAGTTGACCCCTGACGCTGGGATTTCCAAGGTGGAAATGGCGCAGGGTGTGCAAAATCGTCTTGGTGGCCTCCGCATCCTTGATGGCGGAGGGCATGGCCGGCGTGGATTCGCCTGTCTGTACTGCTGTCATCGTAGGATTTTCCCGGCTTTGTCTGACTTAGATCGCGAAGGCGTCGAGAGCGGTGTTGATTGCAGCCAGCTTCTCTTCGTTGGTTTTGTTGAGGCCTTTCGCGGAGAAATCCTCATACACCACGGCGTCTGGATCATGATAGAGCAGACCCACCGGCAGTTTCGACTCGTCACGGGCGACCTTCATCGCCTCCAACCAGTCTGCAGGATCGTGTTCAATCTGCTCCTGGAACAGCCGTTTCACATTGTCTTCGGTCGGGATGCCGTTTTCGTGGGTCAGCAGCAGCATATTCTCAGGGTGGTCCTGATAAGGCTTGCAGAAGCTGTCCGAGAAGACGGGGCAGCGCTGTATGATGCGCACGAAGCTGGTGCCCCGGTGTTTATGGGCGGCCTTGATCGTTTCGTAGAGCAGCGGAGGATTCCAGTCCGGCACCTGTGCTACGAAGGATACGTTGGTGATGCCCAGAGTTACCGTGAGCGGGTTCATTGCAGGCAGCAGCGAACCTTCTGGATGAGTATTGGTACGTTCGCCAGTGGGGGTGGTGGGCGAGGTCTGCTTTTTGGTCAGGCCGTAGATGCCGTTATCGAAGATCAATATGACCATATCCATGTTGTAACGCATGGCGTGGAGCCAGTGACCTCCGCCGATGGAGAAGCAGTCGCCGTCGCCGGTGCCGACCCAGACGTCAAGGTCGGGACGGCGCGCCTTGACACCGTTGGCAAGCGGCAGGGCGCGGCCGTGCAGACCGTGCAGGCCGTAGGTGCCGACATAGTGGGGCAGGCGGCTGGAGCAGCCGATACCAGAGACGACGACACTCTTCTCCGGTGGCATCTGGGCATCGCGCAGCACGCGGTGAACGGTGTTGAGTACGGCAAAGTCGCCGCAACCGGGGCACCAGCGGGCTTCACCGCCGGCGTAGTTACCGAGGGTGAAGTAGCGTTCAAAAACATCGACGGACCAGTCAGCTTTCAATCCAAACATTTGGCTAATCTCCTCAGTTGTTCAGGGCATCGAGCCGCTGGTTGAATTCTGCCTGCAGCATACCGGGTTGCAGCGGATGGCCGTAGACCACAGACCAGCAGTCTATGTCGATCAGGGTCTGCGCCCGCAACATCATGGCGAGTTGCGCATAGCGGCGGTTCTCTTCGGTGATCAGCGGGCCGTTTGGATCATCGCTGTAGTTGATCTCCACCGTCATGACCTTCTTGAATTTGCTGAAGATCTCTTTCAGTCCCGGCTCCAGTGGTGAGAGGAATCGCAGGTGCAGGGTGGAGATGCTCTTGCCCTGCTCGCGCAGGGTGTCGACCGACTCTTCGATGGCGCCCATGGTTGAGCCCCAGCCGATGATGAGCAGATCGCCGCCCGCTTCATCGCCATGGACCTTCGGTGGCTTGAGGGTTTTTTGCAGGGCCGCCAGTTTGCGGCTGCGGTGGGCCATGCTGGTCTGGTTGGTGTCGGAGTCGTAGGCCACCTTACTGCGATCGGTGTGGGAGAGACCGGTCAAGACATATTCGCCATTGCGTTGTCCTGGGATCGGACGCTGGGAGAGACCCGTGCCTTGGTCCCAGTCGAAGGCCGGTACGGCGTCATCCCAGGGGGACTGATCGACTGGTGCGGAGAGCCACTCCTCCTGAATCTCAGGGCGGGTGTAGGGCTGTACGCCGGTAGCCAGATTGGCATCGGTGAGCAGAATGACAGGGGTACGGAAGGCCTCCGCCAGCTTGCGCGCCAAAACCACGAAATGAAAACACTCCTCAATGGTGGCGGCGGCGATGACCACCTTCGGGGCATCCCCCGGCTCGCCGTATATGGAGGAGAGCAGATCAGCCTGCTCCACCTTGGTGGGCAGGCCGGTGGAGGGACCGCCACGCTGTACGTCGACGATGACCAGCGGTACCTCGGCCATTACCGCAAGACCGATCAGTTCGGTCTTCAGCGCCATGCCGGGACCCGAAGTGATAGTGCAGGCGGTCTTGCCGGCGTAGGAGGCGCCGAGGGCAAAGCCCATCGCGGCGATCTCATCCTCGGCCTGATGGACGAAGCCGCCGACATTGTCGAAGACATCCGCAACATAGTGAGTGGCGGAGGTGGCCGGTGTAATCGGGTACATGGAGATCAGCTCCATGCCCGCCGCCATGACCCCCAGGCCAACCGCCTGGTTGCCATTGGTGATGATGGTCGGTTTGGTCGTGTCAGTGGTGTAGGGTGGAATTTCCCACAGATAGTCGAGATGTTCAGCGGCGAAGGCGTAGCCAGCGTCAAACAGATCGATGTTGGGCTGGATTACCTTGTCACCCTTGTGAGCGAAGGTGTTGGCGATCTCTTTACGCCCCAGATCAGGCTCGCGGCTGAAGATATGACTGATCATGCCGAGTACGAACATGTTCTTGCCCTTGCGGGCATTTTTGACGATCTTCAGGCACGCCTCTTCCATCGGCAGCTCATGCACGATCAGTCCGTGCTCGGCAAACTCTTTTACCGCTGCGGTGTATTGATTGCGGATCTTCTCGTCGGGATCGGTCTCCCACTTGTTTTCCAGCAGAACGATGGTGCCCTCTTTATAGGCGCCGTTGGCTATGCGGGAGAAGAGTACCTGCTCATTGAAGGCGACAACCAGTTCGGCCTCGTTGCCCATATTCGTAATGTACTTTGAGCCGATGCGAATACGGATGCCGGATGCGCCTGCGGGAGAGCGGGCCGGGGGTTGGATCTCCGCCGGAATGATCTCAACGGTCCAGACGCCGTTGCCCATCTTACCGCTGATATTGCCGAAGGTCTGGCCGCACTTCTGCGCGCCCTCGCCTGAATCGGAGACGATCTCGACAATATATTCATCTACCTTGGCGGCGGTTTTGTTCCCGCCAATCTGCACGGCACTCTCGCCGTTGTCAGCCTGTTGCGTCATATACCACCTGTTTTATGCTGCGTGTTGCCGTGGGCCGAAGGCCCTGCTGAAAAGGCGCGAGCGGTTCAAGTCTGTCGACTTTCCTGGGGTTTGTGCACCGGCAGATCGAGGATCTGCTAGGGATGGGGCCTACCACGGAATTTCTATCGCCGGTCCGGTATGGAACGCAAACCAGCGCCTGGAAACATGTGGTGCCCCGAGTCCCAACGGACAGGAGAGCGCAATTTCAAAAGGGGAAAATATCTCAAAACCAACGGTTTGGGTCAATGTTTTTGTCCTGTTAAATCATGGGTTTTCCTGATAACTCTTTAGTATTCATGTGCTTATTCCATGTATGACGCTTCTGTCAAAAGATGAGCATATGGTGATGTTCCAATAATCAGCCTGCCAGAATCAATCGTCCACGAGGGCGTGAATTTTTCTGAAGTGGCTTATCTGCTAGGCTTGGCGTTGCATCAATAATTTTAATGAAGGTTTGAGTTGGCATGCCAAAGGATATTTTTAGAAATTTTGCCTTGGGGTTGGCGATCATCATGCTGGGCGTCTGGGGTGTGATCCTGATCGTCGCTCCGGGAGAGATCACCCACATGTTCAGCAATGAACCGGTAAATCATGCATTCGCCGGCATGATGGGTGGGGCGTTGCTCGGTCTGGCACTGATCTCTCTGGCAAGTATCACCCAGTGGATGAGTGCGCCTCGGGGACTGGGGCTGGCGATGATGATTTTGGTGGTCGAGGCCGCCTACCTCATGCTCGTTACCGGGGTGATGCTGGTGACGCCGCTGACCACCGTGAGCCTGGTAACGGCAGCGGCTGTGGCCTTTTTTCTCTTGATCTGACATGTTACGAGTCGGCCGGTTCAAGCATAGCGGAACCTGCAATCCATATGTCCCGGTAATTCGACAAGGCCCGATCCGCTGCGCTTGATCGAGCCTGCGCCCTATCAGTCGGTGCCGCCAAAATTCCCCATTCCAAAACGGATGGTGGGCATGATCGCCTCCTCATACTCCTCCTTGAAGTGGTAGAGGGAGCTCTCCACCACCTTGACCGCGCCGTCCAGCAGATGGCAGCGACCGGTACCCGGCAACATTTCGCACAGACTGTAGAGTGAATCCAGATCGGCCTGACTGCCCTGCCCCGTGTCTATCTTGCTCAACAGGCGGGAGATGTAGTAGGTGCCGGTCTTGCATGGCGGGCATTGGCCGCAGGAGGCGTCGGCAAAAAAGTTGACGTACTCGGTGACCCGCTTGACGATGCCGGTGCCCTCCGAGACGACGATCATGGCGCCGGTGCCCAGCGCCGAGCGGCGTGCCGCCACTGAATCGAAGTCGAGAGGCACGTCCAGGTCCATCGGGGTCAGGATGGTGTTCGAGGGGCCGCCGGTAAACACTGCCTTCAACAGTTTACCCACCAGCATGCCGCCGCCGTAGTCGAAGATCAGATCCGCCAGTGGTGTGCCCATCGGCAGTTCGTAGGCACCAGGTTTGAGGACATCGCCACTGAGGCAGTAGATCTTGGTGCCGCTGGCTTCACCGAGTCCCTGGTCCTGGTAATTGCGCCGCGCTTACGCTTGATGATAGCCTTACATTGGCGATGGTCTCGGTGTTGTTGATGAGTGGATGGCCGTACTCCTGATTCAGTGGAAACAGTATGCTTCGTTCAGTTACATGTGCTCTTTGGGTGCCCGCAAAGGCGAGCTTAAGGATATGGTGCCCGATGGTCAGGGGCGTGTGCGTCTTGACTATGTCATCCCTTCCCGTGGCTTGATCGGCTTTCAGACTGAGTTTATGACCAGCACCTCAGGTACCGGTCTGATATATCACGTGTTCGACCATTATGGGCCTGCTCAGCACGGTGGTATCGCGCCGCGTAAGAACGGTGTGCTGATCTCCAACGGTCAGGGCAAGTAAGGTGCTGGGGTTCGCTCTGTTCAACCTGCAGGAACGGGGCAAGATGTTCGCTTCACCGGGGGATAAGGTCTATGAGGGGCAGCTGGTGGGTATCCATGCGCGGGCCAACGATCTTGTTGTCAATCCGCTGAAAGGCAAGCAGCTTACCAATGTTCGTGCCTCAGGCAAGGATGATGCGATTATGCTTACAACGCCGTTGAAGTTTACCCTGGAACAGGCGCTGGAGTTCATTGAGGAGGATGAGCTGGTGGAGATTACCCCCAGTGCGATTCGCCTGCGCAAAAAGCATCTCAAGGAGCACGAGCGGAAGAAAGCGGCCCGGGGCGGCTGAAGTCAGCCTCCTGGATTCAGAAGAGATCTATATCGCCGCTCGACATTTCGTTGGTCTGCACTGATTTTTCCTTGAGTCTGCCGAAATCCTGCTGAATCTGCTGCAGTATTGATGAGAGTTCTGTCAGGGGTGGTTCGCCCCCCTGATGGTGCAGCAGGATGCCGCTGATCTGGTTGGTGACTTCTGTAAGTCGCTCGAGCCAGAAGTAAACGTTAAGAGTTTGCAAGCTTCGCAGAAAAGAAAAACCCCGGCGGCATTCCATGCTGTCGGGGTTTTAGTCGCCTGGTTGTGGTTGGCAAAGGTGTTCTATCCGTAGCTGCGCCGTTCCTGCGCATTTCGTCGTTCCATCTGCATCCCTGCCGGCGACAGGTAGAGACTCACACAAAGCGGTGAAATTTTGTGTGGGCAATAACCTCATCTCTTGTAGGAATTTTCTGAACATTGTGACTGTTGCAGGTGAAATATGCGGTGTTTCCCTGCGGGTTGTCAGGGTAAACTCTCGATTTCATGACAACTATCTATTCTAAAATCGAAAGCTGCGAAACTCATTGCTTTGCCAGGAGAGAGAAATGATTGGACTGCTGCAGCGAGTGTCAAATGGAAGCGTAAAGGTAGAGCAGGAGGTGATCGGAGAGATCGGTCGTGGGCTGCTGGTGCTGGTTGGGGTGCAGAGGGACGATAACGAGACCAAGGCCGACAGACTGTTGGAGCGTCTGCTCGGTTATCGGGTATTTCCTGATGAAACCGGACGCATGAATCTGGGGTTGCGTGATATAGGTGGCGGTCTCTTGCTGGTGCCTCAGTTCACCCTGGCGGCGGATACGCATAAAGGAAAACGCGCCGGATTTTCCACTGCGGCACCCCCTGCAATGGGGGAGGCCCTTTTTCTCTATCTGCTCGATCGTGCACGGGAGACTCACGGGGATGTGGCGAATGGTCGCTTTGGTGCGGACATGCAGGTGGCGTTGACCAATAAGGGTCCAGTGACCTTCTGGTTGGAAACGTGATGCTCTGACAGAGCGCCTCCCTCCTACTTCTTTGCTTTTCTGGTCGCCTCACGCAAGTCGAATGCCAATCGATATGCCGTATAGTATTTGACGATATTACGTGTATAGCGCACGGTCTCCTGTCCTACGATCCTGAGCGCTGCGTACTCGACATTGAGGAACCAGCGGTTCCTGTCCAGCCCCATTTTTGCGGCTTTTGCGCGCATTTTGCGTACTTTTGCCGGGCCGGCATTGTAGGCGGCCCGGCTGAAAAAAACGCTGTCCTGCGGTGAGATGGAGGGATCGCTGAAGTAGTGTTTGCGCAGCCAGGCCAAGTATTTAATCCCGGCGTGAATATTGTTCTCCAGCTTCTCAATGTCCGAAATGGCGACATGTTTGTCGGCGGCTGTCGCCTTGCGTATCTGCATGATGCCGATAGCCCCTGAGGGATTGCGTTTGCTCTGATCGAGTCCGGATTCCTGGTAAGCCTGAGCGGCAACGACCAGCCAGTCGAAATTATACTGTTCGGCATATTTTTTAAAGAGGTCACTGACACGATTCAGGCGGTCATGTTCATTGGGTTCCAGGGGGTTTTTAATCCATCTGGTCTTTTCGTAGTAGCGCTTGAACATCATGTTGCCGAGCAGGCTGCCCTTTTTGATCTTCCCCATATAGCTATTAAGGCTTTGCAGCAGTTTCGGATTGTTCTTTCTTACCGCCCAGGCAAGCTGGCTGCCGGAATGGATAGGGTGTCCTGGAAATAGCTGAATATTTTTCAGCACCTGTGACCAGATCCTGGCGATGTGGTCGTCGGCGACCGTGTAGTCGATGACCCCGGCGTTGGCCATTTCAAGCAGATCTTCGGTCTGCAGGTATTCACTCACTTCGATGACCTTGACCGGCAGCCGGTTTTCCCTGCGGAATCGTTGATTGAGCTGTTTCAGATGTGTGACGTAGCTGCTGCCTTTCAGCAGATGGAGGGTCTTCCCCGCCAAGTCATTCAGGGAATTCAGGGGTGCGGTGGATTTCGCGGCTACGATGATCTCCTGCACGTCGGGCAGATAGGGTTTGGTAAATGCCACCATTTTTTCCCGATCCGGCGTAATGGTCAGTCCGGCTGCGGCGATGTCCCCTTTGCCTGCGAGTAGAGAGGGCAGCAACTGATCGAAAGGAACAGGGATAAATACCAGGGCGGTATTGATCTGGTTTCGCTTATTGTCTTTGTTGAGGTGTTCTTTATATTGCTCCAGCAATTCGGCTTCGAATCCCTTGCGGTTACCGTTGTGGAGAAAAAAACCGGTGCGGTTGTAACTGACCAGTACACGAATGGCGGCACGTGCCTGTATCTCGTCGAGATCGCCGGAGAATTTCCGGGTGACGGTCTCGAGTATGGAAGTGCCGTCCGACGCAAAGAGGCCAAGAGGGAGGCAGAAGAGCAGCAACAGAGTGACCAGCGTTTTTATGTCGGCAGGTTTATGGTTGCGTTTGTCCGGTTCTGTTTGAGTGGGATATTTCATTTGTATGAGCTCTGGTGGTTATTATTCTCAAATCCCTGTTCAAACTATCCTTCTCTTGCGCCATAATCGATACTGTATATAATAACAGTATGAAAATAACCACAGGTCAAGCCCGATGAAGTTGACGCCAAGACAGACAGAGGTTCTTGAGTTGGTTCGTTCTCACCTGGAGGTGACAGGTTTTCCACCAACCCGCGCGGAGATTGCGGAGGCTCTGGGTTTCCGTTCTGTGAATGCCGCTGAGGAGCATCTGCGGGCACTTGCGAAAAAGGGGGCCATTGAACTTCTGAAGGGCCGTTCACGCGGAATTCGGCTATTGTTGCCGGGCAAGCCGGATGAAGGCATGCCCGTGGTTGGCCGGGTGGCGGCAGGCAGTCCGATTCTGGCAGAAGAGCATATTGAAGAGCGCTACCCTTTCTCTCCGGAGCTTTTTCATCCACCGGCAGACTATTTGCTGAGGGTGTCGGGTGCGAGTATGCGGGATGTGGGCATTATGGATGGTGACCTGCTCGCAGTACATCGAACTTCTGAGGCGCACAACGGCCAGATCGTGGTGGCGCGTCTGGATGATGAGGTGACAGTAAAACGGTTTCATCGCGATGCTCTGCATCGGCATCTGGTGGTCCTGTTGCCGGAGAATGACGATTTTGAGCCACTAAGGGTTGATCTGCGGGAACAGCACTTAGTGATTGAAGGGTTGGGTGTCGGTGTTCTGCGCCAGGGACTGGAGGTTTCGAACCGTTTCAGGCGCACCTAAAAGCGTTGTACCGTATATACTGGGATCCAGGAAGTCTTTGAAATCATGGGCCTCCTGGGCGATTGCCGGCGCTGTGTAACTGCTGAGATCTACACGGGTCGTTGTCGCTGTATTGTCGATTTCGTGCAGGCAGGGGAGACGGTTAGGTGCTGGGAGTTCTGTTACTGGGGTTTCTGATAGGCCTGCAGCACGCGATGGAAGCGGATCATGTTGCTGCAGTCGCGTCCCTGGCAACTCAAAACCGTACACTCGCACAGACAGCCAGGCAGGGTGTTGTCTGGGGTTTGGGACACGCCTTGACGCTGTTTCTCTTTGCTGGCGTGGTGCTGGTTTTCGACCTGATCTTGCCTGAGTCTCTGGCTCGTACCCTGGAATTGACGGTGGGCGTGATGCTGATTCTACTGGGCGTTGATGTTTTGCGTCGTCTGATAAGTGAGCGAGTGCACTTTCACGCCCACAGTCACGGAGAACTGACCCATTTTCATGCCCACTCCCATCAGGGAGGTGGTGCGCATAATGCTGACCCGCATTTGCACAAACACTCCGAGCGGTTTCCCCTGCGGGCACTTTTTGTCGGCATGATGCATGGTATGGCGGGTTCCGCTGCGCTGATCCTGCTGGCGCTGGAGACAGTGGTGTCTCCTCTTGAAGGTCTGCTCTATATCCTGGTTTTCGGTTTCGGTTCAATAGCCGGGATGGGGCTTTTGGCGCTGGTGATCGGTCTGCCCCTGCGTCTCTCATCCCGTTCTCTCACATGGGCGCATAACGGCCTGAAAGGGGGGGTGGGTTTTCTCACGGTGGGGCTGGGCGCTGCTGTGATCGTGTCGGTCATTTAACGTTTTTTTCCGTATCCGCTGACGGTGCATCACACTTTGTCTGCACGGGTGGATGGAACAAATTGCCTGATTCCCCAGCTCCGGTTAAACTCGACAGTTGATAACTCCCGATTTTTTCACAAATATTCAGCTACGGAAAAACATTTGGAAGCGGTGCAAAAAACCAATCTGCTGGAGTTCGACCTTGAGTCGATGGAGGCTTTTTTTGTCGACCTGGGCTCAAAGGCCTTTCATGGCCGCAATGTGTTCAAGTGGATTCACAAACACGGGGTGGTTGATTTTACGGCCATGACCGATATCTCCAAACGGTTGAGAGAACAACTGGAAGCCGTGGCCGAGGTGCGTCTGCCAAAACTGGTTTTCGAACAGCCATCCCGGGACGGCACCCGCAAGTGGGTATTGGAACTTGAGGATGGCCAGCGCATCGAAACCGTTTATATCCCGGACGATGGGCGCAGTACCATCTGTGTCTCCTCGCAGGTGGGTTGTGCTCTGGACTGCTCCTTCTGCTCCACCGCCCAGCAGGGGTTCAACCGTAACCTGAGTGTGGCTGAGATTATCGGTCAGGTCTGGGTGGCGGCCCGGGAGCTGGGTCACTCCCCCACCAATGTGGTGATGATGGGCATGGGCGAGCCACTGGCCAACTTCGATCCTGTGGTGACCGCGATGGACATCATGCAGGACGATCTGGCTTACATGCTCTCCAAATACCGCGTGACCATCAGTACCTCCGGGATCGTGCCTGCCCTGCGGAAGCTGAAGGAGGTGAGCGATGTCAGTCTCGCCGTCTCCCTGCACGCGCCGGATAATGCGCTCCGTGATGAATTGGTGCCGATCAACCGGAAATATCCCCTGGAAGAACTGATTCCCGCCTGCCGTGACTTCATAGAAGGTGATAAGCGGCGCAAGGTGACCTGGGAATATGTGATGCTTGATGGGATCAATGACAGCATCAAACACGCCAAGGCGCTGATTCGCCTGCTTGAGGGGACACCCTCCAAGGTCAACCTGATTCCGTTCAACCCGTTCCCCGGCAGCGACTATAAAACCTCATCGCCGGAATGTATCGAGGCCTTTCGCCAACGGCTGAAACGCTCGGGTATTATTGCCATGACCCGCAAGACCCGTGGTGACGACATCGATGCCGCTTGCGGCCAATTAGTGGGTAAGGTGCGGGATCGTAGTCGCCGTGATCTCAAACGCAGGCAATCGCAGCCATTGCAGGTAAATCTCTCGTGAAAGGTATAGGTGTGCTGCCTCTTTTTAGTGTGTTGTCAGTGGTGTTGTTGCTGGGTGCCTGCGCCGGTCAGGAGACCAGGCAGGAACAGGATAATATTGGAGATCTGGGAAGGAGTACGCAGGAGAGCCCGGCCGATATATATTTACAGATGGGCATTGCTTATTTGCAGGATGGCCAACTGGCGATTGCGCTGAAGAAGCTGAAGAAGGGGCTTGTTATTGATACTGACAATGCCGAGATTCACAATGTAATCGCCATTTTATACGAACGTTTGGGCGAGATGCAATTGGCTGAAACGCACTACGGTACGGCGGTAAAACTGCAGCCGAAAAACCCTTATATCCATAACGCCCGCGGCAGTTTCTTTTGCAAACAGAAACGCTATCAAGAAGCGAAGGATGAGTTTGAACGCGCGGTGAGTAATCCGCTCTACCCCACTCCATGGGTCGCACTGGCAAATGCAGGAATCTGCGCCGAACGGGCTGACGACAAGACCCTGGCAGAATCCTATTACCGGCGGGCGCTCTCCAGCAAAAAAGACTATCCGCTGGCGCTCTACCAAATGGCGGAAGCCAGCCTGGATCAGGGGAACTATCTGCCGGCACGGGGTTATCTGGAACGTTACAATTCAGTGGCTCAGCCAACTGCAGGGTCATTGTGGCTTGGAGTGCGGATCGAGCATGCATTGGGTGGCCGGGAGCAGGCCGCTGCATATAAAAAGCTGCTCAGGGACAAGTTTCCGGACGCCCCTGAGGTTCAGCTCCTCAACAAAATAGAACGATAATGAGTGTGCTTACCAATAGTGAAACTGAGTCGGAAGCGGCAGCAGAGTCCATTGAGGGCCCTGGGGCGCGTCTGCGCAAGACGCGTCAGTCTCTAGGCTTGGACCAGTCGAAAGTTGCCGCCGAGCTTCATCTCAGTGAAGGAATGATCGAAGCGTTGGAGTGGGATGATTTCGATACCCTGCCCGATGCGGTTTTTGTCCAGGGTTATCTGCGTAACTACGCACGATTATTGAAGCTGCCGGAGGGTGAGATACTGGAAGCTTTTCTGGCCCTCTCTCCCGCTCAGCAGAATTATGGCTTTCCCGGCGGCAAGGTGGCGACAGTGGGGAAAGAGGTGCGCAGCAGCCATGGTGCTGTACGCATGATGACTTGGCTTATTGTGATCTCTCTGTTGGTGCTGCTGGGCATTTGGTGGCAGGGTCAGCTTGATTTGAGGTTGGGTGGTGATCCCGTTGATACCCTGGGTGAGATGGCTCCTGTCAATGAGTCATTGCCGGAACCACTGAATGATCCTGGCGTGTCAACGCCTAGCTCACTCCCAGTGCAGGAAGATGTGGCGCCTGATGAATCTGAAGAGGCTGTCGCAGATTCTTTGGAAGATGAGGTGCCGAGTGAGGCTGAAGCGGCCGAGACAGAGAACGTGGTGGATACGGACCAGGAGGCAGCGCAGGAATTTGTTGCTATTCAAGAGGAGGGCGCAGCGGAAGTCGTTGCGACGGTTGACGAACCGCCTCCGGCGTCTGTGGAGATCCCGGCTCCAGCCCCCAGCGCCCCAAAGGTTGTGTTTGAATTTTCTGAGCGTTGTTGGGCAGAAGTGCGTGATGCCAACGGCAAGGCGCGTATTTTTGGCGAGATTGCCGCTGGTACCACGCGTTTGCTTGATAAAGGCCCCGCCCCCTACACAGTAGTGCTGGGTAAAGCATCGGGTGTCAGCATAACCGTTGATGGGGTCGCTTATGACCTTGAGCCGCATACCCGGGCGAATGTGGCCCGCTTCAGTTTCGATCCGTCAAATTTGTAGTTTGGATTATGTGATTTCCCCCGGCACTGTGCCAGTCTGCGTCATCCGTGTTAATCTACGCGGTTTTAACCGTTCCACTTAGCGATTACCGGTAGTTCCAGCCGATGGCAAAAAACATCCAGGCAATCCGCGGGATGAAAGATATCCTGCCTGAGCAGACACCCCTGTGGCAGTTTCTCGAAGATACCGTGCGTTCGGTTCTTAGCCGCTATGGATATGGCGAGATGCGCATGCCCATCGTCGAGCTGACCGAGCTCTTCAAGCGCTCCATCGGCGAGGTGACAGACATCGTCGAGAAGGAGATGTATACCTTCGAAGATCGCAACGGGGATAGCCTGACTCTGCGTCCGGAGGGCACTGCTGGCTGTGTCCGTGCCGGTCTGGAACATGGCCTGCTGTTCAACCAGGTGCAGCGCCTCTGGTATCGTGGCCCCATGTTTCGTCATGAGCGGCCCCAGAAGGGACGCTATCGGCAGTTTCATCAAATCGGGGTGGAGAGCTTTGGTCTCGAAGGACCCGATATCGACCTGGAACAGATACTCATTACCCATCGTATCTGGCGTGAGCTGGGCCTGGATGGACTGGAGCTGCAGCTCAATACTCTGGGCACTGCGGAAGAGCGAACTGCCTACAAGATTCTGCTGGTAGACTATTTTCGTAGTCGTATCGACGAACTGGACGCGGACAGCCGCCGTCGTCTTGAGAGCAATCCGCTACGGATTCTGGATACCAAGAACCCGGATATGGCTACAGTGGTGAGCGATGCGCCGACCCTGATGGACCATCTTGGTGATGCTTCGCGCACTCACTTTGAAACCCTTTGCGCCGGTCTGGATGCGGCGGGGGTGGCCTATGTCATTAATCCGCGTCTGGTGCGAGGGCTGGATTACTACGCCCGCACAGTGTTTGAGTGGGTCACCACGCGGCTCGGTGCTCAAGGTACGGTTTGTGCCGGCGGACGCTATGATGGGCTGGTTAAACAGCTGGGAGGACGCCCCACGCCGGCGGTAGGTTTCGCCATGGGCCTGGAGCGGCTGATTGCCCTGCTGGAAGAGAGTGAGACAGCCAAGCGTCTGCCGTCGGTGGGCCTCTATCTGGTGATGATGGGTGAAACTGCGCAACGTGAAGGAGTGCAACTGGCTGAGCGCCTGCGGGATGAGCTGCCGGATCTGAGGTTGATTGTGAACTGCGGTGGCGGTGGTTTTAAGAGCCAGTTCAAGAAGGCGGACAAGAGCAATGCCCGTTATGCCCTGATCTTTGGGGACGATGAACTGGCCAATGGAGAGGTGGGTCTAAAGCCACTGCGTGGCGAAGGCGAGCAGCAGCAGGTGAAATTGAGTGAACTGGCGGGCATTATTGCCGGTCTGACAGCGTAAAATCACATTAGGAGGCTATCGGGTTTATCTGTTTGAAGCGACTAATCCGCAGGTTCGGATTGAACAGCAAAGCTGGCCCCGAAGGGTGCGAGGCAGGACGCCGAGCATCAATAGTGGATCTATTTAACGAATTCGATAAGCTGAGTTGATCGCCAACCAGGGATTTGCAGCCAAACAGTGTTAAATCCGATAGCCACTTGGTGGTGATTATTTTTGACTGAACAAAGGAAACCGGATGAGCGTTTACCAGACTGAAGAAGAGCAGGTCGAAGTGTTAAAAAAGTGGTGGCAGGAGAACGGTAAATCCGTAGTCGCCGGCGTGGTGATTGGATTGGGCGCCGTATTTGGCTGGCAGTCCTGGGGCGATTACAAAGAGCGGGTTGGTGGAGACGCCTCTGTCGCTTTCAACCAGATGATCACAGCTGTAGAAACTGGTGACAGTGATTCTGCCAGCAAGCAGGCAGAGCTATTGCGCCTGGAGTACGAATCCTCGAACTATGCGGTTTTCGCAGCGTTGGCGCAGGCGCGTATCAAACTCGAGGCAGGGGACTCCCCGGCAGCCCGCTCACAGTTGGAATGGGCTATAGATAACGCCTCTGAACCCGGTCTGAAACAGATCGCACAGTTACGGTTGGCGCGTATTCTGTTGAGCGAGGGCGACCTGGACGGCGCTGCCGTCCAAACGAAGGTCGATAGCGGGTCCTATGCAGGTGAATTTGCCGTACTACGGGGCGACATTGCCCTGGCCCGTCAAGATAATAACAGCGCCCGCGACGCCTATAGTCTGGCCCTTGCCAGTGGGGTGGGTAACAGCGCGCTGGTGCAGATGAAACTTGACGATCTGGCAGTGGAAACACCCTGAGGTCGTTATGAAGCGCGTCTGGTTTGGGTTCTTTCTGCTCTCGCTGCTGTCTGGCTGTAGCAGTCTCTTTCCCGCCAAGGATAATGCAGATCCACCGGCGGAACTTGTGGATTTCACTGCGGCCCTGGAACTTGAAACGCTATGGCAGCTCACGGTGGGCGGCACCGACGGTAAGTTTCTTGAGATCGCCCCTGCAGTTGCTGATGAACATCTCTTTATCGCAGACCCGAAAGGCCGGGTGGTGGCGGTTGACCGCCTCAATGGCAAACAATTGTGGAATGTGGAGACCAAGCTGCAGGTAAGTGGTGGCCCGGGTGTGGGCAATGGTCTGGTGTTACTGGGTACTGCTGAGGCTGAACTGGTGGCGCTTGACGCAGCAGATGGCAGTGAGAAGTGGCGGCGCCGGGTCAGTAGTGAGGTGCTCTCGGTTCCTGCTGCGTCCCGAGGCGTTGTGGTGGTGCGCACTGTCGATGGACGGGCGGCCGGGCTGTCGGCTGATACAGGAGCCAGCCGTTGGACCTTTGACCATTCAGAACCTGTTCTCACCCTACGTGGCAACAGTTCACCAATCATCAATGAAGACCAGGTATTCATCGGCTTTTCCAACGGTAAGCTTGCCGGACTCTCTCTGGATAGCGGCACTGCCAATTGGGAAGCAACGGTTGCCACCGCGCACGGGCGGACCGAACTGGAGCGGATAGTGGATATCGACTCCGATCCGGTGGTGGTGGAGGGTGTCATCTACGCTGCCAGTTTTCAGGGGCAGGTTGCGGCGGTTTCCGAAAGCAGCGGCGTGGTGCTATGGAGGCGGGATATCTCGGTGCACGCTGGTCTGGATGCGGATTGGAGACAGCTCTATGTCACTGACGACGAAGACTCTATCTGGGCACTCGAAGCGGGCAACGGTGCGACCCTGTGGCAACAGAAGGCACTTCGCGCAAGAAAGTTGTCGGCCCCCGCGATTATCGGCAACTATCTGGTAGTGGGAGATTACGACGGTTATCTGCACTGGTTATCCCAGGAAGATGGCCGCATGGTTGCACGCATTCGTGTGGGCAGTGAGGGTATTCGCGCCAAACCCCAGGTGGTGGACGACATCGTCTATGTCTTTGACGACAGTGGAAAGCTGACTGCATTGCGCATACGTCTGCCCGCAACGGAAACCCCCTGAGCCGAGGCCATGCTTCCTGTCATAGCACTTGTCGGTCGCCCCAATGTGGGCAAGTCCACGCTTTTCAATCGCCTCACCCGCAGCCGGGACGCCTTGGTGGCGGATCAGCCCGGTCTCACCCGTGATCGTAAATATGGCACCGGAAAGATGGGTGACAGCCCCTATGTGATCGTCGATACCGGCGGCATCAGTGGTGATGAAGGAGGGGTTGAGTTCCTGATGGGGCAGCAGGTGCGCCAGGCCATTGGCGAGGCGGATCATATCCTCTTTCTGCTGGATGCCAGAGAGGGCTGTACCGGCAGTGACGAGACGATTGCCGCTGAGCTGCGCCGCACCGGCAAGCCGATTACCCCGGTGGTGAATAAGAGTGAGGGTTTGGAGGTGGAGATGGCCACTGCCGACTTCTTCTCCCTGGGACTGGGTGAGCCCTCAGCGATTGCCGCAGTTCACGGTCAGGGTGTGAATACCCTGATCAACCAGGTACTCGACACCCTGCCACCGGTGGAGACGCCGGACGAGGAGATCAAGGGGACGCAGATCGCGGTGGTTGGGCGCCCCAATGTGGGTAAATCGACGCTGGTCAACTGTTTGCTGGGAGAGGCGCGGGTGGTGGCCTTCGACCAGCCGGGCACCACCCGGGACAGCATCTTCATCCCTTTTGTCCACGACGAACGTCCCTATACGCTCATCGATACGGCGGGTGTGCGACGGCGTGCGCGCGTCACGGAAGTGGTCGAAAAATTCAGTATCGTCAAAACCCTGCAGGCTATCGAGCAGGCCAATGTGGTGCTGATGGTGCTCGACGCTCATCAGGGTGTGGGAGAGCAGGATGCGACGCTGGCGGGTCATGTGCTGGAGAGTGGCCGTGCACTGGTACTGGTGGTGAACAAATGGGATGGCCTCACACCTGACCAGCGTGAGCATATGAAAGAGGAGATTGGCCGGAAACTGCCGTTTCTCGGTTTTGCGCGGCTGCATTTCGTCTCTGCTCTGCACGGTTCAGGTGTGGGTGACCTCTACCAGCTGGTGGATCAGGCCTATGAAAATGCCATGCGGAACATGGCGACGCCCGAACTGACCCGGTTGCTGGAGCTGCTGGTGCAGGAGCATCAACCGCCATCCGTGCATGGGCGGCGTATCAAGATGCGCTACGCGCATCAGGGTGGAAAGAACCCGCCGATTATCGTGATTCACGGCAATCAGACCCAGCATGTGCCGAATCCCTACAAACGCTATCTGGTGGGCCGTTTTCGCGAAGCGATGAAATTGATCGGGACGCCGATTCGCATCGAGTTCCGCTCAGGCGACAACCCCTACGAGGGCAAGAAGAACAAGCTGACCAATCGGCAGATACAGAAGCGCCAGCGACTGAAGAGACACGTCAAACGCCAGGATCGAAAAAAATAACAGTCAGGTGTCGCCCGACCCGCAAGCTTGATCGGACCTGCGGCTAGAACACCCCCAGATCTTGATAAGAGCGCGCCAGCTTGCTTACCGCGATATAATAGGCTGCGGTGCGGTAGTCCTCGATCTCCTCTTTACGGCAGCGGGTGTCGATGATCTCCTGTAGTGCCTGGCGCATACTGTCATCCAGACCCGAACACACCAGATCCTCCTCATTCGCCCCCTTCTCCAACTCACTTTTGATCCACTTCGGAACAGTCCGGTCGCTGGTCTCTTCCAGCGCTTGCAGGATATGACGCCCGCGGCTCTCATCGTAACGGCGTTCAAGGCGGCCGAAACGGATATGGGTGAGGTTCCGAATCCATTCGAAATAGGAGACCACGACACCACCGGCGTTGACATAGACATCCGGCAGGATGGTGATACCGCGGCTGCGCAGGATGCGGTCTGCCTCGAAGGTGATCGGACCGTTGGCGGCCTCGGCGATCAGTTTCGCCTGGATATTGGGCGCGTTCTCTTCGGTGATGGCGGCTTCGACGGCGGCCGGGATCAGTATGTCGCACTCCATCTCCATCACCTTGGCGCCATCCTCCTGAAAATCTGCCCCGGCAAAGCCCTGGAAGCCGCCGTGGGAACATTTATGGTAGAAGGCCTCCTCGATATGGATGCCGTCAGGGTTGATGAGCGCCCCGTCGTGTTTGATGATAGCGATGATCTTGGCGCCGTCCTCCTCAGAGAGAAACTTGGCGGTGTGGTAACCGACATTACCGAAGCCCTGGACGATGATGCGTTTCCCCTCCAGATCGCCATCCAGACCGGCCTCATTGCACTCCTCCCGATGTCTGAAAAACTCCCTCAGGGCGAACTGCACGCCACGTCCCGTGGCCTCGGTGCGTCCCTTCAGACCGCCGTGGGCGACCGGCTTGCCGGTGACGCAAGCCACATAGTTGATATCTTCCGGATAGAGATGTTTATAGGTATCTGCAATCCAGGCCATCTCCCGCTGGCCGGTGCCGACATCGGGAGCGGGTACGTTGGTGGCTGGATTGAGGAAGCCTTTGCTCGCGAGTTCCCGGGCAAAGCGGCGGGTGATGATCTGTAACTCATCCCGGGTATAGTTATTGGGATTGATGTGCAGTCCCCCTTTGGAGCCACCGAAGGGGACATCCACGATGGCGCACTTATAGGTCATCAGTGCTGCCAGAGCCTCCACTTCCATCTGATCCACTTTCTCGGAAAAACGGATACCGCCTTTCGATGGCAGACGATGGATGCTGTGCACTGCACGCCAGCCGGTGAACACCTCGAGGTGGTCACGTATCTTTACCGGGAAACTGACCTGGAGTACTGAGGTGCAACTCTTGATGGCGTTGTCGACCCCCGGTGGCAGATCCAGGATTTGCAGTGCCCGGTCGACCATGTGATCGATGCTCTGACGAAAAGATAGGCCGCCTGGGACTTCTGTCATTTTGGAAACTCCTGAATCGGGGAAAGAGTTTTGCTGTTTGAAGTCTAGTTGATGGTGCGGTTACTGCTGCAGCGTGCGGCCTCCATCGACAGGGATAATCTGGCCAGTGATGTAGCGAGCGTCCCGCACCAGAAACAGCAGGGTTTGGGCAATATCCTCAGGGCTGCCGGGGCGCTTCAGGGCCGTGCGGTTGAGGATCAGTTCCTTTTCCTCGGCATCCAGGCCCTGTTCCGGCCAGAGGATGGCGCCGGGTGCGATGCCGTTGACGCGGATCTCCGGTCCCAATTCGCGGGCCAGGGATTTTACCAGCATGGCGTTGCCCGCCTTGGCGATGGAGTAGATCGGATGGGCCTTGAGTGGCCGTTCTGCGTGGATATCCACCAGATTGACGATGCAGCCGTCAGACACTTTCAGCAGAGGGGCGGCAGCCCGGGAGAGAAAGAAGGGGGCCTTCAGATTGCTGCCGATAAGGTCGTCCCAGTCGGTCTCGGTGGCTGTTTCCAGCGGGGTCGGGTAGAAACTGGAGGCGTTGTTGACCAGCAGGTCGAGGCGGCCGAAGAGAGTCTTGGCCACTTCAATCAACAGTGGCAGATCTGCGGTTTCGTGCAGATCTGCCTGCGCGAGGGCGACTGATCCGGGGCGCTTGGTTTCAAGCTCCGCCTTTAGTCTTTCAGCAGCCTGGATGGAGTTGCGGTAGTGCAGAACCAGGTTCATCCCTTCCCGATGGAGGGTGCGGGCGATTTGGGCGCCGATGCGGTGGGCGCCGCCTGTGATCAGTGCGCACCTGCCGCTGAGTGGCGTGGTGATCGTTTTTTGCGTCACGCTCGTACTCCGTGGTTGAATGCGCCACTACTCTAACGCATTACCCCGGTTTCTACATTATGTCCGATTGTCTTCAGTCGCCGCACCACTCATCCCCCAACAGCCTGCCGTCCCCGGATGCCGCTGCACTGGCTGTCAGTGAACAGTTGGCGCGCAGGATTCGTGATGAAATGGAGCAGGCGGGCGGTGCAATCCCCTTCGATCGGTTCATGGAACTGGCGCTCTATGCGCCGGGGCTGGGCTATTATGTGGCGGGCAGCCGCAAGTTTGGCGAGGCGGGGGATTTTATCACTGCGCCAGAGATCTCGCCTCTGTTCGCCTGCTGTCTTGCCCGTTCTGCACAGCAGCTGCTGGCGGAGATCAACGGCGGGGCGATTCTGGAGTTCGGTGCCGGTTCAGGTCTAATGGCCGCCGATATGCTGGCCGAGCTCGAACGGCTGGATGCGCTGCCGCAGCGCTATCTGATCATGGAGGTCAGTCCGGAGTTACAGGCGCGGCAACGAGAGACCATAACCCGGCGGGTGCCGGAACTGTCGGCGCAGGTCGAGTGGCTGGATCATCTGCCGGATTCTTTCTCCGGGCTGGTAGTGGCCAACGAACTTCTCGATGCCATGCCGGTACACCGTTTTCGCATGCGCTCAGGGTGTGTGGAGGAGAGCTTCGTCGCCTGGGATGAAGCGGGATTTGTTGAGCGTTTCGAGACGGCTGTCAGCCCGGAATTAGACTCAACTATTGGGCGGATCCAGGCGACCAACGGGGAGTTGGCGGAGGGTTATGTCTCCGAGGTCAATCTGCGTCTGCATGGTTGGATGAAGGCTTTGGGAACTATGATGCAGCGCGGTGCCGTCCTATTGGTGGACTATGGCTATCCGCGCAGCGAATTCTTTCATCCACAACGCACCAGCGGTACCCTGATGTGCCACTATCGCCACCGCGCTCACCCTGATCCTTTTCGTTGGGTCGGTCTGCAGGATATTACCGCCCATGTCGATTTTACCGCTGTTGCAGAGTCGGGTGTTGCAGCAGGGTTTGAACTGTTGGGGTATACCACCCAGGCGCACTTTTTGATGGCCAGTGGACTGGATAGCCTTCTGGCGGGTTCGGATCCCAATGACCTGGTCAGTCACATGGAGCTGGTGCAGGGGGTGAAACGCCTGACCTTGCCTTCGGAGATGGGTGAAAGATTCAAGGTGTTGGGGTTGGGTATGGATGCCGGGCAGCGTCTCAGTGGTTTTAGCCTGAGGGACTTACGTGACCGACTCTAGGGTTGGACCTCTGATTTTGCAGTTTCCCGGGGCTTTAGCTGGACCAAAGCCTCGTCAATTGCGGCATCAAGGTAGAAGGAGAACATCTCCACCGTGTTGATGCCGATCATGCGTTGGCGTACCTCTGAGCCCTCCCCATTGAGAAACAGCAGCGTTGGGCTTAAATGGACATCGTATCCATGGACAAAATGGGAGGCATCCTCGCGTTGGCCCTCGAAGTTCGTGACGTCCTGGCCCAGGTCGATAAGGATTTCGCGCATGATGATCTTCTCTTCATACTCCCCGCTCAACAACATCGGATGCAGTATTTCCTGTTTCATCAGGTCGCAGAATGGACAGTGGTCCTGAGAAACCATCAGGAGAATGGGGAGTTGCCGCTGGATGGAGAGCCTGCCATCCTGCTGTAGATCGGTGGTGATGGGGATACGGATTTCCTCGGTGGAGAATGCCGGGCAAGAGAGCAGCAGAAAGAAGCCGGCAAGACAGCCGATTGTCAGGTTTCGCACGATATCTCCAAGCTGTCAGTGGGACGAACGCAGTATAAAGAAATCTACTCTCATCGTCCCGTAGGATGCCCTTGTGGAGATTATCTGTCAGTGATGAAATGACTAAACCATACTCTTAATATGGAAAAGACCCCAAGTTGACCGGTTTGGCGGATCCGGCGATAGCATCTGTCGGCAGCCCGATCTTCTGCATGGCTGTCCGGGAGTCTCTGAGCGCGCTGTCGAGTAGGTCTTCGTAGTTCTCCTTGCCGTTGAAGCCAGCGATGGGTGCTGTCAGAGGGTTGCCATTGGGATCGAGAATTACCACCGTTGGGGTGGCAAAGACCTTGTAGCGTCTGGTGAACTGGCGGCTGCGGATTCGACTGCCGTCAAAATCGGTGATTTTGCCGCCATTGCTGATGTTGTATTCCAGAATTGTGGCCTTTTTAGCGGCCTCTGGATCGGCGAGCATCGGTTTCAATACCTGCTCTTTGAGTAACTCGCAGTAGCCACAGCCATCGGCAGTGAATGCCACCAAAATCGGACTATCGGTCCTGGCGGCCTGCTCAGATACGGCCTCCCAGTCAGTGGTGCTCTTGAGTTCTGTTGCGTTGGAGACAGAAAAGACCAACAAAAACAGAAAGGCTAAAAGTAATCGAAACTGCATGATCATCCGAGTTATCAAATCCATGATTCACACATAAGAATATCATGAAGCTTTAATATATCAACTACTTCTCAGGGTTTTTGCCACTAACTGTGAAAGGGTTCATATCGCCGATATCTTTCTTTTCAGCTTGAGTGGATCGGTTTGAGTGAAACGGGAGGAGATGGTGCTACAGGCCCTGACATGCTATCGACTTTCCTTAACGGGCTGTGGTTGAACGATAGCGCTGAAAACGGCCACGATAATTTTTTCCGCCCAGATAGAGCGGCACAATTTCATCGATATCCTTGGGTTTGATACCCAGGTCGGGAAAACCATTTTCACTGCAGGTGCTATCCATTTGCAGGGAGAGGTAGTTGTCCTGAGAGAAAGGTTTACCGGGGAGGTGCTCCAGAAGGCGGGCTTGCAGTTGGGAGGTGCGGTCTCCCAAACCGACGACTCGCCGCTTCAGATTAAGCATCTGCGCGGTATAGAGGACCAACTCCCGCAGAGAGAAACTGCGTGGCCCGCAGAGATCGAAGTGTTTGCCAAAGGCGTGACGATTTTTCAAAGCCCGGCTGAATGCTTCAGCCACGTCGCCAACATAAACGGGTGCGAAGCGGGTTTCAGGGCAGGCGAGGGGGAACATGCCGGGTGTGAAGCGCAGTAGCTGAGCGAAGCGATTGAAGAAGCTGTCTCCAGGGCCAAAGATGACCGAGGGACGAAAACTGGTGACCTGCATAGAGGCGCTGCCGTGAGTGTGGGCGCGGTTTTCCCCCTCGCCTTTAGTGCGGAGGTATTGGCTGGTGCCGTTTGCCTCGCTGGCGTTTAATGCGCTCATGTGCAACAGTCGGGGAACCCCTGCGTCACGGCAGGCATCGACAAGCGTATCCACCAGTTCAACATGAATTTTTCGGAAGCTGCCCGTGTAACTATCCTCGTTGAGTATGCCGATGAGATTGATCACCGCATCGCAATCCATAAACTGCCCTGCCAACGCAGCCCGGTCGAAGATGTCGGCACTGACGAGTTCGCAACCAGGGTAGATCTTGAGATGAGAGAAACGTTCGGGATGGCGGGTAACTATCCTGCAGGCGGTGTCCGCTTTGCTTAGCCGCCCCACCAGATGTTGTCCAACAAATCCGCTTCCACCGAGGATACAGACACGAACATCCGCCATCACATTCTCTCCATCGTTTTTATACTTGTAGTTGGTGAATAATGGACCCGAACCGATAGTGGTTCAACTATCCTGTTTCTGTTTGATATTCATGAAATTCCCCGTAGCTGAGTGAAGCCAAGGCGCCGATGGAGAATCTAACCCTGACATTTGGACTCTATCCGACACTGCTCTTCCTTATTCTGGGTGGCGTTGTGGGTATAGTTGCCGGTCTGTTTGGTGTGGGCGGCGGCTTGGTGGTGGTGCCTGCACTGATATGGGGATTGCCACTGGTGGGGGTTGAGGTGGATCTGGTGGTTCATATCGCCGTGGGGACCTCACTCACAACGATAGTTTTTACCTCGCTGGCTGCTATTCGCGCCCACCAGAAACGTGGTGCTGTGATCTGGGTGCATGTCTCGCGATTGACCCCGGGCATACTGGTGGGCAGTTGGCTTGGAGGGATCGCCGCCGGCGCGATGGATGCGATTATGTTGCAGCGGGTATTTGGTACCTTTGCCGTCCTGGTGGCGCTGCGGATGTTTTTTCTCGGCAACGGCAGCCCTGTCTATCGCCTGACACAGGCGTGGTTGATGACTCTGGCGGGCAGCGGTATCGGCTTGGTGTCAGCGATCGTCGGCATTGGTGGCGGCACAATGACCGTGCCGTTGCTGCACGCCGGCGGGGTGGAGATGCGCAAGGCTGTGGCAACATCGAGCGCCTGCGGCCTGCCGATTGCGCTCGCCGGTGCCGCCAGTTTTGCGATAACGGGTTGGGCTGTGGAAGGGCTGCCGGCTGGGAGTACCGGTTATCTCTATTGGCCGGTTGGCCTGATCATCGTAATGACCAGTGTGCTGACAGCACCATTTGGTGCGGCATTGGCGCATCGGCTGCCGGCAGCGATTTTGAAACAGGTGTTTGCGATTTTTTTACTGTTGATGGGTACCCGGTTACTGTTGGGGTAGAAGCAACTGCCTCGATTGTATCGCGGAAGGACTGGGCAGCTGAATCGGCATTTTGCGAAAAAGCAGGAGTTGATTCTGAGTGCCTTTCAGCACCAGGCGTCCCTGGTCGTGGGCGAACACATAGGTCTGGGTTTTGTTCGACTTGGGGTCGTGAATCAGGAGTTGGTTCTGCCCGACTCTGTACTGTCCATCCAGGTAGTGATCGCGGTTGGCATAGATTCGGAAATGACCGTATGCAAGAATCAGAACCTTTCCATCCTGTCCTTTCCAGACGCCATCCAATGGAGACTGGGACACGTTGAGCAGTTGAGTGGCGCTAGCAGGCGCAGTTTGCTGGTAAGGCTGAGCGTTGGGTGTGGCAGGTGTAGCACCTCCAGTGATCTGGTTCCCCAGGTTCTGCAGCTGTTCCTGTCCGGATTTGGCCAGAGCGGGGGCCTGCGACATCATGCCCTGCATTGGCTGTTGCGTAACAGATGGCATAGCTGGTGTAGCCATGCCTGGCATCATCTGCTGACCTGGAATCGTACCCCCCGGCATGGTGTAGAGAGACCAGGGTGCGGGGGTCATATTCTGCCAGCTGTTGAAGGGCTGAAAGTTGTTGCCGGAGGACCAGTTGGCCCCGTCATTCTGGTTGCTGCCCTGAGACTGATTGGCAATCTTTCCCATCGCATCCATCATCGACAGCATTGCTCTTGCCATGGTGTTTGAGGTGGAGTTCCCACCTGCCATTACGAGCGGGGAGCAGAGGATGAGTAATAATAACTGTTTGTTGAATCGAAACATCTTTAGTCTGTGGTTTAACCTCAGGTCATCTCATTCTTGGACAGGGGTTGAGTGGCCGCGCCGCTCTTGTCAGGAAAGGCTAATGGTGGTTAGCTATGCGTAGAGCCGTCAATTGACTGCCGGAGCTGCTTTCTGTGATTCCGATACCGCAAATGGTAGCAGGGTTATGGGCAGATGATATGCCTGAATGGTTGAAAATAAGATGACAATAAATACCGAGACTCAAATTTGCTTGGGCGAGGGGAGAGAGTAGATTCAATGAACACGCAACAACGATCTGATGGAGAACGTCGAACCGGTACCCAGGGAATGATTGACAAACTGCTCGACGAGCGTCAGGAGATGCTGGTGCTTTTTTGTCAGGTGGCCGGGCTTGAACCCTATTCACGGACGGAGTCATTGGAAAAACTGCTGCAGACTTTTTGCCAGGTCCTGGTGGATTACACCGCCTTTGGTCATTTCGAAGTCTTCGGTCATATCAGTGACGGTTCTGAGAGACGTAGTCGTGTGATCAAGGTGGCCGAAGAGATCTACCCCGGTTTTGTCGAGGCTACAGAAGCTGCAGTGGACTTCAACGATAAATATGACCTTTCAGACCATGAATTGGAACTCGACAAGTTGTCAAATGACCTCTCTTCTCTGGGTGAAGAGTTGGCGATTCGTGTCGAACTTGAAGACCGGCTGGTTGCAACCATGTTGGCGCGTTGAGCTTCCAATCCCCAAAAAATGAGAACTTTCACTTAGTAATCAGGAATTCAAGTCACATTTCTGCGAGGATTCCCTACTTGTTGTCGATATAGATAGGGCGAAAATAGTAGATCAGTACCTGGAGTTGCTTGTCTGTCAAGGCAAATATTCTGAACTATTCAACATTTGCGCAACATTTATATGGAATTGGTGTAACATCCGCTCAGTATTAAAAACAGCTTGGTGGGTATGGGAAAGCGACTGAAAAAGCTGTTTCATTGGCAGCCTGGGCGTGCAGAGTTCCTGTCGCCTTTAAGGAAGCTTACGCGCCCGGTTTTGCCGCTGGAAAGATTTCAGATCGGCATAGATAACACCCACATCGACATCTTCCTGAGCCCGAAGATCAGCGCCACGGCCAGTGAACTTGTCAGACGCATAGTCAATGAGGATCTTGCCCGGAACAATTGGGGCGAGGTGGGACCAGAAGCCTCCAGCAAAGATTTTGACGCTTTCAGAGATGCCTACAGCGGTTTGATGGAATTGGTCGTAGAGCGGGTGCATGACCGTGCAGTGGCGACTGAAGTCATTCAACTGTTGCATATGTCGTTATTGAAGCTCCTGCTGGAGTTGCCTGGTCAGGAGATTAAACGTCTGCGGCATCAACTGCAGCAGGATTCCAGCAATTTCTCACCTCAACTGGCAGGACGATCACTGGAGCTCCATGAGCGGGCCGTGGCGCTCGCAAAGCTTGAACCCGGGGTCACCTATCGGACCCTGCGGCGTCTATTCAAGGTGGTTCAGCGACAGGAATCGACCAGTTTGCGCAAGATGCGCAAGTCGGTACTCGGTGCTTCCTGGATGGTTCCTAAGCTGGCACTCTTCAATCCCTTATTGCACCTGCCGAGCCTGACCTCAGAAGAGTATTTCATGAACCACTATCCATTGCTCTGCATGGATAATGGCGAACAGAATTTTTTTGCGCTTACCAATCAGATTGTCTGTGATCTGTTTCAGGATTATCTGCCCGAGTGGGCTGTTGCGGCGGATGAGTTATCCGAGCGTAATGTTCCCCAGGGGCTTCGGATTAAGGAGCGGGATACCGGAGAGGGGATCTCCGGCTTTCTTGAAGGGCAACGCCTGCTTGAACAGTCACTGCAGGATGAGGAATTCATGGTGCCGCGGACATCCTGGCTGGATGTCCCAGACAATATCGAACGCCTCATTCAACCTGTAGGCGGACATTGGCTTTTCGGGTCGATAAATAAAGCGCCTCAGCCCAATGCGCCATGGCATGACAAAAACTGGCCGGAATTCCAGCAGCGTCTTGCGAGTGAGTTGTTTCGGCGTTGTCTCAGGGCTGATATTACGCGCCGAGCCGTTGCCTCCTACCGGGCTCCGCGTCTCTATAGGCAGTTGGAAGGGCGCATACCTGTCCAGGAGGTCTACCAGTATCTGGCTGGTGTCATACCAAAAAGGAAACTGGTACGCCGGCTCAGCGCACTGCCCCAGAGTGAGAGCAGCAATGATATGGTCAAGGCGCTGGACATGGTATCCAACCATATTAGGCGCATGTCCACGGCCAAACAGCAGGAGTATGTGGTCCGCTATATCCGGGATTTTCTTGGTTTTCGACGCGACCTCAAGCTGGCCTATTTCGTGAACCGGGCAATGGCACGGCTGAAATTGCTCTCCTCGCCAGAAGATATCAAGCTTTCGAAAGATAACGGCAGCCTCTACGACTACCCGCTGCGTACCGAGGTGGAGCCGGATGAACAGAAGATCCAGGCGCATGTGATCATGAAGGCGGATCTGCGGGGCTCCACTGAAATTACCAAACAGCTGTTGGCCAAGAGACTCAACCCGGCCACTCATTTCAGCATGAACTTTTTCGGGCCGATTACCAAGCTGTTGAATGATTTCGGCGCACAGAAGGTATTTGTTGAGGGGGATGCGCTGATCCTGACCATTCTCGAATATGAAGGTGCGTCTCCCCAGTGGATGAGTGTGGCAAATGCCTGTGGTATGGCGCGCAAGATCCTCTCTGTGATGGATACGCAGAACACGCAGAATCGCATGCATAATCTGCCGGAACTCGAACTGGGATTGGGCATCGCTTTCAGTGAGGATGCGCCAGCCTACCTCTACGATGAGCGCCGCAAGATTATGATTTCTCCTGCGATTAATCAGGCTGATCGGCTCTCCTCATGTTCGGCTGAGTTGAAGCGCAACCTGCAGTGGTCGAGACACAAGGGCCACCGGGTGGAAGTGATGACAGCACTTGGGCAGGATAGCGAAGCGGGCAGATTGTTACGCTATAACGTCAATGGTATCGAGCTTGATTCACCAGCATTTTTTAAGCTTAAATCGGAGTTGGCGCTGCACAAAGTACGGTTACGGGATCGTGAAGGAGATTCACACTACTATCATGTCGGCCGCTATCTGGATCGCCACGGCACAACGCACTGGCTGGTGGTGCGCGAAGCGCCGGTGTTGCTCTGGCAAGGTGATGTTACGGCAGGCCCCGAGCCGCTTGGACGTCATTTCTTTGAAGTCGTCACTGAACCCAAACTGGTCGCCCGAGCCAAATCCAAACTCAGTTCAAAGCGTAAGGATTCACATAACGGTCGGCAGACGGGTTCTGCCGGGTAGTTCGTCAAGTCGGCCGGATCCTCAGTGTGGTGATCTGCCGAGACTCTCTTCCTCCGCTTGAATGTGCCCGCCCCGAGATAAGTGCATTTGCTGATTTTATTGCACCAAGAATATCCTCTGCACCTGATCATCAATGACAGTCGCTCCCTGATCCTGCCCCGTTATCACTATCCGAACCCCCTCTCTAATGATCTGCTATATGAATATCGCTGAATAAAAGTTTCAGTAATTAATTTCTCATGAGTCCTGGATCTTACCTTGTAATCTAAAGAAAGGCGCTTGTCTGCCGCAAAGAATAAACAGAATTCATAGATACGGAGCAGGCAATAAATAATTAATAGTTAATGATTATTTTATTTTTTGTCTGGCAAAAAGATTGTGTGTGGTATTGCGGGCATTGCAGCTAATTTGGTAAATGGTGCGGGAAATCTTGGACGGGTCCGTCGCATGATTTCGCAAATCACTCATCGTGGTCCAGATGATGAAGGGTATTTTTTTGATTCCGGTATCTGTCTGGGACATGCACGTCTTAGCATTATTGATCTGGATAGTGGCCATCAGCCCATTGCGAACGAAGACAAGTCGATTCACGTTGTATTCAACGGTGAGATTTTCAATTACATTGAATTACGCTCAGATCTCATAAAGTCAGGACATCACTTTTCCTCCCATTCCGACACCGAAGTTATTGTTCATCTTTACGAAGATTATGGTGACGATTTTGTACGCTTTCTCAATGGGCAGTTTTCCATCGCCTTGTGGGATAAAAATAAGCAGAAACTGCTTCTTGTACGGGATCGAGTAGGGATCGTTCCTCTTTTCTATACATATGTTGATAACCATCTGATTTTTGCCTCAGAAATAAAGGCAATTCTTCCAGCGCTCCACTCTTCCCCGAGCATAAATATTCATGCCTTGGACCAGATAATGACGTTCTGGAATTCCGTAGGGCAGGAAACGATATTTGAAGGGATTTATGAGCTTGAACCTGGAAACATGATGGTATTTCAGGGCGGAGAGATGACTCATTCTCAATACTGGGAGTGGGAATTTACCGACGCGCATTATGGTGAATCTGACCGTGATCTGGCTGAGCAACTAGAAGATATCCTTGATGATGCAACCAGATTACGATTGCGTGCAGATGTCCCTGTTGGCGCCTATTTATCCGGTGGTTTGGATTCATCAGTACTGACCGCGTTGGTTCACCGATACAAGAAAGGCAATCTGAGAACATTCTCTATCGGCTTCGATGATAAAAGTTTCGATGAAAGTGACTATCAAAAGGAGATGATTGAGTACTTAGGAAGTGATCATAGTCACCTATCCTGCACATATGGGACATATCTGATAGTTTTTTGCAATCTATCTGGAATATCGAAGCGCCGTACGGTTACGTATTGCTCCCCGAACCGCCATTCCTGCAGTGCTTAGCGGCGCTGCCTGACTATTTTTCAGGAAAATGGCGATATGGGTGCTTTACCTCAGAAGAATAAAGCCTCTCCCCTCAAATCGACTGGCATCGCCAGTGGACTCTCCTTCGTTTAAAACCTCAGTCACGAGAGCAGTTGCTGTTTCTGCGTGACGCCGGGTGCGATGATGTGCAGGGTTACCTGTTCTGTTATGTTTTAAAAGGAATTACCGGTGGTATTTGATACAAACGAAACGTTAAAACTTATCGAGGGTATAACAATACCTCTTGCACCTTTATCCTGAAACAACTTCATCAAGAGTTACAGAAGGATGAACCCGTCCTAATGGACATTGCAAATATTATCTCCCAAGACGTTGGAATGTCCGCTCTTATATTGCAAACAATCAACTCTTCATTCTTCGGCCTGAGGACGAAAATGTTCTATTCAGCATGCTGCCAGCCTGCTTGGTATAACTTATGCCATCAATATCGTAACGGGATTGTCGTTAAAGCGCACTTTCGAGGAGTCAGGAGGTGCAAATCCACCTAATTACTGGGACTCGCCGACAAATATTGCAATGATAGCCGCAGATGTTGCACGAGTTGTTTCAGGTGTTGAACCTGACGAAATGTACATGCTTGGTCTATTTCATAATGCTGGCCATGCATTATTGAGTCAACGTTTTCCAGATTACAAGGAGTTCCTCAAGAAGAATATTAATAGAGAGGACATAATCATTACAGAGATCGAAGATCAACAATACAACACTGATCATGCAGTGCTCAGTTATTATCTTGCGCGTTCCTGGAAGCTAGATAGTCATATTGTGGAAGTGATAAGAGATCATCACAATACTAAAGAACAGTTGACTGAAATGGATGGGGAAGCTTGCACAAAGGGAAGACTATTAGCCATTCTAAAAATAGCAGAACACGTGGACAAGATATTCTGGAAGATGGATCCTGATAGTGAATGGGTGCAAATCGAAAATGTAGTACTTGACTATTTGGGTATGAGTAAACCTGATTTTGACGATCTACAAGCAGACATGTTAGACAAGTTAATTTCTGGTTGAATCAAATATCGTTGTTTCGGCGTTAACGTTTAGTAGAAAACATAACAATCGGTTGCACTCCGACCAATAAGCGGGCGGAACTTCAGGCAGATAACGGGCATTTCAAGGAGAACTCTCTTGGACAACGAAGAGAAGAACACAGGGAACATGTTGCATCGCCTCGTGGGTGGTTTTTCCTATTTCAGCATCAAACAGCGACTGTTCGCCGGAGCAGTATTGATTGGACTGATCTTCTCTCTGGGCCTGGCCAGTGCAGCCCACTCCCAACATGAGATCGAAACGAGCCTGCATGCCGTTGCGACACTGGCACTGTCACCCCAGGCGGAAGCGGTAGTGGCCGAGGCATTGACCCAAGTAAGCAGTGGCGCACAACGTCTCTATCTGATCGGCGGCACAGGATTCCTGCTGCTTCTACTATTGACCATGAGTGGATTCTATATCCTCACCCACCCGCTTGGGCGATGCGTGAAAGCCATGCAGGAGTTTGCGAATAACGGAGATCTCGGGTGCCGCATGCCGGTGCGGGGAAAGAATGAATTCACCGAACTCGCGGATGCCTTCAACAATTTCGTAGGAAGGATGAGCCAGATTGTGGATCTGGTGAATGCCTCCTCGGGTACTCTGGTGGCAGAATCACAACGGCTTACCACTGTTACCAGCCTGAACCGAGAGTGTGCAGGTAACCAAAATGAGCGGGTTCAGGAGGTGACGGTTGCTGTTCAGGCAATGAATGAAACCCTCTCCAAGATCGAGGCACTGACCTCCGATGCGGCCACCAAAGCAAAAATGGTGCGCGACGAGGCGGATCGCGGCAGCCGGATTGTGGAGAATACTGTCGGGGCGATCAACGAAGTCGCGGCCCAGGTCGAAAGCGCAAACCAGGCAATCGGTGAACTGAAAGCAGCGAGTGAACGCATCGGCAACATCGTGATCCTGATTGACGGTATCACCGATCAGACCAATCTATTGGCCTTGAACGCCGCCATCGAAGCCGCCCGGGCCGGAGAGTACGGTCGTGGTTTTGCCGTGGTGGCCAACGAGGTGCGCGCGCTATCACATGAGGTGGCGGAGCAGAATGCCCGCATCGGCCAACAGATCAAAGAGTTGCAGTCGGCCACCAACAAAGGTGTGGACATTATCAGCAGCGCATTTGAGAAGGCCCACAACAGCGTGGATGTGGCTGCGCAGGCCGGTACTGCCCTGATTGCCATTACCGAAGCCGCAGAGGAGATATCCGGTATGAACGCGCACATTGCCGATGCCATGGCCGGTAATCGCAAACAGACACGGCGTGTCGATGACAATCTGGATCGAATCGTCGCTCTCTCCACCGAGACGATGGGGATCGCCGACGAGACATCAGCCATGGGTAACGAGTTCAAGGTACTGGCCCAGCAACTGGGCAGTCTGGTAAGCCAGTTTCTGGGTGGTGAGCGCCAATCGCCAGTTAGCGAAGTGGAACAGCGATCAAACAAGGGAACTGAGAGCGTCTTCGGAAACGGCACTGAACTGTTTTGACTGCACGCTATTGTAGGAGCGGCGCCTCGCCGCGATTACTCCGCAGATGGATAAATATCGGCGAGGCGCCGCTTCTACGGAATCAAACCCAAAAGATTCAAAACAGGTCCATCTGGTTGGTGGTGATACG
The DNA here is from genome assembly GCF_011947365.2 of endosymbiont of Lamellibrachia barhami. GTDB lineage: Bacteria > Pseudomonadota > Gammaproteobacteria > Chromatiales > Chromatiaceae > QGON01. The sequence goes on from NZ_JAAVSH020000001.1 coordinate 168,757, forward strand.
TTCAAAACTTCCGCCGACAAAATGGAGGATGCCATCCGCCACAGGGGCCAACTGCCGATCGATGTAGTGTTGATAATCAATGGGACTGCGCAGATCAGCAAGCGGCTCCGGACCGTTGAGGGTGATCAAATAGCTGATCCAACGGCCTGCGCGCTTCAGTTTGCGGGCCGCCTGAATATGGGGCGGCACATTGCGCCGATAACTTTCCAAAGGATTGCGGATGCGCTTACGATAGACCAGCTGTTCATCGAGTGCGCCCGACTTGAGGCTTGTGAACGTCTCCCGGATGTAATCGTCCCAGGGTTCATTGAAAAAGACCCGCCGGTAGAGTTCCCGCTGAAAGACCTGAGCCAGTGGGGTCCAGTCACTACGTACACTCTCCAACCCCTTGAACACCAGTTCATACTCTCCCACCCCATTACGCACGTAACCCGCATAGCGTTTTTTGCTACCGGTTTCCGCTCCCCTAAGGGTAGGCATGACAAAGCGGATGAAGTGGGTCTCAAACTCGATTTCCAGGGCCGATTCCAGACGGTATTCTGTCTGTAGTTTGTCACTCCACCACTGGTTGAGGGAGGTCTTGAGTTGCCGGCCGATACGCTTTGACGCCGCTTCGTCGTGATCCGCTCCAAGCAACACGAAGACCGAGTCGGTATCCCCATAGATAACACGATAACCCTGCTGTTCGATGTAGTCCCGAGTGGTAGTGATGATCTCATGCCCCCGACGGGTGATGCTGCTGGCCAGCCGGGCGTCATGGAAACGGCAACCGCTGGAACCCAGCACCCCGTAGAAGGAGTTCATGATGATCTTGATCGCCTGGGAGAGTGAACGGTCTCCCTGCCGTTTGGCCTCATCACGCTGTTGCCAAAGCTCGGTGATGATCTCCGGCAGAATCGACGCTTTGCGGGAAAAAACAGCACCCAGAAAACCCGGCACAGGGTCATCTCCCGGACGGACCAGACCGAGCGGGTCTATGAGGAAGGTACGGATGATGCTGGGATAGAGACTCTTGAAATCGAGTGCCAGCACATTTTCATAGAGCCCCGGCTGGGAGTCCATCACATAACCGCCGGGACTGGAAACGCCGTCTGTGTTGGCGCCGATATCCGGGGCCACGACACCTGCCCGGTGGAGTCTGGGCAGATAGAGGTTGTCGAAGGCGGCTACCGATCCACCCTGGCGCCCCAGTGAAAGCCCCGTCATCACCGATCGCTGAATCACGAAATTGAGCAGATCGGTCTTTTCAAAGATCGCCTCCACCAGTCGACAATCTTCCAGGTTATAAGCCGCCAGTGCAGGTTTATCCTCCCGGAAGAGCCGAAGAATCTCCTCGACCTTACCTTCACTCCCTTCGATCAGCTTCTTGCGGCCCAACAGTTTATTAGCCACTGAACCCAAGGCAAAACTGTCGAAACGCCAGAAGGCTGCCTTCAGATTGTCGATACCATCCAGCACCACCCTGCCGGGAATGCTGGCAATCCTGACCTGTCCTGTCTGCTGGGGCTGCAGAATCGCCGCCTGCTCTCCCCCGCGTCCCATGTCGAATCGTAAACGATGGTGGCGACATCGCAACTCGATGGTATTCAGATCGAAGTTGATGACATTCCAACCCAGGATAAGATCCGGATCCCACTCGCGAAATCGAGCAAAGAACCCAGTCAGCAGATCACGTTCGCCGGGAAACCATTCGACAGGCAGATCGGTCGTCCAGTCCGCGCCATCTCCCTGCATCAAAATGGCCTCACGATCCCGGCAACTCAGGGCGATGGAGAGGATTTCGCCGCTGAATGCATTGGTCTCGATATCGAGACTGGCGTAACTGAGTTCCGGGGTGATCATCGCTGGGCGAAGCCGTGGATTGACCAACTCCCGGTAACCCGCCTTTTGGATCGGCTGACCCAGCACCTCCAAGCTCGCAGTGATAAAACGCTCCATCAAATAGCGGTCATGGGGTTTGATGTCCGATTCGTAGAGGGGAATGGCATCGGCTGCGGCCCGTTCACGAAACTGCTGCAGCGATTTCTGAGCAGAAAAGTAGAGTCCATCGACGGCCACACCATCCAGCCCATGAAGATCCAAAGGCTTGCGTTCAGGACGGCTTCCCGGCAGGTAATCCGGCCCCAACTGGATTTCGGATGGAATGAAACAGACAGCACGCTGCCCCGGATAGACACAGCGCAGCGGCCCTTCCTGGGTGTGAACCCAAAAGACAAGATCGATCCCGTTAGGCCGGTCTCTCCAGTGACGGGTTAGCAAAAATCCGGTATGTGCAGTGCAACCATCAAGAAGGTTTTCTGAGTGGATCAGTGCCCTACCAAAACCGGACGCGGCCGGTATCCAGATGGACAAAATCTGATTTGGGATAGTAACCGACGCCACCGCCCTTCAGCGCCAGTGCCGCCTTGCGAAGATTGTGAAGCTCAGTCCCGGGCAGGCGCACGTCGATCGCCTTGCCCTGCATGTGCAAGCTGCGCTTGGCCACGCCACTCTTCCCACTCTTACCCCGCAGCATCGCGTTGGTATGGGGGGAACGATAACCTGAAATAATGCGGAAGGATCGGTTGGAACCGAGTCCTGTTTTCAGTGTATGCAGCAGGTCCAGCAGATCCCGGTCGATTGCCAGGGCGTCTCCGGTACGGTGATCTCTAAGCAGCTGACTGATCTCCTGAAGCCCGCCATCCAGGTACTCCCCATCGGCCCAGTAAGTGGCCGTCAGCCGCTCCCCGGTATGCAGATGGCGAAAAGCCAGACTCCGCGTTTCACTACGGGCGGCAGCGGCGACCCAGGATGGGGCTATCAAACCACTGGCCACAACGGCGCAACCACTCAGAAAGCGGCGACGACTGATGGTGTCTTGATGATCGGCAGAGATTCTGTTCTGTAACTTCATGAGCCTTCAATCTTCATCCAGCAGGTTGTTTCTGCTAACTATTTTCGGCCATCCGGCAGATAAATTGAGGGCAAGGTTAACAGAATATGAGGAAGAAGTGCCAAATCTGTGACCAAATTCACGGGGTTGGGCGGCTATTCGGCCGGTTTACGGTCCTCTCTCCCTTAGGAAGAGGGTTAGGGCGAGGGAGTTTACGGGGACTCTAAATACCTTATCTGTAGCGACCTGATCGCTGTTTATCGACCCCGCATCTGGAATAATCGCATAACGATTGATCTGAATCATTCGGGTCATCCGAATAGCAAAGAAGCCATCACGAAATTAACTAATATTGGAGTAGAGGAGGCGGCAGATGGCTGCTTTTGGACGTTCGGGTCGGATTTTATCGACGGTGGCCCTAGGGCTGTTGTTGCTGGGGGGGGCTTGTTTATTTGCTTTGCCGCAACAGTTCGTCAGTCTATTTCCTGGCAAGCCTCTTTCCTGAACCGATTGCTTACTCCATGTCGGCCGCAGCTGTTTGTAGTGCGGTTCCCTCCTTCATCCATATCTATGCATTTATTTTACTCACAGCCGTCGTGCTTAATCCGTCCAGAGCCGGACTGATCCTGATCTGTCTTGGCTGGATAGCCATAGAACTCTTTTTTGAATTCGGTCAACATCCATTTTTCGCTCAATACCTGACGGATAGGATACCCGCGTGGTTTGAAGATTTTCCTTTCCTGGAAGTGGCGGACACCTATTTTCTAACCGGCACATTCGATCCTCTGGATGTGCTCTTCATTCTCTTTGGCACAGCTGCGGCATTACTCACTTTGCATAAGGTCCAGCGGTGGGAGGTGGATCATGTTTAAGAGCAATATGGGCTTACAGGTTTGGCGGCTGCTGTCGCTCATGCTGGTGGTCGTCTTTGGTGTCTTGTCGATACTCGGTTCGAGTGGCAGCGACCATCTGTGGGGTATTGGTGATCCATACGGTATTGCGGATGCGGGGCCTGATCAGCATGTTGAGTATTCGTCAACTGTCTATCTTGATGGCAGTGGCAGTAACACTCCCCTTGGGACAGATCCAAGCGATTATAGCGTAGTCTACGGTTGGGAAATGCTAGAAACACCGGTAGATGCTCAGTTCTGGCTCAGTGCCACAGATATTATCAATCCAATATTTCGTACCTATTACCCAGGTGAATATGTTGTTCAGCTAACGGTCTGGTATGACGACCATATAGGGTCGGATACGGTCAAGATCACCGCTTATAAGGAGGCTGATGAGGTTCGGCCGGTTGCCAAGGCGGGTGCGGATATTGTTGCAAAACATGGTGCCTTGGTTGAGTTGAATGGCAGTGATAGCTTCCATGACCGCATCAATATGCCGCTCAGCTATAGCTGGTTCATGACGGAGCAACCTTTGGATAGCACATCAGTGCTCTCTTCAATCGAGGTGGTCAATCCCTCTTTTATTGCTGAATTTAATGAGAGTGACAGGGGGGGACGCTATGAGGCTCGCCTGCATGTGATCGATGAGAATGAGTGGGTAAGCACCGCTGATCATGTCAGCATCTATGTCTACCCTTCAGAGGGGTATCTCCATCCCACACCGATCACCGGACCGGATCAAAATGTCACTACAGGTACGCAGGTAAGCCTCAATAGTAGTGAAAGCTATGATATAGATGGACGGCCCCTGACTCACGAGTGGCAGTTCTACTCAAGGCCGCTGGGCAGTCATGCAACACTCTCAAATGCCAATACCCCGACACCCTCTTTTACCCCCGATGTTGACGGTCTCTATGTGCTCTTTCTAGCAGTCGATAATGGTGAATATAACAGCAGTGGATATTTTGATCATTTCGACTTTATTCGAAGTAGTTATGACCAGCAACGCCGGGACCGGGTAAAGGTGCTTGCAACATCAAGTGCGCCTGAACCCATCGCCATCCTTGGGCCGGATCAGCGGATTGCCTATGCCGGGGCGGATAGTCTGGTACTGGATGCCAGTCGCTCCACCCCTGTCGTCGGTGGAGAAACCTGGTATAGCTGGTGGCTGATCAACAAACCGGCCACCAGTAACGCCACTGTTGTAGCTTCTGATCAATATGATCCCAATGGTGGTCAGCTGAATTATGATATGGAGGGGGATTATGTTGTAAGAGTGACTGCAAAAAGTGTTCCTTACGATACAATCGTCTATAAGGTCACCACGAATACCCCGCCGGTCGCGGATGCGGGTATCGATCAGAATGTCACGGCCAATTTCCCGGCCACCTTGAACGGCAGCAATAGCAGTGATGTTGACTTTGACCCTGTAGCCTATAGCTGGAGCCTGGTTTCCACGCCTGTAGACTGGACATCCTGGCCAGGCGCATGGCCGCTGCTTTCCGAAGGCAGAGAGGCCAGTCCGACCTTTACCCCAACGGTGAATGGCAACTATCTTTTACGGCTGACCGTTAATGATAATCAGGCAAACAGCGAAGCTGACAGTGTAACGATCAGTGTCTCCGGATCGATGATCAATTCACCGCCGGTCGCCGATGCAGGCCCCGACCAGCCCGATGCGGTAACAGGGGTACAGGTTACCCTGGACGGCAGTGGCAGCAGTGATCCGGATACGGATCCAATCACCTTCCTCTGGCATTTTGAATCTGTGTCTCCGGGGAGCATGATGTCCGATGCCTCACTCGCAACGCCAACCCTTGAGCAACCGGTGTTTACACCCGATGTTGAGGGTATCTACCAACTCTCGCTTGTGGTAAATGACGGCCAGCTCGACAGCACTGCGGATACGGTAAATGTAACCGCCACAGATCCGGGTAGTGTTTGCAGCAATCCACTCACCCTGCAAACCACTTTGCCTTATCTACCAGGACTTGGAGAGGCGCCAACGATAATTCAGATTGATGCCTCAGGCGCTGACACAATCCGGCTGGTCACCTTCGATGATCCCAGTGCTTCTACGGACGTCTCGGCATTGCAGGCATTCATTCCTGATCTGAATCAGGCATCGGAAGTTAATTTTATTACGATCAATGGAAACTGGACGATATTCAGCAGGACGCATGACAATCCAGTGAGTGACACCGTATCGCCGTCATTCATCCTGGAGCGGCAGAGCGATAATATCTTCTTTAAGATCGATGTGGCGTTCACCGGTTCAGACGCGCTCGCCGAGGTGCAGATCGATTCACTGACGGCTTGTCGTTGTGGTGCGGATGTGGGGGATTGTCCATAAGTCCAGGCCTCCTGAGCGGGGTCGACACCCCGCTTTAGCGAGTCATCGAATTGGAAGAGACTGGAAGTCCGGCCACCGACAGACTGGACAACTTGTTGCCACCGGATTCCAAGGCTTGAATCAAAGGGGCATCCAGGCCATAGACGTCAGCCCGGAACTGGGGGATGCCATCCTCATTCGCCCATGCAGAGAAGTAGGCCAGATAGACCGGTATCGGTTGTTTTAGCCGCCAGATCATCGTCTGACCGGAGTCGATACCCTCCTGCAGCGCCAATGCCGAGGCCTGTTCGCTCTCCCCCTGTAGCAGCTGTGTAGCCAGTAGGGAGGCGGACTCAACCCGCACGCATCCTGAACTGAAAGGACGTGATGGCCGTTCAAAGAGTCCTTTTGCAGGGGTATCATGAAGAAAAACCGCGTAGGGGCTGACCATATGAAATTTGATTTGGCCCAGGCTATTGCGGGGACCCGGCATCTGTTTCAAGACAAAGGGGAAGTCATTCTTGTGATACAAACTCCAATCGATGGCCACCGCATCCTCCTGAATCCAGTCACCCTCTTCTCCCTTACGAAATACCACAATCCCCTTGCTGTCGAAAAAATTATCGTCCTGCAACTGCTTTGGCAGTAAATCCTCCACTGCAATACGTCTTGGAACCGTCCATTGCGGGTTGAGCACCAGATGGGTAATCCGACTTTTGAAGGAGGGCGTTTCACGTTCCAGCTTGCCACCGACAGTACGTCGGCGAAAAACCTCTGCACCCTGATCCCTCATCGTCACTTCGAAACCTGCTGTGTTGACCAACAGGTAACGCTCTTCCAAAGAGTGGGGCAACCAGCGCCAACGCTCCATATTGGCCTTGATCTGGGCAATGCGGTGTCCCACGGACACATTCAGCGCAGCCCGTGTTTTCGGGCCAACCCAACCGTCCACATCCAGCCCATGGCGCTGTTGGAAACGTCTCACCGCAACTTCCAACAGTGGATTAAAATAGTCATCCCCGTCCGCCGGTGGTTCGAGATAGTCACCTTCCATACGCAACCGCTCCCGTAGCAGCAAAATCGAGGGATGACGATCACCCGGACGCAGGATCTGGATCCTGGGGAAGGTTTTCCAGCCCCCTCTGCTCTCTATTTCATGGTAATCGAAAAGCACCTGCCGCAAACGCTTGTACTCCAGCGAGTCTGGAGCCAGATCACTCAACAGGTCAGACAGGCCGTCTGCCGACAACGCGGCCTGCAGGAGCTCCATCGGTTCAGTCCGGTCAAATTCAAAGTGCCAGAGCGGATCCAGATCTGCCGCTTTGACACGGCCTCCACGAAGATCACCTGCATAGCGGAAAAAGGCATCGGTGAGCAGAAGTTCCCGCTCCAAAATCACAGCCGGATCCTGCTGGTGCCGTGATACTTTCAAACGCGGGAAATGATAGTCAACAGGCTCCAAACCTTCCGTCAAGGCACTGTCAAGCAGGGTCAGTAGTGTCTCACCCTGAGCATTGAGTTGTTCACTCTCATGCCATACCGCTCGTCCCTTCCGGTCTTTGTAGAAAGCCTGCAACTGCATCCAGTTGGGTTCGCGGGCGGGAATGGCGACTTCAACATCCTGTAGCACAGCCTGCAGACGGCCACGAATCGCCGACACCCCGCGCAGCTCGTCTTCAAGCGATGCACTGTTCGCTGTTCCACACCACAGCGTGACAAAGAACAATCCGATAATAGTAGATATGTGGTTATGCGATTTTCCCATCCTGTTACCTGAAAACATCCTCAACCGTTGCGCAGTTGCGGCTTTTCCCAGGGGCAGTGTGCATGGAAAAAGTGGCCGGTACACTGATGCACACAAGCAGGCTAACTCAGCAACTCCTTACATTCTAGAGTATAGAGGCCAGAATAGATTCAACTGCGATTACCCTTTTCTATCAAGGGTCTGCCATATTGTGGCTAGAAAAGATCGATCTCACCGATTTGCGGTTGCTCAGTGTTTTCCAGCAAATTCTGCTCGACCAGATCTTCGTAGATATGCAGCTGATTCCGCCCGTTGTTCTTTGCGTAGTAAAGCGCCCTGTCGGCACTTCCGATCACCTCTGCAGTACCGTTTTGATCTCTGATTTCAACGGCCCCGATACTGATAGTGATACGGCCTGCCTGCGGCATCTCATGGGATCCCACCGTCCTAAGGCAACGCTCCAACACAGAAACCGCATCTTTCTGGGAAAATACCTTGAGTATGACGACGAACTCTTCACCGCCATAACGAAAAAGCAGATCCCCATCACGGAAGGTATCTGTCAGCAGACGCGCTAACAGGATAAGCACTTCGTCCCCAAACAGATGACCAAATCGATCATTAATCCTCTTGAAATAATCGACATCGATCAACGCCAACCAGTAGGTGACCTCATCTTCAGAGCGGCGTTTCACCTCAGACTTGGCGCTGTTGCGTTTGTGACAGCTCAACGTCAACTGTTTCATCACTTCGCTACTCAGGGTTTCACGATTCAGCAGACCGGTAAGTTTGTCCTTCTGGTTTTCGTCCAGCAGAGTGAGGTAATTTGAGTAGACTTTTAACAGTCCGTAGGTCAGGCGTTGAAATTCAAAACTGAGTTTTTCAGTAAACTGCACCAACACGGCGAAGACTTCGTTTCTGGTATTGAATACCGGATAGATCGTATCTGTTATGCCACGCCTCTCATCGTCCAACGAGACAACCTCGCCCTCCTCCACGGCAACGGCAATGCCCTCGGAAAGCGTTTTGGAGATATGCCGTTCAATCGCAGGAATATCTGAAACCTCTTTGTTCTCAACCATGTGGGCAAGCAGAAGCAGATCGAGATCCTCTGCCGCACCAACCACTTGGTAGAGACGCAGCTCCTTGCAGGGCGCAACCTCAGACAGGGTTTTCACCAAACTTCTTTCGATCAACTCACGGTCGTGAAACCGGGTGATCTCCGCCAGAGAATCGACTACCTGGACGGCTGAGACTTTTTTCAAGAGTGCCATCTGATTTCTTCTTTATTATTACTGACTTGAGAGGAAAAAATAGCGACAGAAACTGGCGCCTCCAGTTGCAGGAAAAATGTAGGGAAGCATGCTAAATTGATCATTTTCATGTCCATTGAAGACCCATGGAAAGATATTTTTTCCATATCTGGACACCCAATGCTTCTATTCCTTTTTCCTTGCCTTTACTCAGCATTCATTACAAAGCCGCTACCTGGAGAGGCATGCGCTTCAACAACTTATTTCGCAATTATTAGCGGCAGCTGATTTAAAACCTTAAATTGAAGAAATTTGGTCATTTAGCCTATCTATATTTGGCACAAAAACTCATATGAAGTAGTTCACTGGCACGTTGCAAATCTAACCCGCATTCCCCTCATCATACGGTGGAATAACTGGCATTTTTTCAACACGCTGGCTCTTATCGTCTATGGTTGAATCCAGGCAGCTGTCATATCCGTAAACTCTCACAAAACAGAAGGAAGTCTCTTCATGTCAGAGGACCCACAAAACAGCGCCTTGCGCTATCACCGATACCCCCGCCCGGGTAAGCTTGAGATCAAGCCGACAAAACCGCTTGCCAATCAGCAGGATCTTTCGCTCGCCTACTCACCAGGTGTTGCCGACCCCTGCCGGGAGATTGCAGCCGACCCTGCTAAGGCGGCTGACTACACTGCTCGCGGCAATCTGGTGGCTGTCATTACCAACGGCACCGCCGTGTTGGGTCTTGGCAACATCGGCGGACTCGCCTCCAAACCGGTTATGGAGGGCAAAGCGGTCCTGTTCAAGAAATTTGCCGATATCGATGTATTCGATATCGAAGTGAACGAAACAGACCCTCAGCGATTTATCGATATTGTCGCCGGCCTGGAAGCCACGTTCGGCGGCATCAACCTGGAGGACATTAAGGCACCCGAATGTTTCATCATCGAGGCGGGGTTGAAAGAACGGATGAACATCCCGGTCTTTCACGACGACCAGCACGGCACCGCCATCGTCGTCTCCGCTGCCATTCTCAACGGCCTGCGGGTGGTCGGTAAAAAAATCGATGAAGTTCGACTGGTGGCTTCCGGCGCCGGTGCTGCCGCCCTTGCCTGCCTTGATCTCCTGGTGGAACTGGGCTTGAACAGGAAAAACATCATTGTCACCGACATCGCAGGCGTGGTCTATCGCGGGCGTTTGGAAGCGATGGACCCCTACAAGGCCCGTTATGCCATCGAGACCGAAGCCCGCTCACTGAGCGACGCCATGGAAGGGGCTGACATTTTCCTGGGCCTCTCTGCCGCCGGGGTGTTGAAACCAGAGTTCCTGCAGAGTATGGCGGAAAGACCGTTGATCATGGCACTGGCCAATCCGGTTCCCGAGATCATGCCGCACGAGGCCAGGGCAGTACGTCCCGACGCGGTCATCGCCACCGGGCGTTCCGACTACCACAATCAGGTCAACAATGTGCTCTGTTTCCCTTTCCTCTTTCGGGGAACACTGGACAGCGGGGCGAGTGAGATCAACTGCGAGATGAAGAAGGCCTGCGTCCGCGCAATAGCCGACCTCGCCCTGGCAGAGGCTTCTGATGTGGTGCAATCAGCCTATGGCGGTCAACAACTTCAGTTTGGCCCTGAATATCTGATCCCCAAGCCGTTCGACCCGCGGCTCATGGAGCATATTGCACCAGCAGTGGCTCAGGCTGCGATGGAGACCGGCGTGGCCCAGCGCCCAATCAGCGACCTGATGGCCTACAGGGAGAAACTTCAGCGACAGGTTTTTCGCACCGGTATGACCATGAAGCCGGTATTCGACTGCGCCCGTGAAGATCCAAAAAAGGTTGTCTACGCCGAGGGCGAGGAGCAAAAGGTATTGCAGGTCATCCCGCAGGTACTCGAGCAGGGCATTGCCCGCCCCATCCTCATTGGAAGAAGAGCGGTAGTCACCCAACGCATTCAGGAACTTGGCCTTACCATCGAGATAGGACGGGAGATCGAGCTGGTCGATCCCCAGGATCACCCTCGCTATCGCCACTACTGCGATCGTCTCTTTGGTCTGCTGGCCCGGAAAGGCTGTTCATCCACTGAAGTCCGCCAACGGGTACGCACCAGTTCCACCGTGCTTGCCTCGATGATGCTCCTGGAGGGTGATGCGGATGCCATGATCTGTGGCGTGGTGGGGCGTTATGGAAATCATCTGCAACAGATTCAGGACATCATCGGCCCCGCAGAGGGGATGAAAAAACTCACCTCGATGAACGTCCTTGTACTTCACTCCTGTACGCTGTTTATCACCGATGCCTATGTGCAGGAGGAACCTGATGCTCAGGATATCGCCGACATGGTTCGGGTCTGCGCTGACGAAGTGCGCTGGTTCGGCGTCGAGCCCAAGGTCGCACTGCTCTCTCACTCCAATTTCGGCAGCCACGATTCGGCCTCAGCCAAAAAAATGCAGGCGGCACTACACATCGTCCGGGCAGACCAACCTGAACTGGAGATCGATGGAGAGATGCACGCCGACCTCGCCCTGGACGCCACGCTGCGCAAGCTGCGTCTACCCGGCTCCAGACTCGAAGGTGCGGCAAATCTGCTGGTGATGCCCAATCAGGATGCTGCGAATATCGCCTTCAACGTGTTGAAGATACTGGGTGACTGCATAACGATCGGTCCGATCCTGCTCGGCGCAGCGAGCTCAGCCCACATCGTCACACCATCCACCACCGTGCGAGGACTGTTGAACATGACCGCACTCGCCTCGGTAAGGGCAACATAATAGAAGGTGAACAGTCAATCCAGAACGCCCGATCCGCTACGCTTGATCGGGCCTACGTCTTCTGAATGGTTTTCAATAATCCAATGATGTTTCCGAACAGAAACTACTCAGGCAGGCTGACCTTTACCGCCTGATCCCGGTACTCCGCAATCTGGTCGAAATTGAGATAACGGTAGATCTCATCCGCCATCGGATCGAGGTTTTCAACCTGCTGCCGATACTCTTCCAGGGTTGGGATCCGCCCCAGTATGGCGCAGACCGCCGCCAGTTCCGCCGAGCTGAGATAGACGTTGGCCCCCTTCCCCAGGCGATTGGGAAAGTTACGGGTGGATGTGGAGATCACCGTAGCGCCGTCAGCAACACGTGCCTGGTTGCCCATGCAGAGTGAGCAGCCTGGCATCTCGGTGCGGGCGCCGGCCCTGCCAAAAATACTGTAGTACCCCTCCTCCACCAGTTGATGTTCATCCATGCGTGTGGGGGGACAGATCCAGAGGCGGGTCGGCAGGTGGGTCACCGTTTCGAGTACCTTTCCGGCAGCACGGTAGTGCCCGATATTGGTCATGCAGGAACCGATAAAGACCTCATCGATAGTGGCGCCGGCCACCTCGGAGAGCCGCTTCACATCGTCCGGGTCGTTGGGACAGGCGAGGATGGGTTCCCTGATCGTATTCAGGTCGATCTCCAGCACTGCGGCATACTCCGCATCTGCATCGGCTTCCATCAGCTCCGGGTTCTTCAACCAGGTCTCCATTGCCTCGACCCGGCGTCCCAAAGCGCGGGCATCTTCGTAGCCGTTGGCTATCAGCGTTTTCAACAGGGTGATGTTGGAGTTGAGATATTCGATGATCGGCGCCTTATCCAGTTTGATGGAACAACCTGCTGCGGAGCGCTCGGCTGTGGCATCAGAGAGTTCAAAGGCCTGCTCTGCCTTCAGATCCGGCAGCCCCTCGATCTCGATAATGCGGCCGGAAAAGATATTCTTCTTGCCCTGCTTGTCCACCGTCAACAGGCCATCCTCTATCGCCTGGTAGGGGATGGCGTTGACCAGATCCCGCAGGGTGACACCTGGCTGCATCTCTCCCTTGAAACGCACCAGTACAGACTCAGGCATATCCAGGGGAATAACACCTGTAGCGGCGGCGAAGGCGACCAATCCGGAGCCCGCAGGAAACGAGATGCCGATGGGAAAACGGGTGTGGGAATCACCCCCGGTGCCCACCGTATCCGGCAGCAACATCCGGTTCAGCCAGGAGTGGATGATGCCGTCTCCCGGCCGCAGAGCGACACCACCGCGGGAAGAGAAAAAATCGGGCAGCGTGTGGTGGGTCTGAATATCCACCGGCTTGGGGTAGGCCGCTGTGTGGCAGAAGGACTGCATCACCAGGTCGGCGGAAAAGCCAAGACAGGCGAGATCCTTCAGCTCGTCCCGGGTCATGGGCCCGGTGGTGTCCTGAGATCCCACCGTAGTCATGCGCGGTTCGCAATAGGTGCCTGGGCGCACACCTGCTACACCGCAGGCACGTCCCACCATCTTCTGCGCCAAGGTGTAACCTTTGTCGCTCCCGGCTACAGCCACCGGTCGTTTGAAGATCTCAGACGGGGCAAGTCCCAGTGCTTCACGCGCCCGGTCGGTCAGGCCGCGTCCGATGATCAGAGGGATGCGGCCACCCGCCTGTACCTCATCGAGCAGCACCCCGGTCTTGAGTGTGAATTCGGTGATGGTCCCGCCGTCCTCGTGACTCCGTATCACCCCTTCATAGGGGTGGATATCGATAACATCGCCCATAGTCATACTGGAGACACCACACTCCACCGCCAGAGCACCCGCATCCTCCATCGTATTGAAAAAGATCGGTGCAATCTTGCCGCCGAGACAGAAGCCTCCGGCCCGCTTGTTGGGAATATGGGGGATATCTTTGCCGATGTGCCAGAGTACCGAGTTGGTGGCCGACTTGCGTGACGAGCCGGTGCCCACCACATCCCCTACGTAGACCAGGGGATGCCCCTGCTTTTTCAGCTCAGCGATGGTCTCCAGTGGATTGCCATCCAGCCCTTCACGGGGATTCTGCAGCATGGCATTGGCGTGCAGGGGAATATCGGGACGCGACCAGGCATCGGTTGCGGGGGAGAGATCGTCGGTATTGGTCTCACCAGGCACCTTGAACACCGTGAGCGTTACCTTCTCAGGCAATTTCTCACGCTGGGTGAACCAGTCGGCATCGACCCAGGACCGCACTACCGCACGGGCGTACTTATTACCGGCATCCGCCTTCTCCTTCACATCATGGAAGGCGTCAAACATCAGCAGGGTTCTGCTCAGACCCTCGACCGCAGTCGGCGCGAGTTCGTCGTCATCGAGGGCAGCAATCATGGGGGTTATGTTGTAACCACCGAGCATGGTGCCCAGAAGCCGCACCGCCTCGATACGGCCGATCAGGGGCGATTGAGCCGCACCCTTGGTGACGTCCGCCAGAAATGCCGCCTTGACGTAGGCCGCCTGATCCACACCGGCAGGCACACGTTCGGATATCAGCTCCAGCAGAAACGCCGCTTCACCGCTCGGCGGGTTCTTCAGGAGTTCCACCAGATCAGCCACCTGCTCAGGCTTCAGGGGCAGCGGGGGAATGCCTTCTTCGGCACGTTCTGCTATATGCTTTCGATAGGAATCAAGCAACGCAACATCCTCATGAGACAGCATCCCCGCAAGGATGCGTAAACCACACCACCGCAAGCAGCGGAAATTCATACTGATGTTTCTATTGGATATTCTATTTATAGCTCAGGCAGGGAGAGGTATATTCACAGAAAATGAAGGGATTGGCCCCCTGCCAACCCCTAATAGTCGAACTCCGCCCAGATCGGACAGTGATCCGATGGCTTCTCCATCCCCCGGATCTCATGGGCGATCCCCGCGCCAGTGCAACTCCGATTGAGAGGGTCAGTCGCCATGATCAGATCGATGCGCAGTCCCCGTTTCGGCTCCCGGTCAAATCCCCGGCTGCGATAGTCAAACCAACTGAACTGGTCGTCCACATCCGGGTAAAGAGTGCGATAGGTGTCGTGCAATCCCCAGGACCTCAGACGCTCAAGCCACTCTCTCTCTTCCGGGAGAAAGCTACACTTGCCGGTGCGCAACCAACGCTTGGCGTTTTCCTGGCCGATACCGATATCGAGATCCAGCGGCGCAATATTCATATCACCGATCACCAGCACTGGATCGGTCGGCTTGTGGTTTTCTTTCAGATAGCAGAGCAGATCCGCGTAAAATTTTCGCTTGGCAGGGTATTTCGTCTCGTGATCCTGGCTTTCGCCCTGGGGAAAATAGCCATTGATCACAGTGACTTCGTTACCTTTCTCAGAGGCATAGCGAGCAATGATCAAACGTCGCTGGGCATCCTCCTCATCGCTGGGGAAACCCTTCTCCACCGCCAATGCCGGCTGTTTGGAGAGCAGCGCCACACCATAGTGGGTCTTCTGGCCGAAGAACTGCGCCTGATATCCCAGGCTCTCCATCATCTCGAGGGGGAAATCCTGATCCTGTACCTTGCTCTCCTGAATGCCGATGACATCCGGATCGTGAATCTCCCGCAGTCTGGCAAGCTGATGCTCACGGGTGCGGATACTGTTGGTATTGAAGGAGACGACTTTCATAATTACACCCTTAATCCAGTGTCTGCCAGGAAAACCCTATCTAACCACAAAGAACATGCAGAGCACTAAGGTAAGCAGTTGATTAACAATAAGCTTTCTTCGTGCGCTTCGTGGTTAAAGCGTGTTCCCAGGCAGAAACAAATCCAATGTATCAGAGCACTTCCCGGATCTCTTTCTCACCCGTCTCGAAACCATGCAGATAGGCTTTTCCCCAGGGCAAAAACTCCTGTCCGCTGATACGCTCGTCACTGTCTGCATCGACTGTCTGGGATATCTGTGCTCCATAGCCCAGATCCCGCAGGGCGCGGATCATGCCGTTGGCATAACCCCGGTTATACCAGAGCTGCAGGTCGCCATCCGCTTCGGCCAGTCCGTCACTCTCTGCATAGAGCCGTTGCAGCAACCGCAACATTTTTTCTGCGACAATCTCTCTACCCTGATTCATTATCAGACCTGTATTGATATTGCGGGAAAGGCTAACACGCGATTGCAATCTGCACTACTTCACCATACCCACAGACTGGTTGCGGTTGTATTTCACCACCAGGATCGCGATTATTAGTCTCATTCACCCATTCGGCATCAGCACCATGTTAATCGTCATCTCCCCCGCCAAGACCCTGGACTATGAAACACCCCCGGTCACCAAAACCCATAGCAAACCGGCGTTCCTGAAACAGTCCCAGCAGTTGATCAATAACCTGCGCAACTATTCTGCACTGGATCTGGCGGAACTGATGAAGCTGAGCATGAAGCTGGCTGAACTCAATTTCGACCGCTATCACGACTGGAAGACCCCTTTCACCACGAAAAACGCCAAGCAGGCGGCGCTGGCGATGAAGGGCGATGTCTATACGGGACTGGACGCAGAGAGCCTGAATGAAGATGATTTTACCTTCGCCCAGGATCACCTGCGCATCCTCTCCGGACTCTACGGTCTGATGCGTCCCCTCGATCTGATGCAGCCCTACCGGCTGGAGATGGGCACCAAACTGCCCAATGAGATGGGCAAGGATCTCTACACCTTCTGGGGAACCACCATTACCGATGCGATCAACAAGGCGTTGCTGAGACAGGGAGATGACGTACTGGTCAATCTCGCTTCTAATGAATACTACAAATCGGTCAGGCCCAAACTGGTGAAGGGACGCATCATCACCCCGCAATTCAAAGAGAATAAAAACGGCAGCTATCGCATGATCGGCGTCTACGCCAAAAAGGCCAGGGGACTGATGAGCCGCTACATTATCGAAAACCGGCTTACCAAGCCGGAGGATATCAAAGGCTTCGATGCTGCGGGTTATGACTACAATGAATCGCTCTCCCAGGGGGACCAATGGGTCTTCTCCCGAGGCTGATCGACTCCCACTGCCACTTTGACGATGCCCGCTTCGACCAGGATCGGGATCAGGCCTTTCAACGTGCCAGGGACGCAGGGGTTACCCGCCAGATCATCGCCGGGATCAAGGCCGAATGGTGGCCGCGGCAGAAGCAAGTCTGCAGGGACTATCCTGGACTCTACCCCGCCTACGGTTTGCATCCTATGTTCCTTGGGGATCACCAGCCCGAGGATATAGAGCAACTCGCCTCCTGGATCGAACGGGAACAGCCGGTAGCCGTCGGCGAGTGTGGTCTGGACTTTTTCATCGAAGATCCCCAGCCGGAAGCGCAGCAGGCGCTGTTCGAGGCACAACTTGAACTGGCCCGACGCTACCGATTGCCGGTGATTATCCATGCCCGCCGTTCCGTGGACCAGGTTTTCAACTCCCTGAAACAGTTCCCCGGCCTGTCGGGGGTGGTGCACAGTTTCTCCGGTAGCGAGCAGCAGGCCCGCCGACTGATCGATCTGGGTTTTCTTTTGAGTTTCGGCGGCCCCATCACCTATGAGCGGGCCAAACGCCTGCGCAGTCTGATCCAGATCCTGCCCCTGGAAAGTTTGATGCTGGAGACAGACGCACCGGATCAGCCAGACAGCGGGCACCGGGGAGAGCGCAACGAATCAGCCTATCTGCCGACCGTGTTGCAAACAGTCGCGGAGTTGCGTAACCAACCCGCTTCGGAGATCGCTGCCATAACCTCGGAAAATGCCGTGCGGCTGTTCAATATTCCCTCCAGCGACGCATCGTGACAGGCATGATGTTTCAGCCGGGATCCCCTCTACCAGACCTCACCAACCTCTGGCTCTCCGAGCGCCCGAAAGCGGCACCCGAGCCGAGCACTCTACACCTCTGGTCCGTCGATCTGGACCGTTCTGACTTCCGCCATTACCTTTCACAGGATGAACTGACCCGCGCCGGACGGTTCACACTGGAAACCCCCAAAAGCCGCTTTATCGCCGGCCGTAGCGCCCTGCGATCCATTCTTGGACACTATCTGGCCACCCCGCCTCTATCTGTCCGGCTGAAATATGGCGAACACGGCAAGCCTGAACTTGCCGATCAAGCGAGTGATATCCACTTCAATCTGGCTCATAGCGGCCATCTTGCGATCCTGGCAGTCTGCTGCGACTGCCCTGTGGGGGTGGATGTGGAAAAGATCCATTCACGCAGATATATGCTCGGCATTGCCGAGCGCATGTTCAGCACAGCGGATTTCACGTCGTTGAAATCGCTTTCTGGCTCCGCCCGGACCAGACTCTTCTGCCATTCGTGGACTGGCCTCGAAGCACGGCATAAATGTCTCGGCACGGGG
>NZ_JAAVSH020000001.1:187409-199626 GCF_011947365.2 endosymbiont of Lamellibrachia barhami
TGGCCGCGGCAGAAGCAGGTCTGCAGGGACTATCCTGGACTCTACCCCGCCTACGGTTTGCATCCTATGTTCCTTGGGGATCACCAGCCCGAGGATATAGAGCAACTCGCCTCCTGGATCGAACGGGAACAGCCGCTAGCCGTCGGCGAGTGTGGTCTGGACTTTTTCATCAAAGATCCCCAGCCGGAAGCGCAACAGGCGCTGTTCGAGGCACAACTGGAACTTGCACGAGACTACCGATTACCGGTGATTATCCATGCCCGCCGTTCCGTGGACCAGGTTTTCAACACCCTGAAACAGTTCCCCGGCCTGTCGGGAGTGGTGCACAGTTTCTCCGGCAGCGAACAGCAGGCCCGCCGACTGATCGATCTGGGTTTTCTTTTGAGTTTCGGCGGCCCCATCACCTATGAGCGGGCCAAGCGCCTGCGCAGTCTGATCCAGATCCTGCCCCTGGAAAGTTTGATGCTGGAGACAGACGCACCGGATCAGCCAGACAGTGGGCACCGGGGGGAACGCAATGAATCAGCCTATCTGCCAAACGTGTTGCAAACAGTCGCGGAGCTGCGCAACCAACCCGCCTCAGAGATCGCTGCCGTAACCTCAAAAAATGCCGTGCAGCTGTTCAATATTCCCACCAACAACGAGTCGTGACAGGCATGATGTCTCAGCCAGGACCCCCGGTACCAGACCTCACCGACCTCTGGCTATCCGAGCGCCCGAAATCAGCACCCGATCCGGGTACTCTGCACCTCTGGTCCGTCGATCTGGACCGCTCTGGCTTCCGCCATTATCTTTCACAGGATGAACTGACTCGCGCCAGCCGGTTCTCACTGGATACCCCAAAAAGCCGCTTTATCGCCGGCCGTAGCGCCCTGCGATCCATCCTTGGACACTATCTGGCCACCCCGCCTCTATCTGTCCGGCTGAAATATGGCGAACACGGCAAGCCTGAACTTGCCGATCAAGCGAGTGATATCCACTTCAATCTGGCTCATAGCGGCCATCTTGCGATCCTGGCAGTCAGCTGCGACTGCCCTGTGGGGGTGGATGTGGAGAGGATACGGTCGCGCAAATATATGCTTGGCATCTCCAGGCGTATGTTCAGCAGAGAGGAGTACCAGCGGCTGGCCTCACTTCCAGACGGGGACCAGATTGCGCAATTTTGCCTTCTGTGGACTCGCCTCGAAGCACGCCAAAAATGTCTCGGCACGGGGCTGTTCACGCCCACCCTGGCAAGTGACGACTCCATGCCCTGTTGGGAAAACTTCATCCCTGAACCCGGATTTTGCGGCGCAATCAGCATGCAGAAGGAGATTCCAAAAACGGAAAACTGGACCGGCTTCAAGTTTCAGTGACATTCAGTAACGGAGACATGACGCAACCCGCCGCTCCCGGTATGATGAGCCGTTTTTGATCATATCGACAGCGGAGCGAGTAATGGCCAACAAAGGGATTCTGATCACCGGTGGCGCCGGCTATATCGGCAGCCACACTGCGCGTCAGTTGGGGGAAGCCGGGGAACGTCTGATCACCCTGGACAATCTCTCCACCGGCTTCAGAGAGGCCGTACTCTACGGTGAGCTGGTCGTTGGCGATACCGGCGACCAGGCGCTGGTCAGCCGCGTGCTCAAGGAGCATGATATCGACACGGTGCTGCACTTCGCTGCCCACACCGTAGTACCCGAATCGGTCGAGAATCCGCTTAAGTATTACGGCAACAATACCTGCAACACCCGCAGCATGCTGCAGTGCTGCGCTGAGGCCGGGGTAGAAAACTTCATCTTCTCCTCCACCGCCGCCGTCTACGGCACGCCCGAGAGCGGCATTGCCCATGAGGAGACCCCCACCAGCCCGATCAATCCCTATGGCACCTCCAAGCTGATGTCGGAATGGATGTTGCGCGACCTCTCCGCCGCCGCCGATATGAAACACGTCATCCTGCGTTACTTCAATGTCGCCGGTTGCGACCCGGAAGGACGCATCGGCCAGGCCACCCCCAATGCCACGCTGCTGACCAAGGTGGCCTGCGAAGCGGCAGTGGGAAAACGGGATTCCGTCTATATCTACGGCACCGATTACCCCACGCCGGACGGCACCGGAGTGCGTGACTACATCCATGTGGAGGATCTGGCGGCTGCTCATGTCAAGGCGATCGAACACCTGCGCAAAGGGGGTGACTCCGTTATTCTCAACTGTGGGTATGGACATGGATTCAGCGTGCGTGAAATGTTGCAGGCTGTTGAGCAGGCAGGCAACATCAAACTCGATATCATCGAGGCTGACCGCCGTGCAGGGGATCCACCCACCTTGATCGCCGGTGCCGAGAAGGTGCGCGAGGTGCTGGGCTGGAGTCCGGCCTACGACGATCTTTCGGTCATCGCCGGCTCTGCGCTCAACTGGGAAAAGAAACTGCTGAAAGCACCCTGGAAAAAATAGAGACCCATCATGGAACTGCTTCAGATATTCATTCTCGCCGCACTCCAGGGGCTGACGGAATTCCTGCCCATCTCCAGCTCGGCGCACTTGATCCTCGCCCCTCTTGTATTGGGCTACGCCGATCAGGGACTGGACTTCGATATCGCAGTCCATGTGGGCTCTCTGCTTGCGGTAATCGGTTATTTCCGCAAAGAGGTCGTCAACATCACCGGTGATTTTTTCCGCTCGCTGGTGAATCGCAATGCCAGCTCAGCGGACTCCCGCCTTGGCTGGATGATCATCATCGCCACCATTCCTGTCGGTCTCTTCGGGCTGCTGATGAAATCGCTGGTCGAGACCGAGCTGCGCACCCCGCTGGTGATCGCCATCACCACCATCAGCTTCGGTGTCGTTTTGTTGATGGTGGATCTGCTCGGTCGTCACACACGGGACGAATACTCCATTAAATGGACGGACGCCCTTATCATCGGCGTATTTCAGGCATTTGCCATCATTCCAGGCACCTCCCGGTCTGGTGCAACCATGACGGCAGGACTGCTGCTGGGACTATCACGCGAGGCAGCTTCCCGCTTCTCTTTCCTGATCTCCATCCCGACCATTCTCATGTCCGGCGGGCTGGTCACGTTGGAGTTGATAGAGAGCGCCAATCCCGTGGAGTGGGATTCACTCTTTATCGGCGCCGGACTCTCGTTTGTCACGGCCTATCTCTGCATCCATTTTTTCCTGCGGTTCATCGAAAAAATCGGCATGCTACCCTTCGTGATCTACCGACTGATTCTGGGCGTGGGGATTCTCTATCTCTTTCTTCCCTAAGGTTTAGACCGCCTTGTAGGTTGGGTTAGGCGCACATCACCGCTAAAATCAATGACTTCCACCAAAGAAATGCGTGTGCCGTAACCCAACAGTTTACGTTAATTTCAAGCTCTACCGTTGGGTTACGATGCGCTCAAACAGCGTCAATAAACAATAATCGTGGCATGTTGCGCATCTAACCCAACCTTCTATGGGGAATTATTCACCAAACCTCTGATTTAGATCAATCAGGTTGTCCACGCATAGTCTGTCATGATTGCAGTCCTCATATTTCTGCGCAGTGACAGGCTATGGGTGGACAACCTGATACTACGATTGTGTTTTACGCTTTCCTTATGCCGACGAATGCTTCCGTTTCCCGCTGATATTGGACGTCCAGTCGGCTGTTTTGCAGTTTGCCTGTTGACTGACTTTGATGCTTGTCGAGGACACTTCCAGGTTATGGATACCCTGGGCCGTTAACGCTCTGTGGAGCCAGTGACCATCCCGGCCCGCTTCGAAGCAACTGACAATCAGGGTCTCTTCCGGCCGTTTCAGCTTCTCCTTGGCCAACGCAATTTCCTGCCATAGACTGAAGAGGTCTCGTGCGTTAAGGGTTCTGTTTCTATGTATAACCTGTTTCCGAACCAGGTGCCAAGTCTTAACACCCACCCGAATGCCAGGTACAAAACTGCCGGGCAGCTGCCATACTTCCATCAGGGTGTTTATACGTTTCACTACTAAGTCCTCTTTTCTATACTTCCCTAATAGAGGCTTAGCTCAAATACCCCCTCATGGCATCTACGTTTTCTGATGGCTCATATCCAGTATCAGAGTATTCCTACAGAAACATCAGGATTATCGACTTCTTCCAATACGCAGGCTGGAGTATTTTGAGCGCGTCTTGAATGATCCAAGACCTCCAAACGGAGTTGGAGCCATTGCACAAGGAGTGCTTACGATGCCCGTCCCAAAACGTCCCACTATTTTTCAGCGTCTGCTGTTCGCCGCCTGTCTGACATCCATCTCCCCGGTTCACGCGACACTTGTCATCAACGAGGTCGATTATGATCAGCCAGGCAGCGACCAGGCGGAATTTATAGAACTGTTCAACACAGGGGGCACCGCCCTCAATCTTGACGACTACACACTGCAACTGATCAACGTGACCAACAGCGCATTCTACCGAACCTACGACCTTCCCACTTTCACCCTGGATGCCAACGCCTACTTTGTGCTCTGCGGCGATGTCGGCAACGTACTCAACTGCGACTGGGATGTATCACCGAACAGCAACCTGATACAGAACGGAGCGCCCGACGCCATCGCCCTGTTTCTGGGAAACACGCTGATCGACAGTCTCAGTTATGAAGGAGATATCGCTGGATATAGTGAGATTTCGGGCAGCAATCTGGTCGACCCGTCAAATACCGCCTTTCTCGGCCTTTCACGCTCCCCGGACGGCGCCGACACGAACAACAACAATCTCGATTTCAGTCAGGCCTGTATCACCCCCGGCATGCGCAACAGCACCCACGCAAACAGCTGCAGCGCACCCGTTAATCCGGTTGCCCTGCCGGAACCCTCCAGCTGGCTGATTATGATGGTGGGATTGGTTGGCATGCTGCTGCCAAAGAGATTCCGTGAAAAAGAGATGTAAACCGGGTTGCCCGATCCGCTACGCTTGATCGGGCCTGCAATCGTTTCAATATCCTCGCTTGCATGCCAATCCCCGCTTGCGTACAACTACGGCCATGAGCAGCCAATCCGCTTACGCCGAAAAACTCCCCCGCCTGATCGATAAGACAGGCATCGGAAAACTGCCTGAGGTACAGAGAAAATTCCTGCAGTCCCAGGCGCTGATCTATCGCTTTACTCTGCAGGAGCTGCAGCAACTGAGCGATATCAGCCTTGACCTGAACATGTGGCGGGAAGGCTCTATTGAGCAGGTCTGGCCGACAGATGCGCCCTCAGATCTGGTGCCCAAACAGAAACGGCAACAGATTCTGGGACTGATTCGGCGACATTGGGAAGATCTTCGCCAACAGCCAAACCAGTATCCCGTCTCTTTTGACAAGACTGAATATCAGCCGGACAGAATCAAACGGGTTATGGTGGAAAGACCCAAACTCGGCCTGGGCTATTGTCCGGTGGCATCGTCCCGCACCCGTTGCTGCAACCTGCTGACGCTGGATGCGGTGGAGAATTGCGGCTTCGACTGCAGCTACTGCAGCATCCAATCCTTCTATCATGGAGATGAGGTCCGCTTCGACCACCGATTCGCCGAAAAACTGGCCCAGCTCGAGATCGATCCGAACCGGATCTACCACATCGGCACCGGGCAATCCTCCGACTCCCTGATGTGGGGCAACCAGGCGGGTATTCTCGATGCGCTGAGCCTTTTTGCCACTGAACACCCCAATGTCATTCTGGAGTTGAAGACCAAGTCGAAAAACATCAGCTACCTTGAAAAAAATCCGTTACCGGCGAATATCATCTGCACCTGGTCTCTCAATACCCAGACCCTGATTAGCCATGAAGAGCACCTGAGTGCATCATTGGAGGATCGCCTGATGGCTGCCCGACGTCTGGCGGACAAGGGCATAATCGTGGGCTTTCATCTCCACCCGATGATCCACTACGCCCAGTGGCGCGAAGACTACACTGGACTCTTTGAACGGATGACATCACTGTTCGACCCGGATGAGGTGGCCCTGGTCTCAATCGGCACCCTTACCTACATTAAACCGGTGATCAAAAAGCTGCGGGGCCGGAGTGACTTTCACAGCAAGATCCTGCAGATGCCAATGGTGGAGAGTGACGGCAAGCTCTCCTATCCAGAAGAGATAAAACTGGAGATGTTCTCCCACGCCTACCAGCAGCTTGCCCCCTGGCACGATAAAGTATTTTTCTACCTCTGTATGGAAAACCAGCGCTTGTGGAAACCTGTCTTCGGTTTTGAATATGCAAGCAACGGCGAGTTTGAGACCGCGATGAAAGCGAGCTATCTGTCAAAGATCAAACAGCACCGGCAAGGGTCTTGCCATTCGTAGGCCTGATCAAGCGTAGCGGATCAGGCAACAGACACGAAAAACAGATGGTGTTGCCGGTTCCGCAAGCTTGAACCGGCCTACGCTGAATATTTTATCAATATATCCCATGACACAAAACCAACTACTGATCGGCCTTACCTTCACGCTCTATCTGGTCGCCATACTGGGGATAGGCATCCACGCATGGCAGCGCACACGCAACCTTTCCGATTTCGTCCTCGGGGGACGCCAACTCGGCAGTTGGGTGACCGCTCTGAGTGCCAGCGCCTCGGATATGAGCGGCTGGCTGCTGCTTGGTCTGCCGGGTTATGCCTATCTCTCAGGAGTGGAATCCGTCTGGCTGGCAGGCGGTTTGCTAATCGGCACCTGGCTCAACTGGCGCTTCATCGCCGCTCCACTGCGAGTCACATCGGAGCAGGCAGGCAACGCCCTGACCCTGCCGGAGTATCTCTCCAACCGTTTCGACGACAAGAGCGGCCTTATCCGCACCATCTCATCCCTCTTTATCCTGCTCTTTTTCCTCTTCTACACCAGCTCCGGGCTGGTGGCCGGCGGTAAGCTTTTCGAATCAGTGTTTGGTCTGCCCTATCTCTGGGCCGTGACGGCTGGCACCCTCACCATTATCCTCTATACCTCTTTTGGCGGTTTTCTCGCAGTCTCTTGGACCGATCTGCTGCAGGGGCTGATGATGGCGGCGGCACTGCTCATCGTGCCGCTAATGGCATTCGGAGAGCTGGGCGGAACAGCACATACCTTCCGGCTCATCTCCGAGTTTAACCCGGCACTGCTTGACCCATTCACCGACAACAAAGGTGTGCCCCTCGGCTGGATAACCATCGCCTCCCTGCTTGCCTGGGGTCTGGGCTACTTCGGGCAACCCCACATCCTGGCCCGTTTCAAAGCGATCCGGCGAGTGGAGCAGATTCCAACAGCCCGGCGCATTGCCGTCACTTGGGTGCTATTGACCCTGACGGCAGGCTGCCTGGTGGGTCTGACGGGTATCCCAATTTTTGAGACACCGCTGGCCGACCCGGAGCGGGTGTTCATCCACCTGGTGGATCTACTCTTCCATCCGTTGATTGCAGGCATCTGTCTCGCCGCTATCCTTGCGGCCATCATGAGTACCGCCGATTCCCAACTGCTGGTGGCCTCCAGCGCATTCACCGGGGATCTATACAGAGGTTTTTTCCGGCATAACGCAAGCGAACACGAGTTGATGATCACCGGCCGGTTGGCCGTCGTCGGCATCGCCGCTATCGCCTTTGTACTGGCGCTTGATCCCGACAGCAGTGTGCTCGACCTGGTCTCTTACGCCTGGGCGGGATTTGGTGCAGCCTTCGGACCCGCCATCCTCTTCTCGCTCTACTGGAAACCCATGACCCGCAATGGCGCACTTGCCGGTATCATCCTCGGTGGTCTGACGGTGGTTATCTGGAAACAGTTGTCAGGAGGGATCTTCGATCTCTATGAGATCGTGCCCGGCATCGTCGCTTCGACGGCAGGCATACTGATTTTCAGCAGGAATCGCCATATATAACAGAGGACTAAATACTCCAGCGTAATTGATTTTTTACCCTGACCCCTTCAATAATTTCTTGGTAAAATGCACAAAGCAGGAGTTAAGGAAGAAATCAAAATGGAAGTATTGATATTTGGCGGCACACTCTTTATGGGGAAAATCCTATGCGAAAAGCTGTTCGCCAATGGACACAAACTAACCATAGTTTCCAGAAGAGAACCCGATAACCTGACCGAATTTGAATATATCAACGCTGACAGAAAATCATATCAACAATTAGCGACTAAGTTGCAAAACCGCTCGTTCGATACTGTCATCGATATGCTCAACTACTCCTCTTTCGACTCATCAGTCATCGAGAAACTGATCAATCAGAAGATTATCTCGTGCGGCCACTATATTTTTACTTCTTCATCTCACGTATACCTCCCTGAAGGAGGAAAGGAACTGGTGGAGAGTGCATTTGATCCATTCACCTATAACTCGACAGACAGTGACAGACCAAAGATCTCATACAGCGAAGGAAAGAGGAGGGCTGAAGCCTATCTTTTCCAAAACATGGCGGGGATACCGATCACTGCAATTAGATTGCCTGTCGCGCTTGGCGCCAATGATCCCTCCGAACGTTTCACCAATTTGTTTGAAAAAATCCTGGATAAAAAACACGTTCCACTTTCAAACAACGCACAACCCATAAGCCTGGTCTGGGCCAATGACGCCGCTGATTTCCTCTATTGGACAGCCACAAAAAAACTCTCTGGCATATATAACGTCTGCTCCCCCCCTGAAATGTTCACGGAAGGCGAAATACATGAACTTTTTCTTTCTATACTAAAATCCAAAAAAAAGATCACCCACATTAACTACAGGCGTGAAAAGAGACCTTTTTATTCAAAAGTACCTTTAACCCTGGATTGCTCAAATGCCACATCGCAAGGATTCAATTTCACTCCAGCCTTCGATTGGATCAGACTTGAGGTTTCTCAGCTACTATCAAAACGGGAATACAATCCAGTTCAATTCATCATGCCGAAACGATGAACAACACAGAGTAACAGTTGCGCTTTCCATTCCAGCCAACCTGAAAAGAACTGATTGCTCGCCAGCCCCTTCAATTCGTTTGAAATCGGGCCAGAAGGGACTGAATAGTTGAATTTAGGTTGGCGTATCAGTCCAGATCAGGGAATGTCAACTTCGTCCAGGGGATAGAGATACTGGCCTTGCCGGTTTCGTCCGGGCCATTGATCTCGAAGTTTTTCACCGGTTCGTTATCGATTGTCAGTCGGATGGATTCAGGTTTTTCAGTGTAGACAGTCAGACCCGACAGATCATATTCCGCTCCACCTGTAACAAGATTAATCAGGATCAGATCACCGTCCTCAGTCTCTTCGACACGGATCTGCTCCGTCATTTTTGTATACTGCAACAACCGGTAGGTCGTGGCGACAAGAATCGCCTGGCGGTCGGCGTACCCTTTAAGACGGCGAAACCCGTTGCGGGTCGCCTCGGAGAAGATCTCGGCCCTGTCTGCGATCTTGCCAAGATGAGTATAGATAATGCTCTTGGCCCGCTTACGCACCAGGGTCGACAGCACCCTGTCCGTCAACACCTCGGGAATACCCTGAGCGGTCTCCCCCGCACTCACACCACCCCAATGGGGATTGCAGCGCATGAACTCGGTCACAGATTCACCGCTGCGCAGACTGGCAGGATAGATCAAGCGGTTGCCTTTGTGCAGCGCATATTTTGGATGATTCTTGAGCGCCAACAGGCTTTTGACGAAATCCTTCAGAATCGTCTTTGCCGCCGGCAGCGCATGTTTTATCGACCAAAGCCCACCGTACCCCTTGGCGCAATCCTGGCCGATGACGCTGGTGACGCGACCCCGCCAGACATAACGTACGCCGTGCCGATAGGTGAGATCGGAGTGGAAAGCTTCATGCCCCTTGAGATCCCCCTTGCCAAACATAATACCGGGGTCGAAGTTGGTGGCCGCCTTGGAGTGGTCCACCCAAACCTTGATGCAGCAATCATGTGACTCCAGCTCATTCAGCGCCCGTTCCACATAACCTCTATCCACCGCAAGATCACCATAGGAGTGGAAACAGTCGATATGACCGGAGCGGATCAACCGCCGTGCATTCTCCCGACCCTCATCATCGGTATTCCAGTAAGCGAACTGGTTTTCTGGCATATCGAAATAGAGCGTATTACCGACCTCCAGCCCGACACCCGGCCCCACCTCCGTCTCCTCTTCGGTATTGAGAAATCTGGCGATTTCAAAATACTCCCGCTTGCCCGGCGTCTCATCCAGATCGCTGCAAATTGCCAGCATCGCGTGATAGGGATAGGGGATCTTCCTGATTTTGGGGTCGGTCATGATTGCAGAGCCTGTCGGGTCTTCTTGATTATTTTCCAGCACGGATCGCCGCACACTGTTCGATTCTTTTACGCTTCACGGGTTTTCTGAAACCGGTGGCGTCGGATTTTCCTGCACACCATCGTGATAGGCAAAAAAACGTTTCACATTATTGAAATCACGGCTCTTTGTCATCGGTGGCAGGCTTTTGATAAAAACTTTTCCATAGGGTTTGCTGAGCAGACGTGGATCGCAAAGCACCAGTACACCACGATCCTTTTCATCCCGGATCAGTCGTCCGGCACCCTGTTTCAGTGCGATCGCCGCCTGGGGCAGTTGAAAGGTCATGAAGGGGTTGCCACCCCGTGCCCGCAGCGCCTCGATCCTCGCCTGCAGGACGGGATCGCCCGGCGAGGCAAAAGGCAGCTTGTCGATGATCACGCAGGAGAGGGCATCACCCCGCACGTCCACCCCCTCCCAGAAGCTGGAGGTTCCCAGCAGCACCGCATTGCCGAGGCTGCGGAACTGCTCCAGGAGTTCACTACGGGGCGCGGTCCCCTGCACCAGCATGGGAAATTCGATGCGATCCTGCAGATAATCGGCCGCCTCCTGCAGGGCGCGATGGCTGGTGAAGAGCAGAAAAGCGCGGCCACCGCTCGCTTCCAGAATAGGGATGGAGAGATCGGAGACGGCCCGGTTGAACTCGGGGTTGTTGGGTTCCGGCAGGTCATTGGGCACATACCAGAGCGCCTGTTTCGGATAGTCGAAGGGGCTGTCCCAGCAATGGGTCTCGGCATCTTCCAACCCCAACTGGCTGGCAAAGTGGCTGAAACTGCCCCCCACCGCCAGGGTTGCGGAGGTAAAAATCCAGGCCGCCGGATTGTTCGCCATCCGCTCCCGGAAGATAGCGGAGATCTCCAGTGGCGTCCGGTTGAGTCGAAAGCTCTGGCGCTGGGTCTCGAACCAACGGATATCCTGTGTCTCATTCTCATCGAAGAGTTGATCCAGACGCGATGACAACTCCTTGCAGCGATCACGGCAGCTGTCGAGGCCCTTGCCCCGTCCTTCGATGGCTTCGAGCATGTCGCCCAGAATCGCCAGCTCGCTGCGCATCCGCTCCAGCCCGGCCTCCACCGCCGGGTTGTTCTCCACATCGGACCAGGCACCACGCCGCATCTCCAGACCAAAGGCGAGACGCAGATCCCGGGTGACCTTTTTCAGACGATCGGCCTGATCCACGATCTTCGGCATATCCCCCGCTTCACGGTGATACTCCGCCACTGTGTCCCTGGCCAGATCGAGCAACTGGCGGCCACTCAGACTCATGCCGAAGAAGTTACCCGCCACATCCGGCAGTTGATGCGCCTCATCCAGAATAAAGCAGTCTGCACTCGGCAACAGCTCACCAAAGCCCTCGTCCTTCAACGCCATATCGGCACAGAGCAGATGGTGGTTGATCACCACCAGATCCGCCTCCTGGGCACGCCGCCGCGCTTCCACCAGATGGCATTTACTGTGGGCGGGACACTCCTGACCCAGGCAGTTCTCAGTGGTGGAGGTCACCACCGGCCAGATGCCGGCATCTTCAGGGATCGCCAACATCTCGGCGACATCGCCGCTTCTGGTCTGTCCCGACCAGCTGCGTATCTGCTGCAGTTGATCGCTCTGCTCGGCAGTCAAACGCCGATCCTCCAGCATGGCTGTCTCCATGCGATGGGTACAGAGGTAGTTGGCGCGCCCTTTGAGCAGAGCGACGGAGACAGGGCTGGAGAGGCTCTCTCGCACCAGTGGCAGATCCCGATGGAACAGCTGGTCCTGCAGATTCTTGGTGCCCGTGGATACGATGACCTTGAGGCCTGACATCAGCGCCGGTACCAGATAGGCAAAGGTCTTGCCCGTACCCGTACCCGCCTCGCAGATAAGAACCCCGCCATCATTCAGGATGCGGCTGATCGTTTCCGCCATCGCCTGTTGCTGCGGACGGTGGGAGAAGCCGTCGATGCGCCGGGCGAGCCAGCCGTCAGGCCCAAAGATCTCGGCAATATCGGTCATGAAGCA
>NZ_JAAVSH020000001.1:199646-223727 GCF_011947365.2 endosymbiont of Lamellibrachia barhami
TATCCGCCCCGGAAGATAGCGGATCCCAGTGGCGTCCGGTTGAGTCGAAAGTTCGCGCTGGGTCTGAACCAACGGATATCCTGTGTTCTCATTCTCATCGAAGAGTTGATCCAGACGCGAGACAACTCCTTGCAGCGATCACGGCAGCTGTCGAGGCCCTTGCCTCGTCCTTCGATGGCTTCGAGCATGTCGCCCAGAATCGCCAGCTCGCTGCGCATCCGCTCCAGCCCGGCCTCCACCGCCGGGTTGTTCTCCATCGACCAGGCACCACGCCGCATCTCCAGACCAAAGTGAGACGCAGATCCGGGTGACCTTTTTCAGACGATCGGCCTGATCCACGATCTTCGGCATATCCCCGCTTCACGGTGATATTCGCCATCGTGTCCCCTGGCCAGATCGAGCAACTGGCGGGCCACTCAGACTCATGCCGAAGAAGTTACCCGCCATCCGGCAGTTGATGCGCTCATCCAGAATAAAGAAGCCCGTACTGGCAACAGCTCACCAAAGCCCGTCCTTCAACGCCATATCGGTATATATATGGTGGTTGATCACCACCAGATCCGCCTCCCTGGGCACGCCGCCGCGCTTCCACCAGATGGCATTTACTGTGGGCGGGACACCTGACCCAGGCAGTTCTCAGTGGTGGAGGTCACCACCGGCCAGATACCGGCATCTTCAGGGATTGCCGACATCTCGGCGACATCGCCGCTTCTGGTCTGTCCCGACCAGCTGCGTATCTGCTGCAGTTGATCGCTCTGCTCGGCACTCAAGCGCCGATCCTCCAGCATGGCCGTCTCCATGCGATAGGTACAGAGGTAGTTGGCACGCCCTTTGAGCAGAGCGACGGAGACAGGGCTGGAGAGGCTCTCCCGCACCAGTGGCAGATCCCGATGGAACAGCTGGTCCTGCAGATTCTTGGTACCCGTGGAGACGATGACCTTGAGACCCGACATCAGCGCCGGTACCAGATAGGCAAAGGTCTTGCCCGTCCCCGTACCCGCCTCGCAGATTAGCACCCCGCCATCATTCAGGATGCGGCTGATCGTCTCCGCCATCGCCTGTTGCTGCGGACGGTGGGAGAAGCCGTCGATGCGCCGGGCGAGCCAGCCGTCAGGCCCAAAGATCTCGGCAATATCGGTCATGAAGCATTTCCCGGATGCACCTGGATAACAATCAAGGTTTCAGCCGGACTGGTTGTCCCAGACCTCGGATTCGAGTCCATCCTCGCGGGTCCAGACCAGGCGACCGATGATCTTGAAACGGGCCACAGACATGGCGCCACGCTTGGCCCGGCTGCTGCTGGAGTCATTGACGAACTCGAGGATCTCATCCTTATCCGCCTCGTAGATTTCGTAGGGTTCATATTCCTCGTCCATGAGTACCAACACCACGCTGTCCCACTCCCGGTCGAGTTTGAGTTGACCGATACGTTGTCCGGACTTGCTCTCGTCGAAGATGGTGCGGGATTTTATCTGCACCCGCCAGCCGTCCCGTGACGGGTCGATGGCATTGTAGCCGGTCTCACCTTCGGGGCGCGGTTTCAGCCGCAGCAATTTTACCGCGTCATGTTCGGCAATCTCATTGCTGATGCCGGGCAGTGGCTTGCCCATGGTGCGACGATACTCTGCCGCGAGCAGACGGGCCTGGGCGATCAGTTTGTCGGCGGCGTAGACACTCAAGCCGGGTTCCTCATGGGCTTTTATAGGGGGAATTGTATCTGAATGTAGGGGTTGTGGCACAGGATAAAAGGCTGAAGGTTATGTTGTTACTATTCTTTGTAAATCAACCGTAGGCCCGATCAAGCGTAGCGGATCGGGCGATCTTGGTTTGATCAAACGCATCGGCTGCCGGTTCCGCTACGCTTGTACCGGCCTGCTTTTGGATTTTCGGGTTACCGAAATAACTGCTGAAACCAGTCGATACTGTCATCAACAAAGGTCTCGCCACTGCTTGGGGCAGAGGCGCATTTCGCCCGCCGCGCCGGTTCGCTGCCACGGATGAACGGCACCAGTCTCGCCTCCGCACATCCAGTGCCAAGCAGTCCCGATTGCAGGTCGATGGCAACCGGAACAACGCCTTGCGGCATCTTTTCGTCCAGGCGCGACACACCGATGCGCCGCATCAGGTCTCCCCATACACGCATAGCGCCGCTGGAGCCGGTGAGACCCGTACTCTTATTGTTGTCGCGACCTACCCAAACGACAGCCACCCGCCGGCGGTCAAACCCGGCAAACCAGCTGTCCCGCAACTTGTCGGTAGTCCCGGTCTTTCCGGCCAATCCCCCCACATTGGAGAGCTGGTTCACAAGCCCCCGGCCGGTCCCCTCGAAAATCACCTGCTGCAGGGCTTTGCTGAGGAGGAAAACCGCCTTTTTGTCGGCAACTTGAGACACAGACAGAGAGTAGCGGGAGAGCGGTCTGCCGCGCGCATCCGTCACCGCAATGATCGCCCTCAGTCGGGCCAGCAAGCCTCCAGTCGCCAGCGCCTGATACATCTGAGCCATCTCCAGGGGAGAGAGGGAGACCGCACCCAGCAGCATGGATGGATAGATATTCAACGGCCGTTCGACACCCAGATCCCGCAGGGTTGCCGTCACCTTTTTCAGACCTATATCCATGCCCAGTCGCACGGTCGCCAGATTGTAGGAGTGGGCCAGCGCGTCCTGCAACAGGACCTTGCCGTGACTCTTACGATCATAGTTGCGGGGCGACCAGATATTGCCGTTCGAGCCTTTAAGACGAATGGCACTATCCTGCAGCGAAGTGACCAGCGTATATCGCCCAGGCTCGGAGAGTGCCGTGAGAAAAACCGCCGGTTTTATCAACGAACCCACCGGCCGTATTGCATCCAGCGCACGGTTGAAACCAGCGTAGCGGGGATTGCGATCACCCACCAGCGCACTGACCTCTCCCGTCTCCACATCCGCCACCACCAGCGCACCCTGCAGGGTACCGGCCTTGATTCCAGGACGTTTCTCGATCTGTTTCAACTGACTGCTCAGCGCCTGCTCCGCCCGTTCCTGTACCCAGGGATCAAGGGTGGAGAATATGCGCAGCCCCTCACTGTTGAGATCTGCTTCGTCATAGTCCCGCCGCAGTTGCCTTCGCACCAGATCGAGAAACGCAGGATAGCTACCGGCCCCCGCCCGGCCTTTCTGCAACCCCAAGGGCGCCTTTAATGCCGACGCTGCCTGGCCGGCGCTGATGACGCCCTGCTCCTGCATCAGATTCAGTACCAGTGTGCGGCGTTTCAACGTGCGTTCGGGATGACGTTTGGGGTCGTAAGCCGACGGACCACGAACCAGCGCCACCAGCAGTGCCACCCTTGGCAGATCCAGTTCAGCCAATGGACGATTGAAGTAGAAGCGGCTTGCCAGCCCGAAACCGTGGATAGCACGGCCGCCATCCTGCCCCAGATAGATCTCGTTGACGTAGGCTTCGAGAATCTCATCCTTGCTGTAGTGAAACTCCAGAATCACCGCCATCAGCGCTTCATTCACTTTTCGCAGCAGGGAGCGCTCTCTGGTAAGGAAAAAATTCTTCACCAGTTGCTGGGTCAATGTGCTCCCCCCCTGCACGACCCCTCCGGCCCGAATATTGGCTATCAGCGCCCGGCCTATGGCCAGCAGATCGAGACCGAAATGAGACTGGAAATGGCGATCCTCCACGGCGAAAAGTGCCGACACCAGCAGTTCCGGCAACTCACTGCGCCGCAATAGCACCCGATCCTCACTGTGGGCCGGATGCAGGCTGCCGATCAACGCCGGTTCAAGCAAGTAACTGTCGAAACGTTTGCCGTTCGCCGCCTGTTTCAGGGTCTTGACATGCCCCTTCGCGATACGGACTTCCAGATAGTCGGAACCCCGTTGGCCTGTGGCGAAGTGAAACGGGCGGGTACGAATCAGGAAACGTCCTTTATAGCTGGAGTAGCTGCCGGCATTGTCGGGGTGTTTGATCCGGCGATAACCCAATCCATCCAGCGTCTGACGCAGACGTTTTTCAGTGAGCGGCGCACCGGGCCGGAGCAGCAGCGGTCGTCCATAAACCTGTGCCGGCACAGCCCAGCGGCGTCCCTCGAAACGAACCTGCACGATCCGGTCGAGATAGAGTACATAGAGTGTGGCGCTGAAGATCAACGCCACCAGGCCCAGCCAGACCCAGCGCCTCCATGACGTTGCAGCGCGCCGGGCGCTCCCTCTGCCCCGCTTTTTCCTGCGTTTAGCCATAAGAGAGTCAGTGCACCGCTGCCAGACGATCGCACTCGCTGTTACAGGGGACCACCTTGGCTGCCAAAGGAAACTGCTGCAAACGTGCGGCGAGATAGCGGTAAAGTTCCCTGACCCACGGTACGCTATTCTGCTTGACTGCGGCAGAGTGCAGGCGAAAATCCCGTGGGGCGATCAGTACACCGGCCTGCTCCACGCCGATGCGTGCGACCAGCACAAAAAGCTCCTCGATCGCCCGATTTCCCATTGCCAGACAACCGGCAGACCAGGTACTACCGTGAATAAAGATATTCGACCCCGGCTGCATCCGCCCCTCTACCGAGGCGTTGGCCCAGTCGAAGGTATTGGGATAGTCGAGTTTCATCGAAAGGTGGAAGGCGCTATTGGGGTTGAGAGCCTCGATGCGGTAGAAACCCTCTGGCACCTGCCGATCCCCTTCCCGCAGTTTGGGCCCGCTCACTCCGCTGGCAGCCAGCACGGGGTAATCGTGAACATGCTTCCACTGAGTATCGCTGAAGACCCACAACTCCACGATGCGGCGATCCTTCAATGCGATAAACTGGACCCGCTGCGGCGGGTAATCAACCCCTGCGTGATGAAAACGTCTCTCCAGTACCGCTTCGGCGGCAGGCGCGTAACGCCCAAACGCGCGATTAAGATCAGGGTCGATGATTGCCGAAACCTCTGCCAGAACCAGGCTGTTCCACAGCAGCAACAACAGGAGCGGCAGTCTCACTTGCGTCGAACCCGTTCCAGCCAGTTACCGTAGATCACATCAGAAACC
The DNA here is from genome assembly GCF_011947365.2 of endosymbiont of Lamellibrachia barhami. GTDB lineage: Bacteria > Pseudomonadota > Gammaproteobacteria > Chromatiales > Chromatiaceae > QGON01. The sequence continues at coordinate 204,656 of NZ_JAAVSH020000001.1, forward strand.
TGATGCAACTGTTCAATCTTTGCCGACAGATCATCGGTAATGGTGGTGGAGGATTGTGCACAGCGGGAGGTCAACATCAGATCACGGCCATATTTGGACAGCCATGCCTCCACCATCTCCACTGTCATTTCCAGATGAAACTGCATGCCGATATGGTCGCCAAAAATATAGGCCTGATTGCGGAAACACTGGCTCTTGAGCAACGGCTCACTGCCGGGGGGCATAGAGAAGGTGTCGGCGTGCCAATGAAAGGTATCGAAGGTGGTTGGAAGTCCATCAAGCCAACCGGAGCGCTCTTCACCATTGATGCGCTGCAGCGGATACCAGCCGATCTCCATCCCATCACCCTTAGTGACCTCACCGCCCAGCGCCTTGCTCATCAACTGCCCGCCAAAACAGATCCCCATCATCGGCAGCCCGGCCTGGTGTGCCCTGCGGATCAGTTTCAGCTCGGCATCCAGCCACGCCGGCGAATCGTTCACACTCGCCTGAGCTCCCATAAAGACCAGCCCGGAGACATCATTCACCTGTGGCGGCACCGGGCGGTCAGCATCGATGCACACCAGCTCCCAGGAAACCTGATGGCGATCGAGGAACTCCCCAAGATAACCGGGGCCTTCACAGGCGATATGGCGAAAGATGCGGATCGGTTTCACGTTGACTCAGACAGCGGGGTTTAGAACTCCATATTAACTGCGGAAACAAGGATTAGAAACCATCTGAACACTCCACTTTACGAATAATCCATCATTGATTGGAAAACAGGATTGCTAACCTTGCAGAGTCGATACTCTTGAACTATGGATTATCTGTTGAGTCGTTTATTTCCGCCCGCACTCACCGCCGAATGGATAAAACATCACTATAAAGGGGATTGCCATGTCCGCAGAGATTCTCGAAACACCTGACGGCTACAAGCTCAATGCCGATAACGACACCCCGGACTCTCGGGACCACTTCTACCAACCGTCGTTGATACAACTCAAATCGGTAGTGGAACCCGACTACGTCAGTCTGAAGATTCTGGATCAGGGCAAGGAGGGCGCCTGCACCGGCTTCGGTCTGGCGGCAGTCATCAACATGCTGAATCAGAAACGGGACAGCGATATCAGGGTCAGCGCCCGCATGCTCTACAACATGGCAAAAAAATTCGACCGCTGGCCAGGCGAGGCATACTCAGGATCCAGTTGCCGGGGTGCTATTCAGGGCTGGAAGAGTATGGGTGTCTGCAGTGATGAACTCTGGCCCTATCGAAGCGAAGACCGCTCCCACCTGACCATCGAGCGCGCCAAAAACGCACGCAACAATACCGTTGGCGCCTACTACCGTCTACAACACAATATTGCTGATTTCCACGCCGCCCTGAACGAAACCGGGGTGATCTACGTCTCCGCCAACGTCCACTCCGGCTGGTGGCCACGCAACGTCCGCAGCGGCCGCATACATTTTCGGGACCAGCCCCAGGGCGGACATGCCTTTGCCATCGTCGGCTACAACGAAGCGGGTTTTCTGGTGCAGAACTCCTGGGGCCCGGGCTGGGGAAAAGACGGCCTCGCCCTCTGGAGTTACGAGGACTGGCAGGCCAATATCAAAGACGCTTGGGTGGTCCGGCTCGCCCTGCCCACGCCAAACATCTTTCCTGGGGTGGCGCATGCCAATGGCAATGAGACCGGCGAGAACTTCTCCCTCTTCAAAAAACGTCCGACCCGGGGAGAGATCGCCGGCCATTTCGTACATATCGACGATGGTGATCTGCACGACCAGGGGCGTTACTGGAGCAAACAGGTAGACCTGCGGCAAACCGCTGACCTGGTCGCAGACAGCGAGGATTACGACCACCTGCTCTTCTACGCCCACGGCGGCTTGAACAGCATCTATGACTCAGCACGTCGTATCAAGGCGATGAAACAGGTCTTCAAGGATAATCGCATCTACCCCTTCCACTTCATGTACGACACGGGACTGCTGGAGGAGCTCAAAGACATCCTGCTGCGGCGCCACAGAGAGGGGGGTGAGAAGGTTGCCGGTTTTACCGACTACACCGACAAGTTGCTTGAGAAGTCGACCCGTCCCCTTGGCCGCGCCCTCTGGCGGGAGATGAAACTCGGCGCCAAACGCCCCTTCAGCAGCAATGCCCGTGGCGGCATGCAGACCCTCAACGTCTTTCTCGATGCCCTGACAGAAAGCGACAAGCCCAAGAAGATCCACCTAGTGGGCCACAGCACCGGCGCCATCCTGCTGGCCTGGCTGATCAAGGCACTACCGAAAGCCAGCGAGAAAACATCCATCGCCAGCTGCAGCCTGATGGCCCCCGCCGCCACCGTCGATCTGTTCAGGAAAAACTTTTCACCCGAGATAGGCAAGCTGGTCAAGCAACTGCGCATCTACAGTCTCTCCAAAGAGTTGGAACTGGATGACAACGTCGCCTTTGTCTATCGCAAGTCACTGCTCTACTACGTCTCACTGGCCTGCGAAGAGGAACTGGGAGAACAGATCGTGGGTATGGTGGAATATAACGACCCGCTCCCCCAGGATAAGAATATCAGGATCATCATCAGCAAAGGGGAGGACGGGCAAGAAAAACGCAGCAACAGTGAAAGCCACGGCGGTTTCGACAACGACCCCGCCACCATGAACGACATCCTGAAAACCATCCTCGGCAAAAAACCGAAGCGTGAATTCAAAGAGGATGACCTGGATTTTTGACCGCCGGAAATAGGCAGAACGTAGGCCCGATCAAGCGCAGCGGATCGGGCGCTCGCATATTGGCAGAACGCCTGGATTGCCGGTTCTGCTGCGCTTGAACCGGCCTACGTTTGAGGGGTAGATTTCCGCAGTGTCACATCACCAACTCTTCGGCAGTCACCACATAACGCTGGGAACCACCCGGCAGCAAGGCATCGAAGGGATAACAAGTAATAAGTAACAACTGATTCTGTCCATCGGGTTGCAGCAGTCCGGTCTCGTTTTCGTGATGTACGCTCTGCTCTAAAACTGCGTAGTGAACCAGCCGCCTATCAGGGCGTTCGATCACCAGCCGATCGCCCTGTTTTAACTGTTGCAGGAAGCGAAAGTGGGTGTCCCGGTGGCCGCTGATGATACTTTTACCCGCACTGCCGGGACGGGCGCTGTTTTCGATCCAACCCGGTCCGAAAGCGAGAGTGCGGCCACTGGCTCCAGCCAGAATGTAGCGCTCTATCTCCAGCCCAGGCACCGAGAGCCTCGCCACCGGCCAGGTGTCGGCCCAGTCCCAGGGGGGGACATGATCGGATGCTGATTGGGTCGCTTCCCAGGCATCGGCGATCAGGACTTCGGAGAGCCAGGCCTTGGCGTGAATCCATCCCCCGGCAGCCAGTTGCCAAACGGCCACCATCAGGAGGGTTATCACCAATAACCGCTTCATGTCCTGCGTCTCCCTGTCAGAACGAACACGCTCAGCAGTAGTAAAAGACCAATCAACAGATGCAGTGAGGCGGGAGTGGCTGTTTGAGGCATTCGCCCGAACACCTTGTTCGCCGTCCAACCGTGAGGCAGGTTGGTCGGCATCGGTTTTGTTTTCAACATCTCTTCGAGCTGGCGAGTGGGGGTTTTATCTACTGCAATAAGACTGGTGTATCGACTGACCAGACGATGTTTCAGGGCCACTTCGAGGACGGCTTTACGAACATCCGGCTCCGGCCTGCCGCGATTTCGCTGGGCCATCAGTTCAGCGATGTTCGCCCTTGCCCAGAGCAGATGCACACCGGTTTGATCACCACCACCCCGTAGAGGGATACGCCGCTGCCAAGACTCTCCGGCCCTGTCACCCTTGATGGTCAGCTGACCCTGTAGTTGGTCGGCCTTTAACGCCAGCAGGATCGGCTCTCCCGCATAGAGATCAGGTAGTGGATTCGGATAGCCCTCCACCTCGGCGCCATCAGGCCACTGCAACTGGATATTGGTCAGCAAAGGCTGTTCCAGTTTTAGAAAGAGTGCCGCCAAACGTGACTCGACCTCCTCCAGATCCCCCACATAGGTGAAGCTGCCACGGCCAAACTCCGCAGCCCGGGACATGAAGAAGCTGTTGGGCGCAGAACCGATGCCGATGGTGAAGAGGCGACTCGCCCCCAAACGCCGACGGATCACTTTAAACAGTTCATCCTCGTTGCCCACGCTGCCGTCGGTGAGAAATATCACCTGGCGCAGCCGGTCATGGAATTCCCTGCCATCCAGGGCCAACTCAAGCGCAGGCAGCATCTCAGTACCGCCATCGGCCCGCAGGGACGAAACATAGTCCAACGCCTGTCTGAGATTGCGTGGTGTCGCATCCACCGCATGCTGATGAAGGGCGCGGGTATAGCTGCTGAACTGGATGATGTTGAAGCGGTCTTCCGGCCGCAGACGCCGCAGGGCAATTTTGAGCGCGGCTTTGGCCTGGGCGATGGAGGTCCCATGCATGGAGCCGGAGGTGTCGACCACAAAGATGACTTCCCGTGGTTGGGTTGGTATCACAGCATCTCCCTGGGGCGGCATCACCATCAACAGTCCATAGGTCTCGTTCTCCCACAACTCGGTGAAGAGAGCAGCATGAGGGGCAACTCCGACCTTTGGCACCCAGGTCAACTCGAAATCCCGATCCGCAGGAACCTGTTTCGATTTCAGGCCGATCTGATATCGCCCTCTGTCATCCTGGGTATGGACGATAGGGTGGTAGCGGCTCTCCAGAGATGCCAGCGGTAAACCCGCATCCAGTTGTATTGCGATGGCTACCGGGTTGATGGGACCCAGGGCCGGATCGGCCACACTGGGTGTGATCCGGCTGGCATCGGGCGCCTGATCGGTATCCGCAGCCCAACCCGTGCCGCTAAAACCACTGCTCTCCTCCGGCACTATGGGGATGCCGGGGATATAACGCGGTGCGATAACCAGTGGGAAACGGATCTGAAATCGTCCCTGGTCATAACCCAGGCTCTGCTGGTACTCGATCTCGATGAGAATCGACTCCCCCGGCCCGATATTTGCCACCGACGCGGTAAACATATTGGGCCGTTGCTGACTCAGCAGACTTGCTTTGCGTCCTTCTGACTTGGCCTTTTCGTAGGTCGCCCTGGCCTGTTCTTTCTCCTGGATCTCGCCCTCGATGACCCGCTCGCCGATGCGCATCCACAACCGGTCTACCGCCGCATCCTCCGGCAGGGGAAATTGATAGATCCCCTCGACCCAATCCTGACTGGAATTACTGAAGTGCTGCGCCACCTTTACCCGTGCCAACATACCGTTGATCTGCATCTCCACATCGGTGCTCAGGTTGGGGGCATCATCGATACGCCGGCCATCCAGTGAGTAGAGATTGAGGGTGCCGCGAGTCACCTCCTCGGCTGCCGCCAGCGCACTGCCGCTGGTACTGAGAACCAGCAGGATGAAGAACACCGATCCCGCCAGACCTGCACCTATGGCGGCAATCAGTGTCAGCAGCATATCCTTGACGAATTCCCGGTTTCGGAGATCGATCCGGACCGGCCCGTCAACGTTATCACCCGCCTGCATGAGTGAATGGCTCATCTTTGCGCCCTCCCCGCTGCGGGTTGTTTCCTTTTATCGCCCGAATCTCCTCCTCCGATAACCACCTGGCCGACTGAGTTGAGATCCGTTCCGGCGATCCGTAAAGAAATGCCTCACTCAGAGGCTGCGGACAGCGCTTCACCGTCCCGATCCCGGTACAAACGAGAGCAGCACGAAACGATCGAAACCGAGACCCTCCAGATCCACAGAGGGATAGAGCGCCATTCCCTCACCCTCAACTCGCTGTTGAATGCGTCCTGCATCCACCCCGGCAGCAACCAGCCGCCGGGAAACGGTTTCGGCCCTCAATTTTGACAGCTCCCGATTGTAGTCGTCACTGCCCCGATGATCCGCCGAGGCGAGGATCTGGATGTCGAGATCGGGAAAGGCATTCAGCATGCCCGCCAGGGCGTCGAGCTGCGGCTGAAAACGAGGCTCCAGATCCGCGCTTTCGGTGCGGAACTGCAGACAGAAGGAGAAACCCTCCGCCACTGCCTGCTGCCGATCCTTCTGCTGACGCAGCTGCCGTTCGATCTGCTCCGACTGACTGCCGCTCTGCTGTAGCAGCTGATCTACCTGTTGACGGGTATCTGCCAGTTGATCCTGTTGCAGACTCAAGGCTGTTTTCTGCCCGTCGATCGTTCCGAACAGAGCCCCACCAATGGCGCCCACCACCAAACCCGGGGGACCGCCAAACACGCCACCAATCAGCATACCGATGGCTGGCCCCTTCAGTTCACTAACATTGTCGGCGGCAGACTTTTCAGCCGCATTGGCCAGCAGTGGCGTGGTAAAGAGCAACCCCATAATTGCTAAGCTGAGCATTTTTCTTTTCATGATAATTCCCTCTGAATTATTCCAGCGCGCCATCCTTGGCGGAGAACGGCAGACCTTTACCTGCGCCGGGTTGAGGGTATTACAGACGAATGAAATGACAGGCCGGTTGCAAAATACTGGCGAAGTCATGGCGAAAAATGGCAGGAGGGTGGCAGTAGGGGGAATCGCCCTTTTGAGGCATCCCTGGATATTTCTCAAACGGGGTTAGAGTCTTGTCCAATATGAAATGAGTCTGAACGAAGGGCTCGATTCCAGCGTGAAATGAGTCTGAAAAGAGGGAGTTCCTGTTCATGATGGTCACCCATGGTGACTTATACTGAAAGAGATCATGGCGACGTTGCCCCTTCCCATTCTGGGTTTTCAGCGCTGATAACGGCTCGGAATACACATCAATCAGACCGTGGCAAAGTTGCTCAATAAACTGACCATCGAGTTCACCAAATCACGCCCACGCCATTCCAATGATAATGCGCTGGTTGAGTCAAAGAACGGTTACTGTGATCCGTAAACACCTGGGCTATGACCATATCCCCGGTCGATGGGCAATCTACAGCTCTGGGGCTGACTTCCATCGTCAACACTTTAATCCCTACATCACTTTCCACCGCCTGCTCTTTCCTGTTCCACATCACAGTAAGGCAGGGTGAAAAACGTTATCCCTACGAGGAGTATTTAAACACTCTATGACAAGCTCAAACTCTGCCTAAGGCAGACACTTTACCGCTTATGCATCACCTTGTATAAACTGGATGCAATTGTACCCCCGCTAACAGTGACAATGAGCAGCCAAACAGATGAACGTGTGTGGCCAAACGTAAACTCTTCAAGGCCATCTTTGAACAGAGAATAAGAAAGTCGGCTGAATGGCTTCTCTGACTGACTTTCAACTACCCTGTTTCAGACTCATTTATGGATTGGAATAGACTGTTAGTCACTTCTCCCGTCTGGCGGTTCAATATCAGGGGTGATGCTAGCTTGGTGACTATGACGTTCCGCTTGACGAATATGGAAAGGAGCCACAAACTCTATTTCAGGCAGTCACTGAAATCATCTATTTTTGGACCGCGACCATGACATCAGAAAATTCCTCGGACAAGCTCGACCGCATCGTTGCACAGGCTCGCAGTGCTCGGGAAGAGCGGGAGAAGGGTTACCGCGAGAGAGCGCTAAAAATATATCCCTGGATTTGCGGTCGTTGCACACGCGAGTTTACCCGCGAAAACCTGCGAGAACTGACGGTCCATCACCGCGATCACAATCACGACAATAATCCGCTGGACGGCAGCAACTGGGAGTTGCTGTGCCTCTATTGCCATGACAATGAACATTCACGCCACATCGATTCAGAATACGGCGATGCCTCGACCGACACAAATAAGAGCAGCACCACCCATAATCCATTTGCGGATCTGGCAGCCATGCTCAAAGAGCGGGAGTAACCTCCCGTCTCACCCGCACGAAAACCCTCTTTGGGTCAATACCAGCAATCGTACCCCAGGGCCTGTTAACACTATTCGGATGCCCAGCGTTAACAGGCCCTAGTATATTCCGTTCTATCAGACGTTAGTTGGCGTTGGCGGGGCCGAATCGAGCGAGGCTTCACCCTCACGGGCCGCCTCCAACGCATGAGCCTCGTCGATATACGGCCCGTGGCTTGGGCTGCCATCCTCCTTGAAATACCAGCCTGCATCCGCAAAGAGCGAGCTGACCCAATATACCGATGCCTGATGGCCGGTGCCTTGATCAATCATGTCGATAATCCCCTAATCCAGACTCCACTACGACGTTAGTTTCGTCAGGAGCCTGTAGTACACGCTTTCGTGGTATCTTTTTTATTACCGAAAGTCCTATTAATCAGGATATATTTTCAGGTCAGGATGTCTATGCGTAATAACCCAACCCTTCATGGGTAATCACCTAAGGCCGAAAAGCAGATGCCAAAACAGATCGCCATCGTCGAAGATGAAGCCGCCATCCGGGACAACTATGTCGACTTTCTCTCCCGACAGGGCTATCAGGTGACGGGGTTCAGTTCCCGGCAGGCGGCCTCAATCGCGTTTGCAAACTGTTTGCCCGATCTGGTCATTCTCGATATCGGCCTCAATGATGAGATCGATGGCGGCTTTGAACTCTGCCGTGAACTGCGCGCCCGCTCATCGACGCTGCCGATCATCTTCCTCACCGCCCGGGATGACGACTTCGATACAGTTGCGGGATTACGTCTGGGCGCCGACGACTACCTCACCAAGGAGATCAGCCTGCCCCACCTGTCGGCCCGCATCGCCGCCCTCTTCCGCCGCATGCGCGCGATGGAGAAGCCGGTGGCTGAAAACCAGGTTCTGCAACGCGGTGATCTGCAACTGGATATAGATCGCCTGACCACAGCGTGGAAGGAGCAAGCGGTCGACCTGACCGTTACGGAATTCTGGCTTACCCACTCTCTGGTTCGTTTTCCCGGTCATGTACGTAACCGTGATCAACTGATGGATGACGCCAACATCCTGGTGGACGCCAGCAGCATCAGCACTCACATCAAACGCATACGCCACAAATTTCAGCAGGTGGATGAACAGTTCGATGCTATCGAAGCCGTCTACGGCGCCGGCTACCGCTGGCATCAGCCAGGCAGCTGATCAAAAATGCGGCGGCGATTCTATCAGGGACTGCGCTTCAAACTACTGCTCGTCTCCCTCACCCTGCTGGCCATCCCCTGGGCTGGATACCGCTATGTCATCGAGACCGAGTCCTTTCTCCGCGCCTCCCAGGAAGAGGTGCTACTGGGCCGGGCCGAACTCATTGCCAATCTGCTCAGTCAATCCTCCAGCTTACCGACCATTCCTGCAGACCCGCAAAATCCCGCTTCAATTCTCTACGCCCATCACCTCACACAGCCGATCCTGCTTGACGGTTACACAGACGACTGGAGAACCCTGCTGGAACAAAAGCGCTATTTCCGCTCCAGTGAGACAGACCCGGAGGCCGCTGCTTTCTCCCTGTTGATGGGTATCTACGAGGGCGATCTCTATCTGATGCTGCAGATAAAGGACGACGCCGTGATCTACCCATCCCCCACCGATAATCGCGCAGACGCGGGAGACCACCTGCGCATCGCCCTCATCGGTGATGATGGAGAGATCGCAAATTTCCAGGTCACCACCGCCGCCCCTGGCTGGGTGACTGCTGAACCACTGGCGGGCGCCCCCCGCCAGCCTCTCATCAGGGGGGAGTGGCAGGAGACGAAAACAGGTTACAACCTTGAGTTGCGCATCCCACACAGCCTGTTCAAACGGCGCCTCTCTCTGGCGTTGTTTGATCGGGATGGGGAGGCGGATGGGACATCGGCAACGACTGCCTCCACCTCCGGTCGGATGCACCCCGGGTCTCTGGCTTTTGTCGTCACCTCATATGAAGATGTGGAAACATTGCTGGCCGGCTTCGTCTATCAGGAGAGCCGCATCCGTGTCATCAACCGGCAACAGTGGGTAATCGGACAGAACGGCCGTCTCGCCCCTGGGAGAACACCAAACAGCCAACAAAAGGGCCTGCTTACCGGCATATTGAACCTGATCCTGCCGCTACCCGATAGCGACTTCCTGGACGACCAGGAGTATGCCGCAAGACTGGATGGCCCTGAAATCCGCCAGGCACTGCTGGGCAATCCGACTGTGTATCGACGCCGCGCCGGTGATGTGTCGACAGTGGTGCTTTCAGCCGCCTATCCGATCAAAGGTGACGGCGGAGTAACCGGTGCAGTGGTCATGGAACAGACCACCCAGCGCATCCTCACAATGCAGCAGCAGGCCCTGAAGAGGATATTTCAGATCACCCTGATTCTGTTCCTGATCACCGGCGGTCTACTGCTCGGGTTTGCCACTCTTCTCACCGGACGCATCCGTCGCCTGCATAACCGGGTGGAGGATGCCGTCAGTCCTGACGGGCGCATTTTACACAGTCTCAGGCATGAAAAAACAGCGGATGAGATCGGCGATCTCGGACGCAGTTTCAGCAGCGTGCTGGAGCGGTTGCAAGAGTACAACCGCTACCTCGAGGCGATGGCATCACGGCTCTCCCATGAATTTCGCACTCCGTTGGCAATGGTGAAATCGTCCCTGGAGAACCTGCAGCATGATGAGGAGCCATCGGCCCGGACACGTTATCTGTCACGCGCCACAGAGGGTATCGACAGACTGACCCTGATTCTCGACCGCATGCGTGAGGCGACCCGGCTTGAGCAGACCCTGCAGCAGGCGGAAAAAACGCCTCTGGATCTGGTGGAACTGGTGCGGGTGATGCGGAACAATTATGCCGTCACCTATCCTGAAGTCACCATCGAAACCCGACTTCCAGACAATCCGGTGGTAATCAAGGCCGCTCCGGAACTCATCGTGCAGGCCCTGGACAAGCTGGTCAGCAACGCAGTGGATTTCCACCTGTCAGGGACGCCTCTGACACTCGCGGTGACGCAGGAGACCGACAACAGGGTCCGTCTCAGCGTCATCAATCAGGGACCACCCCTGCCTGAGACCATGCAGAAGCATCTCTTCGACTCCATGGTTTCTGTCCGTCCCCATGCCGGTGATCAGACCCATCTCGGCCTCGGTCTCTATCTAGTGCGCTTGATCGGTGAGTTTCACCAAGGGTGTGCCAGCGCCGAAAACCTGAAGTCCGGGGATGGGGTCTCTGTGAATCTTGTGTTGGCGATCAAGCCGTAGCCGCGATGGAGCGTAGCGGAATCGAGGACAATCACTCCCCAAATTCACCCAATGCTAATAATTCGCCATACCCCCAATCAGCCGGATATAAACCATCTTTCACATATTTGTGAAAGGTTGAATGAGGCCAGTCAACTACTTGCGAAACACACCCATGCTTCACTGGGTTGAAATGGATATAGCTCATATGCCGCCGTAGATCTTCTTCATCACGGATCATATGCTCCCAATACCGCCTTTGCCACAACGCAAATCCGCTTCCCTTCCTCCGCGATGCAATGAACACTCGCTTTCTCAGCAATCGTGTAAATTCTGCTTTTATTCCTCGCCAGCGAGAAGAGTAGTCCATATCATTCTCTGGCAACCGCCAGAGAACATGGAGATGATCTGGCAATACCACCACCGCAAGGTTTTCGACAGGACGATTGAGAAGATGTTTTCGCCATGCTTGGCGCAGCAGGTCGATATGATCGACCAACAACGTGGATGTTCGGTCCTGTAGAGTCAGGGTAAAGAAATAGGTTCCGCCAGGAACGCGGCTACGGCGATAGTGAACCATCCATGGCTCCTCGTAAATATCAGCAATATTCAGATCGTGGCACGATAATACAGAGGCTTTCCCGCATTCCGCAAGCTCCATGCGGGCTACATTGTAGCCGCGATGGAGCTTAGCGGAATCGAGGGGCAGAACCCCCCAAAACGTCAGGCGGGAGGAAGTTCGACAAACTCCAGGGCATTTTGATCAGGATCACGACAAAAAAGGGCCCGCCGTCCAGAGCGGCTGACAGTGAAGGTTATGCCCGCCTGATCGAGTCGGGATTTCAACCGGCCGAGATCGCTGACAATCAGCGCCAGATGACGATCTCTGCCACCGTGCTCAGGCCTTCCTTCCAGGGGATCAGGATTGGGTAATTCCAGCAGGTGAATCTGCTGTCTGTCCAGATTCAGCCAGGCGCCTGGATAACCCAGGTCAGGGCGGGACTCATCCACTTCAAGTCCCAACAGATCCCGGTAGAACCCAAGCGCCCTGGATGTATCGACGACAATCAGGCTGACGTGGTGCATACCATTGATCAGCTCATCCATTATTGATTCCTGTCCAAAAGTCCAGCCAGTGGGCGGCTGCGCCGCCAAAAACGATAGCGGTGTTTTTTCTGCAAAGTGTAGCGTTTTCCATTGCAGGGGTAGATGTGGATTCGGGCATTTTTTCGCGCTTTCAGCGATTCTGTCAGCTGCTTCAGTTTGTTATCCAACGCTGCCAATTGCTCAACCCAGCGAAAGGGATCGGCATTCAGTACCGGCGACAGCAGATCGGTGACAGTCAACACAGTCTCACCCTCTGGAAGCCAGACATCTGCGATATTTTCCGGGATCGCCTGGGGTTGCATACCTGCCAGCAGCGCCAATCCCCTGCTGCTGGGATCGTCGCCAATGATCCGCTCAAAGGGAATACTCTTCAGGCTGGGTAGCAATCCCACCCCGGAGAACCAGAGACCGTTGATAGTCGGTCTCCCCTCCGCTTCACGCTGCTGATTCGACGGCGCATTAAAGAGCAACATCTGGATTTCGTTGCTCAGGGCACGCCATTTTGCGGCATCTGGGCCACTCGGCAGGAAAGAGTCGATATTGCGACCCACCACCTGTTCCAAACTTGAGGTAACCAGATCGGGACACTTTTCCAGGTGCAGATACCAGTGCGCCGGTAACGGTGTCTCCAGACGAATACCCTCTGCGGCAAAATGCGCATTGATTTGGTCGGCAATCTCATCCGCCTCAGCCTGTTTAACATCGAGCAGTTCCGGGCTGAAGAGTAGCAGGCGATCCCGGTCCGGGCGCAGATGTACTGGATCGGCGCGCAACCAGCAGGTTTCACCCGGTGCGCCACCGCTCCCAAGGTAGTTGACCGCGCCCTCGGGCAGATCCCGGTCTGGCTGGGCCGCCATACCGAATAGGGAAAACAGGGTGGTTGACAGATCGTTTCCAGGCGTCTCCTCCTGGTCAGCACATGCCAGAATCCGCTCCAGTGCCGGTACGCCCACCTCGCACCCCGCTGCCTCGAACGACGGCATCGGCCCGAGCAGACCGGGTATCAGCAGATGCAGGCTAGGGGTCTGATGGATCAATCAGCCGTCCAACTGCTCCACACGGATGCGCATCACCTCTCCGGCCACAGCATCCAGGGCCTCAATCGACTCAATAGCCTGATTCATCTGCCGCTCTTCCACGCGGTGGCTCAACATCACCAGCGGCACACGAACCTCCCCTTCTGCGGGCTCTTTCTGCTGGATCGCCTCGATGCTGATCCCCGCGTCTCCGAGGATACCGGCAATAGCCGCCACCACACCCGGCTTGTCATCCACGGTCATACGCAGATAGTAGGCGGTCTCCACCTCCTCCATCGGCAGAATCGGATGGTCGGAAAGCTCGTCTGGCTGGAAGGCCAGGTGCGGCACCCGGTTCTCTGGATCGGTGGTGAGCGCGCGCACTATGTCTACCACATCCGCCACCACTGCCGAGGCAGTCGGTTCGGCGCCTGCGCCAGCACCGTAGTAGAGGGTCGGACCCACGGCATCACCCATCACCAGCACGGCGTTCATCACACCGTCCACGTTGGCGATGAGTCGCCGTTCTGGAATCATGGTGGGGTGAACCCGCAGTTCAATGCCTTTTCCGGTTTTGCGGGTCATGCCCAGATGTTTGATGCGATATCCCAACTCTTCCGCATACTCCACATCCTGCCGTTCGATTTTGCCAATCCCCTCGGTATAGACCTTGTCGAACTGCAACGGCACACCGAACGCGATGGAAGCGAGGATAGTCAGCTTATGGGCAGCATCTATGCCCTCCACGTCGAAGGTGGGATCGGCCTCGGCATAACCCAATGCCTGAGCCTCTTTCAACACATCGTCGAAATCACGTCCCTTGTCCCGCATCTCGGTGAGGATAAAGTTACCGGTGCCGTTGATGATGCCGGCAATCCACTCGATGCGGTTCGCCGCCAGTCCTTCACGCACCGCCTTGATAATCGGTATACCGCCTGCCACGCCTGCCTCGAAGGCGACGGTAACGCCCCTCTTCTGTGCCGCTGCGAAGATCTCGTTGCCGTGCATTGCGATCAGCGCCTTGTTGGCGGTTACCACGTGTTTGCCGTTTTCGATCGCCTTGAGCACCAGTTCACGGGCCGGGGAGTAACCCCCGATCAGTTCGATGATGATCTCCACGTCCGGATTGCCCACCACCGCAAAGGCATCATCACAGACCTCAACCTGATCCAGTCCGAGCAGACTCTCAGGATCGTAGGACTTGGCTGCCGCATGTGTGATCTGGATACCGCGTCCGGCACGACGGGCAATCTCTTGTGCATTGCGGGTCAACACATTCAGTGTGCCACCACCCACTGTGCCCAGTCCCAACAAACCAACTTTGACCGGATTCAACGTTATTCTCCTTAGTTACTGATAAGGCCATCACGACGAAACATGTCGCGAATGCCGCGTACCGCCTGTCGGGTACGATGTTCGTTTTCGATCAACCCGAAGCGCACGTGATCGTCGCCATGCGCCCCAAAACCAATACCGGGAGAGACCGCCACCTTCGCTTCCTGCAGCAGTTTCTTGGAGAAGGCGAGGGAGATGCCACCCTCCTCATTCTTGTACTTCTCGCGATAAAACTCAGGGATCGGCGCCCAGACGAACATGGTCGCCTTGGGTTTCGCCACCTGCCAACCGATCTTATTGAGGCCATCACAAAGCGTATCACGCCGGTTCTGATACATATCGCGTATCTCTTCCACGACTTCCTGGGGGCCCTCAAGTGCTGCAATCGCCGCCACTTGAATGGGGGTGAAGGTGCCGTAATCGAGGTAGGATTTGATGCGCGAAAGCGCTGCCACCAGGGTCTTGTTGCCGCACATGAAACCGACGCGCCAACCGGGCATGTTGTAGCTCTTAGAGAGCGAAAAGAACTCCACCGCGATCTCTTCCGCACCAGGTATCTGCAGT
Organism: endosymbiont of Lamellibrachia barhami; assembly: GCF_011947365.2. Classification (GTDB taxonomy): domain Bacteria; phylum Pseudomonadota; class Gammaproteobacteria; order Chromatiales; family Chromatiaceae; genus QGON01. Next base: position 219,747 of record NZ_JAAVSH020000001.1, read on the forward strand.
ATCGACGGCGCCTTGTAACCATCGAAGACGATGTCCGCATAGGCCAGATCGTGGATCACCCAGATATTATGCTCTTTGGCAATCTCCACCACCTTCTCAAAAAAATCGAGTTCGACACAATGGGTGGTCGGATTGCCGGGAAAATTCAGCACCAGCATCTTTGGTTTGGGCCAGGAGTCGTTGATCGCGCGCTGCAGCTCCTCAAAGAAATCGACACCGTCGACCATTGGGACATGGCGTACATCGGCACCCGCGATGATGAATCCATAGGGGTGGATCGGATAGGCCGGATTGGGTACCAGCACCGAGTCCCCCGGTCCCATGCAGGCCAAAGCCAGATGAGCCAGACCCTCTTTGGAACCGATCGTGGTGATGACCTGGGTCTCCGGATCGAGATCCACGTCGTAACGGTTCTTGTACCAGCGACTCATGGCCCGCCGTAGCCGTGGAATACCCTTGGACATGGAGTAGCGGTGGGTATCCTTGCGATTGGCCGCTTCGCAAAGCTTGTCGACAATGTGCTGAGGGGTCGGCTGATCCGGGTTGCCCATGCCAAAATCGATGATATCCTCGCCCCGCGCTCGCGCTGCTGCCTTGAGTTCATTCACAATGGCGAACACATAGGGCGGCAGCCGCTCGATTCTGCGGAACTTCTCCATCTCGGACGTAGACACGAATACCTCTGCTCTATTTAGAGTCGGCAAAAGGGATAAAGGTAACCGACAGACAGTGAAATATCAATTTCACAGCACATAAACTTGCCCTGAATCGGTGCTTTTTTCAGCCGCAGGAATCCGGTATCTTCTGTCTATGAAATTTACTCAGGACGATCAATCCCAGGGGTACGTGATCCACGCCTACGAAAATGGGCGGGTCAATATCAGCGGTATGGACTATCATGACAGTCTGATTCTGCTACCAAGGCAGATCATCGAACACTGGCGTCCGGACTCCTTCGATACCCTGATCAGGGAGGATTTCCTGGAGATTGCTGCACTGCAACCGGAACTGCTGCTGCTGGGCACGGGAGCCACCCATCTATTTCCCCACCCATCGCTTCTGCAACCGCTGGCGAACTCGGGCATCGGCGTCGAGTCGATGACCACCGCCGCAGCCTGCCGCACCTACAATATCCTGATGTCAGAGGGACGCAGGGTTGCAGCCGCCCTGCTGATAACGCACTAGTGGTCGTACACGATCTCTTCCACCACCACGATATCTTCCGGTGGCGGATACTGCTCGACCAGACGATCCGGCAGTTTTTGCAACATCGCCTGGTGCAGTGCATCCGACTCCATCAGGATCAACACCAGCACGGTGACCATGATCGGCAGCCCGCCTATACCACCGATCAGCGCATAAACCGCCACCTCCATCATGCCTAAGTAGGTATAACCGACCCAACCCAACAGCGATATAATCAGCCCCAGCAACAGCATGTAGATGAAAATTCGACTGCGGGCGGCACAAATCTGCCAGTGGCACATCACGTACCAATCATCGATCTCCTTTGAGCGGCGCGCACGCCAGATCGTGTAAGCCAGAACACACAAGGAGATTACGGGGACCATTGCAACGGGCTGCCAGTAGGAATTGGCCAGACCCAGGGCAGCGACAAACCAAAGGATATGGTTGCCAATCAGATTGGTAAGAAAAATCTCATGGGGATTCTTGGCCTTGCTGGCCACTTCTTCGGCAATCTCGAATTTCATCTGAACTGACTCTGGTCCAATGGCAGGGGTAGAAAGCCCCAGACGTTACCACCAGACGAAGCCAAATGCATCTCTTCAGGGAGACTCTTTGTTGCTGTCCATCTTGGCGAACAGCCATTTTTTCAGTCCAAACAGCGCCAGAAAGAGGGCGAAGCCGACAACCAACCCAATCCAAGGCTGTTCTTTGAGAATTGTTATAAGCCAAAGACCGTTTCCCATTGTAGAATCCCCACTTTGCCGAACATTTGTTTATCTTAGCGCCGAACTCCACTCGCTACGATGTGTTTTATCAATTAACCAAGGTTCATGACCGATGGAAAAAAAGATCTTTTTGTGGGTGCTTTCCCTCACCCTCGTCGCACTGGCGCTTGCCCTGATCCTACCTGGAGGACGCGCACCGGATCCCAACCCCAAACTACCCTGGGACATCAAGGTGGATGGAGCAGGGGGTTCCGAGGTATTCGGCTTGAAACTTGGCAGCAGCACTCTGCAGGAAGCCAGGGATATCCTGCGTGACCCAGGGAAGGTCAGCCTGTTTGTTACCAAAGCAGGAAAGCCTGAGCTTGAAGCCTACTTTGAGCGTATCTTTCTCAGCGGTCTTAAGGCCGATTTCGTCCTGGTGCTTGAGGGCAATGAAGAGATCCTGCAGCAGATCCATGATCGGGGCTCCCGCATCGGCCGCACCACTGAAATCACCCGAAAGGTGGATATTGCCAGTGAAGATCACCTTCTGGTAGCAACTTTTCCCATAAAACTGATCAACTATATTCCCCATGCAAACCTGGAAGCAGAGCTGTTGAGCAGCCGTTTTGGAGAACCCCTACAGAGGATTCCGGAAGCTGAAACCGGTGTGGTGCACTGGATCTATCCCGAGATGGGGCTGAGCATCGGTCTGAATCCCGAGGGCAAAGAGATCTTTCAATATGTACCGCCAAAAGAGATCGACGCATTGATTGACCGGCTCAACGAGACCGCAAAAAAAGAACGCGTTATAAACTGACTTTTGCTGCCCGATTGCCGAGTCTCAACCCTTATCCTGATCTTCGGCATCGGGCATCATCGTTTTTGGTTTTTTCTTTTTAACGACAATATCATCATCCATCAGAATCCTGTGGGCCTCGCCTTCCAGATCGTCAAACTGACCGCTGCGGGCAGCCCAGAAGAGTACTGCCACCGCCACCAGACCGAGCAGGATCATACCCGGAATCAAACCATAAATGACTTCCATAACCGTGCTCCGTGAAGTAAAAAAACCGCTTCCATCCGGAAACAGCGTCGTTTCGTAAGCTGAATTTTACCGGGCTTTGATGCCCCGGAACAGGGTACGGATTCTGGCAGAATTCCCGATCACTGCCAGTGAACTCAGGGGCATCGAGATCGCAGCCACCAAGGGCGTCACGATTGCAGCCATCGCCAGCGGCACCATAATGAGATTGTAGGCAATAGAGATACCGATATTCTGCCGGATGGTTTTCAGGGTCCGTCGCGAGAGACTGGCTGCCAGACGAACCTTCTCGAGCTCGCTGCTCATCAGCACGATATCGGCACTGGCAATGGAGACATCGGTGCCGGACCCCATGGCGATCCCCACGTCAGCCCGCACCAGCGCAGGTGCGTCGTTTACACCATCGCCAACCATAGCAACCTTTCTTCCTCCGGCCTGTAACGATTGGATGACCTGATCCTTCTCTTCGGGCAGCACCTCGGCTATCACCTCCATGCCCCCCAGACGCCGGGCGATCGCCTCAGCCGCCTGACGCCGGTCCCCGCTCAGCAGGGTCACTTCCATACCCTCCGCTTTGAGATCGCGAATCAGTGCAGGCGCCTCTTCGCGAATCCGATCCTCGATACCGATCAACGCCACCTCTTTGCCGTCCACTGCGATTCGGATAGAGCTGATGCCCTGTTGATCAAGCGCTACTGCCTGCTGCTCCAGAGAGACCTGCAGTTTGATTTGGTTCTTCTGCAGCCAGCTGCTGCTACCCGACAGCAGCGATTCACCCTCCACAATGCCACCGATACCAAACCCTGGTTCGTTCTCGAAGCCGGTGGCCGTCATCGAACGAAAGCTCAATCCCTGCGATTCGGCCCATGACAGGATTGCCAGCGCCGTGGGATGCTCAGAGTAGCGTTCCAGGGACGCCAGTTTTGTCATAAGTGACTGAACTTCCGCAGGTATCGTCTCGCTATCAGTTTCACGCCATTCACAACCATCCATTTGTACCAGGACAACCGACATAGCAATACGTAAATTGAACGAAGTACGTGA
>NZ_JAAVSH020000001.1:223924-238325 GCF_011947365.2 endosymbiont of Lamellibrachia barhami
CTGCGAACGCGGCGCCTTCGCAATCCGATCCTCGATACCGATCAACGCCACCTCTTTGCCAGTCCACTGCGATTCGATGAGCCGATGCCCCGTTGATCAAAAGCGCCACTGCCTGCTGCCCTGAGAGACCCAAATTAATTTTCTGCAATAGCTTGCCACCGACAGCAGCGATTCACCTCCACGCTACCCGATAAACCCTGGTTCGTCTTCGGCGTCAGCGTCATCGAACGAAAGCTCAATCCCGCGATTCATCACGACAGATCAGCGCCGGATGCTCAGAGAAGTGCCCAGACGCCAGTTTGTCATAAGCATCAACCCCGGCAGCATCGCCTTCGCTATCAGTTTCTACGCCATTCAAATCACATCCATTTGTTCTCAGGACAACCGAGATCTTCCCTCGGTGAGGTGCCGGTTTCATCAAAGACGATCGGTTACGGATGAGCAGCGTTCACCTCGCCATTCCTGACCAGAATGCCGTACTTCGCCCCCAGACCCGAAGCGACGGCGATCGACATGGGGGTGGCCAAGCCAAAAGCGCAGGGGCAGGTAATGATCAAGACGGAAGTTGCGGCCAGCAGGGCAACCTCTATGTCGGTCCCAAACCACCAGATGAAGGTGGCGGTTGCAAGGCCCAGGGTCACCATAACGAACCAGGGGACGATCCGGTCCGCCATACACTGAATCGGCGCCTTCGAGGCCTGCGCCTCCTCCACCAGGCGGATGATCCGCCCCAACGCCGTATCCTTCAGTGAACTGACCACCTTCAGTTGCAGCATGCCGTGGCCGTTGATGGTACCGGCGGAGACGGAAGCCCCAACCATCTTGGTTACGGGCTGCGCTTCACCAGTCAGCATCGCCTCATCCACAACACTCTTTCCTTCGACCACCGTGCCGTCGACGGGGATGCGCTCACCCGGTTTGACAAGTACCGTCTCAGCAACGGCCACAGCCCGGATCGGCACAATCTTCTCCTCACCGTCACGGATGACCGTCGCCACCCGCGGTTGCAGGTCGAGCAGACGCTGGGTTGCCGCCACTGCCTGCCGTTTGGAGATCGCCTCCAGATAGCGTCCCACCAGAATGACGAAAAGAAAGTTGACGACAGTATCGTAGTAAACCTCACCCGTTTGGGTTCCAGTGACGGTAACGTAGACTGAATAGAGGTAGGTGATGCCGGCGCCGATGGCGATAGGCAGGTCCATGCCCAGGTGAAAGTTCTTGATTCCCGACCAGGCACCCTTGAAAAACGGAAAGCCTGAATAGAGCAGTACCGGGGTTGCCAGCATAAAGCCGACCCAGTGAAACAGACCGCGAAACTCTCCCTCATCCGCTCCGGAATAGAGCGCGATGGAGATCCACATCAGATTCATCATACCGAAGCCGGCAAATGCCATCCGATACAACAGGTTGCGGTTCTGCTGCTTCAGCTTGCCCTCGGCAACCTCGGGATCATAAGGCACCGCTGCATAACCGATCTGCCCCAAGCGACTGATGATGGCTGAGAGTGCGACCTGTCCGTTGTGCCATTTGACATGCAGTCGTTTGCCGGAGAGGTTGACCCGCGCCTCGATAATGCCGGGCATGGCGTTGAGGCTGTGTTCGATGAGCCAGACGCAGGCAGCGCAGTGAATCCCCTCCACCAGAAGATGGATATCCCGGGCTTCGCTCAGATCACCGACGAACTCTTCCTGAACTTCATCCAGATCGTAGAGCGCAAGCTCCTTGGGAATTTCCGGCGGCGGCGCCAGCGCAGCATCTTCAGGGGTTCGCTGGTAGAAACCCTCTAGTCCGGCCTGATAGATCGCTTCACAGACCGACTTACAACCATTACAGCAGAAATGTTGCTGTTCAGCCTCGATCTCGGCGATGACGTCATCCGCAGGAGGGATCGGCAGGCTACAGTGGAAGCAGTGCCGCTCCGCGCTCGATTCAGTCACGATGCGACTCAGGGCTGCCAGTCGATACCGACCCCGACGCGTTTGGGGGTATTGAATTCATCTTCGCCAAGTTTGGCGCTGACGAGCATATCCCAAGCACCGATAAGCGGGAAAGACACCTGGGTTTCGTAGACGCCGGGCTCAACCGCTTTCATCGGTATGGAGAAATCCTGCTTGGCGTTGGAAGGACGATAGACATAAAGGATAACCGCGTCTGGCGTTACCGCCTCCCCCGTCTTGTCTTTCACCACGAAACGACAGAGGACAGACTGATCGATCTCGATCTTTTTTGGCAACTGCACTTCCATCTGCCAACCGGGATCCCGCGCCAGACGTTTGAGCATGTTCTTTTCATAATCCTGGCCACGCTCATAGAAATCTTCCACGACCAACCCGGAATCATTATTCACTGCCAAAAAGATCATGATCAAATTCATGGTGAAAAAGATAGCCACCATAGCCACCCAGCCGATGACCCAGGGACTTCTCCAAGCAGAATTTTTGTTTGCCATATTCATCAATATCAAATCGTTAACAGGCCAAAACCACAAATAGTAAGGGGGCGGACTTTTCAGACCGCCCCCTCCATGCGACAGGTATTATATCAGTACTTCGGTCCGATAAAGACACTCATGCGCGTGCCCACGAACACCTCGTCACTTATTTCACCCTCGACCTGGAAGATGATCGGGGTGGTTTCCCCTTTCAGATTCGACTTGGGAACCCGCACAAACACCGTTCTCGGCGTTACCTTGCCGTGCTTGGCGGTAATGCCGTCAGCATCAACGAGAATCAGTCCCTCAGGCCCGGTTGCAGTAATCGTCACCGGCACATCCTTGGTCATCTTGTTGAGCACTTTCAGGGTGTACTTGTTCTGAATCGAACCGTTGCTCAGCAGCACGAAGAGCGGTTGCCTGGCATGGATCACCTTCAGTTCCAACGCATCGAGCGTGCTAAGTCCATATCCGATTCCGGCCATAGCGGCTGACATGATCAATCCATAAACCCAAACACGTGGACGTTTGAACAGCGGACGATTCTCGCCGCCCTCAAGCACATCAAGGGATTCGTAGCGAATGAGGCCCTTGGGCCGGTCAAGTTTTTCCATGACCAGGTCGCAGGCATCGATACACAGGCCGCAGGTAATACAGCCCTCCTGCTGACCGTGACGAATATCGACCCCAGTGGGGCAGACCGCAATGCACTGCTTACAATCGACGCAGTCGCCAGTAGTGCGCTCATCCTCGGACTGCCCTTTTACAATTCGACCACGCGGCTCACCCCGTTTGAAATCATAAGTGGGAACCAAGGTGGTATTGTCCACCATAACGCCCTGAATACGGGCATAGGGACAGAGCCAGAAACAGGCCTGTTCGCGCATATAACCAGCCAGTACATAGGTGCCCGCAGTAAAAAGTGCGATGGTGCTGTATGCCGTAGATCCCGCTTGCAGGCTAAAAATATCCGACCAGAGATCATATGCGTCATAAAACCAGGCAACAAAACTGATGCCGGTCAATGCAGAGATCAACAACCAGATAAGATGCTTGGTGAACTTGATACGGAACTTGGTGAAGTCCAGTTTAGCCTTGTCCAGTTTCCGGCGCTTCGGCGGTGAACCTTCCAGTTTCTCGTCCAACCAGGTAAAGACATCTGTCCAAACAGTCTGAAAGCAGAAATATCCACAATAGACCCGCCCTATCAATGCGGTTGAAACTGCCAGCAGTAAAGCGAAAAACAGGAGTAGCAGAGAGAGCATCCAGAAATCCTGCGGCAGGATCGTCATATTCAGGATGTGGAACTGACGGTTGGGAATATCAAAAAGAATCGCCTGACGATCACCAATTCTGAGATAGGGAACGATAAACATGAGAATCCAAACCGAGGCTGACAGCCATTTTATTTTTCGCCAGTTACCACCCAAACGTTTCGCATGAATGGTCTCCTCACCGGTATTCAGATTCCAGTGTTCCGCCTCATCGTAGAGTTCATCTATAGCAGACTGTTGGGGGGATTTCTGTTCGGCGCTCAAGGTGGATACCTCACATTAAAATATTTGTCGTCTCAGGATTCTACGTAACATTATTCTTAAAACTGGCGCATGAACCAATGCGATTTGTCAAAACAGCTACAACAATGGCATTTGTCGATGCCTACAATAATCTACGATAGATAGCAAAAAAAAAGGGGAGATAAATCCCCCCTTCTCTAACTAAACAATCACTGATTATTACTGTTTGTGTTTCTCGGCATCGCTCTTCATCAAGGCGCCGACCTTATAAATGACATAAACAAAGATCACCACACAGATCGCCACCGCAACAATCGAACCTATCGTTACCGCATCCCAATGCATAACATACCCCTTAAATTATTGCCGCGCGTGACGGAAGACACCGTCACGCGCTTACAAGGAAACAAGGCCCTTACTACTGACCGCCACCAAACTTGTAGACGTAGACAGCCAGCTTTTTGATCTCGTCTTTTGACAGACGTTCACCAAATGAAGGCATTACAGCCTCACGGGTCTGCGGATCAGTCACATCATTGACGCCATGCAGAATGGTCTGCTTGACGCTGTCCTTGGTGGACTGGCCTCCTCGAACGAAACGGTAGATGCCATCAGTCAGGTTAGCCGAACCCAACATCTGCATACCTTTACCATCCATGCCGTGACAGGCGATGCAGCCCTTCTGCAGGAAGTTAGGATCCGACATGGGGTCACCCGCCACGATCGCATCAACAAGTTTATCCGCTTCTGCATCGGAAAGGATCTTGCCATGTGCAGTCATGATGCCTTTCCGACCCATGGTGATGGTCTGCTCGATTGTTTCGACAGTACCACCGAAGAGCCAGTCATCATCAGCCAATACAGGGTAGTCAGGACCACCCTGACCACCGCCGCCATGGCATGGCGCACAGTTATCACCAAACAACACCTTGACGGAAGCCACGGTGTAGTCGGCCAGCCCAGGATTGGCCAGGATATCCTTGGCGCTCATATCCTTCAGCTGATTTTCGAACGGGGCACGAACCGCCGCTACCTCGTCAAGACCCTCCTGGTACTCCTTGATTTGGGTCCAGCCCAAGACACCTTCAGTCGGCTTCTGGCCGATCGGGTACATGGGATAGAGTACGCCATAACCAAAGAAAAAGATGATGGAGGCCCAGAAGGCTATCATCCACCAACGTGGGGGTGGGTTGGCAAGCTCCCTGATATTGTCATCCCAGATGTGTCCGGTATTGTTTTCACCCGGAAATGGATTGTTATCCGCCATTTTTATCTCCGCTATCTATTCGATCTTCATCCATCGGGATAAACCGGTTCTTCTCCAGTTTATCCCGATTTTTTGGACGTAATGCGTAGAAGTACAGACCTACCATCAAGAGGAAAGTAACCACTGTCATAACCAGGCCTATCCAGTCATTGGTGGTCATTGCCTCCCAATCGGTATGAAAGTACTCAGCCAAACTATTCACGATAAGCCTTGCTTTCGTCTAGCTTGGCCATGGTGCCCAATACCTGAAGGTAGGCAACCATCGCGTCTTCCTCAGTCTTGCCCGCCAGTTCAGCGTTTGCGCTGGCGATGTCCTCATCAGTATAAGGAACACCCATCAGCCTCATGACGCTAAACCGGATCTCCATGTCCACACCCTCCACTGAGTTCTCCTGGAACCAGGGATAGTTAGGCATGACAGACTCAGGCACGACGTCGCGAGGTGCGCGCAGATGCTTGCGGTGCCAGTCATCGGAGTATTTGCCGCCGAGACGGGCAAAGTCGGGACCGGTACGCTTGGAGCCCCACTGGAACGGATGGTCGTACATCGACTCTGAAGCCAGCGAGTAGTGACCATAACGCTCCTTCTCATCACGGAGCGGACGTATCATCTGGGAGTGGCAGAGATAGCACCCTTCCCGCTGATAGACATCGCGACCCGCAAGTTCAAGAGCGGTATACGGACGCATCCCGTCACCCGGCTTGTGATCGGCCAGGGTCTGGCCGGCCTGGCGCTGCCAGACAAGCTCAGGCGCCTTGTTGTGCTCAAATGTATCGTCCATCAGGAACAGCGGAACGATCTCCACGAGACCACCGACGGACAGTGCAAGCGCCAGGAAGAACAGGAGCATCCAGATGTTTTTCTCCATCTTCTCCTGAAAACCGACTGTTTCATTGTTATTCGCCATTTTGACAAATCCCCCTCAATTAAGCGCTAACGGCAGCTGTGGAAGCCGCACGTATACTGCCTTCGCTGGCGGCCTTGCGAACCGTCATCAGCACGTTGATAAGCATCAGCACGGCACCGGTTACGAAGATCATGCCGCCAATGGCACGCATTGCGTAATAGGGATGCATTGCTTCAACAGATTCTGCGAAGGTGTAGGCCAAGGTGCCGTACTCATCATAAGCGCGCCACATCAGACCCTGCATGATGCCGGATACCCACATAGCCACAACATAGACCACAGTGCCGATGGTGGCAGTCCAGAAGTGAGCGTTGATCAACTTGATGGACCACATTTCGGTGTGGAAGGTGCGGGTCATCATGTGGTAGATGGCGCCGATGGCAACCATGGCAACCCAACCCAACGCACCGGAGTGTACGTGACCAACAGTCCAGTCGGTGTAGTGGGAGAGCGCGTTAACCGTCTTGATCGACATGATCGGACCTTCGAAGGTCGACATGGCGTAGAAGGCCAGGGACATGATCATGAAGCGCAGGACGTAGTCAGTACGCAGTTTGTCCCATGCACCGGAGAGGGTCATCATGCCGTTCACCGCGCCGCCCCAGGAAGGGATGATCATGGCGATGGAGACAGCCGCACCCAGAGAACCGGTCCAGTCAGGCAGAGCGGTGTACTGCAGATGATGCGCACCCAGCCATACGTAACCGAACATCAGCGCCCAGAAGTGGATGACTGACAGACGATAAGAGTAGACCGGACGGCCTGCCTGCTTGGGCACAAAGTAGTACATGATGCCCAGAAAACCGGCAGTCAGGTAGAAACCCACCGCATTATGGCCCCACCACCACTGGATCATGGCGTCTTGTACGCCGGCGAACAGTGAGTAGGATTTGAACAGGCTGACAGGAATTGCCATGCTGTTGACCACGTGCAGATAGGTGATCATCACCATCATGCCCAGGAAAAACCAGTTGGACACATAGATGTGAGAACTCTTCCGCGTCGCCAACGTCATAATGAAGTTGAACGTGTAGGAGAGCCAGACCACTGCAATTGCCAGATCGATCGGCCACTCCAGCTCAGCATACTCTTTGGACTGGTTGATACCCAGCGGCAGAGTGATGACAGCGGCGACGATGATAAGGTTCCAGCCAACGAAGACGAACCAACCCAGTTTGTCGCTCCACAGACGGACACCGCAGGTGCGCTGGACACTGTAGTAAGACGTTGCCATCAACGCACACCCGCCGAAAGCGAAGATGACTGCGTTGGTGTGGAGCGGGCGCAAACGCCCAAAAGTGATATACGGAATATCAAAGTTCAGAAACGGCCATGCCAGTTCTGAGGCGATGTATGTCCCTGCCAGAGTGCCCACCACCAGGTAGACAACTGCCATGACGGTGAACCATCGCACAACGGCATAGTTGTACTTCTGTTCTGCTACGGCGTCCATGAACCCCCCTCTTTACAGATTATTGAACGTTGCGTGAATTTTCGGGAAACCCCAATTGCCCACTATGTGAAATCACACAATGAGGCGTGGCATATCTCACTCTCAATCCTGACAAATGTCAAGATCCAATGCATCAATGAAAGCAACCATATAGCGTTCTTAGTCGTTGATTATCCTGACATTAAATTTTTTATTATTATTTGATTGATCCAAAGCAAAGGAATCACTAATAAACTAATTGGATTTCCGTATATTTTTTGTGTCATTACATAAAAAACGAGCCCGCAGGCAAGAGGCGAGAATAACTTTAGTTGGGCTCTATGATCGACATCAGCCCGGCGTGGTCCCGCAGCAGAACCTGCTTACGCCGCAGGGTAATCAACCCCTGATTCTGAAACCGGGTCAACAGTCGACTAACCGTCTCGCTGGCCAAGCCGAGGTAGTTGGCAATATCGGCGCGGGACATCTGCAGGTAGAATTCGCTCTCCGGCAATCCACGCTCTAAACGGCGGTTGGAGATATTCAGTAGAAACGCAGCCAGTCGTTGCTCTCCATTCTGTTGAATCAGCGCGGTGATGACAATATGGCTGAAGGCCACTTCGCTGCCGAGCAATTGGATCAGCGCCTGCTGGACCAACTCATTGGGACGACCCGCCTCCGGTAATCGGGAGATCCGCAGTTCGCATACACTACTGGGTTCCAGCGCCCGCGCCGTGCAGGGATAACTGCCGCTGGAGACCGCCTCGACGCCGATCAACTCGCCAGGCTGATGGAAACCGATCACCCGATCGCCACCACCAGGAGAAGAGGTATAGGTCTTGAAGGAGCCGGATTTGATTGCATAGATGGAGCTGAAGACCTCATTGGCTTGAAACAGTGTCTCACCCCTGGCCACCGGCTGCCGGCGCAACAGGACGCCCTCGGGAACCCCGCTGCCTGTCTCGGCATAATCGAGCACCTGGCAGATGGGATCAAGGCCGCAGGCATCGCACTCCACTTCGAGTGGGTTTTCCGCCGAACACTGCAGAGTCCGGCAAACACGTGGAGAGGCACTGTTCAAAATAGGGTTTCCGCCGCAGCTTACTATTTAAATATAGTATCCACGGAAAAACCGTCACGTTCCAGAATATCCCTTAAGCGACGCAGGGCATCCATCTGGATCTGCCGCACCCGTTCACGAGTCACACCCAACTCGTTCGCCACCTGCTCAAGTGTGGAGTTCTCGTAACCATGCAGCCCAAAACGGCGCTCGACAACTTCGCGTTGCTTATCATTGAGTTTCTCCAACCATCTGTCCAGATTGGCATTTAGTCTATCGTTCTGAATATCGACTGTGGGATCACTGGCCCGTTCATCGGGGATAGTGTCCAGCAACGGTTTATCTGCATCTTTTCCGTAGGGCGTGTCGACAGAGGTCACCCGTTCATTGAGTCCGAGCATGCGTTTGACTTCACCGATAGGCCTGTCGAGCAGATCGGCGATCTCTTCTGATGAGGGCTCGTGATCAAGGGTCTGCGCCAATTTGCGGGCAGCCCGCAGATAGACATTGATCTCTTTGACCACATGGATGGGGAGGCGGATGGTGCGGGTCTGATTCATGATCGCACGTTCGATGGTCTGACGTATCCACCAGGTCGCATAGGTGGAGAAGCGAAAACCCCGTTCAGGATCAAATTTCTCCACTGCACGGATCAACCCGAGATTCCCCTCTTCTATCAGGTCCAGCAGCGCCAGACCACGATTCATATAGCGGCGGGCAATCTTCACCACCAGCCGGAGATTACTTTCGATCATGCGCTGGCGGGCAGAGTGATCCCCCTTTTGGGCCAATCGAGAGAAGTAGACCTCCTCTTCCGCCGTCAACAACTTGGAGATGCCTATTTCGTTGAGATATAGCCGGGTGGCATCCATCTGCGCATCATTGGGCTCCCGCGCAGCAGACGTTTTTGGTTTCTTCAGCGCTTGGGCTGTCTCCCGCTTGGAGGAAACTTCAGGCTTGTCGCTTGACACCGAGTCTTCGCCTGCATCGTTGGGTTTGTCCATCAGCGCCGTCTCATCGCTCCCACCTTCGCTCATCCATCGTCCTCCACTCAAACATCGACTATCGGTTGCGTGGCAAAAGTCCCAAGGGATTCACCGGCTTACCCCTCTTTCTGATCTCAAAATGCAGAAGGGGTTCCGCTCCTTTGCGAGGCAATCCCATATCCGCAATACGATCGCCTTTTGCCACTTTGTCCCCCTCTTTTACGAGGAGTTTTCGATTGTACCCATAGGCACTTAGAAAATTATTATTATGCTTGATGATAATAAGGTTTCCATAGCCAACAAGTCCACTGCCGCTATAGACCACTCTGCCCGCTTCCGCCGCTTTCACTGGCTGGCCGGGGTGGCCACTAATGCGAATCCCTTTGCGGTTCCGGTCCCTGGAGGAGTAGGTCTGCACCACTCTGCCATTTGTCGGCCAACGCCAGCTTAACTTGACCGATTCTTTGCCGATCTTTGGTGCCGTTCCCGTTTTGGCCTGTTTTGGTACAGCTGGCTCTACCTTCACCCTCTTCTTTGCTGGAGTGACCTTGGGCTGGCTTTGCGATCTTTTGGGCTTGGTCGGTGCCGTATTTCTGCCTGGAGGTCGTGTCAGGCGCAGCCTCTGACCCGGATAGATACGGTATTTCGGACCTCTGATACCATTCCATGCCGCCAGCCGATGATAGTCCAGGCCCTGTCGCCATGCGATCGCGTAGAGCGTATCTCCGAGCCGGACCTTGTAGTATCCGGTAGTTTTTACAACCTTGTGTTCCGCAGTACGGCTGGAGACCGGTGCACCGCCACCGGTTGAGCCGCAGGCCGTCAACCCTCCTGCCAGCAAGGCAAGACCGATCACCAACATGCCATCCGTCATCCATTTGGACAAGCTGATTCTGACCGGTTTCAATGTGACGCCTTGCCTCCAATAGTGAGCCTGACTACCCCTTCAGGAGCACAATGGCAACCAGAAATACCACCACCAGCGCCCAACCAATTCGGTCGATATACCTGTGCAGTGCCGCCTCCATCCGTTCTCCGCCCCATGCCATCAGCGCCGCCACCAGAAAGAAGCGGGTTCCACGGCCAATTAGCGACGCCAGGGTAAACGGCAGCAGCGGCATGGAGATGACCCCCGCCGTAATGGTAAAAATCTTGTAGGGGATCGGCGAAAAGCCCGCCAAAAATATCGCCCAGAACCCCCACTCATCGAACCATGCCTTGGCCTGCAGATAGCGATCCCAATACCCCAGGTCGTGCAGGTGGGGTTCCAGCAGATCGAAGAAAAAGACGCCGATGGCATAACCCAGCAGCCCTCCCAGCACAGATGCAACGGTGGTCAATGCGGCAAAATACCAGGCGCGCGCAGGGTTCGCCAACGTCATCGGGGCCAACATCACATCGGGGGGGATAGGGAAGAACGAAGACTCCGCAAAACTCAGACCTGCCAGATAGCGCGGCGCATGAGGGTGGCGCGACCACTGCATGGTGCGACTGTAAAGAGACGAGAATAGACGCATTAAAGCACCCCTCCTTGCAAGGGTACGAAGTTGACCGCTTCGAGCTGTTCCTGTTCAAAACCGCGTGACGTACGGGTCACCCGCAACAAGATCTGTCGACCTTCCGATTTGCTCGGCAATACCAGCCGCCCACCAGGATTCAGCTGATCCAGCAGAGCGCGGGGAACACCCTCGGGCGCCGCGGTGACCAGGATGCCGTCAAAAGGGGCATACTCCGGCAGGCCGATACCGCCATCACTGTGTTTCAGGCGAATATTGCGCAAACCCATATCACGAAGCCGTATCCGGGCGCGCTCCTGCAAGGCGCCGATTCGTTCCACACTATGCACACGGGATACCAGCTGTGCAAGAATCGCGCATTGATAGCCGGAGCCGGTTCCGATCTCAAGCACCTTATCCATCCCTCCACCCTCCAACAGGGCTTCCGTCATGCGGGCCACGATGTAGGGCTGTGATATGGTCTGGCCATGGCCGATCGGCAGCGCAGTATCTTCGTAGGCCCGGCTGGCCAGGGCTTCGTCGACGAAGATATGTCGTGGTGTATTGCGCATCGCGTCGAGGACACGCAGATCGCGGATACCGTTCTGCCTGAGGCGTTGAATCAGGCGCTCCCGGGTACGTGGGGAGGTCATACCTATACCCTGATGCTCGGGACGCATCACGTCTGCACCAGCCAGTCATTGATACTTTCCAAGGCGTCATGCCGGGTCAGATCCACCTGCAGCGGGGTAACCGAGACAAAACCCTCCCGCACTGCATGAAAATCGGTACCTGGCCCTGCATCCTGCTCCGCACCAGCGGGCCCGACCCAGTAGATAGTCTTGCCACGGGGATCCTCGGTCTTCACCACAGGTTCCGCCTTGTGACGGTGACCAAGCCGGGTGGTGCGAAAACCCCGTAACGATTCATAAGGCAGATCCGGCACATTCACGTTGAGGATCACATCCGTTGTGAGCGGCTTCTCGCAAAGTCGCTGCACCAGTTCCAGCGCCACCTGCGCTCCGGTCTCATAGTGTTCAGGATCATGGGAGTTCATCGAGACGGCAACTGCCGGCAGACCGAGAAAACGCCCTTCGGTTGCCGCCGCCACAGTGCCTGAATAGAGCACGTCATCCCCCATGTTGGCGCCGGAATTAATCCCCGACACCACGATGTCCGGCTCTTCATCCAGCAAACCAGTGATGGCGAGATGCACACAATCCGTCGGCGTGCCATCGACACGGATAAAACCATTGTCCATGGTTCGCGGGCGCAATGGATGATCGAGGGTGAGGGAGTTGCTGGCGCCGCTACGGTCCCGCTCGGGCGCCACTACCAGAATCTCTCCCAATTCGGCAAGGCGTTCCGCCAGGGCCTGCAGCCCGGGCGCCTGATAGCCATCGTCATTGCTCAGCAGGATCTTCATATTGGGGGCTAAATATACTGGAAATAGCCTGCGGTAACACCTTAATTTATAAGCGCATCACGTACCGCATCCGAACCCTTTAATTCCTCACTTCAGAGACCGATACTGCGTAGCCGCGACAACATCTCCCCGCGTCTCCGAACATCCCTGGCCGCCTGTTTGTAATAGCTCCGCAGAGACTTCTTGAGGTGGCGCAACACCACCTTGTCAGGCATCTCTTTCAAGACCGCAAACATCGCCAGCGCGTAGGTAATATCGAATTGAGACAGATAGCTGGAGCGATCTGCCTGACCGCCGCCACAACTGCCGCATGAACTGACCTTAAAACGCGAGGCGCTGTTGGCAAACATCAGTCCAAATCCCAGGAACACCGCAAGCACCTCAGTGCAGTGGGGCCAGTTCTGCTCCCCACCCGGCGGTGGCTCCTGGGCGGCAGAACCCAGGTAGTGGGCCAGCATATGGGCGTATGTGGCGATAAGTGCTTCGGGATTGTTCACCAGGGCGGGATCGTAGGTGATGGTCAATCGGTTCACCTCATCGACGGAATCGGGAACACTGCCCTGTAACCCGCGTAGAGCGCCCTCGATTTGCAGCTTTGGCGGCGCCATGATGTGACAGCTACTCTGATCGATCAGCCGGGTTGGCCAATGCGCCATCCCCGCAAATCCCTTGGCCTGTTCGAAAATCAGATTCGCCATCCCATGAAGCGAGTTCTCCCTGCCGGGAAAATGCTCGTTAGAGGGTACAACCAGGATCGTTTCGTGGTAAAAAACCCCGGCATCGAAATTTCTCAGCGCCCAGGCATAGAGGCCAAACAGCCACTCGATCGACGTTTCGTCGAGGACAGGTTTGTCTTTCAGGAAACCGAACATCAATGACTACCACCCTGTTTGAAAAAGAGGATCTTATCTCAGTTGCAAGCATGCAGATGCCTTTCGGCAAATACAAGGGCCGGCCACTCATTGACCTGCCTGAGTCCTATCTGCTCTGGTTTTCAGGCAAAGGATTTCCACAAGGTCGACTCGGTATGTTGATGCAGCTGACTTTGGAGATAAAGATCAACGGTCTGGAGTATCTGATAAAACCGCTCAGGTAGGAGAGCCGGTTTGAGATAGGACAAATTCCTCCTTACACTAAGCTGAAACCTGATGCACTGACAATTGAGATCATGGGTAAAAAATCCAACCTGGAAGACGAGGTAAATCTGTTTCGGGATTCGCTGGACGATATCAGTCCGCTTCCCCAGGACAGGACCGAACCGTATAAGAAGCGCCTGCCGCCCAGACCCCTTGATCTGGAAGATGAGGATGACGATGGTTTTTCCGATACCGACCACTACTCCGATACCGAGATCGAAGCCACCGATGAGCTGCTGTTCAGCCGTCCGGGGGTACAGGACCGCGTGATCCGCGATCTGCGCCGGGGACGGTTCGAAGTCGGCCTTGAACTCGATCTGCACGGACTTACCGTCGCTTATGCACGGGAGAATCTGGGACTCTTCCTGAGAGAGTGTCAGCAACGACATATCCGTTGCGCCCGCATCATCCACGGCAAGGGTTATCGCTCGGAGAACCGACAGCCGGTGCTGAAACAGAAGATCAACCTCTGGCTGCGTCAGCGCGAAGATGTACTTGCCTTCAGCTCCGCCACCCGGCGCGACGGTGGTACGGGCGCCGTCTACGTGCTGTTGCGCAATCCCAAAAAAAGCCGGCGATGACTCTTTTGCAGCTGAAATCTTTAAGGTGGTGGTTTCTGGCGGGATTGTTCTGCGGGTTCTGCATAACGCGCCCCTCTCTGGCTGCCCCAAAGCTGCATTTTCACAGCATTCCTGTACCTGTGACAGCAGAGGCACAGCAACTGACCCGCACCTCCCCAGCG
>NZ_JAAVSH020000001.1:238381-265292 GCF_011947365.2 endosymbiont of Lamellibrachia barhami
TCATTCAGCTACCTGATCGATCAGCTGGCTACAATGCGCCATCCCCTGCAAACTTCTTTGCCTGTTCGAAAATCAGATTCGCTATCCCATGAAGCGAGTTCCTTCCTGCCGGAAAAATGCTCGTTAGAGGGTACAACCAGGATCGTTTCTGTGGTAAAACCCCGGCATCGAAATTTCTCAGCGCCTAGGCATAGAGGCCAAACAGCCACTCGATCGACGTTTCGTCATGACAGGTTTGTCTTTCAGGAAACCGAACATCAATGACTACCACCCTGTTTTGAAAGAGGGGATCTTTATCTCAGTTGTAAGCATGCAGATGCCTGGCAAATACAAGGGCCGGCCACTCATTGACCTGTTCGAGCTCCCATTCTGCTCTGGTTTTCAGGCAAAGGATTGGCCAAGGTCGACTCGGTATGTTGATGCAGCTGACTTTGGAGATAAAGATCAACGGTCTGGAGTATCTGATAAAACCGCTCAGGTAGGAGAGCCGGTTTGAGATAGGACAAATTCCTCCCTACACTAGTGTCCGTCTGGAAACACTTTTTTCACCACGAAGCGCACGAAGAACACGAAGAAAATTCACTGTTAATCAATCTCTTATCTTCATATTCTTTGTAGTTAGATGTGGGTTTCCGGATGGACACCACACTTAAGCTGAAACCTGATGCACTGACAATTGAGATCATGGGTAAAAAATCCAACCTGGAAGACGAGGTAAATCTGTTTCGGGATTCGCTGGACGATATCAGCCCACTTCCCCAGGAGCGGACGGAGCCCTACAAGAAACGACTGCCGCCCAGACCCCTTGATCTGGAAGACGAGGATGACGACGGATTTTCCGATACCGACCACTACTCCGACACCGAGATCGAAGCCACCGATGAACTGCTGTTCAGCCGTCCGGGGGTACAGGACCGTGTGATCCGCAATCTGCGCCGGGGACGGTTCGAAATCGGCCTTGAACTCGATCTGCACGGACTTACCATCGCTTATGCACGGGAAAATCTGGGGCTCTTCCTGAGCGAGTGTCAGCAACGACACATCCGTTGCGCCCGCATCATCCACGGCAAGGGTTATCGCTCGGAGAACCGCCAGCCGGTGCTGAAACAGAAGATCAACCTCTGGCTGCGCCAGCGCGAAGATGTACTCGCCTTCAGCTCCGCCACTAGGCGCGACGGTGGTACGGGCGCCGTCTACGTGCTATTGCGCAATCCCAAAAAAAGCCGGCGATGACTCTTTTGCAGCTAAAATCTTTAAGGTGGTGGTTTCTGGCGGGATTGTTCTGCGGGTTCTGCATAACGCGCCCCTCTCTGGCTGCCCCAAAGCTGCATTTTCACAGCATTCCTGTACCTGTGACAGCAGAGGCACAGCAACTGACCCACACCTCCCGGGCGGTCGACCTGGGGGAAGAGACAGTTGCCATCGGCTATCACCCGCTCTACCGCAATGGTGATCGTTTTGGTGATGCGACCTTCGGTCTGCTGCACGACTCTCACGGCCAGCCTCTGACAAAAGAGGATGGCAGTCCACGAATTTCCAACAGCAACGACTTCTCCTCCCTGTTGCAGGTAGACGGGCAAATTTTCCTGCTCTCTCAATTCGAAGACATGCCCGCTGGAATCTATCTCAGCGAACTCCACCAGAGTGCCGAAACCGGTCTTCTGAAGGTAAAACGCACCCGGCCACTCGATCTGGCGCCTCTCAACGGGGCCTGGAATCTCTGTGCAGGCAGTGTCACGCCCTGGAACACACACCTCGCATCGGAGGAGTACGAACCCAACGCAGCGGTCGTCGATGACATTCCCGATCGTTCCTATCGGTCGATGGCCAGCTATACGGGTGGAGATCCGGCTCAACTCAACCCCTACGACTACGGCTGGCAACTGGAAGCCCGTGTCGACTCGTTCGATCAGGTCCAGCTCACCCGGCACTACGCGATGGGGCGTTTCTCCCCTGAAGCCGGCATCGTGATGCCCGATCGCAAAACCGTCTATATCACCGATGACGGCAACAACACCGCACTGTTCCGCTTTGTGGCCGACCGGGCCGGAGATCTCTCCAGCGGGAGGCTCTTCGCCGCACGCTGGATTCAGACCAGCCGTCGCAATGGGGGCAGCGCACAATTGGACTGGATTCCACTGGGACATGCCGATGATGCGACGATAAAAAAGCAGATCGACCGGCGCATCGGTTTTGATGAGATATTCCACAATAGCCATCCCGGTCTGGGTAACGAATGCCCCAACGGCTACCGGGCCATCAATACCCGCTGGCAACACGAGTGTCTGCGAGTCAGATCCGGCATGGAGCAGGCCGCATCCCGCTTGGAGAGCCGCCGTTACGCGGCCCTGTTGGGGGCGACCACTGAGTTCAGCAAGATGGAGGGGGTGACCTACGATTCGGCAACCAACCGTCTTTATATCGCCATGACATCGCTATCGAAAGGGATGGAGGACAACCGAAAGAAAAATATTCCCAACGACCGGTGGGACCGGGGTGGCCCCAACCATATCCGCCTGCCCTATAATCCCTGCGGTGCCGTCTACACTCTGGAACTGGACGAAGCGTATGTGGGCCATAACATGCGGGCACTGGTGACCGGACATCCGGTTAAAGGCGACCCGGACAATCGTTGCGATACTGCCGGCATCGCCAACCCCGATAACCTGACCTTCATCCAGGGTCAGGACACCCTGATCATTGCCGAGGATTCCTCTAAAGGCCACCGCAACAATGCTCTCTGGGGCTACCGGGTCACCAGTGGAGAACTGACCCGCATCCAAACCGCCCCGCTCGGCGCAGAGATCACCGGCGCCTACCATTTCCCCGACATCAACGGCTGGGATTATCTTTTCAGCGTGATCCAACATCCACTGGATGCAGCTTCGATTACGGGCTACATCGGGCCCATCCCCACCGGTACAACAGACGGTAAGCAAATTCAATAACGTATTTGGATTCGTAGGCATGATCAAGCGTAGCGGATCAGGCAACAGATTTGGTTCAACCAACAGCATTTGCCGGTTCCACAAGCTTGACCCGGCCTACTTGCGCACCGCAGGCTCGCTGACCTGCAGCATCTCCCGCAACATTACCGTCGCATAGCAGCCTGCCGGAAGAGAAAAGCTCAACAGTAATACACCAGGTTCGGAAAACGCCCACTCCAGATCATCCACACCGACCCGCAGGCTACGTCGATCCTGCTCCAATCCTACGTGTTCCAGGCTGTTGCGCCATTCACCGAAGGGGGCCAACACCTGCTCTTCAAGCGCCAGAACTTCCCCTTCGAGCGGCAATCGACCCCGCCCCCAGAGAGGGCCGCTGGGGTGGATATCCTTCTCACGGCAGCGACGACGGATCTCTTCATCGATCTCCTCCACCTTAAAACCGGAGCGGGAGCCATCCAGTGAAGCACGTTCTCCGGGCAGAATTCGATCCCAATCCTGCCGACGAATGCGCTCTGCCAGTACCTGATTGAAGAGTTGTGACCTTACCGAGGAGATCAACAACCCGCGCAGTTTACGGTCGATGCGTCCGCTTTGACCGGAAAAAAACCGGTCGGCCTGTGCCAGATTGCCGTAGTCGTGACCAAAACGCTGTGTTCCAAAGTAGTTGGGGAAACCCAGCTCCCGAAGCTGCCGCAGACGCTGTTCCAACAAGTCTGTATCGGCCTCGATCCCGCGAATCAACAGCCGAAAACGGTTGCCCCGCAGGGCGCCCTGTTTAAGCTTCCTGCGATGCCGCTCGTGGACAAGCACTTCGACCCACTCAGAGTTAAACGCCTCCCAGTCGGGTTCCGGCCGACCAGCCAGACGCACAGAAAACCACTGGGTCGTCACTGCATGCCGATCTTTAAGGCCCGCGTAACTCACATCCCTGGCAGACACATCGGCAAATTTTGCCAGTTGGCGCGACAGCCAGACAGTGTTGGTGTCCCGTTTGCGCAGCTGGATCAATACATGTTCGCCCTCACCATCCGGCGAGAAGCCGAGGACCTCTTCCACCTGAAAATCCTCCGCCGAGCCGCGAATCAGGCCGCTCCCCACCGGCCCACCATGGGCAAACGGCATCTCCTTGAGTCGTTGCCAAGTCTGGTCGGTCACGCTGATCCCTCCTCCAGCAGCGCTACGGCATAGGCTGCGATGCCCTCACCCCGCCCCGTGAATCCCATGCCTTCGGTAGTGGTTGCCTTCACGTTGATCCTGGCCGGTTCGACCTGCAGATCACTCGCCAGTCGCGCCTGCATGGTATCGATATAGGGTGCGAGTTTAGGCCGCTGCGCCACTGCGGTAAGGTCCACGTTGCCGACACGCAAACCTGCCTCCTGTACCAGTTCCACCACTCGCCGCAACAGCCGGCGACTGTCGATCCCGGCATATTCAGTGGCGCTATCCGGGAAGTGGCGGCCGATATCCCCCATCCCGGCGGCACCCAGTAGCGCATCGCAAAGCGCATGAATCAGCACATCGCCGTCAGAGTGCGCCTTGAGACCCTGATCGTGCTTTATCTCCACGCCGCCCAACAGCAGCCGTTTGCCACTTTCAAAACGGTGGGCATCATAACCCTGGCCAATGCGCATCACTTTCTCCCCGACAGAAAAGGAATCTAAAGAGTTTGCCTCTGCGGACGCTAACCAGTCAGAGAGCATCGGTGAATTCTAACGATCCCCGCTGTGGAACCCAATAGGAAAAGCGCAAACCCTAACCAGCGCAAGTTGAGAAAAAACAGATGAGTCACAACGTTGTAACGGCCACTGCCAGTGAAATTCTGCGCTTTAATCCGATCAGGAAGCTTTCTGCGCGTGTTCTGGCGTATGTCGCCACTTTCGGCACGGTGGAGCACTTCAGTAGCAGCACCCTGGTTGTTACGGAGGGGACAAATGACCCATTTGTCAGCTACCTGATGCATGGTGAAGTGGATATCGACTGCAGCGATGGCACCCATCTGAATCTCAAGGCGGAATCGAACCGCAGCACCTACCCACTCTCGGTGAAGCAGCCCCACGCCTGTAATGTCACGGCAAAAAGTGCCGTCGTCCTGTTGAAGATGCCACGGGAGATCATCCAGAGCATTGCCTCTCTACCCGCCGATGAGTCCGGGCGGGATTCACAATCGATAGAGCTGAAGGAGACTGGCGGCCCTGAGGCGCGTCTCTACTGGGAGTTTCACGAGGCAATGAAAGAGGGGCACATCGAGCTGCCCTGCATGCCGGATGTCGCTACCCGGATCGCAAAAGTGGTCAACAACCCCTCAACGGGCAGCGACGACATTGCCCGCGTGATACAGGCCGATCCTACGATCGCCGCACGGGTTATCAGCGTCGTCAATAGCGCCGCCTACCGCGGACAGGACAAAATCGGCGACCTGCCGGATGCAGTGACCCGCCTCGGGCGCAATGTCACGCACAATCTGGTGATCAGCTTCGCCTTGGGTTCCCTCTTTAAGAGTCGTTCGAAACACCTGCAACGGCGCATGATCTCCAGCTGGAAACACGCCTGCCAGGTGGCACCGATCTGTCATGAACTGGCCAGGGTCACCCCTGGGCTCAGTCCGGATCGGGCGTTGCTCAGCGGCCTGGTACATGATATCGGTGCACTGCCAATCATCAGTGCCGGCAGAAGTCACCCGGAGATATCCGAGAATCCACAATTGCTGGATCAGGTGATCAACAACCTGCAGGCGGAAGTCGGCGCCATGGTATTGAGAAAATGGGGCTTTGCGGACGAGTTCGTTCAGGCGGCGCTACATGCGGAAGACTGGATGGCGGATGATGGCGATCAACCCAACTACGCCGACCTTGTGCGGGTCGCCCAGTTACATGTCTATATCGGCACACCTAAGATGCGTTCCTTGCCACGCATGGACCTGACCCCCTCATTTCACAAGCTGGCGCTGGGTAGACTCACGCCGAGTTGCTCACTGAGTATCATTGAGCGGGCAAAAAGCGACATCCGGGAGATGCAGCAACTACTCACCGGCGGATGATTGACGATCCAGGTAGAAGGCTGCCAGGGCAAGATCTTCGGGACAGGTAACCTTTATGTTATCACTTCGACCCTCCACCATCCTGGGCTGAAAGCCGGCCAGTTCCATGGCGCTGGCATCATCCGTTACCAGTTTTCCGCTTTTTAGGGCATCACTCAGTGCCTGACGCAACATGCCCAGCCGAAACATCTGCGGCGTGAATGCGCGCCATAGATGCTCCCGCGGAATCGTTGCCACGACCCGTTCTCCTGTCTCGACCGATTTCACCGTATCGTGAAGCGGCACGCCGAGCAGACCACCAACAGGATCATCATCGAGCTGATCCATCAGGTTATCCAGATCCTCCCGATGGACACAGGGACGCGCCGCGTCGTGTACCAAAATCCAATCAGCTTCTTCTGCCTGTTCCCCCATGGCCTGCAAAACATTGAGCACGGAGTGACAGCGCTCCTCGCCGCCTCTGACCCGAACCACCCTTGGATCATCCGCGAACGCGGTTGACGGCCACCAGCCATCCTCTTCTGAAAGCGCCACGAAAACGCCTGAGATTTTTGGGTGCGTCAACAGTCGTGACAGGGTCTGCTCAATCAGGGGGCGGCCCAAGAGGGGAAGATACTGCTTCGGCACTGCGCTGGCCATTCGTTTGCCGACGCCTGCGGCGGGAACCACCGCCCAGAAGCGATCACTCATTGGGTCGTGGTCTGGGATTGATCGATCACCTGGTAGAAGATCTCACCCTCTTTGATCATGCCCAATTCACTGCGGGCCCGCTCTTCAAGCGCCGCACTGCCGCTGCGCAGATCTTCAACCTCAGCCTGCAACGCACGGTTGCGCTTCTTCAGATCGACCAGCGCCGCCTCTTGGCGGGTTATCTCATTTTCCAGGTTATTCACTTCCGCCAGACTCCCCTCACCGACCCAGAGACGGTATTGCAGAAAGACAAGCAGCAGAAACAGGATGGCAACTAGTATTCGCATATGATCAGCTCTCCCGGCCCAGATGCCATCCGTTCCAGGAGGACTCAGATGTCGACGGGGAAGGCATCCGCCCCCGCGTAGACCGCCGTATCACCCAACTGGTCCTCAATGCGCATCAGCTGATTGTATTTCGCGACCCGGTCGGAGCGGGATAGAGAGCCGGTTTTGATCTGCCCGGTATTGGTAGCCACCACCAGATCTGCAATGGTGGTATCTTCGGTCTCACCTGAACGATGGGAGATCACTGCGCTGTAACCCGCCGCTTTAGCCATATCGATGGCGGCGAGGGTCTCGGTCAGGGTACCGATCTGGTTGACCTTGATGAGGATGGAGTTGCCGATCTTCTCCCGGATACCGCGTTCAAGAATAGCGGTATTGGTGACAAACAGATCGTCACCCACCAGCTGCACCTTGCTGCCAAGCGCTTCCGTGTGGTATTTCCAGCCTTCCCAGTCACCCTCGTCCATACCGTCTTCGATGGAGATGATCGGATACTGATCGACCCAGCCCGCCAGATAGTCGGTGAACTCTTCAGCAGTAAATTTACGGCCTTCAGAGGCCAGATTGTAGAGCCCGTCTTCGTAGAACTCGGAACTGGCCACATCGAGGCCAAGGTAGATGTCCTTGCCGGCGGAGAAACCCGCTTTGCCGATCGCCTCCAGGATGACTTCGATGGCCGCCTCGTTGGAAGGCAGATCGGGTGCGAAACCACCCTCGTCGCCCACACTGGTGGCCATGCCGCGGCTGCTCAGCACACTGGCCAGCGCGTGAAATACCTCGGCGCCGTAACGTACTGCTTCACGAATGGAACCCGCACCCACCGGCAGGATCATGAACTCCTGCAGATCGACACTGTTCTTGGCGTGTGCACCCCCGTTGATGATATTCATCATCGGCACCGGCAGGCGGTAGGGTCCGTCAGAGAGGGAACGATAGAGCGGCAGTGCCCGCTCCTGGGCTGCCGCATGAGCGGTCGCCAGGGAGATGCCCAACAGTGCATTGGCCCCCATGTTGGCCTTGTTCTCCGTACCATCGAGCTCAAGCATGCAGTTGTCCACCGCTGCCTGATCGGTGACATCCATACCGATCAGCGCGTCCCGCAGGGGACCATTGACGTGGGAGACCGCTTTCAGCACACCCTTGCCCAGATAACGCCCTTTGTCCCCATCTCTCAGTTCCAGTGCTTCGCGGGAGCCGGTGGAGGCGCCGGAAGGCACCATGGCACGGCCGATGGCGCCATCGGCGGTGAACACATCGGCTTCAATGGTGGGATTGCCCCGGGAATCGAGGATCTCCCGTCCACGAACATCAACTATTTCGGACATACTGTCTCCGTAATTCGATCTAAAAAAATTCTGTAGTAAACCGAAGAAATACTCTCCGGTTATGACAAGTTCTGCTCAAATGGTGGACTCGATAAAGGGTCCCGCCTTAACGGTGCTGTCGATGGCCATCAAGGTTTGCAGCAGTTCCCGGATACGGTCGAGGGGCCATGAATTGGGACCATCGCTAAGTGCCCTCTCCGGGTCGGGGTGAGTCTCCATGAAGAGGCCGGAGATGCCCGCCGCCACCGCCGCCCGCGCCAGCACGGGGATAAACTCCCGCTGTCCCCCTGAACTGCCGCCCTGCCCTCCGGGCAGTTGTACGGAGTGGGTGGCATCGTAAACCACCGGGCAGTGGTTTTCGCGCATCGCCGCCAGCGAACGCATGTCGGAGACCAGGTTGTTGTAACCGAAGGAGACGCCACGATCGCAGACCATGATCTGCTCGTTGCCCTCTGCCCTGGCCTTATCCACCACATGTTTCATGTCCCAGGGAGCGAGAAACTGGCCCTTCTTGATATTTACCGGCAGCCCCTGGCAGGCCACATTGCGAATGAAATTGGTCTGGCGGCAGAGAAACGCAGGGGTCTGCAGCACATCCACCACATCCGCCACTTCAGACAGCGGCGTATCTTCATGTACGTCCGTCAATACCGGCACATGGATCTGCTCCCGTACCTTTTCAAGAATCCTTAACCCCTCTTCCAGCCCGGGACCGCGAAAACTGCTGCCTGAGGAGCGGTTCGCCTTGTCGAAAGAGGACTTGTAGATGAACGGGATACCCAACTCTCCGGCGATCGTCTTCAAGCTGCCTGCAGTGTCCAGGGCCAACTGCTCACTCTCGATGACGCAGGGGCCGGCAATGAGAAACAGGGGCCTGTCCAGCCCGACTTCAAATCCGCACAGATTCATGCAATACCTTCCCGGTGCTTTCTGGCTGCCTCTACGAAACCGGAGAATAGCGGATGGCCATAACGCGGCGTGGAGGTGAATTCGGGGTGAAACTGGCAGGCCACGAACCAGGGGTGACCCGGAATCTCCACGATCTCCACCAGACAGCCGTCAAGGGAACGACCAGCGATCTTCATGCCGGCAGTGACAATACGATCCTGATAGCTGTTGTTGAATTCATAGCGATGGCGGTGCCGTTCGACAATGACATCTTTCTTATAGAGGTCACGGGTACGGCTGCCCGCCTCCAGCCGACACTCCTGGCCGCCAAGACGCATGGTGCCGCCCATGTCTGAATTCTCATCACGGATCTCCACACGTCCATCCGCATTGAGCCATTCGGTGATCAGCCCTATCACCGGGTGCGGCGTGGTGCGGTTGAACTCGGTGCTGTGGGCATCCTCCAGCCCGGCCACATTACGGGCATATTCGATAACCGCAACCTGCATGCCCAGGCAGATACCCAGATAGGGAATCTTCTGTTCGCGTGCGTATCGGGCAGCGGCAATCTTGCCTTCGACCCCCCGTTCGCCGAACCCGCCGGGAACCAGAACGGCATCCATACCCGCCAGCAACTCCACGTTACCGTTCTCCAACTGCTCCGAATCCACATAGTGAATATGCACCCGGTTTCCGGTATGCACTCCGGCATGAATCAGCGCCTCGGAGAGGGATTTGTAGGCCTCGGTCAGATGGACATACTTGCCCACCATCGCCACCTGCACCTCTTGTTCCAGCGCATCCAGTCCGTCGATGAAATGCTGCCACTCATGCAGATCTGCCGGAGGCAGATCCAGACCGAATCGCTGCACGACGATCTCATCCAGACCCTGCTCGTGCAGCATGAGCGGTATGCGGTAGATGGAGTCGGCATCCTCGGCGGAGAAGACAGCCTCTTCCGGCACGTTGGTGAACAGCGCGATCTTTTTCCGTTCCGCGTCGGGCAGAGGGTTCTCCAGTCGGCACATCAGCAGATCGGGTTGGATACCGATCGAACGCAGTTCCTTCACCGAATGCTGTGTCGGTTTGGTTTTGATCTCGCCGGAGACCTTGAGGTAGGGGACCAGTGTCAGATGCAGGAAGAGTGCCCGCTGATGGCCCATCTCCACACCCATCTGCCGGATCGCCTCCAGAAACGGCAGGGACTCGATATCACCCACCGTACCGCCGATCTCCACCAGACAGACATCGGCATCGCCAGCCCCGAGCAGCACACTCTCTTTGATCTCGTTGGTGATGTGGGGGATCACCTGCACCGTACCGCCCAGATACTCCCCCTTGCGCTCCTTGCGGATCACACTTTCATAGATCTGACCGCTGGTGAAGTTGTTGCTCCGCCCCATCGTGGTACGAATAAAGCGCTCATAATGCCCCAGATCCAGATCCGTCTCGGCGCCATCATTGGTGACAAAAACCTCGCCGTGTTGGAAAGGACTCATGGTTCCGGGATCGACATTGATGTATGGATCGAGCTTGATCATTGTGACCTTGAGGCCACGGGCTTCGAGCAGAGCGGCGAGTGATGCGGCCGCAATACCTTTGCCAAGGGAGGAGACCACTCCGCCCGTTATGAAGATGAATCTGGTCATGAATTTTATGCGCCAGGAAAGGAATGTGAACAGACGGGCGTAAAAGTACCAGAATGGCTCTTTCCCCTCAATCAAAAACCCGCTTATTAACCAGCAGGCACGTCTTCCCTGAAAGATCCCCAAGAATTTAATGTTGAATCTGCCGAACCACTGTCTATAATTAACTCGCGGATAGTCGCAAATAATTACAATTCGGCCAGCGATAAGGGATGAGGGAGTCTGGATCTATTCACACCTCCTCTTCGGATTGACAGGCATTCTCGCAATGATGCAACATGGCCTGTCCCGAACTTTTCCTGTCGGGTAGTTAACTACAATATGTCCTAATTCTATGAGGAACGTACGCATGCGTAAGATTTCTATGTTACTGGGCGCTGCAGCCCTGATTGCTGTCTCTTCCACCGCTTCCGCCTGGTGGGGCGGTCCTGGTTATGGCAACCGTGGTTGGGACAACAGCGGCTGGGGCGATGGCTGGGGCGACGGTTCCGGTGACTTCAGCTTCGGCATGAGCGGCAGCGGCAGCGGTCGCGGCAGCGGCAGCGGTTACGGTCGTGGTTACAACGACTACCGCAGCGGCTATGGCGGCTATGGTTACGGCGCTCCTTACGGTGGTGGCTACGGCGCTCCTTACGGTGGTGGCTACGGTGCGCCTTACGGCGGTGGCTACGGCGCGCCTTACGGCTACCCGGCTGCACCTGCTGCACCTGCTGCACCTGCTGCACCTGCCAAATAAAGCGGGTCAGATACAGTTGTATCGAAAAAGCCGCGCCCTCGGGCGCGGTTTTTTTTGCCTGAAACGAAATGATTCAGGCAATTTTCAAACCAATTGCGACAATTTATGTGCAAAAACACTTGATCAAGCTCAATACAAATTGGAAAATGGAACTCCATCTCGATTCTTACGGACTGGAGCTGTACTTTGACAAACCGGAACGTGGTTTCCTTTGAGAATATCAAAGTCGCCTGCAAGAACTGCAGTCTGGCCACACTCTGTCTCCCCATGGGACTCTCCCCAGAGGATATGGAGCGTCTTGACAGTATCGTCAAACGCGGCAGGCCGTTTCATCGTGGCGACCATCTGTTCCGAGAAGGCGATAACCTACACAGCCTGCGGGTCATCACCAGCGGATCGGTAAAAACCTTCACCCCCAGTGAGGACGGCAGCGAGCAGGTTCTCAGCTTTCATCTGCCGGGAGAGCTGATCGGTCTTGACGCTATCCAAAACGAGTGTCACACCTGCTCCGCCAAGGCGCTCGAAACCACCGCAGTCTGCGATATCCCATTCCACAATCTGGAAGAGCTCAGCAGCAGCATGCCCAGCCTGCAACATCAGATGTACCGGTTGCTAAGCCGGGAGATCGGCCAGGATTCGGAGATGCTCACTCTGCTAGGCAAAAAGAGCGCGGAAGAGCGCCTCGCAACCTTTCTGTTGAGTTTCTCGGAGCGTTTCAAAAAGCGCGGTTTTTCCGCCACCGATTTTTTTCTCAGCATGTCGCGACATGAGATCGGCAACTATCTGGGCCTGGCGGTTGAGACCGTAAGCCGGCTTTTCACCCGCTTTCAGGAAGAGGGACTGCTGCATGTGGAACGCAAGCATGTACAGCTGCTGGATCTGCCACGCCTCGCCACTATCGTACATGGCAACGAAAACGGCCGATCACGCCAGGGGCATGTGTAATTTCACGACACTGATCCGGCCGCAAACGTAGGCCGGTTCAAGCCTGCGGTACCGGCAAACACCATTATTGCGACAAACCATTTGCCTGATCCGCTACGCTTGATCAGACCTACGAAGCTGGTGAGTGATTCGGACTAATCACTCACAACTTCCTCTTTCCGCAGCCAGACGCAACCATCGCCCATCTTCTGCAGCTGCGTCTCATGCACAGCCAACTCTTCCCCGCTGGCCCGCACTACCTTCAGTCGGGGCCGTTCGCAGGACAGCCGACGAATATTTGATGCCGCCCCAGCTCCATCACCCTCCGCTCCCTGACTGTCCGAAAACAAGGCAGTCTGTCCGCCTGTCATCAGCAGATAGACATCGGCCAGGATCTCAGCATCAAGCAGCGCACCATGAAGCTCACGGTGAGAGTTATCGATATCGTAACGCTTACAGAGCGCATCCAGACTATTGCGCTGCCCCGGGTGTTTCTTCTTTGCCATCACCAGGGTATCGGTAACCGCGCAGAGATCCGCAATGCGAGGTGAATCCTCATCCAGTCTCAACAGCTCATGATCGAGGAATCCGACATCGAAGGGGGCATTATGGATGATCAGTTCGGCGCCACGCACATATTCCAGGAAGTCGGCTGCAACATCCCCAAAGCGTGGCTTGTCCTCAAGAAACTCGTTGGTGATGCCGTGTACATCGATCGCCGCTGCGTCTATCATCCGGTCCGGCTGAAGATATTGATGAAAGTTGTTGCCGGTAAGACGGCGCTCGATCATCTCCACACAACCAATTTCGATGATGCGGTGACCCTGCGCCGGCTCCAGGCCGGTGGTTTCTGTATCCAGTACGATCAAGCGCGTCATAGATTCAGCTCCTCTATACCCTGGTTGGCGAGCTGGTCGGCCAATTCATTTTCCGCATGGCCGCTGTGACCTTTGACCCAGGCCCACTCAACGTCATGGACCGCTACCGCGCTATCCAGGCGCTGCCAGAGATCGGCATTCTTGACCGGCTTCTTCGCCGCTGTTTTCCAACCGTTCCGCTTCCAGTTGAAAATCCACTGGGTAATACCGTTTTTCACATATTTGGAATCAGTGGTGACACGCACCCGGCTGCGTCGCTTCAGCACCCCGAGCGCCTCGATCACCGCCAACAGTTCCATTCGATTATTTGTGGTCTCTGGCTCGCCGCCACAGAGTTTTTTCTCATGTTTGCCATAACGTAACAGCGCCCCCCAGCCTCCGGGGCCGGGATTGCCCTTACAGGCGCCGTCGGTATAGATATCAATCAGTTCGTCCATTCAGGTTCTCGTTGTAGGTTCCACTGCATTGGCAGGCAAGACCCGTTTTCCCAGGCGCCAACGGGGACGTATCGGCGTCAGCGTGACGGTTCGCTTGACTGCCTGCAATACATATACACCCCCTATCACCGGCCACCACTTCCGCCCCATACCTTCAAGAAACTCGAGCCGTTGCATCAGCGCCCGGTTTCTCAGGGGCGGGCGATACATCAACTGATCACAGGATTCCAGATCAAAGCCCAGCAGCGTGAGCCAGTCATGGATCCGCCAGGTAGTGAAAAATCGGCCATTCCAGGGCGACACCCCACTGCGTCGTCGCAGCAGTCGCCAGCCGCCCCACAGGCTCCAGGGATTGAAACCGATGATCAACAGCCGCCCTTCGGGAATCAGAATCCGCTCCACCTCACGCAGTACCTGATGGGGTTGACCGGAGAAATCGAGGGTATGGGGCAGCACCACAGCATCCACACTGTCTGTAGCAAAGGGCAGCAGCGCGGGATCCGCGCATAAATCCAACTCCGGCTGCCCCCCCCTCAACGCTTTGCCCAGCACGGCATGATGCCGCGCCGGACTCTTCTGCAGCAAATCAGCCGTGGGATTGGTGCAACCGATCTGCACAATGTGATGCCCGAACAGGGAGGCTACCCGCTTATCCAGACACGCCTGCTCCTGTTCCGACAGAAAGACACCCGGACACCCGCTAAACCAATGCGCCAGTTGATTTTGTGTGCTGGCTCCCAGTTTTCCCCCGTTTCCAACGCCCATAATTCTAAACAGGTCAGACCTCATTTTATTAAGATGGAAATCATACTCAGGTTTGATATTATTTTCCGCTTGGGAAGAAACAATAATTGTCTGTTATGTTGAACTATAAACTGAGTCGCTTTTTTCTGCTCGCTCCACTGGTTGGAATTTTCACAGCCTGCAACTCTCTGCCGGAAAAAACGCTGGAGAATACTCCTGAGCCTGTCGCACAGACAGCGGTTATTTCCGAACAGCCGGTCATAATTGCAAGCAACGCCGTATCTGAACTCCCCATTCTGAAGTCGGATGAAGCAGTTATTGAGCCGCTGCCGCACAGCGCTTCCGCAACGCCCGTAGAAGCAGTCTCCCCACAACCTCCCCAGCCACCTGCAGATGCCTGGAGCCGAATGCGGGACGGGTTCGCCCTGGCGATCCCTCAGCACCCCAAGGTCACTCAGGAGATCAACTGGTTCCGCAAACACCCTGGCTATATCGACCGTATCCAGCAACGGGCCGAACCCTACATCTATTTCATTCTGGAAGAGATCGACAAACGCGGCATGCCAGCAGAACTTGCCCTGTTGCCTGCCGTGGAGAGTGCCTACCAACCTTTTGCCTACTCCCCCGGCAGGGCCGCCGGCATCTGGCAGTTCATCCCCTCGACGGGCCGTTACTATGGTCTGAAACAGAACTGGTGGTATGACGGTCGCCGCGACATTGTCGCCTCCACCCGCTCGGCCCTGGACTATCTGCAGGTTTTGAACCGCCAGTTCGACGGCGATTGGGAGCTGGCTCTGGCAGCCTACAATTCCGGCGGCGGCACCGTTCGCAAGGCGATCAAGCGCAACCGAAAGAAGGGCAAACCCACTGACTATTGGTCTCTTAAACTGCCCAAGGAGACCAGCAGCTACGTACCCCGTCTGTTGGCCATCGCCACCCTGTTTGCAGATCCCGACAGCCACGGCATCGCTCTGCAACCAATTCCGAATAGCCCCTACTTCGAGACCATCGAAATCGAGTCTCAACTGGATCTCGCCCTAGCCGCTGAGATGGCGGATCTGTCGATCCAGGATCTCTACCAGCTCAACCCCGGCTTCAACCGTTGGGCCACCGACCCGGACGGCCCACATCAACTGCAACTGCCGCTGGACAAGATCGATGATTTTCTGGCACAGCTGAACCAGTTGCCTGCGGAAAAACGTCTGCGCTGGAAACGTTACAAGATCCGTAACGGCGACAGCCTCAGCGTGATCGCCAGAAAACATGGCACCACCACGAAAATCCTGCGGCAGGTCAACAAGCTGCGGGGGAATAATATCCGCGCTGGCAAACATCTGCTGATTCCCATCTCCACCAAGAAACTCAACCACTACGTCCTGAGTTCAACCCAACGCAAGGCAAAGATCCAAAACAGAAACAGAGGCGGCACCAAACAGAGCTACACAGTAAAAGCGGGAGACAATCTTTGGGATATCGCCCGGGCTTTTAAGGTCAACCACAAAAAACTGGCGAAATGGAACGGCATGGCGCCGGGTGATCCAATTCGCCCAGGGCAGAAACTGGTACTCTGGCTCCCTCAGAAGAAAATATCCAGGGTCTCTTTTCCTGACACACAGCCTGCCGGCATCCAAAGCACAGTGAACTACCGGGTACGCAAGGGTGACTCCCTGTCACGCATCGCCAGCCGGTTCAATGTGACGGTGACGGATCTTAAACGCTGGAACCACCTGCCAAAAAAATATCTACAACCAGGACAGCGGCTGAAACTCTACGTGGATGTCACCGCCCAGACACTTTAAAGAGTGCGCCATATTTTATTAAGGCGGTTGTCAAAGCTAAGTGTAGGTTGGGTTAGCGCAGCGTAACCCAACAAAATCAAAGCTTGTCGGGTTACGCTATCGCTAACCCGACCTACATCGGGGCTTTTTCGACAAACTCCTCGGGGAAGAAGAGCCTCCCAATTTGGATATGTTTGCGATATTTACAGGCAGAGCTTGTATCGACACATTGGCAGCCATGCCACCAAACAACCTGGAATAAAAATGGAATCCATCGAGTCTGAAATCCAGCCGCTGCTGGATCTTTTTGCGGGCCAACCCTATATCCAGTCAGCCCTGGTGGTGATGCTTACCCTCATGCTGGCCAAGTTTATCACCTGGTTCGTACTCGGCATCTTCCAAAGATTGACCAAACTCACCACTGCACGATTGGATGACGTCATCGTCCAGGCACTCTATACCCCTATTTTCTACACCATCATCATGGTGGGCTTCTCCATTGCAGACCACTTGCTGCCGGCCAGCCAGGAAGTGCAGGATACGGTCATCGCCATCCTGCGATCGATCGGCATCTTCGTCTGGATGCGATTCTTCATCACGATCTCCAGGGCCAGCCTGAAAAGTCTGGCGACAGACAGCAACCGCCTACAATTCGTCCAGACCCAGACCCTGCCCCTGTTTCAGAATCTGGCACTGCTTGTCATCATCGCCATTGCGATCTACCTGATCTTCGATGCCTGGCATATCGACATGAGCGCCTGGCTCGCCTCCGCCGGTATCGTCGGTATCGCCGTGGGTTTCGCCGCCAAGGACACCCTGTCGAACCTCTTTTCCGGCGTCTTTATCCTCGCCGATACGCCTTATAAGATCGGCGACTACATCGTGCTCGACTCTGGGGAGCGCGGCGAGGTGACCCATATCGGCATCCGCAGCACCCGCATGTTGACCCGGGACGATGTGGAACTGACCATTCCCAACGCGATAATGGGCAACTCCAAGGTGATCAACGAAACCGGCGGTCCCCATGAAAAATACCGTATCCGGATACCGGTTGGTGTTGCCTATGGCTCGGACATCGACCAGGTAAAGGAGCTGCTGATGGGGATTGCCATCGATTCCCAAAGTGTCTGCGCAGACCCGGAGCCACGAGTTCGGTTCCGTGCCCTTGGAGCATCGAGCCTCGACTTACAGCTCCTCTGCTGGGTTGATGAACCGAGTCTGCGCGGCCGGGTGATCGACCAACTGCTGACCGAAATCTACAAGTGTTTCAATCGTGAAGGGGTTGAAATCCCCTATGCCAAACAGGACGTCTACATCAAAGAGATGCCCTCAAGCAATTGACGCAGGGGCGCCAGTGAAGCATCGAAAAAAACGTCACGGCATCACCCTGGTGAATACCGGCGAGGGCAAAGGCAAATCATCCAGCGCCTTCGGTGTGGTCTTCCGTGCCGCCGGCTGGGGCATGAAGGTCTGTGTCATCCAGTACATCAAGGGAAATTGGAAGACCGGCGAACAGCAGGCCGCGTTGCGTTTCGACAATATCGAATGGCACGCCCTCGGGGATGGATTCACCTGGGATACAGAGGATCCGGAACAGGATCGCAAGACCAGCCGGGGGATCTGGACCTTCAGCCAGGAGAAGATTCGCAGTGGAAAGTACGATCTGGTGGTACTCGATGAGATCAACTACTGCTGCGACTATGGATGGATCGGCGGAGCCGAAATCGCCGAATTCATCCGCGAGCACAAGCCGTCCTGGATGCACCTGATACTCACCGGCAGAAACGCGCCACCGGAACTGATCGAAATAGCAGATACCGCCACCAGCATGAACCCGATAAAACACGCTTTCGATAGCGGCATCGAGGCGGAACAGGGCATGGAATTTTGACCCATATAAAAATGTAGGCCGGTTCAAGTACAGCGGAAGCGTCAACCCCCATATAGACTGGACTGACACAGTCAGATAGTCTTCAGTTTCCTGTGGCGTTTCGGTGAGCCGCCGGGCGCAGAACCAGTCTTCGGGAGTGCAAGAACATGAGCAAAATAACCAGGAATTTTCGCATAGGCGAAAAAATTGGTTTCGGTTTTGGGCTTGTCGGTCTGATTTTTCTCCTTGTGATCTGGCAGTATCACAATACCCTGCGGCAGTCGCTGGGCGACTATCAACGGCTCCAGAGTGTCTTTGTTGCCAAGAAAGTGGATATGCTGTCAATCGAAAGCAGCATGAGGGGCGCACGTCAGGCCGAGAGGGGGTTCCTGCTCTACCGGGACGAGGCGTTTGCCAGGGAAGTGGATCGCCAGTTGCAGCAAGCCCAGCTCTCTGCCGCCGAGTTGGGCAGGATCGACCCGGAGTCGGTTCCTGTTGCGGATCGGATTACCGAACTGCTCGAAACCTATCAGCAGAAATTTCAGGCAACGGTGCTCGACTGGCGCAAGATGGGACTGGACCACAACTCAGGCCTGCAGGGTACGTTTCGGGATGCGGCCCATGAGTTGGAGACGATGGCCGGGCACTTCAGGGTGGATCGCCTCTATCTGCAGTTGCTCCAGATCCGCCGCAGCGAGAAGGACCTGGGGCTAAGACGGGAACAGCAATACCTGACGCGGGTACTCGATCTCATCCATGAGTTCGAGAGAAAAACAGCGCAGTCGCAACTCGAAGAGGGGGTAAAAACCCGGTTGTTTCACGAGATAGAGACCTATCGAGAGACATTTGAGATCTATGCCCGTGCGGTGCTCTCCGATGAGGACATTCAAGGCGGCAAGGGACCTTTCCGTCAGGCGGCCCACAGGATAGAGGCGATACTGAACAACCACCACGTTCCCGAGCTGGCAAATAATATCCTGCAACTGAGACGACGAGAAAAGGACTACCTGCTCAGACATGACAAGAAGTACGTCGATATGGCCCTGCAGGAGGTGAATCGAATCCACGCGCTGGTTGAACCGTCGACCATAACCGCCGAAGAGAAGACCCTCTTCCTCACGCTTTTGAAAAACTACCGCCGGGACTTCACTGCATTGGTCGAACAGAATGACCATATCGACCGCATGACCGGGGAGATGCAGAGGGCGGTCTCTGAAATCACGTTACTGATCAAGGAGAGTGTTGCGTCAGCCAATCAAGTCATGGCGCGCATGGAAAGAGAGATCAACACATCTTCGGATCAAAAGGAGCGTTTCATGCTCTGGTCGGTTGCCGTGGCAACGCTGTTGGGGATTATCTTTGCGATTTCCATCACCCTGCGTATCGTTCGCCCGCTACGGTCGATGGCCGGCATACTGGACCAGCTTGCCTACGAAGAGACCACTGAGCGTCTACCCTTCTATCCAAACGCAAGAGATGAAGTCAACGCAATGGCAGGCTCGGTCAATACCATGGCCGACAACAAATCACGTTTCATTGCCTGGTGGAAAAGCTCTATGCGCGAGGCTGACGCCTGCGAGAATCTGGAAACCATTCTGAAACAAACATCAGGTATACCGGAAAGAGATGAGGCTGAAAGTGAGTTCAGAAATGCATTGGCGGCGCGTCACGAACTGCTGTTCCAGCAATATCACAAACTGCACGTCCTGAACGGGGCAGTTATCGAACAGGCGGAGGCGCTGCAGAAGGAGGGACACTCAGGAGAGACCCAAATCAGCATCAACACAATTCGATACTCGTCCCACTCAATGCAGAATATTCTTGAAATGGTTGCCTTCCAGGAGAATCAAAAACGGACCCTGGTGTGATTTCCGGTACAAGACAACGACTTCCCGGATTGTTCGAGGGACTCGTTACCCGAAGATTCAGCTGAAAAACCTTTTTTGTCCTACACTTATCAATAAAGTGGTTATTATTGCCCGCGCCTTGATTCAGCGGTGAGTCAAGCAGGTGTGGGAAAAGGATGAGAGGATTTCCTGGACGCCTCAGTAAATTCTCGATTGGGATCTTATTTCCATGCCAGCCTGACTGACAAAATCAGCGTCGGGTCGAGGGGAGGGCAGCGGAAATGAAGTCCGGCAAACTGGTATGGATCACTGATTTCAGTCACCTGTTTTCGTTTCGTTACCGATTAGGGCTGCCCTGGAAAAATCTCACTCCCTGTCTGTTATCTACCTTGCTGTTGATATTTACCCCAACTGCTCTCTATGCAGCAGTGGGAGATACTACACGGGTCAGCGTGGACTCATCAGGGGCGGAAGCCAATGGTGAGAGTCCTAATCCCAGCATCTCCTCGGATGGGCGCTTTATTGCCTTTGAATCCGCTGCCAGCAATCTGGTGCCGAACGACAACAACAGCACCAACGATATCTTCGTCCATGATCGGGATAGCGGACAAACCACCCGAATCAGTGTTGACTCCTCCGGGGTTGAAAGCAATGGCTGGAGTTTGTCTGCAGCTATCTCTGATGATGGCCGATATGTGACCTTTGATTCGTCAGCCACCAATCTGCTCACCACCGATACCAATAACGCAAGAGACATCTTCGTGCATGACCGGACGACCGGCGAAACCACCCGGGTGAGCCTCGACTCGTCAGGAATTGAGGGGGGCTCTCACAGTATAACGCCAGCCATCTCATCGACAGGCCGGTTTGTCGCCTTTGCATCTTATGCCAGCAATCTTGTGCTGGATGATACCAACGGCAGAATCGATATCTTCGTCCATGACCGGGATACTGGAGAGACCACGCGCGTGAGCATGGATTCGGCCGGGGAACAGAGCAGCAACAACAGTAGCCTTCCTTCACTTTCTACAGATGGGCGTTACGTCGTCTTTGAGTCTGATGCCAGCAATCTGGTTCTGAATGATAGCAACAGTACCAGAGATGTTTTTGTCCATGACCGGGATACCGGAGAAACCACCCGGGTGAGTGTGAATTCGTCCGGGGCGGAGGGGAGTGACTTCAGTTCTTACCCGGCCATCTCCGGGGATGGCCGCTTTGTGACCTTTCAATCCCATGCCGCCAATCTGGTCACAGGGGATACGAACGGCACTACGGATATTTTTGTGCATGACCGCGATACCCACGAGACCACCCGGGTGAGCGTGGATTCCTCCGGCACACCGGCCAGCTTCCTGAGCTTTACCCCCGACATCTCCGCAGACGGTCGTTATGTCGCCTTTTCATCCATAGACCCTAACCTGGTGTCCGGGGATTTCAACGGTATGATGGATATTTTTGTCCATGACCGCGATACAGGCCAGACCTCCCTGGTGAGTGTCAGAGACTCCGGTTCGCAAGGAGACGGCAGCAGCATCAACCCGGCCATATCCGCAGACGGAACGCATGTCGCCTTTGAATCCGAAGGCCGGATGGTGTTTGACGACTTCAATGGTGTGACCGATATCTTCGTCAACGAGTATATCGGTCCGATAGTGGTGCCCCCGCCCCCCACCGATGCCGACATGAGCGTGACCCTTTCGGATGGCAGTGATCCTGTCGATGCAGGCTCGAATCTATCATTTTCTGTTACCGCCACCAACTCCGGGCCGGCGGACGCCACCAACGTAATGTTAAGCGTTGACCTGCCGGACAGTGTGACTTTTATCAGCAGCCACGTTGTCTGCAGTGAAGCTGCCAGTATAGTGAGTTGCGCCCTGGGTGATATAACTTCCGGTGGCGGTAGCCAGGTCAGCATCCTGGTGGCCGTCCCATTCACCGCGGGTCTCCTCACCACCACCGCCGAGGTGACGGCGGACCAGGTCGATTTGACAGCCGCCAATAACAGCGTCAGTGAAACCACCTCCGTTATCCTGCCGAACATCGAAATCATCGATTCCACCTTGCCAATCGATGATCTGACGATCCTGTTCGGTACCCACCGGATCGGTGAGACTACCGATGAAATCGTCACCATCACCAACAACAGTCTCACCATACCGGTCACCATCAGCGTGATCACCCACTCCCTGGAGGCGCCCTTTCAGGTACTCGATCCGAACGGTTGTGACAGTGCCCCACTGGATGCCGGTTCCAGCTGCATCCTAACAGTGCAGTACGCCCCCACGGTGACCGGCGATGCCAGCGACACTTTGATCCTGGGGATCGGAGTAGACAGTGTGGATGTGGTCGTCAGAGGGACCGCAGTGGAGAACGCCGCCGATCTGGCGATCGGTAAGACCGCTGATATTCTCGTGGTCAGCCCGGGGGTCATAACCACCTTCACCCTCACGGTCACCAATCACGGACCGGATGCCGCCAGTGTGGTGGTCACCGATCAGCTGCCCGCCGGTATGGAGATTCCGGCAGGTATGTCGGCGGCATCCAGTATCGGCAGCTACGATGAAACAACCGGCGAATGGAGTGTTGGCATATTGGATGTCACCCAGCCACCAGTAACGGAGACGCTGGAGATTCCGGTTCAGGTGGTTAGCAGTGAACACTGCATCACCAATACCGCCACCGTTGCGATGGCGCCGGGAGAGACATCTGTCGATACCAATAGCAGTAATAATAGTGACTCGGTAACCATCGGTACCTCAGACGGATGTGCGGATCTTTCAATGACAGGCGAAATAATCAGTAACTTTTATTCGTCGAGCAGTGGAGGTGATTGCATCAATATAGTTGTTGAAGTCCGTGTCAGCAATCTGGGTCCCACAGCTGCTTCGGGCGTTATAATCCGGCAGAATCGTATTGTTTTCACAAGTAGCAGTAGCACTAAATACGAGTGTGAATCAGGTACAAGGCACGAACCAACGGTAGAGGAAGAGATC
Organism: endosymbiont of Lamellibrachia barhami; assembly: GCF_011947365.2. GTDB lineage: Bacteria > Pseudomonadota > Gammaproteobacteria > Chromatiales > Chromatiaceae > QGON01. Next base: position 261,410 of record NZ_JAAVSH020000001.1, read on the forward strand.
AATCTGGATACATTGGCTCCCGGTGAGTCCAAGACAGCCGTGCTTTTCTCTTATGAGGAAGCAGCATTCCCCGTGAAAGCAAGCATGAATCTCTCTCTCGATTATTCTGTGACATCCGATAGTTTCGATTCCGATTTGAACAATAACCATTACATCGCGAGTAAATCATTTTCGAATACAGATACAACGATACAACTTGACGATCCGGGATGTTCTTTATCACTTGCCACATCCGGAACACCGTTAACTCAGGGGTTGAATCTTCTGCGTCAGTTCCGCGACCAGATACTGATGCCCTATGCAGCGGGGCGCAGCTTGGTCAACATCTATTACGAGTTAAGTCCACCACTTGCCATGTTAATGACCAAGCACGAAAGCCTGAGGACAGTAATCCGTACACTATTGCGACCCGTTATCTGGTGGGCCGGTTTGACCCTCTCCTCACCCGTAGTCGGTTGGTTGCTGCTAATATGTCTCGGGATCGGAGTGCCATTCTCAATGGTCATAGTTGCGCGGCGTCTAAGCCGTATGATGATAGGAAAAAGTTCAATGCCTCTGGTTAAGAGACACATTTAACGTTTATTGCCAGGCTGGCTGAAGCCATTGTCATTGCTTGGGCACAAATGGCGACGGGTGAAAATTGGACGACTGAAAGGGTCGGTAACGGCAACGACCCCGGATTGTTGCCGTTAAAGTGAAAAATAATGAGCGCGAATACCTATAAAGGCGGCTGCCTTTGCGGCAAAGTCCGTTTTGAAATAACCGGCGAAATAGAAAACATCATCTATTGCCATTGCTCGCAGTGTCGAAAAGCACAAGGCAGCGCGTTTGCAACAAATGGGAATGTAGATGTAGAAGCGTTTGTTTTTATATCGGGCGAGGAGGAGTTAACGGGTTACCAATCGACGCCGGGACAAACAAAATATTTCTGCAAACACTGTGGTTCCCCAATCATCAGCAAAAACGAATCCTTGCCAAACAAAGTACGGGTTCGTCTTGGAACCGTCGAATCAGATATACGCGAAAGGCCAGTCGCGCATATTTTCGTCACTTCAAAAGCGAACTGGGAAACGTTGCCCGATGATTTACCTCATTACGAGTCTTATGAGCCAAGTCGATAGATGCGCTCTTAATTCGACCTGAGCTTATTCGGGCCTTCTCCAACACCCATTATTCACAGTTAAATTGCCGAACTGGCGTAGGCACGACCAAACGCAGCGGATCGGGCATTTTTGAATAAACAGAACATGGTGTAGCTGATGACTCTCCTGCATCAGGCCTGTACCGTTTACCAAAGTTATGAAATCATGGTCAAATCATCAGAACGAGATTCGGCTGACGAGTGACGCCAAACCAAGCAAAAGCACCCGCAACGACACCATGGAAAAAGAAGAAAAATCGATCATCCGCATCTTCGTCGGCTCTCCCGGTGATGTGGAAGAGGAGCGCAAGGCCGCCTTTGAGGTCATCGGCCGGCTGAACAAGCACCACTGGCGACCCGGTAACATCACGGTAAAGGGTTATGGCTGGGACAACACCCACTACCCGAAACTGATTGCCAACTCACCACAGGCCGACATCGAAACCAGCCTGCCTAAGATGTCGGAGTACGACATCTGCATCTTCATACTCTGCCATCGTCTGGGTACGCCGTTGGATGAGAGCTTTGCCCCCCTGGATGACGATGGCCGCCAGCCCACCGGTACCGAGTACGAATTCTACAGTGCCCGGAATATAGAGACACCACCGCAGATACTGCTATATCGGCGTGAAAAAGCGTTCTCTCTGCAACCCGATATGCCTCAAACTGACCAAATAGAGGCTTTCGAACAATTCCAACTTGCGAATGCCTTTATCGAAAAAAACACCAAAGAAGGCAAAACCTTCACTGGCGACTACCACAAACACAAAACAGACGACGACTTCAAAACACGCCTGGAGAAAGACCTCACTGCCCTGGTCAATCGACTGCTCAAGACACCCGCACAACCGGATAAACCCAAAACCGACCAGCCGCTGTCCATCCCCAGCAGCTACCTGAATTGGCTCAGACACAAAGCCAGCGATATCACTCTGCTTGGGCTCGACAACAAAGAGGCCCACAACGCCCGCCTGCCGCAAGTCTACGTCCCGGCAATCACCCCAACGCCCACAGAGGAAGGGGAAGAGAAAAAAGAACGCTGGGAAGTGAGTCGAGAGGGCCATGATCTGTTACTGACGCGACTGAACCAGGACTCCCTCTACCTGCCGGGTGCGCCAGGCAGGGGCAAAACCACCTTCTGCAACTGGGTCTGTTGGGTTGTGGCCAGCAGTACCATCCCCGCCGACGACCACGAACTGGCCGCTGAATACCGGGAAGAACTGCCGCAAAATCTGCTGGGCCGTCTGCCGATCCTCTGCCGATTACGCGAATTCTGGGGACACATGACCTGTCAGGCAGACAACGGCGACTGGACCCGCGCCCAACTTGAGACAGCCCTCTGCAACTGGCTCGACAAGAAAAAACCGGATGGCCTGACTTCAGCCCTCTTTCTGGAGCACCTGAAACGGGGTAACTGCCTGCTGATCATCGACGGCTTTGATGAAGTCCCGCCAAGCCGTGAGTACGATGGCCACATGGAATATCCCCGCGCCGCCCTGCTCTCCGGCCTGAAGAAGGCGCTGCCTCACTGGATCGAAGCCGGCAACCGCATCCTGCTCACCAGCCGCCCCTACGGCCTGAGTCCGGGTGAGCGTCAGGGGCTGGGCCTTGCTGAGAGCGAACTCTCCGCCCTCACTGGCGACCTGCAACGGCTCTTCGTTCAACGCTGGTTCCATGCAGCGGACAGAGAGAAAGGCACAATAAAGGCCGACGGACTTCTGCAACAACTCGATGCCCGCCCCGACCTAAATGAGTTTCGTACCAACCCAATGCTGCTGACCGCCCTCTGCGTCAAGTATGACGAAGGGAGCAGACTTCCCAAAGACATCCACGATCTCTACAGCGCAGTGATAAACCAGGTACTGCACAACCGCTATCTTGACCGGGCGCATGAGGTGGCGAAGGTGCGGCGGCGACTGGGCGTCATCGCCTGGGAGATGCACAGCGGCGATCTGGCGGGTAAACAACGCAGCGTACCCGACGCGGAGATCCACGAAGAGGAGATCGAGGGGGTTTTGATAGACTATGCCCATTCCAAACCCCACGATGAGGGCGGTGAAGATGAGGCCGCAGACAAGCGGGAAGATCTGCTCTCGCGCTCCGGTCTCTTACTGCCGACAGAGAACAACCAGGCGGAGTTCTATCACCTCAGCTTCCAGGATTTCCTCGCTGCAGAACGTTTTGTCCGTTCAGGGCAATCAGTGGAGGAGTTGGTCGCTTCCCATGCAGGGACATCCCAGTGGCGACAGACCCTGCTGTTTCTCTTTGCCCGGCTCACCAGCCGGGAGGATCTGGATACCGCCCTGGAGCGTTTCTCGCTACTGGGGGATTATCTTGACCGGGATTCACTGCGCCAAAACCCGCGCCCCGCTATTCTGTTGGGCGACTGTTTGGAAATTGCCCAGGCACGGGGAGAGATCGGCGAGTGGGGCGGAATCTATCGCCAGGCATGTGATACCGCACTGGAAGTGGTCGAGAACCCGGAACATCGTGAAGCACTGTTTCGCGCCTTGGGAGCAGCCGGTCTCGATGATCGCCCCGGGGTCGGGCTGGATGAAAATGGATTACCTGATATTGAGTGGTATGAGATTCCCGCCGCCGATGAAGTCAGCCTGGAGTTCGATACAGGTACTTTCCCGGTGGATAGCTTCTATCTTGCCCGCTATCCGGTCACCAATGCTCAGTTTCAGGCCTTTATCGATGATGAGGTATAAAATCACAATTGGTAGGCAGACCTGGAAT
>NZ_JAAVSH020000001.1:265762-269234 GCF_011947365.2 endosymbiont of Lamellibrachia barhami
CAGTCTTTCAGCATCTATGTTGTCAAGGACCTCGATAATGACGGTTACGAGAGTCGTGTCGACTGCGATGACAACGACCCGTTGGCCAACCCCGGCGCGCTGGAAATACCCTATGACGGCATAGATAACGACTGCAACCCAGCGACGCGGGATGATGATCTGGACGGCGATGGTTACCTGCATGTTGTGGACTGCGATGACACCAATGCAGCTGTCAATCCTGGTGCAACGGAGGTCCATTACAACCTGTTGGATGACGACTGCGATCCGGGTACCCTGGATTACGTTGACGACGATGGGGATGGTTACTACACCGAGCAGACGCCCGACTATCCGATCCCAGCGGATTGCGATGATGACAATCCAAGAGTTCATCCCGGAGCTACTGAGATTATCCTCAACGGTATCGATGATGATTGTGATGCCGCCACACCGGACAGCCATGCGAAGACCTTTGTCGTGATGATCGATCAGGGAGGGAATATCTATTTTGCAAAGAGTAATGGTGATGGAACCTTCAGTGACTACAAAGAGTTGGAAGATATTGGGGCCTATAGTTCCAGGGGCATCGCCATTGCCGATTTCAATAATGATGGTCATCTCGATTTCGTTGCGGGTGGAGGAACAAACACCGAGGTCGACTTCTATCTCTTCAATAATGACGGCAGTGACAACTTCCTGAACAGAGGAATCGTTGTTGGTCATGACGTATCAGGTGGCTGGGTATACGACATGTCCGCGGGTGATCTCAACAATGACGGCAATGCGGATTTTGTCAGTACTACCAATTCGGAATATACAGTGGTCGCGTTCGGCGATGGGAATGGCGGTTTTACCTCGACTCTTCTGGACTTTGGGGTGGCTGGCGGTGGAGTGGATCTTGCCGATCTGAACAGTGATGGGAAACTTGACCTGATTCGCAGCCAGATGGGCAGTGGTCAGATCGAGGTCTATATCGGCCAGGGCAATGGGAGCTTCGATCCGCCGCAGATCGTCGGTGATGCGGGTGGATATACCTATGGCGTGGTTGCCGCTGACTTCGACAATGATGGGGTTGTGGACATCTTTGCCAACAATTCCAGCACCGGAGATGCCACCTTCTTCAAGGGCTTTGGAGACGGTACTTTTCTCAACATGGGTATAGAGGCATCTCTCGACCCAAACAACTTTAGTGCCTATGACGGCTACGATTACAACGACGACGGAAACGTCGATGTCGTGCTTACGGACCATACCGGCAGAAGCCTCTGGTACTATCCCGGGAACGGTGACAGCACCTTCGACAGTCGGGTCGAGATCAATCCCGCCAGCACGACCACTCATTATGTATTGGCCGTTTCGGCGCCACCCTATCGTGCCGCTGGCATGCCCTATGCGATCATTCGGCCAAATCCGGTTCATCTTCCATTGGGTGGCACTGTCGACTTCGATGGCAGTGACTCCAATGACAATGATGATGGTGGCGTCATCACCAGCTATGAGTGGGAGCTTGGAGATGGTGGTACGGCAATGGGAAGCACTGTCACCTATACCTACGGCGTAACGGAAGAGAACTACCTGGCAAGACTGAAGGTTACCGACGATGAGGGGAAGATGGCTTATGGTTTTGCCCAAGTATACATCGAGGGATCACCGCCTGTCGCGAATTCAGGTGGACCCTACACCTTTGGAGAAGAGGTTGCGGCCAACGGCATCTATACGGTTACGCTTGATGGTAGCGGGTCGATCGATGATCAGGGCATTGAAACATACGCATGGGATTTCGACGATAGCGACGGCATTCAGGTCGAATCAACGGATATCGCGCCTGTCCACGCCTACGATGCCGTGGGTATCTATAACGTCACCCTCACTGTAACCGACCATGCCAGGCAGCAGGATACGGTCACCACAACGGTAACCATAACCCGTTCCATACCGCCTGATGCACAGCACGGTGGGCCCTATACCATCGGCGAAAACGCTGCGCTTGGTGGCACCTGGACGCTGAACCTGGATGCCTCTGCTTCGTCGGATGATGTGGGTATCGAGAAGTATGAGTGGGATCTGGACGCTGCCGACGGTTTTCAGGTGGATGCGACCGGGGTGGCGCCTGAAGTGACATACACGGTTCCCGGCGACTATACAGTGACGCTGCGTGTCTATGATCACGCACTGCAGATGACCGAGGTCACGACAACGGTGTCGGTGGTGATGGGAGATGCGCCGGACGCCTCGCATGGCGGTCCTTACGCTCAGACCGAAGATAATGCTGTGGGCGGCAATTGGAGCGTCACGCTCGATGCATCTGCCTCCACAGACGATTCCGGCATCTTCCTCTACGAGTGGGATTTCGACGCCTCGGACGGCATCCAGGTCGATGCAACCGGTGAGGCTGTGGACGTTACCTATACAAGCGTCGGTGACTACACCGTGACAGTGAGGGTCTATGATAATGCCCTGCAGATGACCGAGGTGACTACAATCGTCAGCATAACCGTCGGCGGTGTACCGGTAGCGGATGCCGGCGGCCCCTATGAATTCGATGAGAGCGACACCAGTCACGGCATCTGGACCGTCACGCTGGACGGTACGGGTTCCACGGATGACATTGCTATCTATAAGTATGAATGGTTCTTAGAGCCTACGACTTTTGACTTTGCCGGTACCGTCCTGGACAACACACAATGGATATTCAGCGTTACAGATGTGACCAAGAATGACGGTGTCACTATAGTAGGTGCAGGCAGCGGTCGTTACCTTTTCAGCCAGGCTGATTCTATAAGGAGAGATGGGACGACCTTCCAGGCCCGCATCCTCCCTGAAAGCCCGTCTGGACATCAAGGCGCCGCCTGGGGGTTTAAGAATACATCTGCCAACTACCATTGGAACCAGATGACTCATGCCTTCTACTTTAACGATAATAACATCAAGATCTTAGAGGATGGCAGCAATCGAGGGACGAAGGCTAGTTATACAAGAAATACCCTTTATAACATCAAGATTGTCTTAAAGAATCAAGGGGCAGAATACTACTTTAAGCCTGCTACATCGAGTACATGGACGCTTCTCTATGACTCCGACTACTCCAGCGCCTCCCTGCTGAAGGCAGGGGTGACCGTTTTCTCAGGTACTTTCCGCCTGGATGAACTGATCATGGAAAAAGGCGCTATCACTGTTAACCCGGACTTTAGATTCAAAACACCAGGCACATATGCGGTAACCTTGACCGTTAAAGATAATGCCCTTCAGGCAGACAGTAATACAACAACGATTGAGATTGTTGACGGCGCACCGCCGGTGGCGAATGCCGGCGGGCCTTATACGGCTGAGGTGGGTGGCTTAGTCAACTTTGACGGGACAAGCTCGACAGATGACAACGGAATAGAGACCTATGACTGGACCTTCGGCGATTCTACCGGCGGCCCTGCAGGCGCAGACCTGCCTTACAAAGGTAAAGGGGCCACGCCGCGGCACATCTACAGGCAGGTAG
>NZ_JAAVSH020000001.1:269734-278865 GCF_011947365.2 endosymbiont of Lamellibrachia barhami
ACCTATACCTACGGCGTAACGGAAGAGCACTACCTGGCAAGACTGAAGGTCACCGACGATGAGGGGAAGATGGCTTATGGTTTTGCCCAGGTATACATCGAGGGATCACCGCCTGTCGCGAATTCAGGTGGACCCTACACCTTTGGAGAAGAGGTTGCGGCCAACGGCATCTATACGGTTACGCTTGATGGTAGCGGGTCGACCGATGATCAGGGCATTGAAACATACGCATGGGATTTCGACGACAGCGACGGCATTCAGGTCGAATCAACGGATATCGCGCCTGTCCACGCTTACGATGCCGTGGGTATCTATAACGTTACCCTCACTGTATCCGACCACGCCAGGCAGCAGGATACGGTCACCACGACGGTAACCATAACCAGTTCCACACCGCCTGATGCACAGCACGGCGGGCCCTATACCATCGGTGAAAACGATGCGGTTGGTGGCACCTGGACGCTGAACCTGGATGCCTCCGCCTCGTCGGATGATGTGGGTATCGAGAAGTATGAGTGGGATCTGGACGCTGCCGACGGTTTTCAGGTGGATGCGACCGGGGTGGCGCCTGAAGTGACATACACGGTTCCTGGCGACTATACAGTGACGCTGCGTGTCTATGATCACGCACTGCAGATGACCGAGGTCACGACAACGGTGTCGGTGGTGATGGGAGCTGCGCCGGACGCCTCGCATGGCGGTCCTTACGCTCAGACCGAAGATAATGCGGTGGGCGGCAATTGGAGCGTGACGCTCGATGCGTCGGCCTCCACAGACGATTCCGGCATCTTCCTCTACGAGTGGGATTTCGACGCCTCGGACGGCATCCAGGTCGATGCAACCGGTGAGGCTGTGGACGTTACCTATACAAGCGTCGGTGACTACACCGTGACAGTGAGGGTCTATGACAATGCCCTGCAGATGACTGAGGTGACCACAATCGTCAGCATAACAGCCGGCGGTGTACCGGTAGCGGATGCCGGCGGCCCCTATGAATTCGATGAGAGCGACGCCAGTCACGGTATCTGGACCGTCAACCTGGACGGTACGGGCTCCACGGATGACATTGCTATCTATAAGTACGAATGGTTCTTAGAGCCTACGACTTTTGACTTTGCCGGTACCGTCCTGGACAACTCACAATGGATATTCAGCGTTACAGATGTGACCCAGAATAACGGCGTCACTATAGTAGGCGTCGGCAGCGGCCGTTACCTTTTCAGCCAGGCCGATTCTTTAAGGAGAGATGGGACGACCTTCCAGGCCCGCATCCTCCCTGAAAATATGTCTGGCAATCAAACCGCCAGCTGGGGGTTTAAGAATACATCTACCGATTACCATTGGGACCAGATGACTCATGCCATCTATTTTAACAATGGTAGCATCAGGATCCTGGAGGATGGCAGCAATAGAGGGACGAAGGGTAGTTATACAAGAAATACCCTTTATGACATCAAGATTGTCTTAAAGGATCAAGGGGCCGGATACTACTTTAAGCCTGCTACATCGAGTACATGGACGCTTCTCTATGATTCCGACTACTCCAGCGCCTCCCTGCTGAAGGCAGGGGTGACCGTTTTTTCAGGTACTTTCCGCCTGGATGAATTGATCATGGAAAAAGGCGCTACTGCTGTTAACCCGGACTTTAGATTCAAAACACCAGGCACTTATGCGGTAACCTTGACCGTTAAAGACAATGCCCTTCAGGCAGACAGTAATACAACAACGATTGACATTGTTGACGGCGCACCGCCGGTGGCGAATGCCGGCGGGCCTTATACGGCTGAGGTGGGTGGCTTAGTCAACTTTGACGGGACAAGCTCGACAGATGACAACGGAATAGAGACCTATGACTGGACCTTCGGCGATTCTACCGGCGGCCCTGCAGGCGCAGACCTGCCTTACAAAGGTAAAGGGGCCACGCCGCGGCACATCTACAGGCAGGTAGGCACATACAATGTTGACCTTACCGTAACGGACAACACCTTCAAGTCCGATGCCGACTCGACCACAGTGGACGTGATCGTCGGGAATCCCCCGGTGGCCAACGCCGGCGATCCCTCCCAGGCAGGGGTCAATGGTCCGCCGGCCTATTTTGACGGCGCTGGTTCTACCGATGATTACGGCATCGTAGAATACCGCTGGGATTTTTATGACAATTTTGACAGTGATGGTGACGGTGATCCCACGAATGATATCGATGCTGTCGGGCCAAATACATTCCATATCTATACTGCTGCTACCGGGACATATTTCAACGAGCCATTTGACGGCACGGTCATCGACAGCACAGCCTGGCTCACCGGCCGCGTCACCACCCAGGATGACAAAATATCCATCACCGGCGGGGGTGTTTCCAGTGGATGGGGTGTGCAATATATCTTCAGTACCGCCAACTATGACCGGGGGCACGCGACCTTCCAGGGCCAGGTGCTGCCGGTCAATCTGAGCGGTCTCCAGGATATGGTGTGGGGCCTGAAGAACGACAGCGCCCTTTACGGCTACAATATTACCCATGGGATATACTTTGGTAACGGAGACATCCGTGTCTATGAGAACGGAGTCAATCACGGAACCTTCGGCACCTATGCTCGCGGTCTCCTTTACGATGTCAGGATCGTCCTTAACGGCGCCAAAGGTGCAAGTTACTTTATAAAGGAAGCGAGTCAGAGCGCCTGGACAAAGCTCTATGAGTCCACAGCCAACATAACAACGACACCCCTTAAGATTGGCGCAACGCTCCTCAATGGCACCTTCGAGTTCGATAACTTCTCCGGTGGCGTCCCTGATTCTTATGTTGCCACTCTTACCGTGGAGGACGGCGCAGGCCAGACCAGCGTTGATTCAATCACCGTATCGGTAGCGCCCAACCTGCCGCCCGACGTCATCACCGTGCCCTGGGTGGCCCACGACCCGACCGTGCCTCATGAGACCTACAACGGCAAAGCGGTCCGTTTGAAAGGAATTGTGAGGGACGCAGATCCGGCAACTTTCCAGTGGGACTTCGGTGACGGAACACAGTCGGCAGTGACAGATGTCATAGACTCCTATGACCTCTCTGTGACCCATCTCTATCCGAATGCGCTACAGGGGACCCCCTTTGTGGCCACCCTCACCGTATGGGACAGCCTGGGGCAGTCCGGCTCCGACACCTACAATGTGGTGGTCAAAACCAGGGACCAGAGTGTTGAGACGAATATAGCCATTGACGAGGGCCTCTGGTATCTCCACCAGCTGCAGACACGAACGACCGATAGCGGCTATCGCCTGGGCAACTGGACAAGTGGTAACTCAGTTGCTGCCACTGCGTCTTCCATACAGGCATTTGAGGTAAACGGCCATTTTGAGGGAGGGGACAACAGGGAGAATCCCTATGTGGAGACCGTAGACCGCGGTTTTAAGTATCTCTTTACACAGATGGCTTCCCAGGCCATCGGCGTCCAGGCATACGGTGAGCCTGATACAAACGGCAACGGTATAGGAATAGATACCGGGGCCAATAATGTTGGTTATATAGGCGGCATGGTCATGGATGCCATCGCCTCCAGCGGCAGCCCCCTTACACGCACGATAACAGGGGGAGCCGACATACTCAGGAGGAGCTATTTTGACATCCTGACAGATATGGCAGACCAGTATAGCTGGGGTCAATATGACCATGATACGTTTGGCGGCGGCTGGAGGTATTCATGGAATCAGGCGCCTGATAACTCGGCGGCCCAGTGGGGGGCAATTGGCTTGCAAGCTGCTGAGGATATCTTTGGCATCCCCGTCCCCCAATGGGTGAAGGATAGAAACGACGTCTGGCTAAATTACAGTTACAACGGCACAGGTTTCGGCTATTCCTATGCGGGAAATGGTTCGTCAACAACACCTTCAGGGCTGGTCCAGTTGGCCTTTGACGACAAGACCACAAACGATGGCCGCTGGGAAACCGCTGAAGCCGATCTGGCCAATGACTGGAATAATTGGATTGATTTAGTAACGACCAATAAAAATTATTATGCCTTCTTTGCCTTTACCAAGGCGATGCGCCTGGCAAATCCCGAGCCTGTTGTAAAACTCAAAGCAACGGGTCTTGATTGGTATAATGACCCGGCCTGGGGACTGGCGCGCATTATCATAGATGACCAGCTGCCAAGCGGGATGTTCCAGGGCCACGGTGGTTTAGGCAGCTGGGTGAATGAGGAACTGCGTACCTCCTGGGGTGTGATCATCCTCAGCCAGACTCTCTTTGTCCAGCCCCCGGTAGCGGACGCAGGCCGTGACATGGTCTGGGCGGTCAACCTGCCCCTCACCCTGGACGGCTCCGGATCATTCCATCCCGACCCCTTCAGGCAGATCGTCAAGTACGAATGGGACTTTGACGGAGACGGCGTATTCGACAGTACCGGCAGCAGCCCAACTGTCACCCATACCTATACCGATGACCCTGTAACCCTGCCCAAAACCTATACAGTGGCCCTCAGGGTAACGGACAACAACGTCCCTGCAATAACAGACACGGATACCGCCCAGGTAATCATAGCCGTGCCGCCTCATCCGCCCATATCCGTACCGGGTGGCCCCTACACCTGTACCCAGGGTCTGCCCTGCACACTGGATGGATCCGGCTCCTTCGACATAGATCCCACCGACTTCATCGCCCGCTTCGAGTGGGAACTGGACGGCATCTTCCCGTTCGACTTCGGCGAAGCGACCGGCAGCAACCCGTCGCCGGTATTCAGCAACCTGGGTACTTTCAATGTCGGTCTGCGGGTTTGGGACAACGCCGTTCTCAATGACCTCGATGGCGACGGCGAACTGGATGAGGACGAACGTCTGAGCGATCAGGACTTCACCACCGTGACCGTGGTGGCGAACCTGGCACCGGTCGCAGATGCCAACGGTCCCTACACGATGAATGAGGATGACACCGTCAACCTGGATGGTACAGGCAGTTACGATCCCAACGGTGATTCCCTGACCTACGGTTGGGACTACAACAACGACGGTGTCTTTGATGATGCCAGCGGCCCGGCGCCTACCTACACCGGCCTGGATGACGGTATCTACCCGGTCGAACTCCAGGTGAGTGACGGCCTGCTCAACAGCACTTCAGCCACCAGTGTCACAGTGAGCAATGCTGCACCCGTGGTCGAGGCCGGTCCGGACCAGAGCGGCGTCCTTGGCGACACCATCGCCCTGACTGGCAACGCGCACCGATGTGGTCGTGCAGATACCAGCCACCATCGACTGGGGTGACGGCACCGTCGGGCCAGCACGGTGACACGGGGCGCAGGCGCAGGCGGCGTGGCAGGCAATCATGTCACGCGGCGGACGGCAGCTACACCGTAACGGTCCTGGTATCGATGATGACGGCCTCTTCGGCGGCGACCCCAGCCAGGTGAATCTCGCCACCGCCAATGTCGGACCCACGGCTAATGCGGGTGGTCCCTACGATCAACGAAGGCCAGGGTGTCACCCTCGACTGGCGTGGCTCCATCGATCCGGACAGTGGCCCGAACCTCAGCTACGCCTGGGATCTGGACGGCGACGGCCAGTACGACGATGCCACCGGCGTTACCGTGACCCTGCCGATCCAGCCAGACAACACCAGCTTCAGCGTCGGGATCACTGGCGTCAGCGTCATAGATATATGATTCATCGGTAACCGCATTCAATAACGGTGCCGATGTGAATACCGGGTTTTGATTGGGTAGAGGTGTTACCACAATAGTGAAGGACTGTTCGGCAAAACCTCCCTGCCCGTCCTCTACCCTTATTCTCACAATCTGATTACCGATCTGCGATCCGTCGGGTATCCAGCTCACCTGACCTGTAGCCGGATCGATACTCATTCCAGCGGGTGAATGAACCACTGAAAAGGTCAGGGGATCAGCATCAAGATCGCGGGCATCAGCGTCATAGGTATATGCCAGGCCAACCGCGGCAGCCAAGATAGGCGTTGAGGTGAATATCGGATTCCGGTTGGATGGTTGGACTACAACCACAGTGAACAACTGTTCAGCGATTCCGCCACGCCCGTCTTCAACCCGGATCTTTACTAACTGATTACCAACCTGCGAACCGTCGGGTGTCCAGATCATCAGACCAGTGACTGGATCCAAACTCATACCCGACAATGGTTGAACCAGTGAATAGATCAACGGATCGCCATCGGGATCACTGGCATCAGCATCATAGGTGTAGGTCACACCCGCCAATGCATCCAATGCAGGCGTTGAGGTGAATATCGGATTCTGATTGGATGGAGCCGTCACGATGATGACGAAGGACTGTTCGGCAATGCCGCCACGTCCGTCATCGGCCTGGATGGTCACCGCCTGATTACCAACCTGCGAAATATCAGGTGTCCAGCTCACCTGACCAGCGACAGGGTCTATACCCATGCCAATGGGTGCCTGAACCAAGGCAAAGGTTAGCGGGTCATTATCCGGGTCGCTGGCAGCAGCAGCATAGATATATGCCACACTGACCACAGCCTCCAAATCAGGCATGGAGGTGAACAACGGTGAACTGTTGAGCAGCGGTAAGTTTTCAACAGTAACCGTAAACGCCTGGCTTACACTTGAACCCTTTCCGTCGTCTACCTGTACTTCAACCGGAAAAGATCCAGGATTCTGGGGTGTCCAACCGATGCGCCCGGTGGCATTGTCGATGGCCATACCGGAAGGAGCAGACACAAGACTATACGTCAGGTTATCCCGATTGGGATCTATCGCGTTGACATCATAATTGAACTCTACGCCAACCGTACCCTGAGTGATGGCAGCCGAATAGATAAGCGGTGCATGGTTCGGAGGAACAGCGCCCCCACCCCGCCGCCGACCTCGCCGTTCACTCGGATTGGTGGCGACCACCTCCGAATAACACCAGTTACCTTGCGATAGGGCGCCTACCACATAGAGGTAGCTTTCCCCATTGATCAGTCCCAGATTAAGGTAGGTGGAATAAGTCGATGTGGTTTCCGCTATTTTTATAAAACTCCCGGGACTGCTCTGATGTGCTCTGTAGATATCGTAACGTTCGGTACCCTCCAGGTGGGTCCAGATCAGGCTGACCTGACCAGGTTTTGGCCGGGCGGAGAGGGCGAAACAGGGAGTGACACTGATTTCTGCAGTATCCGGGACAGAACGCACGTTGCTGTTGTCCACAATCAGCGTGGCGGTATACCTACCTTCCGGGATGAAGACAGCAGGAATCTGATCGGCACTGGTCGCAAATGGGCCATACCAATGATAGGAGAGTGGAATACCGTCGGGGTCTGTACCTGAACCCTGCAACATCACCTGAGCAGCGATGGGTTGATCCTTTTCCAGTATGCGGTCGCTGCCTGCATCCGCAACTGGTTGGCCCGCCACAGCAGCACCTGGCCCAAGGACTGATGTCAGTTGCTCCCACATACCCCAGCGACTGACTGAATCACAAACAGGGTGTCCAGGCATCCCATACGGGCTGCCTTGCATGAAAAGCGCTATAAAGAGGAGAACCCTGAATATTGTCCGCACTCCCGCGGGAGCATTGAACAAATCCTTATTCCTACTATCCGGTCCTGATATGCGGCACAAGTAGACAAAAAAAGCGCACAAGCTCCTTAAGCGTTTCCAGGAAACGCTTGCTCCCCTCCCTTCAGCCATCAACGATGGATAATAGCCCATGACTATTCTCCCATCCTAGGAAGCCTGCCGGGTAATACGGATTGACCGATTACCTCGGCAAGTTACTGGTTCTATCGGCGGTCAACGCAAACTGTTGCGCGGCCCCGACACCCTGAATCCTTTCTTTAATTCTTGTCCTTAGACCGCAGCCTCGTTCGTATACTCTTTCCCTGACCCGTATATCATCATTTTACCCGTTCCTACACTGATCCCGGCATCTGGTTAGCGCCTACTTCTAGAACTCCTGGCTTGCGGCGTGGCACCGGCCTCATTCGAGGAGAGGGACTCGGAACCGCCACTGACCGAAGTGACCACGTAGTAGTAGGTCACGCCGTTGGTCAGACCCGGATTGTAGTAGGCGCAATAGTCGCAGACATGCCCGCCTGCAATCAGTGCATAAGGGCCACCGGGCGTGATGCTGCGGTAGATGTTATAGCTATCAGCCCCTGCCACAGGCGCCCAGGTCAAGAAGACTTCATTCGGCTTGGGACGGGCCGACAGGTTGAAGATCGTCTGCACCGCGCCAGCCTGCACGGTCACCGTCAGGGTGTCACTGCCGACACCACCGTCTTTGTCAGTGACGATCAATGTCACTGTATAGACGCCAGCTGTCGGATAGGTGTGGCTTGGGGTCAGAGTGCCGCTCACAGGTGCGCTGCCGTCACCGAAGTTCCACTCGATGGTATGAGTATCGACCGATCCAGGATCGCTGAAGCTGCCGCTGAAGCTGGCGGTATCCCCTTCGTTGAACATCTGATCCGCTCCGGCATCCGCGGCCGGTGCAACATTGTTCACCGTCACCGTGGCGGTGGCGGTGGCTGTTAACAGGCCGTCACTGACTTGGAGTCCAACGGTGAAGCTGGTGTTGTCTGGCTGGATCGGCAGGGTCACGGTAATACCCGTGGCATCATCGTACTGGCCGTCACTGTCCAGATCCCAAGCGTAGCTGAGTGGGCTCGGGCCGCTGTCAGGATCGTTGGAGCCGCTGCCGTCGAGGGTGACGCCCTGGCCTTCGTTGATTGTGTAGGGACCACCTGCATTCGCCGTGGGGCCAACATTGGCTGTGGTGAGGTTCACCTGGAAGCTGTCGCTGCCGAAGAGGCCGTCATCATCGATTACCATGACCGTTACGGTGTAGTTGCCGTCTGCTGCATAGGCATGACTGCCTGCCACGCTGCCGCTGCCGCTGCCTGTGCCCTGTGTCACTGTGCCGGGTTCGACGGTGCCATCACCCCAGTTGATAGTTGCGGTGTGGGTATCCTCTACACCAGCATCGGTAAAGGTGGCGGGTGCCAGGGCGATGGTGTCGCCCGGCGCGCCACTCGAATCGGACCGGCCTCGACTATTGGTGCAACATTGTTCACCGTCACGGTGTATCGGCACCTATTCCACCATCCTTGTCAGTGACCGTCAGGGTGACCGTGTAGATACCGTTGTCTGCGTAGGTGTGGAGCAATGTGCGTAACTGAA
>NZ_JAAVSH020000001.1:278946-315367 GCF_011947365.2 endosymbiont of Lamellibrachia barhami
TGGTGTACTTTGGTTTCGGTGCATGCTCACCTATAGGATTTTCACGCATGCTGACTGATAGGTCGGGTCGACAGGTGACCATTACGCATGATGTTGAAGTGCAACAACGGCGGGCCCGATTGCCGACGCCGGTGGTCCCCTGATTCGACGATCAACTGGCAGCCACGGTTGCCTGGTCTGTCATATATGGATGCTACCAGCTCACTGATGACTTCGGCATCTACGGATACCCTGTGGACTTTTGATCCGGATTTGGCGATGACTTTTTCCGGCACCACCCTGGATACGGCAAATGGCGAAACCAGCGCAGAAGGTGTTTCCCAGGATGAAAAGGTCACCATCATTGAGCCACCGGAGCAGTACCTGGGTGAAACCTTGCTCCTTCAGTGAGCAAATATTCCAGCGTGAACCGGGATGGTGTTTCCAGGTCGAATTGAAGACTGTCGATGGCGGTGGTGTCGAACGCGATGTGGGGTTTCAAGAACGCCAGCGATATCTTCCACTACAATCAAATGCCCTACGCGATGATGTTCAATGACAATAGCTGGATCTACATCTATGAAGACGGTGGGAACATGGGTAACAAGATTACCTACAGCAAGGGCCTGGAATACGATGTCCGCATCACGCTGAAACACATCGGGGCGAGGTATGAATTCAGACAGGCCGGCACCACCGACTGGACACTGATCTACGATTCGGTCCATTCCGCTGAGCAAAAGTTGCGGGTCGGGGTTGATGTCTACGGTACCAACTTCGAGATGGATGATGTGATGCTGCAACTCTCCCTTGAGGGGCCGGTGGCTTCGCGCAGTTATCTCCAGCCGGTAGTGCAGAACGTGACCCTGCGTGTGCGCGACCATGCACTACAGACGGCCTTCGACACCACCACCGTCACCGTGTTGGATGACGGTCCTCCCGTTGCAGATGCGGGTGGTCCCTACCAGACCGAAGTCGGCAGTCTGATCACCTTTGACGGCAGTGGCTCCACCGATGGTACTGCTATCCAGTTCTACGACTGGACATTCGGCGACACCACCGGCGGGCCCGATGATACCGGCAGTCGTACTGCCAACCTGCCTTTCACCGGCAAGGGAGCGCGACCGCAGCACTTCTATCAACAGACCGGCACTTATGACGTCACCCTAAGCGTCACTGACAACGTCGGCAACAGCGATACCACTGCCACCACCGTCGAAGTCGTGGTGGGTGATCCGCCCACGGCGGATGCGGGTGGACCCTATGAGGCCGGAGCGGGTGGACCGCCGGCATACTTGGATGGCCGCAACTCCAATGACGACTTTGGCATCGTCGAGTACCGCTGGGACTTCGATGCCACTGTCGACCGCGACGGCGATGGGAACTTCACCAATGACATCGACGCCGTCGGCGCCAGGCCGTTCCATGCCTTTGCCCTTACCGGCACCTTCTTCGAAGAGACCTTCGACGGCACCGTGATCGACAGCGACAGGTGGATCGCGGTTGGTGCCACTCAGGATGATCGGGTGACCATGGTCGGAAGCGGGCACTGGGGAGCCCAGCACTTGTTCAGCCAGGAGAACTTCCAGCGTGGTTCGGCCAGTTTCCGCGGCCAGGTGCGTCCGGTGAATCTCAGTGGCGGCCAGTACATGATGTGGGGGCTGAAGAACACCAATACCGACTATAATTACACCCAGATGCCTCACGCGATCTACTTCCGCGACGGCGGGCTGCAAATCTATGAGAACGGCTTCTATCGTGGCGTGTTGGGCAGCTACACGCGGGGCAGCTGGTATGAAGTCCGTATTGACCTGAAAGCTGAAGCTGGCGCCACCTACTACTACCGCGAACTCGGCGCATCGGACTGGACTCAGCTCTACGACTCCACCTATGACTCCACCGGCTCAATGAAACTGGGTGCCATCATGGGCGGTGGCGGTACCTTCGAACTCGACAACTTCTCGGCCATCGGTCTGCAAACCGCCCACGTGGTGACCCTGACAGTAGAGGACGGAGCGGGCCAGACTGCCACCGATACCACCACGGTTACCGCGCCTGCGAATCGTCCTCCCGATGTAATCACCGTGCCCTGGGTGGCGCACGATCCGATCACCCCGCATGAGACCTACAACGGCAAGCAGATCCATCTGAAGGGTATCGTGCGCGATGCCGATCCGGTGAGCTTCCAGTGGGATTTCGGAGACGGCACCTCTTCGGCGGTGATGGATGTCACCAACAGCTACGACCTGTCGGTGACCCATATCTATCCCGATGCACCGGAGGGTACGCCCTTCGTGGCTACCCTCAAGGTCTGGGACAGCCGGGGACAGATGGGGCAGGATACCTATAACGTGGTGGTAAAGCCCATCAACCTGACCACCGAGACCAACATCGCCATCGACGAGGGGCTCTGGTTCCTGCACCAGCGTCAGACCCGCACCACCACCGATGGTTACCCCTCCGGTTGGTGGAAGACCTATACCTCTGGTGGTTACTACGCATCCGCGCTGGCACCCGCGATCCAGTCATTCGAGATCAACGGCCACTTCGAAACCGGTGACCAGAGCAACAATCCCTATGTGGAGACGGTGGATCGTGGCCTGAAATACCTGTTTACGCTGCTGACCAAGTACGATATCGCCACCCAGACCTATGGTGAGCCGGACACCAACGGCAACGGCATTGGTCTCAGTGTCAACAGTGCCAGGCCGATCTACGAGGGCGGCTCAGTGATGGATGCCATCGCCTCCAGCCGCAACCTGCTTTCCCGCACGGTAACGGGTGCGGATGACATCAAGCGTCGCACCTACTTCGATGTATTGACCGATATGGCAGACCAATATAACTGGGGGCAGACCGATGGCGTTTCCAGTGGTGGAGGTTGGCGTTACAGTTGGAACGGTGGCATCGACAACTCAGCAGCCCAGTGGGGCGCCATCGGGCTGCAGGCAGCCCAGGATACCTTCGGTATTCCTATCCCGCTGTGGGTCAAGGAGCGCAATGACGTCTGGTTGAACTACAGCTATAACGGCACAGGATTCGGTTATGGTGGAGCAGGCAATGGCCGGGCCACGACGCCATCCGGTATGGTACAACTCGCCTTCGACGATTTTGAAGTGAGCAATAATCGCTGGCTCACAGCCGAGGATTGGATCGGCAGTCAGTGGTCGAAAACGGATGTTGACAGCATCATCTACGAGTGGGGGTGTAATGTCCCGTATGCCGGTACCGAGACCTGTCGCGACTACTACGCCATGTACGCTTTCACCAAGGCGATGCGCCTGGGCAACCCGGAACCCGTGATCAACCTGGCGGCTAACGGTTACAATTGGTTCGACGACCCTGACGATGGTATCGCCCGTATTCTGATCGATGATCAGCTCGATAGCGGGCGTTTCCAGGGCGGCTTTCGCGCCAGTTGGGATATGCGCAGCGCCTGGGCCGTGATCATGCTCAGTCGCACCCTGTTTGTGCAGCCGCCGGTGG
Source organism: endosymbiont of Lamellibrachia barhami (assembly GCF_011947365.2). Lineage (GTDB taxonomy): Bacteria > Pseudomonadota > Gammaproteobacteria > Chromatiales > Chromatiaceae > QGON01. The sequence continues at coordinate 282,412 of NZ_JAAVSH020000001.1, forward strand.
CGGATGCCGGGCGTGATTGGGTGTGGGCAGTGGATCTGCCACTGACCTTTGACGGCTCGAATTCCTACCATCTCGATCCCTTCCGCAGTTTGGTGCGTTACGAGTGGGATTTCGACGGCGACGGTGTCTTCGACAGTGTTGGCAGCGATCCCACGACGACCCACACCTATACCTCGACAGACTATCCCGAGGCGAGCCTGCCGCAAGCCATCACCGCCACCCTGCGGGTGACCGATAACAACATCCCGCCGCTGAAGGCGACCGATACCGTTGCCATTACCATCGCCATCCCGCCGCATCCACCGGTGGCCGATGCCAATGGTCCCTACACCTGCACCGCCGGTCTGCCCTGCGCACTGGATGGATCTGGCTCCTTCGACATAGATCCCACCGACTTCATCGCCCGCCACGAGTGGGAGCTCGACGTGGTCTTCCCTTATGACTTTGCCGAGGCGAGCGGCGCCACACTGAGCTATGTCTGGACCACCCCGGGCACCTACAACATCGGCCTGCGTGTCTGGGACAACGGTGTGCTCAACGACCTCGACGGCGACGGTGAACTGGATGAGAACGAACGCCTGAGCGATCAGGACTTCACCACCGTGACCGTGGTGGCGAATCTGGCACCGGTCGCAGATGCCAACGGTCCCTACACGATGAATGAGGGTGACACCGTCAACCTGGATGGCACAGGCAGTTACGATCCCAACGGTGATTCCCTGACCTACGGTTGGGACTACAACAACGACGGTGTCTTTGATGATGCCAGCGGCCCGGCGCCTACCTACACCGGCCTGGATGACGGTATCTACCCGGTCGAACTCCAGGTGAGTGACGGCCTGTTCAACAGCACTTCAGCCACCAGTGTCACAGTGAATAACGTGGCGCCAACCGCCGATGCCGGAACGGACCAGACGGTCAACGAAGGCGCCAGCGTCAACTTCACCGGCAGCTTCACCGATCCCGGCATTGCCGATACCCACACCATCGAGTGGGATTTCGGTGACGGCAGCAGCGCCAGCGGCAGCGTGACCCCAAGCCATCTCTATGCCGAAGACGGCGTCTACACGGTGACCCTCACCGTGACAGACGACGATGGCGGCGTGGGTACAGCCAGCATGACCGTCACGGTGGAGAATATCGCCCCCAGCGTGGATGCGGGTGCCGACCAGACGATCACCGAGGGTGATAGCGCCAGCTTCTCAGGCAGCTTCACCGATCCAGGCACACTGGACACCCATACCACCGAGTGGAACTTCGGTGACGGTACCACCGAGAGCGGCACACTGAACCCGATCCATACCTATGCGGAAGATGGCACCTACACAGTGACCCTCACCGTCACCGACGATGAAGGCGGCATCGGTACGGATAGCCTCACGGTAACCGTGAACAACGCCGCACCAATCGTTGAGGCAGGTCCGGATCAGAGCGGCGTCCTAGGCGACACCATCGCCCTGGCCCCGGCAACCTTTACCGATGCCGGTGTAGAGGACACCCACACAACGAGCATCGACTGGGGTGACGGCACGGTTGAACCCGGTACGCTAACCCAGGGCGCAGGCAGCGGCAGTGTGGCCGGCAGCCACGCCTATGCGGCAGACGGCAGCTACACGGTCACCGTCATGGTTACCGATGACGACGGCCTCTTCGGCAGCGACAGCTTTCAGGTGATCCTTGCCAGCGGCAACGCCGCACCCATCGCCAATGCAGGTGGTCCCTATACGATCAACGAAGGCCAGGGCGTCACCCTTGACGGCAGCGGTTCCAACGATCCGGACAACGGCCCGAGTCCACTCAGCTACGCTTGGGATCTGGACGGCGACGGCCAGTACGATGATGCCACCGGTATCACCGTCACCCTGCCGATCCAGCCTGACAACACCAGCTTCACCGTAGGACTCCAAGTCAGTGACGGCCTGCTCACAGCCACCGACACGGCCACAGTGACGGTCAACAACGTCGCACCGGCAGCAAACGCCGGTCCTGACCAGGCGATCAACGAGGGTAACACCGCCAGCTTCAGCGGCAGCTTCACTGATCCTGGAACGGTTGACATTCATACCATCGAATGGAGCTTCGGTGACGGCAGCGCACCGGTGAGCGGCAGCCTGACCCCGAGCCATACCTACGCAGACAACGGCGTCTACACGGTCACCCTGACAGTCACCGACAAGGATGGTGGAATGGGTGCCGACACACTGACCGTGACGGTGAACAATGTTGCACCGGCCGTGGATGCCGGAGCGGATCAGATGTTCAACGAAGGGGATACAGTCAACTTCGCCGGTAGCTTCACTGATCCTGGATCGGTCGATACCCACACCATCGAGTGGAACTTCGGTGACGGCAGCGCACCTGTGAGCGGCAGCCTGACCCCAAGCCACACCTACGCAGACAACGGTATCTACACGGTCACCCTGACGGTCACCGACAAGGATGGTGGAATAGGTGCCGACACGCTTCCGCTGTGACGGTGAAGACAATGTTGCAATGAATCGAGGGCCGGTCGATTCAGAGCGGCGCACCAGACGACACCATCTCCCTGGCGCACCACCTTTACCGTGCTGGTGGCAGAGGATACCCGCACCGCAGTATCAACTGGTTGATGGCGCAGGCCCGGCTGGAAATGACACAGGGCGCGGGCGGCGGCGGCGGCGTGGCGGGCGGTCATGCCTATGCGGCAGACAGCAGCTACCGGCGATTAGCGGTGATCGATGGTGACGATATAACTGGCGGCGGCACCAGGTGAACCTCACCCACGGCCAATGTTGGCCCACGACGTGGCGATTGGTCCTACACAATCAACGAGGCCAGGGCGTCACCCCTCGACGGCGATAACGATCTGACGGCACTCAGCTACGCGGGATCTGGACGGTGACGACCAGTACGATGATGCCGGGTATTGCCGTGATTGGTTGCCGTCTGCTGCATGTGACTGCCTGCCACTGCCTGTGCCCCTGTCTGTGCGGTTCGACGGTGCCATCACCCCAGTTGATCTCTACACCAGCATCGGTAAAGATTCGACTGGGGTGACGGCACCGTCGAACCCGGCACGGTGACACAGGGCGCAGGCGCAGGCAGCGTGGCAGGCAATCATGTCTACGCGGCAGACGGCAACTACACCGTAACGGTCCTGGTAATCGATGATGACGGCCTCTTCGGCAGCGACAGCTTCCAGGTGAATCTCGCCACCGCCAATGTCGGACCCACGGCTAATGCAGGTGGTCCCTACACGATCAACGAAGGCCAGGGTGTCACCCTCGACGGCAGCGGCTCCATCGATCCGGACAGCGGCCCGAGCCCACTCAGCTACGCCTGGGATCTGGACGGCGACGGCCAGTACGATGACGCCACCGGTATCACAGTCACTCTGCCTGTCCAGCCCGACAACACCAGCTTCACCGTTGGGCTTGAAGTCAGTGATGGCCTGCTCACAGCCACCGATACCGCAACGGTAACGGTCAACAACGTAACGCCAAGCGTGGATGCGGGTGCCGATCAGACCGCCAACGAAGGTGATACAGTCAACTTAGCCGGTAGCTTCACCGATCCCGGCACGGCCGATACCCATACCATAGAATGGAACTTCGGTGACGGCAGCGCACCAGTGAGCGGCAGCCTGACCCCGAGCTATACCTACGCAGACAACGGCGTCCACACAGTGACTCTGACGGTCACCGACAAGGACGGTGGCGTGGGTACAGATACACTGACGGTTATCGTTGGCAATGTGGCACCGGTAGTCGTCGTACCCGCAGGACAAACGATCACCGAAGGCGATACGGTCACCCTGCCTAACGCCAGCTTCAGCGATGCCGGCGCCGGGGATACCCATACAGCCACCATCGATTGGGGTGACGGCACCGTCGAACCCGGTACAGTGATCCAAGGTGCTGGCAGCGGCAGTGTCGCACTGGGCAGCCACGCTTATGCAGAGGACGGTATCTATACAGTCACGGTCAGCGTGACTGACGATGACGGTGCAGCAGGCAGCAACAGCCTCACCATCACGGTGAATAACGCCGCGCCAGTGGTCGAGGCCGGTCCGGACCAGAGCGGCGCGCCGGGCGGCACCATCGCCTTGGTGGCCGCCACCTTCACTGATGCCGGTGTAGAGGATATCCACACAGCCACCATCGACTGGGGTGATGGCACCGCTGAACCCGGCACAGTGACCCAGGGCGCAGGCAGCGGCAGCGTGGCAGGCAGTCATGCCTATGCCGCTGATGGCAACTACACCGTAACGGTCATGGTAATCGATGATGACGGCCTCTTCGGCAGCGACAGCTTCCAAGTGAATCTCACCACCGCCAACGTCGGACCAACCGCTAATGCCGGTGGCCCCTACACCACCAACGAAGGTGGCACGGTCACCCTGGACGGCAGCGGCTCCAACGATCCTGACAGTGGCCCGAACCCACTCAGCTACGCTTGGGATCTGGACGGCGACGGCAAGCATGATGACGCCACCGGCGTCACCGTGACCCTACCGATCCAGCCAGACAACACCAGCTTCATTGTTGGACTCGAAGTCAGCGACGGCCTGCTCACAGCCACTGACGCCGCTACAGTGACGGTGAACAATATTGCACCGAGCGTGGATGCCGGAGCGGATCAGATGTTTAACGAAGGGGATGCCGCGAACTTCAGCGGCAGCTTCAGCGATCCTGGATCGGTCGATACTCATACCATTGAGTGGAACTTCGGAGATGGCAGTGCAACCGTGAGCGGCAGTCTGACTCCAAGCCACGCCTACGCCGACAACAGTGTCTACACGGTCACCCTGACGGTCACCGACAAGGATGGTGGAATTGGTACCGACACCCTGACGGTGACGGTGAACAATATTGCACCGAGCGTGGATGCCGGAGCAGATCAGATGTTTAACGAAGGGGATGCCGCGAACTTCAGCGGTAGCTTCAGCGATCCTGGATCGGTCGATACCCATACCGTCGAGTGGAACTTCGGAGATGGCAGCGCAACCGTGAGCGGCAGTCTGACCCCAAGCCGCACCTATCCGACAGCCGGCGTCTATACAGTGACCCTGACTGTCACGGACAAAGATGGTGGTATCGGCAGTGATACCTTGACGGTGACCGTGCAGGCTGGAGCGGTGCAGACGATCTTCAATCTGTCGGCCCGTGCCAAGCCGAACGAAGTCTTCTTGACCTGGGCGCCTGTGCTAGGCGCGGACAGCTACAACGTCTATCGCAGTACCATATCCGGTGGAGCCTACACGCTGATTACAAGCGGGTATGTCTGCGACTATTGCGCCTACTATGATCCAGGCCTGACGAACGGCGCGACCTATTTCTATGTGGTCACATCAGTCAGCGGCGGTTCTGAGTCGTTGTCTTCGAACGAGGCCGCTGCCACGCCGCAAGAAAGAAGATCCAGAAGTCGACGCTGACAGGGTGTTGGTTCGACGAACCGGTTTCTATCCAGTTCAATTGTGAAGACGGGCTTGCTGCTGCTCAAGGCGTAGGCACGATCAAGCGTAGCGGATCGGGCATTGATGAACGATTGAAGTTGCCGGTTCCGCTACGCTTGAACCAGCCTACATACAACCAACGACAGAGTCCGACCTATCCACTGGCACGGCCTCCTTTAACCTTTCTAACACTGCTCCCAAGGCAGTCCACGGAAGCGCCATCCGCCGATAGAACTGCGGTGGTGGTCGTCATCCAGGTCTCCTTCAAACCCCTCGTCAATATGGAAGACGCGGGTGAAGTCTGCCCCCAGCAGGGCCTTGCCCGCTTCCAGCGAACGTTTGCCGCTGCGGCAGATCAGGATGACTGGGGCGCAGCCGTCATCGGTGGTGCAGATACTGCCGCCCAGCAACAACTTACGGATGTCAGTGACGAAATGGGGATTGATGGTCCAGTCCGGCTCATCGATCCAGGGGATATGCACCGAGCCCTTGGGATGGCCGACAAAAAGGAACTCCATGCTGGAACGTATATCCACCAATACAGTGCGAGGATCATCCTGCATCATCTGCAATGCCTGTTGGGGTGTCATTCCGTGAGGTAGAGTCTCAGTCATTTTCGGTTTCCGTCTTTTGCGAAGGGTGGCGATTTTTCTTCATGGTAGAGGGTTTTCAGACGAAAACAACAACCAACTCTGGAAAGAGAGTCACCGCATAAAATCATTCAGTGTAGAATTCCCGACATGGGTACGAAATTCATCATCGCGTTGTTACGTTCACTGGCCTTCCTGCCGTTACGCAGGGTGCATGGAATTGGTCGGCTGCTGGGCCGACTCTTCATCCTGTTGCCCAACCGGGAACGCCGAAATGCGGATATCAATCTACAGCTCTGTTTTCCCGACCTTAGTGAAACTGAGCGTCTGGTCTTGCGTAATCGCTCGCTGGAGGAGACGGGAAAGGGATTTGCCGAGATGTCACCGCTCTGGTTCTGGCCCAAAGAGCGGGTGCTGGGGCTGGTGAAAGAGGTCTCCGGGATGGAAAATGTAAAGTGTAAGCCGGGACGGGGTTTGATCGTGCTCACCCCACATCTGGGTTCCTGGGAGATTTCCGGACTCTACCTCGCGACCTATGGGCAGGTGACGACGCTCTACCGGCCACCCAGAAATCAGGCATTGGAGTTACTGATTACGCAAGCCCGCTCGCGTACGGGGGCGGAACTGGTGCCGACGACTCCCAATGGGATCAAACGTCTCTATCAGACCCTGCAGGCGGGGAATATTGTCGGCATCCTGCCGGATCAGCAGCCAAAGTCGCTCAAAGGCGCTGCTTTTGCCCCGTTTTTTGGTGTGCCGGCGTTGACTATTTTGTTGGTTTCCCGATTGGCGAGAAAGAGTGGCGCAAAAGTGGTTTTGGGTTTTGCCGAACGCCTGCCGAAAGGTGAGGGTTACCACATACATATCATTCCGGTTCCGGAAGGGATTGACTCCCCGGATCCGGAGAGAGCCGTGGCCGCCTTGAATCAAGGTGTCGAGGCTTGTGTGCGGATCAGTCCTGAGCAGTACCTCTGGTCCTACAAACGCTTTGACATGCAGCCGGAGGGCAAACCTTCTCCCTATAATCAACTACGTTCGTAGGTGTCGGAGTCGAACCGTCACATCTGATACTGTTTGACTACTGTCGCGCCTGTTCACCCCGAAGAATTAAAGTGTTAACGGATTTTGCCGCTACTACAGGGAGTAGACAGACTTTCACGGTAAGAGAGAACAGGCATGAAGATGCGCGGCGGCTGGATATTCCCAGTTTTGACATTGGTGGTGTTGGGGCTGGGAGCACCACCCACACAGGCAAATCCGGCGACTGGAGCGAAGGCTGACGTCCGTATCCTGATCGATATCTCCGGGAGTATGAAGAAAAACGATCCCGGGAATCTGCGTCGTCCCGCCTTGCGGCTGCTGGTGGGATTACTGCCCACCGACACCCGTGCCGGAGTATGGACATTCGGCCAGTACGTCAACATGCAGATCCCACTGGGACAGGTCGATGCTGCGTGGAAGCGCAAAGCGAGGAGTGAGTCGAAAAAGATAGGCTCACCGGGTCAACGAACCAATATCGAGATGGCCCTGAAACGGGCCAGCGAAGATTGGGAAGGGCCACCCACACTCTATCGCCGCAGCCTGATTCTGCTTACCGATGGCATGGTCGATGTCTCGCGTAACAAAGCGAAGAACAAGGCGTCCCGCAAACAGATTTTGCACAAGATACTTCCACGGCTGAAAAAAATGGGGGTTGCCGTCCATACCATCGCGCTCTCTGAAAATGCCGATCATGAACTGATGCGAAAACTGGCGGAGGCCACTGGAGGCTGGTACGAGCAGGTCAATAATGCCAATCAGCTGCAGAGAGTCTTTCTGCGTATTTTCGAGAAGGTGGGCAAACCGGATGCAGTGCACCTGAAAGACAACAAATTCACTATCGACGACAGCATCACCGAGGCCACAGTGCTGGTGTTCCACAAGCCAGGCGCAAAGCCCACACAGCTTATCCCTCCGGGCGGCAAACCCATCGATGCGGAGTCAGCGCCGGATTCAATCAGTTGGCATCGTGATGAAGGTTACGACATGCTGACCATCAGTGATCCTAAATCCGGGGAGTGGCGTATTCGGGCCGAGGTCGATCCGGACAACCGGGTGATGGTGGTTACCGATCTCAAGATGAATACCACGGATCTGCCCAATCGACTGATCCACGGACAGTCGCTACCGTTCCTGGTGAGCTTTACCGATCATGGTAAACGCATCAGGAAAAAGGCCTTCCTGAATGTGGTCGAGGCGACGGCTCAACAGCGTGATGATAATGGTGAATCGGAGCCAAGGCCCCTGCTCGATGACGGCAAGGATACCGACCCCAAGGCAGGGGACGGCTTTTTCTCCATGCAGTTCGGCGGAGAGTCCCTCAGTAATGGTAGCGGTGAATTGATCATCAGCGCCAAAGGCAGAACCTTCGTGCGAGAAAAGCGCATGAGTTATGAAGTGGTTCCGCCGGTGACGCTGGAAGTAAAACCTGGAGAGATTCCCAATCAGCTGTCGCTGACCCTGACGCCCGCAGCGGATCTTGTCGACCCTGCCAGTGTGAAGAGCCAAGTCTGGCTTGAAACGGCGGAGGGTGATCAGATACCTCTCGACTTGAAACAAGATGCAGGCGGTGTCAGCCAGGGAAATCTGGACATCACAACCTTTTCCGGTGTGCGAAAAATCGTCGTCAGTGTGGATGCCAAAACTGTTGCGGGAGAGTCTATCGAGTATCTCGATGCGCCGGTTGAGGTGGAAGGCATCATGCCGCCACCCGCTGTGGTTGAGCCGAAGCCCGAACAGGTAGTTGAGCCTGCACCCATGCCAGTGGCGGAATCGCCTGCTGCAGCGGTAGAGGAAAAGATCGCAGAAAAATCTGAACCGGCTGTTGAGGAAGAGGAGGAGAGCTGGCTGATGACTGCTGTTTGGGTTGGCGGAGGCAACCTGCTCCTGTTGCTGGCCATGGGTGGAGGTTTTTGGTGGATGCGCCGTCGCAACCAGCAAGGGCTGGTAAGTCTGCTGGATGAGGCGCTGCCAGAAAACCTGCCTGCTGCAGAAGAGAAGGAGGCAGCATGATCGAATTAAGTCGTCTGACTGTCCTGTTATTGGGTGAGTTGATGCTGGGACTGCTTTTGCTCAGTGGCCTCCTCATTGCGTTGGGAATATTCAAAAAGGGGAAGGAGAGAAAGGCCGCACAGATCCTGGTGGCTAAGATTCAGACAGATAAAAAGATGCGCAAGGAGCGGCTGCAAAAACGGCTCTCAAATGACTTCAGGTATGAAGGAGAGACACTGAATCAGGCGGTGCACGATCTGACTCAAGTGGAGATGAAACTCTATCAGAACATCATCAACGGTTTTCTCAAACGGGACGTGGTGGCATTCGAGCAGATCGACATCGATATGGAGAATCTGGTTGTTGGCTACCAGGCTTTGGAACTGCCGGAGGGTGCAGGAGCGACGGGTGGCGCAGTTTCAGGAACGGATGGAGCCGAGGAGGGTGAGATAGAACACCTGAAGGCGGAGAACGAACGACTCTCTGATGAGCTTAGGGTGACCATGGACACAATGGGGCGCATGCTCAATGAATACTCATCCATGTATGCTGGTGGTTCGGATAACAATGTAGACAAAGGAGATATTCTCGGCAAGTTTCAGAGCGAAAGTGCGGAAGAACAAGAAGAAGACAAAACTGAAGATGAGCGGGATGTTGTTATTGAAGACGCGGTAGAGGAGGAAATATCTGAGGATGAGGTGATTATTGATATAGACGAGTTGGAGCCAGAGCTTGAACCCGAGCCAGAGCCAGAGCCAGAGGATGTATTGGCGCTAGCTGATGATGACGAAGCCTTGGTTGATGGACTTGACCCCGTTGATATAGAAATCCCGGATGTCACTGATCTGGAGGTTGAAGAGAGTGTCACCGACGCGGGGTCACTGGAAGATGAGTGGGCAAAGTTGCTCGAAGAAGAGGCGGACGCCGTCTTGCTGGGCGATGATGAAGCTCGCGAGAAGGAATAATTACTCAAATAGCGCTTGATCCGGACTTTCCTTTATTGAGATCTGTGCCCCTTACAAATCCAGTCACTAAAATGCGTTGACCTGTCCTGAAACCGTGCGGTTGCCTTTTGATTCTATCTGGCATTCATCGGTCAAAACAGGTTAGAAATACTGGATGTGCTTGCTGCTATATACCTAGCATTTCCCTTCGCTCATTCTCCTCGTTTATCTTTTCTTCTTCCCAATTAGAGTCTGGTATGAGATTACATTCAGTTATTTCAAGTTTTGCTGTATTTTCGGGAACTATCATAAGATGTGGTCTCCCTACCATTATACCCATGCCCACAGTTCCTTTTAGATAATATGTTTTTCCAGCATCTAGATTCAATTTAACCTCGGACTTAGACTATGTTTGTGCCCAGAATTCAACAGTCCCTGGTTCAGCAATGTAAGGATAATAACTGCCGTTATGAAGCTTGGTTACTATTTTATCATTTGCATATAAATAGTAAGAAACACCTCCGCCAACAAAGTTACTTGGGCGATAGATATATACGGTTGATTTGTCGCTTGGTGTTTCACTGACTTCTTTATAGGCAGGGCCTAGGGTTGCACACCTGCAATAGCCCAACTAATCGTGACCAAGTAGCCAATTCAAGGGTTGATGCCGCATCTTTCATAAATATCTCCATGCTTTTTTGCTGACAGGTAGAATCAAGATTCCCGTCACAGAATATGTACTTTACCATGCAAAAAAAGCAGGGGTCAGTATTTCGCGACTTAGTCTGGAGCAGTCTTTGCGGAATTGTCTGACGGTAGAAGTAAAGTTACGGTTGAAACGCCTTTACTTAAGATGGCTTGGTGCCGTACCACTTCAACCACGGCTTTGGTCCGTATCTCAGATCTTTAGTTCATCACAAAAGGCCGGCATCAAGGTAGACAGAGTTTTCGAAGAGACGAACCCAAACGCCATCACAAACCTAGGCTGGATCTCTTTCATATCTACCATCATCATTTCAAACAACACCAGTGCTGCGGTCACCCTGACGGTCACCGACAAGGATGGTGGAATAGGTGCCGATACACTCACTGTGACGGTGAACAATGTTGCACCAATAGTCGAGGCCGGTCCGATTCAGAGCGGCGCGCCGGGCGACACCATCGCCCTGGCACCCGCCACCTTTACCGATGCGGGTGTAGAGGATACCCATACTGCGATCATCGACTGGGGTGACGGCACCGTCGAACCCGGCACGGTGACACAGGGCGCAGGCGCAGGCAGCGTGGCAGGCAGTCATGTCTACGCGGCAGACGGCAACTACACTGTAACGGTCATGGTAATCGATGATGACGGCCTCTTCGGCAGCGACAGCTTTCAGGTGAACCTCACCACAGCCAACGTTGGCCCCACGGCGAATGCAGGTGGTCCCTACACAATCAACGAAGGCCAGGGCGTCACCCTCAATGGCAGCGGCTCCAACGATCCGGACAATGGTCCGAGCCCACTCAGCTACGCATGGGATCTGGACGGTGATGGTCAGCACGATGACGCCACCGGCGTTACCGTGACCCTGCCTGTCCAGCCTGACAACACCAGCTTTACCGTTGGACTCGAAGTCAGTGACGGCCTGCTCACAGCCACCGACAGCGCCACAGTGACGGTGAACAACGTTGCACCGGCCGCGGATGCCGGAGCGGATCAGATGTTCAACGAAGGGGATACCGCCAGCTTCAGCGGCAGCTTCACTGATCCTGGATCGGTCGATACCCACACCATCGAGTGGAACTTCGGTGACGGCAGCGCACAGGTGAGCGGCAGTCTGACCCCAAGTCACACCTATCCGACAGCCGGCGTCTATACAGTGACATTGATCGTCACTGACAAAGACGGTGGTGTCGGCAGTGACACCCTGACGGTGACCGTGCAGGCTGGCGCGGTGCAGACGATCTTCAACCTGTCGGCCCGTCCCAAGCCGAATGAAGTCTTCTTGACCTGGGCGCCTGTGGCAGGGGCTGATAGCTATAACATCTACCGCAGCACTACGCCCGGTGGCCCTTATGCGCTGATTGCAAGCGGGCATGTCTGCGACTATTGCGCCTACTACAATCCGGGTCTGACCAACGGCGTGACCTACTACTACGTGGTCACTTCGGTCAATGGCGGCTCCGAGTCCCTCTCCTCGAACGAGGCCAGTGCTACGCCGCAAGCCAGGAGTTCTAGAAGCAGGCGCTGATCCAGATGCCAGGATCCGTGTGGAAGCGAGGGAAATGCTGATATGGGTCAGGGAGCGAACATCAGAATGATGTTAAAATTCGCTAACAAGAATAAAGAAAGGACTCAAGGGAGTTGGTGCTACGCAAAAGATTGCGTTGACCACCGACAGAACCGGTAACTTACCGAGGTAATCGGTCAGTCCGAATTACCCGGTAGGCTTCCTAGGATGGGAGAATAGTCATGGGCTATTATCCATCGTTGATAGCTGACGGCAGGGGGGGGGCGTTCATTCTGGAAGCGCCACGGCCTTCTGCGTGTGTTTTTGGTCTACCTGGTCAGCATCACCCTGGTATTTCCCGCCTGGATATTCTCTTCCATTGCTCCCCGTGAAGCCTTTGCATCGACACCTCCAGATCCTGCTGAATACACGGTAAACAGTGTCCCTGGTTACTTTGTCGATATTTCCACCACCGGTACCCGTGTGCTGCCTCAGCTGGTCGATGAGGATGCCAAAGGGGCAGTGCCCATCGGTTTTGATATTGAGTACTTCGGCAGGCCATTCAACTCAGTCACGATCACCTCAAACGGATATCTCACCTTCGGTATCGACATAGAGCCAGGCAACACGCCTTTACCCTCCACTGCCGGCCCGGACAGCCTGATTGCTGTCTTCTGGGATGATCTCGATCCTTCGTTGAATCCCAGTGCTGATATCTATTACGAAACGCAGGGTGCAGCACCTGACAGGCGATTTATTGTTACCTGGAAAGCGATTCCGCTGAAAGCGGATCCTGCCTCCAGGCTCACCTTTCAAGTGATCCTCTTTGAAAGCAGCAACGAAGTCCAGCTTCAATATCATTCTCTGGAAAATGGTTCGGGTGTCACAGGAAATGGCCGGGTCAGTGGCAGTTCTGCTTCCATCGGTATCGAGAATATCGATGGCACCAAGGGCAAACAGGTTGCCTTCAACCAGGAGGGCAAGGTTGCCAGTGGCAGTGCTTTCAGCTTTACGCTGGCAGGTAATGCCCATGAGGAGGGCAGACCGCTTGGTGATCTGAATGGTGATGGCATGCTGAGTGTCAATGATCAGTATTTTCTTTCCAGGCAGTATCTTGGCGATCTGGCGTTGAACACCTCTCCAATGCTCTCGCTTTCTGATCTTGCGCCAGATCCTGGAGTCGGTGGTAGGGCTTTTGGTGACGGTGTTATCGACGGGCAGGACAACACGCGTCTGATCCATGCGGTCATGCGTCGACTGGATCTGAATCCCCTCATATCCGATGTCTCCTACATAACAGCTGAATCGGGTGAAAACCTGACCATCTCGGGTAGCGGGTTCGATACGGTTGCAGGAAACAACTCAGTACGCTTTGTGAAAGCAGACGGCTCCGAAATTGCAGTTGATGCAGAGTCGGTCAATATAGATGGAAGTGAACTGCTGGTAACGGTGCCTGCTGGGACACAGTTTGTCTCAATCTACATTGAGCAGGGCGGATTAATCAGCAATACCAGTGACTTTGCCATTGAAGGCTCACCGACAATAACGATCCTTACACCAGACCTGGAGGCGTCCGGCAATACAATTCATATCAGGGGATATGAATTCGGTTTTGCACCCGGTGACAATCAGGTCAGTTTCAATGGCATCCCTGCGACAGTGGTTAGTGCCGATACAGGTGGTGCCTACGATGAACTGATAGTGACCGTACCGGGAGGCGTTTCAAGCGGTCTGGTAACGGTGATGACGGCAGGGGAGACCAGCAACGGGGTCATGTTTACGCTTGATGAGCCTCCTGTACTTGCTATTGAGACGCCGGACGACAAGGATGATGTTGTCTCGCAGACCGATGTTATCGGCACGGTCGACGATGTAAATCTCGCTGCCTACACACTTGAGTACGCTAAGGTCGGAGAAGTATTTTCGATGTTTGGGAGTGGGCTCGATAATGTTGACGACGCCGTGTTGGGCCAACTCGATCCCACACTGCTTCTGAACGGTATCTATCAGATCCGGCTGACAGCTTGGGACGAGAATGCCAACACGTCGGTGGTTACCCGGGATGTCATGGTCACCGGATTCAACAAGCCCGGAGTGCTTACATTGTCGTTCACGGATTTGAACATTCCTGTCAGTGGGGTGCCGATCACCGTCACCCGCATCTACGATAGCCGGAATAAGACAAGTGGGGATTTCGGTATCGGTTGGGATCTGGATCTCCGGCGCGGAGAATTCACGCACAACCGGGCCCCGGGTGAGGGATGGTATTTTGCGTCATCGCGTCCTCCGTTCCCCGTGCCCTGCCAAAGGGTCAGTGAGACGCTGCCCCACATCACCGAGGTTAGCCTCTCCGAGACAGAGTACTACTATTTCTCGCCCGGAATGACCAATATGTCATCCACCTTGGGTGGATGTTTTGCTGATGCCTTGTTTCAGAACATCGGCGGGACTCATCCGGGAGCAGAGTTACAGATCCTCGGCAACGTGGAGGTGTTTTACCAGAATGGCTCCAATAGGGTGGTGAATGCCCATGACTATTCACTGTTCAACCCGACGCAGGTGAGACTGAAGACCCTCGACGGGCGGGAGTTTGACTTCGAGGTCGACGAAGGCATGACTCGGCTGCAGGATCGCAATGGCAATTCGCTCTTTATCAGCGATGCCGGTGTGGTTCACACCAGCGGCAAGGGCATCGCCTTCGAGAGAGATGCCGAGGGGCGCATCACACAGGTTACCGATCCACTGGGCAACGTTATTGTCTACGACTATGACGGCAACGGCGATCTGACCGGCGTCACGGACAGGGAGAGCAATCAGACCCAGTTCACCTATGACGCCGACCATTATTTGATCGACATCCTCAATCCTGACGGAACAAGGGCGGTGAGAAGCGAATACGATGAAAACGGCAGGCTTATTGCCACCGTTGATTCGGAAGGAAACCGCATAGAACAGATCCATGATCTTGAAAACCGAAGGGAAGTGATAATTGAAAATGGGTATAACAAAATTATCGAATATGACCAATGGGGCAACGTTATCAGGGAGGTGGACCAAGAGGGTGTTGAGATCAGTACAGTATACGATGCTGATGGAAATATATTGTCTGAAAGTAATTCCCTTGGCGGCGTAACTATATATACGTATGTGGATGGCCACCTACTATCTCAAGAAGATCCTCATGGGCATATAACATCCTATACACGCGACGTATCCGGTAAGCTCTTGTCTGTTACAGACCCGCTCCTCAACACAATCGGCTACACATATGACGTAAACGGCAGATTGGTTGCCACGGAAAACCCGAATGGAAAAATCTCTTCAACTACATACGATGTAAGAGGCAACAAACTGACAGAAACAGATTTCGGTGGTAATACCACGACATATGAATACGATAATTATGGAAACCGCACAAAGGTTGTTGATGCAGAGGGCAGAGAGACAACCAGTACCTATGACGCAAACGGCAACAAACATACAGAGATACGGACAGTAACCACCCCTTCCGGACCACGTGATCTCGTTACTACCTGGACTTATGATAAAAACGGAAACGTGCTTTCAGCCCTCGACCCTGAAGGGAATATAGTCAACTTTGAGTACGATTCGCAGGGCAATCAAACTGCAATAGAGAATACATCAGGACAGAGAATGCTTACGGGATACAACCCGGCCGGCAAAGTCGCTTCCAAGACATATCCTGACGGCATTGGTGAATCGTTTGTATATGACCGGCTCAGCGTACTAACGAGCCTTACTGATCGCGCTGGACAAACAAAGAAACTCACTTATAACAAGGCAGACAAACCTCTTTCTATAATTTACCCCGATAACACTCCTGGTGACGACTCTGACAATCCAAGGATTTCAGTACAGTATGGGCCTGGCGGCCGTATGAGGGAGATGACCAACCTCGGCGTCAGTGTCGAGTATGATTATGATCAAATGGGCAGGCTCAACCGGGTCATAGGCCCTATGGGAAATGAAATAATCATGACTCATGATGAAAATGGGAATGTGATAACTGCGAAGGATTCGCTTGGCAGAATAAGAGGATACATGTATGACAGTATGAATCGCCGTATACAGACTCTATTTCCGGACAGTAGTTCCACCCATACCGAATATGATGCTGTGGGAAATGTAGTGTCAAGGACTGACCAGGCCGACAACACCACCCTTTATGAGTATGATAAGGTGAACCGCCTGACCGCTGTGGAAGACGCTCATGGCGGCCGAACCCTTTACGGCTATGACGAGGTTGGCGAGTAAGATCGATTTACCCAGATCCGGTGCATGCGGATCTCTTGCCATCATTACCGCCTCTTTGATGCTCACACCGCGATGGACTTCATTCTTGTGAAATTACAAGCAGGATCGATTTGCGCACACCGATACCGTATTGGTGATAAAGCCGATCATGGAGGTGGCAGTGAACTCACGCCAGTAGCCAGTGACGGGGATGATACCGTCAGGAATTAACGGGGTCGGCGCCATGATGATCACCGGCTGGATGGTTGTCAGACTCCCATACCAGCGGATGCGATCATACCGATGCTGCGGCTGAGGCAAGCCCCAGAATCGCGGAAAGTCTCTGAAGGTGATGCATACTCCTCCATTCGAAGCCGGAACAGCATCGTCCAGCGTTGGCCCCGTCGTAAGTGCCACGCTAGACGCTGAACCTATCCGGCGTTTTATACTGTTTGAGTTGATCCTCCGCGAGCATACCGTAGAGTGGTACGCCGGTTTTGCCCTCCTCTCGCCCACCACATACTCCATGGGACGCAGATCCTTATGGTAGATGATCGGGTCTTCCTCTATCAGTTCAAATCTGCCCAGCTCGAAGAGTGGAATGGTTGTGCCCTCTCCTCCGGCGATCGGCAGGTTGGCCAGTCGGTTCAGTTCGGCGCGAGAGGCCAGCGGCAACTGAATGACCAGATAGGTCGGCTCCAGTTCGTGTCCCCGTTTCACGTCGCCCAGTTTGTAGCCGCCGAGGGCCATGTCCAGATTGCGGGTGATGGTTTCCACCTGCACGCCACGGCGGGTGGCTTTTTCGGTATCCACCGCAAAGTGCCAACGCTTATAGTTATCGGCGATGTAGGAGTCGACGTCCACCAGATTGGGGGCCGCTTTGAACATCTCTATCAGGTCTTTTGAAACGGTCTTGCGGGTGAGATCATCCGGACCGTAAACTTCTGCCACGACGGTCTGCAGTACCGGTGGGCCGGGGGGCATCTCGACCACCGAAATGCGCGCGTTCAGTTCTTGAGCGAAGGGTGTCAGCAGGCGCCGGGCCGCTTCGGCGATCTGGTGGCTGCTGCGCTTTCGATCATCCTTGTCGATCAGCATCACCTGAATATCTGCCTGCCAGGGTTCCTGGCGCAGATAGTAGTGGCGCACCATGCCGTTGAAGTTGAACGGGGAGGCGGTGCCGATGTAAGTCTGCAGAGCGGTAACCTCGGGCATGCCCTTCAGGTGCCGGGCCAGCCGTTGGGTTACGTTGGCGGTGACCGGCAGGGCGGTGCCCTCGGGCATGTTGATGACGACGTTGAATTCCGGTTTGTTGTCGAACGGCAGCATCTTTACCGTTACCGCTTTGAAATAGAAGAGAGAACAGGCGGCGAAGAAGGCGATGATGATGCTGATCAGGAAAATATTTGCCAGATGCCGGTTGTGGACCAGGGGTTCGATGATAGGCCGGTAGAGCTTGCCGATGGCGGCCTGGATTTTGCGTTCTTTCTCTTCCGCCCGCTTCAGTGCATCGAGTTTGGGTCGCATCAGACGTGCGGTCCAGGGGGTGAACACAAAGGCGGCGAAGAGAGAGAAGATCATGGCCACCGACCCGAACAGCGGGATGGGAAACATATAGGGTCCCATCATGCCGCTGACGAAGCCCATCGGCAGCAGGGCGGCGAGGATCGTCAGGGTGGCGATGATCGTGGGGTTGCCGACCTCGCGCACGGCATCTATCGCGATCGCTTTACTGGTCGAATCGTCGTGCAGCCAGCGCCGGAAGATGTTCTCCACCACCACCGTGGCGTCGTCCACCAGGATGCCGATGGAGAAGATCAGGGCGAAGAGGCTCACCCGGTTGATGGAGTAACCCATCACCCAGGAGGACCAGATGGTGACCAGGATGACCACCGGAATGATGGTGATGACCACCATCGCCGGGCGGCGGCCGATCAGCAGCCAGCTGAGAATGCTTACCGCGATGGTGGCTTCGAGCAGGGCGATGAGCAGTTCGTTGACCTTGTCATTGGCGGTCTTGCCGTAGTTGCGGGTGATCTCGGCATTGACGTTGGCGGGGATCAGCCGCCCTTTGAGACGCTCCAGTTTATCCAACAGCGCATCGGCCACGGCGACACCGTTGCTTCCCTCCTTCTTGGCAATGGCGATGGTGACCGCGGGTGCGCCTTCAGTGTGAGTCGCCTCATCGGGCAAGGCGGTGCCACTGATGAAGCTGACCATGCGTTGGGTCTCTTCCGCGTCTTCGAACACATTCGCCACGTCGTGGACATAGACGGGTTTGCCGAAATGGCTGCCCACCACCAGCTTTGCCACATCTGCGGCATTTTTGAGGAAGTGACCGGCGGTGACTTTATAGTGGGTATCGCTGATCTCCAACGAGCCGGAACTCTGCTCGATGTTGGCGGTGCGGATCGTGTTGGCTACCGAGTCCAAGCTGATGCCGTGACCCGCAAGCCGTTCCGGCAGGACCTCGATGCGTACCTGACGCGCCTGTCCGCCGACGACGAAACCCTGTCCTGTATTGGGCACCTCCTTCAGACGTTGCAGCACATCGAAGGCGAGGGCGCGCAGATTGACGCCTCTCATCTCCTCTGACCAGAGGGTGACGGTGATCACCGGAACGTCATCGATGCCTTTGGGTTTTACCAGGGGCATTGCCACGCCGGGGGGCATCTTGTCGAGGTTTGACTGAATCTTGTCGTGTACCTTGACGATAGAGGGGCCGAGCTTCTCCCCGACCTTGAAGCGGACGGTAACGATGGCCTGCTCATGCTCACTGGCGGAGTAGATGTGCTTGGTGCCGGGGATCTCGCTCATCATGCGTTCCAGCGGATTGGTGGCCAGACTGGCGACCTGATCCGAGGAGGCGCCGGGGTAACTGACGAAGACATCGATCATCGGCACCAGGATCTCGGGATCCTCCTGCCGCGGCGTGAAGATCAGGCCCAGGATACCGATGAAGAGGCAAGCGAGCAGAAGCAGGGGGGAGAGGGGGGAGTCGATGAATGTGCGGGCGACATTACCGGCCATGCCCAGCGGCAGTTCAACCTTATGGGGTAGCGCGGCATGGTCGAGAGCTGGTCGACGCGATCGAAATCTGGGTGATGTTTTTTTGTCATTAACGGCTTTCCACAGACTGCGAAAAAACGCACTATCTACGAGAAAGTATAGTTGTTGATAACATTCTTCTGTTGATCATGATCATCTTGGGTGGATAAAGTCTTCCAGAGGGTAGGGGCTGGGACTATGCTTTCATGTAGAGATAACAGTGACGCGGGAATAAAAACGGAGAAGAAAAATGCTGGAAATCAAAAATAGAGTGTCGGGTGAAGTGATTGCCAGTCTCGAACTCGAAACGCTGGTCGGTGCAGATCTGCGGGAGATGGATCTGGAGGCGGCGGATCTGAGAAACAGGGATATGCGGGGTGCGCGATTCAACTCTACCGAGTTGATCGATGCTGATCTGAGTGGCGCCAATCTGCAAGGGGCAACATTCAATAATGCACATCTGAGTGGTGCGAGTCTGAAGGAAGCGAATCTGGTTCAGGCGCGTTTCGGCAGTAACGTACGCGCCAATGCGGCGGTGCTGGAAGGGGCGGATCTCTCCGGGGCTGATCTGAGAGGGGCTGATCTGCGCAACGGGATGTTTCGACGAGCCAACCTGTCAGGTGCCGACCTGAGCCGTGCGGATATGTGCGATGCCGATTTTCAGCAGGCCGATCTATCCGGCAGCGTGGCCCACGATGCGCTCTTCATCAAGGCCAATCTGCGCAGAGCGGATCTCTCCAATGCCGATTTCCGGGATGCCCATCTGAACGACACCAACCTGATCAAGGCCAATCTCAGCGGGATCAACCTCGAAAGTCAGCAGCCGGACGGTTTCAGCGCGATCAATCTGGCCAACCTGGAAGGGGCCAACCTGAGTGGCGCCCATCTGCGCAATATCTCCGCCGAGGATTGCGTCATGAGAAATGTCAATCTCTCCGGCGCCGATCTCTCTCATGCAGTGATGGGGGGCACCGTGATGCGCAGTGCCGATGTCACCAACACCAACTTCGAAGGCGTCGAACTGGCCTCAGTGACCATGGACTTCTCCAACTTTTCCAAGGCGCTGAATGCGGATATACCGTCGTATAAGCAGAATCTTAGGTGAAAAAAGATAGGTTAAAGGTTAAAGGTTAAAGGTTAAAGGCGAAAGGCGTTCGTGCCAGTGGATAGGCCGGGCTTTGTCGCTACTGCTTTCTGAGAGATAGCACTCTCTTTCCAAAAAAAACGAATGCGTAGGCCCGATCAAGCGTAGCGGATCGGGCATTCAGCTAACAACAGTAACGACTAAGTTTGGCCCTTTTTGTGGCACGGTCTCCTTTTGCCTTTTACCTATTTTTTCCTGTCGGAATATTTTACAAATCGCGATTTTAGCTGGAGGCGGGATGGGATAAATAATCCTAATTTTTATTAAATTATTAGAGATTACAAAAAGTTATGCGGGTGTAAAAAATATTTGGTTCGAATCTTGCTGTGAACTTAATTATCCGTAAAAAATAACTATTTGTATCTGATGTCGGGAGGCGAAAGTAAAGTGATGAAACATAGATATTCCGCATGGATTCTGGCTTCGGTCCTGGGGTTGGCAGCCTTTTCCACCCAAGCCGGTACCATTGATCTGAAAGATTTCGCTTTCAATGTCGACGGGACTTTCAGCGCCGCTGCCGTGCCTGTCGGCGTTGATGTCAGTGCATTCAACATGACGACGGGACTGGGCATCATTTCGGCAACCATTACCGGAACCGGCGATCATTTCTTCGGCGGCTGGTTCGACCATGAAATCGACCAGGCGCTCAATACGCCCTTCAATGAGACCGGTGCGGCTCATGGGGTATCGGCGGCTGACCAATATTGGGAGATCGATGAGCCTGGGTTCGGGTCACCCTCCAATGGATCTGCAGGTCTGCCATATACCGGTGATATCTACTGGAACATAGAGAACAGTTACGCTCCGTCCTACCCGGGGGATGTATTTCTGGATAATCAGGTGTTCTATGATTGGAACGATAATCAAACCCTGACACCGCCGGATGATGTCTCCATGGCCATGGGTTGGGAATTCACCCTTGCTGACACCGAGCAGATGCTCATCGAGCTGGTGCTGAGCGACACCGCACCTTTGAGCGGTTTTTATCTCTCGCACTCGGATGATACTTCCCCGGATCAGATCTTTTTCTCCGGCTCTCTGTTTAAGTCATCGATTCCGGCTCCAGAGCCTTCAGTTCTCCTGTTGTTTGGCGTTGGCCTCCTTGGATTGGGTAGCATTCGCCGCCGCAAGCATACTGCCTGAACCCTCTTCCGAGTCTCCCTTGCACGGAGCGGCAAACGCCGCTCCGCCGTTGGTTTCCAGCCAGATTACTCGCGTCGCTACAACTGCAAAGAGAGGTTCTTCGGTGGAAAATGGCAAACTCATCATCATCTGTTTTTTGACCTTTTTCCTCTCTGCCTGTGGAGATGCGCCACCGGAGGATACGCCTCAGCGTCCGGCAGAGTCCTCAGCGCCGAGAGTACGAAATGTGCCGGATCCCGCCATGGAAGCGCCGAAAGAGGATTCAGCCGACCAGGCCGTCGAGGTTGAGGCAGAACCTGCTGTCCCGGCAGAACCGGCAAAATTTACTGTCGATGCGGAAGGGCGCAGGGTCTTCCTGCCAGAAAAGGGCTGGCTGCCATCGGCGGCGTTCTGGGACATCTACTACAATCGCCCCGAGGAGCTGCCGGGTGATATCGATCACCAGGCACTGCACTCCCTTCGCGCTGCGGAACAAGCGGAATAGCTCAGCAGGAGCGGCTCCCTCCGCGCTAATTTTGGGCCTGACCTTCAAGGGAATCCCATTCTTTTGTAAATAATTCCGACACCATAGGCTGGAATCTCCTGCCTAATCGGAAAAAACTTCAAATATACATAACATTTTGAAAAACAAATAAAAATTATTTATTTATGCCGGAGTTAATGCTTCTTTATTGATGCACGTCAACAGATTGTGTTTTTTATCCTGCCTGATTAGTCATCTAACGATTAATAGAGTGTCGAAAACTGTAAATTTTTCCGACACTCTTTCTTCTCCGCAAATTCCCCAGGTAATTCACATACAAAAACAAGGTGTTATCCGGGAGTGTCTTTTTCAGGCTAAGACTGGAATGGGATTCGTTGCCCTCGCCTGAAAAATCGATGAGTCTCTTTTGGGTCAGCGAATGATTGAGAGGCTACTTCCTAACCACCAGAAAAGCCTATAAAAAACAATGTTATTGGCTGTGCCTATATCAGTCAGCGCAAAAATCTATGGTTAGCGGCACAATGTTTGCCTATATACCTATAGAGGACGGCGAATAGTTGTGTGAGTGAGCCGTAACATTTTTCTCGCTGAAAAACAGACAGGGAAAAATAGAAAAGGAGTTCTCAGTGGACGGCTCCTCCGTTTTTACTCGGCAGAACCGAGTAAGTGCCGGATTGGCACATGGGGAGGTAGTAACTGATGAGTACCCTGTACGACGACTCTGTATCGGGTGTTAATTCTGCGTTACCCGATGTTGTTCAGCAGAATCTCTGCTTCGAGTTGAGGGCTTGAACAGTGCGGCGCCTACAGAAAAGTGGGCAGAACTGGCGTAAAGACGTCAGATATTTCATCCGGAGAATCACATCGAACTCTCTGGGGGTGGCGTACCTGTTTATCTTTTTTCTCCTCACCTGTTTCATCGTCTCCCCCGCCTTCTCCGCATTCACTGACCAAACCGCGTTACGCCTGCCTGCGGCAACGGACAACAGCTACAGCCAAACTGTCGCTGATATCGACGGTGATTCCGATCTTCTCGTAAACAACAGTGGTCAGAGCCGCCTTCTCATCAACGATGGTAACGGTACTTTTGACGACCAGACCAGCACCCGCCTGCCGGTCCTTGACGATACCCTGATAGACGCCGATTTCGGCGACGTGGATGGAGATGGCGATCTGGATCTGGCACTGGCCAGCGTCTTTGGACAAAACAGGGTCTTCATCAATGACGGAGCCGGAGCATTTTCCGATGAGAGTCTCTCCCGCTTGCCGTTTGATGCCGCACAGAGCATGGCGGTCAAGCTGCGGGATCTGGATGGGGATGATGATCTGGATATGGTGGTGGCCAACAGGGATGGCCGGAATCGGATCCTGATCAACGACGGTAGCGGGAATTTTACCGATGAATCCACGTTGCGGCTTCCCGCAGACACGGATCCCAGTTTTGACCTGGAGGTCGCGGACCTGAACGGGGATGGCACACCAGATCTCCTGATCGCG
The DNA here is from genome assembly GCF_011947365.2 of endosymbiont of Lamellibrachia barhami. Taxonomy (GTDB): domain Bacteria; phylum Pseudomonadota; class Gammaproteobacteria; order Chromatiales; family Chromatiaceae; genus QGON01. The sequence goes on from NZ_JAAVSH020000001.1 coordinate 306,193, forward strand.
AATCAGGGTACCCAAAATCGATTGTTGGTGAACAACGGATTGGGGGTCTTCAGCGATGAGACCGCCCTGCGCCTGCCCGCATTGCTGGATACGACTCTCGATGTCCTGATTACCGATATCGATGGTGATGGGGATCCAGATCTGATTCTGGCTGGTGGGGGAGCAGGTCTTCGCCTGCTGATCAGCAACGGTAGTGGCGTTTTCAGCGATGAGAGCGGCGCGCGTTTGCCCGCGTTGAACGACTATGTGGTCAAGGTCAATGTGGCCGACGTCGATTACGATGGTGATGACGACCTGATCCTGGCCAACCTGGGCCAGGATCGTCTGCTTTTGAACGACGGAAATGGTCTGTTCAGCGACGGCACTGGTGCACAACTGCCGGTCGATACCAGCCGTACCTTCAGTCTGCAGCCCCAGGATGTGGAAAACGATTTCGATGCCGATCTGCAACAGGCCAACCCTCAGGGTCAGAACCGTCTGCTCATCAATGAGATTCCCTTCCCGCGGACCCGCATCACCATTTCCCCGGACTATATCGAGGCGGGCGATACGGTAACCGTTACCGAGCAGACCTTCGATGAGGACGGCGTCGTCTCGGTTGCCCTTACCATCAACGGGATACCTGTGCCGCTGGTGGGTGGGGTCGGGTTGTATGTGCCGACCACTGCGGGAGACTACACGGCGCTGATTACATCCGAGGACAGCCTCGGTAACGTGGGTACGCGGAGCAGTGAATTCCATGTCTTTACCCAGGATACTGTCGATCCGACGGTGAATATGACCGCCACCCCCGCCACGGTACTGCAGGGAGAGTCCGTGGCGATCCATGTTGAGGCGACGGATGATCGTACTGTTGCCGATCTTGCTTTGGAGGTGGACGGTGCTCCCCATCCGCTCGATGTCAATGGCGATGCGACCTATGTGAGTGTGGTTCTCGGTCCGTACACTGCAGTGGCCACGGCACATGATGCGGCCGGTAATGAGGGCACCGATAGTGTTGTCATCAATATCCAGGCCGATACAGAAGCGCCCACGGTAGACGTAACCGCACTGCCCGATCCCGTTGACCTGCTCAATCCGGTCACCATCAGTGTCAACGCTACTGACAATGTCGCAGTCAGCGAGCGCACTGCAAAGGTAACTGGACCTGGAGACCCTGGCGGGCTTGATTTGACTTTGGATGCCGCCGGTGAGGCCACCTATATTGCCTACCAGCCAGGCACCTATATCGTGGAGGCCAGCGCCAGGGATCCCGCCGGCAACCTCTCAACTACCAGCACCAGCTTCGAGGCGGTGGGTATACCCGATGCCACGCCGCCCACGGTTACTCTGACCATCGATCCCTATACCGTGGCATTAGGTGATCCGGTCACGCTCACGGTTATCGCGACGGATGACGTGGGTGTTGCAGAGAGAACCCTTGAGATCAACGGAACACCGGTTCCACTGGATGCCGGTGGCAGCGCCGTCTACACCCCGCCGGTGTTAGGTACATACAACGCTGTGGCTATGGCACGGGATGCCACGGGAAATGAATCGACGGTCATGGATTCATTCCAGGCAGTGGATCCTGCCTCGGATACCACGGCGCCGTTAGTGACGATTACCTCGCCTGATGAGGAGGAACCGCTCAGTGGATTCGTCAACATCGACGGTACGGTGGATGATGAAACTCTGGTGGAGTACACGCTGGCCTGGGCTCCGTTGGATAGTTTCGATTTTACCCACTTCCACACGGGTTATAGTACCGTGACCGACGGCAATATCGGTGTGCTCGATACCACCCTGATGGAGGCGGGCTTCTATCAGGTCAGGCTCACAGCGACCGACATCAACGGACTGACCAGCACTCTGCTGCATGAGCTCAACGTCACTGCAGAGTTCCAGCTTGGACTCTTCTCGGTCAACTACCAGGATAAAAACCTCACTGTGGGCCGCTTCCCGATCACGGTCAACCGGACCTATGACAGTCGCCGCCGCAATATCCCGGGCGACTTCGGTTACGGCTGGTACCTGACGCTGACCCAGGCCGAACTAGTCGCCAACCGGCCTGCTGGTGAAGCATGGAACCACAGCAGCGGTGGTGGGTGGTTCCCAACCTACTATCTGACGCCGACCCGGCCGCATCTGGTCACGATCAAGTTCGGTGAGGATGAGAAATATCAGTTCAGTGCCCGCCCGAACCCGGACCAGCAGCAGCTGGTGCCCATAGAGTTCCTGAACAGCATGAACTACGAACCTATTGGGGATGCTGAGGGTACGCTGATAGCAGGCGGTACGACCCCTGACCTGGTGATCGGCGGTCTTGGCCCGGTTGAGATATACGACTTCAATCTTGATATCTACAATCCGACTATCTTCACTTATACGGCGCCTGACGGTTTCGTTTACCAGTTCCAGAACGAGAACAAGGCATCGGTTAACTACAAACTCACCAGCGTCACTGATCCCGGCGGTTTGACTGTGACCATCACCGACAATGGTTTCACTCGCTCTGACGGGCTTAGCGTCAGCTTCGTGCGGGATGCCCAGGGACGGATTACCCGCATCACCGACCCGAATGGCAACGACATCATCTATGAGTACGATGCTGCTGGCGATCTACTGGCGCAGACCGATGGAGAGAGCAACCGCAGCGAATACGTCTACGATAGCCAACACTATCTGACCGAGATCATCGATCCGTTGGGACGCACCACGCAACGTCAGGAATTTGATGCAAACGGCAGGCTGATCGCCATCACTGACGGCAACGGCAACCGGGTCGAGATGGAATATGATATCGACAACAATACCCAGATCCTGCGCGACCGCCGGGGCAATCCGACCATCTACGAATATGACAGCCGGGGCAATGTCACCCACGAGACCAACTTCCCGGTAATCAACGGGACAGTGCAGGCGGTGGAGACGGTGCGGGTCTACGATGCCGATAGCCAGATGACCTCTGAAACCCTGCCGGACGGCACACTGAACACCTTTACCTATGACGTCCGCGGCAACATCACCGGTGATGTGCGCGACAGCGGCGGCCTCAATCTGACCCACAGCTACACCTATGACGATGCCGGAAGAATGTTGAGTCATACCGATGCGCGGGGCAACGCCAGGAACTGGGTCTATGATGGTCAGGGCAAGCTCATCACCCGTTCAGACCGCATCGGGTACACCTGGCTCAACACCTATGATGGCGCTGGCAACCGGATCAGAGAGACCAGCCCGCTGGGCAACTACACGCTGATCGAATACAACGCCCAGGGTGGCGTGACCGCCAAAGAGCGCTATGACAGCAGCGATGTCAGGCTGCGGCGTATGGAATATGCCTATGACGCTAACGGCAACAAGCTGAGCCAGACGGTTATTGTCAGCATTGGCGGAACCCCCACTGCCGCTACCACCACCTATACCTACAATGCCAATTCGCAGTTGCTTGCCCAGACTGATCCGCTCGGTCATGTGACGCAGATGGAATACGATGCTGTCGGCAACCGGATCACCGAGATCGATGGCCTCGGCGAGCGCACAGAATATACCTACAACGTACTCGGCAAGGTGACGCGTATCGATTACCCGGACGGCACGGCATCGGTCTACGGCTACGATGTTGATTACAACCGCGATGCGGTGACTGACCTCAACGGCAACACCGTCACCTATCTGTACGATGCTGCCAACCACATCATCCATGTGGGTTATCCGGACGGCTCGGATCGAGTCAAACACTATGACAGTGCGGGTAACCTGGTCGCCGAGATAGATGAGGCCGGTAACCGCACCGAGCATGCTTACGGTAGCGCCGGTCGTCGTAGCAGTACGACACAACCGCTGGTGTACGATGCAGTGGCGGGCGCCAATACCCAGCCGGTGACGGTCTATGAGTATGACGCCAACGGGAATCGCACCGCAGTGGTGGATGCCAACGGCAACCGCACCGGGTACACCTTCGATGCGGGGAACCGGAAGATCCTGACGCTCTATCCGGATGGCAATACCGCCTCCAGTCTCTATAACCCAACGGGCAAAGAGATCCGCAGCACCGATCCGATGGGTCTGGTCACCGAGTATGAATATGATGCTCTGGACCGTCTGCTGAAGAGTTCGCTGCCGCCGCCCATGGCGGGTGATCCCAGATCCGATACCCTGTTCGGCTTCGACGAGGCGGGCAACCTGGTCAGCCAGACAGACGCCAATGGTCATACAACCCTCTATACCTATGATTTGGCGGGCAGCCGGACATCACGCACGCTGCCGGGCGGAGAGTCTGAGAGTTTCACTTATGACGCAGCAAACCGTCTGGTTGAGCATACCGATTTCAACGGCAATCTGACCTCCTTCGGCAGCGATGAACGGGGGCGCAGAACCACAACCCTCTACCACGATGGCAGCAGCCTGTTGGTCACCTACAACGGCATGGGGGAGAGACTCAGCGTGGTGGATAGCCGTGGCGCCACCAGCTATGACTACGACACCCGCAACCGCTTGGTGCGCTGGGCCGATCCTGACGGACTGACGCTCGACTATGCCTACACAGTCATCAACCGCCTCGCCAGCGTCACCACATCGGGTGGTCGTACCACGAGCCACAGCTACGATGCACTGGGTCGCCTGCTCAGCACTACCGCCGCAGATAGTGGGGTGACCGATTTCGGCTATGATCCTGTGGGCAACCTGGTGCTGTTGGAACAGGCCAACGGGACCAGCACGGAATATGCCTATAACAGTCGCAATCAGCTGACATCGCTACATAATCGCTACAGCGACAGCAACATCATCTCGGCCTATGTCTACACCCTGAATGACAACGGCCTGCGTATGCGGATCGACGAGTTGATGGGTAACGCTGTGGACTATGTCTACGACGATAACAGCCGCTTGATTCGCGAGACCCGGGTCGGTGCCAACGCTTACGATCACCAGTACAGCTACGATGCCGTCGGTAACCGGACAGAAGTCGACAAAGACGGTGCGATCACCGCTTATACCTATGACGTCAACGACCGTATGACCAGCGCTGGTGCCGCTACCTACAGCTATGATGCAAACGGCAACCTCACCAGTACCAGTGAAGCCGGTGATACGAGCAGCTTCGAATACAATGCAGCGGATCGCATGGTGCGCGCTACCGTACCGGGTGGGGCAGTCACCGATTATGTCTATGATGGCGACGGCATCCGGGTCAGCCGAACCGATGCATCCGGCACCACCCGCTATCTGGTGGATGGACGCAACCAGACAGGTGTGGCACAGGTGATCGAGGAGCTGGGCGGCGGTGGTGCCCTCCAGGTCAGCTACACCTACGGCATGGATCTGTTGAGTCAGGATCGTGGCGGTGCCATCAGTTACTACCATGCGGACGGGCTGGGCAGTGTACGCGGCCTGACCAACGGCGCCGAGAACCTCACCGATACCTATCTCTACGATGCCTATGGCAATGAAGTCGCTGCTACCGGCAGTACGGAAAACAGTTACCGCTTCGTCGGCGAACAGTACGATCCCAATATCGGTTTCTACTACCTGCGGGCGCGCTACTACGATCCGGCAAGCGGTCGTTTCATCTCCATGGATCCGGCGGCGGGCGATCCGCAGAGCCCCATCAGCCTGCATCGATATCTGTACGCCAACGATAACCCGGTCAACTATGTCGATCCCACCGGTGAGTTCACCCTGGCCGAGATGATGGTCGTGCAAGGGATACGGATGGATTTGATGAAGGCCACGGTGCCGCATCAGGTCCGCTTCTTCCTGCGCGCCACCATGATTGCTGAGTGCATCCTTAAACCCGCCTATACGAAATTCGCCAAGGCTATGGAGATGATGGGCAATAATATCAACGGTGGCATCTCGCTGATGGTCGCTTCGCGCAAGGAGATCGCTGCAGGCTACAAGGCGCTGTTGTCCGCAGGCAAGGATATGTTTAAGTCGATCGTCGATGATCTCAAGCCTGATTGGTACAAGACGCTGGAGGATATCGCCGGCAAGATCGATGCACTGAGGAGAGGCAGGCTGGTCGTTGCCCTTGGGCTTACCGACAAGATCAATGAACTGGTCGAGTATCACAAGAAGGTGGACGAAGCGACCAAGGCAACGGTTACCGCCTATGAGGCGGCCGCCAGAGGTGATGTCACCAGCGCCTGCGTGGGGCTGAAAGCTGTGGATATGATCTGGACCATGACCGAGGTACCGGATCCTTAAATAGGGGCCAAGGTTTCAGGGCCTAGGGCCTAGGGCCGAGGGTTGGAGAGAGAAGAGGTATTACTGACAGCGTGGGTATGAATATGTATCTGTCAATGACACTGTGGAATGCGCGAAACCTGGCTGCCGGCCTGCTGGCGGTAGTAGCGGGTCTGTTGCCGTTCGCAGTGTCGGCAGGCACCCATTCTATCGGCGGTGCGGACGGCAGTTTCGAGTCCGGCTTCAGTGGCATGGTGATCGAAGGTGATGTGCGGCTGGTCGACGGATTTGGAACGCTGCGTCCCACCGAAGGATCCCAGGCGGCGCTGCTCACCAACGAGCCGGATGACGGAAGCACCCCGGGGGATGCGGATGTCAGCCTGTTGAAGATCGAGAACTTCACCATACCGGCAGAGATGGCTGCCCTGCGTCTCGACTACGATTTTCTCTCCGACGAACCTCGTCCCAGCTTCGCCAACGACCTGTTCACCGTCAAACTGATATTGGTGAGCAGCGGCGGCGAAGAGACGCTGCTCACGGTAGACACCTTTATCCCATCCTATGCGGCTCCCTGGACAGGTTATACCCGCCAGACAGGCCTGCGTACCCTGGTGGCGGATGTTTCCGCCCACGCCGGCAGCGCGGATCTGTTCACCCTGGAGCTGCGCATCACCGATACTGGTGACGGCCGGGGCAACTCCGCAGTCTTGCTCGACAATCTGCAGTTCACCACCGCCGCCGAGCCTATTGCCTCGTCCAACGTCGAATATACCGAGGTGGGTGCGGGCGAGGTCATCAACTTCAACGGTTCCGGTTCCACCGATGCGGATGACACCATCGTCGACTACAGCTGGGATTTCAGCAACGGGATCATCGGCATCGGGCTGGCAGTCGATTACGCCTACCCGGACGACGGTATCTACCAGGCCACACTCACCACTACCGATGAGGCAGGCAATAGCAGTAGCGACAGCTTTACCGTGGTGGTTGGTGCGCTGAATCACGGTCCTACCATTATCTCGCCGCCCAATGTCGCTGCTGCGGAGAATGTCGAATACCGTTATCAGATCGTGGTGGACGACTCGGAGTTGGCCTTCGGCGATGTCATGAGCTATTCGCTCACTGCCGGACCGGCAGGGATGACCATCGATGCAGCGTCGGGTCTGGTGATCTGGACACCGACTGCGAGTGATCCGCGCAAGTCAGCGGTTACGGTGGGGGTCGAGGACAGCCGGGGGCTGAGTGACACCCAATCGTTCGACGTCGTCATAGGCCCCGAGGTTTATATCGTTACGGCCCGTGATGACAGCATACTTCACTACGCCCGCAGCAATGGCGATGGTACATTCTCTCAGCTGCAGTTCCTGTCGGATATCAGCCACTACACACGCGGTGGTTCGGCCATTGCCGACTTCGACCATGACGGTGATTTCGATCTCATCTCCGGTCACGGCAACGACGGTCATAGACTCCACCTCTACTACTATGAGAAGGACGGCGCCACCTTCAAAGCGCCGGTCTATCTGGGACATGTGGGAGACAGTGCCCATACTGTCAATTCGTGGCTTATGGACATGGCGGCGGAAGATTTCAACAACGACGGCGAGATGGACTTCGTGGTCACCGGCAACGGCAGTGACAGCTGGCTCTTTACCAACCAGGGCAGTCTGCAGTTCGGTGAGGAGACCCATTTCTTTAGCGGATTCGAGATCGGTAATGAAGGGTGGTCAAGCGGTTATAGCACTGTATTGATGCGTGACGACTCCACGGCCAATAGCGGTAACTGGTCCATGCGGCTTGATGCCACTGGAGATGGCTCCGGCCTCTTTGGGCTTATCAATCCGGCAAGCTGGTATCTGCACAACGGGCCGATCGTGAGCTTCGCCTACCGGATTCCGCCCGGTGTTCCGGTGGGCCTCTTCTTCTACATCGATGATAAGGGTTGGATTCAGATTGGTGGCACGGCAACGGCCGATCCGGATGGTTATCCATCGAACCCGGTGGTCAGCCTGATCGATGATGACAGTTGGCACACGATCTCCATTGACCTGCCGGAAGCCATTCGTGGGAACTGGCCTGATGCCAAAGGACGGATCACGACCTTTGAGTGGTGGACCAACAACAACGGCACCAGCGGCCAGCAGTTCTGGTTCGATGACTTCAAGATCAGCCGCCGCAGTTATATTTCAGGGTTTGATATCAGCCTGTTGCCGAATACCGGCGGTTCCGGCCGCGGTATGGATGCGGGGGATGTAAACAACGACGGTAATATGGATATTGCCCGTGCGCGCTATGGCGATGGTTATGTTTACCTCTATCAGGGTGACGGCGACGGCAACTTCGTCACCAGTCATATCGCTGATCCCGGCTCTGACCCCTACGGTGTGGTGCTGGGCGATTTCGACAATGACGGTTTTGACGACCTGATTGCCGTAGAGGGTGGCAGCGGTAACCCCTATTTCTACAAGAGCAATGGAGACGCCACCTTCCAGCCGGGTGTCTACGTGGCTTCGCTGGATACCGACAACCACTCCGCCTACGCTGATTACGACTTCAACTACGACGGTAATCTGGATATCGTGGCCGTTAACTACACCGGGAATACCGCCTGGTACTATCCGGGTAACGGCGACGGCACCTTCGGCGTCCGGCTCAGCATCGGTAATACCGGCAGCACCACGCTTGGCGTGGCTGCCCCCGCAGGTCGCGTGACCGGTCAGCCCTTTGCCTTGGCGACACAGAGTGCCGATTCGATCAATGAGGGCGAGTCGGTCGACTTTGACGCCGCTGGTTCCTATGATGAGGGTTCCATTGTCAGTTACGATTGGGACTTCGGTGACGGAACAACCGACAGTGGCGCCGGGGTTACTCATACCTTCGCTGACGAAGGTGTCTATTCCGTCGTATTGACGGTGACAGATGATAGCGGTGATATCGACCGGATCAGCCGGCAGGTGACGGTGACCGGTGATCCGCCGCTGGCGGATACCGGTGGTCCTTATCT
>NZ_JAAVSH020000001.1:315727-320483 GCF_011947365.2 endosymbiont of Lamellibrachia barhami
ATACCGGCAGAGATGGCGGCCCTGCGTCTCGACTACGATTTTCTCTCCGACGAACCTCGTCCCAGCTTCGCCAACGACCTGTTCACCGTCAAACTGATATTGGTGAGCAGCGGCGGCGAAGAGACGCTGCTCACGGTCGATACCTTTATCCCATCCTATGCGGCACCCTGGACAGGTTATACCCGCCAGACAGGCCTGCGCACTCTGGTGGCGGATGTTTCCGCCCATGCTGGCAGCACTGATCTGTTCACCCTGGAACTGCGCATCAGCGATACCGGTGATGGCCGGGGCAACTCGGCGATCTTGCTCGACAACCTGCAGTTCACGACTGTCGCTGAACCTGTCGCCTCGTCCAATGTGGAATATATCGAGGTCGCTGCGGGAGATGTTATCCACTTTGACGGCGCTGGTTCCAGCGACGCAGACGATGCCATCGTCAACTACAGTTGGGATTTCGGCAACGGGATTTTCGGCGTCGGGCTGACAGTCGCTTACGCCTACCCGGACGACGGTATCTACCAGGCCACACTCACCACTACCGATGAGGCAGGCAATAGCAGCACCGACAGCTTTACCGTGGTGGTTGGTGCGCTGAATCACGCACCGAGCATCATCTCACCGCCCAATGTCGTTGCGGCGGAGAATGTCGAATACCGTTATCAGATCGTGGTGGACGACTCGGAGTTGGCATTCGGCGATGTCATGAGCTATTCGCTCACTGCCGGACCGGCAGGGATGACCATCGATGCGGCGTCGGGTCTGGTGATCTGGACACCGACTGCGGGTGATCCGCGCAAGTCAGCGGTCACGGTGGGGGTCGAGGACAGCCAGGGGCTGAGTGACGCTCAGTCGTTCGATATCGTCATAGGTCCCGAGGTCTACATCGTTACGGCCCGCGACGACAGCATACTTCACTACGCCCGCAGCAATGGCGACGGCACATTCTCTCCGCTGCAGTTCCTGTCGGATATCAGCCACTACACACGCGGTGGTTCGGCCATTGCCGACTTCGACCATGATGGTGATTTCGACCTCATCTCCGGTCACGGCAACGACGGTCACAGACTCCATCTCTACTACTATGAAAAGGATGGCGCCACCTTCAAAGCGCCGGTCTATCTGGGACATGTGGGAGACAGTGCCCATACTGTCAATACGTGGCTCATGGACATGGCGGCGGAAGATTTCAACAACGACGGCGAGATGGACTTCGTGGTCACCGGCAACAGTGGTGACAGCTGGCTCTTTACCAACCAGGGCAGTCTGCAGTTCGATGAGGAGACCCATTTCTTTAGCGGATTTGAGGTCGGTAATGAAGGGTGGGTAAGTGGTCATGGCACTGCACTGATGCGTGACGACTCCACGGCCAATAGCGGTAACTGGTCCATGCGGGTTTTTGCCACTGGAGATGGCTCCGGCCTCTTTGGGCTTATCAATCCGGCAAGCTGGTATCTGCACAACGGGCCGATCGTGAGCTTCGCCTACCGGATTCCGCCTGGTGTTCCGGTGGGCCTCTTCTTCTACATCGATGATAAGGGTTGGATTCAGATTGGCGGCACGGCAACGGCCGATCCGGATGGTTATCCATCGAACCCGGTGGTCAGCCTGATCGATGATGACAGTTGGCACACGATCTCCATTGACCTGCCGGAAGCCATTCGTGGGAACTGGCCTGATGCCAAAGGACGGATCACGACTTTTGAGTGGTGGACCAACAACAACGGCACCAGCGGCCAGCAGTTCTGGTTCGATGACTTCAAGATCAGCCGTCGCAGTTATATTTCAGGGTTTGATATCAGCCTGTTGCCGAATACCGGCGGTTCCGGCCGCGGTATGGATGCAGGGGATGTAAACAACGACGGGAATATGGATTTTGCCCGTGCGCGCTATGGCGATGGCTATGTCTACCTCTACCTGGGTGACGGCAGTGGTAACTTCGTCACCAGCCAGATCGCTGATCCCGGCACTGACCCCTACGGTGTGGTGCTGGGCGATTTTGACAATGATGGTTTCGATGACCTGATTGCCGTAGAGGGCGGCAGCGGCAACCCCTACTTCTTCAAGAGCAATGGAGACGCCACCTTCCAGCCGGGTGTCTATGTAGCTTCGCTGGATACCAACAACCACTCCGCCTACGCCGATAACGACTTCAACAACGACGGCAATCTGGACATCGTGGCCGTGGACTACACCGGGTATACCGCTTGGTACTACCCCGGCAACGGCGACGGCACCTTCGGCACCCGGCTCAGCATTGGCAATACCGGCGGCACTACGCTGGGTGTAGCCGCCCCCGCCGGTCGCGTGAGCGGTCAGCCGTTTGCCTTGGCGACACAGAGTACTGATTCAATCAACGCGGGCGAGTCGGTCGACTTTGACGCCGCCGGTTCCTATGATGAGGGTTCCATTGTCAGTTACGATTGGGACTTCGGTGACGGAACAACCGACAGTGGCGCCGGGGTTACTCATACCTTCGCTGACGAAGGTGTCTATTCCGTCGTACTGACGGTGACAGATGATAGCGGTGATATCGACCGGATCAGCCGGCAGGTGACGGTGACCGGTGATCCGCCGCTGGCGGATACCGGTGGTCCTTATCTCTTCGGTGAGGAGATGGCCTCCAACGAACGCTGGATCGGACATTTTGACGGCAGCGCCTCCTCCGATCCCGACAGTTCAGTGGTTCGCTATGAATGGGATTTCGGTGACGGCTTCACCGATGACTTCGGTGACGGCAATGCCGACGGTTGGAGTGAGCTGAGCGGAACCTGGCAAGTGGATGCCGGTGCCTACCATCAGACCGACACCTCGCTGGATCGCACCTTCACTCTGGGCGGACATCTCATCTCGGATGATCTGCGGTTCGAGGCGGATATCGTTATCGAGGGTGGTACCGGCGAAGAGGCCATCATGATACTCATGGCCGACCAGGATGCCGCCAACCACTATGAGGTCATCCTGCGTGGTCGCGGACTCAATGATGTGTTGTTTTATCGCACGGTCAATGGTGCCAATGCCTCGCTGGTCGATCACAATCTACCGTTCACGGTCGGGTCGGGTGTCACTTACAATCTGGCAGTGGAGCGGCGCGGTGACACTTATAGCGTCTACCTGGATGAAAGCTTCCTGTTCGAGTACACGGATGCCACACACCAGCAGGGGCGTGTCGGTCTCGCCACCTACCGGACCCATGCCAGCTTCGATAATGTCCGGCTGACCACCCTGGGTGAGGGTGTCAACCCGACCCATGTCTACAATCAGGCTGGCACTTACGCAGTTTCGCTGACGGTCTATGACGAAGTGGGTCAGTCCCATACGGCAACAACGACAGCCACCGTGGCGGCAGGCGATCCACCGGTGGCGGCTATCACCGGGCTTGCAGCGGTGGATGAAGCCGCCGCCTCTCTCGGCGAGTGGTTGGTGGGTGTGGATCTCAGCGCTTCCAGCGACGATCACGGCATCTCCGGTTACGAGGTGAACTGGGGTGATGGCAGCGCGCTCAGTCGTATCGGCAGTATTAAGGATGATTTCGAGGACGGTGACTACAACGCCAATCCAGTCTGGACCGTCAACGCCGGCAACTGGAGTGTAGCGGACGGACAGTTGCGCCAGACTGATACATCCACCGGTTGGAAGTGGTTCCAGGATCTCGCTACCAGTTACGCCGATTTTGAACTTGAGGTGGACTTCAAGGGTGATAGCGGTACTGACGGTTACATGGGAATAGTCTTCCGTCAGGCCAACAGCAACGGCAGCACCGACAGCTACCTGATGTACTCTCTCAACAGTTGGGATCACTGGCGCTTCTATGATTGGAAGACCGCGAAGATCCTGGTCGACGGCGGCATCGGCTGGGATGCGGACACTTGGTATCATCTGCGGCTACGGGTGGAGAACGGCACCATGCAGTTCTTCGTGACCCCGGAAGGGGGCGTGGAGAGCCTGCAGATCGAGACACCGGTGGCACGTCATCCCTCCGGCGGCATTGGCCTGCTGGCCAATACCCAGAGCCTGATCTACGACAACGTCAGGGTCACGCCGCTTGGCGATACCCTGCGGCCGGTGCATGGCTATGGTACGGCAGGCAGCTACGACATCGGCCTGACCGTGACCGACCATGCAGGCCAGACAGATACTGCAACGCACAGTGTCATTATCGCGGCCAACGATCCTCCGGTAGCCCACGCGGGCGGCCCCTACATCCTGACCGAGCAGGATGCCTGGGACGGCAAGTGGGATCTCGTCCTGGATGCTACTGCCTCCACTGACGATCACAATGTCCAACATTACACTATCGACTTTGGTGACGGGACCAGCTACACAACGGGTTTCAATAACGGAAGCCGTGGAAGCTACTTTGCCACGGGTACCGATCTTTACGGCTACGACATTCCCAGTGCCCGTCTGGGCCGTATAGTTGCCACCCACGATGGCACCGAGGTCGATATCATCAATCTCGAAGACAACTCCGTCATCGCCAGCAATACGCTGAATCGGTACGGTTTCTGGGATGTATCCCCTGGGGACGGCATCACCTTCAAGGTCAAAGCGAACAAGCCGGTCACAGCTTACCTGACCGAATTCAGTCAGCACTCCGCCTTCATGCCCGCAATGGGCGGTGACCCGGTGGGTCGCCACTTCATCTTCCATCGTGACGCCAACAACGGCTTCTATGTCTTCGCCTACGAGGATGCCGTTGTCAGCTTCTCTACGACTCTGGTGATGTCCTGCGAGCCACCCAACGGCTGCGCGCCGG
>NZ_JAAVSH020000001.1:320772-339601 GCF_011947365.2 endosymbiont of Lamellibrachia barhami
GGTTTCAATAACGGAAGCCGTGGAAGCTACTTTGCCACGGGTACCGATCTTTACGGCTATGACATCCCGAGTGCCCGTCTGGGACGCATTGTTGTCACCCACGATGGTACCGAGGTCGATATCATCAATCTCGAAGACAACTCCATCATCGCCAGCAATACGCTGAATCGGTTCGGCATCTGGGATGTCTCTCCCGGAGACGGCATCTCCTTCAAGGTCAAAGCGAACAAACCAGTCGTAGCTTACCTGACCGAATTCAGTCAGCACTCCGCCTTCATGCCCGAGCAATGGGCGGTGACCCGGTGGGTCGCCACTTCATCTTCCATCGTGACGCCAACAGCGAAGCCTGTCTTCGCCTACGAGGATGCCGTTGTCAGCTTCTACGACTCTGGTGATGTCCTGCGAGCCACCCAACGGCTGCGCGCCGGGTCCTATTGGGAACCAGCAGGACTCAGCGAAACCGTCTACCGGGTGGTCTCCAGCGGTAACGTCTCCATGCAGACTACCGGGGGCAACGGCTATACCACCGTGCCTTCGGAGACGGGCAGTGCGGTTGGCAGATTGTTCCTCGGTGCAGTCGTTGTTCACAACGACTCGGCAGCGGCAGTTTTTGCCTACGAGGCGGCGGACGTAGATATCTTCGATCTGGATACCGGCGAGTCGCTCTACACCCATACCATGGCGACCGGTGAGATGTGGTACCAGGGTGGTTTGGGTACCCGTCGCCTGCGGGTGGTGAGTAGTGGAGATGTCGAGGTCTGGATCGGGTCACAGGAAGGTAGTTCCGGCATCGTTTCGCTGGGCGACGATATCTCAATGACCGCAGGGCGGGAAGGGACAGAGTTTCATCTGCACAACCTGATGGAAGGCATGGTCATCTTCGCACCCAACAACGGCACCAATATCGATATCAACAGTGGCGCGATGAGCCTGGCTCTCGACAAGGACGGCTACCGTTATCTGGCGGCGGCCGACATTCTCGGTGGCGTCTCCGGTTTGCATCACATCACTGCCAGCAAGCCGATCATCATTCAGACTCTGGGACGTGCCAATGTCTTCAATGACACGGGTACCTGGCTGGGTGGTGTCTCCATGCGGCACCGCTACACCGCTGTTGGTGATTACACCATAACCGTTACAGCAATCGATAACGCCGGTCAGACTCACAGCGCCACCAGCACTGTCTCGGTCCAGCAGGGCACTCCACCAGTGGCGGTGATCGATGCACCCGCATCGGTGGATGAGGGTGCCGCCAGCGGCGGTGGCTGGAGCGTCGATTTTGATGCGGGCGCCTCTACTGACGATTCTGCGATTATCCGTTATGAGTGGGATTTCGGTGATGGCGGAACTTCCACCGAATCCGCTCCGACCCACATATATACCGCCACGGGCACCTATACGGTTACGCTCACGCTGACTGATAGGTCGGGTCAGCAGACGACCATTACCCATGATGTTGAAGTGCAACTCAACGACGGGCCGGTTGCCGACGCCGGTGGTCCCTATGAATTCGACGAATCCTTCGCCAGCCACGGTGCCTGGTCTATCATGCTGGATGCTACCGGCTCCACTGATGACTTCGGCATCTACGATTACCTGTGGACTTTTGATCCGGATTTGGCCGATGACTTTTCCGGCACCACCCTGGATACGGCCAAATGGCGAGCCAGCGCAGAAGGTGTTTCCCAGGATGAAAAGGTCACCATCGTGGGTACGGGCAGTACCTGGGGTGAACGCTATCTCTTCAGTGAGCAGATATTCCAGCGTGAACCGGGGATGGTGTTCCAGGCCCGGGTGAAGACTGTCGATGGCAGTGGTGTCGAGAACGCGATGTGGGGTTTCAAGAACGCCAGCGATATCTTCCACTACAATCAAATGCCCTACGCGATGATGTTCAATGACAATAGCTGGATCTACATCTATGAAGACGGTGGGAACAGGGGTAATATGTTTGGCAGCCAGGTTGCTGCATCCAGCGAACCATCCTCAAGCACCTTCACATGGGAACCGTGGCACTGCCAGCAACCATTGACTGCAGCCGCTGATACACCGCCGGGGAACCCTTCGGTAATCATGCCCATATCACCCTCAACCACTTCGGCAAGCAGGTTGTCCAGAGAGCCCATAATATACCGGCCTCCGCATGGTGAGACGCAGACATCTGTTTCTCTTCGATTTCGTGACAGTTTGCACAGTCTTTCGGAGAAACAATGATCGAGATATTTTTCTTTACTTTCTTGTCATCGTGAATGAAAGCATCCGGATCTTTGGCATCCGCTTGATGACACTCGTAACAACCAACATTGGCGCCATAGTGCTTGCTTGAACCCCACATCTGAACTAATCCAGGGTTGTTTTTCTTATGGCACTTAACGCACTCTTTGGTCTCTTCTGACATTTGTTTTGGTGGAACTTTGACCGCGGCCATTGCAAACCCTTGGGTTAACAACAGTGCGGCGCCAATCCCCATTAGCCACCATTTTCGCATTTGTAGTCTCCTTCAATTGCGGTATTAAAGTTCCGACTCCGGTAGCCGGAAACCTGATCAGGAATGCGAAAGAATCAGAACTAAAAAAACAGCGTGATATCCCAACTCCCAGAGAGAGAGGGAACTGCTATCCAAAAACAGGGTCAGAGGTAATTGGACACACCTCATCCCGATCAACCGTGATTTTATTAGAATAATAAAGCAGGGAGAACTGCTACCCCATCCAACCCTTTTTGATACTGCAGTCAAGGGACTACATGGTTCCGCAAACTGCGCGAAATCCGTATTTTTTTCTTATTACTGTCGCGCCGATAATACTCACACTGATATTGGGAAATATCATTGACACAAATCAAGTTTCCCGCCATATCCTAAGGGATTACCGTAATAGCGACAGAAAAAACTTCCCCTGACCCATCCTCCCGGGTATGAGATAATTTTGCTTTTTCAACTCCCTTCCAGATGCCCATAGCACAAGACAACAGCCACGCCCTCTTTAACCCCGCGCTGCCTGCCAAACCAGGTGAACAACTGCAGTGGGGGCAGCTCTATGGCGGCAGTTCAGCACTCGCCATCGCCAACGCCGCACAGGCTTATAATGGTGTCGTGCTGGTTGCGGTGGATACAGTGCAGAGGGCCGCTCAACTTGAAGCGGAGCTCGGCTTTTTCCTGGGAGGCGACGACCTGCCGGTGCTCAGCTTCCCCGACTGGGAAACACTGCCCTACGATCTCTTCTCCCCGCTCCCGGAGCTGATCTCACAACGGCTGCTCTCCCTCTCCCGTCTGCCACAGATGGAGCGATGTATTCTGCTGGTGCCGATCGCCACGCTGATGCAACGCCTCTGCCCGATGGCGTTTCTCGACCGTCACTCCCTGATCGTGGATCTGGGGCAACAACTCAATCTGGATGAGACACGCCAACGTCTGGAGAAAAGTGGTTATCAATGTGTCTCCCAGGTACTCGCCCATGGCGAGTTTGCAGTTCGCGGTTCCCTGCTGGATGTATTTCCCATGGGCAACCCGGTGCCCTTCAGGATCGACCTGTTCGATGACGAAGTGGACAGCATCCGCACCTTTGACCCGGAGACCCAGCGTTCGCTGGAGAAGATCGACCAGATCAGAATGTTACCGGCCCGGGAATTTCCCATGGATGAAGCGGGCATCTCTCTCTTTCGCCGCAACTATCGCAATCAGTTTGAAGGTGACCTGCAACGCAGCCTGATCTACAGCGATGTCTCGGAAGGGCGGATTCCCAGTGGTCTTGAATACTATCTTCCCCTCTTTTTCGAGACCACGAACACACTCTTCGATTACCTGCCGGAGAATCATCTACTCATCCAGACCGAAGAGATCCGGGAGCAGGCAGACAGTTTTTTTGAACAGGTCAAAGGCCGTTACGATGAGAGGAAACACGATCTTGAACGGCCACTGCTGCCACCAGAAAAAATCTACCTCACCACGGATGAACTCATCTCCCGCATGAAGTCTCCGGCGGGGGTTTCGGTGCAGAGACACGAAATCTCCAGCCGCCAAAAAGGTTATGCGGGATTCGCCAACTTCGCCACCCAACTCCCCCCCCCCCTGGGCATACAGGCACGCGCCCAACGTCCGGCAGCACTGCTGCAGGACTTCCTCTCTTCCAACGGTGGCAACACGCTCTTCGTGGCAGAGAGTGCGGGACGACGGGAGATGTTATTGGGTACGTTGCGGGATTTCGGCATCAAACCCATAGTGGTGGATAGTTGGCAGTCATTTATTGATGAAAAACCCTCTGTCGCCCTGACCGTTGCTCCCATTGAACAGGGGCTTTGGTTGCAGGAGAGCGGCATCACCCTGATCACCGAGACTCAACTCTACGGTGAGCAGGTGCGGCAGACACGACGGCGGCAGAAGGCGACCCGTGACCCGGAGCAGATCGTCCGCAACCTGACGGAACTCCATATCGGCGCACCTGTGGTGCATGAGGATCACGGTGTCGGCCGCTATCTGGGACTGCAGACCATTGAGGTCGGCGGTCTCGCGACCGAGTTTCTGACCCTGGAGTACGCCAAGGGCGACAAGCTCTATGTACCGGTCGCCTCACTTCACCTGATCAGCCGATATGCGGGTGCGTCACCCGACAACGCCCCCCTCCACCGCCTCGGCGGAGAGCAGTGGGAGAAGACCAAGCGCAGGGCCGCCAAACAGGTTCGGGATGTGGCCGCAGAGTTGCTGGAGATCTATGCCCGCCGTGCCGCATGCCAGGGTGTTGCCTTCCCTGAACCTGGTGACGAATATCAAAGCTTCAGCGCCACCTTTGAGTTTGAAACGACGCCGGACCAACAGCAAACCATCGACTCGGTGTTGGAAGATATGGCCTCACCTCAACCCATGGACCGGGTCGTCTGCGGGGATGTGGGCTTCGGCAAGACCGAGGTTGCCATGCGCGCCGCCTTCATGGCCACCCAAGGCAACAAGCAGGTGATCGTGCTGGTGCCTACCACCCTGCTCGCCCAGCAGCACTATCTGAACTTTTCCGACCGCTTTGCCGACTGGCCCGTCAAGGTCGAGAGCCTCTCCCGCTTCCGCACCGGCAAACAGCAGCAGAAGGTCATCGGCGGACTGGCAGACGGCACACTCGACATCGTTATCGGCACCCACAAACTGCTCTCCGAGGGCATCAAGCTCAAAGACCTCGGACTGGTAATCATCGACGAGGAGCACCGCTTCGGCGTACGCCAAAAGGAGAAGCTCAAGGCCCTGCGCAGTGAGGTGGATCTGCTGACACTGACCGCCACCCCGATCCCCCGAACCCTGAACATGGCGATGGCGGGAATGCGCGACCTTTCGATCATCGCCACCCCTCCGGCACTGCGCCATCCGATCAAGACCTTTGTCAGTCAGTGGAACGACACATTGATTACCGAGGCCTGCCAGCGTGAGCTAAAACGCGGCGGCCAGATCTACTTCCTTCATAATGAGGTCAGCACCATCGAAAACATGGCGGACCGGCTTGAAGCACTGCTGCCCGGCATCCGCCTGCAGGTAGCCCACGGCCAGATGCGGGAGCGCAAACTGGAAGGCATCATGCGGGACTTCTACCACCAGCGCTTCAATCTGCTGGTCTGCACCACCATCATAGAGAGTGGCATCGACGTCCCCACCGCCAATACAATGGTCATCAACCGGGCGGATAAACTCGGACTGGCCCAGCTGCACCAGATTCGCGGCCGGGTCGGGCGCTCCCACCACCGTGCTTACGCCTATCTGCTGACTCCGCCCACCGAGGTGATGACCGCCGATGCAAAGAAGCGGCTGGAGGCGATCGAATCCCTGGAGGATCTGGGGGCCGGTTTCACCCTCTCCACCCATGACATGGAGATCCGCGGCGCCGGTGAACTGCTCGGCGACGAACAGAGCGGCCAGATCAACGAGATCGGCTTCACCCTCTATTCCGAACTGCTGGAACGGGCGGTGAAAGCCCTCAAGGCAGGGGAGCAGCCGACACTCGACCGCCCCCTGGACCACGGCACCGAGATTGAGCTGGGTATTGCCGCGCTGTTGCCGGAAGACTATCTGCCGGATGTGCACAGCCGGTTGGTGCTCTATAAGCGGATCGCCAGCGCTGCGACCCATGACGAACTGCGTGAACTGCAGGTCGAGATGATCGACCGCTTCGGCCTGCTGCCTCAAACGGCGAAGAATCTTTTTGCCATCACCGAACTCAAACTACGGGCTCACCCTCTGGGTATCCGCAAGATCGAAGCGGGCCCCAAAGGGGCGCGTATGCTATTTGATTCAGATCCCAAGATCGATCCGGCAAACCTGATCCGCCTGATCCAAACCCGTCCCCAGATGTATAAAATGGACGGTGGCGATAAACTCAGATACCTCCAGGATATGCCCGACCCCATCGAACGCGTGAACGAAATAGATGTCCTGATCGATAGACTGATAAGCTAGACTGGCAAATCTTAAGAAAACAATATGAGTCGAAAAGTGCAGAATAGACACAAATTTTTGTTGCCAGTAGCACTCATCCTGAGCCTGGCCGGAACGATTGCTACTGCTGAGGAACAGCCGGAAGAGGAAATACCACCCTGGTACCAGTTTGAGGTTCTGATATTTGAACGCATCAGTCCCGGCGCCGGCTCCACTGAGTTCTGGCCGGAGGATCCCGGTACGCCATCACGGCTGAATGCCATACCATTAACCGAGGCCAGGACCCAGGAAATCGGGCTGCAAGCGCTGATCGAAACAGCAGCGCCACCAGCACCTGAACCTTTTAGACCGCTTGCCGAGTCTGAATGGCAACTCAGTGAACAGCATCAGCACCTCTCCAGATCCCGAAATTACAAACCTCTGCTGCATGTCGCCTGGCGTCAGCAGGTTATCGAGCCTGACCAGTCCCAACAACTGCTCTTGGAGCTGCCCAGGCCTTCAAACTCACAATCGGCCATTGATGAGCCCCTAAGACTGGAGGGCACGATCAGGGTCGGGGTCAAACGCTATCTACACCTTGCGACTGATCTGCTACTGCGGCAGTGGGAGACAGAAGAGGGAATAAAGGGTGACAGCTTAGAGTTTCGTCCCGCTTTTCGCGCCTTTCGAATGCAGTCACAGCGCAGAATGCGCAGTGGAGAGATCCACTATCTCGACCATCCCATCATCGGCGTACTTTTTCTGGCAAGTCGTTACGAACTCCCCACTGAACCTGAACCTGTCGAAGACGGGACACCTGTCGATAGAGAGGTCGAATCCCAATCGAAGCAAGAGCCTGCAAGCACGTCGAGCTAACAGCAGCCGATTTTTGCCCGTAGGGATCGGAATCAGACTGGCGGAATTAAGATAGCATTCAGTGGGTTGACACTCCCGCCCCTTCACCACTGCAATCTATTTTCTTAGGTGGCTCTGGACACTGCTCAAACTGTGCCTGGAATGACTGCCACATCACGACTTCACAAGTCAGGCGCCAGTCGCCTAAAAATGACATTTCTACTGAATTATCAGTTAGATAAGATATTATTAAAGACTTGCTTTGCATCTGAATCTCAGGTCGCCCAGCAACTTCTAATGACAGAATCATCCGATTCAAATAGTTTTCCGTCAAGGATTAAGTTTCCCTTTACGCTGCCGTTACAGTGTTGAGAACAACCACAACACCACAAATTGGCAGATTTCAAAAACCCATGTCAGCGACGCAAGCAGAACTTCAGAAAAGCAAAACCATCGGCCGGGCCTTAATCGCGGACGATGAACTATCCAACAGGATAATTCTGAAGGCCTTGTTGAAAAAACTTGGCTACGAAGTATGCCTGGCTGAGAATGGTGCAGAGGCCGTTGAGCTTTTCGAGAGAGAACCGATCGATATGGTGTTCATGGATATCATGATGCCGGTTATGGACGGCTATATCGCCACTGAACGGATTAAAGCATCAGCCGGTGAAAAGTTCATTCCGGTGATATTCCTTACTGCCATGACGGACGAATCTGCACTTTCACGTTGCATTGAGGTTGGTGGGGATGATTTTCTGACGAAACCGTTCAGCCATATAGTACTCGCTGCCAAAATCAAAGCTATGGAGCGGATTCAAGAGCTTCACCACGATGTCATCACTCTTTACAGCAGAATGCAGCGGGATGAGGAAATCGCTGAAGAGGTCTTCAACGGTGCTGTTATTGCCGGAAACGTAGCGCTCGACCACATACGCCAACTCGTACGTCCAGCAAGCATTTTCAGTGGTGATATCCTGCTGACTGCCTATGCGCCATCCCATGACCTGCACGTACTCATGGGCGATTTTACTGGCCATGGTCTGGCCGCTGCCCTTGGCGCCCTGCCTGCCTCGGAAGTTTTCCGTTCGATGACGGCAAAAGGCTTTTCTCCACAACAAATCCTTCAAGGCATCAACAATAAACTCAACGCTCTTCTGCCGACAGGAATGTTTCTGGCAGCCCAGTTCGTCAAAATAAGTCACACACTGGACCATATCACCACCTTCAATTGCGGCATGCCTGATTTTTTTCTGCTCGACGGAAAGACGAGGGCAATCAAACATCGCATTTCCTCTCGCAGCCTTCCACTGGGGATCACATCCGAAATCGATTTTTACGATGCGGCGGTGCACATAAGAACCCAATATAATGACCATGTTCTTTTGGCAACTGACGGCGTTTCAGAGGCAAGAAATCCAGATGGCGAATATTTTGGAATAGAAAGACTGGAAGATGCCATTACCCGCAGTTATGACGACGACTACATTCTAAATACCGTTTCCCGCATCCTGGAAGATTTTTGTCTGGATGCCCCTCAAGATGATGACATAAGCCTTGCAGAGATACCGCTTATACCGGAACTGCTTCCGGCCTGGGATCTCAACAGTCTATATAACGACAATAAAAAACAGACGTCTGGCGAATCTCCTCAGGAACATGCATCAGACAGCGTGGAATTCCATATCACGCTTCGTGGGAACCAACTGAAACAGGCAGACCCAGTCCCAATGTTGATCAACTACATACAGGAGATGGTTGGTCTTCACGAACATAGACGCCCACTCTTCACTATCCTGACAGAGCTTTTCGTCAATGCCCTGGACCATGGGGTGCTTGGTCTGGACTCAAATATAAAAAAAGGACCGGAAGGGTTTACCCGCTACTTCGAAGAGAGAGAGCGACTATTAAACGAACTCAAAGACGGTTTCATCCGAATAGGCTTGCGCATCCACCCGTTTGAACAGGGTGGAAAGATGATAATACAAATCGAAGATAGCGGTACTGGTTTCAACTTTTCGAACGTGCAGTCAACAGATGAGTCGTCATCATTAAAACTCAGTGGCCGGGGAATCCAGCTTGTTCAAGGCCTCTGTGAATCAATTCAATATGAAAAACCTGGAAACAAAGCTGAAGCCATCTATGTATGGCAAGAATGAATGAACAATACAAAACCCTATAAACATGAGCCTGAATCTGCTGAAAACAGCAAAGATCTAATCGCGCAAGAGCAATTAAAGATCCTCTTCGAGAGTCTGCCGAACTCATTGGTTGCGACTATTGTCGCCACTATTCTAACAACGTTTCTTTTATGGGATTTCAGTGACAGAACATCAGTAGTGGCGTGGACATGTTCGATGAACATCATCGTACTGATCAGGTGGTTAATCTACAGGAGGTATTTAAAATCCCTGCCAATTTCCAAAAACCTGAAAACCTGGAAGTTTCGTTATGCCGCAGGCACATTGCTGGCGGCATTTACATGGGGAAGTATTGCAATATTTCTATTTCCTGAAAATAACTTCGCCTATCAAGCCATGATAGGTTTTCTTCTTATTGGTATTGCAGCAGTTGGCATATCTTCGCAATCCGCAATAAATACAATCGCCAGCGGATTCCTACTCCTGACTCTTGCACCAATATGTTTTCGTTTTATCATAAATGCTGAGCAAACTGGTTGGTCGCCTGGACTATTGGTCGGACTATTGCTGATTCTGCTTCTCAGTCTCTCCAAGCATATCAATAAAGTTATCCTACAAAATATTACACTTAGATTTGAGAGCGCAAACAGAGAGGAAAAGTGGAAAAAATCGGAGCAAAAACTTTCTCATCACATTCATGAAACACCGCTTGCCGCCATTGAGTGGACGCAGGATGGATTTATAACGCAGTGGAATCCCAGTGCTGAATCACTGTTTGGCTATACGGAAGGCGAGGCGCTTGAAAAACATGTCAAGGACATTTTTCCATCAGCGGAATCTGTTGATGTGGATTCCGCAATCGATTGGAAGAGCCTATTTGAATCAAATAAGTCTAGCCGTGACACACTTGAAATAAGGAGGAAAGACGGTAAGAAACGTATCTGTGAATGGTACAGCACACCACTTTTCGACTTAAATAATATTAGCATTGGCGCCTCCTCATTTTTGATGGATATTACTGAGAGACTGCATGCTGAAGAGGATCAAAAGCGACTCACGGAAATCATTCAGAGCTCAACAGATTTTATTGCGGTGTTCACGTTGGAAGGCAACATTCTTTTTATGAATGCCGCTGGACGGCAAATCATGGGCTACGGAAATACGAAAAGTCTCGAGGATAAAAGTCTTGCAGGAATGTTTCCCGCTTCGGAAATCGACCGCGTTCTAAACGAGGGAGTGCCAACCGCTTTTATGAGCAGGACCTGGACCGGTGAGACCAGCCTGATATCAACCGATGGAGAAGTTATCACAGTCTCACAGCTGATCATTCTGCACGATGAGTCAAAAAGTGGAACCCAGTACTTTTCCATGGTCATGAGAGACATTTCAGATAGAAAACGGGCAGAAGAGGAGTTGATCAAAGCGAAGAATATTGCAGAAAATGCTGCCATGGCAAAATCAGAGTTTCTGGCAATGATGAGCCATGAAATCCGCACACCCATGAATGGCGTACTCGGCATGACCGAGTTACTGAAAGACACTGATTTGGACGATGAGCAGCAAGAGTTTCTCGGGATCATCCATCAATCCGGAAACTCACTGCTAAAAATAATTAACGATATTCTCGACTATTCCAAGGCCGAGGCTGGAAAGATTGAGTTTGAATTGATATCTTTTGATTTGGAGAGAGCGATACATGACGTGGTTCGTCTCCTAAGTACAACTGCATCCAGCAAGGGAATAGAGCTGATTATTGATTATCCTATCGATATCCCCAGACAGGTTACAGGGGATGCAGGCAGAATCAGACAAATCGTCACAAATCTTACCGGCAATGCAATTAAGTTCACATCCTCAGGGCACGTAGCCATTTCAGTAAAATTCATACAGACCGGCTCCAAGCATGAATATTTTCATATAATAGTAGAAGATACCGGTATCGGCATCAGTGAAAATCAGCAAAGAAAACTGTTCAAGTCCTTTACTCAGGCTGACAGCTCAACTACCAGAAAATATGGTGGAACAGGGCTTGGATTATCCATCTGCAAACAACTTGTTGAATTGATGGGTGGCAGTATTGGTCTTGAGAGCGCACCAGGAAAAGGATCTACATTTTGGTTTAATCTATCACTTCCAGCATCTCCACCCCCTGCAATATTTCCTCATGCCAATTTGCGTGGCACACGCGCACTGGTAATTGATGAAAACCGGCTTAGCCTCCGAGTCTTCCATGACCAAATCATTCGTTATGGCATAAATATCGACACAGCTTCATCTCGGGAAGAGGCCATAAATCTCATCGAGAAATCACTGGACAATGATCAGCACTATCATATTATTTTACTCGACAGTAACTTTGAAAAAACCAGTGAAGAGTCGCTCGCAGCAGATATTAGTGGACTGGATGAATATTCAAAAACACCGCTTGTTCTATTAACATCATCCGGCAACAGGGGAGACGCAAAGTTTTTCGAAAATCAGGGGTTTGCTGCTTATCTGGTAAAGCCGGCTCATTCCAACCTATTAAAAGAGACTCTCGAGAGCGTCCTGGCCCTTTCAATGGACAAATCAAACTCTTCAATTATCACCCGCCATAACATTGAAGAAAGTCATCCTAATACGGCATACAAAGAGGTAAAATTTAACGCCAAAGTACTGCTCGTAGAAGATGTCATTCCGAATCAAAAGGTCGCCAGTATCGTAATGCGCAAGTTTGGACTTGAGGTGGACATTGCCGACAATGGACTCACTGCACTGAAACGTATTTCTGAAACAAATTATGACCTTGTATTCATGGATTGCCAAATGCCAGAGCTCGATGGTTATGAAACTACCATCGAGCTTCGAAAACGGGAGAGAAACGTCAACCATCGACTTCCCATCATTGCACTCACCGCAAACCAGATAGAAACTGAAAAACAGCGATGTATCGCTTCTGGAATGGATGACTTTCTCGGAAAACCCTTCGAGTGGGACGAATTGGTTGCAATCCTTGATAAGTGGCTTAACAAGTCCTCATCAAAGCCACCCGGCATATTGGAACCCCAACCTCCCGCGCCCGTTGACCTTAGTCCAAAGATAGTCATTGATGAAGGTCGCCTCGCCTCCATGAAGGAACTTATGGGTGATGACTACATAGAACTGTTCCCTGCTTTTTTCGATAGTTTTTCAAGTCTGAGGGCTATCCTCCCCAGTGCGCTTGAAAATAAAAATCACGCAGAGGTGAGACGTATCACACATAGTCTAAAATCAGCCAGTAATAATGTAGGTGCGGTAAGGCTTGCCAAGATTGCCCAGGATATGGAACAGGATGCTGCAGAGGAAAATCTCGCCCAGACTCAAGACCGCTTGCCGCAACTGGACGCCGAGGCTCAAAAAGTTAAAGATAGGCTGAATGAGATCATCAGCGCCTACTGACCCTGAATTCGTCTCAAGCCGGGTCTAAGCTATAATCTTACGGTTACGTGTAAAGAATAAATAATAGGGATGCCGGCAACACATGGCCAAAGTCATCATCGTCGATTCATCTGAAGGCACAAGAATTCCTTTTCTCAGAGGCATTCTCACACGTTCGTTAAGCGAGGCAGGACTCACCTTCGAACAGGCCTATAAGCTTGCATCCAATGTCAGAGATGAGATCTCCAGCGAGGCTGAGGTCACTACTTTATCTCTTCGCCAGCGAGTCAGCAAACTACTGAAAAAAATGGAATTTTCAGAGGTATTGGAGAACTATGAAAATTCAGACCGGGGACGCGTAACCATACAGGTCAGAGACCATCAGGGACAGACCAATCCGTTTTCCATCTCGGATCACCAGCGCTGCCTGGAATCGACCGGCCTCTCTGCCGAAAAATCCGCATCCATCTCTCAAGAGATCTATCAGCAGTTGATTGACGAGGGTAGATACAAGATCGACTCGAACGATTTGGGCATGCTGACCTATACTGAGCTGAAAAATAATTTTGGCGCCGAAGCGGCCAGACGTTATATGGTTTGGGTAGACTACACACATAGTGGGCGTCCTCTGATTCTTCTTTTCGGCGGTACCACTGGATGTGGGAAAAGCACCATTGCCACTGAGGTAGCTCACAGGCTTGGCATCGTTCGCACGCAGTCGACCGATATGTTGCGGGAGGTGATGCGGATGATGATTCCCGAACGCCTGCTGCCCATACTGCACACATCATCTTTTAATGCCTGGCGACTCCTGCCCGGACAAAGCGAGCAATCTGAAGGTAACGAAAGTCTGATGATTTCTGGATATCTCAACCAGACTGAACTGTTATCGGTTCCATGCGAAGCTGTCATTCAACGGGCTTTGCGTGAACGGGTTTCACTTATCCTTGAAGGGATTCATGTACATCCATCACTGATAGGGAAAATTTCTGACAATAGCGATGCAGTCATTGTCCCCATCATGCTCGCCGTTATCAAGCCGGATCAACTGAAGCGGCAACTCAGTGGAAGAGGGGTATCGGCACCTGCCCGCGGCAGCAGCCAGAAATATCTCTCAGAATTTAATTCAATCTGGTCGCTTCAGTCATTCCTGCTCTCAGAATCTGATCTATCAGGGATACCCATCATTAATAATGATGATAAAGACAAAGCAACCAACCGGATCATGCGAACGATCATCGATGCTTTGTCAGAAAATTGCGATGCCAGCGTAAAAAGTGTTTTTGCTCAACAACCCGATAAAACGGTGTAAACGTGCTGCAATACAAAGGCCTGATGATCATACTGGACGGCGTTGGAGACCGTCCTATTCCCGCCTTCGGCAACCGTACGCCGCTGGAACACTCTTCTACACCCAACATGGACCAGCTACTTACATCCGGTCAATGCAGCCTGGTCGACCCGCTCTTACCCGGCTTGCCGGTCGGCACTCATACCGGCACAAGTCTGTTGCTCGGCCTGCCTGTCGCAGAAGCCATAAGACTCTCACGCGGACCGGTAGAGGCAGCGGGTATCGGTTTATCAAGTCAGCCAGGCGACCTGCTGCTGCGGTGTAACTTCGCCACTCTTTCCAGACATTCCGGTGGCTTTGATATTCTCGACCGTCGCGCTGGCCGTATTCAGGCTGGGACTGATGAACTTGCCGCCGCACTGGGTAACCTTGATCTGGGCAATGGAATCACCGCCATTTTACATCCGGCAACCCAGCATCGGGCTGTACTGAAACTTACCGGACAGATCTTTTCTTCCCGGATTACCGACACAGATTCCGGCCACCGCTATGAGTCTCTCGGACTCCGTCACTGCGAAGCTTTTGATCCAACGGATGGCGTTGCTGTTATCACTGCCAGCGCGATCAACCGCTTTACAGAGCAGGCATTTGAGATTCTCGACAATCACCCAGTCAACAATCAGCGCCGTAAAGAGAACAAACTGGTGGCCAACGGCATCATCTGCAGAAGCCCTGGTACCGTTTCCGCCCTGCCATCGCTGGTCAACCATTTGGGTCTTAAAGCAGCAGTGGTTGCGGGTGAAGAGACCATTCTGGGATTGGCCAATCTGCTGGGGTACCAGACATTACGTGATGACCGTTTCTCCTCACTCCCGGATACCGACATAGACGCCAAGGTGGAGTACACGCTGAAAGCACTAAGAGAGTACGACTTGGTATTTCTGCATATCAAGGGGCCTGACATCTGCTCTCATGACCTGGATCCCGTTGGGAAAATGAAGTTGATCGAGCGTATCGACAGATCTCTCTCCCCGCTGCTGGATGAAGAGATCGTGATTGGGATTACCGGCGATCACTCAACTGACAGTAACAGCGGCAGGCACACAGGCGATCCACTACCGGCACTGATAAGCTCGTCTCATGGGCGAGTCGATGGTGTGACCCGCTTTGGAGAGAGGGAATGCGCGCAAGGTGGGCTTGGCCGGATCACGGCTACTGCCTTTCTAGCCACCCTCCTCGACCAGATGAATGTCATGCACAATCTCCGTTCAAACGAAGTCCGTTTCTATTTCTGACCCGCCTGCCACTTCGCAGCAGTTTTGGTTTTCTCCACGACTTCTGACTTGAAGCTATAATAACGGGTAGCCGATTAGTCCAATAAACCACTGCACGTATCCGATATGTCTCAAATCAAACAGCATCTTCTTCAGGCGATTTCCGCTGACAATGACACCGCAGCGACTATCGACGACGCCTATCTCGACCAGCCAGAGCTCTATCTGAACCGGGAATTGACCTGGCTTTCGTTCAACCGCCGGGTGCTTCACGAAGCCGATGATCCCCGTACACCTCTGTTGGAACGGGTCAAATTTCTTGCCATCGTCAGCAGTAATCTTGATGAGTTTTTCATGAAGCGTGTCGGCGGTCTGAAACAGCAGATTGCAGCAGGTGTCACCAAACCCAGCGTGGACGGCAGAACGCCTGCCGAGCAGCTGAATGAGTGTCTGCAAGTCATCCGGGAGATGTTGGTTGAGCGACAGCGCATCTATCGTGAAGTCCACGATCTGCTAGCCAAAAACAATATTCTGATCACCACTTACCAAGCGCTCAGCAGCTCACAACAGACAAAGCTGCGGGAGCATTTTCGGCAGAATATCTTTCCCATGCTGACCCCGTTGGCGATGGATCCCAGCCACCCTTTTCCTTTTATCTCCAATCTCACTCTCAACCTCCTGGTAACACTGCGTTTTCCCGGCGGCCATGAACTCTATATGGCGCGTATCAAGGTGCCGGTGGGTAAAAAGGTCTCGCCACGAATGATTCAGGTTGATGAAAAAAATACCTTCATCACCCTGGACGATCTGGTAGCGAACAACCTCGACATGCTGTTTCCAGGGATGGAGATCGAGTCTTGTGAATCTTTCCGTATCACCCGCAACGCCAATGTAGAACGGGATGAAGAGGTTGCCAGCGATCTGCTGGAGATGATCGAGATAGAGCTGCGGGAACGCCATTTTGCCCCCATTGTTCGCCTCGAAGTCTCCAAGGGCATGAACCCGACCCATCGGGGAATGCTGGCCGCCGAACTGGGGCTGGACGAGGAGCTGGACGTCTTTGAGATCAACAGCATGATTGCCACCCGGGATCTCTTCGAGCTGGCATCGCTAAACATCCCCGATTTAAGGGATCCTCCACACCACGTGGTGGATCATCCACAACTCGCCCACGACCGGCGCAACATCTTTCACATCATTCGTGACCAGGGGCCGTTACTGCTGCAACACCCCTACGAATCATTCAACACTACAGTTGAGCGGTTCCTGAGGAATGCAGCAGAAGATCCCAAGGTGCTGGCGATTAAAATGACCCTCTACCGGACCTCCGGGGAGGGAAACATTCTCAACTCCTTGATTCAGGCCGCCCGCAACGGCAAACAGGTGGCCGTACTGGTCGAACTCATGGCCCGCTTCGATGAGGCCGCCAATATCCGCTGGGCCCGTCGGCTTGAGCAGGCGGGTATTCACGTCACCTACGGCGTCATCGGACTGAAGACCCACAGCAAACTGATCCTGGTGGTGCGGCGTGACTACGCCAAACTGCGCCGCTACTATCACGTTGGCACCGGCAACTACCATGCCGGCACCGCGCGCCTCTATACCGATCTTGGTGTGCTTGGCTGCGACAAGGATGTAGGCCAGGACCTCACGGAACTTTTCAACTATCTTACCGGTTACTCCCCACCCCCAAGTTACCGCAAGATCCTCGCCGCCCCCTACTCCCTGAAAAAGGTGTTGTTGAAAAAGATCGATCGGGAAATAGGGCTGCATTCGGCAGAGCAGCCGGGGCTGATCCAAATGAAGATGAATGCCCTGGAGGACGCCGACATCGTCAAAGCCCTCTATAAAGCAACCACAGCGGGTGTGCGGGTTGACCTCATCATACGCGACACTTGCAGACTGAGGCCCGGCATTCCTGGACTGAGCGAATCAGCCAAAGTGATCAGCATTGTGGGACGTTTTCTGGAACATGCACGAATCACCTATTTCCAAAATGGTGGCGACGAAGAGTACTTCATCGGCTCTGCAGATTTCATGCACCGTAATCTTGAGAGCCGGGTGGAGGTACTGATTCCCGTTGAGACCTCCGCCCTGCGACAGGAGTTGAGGCTGATCCTTGATGTGCAGCTCAGTGACCAGCGTTCCGCCTGGGACATGCTGGCCGACGGCAGCTATGTACAGCGCAAGCCTGCCGATAACGAAAAATCACTCAATGCTCAGGACACCCTTATCGGAGTTGCTAAACGCCGCCTTGCAGCAGCAAAGAAACACAAAGAGAAGCGGATGCGTGAAAAACTTGTGAATCATTTTCAGTATCGACTGAAAAACCGTTAATCTGGAGAGAAGTCATGGCTGAATCACAGGACAAAATGCTACAAAATGTTCTGGTCGCCATCGACTTCTCTCCCCACGCAATGGCCGCCTTGAAATATGCGGCAAATATGTCCAGGTGCATCGGTACCAATCTCACCATCCTGCATGTGGTACACGACTTGGCAAGCTCTCCTGGCTACTATGCCTCCAAGAAGATCAAGGGAGAGAAAAAGATCCTCAGGCGCCTGGAAGAGATTGCTGAAGAGATGATGGATGAGTTCCTGGCCAGACTCATTAAAGAGAATCCGGAACTCAAAAGCATGATCAAAAAAGCTGATGTCATGTTGGTATCCGGCCTGACAGTCACCAAGATTCTTCAGGTGGTCGAAAAGCTTCAACCTCAACTGCTGGTCATGGGGAACAAAGGCCGCAGTGGGCTCAAAAACATTCTCATGGGATCAAAGGCCGAACAGGTCATTAAACTCTGTCCTATTCCGGTCACAATCGTCAAAGAATGAAGTTTACCAGACCACTTTCCGATTGGCTGATTGAACCAAACAGCATCCAGCAACTTGGGATGGGACTGCTGCTCTTTACCCTCTTTATGCCGGCTTTTGCCGCCAATGATCTCCTCACCGAACCGAACTGGTGGGACATGTCCGTTCGGCTGCTGGGCGGGCTTGCGCTCTTTCTGTTTGGCATGGAACAGATGGCCGGGTCACTGAAATTGGTTGCCGGCGAACGTATGAAGGTCGTACTCGCCCGGCTGACCACCAATCGATTCATGGGTGCCCTGACAGGCGCCTTCGTTACCGCAATAATCCAATCATCCTCGGTAACAACCGTGCTGGTGGTGGGCTTTATCTCGGCCGGACTGATGTCGATGGCCCAGTCTATCGGGGTCATCATGGGCGCCAATATCGGCACTACGATCACCGCCCAGATCGTCGCCTTCAAGGTTACCAAATACGCGCTGTTGATGGTTGCCTTTGGTTTTGGCGCGTGGTTCTTCTCCAAACAGGAAACGATCCGCCACTACGGCAATATGCTGTTGGGGTTGGGTCTGATCTTTTTCGGCATGAGCCTGATGAGCGACGCAATGTTCCCCCTGCGCAGTTATCAGCCTTTTCTCGATCTTATGGCAACGATGGCAAACCCGCTGATTGGCATT
>NZ_JAAVSH020000001.1:340101-348608 GCF_011947365.2 endosymbiont of Lamellibrachia barhami
GTTCCTGAGGAATGCAGCAGAAGATCCCAAGGTGCTGGCGATTAAAATGACCCTCTACCGGACCTCCGGGGAGGGAAACATTCTCAACTCCTTGATTCAGGCCGCCCGCAATGGAAAACAGGTGGCCGTACTGGTCGAACTCATGGCCCGCTTCGATGAGGCCGCCAATATCCGCTGGGCTCGTCGGCTTGAGCAGGCGGGTATTCACGTCACCTACGGCGTCATCGGTCTGAAGACCCACAGCAAATTGATCCTGGTGGTGCGGCGTGACTACGCAAAACTGCGCCGCTACTACCACGTTGGCACCGGCAACTACCATGCCGGCACAGCGCGCCTCTATACCGATCTGGGTGTTCTTGGCTGCGGCAAGGATGTTGGCCAGGACCTTACGGAACTTTTCAACTACCTTACCGGTTACTCCCCACCTCCGAGTTACCGCAAGATCCTCGCCGCCCCCTACTCCCTGAAAAAGATGTTGTTGAAAAAGATCGAGCGGGAAATCAGGCTGCATTCGGCAGAGCAGCCGGGGCTGATCCAAATGAAGATGAATGCCTTGGAGGACGCCGACATCGTCAAAGCCCTCTATAAAGCAACCACAGCGGGTGTACGAGTTGACCTCATCGTACGCGACACTTGCAGACTGAGGCCCGGTATTCCGGGGCTGAGCGAATCAGCCAAAGTGATCAGCATTGTGGGACGTTTTCTGGAACATGCACGCATCACTTATTTCCAAAATGGCGGCGACGAAGAGTACTTCATCGGCTCTGCAGATTTCATGCACCGTAATCTTGAGAGCCGGGTGGAGGTACTGATTCCCGTTGAGGCCTCCGCCTTGCGGCAGGAGTTAAGGCTGACCCTTGATGTGCAGCTCAGTGACCAGCGTTCCGCCTGGGACATGCGGGCCGACGGTAGCTATGTACAGCGCAAGCCAGCCAATAACGAAAATTCACTCAATGCTCAGGATACCCTTATCGGAGTTGCTAAACGCCGCCTTGCAGCAGCAAAGAGACACAATGAGAAGCGGATGCGCGAAAAACTTGTGAATCATTTTCAGTATCGACTGAAAAACAGTTAACCAGGGGAGGAATCATGGCTGAACCACAGGACAAAATGCTACAGAATGTTCTGGTCGCCATCGACTTCTCTCCCCACGCAATGGCCGCCTTGAAATATGCGGCAGATATTTCCAAGTGCATCGGCACCAATCTCACCATCCTGCATGTGGTACACGACCTGGCAAGCTCTCCTGGCTACTATGCCTCCAAGAAGATCAAGGGTGAGAAAAAGATCCTCAGGCGCCTGGAAGAGATTGCAGAGGAGATGATGGATGAGTTCCTGGCCAAACTCATTAAAGAGAACCCGGAACTCAAAAGCATGATCAAAAAAGCTGATGTCATGTTGGTATCCGGCCTGACAGTCACTAAGATTCTTCAGGTGGTCGAAAAGCTTCAACCTCAATTGCTGGTCATGGGGAACAAAGGCCGCAGTGGACTCAAAAACATTCTCATGGGATCGAAGGCAGAACAGGTCATTAAACTCTGTCCTATTCCGGTCACAATCGTCAAAGAATGAAATTTACCAGACCACTTTCCGGTTGGCTTATTGAACCAAACGGCATCCAGCAACTTGGGATGGGACTGCTGCTCTTTACCCTCTTTATACCGGCTTTTGCCGCCAATGATCTCCTCACCGAACCGAACTGGTGGGACATGTCGGTTCGGCTGCTGGGCGGGCTTGCACTCTTTCTGTTTGGCATGGAACAGATGGCCGGGTCACTGAAATTGGTTGCCGGCGAACGTATGAAGGTCGTACTCGCCCGGCTGACCAGCAATCGATTCATGGGTGCTCTGACAGGTGCCTTCGTTACCGCAATAATCCAATCATCCTCGGTAACAACTGTGCTGGTGGTGGGCTTTATCTCGGCCGGACTGATGTCGATGGCCCAGTCGATCGGGGTCATCATGGGCGCTAATATCGGCACTACGATCACCGCCCAGATCGTCGCCTTCAAGGTTACCAAATACGCGCTGTTGATGGTTGCCTTTGGTTTTGGCACGTGGTTCTTCTCCAAACAGGACAAGATCCGCCACTACGGCAATATGCTGTTGGGGTTGGGTCTGATCTTTTTCGGCATGAGCCTGATGAGCGACGCAATGTTCCCCCTGCGCAGTTATCAGCCTTTTCTCGATCTTATGGCAACGATGGCAAACCCGCTGATTGGCATTCTGATTGCAGCCGTCTTCACCGCACTGATCCAGTCTTCTTCAGCCACAACGGGTATCGTCATCGTGATGGCAAGTCAGGGATTCATCACTCTGCCTGCAGGCATTGCACTGGCCTTTGGCGCCAACATCGGTACCTGTGTCACAGCCATGCTCGCATCCATCGGCAAGAAACGCGAGGCAATACGCGCAGCACTGGTGCATGTCATCTTCAACATTGCGGGTGTCCTGCTCTGGGTTGCATTCATCGATTATCTGGCCGACCTGGTTCTGCTTATCTCCCCCACTTCAAGCGAACTGACAGGCACGGCAAAACTGGCTGCTGATACACCCCGCCAAATCGCAAACGCCCACACCATCTTTAATATTGCCAACACGCTTATCTTTATCGGCTTCATCGGCGCGTTTGGCCGCATTGTGGAGAGACTCGTACCAGACAGGCCTTTGGAAGAGGAGCAGATCACACGCCCCCGTTTTCTCGATGAGGAACTACTGGAAACTCCAACGCTGGCGCTGAACATGGCCAGGCTGGAGATAAGCCGTGCAGGACAGCAGGTCAGGGAAATGCTGAATCAGATCATGCCGGCCCTGCTTGGCGGAGATCGCAAACTGCTCGCAGAGATAGGCGAAATGGACGACAAGGTCGATGCACTTCACGCACAAATAGTGAGTTATCTGGGCAAATTAAGTGGAGAAAGACTCAACCAAAAACAGACAGAAACCGTCTTAAACCTGATGTCCACCATCAATAACCTGGAAAATCTTGCTGACCTCATCGAAACCGATTTAGTGGGCTTAGGTTATAAACGTCTCGAGGAAAATCTACAGATAAGTCAGGAAACCCAACGCATGCTGAATCATCTTCACACACAGGTTTCTCAAGCTGTCGAACTCGCGTTGCAAGCCGTTAAACTGCAGGATACGAATCGTGCCGACCAGGTCATCGGCATGAAGACAACTGTACAGCAGTTGTTTGATGCGGCGACCAATCATCAAGCCACTCGACTGGTGGCAGATGAACCCAACCGCCTACAAGCCTATACTCTTGAGGTCGAGATCATCGAGAAACTCAGGCGCATCTACTATTTCGCCAAGCGAATAGCAAAACTTGTCGAGGAGAGCACCGCCGATCCATTGATCGTCGAGACTGAGTGAGCAGGAGAAATCTATAGGCCGGTTCAAGCTTGCGGAACCGGCAAAACGCCGTTTGCTGTGCCGCGTCTGCTGCATGATCCACTACGTTTGATCATGCCTGAGAACCCAACCTGTTATCGGCTTTACTTGCCTGGCAAGTGTATTAGGAATCGTCTTTGCTCGTTTGCAGTTTTTGCAAAGCCAACTGGTGAATGCGCCGTGACGAACCAGCCTGCACCACGACATCCAGACCATCCAACTCGAATCGCTCTTCGACATCGGGAATGCGTTCGGTATGATCCAGCAGCCAGCGGTTGACCGTGTCTGTCGGCTTTCCAGGCAGTTCAATCCCGAAGTACCCTTCAATCACGCGCAACTCGGCAGTGCCTTCCACCAGTACCCGCCCGTCGTCGAGTTCCGTCAATTCGTTCGGTTTCTCGTCGGACTCATCGTAGATCTCACCGACCAGCTCTTCCAACAGGTCCTCCAGCGTCACAACGCCGATCATAGTGCCGTGTTCATCAACCACGATGGCCTGATGACGGGACTTGCCTCGTAGCGTCAGGATCAGTTCATCCAGCTGAATATTCGCCGGCGTAAACAGAGGTTCCTGGGCGATTTCCTTGATCAACATGTCCAGTTTTCCCGCTGCCAGCGCCTCGAAAATTTCGCGCAACATCACCAGGCCGACGATCTCATCCGGGTCATCCTCAAACAGCGGGATACGGGAGTAAGTATTCTTCAGGATCTCCGGCAGAACATCCTTCAGGGTACGCCTGGCATACAGACGAAAAACCTGCTGCCTGGGTGTCATGACATCCTCAGCCTTCAGGTCATTAAAATTGAAGACCCGCTCGATCATCTCCCGTTCATCCTTCTCGATGACGCCCTCCTCCTCTCCATGTCCCACCATGGTGATGACTTCAGACTCGGTGACGATAGGGTCCTCACTCGCCCTGGTGCTGGCTTGAATCACATTGGTCAACTGGAGGAAGGTCCAGACAAGCGGGTAGATCAGCCGCATGAAGCCGACCATCAGCGGGGCGACAATGAGCGAGATCGTCTCTGAGTAGCGGGTAGCGATGCTTTTTGGCGTGATCTCACCAAAAATCAGAATCAGGATCGTCAAAACACCCACGGCAATGCCGGGTCCATTATGTTCGAATAGATCGGTAGCAATCACAGTGGCCATGGCGGAAGCGGCAATATTGACTACATTATTGCCGATCAGAATGGTGATCAGCATTCTGCTGGGATCTGTTTTCAGGGTATAGAGGGCGTGAGCACCACGTCTTCCCTCTTTGTATAAGGATTCGGCTCGCGCCAGGGAGAGTGAGACCAAGGCCGTTTCCGAGCCGGAAAATATGCCTGAAAGCACCAGAAGTGCCGACAGCATTAAAAAATCGTTCACAAAATTCCTATTGATACCCGTCCCAGACGGGACCCTTGGGCAATTATCTGTTTTAAGACGGTGAAAAACAACCAGTTCAGGATTTTTTTCGCATCCAACCGCAGATCGGTTTCCCATTGTCACACAACGGTAACAATTATTTCATATAGTGTGCGGGCATTAAGGGACCTCTAAACGAATAAGGGATGGCAGTCTTGTGGCCCAGATTCATTTAGAGGTTTCTCAAATATCGATACCAGAGGATTGATGATGAAAAAGAGAAACCTGTTCACCCTGGCATTTGCCGCCACCTCCCTGCTGGCGAGCCTGCCCGCTGCAGCCGATCGGACCGTGATTCAGAATAAGGGTTCTGACACCCTGGTCAACGTGGCTCAGGCCTGGGCCGAACACTACCGCGACGTTAAACCCAATGTGGCGCTCGCAGTCTCCGGCGGTGGTTCCGGAACCGGCATCGCTGCCATGATCAACGGCACCGTGGATATCGCCAACGCCAGCCGCAAGATGAAATCCAAGGAAGTGGAGGCGGCCAAGAAAAAGGGCCAGAATCCGGTAGAGCACGTGGTTGGCTACGACGCCTTGGCCGTCTATATCCATCATGACAATCCTGCCAAATCCCTCTCCTTCGAGCAGTTGAAGCGCATCTATGTTCGCGGCGGCGACGCAACCAAGTGGTCGGACATAGGCCTGACAGTCCCTGGTTGCAAGAGCGACAAAATCGTGGTGGTCAGCCGCCAGAACAACTCCGGCACCTACGTCTATTTCAAGAAAGCCGTTCTGGGTAAAAAAGGTAAGTTCCGTCAGGGCACCCTGGATATGCACGGTTCCAAGGATGTGGTGGATCTGGTCGAAAAGACCCCTTGCGCCATCGGCTACAGCGGGTTGGCCTACGCCACCGACCATGTGAAGATGGCCTGCATCGCCAAGAAAACCGGCGATGCCTGCATCAATCCCAGCGTAGCGACCGCCAGCGACCGCAGCTATCCGGTTGCACGCCCGCTGTTCATGTACACCAACGGCGAGCCCACGGGTGAAATCGGAAGCTATCTCGACTGGGTCAAGAGCGATAAAGGCCAGTGCATTCTCCTGAAGAAGGGTTATGCACCGATCCGCAATGTAAGCTGCAACTAAGCAGGCTGACCTGAAGGAGTGGG
Source organism: endosymbiont of Lamellibrachia barhami (assembly GCF_011947365.2). Classification (GTDB taxonomy): domain Bacteria; phylum Pseudomonadota; class Gammaproteobacteria; order Chromatiales; family Chromatiaceae; genus QGON01. Next base: position 346,020 of record NZ_JAAVSH020000001.1, read on the forward strand.
GCCTTGTGCCCCGCTTGCCCTCACGCAGTAAACAACAGAGTGTAGGATGCCGGTGACGACTGCATGGATGCAGGAGGTAGAGCGAAGCAGGAAGCCAGAGCCGAGCTTGCGAACCGCATCAGGCGAATCGATGAATCACGCAAACGATGCGGTTCGCAAGCTCACCACATCCTACATGCTCTATTTTTATACTGTAGTTACTTTCTTTACACCCTCCGGGTATAAGTTTCGTTTGAGCAGACAAGCTGCTCAACTCAGCTTTATCCTCCAGCGCGGAGTATCGGCAAATGTCCCATCTTGAAGAACGTTTGGAAAATGACCTCAATAAAATCCGCAACCGCGTGGAGAAGCAGGCAGAACTGGTTGAGGCGGCAGTAACCAACGCTGTACACGCCCTGCAGACCGGTAATAAGAAACTGGCGTACGCCACCGTCCTGAACGATCTCCCGATCAACAGGACGATGCGCGAAATCGATAACATCTGTCATAAGTTCATTGCGATCCATCTCCCCAGTGGAAGTCATCTGCGCCTGCTCTCCTCGGTCATCCGGGTGAATGTGGAATTGGAGCGCGTCGGTGACTACGCAGTAACCATCGCCAGGGAGGCTGCCCAGTTGTCCAAGCCGCCTGAAGGCAACATGGCGCGGGAACTGGACCGAATGGCCAGCGAGACCCTGCTGATGCTGCGTCAGTCCATGCGGGCCTTCAACGATCTCAACGCTGAAATGGGCAAAAGCACCAAACTGTTGGCCGATCAGATGGAACATAATCTGGACAGCATCTACACTGAAATAATGGGCAATCAGGAGCACGGCAAGGTAAAGGATATACTCGCCGTTTTCGTGGTTTTCACCCAATTGAAAAGGGTCGCGGATCAGGCCAAGAACCTGTGCGAGGATGCGATTTTCGCCAGCACCGGGGAACAGAAGGCGCCCAAGGTCTACAAGGTGTTGTTCATCGACGAGGACAATGGCTGCAAGAGCCAGATGGCCGAAGCCATCGCCCGCAGGAACTACCCCGAAAGTGGTGAATATCTGAGCGCCGGCCGCCAGCCCGCCGCCAGTCTGAATCCCGACATGGTCTCCTTCCTGGAAAACCGGGGACAGAACCTGAGCAACGTACAGCCGTCCTCGCTGGCAGACCTGACAGAGCGCACGATCTCGGACCAATACGTCATCGTCAGCCTGGAAGGCGATGTGTCATCCTATCTGCCCGGGATCCCCTTCCACTGCACTGCCCTTGAGTGGGATTTGGGTCCGGTGCCGGAGGCCAGTGACGAACAGGGTTTCGAAAACCTTTACCGCGCAATCTCGTTGCAGGTCAAGGATCTGATGGAACTGCTGCGTGGCGAAGGAGCCTCCTGATATGTCCGCAGTCAATCCACTACAACAAACAACGGCGGCGGACTTTGACCGCCGTAATCTCGATTGGTATTTTGACAAACTGGTCCAGGTACTGGTCTTTATCGCGGGTATCTCCGCCATCATCTTCGTCATCGGAATCTTTACCTTCATCACCGTGGAAGGCTTCGGTTTTCTGTTGGAGGATTTCACCTTCAGCGAGTTTTTCTTCTCAGAGTTCTGGGACCCCAGCGATGAGGATGCCCCAGAGTACGGCATCCTGGCGCTGGCCGCGGGTACTGCCGCCGTCACCGGACTGGCGATGATCGTGGCCATCCCCTTTTCACTTGGGGCAGCTATCTATATCGGCGAATTCGCCACCGGCAAGACCCGGGAGTACCTCAAGATCCTGGTCGAGCTGCTGGCAGCCATCCCCTCCGTGGTCTGGGGTTTCATCGGACTCTCCATCATGAACCCGTTGATCATCGAGCTGTTCGATGTCCCGGTGGGACTCAACGTGCTCAACGCCGGGATCATCCTGGGGTTGATGGCGGCGCCGATCATGACCTCCATCGCGGAGGATGCGCTCAAAGCGGTGCCTGACCGTTACCGAGAGGCGGCGGAGGCGCTGGGGGCCACCCGTTGGCAGGTGATCTTCAAGACCGTTCTGCCGGCAGCCAAAAATGGCCTGCTGGGCGCAGTACTTATGGGTCGTGGCTTCGGTGAGACCATGGCGGTACTCATGGCCACCGGCCACGCGGTGAACATCCCGGCAGCCTGTTCGATTCGGTGCGCGCCCTGACCGCCACCATCGCCGCCGAACTGGGAGAGACCGCCGTGGGAACGCCCCACTATAAGGTGTTGTTCACCATTGGTAGCTTCCTGTTTGTCGTCACCTTCTGATCAACCTGACCGCAGACCTGATCGTCCGCGGCGTGCGCAAGGGTAAATCACGATGTTTGCAGAATCCGCACTCAACAAAAGAAACAAAAAGGTCCAGGGCCTGTACAAAACCCTGTTTATGCGATGACCATCATCCTGATCGTACCGGTGGCCGTGATCCTGGGCACCCTGATCTACAAGGGGGGAGGCATTATCTCCATCGACTTCCTGTTCACCGACCCCACCAATGGCATGACCGAGGGCGGCATCTTTCCGGCCCTGCTGGGCACCATCTGGATCGTCGCCGTCGCGCTGCTGGCCTCCGTGCCGCTGGGAGAGCAATACGTAACTGAACGAAGTACAATGT
>NZ_JAAVSH020000001.1:348630-383192 GCF_011947365.2 endosymbiont of Lamellibrachia barhami
AAAAGACCTGATAGAGATGTTCAAAGCGGCCCCCAATCTGGTGGACGTCGACTCCTACATCGCCGATGACTATAAGCGTTGGCACTTTGCGGTGGATACCGAAAAAGCCACCCGCCGTGGCGTGCAGGTGGAGACCATCACCCGCAATCTGGACATGGCCCTCGGCGGCTACAAACTGGGCGACGTGAAACGGGGACACGAACTGGAGCCGACCTATCTGGTCATTCAGTTGCCGCTGGCCTCCCGCGCCGAACTGAACCGACTGGCCAACCTGCCGATCGCAGGAGGAGAGGGCACGACCATTCCACTCTTCGAGCTGGGCAGATTTGAACTGATAGAGGAAGACCCGATCATCTACCATAAGGATCTGCGTCCCATGGAGTATGTGGTGGGCGAGATGGAGGGCAAACTCGGCGCACCACTCTACGGTATGCTCGCAGTGGAGGATCAACTCAAACAGTATAAAACGCCGGATGGGGTTCAGTTCAGCGGCACCATGACGGGGCCACCGCTGGACGATGCTGTCTCCGGCTTCGAATGGAGTGGCGAGTGGATCATCACCTATGAGACTTTCCGCGATCTTGGGCTTGCCTTCGCCGCAGCACTGGTGATGATCTATATCCTGCTGGTATGGGAGTTCGACAACTTCATCCAGCCGGTGATCATCATGGCGCCGATCCCGTTGACCCTGATCGGTATCATCCCCGGTCACTGGCTACTGGGCGCAGAGTTCACCGCCACCTCCATGATCGGCTTTATCGCCCTGGCCGGTATCGGTGTGCGCAAATCGATCCTGCTGGTGGACTTCGCCAAGAATGAAGTCCATCGCGGTGTGAGCATCAAAGAGGCGGTAATGATGGCAGGGCAGATCCGCATGCGTCCGATCTGGGTAACCGATCTCACCATGATGGCCGGGGCCTTCGCCATCCTGTTCGACCCTATCTTCCAGGGTATGGCCATCTCTCTGCTGTTCGGCCCGATCATCGGTATCCCGATGACGTTGGCGGTCATCCCACTCGGCTGCATTTCCGCAGGCAAGGCCTTCTGCCCAGCAGATGACGAAGGAGCAGACAGATGTGATCTGCCGGAGACGAAGACCACCGTAGAGAGGGAGTAGTTTTTCAGATGATTGCCGGATCCGCTACGCTTGATCCAGCCTACAAACTCTCAGCGATATTTGCCTGACACATACCACGAAAAAAATAGAGTATGATTTTAATGCATACAAATCATAGCGAATGGCTATGATCAGTTACGTTGATCCGCACTCTATCTCTGAAGGGAGTGCATGAGGGCAACCAACGAATGAGCAGACTCAAACTCTTCATCAGCCATAGCTCACGTCTCGATGACATGGAGCAGGACAAGCTCAACTGGCAGTTACTGAAAGCAACCTGCAAGGCACTGAAAGATGCCTACGGTAACAGCATCGATATTCTTGTCGACCAGGATGAAAAGGGTCTCTATCCGGGATGTGACTGGGAAAGTCACCTCAATGAGTGGCTGGCCGAGTGCCATGCGGCAATCATCCTTTTCTCAAAACGCGCAGCTGAGACCTCACAATGGGTGAAGAAAGAGGCCACCATTCTGACATGGCGAAGAGAGATTGAAAGCAATTTCACGCTGATCCCGGTCATGCTGAAAGGGCAGATAAAACAGGCAGATCTTGAACAGGATATCTGGGAGATCCTACACGTTGAAAAGAACCAATACATACAGGATGCCGAAAGCGCAGACGACATTGTCGATGGCGTAAAATTGGCACTTGGCGCACCCGGCGCAGTTAAGGCAGATTTCCCGCAAACCCCATTTGAGCGAGTTGAGAGCCTCGTCACCAAACTCCTGAAAGAAGGTACCGACAAGCAAAACCTGACGGATGTTTGGGAGAGTCTGGAAGAGTGTGAAATCAAACCAGAATGGAATCCGGATGAGACCGACCGGTTTTCCAATGCATTGGCACGATACATGTTGCGGGATTCGCAAACCTGTCTGCAGAACTTCTGGCACATCATCAATAAATTGAAACCCAACCCGGATCAAGCGCGCGCAAAGGAACTGCTCAAGGCGATACGCGCACTCTGGGTGGACACCAAGGCCGCAGGACTTATTCCCATATCCCGCAAACAGCAGGGAATGATCGCAATCAATGGCAATCTTTTGCTGGAAGTCTCGAAAGAGCTCAATACAAACCACTACACCCTCGACCGCTATCTGGAGCGCGCCTGGCCGGAAACCGATGGGATAAGAACCATTCCAGTCACAAGCACCGATGTTGACGAGATACAAAAAGAGATCAGAAAGGAGTTCGGCATGCAAAACACGCGGATTCCTCCGGTGATTGTGGACCAGTTAATCAATGACTATTCAGACCCTCTGTTCGTCTATCTGCATTGCTCGATAGAAAGTGGGGGCATTCCCGATCCACGAGTATTAAACAAATTTTCCAAGCTTAGAGATATCTACAAAAAGCTGGTTTTTATCTTCGGTACGGGAGAGAAACTGCCTGAAGAGAAAAATACAAAGATAGTTACCATCGCCCCGCCTCTCGATCTTACCCTGGAGGCCACGCAGTTTTTTTACGAAACACAGGCCAAAAAACTGTTGAATAAAAAATATGGAACCCCACCATGAAATACGATCCCCGCAAGTTCGATCTAGCCGAAAATTATATCTTCGAGGAAGAGGGCGATATCGAGCCTTATCTATTTTCAGAAGATATCGCCATCGCAGTGGATGTCGCATTCGCCACCGAGCGTCCCCTACTGATCTCCGGCAAACCCGGCAGTGGCAAGAGTCGTCTGGCAGAAGCCGTTGCGGCCTTGAAGAAGTGGCACTTTCTCAGTAAAACCATGACTTCCCGCACTCGCCTGGAGGAACTCACCGTCGAACTTGACCACCTTCGGCGGCTGCACGATGCCCACTCCGGCAACGGTGGCCAGAATGGTGATGGTTCAGCGATGAAACCGGATTGGGCCTACCATAACCCAGGCCTCTTCTGGTGGGCGCTCAACCACGAATCGGCAAAATACCGGGGGGATGGCCGTCAGGCAGAGGCAGAAGCAATGGGGCTGGCCATCGACTTTCCCGGCACCTTCCGGAAACAGGAAAACAACACGCACCATACCGTTCTGTTGATCGATGAGATCGACAAGGCAGAACCTGATCTGCCGAATGATCTGCTGGAACCTCTGGACCGCAAAGCCTTCGGCCTGCCGGATGGCAGCAAAATCATGGCTAAAGATGGGGTAAGCATCCTCACCATTATCACCACCAACGGCGAGCGGGAACTGCCACAGGCCTTTCTCCGCCGCTGCGTCAGCCTGAAACTCGAGGAGCCGAAAAAGAGGGATCTGATCAGGATCGCCAGAAAGCACTACCCGGACGCCGATGAAGCACGCATCACGACGATTGCCGAAAAGATGGAAACATTCCGCGAGGAGGCAAAAAAATCATTCCGGCGACCGCCCAGCACCAGTGAGTTTCTTGATGCTGTTCGGGTCTGCGAAGACCTGGAGATTGCCATTGACGATAGCAAAGACTCCGTCTGGAAAAAGGTCGAAAACAGCGTACTGCTCAAAAAATCCAATGATAACGATCAGGCATGACTGACCCGAACGACCCCACTGAATTCCAACAACCGACAGCGCGTGGTGAGATTCACCTGGGTGACCTGCTGCTCGCCCTAAAAAAACTGCCCTGGAAAGATGACGCCCAGGCAGCAGCGATCGCCCGTTCACTCGGTTTCTCATTGGAGGAACTGATCTCCAAAGAGATCACCCCCAACACAATCTTCGACAACAGCCGCTTTCCCGAGCACCGGAAAACGGTTTCACCGTCGCGGAATCAACCGCCCGGCAGCAGTGTACCGCCACAACCCAAGCCCCCCGTTGAACTGCCCTCCATTCCCTTCGACAGCCCGCTCAAACCACTTGGAGCGCAGGCTGCACCGCAAATAGTGGAGACGCCTGCCTGGCTGAATGAAAACAATACAACGCTGGACAGAGACGAAACGCCCCCGGTCCCGCTCCACCGTGAGTCACTCTTCTCCGACAATACCAACCGGGGCATTCTCTCCGCCGCGCTTGCCACCCGCCGCCCGGGTTATCAGATCGACGTTTTCAGACTGATTAACCACTTTGTTACCGGAAAAATTCCCCGCACCCTGCCGTGCCTGATGAGCAATACCCTGGAACGGGGCTGCCAACTGCTGCTCCACTACAGCGACGACATGGTGCCCTACTGGGAAGATCTGGCAGCACTCGCCACGCAGATAAAAAATATCATGGGTCAGGACCGGGTCGATCTCTACGAATTCAAGGGCCTGCCGGACAACGCCAATACCTGGGTGCCGCCCAAAACCTTCAAACAGTGGCAACCGGTCAGCGGCATCCCCGTCCTGGTGGCGACCGACCTGGGCATAGACGGCGGTAAAGGAGAGAATAACATCGAGGAAGAGTGGCTCTCCTTCATGCGCAAATGCGAAGCTGCCGAAGCACCGCTTCTATTGCTGATACCCTGGCAACGGCAATACTGGCCGGAGAATCTCGGCGACTACCCCTTCCTGATCCACTGGAACCCCCATACCTCAGCAGCGATGATCCGCCGCCTCATCGGCCCGGGCCACGGGGTAATGTCATGAGCTGGCTGCAACCCACTGGCTATGAAGAGTATCTACTGCAGCGGGCCGAGAAAACCGAGCCTGACGTAGTGGAACTGGCAAGACTGCTCTCGCTGGTCCCGCTGGTGGAACCCTTGCTGTTGAGAAACGTGCGCCGCCACTTTCTCCCCTCTTCTGAAACCGAGACAGAATCTCGTCTCTGGTTCAGCAACCTGGTCGCCGTTCGCAGCACCCAGGGTTTCATCCTCCACCAGGGCGTGGCGCGTCTAGTTGCCGATAAGTTGTTACAAGAAGACAAAACCCGGTTTAAAAGACTCTGGCGCTTCACGCAGGATCACACCGCCCACTGGAAACCGCTGAAACGCCTTGAGCGCGACCTTCGTTACCACACCCTGAAAAACGAGCAGGAAGAGGTACGCAAGAGATTACAGGATATCCTGCGCGACATCAGCAGAGAGCGGGATGAGGAAAAACGCCTCGACATGGCCCGCTGGGCCAAGAAAAATCTGCCGCTGGTCGCAACGCAGAAAAACACGTTAGAAGAGGGCCACCTGCTGGCGCAATACGCCGCCACCGCTCTGTGTGACACCGCAGACTGGTCAACCATGAGCCAACCGCAGAGCCTCCCGACATGGTTGAAAAACCAGCTGCCCGAACCGCTGGCACCCACAAAGATCAGCCTGCAACTCCACTTTGACGACAAGGCACAAACACTGGTACTCAACTGCCTCGAACCGATACTCGCGGATGCCACACTCGATCTGCAAGGTCCACTTCCCGCACGGCTCCATATCCAACCTGCGGGACAGTCGGGCAGCTGGGAGATTTTCAATATCGGCACCCGCATACGCCTGCCGGAACTCACCTCCCACATCTTCATCACCACCATCGACGGGCGGCAGTTTGAACTGGATGTGGAGAAACAGCTCAAGAGCGTCCTCTCAAAAAAGAGTCAATCAACTGAGAAAATCTATCTGGTACACGTTGATGCTGATACGGCAGCGGCAGAAAAACTGTCCGAATGGCTCGCAACGCAGAATATTCAGGTCGAGCCTCTGCTGGAAAGACCCGGAGAACCCCCCACCGAAAGTGGTGAGAGCGCACACAAGGTGATCCGCCTCTGGAGCGAATCAGCAAGCCAGGCCTGGGGTTCCATCAAGCGGGATGTCTCTCTCTCCCTTGCCCAAACACTACTGCTGCGCACTGGCAATGCTGCATTTCTCACCGGCATGGACAACCCACAAAACCTCATCGACATACCCAACTTGCTGCAAGACCTGGGCAACAATAAAATCGCCGCAAAGCTAAAGGACAAACTCGAACAGTGGCTCAGTGGAGCCGATGAAGCAGAGGATGAATCTGAAGATGAAATCGGATCCGCAGAGGCCGGCACTCAATACAGCGAAGAGATCCAGGCACTGCTCGATGAGATCGACGAGATCTCAACCCCGCCGAAACGACGGCTGGAGATCGGCGACCTGCTGGCCAAACTTGGTGATCCCCGGCCGGGGGTCGGCGTCTATAAGGCCACTATCGACATTCCGCCCGAAACAGAGAAAACCAAGTCCGAGCAAAAAGCAGACTTCAATCCTGAAGTACAGAAACTGCTGGATGAACTGCACAACATCGAAACACCGCCAGAGCGCCGCCTTGAAATCGGCAATGAGCTGGCTGAACTGGGCGACCCCCGCCCCGGTGTCGGACTGGATGACGACAACCTGCCCGACATCGACTGGGTGGAGATACCGGCGGGAGAGTTTCTCTATGGCAAAGAGAAAGAGCGGCGCAGCAGCGATCTTTTTTTTATCAGCCGCTATCCGGTCACCAATGCCCAGTATCAGGCATTTATCAATGCAGGCGGATATGAGTCCGACAGGTGGTGGGAAAATCTAAAAAGGCCGGAACCTGAAAAATCCAGGTGGGACCACCCCAACAGACCTCGCACCGAAATCGACTGGTATGAGGCAGTCGCCTTCAGTCGCTGGCTGGCTGCAATGAGAAACCTGCCCATTCGACTGGCAACTGAGGAAGAGTGGGAGAAGGCAGCGCGGGGAAGCGATGGGTGGGTATTCCCCTGGGGTGAAAAATATATCAATGGCTACGCCAATGTGAATGAATCATCTGTGGGTGGAAAACCCTTGGAGCAAACCACCACAGTAGGACTCTACCCACAGGGAGCATCTCCCTATGGGGCGATGGACATGGCAGGTAATGTCTGGGAGTGGTGTCTGAATAAGTTCGATCATCCTGATCAGGTTGGGGCAGATGCCAGTGGGAATACCCGTGTGCTGCGCGGCGGCTCCTGGATCTATGGTCCGCTCTATGCACGTGCCGACAACCGATACGGGAGTTTCCCTGACGTCCGCCTCAACCACTGGGGTTTTCGTTTGTTGCTGCCTGCCCCAATTTCGGCCCGCTGACAGCTGTAAACCGGAACTTGTCAGGCGTTTTGAAGGTTGGATAACTGGCGCGAGGCCATCCGGCAAATCTATATATGACCGTCAGATAGATATTAAGAAGAATCTTCAAGTATCCGCTTGACCAACCCTCTCACACTTGTGAGGGTGTTATAAAAACCAAAGTGTAGGTCAGGTTAACGTAGCGTAACCCAACATACATAGAGGATTTTACGACACCCACCTGAGAGAACCGAAGATAGGGCGAATGTCTGATTAAACGTTATCCATAGTGGAGACAGGCAGCAACAAACGAAGACCTCCACGACCGCGGCTGCGGGCATCAGGGTTGAGACCGCTCCGAGAGTCGGCACGCGCAAGACTCTGACCATCCAGCCAGGAGCCGCCGCGCAGCACACGGCTATCCCCGCTGATATCTGCCTCAATCTGATCCGGATGATCGCCCTTATTCAGACACCATTCCCAGACATTGCCTGCCATGTCCATCACCCCATAGGAAGATGCTCCCTGTGGATAGAGTCCGACGGAGGTAGTCTCCTTCAGACCATCCCCATCTTCAAATGATTCATCCACATTGGCGTAGCCATTGATATATTTTTCACCCCAGGGGAATACCCACCCATCGCTTCCCCGCGCTGCCTTCTCCCACTCTTCCTCAGTTGGCAACCTTACAGGTTGATTCAGCATGACCGTTAGCCATCGGGAAAAGGCTACCGCCTCATACCAGTCCACGTTGGTACGAGGACGGTTGGGTTGATCCCATTCGGATACTAACCGCCCCGGCTTTTTTAGACCCTCCCACCATTCGTCCGATTCATACCCGCCCGCCAAGATGAAGGTCTGATACTGAGCATTGGTGACCGGATAGCGGCTGATCTGAAAACTGTCCAGGTAGCGTTTTTCCCTCTCATCTCCATAGAGAAACTCCCCTGCCGGTATCTCCACCCAGTCGATGTCGGGCAAGAGAATAGTGGCTTTCTGCCCTGTCTGGCCGGACTTGTTTTCGTCTGTTTCCACTCTCCCCATACCACCTTTGGACGCCACACGTCGTTGGGAATCAAGCGAGTATCAACTTTAGAGATGAGGCTGCCGGATCCGCTACGCTTGATCCGGCCTACGTTCCTATCACCTTTCGCCTTTCGCCTTTAACCTTTATCTTCATTCACACTGTTTGGATATCTTGCGCGAGCCAGGCGCTTGTCCACCCTGCCCCAGGGTGATCTTCAGCAACGGAGGCGTCACCAAGGTCGTTACGATCACCATCAACACCACCGCTGAAAACGTGGCGGAATCGATCACCTTCAGACTGATGCCAATGGAGGCGAAAACCAGTCCCACCTCGCCCCTCGGCAACATGCCGACGCCTACCGCCAATCGATTGCGTCCCTGCTCCAAAACCCCCAACCCGGAGACGATCTTGCCGATTACGGCCACCAGAATCAGGCCGGTGGAGAGCAGCAACACATGCCAATCGAGGAAGGTTTCCAGCTTTACCTGTATCCCCATCAAGACAAAAAATATTGGCACCAAAATCGCCTCAAGCGGTGCAAAGAGCTCTTTGATGGAGTATTTGTGGCGTCGGTGATCGCCCCAGGCCTTGAAGTGGCTGTCGAGCAGCAGCAAACCGGCAGCAAAGGCCCCGACAATGGTGGCAAGACCCACCAGATTTGCCAGCCAGGCCAGAGCCATGACGAAAACGAAGGGAACAAAGAGTTTCGCTTCCTCCAGACTCAGCTGACGGAGCATTTTGATAAGCAGCCGGATGATGTAGGGCCCGAGGTAGAGCACGCTGATGATAAAAAGGGTTGCCAACAGCATGATGCGAATAATCTCTCCCGCTTCGACGCTGCCGGTGACCACCACCCCGGAAACGATGGCCAACATCACCAGGCCGAGTATATCGTCCATCACCGCCGCACCGACAATAATATGCGCCTCACCTGAACGGCTCTGACGCAGATCCTGCAGAACCCGTGCGGTAATGCCGATACTGGTGGCGCCCAAGGTCGCGCCAAGAAACAGATGCTGTACATGGGGCGCTTCCGGAATTAACATCCAGGTCACGAAAAAACCCAATACGAACGGGACCAGAACGCCGATGAAGGCGACCCGCAGGGAGTCACCGCCCACCGAGCGCAACTCCGCGACACAGGTGTCCAGTCCGACATGGAACAGCAGAAATATGACGCCGTAACGTGAGAAGACATCCACCGCCTGAGCAACCGCAAGATACTCACTGCCATGGGGGCCACGCAGGATCTGCAGAAAAGATTCTCCGGCCTCAGGCCCGATCAATTTGTTGAGCGCCTCATCTACTGGTGTGCCGGACAAAATCAGTTTGGACAGCTCGGTACAGCCGACGCCCTCTCGCAGAATCGCCATCAGATCGAAACCGAGAAAGTAGAACAGATTACCCAGCAGCACGCCCATCACCAGCTCACCGAGCACAGAGGGTTGCTTCAGACGCCGGGCGCCAAAACGCCCGAGCAGCGCGGAGACAAGAATCAGGGTAACACCAAAGATAACCGGGGCGATGGGATCGCCATGGGAAACAATAGTGGATACCTCGGTAACTTGATCCATGCCCTGTCAACAAAACCCTGTCGGGAAGAAGCGTTTAATATCATTCTAGTCCGCTTTTCGACAGGATTCGTTTTTTTGGGGTAATGAAGATATTGCTGATGAGTGCAGACCCGATCAAGTGTAGCGGATCGGGCATTTTCGAGTTGGCAGGACGCATGGGGCACCGGTTCCGCTGCGCTTGAACCGGCCTACTCTCGTTCGGTTTTTGGGGACTGTTTCATCGGCGCGGCGTAGCTCCTACGCTATGCCTGAACATTAGTCGGCCGAGGGACGCGAAATCACTCCCGCTCCTCGATCCATGCCATCTGAATGGCTTCGAGGATCTTTTCTCCGGAGTGATCCGGGTCATCATCGAACTCGTCCAGGGCCAAAACCCAATTGTGCAGATCGACAAAATTGACCGTCTTGGGATCAACCTTGGGATAGGTTTCATCCAATTCAATGGCGATATCCAGCACATCAATCCATTTCAGACTCATGTCATTCCCCCTCAGTGACTCTCGGACACCATGTTGATGGTGTATTTCGGTATCTCGATGACCAGATCCTCTTCCCCGACCACAGCCTGACAACTCAGGCGGGATTCCACTTCCAGACCCCAGGCCTTGTCCAGCAGGTCCTCTTCATCCTCTTCCGCCTCTGTAAGAGAATCGAAACCTTCACGCAGGATGACGTGGCAGGTGGTGCAGGCGCAGGATTTTTCACAGGCGTGCTCGATCTCAATACCATTCTGCTGGGCTGCGTCACAGATGGTGGTGCCCGGCTCGACATCGAACGCAGCCCCTTCCGGGCAAATCTCTTCGTGGGGCAGGAAAATCAGTTGCGGCATCGATTCACTCCTTTATTCAAATTCATTGACTTTATGACCGGCCATGGCGTCATGGATACTCTGATTCATACGGCGTTCGACATAAAATCCGCAGGTCTTTTCGATGGCGGAGATGCCCTCCTTGATCACGCTGATCTCCTCTGAGCGGGCGATTTCACGCAGTGCCGCCAGGGCAGTATCAACAGTCCGGCGCTCTTCATCGTTGAGCAGGCGATCACCGTCGGCTGCCAGTGCCGCCTCCAGCGCCTCGATGACCCGATCCGCGTCCACCTGCTGTTCCCGCAGGTTTCTTGAGTCCATATCATCCTGGGCATGATCGATAGAGTCGCGCAGCATGGTCTCGATCTCGCCATCGGTGAGTCCGTAGGAGGGTTTGACCTCGATACTCGCCTGCACCCCGCTGCTCTGTTCCTCGGCGGAGACGCTCAACAGTCCATCCGCATCCACTGCGAAGGTGACCCGGATGCGCGCGGCGCCCGCCACCATCGGCGGTATGCCACGCAGTTCGAAGCGGGCCAGAGAGCGGCAATCACTGATCAGCTCCCGTTCACCCTGCACGACGTGGATCGCCATCGCAGTCTGTCCATCCTTGAAAGTCGTGAACTCCTGGGCACGCGCCACCGGTATGGTGGTGTTGCGGGCGATAATCTTTTCCGACAGCCCACCCATGGTCTCGAGACCCAGGGAGAGTGGAATGACATCGAGCAGCAGCATCTCATCATCGGGTTTGTTGCCCACCAGGATGTCGGCCTGAATCGCCGCGCCCGCGGCTACCACCCGGTCGGGATCTATGTCCACCAGGGGTTCGGTAGCAAACAGATCGCCGACCCGTTCCCGCACCCTGCGCACTCGGGTGGACCCCCCCACCATCACGACCTCTTTGATCTCGTCGTTCTCAACCCCCGCATCCCGCATGGCGCGACGGCAGGCGATCTGGGTCTTTTTTATCAGCGGGTCGATCAATGCGTTGAACCTTTCGAGATCGAGTGAACCCTGCCAGCGGGAACCGCCCGGCAGTTCGATATCAAGAGGTACGGTATCAGCTTCGGTGAGTCCCTCTTTGGCGCTACAGGCGTCCTGCATCAGGCGGCGCAAAGTCATGTGGTCTGCATCATCCTGGATGCCGGCCTGGGCCATAATCCACTCCGCCACAACCTGATCGAAATCGTCTCCACCCAAGGCGGAATCGCCACCGGTGGACATCACCTCGAAAACCCCTTTGTTGAGCCGCAGAATCGAAATATCGAAGGTGCCGCCACCCAGATCATAGATAGCGTGCACGCCCTCGGCACCCTTGTCGAGACCGTAGGCCACCGCTGCTGCGGTCGGCTCATTGAGCAGGCGCAAGACCTTCAGCCCGGCCAGTTTCGCTGCGTCCTTGGTCGCCTGTCGCTGTGCATCGTCGAAATAGGCTGGCACAGTAATCACCACGCCGGCCAAGTCACCGCCGAGCGTCTGCTCGGCACGTTGTGCCAGGGTTTTCAGGATCTCAGCGGAGACCTCCACCGGGGTGACATCTCCTGCCACCGTGCGGATACGCGGCACCGCTGTCTCTGTCTGAACAAATTCGTAAGGCAGACGGCTGCCGAGGCTCTTGATATCCTCGACCCCCCGGCCGATAAGCCGTTTGGCAGAGGCGATAGTGTTCAGCGGATCGGTCACTGCAGCAACGCGGGCCGCCTCACCGACGACAACGCCATTTTCACCAAACTGCACCACTGACGGCAGCAGATGACGGCCATGCTCGTCCGGCAGCGTCTCCGCCTTGCCACTGCGCACGCTGGCCACCAGCGAATTGGTGGTACCCAAGTCGATACCAGCCGCCAGCTTATGTTGGTGCGGGGCCTGAGCCTGACCGGGTTCTGCAATCTGCATTAATGCCATAATTTGCTACGCGCTATAATTTACTGGTCAGAGCTCGTCTTCCAGATCTGCCGCCACCGATTCGACTTCGGTGCGCAGTTTCTGCAGAAAACGCATCTTGCGCAGGATCTCCCGCGCGTCTTCCAACTGGTCAGGCGTGGCGCTCTCAAACTGCACCGCCATCTGCCCGACCAAAGTTTTGATCTGTCTGTTGATTCGACCACGCAGATCGAGCACCGCCTCGTAGGGATCATCCTGATTCCGTACCCCTTCCAGCTCTTCGCGCAATTCCATCTGCTGCATCAGGAAGGCCATGTCGCTGGTGGTCTCTTTCTGGGCATCCATTTCGATGCCGTGCATGGTCAGCAGATAGGTGGCCCTGGCAATGGGATCCTTGAGGGTTTCAAAGGCTTCGTTGATGCGGCTGGCGCCCTGCAACGAGAGGAGACGCTCTTGCTCGGAGGCATTGGCATAGCGGTCGGGATGGATGACCCGCTGCAGATCCCGATATCGATCAGAGAGTGAATCAGCATCCACGATGAAGCCGACCGGCAGGCCAAAAAGCTCAAAATAGTTCTTCGAAAAATCCAGCATATCGAAAAAATCGGCTGTCCCCGGACAGCCGATTTATCACCTGTTGTTACGACCTTGAAAAAAAGAGGGTCAGACCTGAAAACTCTCACCACAACCACACTCGCCCTTAGCATTCGGGTTGTTGAACTTGAATCCTTCGTTGAGTCCTTCCTTGGTGTAATCGATCTCAGTCCCGTCAAGATAGACAAGGCTTTTTGGGTCGATGATGACCTTTACGCCCAAGTCTTCGAATACCTGGTCATCCTCGCCCAATTCATCGGCGAACTCCATCTCGTATGCCATACCGGAGCAGCCGGAGGTACGCACCGCCAGGCGGATACCGATCCCCTTGCCCCGGTTCGAAAGAAACTGTTGCACATGTTTTGCGGCAGCTTCTGTAATCGTAATCGCCATTTAACCTCTCCAGAACCGAACCTGTAACTTCAATTCTACAACGGATATCAATCTGTATTCTTTTTTGCGTAGTCCTGGATCGCCGCCTTGATAGCGTCTTCCGCCAATACGGAGCAGTGCACCTTGACCGGCGGCAGTGCCAACTCTTCAGCGATTTCGGAGTTCTTGATCTGCTGCGCCTCTTCCAGGGTCTTGCCCTTCACCCACTCGGTGAGCAGGCTGCTGGAAGCAATTGCGGAACCGCAGCCGTAGGTTTTGAAGCGGGCGTCTTCAATCACGCCATCATCACCCACCTTGATCTGCAGACGCATCACGTCACCACAGGCAGGTGCGCCCACCATGCCGGTGCCGACACTCTTCTCTTCTTTGTCGAACGCACCCACGTTACGGGGGTTCTCGTAGTGGTCGAGTACTTTATCACTGTATGCCATAACCTTAACCTCTTAAAACTGATCGCTCAGTGCGCCGCCCACTGAATCGATTTCAGATCGATTCCATCTTTGAACATCTCCCACAAAGGCGAGAGTTCACGCAATCTATCAACCTCGGTGCGGATCTTCTCTACCGCATAATCCACCTCTTCCGCCGTGCTGAAACGGCCGATGGTGAAGCGGATCGAGCTGTGGGCCAATTCGTCTTCCCGCCCCAACGCGCGCAGGACGTAGCTGGGTTCGAGACTGGCGGAGGTACAGGCGGAACCGGATGAGACCGCCAGATCCTTCAACGCCATAATCAGGGATTCACCTTCGACGAAGGCAAAACTCACATTCAGGTTGCCGGCGACACGCTGTTCTTCATCACCGTTGAGGTAGACCTCTTCCATGTCTTTGAAGCCGTCCCAGAGGCGTTGACGCAGTCCGAGCAGACGCTCGTTTTCCACCGCCATCTCTTCACCGGCAATACGTAAGGCTTCGCCCATGCCAACGATCTGGTGGGTCGCCAGGGTACCGGAGCGCATACCGCGCTCATGGCCGCCGCCGTGCATCTGGGCCTCCAGGCGTACACGGGGCTTGCGCCGCACATAGAGAGCGCCGATGCCTTTGGGTCCATAGATCTTGTGAGCCGAGAAGGACATCAGATCCACTTTCAGCGCCGCCAGATCGATCGGCACCTTACCAGCGCTCTGCGCTGCGTCCACATGGAAGAGGATCTTGCGTGCACGGGTCATCTCGCCGATTGCGGCAATATCCTGGATCACGCCCACTTCGTTATTGACGTGCATAATGGAGACGAGAATAGTGTCGTCGCGCAGCGCCGCCTCCAGTTTCCCCAAGTCAATCAAACCACTGGGCTCCGGATCGAGATAGGTGATCTCGAATCCCTCACGTTCAAGCTGACGACAGGTATCGAGCACCGCCTTGTGTTCAGTCTTGCAGGTAATGATGTGTTTGCCGCGTTTCTTGTAGAAATGCGCCACACCCTTGATCGCAAGATTATCGGACTCAGTGGCGCCGGAGGTCCAGACAATCTCTTTCGGATCGGCATTGACCAGATCCGCCACCTGCTTGCGCGCCAGGGTCACCGCATCATCCGCACTCCAACCGAAAGGGTGGGAACGGGATGCAGGATTACCGAATTTTCCGTCAGGGGTGAGGTAACCACACATCAACTCCGCGACGCGAGGGTCTACCGGCGTGGTCGCCGAGTAGTCCATATAGATCGGTAACTTCATCTCTATTCTATAACTCCAAAAAATCCGCTAATTCAGCTTCAGGCGTTGGCCCGTGAGGAGATCGAAGTCAGTTCTGTGACATCGATCTCCGGCGTGTCCGGATGATCCTGCCGGTTCTTCACCTCCCGCACCGCCTGACGATCCATCAGATCCTGCAGGCTGATCTGATTGAGATAGTGGTAAATCTGGTCGCTGAGATCCTGCCACAGATCATGGGTGAGACAGCGCTCGTTATCCTGGCAGTTGTGGGCACCGTGGCAGCGGGTGGTATCCATGTTCTCATCCACCGCAGTGATCACTTCGCCAATAAAGATCTCGCCAGCCTCCCGGCCCAGGCTGTAGCCGCCACCGGGACCACGCACGCTGGAGACCAGGGCCTTTTTCCGCAGACGCGAGAAGAGTTGCTCAAGATAAGAGAGCGAGATCCCCTGACGCTGGGCAATGTCGGCCAGGGTGATCGGTCCCTTGCCATAGTGCAGTGCCAAATCCAACATGGCTGTTACCGCGTAGCGGCCTTTCGTGGTAAGCTTCACTTTATCGGCTCCAAGTATATCCTTGGGCGCTAATATACAATCCCCAGTAAATTAGTCAAGTATTCCCTCCGCGATTTTTGCAAGGTTTTCACCCGAAGATTTCATGAATTTGCGCCGATAACGCGCAGGATATTGGTTTCACAAGGAAATATCCGAAGGAGTGGCGTGTCAGTGATTACGACTGACGACTGCATGGAGCAGTTGCCGAGGATATATTTCTTGAGGAATCAGTAAACAAGCGAGATCAAGCATAATTCGTGAAAGACTCAGGTTAACCCTTGGAAGCCTCGTCACCATCCAGCTTCAGCAACTCTTCCGCAGTGGAAAAGATTTCGCAGGAATCGAGTTCAGGCATGGATTCATCCGCCTCTTCCAGCCCCATGCTCTTCAGCGCCTTGCACATGGACTCCATCTTTTTGTCCATCACATGCATATGGTCGAGCATGCAGTTGATGGCGTGGGCAACCGGATCCGGCGCATCCTTGGTGGCGCCATAGGCATCAAACCCGATCTTCTTGGCTATCGCCTCGCGATGACCGTTGCCTCCGGTTTTTTCCTGGCGGATCAGTCTGCCGGGCACACCAACAGCTGTTGCACCGGCCGGCACATCCTTCACCACCACGGCATTTGAGCCGATGCGGGCGCCTTCACCGATTTCGATGGGGCCCAGCACCTTGGCGCCGGCGCCCACCACCACGTTGTTGGCGAGGGTCGGATGGCGCTTGCCTTTCTGCCAGCTTGTACCACCAAGCGTCACCCCATGATAGAGGGTGCAGTCATCGCCAATGATCGCTGTTTCACCGATCACCACACCCATGCCGTGATCGATGAAGAAACGGCGGCCAATCCGGGCACCAGGGTGGATCTCTATACCTGTCAGAAACCGGGCAATATTGGAGAGCATCCTGGCCAGCCATTTCAAGCCGATATTCCAGAGGCCATGGGAGGCCCGGTGGAACAGAATCGCATGCACACCAGGATAGGTAGTGATGATTTCAAACGTCGTCCGGGCGGCGGGATCACGCTCGAAGACGCTCTGAATATCCTCTTGCCACCTGGATCGGCTGGGGTTCTCTTTGGTTTCCTGCTGCACAACCTGTACCCGACTAAATCAATCAACTATCACTGGAATAGTGACATGGAGATGACAGATTATCCATAATACCATGCAAAATACTAGGGTATTGTGCCCGCTGGGATTGGAATCTTTATAGGATGGGGGGACGACTGCATGGATGCAGGAGCAATTACCGAGGCACGAACCGCATCCTACATGCTACGGAGTTATTGAGAGCAACCCTCGCCTTGGGTCAGCGCCGCATCGACTTGCGCCCCTGGGCAGCACTCAGGATCCCCCGCAGGATATTGAGTTCATCAACATCCGGCCGGGCACGGTGAAACAGGCTGCGCAACCTGCGCAGCAGCTTGTCTGACTGACGGGGATCGGCAAAACCAATATCCTCCAGAGCCTGTGCCAGATGAGAATGGAACCCCTCCATCATCTCAGCAGTGGCCACCTCTCTGAGCGGTTCCGGAGCCGTCTCCCGCCCTTCCAGCCAGGCAAGATAGATTTCATAGCTGAGCACCTGAACCGCAGCACCGAGGTTCAATGAACTATAGGCGGAGTTGGTGGGAATATGGACCAGAAAATTGCAGCGGTCCAACTCCTCGTTAGTGAGTCCTGAGCTCTCCCGGCCGAAGACCAGAGCAACCTCGCCCACTGCACTCTCTTCGATGATCTTTGCCGCACAGGCCCGCGGATTCAGCAGAGGCGAGGAAACGGTCCGCTCACGGGCGCTGGTGCCTATTATCAGACGGCACCCCTTCAGTGCCTCGTCCAGGCTGTTGCAGACCGGCGCCCGCGCGAGCAGATCATCCGCCCCCGAGGCCCGGGCGGTAGCCTCTTCGCTTGGATAACGCTTCGGTGACACCAAAACAAGTTGCTCCAGGCACATGTTATTCATCGCCCGGGCCGCAGCGCCGATATTACCGGGGTGACTGGTCTCCACCAGCACGATTCGTATATGTTGCAACATAGGCGCAAGGGTACCGCATGAATAACCGCGAGACCAAAACAGTTTTCTGCTTTATCCGCCCGGGCGCTTGCTGTATCTTTGCCGCCCATGAATCCAATGGTAACCATCGCTGTCCGTGCTGTACGTGACGCCGCCCGTGTGCTGATGCGCAATTTCAATCGGCTCGATACCCTCAACGTCACCGACAAGGGAAGGCACGATTATGTCAGCGAGGTGGACCGAGCGGCCGAGCAGGCGATTATCGGTGTTTTGCGGGACAAATATCCCAATCACGCCATACTGGCGGAAGAGAGCGGCAGTCACCCAGGTGACGACTATCAGTGGATCATAGATCCGCTGGACGGTACCACCAACTATCTGCACGGATTCCCCCAGTTCTCCATCTCCGTCGCCCTGCGACACAAAGGCAGACTGGAGGTTGGCGTGATCTACGATCCGCTGAAAGATGAGATGTTCACCACCAGCCGCGGTTCCGGCGTCCAGCTGAATGATCGGCGGTTGAGGGTCTCCAGCCGCAAGAGCCTGGATGGAGCGTTATTGGGAACCGGCCTGCCCTACCGTGATTTTCGTTTTACGGAAAACTACATGGGCATGCTCAAGGACCTGATGGCCAACACCGCGGGGATACGCCGTCCGGGTTCAGCCGCGCTTGATTTCGCCTATGTGGCCGCCGGGAGACTGGACGGATTCTGGGAACTCGGCCTCGCCGAATGGGATTTTGCCGCAGGCGCCCTCATGGTGCGCGAGGCCGGTGGCCTGGTTACCGATATCTCCGGCGGCGAGCGTCACTTTGAGACCGGCAATGTCATCGCAGGCAACATCAAGGTGCACAACGCCATATTGCGCCGTATCCTTCCCCATCTGGACGATAGACTTACTGCTTAATTCCTGACACGGCGAATCCGCTTCACAGTTTTCCCCGTTTTTTCATCCCCATCCTCAAGATTACGGCCCGCCGACCGTTACCGGAGATAACATCGGTAACAACTGTAAAAGCGGAACCTACCTAATGGCGAATAACAACAATATCGATCAGGCACTCAGCGACCGGGCACTGGAAATGGTGATGAGGGATGTACTGGATGGGGTGCAGGACATCTCACTGCAGTCCGCGTTTACCGACAATCCCTACAATGTGGATATTATCTCTATCGAACGACCCAACAAGCAGAGTGACGATCGAGACAAAACCAGGATGAGCCTCAACAATGCTGAGATCATCTATCCACCGGCATTCTGCAAAACCGCTTAGCAAGAGCCCGTCCTGAATTACTGTTTTTACCACGAAGCACACGAAGAGCACGAAGGTAAAAGATTGATTAACGATAAATCTTCTTCGTGTACTTCGTGGTCAGATATAGGTTTCGGATAGACACCAGCCATTCAGCACACCCTTATCCGACAACCGGATCAGTGGGTTTCCTCGACATCGGCACCCTCTTTTTCAACCGGCATCAGATCATCCTTGCTGATGCCCATCATGATAATCGCCGTACTCGCCACATAGATGGAAGAGTAGGTACCGACCACCACACCCACGATCAGGGCCAGGGCAAAACCGTGGATGATCTCGCCGCCAAAGATGAAGAGCGCAATCAATACCAGCAGGGTGGTCATGGAGGTGACCAGGGTGCGGGTGAGGGTCTGGTTTAGCGAGGCATTGATAATCTCGACTGCGCTGCCTTTGCGGATCTTGCGGAAGTTCTCACGAATACGGTCGAATACGACGATGGTATCGTTCAGTGAGTAGCCGATCACCGCCAGCACGGCGGCCAGCACCGGCAGGTCGAACTCAACCTGGAACAGGGAGAAGATGCCGATAGTGACGAGCACATCATGTACCAGCGCAATAACCGCGCCCACAGCAAAACGATACTCAAACCGTATGCCCACATAGATCAGTATGCCGAACAGTGCATAGAGCATGGCGAGACCACCATCTTCGGTCAGCTCATCACCGACCTGTGGCCCGACAAACTCTACCCGTCTCATATCAGCCTGACCATCCGCCAATTTGCTCATTGCCGCGAAAGCGCTGGTGCTGATCGCTGCACTGTCTGCGCCATCCTTGGGTGCCAAACGAACCAGCACGTCTCTGGATGTGCCAAAGTGCTGCACCGTTGCATCGGAAAAACCTTCCGCTGCCAGTGCTTCACGAACCTTCGGTAAATCAACCGTTTCGTGATAACCCACTTCGACAAGGGTACCACCGGTAAAGTCGATACCCAGGTTCAGGCCACGCACCGCAATGGAGGCCAACGCAATCAGGATCACTGCACCGGAAACGATCAGGGCGAGCTTACGTCCGCCCATAAAGTTGAACTTTGTCGTCTTTTTGAAGATCTGCATAGTCAATCCGCCCTTATCAAACTGCCAGCGCCTTCACCCGCTTGCGACCATAGATCCAATTGATCACTGCGCGGGTACCGATGATGGCGGTAAACATGGAGGTCAGGATGCCAATAGCCAGGGTTACCGCGAACCCCTTGATGGGGCCGGTACCGAAGCTGAACAGCACCACCGCTGCGATCAGCGTGGTGATATTCGCATCGATGATGGTGGAGAACGCCTTCGCATAACCCGCCTGAATGCTGGCCTGTGGAGTATTGCCATTACGGATCTCCTCACGGATACGCTCGAAGATCAACACGTTGGCATCCACTGCCATGCCCACGGTCAACACGATACCGGCGATGCCCGGGAGGGTCAGTGTCGCCTGCAGCATGGAGAGAATAGCGACGATCAGCACCAGATTCATGCCCAACGCCAGATCCGCTACCAGACCAAAGACCCGGTAGTAGACGGCCATGAAGATCATCACCAGGGCCATACCAATCATCACTGACATGAAACCCTGATCGATGTTGTCCTGACCCAGGCTGGGGCCGATAGTACGCTCTTCAACAATCTCAATGGGTGCAGCCAGAGCGCCTGCCCGCAGCAACAGCGCCAGATCATGAGCCTCTTCCGAGGAATCGAGACCGGTGGTCTGAAAACGGCTGCCGAAAGGTTCGAGGATGTTGGCGATGCTGATCACCTCCTCCACCTTGGTTCTATGTTTCACCGGTTCGCCGTCCACCATACGGGTGACCACGCGATTCTCGATGAAAACCACTGCCATCGGCTTGCTGACATTGTCGTTGGTGACGCGGCGCATGCGGTTACCGCCGGGGCCGTCGAGGCGCACTGAAACCATCGGCTGACCGGAACGCTGATCGAAACCTGAGGATGCATCGATGATCTGGTTACCGGTAACAATAACCGACTTCTTCAGCAATACCGGCTGTCCGTTGCGCTCATAATAGAGCTTGGAACCCGGCGGTACCCTGCCGTTGACGGCATCCTGCACACTGTGTTCGGTATCGGCGAGGCGATACTCCAGGGTCGCGGTGGCGCCGAGAATCTCTTTCAGTTTGGCAGGATCCTGGGCGCCTGGCAGTTGCACCACGATACGCCGATCGCCCTGCTGTTGGATCAGTGGTTCCGCCACGCCCAGTGCATTGACGCGGTTGCGCAGGGTGGTGATGTTCTGTTCCAGAGCAAATTTCTGCACCGCGCGGCGCTCTGCGGGCTTAAGGGTAGCGCGCACATAGTAGTCCCCCCCTTCATCCGACACATCGGTTGCCAGTGAGCGAAATTCACTGTGGATCAGCTGCTCAGCTTTGTCCCGCTTGGCCAGATCGTTGAATTTGACGACGACCTTCTCCCCCTCTCGGGAGACCCGCACGTAGCGGACCTTGTTCTTACGCAGCAGGGTTCTGATGTCACCGCTGTTACGCTCCACCGCCTGCTGCACAGCGGCCTCCATATCCACGTCGATCAACACATGAATACCACCACGCAGATCGAGACCAAGATACATTGGCTCTGCGCCAAATGAACGCAACCAGTCAGGCAGATCCGGGGATAGCGTCAAAGCATGGTTGTAGTCAGTGCCCAGCTCGTCCGCAATAGCCTCCTTCGCCTTCAACTGATCTTCGGAGTTAAGAAAACGCACCAGCAGTTTGGCGTTTTCGGATGAGATACCCTTCGCCTCGACGCCTGCCTTCTCCATCGCCTGGGTAATCCTGGCCATAGTGGTGTCATCCACTGTGGCGCGCCGGGTGCCGGAAATTTCCATGGAGGGGTCCTGATCATAGATATTCGGTAGCGCAAAGAACGCGCCGACGAGTACTACGATCACTACCAGAAGGTTTTTCCAGAGAGGATATTGGTTCATCGTGTTTTTCTTGCTGTTGCGCCAGCCAGGCTGGCGCGGTTTCCATTATATTTATTGCAACTGTCCATCTGGACGTTTACATGTCCTTCAGTGACCCCTTGGGCATCACGGACTCCACTGCTGCACGGCGGTATTTGACCTCCACGCCCTCGGCAATCTCCACCGTGATGAAGTTTTCACCCATCTCGGTGATCTTGCCGACGATGCCGCCGGCGGTGGCCACCTCATCACCTTTGCCCAGTGTCTCGACCATCTTCTTGTGCTCTTTCTGACGCTTCACCTGGGGGCGAATCATCAAAAAGTATAGGACTACACCAAACAGTACCAGCGGCAACAGTCCGGTCAAGGCATCCGTCGAGACGGCCCCTTCAGCAAAGGCGTCGGAAATAAAAAAGCTCATAATCTGTACCCGATTTTTGAGAGATCAAAATCAAAACGGCGCCGGAAAGCATCCGACAACCAAAATCAGCCGCCGATTATGCCACAGAAGGCCGCAAGATACAGGCAGTGGTTTTTCCACTGCCAATCAGCACCACTCAGACACTGCTTCGCAAAGCGTAAAATTCGCTGACAAAACGCTCCAGCTGCCCCGCTTCGATGGCATCCCGCAGATCCCGCATCAGCGTCTGATAGTAGAAGAGATTATGGATGGTATTCAGACGGGCGCCCAAAATCTCATGGCATTTCTCCAGGTGACGCAGATAGGCACGGCTATAATTTTTACAAGTATAACAGTCACATAAAGGATCTACTGGACCATTATCATATTCGTGTACCGCATTACGAATCCGCACCACGCCCTGATGTGTGAAGAGGTGGCCGTTGCGCGCATTCCGGGTCGGCATCACGCAGTCGAACATGTCTATCCCCCGCCGTACCGCCTCCACGATATCCTCTGGCGTCCCCACACCCATCAGGTAATGAGGCTTATCCTGCGGCAGTTTGTCGGAGAGAAAATCGAGCACCCGCCAGCGATCTTCCGGCGGCTCACCCACGGACAGCCCCCCTACTGCATATCCGTCAAACCCGATATCGGTCAATCCGTTGAGCGAAGCCTCCCGAAGATGTTCGAATACCCCACCCTGCACTATGCCAAACAACGCCGAGGGATTGTCGCCATGGGCAGTGCGGCTGCGCCCGGCCCAGCGCAGAGAGAGTTCCATGGAGACCCTGGCCTCCTCTTCAGTGGCCGGGTAGGGGGTACATTCATCGAAGATCATGACGATGTCAGAACCCAACTCGCGCTGAATCTGCATCGACTCCTCCGGTCCCATAAAGACCTTGCTGCCGTTGACCGGAGAACGGAAGGCCACCCCCTTTTCGGTAATCTTCCTCATCTTGCCCAGGCTGAAAACCTGAAACCCGCCGGAATCGGTGAGAATAGGGCCTTGCCAATGCGTGAAGCCGTGCAGATCACCATGGGCTCTGATGACATCGGTGCCCGGCCGCAACATAAGATGAAACGTGTTGCCGAGGATGATCTCAGCACCCATTCCGGTCAACTCTTCAGGGGTCATCGCCTTGACGGTGCCATAGGTGCCGACAGGCATAAATGCGGGGGTCTCTACCGTACCCCGGGCAAAGGTGAGGCGCCCGCGTCTGGCTGCGCCATCGGCGTGAAAGATTTCAAACTGCATAATTTTTCAATTCAGTTGGGTTCCAAGCGAAAAAATAGTGGAAATCTTTTTATTTCAATAAGTAACGAGTGTGACCTTGGCGGATTCCCACGCTGATCATAGTCCCGTGTGATATACAGCACCAAAAAAAGCAAGGGTTATCCCTAACAAGACTTGACATACTGCCTGGTATATTAGAAAATGATCATGTGCTGAATCTTACGGTTTGGCACATTCCTCCATCCTCCTTTGGTGGAACTTTTAAGCGCGGCACCCTGTCGCGCTTTTTTTTGCCTGAAAGCCACTGTAATCACTGGGTTATGTCTACCGTATGAACGACGGCGTGAGAAACATGGCATCCCCATAGCTGAAGAAGCGGTAGCGTCTGGAGACCGCATGGCGATAGGCTGCCATCACGTGATCATAACCTGAGAAAGCGGAAACCAGCATCAGCAGGGTCGATTCCGGAAGGTGGAAATTGGTGAGCATCCCATCGACGCTGCGAAAATGGTAACCGGGGCGGATAAAGAGCCTTGTATCGCCGCTAAAAGGGGCTATCCCCCCCGACGCAGAGGCAGCTTCAAGGCTGCGCACACTGGTGGTGCCCACAGCCACCACCCGTCCACCGCTGGCACGCGTCTCCCGCACCTTTTGGCATACAGACTCATCCACTTCCACATACTCGCTATGCATGATGTGCTCGTCCAGATTGTCCACTCGCACCGGCTGGAATGTTCCGGCACCGACATGCAGGGTGACCTGTGCACTTTTCACCCCTCTTTCTTTCAGCTCATCCAGCATCTCAAGATCAAAATGGAGTCCTGCCGTGGGGGCGGCAACGGCACCGGGACGGCGGGCATAAACGGTTTGATACCGCTCCCTGTCCGAAGAGTCATCCGAACGATCGATGTAGGGCGGCAGGGGCATATGTCCCTGCTCCTCCATCAACTGAAAGAAATCACCATCCGGCAAATCTATCTCAAACAGACTCTCCTGACGTCCAACCACCTCCACCGCTCTTTTCCGCTCCCCAAGATAGAGGCGGCTGCCTGCCTTCGGGGATTTGCTGGCACGCACATGGGCCAGCGCCCGGCCCGGCGTGAGCACCCGTTCGATAAGCAACTCGACTTTCCCGCCGCTCTGCTTAAAGCCGTGGAGCCGAGCCTGCATCACACGGGTATCATTGAACACCAGAAGATCCCCCTTTCGCAGCAACTGCGGTAGATCTGTAAAATGCTGGTCATTCAACTCACCGCTGGCGCCGTCCAGGGTGAGCAGACGACTGCCCCGCCGCTCTTTTTCAGGGAATTGGGCAATCAGCTCCGAAGGAAGAGCATAGGAAAAATCGGATAGTTTCATGCGGGCGGATAATATCATGGCCCCGGCTACCACAACATCCAGCAAAATGCCTGCCGCCAGGAACCGCAGACATCTCTCAACAACTCAGGCGTTTCTCAAAGCACGAGGCACATCAATGTACTGACTCCGATATCGACTATCCTTAATAAACCAGATTAGTATAGGAGCGAAGCAGGCAAACCCCTTTTTCGACCACCAACGCGAATTTGATCTGACTGAATCTATTGAAATAATTCGGACCCAAATGTCAAACAGAGTCATTTCCATCAACACGTATGCAGCGATCTATATCGTTATCGCATTTGTGTCACTCAGCTTTGTTGGGGGGCTGACCTACCTGAATATTCAGAAAATGGAATCTGAATTTCATGACAGCAGCATCACTATTGCAGAACAAGAGATCGAGCAGGTTATCGCTTCCGCTACAGTTGACATAGAGAAACACACAGTGGATTTGGCCGAATGGCATGAGGTCAGGCAGCAGTTACTGGACCCCGGTTTTTATAGTGATTGGCATGAGCTCAGTATACATAACACCGGTATTTTGCCTAAGTATGTACTTGACGCCTCGATCTACAGCAGCGATGGAAAAGTATTGGGGAGACTGGATGCATCGAAATTACCGGATGCCATAAATATCGAGCACATTGAACCCTTGTTTCGAATCGAGGAAGGGAAGCCTGGAATATTTATCGTTGCACCTGTCCGTGACCTGAAAAACCTGAAGACAATCGGTTATGTCGCCACATTAAGCGATTTTCTAACCGGCTTTTGCAGTCAAAGACGCTTTAGTCAAATAGACTCGAAAACATTAAAATTCACATCGACAGGCCACGATTTTCTCCCGATTGCAGAACTAAAAAGGCATATCAAGTACACATTGCGCAGTGATCCATACGCTGAAGAGTTGAAAAAGATCATGCTACAAGCGGTGGGTTACCTCATCGTTGTAAGCGTAATTCTAACGCTCCTGATCTTCCCGCAAAGTGTCTGGTTTACCGGAAAATCAATTCATCGGCTCTCTCGCCATCTCGATTTTCTTAAACTGCACTCCTCCGAAAAAATTGCTGAAAACCTGGGTGAACGTCTGCCCATTAAGGAACTGGATAAAGTCAGGCTTTCCCTGAATGACTACCACAACCAACTCAACAGTCTGAATACCAGTCTGGATGAAAAAAACAGGAAACTCTGGAGCCTCGCACTTCACGACCCGCTGACCGGTGTCAAAAACAGACGGGCTTTCGATGAATACTGGAAAGAGGTGAACAACCTCTTCGATATCCGCCGCAACCCCATCTGTCTGGCCCTGTTTGATGTCAATCATTTCAAGGCCATCAACGACACTTATGGACATCAGATCGGGGATGAGGTGCTTATAGCGATCAGCCACTCCATACAAAAAGTGTTGCGAAAAAGAGAGTATCTGTTCCGCCTTGGGGGTGATGAGTTCGCAACCATCCTTTTCGACTGTACACCTGCCATCGCAATGCGTATCGCAGAGCGCTGTGAGGAGGCGATCGCCGACTGCCCATTCCATGACTTCGGCATCAAAGAGCCTGTGAGAATCAGCATTGGCCTGGCCCTCACCGATAGTGAAACGGAGGAGGACTCACCTTTGACATCGCTACAGCGGCAGGCCGATATTGCCATGTACGCTGCCAAGCGTCCCGCCACATCCCATATCGCGGTTTTTTCACCCGAAATGGCAGAGGAGTCCAGCGGGCTTTTCTCAAACCAGACTCACAATGCTGTTTACGACGCAGTAACCCATGGCACTGGTTTGAAGATGTTCTATCAACCCATCGTCAAACTCCAGGATGGCACCGTTCAGTATTATGAGGCGCTACTCAGAATTTCTCATGGCAAAAGATGGATACTTCCTTCGCACATCTTTCCTCTGGTTGAGGCGCGTCGACTGGAAACCGACCTCGACCGGGTGGTAATCAATAGCGTTCTGGAGGATTTGGAGAACAACCGGATCCCCGCTGGAACCGGCATATCCGTAAACATTTCGGCACCGACTGCCATCAACCAATACCTGACCGAGTGGCTCAAAGGCTTTCTACCCTATTTAAAGACACACAAGCTTGTGATTGAGATAACCGAGACGGCCTTGATCACACAGCTAAAGACAGCGACAAAAAACCTCACCACACTCAGAAAGATGGGATACCAGATCGCGCTCGATGACTTTGGCAGCGGCTACTCCTCATTGCGCTACCTGGCCACGATGCCGGTGGATATCGTGAAATTCGATATTTCACTAACCCGGAATGTGGATAACGAAGCACAAACCCGCATCATCCGTCATCTGGTACAGATGATTACTGAATCCGGACACCAACTCGTGGCGGAAGGTATCGAAACCGAGGAGATGTCGCAAAAACTTGCGGGCCTGGGATTCGTCTTCGGTCAGGGCTATCTTTTTGGCAAACCATCCCCACCAGAAGCTTGATCAATATCCTCCAAATACAGGATCTTACAATTCTAGAAAATCATGTATAATTACCGGCTTCCAGCGCCGGGGTGGTGGAATTGGTAGACACAGGGGATTCAAAATCCCCCGGCTTCACGGCCTTGACGGTTCGAGTCCGTCCCTCGGTACCAGATTCTTGTCCAACGACATCCAGAAAAAGCCGCAAGACTCATTATATCAATGACTTGTGGCTTTTTCTTTGCAACCTCAGTCCATCCTGATCCCATCAAATCCTATTGAATCCCGCACTTTTTGTTGGTATTTAACACTGTTATCGCTTCAATCGCAGATTCAAGCTTGAAAACATGATTTCGCGTCTCGGCAGCGCCGCAGTGCGCACACCACCCATGCCCCAGCGCCTCCTCAGCATAGCTGAGGCTCGGGGATAATCAGGTAGGTCTAATCTTCTGACAAAGTAGAATTAATAGGTTTGGGGATCGGCCTGAGAGATTTGGCAAGTAGGATTCGGTGGCCAAAATTTGTCGAGCACCACGGCCCCGCTTAGGCGGGTTTTTATGTTGTCATCAATTCGTCATATAATTCGAATACAATCTCAATTGCCTACTTTTGGACAGGCAAGGAAAGTTAAGGATAACAGGCCCCCCGCAAGGACGTGGGGGAACCTTATATCTGGAAAATGAATTAACGAAAGACAGGCGGTATTTCGAGAACCTGGGTGTAACTTACTCTCGGCAAGCCGTGTTAAACCACCTTCCTCAGGGGTTATGTTCAAGCCCTTTTCTGCTGACTCAAGCACGACCTCACATGGCCTTCAATTTTGGCGCACTGATGGCAAGGGACTCTTCCTCGTCCAAAGCGAATTATAACTTCCCATGTAATAATACGCATTTGATAGATTTTTCGTCTGCTCGCGGTCAGCCCCCCTCGGTATCATTCACGTCGTAGGCACGATCAAGCGTAGCGGATCTGGCGTTTTTGAATTGGCAAAACGATAAGATTGCCAGTTCCGCTACGCTTGGACCATCCCATGATTTCAGGGTTGACAACTCGTTGGCCGGGACGAGCAAATCATAGGTGAGCCGAATAGTTATCTTATTTGGTAACTATTCAGCTACCCCACAAAAGTGCGGGAAACAGCGCCAGTGCTCCATCAACATTCAGCCGCAAACCGAACACGCGCTGAAACGTGCTCCAGGCAATCGTAAGTCCGCATAACCCCATCACAATGGAAAAGAAGGAGATGGGGAAATTCTCTAATCGGGATGGGTGAGACATCATGAATTCTCTGGTAAGCAGCTACTGCATTCAGCTCAACGGAGAGAATCTGTAACCGGTTATTAATGGCTACAGCATCCACAATTACCTGCGGGCATGCATTGCGTAAACGCAAATTCCGCAGTTTCTATAGGCTTGTTGATATTGATGTTGTTTGGCAGGAGCCGCGTACCATGGATGTGGCCAGGTATGGGACAGTGCCTGATTTAGAGCGTTGTTGATGACCTCCGGCTTAGCCGCTTGATTCGCTATTCAGTGGAAAACTGATAGAGCGCCTGTATCTCCTCTCGCCAGATCGTGTCATCGATCGTCTCCAGCACCATGGGTATATCATCAAAACGCGAATCACTCATGATGTAGCGAAAGGCGTCCCAGCCGATCTTTCCCTGACCGAGGCTATGGTGCCGGTCCACCCTGGCCCCCAAGTCGGGCTTGCTGTCGTTGAGATGCATGCCCCGCAGATAGTTGAAACCGACGATGCGCTCAAACTCACCGAAGGTCTGCTCGCAGGCTTCACTGGTCCGCAGATCGTAGCCGGAAACGAATGTGTGACAGGTATCGAGGCAGACACCGACCCGATGCTTGTCCTCCACCCCTTCAATAATTCTGGCCAACTGCTCAAACCGATAGCCCAGGGTGGAGCCTTGGCCTGCGGTGTTTTCGATCACCGCTGTCACCCCTTCCGTCTGCTCCAGGGCGATATTGATCGACTCGGATACGCGTTCGAGGCTCTCCCCCTCCTCAATCTTTCTCAGGGTGGCGCCGGGATGAAAGTTAAGAAGTTTCAGACCGAGCTGTTCACAGCGCTGCATCTCGTCGACGAAAGCGGCACGGGATTTCTCCAGCCCCTCGGTTTCCGGATGCCCGAGATTAATCAGATAACTGTCGTGGGGCAGCGCATGTTCCGGGGCGATGCCGACCTGTTCGAGGTTTACTTTGAAACTCTCAATCGCCTCATCGGTCAGCGGCTTTGCCCTCCATTGACGTTGGTTCTTGGTGAACAGTGCAAAGGCCTTCGCACCAATCTTTTCAGCATTCAACGGGGCATTCTGAACACCCCCGGAAGCGCTGACGTGGGCACCTACAAACTTCATTGGTTCTGTCCTTTGGTTATTGAATCTCTAACTCTGTTAAAATCCGCTTTTTATCAAAACAGACCGAAGCGACATGGCAAACAATCCCCTCTCCGGCGTCGGCTATCTGCTGCGTGGCCTGAGCCTGATAAGCAAACCCGGACTGAGACGTTTCGTACTCATCCCCCTGCTGATCAACATCCTGGTATTCAGCCTGCTGGTTGGGGTGGGAATCAGCCAGTTCGACCTGCTGATGGATCACTTTCTGCCCGCCGATGACAGCTGGCTCTCCTACCTGCGCTGGCTGCTTTGGCCACTCTTCGCCCTGGCACTGCTGCTGATTATCTTCTATACCTTTACCGTCATCGCCAACCTGATCGCCGCGCCCTTCAACGCCCTGCTGGCAGAGAAGGTGGAGCTCTATCTCGACGGCCGGTTGCAGGAGGAGAGCGGCAGCATCAAACAGGTGATGAAGGATATTCTGCCTGCCCTGTTTTCTGAGCTGCGCAAGATACTCTATTTCTTGCTGCGGGCGATCCCCCTGCTGATTCTCTTCGTGATCCCGGTAGTCAACATTGTTGCACCTTTTTTATGGCTGGCCTTCGGTGCCTGGTTTCTCTCTATCGAGTATGGCGACTACCCGATGGGTAATCACAGCCTGCTCTTCAAGGAGCAGCACAAACGCCTGAAAAAGGCCCGTTTTACCGCGATGGCATTTGGCGGCAGTGTCACACTGTTGATGATGGTGCCCATCCTGAATTTTGTTGTCATGCCGGCGGCGGTGGCCGGAGCCACTGTCTTCTGGAAAGAGCGTCTGGAGAGCTCTGGCGGCGACGCTTAGTCTTCTGGATACCCCCTCCGGATAAATTTACGCAGCCGCGCCACGCCCTCTTCCAGGTTGGGCAGTGAGGTGGTGTAGGCGAACCGCAGATGTGCCTCGGGCCGGTTGAAGCCGAAATCACGGCCAGGCGTGACGGCCACTCCGGCCTCCTCCAGCAACGCCTCGGCAAAGGCATGACTATCATCCGTGACCATCTCGCAGTTGGCATAGAGATAGAAGGCCCCCTGCGGGGTGACGGGTAGTTCAAATCCCATCTCGCGCAACGCGGGCAGCAGAAAATCCCGCCGCTGCAGATACTCGACCCGACGCGCTTCAAGTATCTCCAGCACCTCCGGCTCAAAGGCCTTCAGCGCCGCATGCTGGGACAGGGTGGGGGCTGCAAGAAAGATATTCTGGGCCAGACGGTCAAGAGGGTCGACGGCAGCCTCGGGCGCCACCAGCCAGCCGAGACGCCATCCGGTCATGCCGAAAAACTTGGAGAAGCTGTTGATAACGAAGATGTCATCGGCGATGGAGAGAGCGGTTCCTCCAACGGCATCGTAGATCAGTCCCTGATAGATCTCATCGACAATCAGCAGACCGCCCAGACGGCTGACTGTTTCGTGCAACGCTGTGAGTGCCTCCAATGTGAGCAGCGTCCCAGTGGGGTTGGCGGGCGTCGCCACCAGCACGGCCTTGGTATCCGGCCGCCATGCCGTCTCCACGATCTCCGCCGTGAGCTGATAACCCGTATCCGCGGCAACCGGCACACCCACTGGTTTGCCGTCAACCAACTCCACGAAGTGGCGGTTACAGGGGTAACCAGGGTCGGCCATCAGGACGCTCTCTCCAGGATTGATCAGCACACTCATCACCAGCTGCAGGGCACCGGACGCCCCTGGCGTGACGATGATGCGGGCAGGGTCGATATCCACCCCGTAACTGCTGGCATAGAATCCGGCGATCGCTTCCCGCAGGGCTGGCAACCCCTTAGCCGGAGTGTAGTGGGTCTCACCCGCCGCAAGGGCGGCTTCTCCCGCATGGATGATGGGGGCTGGGGTGATAAAGTCGGGTTCGCCGATCTCCATGTGGATGATCGAACGCCCCTCTGCTTCCAACCTGCGTGCTTTTGCCAACAGATCCATCACATAGAAGGGCTTGATGCGTGCCATCCTGTCGGCAATGGGGATCATCTTCCTGACTCCTTCAAGGTGATTTTGACGGCCTATCAACCCCGGCCGTGAAAGGCTCTCAACAGCGCAAGATCGACATAACCGGCACCACCCGCACCACCAGAGATCACGTGAAAACTGTCGTCAGGATCGCCCAGCTGGTCGAGTACCAACGCCGCACCATTGAAATCGTGATCCTCGGTGTAATCGTTGGTAGTGACCAATATTGAGCCGATACCGGCAGACGCAGCAGATTTCACGCCGTTCTCTGAGTCCTCGAAGGCGATGCACTGCTCAGGGGACAGTTTCATCTGCTCCATGGCCCAGGTATAGATATCCGGAGCTGGCTTCTTGGCCGGTACGATATCACCCGCAGCGATCACCTCGAACCACTCCTCTGCAGCCGGGTCCAGAGCATGCTGCAACAGTGCGCTGACATTGGCCGGGGTGGTGGTGGTGGCGATGGCAAGCCGCATTCCCGCCTCCCGCACCTCAGTCAAGAGCCTCCTGACCCCGTTGCGCATGGGGATCGCACCCTCCGCCAACATACTGGTGTAGTGGGCGGTCTTCTGTTTGTGCAGCGCTGCAATAAAACCATCCAAGTCTGCGGGCCGTTCAAAATCGGTATTGAAACTGTCCAGATAATAACGAATCCGCTCTTTGCCTCCAGTCACCGCCAGCAACTCTCCATAGAGGGCCACCGTCCACTCCCAGTCGAGCCCCGCATCGGCAAATGCCCGATTGAATGCCACCCGATGACCATCCTTCTCAGTATCGGCCAGGGTGCCGTCCACATCGAAAATCAACGCTTCCAATTTAGCCATTCTTCTACTCACCAATCAGTCAAATCGCGCTAGCTTACCCAAACCACCGCAACCTTGCACCCCCATGCAAAAAAGCGGAATTTTGAGTTCGGGGAAAAGAATCACCCTTTAATTGACTTGGCACATTAAGAATATGGCAATCTGGACGATACTAGTATTGTTAAGCAAACATTGATTGAAGAGACGCCCATATTGTTGTCTAGCAACTGGGTTTCTGGTATAGATAGTCCCCTTCACTCAAGAGGTATTCAGGAGTCAGTGAATGGCCCAGAAGAAAGCCAAAAAAGATGTGAGTTCAGGACCGTTTGGTTTTGAGCCCTATCAGTCCATTAAGGGCGAAGAGTACATGAACGAAGAGCAGGAGGCGCATTTTCTCGCCATCCTGCAGGCCTGGAAGACGGATTTGATGGAGGAGGTCGACCGAACCGTGCATCACATGCAGGACGAGGCGGCAAATTTCCCCGATCCAAACGACCGGGCCACACAGGAGTCGGAGTTCAGTCTGGAACTGCACACCCGCGACCGTGAGCGTAAACTGATCAAAAAGATCGATTCAACCATCACCCAGATCGATAATCACGACTATGGATTCTGCGAGTCCTGCGGTGTGGAGATCGGCATCCGCCGCCTGGAGGCCAGACCCACTGCCAGCCAGTGTATCGATTGCAAGACCCTGGACGAGATCCGGGAGAAACAGATGGGCTGAGCCTGTCCGCCTCTTAGTATAAAAAACCGGCGCAAGCCGGTTTTTTAATTCTTGTCATGAACCAGGTCAATAACAACCAAGTCCCACCCTACCACGGCCGCTTTGCCCCCTCCCCAACTGGACCACTCCATTTCGGCTCACTGGTGGCGGCCCTCGGCAGCTATCTTGATGCCAGGGCCAACCATGGTGAGTGGCTGGTACGTATGGAGGATCTCGATCAGACCCGTGAGATCAAAGGGTCTGCCGATGAGATATTACGTACCCTCGACCACTTCGGTTTTGAGTGGGAAGGTGAGATCATTCGTCAAAGCCGCCGCACCAGCGCCTATGCCCACGCCCTCGATGCTCTGAACAGAGACGATCTTGCCTACCCCTGTGGCTGCACGCGTAAAGAGATCAACATCGCCGCCCGCCCGGGCATCGAGTCTGCCATCTACCCCGGCACCTGTCGCCAGGGACTACGAGCGGGCAGGAAAGAACGGGCTATCCGCCTACGAACCTTTGACAATCCATTAGGATTTGAAGACCTGATCCAGGGAGAAGTGACGCAAAAGCTGGCCAGCGACATAGGGGACTTCATTATCCGCCGTGCAGACGGCTACCACGCCTACCAACTTGCTGTAGTGGTGGACGATGCCTGGCAGGGGATCACTCACATTGTGCGCGGCGCTGATCTGCTGCTATCCACCCCCCGTCAGATCCACCTGCAACAACTGTTGGAACTACCCACACCAGTCTATGCCCACCTGCCGCTGGCGGTGGATGCAAACGGGCGAAAGCTGAGCAAACAGTACAAGGATGCCCCGGTTGAGAATCGACATCCCCTGCCGGCGCTGCTACAGGCACTGCACCATCTGGGCCAGCCTCTACCCGACGAAAGACCTACCGGCATCGACGATTTCTGGGATTGGGCGATATCAAACTGGCTATTGGAAAATGTCCCGGCTAAACCAACACTTCAGCCCCTTTGATCTTTGCGTGGCTACGGCTCTGCGTAGGCACGGTCAAGCGTAGCGGATCGGGCGTTCCTGACTATAACTATTGAGATTGCCGGTTCCGCTGCGCTTGAACCAGCCTACCTCTCAGGATTTCTATTCGCGCTACAGAAAATATGTGAAAATGATTGTCCTCACACCATGCCTTAATCAGGGAAGTCATAATAAAATGAAAAAGACCTATCGCTCACTCACTGCTTTACCTCTTATTCTAATGTTGTACTGGGAAATGCCTATGCACTTTCCGCAGGATTACCTCGACAAATGCAAGAAGGCCATCACAACCCCTGTTGGAGAAGGATATTTGGCGCAACAGGCACAACCGCGCACTCGATGCCGGGTCTGTGGAGGTTTTCTGGGCGGAACACTTTATGAAATGAATCTGGTCGGCAACATGCTATTGCATAAAAAGCACTGAAGGGGAAACTTCGTCTGCCTGGATGAGGGGAAACAGATCAACGAATTGCTGAAAGAGTTTCTGGTCTATCTTGAGGGAAGAGCAATACGTAACTGAACGAAGTACAACAA
>NZ_JAAVSH020000001.1:383287-396933 GCF_011947365.2 endosymbiont of Lamellibrachia barhami
TGAGAATGTGAAGAATTCCATGCACGGCTCTTATCATGCTATTAGCGACAGACACTTGCCCCGTTATCTGGCTGAATTCTGTTATCGTTTCAATCGCAGATTCAAGCTTGAAGACATGATTTCGCGTCTCGGCTGCGCCGCTGAGAGTGCTCGGCAAAGCATCTGCTTACGCTTTGTGCCCTCGTATCTCTGTGGGACCGGAGAAAAACGATATTTAGCAAGGAGCTGGACGGTGGATTCGATATCCAGAGGCCTCGTTATCTGCTCTTGAAAAATATACTGCAAACCATTTGATCACTCCTGATCATAAACCACGAAAATGAATGATCGCGATGCAACCACATTGATCTAAGAGCGGGTTGGAAAATCTGGGAGGAGAGCCTATCCGCCTACGAACCTTTGACAATCCATTGAGATTTGAAGACCTGATCAGGAGAGCGCAAAAGCTGGCCAGCGACGCCAGGGGACTTCATTATCCGCCGTGCGGGCGGCTTTACGCCTACCAACTTGCTGTAGTGGTGGACGATGCCTGTGGCGGGGATCTCACATTGTGCGCGGCGCGGTCCTGCTGCTATCACCCCGTCAGGTCACCTGCAACAACATTGGAACTACCACACCAGTCTAGCCACCTGCCGCTGGCGGTGGATGCAAACGGGCGAAAGCTGAGCAAACAGTACAAGGATGCTGATTTGAGAATCGACGTCCCCCTGCCGGCGCTGCTACGGCGCACTGCACCATCTGGGCCAGCCTCTGCCGACGAAAAGATTTTACCGGCGTCAGCGATTTCTGGGATTGGGCGATATCAAACTGGCTATTGGAAAATGTCCCGGCTAAACCAACACTTCAGCCCCTTTGATCTTTGCGTGGCTACGGCTCTGCGTAGAGCACGGTCAAGCGTAGCGGATCGGGCGTTCCTGACTATAACTATTGAGATTGCCGGTTCCGCTGCGCTTGAACCAGCCTACCTCTCAGGATTTCTATTCGCGCTACAGAAAATGTGTAAAAATGGCTGATCGCACTACGCCTAATCAGGGAAGCTATAAAAATGAAAAAGACCTATCGTTCACTCACTGCTTTGCCTCTTATTCTAATGTTGTCGGGAAATGCCTATGCACTTTCCGGTCAGGATTACCTCGACAAATGCAAGAAAGCCATCACAACCCCGCTGGAGAAGGAGACGGCGCAACAGGCAGTCAACCGCGCACTCGATGCCGGATCCTGTGGAGGTTTTCTGGGCGGGACACTCGGTGGAATGAATCTGGTCGGCAATATGCTTTTGCATAAAAAAGCACTGAAGCGAAACTTCGTCTGCCTGGATGAGGGAAAACAGATCAACGAATTGATGAAAGAGTTTCTGGTCTATCTTGAGGGGAAGCCGAAAGATATGAAGGCTCCTGTGCAGATGCACATCTTCAACCATTTCTCCAAGAAGTATTATTGCAAACCTATCGAAAAGCAGTAAGCCATTCCCTTACCC
Organism: endosymbiont of Lamellibrachia barhami; assembly: GCF_011947365.2. Lineage (GTDB taxonomy): Bacteria > Pseudomonadota > Gammaproteobacteria > Chromatiales > Chromatiaceae > QGON01. Next base: position 384,765 of record NZ_JAAVSH020000001.1, read on the forward strand.
CATTGAATTGTGGGAGCGGCGGAGGCGCCGCTCCCACTAACTGCGGGTAATGAATACAATAGGGATTAAAAAAGCCGCCGCTACTTTCGTAGCGGCGGCTTTTTTGTCTCCATCAGCCTACGACTGAGTCAACTTTCAGGCCCGTTTTCTACGACGTACAAAACCTAAAGCACCAAGGCCAAAGCCGAACAGAATCAGCACCGAAGGCTCTGGGGCAGTCACCGGAGGCACAAATACCGTAATTGGATTCTGACTCATGCTGACAGCACCGGAACCGGTAAAGGTGAGTCCGGTGATGAAGGCAGTGGGATCCGTCGGGTCGAGCATCTCAGCAATTTCGATACCAAGAATACGGAAACGGTCGACGCCGCCAGTACCGAAATCATAGCTCGAGCCAGCCGCCCAACCTGCTGCCGCAAGCACCCAGTCCGTACCGTCCCAGGTGTAGATATCAAACAGATCATCACCGATGCTGGGCAGTAGTACTGTCTGAAACAGCGGCATGGTAGCCGGGTTGTCGATCTGGTAGTCATAACCAATGGCAACGTCGGGGTCGATAAAGATGGGTTGGCCCGCGACAACATTGAAGTCGAAGTCCCAACCATCCTGACTCTCAACCGGCATCAGCGGGTTTACCGGAGTCGCACCAGGCGGTTCGCCGTTGCGAATGGCGAAGGTCCAGAGTCCGGGGGTATCGGGGCTGACGTTACTGGTGTTTTGCAGTTCCAGCACTTCGGGACTGAAAGAGCCGGGCAGTGCGAGGAAGTTGGTATTGTCGCCGGCATCAAAACCTGCCTGCGCCTCGGTGCCGCCCAGACCATCAGTGCCGCCGCTGGCGTCACCGGTGGTCCACTCAAGCTGGTCGTAACGGAACTCGATATCGAAATCGCCGTCAACGCCAGTCTCGGCCGATGCGTCTCTCAGCACCAGTTGGAAGTTATTGGTTTTGGAGGTATCGGCAGGAAAGAAACCGACCTGGTCCCAAGTGACAACTACGGTACTGTCGTTTGGTGAAGCAACCCAGACATTGTTCGGTTCGTTATCAAAAGAATCGCCGGGACCGTCAAAACCTCCCTCGAAAAATCCAGCCAGCTCCAAAGCGTCATCCAAGAGGATGTAATCCACACCATCAAAGGTGGATACGGGTATGCCGAGATCACCAGGAAAGACGGGGAGCTCGGACACTGGAACAAATTCCTGGTCAAAACCATTGGGATTGAATATTTCGGTCGGCAGTAAATTCGGATCGAAACCCTCACCGAATTGGCCATCACGACTGGTATCCACATCGCCCCACCAGGGCGCGATCATAGGCTGGTTCGCAACCGGGAAGGGATCAGGCGTGTAGGATGAGATCGGGTTATCGAATGAGATGTTGCCGTTGTTGTTGATAAAGAAAGAGCTGAACTCATTCCCGTAGAAATTGATATTGAACGGAAGATCCAGCAGATTGCTGGAGCCGTCATCATTTGGCAACATCGCCTGCTCACCATAACCGCGATTTCCGCCCAGGCCATCGAGCAATTCTATTGCCTGTACAGATGTGGTGATACCGAATGCCAGCAATCCTATTGCCAGTTTTCTAAGATGCATTTTTATTTTCTCCCTAGTACGCAGATGGACTAATTTTCAGCGTGTCCTGATTGTTTAAGCACTTCGAAGGAGAATCGCAAGCAAGAACCAGGCCAGTAATATTTTTCCTATGTAAAACAAGAAGTAAAATCACTTCGATATTACGCCATGTGAATAACTGTAAAGTTTTTCGACGACAATGCCTGCGTTTATGCAAACAAAAAATAGAGCGTACTTAAGATTGATTTGAAGATTACCGCTGATTTGCAAATCAGGAGTACGTACCCCGGAGCATTCACTGGGAGATGGGAAACAATCAACTAACTATTTGATTTAACTTGAAGTTATTAGTCGACTGATTATTTTTAACGTTTTCAGCGCAATGAAGTCGATCGAGATACTGGCGCACAGAAGAACGCCTTTCCCTTTTTATCAATATGAATTAACGAATGGATTTCTGATGAACTCGGCTAAAAAATTGTGTAAAAAAGACCGACAACTTTAAATCGCCTTAACGCTCTGCGAGATCAAACCCCGGCAACTTCGCGCAGGTATTTGAAGAGCTTACGAAAAGCAGCCGGCGGCTTCTCTCTCTCCCGTTCCTTTTTCACTGCCTGGATCAACTGCCGCAGGTGTTGACGGTCAGCTGCGGGATATTCGGCCAAAAACTCGCCAAAGACACTGCTGTCGCCCGCAATCAGTTGGTCGCGCCAACGTTCAAGTTTATGGAAGCGCGCCACACCCGCCTGATGCTTGTTTTCGATCTCATCGATCACCTGCTCGATGGCATCGAGATCCTCGTGGCGTAGCAGCTTACCGAGCCGCCGCATGTGACGACGGCGGGCAATGTGAGATTTGATGCGCTTGGTCTCTTCCAAGCCATCCAGTAAAACCGGACTCAGAGGCATCCGGTCCAACTCCTTTTTGGAGAGCAGGGTCAACCGTTCGCCCAACTTCTGCAGCGCCAGCATCTCCCGTTTGATCTCGCTCTTGCTGGGGCCGAGATCCTCTTCCTCGTCAAAATCGCTCAACTCGTTAATTGGATATACTCCATTATCAGCTGGGGCGTTATCTGTCCCCGATATTCGTTGACATCGAGCCGGTATGCCAGCCGTACCTGCCCGGGCAATTCCCCCAAGTCCGCCTGATTGAAGGCGATAGCATCCAGACTCTCACGTCCGCCCATGGGAGCAAGGCGCAGTTTCAGATGGCGTTCACCAACCACACGCTGCTGCAGAACCTGAAAGGTTCCGTCGAAGGTTGGCTCCGGAAAGCCCTGTCCCCAGGGACCGGCGGCCCTGAGTTGCTGCGCAAGATCCAGATTGAAATCCGTCGCATCAAGCTCTCCGTCCGAGATCACCTCCCCCATAAGCCTGGAGGAATCCAGCAAAGCTGCCGCTTCACGTTCGAAGGCCGCTTTGAAGCGCGGCAGATTTTCCTGTTTCAGGCTCAGACCCGCAGCCATGGCATGTCCACCAAAGCGATCGAGCAGGCATGGATCGGCAGCAGCGATACGATCGAGCAGATCACGAATATGCAGACCGGGCACCGAGCGGGCGGAGCCTTTCAACATGCCCTCACCACCATCGGCAAAGGCGATCACCGGCCGATGATACTGTTCCTTGATACGGGAGGCCAGAATACCTATCACCCCCTGATGCCATTCCGCACGGAAGAGACAAAGTCCGGTGGGCAGTTCGCCCTCGGTGGAAAGATGGAGCTGTTCCAGCGCCTGCAGCGCCTGCTCCTTCATCTCCTGCTCGATCTCGCGGCGGGTCTTGTTGAGCTGGTCCAGTTCGGCAGCCATGCGGCGGGCCAGAGCGTGATCATTGGTGAGCAGACACTCGATGCCCTGCCCCATATCTTCGAGGCGGCCTGCGGCGTTGAGACGAGGTCCCACTGCAAAGCCCATATCGGAGGCCACTACACGATGCAGGGAACGGCCGGCAAGCTCCAACAGCGCCTGAATTCCCGGTCGGCAACGACCGGCGCGGATACGGCGCAGTCCCTGCTCCACCAGGATACGGTTATTGCGATCCAGGGGCACCAGATCCGCCACCGTACCCAGCGCCACCAGATCGAGCCACTCGGCCATGTTCGGTTCGGGCAGCCCTTTGGTTTTGAACCAATCCACTCCCCGCAAGCGGCTGCGCAGGGCGGCCATCACATAGAAAATGACACCAACACCTGCCAGATTCTTACTGCCAAAGCCATCACCCGGCTGATTGGGGTTGACGATAGCGGCGGCGTCAGGCAACGCTTTACCGGGCAGATGGTGATCGGTCACCAGTACCGGAATACCCAGTTCCGCCGCCCGCGCGACACCCTTCAGACTGGAGATTCCATTGTCCACGGTGACAATCAGATCCGGCGACCTTGCAGCCGCCAGCTCGACGATTTCCGGCGTCAGGCCGTAGCCGTAGTCGAACCGGTTCGGCACCAGATAGGAGAGCCGCTGCCCACCAAACGCCTGCAGCGCCAACATGAAAAGCGCGGTACTGGTGGCGCCGTCGGCATCATAGTCGCCCACCACAAGAATATGCCCGTTCTCCTCCAGTTGCCGATGCAGCAGAGCGACAGCCGCATCCACACCGAGAAGAGGAGCCATCGGCAACAGCCGATCCAGACCCTGTTCAAGATCCTCATCCGAGGTCAGACCTCTCGCCTGATAGACCCGGCGCAAGACAGGATGAATGTTTGCAGACAGGTGACTGCTTTGGGAGACGGTGGGGCGACGAATGATCTTCACGGTGTAGAATAGTAGGCAGTGAGAACGATCAGTATAAGTGAGAGAGGCGTATGGAGTCATCGTTATCGAACTCCGACCCACATTCCTGGTCTGAAAAACAAGTGCGGGTGTATGTTAGGCGCCGATGAACGCTGCAAAACGCCTCTCCTGCGAGCCATCAACCAACGCCTTTGAAATCATGATGCAGTTTCCATTTTTTCTCAGATACCCCCTTTACCGATTTGTCATTCTTACCCTGCTGCTGTCGGCAGGCAGTTCGAGCGCCTTGGGCGAGGTAACCACCCGTCTCTCCCGATCCGCCATCTGGGCGGACGAAACCGTCTCGCTCACTATTCAGATTAAAGGGGAAAACGAAGCAAAACCCGATCTCTCCGTACTCGACGCCCAGTTCGAGATCCTGGGGCGTTCCCAGCAGCAGAGCATCAGTGTGATCAACGGCAATGTATCACGCAGCCGTGGGCTCAATCTGACTTTGCTGCCAAAAACCACCGGCAGTCTGGAGATACCGCCGATTGCCGTCGGCAATGAAGCCTCAGCGCCACTGAGACTCCAGGTAAACGAGGGGACGGGCGAGAGCAACGGCGTGCCTGGCTCCGATGTCTTCATCGAACTGGAACTGTATGAGACCAGCGCCTATCTGCAGCAGGAGATCATCCTGACCCTGCGGCTCTTCATGGGAGAGGGGGTACGGGGTGAACAGCTCTCCGATCCAAAATCCAATCTGCCGGACACCGTCATCCAGCGTATCTCGGAAACCCAGTATAAGACCCAACGAGCCGGAGAAAGCTATCAGGTGGTGGAGCGGCGTTATGCGGTCTTCGCCTATCAAAGCGGCCAATTGAGACTCGACGGCGTGCGTTTCTCAGGACGCGGTGGCGGACGTGGCGGTTCCATCTATGATCTGCTCAACAGTCCGTTTGGCAACCAGAAGGTGGATCGGCACATCTATCGCACCGTCTCTGATGCGGTGAACATCGACATCAAACCGATCCCGGCGAACTTCAATGCCCGGCACTGGTTACCGGCGAGGAGCCTGCAGCTTGTTGAGACAGGTTTGGCCCGGAATAACCAGCAGATCGCGGGTAAACCCCTGACCCGTACTATCATGCTCTTTGCCGACGGACTGACATCTGCTCAACTACCCGCCATCGATATGCATCTGCCGGAAGGTGTTAAGCAGTACCCCGACAGACCGAAGATGAAAGACAATCTCTCCGGCGCAGGCATCACCGGCAGTCGCCAGAACAAGGTGACATTGGTGGCAGCGAACCCCGGTGACTACAAACTGCCGGCCATCGAGATTCCCTGGTGGAACACCGAGACGGATCAGAGGGAAACCGCTCGTCTGCCTGCTCGCAACATCGAGGTTCTGGGTGGCACTGCTTCAGTTCCACCGCCACGCCCAAAACGAACCGAATACACAGCGACAGCAGGTGAAACAGCACCTGCAGCCACCCACCTGCCGGTCACTCCAGAGTCAACCGACAACCCGTTGACCCACTGGCTCATTTGGGTGCTGGCGCTAGGCTGGATCACCACCCTGGTGATATGGCGCATGAGTCGTCATCGATCAAAACAGCAGACTGCAACGCCAGCGGCAGTCGGTCCGGCAGAAGCCGTACGGCGTCAGTCGATCGAGGAGGCTATCAAAACACTGGAGGGTGCTTACCGTGATCAGGACCGGGATGCGGCAAGGGATGCCTGGCTGAGATGGGGGGAGCTGCGCTGGCCGGAGAAGGCGCCAAGCAATCTCAATCGGTTGTCACACCGCTGCCCCAAACGGGTTGCCGAGGCGATACTCGCGCTGGATCTTACCTTTTACAGCCAGGACGAGCGTAGCGATTGGGTCAAGTTCGATCCAGGGGTTTTACGCAAGAAGATCGTCCTCTCCACAAAGATGATGCGGGCACAGCAGGCAGCCCTGACACCGCTCAATCCCTGAGCAGATGGAGAAAGCGCCTGCTGGAGGGCACAAACTACTCCTCCTCCCAACCACCGTAATCGAAGGTGATCTCATCTCCAGTGTTGATGTCTCTGAGTGCAAAGAGGTCGAAACCGTCAAATTCTGCATTACCCTCATCTTCGTGATTCAGGTAACGCAGCAGGTTGCGGCCGCTGCGGCCCACAGCTTCCTCGCCCTCTTCGAATACCCACAGTACATAGGTGCCGTCCCGCTTGGCAGTAGGACCTTCATAGGTGCCTATCTGCTGACCTTTGTTGATATCCACTTTGGCGAAAAGCCCTGTACCGTGGATCGTTGAGGATGCCTTAAAGACCAGGTTACCCAGTCGTTGTTTTTTTCCCTGCCAGCCATCTGATTCTCTCTCGATTGGACAAGCATCACCGTAAACTGCCATGATCGCTTCAAGCTCTCTGCGTACGGCTTTGCGTGCAACTTCATCCAGATCGCGGATCTCCGGCAACACCACGCCCTGGGTCAACAGTTTGATCTCCTTGCGCACGGCAACACACCCCTTCAGGCAGAGTTGCTCCACACAATCATCGATCTGCTTTCGCCCCATGTTCAGGTACCGTTAAGCCGCTACAGACGAGAATTATACCGAATCCCGTTCCAATACGTCTGAAATTCGGGAACAATAGCGCCAACTCACCCTCTAAAAATATTGAATAACCCAAATTTACTCAATAACTCCAAATATCAAAGGTAGAACCATGCCCTGGATCAGAAGTCTGTTTTTTGTTTTTGCACTGCTCATGCTTCAAACCGCCTCCGCAGAATGGGGCGAGGGATGGGATCCAATCGAGCCACCGATCCCCACTGCCGCGCCTGAGGGCAAAATCGAGGTAGTGGAGTTCTTCTGGTATGGCTGCCCTCACTGCTATACCCTTGACCCGCTGATGGAAGAGTGGGTGGCCAAGAAACCGGACAATGTTGTGTTCAGACATGTCCCTGCGCCGCTGAACCCAAGCTGGACTGTTCACTCGCAATTCTTCTATGCCGCCGAGGCCCTGGGCGTAACGGACAAACTGCATATCCCCCTGTTTAAAGCCCTTCACGACAAGCACCGCAAACTGTTCGATAAACAGTCGCTTATCGACTTTGCCGTCGAGCATGGCGTCGACCGCAAGAATTTTACCGAGACCTGGAACTCATTCGGTGTCTTTGTGAAGGTTCAGCAGGCACGTAAACTCTCCCAACGCTTTCAGCTGGATGGCGTTCCCGCCGTGGGTATCAACGGTAAATACAAAACCAGCGCCACCCTTGCCGGCAGCTATCCGAAGATGTTCAAAATAGTCGATGAACTGGTGCAGCTGGAGTCCCAGTCCAAGTAATGTGTCATACGGATAATTAGCGTCCGTCAAAAATCGCAGTTATTACCACGAAGCGCACAAAGGGCACGAAGAAAAATCGTTGTTGATCAATGTTTTGCCTTCGTGCTCTTTGTGTTCTTCGTGGTTGGTCATGGACTTTAAGGGCGAACGCTAAATCCCGGCCTGCTGCATCAGCCAGGATCCCTTGGCGGAAAAGAAAACGATATAACGTTCCCGAAAATCATCCACGAGCGACCCTTTCACAGAAGGTCTGGCCAACAGACGATCACTCCATGATTGCAATGGCTCAGGCAGTAGTCCTGCCAACTCAACCCTGATTTCCGCAAGCAGTTCCTGGCGCATAAAGAGCGGTGCGTAAGCCGCATCCAGCAGAGAAAACACCCCATCTCCATCAAACACGCCTGCTTCAAAAGGCGCCAGCAGACGTTTCAGCTCGCGTTCCAGATGTGCCAGCCGTTCTTGAAAAGTGGTTTCATCTTTCGCCAACACCAGTTCCATCTGATCAACCAGCAACCCGGAGCCGAATTCGATCCATGCCTTGTGTTGTGCCCGCCGTAGTGGATCCATAGGGTGCAGGCGTGGCTGAAACACCTCATCCAGATAGTCGATAATGACCGAAGACTCAAACAGAACCTGATCCTCCACCTCCAAAAGAGGCACTTTTCCCAGCGGGGAAATTGCCTGAAACCACTCAGGAGGATGGGCCAGATCGATATAGGCCACCTCATATTCGACCGATTTCTCCCTGAGCGCGATAACTGCCCGCTGAACATAGGGGCAAAGTACAAAACTGACCAAATTGATCATCATGGGAAATACCCTGTTTTCTCTGCTGGCCAACTTCGGCAACAGCAACCATCAAGGCCGTTTGACAAAAGATCACAAAAACCGGACTCAGACATAAAAAACCCCTTACAATCAAACTCCTACTATAGTATCTTTTAGCAATATCACACTTTAAAATCGCTAAAGAATGCGTAATAGTGGACGATATACAGGCTACTGTGCGCTAATCCACTATTGAAGTGAGGCTACCTCGCGGCAGTTACTGTGTCTGAGGATTGAGATCGGTCATTCTGCCGTAAATTGGAATTACGGCATAATCAGGCATTAAATTCGCGGCAGTTGGACAGGAAGTGCTGACATCTGTCGTTTCACACTTTGAGTCAGTACGGTCGACAATGGCAACAGTAAGCCGCTTTGGTTTCCGTATCCCCGAACAGGTCCCGCCTAAAGGGAACGCCTTCTTTTTGAGTGCAAAAGAGGTCAAGATCTGGGCTGATCGACTGCCTGTTGCCAATGTTGGGGAGACCTCCCGCCAAGTCTTCAAAGCGCTCGTCGAGTTCAACCGCTCCCTTGTCGCGGGAAAAAACCGCCTGCTGAGCATCGAGGGCTTTCGGGAACCGGTCAACTACATCAGCGAAAATCTTGCCAAACACTTTATCGACGCAGGACTCCCCCTCTCCGACAAATCCCATAAAATCGCGATATTAAGCCGCGAGCTCGCCAACGAACTTGCGACTGCCTATAAATGCGTCGTTGAAGATCTGCTGCGGGAATCGCCCGAGAAGGTGGATCGAAAACTGCTGGCCATCTCCATCCATCGCGGCATCAACTACCTCTCTGGTGTGCTGTTACAGTCTGCCCTGATCTATGACACCTACCCTCACCACACCTGGAAAGAGCTGCACACGCTTCATCGACTGGCGCAAAAATATAAAGTAAACAGCCTTGCCGTCAGGGATGACATCGAGCAGCGTATCAAAACCTCTACCATCGACGGGGTCTACCGGCGCATTCTGCTCTATTCCCTGGCATCGCCCTACAAGATGCGGCAGCGGGATAATCTTACGGTTTATCGGAATCTGCAGGAGTGGAACCATTTCACCAAGCTCTATTCACAGCAGGAAGCGCCCCCAGAGGCCGTTTTCACCGTGCAGCAGGACAGTGACTATCCACCAACTCACGAAACCCTCGCCGGGCAAGCCAACGAAAAACATCGTTTGAGACTCGATACACGTGAACTCATCGACAAACTGCGGGAGCAGTTTGACGATACATCCGCCCCGGCTAAAGAGGGTATCCCGCTAGTGGGTACTGAACAGATAAATAAGCATCTACTCAGGCAACTGATTCAGTTATGGACGACGATTCCACAGCGTGAGTTCGTACGCACCAAACTCAATTTCGAGTTACGGCTCGCCGTCGGACTATCAGATATCTACCATTTGACAAAATCACCCGGGGCACCTCCCGAGAGCAGCACCGAGGCCCGTCTGCAGGAGGATGTGAACTGGATGGGCCAGCAAACCACCAGGGGTGAACCAAACGATAATATGTTGACTGCCGACGCTTCTTTCACCCTTATCCCCATTGAGCCGAGCAACGATATACGAAGGAGCGGTTTTGAAGAGTTCGGCCCCGGTTCACGGGACGAATCTGAACCTGAGCCTGCGGTTCCCATCTGGGGCAATGGCCGTGACAACGACAACAGTGCGCAAACCCATACCTTTCGCACCCTCAATGAGAGTGCAGGGGGGTACTGTATCGCCTGGCAAGGCGCTCGCACGCCCGCAATCAAGGTGGGCGAACTAATTGGCATCCAGTCAGCCTCTGCCAGCGGTCAGTTTGGGGTCGGCATCGTACGCTGGATCAGGAACACGCAAAAAAATTCATTGCAGGTTGGACTGCAGATGATCGCGCCCAATGCCGTGGCGGTGGAAGCGCGAAGGGAGAATCTCCCGAATGCCCAGGCCCACGAATGCCTGCTGTTGCCGGAGGTTGGCACGTCAGGTCAGTCCGCCAGTTTTATCGGCCCATCCTACCCGTTCAATGTGGGCAATAAAATGAAGCTGGATGACGGCAGCAACAATCGCAAGATCAAGCTTACACGGGTACTCGAGACAACCGGCACTATCTCCCAATTTCAGTTCAGCTATATTGACCAGGCCGACCAGTCGGCCGAAGGGAGTAGTGATGAGGACTCAGACTTCGACAATATCTGGTCCATCATCTGAAGAACTTCACAGGGGTCGGAGCGACAGGACTCTCAGTGCAGTGATACCCCATCTGACTCAGACTCCGACCTACACCATTAAAACCCAGCCTTTTTGTACCAGCGCTGCGCCTCTTCCGAATCCTTTTCAACACCCCGTCCCTCCGCATACATCATGCCCAGCGTAGTTTGGGAGCCTGCCAGCCCCTGATCAGCAGCTTTGCGGAACCACTCTGCCGCCTTGGCGGGATTCTGCTCCACACACTCTCCTTCGAGATACATGAAACCCAATCCATGCTGCGCCATGGCATGGCCGCTCTCTGCCGCAGACTTCATATACTTGTAGGCCATCAACGCGTTGACGACCATCCCCAAGCCGCCTTGGGCCATAATCGCCATACGATACTGGGCTTCGTAATGGCCGGCGTCGGCCAACGGTGACAACATCTCCGAAGCACGGGCAAAGTACTTCGCCTCGAATGCGGCGATGCCGCTGCTCAGCTCCATATCGAAATTATCTTTTGTATCGCTCATACATTCTTCTCTCTGATTCTGTTGCGGGGCTGGCGTTGGCGAAGCGCTCCTCCCCGACTACGCGATCGATCCATCGGCCGGATAGCGACCCGATTGGTTACCCAGGCGCAGACCTCCCCATTCGGCAGATAGAAACCGAACTCAAAACAGGGATCGCTCCGCGGACCATGGGCTAAATCCGCCGCTATCTGTTGTTCGATATCCGCGTCGAAGTCAAAGCGCAACTCCAGATCAAATAGACCCGGGCGCCGAAAATCGACTTCCAGATGCCTAGTCCAAACCGCGTGGCCGGGAAAGACCCTGTTACAGGACAATGCAGAAATAGGATCCGCCAGTGCGGCAATGGAGCCGCCAAACATACTGCCACCCGGATTCCTGGTTCGTCGATTCAGCGGCAGCAGAAGCCGGACTTTGCGCCAGCCGTTTTCCAGGGCCAACACTTTGACCCCCATACTGCGAAACGGCGGGAACCACTCCAGACGCCGGGCGGGGGAGATCCAACCTGTATATCTCAACCAGTCGGTTAGATGCATCAGCTTTATATCACCCTCAGCTCAGGACACTCCCGTCGGATTCACAGGGTATATCGGAAAAATAGTTGGTTTTGATCGCAATCATCCGCAAAATAGGCGTTTTCCCCTTCGACCTCACCAATGCAGACCAGACTCAGTCCCCAAACACTTGCATCTGCTAATGGCCGGGAAGCCGAGCAGATCCTGCGCAGCTGCGTACATTGCGGATTCTGCACCGCTACCTGCCCCACCTACCAACTGCTGGGAGATGAACTGGACGGACCGCGGGGCCGCATCTATCAGATCAAGCAGCTGCTCGAGGGTACGACTCCCACTGACAGTCTACAACAGCACCTCGACCGCTGCCTCTCCTGCCGCTCTTGTGAGACCACCTGTCCCTCAGGCGTCAATTACTTAGCCGCCTGCTGGAGATAGGACGAACACCTGGAGCGAGATCAAGCGAACCGGCATGGACAGCCTGCGCCATCAACTACTCATCAAGACACTGCCCGG
>NZ_JAAVSH020000001.1:397341-400694 GCF_011947365.2 endosymbiont of Lamellibrachia barhami
CTGTTACAGGACAATGCAGAAATAGGATCCGCCAAAGCGGCAATGGAGCCGCCAAACATACTGCCACCCGGATTCCTGGTTCGTCGATTCAGCGGCAGCAGAAGCCGGACTTTGCGCCAGCCGTTTTCCAAGGCCAACACTTTGACCCCCATACTGCGAAACGGCGGGAACCACTCCAGACGCCGGGCGGGGGAGATCCAACCTGTATATCTCAACCAGTCGGTTAGATGCATCAGTTTTATATCACCCTCAGCTCAGGATACTCCCGTCGAATTCACAGGGTATATCGGTAAAACAGTTGGCTTTGATCGCAATCATCCGCAAAATAGACGTTTTACCCTTCGACCTCACCCATGCAGACCAGACTCAGTCCCCAAACACTTGAATCTGCTAATGGCCGGGAAGCCGAGCAGATCCTGCGCAGTTGCGTACATTGCGGATTCTGCACTGCTACCTGCCCCACCTACCAACTGTTGGGAGATGAACTGGACGGACCGCGGGGCCGCATCTATCAGATCAAGCAGCTGCTCGAGGGTACGACTCCCACTGACAGTCTACAACAGCACCTCGACCGCTGCCTCTCCTGCCGCTCTTGTGAGACCACCTGTCCCTCAGGCGTCAATTATAGCCGCCTGCTGGAGATAGGACGGGAACACCTGGAGCGGATCAAGCCCCGAACCGGCATGGACAGCCTGCGCCATCAACTACTCATCAAGACACTGCCCTATCCCAAACGGTTTGGTGCACTGCTGAAACTTGCCCGAGCAATAAAAAGATTGTTGCCAAGACGTCTGCGATACACCATTCCAGCCAAACAGTGGACCGGCCATTGGCCCGAGGCGCGGCACCAACGCCGCATGCTCATACTGGACGGCTGTGTTCAGCCTTCGCTGGCTCCGGCCATCAATTTCAGCACAGCGCGGGTGCTGGACCGGCTGGGCATCAGTCTGATCAGGGTGCCGGAAGCGGGATGCTGCGGCGCAGTCAACCTGCATCTGGGTGCAAACGATGCAGCCAAACGTTTTGCGCGCCGCAACATCGATGCCTGGCTGCCGCTGCTGAAAACCGGAGCCGAAGTGCTGATCAGCACTGCCAGCGGTTGCGGGCAGACAATCAAAGAGTACCCACAACTCCTGAGCGACGATGCTGAATATGCGGAAAAAGCCGCAATAATCGCTGCTGCCACCAAGGACATAGGGGAAGTGCTGCTGAATGAAGACATCAGTCAACTCTCATTGGGTTCCGCACAACATCCACCCATCGCATTCCACTCCCCCTGCACCCTGCAACACGGACTGGGCATGCAAGGGGTCGTTGAACGACTGCTTCTAGACCTCGGATATACCCTCACAACCGTCGATGATGCCCATTTGTGCTGCGGCTCTGCAGGCACATACTCCCTGTTGCAGCCAGACTTATCCGATAGACTCAGACGCAACAAACTCCGCAATCTTCAGGCAGGTGGGCCAACGCTCATCGCCACCGCCAATATAGGCTGCATGAATCACCTGCAGGCTGAATCCAGGGTTCCTGTAAAGCACTGGATCGAATTACTGGATCATTCTCGTACCCCTTCTTGAGGAGCACTAACCAGCAATCACCCATTTAGTATCAATCAATCTCAGCGCCCTCCATTTTGCTTCCCTCCCGGGTGGCAAATGCTATGATTGCTGTGATAAAGGATAAAGAGATAGTGCAGCGGAACATGCCTCAAACAATTCAACCTAAAACTTGGCGTCCATCGCGTTTCATCCAATGGTTATGCGCGGCACTCTCTCTGCTGCCACTCTGGTTCAGCCCCGCCCTGGCCACAATTACTGACCCTCCGGAAAACAAGGTTGCCCGGCAACAGTTTCTCGATGCCGAACAGGCTCTGAAAAAGGGCCAGTTGAAAAAATACCAGGCACTCAAGCATCAACTGCAGGCCTATCCCCTGCTGCCCTATCTTGAATACCAGGAGATTACCCGGCATCTGGCACGGCAGGATTCCCAAACCATCCGGACATTCATAGACAAATATGCCGAAACGCCGCTTAGCAGCAGACTGCGTAACAACTGGCTGGACTTGCTGGCAGGCAAGCATCGCTGGGAAATCTATCTCGATTTTGCCAAACCTGGGGGAAGTATAAAGCGCCAGTGCCACCGCCTGCGGGCATTGATCGAAACCGGCCAGCAACAACACGCGTTTACTCAGATCGAACCTGTCTGGCTTAGCAGCCGTTCCCGTCCAAAGGCCTGTGATCCGGTGTTCAAGGCGTGGAATGATGCCGGTGAATTAACCGACACGCTGGTATGGCAGCGAATCAGCCTCGCCATGCAAGCCAGGCAGATTCGTCTGGCAAGATATCTCAAACGTTTCCTGCCAAACAGCGAGGGCAACTGGGTCAGCCTCTGGATCGACATCCATCGTGACCCTCAAAAGCTTATGCAGAATCAGCGTCTGCAAGAAAACCATCCCATGCGGGACGAGATTCTGGTTCACGGGGTCAGGCGACTGGCTCGCAAAAGCCCTGAAAAAGCCTTCGAATTTTGGCAATCGCTACAAGTGCGAGGGCAATTCACAGATGCTCAAAAACTCGCCGTGGGCCGCACGCTTGCCGCCAATCTGGTGGACACATCCGGGGAGACATTTTCCCGGATCATCGAACAGGTTGTGCCAAAGCATCTGCGGCTGGATCCAAGGCTCTCCGACAAGCAGTTCCGTCAGGCCCTGGAGTCCCAGGATTGGGAACGGGTACTCGCCACCATTGCCGGTCTCTCCGAGTCAGACAGATCGAAAGAGCGCTGGCGGTACTGGCGTGCCAGAGCGCTATTACAACTTGGCCAGCAGGAGAAAGGCAACCAACTGCTCGAAACACTGGCGAAGAACCGCAGCTACTATGGTTTCATGGCGACCAACCGTCTGGGTACCCGCTTCACCATGGCTCATGCAGCCATTGATGTCGCCGATGACGTAGTGAATCGCATTGCCAGTCAACCCGGCATGCAGCGGGCGAGAGAACTGAAAATTCTGCACAGGCCCATCGACGCACGTCGTGAGTGGAACTGGGCACTGAGTAACCGCAGCACCGACGAACTCAAGGGCGCAGCCCGCTTGGCACAGCAGTGGAATTGGCCTTCTCAGGCCATTCTCACCCTGGCGAAGATCCGTCACTGGAATGATCTGGAACTCCGCTTCCCCCTCACCCACAGGACGTTGATCGATCAACAGGCCAAGAGTCTCGATATTGACAACGCCTGGATCTACGCCATTCTGCGTCAGGAGAGTGCCTTTATTACCGATGCCCGTTCCAGTGCAGGCGCCATGGGCCTGATGCAGCTAATGCCCCGCACTGCCCGCGACGTAGCGACAA
>NZ_JAAVSH020000001.1:401082-402362 GCF_011947365.2 endosymbiont of Lamellibrachia barhami
GGGCTGGGTCAGTTCCCGGTGGAGCATGTGGATGACTTCGCGGAAAAATTGCCCGCACTATGGCGTCAACATGGTGGTGTGTTCATTCCCATGTATCAATCGGAGGCTCTGTGGATAAACTTTTCCGGCGACTACCCCTGCGCTGTCAAGATCGCAGCCGGAAAAATCAATGCGGTTTCTGGCAAAGCCTGGAGCAATGGCCTTTCAGATGACCCGCAGGACTATGCTGTCATCCCGGAACAGCCTTGGCTGGACGGTTTCAACGTCTCGGAAGGCTATATCCGTCAGTTTATCGCCATGCCTTTGGGCGAGGGCTATACCGCCGAAGAGCAGATCACGGGCAAGGCCGAACACGGTGGCCTTCAGTTCATCGTCTATCCGATGAAACATGACGCGTACGTCGAATATTTCGAGCAGACTGTGAAAGAGGATTACTATGAAATGCCAATGCTCAGCCGTTCAGCCTGCGATTCAGCAGCCCCGGATATGGGACTTGCTCCTGGCGGTTTAATGCGGCAAAAAATATATGAAGACGAGTACGGCATCGACGCATGGGACCTGGATAACAGCTATCGGTGTTTCATTCATCTTGCTAACAGCAAGCAATACCAAGCGATCACAGGTCACCAACCGCCACATGAACCGGCATCCACCAAGGATTATACAAGCGCTGGTCTGCCCTGGTTCGATTACTATGATGACAGCAAAGCACTACCCGGCTCTGAAGCCTTGAGTAAACTGACCAGTGTTGCAGCCAAGGGAATTGAGAAAGATAAAGGAGTCCTGCCGGACAACGATCCGGTTTACCCCAAGGCCATCAAGATAGTCAGCAAGGGTAATGTGGTTCGAGATGGGGAATTCTGATCTTTGAAATATTATTCACCCAGTTGAAGGAGGCTGCCCTAAGATGCGCCAGGCGTTTTCCAATGAGTTACAAGCCTATGTAACTCATTGTTTTTATTGGTTAGCCATGAAATTGATGTTCTGAAAACTCCCCGTCCAGCACCTTTTGATCATATTCGCTCTACCAATATCAATTTGCATCATATTTGAGCAGAAGACACAATGAGGGCATCAAAGGAGTCCCTCATGATCCGCGTAAAACTCAAGCAACTTCTCGACGACAAGGTTTTCAAAGAACGCCGCCGCATTACTCTCAACGAAGTAGCCGAGCAGACCGGCATATCCCGCGCCTCATTGACTCGCATAGCCAACAACCCCGGCTACAACAGCAACCTGGAAGCGATTAACGCCCTCTGCGCATACTTCGACTGCCAACC
>NZ_JAAVSH020000001.1:402547-410155 GCF_011947365.2 endosymbiont of Lamellibrachia barhami
TAGTGGGGTTCAGCGCGCTTTTCTGCGATCAACGGGAAAAGGACGAGATTGCGGTGGACCTGTGGTTCACCCAACCTGACCTGGGAAAGACATTCGGTAATGGTGGACATGGCAACCTCCTGTGACAGGGAACACTTAGGGTGTTGTCATTATCACTGAGGCGGTGACTCATTCCGTGAGTCCGTGAAGCTGGTCGACCTGGATCAGAACAAGTTCGCCAGTTGAATTTTTTGGTGTTTAATTCGCCGTGGTTTGCTGGGAAGCGTTCGGAGCGGGGCTGGCACCTAACGCGTCACTGGCCCACAGAGCAAAAGCAACAAAAAAAGCCTACACCAAGAATGATGTAAGCCTTTGATTTTATGGCGGAGAGGCAGGGATTCGAACCCTGGGTGGGCTACAAACCCACGCCGGTTTTCAAGACCGGTGCATTCAACCGCTCTGCCACCTCTCCAGTGCGGCGCTAGGATACCACCAGTTTCCCCCTTGAAAAAGCCCGAGTTCGCCTATATTTCATCTATTGATCTTTCAAATAAGACGGGTATCCTTCCCTGAACTAATATGGATGTACTTTGTCATATATTAAACGTTCGATTTCAGGCATTTACCCAGGAGGCAAAGCCGACATGAACCAATTCGATCTTAGCACCGCCCGTTCCCAGGAATCGGTACTGGAAACCAATAAGGTGCTCAAGAACACCTATATGCTGCTGTCTGCAACGCTGGTCTTCAGCGCGATTATGGCTGCGGTCTCCATGGCGATGGCGATGCCACCCATGGTCTATATGATCTCGGTGATTGGCGCCATGGTGCTCGGCATATTTGTTCTGCCCCGCACCGCCAACTCTTCCAAGGGCATTGGGGTCATCTTCCTGATTACCGGCCTGATGGGTTTTGGACTGGGCGCTATACTCACCCAATACCTTGCCCTGCCGAAAGGCCCTGAGATCATCGGCACCGCTTTTGGCGGCACCGGCATCATCTTCCTTGGTCTCTCCGGTTACGCGCTGACCTCCAAACGTAATTTCAGTTTTATGGGCGGATTCCTGTTTGCCGGCATGATGGTTGTCCTGCTCGCGGTACTCGCCAATCTCTTCATGGATCTGCCTGCGCTTTCACTGGCGATCTCCGCAGGCATCATCCTGCTGATGAGCGGCTTTATCCTGTTCGACACCAGTCGCATTATCAGTGGCGGCGAAACCAATTACATCATGGCCACTTATGGCCTCTATCTCGCTATCTTCAATATCTTCATCAGCCTGTTGCATCTGTTGGGGGCGTTTTCCGGTGACGATTGAGTAGCCACTTGATGCTGTACGCTAAAGCCCCGGCCTGTGCCGGGGTTTTTTCTTGGTGCGCCGGAATCAATGGTAGGCCGGTTCAAGCGTAGCGGAACCGGCAACTCCATGCGTATCCTCATTCAGGAGTGCCCGATCCGCTACGCTTGATCGAGCCTACATTCGGAACAGTTACAAGAGTAAAACAATTATGGATTGGATGAAGATACTTGCTGCGGCAGGCGTTGTGATGATGCTGTTTTTTATGTGGCCAGCCTACAAACACTGGAGCCAAAACGGCCCAAAGGCAGAGAAAGGTGACTGGCAGGCCGTAGTGCTGCCGCTGGCAGCGATAGTGGGGTTTGTAGTCCTGCTGATCATGATGGTGAGATAGCCCCGCATCAAATGCTCTGACGGTGCCCGAAGGGTTTCCAGGAGGGTGCGATGACATTAGGCATATCAGATCGTTTGAGCAGGCGGGCGGGTGCAATGGCAAACTCGCCATAGCGTGCGTTGGTTTGATCCACCACCTGATGCAACGCACCTGACTCCACCTGCGCATCCATGCCAAAAAGCTCCAGCTGTTCGCAAACCGGTCGAGGATCCAATGCCGTGACCTGAACCTGAGAGACACCCTCTCCCTGCCACTGCTCACGCAAGGTTTCGCGGCACAGCGCCATGATCCGGCGCCCGTCACTCGTCGGCAGGGGGGTAGCCCGCTTGGCGCCAATCCACCCCCATCCCGCCCGGAGCCCCACAAAGAAGCGACTGGCCTGTAGTTCATGTCTGCGTAACCGGGCGGCCACCTTCTCGCTCATATGCAGCAAATAGATCTGGATTGTCTCCAGGTCCCGTGCATCCGGCGGCATCACCTTACCGTGACCGATAGACTTTGGCGACGCCACCCGGGTCTCCACCCGATCCGGATCTTCCCCCTGGCACATATACCAGATACGCCTTCCCTGGTTGCCGAAACGCCGGCCAAGCTCACCGATCGGCAGCCGTGACATGTCACCACAACGATAGACGCCCCGCTCCGCCAGATAGCGGCCGACGCCATCTGCAATACCACAGAGTTCCGTGACCGGCACTTCCCGCAGGCGATATCTGGCCTCCCAGGGCGGAATCAGCACAAAACCATCCGGCTTGCCCTGCTTGGCCGCCCACTTCGCCGTTGTCTTATCCCCGCTCACGCCCACTGAGCAGCGCACGCCAGAAGCCATCTCCACCCGCGTTTTTACCAGACGCCCTATCTTCTCTGGCGATCCATAGAGCCGCTGACATTGCGTGACATCAAGGAATGCCTCATCGACGGAGAAGATCTCCAGATCCGGCGTGATCGTCCGCAGGACATGCATGATGCGGGTGGAAACTGCGGCGTACCGTTCAGGGGAGGCAGGTACCTGGATAAAATCCGGACAGATCTGTAGCGCCTCCCTGACCCGCATGCCGGTTTTTATCCCCAGGGCACGCGCCTCGTAGGAGCAGGTGATGATGCAGGTACCACGCCGGCCGTTGGTGATGCCGATCGCCCGTCCCCGCCACTCTGGATGATCCCGTTGCTCCACCGAAGCAAAGAAGGCATCCATATCCATCAAAATGATGACACGCCGCCAGCGCCTATCCTCCAAGGTCGTCATCAACGCTTACCATAGGTACGCAGCTGCCCCACTACCACGCCCTGGATACGCACCCGTTCAGCAGCATAAACCATGGGCGCCATCGCGCTGTTGGCGGGAATCAGACTGATGTCACCCTGTGGATTCCGCCGCAGATATTTCAGCGTCGCCTCTTCATTGTCAATCAGTGCCACCACGATGTCCCCATCGGCGGCGTGCTCCTGTTGCGCAACCACCACCATATCGCCATCGAGGATACCGGCCTCCTCCATCGAATCCCCACAGACCTGCAGCGCAAAACGCCCAGGGCCGATAAAAAAGGCGGCCAGATCCACCCGCACCTGATCCTCGATCGCTTCGATCGGCCGCCCCGCTGCAATGCGCCCGGCCAGCGGCAACGTCATATCCCGCTCTTTATTCGGTTCCGGCAAGGTAATGCCCCGCTTGCGCCCAGCATGCAGTTCGATGACCCCCTCTTGGGCCAATGCCTGTACATAACGATGTGCCACGCCTTTGGAACGGATACCGATCCCCAGCGCAATCTCGCTCAAAGTCGGGGCATAACCTTCGCGAACAATAAATTCACGAATAAAATCCAGGGTCTTCAGGTTACTTTTGCTCAACATAATTGTTCTCTAAATGTTCTCTACCTCAAATAATAGAGAACATTTAGAGAACTGTAAACAGATGATGGCGTTTCCAATTGACCATGAGCAACCAGACTGCTGTTTCCCGCAGTTGCTGATAGCGATTCATCCCGTAAACAACTAACCTAGTGTCTATCCGGAAACCCATATCTAACTACGAAGTACACGAAGAAAATTTATTGCTAATCAATCTATTACCTTCGTGCTCTTCGTGTCCTTTGTGGTTAAAACATTGTTTCCGGATGGACACTAACCTTAAGTGTTCGTCCTGAAACATGGATTACAGACTGAGCCCCCAGGAGAGAGCGCCATGTTCGAAGCCACTAAAGTCGGTCGAAAAGTCACTAAAGAGGACTACAAGGCGGAAGAAGCCGATCTGCGCACCGAACTTCTTCATGTACAACGGGAGATCCGGAAGACCAATACTTCCGTTGTAATTATCGTTGCGGGGGTTGAAGGGGCGGGTAAAGGTGGGGTGGTCAATCGCCTCAATGAGTGGCTCGATTCCCGTAATGTGCAGACTTTCGCCTTCTGGGACCAGACCGATGAGGAGCAGGCGCGCCCCCGCTATTGGCGTTTTTGGCGCACCCTGGCGCCGAAAGGGGATATCAGCATCCTCTTCGGCGGCTGGTATCTGGCACCTATCGAACACAGATTCCGCAACCAGTGTGACGATGCGCAACTGGATGCGGAGTTGAACCGTATTGCCGACTTTGAACGCATGCTCACGGAAGATGGCACATTAATACTGAAGTTCTGGTTTCACCTGCCGGAAACGGTACAGAAGAAGCGGCTGAAAAGCCTCTCCAGAGATGACAAGAGCCGCTGGAAGATGCTGCCCAAAAAAGCCCGCTTCAGCCAGCAGTACCGCCATTTTGAAAAGGTGGCGGAACGTGTCATCCGGCACACGGACACAGGCGCCACCCCTTGGTATATGATTGAGGCCACAGACAAGCGTTACCGTGATCTCACTGTTGGCCGGACACTGTTGGAGACGATGAAATCCCGCCTGGAGTCACCTCAACTTCTTTGCATCCCGGCCACATCTCATGCCCCCACACTACCGAATCAGGCATCGGCGCAGATTACCCTGCTCGATCATGTCGATCTCTCAAAAACGAAGGAAAGAGATCTCTACAAATCCGAACTCAATAAACTACAGGCCGAAGCCAACGAACTGGCCTGGAAGGCCTACCAGAAAAAACGTTCCTGTGTATTGGTCTTCGAGGGCGTCGATGCCGGGGGTAAGGGCGGCGCCATCCGGCGTCTTACCAGCGCAGTTGATGCCCGTCTCTATCGAACCATTCCCATTGCTGCACCCACCGATGAGGAGAAGGCGCACCACTATCTATGGCGTTTCTGGCGTCATCTGCCCCGGGCTGGACGTATGACCATCTTCGATCGTTCCTGGTATGGCCGTGTGCTGGTGGAACGGGTCGAAGGGTTTGCCAGCGATCCCGAGTGGCAGCGCGCCTATTCAGAGATCAATCAGTTCGAGCAGCAGATGTCGGAAAACGGCATCATCGTCATGAAGTTCTGGCTGCATATCAGCGCCGACGAACAACTCGCCCGTTTTGAGGCCCGCAAGGCCACGCCATACAAACAGCACAAAATAACCGATGAAGACTGGAGAAACCGGGAGAAGTGGGAGGAGTACAAACTGGCGGTCAACGAGATGGTGATCCGCACAAGCACAGAATTTGCGCCTTGGCATCTGATCCCGGGAAACGACAAAAAATATGCCCGTGTCACCGTACTGCGAACGATTGTCGAACGGTTGCGGGCTGAGTTGAAAAGCGATGGAAAAGCGAGCGGCTATATCCCCTGTGGGCCACTCAAAGTCTGACGGGGAGTCCGGAAAGGGTTACTGCTATAAAGAGCAGCAACAGGGAAAGCGGCTGACTAGTGGGGCAGACAGCTACTCTTGCTCAATAGCGCTGTTCACGCGCTCGCGCAGCTCCTTTCCCGGTTTGAAATGGGGGACATACTTTCCTGAAAGCGCGACTGTTCTGCCCGTCTTTGGATTGCGTCCCATGCGCGGCGGCCGATAATGAAGTGAAAAACTGCCAAAACCTCGAATCTCGATACGCTCACCAGAGGAGAGAGACTGGCTCATCTGCTCGATCATGCACTTTACCGCAAGCTCCACATCCCGATAGGCAAGGTGGCTCTGCGCCTTAGAGATTATCTCGATCAACTCGGATTTTGTCATTCTTATCAGCTTCCCAGTGATTATTGGGGGCCGGCAACTCCGGCCCCCGCATTGTTCAGACTACTGATTGAGGAACAATCAGTCGTCCTGATTCTCCATCTGCGCTTTCAACAAATCGCCGAGGGTCGGTGCGCTAGTGGCCGCATCGCGGGCATAACCCTTGATAGCTGCACTCTCTTCATCCGCATCCTTCGCCTTGATAGAGAGAGAGAGCGTACGGTTTTTGCGATCGACACCAAGGAATTTTGCCTCAATCTTGTCGCCCTCTTTTAACACACTGCGAGCATCTTCGACGCGGTCGCGGGAGAGTTCAGAGGCACGCAAGTAGCCTTCAACGCCATCAGCCAGAGTGATAACAGCGCCTCGTGGATCAACTTCGGCAACCACACCGTTCACAAGACTGCCCTTGGCATTGGCGGCAACGAAAGAGGAGAAGGGATCTTTCGCAAGTTGCTTGATGCCGAGGGAGATGCGCTCACGCTCAGGATCGACGGAAAGAACAACGGTTTCAACCTCATCACCCTTCTTGAAGTCACGCACTGCCTCTTCGCCGACATCATCCCAGGAGATATCGGAAAGATGTACCAGACCATCGATGCCACCGTCCAGACCGATGAAGATACCGAAATCGGTGATCGACTTGATCTTGCCAGAGACATGGTCGTTCTTGTTGTGGGTAGCGGCAAACTCATCCCAGGGGTTGGATTTGCACTGTTTGATGCCGAGGGAGACACGACGACGCTCTTCGTCGATATCCAGCACCATGACTTCAACTTCGTCATCCAGGCTGACAACCTTGGAGGGGTGGATGTTCTTGTTGGTCCAATCCATTTCGGAGACGTGAACCAGACCTTCGACACCCTCTTCGATCTCCACGAAACAGCCGTAATCGGCGATGTTGGTGATCTTGCCGAACATGCGGGTGTTTTCCGGGTAACGGCGAGCCAGATTGACCCACGGATCGTCGCCCATCTGCTTCAGACCCAGGGAGACACGGTTGCGCTCGCGGTCGAATTTAAGAACTTTGACATCGATCTCATCACCGATCTCAACCACGTCGGAAGGATGCTTGACGCGCTTCCAGGCCATGTCGGTAATATGCAGCAGGCCGTCGATGCCACCCAGATCCACGAATGCGCCGTAGTCGGTAAGGTTCTTGACGATACCCTTGATCTGCTGACCCTCTTCCAGAGTCTCCAGCAGCTTCTCGCGCTCTGCGCTGTACTCCTGCTCCACCACGGCGCGGCGGGAAACCACTACGTTGTTGCGGCGCTGATCCAGCTTGATCACCTTGAATTCGAGATCCTTGCCTTCGAGATATGCGGTGTCGCGTACCGGACGCACGTCCACCAGCGAGCCGGGCAGGAATGCACGAATATCGCCGAGCTCGACGGTAAATCCACCCTTGACCTTGCCGTTGATACGGCCGTGAATGGTCTCCTCTGCTTCAAATGCCGTTTCCAGCACTTTCCAGGCCTGGTTGCGCTTGGCCTTTTCGCGGGAGAGCCTGGTCGCGCCGAAGCCATCTTCCACGGCATCCAGGGCGACTTCTACCTGATCACCGATGTTGACTTCGATCTCGCCATCCAAATTAAGGAACTGGGAACGCGGGATCACGCCTTCGGACTTGAGTCCGGCATTGACGATGACGGATTCGGAGGTGATGTCCAGCACCGTGCCGATAACGATGGCACCGGGACGAAGCTGGGTATTGGAGAGGCTCTCCTCAAATAATTCTGCAAAACTTTCGGTCATGGGTTTGGATTTCCTGCAACGCTGAACGGTTGCACAGGCAGTTGTAAAAACCTGCCGGGTTAATGGTTAAAAAAAGCTGGTCGATCCAGCTGGCTATGCGG
>NZ_JAAVSH020000001.1:410223-422672 GCF_011947365.2 endosymbiont of Lamellibrachia barhami
TTAAGAACTTTGACATCGATCTCATCACCGATCTCAACCACGTCGGAAGGATGCTTGACGCGCTTCCAGGCCATGTCGGTAATATGCAGCAGGCCGTCGATGCCACCCAGATCCACGAATGCGCCGTAGTCGGTAAGGTTCTTGACGATACCCTTGATCTGCTGACCCTCTTCCAGAGTCTCCAGCAGCTTCTCGCGCTCTGCGCTGTACTCCTGCTCCACCACGGCGCGGCGGGAAACCACTACGTTGTTGCGGCGCTGATCCAGCTTGATCACCTTGAATTCGAGATCCTTGCCTTCGAGATATGCGGTGTCGCGTACCGGACGCACGTCCACCAGCGAACCGGGCAGGAATGCACGGATATCGCCGAGCTCGACGGTAAATCCACCCTTGACCTTGCCGTTGATACGACCGTGAATGGTCTCCTCTGCTTCAAATGCCGTTTCCAGCACTTTCCAGGCCTGGTTGCGCTTGGCCTTTTCGCGGGAGAGCCTGGTCGCGCCGAAGCCATCTTCCACGGCATCCAGGGCGACTTCTACCTGATCACCGATGTTGACTTCGATCTCGCCATCCAAATTAAGGAACTGGGAACGCGGGATCACGCCTTCGGACTTGAGTCCGGCATTGACGATGACGGATTCGGAGGTGATGTCCAGCACCGTGCCGATAACGATGGCACCGGGACGAAGCTGGGTATTGGAGAGGCTCTCCTCAAATAATTCTGCAAAACTTTCGGTCATGGGTTTGGATTTCCTGCAACGCTGAACGGTTGCACAGGCAGTTGTAAAAACCTGCCGGGTTAATGGTTAAAAAAAGCTGGTCGATCCAGCTGGCTATGCGGCTACTGCCGCTGCCATCAATGGTCAGACGTTGAGATCGGAAAAGGTGAAACGCACCTTTCCCATTACCTTCTCGACAACCTCATCAATGGTCATCTCAGTGGAATCCAGTTCCAACGCCGTCTCCGACGCTGCGAGTGGTGCCACGCTACGATTTCGGTCACGCTCATCGCGCTCGCGGATCTCCGCAGTGAGATCGGCGAGATTAACACTCAATCCCTTGTCTTTCAACTGTTTATAGCGGCGGCGGGCACGCTCTTCGGCGCTCGCGGTGAGGAAGATTTTGACCTCTGCAGCGGGGAATACGACTGTGCCCATATCCCGTCCATCAGCCACCAAACCGGGCGCTTGTGCGTAGTTGCGCTGCCACTGCAGCAGCGCGGTGCGTACTTCGGGTACCGCTGCCACTTTGGAGGCCGCATTTCCCGCAGTCTCGGTGCGAATCGCGTCGGTGACATCCTCACCATCCAGCAAAACCCGCTCTCCATCAAAAGAGAGAGGCATATTCCCCGCCATTTCTGCAAGTTTGCCGACATGATCGACACTGATTTCCGCACGATCCGCCATCAGGCCCAGCACACGGTAGATCGCGCCACTGTCCAGGATGCGCCAGCCGGTAGCCTCTGCCACCCGTTGGGTAATGGTGCCCTTGCCCGACCCGGAGGGCCCATCGATAGTAATCACCCGAACCATGGTCAAACATCCTCCGAACTGCTGATCCGCAACCCTGCCCCGCCGGCCAGACCGGTAAAGCCAGGAAACGAGGTATTCACATTGGCGCAGTCGTCGATGTGGATATCTCCTGCGGCGCGCAGCGCCGCCATGGCAAAGGACATGGCAATCCGGTGATCACCATGACTGTCGACCCTGCCACCCTGGATCGTCCCACCCTGTATGACAATACCGTCAGGCGTCGCCCTGGCATCGATGCCCAACGTATTCAGCCCATCGGCCATCACCTGTATGCGGTCACTCTCCTTGACCCGCAGCTCTGCGGCGCCGGTCAGGATGGTCTCCCCTTCGGCACAGGCGGCAGCAACAAAGATTGCCGGAAATTCGTCTATGGCCAGGGGCACTTGATCTTCAGGAATCGGGATACCTTTGAGCCGACTGGAGCGCACCCGGATATCCGCCACCGGCTCACCACCCACAGTTCGCTCATTGAAGACCTCGATCTGCGCCCCCATCAGCCGCAGAATATTGATGATGCCATCCCGGGTCGGGTTGATACCGACATGCTCCAGGGTGACATCCGAACCCTCGGCGATAGTGGCGCCAACCATAAAAAAGGTGGCGGAAGAGATGTCTGACGGGACATCGATATTGCAGGCGGACAGCTTTCCTCCGCCAGTCAGACAGACCCGCGCCCCTTCACGCCTGATCGCGTAACCAAACCCCTCCAGCATGCGTTCGGTATGGTCACGGGTCGGCGCCGGTTCGGTGACACAGGTTTCACCTGCCGCATAGAGTCCCGCCAGCAGCACACAGGATTTCACCTGGGCGCTGGCCATCGGCAATCTGTAGTCCATGCCCTGCATGGAGCGATTGGCATGGATGACCAAAGGAGCAGTTCCCCCTTCGGCAGCATCGATCTTTGCCCCCATCTGCACCAGAGGTTCGGTAACCCGTTTCATCGGCCGTCCGGAGAGAGAGCTGTCGCCGCTGAGGGTCACTTCAAAACCCTGTCCTGCCAGCAGACCGGAGAGCAGTCGCATCGAGGTTCCGGAGTTGCCCAGGTCGAGAGGGGCATCCGGCGCCTTGAGTCCGTGTTTGCCGACGCCGTGGATCACTACCCTGCCTGCGTCCGGCCCCACTATTTCAACCCCCATCCGGCGAAAGGCGTTGAGGGTCGCCAGACTGTCCTCTCCTTCAAGAAAACCGGTCACTTCAGTCACACCCTCGGCCAGAGAACCGAGCATGATGGAGCGGTGGGAGATCGATTTATCACCCGGCACCCGCAGGCTGCCGGTGAGACTGCCGCCAGGTTTGACGTGAAATTTGATGTTCGATGGTGCGTTCAACTATTTTTCTCTCACATATTTGAACAGTTGGAGGGATAGCGAAAATGCCCGATCCGCTGCGCTTGATCGGGCCTACAGATGAATGGAGACTCTACTCCACCCCGTCGATATAACGATCCCGTGCCGCCTTGGCACGCTCAAAGATTTCAAGCAGGCCCTCTGCGTCGTCTTTTTCCAGTGCATCCGCCATACCATGCAACTCGTCGGCAAAACGCTTCAACATGCCGCCCAGCGCCTCACGGTTTGCCAGACAGATATCCCGCCACATGACCGGATTGCTGGAGGCGATACGGGTAAAGTCCCGAAAACCACCCGCTGCATAGCGAAAGATCTCGTCGTTCTCTTTCATGCGCGCCAGGCTGTCCACGAGACTGTAGGCCAGCATATGGGGAAGATGACTGGTCGCCGCCAGCACCTCATCGTGATGCGCCACAGCCATGTAGCTAAGATCGGCACCACAATGCCGCCAAGCCTGCTCGACCTTCTGCAGCGCTTGCGGATCAGTGTTGTCCAGCGGTGTCAGGATAACCCGGCGGTTGCGAAACAGCTCCGGAAACGACGCCTCGACCCCACTCCGCTCAGTACCGGCAATAGGGTGACCCGGCACCAGGAAGGCCGGGGCCTCGCCGAAGACCTTGACTGCGTCCTCGACAACACTGCCTTTTACGCTGCCCACATCGGTGATCACCGCATCGTCTGCAAGGTGTCCCTGCATGGCGCGAAAAGTCGCTTCCATTGCACCCAGCGGCACTGCCAGGACAATCAAATCCGCCCCGCTGACAGCTTCACCGATGTCGTGGGTATAGTGATCGATAACACCCAGTTCAACCGCCCGCTCCAGATTGGGCTTGCTACGCCCGCAACCGACGATCTCCTGTACCACACCCTCTTCACGCAGGGCGCGGGCCATGGATCCACCAATCAAACCGACCCCGATAATGGCGAGTTTTCTGATCATCGTCCCAGCACCTTTTTCAGGGCATCCAGAAAACGCAGGTTCTCTTCCGGCAACCCCACGGTGACCCGCAGGTGGGTCGGCATACCGTAGTTAGCCACCGGTCGTGCGATACAACCTTCCCGCAACAGAGCCTGATCGATCTCCACGCCGGAACGCCCCAGATCAACCGTGATAAAATTACCTGCCGAGGGGATGTAACCAAGACTCAGCGCTTCAAAGCCCTCGATCAATTGTGCCAAACCTGCCAGATTGGCCTCTACCGATGATTGGATAAATGCCTGATCCTCCAGCGCCGCCAATGCACCCACCTGAGCAAAACTGTTCACATTGAAAGGTTGGCGCACCCGGTTGAGCAGTTCTGCCACATCGGGATGGCTGATACCGTAACCGACCCTCAGGGCGGCCAGCCCATAGGCCTTCGAGAAGGTACGGGTGACGACCAGATTGGGAAAATCCTTGAGCCACCGGGAAGCATCCGGATAGGCTTCCTGAGTCACATACTCGCTGTAGGCCTCATCCACCACAACAATGACATTCTCCGGAACAGCAGCGAGAAACGCCTTGAGTTCATCAGCTTCGAGCCAGGTGCCGGTGGGGTTGTTGGGGTTTGCAATCCAGATGACACGGGTAGAGTCGGTGATGCGCAGCCGCATCGCATCCAGGTCGTGGCCGTAATCATCGGCAGGTGCGACCACAAGTTTCGCCCCTGCAGCCTGACTGCTGATGGGATAGACAGCGAAGGCATACTGGGAGAAGAGAGACTCGCTTCCCGGCGCCAAAAAGACCCGGGCGATCATATCCAGCACATCGTTGGAGCCGTTGCCGAGAGTGATGCATGCTGGATCCATATCATGCTTTACCCCCAATGCAAGCCGCAGGTCATGTCCCCCTCCATCGGGATAACGGGCCAATTCCGCCATCGACCGTCCGATCGCCTCCGCCACTCTAGGACTGGCGCCCAACGGGTTTTCATTGGAGGCAAGTTTTACCGAATGGCTGATGCCCAACTCCCGCTCCAGTTCGGAGATGGGTTTCCCTGGAACATAGGGCGTCAGTTCAGCGATACCGGAAGCGGAAATATCAATGAAACGGTTCATGACCTAATAATTCGGAGTCAAATGACACTGACTAAAGGCAACAATGTTCATATTATCAATAATTGCCAAATACCCCTTAATAAACAGTAGGTCTGTGTTAGCGTAGCGTAACACGACAATATTGGCGCACATTGTTGGGTTACGGCCAAAAAGACAGCCTAACCCAACCTACCCAAGTTGGGTCGGCGCCCATTCCATTTACAAAACAGCCTTTGGATAGGAGCCCAGCACTTTGAACAGGCTCGCTCTCTTTTCCAGCTCGGCCAGCGCCTCTGCTATCGATTGATCATTACGATGACCATTGATGTCGACAAAAAAGACATAGTCCCATCTGCCACGTCTCGACGGTCGTGATTCGATGCGCGTCATGCTGATGCCATGCTCGGCAAAAGGAGAGAGGATCGTGTGCAAACCACCGGCCACGTTACGAATGGAAAAGAGCAGACTGGTTTTATCTTCACCGCTCGCTGCCGCATCCTTGTTGCCAATGACCAGGAAACGTGTGGTATTACCCGGCTCATCCTCAATGTTGCTCGCCAGCACTGGCAGCCCATAGACCTCCGCAGCGGCCTCACCGGCGACAGCCGCACAACCCGACGCATCCGCAGCCATCTTGGCCGCTTCTGCGTTGCTACCCACAGCAATGCGTTCAGCATGCGGCAGATGATGGTCAAGCCAGCTGCGGCATTGGGCCAGGGATTGCTGATGCGAATAGACAGTCTTGATCGCATCCAAACCGCTTTCATGGCTCATCAGATTGTGATTGATGCGCAGGGAGACCTCCCCACAAATCATCAATGGAGAAGTGAGAAAGGTATCCAGTGTATGGCTGATCACCCCCTCTGTGGAGTTCTCCACCGGCACCACGCCGTATTGGCAGATACCGGATTCCACCTCTCGAAACACATCGGGGATGGAACCCAGGGATGTCGTTTTGACCGAATGGCCAAAGTGTTTGAGGGCTGCTGCCTGGGTAAAGGTACCTTCCGGACCAAGAAACGCAATCTTGAGGGGTTGCTCCAGTGCCAAACAGGCGGACATGATCTCGCGAAACAGGCGCGCCACCTCTTCACCATCCAGCGGGCCGGTATTGCGGGCCTTGACCCGACGCAGCACCTCCGCCTCGCGCTCCGGGCGGTAGAATTGCGCATCGGGATCTGCTGCCAGTTTGATATCGGCAACCTCCTGGGCCGCTGCTGCGCGGGCATTTATCAGTTGCTGAATCTGCTGATCCAGGGAGTCGATACGCTCGCGGATAGCCTCCAGCTTATCGTTGTCACTCATGCGCGCGTACCCGCTTCAGATACATACCGCCTTACTTTTTACAGCCCAGGCAGCGCACGGAGAGTACTCCGTCGATGGCTGTCAGGTCATCCAGTATGGCTTGTCCGGGCTCACTATCCACATCCAGAAGCGTAAAGGCAATATCACCGCAAGACTTGTTGAGCATATCGATGATATTCAGCCCGGCATTGCCCAGATCGCTGGAGATCTGACCCACCATATTTGGCACATTGCTGTTGACCACGGCAATCCGGTATCCACCATCACCGTTGCGCGGCAGGTTGATCTCGGGAAAATTCACCGAATTGGTAACATTTCCGTTCTCAAGATAGTCACTGATTTCGTCGGCCACCATAATGGCACAGTTGTCCTCCGCCTCTTTGGTGGATGCACCCAGGTGCGGCAGCGTAATCACCCGAGGATGATTCTTTAGCAGATTGCTGGGGAAATCGCAGACATAAGCGTAGAGCTGCCCGCTATCCAGCGCCGCTACGGCAGCCTCATCATCGATGATGCCGTTGCGGGCGAAGTTAAGCAGTACCGATCCCGGCTTCATCAGCTTGAGACGGTCCTCATTGATCATGTTGGAAGTGGCGTCATTCAGCGGTACATGGAAAGTGACAAAATCCGCTTTGGACAACAGATCATCCACGCTCAGCGCCTGTTCCACATCAGCCGCCAGTTTCCAGGCGCTCTGCACGGTGATCGTCGGATCGTAGCCAATGACGTTCATGCCCAGCGCACGGCAGGCGTTGGCCACCTTAACGCCGATGGCACCCAGGCCGATGACACCCATGGTGCGTCCAGGCAGTTCAAAGCCGACAAAATTCTTTTTGCCCGCCTCCACATCCTTTGTGATAGCAGCATCTTCGCCACCAAGGCCGGTGGCGAACTGCCAAGCCTGGCCAAGATTACGTGCGGCAATAAGCGTGCCGGCAATCACCAGTTCCTTCACTGCATTGGCGTTGGCACCCGGCGCATTGAAGACGGCAATACCCATCCCCGTCATCTTATCGACCGGGATGTTATTCACACCGGCGCCAGCGCGACCGATTGCTTTCACCGTCTCGGGAATTTCCATATCGTGCATCTTGTAGGAGCGAAGCAGGACTCCATCGGGGTGAGCGATCTCGGAGGCCACTTCATATTTTTCGCGTGGAAGACGATCCAACCCAGCCACAGAAATATTGTTTAATGTCAGTATCTTATACATGTTACTTCAACCTTGGTGCTATCAACGCGGAGGCCGCTGAGACGCGGAGAACGCAAAGAGTATTTATTCCATAAAATTTAGATTAAATTGTGAGAACGGCGCCTCGCCGCGATTACTCCGTAGATGGGTAAATCGCAGCGAGGCGCCGCTCCTGCTTTGCGTTTTTTATCCGTTAACTCGTTCAAACTCGGCCATATAATCGATCAGGGCCTTAACGCCCTCTTCCGGCATGGCGTTGTAGATACTGGCACGCATACCGCCTACAGAACGATGCCCTTTGAGGGTCTTGAGACCCACAGCGGCAGCCCCTTCCAGGAACTTTCCGTCCAATTCAGCGTTTGCCAGAGTAAACGGTACATTCATCCAGGAGCGACTCGCAATCTCCACCGGATTGGCATAGAAGTCAGAACCGTCGATAGCGGCATATAAGGCAGCGGCCTTACGCTGGTTGATCTCGGCCATCGCCGCCAGTCCACCCTTGCCTTTGAGCCACTTGAAGACCAGTCCGGCCAGATACCAGCCATAGGTCGGTGGGGTGTTGTACATGGAACCCGTTTTGGCGTGAGTCTCATACTGGAACATCACCGGCGTACCGTCGATGGCCTTCCCGATCAGATCCTCACGGACAATGACCAGGGTCAGACCGGCAGGGCCGATATTCTTCTGCGCGCCGGCATAGATGATGCCGTATTTCGACACGTCCAACGGACGGGAAATAATGGTGGAGGAGAAATCACCCACCAGCGGTACATCACCTGTGTCCGGGATATAGGGAAACTCCACGCCCTCGATGGTCTCGTTGGGCGTGTAGTGGACGCATGCGGCATCACTGCGGAGATTCAGCTCGGACTGCGTCGGGGTACGGGTGAACCCACCGGTGAGATCTGCGGCCAAATTGACATCACAATAGCGTTTCGCCTCGGCGATCGCCTTCTTCGACCAGGAACCGGTGTTGATGTAATCGACCTTGTTATTGTCCCGGGTCAGATTCATCGGCACCATGCCGAACTGACTGGAGGCGCCACCCTGCAGAAAGAGCACCTTGTAGTTGTCAGGCACCGCCAGCAACTCCCGCAG
This sequence comes from endosymbiont of Lamellibrachia barhami, assembly GCF_011947365.2. Lineage (GTDB taxonomy): Bacteria > Pseudomonadota > Gammaproteobacteria > Chromatiales > Chromatiaceae > QGON01. The sequence continues at coordinate 418,713 of NZ_JAAVSH020000001.1, forward strand.
ATCGGCCTCTGCCGTTTCCGCGATGGACATGAATTCCTTGCCCCGGTGGCTCATCTCCATGACCGACATGCCTGCATCATGCCAGTCGAGAAGCTCCTCCTGCGCCTGCTGGAGAACGGTTTCTGGCAGCGCCGCAGGACCGGCGCTAAAGTTAAAGACACGTGACATCTTTACCTCTCAATCTACTGATATTTAAAAATTCATGCCGTAATAATTCTGTTACAAGCATGCGTTAATTTGTTCGAAGTAGGCCGGTTCAAGCGTAGCGGAACCGGCAACAACCCTATCTATTCCGTCATCCGGACACGCCCGATCCGCTACGCTTGATCGGGCCTACGCATCAGGATTATCGCTCTCGTCCTCAGTGGGCGCTGCTGCATCCTCCGCGTCCTCTGCCTCGTCGAGACTTTCGACGCGCTCGATGCCGATCAGTTTTTCTTTCTTGCTCAGGCGGATCATTATGACACCCTGGGTGTTGCGGCTCATCCGGGAGACATCGGCGACCCGGTTACGCACCAGCGTCCCGCCGTCGGTGATCATCATCACCTCATCATCATCATCAACCTGCACCGCGCCAACCACAGAGCCATTGCGCTCCGAAGTCTGAATGGAGATAACCCCCATGCCGCCGCGACCATGCACCGGGTACTTCTCTACCGATGTGCGCTTGCCAAAGCCGTTTTCGGTCACGGTCATGACGTCGCCATGTTCTGCGACAATCAGGGAGACCACTTCGTGTCCTCCCTCAAGCTTGATGCCACGCACACCACAAGCAGTACGCCCCATGGCTCGTACATTGGATTCCTTGAAGCGCACCACTTTGCCGGAACTGCTGAAGAGCATCACATCCTGGTCACCGTCGGTGATATCGACACCGATCAGTTTGTCCCCATCGCGCAGATCCACGGCAATAATGCCATTGGCCCGAGGTCGGGAGAAGGCCTCCAGCGGCGTCTTTTTCACCGTACCGGAACTGGTCGCCATGAAGACATAACGGTCATCGGTATATTCACGCACCGGCAAAATGGCGTTGATACGCTCATCCCCTTCCAGCGGCAGCAGATTAACCATCGGCTTACCGCGCGCGTTACGGCCCGCCTGGGGCAATTCATAGACCTTCAGCCAATAGATCTTGCCGCGATTGGAGAAGCAGAGAATCGTGTCGTGGGTGCTGGCAACGAACAGTTTATCGATAAAATCCTCGTCCTTGGTCGCTGTCGCCATCTTACCCTTACCGCCCCTGTGCTGGGCCTGATAAGTGGTGATGGGCTGAGCCTTGGCGTAACCTCCGTGAGAGAGAGTCACCACCACGTCCTCTTCGGTAATCAGGTCTTCCAGGGTCAAATCCAGCCGGTTCTGCAGAATCTCGGTACGCCGCTCATCACCATACTGCTCGCGAATGGCAAGCAGTTCATCACGGATCACCTGCATCAGACGGTTCGGATTACCGAGGATATCAAGCAGATCGGCAATCTTCTCCAGCAGCTCCTCATACTCATTAATGATCTTGTCTTGCTCAAGGCCGGTTAGACGATGCAGCCGCAAGTCGAGAATCGCCTGGGCCTGTACCTCGGTAAGACGATAACCCTCATCGGTCAGACCAAATTCCACCGCCAATCCTTCCGGCCTGGTGCTCCCGGCGCCGGTCTGTTCGAGCATCGACTCCAGCGCCCCGGATTTCCAGTGTCGCGCCAACAACGCTTTTTTGGCATCGGCGGGACTGGATGCCTTTTTTATCAGTTCGATGACTTCGTCGATGTTGGCAAGCGCAACCGCCAGACCTTCGAGCACATGCGCACGGTCGCGCGCCTTACGCAGCTGAAACAGGGTTCTGCGGGTCACCACCTCACGGCGGTGACGGATGAAGAATTCGAGCAGTTGCTTGAGATTCAGCAGGCGGGGCCGGCCATCCACCAGCGCAACCATGTTGATGCCGAATACACTCTGCATTGCGGTGTGCTGGAAGAGATTATTCAGCACCACCTCCGCCACCTCGCCACGGCGCAGGGTGATGACCACGCGCATGCCGTCCTTGTCGGACTCGTCGCGCAGCTCGGTAATGCCTTCGATCTTCTTCTCTTTCACCAGTTCGGCGATGCGCTCCAGCATGCGCGCCTTGTTCACCTGGTAGGGTAATTCATGGACGATGATCGATTGCCGATTGTTGGACGGATCGGTCTCGATCTCGGTGCGTGCCCGCATATAGATGCGACCACGGCCTGTATGATAGGCCTCGTGAATACCCAGAGCGCCGTTGATAATGCCCGCCGTTGGGAAATCAGGACCGGGCACAAACTGCATCAGTTCATCGATGGTGATCTGGTCATTGTCGATCAGCGCCACACAGGCGTCGATCACCTCGGTCAGATTATGCGGCGGCACATTGGTGGCCATGCCCACGGCAATACCGGCAGAGCCATTGACCAGAAGATTGGGAACCCTGGCCGGCATAACACTGGGCTCGTGTTCCGTCTCGTCATAGTTGGCAACAAAATCGACCGTATCCTTGTCCAGATCGTCCAGCATGGTGTGGGCGATCTTCGACATACGGACTTCGGTATATCGCATGGCCGCAGGTGAATCCCCGTCCACCGAGCCGAAGTTACCCTGACCATCCACCAGCAGGTAACGCATGGAGAAGGGCTGTGCCATACGCACCATGGTGTCATAGACTGCGGTATCGCCATGGGGATGGTATTTACCGATGACGTCGCCGACGATACGCGCCGATTTTTTATAGGGCTTGTTCCAGTCGTTGCCGAGTTCGCTCATCGCGTAGAGAACGCGGCGGTGGACCGGCTTGAGGCCGTCGCGGACATCCGGCAGTGCGCGCCCCACGATTACGCTCATGGCGTAATCGAGATAGGACTGACGCATCTCGTCTTCCAGGTTGACCGGCAGGATTTCTTTGGCGAATTCGCTCATGGGCGTCTGCTATCTTTCGCGGGTACGAATTTAGGCATTTGTCCAAGGCAATCAATACTCTGGACAGACGTCTAAGGGGCATTGTAAAAAGAGAATTGTACCATAGCCACTGCCCCTGCTGCTGTATAAAAAACGTCTGAAATCGACTTTCAGGCCGTCTCAGCCTACTTTTCCATCAATTCACGCATCTTTTTTGCGTTCGGCGAGTGGACAACCCCCTTCTCGGTGACGATGGCGTCGACCAGTCCGGCCGGGGTCACATCAAAAACAGGGTTCCAGACCTCTGCCCCTTCTGCACCAATGCGTCTGCCCCCGCAGGAGAGAACCTCGTTCCCATCCCTGACTTCAATGGGGATATCCTTCCCGGAAACCGCCTGCATATCGATGGTGGAGGTCGGCGCCGCCACCATGACCTTTACCCCGTGAAACTTCGCCGCAACGGCCAGACCATAGGTGCCGATCTTGTTTGCCACATCCCCGTTTGCGGCAATGCGGTCGGAACCGACGATAATCCAACCTATGCCCCCCTGGGACATGCGGCTTGCCGCCGCGCCATCGGCCAGCAGGGTCACCGGAATTCCGTCTTGCAGCAGTTCCCAGGCAGTGAGGCGGGATCCCTGCAGCCAGGGCCGCGTCTCATCCGCAAACACCTGATCGATCAAGCCGGCAGCATGGGCGCTGCGGATCACCCCAAGGGCGGTACCATACCCGCCGGTGGCGAGCGCCCCAGCATTACAGTGGGTAATGACCCCGGTGGGTCCATCGATCAGCGAGGCGCCGAACGCCCCCATGCGCCGGTTCGCCGCCACATCCTCTTCATGGATGGCCACGGCTTCCTGCAGCAGGGCGGCTTCCGGGTTCTCTGCCTCAGGCAGATCGTCTATCAACGACTGCATCCGATCGAGCGCCCAAAAGAGATTCACGGCAGTAGGCCGTGACTGGCGCAGTTTCTCCAGCCCCTGGCCAATCCGTTGTTTCCACTCCAATGCCGCAGACGCAAATGCATCCCTGCCCGCCAGCACCACGCCATATGCC
>NZ_JAAVSH020000001.1:422795-437235 GCF_011947365.2 endosymbiont of Lamellibrachia barhami
CTACGTATTGCTCATGGGCGTCTGCTATCTTTCGCGGTACGAATTGTATGTTTGTCCCAAGGCAATCAATACCGGACAGACGTCTAAGGGGTATTGTAAAAGAGACCTTGTACCATAGCTACTGCTCCCTGCTGGGTGCCATAAAAACGTCTGAAATCGGACTTTCAGGCCATGTCTCAGCCTACTTTTCCATCACTAATTCACGTGCATCTTTTTGCGTTCGGCGAGTGGACAACCCCTTCGGTGACGATATGTCGACCAGTCCGCCGGGGTCACATCAAAACAGTTCCAGACCTCTGCCCCTTCTGCACCAATGTCGCGTCTCGCCCCTCGCAGAGGTAGAACCTCGTTCCTATCCCTGACTTCAATGGGGATATCCTTCCTGAAACCGCCTGTATATCGATGGTGGAGGCCGGCGCCGCCACCATGACCTTCACCCTGTGAAACTTCGCCGCAACGGCCAGACCATAGGTGCCGATCTTGTTTGGCCACATCCCGTTTGCGGCAATGTGCGGTCGGAACCGACGGCGATAATCCAACCTATGCCCTCTTTGGGACATGTGGCTTGCCGCCGCGCCATCGGCCAGCAGGGTCACGGGGATTCCGTCTTGCAGCAGCTCCCAGGCAGTGAGGCGGGATCCCTGCAGCCAGGGCCGTGTCTCATCCGCGAACACCTGATCGATCAAGCCGGCAGCATGGGCGCTGCGGATCACCCCAAGGGCGGTACCATACCCGCCGGTGGCGAGCGCCCCGGCATTACAGTGGGTAATGACCCCGGTGGGTTCATCGATCAGCGAGGCGCCCAACGCCCCCATGCGCCGGTTCGCCGCCACATCCTCTTCATGGATGGCCACGGCTTCCTGCAGCAGGGCGGCTTCCGGGTTCTCTGCCTCGGGCAGATCGTCTATCAACAATTGCATCCGATCGAGCGCCCAAAAGAGATTCACGGCAGTAGGCCGTGACTGGCGCAGTTTCTCCAGCCCCTGGCCAATCCGTTGTTTCCACTCCAATGCCGCAGACGCAAATGCATCCCTGCCCGCCAGCACCACGCCATATGCCGCTGTGACGCCGATTGCCGGCGCACCACGAACCACCATATTCCGAATGGCATCTGCCGTTGCGGCAGCACTGTTCAGCGCCAGATAGTCGGCTGCTGCAGGCAGATAACGCTGGTCCAATAACCAAAGCCGTTTTTCACGCCAGACGATCGCAGTATCGGGTGTGGGCTCAATCTTTCTATCTGGTGCTTCCATCTTTTGGGTTCCCGTGGCAAATTTAGCGCTATTCAGGCAAATCCAATAAAAAAGGCAAGACTACCCTATGCCCTCTACTGTCGATACCCTGATCCACGCCCAGTGGATCATTCCTGTCGTGCCGGAAAACCTGGTACTGGAAAACCATACACTGGTCATAGAGGGAGGCCGCATTCACGATATCCTGCCGAGCGCTCAGGCACGGGAAAAATATTTGGCCGCCAATGAGCTTGAATTGACCGGGCATGCGCTTATCCCCGGCCTGATCAATGCCCATACCCACGCTTCCATGTCGCTCTTACGGGGCCTGGCCGACGATCTCCCCCTGATGACCTGGCTCAACGAGCATATCTGGCCTGCAGAGGGGCGCTGGATAAGCGAAGAGTTTGTCCACGACGGCACCCAACTCGCAATAGCGGAGATGCTGCGCGGTGGCACCACCTGCTTCAATGACATGTACTTTTTCCCGGACGTCGCGGGGCGCGCTGCCGATGCGGCGGGAATACGGGCCGTTGTGGGGCTCATCGCCATCGATTTTCCCTCGGCCTGGGCCACGGATGCCGATGACTATCTGCATAAAGGGCTGGAGGTACATGACCAGTTTCGTGGCAATAACCTGATCCATACCGCCTTCGCCCCTCATGCCCCCTACTCCGTCTCCAACGAACCCCTGGAGCGCATCCGGGTACTGGCTGACGAACTGGAGATTCCGGTACATATCCATCTGCACGAAACAAACGACGAGATTGTGCAGGGGCTGCAGAATCACGGAAACCGCCCGATGCAGCGCCTGCAGGCGCTAGGGTTGCTCACCCCTTCGCTGATGGCCGTGCATATGACCCATCTGGAAGCGGGTGAGATCGAGATCTTTGCTGACGGAGGAGGCCACGTCGTCCACTGCCCTGAATCAAACCTCAAACTGGCCAGCGGCTTCTGCCCGGTAAACCGACTGATGAAAGCCGGAGTGAATGTCGCCCTGGGTACCGATGGCGCCGCCAGCAACAACGACCTCGACATGTTCAGCGAGATGCATACCGCCGCACTGCTGGCAAAGGGCGTGGCGGAGGATGCCAGTGCCGTACCCGCTGCAAGCGCACTCTCCATGGCGACCATCAATGGCGCCCGTGCACTGGGCCTGGGTGACGTGACTGGCTCACTGGAGACCGGCAAGTCGGCGGATCTGGTGGCTGTGGACCTGCAGCGACTCAACACTCAGCCGCTGTACCATCCCATCTCCCAGCTGGTTTATGCGGCAGGCCGCGAACAGGTCAATCACGTCTGGGTTGCCGGCCGCGAACTGCTGCGTGATGGAGCGCTTACGACCATCGACGAGGCCAGCGTCATTTCACGCGCCAACCACTGGCAGCAGAAAATCGCCGAAGCTTGATCTATGTCGATGATTCCCTTATTTTCTGGCGATTATTAGGAATTGGATCCACATTCAAGTTTTGGAGCTGAAAACCGATACAGAGTGGTATTCCATACTTCATCCTTACAAGAAATAACATTACCACCCGACCCCAGACATCAAAATAAACCATCTTCCTTATTGCTGCCGGACAGCCATACCCATAGTCAGCGAAAGAAAGATCCAGGACGAAACAATAATCGGAGCGACGTTAGTCAATGAAACGGAACATACATCTGATCGCAGCAGCCCGGCCCAACTTCATGAAGATCGCACCGCTCTACCACGCGCTCGTCAAAGAGTCGTGGGCCGATCCGAAAATCGTGCATACGGGCCAGCACTATGACCTGAACATGTCCGATGCTTTTTTTCATGATCTGCAACTCCCGGAACCCCACATCCACTTGGGCGCAGGTACCGGCAGCCATGCAGAACAGACAGGCAAGGTCATGATGGCCTATGAGAAGGTCGTGCTGGAACACAAACCAGACATGGTGGTGGTGGTCGGCGACGTCAACTCCACCATCGCCTGCACGCTGGCAGCCACCAAGGTCGTCTACGATCCCAATGACACCAGCAGCTTGAATCGTCCGCTGGTTGCTCACCTCGAGGCAGGCCTGCGCTCTTTCGACCGCAGCATGCCTGAAGAGGTAAACCGGCTGGCAACAGACGTGCTGGCGGACATTCTCTGGACCCCCTCTATTGACGGGGACGAACACCTGCTCCGTGAAGGTATCGCCAGGGAGAAGATCATCCGGGTCGGCAACATCATGATCGATTCACTGGAGATGATGCGAGACAAGATCGAAGCTGACCCGACTTATACCGATTTGGGACTGGAAAAAGGGGAGTACGCCGTCGTCACCCTGCACCGGCCGGCCAATGTGGATAACCCGACATCGTTGAAGTCACTCTGCGACATGTTGACCCATCTTGCCAAGGCACTGACCATCGTCTTCCCGGTTCATCCAAGAACCCGCAAGAATCTGGAGAACACCGGGTTGCTGGCATCGATTTCGGACAATCCCAACATCAAATTGCTGGAGCCGCAGAACTACATCAGTTTCATGAACCTGGTCTTCAACTGCCGTATTGCAATCACAGATTCAGGGGGCTTGCAGGAAGAGACAACCTATCTCGGTATCCCCTGCCTGACCCTTCGCCCCAATACTGAACGGCCGATTACCATCACCCAGGGCACCAACCAGCTTGGCACCCTGGAGAGCATCGAAGGACAGATCGACGCAGTGCTCCGAGGCGAATCAGGAAAAGGCAGTGTGCCCGATCTCTGGGACGGCAAGACCGCCGGCAGGGTGGTCGACTCGATCAAATCGATCCTGAATGTGTAGATTACGTAAAAAATATAGGCTGAGGATGTAGGCCCGATCAAGCGTAGCGGATCGGGCGGTGCCGGTTCCGCTACGCTTGAACCGGCCTACATTTTAAGCATAATCATCCACCAAACCATCTGACATACGCCTTGTCACATCTGAACTGCCGGGTTCAGGCAAGTCTGTCGAACCGGTCATGCTCCCTCTGCCCCCTCTGCCGCCATCGCCATTGGCATCAGCAGATGCCTCCCGGCTCTCATGCTGTCCCACGTCCACGTTGGCAAGATTCAGGTTGGCTTCGCCCAACATATCACGCAAACGGGGTATCGCAGCCTCCAGGGCTTCCCTCGTCAGGGGTTGTTGAGCGATGAAACTTACGCTGGCCTGGTCATTTTGCACGGAGATGCGGATCTCCATCGGCCCCATATGCGGCGGTGTCAGCTTTATTTCAGCACTCTGGATATTGCGGCCGAGCATCCACTGAATGCGCTCTCCTACGGCCTGATCCCACCCCGGCTGACTGACCGGCACATCGACCCGCAGCATCTCCATACCCGGTCGGGCAGCAGTACCGCCACCCACTGCCTGGAATCCGGCCAGATTGAATCCACCGGCAATTTCTCCAGTTGTCCTGCCCTCAAGGGCGACGCCTTCTGCAACGACAGTCAAACCGGCCAGCTCACCCTTCGCGCCCCCCTGGATCAGTTGTCCGAGCAGCAACGCGGTTTTCATGTCAGCTTGGGCGTTTGTACCGATGGGGGGCGACGCTGTCTGCAGGCCAGAGGAGTCTGTCAATTGGATAGCGGTTTGCGGCATTGTCTTGCCGTTTGCAGCGGGATTGAACGGCAGCAGGTTGCCGCCGGTAACTATAAACGGTGTCAGTTTGTCACTCCCCTCTACACCCGGCATCAGCGGCAGGGCAATGACAACCCCCTCTTCGAGGTCGTCGATCATCTCCTGCATCTGCTGATCAAAAGGGTTTTCCGGCGCGCTGTCCGGAGATACAGCTGGCTGATTACCGCCTTTTCCTGATGAGGCGCCCGAGAGCGTGGTTGCTCCCTGGCTGGCGGGTAGTACGGGTAACTGAAGCATAAACGCGGCCTGTCATATGAATCCTGACAGATAACCAGCATAAACCGGGCCAGAATCCATAGGGGTCGAAGTCAAACCGCACTAACAATGGCGGTAAAAGCGACGTGGTTGAGGCGGTTTGACTCCGTATATGGTCTCCTCCCGCTTTGCAAGCTATTGCATCTCGATGACAGGGACAAGGTTGCTTCCGTATATCCGGCCTGTTTGTGGGACTTTTTTGCCCCTGGCCTCGATGAAATCTGCGCGTATCGTCCTATTCGACCCCACGGCCTCTATCGGCCTTCGGAGTTACCAGGTTTTCAATACGCCGGTCTGACCTGTTGTGTCATCTGGGTCAACAATGGCTTCGCAATCGCTGGTGGGTAACCTCTCTGTTTTTTCAGTAATTCAAAGTTTGCTTGCAGTCATCTTCATGACATCTGATAAACCGTTCTGTTAGCCAGCACGGCCCAACCGATTCGGGCTAGCTTGTTGGCCAAAGCAACCACGGCCTTGTTAAACCCCCGTTTCTGCCGGATCTTCTCAGCCCAACAACTGAGTCGGTCATCCTTAGCCGAGGCCCTGTACAAAATAGCGCGGGCGCCATGTACCAACAGGCTACGCAGATAGCGATCTCCCCGCTTGCTGATCCCCAGCAGGCGCTCTTTCCCCCCACTGCTATGCTGACGGGGCACCAGGCCCAACGAGGCCGATACATCGCGTCCACGTTTGAAAGCCTCACCGGCGCCAACAGCACCATGAAAGGCGCTTGATACGATCGGACCAAAGCCCGGTATCGTCTGCAAACGCTGGCAGGCTTCACTTTGCTGGCTCTGGCGCTTCAGTTCACGGTCATAGAAAGCCATGTCTTTATCGGCTACCAGCAACTGCTGATAGCCTTGTGCCAGCAAGCACCTAAAGTCTTGGCTCAAGCCATTCTCCCCGTCCTCCAGCAGGACAGGTAGGCGTTTGCGCAGTGTGGGAATACCTTGGGGCATCACGATGCCATATTCAGCCAGCAATCCCCGCAACTGATTGCTTAGCCCGGTGCGCATCTTTTGGCAGCGTTCCCGCATTCGGTGAATCGCCTGTATATCCTGCTGCTCAACGGTTTTGATCTGTACAAAACGCATCTCGGGTCTTGTGACTGCCTCAGCTATGGCCTGTGCATCGTTGTAGTCATTCTTGTTGCCACGCAAGAAGGCTTTGACGTACTGCGGGGGAATCAACTTGACCTCATGGCCCAGCTTGTTCAGTTCCCGTGCCCAGTAATGCGCACTAGCACAGGCTTCCATTCCGACCAGGGCAGAGGGAATCTTGGCAAAATAGTTCAGCATCTGGCCTCGTCTGAGCATCTTCTTGCTCTGTACCTTGCCGCGACTATCACAACAGATTGCATGAAATACATTCTTTGCCAGATCCAGTCCAATTGTCGTAATCTTGTTCATGGTCTTCTCCCGTCTCCTTGATGATGGTTACACCTTCATCATGGCGCATTGTGACGCCGATTCGTGGAATGGGAGGAGACCATCTCATCGACCCCTTTATTTCATGCTACAAAATATCTTTTTTGCTCGCCCGGCGCCACTTGGCCGACTGGAGACGCCACGCTTCATCACTTTCCTGTACCACCAGCATCTCAATGCGCAACAGTTCACCACGCCACTGGCTCAGCGCCTCACTGCCCACAGGAGCGGTACCGGCAATGCCTGCAAACAGCACAACCCGCACCTGCGCATCCTCAAGCAACTCCAGCTGGTCGATCCGGTAGACGACATGAATCGATTTGTGCCGTAGAAAATAACCTGCCAGCAGGCGCCTGATCTCATGTCGGGTACGCCTTCTGCCATCAGAATACTGCTCCGAGATCAGTGCTGCGGCAGTGCTCAGATCCCGACCCTCCACCGCAACTTCACCTCTGGCGACGAATTGCCGGACCTGATCTTCCGGTGACAGGTAGGGGGTATCGCTGCATCCTGCCAGCAGTATCAGTACCCAAAATAACGGCAGGCGAAGCAGCCAGTCCAAGGGATTACCTCAACCCAAGTACGTCCTGCATGTCGAAGATTCCTTTCTCCTGGTTGACGATCCAGTTCGCCGCCCTTGCAGCGCCCTTGGCAAAGGTCATCCGGTTGGAAGCCTTGTGGACGATCTCCACACGTTCACCCTCATCAACAAACCAGACCGAGTGCTCACCAATGATATCGCCGGCACGAATCGTCTCGAAGCCGATGGTTTTGGTATCGCGCGCGCCTGTCATGCCTTCCCGGCCATAGACCGCACACTCTTTCAGGTCACGTCCCAAGGCATCCGCTACCACTTCCCCCATACGCAACGCAGTGCCGGATGGTGCGTCCACTTTGTTGCGATGATGGGCCTCGATAATCTCGATGTCCGTATCCTCCCCCATCACCTTGGCGGCAATCCGCAGTAAATTGAAGCAGAGATTGACCCCAACGCTCATATTCGGCGCAGTGACGATGGGAATCACTCTGGAAACATCCACCAGGTCTTTCTTTTCAGTATCACTCAGGCCGGTGGTGCCGATCACCATGCTTTTGCCCGCAGTCATACAGACTTCAAGATGTTTCATGGTGGCTTTTGGCGCAGTGAAGTCGATCACCACATCAAAATCATCCACCACATCCTCCAGCGAGTCGGCAATGGAAACACCAAGATTTCCGATACCGATCATCTCTCCGGCATCCATACCGAGCACATTACTGTCCAACCGCTCGGTTGCCGCGCTCAGGATCAGCCCTTCCGCTTCATTCATTGCCTGAATCAGCGTCCTTCCCATACGCCCTGCCGCACCTACAATGGCTACACGCGTCATATTTTTATCCTCTCAGTTGCTCGGTTAACCAGCGGATCATCAGCTCGTTATGGCAGTTATATAACTAAAAGCCCATTCCTTCAAAAAACTTCTTTACACCATCCACCCAGGTGCTGGACTGAGGACTGTGCTTACTGCCACCTTTTTTCATGGTTTCATCAAATTTTCTCAGCAACTCCTGTTGCTCATCAGTCAGGTTTACCGGTGTCTCCACCTGCACCTTGCAGAGCAGATCACCCACCGCACCGCCACGCACCGGCTTCACCCCCTTGCCGCGCATGCGGAACATACGATCGGTCTGGGTCCCTGCCGGGATCTTGAGCATTACCTTACCAGCGAGGGTCGGCACTTCAAGCTCCCCACCCAGCGCCGCGATGGAAAAACTGATCGGCACTTCACAATAGAGGTGGTTATCCTCCCGTTTGAATATCCCATGGGGTTTAACCACGACCTGCACATAGAGGTCTCCCGAAGGACCGCCATTCTCACCGGCCTCACCCTCACCGGAAAGACGAATACGATCACCGGAATCAACCCCTGGCGGCACTTTCACCGAGAGGGTCTTGTGCTCCTGCACCCGACCCTGACCATGACAGCTTGTACAGGGATTATCGATGACGGAGCCCTTGCCATGACAGCGTGGACAGGTCTGCTGCACAGAGAAGAATCCCTGCTGCATACGTACCTGACCCTGTCCGCCGCAAGTATCGCAGACCTTGGGCTTGGAACCCTTCTTTGCACCCGTGCCACCGCATGTATCACACTTGACCAGTGTGGGCACCCGAATCTTCACGGTGGTGCCGGAGACGGCATCCTCCAGTGAAAGCTGCAGGTTGTAGCGCAGATCGGAACCACGCTGTACACGAGGACCGCCACCGCCGCGGGCGCCACCGAAGATATCGCCGAACACGTCGCCGAAGATATCGCTGAAATTTGCGTTGTTGCCGCCGAACCCTCCCGGGCCGCCACCTATACTGGAATCAACACCGGCATGTCCGAACTGGTCAAAGGCAGCCCGCTTTTGGGCATCTGAGAGAATCTCATAGGCCTCTTTGGCCTCCTTGAAACTCTTTTCAGCCTTACCCGCCTCGTCTCCGGTATTCCGGTCAGGATGGTGCTTCATGGCGAGGCGCCGGTAGGCTTTCTTTATCTCGGCCTCACTGGCGTTCTTTTGTACACCCAGTACTTCATAGTAATCGCGTTTAGACATGCGCTGTTGAACCGAACTTCAAACTCATATGATATTTGGAACGCAAAGCGTTCCCCCAATAAATGCCAAAACCGCGCACCAACCGAAGGGTCGATGCACGGTGTTTCAGTAAGGCAATCCGGCCTTATTTTTTGTCGTCTTTGACCTCTTCGAACTCGGCATCGACCACATCGTCGTCGGCACCACCCTGGGCACCGGCGTCGCCGCCAGCACCCGCTGCTTCGGCGGCACCCGCATCGCCACTCTGCTGGGCGTAGAGGCGTTCGGCCATTTTCGACGAAGCATCGGTGAGTACCTTGGTCTTCGCCTCGATGGCATCCTTGTCTTTACCTTTCATCACCTCTTCGAGGTCTTTGATCGCCGCTTCGATGGTGTCCTTCTCACCGGCTTCCAGCTTGTCGTCGCCAAGCTCGTCCATCGACTTTTTGGTGGCGTGAATCATATTGTCCGCCTGGTTGCGAACCGTTGCCAGTTCCTGGAACTGGCGATCCTCATCGGCATGCGCCTCGGCGTCCTGCACCATGCGGTCGACCTCATCATCACTCAGACCGGAGGAGGCTTTAATAACAATCGACTGCTCCTTACCGGTCGCCTTGTCTTTGGCTGAAACATTGAGGATGCCGTTGGCATCGATATCGAAGCTCACCTCGATCTGCGGCACACCTCGGGCTGACGGCGGGATGTCGGTCAGATCGAAACGACCCAGGGATTTATTGGCTCCCGCCTGTTCGCGCTCACCTTGCAGTACATGCACGGTCACCGCAGTCTGATTGTCATCGGCGGTGGAGAACACCTGCGACGCGCTGGTGGGGATGGTGGTGTTCTTGTCGATCAGTTTGGTCATCACGCCACCCAGGGTCTCGATACCCAGGGAGAGCGGAGTGACGTCGAGCAGCAGCACGTCCTTGACCTCGCCACCCAATACACCACCCTGGATAGCGGCGCCAATGGCCACCGCCTCATCCGGATTGACGTCTTTACGCGGTTCCTTGTCGAAGAAAGCCTGTACCTGCTCCTGTACCTTGGGCATGCGGCTCTGACCACCGACCAGAATCACCTCGTCGATATCGGAGGTGGAGAGTCCCGCATCCTTGAGGGCGATCTTGCAGGGCTCGATGGTACGAGTCACCAGATCCTCCACCAGGGCTTCCAGCTTGGAACGGGTCAGCTTGATGTTCAGATGCTTGGGCCCGGTCTGGTCCGCCGTGATATAGGGCAGATTGATATCGGTCTGCAGGCTGCTGGAGAGTTCGACCTTGGCTTTTTCCGCACCCTCTTTCAGGCGCTGCAGGGCCAGCGGATCGTTGCGCAGATCCACGCCCTGATCCTTTTTGAACGTCTCGACCAGGTAGTCGATGATGCGCATGTCGAAATCTTCACCACCGAGGAAGGTATCGCCGTTGGTGGAGAGCACCTCGAACTGGTGTTCGCCATCGATCTCGGCGATTTCGATGATCGAGATGTCGAAAGTGCCGCCGCCCAGATCATAGACCGCCAGGGTCTGGTCGCCGCGCTTCTTGTCCATACCATAGGCCAGGGCCGCAGCAGTAGGCTCGTTGATGATGCGCTTGACATCAAGACCGGCGATACGGCCCGCATCTTTGGTGGCCTGACGCTGGGAGTCGTTGAAGTAGGCCGGAACGGTGATCACCGCTTCGGTCACATCTTCACCGAGGTAGTCTTCAGCGGTCTTCTTCATCTTCTGCAAAATCTTGGCCGCGATCTCCGGCGGCGCCATCTTTTTGCCACTGATATCGACCCAGGCATCGCCATTGTCGGCTTGGACAATCTTGTAGGGCACCATATCCATATCGCGCTGCACCACATCGTCCTTAAACATACGGCCGATCAGTCGCTTGATGGCAAACAGGGTGTTGTCGGGGTTGGTAACCGCCTGACGCTTGGCCGACTGTCCCACCAGGATCTCACCATCATTCGCATAGGCGATGATGGAGGGGGTGGTACGATCACCTTCGCTGTTTTCGATCACCTTTGCGGTATCACCTTCCATCACTGCCACGCAGGAGTTGGTGGTACCCAGATCGATTCCTATGATCTTGCCCATGTCTCTCTATCTCCGAATTCTATATCTAAAATTAATATCGTAATTCTTGCTAACTGACTCTATAAGTGGGGTCAGCCGAAAAAACTTCAAGCCTTTTCATCAACGGGTGCGGACGGCGCCTTGGAAACCATCACCATTGCCGGACGAAGAAGGCGGCCATTCAGGCGGTAACCCTTCTGCACCACAGCCACCACCGTATTAGGCTCCACATCATCCCGCTCCTGCATCGACATCGCCTGATGGAATTCCGGATTAAAAATCTCACCCGTAGGATCGACCTGTTCCACACCATTCTTCTCCATCACGCTGTTGAGCAGCCTGAGGGTCAGCTCCGTGCCTTCGCGCAGCTTCTCCACATCGGTGCTCTCTTCCTGCGCGGCCTGATGACCCAGCTCCAGACTATCCCAGACCTGCAGCAGGTCCTGGGAGAATTTGTCCAGCGCAAATTTATGGGCATTTTCCAGATCGCGTTCCTGGCGCTTGCGCAGGTTGTCGATCTCAGCCCTGGAGCGCATCAGTTGATCCCAGTGATCGTCGGCCTTGCTGCGGGCGTCTTCAAGCAACTTCGTCAGCCCCTCCGGGGAGACTTCACCAGCAACGGACCCTTCCTCAATCACCACTTCGACATCTGGGGCTTCGCTCACACCCTCTGTCTTCATTACCTCTTCGCTGGACTCTGCCGGCTGATCCTTATCCATCTCTCACTTAACCTCTGAATCTCAATATTTTAGTCTGAATTACCCGACAAATTGGGGTTGTTATCTGTTTTTCAAGGCCGCACCCAAAATCTTTGCCGTGACATCGACAATCGGGATCACCCTTTCATACTCCATGCGGGTTGGACCAATCACAGCCAGCATGCCCACCACATCTTCATCCACCTGATAAGGGGCGGTCACGATCGAACAACCGTTGAGTATCTGAAAACCCGACTCCTCGCCAATAAAGATCTGCACCCCATCGGCATTGTGAAACTGATCGAGCAGATGGAGGATCTCGCGCTTCTCGGCAAAGGCATCGAACAGTTTGCGCAGCTGCTGCAGACTGGCCAGATCCTCGAACTCCATCAGATTGGTCTGTCCGGCAATGAGACAATCTTCGCGCGGGGTGCTCGCATCGACCACCTCTCCCGCCATCTCCAGTGCCTGGGCCATGGTCTGATCAAAACTTTCACGGGCGGCATTCAGCTCTTCCAGCACCCGGCTACGCACTTTCTCCATCTCCAGCCCGGAGAAGGAGTGGTTGAGAAAATTGGCTGCCTGGTCCAACTCCAGGCGAGTAAAATCCCGATGGGTATTGAGGATGCGGTTAGCCACCTCGCCATCATTGGTTACCAGAATCGCCAACACCCGATTATCGGATAGCGGCAGGAACTCGATCTGACGGAATGCCGTGCGTTCCCGCCTCGGGACCGTCACTATCCCGGCCATGTGCGTCACGCCGGAGAGCAGTTGGGAGGCTGAGGTCAGCAGGTCGCCTGCATCACCGGAGTAAGCTAGCTCCGTGCGAATGCGTTCGATCTCTCCCGCCTGCAGCCGCTGCACCGTGAGCAGAGAGTCGATGAACATACGAAAACCGGTCACAGTGGGAATCCGCCCGGCCGAGGTATGCGGCGACGCCACCAGCCCGAAATCCTCCAGGTCGCTCATCACATTGCGGATGGTCGCAGGGCTCAGATCCATCCCGGCATCCTTCGCCAGAGTTCTGGAACCCACGGGCTGACCATCACGGATATAGCGTTCGATCAGCACTTTGAGAAAGTGCTGGGCACGTTCGCCAACCCCGCTTTCACTGATTACCTTCTTCGTTGCCAAAAAGCCCTCCGCAAAGGCACACTGCTAGCACTCCTTTATATCGAGTGCCAAAACCGGGTGAAAGCTAGCAATTCGCCCCTTTTGAGTCAAGGAATATAAGCCTTCTGCATGCTTGGATTGGTCTGAAGCACATGCTAAGTTTCCCTGAGTAGAACCGATGATTCCCGGCACTAAGGAGCCGCTAATAAAATGAACCAGCCTTTCCAGCGCATCGGATTGATCGGCAAGCACGGGGACCTGACCGTCAAGGCGACAACCCGCCGTCTCTGGGATTTCCTCTCCCGGCGCGGTCACGAGGTACTGCTGGAAGAGGCCACCTGCAAACTGCTGGAGGGCCGTCCCCTGCCCGGCATTCCCGAAATCGACCTGCCCAGTAACAGCGACCTGGTGATCGTGGTAGGCGGTGACGGCACGCTGCTGCACGCAGCCCGTGTGCTGGCAGACCAGGACACCCCCATTCTCGGCATCAATCTTGGCAGACTCGGTTTTCTCGCCGATATCTCACCCGAAGAGATGCTGCCCCATCTCGACGCCATTCTGTCCGGGGAATACGATGAGGAGCGGCGTTTCATGCTGCAGGCCTCCATCGGTGAAGGCAAGGGTTCGGGTGATGTCATCCCTGCATTCAATGACGTGGTGGTGCACAAGTGGAACATCGCCCGCATGATCGAATTCGAGACCTATATCAACGGCAGACTGGTCAACGACCAGCGTTCTGACGGCCTCATCATCGCCACACCGACCGGTTCCACGGCCTACGCCCTCTCCGGCGGAGGCCCCCTGCTGATGCCCTCGCTCAACGCGCTGGTATTGGTCCCCATCTGTCCCCACACCCTGAGCAACCGCCCCATAGTGGTGGACGGTGACAGTGAAGTGGAGATCCACCTGGTCCAAGGCCATGCGGAACATGTCCGGGTCACTTGTGACGGCCAGGCCACGCTCCCGGTGATGGAGGGGGAGATAATCCGCATCCACAAGGCGAAGCACCCGGTGCGGCTGATCCATCCCCGCGGACACGATCACTACAATCTCCTGCGCGCCAAGTTGGGCTGGGGCTGATGCTGACACAGATACATATTCGTAATCTGGCCATAGTTGCAGCACTGGAGCTCGACCTTTTTTCCGGACTGAGCGCCCTCACCGGTGAAACGGGGGCGGGTAAATCCATCCTGATCGACGCCTTGGTCTGGGCTCCTCGGCGGCAAAACGACAACAACATGATCAGGAGTGGCAGTGAACGGGCCTGAAACTGCCATCTTCGATATCTCCACCCTGCCGAGATCCGCCAATGTTCCAGGATCACTCCTCGACGAGACGAACGACTGTTCAAGCTACGGCGTGTACTCACCAGAGAGAGCCGCCCTGTGCCTAAGATCAACGGTCGTCCTGTCCTCTCCAAATGCTAGGAACCAAAGCACGTTTTGGCAATACGTAACTGAAACGAAGTACACA
>NZ_JAAVSH020000001.1:437462-467862 GCF_011947365.2 endosymbiont of Lamellibrachia barhami
CAGATACATATTCGTAATCTGGCCATAGTTGCAGCACTGGAGCTCGACCTTTTTTCCGGACTGAGCGCCCTCACCGGTGAAACGGGGGCGGGTAAATCCATCCTGATCGACGCCCTCGGTCTGGCCCTCGGCGGCAAAACGGACAACAACATGATCAGGAGCGGCAGTGAGCGGGCCGAAATCACCGCCATCTTCGATATCTCCACCCTGCCGGAGATCCGCCACTGGCTCCAGGATCACTCCCTCGACGACGAGAACGACTGTCTGCTACGGCGTGTACTCACCAGAGAGAGCCGCTCCCGTGCTTACATCAACGGTCGTCCTGTCCCTCTCCAACAGGTCCAGGAACTGGGGCAACGTTTGGTGCAGATTCATGGCCAACACGCACATCAATCACTATTGCGCCCCCACTATCAGCGGCGTCTGCTCGATGCCTACGGGGGCCATCTCGCCCTGACAAAAACAGTCGATGAGTCATTCAGAGACTACCGCAAATCGTTTGAGCAGCTGGAAACCCTGCTGGCCGCTGCTGCAGACCGGACCTCCCGGCTGGATCTACTGCGATTTCAGGCCGATGAGTTGTCGCAGCTTGGTGCTTCCTGCGCAGAGATCGAGAAGCTGGACAGGGATCACAAGCGCCTGAGCCACCTGGAACGACTGCGAAATGGTTGTGGAGAGGTGATCGATGGGCTCGATGAGAACGAACCGTCACTACGCAGCCAACTTGCGCATCTGAGTGATGAACTCAGCGTACTACAGGGGCTGGACAGCCATCTCGAAGAACCCGGAGAGATACTGGCGAGCGCCCTGATTCAGGTGGATGAGGCCCTGATCGGCCTGCGTGACTACCTCTCAGGCCTTGAACTCGATCCCGAGAGCCTGCAACAGGTGGAAGAACGCATCGGCGCACTGCATGACATGGCGCGAAAATACCGGGTCAACCCGGTGCAACTCCCCCAACGCCTGCAGCGGATCCGGCAAGAGCTGGCGCAACTGGAGAACGCCGATGTGGCGCTGGAAACCCTGTCAACGCGCGTTGAAAAACAGCGGGAGGGGTTTTTAGGGCAGGCGGAAAAACTGAGCGGCAAGCGCCGTCAAACCGGCAAACGCCTGGCTCATGAGATCAGCGCTGCCATGCAACAGCTGGGGATGCCCGGTGGCCGTTTCGATGTCACCCTGAAGGAGATCAACGCAGCAGATGCCAACGGCTCAGGGCTTGAGCAGATCGAGTTCATGGTCTCCGCCAATCCAGGCATGCCTCTGCAGCCCCTCAACAAAGTGGCCTCCGGCGGTGAACTCTCCCGCATCAGTCTGGCCATCCAGGTCGCCACCATCCGTTACGGTGATACCCCGACCCTCGTATTCGATGAGGTCGATGTCGGCATCGGCGGCAGTGTGGCTGAGATCGTAGGCCAGATGCTGCGCACCCTCGGTGAGTCCAGGCAAATTCTCTGCGTCACCCACCTGCCCCAGGTAGCGGCACAGGCTCTGAACCACCTCCAAGTGCAGAAGAGCACGACCAATAAGCTGACCCGTACGGAAATCACCCCACTGGGGGATGAGAGCCGCATACAGGAGATCGCCCGCATGTTGGGCGGCATCGAAATCACTGAACAGACACTCGCCCACGCTGAAGAGATGATCTCCCTCGCGGACAGGCGGTGACGCTTTGCCAAATCCTGTCGATACAATTTCGTTAATAATCATTAACAACTGGCAGATTGACCTACCCTCCCTCTATTCACTATATTCTGTGACGCAGTTCTCGCTTTCCCTCCATTGGGTAGAAAACCAGAGGCCTAAGCAGGCAGATTTCAATCGATTTGAATTTCGGTTCCATGCCCTTTCCAGGAACCTTACAGAACACGATTGAACTCTAGAATAAAATAACGTTAAAAAACAAGTAGTTATGAAAGCTCAAAAACACAATGGAGGCAGACCCGTCAAGAAATCTTTTGTAACGCGGTATGTGCCGCCACTGGAAGATTACGACAGGCCACTGAGGGTCGGCCTGTTCGATATCAATGCGCGCCTCGAAAACATATTGCGTTACTTCTTCTCGGAAAACTGTCATGGCGATTTTGTCGTCAACGAGAACCCCCACTCCGCCGATATCTGCCTGATCGATCTGGATGGCCTCCACGGCAAATCTATCTGGGCAAGACATGCCGAGCTTCCACACCACTCTCCTACGATTCTTCTCTCCTTGCATGAGACACAGGCCGGAGGCGCGATTTGGCTGCGGAAACCATTACAGGCGAAACTGCTGCATGAAGTGCTGAAAAAGATCAGACAGCAACTACTGCAGGACCATCACCAACACAGGGAAGTAAATTCGACCACTCTGCCTTGGCCATCCGCTGAAACCGCCCCTACTCTCAGCCACCGTCAACAGGAACTGCAACGCACAATCAAAGCACTGCGGGTACGCCTGGCAAGAGAGAAGATCAGACGCATCGAATTACGCACACGCAGAGGTGTTGAGCAAACCAATAGCCTGCCGCCTGCCGATGTCCCATCCAGACAGGTTTCTATTGAAAGCCTGGGGAACAAGGTGGCCGAGATATTCATCGGTACCGCCCCAGATATGGATCTGCATAACAAAACACAACTCGCCCAGGCACAATACGACCCACAACACTTCTTGATCGGACGAGTGCTGGAGGCTGTCAAGCTTGCAGAAACCTATTGCCGGCCTGTCAGCATCTCCAGCCATCATGGCATAATCACCTTTATTCCAATGACCCGAGAAGTGTTGATTGAGATTGAAGAGCAGCAACTGCATTCACTCGCCTCTCAACCTATTGAAAAAGATGAGTACCTTCTCTCCTTGCAGGATTCGGTTTGTGACATGCCAGGCCGGACGCGCCGTCGTCCAATAGAGGCTTTCGTCTGGGAACTCACGCTCTGGAGCAGCTTGGGCCGTATGCCTGTCAGCACCAACCCCCACCAAACAGTCCGGCTTAAACACTGGCCCAATCTGACACGTCTGCAGATTTTCCCCCACGCCACACGGATTACTGCGCTCTGGTCACAGCAGAAACACTCGTTGACCACTACAGCCCAAGTGCTGAATATTCCTCAGCGCTACGTCTTTGCCTTTTACAGTGCCGCCCATGCCATCGGACTGGCAGCCACGGAGGTAGACATGGATACGGAAACTGATGCCCCGGCGCCAGCCATCAAATTTCATGGCAAACCCACACTCTTCAAAAGAATCCTGCATCAGTTGAAATTACACTGATTCTGACCCCTGTGAATAACCAATAACCAGTACCCAACAAGGTTGTATTGATGGACAGCTATAAAATACTCATTGCAGGACCGGTTGGCGCGGGGAAGACTACCGCAATCAGTAGTGTAAGCAAGATCCCCCCCCTGACTACTGAAGCCCTTGCGACTGACATCACCCGGGAATATAAAGAGACCACAACGGTTGCCATGGATTACGGATTGATGACGCTGTCCGGTATTGGAACGCTGCATCTATATGGCACACCAGGCGAGGTACGCTTCGACTTCATGTGGGATATTCTAAGCAAGGGCGGCGTTGGTCTGGTACTGCTTATCGACAGCTCACGCACCGACCCTTTCAGTGACCTACACTTTTTCCTCCGCTCATTTAAAAAGTTCATCACAAAAAACAGGGTTGCCATCGGCATTACCAAGATGGATCTCTGCACAACCCCCTCGGTTGACGAATATCAGGCACAATTGCGGAATATCCTTCCTAATATTCCCGTTTTTTCGGTAGATGCAAGAAATCATATCGACGTAGCATTACTCATCGAAGCGCTTATTTTTTCACTGGATCCGAAATTAGCTGCCTGACATGAATAACTATCTTCTGAAAAAAGGGTTGTTTGTACTGCCAACGCCAGCCGGTGCCTACTATTGCGTCTCCACACCAGACCCGACAATCGCCAGAATCATGCTGCGCGCCATGATGAATGGAGAATCGAGCCATCGTTTAGCCATGGAGACCCTGACATCATGGAGCCATGCCGATGAAGAAGAGACAATAGAAACCCTTTTAAAGTCCCAGACCATGGGCTGGATTGAAGGTTTTGAAGTGAGACAGCCTGCACCGGAGGGAATACTCGAGGATTTGTTGCCAAATCTGCTCCCGAAGCTTTCAGGCAGCGGCAAAGCAATACTGGCAGACGAACAGGGATTTTCCATCTGTTCCCTAGGGTTTTCAACGGACACAGCGATAAACTTGTCTGCCATCAGTGCAGATATTGCCTCAATGCACGAACGCCGACGCAATATTCTGCATGATAAACTGGAATTCTGGACCAGTGCATGGGCATTGGTGGATGCAGCAGGAAACAGCCAGGTTGGATTCTGGCCGATCTATATTGGTAAACACCGCTTTGTGCTCATCATCGGCGGAGTGCCACATCTCAATCAACCGGGCTTGACCCAGCTGATTTGGGCATTGAATAAGCGTTATGGAAGCCTCGGCGGATAGGAATACCGACTGTCACTTCCACGCTGCAAATCTGTCTGGAATTGAAGATGACAGGACAGAAGAGTACAAATAACTTTTAGATAATTGGGGACAGAATCATGCGTTCAGACATGCTGAACTCTATATTGAGTGATCTAAACGGCACTTCAGCCGACATTGAGGCATCCGGGGTCATCTCCACAGATGGCTTGATGATGGCAGCGCAACTGCCTGCGGGAATGGATGAAGACCGAGTTGGCGCGATGAGTGCCGCCATGCTCTCGCTGGGAGACCGCACAGCCCAGGAACTTTCCCGAGGTGAACTCGAACAGGTACTGATTAAAGGCAACAAGGGATATGTACTCATGATGCATGCCGGCGAAGAAGCGGTTGTCACCGTATTGGCAAAACCCACTGCCAAATTGGGTTTGATCTTTCTCGACGTAAAGCGTGCCGCAGAAAATATCGTTAAAATGATCTAAAACCCTTTATCTGCCAAAAACCCGATTACCCTAACCCTGGAACGAAATTGCACCTCATTACCCACCCAGGTCAAGAGCATCAGCTCCAGCACGTTCGGATGATCGATCCCGATATCGACGCCGCATTCCGTATTCCCGGAGCAAAGCAACTCTGGCTGAATGCCGGCAACTGGTGGGAGCAGGCTTTGAGTTATCTGGCCCGACAGATCACTCATGAGCCTTCCGACCTGCGCTCCCACGTGCAACGAATCTACCTCCACATACATCTCAGCGATGAGGCTGGCGTCACAGGCGCGCTGCTTGACCTGTATATCGCACTGGGAGAAAAAGGACAGCCACTGAGAACCCGTATGTTCATTTTTGCAGCACATCTGCTGAAACCACGCTGGATCGAGTATTTCATCCGCCATCAGGATACAGGGGTACTTTCATCAGACATCACCCCACCCGTCCATACATCTATGCTCACACTCGGATTAAGCGGAACACCGCAGGTCGTCAACAAGGAAAATGGGCAACAACTACTGACAGAAATACCTCCCAGTCTGACAATAGTGTCGGCGGCAAGAGATCCGCGAGGTTAGTGGTTCACTATTCCCGGCCCGGACATGAAGGTTTGTTGCAACGCCCATAGATAATCAGAGAGTGGTCCTCCATTTCGAACCCATGCTCCGCGGCAATCTCTTTTTGCCGTTCTTCAATAGTGGCATCCATAAACTCTTCCACCTTTCCACAGAGTACGCAGACGATGTGATCGTGATGCTCTCCACGATCCAATTCAAATACCGCGTGCCCTTCCTCAAAATTGTGCCGGGTAACCAAACCCGCCGCCTCAAACTGGGTCAACACCCGATAGACAGTCGCCAGACCGATCTCTTCGCCCTTTTCCAGGAGCATCTTATAGACATCTTCGGCGCTGACGTGGCGGGGCACACTCGCTTCAAGCAGCTCAAGAATCTTTACCCTTGGCAGGGTAACCTTCAAGCCCGCTTTTCTAATTTCCTGATTATCCACTTATCACTACTCCGCCTTCGTGTTTTTCAGAAGGTGATGAGGTATCATCCAACATTGATTTTTATTGAATTGTACTCGTAATGCAAAAGATTCCCATCTCTCTTTTGGTCGGCACTCTCCTCATCCTAGGCGGTTGTTCAAGCTGGAAGGACTTCTCCCTGGTCCATATTCCCGACATCCAACAGGGCAACATCGTCACCCCTGAAGTGGTGGCTGAACTCAAACCGGGAATAAGCCGAAGACAGGTGCGATTCTTACTCGGCACCCCCCTCCTGGTGGATGTCTTTCATCAGAACAGATGGGATTACCTTTTCAGCATAAAAAGGCGCAACGACCCTCTGGAAATCAAGCACTTTTCCGTCTTTTTCGACGGTGACTCAATGATCCGTTACAGTGGAGACATCAAACCTGCGGAGAACCTTGCTGAAGAGAAAGAAAAGAAAGAACTCGTAGTCAGCGTACCTGACTATACCGGCGAATTGGGTATCGTGGACAAGGCACTGCAAAAAGCAGGTCTCGATATCGAGGATGATTAGAACGCAAACGGTGTAGGCCAGATCAAGCGTAGCGGATCTGGCGTTTCGGAGCGACTAAATTCATGGAACCGCCGGTTCCGCTACGCTTGAACCGGCCTCTCACATTAGCTGCATAAAAAACGTCTAACCATCTCAACGCCCCTCGCCGCCACCTTTTCTCATCACCTTACCCTCGGCAGCGCGCTTCTTTCTCGCCTCCTTGGGATCAGCAATCAGTGGCCGATAGATCTCCACCCGGTCACCACTGTTCAATACCGTATCCTGCTTGGTGAGTTTGCCGAAAATACCCACCTTGACTGAGTCCGGATCTATCTCAGGAAACTGCTCCAGAACGCCTGACGATTCGATGGCCTTGCGCGCCGTCATGCCGGAGGCGCCTTCGACCTCCAGAATGACCTGCTCATCGAGCTTTCCATAGGCCACTTCCACCAGAATATCTTTATCAGTCACGATATACCTCATCTGCCCGCTTACAAAACGAATCTACCATCGTGGTGGCAATATGGTTAAAAATCTTGCCAAAAGCAGCATCGATCAATCTACCTGAGAACTCAAAATCCAGTACCAGCTCCACCTTGCTCGCATCGGCTTTGAGGGGAGTGAAACGCCAGCCACCCTGCAATTTTTTGAAGGGTCCATCACGCAGCTGAATATCCATCCGCTCATTGGCAACCAACGCATTGCAGGTTGAAAAACGCTGTCGAATACCGAGGCGGGAGACCTCCAGCTCTCCACAGATCTGATCCTCGGTTCTTGAGATCAGGCGACTTTCACTGCACCAGGGGAGAAACTCAGGATAAGACTCAAAATCACACACCAACCGGTACATCTCTTCCGCAGAGTGATGAACCAGGGCGCTTTTACTCACTATCGGCATACTCAGAAGATCCCGATAGCGTTAAGAAAGACGGCAACAACGGCCAATGGCGAAACATAACGGATCAATACCCGCCACAGGCCATAACGCCAGGCATGCATGGCAAACTCATCAACACTCGATTCCCGTTTCATCAGCCAACCGGCAAACAGCGCAATCAGCAAACCACCCAGCGGCAACATAATATTGGCTGCCAGATAGTCCAGCAGATCAAAGAATGTCATACCAAACAGCTTGTACTCATCTCCCGACCAGATATTGAAGGAGAAGATGCTGCCAAGTCCCAAAACCCAGGTCGTCATACCGATCACCCCAGCTGCACGTACACGGCTCAGGCCACGATTCTCCACCAGCCAGGCCACCGCCGGTTCGATCAGCGAGATCGCCGAGGTCCATGCTGCGAAGACCAGCAGGACGAAAAACAGAGTGCCAAAGAGCTGTCCGCCGGGCATGGCGCCAAAGGCAATCGGCAGGGTCTGAAAGATCAGCCCGGGGCCTGAACCGGGTTCCAGGCCATTGGCAAACACAATGGGGAATATCGCCATGCCTGCGACCAGCGCAACCAGGGTATCCAACAGGGCGATCAGCACCGCCGAGCGGGCGATAGAGATCCCTTTCGGCATATAGGAGCCGTAGACCATGATCGCCCCCATACCCAGACTCAAGGTAAAAAAGGCGTGTCCCATCGCCACCAGAATGGGGCTGCCGGATAGCTCACAACTTTCGGTTCCAGCGACAGTTTCACAGACGTAGAACAGCTTGCCGAAATCGGGTTCAAAGAGGAATCTCAGGCCGTCGATAAACGCCCCGGTACTCATCGCATAACCCAGCAGCACAAACAGCAGCACAAACAGCGCCGGCATCAGGTAGGTCACCGCCTTTTCCAGACCAGCCCGCACACCGCGGGCCACCACCGCCATGCTCATCAACATGAACAGGGTATGCCAAGCAATCAAGCGTTCCGGATCACCGGTAAGACCGGTGAAAACCGCCTGCACCCCCGCTGCATCGGCGCCATTGAAAAGCCCTCCGGCCACCCGAAAGACATAGGCCAAAGCCCAGCCGGCAATCACACTGTAGTAAGAGAGGATAATAAAACCGGCCAGCACACCACTCCAGCCAACCAGGGACCAGGCGGACGAAGCGCCCTCCTCCTTTGCCAGCGCCGTCATGGTGTTGATCGGACTCTGACGGCCGCGCCGTCCCAGCATCACCTCCGCCATCATGATCGGGATACCCACCATGGCAATACAGAGCAGATAGACCAGGACAAATGCACCACCGCCGTTCTCTCCGGTGATGTAGGGAAATTTCCAAATATTACCCAGTCCCACCGCTGAACCCGTGGCAGCCAGGATAAAGACCAATCTGGATGACCACTGGCCGTGGATGGATGTCCGTTCTGTCATGGCGGAAACTGTTTCCCCTGAAGCGCTCGATCGAAAGCGATTTATTCTCCGTGAAATCAGCCCCTATAACAAGGCAGGGCTGGCCGATGGATGCCCACTCGCATAGAATGCGCCGATGGCAAAAAATTCAAAATCAGCGAAATCCACCGGCGGCTCGACCATCGCCCTCAACAAGAAGGCGACGCACGACTTTTTTATCGAAGAGCGTTACGAGGCGGGCATCGCCCTGCAGGGATGGGAGGTCAAGAGCCTGCGCGAAAAACGTGTGCATATCAAGGAGAGCTACGTCATCATTCAGAATGGCGAGGCCTACCTCTTTGGCGCCCATATCACCCCCCTCAAAACCGCCTCCACCCATGTCACGACCGATCCGACCCGCAGCCGAAAACTGCTGCTGCACCGCCGAGAACTGAGCAAACTCATCGGCCTGGTGGAGCGAAAAGGCTACACCCTGGTTCCCACCGCGCTCTACTGGAAAAAAGGCTTCGCCAAACTGGAGATCGGTCTGGCCAAAGGTAAAAAGCAGCACGACAAACGCAGCAGCGACAAAGACCGTGACTGGAAGCGGGAGAAAGAACGAATCTTCAAGCGAGGCTAATCCAGTCTCACTCCGGCATGGCGCGGAACTTCCCGCTCCTTTATACTGTCTACTCTTGAGACTTGAGAAAAGTTTCTCCTTGGGGGCGACGTAGGCTTCGACGGGGGTTACAAAACCTTAGGTGCATGTCGAGGGGCAGATAACCTCGTAAAACCAGCTGCAAACTTATAGTTGCCAACGACGACAACTACGCACTCGCTGCTTAAACCCCAGTAGGGTGCCGTCTGACTGGAGCCGTGCTTATGCGTCCAGGGTCTTCGGATCAATCAGGCGTCATATCTCATAGGATCGCGATGAAGCTTGTTCGGGGCGGATTCGTTAAAACTCTACCGAAATCGCTATCTGCACACCCTGTCCGTCGGGTGGCAGCCAGCTAAAAATAATAGACCGGACTAAGCATGTAGAACCTACGGCAGAGGACTCGCGGACGGCGGTTCGAATCCGCCCGCCTCCACCAAACCAAAAGGCCAGCCCCTCACGGGCCGGCCTTTTTTCTTGCCGCCGGCATAAAATACCCCGCCCTCTTCGATCGATTTGCAGTATCAGTCCACACCCTTATACGCATTTGGCGAATAGAGATATTTCTGGAAGCCGACAAACAACTCCCTGATTTCGGTCATGTTGCCCAATGACGCGGGGACATCATTGACACCATGGAATTTCAGCTCGACCAACCCGGGCAGTTTTTCCTGGGCAAGCTCCCCCACGCCCTGCTTGATATAGTGATCCAGTACAAAGCTGAGAAATCCCTGTTGCGCATAATCGTATTTGGAGTAGATCAGTTCATGGTGCGCGGAGACCCTGTCAAAGCGGGTCACCGGGGGTAAGGCAAAGGCGATATAGGCCAACACATCGAACAGATCGCTCTTTTCGGCTTCTACCAACCTGCCGATCTCTGCCAACTGCTCAATGCCGTATCCTCTCTCTTCCAGTCCCTCCAGCAGCGCTTTACGGGTATCAGGCCTGCCCCAGAGAGATCGCAACTCATCCTCATCCTTGAACAGTTCCGGCAGGTCACCGAACAGGCGTTCAATAAACTGCGCTGCCGACATAGGCTTTCCGTCAGGGCTCCAGAATGTGGTCGCGGTCATGTGTTTGATAGTGCGGTACTTGCCGTCTGCCAGCTTCACCTTGATTTTGCGCTTTTTCCCACAGACACAGGGATACTTCCCACATACCTCGCAGGGTTCAGGCGGGACAGGAATACAGACACAGGGCCGCTCGCCACAGACAGAACAGGGATCGGGTGTTCCAACCGGACACTCACAGGGAATCTTCCCACAAGTACCACACGGCTCTGGCGGTAACGGCTCCCCATCCCACTCATCATCATTGAAATGTTCATAAGCCTTCACGAAGTCATAAATCGTGAAGTAGTCTTTGCCGTCGAACAGGCGAGTGCCCCGTCCGATGATCTGCTTGAACTCAATCATGGAGTTGACCGGCCGCATCAGTACGATGTTGCGGATGTTCCGCGCATCAACGCCGGTGGATAACTTCTGCGAGGTGGTCAGAATCGTCGGGATGGTCTTTTCATTGTCCTGGAAGATACGCAGGAAACGCTCACCTTCAGTACCATCGTTCGCCGTTACCCGCACACAATAGTTCGGATCTTTGCTCTGCTTGGCCTGATTGATCAGATTGCGCACCGCCAGCGCATGACCCTGGGTGGCGCAGAAGACCAGCGTCTTCTGGCGCTGCTCGATCATCCGCATGAACAGCCCGACGCGGAACTTCTCACGCGCCTCGATCTCGATGACCCGGTTGAAATCGTCCTCGCTGTAGCGCCGCCCCTGCTCGATCTCCCCCTCGATGATCTCGTCGTCGGAGGTATAGACATAGTCGTCCAGCGTGGTGGCAATCTGCTGCACCTTGAACGGGGTCAGAAAGCCATCGTTGATGCCCTCCTTCAGCGAGTAGATATAGACCGGCTCACCGAAATAGCGATAGGTGTCCGCATTGCCCTCACGTCTGGGGGTCGCCGTCAGACCGAGCTGCACAGCCGATGAAAAATAGTCCAGAATCCCGCGCCAGTTGCTCTCGTCATTAGCGCCGCCACGATGACACTCATCGATGACGATGAAATCGAAGAAATTCGCCGGATACTCGCCAAAGGCAGGCTTCGCATTGCCCTCGGCATCCTGTCCCGTCATGAAGGTCTGAAAGATAGTGAAGAAGAGACTACCGTTCTTCGGTACCCGGCCCTTCTTGCGGATGATCTCGGGATCGATGCGCACCAGCGCATCATCGGGAAATGCAGAAAAACTGTTGTAGGCCTGATCTGCCAGAATATTGCGATCCGCCAGAAAGAGGATGCGCGGTCGACGAATCGGCTCGCCGGTCAGGTTCCAGCGACTGTGGAACAGCTTCCAGGCGATCTGGAAGGCAATCGCCGTCTTGCCGGTGCCGGTCGCCAGCGTAAGCAGTATGCGATCCCGTCCCCCGACGATGGCCTCCAGGGTCTGATTGATGGCGTTGTGCTGGTAAAAACGCGCCTGCCAGAATCCACCCTTGTCCTCAAACGGCACCTCGCCGAAGCGATTGCGCCAGCTATTCTCTTCTGCAAAGGTTTCGGCCCACAGCTCATCCGGCGTGGGATAGTTCTCAACGTACCCCTCAGCCCCGCCCTGCATATCGATGCGGTAGATACCAAGACCATTGGTGGAGTAGGCAAAGCGGGCCTGCAGACGCCCTGCGTAGCGTTTGGCCTGGGCCACTCCTTCGGTATCGGGCAGATCCAGCCGTTTGGCCTCGATGACTGCCAGCTTCTGCCCCTTGTGGAACAGCACATAGTCGGCGATATCCTGCTTCGCCCGCTTGTTACCGCCACCTTGCAGACGTCCCAGGGTTATCATCTCCCGGCGAACCCGGCTGCCTTCCACCACACCCCAGCCCGCCGCTTTGAGGGCGGGGTCGATCAGTTCGGCGCGGGTTTCGGCTTCGTTCATTTTTCCATCACCTGGAGAAAATCGCTCCACTCTGCTTGATCAACTCAATAAACTGGATACAGGGAACATCGACGTCAGGCAAAGCACATACGGCTGGAATCTTACATTTTGACATCACTTTAGGTAGCCCGAACTGCCTGCCTTCATCTGAGACCAATTGAAGGCCTGATATCTTTGCGATCGCAATGATAAGAAGATCATTCTCCCCAACTCCCTTGGGATGATAATTATCCTCATCTATCCCAAGCAGATGCTTGATTGCCATGGCTTGCTGTAATGACTGATTGCTTAAGGGCAGGATCTTGATGCCTTTCTCCTTCAGCCATTTGCCACATTCGGGTGATTTTCTGGCTACCTCCTCATAAGCAACCTGGGGGATAGTAAACTGGCTGGCTATAATCTGCTCCTCCAGCCAATCCCATAATGGCGGAAAATTTTCGATAGGATAATTATCCCAGGCATGCAGAACGGAAGAGGCATCAAATGTGTACATGCGTTTCTTCCAATCGACGCAAATCTTTTATTTTCAGGTTATCAAGATAGGTACTGGCCCGCGCCAGCGTGATCTGCTTTCCATGCAGAGCATTGAGCACGGTATGCACAAAGGGTTCACCAAATATTCTTATGGGCTCCTTGTAACGATAACGACTGCCTCCGCCTGTCTCTTTTGGAGGTGGCAGAGACTGCTTCCATTGGCGATATGCCTGGTAGCTTTCCCGTAGCAACAGGCCTTCGTTGAGCATACGCCTCAGGATCACCTCGGTACTGACGCACCAGCGCCGACAGTAGCTTTGCAGGTAGCTGTCGTAAGCTACAACATCCTTACCGGGGAAATTGTTCAGATCCAGCTGTCCGAGTTGCTCATCTGGAACCAGAACATTACCGGCAAATTCATTGGCAGCCTTCTCCTTCCCCTGATAGCTGAAAAAATCGTCCTCATCGTCGATAAAACTATCCTTGTGTAACAAGAGATGAGCCAACTCATGCATCATGGTAAATGCCTGTGGTCCTTCTGTTTTTTGCTTTTTAATCGTTATGGTCGGAAAGCTGGGGTAATAGAGAGAGAAACCACGA
Organism: endosymbiont of Lamellibrachia barhami; assembly: GCF_011947365.2. GTDB lineage: Bacteria > Pseudomonadota > Gammaproteobacteria > Chromatiales > Chromatiaceae > QGON01. Next base: position 450,854 of record NZ_JAAVSH020000001.1, read on the forward strand.
ATTGGGTTTTCTTTGGCGATCTGCCACTGACCTTTGTAACCATTACTGATAAAGACCAGGATACCCTTGGACTCAACGGCGCGTCTCAGTTCACTAAGTTCCATCCCATCAACCAGACCCAGCCAGCGCCTAACGGCATAAGCGGCCTGTTTTACGTTGCGGGGATCAAGTTTGAAGTCTATGGGATACCACGCTGTTTCCACTTCTTCGCCAAGGTCTTCCAGCAGGCTGATATAGACCTGGCGCTGCCTCTCTATACGCTCCACAAACGCCGTAAGTTTCGGAGAGAGTTCAGGCTTTTGGTTAGTGATGGTGCGGAACTGGGCAGAGTGGACTTTCGCCTCATTGACAGGGCCGTGCTCTAGAAAGAACAGCATCCCCCGGTTAAACTGAGAGGCTATCTTGCGCAGTTGATTGATACTGAGAACATCCTCTCCCTGCATTGCGCTTTCAAGGGTTGCCAGTGCAATACCCACCTCTCTGGATAACTGCTCCAAAGAGAGTCCCTGCTCTTCACAGCACCAGAGAATCCGTTGCGGGTTAATTGCCTGAATCTTGTCCATAAAAACTATATTAACAGCAGCCTGGAGATTTTTCTTTGCTGAAAGTCAGGGGTCGGAGTCAGAAAGTCAGGGGTCAATTCGCCGGAGAAGGCTTTTTGCAGGAGGGATTGTTTGAGTTCGGTTAGGGCGGTGAGTTTTTGTGTAAAAATAGCCTCTAGTTGCTTCGACTGATCAGACATTTTATCCAGCGCATCAACAAATCTAACTTGCTCAGTCAAGGAAGGAAAAGGAACCTTGATCGAGTTCAAGGACCTTTGATTCAATTTTGGTTGTGCCATGCCAGAAACATAAGATTTCAGAGAAATGGAGTTCAAATAGTATTCAACAAATTTTTGTGAACTGGCATCGTTGAACCTGAGAACATGCGCATGATTATTAACCCAGGCTTTGCCACTAATAGAAAACGCGATTGGGTATGTTCTCGCCAGCAAATTCGCACCATCCTCAGAGACAAGAAGTAAGTCCTCATCGAAAAGACAATCCGCGACGTGATCAACCACACCAGATGCACCGTAGTATGGAATATCGCCATGAATCCGCTTTGATTTGGTTATTGGCACACGCTTGCTGTCCAAATTTTCACATATATGTCCGAGATTTTCTTGAGTCCAATTATCACTGTCGCAGTTAAACACACAGCTCAAATAACTCTCAAACAACTCACGGGCATTGGCGAGGTTCTTTTCGGCATTGGCGGTGGCCGCCGCGATCCCCTCGAAGGCTTGATCGAGAATAGCGACGATGCGTTTTTGTTCTTCGAGTGACTCCGGGAACGAAACGACAAACGAATTAGTTAGTTTTGATCTCGGCAATTCAGTTTGGCCGCTGGCACCTTCACCACTAGAGATGATTTCATCTTCAATCTTAACCAACATGTAGCCAAAGTATTCAGGGTAGAACATACCATCGATTGGGCGAACAATCGTTACGTGCGTATCAACAGTAGTAGGTTCACTGGGCTCTGCTCGAACTTGTGCGACACGGCCCAGTGTTCCTGTACCTGTCGAGTTAACAAGAACATCTCCAAATCGTATATAACGCTCTGGATTTATAGCTTTAGTTAAAATGTCATGGCGTCGCGACTGGTCAAGGCTAATCCTATGGTTACGGATACATTCGCTGCCAGCCATGGAGAGCGAAGCGAAGGCTGGTAGTCCCCGGTAGCCGTGAGGCCGCACTGCTTACCCGTCGTGCGCGTAGCGCGCCAGAGGGGAAGCAAAGTAGGCATCCGAACACGGCGTCAAGTCATCTCGGGAGCTGACTACGGAGCGGCAACGAGCTTGCGAGGTTGTCGCGTAGTGTCAGTGACCGGGACGACCGGGGCACTAATAGGTTGTCGAAGGCCGAGTCGATTTTGGGGACTGGGATGTCCCAAAATCTTTCACGAGGTCGAAGACTCGCTTGTCTGATTGATGACGCAGATGCCATCAGTATCGGTATATTTTGGGGCGACACCACGTTTGATTAGTTCGCAGACTTCACCCAATAGAACCTCTTTCCACCCTTCCCTCACAACAACCCCCGAATCCCTTCCAGAATCCTCGCACTCTCCACATCCAGTGCGGCGATCTCGGCAATGATCACCTCCGGTTCCCGCAACGGCGCTTCCTCGGCCTTGTTGGGATTCTTCACCGAGAGATCCACGCTGTCGGTATCCAAATCGCCGATTGCCACACTCCAGGATTTATCAGACTCGGCAAAACTGGCCTGAAGTTCAACAAACTCTTTCAAGTCATCGTCGTTGAGGGGGTTGGTCTTGCCCAGGTTTCTGCCGGGATCGAGCTGGTAGTACCAGATGTTTCGCGTCGGCACGCCCTTCTCGAAGAAGAGCACCACGGTTTTTACCCCCGCGCCCTGAAACGTGCCCTGGGGACAGTCAAGAATGGTGTGCAGGTTGCAGCTCTCCAGCAGCTCCCGGCGCAGGGCGCGGGCGGCGTTGTCGGAGTTGGAGAGGAAGGTGTTTTTGATCACCACCGCGCCCCGGCCACCGGCCTTGAGGTATTTGATGAAGTGCTGCAGGAAGAGAAACGCCGTCTCGCCGGTCTTGATGGGGAAGTTCTGCTGCACCTCCTTGCGCTCCTTACCGCCGAAGGGCGGATTGGCAAGCACGATATCGAAGCGATCCTTCTGCTGAATATCGGCCAGATTCTCGCTCAAGGAGTTGGTGTGGACGATGTTGGGGGTCTCGATACCGTGCAGGATCATGTTCATGATCGCGATGACGTAGGCGAGGGATTTCTTCTCCTTGCCGTAGAAGGTGCGGGTTTGCAGGGTTTTGAGCTGGCTGGTGGTGAGTTTTTTCTGCCGCAGGTAGTCGTGGGCCTCGCAAAGAAAGCCCGCCGAGCCGACAGCACCGTCGTAGATGCTTTCGCCGAGTTTGGGCTTGGTCACTTGGACCATGGCGCGGATCAGTGGGCGCGGGGTGTAGTATTCGCCGCCGTTGCGTCCGGCGTTGCCCATGTTCTTGATCTTCGCTTCATAGAGGTGAGACAGCTCATGCTTCTCCTGCTGGGAGCGGAAACGCAGACCGTCGATCAACTCCAGCGCATCGCGCAGGCTGTAGCCACTGCTGAACCTGTTCTTGATCTCACCAAACACCTCACCGATCTTGTACTCGATGGTGTCGGGGCTTGAGGCGCGCTGTTTGAAGCCGTGCAGATAGGGGTAGAGTTTGCGGTTGACGTAGTCGATCAGGTCGTCGCCGGTGAGGGCGGCATCGTGGTCAAAATCACCGTTTGGGGTTTTCGGCGCGGCCCAGGCCGACCAGCGGTAGTTGTCATCAATGATGAAGCTGTAGGGCTTGCCGAGCAGTTCGGCCTGCATCGCCCGCTCCTGCTCCAGATCATCCAGATATTTCAGGAACAGCATCCAGGAGGTCTGCTCAGTGTAGTCCAGCTCCGTGGTGCAGCCCGCCTCTTTCCAGAGTACATCGTCGATATTCTTGAAGGTCTGTTCGAACATGGGTGAAACTATTCCCTCTTTCTTATTATTGGTTGAGCCGCACCATACCGAATCAAAATGTGATGGCTATGAGTGTCTTGAGCTTTCCCCGGCAACGGCGAATATACTACACTGGACAATCTGAGGCTGAAATGATGTGTCCTGACTGCTCACGCTATGAACTAATAGTGACGAGAAAAATTAATTTGGGGGTACATGTAATACAAAGCGATGGATTATTAATCTATATTCAACAACTTATAACTACTTTTTGAATCCGCCATACCCACCATTTCAAGATCCAAAGCAATCCAATAAAGAGCCTAAGCCCGCGTAACTGTAGGCTTTTTTATGCACTATTAAGCTCTCGTTCAGTATTCCCTTGTTATCGTTACCAGTAAGAGAGGAATTCAACCGCTCTCCTGGAGGTTCAAAATGCGCAACAAGAGCCTGATCACCGCACTCTCCGCATCCACATTGATTCTGGTCTCCCTTGGAGTCCCGCTGGCTGCGGTAGCAGAACCCTATGATGAAGCAGGCATGATCAAGGTCGGCGACTACAGCTATCGTGCCGAGCAATCACGCAAGCATGAACGCTGGCGCCATAAGGAGCGCCGTCATTCCCAGCACCACCGGCATTGGAAAAGCAATCGTCACCATTGGGGATATCCGGCATACCGCTATCCAAGGCACCACTACTATTACGACGATGCGCTTGGAGCATTCGTCTTGGGGGGTCTCCTGGGATACTACCTGAATGAGTGATGTGGATGTAGCCAAATGTAGTTAACCGGGGCAGCAATCAACGCTGCCCCTTTCAGTTTATATTACGAGGTATAGGGATTTTCGCCTTGTGGTGAATCCCACAAAGCTGCCGTCGGAAGCATTGTTGCGGCAAATACGGACCTGGTCCGTGGGGATCCGGTATAATCAGGCCGCCACCCCTGTCGAGGTGGATCCGTCCATGCATTTTTCCCAAGTGTCCAGCTGCGAGTGGATGCGGAAGGCGGATCGACGCATCGCACTAGAACGGGTATTGCAATTGCTGGATCACGAAGAATGGGTGTTGCGCGACAGCTTGCGGGTGGGAACGAGCAGTCATCACTTTGACAGGCCCAAGGTCATTATAGGGCAGGATAGATAAGGCGCAGTGAATGAGAGTAGGAGACAGACCGTCGGCTGGGGTGATGGGAATCATGATTTCCCTGGGTTTGGCGCTCGCTGTCGGCCCCGCCGAAGCAGAGACCGAAGCGGAAGAAAACTGGTTAGACTACTCGGTGCATGGGGTCGGCGAGACCCTGGACGCAGGCGCCAACTGGTTCGACCGTTTCTTCGGGGATGAGCGGGATGCGGAGGAGACCGATGCGGTGGTCCATCTGCGTCTGATTCAAGATCTGCGCTTCGAATCGCGCAATGAAATGACCTACGACCCGAAGTTCCGCCTGCAGGTGAAACTGCCGCGACTGCAACGCAAGGCCCGGCTGGTGATCGAGGGAGGAACCGAAGAGGGTCGCCTGACCGATTCAGAGGTGCCGCTGCCCAGCGCCACAGCTACCGGAGCCACCAATGCCAGCGGTGCCAGCCTGCGCTTCGATGTGCTGGATCAGGCGATGAAAAAGTTGTCCTTTTCCGCCGGGTTCCGGCTCAACCCCCTGGCCACCAAACTCCGGACGCGTTACCGTGAGGCTTGGCGTTACGATGAAGATTGGTTGACCCGACTGGCCGGCACCGGCTTTTGGGACTCCCTGGACGGCTTTGGCGCCGATCTGCGCGGTGATATAGAGCGCGCCCTGCCCGGTGGGGATATGCTGCGCTGGAGCAACTACGGGATTCTCTCCGAGATCAGCAACGGTGTGGAGTGGAGCAGCGAATTCACCTATTTCTACCGGGACTCTTCCCACCGGGCCATCGCCTTCGACGCCGGCGTGTTCGGGCAGACCCAACCCGATTTTCAGGCCAACACCTATCGGGTCCGTGCACGTTATCGGCGCAACTTCTACCGCCCCTGGCTCTTCTACGAAGTGATCCCGGAAGTCTATTGGCCCCTGGATGACAACGGTGGCGGTCGTGACATCAATACAGCCCTGTTCCTGCGTCTGGAGATCCTCTTCCGCAAGGATGACCCAGGTTAGGCGGGTAGGCATGGGATGCTGTCCATCCGAAAGCATTATGCGACGACCAATTTTTGATGCCACCACTCCAGCGTTCAGGCCGATGCTCTTTTGCCGCTTCGTGAACCGCCTTGCGGTTGAGTGCTAAATAAATATGTCCCTCTACCGCCGGCCCTCTTTACCTGGCTCCATGTTGAAAGCGATCCCCACTCCCAATTTTTTCTGCCCCTGTTATTTACCTTTTACTAAAGGCACCCACCACGAAGTTTAACAGCCCAAATGAAACAGCCTTCGTACGCTCCGTGTCCAGCTGCGCGGCGGCTTTAGTGGTATTGGGATCCTTTCCTGCGCTTTTCCCGGTTGCTGCTGCATGCATATTTTTGACTGATCCTGAGACCGAATTAATCTTCTGTGTCAAGGCATAGAGGTCAACCCCTAGCTGTGCCCCATTGCCTGCCACACTGACCGCCCCTGCTCCAGCGCCTACGGCACCAACCACTCCAACCAGTGATGAGCTTGCAGCTTTGATAGAGAATAAAGCATCGGTGAGAGTGTCAACGAAATCGATCGCTATGGCACCCATCTTGATAAATGCATTTCCGGTGAGAAAAACATGATACCCGGAGGTTCCCACTTCGAACTTGTGCGGCCCTTTGTATTGACCCAGCATTAACTCATAACCTGCCTGGCGAAGATGGAAGCCGATGCCAAAGAATTTTTGAATGATCGCTGCGGTAAAAGTACCTTTGATCACTGCTGGCCCCAAGTTAAACAGAATCTCGCCAATGCTGACTGAGACAGAGAGCTCCACCGCAGAGAAACGCCCGGTAGGATCAGAGAAGAATACCGGATTTGCATTGGCATAGAGGTAACGGTGCAGGGAGACAGGATCACGTAACACACCTTCAAACGGATCCCGGCCAACAAAACGTCCCGTCGCAGGATCATAGTCACGCGCCCGCATATGCACCAAACCGGTGGTGGGGTCGACACGTTCACCGGAATAGCGATAGGGATTGGTGGTTGAACCGAACTGACTCAACTCTTGGCCAAACGCCTGGTACTGGTAAGTATCGGTAAGATTACCGGCACTGTCCGTCAGCAGACGTACATTCTGCCTGCCATCCCTGTGCAGGTAGTGCGTCACGCCACTGCGACTCTGTGCCAACATTTGGTTACCGTAAAAATATTCAGCTATCGGGTTTGCCGCGCTGTCGTAGTCACCCAGCACCTGCGACACACCCGTCGGGTTGATTGGATCAATCAGGAAGTGAGTGGTCGCCGCCGATTCAGTCCGTTGGTTACGATTACCCTGGGCATCGTAGCCATAGGTCACAGCACCACTGGATGCGTTTACTGAGGTCAGCTTGTTTTCAAAGTCAAAGTCATAGGTCGTCAGCCCGCCGCCATCGACCCGTGAGCGCCGGTTGCCATTGGAATCATAGGCGTAACTTGTGCTGCCTGCTGAAAGCAGTTTATCTGCGCTGTCATACAGATAAACGATGGTGGTGCCGCCCAGATCGATGGTACTGGTTCGGTTTCCGACCTCATCATAGATGTAGTTGCGGTCAAAGATCAGAGTGTTGAAAATATTCCTGTGGATCTCGCGCGTGAGACGCCTCAGATCATCATACTCATACTCAACAGACGAACCGTCAGTCTGTGTCACGCGGGTTCTGTCACCGATTGCATTGACCTCGTAGTGGAAGCGTTCCAGTTCAACACCCGCCTTGCTATGCACCTGCAGAGAGAGTCGGCTCTGACTGTCATAGGTATAGGTCGTGACAACACCATTGGGGTAATCGATGCTGGCCAGATTACCTATGGCATCATAGGCATAGGTGGAGATGTTGCTATCTGGGTCAACCACCGTTGCGATACGATTCAGCGCATCGTAGGTGTAGGTTGTGGTGCGCGCGGCAGAGCGATCGGCATGAAGCGGGTGGCAACACTGGTCCGATTACCCTCGGCATCATAGCCATACTCGATTGAGCTGCCATCGGGATTGCCCAGTCGAACCAGACGATCATTCACATCGTAGCTATAGGTTGTCGTGCCCTGGACATTATCAGCCGCGGCAAGCTCGCCTGTTGCTGTATAGGAATATGATTCCCCAGTCGCATCCGGAAAAGTCTTTGCGATGAGTTGTCCCTTGGCATCAAAACTCTGTGCCGTTATGTCACCATTGGGATCGGTAGTCGTTGATACATTGCCGACCGAGTCGTACTGCATTGTCTCAACGGTGCCATCCGGGTAGATCCTGGAGGTCTGTCTGCCAATATCATCATAGGCGAACCGGGTCGTATTGCCCCGTGCATCTGTCTGGGTCAGCAGGTTGTCTTCCTGATCGTAGAGATAGGTGGTCAGATTCCCCAGGACATCAGTAACCTGGGTCAAATTGCCGTTGGCATCGTACTGGTTCCGAGTCGAACGACCCAGGGCGTCTGTCTCACGGATGACGCGATCTGCAGCATCATAGGCGGTGGTTTCGAAGCTACCATCCGGGAAGTTTACCTGCACCCGACGGTCGAGTGCATCATAGGTAAAACTGAAAAGCTGGCCTTTGGCATCGATCATTCCAGTTCGATTACCCACACTGTCATATTCAAACCGGGTCTCCTGCAACAGCGCATCAATCATCTTGATAATTCGGCCGGCAACATCGTAGACAAATCGCGTGCTGTTACCCCGTGTATCGATCTGCTCGACGATGCGACCAGCATTGTCATACATCAGTTCACTGGCATTGCCATCCGCTTCAGTCACCCCAATCTGGCGATCCAGATCATCGTACTGCAGGGTTCTGATGCGACCCAAAGGATCGGTAGTGCGAGTCAGGTTACCTTTGATGTCATAGCTGTTTTCCGTCAGGTTGCCGAGGGCATCCGTGGATGAGAGTTCCCTGCCCTCAGCGCTGAGTACCTGATGGGTTGTGTTGCCTGCGGGATCAGTGATCGCCTGCAACAGACCTGTGACGGTGTATTGAAATTCCGTCGTATTGCCCAGAGGATCGGTGCTGCGAATGGCCAGTCCACGACCATCGAGCAGCTGAGTAGTTGTCGTGCCGAGACGATCTGTCTCCGTCAACTGGTTACCATTGGCATCATAGGTATAAGTCGTGCGATTGCCCAGCGCATCCGTTCTGGCTATCTGATTATCGACGGCATCATATTCATACCGGGTGGTATTACCGAGGGCATCCGTCTGCACCAGCAGGTTGCCCCTTGTATCGTAGCTGTTGCTTACCTCAAGCACACCCAGTGCATTACGACGGCTTAACAGATTGCCTCGTGCATCGTAGCTAAAGTCTGTGCTATTTCCACGGGCATCGGTTTTACGGGTCACCCGATCGGCACTGTCATAGGTAAAGGTCGTGGTGTTGCCAAGGGGGTCAGTTTCAGTGAGCTTATTGCTACGCGCATCATAGGTTCGCGTGGTGGTCTCACCTTCACCGTTGGTGGTAGCAAGGGGATTACCCGACCCATCATAGGTGTGGCTGGTCACATTGCCGAGAGGATCGGTCACCGACAGCACATCGCCACTGGCATCGTATTCCATCACAGTCATGCTGCCATCGAAGTCAGTGACTATCTCCTGCCGCGCACCCACATTGTGGGTCAGGGTGATCACCCTACCCTCTGGGTTGGTGGTACTTATCAGTCGGCCGTCAGGACCATATTCATTACGCAGCAGTGGTCGATCCAGAGGATCGAACAGGTCAGTCAGACCATGATTGGCATCATAGGCGTATCTTGTCGTACTCGCTTCCGTATCCGTGTGGTGGGTCAGATCACCATTGACGTTATAGGTATAGGTCTGGCTGTTGCCATTCGGATCGGTGATCTGTGCGATGCGGCCAAGGTCATCCCGTACAAAAGTGATGCTCTTACCCGATGAGTGGGTGATGCCATTTGGGGTAAAGGTCAGGGTATTACCGTTTGCATCCTTGATACTCTGTACACCATCCGACTTGCTGATGATGATCTGCGTGCCGTCCGCCGAGGTGTAACGGAACAGGTCTGGATCATAGAGCTTGTTGGTCAGGTCATCCCGCAGCCCAACCTCTCCAGGTTGACCATCGAGGATGGTCAGGTTGTTGTTATCCAGGCTCTCCAGACGGCCGAGGGTTCCTGGCCGGGCGATGTAACTTGCCCGGTTGGCTGAAGGTGGGAAAGGAACCAAGGGAGAGACAATGGGATTGACCAGCAGATCAAACTCTTCAACCTTTCCATTGGCGAGCACCAGACTCACCTTGTGGTCATCCGTGGGCAACAATGCGTAGGTAAAGCCGGATCTGACAACCTGCCATGCCGAGCCCAATACCCGGTTGCTGCGCAGATGCAGTGTCTGTACATCGAGTCGCCAGCCGATACCAAAATCGCCCTTGCGTTTATCACGGCTATCGTAGTTACGAACCACCTTGATCGGTATACCCGACATGGGGATATGCAGATCTGTGAAGCTCAGACTGAAGTTACCCACCTTGAGGTTCTCATCGACCTGAACCGTCGATTCATCAACGGTGATATTTCCACCCCGATCAAACACCGTCAGACGCAGGGTATAGAGATCATTGATCAATATCGTTGGATCGAACTGGCCCAGCACACCATTGATGACCGCAGTGTCGCTGGAGGTGAGCAGGGTGAAATTCGTATCACCGGCCAGGGCGTAGGCGAGTTCGTATTTCAGGAAGTTGGCATCACTCGCACTACCCAGCACATCCACAGGTTCAGTGACGGTTGAGTTATTCCCAGGTGTGACAAGGCTTGCAACCGGAGGAACCGCATCGCCGACAAGTCTCTCCACCACAATGATATTGGCAGAACCCGTCACGCCACCAAGGTTGGCATCAACGACAAACGACCCGGCTGTAGCCGAACTGAATACAGGACCTGCAGACCAGACCACGACACCGGTGAGGTTTCGGTTACTACCGTCCCCATAGAGACCCGTCGCACTCAGGCTCACACTCTGCCCCGTCAGAATCGTTTTCAGTGCCGGTGTGACGACTATCTCTGCGGGTGGTCGCGTGGCATCAACGCCGTCACAATTTTCATCTATGCCGTTACCGGGAATGTCGACGGCACCGGGAAAGATACTCCCGTTGGCATCATTACAGTCACCCTGGTTCTCGGTAAAACCATCACTGTCATCATCAACATCCTCGGGTTCAGGCCCAAGTGATATGACCAGCCCGATAGCACCACCAAACTCGGTGACCGAGCCAGCGGGCAGTGCCTGAGAAATGACAGCACCGGCAGCAATCGTGGCATGGTTTTCATAACGGATCTGTCCGATTTCGAGATTGGCTGCCGAGTAGGTGGCACTTGCCTCAGCCTGTGTCTGGCCAATCACATCGGGAGCCACCACCGGCTCTCTGACACTCAGGGAGTAGGCCAACAGCGTAGAGAAGTCACTATCATCTGCCACCTTGACGGTCACCGCATGGTCACCCAGATCAGCCAGAACCGGTGCCCAACGAAGCAGACCGGTGGCTGAATCGATGCTCATTCCAGCAGGACCATCCACCAGGGAGAAGAGCAATGGATCATTGTCTGCATCACTTGCCCCCACTGCGGAGAGATAATCAAAACCAACGGTGGCGGAAAGCGCCGGCGCCGAGATGATCTCCGGTGCTGTATTGGGTGTCAGCACGTCGATCGACACAGTGGCCAGATTCGAATCCTGTCCCGCGGCACGCGCCTTGTAGGTGAATGACTCAAGACGATCGAGATCATCCGGCGGATAGGCGTTCTGCCGATAGTTGTTCAGCCCCGGTATCAACCAGTTGTGGCGTTCAACCACAGGGATGGTGGTATCACTGTTGATGTTGGTGACATGGTAAGCATGCTGATTCCAGATCTTGCGGGTACGAACCCAGTCATTATCCAGTCCGCCATAAACACGGATACCATTTGTCTGCTCCCAGCTGCCAATGCCCCCACTAGCAACCACCAGCTCTGCGTGGCCGTCCGCATCCACATCTGCAACGACCGCGTACTCTACAGCCGTGGGTCCGGTTAAAAATATCTTCAGTAACTCCTCGCCATCGACACCCCTGAAGACGCGGACATAGGTATGATCATGAAGTACGACCTCCATGCTGCCATCACCATCAAAATCGAATACCGCTGAACCCACGGTGCCGCTGCTTTCATCGATGGGTTGATCCCATATCAACCGGCCATCTGTATCTATAACCGAGTAGGTTAGTTGGCCAGACTGACCTATCTCAGGTTTCCCATCACCGTCAAAATCCGCAACGGTCGGCGGGCCGCTACGGGCTTTGTGATCCACTTTCCATTTCAGTGTGCCATCGTGTTCGTAAAGAAACGTCTCACCACCGAATGTGGTAAAAACGATTTCAGGATAGGCATCATCATCAAAATTACCGGTCGCCGCCCAGATACTGGAAGATGTTGATGACATTGACCAAAGCAAGGTGCCGTCTGCGCCATAAACACGATTGCGAACGATCACCTCCATCTTTCCATCAAGGTCGATATCAGCCGCAATCGGGATGACAAAATTTTGATTATCCCCTATGGGAACACCTGACCAAAGCAGCGCGCCGTTGGCATCAAGCACCTGGTGGCCAACCAGAATTTCAGGCAGGCCAGCACCATCCACATTGGCAATGGTAATGCCGGCCCACTGGACATTTCCAATCTCATCGCTGCGCCATTTAAGGGTCAGATCGTGCTCAAAAGCGATAAGATGGTTGGGGCTTCCGGTCTCTTGGTAAGCGTACGCAACGATTTCAGGCAGTCCATCGCCATCAATGTCGCCTATCGCCATGGAGACATAACCATCTACACTCATCGCAAGATCCGTTTGCACCTGTTTTTCTGCACCGGTACGACCATCCAGAACGACGATGTGAGCCTTGAACCGGGAGACGCCTTCATGGGGTACTGCGGCACTGAAGACAATTTCAGGGAAGCCGTCGCCGTCCAAATCTGCGACCAGGGGTGTATTGACCACATGGCGGGCAGAGGCGCTACCCTCGATTGGCATGGATGTCTCTGTCCAGGCCCAATCCTCCCCTGGATAGACAGGCCAGACCAGTCCATCACCGAATATCTTCAACTCACTGAACCCGGGGCCGAGCGTGGCGTGATTCCAGGTTGCACCTTCAAAGCGGATCGTATGAACATCAGCCACAGCGGGTACAGGTAAAATGAAACCCGTGGCTACATCCAGTAAATCAACCACGCCGCTGCTCCACAGCTCCACGCCTGAGCCACCCAGCAGACGGAACTCACCCGTCAGAAACTGTCGCTGGGTGAATGGGGTATTGACAAAGTTGGTTGCCCCGAAAAGATGGATCTCACGAACGGTGATTCCCTGATCTGGAAAGGTGACTTCAAACACGGGGGCAACATCACCGTCTTCGCTATACCAATTTGTGATATGTCTTTGATCAATGGCATTCTCATCGTCATACAGTGTATGAGCATTAGCCTCGTCTTTGATGCTGCTGGCGGAGGTTTTAAACCGTGCAAAACGGGTCAATTCAATATTGGTCTTGTGTTTGAACAGACGAGTGACCGCCGAACCCATCACTTTCAGCTCGGCAAATCCGGGCTTGTCAGATTCATCTGCCGTTGGTGTAAAACGGATGCGCCTGACCCGATCAACCGATGGCACGGGTACTACAATATCCCGCTCAGGCGCAGGCAGGCTGAGATCGCCGCTGTTAAACAGCTCAACACCATTTTCGTCAAATAACTGAAAAATCCCGGAGAGAAAGTCAAAACCATCCGGTGTTTCGCGATTGCCGAACATCTGGATCTCTGTGACCCTGACATCGACCGCAAACACAGCTTCAAAATAGGGGCTGGAACCCAGATTGACCGCATCACCCGGCGTGGTGAACCAGGAGGTATTCAGATCACCATCGATCGTTCGGAATGCGTGGCGTTCATCCTGGTGGGTCCATATTGTACCCAGATCGGTACTACTCACATTGAAAGCAATCGGTTCTGCCAACTGCATCAGGTCGCCCACAACCGGAACGGCGACCAGATTATTGATGGGTGTTGGTGGCTGGTAATCAAACGACCCGTCCTGGTTGAAGTTCAGACTACCGGTGGTGGCGTTGTTCACCAGTACAGCGGTCAGGGCATCACCGTCCGGATCTGTGTCATTCCCCAGTACACCTGCGGCTGCCACCGTCAGGGTTTCACCAACCGTTGCGCTATAGAGGTCATCCCTTGCCAGCGGTGGTCCGTTTACCGCTTTGACCGTAACAATAAAACTCTGCACCGCGATAGCCCCTGAGCCATCGGTTACCTGAACGGTCACATCATGGCTGCCAACCTGATCAACCGTGGGTGTCCATTGCAGCGTTCCATCTGCCGCCAGGGTCAAACCCGCTGCTGCCAACGGCAGAGAGAGGGTCAGAGTGTCACCGACATCCGGATCACTTGCTGTGGGCGTTACTGCCAGCGCATCACCGACAATGACAGTCTGGTCAGCAATCGGCGCCAACTGTGGTGGCTCATTGGCAGGAGGCGGCACCACTGGCGCGACGACTTCGATGGTAAAGCTCTTCGCATCGCTTAAACCCGCACTGTCATTCACCTGGGCCATCACCACGTTCGCGCCCAGATCACCAGCACCCGGCGTCCAGTTAAGATCACCCGTAGCTGGATTTACGCTCATTGCAGATGGTGATACCGACAGTGAATAGGTCAGCGTATCGCCGATATCTGTGTCTATTCCAAACAACCGCAGGGAGAAGTTTTGGCTGGCTGAAATGGTACGATCGCCCACCGCTACAAGTGTGGGGGGATTGTTCGGGATAGTCGCACTTATGGCCACTTGGGCCACACTGGCCTGTGTACCGTCACTGACCACCAGAGTAGCCAGATAGTTACCTGCCACATCCGGCGTAAAACTCGGTGTCGGGCTGGTAGCGCCCGATAGAATTGCCGTGCTTCCCATCGGTGCCGTCAATGTCCAGGCATAGCCAAGGGGATCCCCATCCGGATCGCTGGAGGCGCTTCCGTCCAGATTCACCTGGGTGCCCAGTGTCACGCTGTTGGCATCAGCCACCGCCACTGCCACCGGCGCCTGGTTCTCGGTCTGGATAATGACCGGATCCGAATCGCTGTCGAGCGTGCCGTCATTGACGACCAATCCAATAACATAGGTACCGGGCAGATCGACGACAAATGCCGGGGAGAGTGCGCCAGGATCACTCAGACTGGCACTGCTGCCAGCCGGTTTACTGGTAAAGGCCCAGGAATAAGTCAGCACATCGCCATCCACATCGCTGGAGCCAGTGCCATCCAACGTTACCACACCACCTACAGACGACGTTTGATCCGGTCCTGCATCAGCTACCGGCGCAGAGTTGATTGTGCTGATTTTCACCGTATCCGGTGCTGAGTCAGTCACTCCGTCATTTACAATCAGCTGCCCCAAATAGTCTCCCGGCACATCAGGGGTAAAGGCCGGAGAAACTGCGGTGGAATCCGACAGGCTGGCACTACTGGTCGCGGGTACGGCAATCAACGACCACAGATAACTCAACGGATCACCATCCGCATCGCTGGAGCCGCCACCCTGGAGGGTCACCAAGTCACCGACTGCGACCGTCTGATCGAGCCCCGCATCTGCCACGGGGCCTGAATTTTCGGTGGTGGCAGTGACAATATCCACTGCCGAATCGACAATGCCATCATTCACAATCAACTCAGCCGAGTAGCTGCCTGGCAGGTCGGCAATGAAACTGGGCATGACGGCATTGAGATCCGACAAAGCGGCCACACTTCCAGCTGGCACGCTCGGCAGGGACCAGGTAAAAGTCAGCAGATCGCCATCAACATCACTGGATCCCGAACCATCCAGCGAAACAGTGGTTCCGGTAAGAATGCTTTGATCCAGCCCCGCGTCGGCTACCGGTGGTGAGTTGCTGGTGGTAATAAGAACCCTGTCCGGCACTGAGTCATCAGTCCCATCATTCACAACCAGTTCCAGTTCATAAAGTCCGACAGCATCCAATACAAAGTCGGGCATGACGGCATTCGGGTCGGACAAAGCGGCGACACTGCCGCCGGGCACATTCAGAAGGGACCAGTTGAAGGTCAGTAAATCACCGTCAACATCACTGGAGCCAGAACCATCCAGTGTTACAGTGCTCCAGAGGAAAGCACTTTGGTCCGGCCCTGCGTCGGCTGTTGGTTTTGTATTTGAAGGGGCTGGATCTTCCTGACTAAAGCTCCAATCATGGTCCTCATCGCTAAAAGTGTGACGCCTGTTATACCGTATAGTGATTGTATCGGTTGATTCTATGCCGTCGCTGACCGGGACGTCCGGAAAAACTATCTCCCCATCGATAATTGTCAGATACGGCGTGTTGCTTGTGAGGGTTGCGGTAACATTACTCAGTGGTTCAGGTCCACTGTTATTTAGTACAGCCGTATAGGTATAGATGACTTCAAACCGGCTTACGCGCTGAACACTGGTTGCTGTAACCAGCCCCATGCTCAATTCACCAAAGGCCGGCAGCACATAGATGCAGTTAAGCGCCATTAAAAGAAAAATGGTTTTGCAGAACCCGTAAAAACCTTTCATACGCTTAATCTCATCCCATTGAATGCTTTACTTTCAGCACAACAAGCCATAAATCCAGGCCATCCGATAATCAGCTGAATCTCATAAACCGTTGTAGGAGGACGTGTGCGTGTGCGTGACCATCCAAGCCCACACTCGGCAAGCTTGAAACCGCAAGATTTTTCCCTCGCCCCAGGTCAAAATAGACGGGGGATAGCCTAGCCGGACGACCAGGACAAAAATATCCGCGGCACAACGCCTCTTCCAAACTGCTTTGCACAGCCTAGCTTTAACGACATGCCAGGTTTTTTTACTCTATTTTTCTTCCAAACCTAATCGATTCGAGACGATTCTGGCCTCTTTACAGGACTACGCAAGATGCATTCCACAAAAATCAAGTCAATGATTTCTTGATCTTTTTTCAATAAAGGAAAAAAATTCCAGGTCGGCATGTAAAATAACCCGACACATTAATAGGATTTGAATTCTTTTTTTAGCCTTTTCAGGACTAAAAAGCAGATGAAATCCGTTAAATTACGGCAAGGCGTGGGATTAATTACCCAAACTACAACAAGATAGGAACAATATGTAGAATCTGGAGCCAGGAAGCTGGCAGCTGTAAAATTCTGCGACAAGGAAAAAACGGGTCACAGGGCGACTGTATTACAAATCCGGCGAAAGGCTGCCACCACAAATCCCGGCTGACTCAGCATGCCGGTAGAGTCCCTCCTCATCAATCACTTCGATACTGCTGCCATGAACCTGTATCAGTTTCTTTTGTTCGGAAAAAATTGTGCAGAGCAATAATGCAACTGAACGCACACACACA
>NZ_JAAVSH020000001.1:467941-500191 GCF_011947365.2 endosymbiont of Lamellibrachia barhami
ACGGTGGCAGTGACACATCCACTGCCGAATCGACAATGCCATCATTCACAACTCAACCCAGCCGAGTATTGCCCGGCAGGTCGGCAATGAAACCGGGCATGACGGCATTGAGATCCGACAGCACACACTTCCAGCTGGCACGCCTGGCAGGACCAGGTAAAGTCAGCAGACGCCGATCAACATCACTGGATCCCGAACCATCCAGCGAAACCACAGGTTCCGGTAAGAATGCTTTTGATCCAGCCCCGCGCCGTGGCTACCGGTGGTGAGTTGCCGGTGGTAATAAGAACCCCGTCCGGCACCGAGTCATCAGTCCATCATTCACAACCAGTTCCAGTTCATAAAGTCCGACAGCATCCAATACAAAGTCGGGCATGACGGCATTCGGGTCGGACAAAGCGGCGACACTGCCGCCGGGCACATTCAGAAGGGACCAGTTGAAGGTCAGTAAATCACCGTCAACATCACTGGAGCCGGAACCATCCAGTGTTACAGTACTCCAGAGAAAGGCACTTTGATCCGGCCCTGCGTCGGCTGTTGGTTTTGTATTTGAAGGGGCTGGATCTTCCTGGCTAAAGCTCCAATCATGGTCCTCATTGCTAAAAGTATGACGCCTGTTATACCGTATAGTGATTGTATCGGTTGATTCTATGCCGTCGCTGACCGGGACGTCCGGAAAAACTATCTCCCCATCGATAATTGTCAGATACGGCGTGTTGCTTGTGAGGGTTGCAGTAACATTACTCAGTGGTTCAGGTCCACTGTTATTCAGTACAGCCGTATAGGTATAGATGACTTCAAACCGGCTTACGCGCTGAACACTGGTTGCTGTAACCAGCCCCATACTCAATTCACCAAAGGCAGGCAGCACATAGATGCAGTTAAGCGCAGTTAAAAGAAAAATGGTTTTGCAGAACCCGTAAAAACCTTTCATACGCTTATTCTCATCCCATTGAATGCTTTACTTTCAGCACAACAAGCCATAAATCCAGGCCATCCGATAATCAGCTGAATCTCATAAACCGTTGTAGGAGGACGTGTGCGTGACCATCCAAGCCCACACTCGGCGAGCTTGAAACCGCAAGATTTTTCTCTCGCCCCAGGTCAAAATAGACGGGGGATAGCCCAGCCGGACGACCAGGACAAAAATATCCGCGGCACAACGCCTCTTCCAAACTGCTTTGCACAGCCTAGCTTTAACGGCATGCCAGGTTTTTTTACTCTATTTTTCTTCCAAACCTAATCGATTCGAGACGATTCTGGCCTCTCTACAGGACTAAGCAAGATGCATTCCACAAAAATCAAGCCAATGATTTCTCGATCTTTTTTCAATAAAGGAAAAAAATTCCAGGTCGGCATGTAAAATAATCCGACACATTAATAGGATTTAAATTCTTTTTTTTAGCCTTATCAGGACTAAAAAGCAGATGAAATCCGTTAAATTACGGCGAGGCGTGGGATTAATTACCCAAACTACAACAAGATAGGAACAATATATAGAATCTGGAGCCAGGAAGCTGGCAGCTGTAAAATTCTGCGACAATAAAAAAACGGGTCACAGGGCGACTGCATCACAAATCCGGCGAAAGGCTGCCACCACAAATCCCGGCTGACTCAGCATGCCGGTAGAGTCCCTCCTCATCAATCACTTCGATACTGCTGCCATGAACCTGTATCAGCTTTTGTTCGGAAAAATTGTGCAGTATTCGGGAGAAGGTTTCCGGCTTTACTGAGAGTCTTGAGGCCAGTACCCCTTTGGGGGCATTCAGTTCGATGGTGTTTCCATTTGCTTTCCCTGTATTCCAGCGTCCCCAAAGGAAACCCGCTACACGCCCGGTCGCACTTTGCAGTGTGAGATCGTCGATCTCCTTGATCAGCCGTTTGAGCCTCTGGCTCATATCCCCCATTAATCGGAAACAGGTATCCACCGACTCCCGCAACATGCCGAGGAAAGCGGTGTTATCGAACGAGATTACCTCGGTTTCTCCCATGGTTGACGCGTTCACCGGAAAGTTGGGACTCTCCTGAAACATCAATGCTTCAGCAAAGGTGTGGCCGGGAGAGATGATCTCAATTACCTTCTCATTGCCATTCAGGGCCAGGCGATAGAGCTTGATCTGGCCCTGCGTGACCAAGTAGAAGCGCGTCGCTTTTTCTCCGGCCTGGAACAGATGCTGTCCATCCGATAGCCAAATACGGCGACTCATCGCCTCAACACGTTGGATCTGCTCTTCGTCCAGGCGGGAAAAAAGATACGACTGTTTCAGCTCTGACGACACACTGCGCTCCAAAGGTATTTAAGAGGCAGCCCGCGCCATGGATAAGTTTGTCAACCAACCCTATCCAGCTCAATGCTCACGGCACGAAATCGTCGGACTGCATGCACTAAATTGTAGCAGAGCAGCAGCGCAGATAGCGACAAAAGAGACCCCGCGAGACGGGAAAGCACTTCCGGAAAAAATACGGCTGCGCCCAAAGTCACCAACATCAGCAGATGCAAGCGGTATTGACGCCGCGCCAATGTGTCAGGAAGAAAGTCCTTCATGGTGGGAATGCGCGGACCTACACCTCCCTGCTGAACCATTTTTCGATGTTGCAGGTGAAACCAGCTCAGAAACGGGACTATTTTATAGAGCATTCCATTGACGACAGAGAGGCCAAAGCCGGCCAGCATGACCACGCCCAGCAATAAGACAAATCGATCGTCCATACCCCTCATCATCCAGACCGGAAAAACTGCCAGCAACATCAGCATGCCCAAACGCCAGAAGTCGAGTGTCACATCCGGCAGTTTGCGACGCCGTTTCCGCTGCAACTGCAGCGTCGACCAGGCAAAGCCGGTAAAGCCCAGTCCGATGACGCAGACGATACCCCATGCGAGCCAACCCGGCGTCCACTCCACAACTCCCGCCAGATAGAGCATCGACCAAAGCAATACCAGCAGAAACAGGGTACGGGGGAGATACCGCG
This sequence comes from endosymbiont of Lamellibrachia barhami, assembly GCF_011947365.2. GTDB lineage: Bacteria > Pseudomonadota > Gammaproteobacteria > Chromatiales > Chromatiaceae > QGON01. The sequence continues at coordinate 470,912 of NZ_JAAVSH020000001.1, forward strand.
TCATCGGCACAGAATACTCAGGTGTGAGTTGAAACATAGGCACCACCTGGTAGGAGACACCAGCCACCAGCAATCCCAGCCAGGTCAACAGACCCCAGCTCAGATGAACATTGGTCAGCACCAACGGTTGCCAGAGAGGCAAGGGCCAGACCAGACTGGCGGTGAGCAACAGGCCAAGAATAACCGTCACCGCCAACCCTGAAATAGCCAAGCGCATTGCCGTAACGGTGGGACTCGGCAACTTTACCCGCATAAGCGCTATCGCCACCCCGCCGGCAAAGACGGCAAAACCTCCCGCGAGCCCGGCCATGGCAACGGGCATCCAGAACGAACCATCCTGAATGAACCCCATGACAAGAGAGGAGACACCGATGGTCAGAAGCAAGTGAGCCAGTGTACTGACCCAAAAGACGCCGGGAACCGGTGACCCTGCCAGTACGGGGAGCATCTGCATCATCGCCCCAACCATCACCAATCCCAAAAAGCCCAGAGTGAAGAGGTGTGTGAGGGCCAGGGTAACAGGTGACCAGCGGAACGTAAGCGCATCGGCCCCATAGATCATCAGCACTACACCGGCAAGGAACAGAAACAAGGGTGCAGTCAGAAAAAAACGGATTGGAACGGAGAACGGTGGCGCCTGCTCAAGGGAAAGAGTGGCCTGAGTCAGCATGCCTCCGCATTCCCCATCAGCGCCCTGACCGTTGCGGCCATTTCCGCGTCATCTGCACGCCAGATATAGATCTCAAATCGTCCCAGGCGGGCAGTACCGACCCTCCAGACAAAGCGCCCTTCGAGCATGGGAAAAAGCATGCGCGGCTCACGGGAATGGATGACATGCAGGCAGTCACCCAATGCGAGCGCCTGTACCGCCTCCAGTGTCCGCTCCAGCGGTTCACAGGGCTCCAGCATGCTGACATCCAGATTAATCACCATGATGCAGTTTCAGTCGATGGCTTCCATCCGCTGCAGCAACTCGGAAGCTTGGCTGCCAAGTACCTGATCCGACATCTGATAGAGCATCTGCTCCTCTTTGGCATTGTGTTGCTGCATAACCACCAACAGCGTATCCGACAATCCCAGATAGCGATCCTGATCCCTGGCTTTTACACTCTCAGCCATCTCTTGAAACAGATCACGCATCTGCGCATGTTCGCCACGCATCACCTCTGTCGGCCCCATGGCCATGCCGGTAGTCTCCTCAAAGGCGGGAAACAGCACCTCTTCCTCCATTTTAAAATGGTGCTCCATGGCTGCGTGAAACACCCCGAATTGAGTTGCAGCAGCCTCCCAGTCCCCCTTCGCCGCCTCGTCTTCCGCTGCGGCAAATATCCCATCACAACGCCGATGGTCATGTGTCATCGTTGCAGAAATGGTGCTCATTGATGCCTCTGGCTACGTTAAAATCATGGGAAGTATTAACCAAAAGTACAGAGAGAATCTTTGACAAACGTCAACACAAAGGTGACATATCTCAGAAGATTTTAATTCCTGGGGGGTTATTCTATATTTTACCCTGGAGTTACCCGATGCCTCGCGTCCGGAGGAATGTCTGGAAATGGGTAGAGGATCATTGGCATGACAACAATCGTTTTGATCCGGAACGGGTGAACATCTTTGATCTGACGAAAGCTTTAAGAAGGCTCAGGCGGAAGAATCCAGCTCATACATCACATCAAAGCTGTCCGCCGACATGCAATAGCCATCGGTGCCGTCTTCATTGTTAAAGACGAGATAATCACCGGTGCGGTAGTGGGATTCACCCTCTATGGTTTTGATGCTGCCGTCATGATCTGCCCGCCGCACCCACACTGGGGTGGTTTTTACGAAGCGCCCTGGCGCCACCTTTCTGTAGGTGCGGGCAAATACAGCGCTGTCGATAGTGTAGGTATCACCATTGTTGTTCACCAGCCAATCGCCCTGTTTGCAGCGCTGTTCGGCACCCCACTTTTGGTAGACGAAGCCGGTGGTGTCCAGGTCCAGTTGGACCGCCGTGACGGCTTGATCTGAGTGCTTTCGATAGCGGGCGAGGTTTCCCATGAGTTCAACATAGCATGGATTCTGATCCAAAGCGGAAACCCGTTTTTCCTGTACGCGGCGATGAGGTGTCGGACACCGTCATAACGCCGATTTGCGCCGAGGCGGGACTCCTACAGGCAATGAATCCGTAATCCCAACGATTTTATTTGGAAAACACTTTTTTCAGCAGATCAGTGGTTCTGGCGGTGGGATTCTCCCGGATCTGCTTCTCCTGTATGGCGATATATTTGAACAGACCGTCCATGGCCTGGTCGGTGACATACCGATCCAGATCCAGTGAGTCGGTGTCGAAAAAGCCGCCAAGCATCCCGCCCGCCTGGCCCAACAGGGATTTATAGGCCGAGGTGACACCGGCACTGTTCGTGGCCCGTTCTACAATCGGGCGGAATTTCTCCTCCAGTTGTGCTTCACTGCTCTTGCGAAAATATTGCGTTGCGGCATCGTCTGATCCATTCAAAATGGATTTGGCATCTCCGACACTCATGTCACGAATGGAATCGCCCAGGATTGCCGACGCCTCCGGCACAGCCTGTTCGGCAGCCCGATTCAGCGTTGTGATAAATTCATCGACATAGTGCCCCTGCCCTGTCTTACGGGCAATCGATTCAATCGTCTTTAGAGAATCAGGCATAGCGATGCGCACCAGTTCGTCAGACAAAAAACCATCCGTCTGGCCCAACCGATTGATCGCGGTCTCGACACCATTGGCAAGCGCCTCTTTCAGTCCGGAAGCAACTTCACTGTTGCTCAGTACCGATTCTGTAGCGGTTTCAACCGTGTCGCTCTCGATGAACTGCTTGAAGATACTTCTCCAATCGCCTTGGGCACTCGATGCCAGTACTGTCAGTACAACCGCTGCCACAAGCAGTCGGGTAAGTTCGAGCTGTTTCATTATCCCTGTCCTCTTTATACATTCATGGATTCTGTGTCAGAAACTTCAGGAGCCTGTTTTTTCAGCTCATCCAGAAACTCCAGTCTACACAATCTGAGCCGATCGGTCCGCCACATGATCCGCACCCCTTCCCGCTTGAAAAGGTCGCTCTTGGCATCCATACCTCCCGTGACATTCGTCCATCCCTGGGCATCATGAATACAAGACGGCGTAAGAGCGGCCGGTTTCAGTGAAACAGAACCGGACAGGCTGGAAGCACTTCGCAAGTCATTGTTTTGACTTTTGTCAGTTTTCTTCATGTAGCCTAAAGAAATTACCGGCATAGCCGCTAAACTTATGGGTGTGCGTAAGGGAGTGGCATCAGATTGGCTATTCCTTTGAACAGTAAAATGAGAGAGGTATCCTGGCATAACAGCTATTCGGGACATCACTGAGACAGATGAGTAAAAACAGTGATTTGACGAGAATCAAACGACCGGTGTTGCTACCGCTGGCCGTGACATTCATTATTCTAACGAGTGCATTTCTCGCTTCAATTCTATGGATTGAGCAAGAGCATGCAAGAGAAAAATTCCTCTCTCTCAAGAGTTCCATCGAAGCCTCTTTCCTGAGGAAACTGGATGATGAGGCGGCGCTGCTTTCCAGCCATCTCTTTTTCATCAGCAACAGCAGCTGCTTTCAAAATGCCTGGAGGAGTCAGGACAGACAGGCATTGCTGGCATGCAGTAGACCCGTCTTTCAGCAAATGCAGGCGTTTTTCCAAGTCTCCGAACTAAATTATATCACAGACGATTTCAACTATTTTTTGCGTGTTAACGAGCCCTCAAGATATGGAGATTCTGAGCGTGGCCGAGTTGTGCACCGTGCTGCCAATACCGGCGAACTCAGTTATGGCCTGGAGCTATCCCAACGGGGCCAACTCCTCCTGGTAATTGCCAAACCCTGGCATATTGAAAACAGTACTCCTGGTTTTATCGAAATGGAGATCGATATATCTGATGTTATCTATGAGGTTGCAACTGTACAGAATGTGGATCTTTTTGCTTTCATTGAAAAACCGGAGATCAATAGGGCATTGTGGAGGCAAGAAGCAAGCCTGTCCGAGAGCGACTATGGTTGGGAGTTCCTGGAAAACCACATTGTCACAATTGGCGACCCATTGAGTTTTCCCTATAAACAGAAACATTTTTTTGACGGCCACATTATCGAAGATGAAGAACTGGCGATCAGCTACAGAGACAAGGAGCGCTCCTACTCATTAGGCAAGTTCCCTCTGCTTGACGAGGCCGGTCGTTATATCGGCCATATTGGTATAATCCTTGATAACACAGAGGAGCAGATTGCGATATGGGGGCTGCTCGGGCGTTTTCTTATCCTCTTTCTGGTGGCGGGCGGCATCCTGTTTTTGTTGTTTGTCCGTTACCTTGGCCGTATTGATCTGAGGCTGGCAACAGTATACCACGATCTGCATCAGGAGATTACTGAAAGAAAAAGAATGGAGATCTCTCTGCGCAAGCTTTCGAGTGCGGTTGAGCAGGGTGCCAGCGCAGTTGTGATCACCACTGATCAAGGAGAGATCGAGTATGTCAACCCCCGCTTCACTGAAGTAACCGGTTACTCTTTGGATGAGATTAGAGGGAAAACGCCCAGAATATTGCGCTCGGGGGAGACCCAGGCTAACAGATACAAAGATCTCTGGAATACCATTTTGGCAGGACGGCACTGGGTTGGCGATCTGCACAACCGTAAGAAATCCGGAGAACTCTACTGGAGCCATCTCTCCATTTCACCGATTACCACAGATAGTGGAAAGATCACTAATTACGTGGCAGTCAGTGAAGATGTCACTGAGCTGAAATCAGCCCATGAACAGATGGAACGCATGGCCTTCTACGATACCCTGACTGAACTGCCAAACCGCCGTCTGTTCAAGGACCGGTTAGAGTGGGCCATTAAGGATGCATCCAGAAAAGGTAGTTCAGTGGCACTTCTGTTTCTCGATCTGGACCATTTCAAACATGTGAATGATACCTTGGGACATGAGGCAGGGGATTTGCTGCTGAAAAGCGTAGCCCGGACGTTGACAAAGAGCGTAAGGGGAAACGATACGGTAGCACGTCTTGGGGGGGATGAGTTCACCATTCTTCTGACGGATATACAGAACCCTTCCGCTGCCAGAAAAGTAGCGGAAAAGATTTTACAGTCACTGCGATCACCGGTTTACCTGGAGGGTAAAGAGGTCACAATAACCACCAGCATCGGTATTACGTTGGGTCCTGAGGATGGAATCCATGCCAGCACGCTGATGAAATATGCTGACCTCGCCATGTATAAAGCCAAGGAGAAGGGACGAAAAAACTATCAGTTCTACACCTCTGCAATGAATGACGAGGTACAGCAAAGGGTTAGAATTGAAAGGGAGTTGACCAGTGCGCTGGAGAACAGTGAATTTCGTCTTTTCTACCAGCCGCTAATCCGTATCCATGATCGAAAAATGGTGGGAATGGAGGCTCTGATACGCTGGCAGCATCCGAAACGTGGCCTGCTATCGCCATATGAGTTTCTCACAGTTGCAGAGGAGACAGGCCTGATCAACTCAATAGGTGATTGGGTATTGCGTCAGGCCTGTCAGGATACGGCTGACCTCCATCGCGACGGATATGGCGATATTGTTGTATCTGTGAACCTTGCGGCCAGCCAGTTCCGGGATGTACATCTCCCGAAAACCATTAGCGGGATTCTGACCGAAAAAAGCGTGGAAAGCCGATGGTTGGATCTGGAAATTACCGAAAGTATCCTGATGGAAAATACCGATCAGGTAGTTGAAACACTGCAGCACCTCAAGGCCTTGGGAGTGACACTTTCGGTGGATGATTTCGGGACCGGATACTCATCCCTGAGTTATCTGAAACGTTTTCCTGTGGACCGTTTGAAAGTGGATCGCTCATTTGTTCAGGATATACCGGGTGACCGCAATGATGTGGAGATTACTGCGGCCATTATCGCGATGTCCCATAAACTGAACCTGCAAGTGGTTGCCGAAGGTGTTGAAACAGCAGAGCAGTTTGAGTTTCTCCAGCAGAATGCTTGCGATATATGTCAGGGATATATGTTCAGTGAGCCAGTGCCGATCAACAAACTCAGACAGTACCTGGAGGAGCAGAAAAAATAGTTAGCCCATATCTCTTCCACTTCTTTGCGGCACTCTGCAGTCAGTGTTTTCCGCTGCCGGATCTATTTCGCCTGAAAGTCGGTGATGAAGGCCTGACTGAACAGGAGCTTCCGTGCCGGTTGATACGCCAGGCTACCGTACGCGACAATAAATCATCCCTCATTCCGGAGGCAAAGAGGGAATCATTACCACTGAAAAGCAACTTCTTACTTTTTTGAAGCATAGGTGATTACCATGAAATTTCTTTCTAAAGTCTGCATCAGTATTTTCATTGCATTGACTATGGCTGGCATCACATATGCGGGTAAAGACAGGGTTGGAAGCAGTGATCACCCGTTGATATCCAGGATGCCTGGATTCTGGATCGCTGCCTACAAAGAGAATATACATGATTCGCACTCATTTCGCGATAGTGCCAATAACAAAATAAATATTGAAGGACACTACTACCATATCGAATATCGTCTAAACAAAGGTGCCCAAGTGCCGGGACGTTTGATGATACTCAATAACCATGAAAGTTCTTTAAAGAAGATCGGCGCGAAAATCTTCAAGAGAACAAAAAAAGACTTGTACGGAAAAGTTTTAAAAGAGGGCCTGGAAACCTGGATTCAAGTCCATTCCTTGGAACGTGTCTACCGCTTGACCATCGTGGAACGCGAGCATAAGGAACATAAAGTTGCGGCCCAACCAGAAGCATCCCCGGCAGGTGCTGCGACCAGCACAGCCAATATCCATGAGGCGGCAAAGAACGGGGCTCTGGATGAGGTTAAATCGCTTATTGCCAAAGGCGAAAATGTTAATGCGAAAGATGATCGCGACCTCATGCCGCTCTACTACGCCGCACACGCAGGCCACAAAGAAATATGCCGATTTCTTATTGACCAGGGTGCCAATGTCAATGCGGCCCCGGAACCTTTCTATAAACCTTTGTATGCGGCCCTCAACAAGCGCAATAAAAATGGCGAGGAAATATTCAAGTTACTTGTCGAGCGGGGAGCTGATTTTGAGATGCTGATTGGAGGCTATACGATATTACACAATGCCGCCTTAGGCTGCCATGATGATAGCCAACGGGGTATTGCAGAATTCCTGATTTCTAAAGGAGCGAACATTTACGCCAGAGGTTATCAGGATAAAACGCCTCTGCATATGATAGGTTGCAAGGAAATTGGCGAGCTTCTCATTTCAAAGGGAGCCGATATTGAGGCTAGAGACAAGGATGGCCGGACGCCTCTTTTTATCGCCTGTTCCAAGAATAATATGGAGATTTCCAGGCTTCTCATTTCAAAAGGGGCGGATGTAAACGCCAAGGACAATCGCGGCTGGTCCCCTCTGCGCCAAGTGCATAGCCGATGCCTTACTACCCGCAATACCGAGATTTGTGAACTTCTAAAGAAAAATGGAGGGGTTAAGTAAATTTGTCCTGACGGCTTATTAAATTTAAGCAGTATAAATTGGCTCTTCACCAAATCGTCCCAACTGCTGAGTGACACCTAACAGGAGGCCGCCCCCAGGGGCGACCGGGTTATATCCTGTTCGTAGTGACCTTCGATGATCTGGTCAACTTTCACCCCCACATTCATGGATTCTGCTTCTGAAACTTCAGGAGCTTATTTTTTCTCAGCTCATCCAGAAACCTCAGTCTATACAATCTGAGCAAGATCGGTATTTTGTTTTTTTCAAAAATCAACCAATAAAAGGGACCGTAGACGCGACTCGTTACGACCCCAATCCCCCGGCAGATGATTCGCGGCGCCTGGGCCGCGAACCTTTTCAGGATTACTTACGGCTCAGTTCAACCCGGCGATTCTGGGCTTTACCCTCAGACGAGTCATTCCCGACCATCGGATTTTCTTCACCGTAACCCATGGCAGACAGGTTGTCAGCTGACACGCCATTGATCACCAGATAGGCCATCACGGTTTCTGCGCGACGCCGGGAGAGATCTTTGTTGTAAACAGCATCGCCATCGCTATCGGTATGACCGGATACCTCCACTGCAATATCTGGATTGGCAACCAGGGTGGCAGCGACACGATCAAGGATTTCGGCAGAGTCGTCTGTCAACTCATCAGAGTTGGTCTTGAAATTCACCCCACGCAGGACGATAGCAGCATTCTTCTCGCAGCCCAAGGCATCAACCGTTGCGCCTGCTGTGGAATCAAGACACATATCCACGCTATCCAGTACGCCATCAGCATCACTATCGGTAACTACAGGTGCTTCAGGCGCTGGAGTCGAGGCTTCGACTTCGACTGCGACTGGCTCTGCCATTGCCACTTCTACTTCTGCTTCTACTTCTGCTTCAGCGGGGGTCTCATCAACCGAAGCAAGTGCGACGGGGGCAACGGGTACCTGCCAACTCCAGGGATCACGGTGGTTGTAACCATATCCATTGCCGTAACCACCCCAACCCGGTGCAGCGTAAACAGGCGCTCCGCTATAAGGCCGTGCGGGGGCAACTCGTGGCAATGTCTGCCAGTTAGACATGGGCATCTGAGCACGATGCTCTTTGACCCAATCCGGGACTTCCGGGCGCTCAAATGTCGGCATCTGAGCACGATGCTCGGCCACCCAATCGGGTACCTGAGGCGCTTCAAATGCAGGCATCTGGGGCATCGTCGGCATCCGGGCACGACGTTCGGCTACCCAGTCGGGTACCTGCGGCGCTTTAAAAGCGGGCATCTGGGGCATCGTCGGCATCCGGGCACGACGTTCGGCTACCCAATCGGGTACCTGCGGTGCTTCAAATGCAGGCATCTGGGGCATCGTCGGCATCCGGGCACGACGTTCGGCTACCCAATCGGGTACTTGCGGCGCTTCAAATGCAGGCATCTGGGGCATCGTCGGCATCCGGGCACGACGTTCGCTTACCCAATCGGGTACCTGCGGCGCGCCAAAGAGAGGCATTGCCGGGCGAGTCATGCGAGCCGTTTGACCCCGCCCCATCGGACCACTGAACAGCCTTTGACGCATCGCCTTCCTCTCCGCACGGCGCTCCTGAACCCAGACAGGCACTTCCAGTCGATCAAGACGGTGGGCGGAACGGCATTCATGGTTACTGGCTGCAGCTTCGGCCAGGGTAGCAGCCGGTGCAGTGGTAACCATCAGGCTGAACATAGCGTATACGAGCGGTCGCTTGTAAAACATGGGTGTCACTCCTGTAAGGGGCAGACCACATACTTCGGGTGGCAGGCCAAAGACTCTTAGTAATTCATAAAGTGCGAATATTCTACTTTATTTGCCCTGCAATAGAGAAGTCCGATATTTGCGTTCCGAAACTTGAGATTTAAAGCCTGTCTGGCTCTGCATTCAGCTTTCATTCAGCCACCCCCCCGTAGTCTGTAATCAGAGGTTGAGTTATCTCACCCTGACTGACAAATTAACGGGAGATAGTAATGAAAAAACTGAATGGAGTACTGCTTGCTGCAGCGGGTTTGCTGTTTGCCTTTGCCGCTGAAGCAAGACCGGTGTGGCAGGATGATGATGTCGATATTGAGATCGTCTCCGATTATGGCCGGGAGTTTGCCAAATACGAGATCGAAAACGACGGACACACACACCGCGCCTACCTGGAAGCCAGAAAGGGAAAAAAATACAGTATTCGCGTCAGCAACAACAGCGATAGACGTATCGGACTCGTTATTGCGGTCGACGGCAGAAACATCATCTCCGGAAAAAAATCCCATCTGAAATCCCGCGAACGCATGTATGTTCTTGGCCCCTATCAGCAGGCAGAGTACGAGGGTTGGCGTACCAGCAAAAAACAGGTCAACCGGTTCTACTTCACTCAAGTCGACGATTCATACGCTGATGCCTGGGGTGACCGCACGGCGATGGGCGTCATTGCAGTTGCCGTATTTAAGGAGAAAAAGCCTAAAATTGCCTATGACAATTATCCCCGCCGACAGGAGAAACGCCTCTCGCGCCGGGGACAGGGGGCAGACACGCGCGAAAGTGCACCTGGCACCGGTTTTGGCGAATCAGAGTACTCTCCAGTCAGAACCGTACACTTCAAGCCGCGTTCCAAAGCGAGTGAAAAGCACTTTCTGAAATATGAGTGGCGCAAAACACTGTGCAGAAAAGGTGTGATCGATTGCCAGCACTCACGCGGTCGCTCTCGCAATCGTTTCTGGCATGATTCCTGGGACGATGGATTTGCCCCCTTCCCTCCCGGTCGCAGAGGCCATTAAGGAGAGTGTATGCCTGTAGGCATGATCAAGCGTAGCGGATCAGGCGAAATGCCGGTTCCGCTACGCTTGAACCAGCCTACAGAGGTTAATACCTCATCCTACCGAGTTCATTTTGAAGCCGGTTTATCAAACCTTCCCCTTCCGACGCCGCATAAGGGATACGTTCTCCACAACCCCACACCGGCCCCGGCCAGCAGGCATCGTCCTGTGAACGGGCCACCACATGCCAGTGTAACTGTGGAACGATGTTACCCAGAGCGCCAATATTAATCCTGTCCGGCGTGGTCATCGCACTGAGCAGATTCGAAACGGCACTGCTCTCTCTGATGAGCGTCAGTTGATCACTCTCCTCAAGCCTATGTACCGCAGTGATATCAGCCCGCTGTGGTACCAGGATCAACCAGGGAAAACGACTGTCGTCCATCAGACGAAGCTCGCATAACTGCAGCTTCGCCACAAAGAATGTGTCAGCTTTGAGTTGTGGATGAAGCAGGAACATAAAACCTCAATGCACTCCGTACCAACGAGCGGGAACCAATAGCGCTATAATACCCCGATGAAGCGTACCATCTTCTTTATCTCAGACCATACCGGCATTACGGCGGAGGCTATTGGCCGTTCGCTGTTGAGCCAGTTCAAGGGACTTGAATACGAGACCATCCATATGCCTTTTATCGATAGTATCGATAAAGCCCGCCGCGCCTCCGAACGGATCAACCAGGCGACCATAGAATCGCATACACATCCGCTGGTGTTCAGTACATTGGTCGATCCAAAATTGCGCGCCTGTCTGCATGGCGTCGGGGCTGTAATCTTCGATTTTTTTGACGATTACACCCATCAGCTCGAGAAGGTGTTGGGCACCGCATCCACACCGGTAAGGGGACGCGCCCACGGCATGGGTAATCACCATGTCTATAACGCCCGCATCCACGCAGTAAACTTTGCGCTCGCTAATGACGACGGGGCGGTGGTACGTAACTACGCTTCCGCCGACCTCATTCTGCTGGGGGTCTCACGCAGCGGCAAGACGCCCACCTGCCTGTTTCTTGGACTGCAGCACGGTATTCTGGCGGCTAACTATCCTCTTACCGACGACGACCTGGAAAACGGTCGTCTTCCCAAAACACTACAACCCTACACCGACAAACTGTTTGGCTTGACCATCGATATACAGCAGTTACAGCGTATCCGTCAGGAGCGCCGCCCCGACGGGCGCTATGCATCACTGGCCCAATGCCGATTGGAGGTCGAGGAGGCGGAAACCATGTTCCACCGCTACAAGATCCCCTTTCTCGACACCACATCCATGTCGGTGGAGGAGATATCCGCAAGGGTTTTGCAGCAGACCGGCCTTGAGAGCCGGATGGGGTAGTCGGTAAACGTAGGACGGTCCAAGCTTGCGGAACCGGCAAACACAGCTGTTGCGCCGTTTCTTGCCTGATCCGCTGCGCTTGATCAGGCCTACGAAGATCAATCCTTCTTGTGTGACTGGTGCTTTTTCTGCTTGGACTTGTGTTTGCCAGTCGCCTTTTTCTCGTCTGTACCGGCCTTTCCACGGTGGGCTTTCTTGCCTTTGCCACCGCCACTCCCCTGGTCCAATTCAATGTCCAGTTTCTGCCCGCAAACATAGACCCGGCGCAGATGCTGGAAGATATCCTTCGGCATGCCTTCCGGCAGTTCCACCGTGCTGAAATCTTCGCTGATATCGATATGACCGATATGCGCGCCGTCAAGGCCCGCCTCATTGGCAATGGCGCCAACGATCTCCCGCGGCGAAACACCATCTTTGTGGCCAACCGCAATACGATAAGTTTCGCGTGGAATATCGTCATCCCGGCGTGAGGGCCGCTCTTTGCGCTCTCTATGTTTTTTGTCTTCCCCAGCCCCACGATCTCCTCGAAATGACTCACTCCGCCCTTGGTTCGATTTGCGCACCGGGCGCTCCGACCGACCGCGCTGTTGAGTCTGTAACTCCTCAACGATGAAGGGGCGCTCGCGCTGGCTCAGGTAGGTCAGCGCGGCGGCGATATCCATCGCGCTCATCTCCTGCTCCTGTTCGAAGCGGCTAAGCAGACGATAGTAGTAGTCGAGATCCTGTTCCGCGAGGGTCTCCCGCAGCATCAGCATGAAACGGTCGATGCGGTGTTCGCTGAGATCATCTGCGGTGGGCATTTCCATCGCTGGAATACGCTGGCGGATGTTGCGTTCGATGGCCTTCAACAGATGACGTTCACGAGGCTGCACAAACATCAGAGCCGTGCCTTCACGCCCTGCCCGGCCGGTGCGGCCGATGCGATGAACATAGGATTCCGGATCATTGGGGATATCAAAATTGACCACGTGGCTGATGCGTTCCACATCCAGGCCACGGGCCGCGACATCGGTGGCCACCACGATATCGAGTTGACCATTTTTCAGCCGAGTGATGGTGCGTTCCCGCATCGTCTGATTCATGTCGCCGTTCAAGGCTTCGGCGGCAAAGCCGTGGGCCTCGAGCTTGTCCGCCACCTCCGCCGTAGAAGTCTTGGTACGCACAAAGACAAGCATCGCATCGAACGTCTCCACTTCAAGTACCCGGGTCAGGGCATCCATCTTGTGGTGACGGGTCACCACGATGTGGCGCTGATCGATGGCGGTCACTATCTCAGTCTTGCCCTTGACCTTGATCTCCATCGGATCGGTCAGGTGCTTTCTCGCCACGCGGCGGATCGTATCCGGCATGGTCGCGGAGAAGAGCGCCACTTGGCGTGTCTCCGGCGCCTGATCGAAGATCCATTCGATATCGTCGATGAAACCCATCTTCAGCATCTCATCGGCCTCATCAAGTACCAACGCCTGTATGCCCTTCAGAGAGAGGGTCTTGCGACGCAGATGGTCCATCACCCGCCCCGGTGTACCGACGATGACATGTACCCCCCGCTTGAGCTGACGCAGTTGGGTCGACATGCTCTGGCCACCATAAAGCGGCAGAACGTGGAAACCTTCCAGATGCCGGGCATAGCTCTGAAACGCCTCGGAGACCTGCAGCGCCAGCTCACGGGTCGGCGCCAATACCAGCACTTGGGGTTCACGTTGTTTCAGATCGATACGGCTCAGCAGCGGCAGAGCAAAGGCTGCGGTTTTGCCGGTACCGGTCTGGGCCTGGCCCAGCAGATCCCGTCCCTCCAGCAGGTGCGGAATACACTGTGCCTGCACGGCTGTCGGGGTTTCATACCCCAGCCGCTGGATCGACCTTAAAACAGGCGTGGCCAGTCCGAGGTCATCGAAAACGATAGAAGTTGGATCGGAAGACATGGGGTACAGCACCTCGAACAGGGAGAAGATCCACCGAGGAGGCTCAATGGAAGGGGCGGGAAAGGCGCGTAATTATACAGATTTTGGCCATAGCTGGATAGCCATCACTCGCTAAAACCTAAGATTTAGGCGTTACCGGTCGCCGGACAGACAAAAAAATGTTTTTGAATTTCCACATTTCAGCTCCATACTGGCTACTCTTGGCAGGTTATGTTCCTCCCATGACAGATAACCGCTAACCACCTTTCTGGACTCGTGCAGCCACTGTAGCCCCATATTTGCCGTGAAAACGTTACGACGACTTTTCAGAAATGCTCCGGTGCCTATTGCCATCAAATGGTCAATCGCCATCGGCACCCTGATTTCACTGGTAATGAGCACCCTGGGCTGGTTTCTGATCACCCAGCAGAACCGCATCCACATGCGGGAAGTGGAGATTTTCGGCACGGCACTGGTAGAGCAACTCTCTCACTCATCGAGTGAACCTCTGCTCGCTGACGACCTGTTCAACCTCCAGGGGTTGGTCAGCAGACAGACGCAGAGCCGCGATATCGTGGGTGCTGCCATCATCGGTTTGCGCGGCCTGCGCGCTGACTCGGGAGTCGTGCCGCAAAAGCTGGACGATACAGATAAACAGAACTCCAGAGTATGGTTCTGGCGCGATGAAGACGGAATCTCCCATCCTGTGATTACCTTCACCACTCCAATCCGCTTCCGCAACACCATCGCCGGTCAGGCGATCATCACCCTCGACCGGGAATTTCTCGACCGTCATCAACGGGCCACTATCCGCATCATCGCATTCGCCACCTTGGGCCTGATCCTGATCGCCGCCCTGCTCTCATACGCTCTGAGCCGCAGGCTTTCACGCCCTATCACCCTGCTTGCACAGGCAGGAGATAAAAAACTCGGTGCCGATTTTGCCAAAAGTTTCGATGCGGGACGCAGGGACGAGATCGGCCAGGTCTACGCCCACTTCGACCGTATGTCGTTGGGACTACTGGAGAAAGATCAGGTTGAAGCTGCCCTCTCCCGCTACGTCTCACCGGTGGTGGCGAAGAAGATTCTCTCCAATCTGGCTCAGCCCCGTCTGCCGAACCAGCAGGTGGATGGCTCGGTGCTCTTTTGCGACATCGTTGGTTTTACAGAGCTTTCGGAGAATCTGCCACCTGACGAGGTCGCAACCATGCTGAACCTCTATCTGGGTTATATCGCCGAGGCGGCTCATCTCAGCCATGGATTTGTCGACAAATACATCGGCGACAGCGCCATGATCCTGTTCGGCGTACCGGATTCAGATCCGAAGCATGGCGAACATGCCATCCGTTGCGCCTGGCTGATTCAGGCACTGGTCAAGCTGCTCAACCGTGAACGTGTCTCTTCAGGAAAGAGTCCGATCCACTTTCGTATCGGGATCAACAGCGGAGTCATGCTGGCGGGCAATATCGGCATCCCGGAGCGTCTGGAGTTCACCGTTGTGGGCGACACTGTCAACCTCGCCTCACGGCTCTGCTCCCTGGCGCCGGCGGATGGTATTATCATGAGCGAAACAACTGCCATACAGCCCCATATCGATGAGATGATTGAACTGACAGAACAGGCACCCATCCAGGTACGCGGACGCAAAAATCCGGTAACACCCTCCATTGCAGGCACACCCTCCTCCGAATTCGGCCACTGGTTGATGAATGCCATCAGCACCATCCTCAACAATGGAACAAGGGGATGAAACAGCTGCTTCTGCTGACACTGGTACTCATCAGCGGTTGTGTACTCAATCCCCTGAAAAAAGAGGTGCAGCCCAAGCCAATACCGGTCAGCGACTCACTTGCCAGCGCCCAAACACTGGCACAGGAGGGCCGCCTGGGCGAGGCCGTGGCCCTGCTCGAAACGGCCATCCTGCAAGAAAATGGCAACACCCCCCTGCAGGCAACGCTCGGTAAGCTGCAACAACAAAAGAGTGCGCTGCGACGTGAGTTACAGGATCGTTTACTGATTGCAGAGGTCCATGGGATGCAACGGGAGCTCCCGCTGATGGAGAGGCTCTCCCTTTCGGAATCGGACGACGGCTATCTTAGTTCCAGGCTAATGGACAAAAAAACCAGACTGCAACGCAGCCATAAAGCGCTCTCCGACTGTGGCTGGCGATATGCCAAAACAGATCGGGAACTGGCAATAACCTGTCTGAATCTTGCTCAAACCGTCCGCAATGATGTCACCGACCTACGGCTGCTCACACAGTTGCAGGAGAAAGAACAGCTTGCCAATGAGACACAAAAACAGGAGGCACGTCTGGCGCGTGAAATGGTTTGGGCCACACGCAATCAGCAACGTATTGCACAGGCAAAAAGCTTTTTGAAGCAAAATATTCTGCTTGAAGCGCGTTATCTGATCAAACTGGTATTGAAAGAAGACCCCAAAAACAGCGAGGCTAAAAAGTTGCTTTCGCAGTTGGAAACCAAACTCAAAGGTCACGTCGATATCCTGCTGGAAACTGGTGACCGACTCTACCGGGATGGCGAGATAGAAGGCGCCAAAGCGGCTTGGCACGCAGCCCTGACCCTGGACCCAAGTGATAAACGGGCCAAAGAGAAGATCAAGCGCGCCCAGAAAGTACTCGACAACCTGGAGTCACTTAAAAAGCCGGAGTAATTCATCGGCAGGCCGAATCCCGCAAGTTCCATCCCGGCTGCTGATTTCCCAACTCTCGCGTATAGCCCCTGAATCGCCCAAGGTTATGGCCTGTGAAAAGGCCTGAAACAGCAGGATCCGGCAGTTGCAAGTGGATATTGGCCGCTGATCCGGTACAATCCCGCCCTGCGCAATGCGGAACACAAGCCCTTGATGCTGGATTCCCGCGCCCGCGTATCCGTCTCAGGGATTACGCATACAACGAGATGCGCTACAAGGTGTCACCCCGAACCGACCCGGAATGCGCCAGGCGTCTGATGGAGCTTGCCCAGGAATGGGTCAATCTGCGTTGGGAAACTTAACGAACACATGGCCGAGCTGGAACCCACCGAATTCCATCCGGTCGCTCAGGAAGCCATTCGGATGATAAAAGCGCTTTCAAGTTGTCTTGTGGGATTGCTGCTCTCATCAGCTGCCCAGGCGAACAGTTGGCTCCCCAGCACCCCGGTCTCGTTTTACGAAACCAGCTACGAGATGCAGCGTTTTGCCGCAGCGCTGAACGAAGAATCCTGGCTGGCCAATACTGCTGAAGGGACCGAACAGCCGATATCACTCAATGAGCGTCCCTACGGCTATGGCCGGGAACTGGACGACACCAGCCCTTCGGATTGGGATGGAATCAAACGGGATGCATTCTACTTCATAGGCTACCAGGCAACAGCCATCGCCGTGCTCTACGTAATGCCGGAAAGCATCTCCCAGTGGAGCGACGAGGACAAAAGCAACTACAGCTTCTCCAAGTGGTGGGATAACGTCACAAACCCAATCTGGGATGGCGACCACTGGTGGATCAACTATATCCTGCATCCCTATTGGGGGATGGCCTACTATACCCGTGCACGGGAGCGTGGTTATGACGAGATGAGTTCATTTTGGGCATCCGTTGCCTTCTCCTCAATGTATGAATTCGGACTCGAAGCCCTTTTTGAACCGGTATCGATACAGGATCTGATCTTTACGCCCGTGATCGGCAGTATGCTCGGCTACTACGTGGAAGGTGTACGTACCAATATCAAGGCACAGCGCCACTATAGTTTCGGTGACAAAACCCTCCTGGTACTCACAGACCCACTGGGAGCCGCTAACAGCATAGTGGATGGCTGGTTCAGTAATGAGGTGGAATCCGACCTGAAATTTCGATCCTTTGTCAGGAAGAATTTCTACACCAAATCAGAACCCGAAGCATGGAGTGACTCGCCCTACCACACTGAACGCGTGGTAGGTGATTATCTCGGCCTTGAGATGAACCTGAACTGGCGTTGATCAGAGAAAAAGAGCGAAAAAGGGGACAGATTTATTTTTGTAAGTCAGGTTAGCACAGCGTAACCCGACAAGATCCTACCCTGCTGCAAGCTGGCAGCTTTCGACATCTGGCCACACTATCCGCTCGCATGCCTTCTCGCTGCATTGACCCGTACCAGCCCCGATACCCAAGTCTGCCTTCGGTTATACTGACGCAGGATCAAGCCGGTTTGATACCATCAAAATCTATAATCGCAATTTTGGATAACCGAGTCATGGGTTACTGATATTTGATCATATGGAAGCCGATGCGGCGATTTGTTGTAGTCACCTGCCTGCTACTGGCCACTGCTGCCGCGCATGCTTTGGACATAACGGTGCAGATCGAAGGACTGGACAGCGAGCAGGAGACCAATGTGCGCGCTTTCCTCTCTCTGGAGCAAGAGAAGACGCGGAAGAGACTGACCGAGGGCCGTTTACGTCTGCTACACAGGGAGGCGCCGACGGAGATTCGTCGGGCACTGCAACCCTTCGGCTACTTCAAACCCAAAATCGAATCCCGGCTGGAACAGCATGAGGCAGGTTTTCAAGCCCTCTACCAAATCCAGCCAGGCCCCCGGATAAAACTGGCAAAAGTCGAGTTCAATGTCACAGGTCCAGGCATGGACGATACCCGATTTTCCATGGGACTCATGGGACTCAACCTGCACGAGAACGACTTTCTGGATCAGACCCGCTACAAGGTGCTTAAGCAGCAACTGCTATCCGATGCCATCGAGGCCGGTTATCTGGACGCCAGCTACAGCATCCATGAAGTACGGGTGGACCTGGACAGATACCAAGCCGAGATCCGCCTGGAACTGGCGAGCGGCCCACGCTACCGGTTTGGCGAGGTGCGCTTCGTTCAGGACATACTGGATCCCGAGTTCCTTGCGCGCTACCTGCGCTTCCGTCCCGGCGACCCGTTCAGCCACGAACAGTTGCTGACTCTGCAATCCAACCTTATCGATAGCGAGTACTTCAGCCACGTGGAGGTTCGCACTCTGCGCGATGAGGCGGTAGACGGTCAAGTACCCACCGAAGTGGTACTGACGCCCAACAAACCGAACCGCTACCGCATCGGACTCGGCTTCACCACCGACACAGGGCCACGCGTCACCCTGGACTGGAAGCGTCGTCTGCTCGGCCGCAACGGCCACCGCATGCTCAGCGAACTGCGCCTGTCGGCCCCTCACAGCTCGCTAAAGACAGAGTACACCGTCCCACTGGAGCGCCCATCGAAGGACTCCCTCTCATTCTCGGCCCAGGGCGACCGTTTTGACACCGACACCCGCCGCGGTGAACGTCTGCTGCTCAATAGCGCCCGTTCAGTGGGTCTGGAGAATCACTGGCGTCGCACCATCGGCATTGACTACTCCTACGAAGACTTTGAGGTGGGTGCACAGGACGACAACGCTCTACTGCTGGTGCCTTACGTGAGCTGGTCGCAGCTGCGCAGTGATGGTCTTTACTACATTCAGCGCGGCCACAGGATCAACCTGCGTTTCGAGGGAGCCGCTGATCAACTGCTCTCCAGCACCAGCTACCTCCAGGCCCATACCAACAACAAGCTCATCCGAGGACTCGGCGACGGCAACTGGCGTATCCTCACCCGGATGGAACTGGGTGCCACCCTGGCGCAAAGTCTGATGGAACTGCCCGCTTCCAAACGTTTCTTCGCCGGCGGAGACAACAGTGTGCGCGGTTTTGGCTGGGAGGAGATCGGCCCCCAGGACTCGACTGGCGCGGTTATCGGCGGACGTTTTCTGGCTGTGGGCAGTATAGAACTGGAACGTCTGCTTACGGAAAAGTGGAGTGCCGCTGTATTCGCCGATGCAGGCAACGCCTTCGACCCGGATTACACTACCGACATCGAATACAGCGTCGGTTTCGGCGTACGCTGGCACTCACCGGTGGGACCCATTCGGGTGGATCTGGCCAGCGCCCTGAGCCGGGACGAACCCTCAGTGCGTCTGCACATCGTCATCGGCCCCGAGTTATGAGCTGGCGCCTTCTCATCCTGCGCGGTCTGGCAACCCTGATCAACACCCTCCTGCTGGCCTCTATCTGCCTCATTCTGGGACTGGGCTTTGTTGCGCACAGCGAAAGCGGCACCCGTTGGCTGTTCGATCTGGCCAGGGATATGGCGCCAGGTGAGTTGCAGGCAGACAGTCTCAAGGGACGCCTCACAGGCCCGCTCCACCTCACAGGACTCAGCTATCGTGATGGCGATCTGTTGCTGGAGATCAGCCATCTGAACCTGGACTGGCAGCCCGTCGCTCTATTGCAACGACGCCTGCAGATCCTCTCCCTGGAACTGCACCAGAGCCGTCTGACATTGCCACAAACCGCTTCGGACGACACCCCAGCCGAGCCCTTTCCCGGCTTCGCCCTACCCCTTGAGCTGGTTTTGAAATCGGTAGAGATAACCGACTTTCATCTCATTCAGACCACGGCTGCCGAACCTTTCGTCATCGAACAGATCAGCCTGGCTGCCCAAACTTCCGGTGATACACTGAAAATCAACCATCTGGACGCCACTGCCCTTGGCGCTCAAGTGGTGATCAACGGAAATGTGCGCCTGATTCCAACACTGCCCCTGGAATTGCAGTTGCAGTGGCGTTATCAGCTGCCGGAGGGTCCCGGACTGTCAGGGCAGGGCCGCGTCACCGGCAACCTGACCGAACTCAAGCTCGATCAGACCCTGCCCCCCCCTCTGTCCACTTCCCTGAACGCCACCCTGTATGAGTTGGAAACAGCACCTCACTGGGATGCCAAACTGGCGCTGAATGGCACGAATCTCGGTGCCTTCGTCGCCGGTTTTCCCGCCAGAATCAACGGACGACTCCACACTACCGGCAGCCCTGATACGATCAAAGTTGACGGCAACCTGAAACTGACCGAGCGCTCCCTGGGCGAACTGAACACGGCGTTGGCCCTTACCTATGAAGCGGGCAGTCTGATTGCCGACCACCTGCAAATCACCACCCCCACTGGCGCAAAGATCGAAGGCCGCGGACGCTACACTGTCGACGGCGCCCAAGGCGTGTTCGATGCCGACCTCTCCTGGAGCGACCTGCGCTGGCCCCTGGCTGGAGAGACGATCCAGGGTCGCAGCAATCAGGGCCGATTGAAAATTAACGGTCAGCCAACGAACTACCATTACCAACTCAGCCTTGACGTGCGCATCCCGGATCAGCCGGCACTCGCGCTGGAAGCATCCGGCAATGGCAATACCGATGGTCTGGACTTTGAGTCGCTGCACATCCTCCTGCCCGAAGGGGAGATCGACGCTTCCGGCCGGGCCGACTGGGCGCCACAGCCAGCCTGGGATCTGAGTCTTACCGGGACCGGCATCAATCCTGGACTGTTCCACCCCGACTTTCCCGGCAAGCTGGCACTGGATCTGACTAGCCGAGGCCAACTGTTGGAGGACGGCCCCCAGGTTGAAATGAGACTGGCACGGCTGGATGGTGAGCTGCGTGACTATCCGATCAAAGCCACAGGCGACCTGAAACTCGCCGCTGAGGCGTTACAAATCGACAGCCTGGCGCTGATCTCAGGCAGCAGCGTGGTCCACATCGATGGTACTGCCGGTAACACGCTGAATCTGGAGTGGAGTCTGCAGGCCGACGACCTGGCCAGCCTGTGGCCCGGCCTGACCGGTTCCCTTCAGGGCGAAGGCCGCCTGAGCGGCAGCCGGGAGGCACCGCAAATTCACGCCGACATCAGCGGCAAGGCTATCGGTTTCAAGGCCCATGAGGTGTCAGAACTTCAGGTACAGGTGGCACTGGACCTGAGTCGCAGCCAGCAAGTGGACCTGGATCTGGCAGCCCATGGCCTGAAGTCAGGCGCCCTGCAGTGGCAACAATTGTTATTGAGTGCCAAAGGGTCGCGCGCCGCACACCACATCGAACTGATCCTGGACAGTCAGCAGGCACCGGCAGCACAACTGGCCATTGATGCCGGGCTGGATGAACACAACCGCTGGAGCGGACATCTGCAGACACTGGCTCTCACCTTGCCTGAAGTCGGCCGCTGGGATCTGGAGCGCCCCACCGCCTTTACTCTGGCAGCCAAAACCCAGCAGGTGCAGGATCTGTGTCTGACTGCTGGCGAAGGACGTCTGTGCGCTGACTTCGATGGAAATGCGGATCATGGCTGGAAGGCAAAACTGAACGCCCCGGCCTTTCCCCTCGCCTTCTTCCAGCAGTGGCTGCCACCGGAGCTGGCACTCACGGGGCACAGCGACCTGGCAGCAGACTTTCACACCGATCCCGAGGGGACAATCCTCGGCCATGCCGATATCAAGCTGCCCAAGGGAGAGCTGGTTTTCGAACTGAATGGTGAACCCCGCCAAGTGGATTTCTCCGGTGGCCATCTACAGGGGAAGCTGGATGCCAAGGGTGCCCATGCTGAAATCACTATACCTCTGGCCGATCTGGGAGAGATCGATGGGGAGATCCATCTGCCAGGGCTGAATGCCGCAAACATGGACCTGGACAAACAACCCCTGGCGGGTCACCTGAAGGCACGCATCAACGACCTGGGTCTGGCCTCAGTGGCAGCGCCGCAATTACAAAATGTGGCAGGCTTCATCGATGTGAATTTCACCCTTTCCGGCCTTGTGGGCAAGCCCGAATTCAAGGGTCAAGCAGCGCTGAAGGAGGGTGCCATCGACATCCCTGAACTGGGGTTGGAGCTGCGCGATATTGGCGTCAACATCAATGCGCCTACGCTGGACCGGCTGCTGCTGCAAGGCAAAGTCAGTTCCGGCAGCGGTATTCTGACGCTGGAGGGTGAGACCCGCATCGAACCGGCCGAGGGCTATCCCACCCGCCTCAAGATACAGGGAAAGGATTGGGTGGTGGTGAACATCCCGGAAGCGGAGATGCACGTGTCACCGGATCTGCTGATCCTGCACAGCAGCAAACGCTCCGAGCTGGACGGCGAGATTCACATCCCCTACGGCCGTATCCGTCCACGGGAACTGCCCGCCTCCACGGTTTCTGATACCCCGGATCTGGTGATTGTGGGTCGTGACGCACCGCAGCAGGAGCAGGATGATCCGGACTTCCACTCCAGGCTGCGCATCATCTTTGGCGACAGGGTCAGTTTCGAGGGCTTTGGCCTGCGTGCTGATCTCACCGGCAACCTGCTGCTGATCGATGAACCGGGTCGGCCAGTCATTGGCCGCGGCAGAGTGGGAGTGACGAACGGTACCTATCGCGCCTACGGTCAGGATCTCAAAATAGAACGCGGTTACGCCCTGTTCGCCGACAGCCCGGTGGACAATCCGGGCCTGGATGTTCAGGCGGTGCGCGAAGCTGGCGAGGTAACCGCCGGCCTGCGGGTGAGCGGCACCCTGAAGACGCCCAAGCTTTCACTCTACTCCACCCCGACCATGACCCAGAGCGAAATCGTCTCCTATCTTCTCACCGGGCATCCACCGGGCGAATCCAGTGGAGATATGAACATAGTCGCGGCACTACAGGCGGCAGGCGTGGGCAGCCTCGCTACCGAAGCGGGCCGTCAGCTGGGATTGGAAGAGCTGCGAATAGAAGCGGGTAACAGCCTGGCCGAAGCTTCCGTAGTGGCAGGCACCTATCTGTCTCCACGCCTGTATGTGCAATACGTCAACGAACTCGCCACCCGTGAGACCAAGCTGCGGCTGCGCTACGACCTCACCGACAAACTGCAGATTCAAACTGAAACCGGTCGTTCACAGGGAGTGGATCTGTTCTACACCATTGAGCGTTAAACCAGGGCCAATATCTTTCCTATGTTGAGCTGGACTCCACCGGAAAACCCTCCATGCGCCACTCCGGCAGACCACCATCCAGACGTCTGGCTTTAACGCCTCTCTCCCGCAGCTTCGCAACGGCATCGAATGCCAGTACGCAATGCGGTCCACGGCAGTAGGCAACAACCTCTTGGGAAGGATCCAGTGCATCCAGCTGCTTTTCCAATTCTGCCAGCGGAATATTGATCGCGCCCGGCAGGTGTCCCGCTGCATACTCCTCCGGTGGACGCACATCCAGCACAGTCACCAGACCATCCCTGACCCTCTCCAGCAATTGCGCCGCCGGAATAGGTTCCAGACTGTCCTTGACCTTGAGATAGTCATCGACAAGACGATCCACGTCAGCCAGATGGCGCTCCGCCACTTCTCTTAGCGAGCCAAGCAGGGCCGAGACATCCATACCACTCAACCGGTAGTAGACCTTGTGACCCGCTTTGCGGTTAATGACCAATCCAGTCTGCCTGAGCTGCTGCAGATGTTGGGAGGTATTGGCCACAGTCAGACCTGAGACCTGGGCCAAGGCATCCACGCTACGCTCGCCCTGGGCCAGAAACTCCAACAGTTCCAACCGGTAGCCATTGCTCAGCGCCTTGGCGACACGGGCAAACTGGCTGAAAAGATCGTGTTTAAAATGACCTGTTGACATATCAACTCAACTATACTTCAATTATTCAAGAGATCTATTGAATTAATGATAATTAAAAAGTATAGCAGACAAGAGAGTGGAGGATAGTGGATCATGAACTGGCACGACTGGATTCTGGGCAATGAGTTGCCCATTCGCCTGAGTTTTTTCTTCGGCATCTTTGCCATTATGGCAGGGTGGGAGATCCTCTCACCCGCCCGCACCCTCACCGTCCCCAAGGGTATTCGCTGGGCCAATAATCTGGGACTGGTGTTTCTCAACAGCATTGTGCTGCGGCTGCTCTTTCCGGCAGCTGCGGTGGGAGTTGCCGCCTTTGCTCAAGAGCAAGGCTGGGGGCTGTTCAACTTCTATGAAGTACCCTTCGTTCTATCGGCCATCATTGCGGTGATCGCGATGGATCTGGTGATCTATCTACAACATGTAATGGTCCACGCGATACCTGTTCTTTGGCGCCTGCACCGGGTACATCACGCCGATCTGGACTACGACGTCACCACCGGCGCGCGCTTCCATACCCTGGAGATCATCCTCTCCATGCTGATCAAGTTCACCACCATTCTGCTGCTGGGTCCACCCGTGGTGGCTGTGGTGATCTTCGAGGTGGTGCTGAATGCCACTGCCATGTTCAACCACAGCAATGTCCGACTGCCAATAAGTCTGGACCGGGTAGTGCGCTGGTTCCTGGTCACGCCTGATATGCACCGCGTACACCATTCGGTGGAGGACGATGAGGCAAACAGCAACTTCGGTTTCAGCCTGCCCTGGTGGGATCGGCTGTTTGGCACCTATCGGGATCAACCCAGAGGCGGTCACGAAGGCATGACCATCGGCATCCACAAATACCGCGATCCGCAACAGGTCAATCAGTTGCCCGGTATGCTGGCGCTGCCTTTTGTCGGCAAGATCAGTGGTTACGCCATCAACCGCCGTGAATGGAGCAGTCACGATGAAAACTAAAGGGCTGTGCCGGCTGTTGGCGGAATGACGCAATGGATCAAGGAAGCCCTGCCTGTACAAACTACAGTCGAAGTCTGATAAGGAGCCAATCATGAACACCCTGATCATATTGAACGACCCACCCTACGGCACTGAACGCAGCTATAACGGTCTGCGCCTGGCCAAGGCACTGAGCAAGGCAGATGCGAAGGTCACGCTGTTTCTGCTGGCCGATGCGGTGGTCTGTGCAAAACGTGGACAGAAGGTACCTCAGGGATTCTACAACATCGAACTGATGCTCAAATCCATCATACGTAAATTCGTAATCTCTCATCCATTCTTGGCAACAAACTGGCCGGAGTGCAGCCGGAAGGCATTATGCCCGGAGATGATTTGACGGTGCGTTCCAGGCAACCGCATTGAGAGGAGAAAACATCATGTCCATGATAACCAAACAGCCACCGGGTGGCCGCTGCACTCTGTATATACGCATTGTCTACCCATGAATCCAGTCAGCCGACAAGAATCCCCTCTGACCTACAACGCCCGCCCCAACGGCGCGGCACACCAGGACACCCTGCCGGGGCGCTATCGCTGGTGGGTGATGACGCTCTCCATGGCCGCCTTCACTCTGGCCTTCGTCGGCTGGCTCAATGAGTCCTGGCTCTATCTTTTCGAGAGCCCTATCTGGCTCAACCGCTATACCGAATATGCCATTATCCTTGCCTTTGGCCTCTGGCGTATCCGCGCTGAACAGAACCCCTATACCCGCAAACGTCTGATCATTCTGGTGACGGTGGTGACCGGATTCTGGTGGCTGATCCCCTGGTTGATACCGATGTTCGAGCCTTATGCCGGTTACGTCTGGAGCCAACCGGTGTTCCCCGCCCTGCACACACCGGGCACCCTCACCTTCCTTCTCACACTGATACTGG
Organism: endosymbiont of Lamellibrachia barhami; assembly: GCF_011947365.2. GTDB lineage: Bacteria > Pseudomonadota > Gammaproteobacteria > Chromatiales > Chromatiaceae > QGON01. Next base: position 496,798 of record NZ_JAAVSH020000001.1, read on the forward strand.
TCTTCCTCTTCGGGCGGCGCATCATCTGCGGCTTCGGCTGCCCCTGTGTGGGCGTGCGCGAGACCGTGGGCTTTCCCTTCCGCCGTTTCTCACTGCGCAGCGATTGGGCCTGGCGGCTGCGCCATACCAAGTGGTTTTTCTTCGTCTGGTACGTGGGGGTGATGGTAGCCACCCAATTCCCACCCAATGCCTGGACCGCAACCCTGGTCGGCATGTTCGCGATGGTGGTGGGACTCACCTATTTCGGCACCTTCTTCATCACCCCGATCACCGGCAATCGTTTCTACTGCCGTTACCTCTGTCCCTTCGGCGCCACCTTTGGGCTGCTTAATCACGCCGGTTTCTATGGCATCGAGATGGACACGGAGCGGTGCATCGACTGCCAACGCTGTGAGCAGGCCTGCGACATGGGCATCCCTGTGTGGCGGCAGGGAAAATCAACTGGTGAGGTCACTGGTATAGAGGACTGCATGGGCTGCGCCCGCTGCATCATCTCCTGCCCCACCGATGCGCTGGCGATTCACGATGTACGCAACCTGTTTCGGCTCGCTCTGCGGCAGGATGCCAGCCATCTGCTGAAGCGAAAACCACAGCTCCCGACCCCTCGGACTGAAGCCGTTCACCGACCGGTGACAGAACGCCTGAGCGACTGGAATCAAGCGGAAGAATTGCTCTCTTCTGACGACCTGAAACGCCAGGCAGAACGCTGCCTCGATTGCGGTGTTCCCGGCTGCCGCAATGCCTGCCCGCTGGGTAATTTCATCCCCGACTGGCTGGAGGCTGCCGCCCGTGGAGATTGGAAAACTGCTGGAGATCTGGCCCATGCGACCTCACCACTGCCCGAGGTATGCGGCAGCATCTGTCCTCAACACCGTCTCTGCGAAGGTGCCTGCACCCGCAACCAGATGGAAGGGGCTGTCACCATCGGCGCAGTCGAACGAACCCTGGCCGAACGGGCATTGGATGCAGGCTGGCGACCGCTCGAACCGGCGCACCGAACAGGACGCAAGGTGGCGATCATCGGCGCCGGTCCGGCGGGTCTGAGCTGTGCGGAACGCCTGAACCGGACTGGCGTGGAGGTCACCGTTTATGATCGATCAAACAAGATCGGCGGCCTGCTGCAAACGGGTGTTCCATCATTCAAGCTGGACAAGGCTCTGCTGGCGCGACGACAGACCCTGCTGGAAGAGGCTGGCATCCGCTTCACTCTCGGCATGGCGGTGAACGGTGTCATGTTGTCTCGTTTACTTGAGCAGAATGACGCCATCTTTCTTGGACTGGGCGCGCAGAAACTACGCTCCATCGAGTTGCCTGGAGAGACTCTCAGCGGCGTTGAGCAGGCGCTTGGCTGGCTGGATAGAATCAATGCCGGCGAGAGAGAATCATTGACCGGCCAACGGGTATTGGTTATCGGCGGCGGTGATACGGCGATGGACTGCGCCCGTTCCGCACTGCGCCTGGGGGCAGAGGTAAGCGTTGCCTATCGCGGCCCGGAGGAGTGCCTGCGCGCCTCGCCCAAGGAGGTCAAACTGGCCCGCGAGGAGGGAGCCAGATTCCTGTTCCAACACATCCCACTCGAATGTGAAGGTGCGTTCAAGGTTCATGGGATGCGCTTCGGAACGCCGGAGGGAACGGCAGTCGTTGGCGCCGACCGCATCATTCTCGCCCTTGGCCAACTCGCCGACCCACCAGTCTGGCTTGGGAGCTTTGGCATTATCACCGAGCCAGACGGGCGTATCCGTGTCGATGCCCAGGGCCGCACCAGTCACGCCAGAATCTGGGCGGGTGGCGATAATATCCTGGGCCCCAATCTGGCGGTCAACGCCATGGCCACTGGTCTCACTGCGGCTGAGGGCATACTGACCAGTTTCAGTCCGTTGCAACGCATTCGGCGGCAGGCATGAAGCGGATCATTCTTCTGCTTATGATCTTTTGTCTGCCGCAGCCAGTCGCAGCCAGCCATCCATCGGCGGGTATAGATCTGTGCGAGATACACAAAGACAAACTGCCGCCCGGCCTTACTGCCGAATCACTCCCCGATCCACAATCGCCTGGGGCAGCGTTGCTGCATCAATACTGCACCCAATGCCATAACCTGCCAGGACCTGATCGCCACACGGCTGGCGAGTGGCGCGAGGTAACACCCAAGATGTTTCTGCTGATGGATGTTTCGCACCGTTTCGGCGGATTGATGGGCCGGGTGGAGATCATGCAGAGAGAGGAACAGGAACGTTTGCTGGTCTATCTGGAGCGCCATGCGATTGATGGGGTCGGAGTCAAACCGCTCGACCCCCGTCACTACTCCCAGCATGCTTTGCGCGGTTTGGACGAGCGGGGTCGGAGTCAAACCGCTCACGATAGTCACATCAACCCTGCATCTTCACGCGGTTTGACTCCGACCCCTGGAGAGAACGACCACTGGCTAACGCGCCTTTGGGTTCTGGCTCCTTTCCTGTTGCTGATGGGGGTAGGTCTGTTCCGCTGGTGGAGGCATAGTCACCATGCGTAATCGAATCATCATCCCGCTGGTAATCGCCCTGCTGGCCCTTTCTGCAGGCTTTGCCTATGTGCACTGGAGCAAAGGGGGAGCCGGCACCGGTCTCTACTCCCGTTACTGGTCACCCGATCCGGTACAGGGCTATTGGGACCCGGAAAACTTCTACCAGTCACCAGATTCGGTCCAGGGCATTTTCACAGGCAAACAGTGTGTCCAGTGCCATGAGGGGATCACCCCCGGCATAGTCAACGACTGGCGTGCCAGCCGCCATGCTCAGGGCGAGGAAACGGTCTATTGCAACGACTGTCACGGCAATGACCATCAGCAGTTACGCCTACCCACTCCTGATGTGTGTGGCAATTGCCACGCAAAACAGCACGACGAATTCAGGGATGAGGCCCGCTACGGTTTTCCCAGCCATGTCCTGGCGATGGAACGGGCAGTGGATGCCAAGCACTTCGTGGACAAACCCAAGGCCGAGGTCCAATCCTGTGTCCAGTGCCATTCGGTGGCCACCAAGTGCGACTCCTGCCATAGCCGACACCGTTTCAATGCCGCGGAGGCACGCCGTCCTGAAGCCTGTATCACCTGCCACTCAGGGCCGCCGCATCCCGATGATGAAACCTACTTCGCCTCCGCCCACGGCAAACTCTACCTGGCCGAAGGAGACAGTTGGGACTGGTCCAAACCACTGACCAAGGGTATCACAGCACCCACTCCAGTTTTACTGCCATGGACAACGGACGCCATCAGGTTGCCGAGAAGTCCCTGTGGAAGTTCGGCCTGTGGGAGATCACCATACCTCCAAAAACTCAGGTGCTGCGCAAGAAATGGTCAAACTTGCAGCGATTGCTACCGAAGAGGAAAGAGCAATACGTAACTGAACGAAGTATACTT
>NZ_JAAVSH020000001.1:500489-522706 GCF_011947365.2 endosymbiont of Lamellibrachia barhami
GTTGGGACTGGTCCAAACCACTGACCAAGGGTAATTACAAAGCACCCACCTGTGCCTACTGCCACATGGACAACGGACGCCATCAGGTTGCCGAGAAGTCCCTGTGGAAGTTCGGCCTGCGGGAGATCAATCCTCATACCTCCAAAAATCAGGTGCTGCGCAAGAAATGGGTCAAACTCTGCAGCGATTGCCACGAAGAGGAAAAGGCCAGGCAGTGGTTGACCGAACTGGATCAGGAGCGCAAACAAGCCTGGAAGGAACTCTACGCAGCAGAGAAAATTCTCAAGGATCTGCGCAACGAAAAACTGCTTCAACCTGCTGCCGGTGAACGGCCACCCTACCCTATGGACTGGCTGGACAGTCTCTGGCCCAGAGAGCGTATCGGTTTCTTCGAGGGCCAGGCATCGGTCTTCTACAACGTCTCCGCCATCGAGCGCGACTACTTCGAGATGTGGTATTTCGACAACCTGGGGGCGTACAAATCTGCCGCCCACGGCAACCCGGCAGGCGTTGCGGCCGGGCACCGAAAAATGGCGGCTTCACTGGATCGCATCGAGACCCAGGCCAACGAGTTGCGTGAACTTTCCCAGGCGGAGAAAAAAGCAGAAATCACAATCAAACCATCGGGGGATCTCTGGATGAAGGGTGCCTACACCGACTACAACCGGGAGCATAACTGATGCAAACCAAACCAAGACCGGGGTCGGAGTCAATCCGCAGGATGATGGATGGAGAAGAGAGAGGGGCGAACGGATTGACTCCGACCCCTGAAGCCCGAACCGCATCCTACATCCTGGGCATACTCCTCCTGATATCACTTCCTGCACTGGCCGATGAACCCATCCCACCCGGTCCATTCACCGAGACCGAGTGCATCAGCTGTCACACAGAACGTGACCCTGATCTGATCAGGCAGTGGCGCGAAGATCCCCACTCCACCGCGTCAGGAGTCGGCTGCAGCAGTTGCCACGGTGAACGTCATGAGGGCTCTGCTCAAAAATCGAGAGAAGACTCAACTTGCACCGGCTGCCACCAAGGCCCCACGAGTCATAGCTACGCCACGTCCAAACACGGCATCATCACACGCCTTGAAGAGGGCCGGCAGGATTGGCGGCAACCCTTGCAACGCGGCAACTATCGGACGCCTGGTTGCAGCTACTGCCACCTCCATGATGGTGACCACAGCAACACCATGGCGCCTGATCGCGGCCCTGAAGTGCGCCAATGGATCTGCGCCGGTTGTCACAGCCCCCGCTATGTTCGCGAGCTGTTTGCCAATGGAAGGCGGCAGCTTGAGATCGCCGACCTCAAGCTAACGGAGGGTGAGTCATTGATCGCCTCTGCTGTTGTTGATCAGACAGAGACCTTGTCGAAACTACTGCAAAGCCTGAACCACCATCGGCACAATGTCCTTCTCGGCATCGGTCACCAATCCCCGGATTATCAATGGTGGCATGGTCAACCGGCACTGGATGGTGACCTGATCCGAATTCGCGACAGAATCCTGCAATCCCGTCGCCGCAAGTCACTGGCGGACAACCCGGAGGAGTAACATCCATGTCCACCCTGTCCCAACGAGCACCTTTTTTTCTACTCTTGTTGCTGTTTTGGCAGGGTCAGGTTCTGGGGTTTACCCTCTCAGGTGTCGTGACAGATGATGAAGAGACTGTTGCCGGAGTGGAGATAATGCTGACAGACGCGAGCAACAATGTCGTCCTGGACAGTGTAGATTCCAACAGGAAAGGTGCATTCCGTTTTTCCGTCAAACCGGGTATTTTCAACATTGGCGCGTTCAAAAATGAGTATACCGTTGTCTGGAGCAGAGGCGTGGCAGTAAAAGACACCGACATTTCAATCAGGATCGAGATCACGCCAAAGGCGTTTGCGGAAGATCCGTTATCAGTATCTGATGATTGCGAGTGAATAAACCACCCCACCGCAAGCGAACGAGGTATTTAAGTGTAGAAGCGGCGCCCTCGCCGCGATTTGCCCATCTACGAAAGAATCGCGGCGAGGGCGCCGCTCCTACTATCGTTTCGTGGCAAGCTGCAGGGAATCAAACCCAAAGAGATGAAAGATCAGCATTGCGAAATCACCAAAGTTGCCTCCGGGACGGATGATGCACAAGACCGGCTTTGGCCCTCCCCCGCCTATACCCGACAGGTCGAGGCATTGAAGAACGCGATAGGCAAAAAGGTCTACCTCGTCGAACTCAAACCCGGTGATATCAACATGGGCATCCGCCTTTCGGATACCCCTTTTGAACTGCTGGGTATTGTCGATTTCCCACGACCTGACCCCACAAAAGGGATCGCCCCACACTTGATCCTGCTCGACGATGGCCGGGGCATCAATCTGGGACACATTGCCCGGATTTCGTTGAACACCCCCTTCAGCCCTTCTACTGCCAACACCCTCTATCAGGATAGATTCCTGATGCAGAATCTTCTGTTACGTGAGCGGCGGCTGTCCAAGGCATCTATTGCCGCAAAATCCAAAGCATTGATTGGAAGACTGCTTGGAAAACCGTTGGATAACCCCCTCATAGAGAACGGGGGATCTATCTGTGAGTCCGATGCGACCACCAATGAAAAACAGGTGAAGAAATCACAGTAATAATCAGGCGAGGAAGTTGAAGCCCCAGCCAACCAGAGTAAATGCCACGGCCAACACACCGGCAAACAGGGCCAGCGCCTGCCACTTGATGACCTTGCGCAAGATCAGCATCTCGGGCAGCGATAGTGCCGCCACGCTCATCATCAGGGCGAGCGTTGTGCCCACGGCAACCCCTTTTGTGAGCATCGCCTCGGCCACCGGAATCACCCCGGTGGCGTTTGAGTAGAGGGGGATGCCCAACACCACGGCCGCCGGTACCGAGTACCAGGCATCGCCTCCCAGATATTCACCAACCCACTGTTCAGGCACAAACCCGTGGAACAAGGCGCCCACGCCTATGCCCAGCACCACCCACTTCCAGATTCGCCCGACAATCTCCTTCACCTCCGCAACTGCATAGCGATGCCGACCTGCGAAGGATCTGTCCGGCGCGGGTAGATCAGCCTCTCCCATGTGGATCTTCCAGACGTAATCCTCGACCCAACGTTCCGGCCTGAATGCCTGCATCACCAAACCACCAAACCAGGCAACCAGTAACCCTGCCGTTACATAGAGCGCCGCCAGTTTCCAACCGAGAATGCCAACCAGGATTACTGCGGCAACTTCGTTGATCATCGGGCTGGCGATAAGAAAGGAGAAGGTGACGCCCAAGGGTATTCCCGCCTCCACGAAACCGATGAACAGCGGTACCGAAGAGCAGGAACAGAATGGCGTCACCGCTCCGAGGGAGACTGCGAATCCCCGCGCCTGCCAATCGGGACGGCCACGCACGAATCTGCGGACCCGCTCCGGAAACAGCAGTGCCCGCAGCAGTCCCATGAGATAGATGACAATGACCAGAAGTGCAAATATCTTGGCCAGATCCATGACGAAAAAGTGCAGCGCCGCGCCTGCGGATGATTGTGGATCGAGGCCCATGCCTTGATAGATCAGCATGTTTGCCAGGATCTCAAACATCTACAGCCTCTTCCTTCTCACGGGGTACATCAGGAAGACGTAACGAAAGCAGCGCAGCCAGCAGCACGAATCCGGCCGACCACCAGAGACATCCCACCAACCCCTGTGACTGGTAGGCCCAACCGGAGAGCATCGTACCCACCAACCGGCCGCCTGCATTAGCCATATAGTAGAAACCGACGTTCATCGAAACCTTGTCGAAATCGGAGTAGGCAAGAATCAAATACGAGTGCACAGCTGAATTAATGGCAAAGACGATACCAAAGAGAATCAGACCAAGGATCAGCACCACCTGCGAATCCCATCCCTGCCCCAACGCCAGCGCTATGCCGGCGGGGATAAAAACAAGCAGAAAGGCAGAGTTACGCGCAGTATTGCCACCTGGCCCCTGACCATGATGAGTGTGGCGTATCAGTCTAGGTGCGGCGGCCTGCACCAAACCATAACCGATCACCCACAGCGCCAGGAAACCCCCCACCCAGGAGAACTCCCACTTCAGCACGTCATAGAGGAACACCGGCAGACCCACCACAAACCAGACATCACGGGAACCGAACAGGAAGAAGCGGGCCGCCGACAGCCAGTTGATCGCCGGAACCTTGGAGAATACCTGGGTGAACTTGGGCTTGGATTTCATCTTGCCCACACCGGAGGGCAACAACACGGCTGTCACCACCAACACTATCAGCAGCATACCAGCCAGCACGGCCAGCGCAGCCCGAAAGCCGATCCACTCCAACAGAGCCGCTCCGATAAAGAACCCCACTCCCTTGAGAGCGTTTTTGGAGCCAGTCAACACGGCGACATACTTGAACAGCTTCGACTCACCGCCAGCACCACTTAAGGTTTTTACGCTGGCCTTGGCCGACATCTTGTTCAGATCTTTTGCGATGCCCGACAACGCCTGGGCAGCCATCACGAAGGGCACGGAGAGCCAGGCATCCGGCACAGTGAGCGCCAGCAGTGCCACCACCTGCATCCCCATACCGATATGCATGGTGAGATTGAGGCCGATGCGTGCCCCCAGCCAACCCCCTACCAGATTGGTGACGATGCCGAAGAACTCATAGAAGAGAAACAGCATCGCCACCTCGAAGGGCGAGTAGCCCAGCATGTGGAAGTAGAGTACCACCAGCATGCGGATGGCACCGTCGGTGATAGTAAAGGCCCAATAGCCGACGGTGATCGTAAAATAATTTCTGAGATTCTTATCCATCATCTTCCACCGCTGATCGAAAAGGTCGGAGTCAAACCGCCTCACTCCCCATCACTATGACGGCACAACTCTTGTGCAGTTTGACTCCGACCCAGGATGCTAAAGCGCCCTCGCCACTAATGCGGCAATATCCATCATCCGGTTCACATAACCCCACTCGTTGTCATACCAGGCATAGATCTTGACTTGAGTACCATCGATCACCATGGTGGAGAGCGCGTCGACGATGGTGGAACGCGAATCATTGAGATAGTCGGCGGAAACCAGCGGCCGCTCCTCATAGCCCAGAATACCCTCCAACTCCCCCTCGGCAGCCTCTTTGAAATAGCCGTTGACCTCTTCAACCGTGACTGGTCGACTGGCCTCGAAGACGAAATCCGTGAGAGAAGCGTTGAGCAACGGCACCCGCACCGCGTGGCCATTGAGCTTGCCGGTCAGTTCAGGGAATATCCGGGTGATCGCCTTGGCCGACCCCGTCGAGGTGGGAATCAGCGACTGGCCGCAGGCTCGCGCCCGGCGCAGATCCTTGTGGCCTTTATCGACGATGGTCTGGGTATTGGTGATATCGTGGATGGTGGTCATGCAGCCGTGTACGATGCCGATTCTTTCGTGCATCACCTTGACCACCGGCGCCAGACAATTGGTGGTACAGGAAGCGGCTGTCAGCAGATGATGCACCGCTGGGTCGTATAACTCGTCATTCACGCCGTAGACAATGTTAAGCGCACCTTCGGTGGGTGCGGCCACGATCACCTTCTTCACCCCCTGTTCGAAATAGGCATTCAGGGAGTCCGGCTTTTTGTGGTGTCTACCGGTGGCCTCGATGACGATGTCACAATCCGACCAATCGGTGTCACCAATTAGCGTATTAGATGAGTAGGCCAACGGCCTGCCATCGACGATCATCCGTTCATCATCCGATGCGGTTTCAAGATTCCAGGTGCCGTGCACCGAGTCAAACTTGAGCAGGTGGGCCGAGCCTGCCGCATCGGTGGAGATCTCATTGACGCGGACAAACTCAAACTCATTCCTTCCCCAGCCTGCCCGCAGACCCAGCCGCCCCATACGGCCAAAGCCGTTGATGCCAATTCTTACAGTCATCTCTATCTCTCCTTAAGTGGGTCTATTCAGCGACCCATTGACGGACCAGATCCGGACCCGGCAGGCCGCCGGCATGAACCACCTTGCCATCCACCACTACGCCGGGGGTGGACATAACGCCGTAGCCCATGATCTCCGCCATATCGGTGATCTTCTCTAACTCGATCTTCGCACCCGCCTGTTCAGCGGCAATTCGGATCAGGTTGGCGGTGGTCTCGCAGTTTTTACAACCGGAGCCCAGTACCTTGATGTTTTTCATAGTCGGTTCCTCTGGATCTTGAAAAATCAGGCGCTACAGATGCCGCTGGGACGGTTGGACATCTCCGCCAAGGCAACGGCGTCACTGGCAAAAGGCGCTTCATTCCGTATTCCTTCCGCCGTCTTGCGGATCACCGCCTCCACCCAGGGTGGAACCCCCGGATTGAGACGGTAGTAGATCCACAATCCAGCCTTGCGGTCACTGACCAGTTCCGCCTTGCGCAGACCAGCGAGATGGTGGGAGACCTTGGGTTGGGGAAGTCCCAGCGCGTGGGTCAATTCACAGACGCAAAGTTCTTCATAATTGTCCAGCAAGGATAGGCAACGAAGACGGGTAGGATCGGAGAGCGCCTTGAAAAGCAGTGTGGGCGACATATCGAATCAGCTCTATATCTACGAAAGAAGATATAGAGTATATCTACACAAATAGATATTGCAAAGAAAAATCGTAACTATTTAGCTCATGGTGGATAGGGAGAAGATGTGTAGGATGCTGGTGACGACTGCTTGGCAGGGATTGCTCCTGCAATCCTTCTGCATTTCCTCCATCCATGGAGGTCAGATGCAGATGGTACGACCCCAGGGATGGGGGGAGGTAGAGCAAAGCAGGAAGCCAGAGCCGAGCTTGCGAACCGCATCATTTGTGATCGGACAAGCGCCTCTGAGCCACAACCGGGGCCGGATGCTGTCCGATGGATCGGCGACTCTCATCAGAAATGAAACCGGGCGCTCAAAATATATCGTTTATCGTTTGGCCCGTTCAGATCCTGAACCAGCGCGCCTTCAACCACCCAGCGTTTGTGGATCGACTGCAATCCAACAGTGGCCTGGTGCACCATCTCTCTGCCCTGTTCCCAGCGTCCGCCCAGTTCCAGGTCGAGATCCCATTCACTACCGATGCCCCACTCCGCATGTTCAGCCGGGCTGAGACGATATTGCCAGGCGATATCGTAACGCGCACGGTCGTTGTCATCGCCCAGCCCTTCAATCCAGAGCGCATCCAGATCCCACTCATGACGTTGACGATAGAAGGTTACCACCGCACCCAGCGACAGGCTCCCATCCCGAGCACTATCGGTCGGCAGGATCACACCACCCAGCAGGCCAAGCCGGCTGGTACCCTGCATCGTGTCATCCTGCCAGACGATGTGCCGGTAGAGGAGACTCAGATCACCCAGACGATCACCATCGCCGGAAGAGAGTCGATAGGGCAACCCCAGAAACAGGGTCTGTTTTGCACTGATGCCATATGCCAAGTTGCTGGTCAGGGTGTTTGCATCGGTATCACCATTGTGCTCATCCACAAAACGCACAACCGCACCACCCGCCTCTATCGGCAGCGCGACGAATGATCGAATGCCCATTGCGTTGGCATCGAGGGTCAGAACAATCAACACCACTCCCGCCACAAGGGTCTTATCAATGATCATTTTGTAGACCCGTCTGGTTGAAGGATGACTTCCCCCGGGGTAAAGCCCGCATCGACGATGGCCATGCGGATCGCCTCAAGATCAGCCGATTCACCCTGCTTCATAATGATGCGCGCCCGTTTGTTCTTCAGACTCACATCGGCGGCCTCAACACCCTGGAGCTTGTTCAGCTTCTTCTCCGTGCCATAGACACAGAACGGACAGGTCATCCCTGTCACCTCGATCTCGACCACCTGCGGTGTACCTGCCCAAACCGGCGAAACAGTAAATAGCAGCAGACTGGCTAGCAGTGAAATAACAGGCATCATGGGAGCATCCTCCTAATTTAGAATTGGAACAAAGACTCAAATATCGAGCCAGATACGTAGCGGCAGGGCGAGATAAGCGGCAACAAAACCTATGCCCCAGATAGTGACGGAAGACCAATAGATACGCCGGTTCCAGATATGGGTCTTATTGCAGAGTTCACCCAGTTGAGGATCACTGGGACAACTGCGCCCGGAGCGATAGAGCAGCCACCCGGAGAGACCCAGCATGAGACCAGAGAGTGCAAACACCCATGCTTTGTGCTGGCTCAAGGTGATCAGAAAGGGCAATGCACTGGTCAGTGCCGCGACCGTTGCCCCCAGTCCCAGGGTGACCAGGAGAATTGGCAGGGCACAGCAGACCAGTGTACCGGTGGTAACAAACAGGGTCAGCCATGTGACGCCGCCATCTTTTACCGCCACATCTCCCCAGCTCATAACGGATGTTTCATCATGTTTTCAGTCGCCTCTCGGGAGAATCAAAGATGCCACTCCAGCACGAGCCTGGCTCGATATTCACTCTTCTCCGAATTGCTGTTTAGATAATAATTACGACAATCCGAGCTGACACTAATTCCGACCACACGGAAATTTTCTTTCCTGTTATGCAGCCTGCAACCTTGTTTTGACTTCAGATCAAGCCAAAATCAACCAATTTGACTCCGCCCAATTCTATATTGAGACCCGACGATGAACGAGGTTAAACAACCTTCAGATGACAACATAACCATCGGCAGCCTTGCCAAGGCCGCAGGAGTCAATGTCGAGACCATTCGTAACTATCAGCGGATCGGGCTTGTCGATGAACCAGACAAACCAGCGCAGGGCTATCGGCATTACCTGCATCTGTCATTGATCGTATTCAATTCATCAAACGTACCCAGGATCCGGGATTCACCCTCAAGGAGATTACGGATCTTCTCTCTCTCTAAATGATGGGAACTGCGAGGAAGCACGAACAATTGCAGAGCATAAACGGAAAGTCATACATCGGCAGGTCGAAGACCTGACCACCATACAACGAGAGCTGACCCGATTAATCGAGAGACCCCCGAAAGCGGAGTCAGCAGAGAGGAGCTGCGCTCTCCTTTCCGTATCCATCAGTGACGTCATCCGCAGCGAAAACATCTTGGACACCGGTACTACAATCACGACCGCTCTCAATCTCACCACACGAGTTCCTGCACACCAGAGGAGCCACAGTCGGTGTTGGGCAGAAAGCCAATTTTGATGGAAACCGTTGTAACGTCCAGAAAATTGACCTTTCCTCCGCCACGCACCCGTTGTGTAGTAACATCACGTTTGGCTGGTTGCCAGAAAATCATTCATGGCCCATGGGATTCCCCAGCCCGCAGCCACAACTTTCGCCACCATCGCGTAACAACGGGGTTCCTATCCGTCTCGTGTCCGCCTTTTTTGTATAGCCAGTGCGCTGCATCGCCCCGTTCAGCCTGTCGATCCATGGCAACCGAGCGGATCTGAACCTCGAAAACCGGCCCAATATCAGCTGCCACACAAGTGTGCAGACTCCTGTAGCTATTTCCCTTCGGCTTGGCGATATAGTCCTTGAAACGGCTGACCTCTGGCTTAAACGCCTGATGAATGACGCCAAGGGCGGTATAACAATCGGCTTCCGTAGGGACAATGATTCTGAAGGCGAACAGGTCATGGATTTCGTCCAGGCACAACCCTTTGTCCTGCATTTTCGCCCATACGCCAGCGGTATGCTTTACCCGGTGTAGCACCTCAGCATAGGGAATACCCTTCGCTTCAAGCAGGCGGCACAAGTCATCACTGCGTTGCTCCGACCACTCCTGCCAGGACGCTTTCAATTCAGAAATACCATCATCCAGGCTTCTGTACGCATCGGGCTCCATCAAATGCAGGGCCGCGTCCTCAAGCTGGGCCTTGAGCTGGTGGAAACCGAGACGATTGGCCTCCAGCGCCTCCTGCCGCCAAACACTACGGCCGAGCTGTACAGCTTGTGGATCATCGGGAGACGTCGTTTCCAGCCTTTCGCAGACGGCGAGAAGTTCGCGGTAAGCCGGTGAGTTAGTTTGATCGGATACGGTGATACCCGATCCAAGTGGTTGTTCCTGATCTGCCATGACGGGGTTGTCCCCACACTTCGGCATCAGAGATCGGGCCTTTTGCTCCGCTTCGAAAAGATGGGTCATCGAACTTTGCACTTCCTGTACCATGTTGCCAAAACGCCAGGCTAACCAGCGTATCTCCCAGGCGGCCCCCGGTAAGCTCAATGGGCCTCCAATAGCCCATTTCCATTTTTTTTACACACCGCACCAGGCGATTAACAGGTTTGGTCACCTGAAAATAGATGGCTGCGGCGAGGAAGAGGAAGACCACGCCAACAGTTACCGTGAAATGGACGGCCCAGAGCAGCCAGTCACGACGTACCGTATTCCTGTACTTCTCACTGTCCTTCAACACCAACAGGGCGCCTTTTCCCCCATCGAGCAGCGAGGAGAAAATCGGCATTGTGGCCTGAAGATAGCCAACGCTATTCTCTCCATCTGCCGATACCCCGGTGAAGAACACCGGTTCTTTGGCTGCATCGAGCAGGACAACCTCATGAACGGGATACCCTTTCTTCGAATAGGCCGTGTGGAATTCCTCCACCTCCCGCACCATGGTTTCGAGGTTCATGGCCGCCTCCATGCGGACAGCCAGCGGCGCCAGTGACATCTTCAACAACTCCTCGTGCATTTGCCGTTCTTCCTTCAATTCAAGGAGCTGTTGACCGATTGAAATACCACCCATTACGAGACTGATGATCAGCACTGTTGAGAGAGCCAGGCGCCAACCGAGGGAAAGCCCCCGGTTGGGTGGCGAAAAGCGGGTCTGCTGGCCGGAGACAAAAGCTTTTTCCATTAAAGTTAATCCTGTAGGTTTGTGTTGCAACCGCCAGGGGACAGACATCATGCCACTTGGTGCAACTGCTGCATCTCCGGATGCTTTTTCCATCGAACGGGCGCCTTGCGTAACTTCAGCGGCCTTTTCTGGATGATGTTCGTCCACGGCCATTTACGAGCGGACTGGTCAATAGAAGACCAGACAGTGCAACAAGAACAACATTTTGCTTGAACATCGATTCTCTCCTCAGGGATACATTGATTGATTCAAACGTTGTTTAGGGAACGCTTGAACCTTTGGCGATATACATGCCAGTTGAAGGCAGGACTCATGCCAACATGAACATCAAGCGATTTTATTGTTTAATAACAGGCAGATAAGAAAGACTTATCCGGGCGATGCATAGCCATTCCCATGCAAAATCTTTAACGAATCGAGGAAAATTTCAATGTTTCGTTAAAGCTGAGTTGAGCAGCTAGTCTGCTCGTACGAAACTTATACCCGGAGGGTGTAAAGCCGTCCGGAAGGGAAACGTCAAGGTCAATCGGGTTCCAATCCCTGCATTACTGGCCAGTGTCACCGTACCGCCGTGCTCTTCCACCACACGTTTGACCAGCCCCAGTCCCAGACCCGTACCTTTGGGTTTGGTGGTAAAGAAAGGTTCAAAGGCCCTTCCTAGAACCTCCTCACTCAGGGGTTCGCCGCCATTCGTTATTTCGAAAACCAGCTCATCTCCTTCGTGTCGCAATGAAGCCCCCATTTCACCACCTTGGGGACTGGCTTCTATGGCATTTTTAATCAGGTTCAGCAGTGCCTGATGGATCTGTGTCTCATCCACACGCATCGCCGTGCAGTCGCTACAACCTGCATGTTTCAGGAGGATTCCCTTCTCTTCCCAAAGAGGCTCCTGCTGCTTGAGCACTTTGCTCAGCAAACGATCCATATCCACCGGCTTGGCGGACAATCTGACCGGTCTCACATAGTCGAGGGTTTCAGATAGTAGACCGTCCAGCCGATCCACCTCACCCAGCACCAAGTCAACACGTCGATGCTCCCGATCCTCAAGCGAGGCAGAACCCCGCAACCCTGACAGGGCAAGCTTGATGGATGCCAAAGGATTACGCATCTCATGAGTCAATACCGAGGCCGTCTGGCCAATGGTGGCAAGCCGCGTCTTGAGCAGCACCTCCTTGTGGGCCGTCTCCAGCGCCTGGGTCCGATCCCGAACCTGAGACTCCAGACGCCGCTCGTAGATCCTGCCGATAAGGCGCATGGCGTAGTATCCCAATAGCGTGATCAAAACATAGGTCAGCAGCATGACTGCGTCCAGATGCCAATGGAGTTCACCCATAAAGTCGTTCAGCGCCTTCTGGTCTTTCCCGACCCCAAGGTACCAGCGACCAGTTTCCTGCATCGTCATCCCCTGCTGCCAGATGAGCATCGGATGCTGTTCGTTATCGAGTGCGTGTAGGGCGCCGCTCTCTTGCGACAGCAGCGTTTTTGAACCATCCAGGCGGGTGGCATGGGCCAACCAACTCTGTTCTATCGACAGAGGGGAATCGAGAGACATCTCACTGTCCACGATGATCGTCTGATTGTTACGATCAAGCACATAGATGCGAAAGCCGAAAGCCCTGTAGTCATCGATGGCATGGGACAAGATACTTTTGACATCTTGCGAATCACTGAGAAAAAACGATTCGAGCTTGGGAAGCAGGGCGGAAGCGATCTCCCGGTTGTGTTCGATGCCATGTACCGTTAACCGTTCCTGGAGATAATTTACGACGTGGGCAGTTCCTGAAAGCCCGATTCCAGCCACGACCAACCCCATGATAAAGAAACTCAACCAGGATACTGTCGAGGACTTCCATGCCAGGCTTCTGAATAGAGGTGTCATCGCTCGGTTTCCGTTAAAAGAAGATTGATTCCTGGAACGCCAGTGCATTCTTACACCCTCCGGGTATAAGTTTCGTTTGAGCAGACAAGCTGCTCAACTTAGCTTTATTGCCACTCCACTGTGACAATGCATTAACATTAAGATTCATAAGATTCTAATTGAGTGGGCAACTATGGCCAAAATCCTCATCATCGAAGATGACGAAGTATTCAGTGAATATATGGAGGACAGGAATCACGAGCCTCAGGCCGCTCTGAGAAAATAATCAACGCCACCGCAGAACCGAAGAAAGGTGCAACGGAAAAATAGGCGCCCGTCCGGGCAGTACCGAGGTCTCGTAGTGCCCAGACAAAAAAGCTCAAACTTACCCCATACCCAAGGAATCCAACGCCAAGCGCCGCAAGTAGAACTGGAAGCGGGGCGAGATCCCAGCCACTATACCCCGCCAGGGCCAGGTTGATACAACCTGCAACTAATCCTTTGATACCGGCAATCTGGACAGGATCGCTGCCCGAGACGCGTTGCGTTAGATTGTTGTCCACGGCCCAGCCCAGGCACGCCGCAATCACGGCTAGGGCACCGAACGGAAAACCACCCTCTGACATCCCCTCCCAGGACAGCAGGACGCCGGCGCCGGCGATCAAAAAAACCCAATGGCGATACGCCGGTCCACGTTCTCATGGAAGACAAACCACGCGATGACAGCAGTGAACACCCCCCTCTAGATTAAGCAGGAGCGCGGCTGTGGAGCCAGGTGTCCGCGCGAGTCCCAGCATCAGCAATGGAGGTGCGATAACGCCGCCCGCCAGAATCGCTCCAGGTAGAGCAGACCCGCCAGTGCAATCGGTGGCACCTCCAAAACCAGAACCTTGGCCAGAGGCGTGCTAATTCCGAAGAATAGCGCCGAAAACAATGCCGCTGCGATAACCAACTCTGTTCATCGGACAGAGGGAATCGAGAGACATCTCACTGTCCACGATGACCGTCTGATTATTACGATTGCCATTATTGATGCGAAAGCCGAAAGCCCTGTAGTCATCGATGGCATGGACAAGATACTTTGACATCTTGCGAATCACTGAGAAAACGATCTCGAGCTTGGGAAGCAGGGCGGAAGCGATCTCCCGGTTGTGTTCGATGCCATACCGTTAACCGTTCCTGAGATAATTTACGACGTGGGCAGTTCCGAAAGCCCGATTCCAGCCAATGACCAACCCCATGTGATAAAGAAACTCAACCAGGATACTGCCGAGGACTTCATGCCAGGCTTCTGAATAGAGGTGTCAATGCTCGACTTCCGTTAAAAGAAGATTGATTCCTGAACGTTGCGCATTCTTACACCCTCCGGGTAGAAAGCTGTTTTGAGCAGACAAGCTGCTCATCTATTTTTATTACCCACTGCGGACAAATGTAATAACATTAAGATTCATAAGATTCTAATTGAGTGGGCAACTATAATAAAATCCTCATCATCGAAGATGACGAAGTATTCAGTGAATATATGGAGGACAGGAATCACGAGCCTCAGGCTGCCTCTGAGAAAAATAATCAACGCCACCGCAGAACCGAAGAAAGGTGCAACGGAAAATAGGAGTTCGTCCGGCAGTACCGAGGTCTCGTAGTGCCCAGACAAAAAAGCTCAAACTTACCCCATACCCAAGGAATCCAAACGCCAAGCGCCGCAAGTAGAACTTGGAAGCGGGGCGAGATCCCAGCCACTATATTCGCCAGGCCACAGGTTGATAAATCGCAACTAACTCTTTGATACCGGCACTGACTGGAAGCGGGGCGAGATCCGAGACGCGTTGCGTTAGATTGTTGTCCACGGCCCAGCCCAGGCACGCCGCAATCACGGCTAGGGCACCGAACGGAAAACCACCCTCTGACATCCCCTCCCAGGACAGCAGGACGCCGGCGCCGGCGATCAAAAAAAACCCAATGGCGATACGCCGGTCCACGTTCTCATGGAAGACAAACCACGCGATGACAGCAGTGAACACCACCCTCTAGATTAAGCAGGAGCGCGGCTGTGGAGCCAGGTGTCCGCGCGAGTCCCAGCATCAGCAATGGAGGTGCGATAACGCCGCCCGCCAGAATCGCTCCAGCCAGCCATCCCCAATCTGCACGTACAAGGGGTGCCTCTCTCGACATAACAGCGGCGTTCGTTTGTTGCCTCAACCACCGCCAGGTTAAAAGACCGACACCGGAACCCAGGTAGAGCAGACCCGCCAGTGCAATCGGTGGCACCTCCAAAACCAGAACCTTGGCCAGAGGCGTGCTAATTCCGAAGAATAGCGCCGAAAACAATGCCGCTGCGATGCCGCTATTCATTTTCACATTCCCTAGTCCTCTGACCTGATGCTCCCTGAAAACACCAAAACCGGCCAGGGCGGCTCATCCCCGACCGGAGTTGTTTTGGACTTTTATCGTTACGCGTATTTATGAGCAGAGTGCGGCTATTCCCCCGTATGATTAGCCGCGATATAATCGCCACCCAGTGTCAGGAAAACATACAGTTTTTGCTTGGCAGGATCATTGATAGCGTCATTCACAAAAACGGCCACCCATTCCGGGCTACCTTTAAACACTTTTTTCTCGACGGAACTCGTAGTAATGGACGCCCAACTTTCATCCAGTTTGTTTCTTTTTACGAGTGCCGCAACAACCTCTGTTGCATTTGTTGTTGCTGTTGCCTGATTCACAGGCGCATGAGAATGTGAATGCCCGTGATCGTGGCCACTTCCTGCCATCAGGGTGACCGAGCACAGACTGAGGAAAAGGCCGAGTAACCATGTTTTCAGTTGCATGATGATAATCTCCTATAGTGAATCAATCGTATCGTGGGTGGTAGAACGTGAGGCTTGTGTTGGTTCAGCATGTTGCAAGGCCTTGTTTAAATCCAGACGCTGATATTCGCCTTTTGCTTTCAACTTGATATTAACGGGGGATGGGGTATTGTTTTTCCAATACCAGCCATGTGTGCCCGCAAAGGACGTGGTTAAAGAACCACTTGACTGGCTGTCTGTACTCTTTTTGAAACTCTTGAAATAGCCGCTTGTATCGCCTGCCGGTTCGCCGTGAAAATCGAAAAACAGCGCCGCACCGTTAGTTTGCCAGGCATATTCAAGGGTTGCGTCTTTCTCAAGGAAAAACTTGTATTCCTTATCACCTCTGGCTGGAATGGTTATGCTGATTGAATCTTCTCGCCGGGTTTGTTGCAGTTTTTCAGGGCTTTCAGCGGCCGCAATGATTGTGTTCCCGTCCTTATCTTGTGCTTGCTCGGTTGCAATAATAAATTCCTCCGGGTTACTGGTGTGCGCATAACCGTGCATCTGCATGAGGAAAAGTAGGCCGCCCGCCAGGATCAGGCCGTAGTTCGCGACCAGGCTGAATGTCTGGAAGGCGTGGCTTTTGCGCCAGGCGGCGATGAGCAGCAACATCAGGACCAGTGCACTGATCTGCCCCACTTCGATGCCGACATTAAACGAAATAATGTTAAGCAACAGGCCATCTTCACTCAACGGCAGTTCCTGTAATCGGGTGGACAAGCCGAAGCCATGGATCAGGCCCAGACCGATAATCATCAACATCATGTTCGGTGGATTGATATTGAGATATTTACGGAAGCCATCAATGTTGGCAAAGGCGATATAACAGACACTCAGGCCAATCACCGCATCGATGGCAAAGTAGTTGAGCTGGATCGCGTTAAAAGTGGCGTAGATCAGGGTCACACTGTGGCCCAGTGTGAACGCGGTGACGTATTTGGCAATATCGCGGAAACTGGTCAGGAAAAAGATGATCCCGAACACGAACGCCAGGTGGTCGTAGCCGGATAACATATGCGTGGCTCCGAGCCACATATAACGCAGATTTCCGCCTTCGATAATGGCCAGTTTATCGGCCTCGGACATGCCGTGTGCGTAGACCACTTGTGATAACAGGCCAACGATCAGCAGTCCTGTGCCTATGGCAAAAATACGAGCGAATAAATTTGTTCTGAATAGCACTTTGTCATTCTCCATAATTGTCACAAGCGTCCGCTCTGCTCGACAGCGGTGACCCAGTAGATACCATTGCCCTCAACACCGTACGTTGTGTTACGTAGCGTGTCGAGTACCGGCTCCACATCGCTGTCTTGCAGCAAAATATCCACCCGTACCCGTGGCGTGTAGCCGACCACCTTGTCCCGCGCCGAGAGAAAGGGATCGCTTTCGACCTGTACCCCGTGCCCTTCCGCGTGACTAAAGGTAAAGCCCGAAACCTGCTCCAGGCTGCGCAGCTGATCGGCCATATCCTGTTGCACATTGGTGTGAATAATGAGTGTCAGATGTTTCATGCGTGTTCCTCCCCTATGTGATCATTGTCAGCGAGTTGAGTTTGACCTTCCGAGCGCCCTTCCAGCCACGCGTATAAAGTGGGTAACAGGATCAAGGTCAATACGGTGGATGTGAATAAGCCGCCAATAACAACGACTGCCAGTGGGCGTTGCAGCTCGGAGCCGGGACCTGTCGCAAACAGCAACGGCATGAATAATAAATGTTCAGCATTACCCACTCCTGGCATGCTGCTTTGCTGCAACACGCACGAAGAATTCTCAGCAAAAAGTAAAGTGCACAGCATTGCTCGACACAGCCCCAATCAGGTCCATGCCATCAACACCATCAGAAAGAGAAGAATTTAGAGCGGGGGAGCGCGCAGGGGTGGCCGTAGCCTGAAAAGCCAAGAAGCGAGGGGACCACGGTGATCGGGGCGCCAGGGTACTCGAGTTAAAAGACGAGATGAAAGGATAACAATCACTGCCACGAATAAAGCAATGACCAATGATCCGAATGAAAGGGATTTCAGGAGACCTTGCTGAAGCAAATCGATTTCTGCCACCCCATCAGGGTGTCCTGCCTCCGAAGCTTCATAGTGAAAGTGTGCTTGCTCCTGATGACCATGATCTGATGTGACCGGATCATGATCATAAGACATGCGCGTGCAACCGCGCGCTCTGGATGAACACCAAGGCGATAGCCAAGTAGACTACCCAGAGGATGTTCTTGAATGTGATCAATTGCGATTGATGCATAGCACCTGGATCCTATCCATTTTCCCGGTTCGGGGCAATAATTTCCGCATCTCTTGCAATTCCAAAGCAGTAATGTCCACTTTAACCCAAGTGGCAAGGGGATAAGGCTGTCTGCCGTTACCGGCCTTCGGGTAATGCGGTTCGATCAAGCGCTCCAGACGTGACCAGGGAACCACCTGCTCCAACTCGGCCAAGAACTACTCCCGGCGCGTCTGTTTCCGTTTTCCACTGTACTCGGCATCTGAAAAACTCAGTTGATCCATGCTGTTGCTCGTTTGCTCTTCCGGTGACAGTATTATCGCATGTAGGTGGACTTATTCAGAGTCTCCTTAACGTTAAGATTCATAAGTTTCTAATTGAGTGGGCAACTATGGCCAAAATCCTCATTATCGAAGATGACGAAGTATTCAGTGAGCTACTGGTCATGTATATGGAGGACAGGAATCACGAGCCTCAGACCGCTCATACTCTGGAGCAGGCGAGAGAGCGGCTGGCGGTGAGCATTCCCGACGCCATTCTTCTTGATCAGCAACTGCCTGACGGTTTCGGCATCGATATACTGAAAGAGATCGTCGACCAACCCCTGCATCCACCGGTCATCATGATCACTGGTGTAAGCGATAATAAGATTGTCATCCAGGCGATGGGGCTGGGTGCCCACGACTTCATCCGCAAACCGGTGGATGAGATTGAACTGGACACAACCCTGACCAATGCACTGAAATCCCACCGCCTCTCCCGTCAGGTATCAGCAATAACTCATGCCGAAGACTACCAGGTCGATATCGGTCAGATCATAGGCACAAGTCCGTCAATACTGGAGATCTGCAAGACCCTCGGCAGCGTTGCCTCGAGCAATGCACCTGTTCTGATTACCGGAGAGAGTGGAACGGGTAAGGAGGTCGTGGCCCGGGCACTCCATCACCACTCCGGCCGCACGGGCCTGTTTCTACCCATCAACTGCTCGGCCTTGGCGGAAAACCTGTTGGAAAGCGAGCTTTTCGGCCACGAAAAGGGCAGTTTCACCGGGGCGATAGCCCGTAAGGAAGGTAAATTCGAACAGACTGTCGATGGCACTCTGTTTCTCGACGAGTTGGGGGAGATGCCCGCCTCACTCCAGGCAAAGCTGCTGCGGGTACTGCAGGAGGGCAGCTTCGAGCGGGTTGGCGGCACTCAAACCCAGTATTCAAATGCGCGGATACTCGCCGCCACCAACCGGGATCTCAAAGCGATGATCGGCGCAGGTCTCTTCCGTGAAGATCTCTTCTACCGGCTGAATGTCGTCCACATTCATCTCCCCCCCTTGCGTGAACGCATGGGTGACATGCCGCTGCTCACCGAACATCTACTTGGTAAAATAAACAATAAACAACATACGGCAGTAAAACATCTGGCGGAAAATACTTGGCGCCGAATGCAGGCGTATCCGTGGCCCGGCAATATCCGCGAGTTGGAGAACATACTCACCCGCGCCGCAATTCTTGCACGCAGCGACACCATTACGGAAGATCTACTTTCCCTGCCAGAAGAACCCGGACATGAACACCCAGACAGTAAAGAAGAAGCCCACCCCAGCCCACGGTTGATCTCCCTCGAAACGATTGAGCAGGAACACATACGGGCGATCCTGGAGCATACCCGTTGGCACAAGGGTAAGACATGCGAAATATTGGGCATATCCAGACCGGCGTTAGACCGAAAAATCACAAAGTATGAGCTTGGTTAGACAAGCACCACAACACCGTCTTAACGAAACGTGAAATTATTTATCGTTTCATCATATCCAGGAGGAAACACATACTGTTCATCGACTGGGTTAATATCTATATCCTATTGTTTAATATGAATAATTCAAGGAAATAAAAAGTTGGCACGGCATCTGCAATATCTATAACAAGCAGTCACCAAAGACAGCTTTTCAAACAAACTTTAAACCAGAATTTTGGAGATAGATCATGAAAAAGATATTTGCAATTATCGGCCTTGCACTGTTGACTTCCGCCGCCTGGGCCCATGATGAACACTTTGGGGGTAACCCCGATATGTCCTCAAGTCCTATAATGGATCATGGCACGGGTGAACGCGCACATGCACTACAGAAGGGAGAGGGCGACCTGTATGCCAGTCAGATGATTTCACAGCCAGCTGACCATTCACACAAATCAGGACCGGTCGACCGTTCCGCATACGATCCTGATGGTAATCAGGGCATTATTTCAAATTAACACAGCCTATTCTTAACCGGCCTGGTCTCCAAGACTCCAGGCCGGTTGAGTCGATAGCCTTCAGGTGATAGGAATTCTGCAGTAACGCTACAGTTCCCATCACATGCATTGCATATGCTTAGGATCCTGGCTACGCGCTGGCAAGAATCGACTGTAGTTTGGTCAGGAAGGAGCTGCTCTCTCCCGCCGACAGGGCTACCACCGCCGGGTGGCGAAAAGGGGGGGTTGCCAGCTCCTGGAAATTGACCTTCTCTCCATGAAGATCCAACAGCGGGCAGCCGACTTTTTCCAACAACAGGGAGGAGGGTCCAATATCCCATAGAAAGGCGCCACGACTCATGTAAGCAAAGGTCGCTCCCTGCAGAATCCGCTTGAAGATATAGATTGCCGAGCGGGGATAATTGCCAACCTGGACCCCCAGAGCCGCCTGGATCTGCTCCGGGCTCCTGTGTTCTTCCCGTAACAGATCGTAAAAACCCAAAGAGAGGTAGCACTCGCTGGCCCACTGGGTCGGAGTTGGGATTTGTTGGTGATTTTGATCAAAAACCCCGTCGGTATCGGCAAAGGCATAGTAGAGGGACTCCAGGGCGGGATAGAAATTCACACCGAAGAGAAAACGCCCCCGCTGCATCACCCCGAAGCTGATACCGAAGCCGTCGCTGCCCTCCAGATAGGGTTTGGTGCCGTCCAGTGGGTCGATCACGATGGTATATTCGGCGTCCGCCGGAGGCTGGTTTTGCGCGTTGAACTCCTCGGAAATCACCGGATAATCGCCGTACTCCTCTCTACAGAACGCCAGCAGTTGCTGTTCCGTGTGGATATCCACCTCGGAGAAGACCTCATTGGCGGCCCAGGCGTCCTCCATCGAGTCATCGGTTTTGACCTGTGCCACCGCTTCCGATTGGCGTTCTAGTTGGTAGCGACCCAGTTCCTGAAGCGTTTGGAACAGAACGTCCAGGTGATCGCGGAGTTTATCGATCATGACTCTGTGTGCTTCTGCAACAGCAGATCCCGGCTTGACCAGAAATAGCCGATACCAGAACCCACCACCAACAGCAGGGTCAGCCCCATGTAGAGCATCTCATAGTAGTCAGCAAGTGGCGTTTGATCCGGCCGCAACCAGAACAGTACCGCCAACACCAAAACGGTAATACGGGTGGTCAGGGTGTGTTCCCTGGACGGGTCGAAGAACACCGGCAGGGTGAGCAGGTAGGCGGCGACGCCCAGCAGGACGGCCATCTGCCAGGCTTCAGGTACAACTGCGATCAGATAGACACCCGCCAGGGGAACGGAGATCAAGTCGGTTTTTACCTTGGCGAAGATCGATGCGCTGACTACCACATTGCTGGCCCCGGCAAACTGTTTGATGAATACCACCAACAGATCACGGGTCAGCAGCACGAAGAGGAACCATAAAGAGAAATGTCCGGCATCGATCAGCATGATCAATAGGGCGAAATAGGAGATATGGTCCACGATAGGGTCAAAGTAGGCCCCGAACACCGAGCGCATGTCATAGCGTTTGGCAATGATCCCATCCCAACAGTCGCCGACGAACACGAGGGCAAAGGCCATGGCGATCCAGGCTCTGATGGATTCGTCCTGAGTCATAAACCAGCCGATCAACAGCGGAAAAATCAGCAAAAAACGTAACACCGTTATCTGGTTCGGGGTCAATAAGGGGCGGGTATTTTTTGTCATGGCCTATCCATTCGTCAAGGGGGCTATAGTGCCTGCAACTTCTCTATCAGAAAGTCATTGTCTGCTCTGTCCCTGACGGCAATACGGACGTAATCCCGATCTTTCGAAACCGGACTTTGCCGTGCAACTTGATCATCATTTCTGCAAAATTTCCAGCAGCAAGGTGGTCAACCCGGTGGCGGAGTACTTTGTGCGCCAGTTCGCAGAGAAAATAGTTGGACTGGGACGGGATCACCCGAGTGAATTTATCTCCTCCAGTTGCAGGAAGAAGCGATCCCGTTCCCTCTGCAATCTGGCCTGCCAGGCAAGATGATAGTCTGATCGGTATTTGCCGAAGATCTGCAGAAAAAAATCACCAAATGAGTTGATATTCCAGATGGAGATCCTCTCCCTGACCGGAGGCGATCAGGCGGTATCGCTGGTGGCGATCACCCGAGCCGCAAACCCGGTACGCCGTAGTTTGCTAATGCTCTGATGATAATCAGGTTGATACCGTTGCAGTACATCGGATGAGATCAGGGTGTGTTATGGATGCCGTCGGTGGTGAAATCAACAAACGACCTTAA
>NZ_JAAVSH020000001.1:522806-525245 GCF_011947365.2 endosymbiont of Lamellibrachia barhami
TTGATACTTCGTTCATACATATTGCCTGTCGGTGTGTTCCTATGGACGGGTCAGTTTACCGGCAGGGTGAAGCAGGTAGGCAGCGACGCCAGCAGGACTGACCATCTGCCAGGCCTCCAGGTACAGCTTTGCGATCAGGTGGACACCGCCAGGGGAACGGAAATCAAGTCAGTTTTACCTTGGCGAAGATCCACGATGCGCTGGCTATACATTGCTGGCCCCGGCAAACTGTTTGATGAATACCATAACCGAATCACGGGTCCAGCAGCACGAAGAGGAACCATAAAGAAATGTCGGCATCCACGATCAGCATGATCAAGAGGGCGAAATAGGAGATATGGTCCACGATAGGGTCAAAGTAGGCCCCGAACACCGAGCGCATGTCATAGCGTTTGGCAATAATCCCATCCCAACAGTCGCCGACGAACACGAGGGCAAAGGCCATGGCGATCCAGGTTCTGATGGATTCGTCCTGAGTCATAAACCAGCCGATCAACAGCGGAAAAATCAGCAAAAAACGTAACACTGTTATCTGGTTCGGGGTCAATAAAGGGCGGGTATTTTTTGTCATGGCCTATCCATTCGTCAAGGGGGGCTATAGTGCCTGCAACTTCTCTATCAGAAAGTCATTGTCTGCTCTGTCCCTGACGGCAATACGGACGTAATCCCGATCTTCGAAACCGACCTTGCCGGTGCAATCCTTGATCAATATTTCGTACCCCTCCAGCAGCAAGGTGGTCAACTCGGTGGCGGAGTACTTGTGCGCCAGTTCGCAGAGAAAATAGTTGGACTGGGACGGGATCACCCGGAGGAATTTTATCTCCTTCAGTTGCAGGAAGAAGCGATCCCGTTCCTCTGCAATCTGGTCACAGGCAAGATGATAGTCTGATCGGTATTTGCCGAAGATCTGCAGAAAAAACTCACCAAATGAGTTGATATTCCAGATGGAGATCCTCTCCCTGACCGAGGCGATCAGGGCGGCATCGCTGGTGGCGATCACCCCGAGCCGCAAACCCGGTACGCCGTAGCTCTTGCTGATGCTCTTGATGATAATCAGGTTGGGATACCGTTGCAGTACATCGGATGAGATCAGGGTGTTATGGATGCCGTCGGTGGTGAAATCGACAAACGACTCATCGAGGATCAGACGCTTGTTCTTTTTCTTCAAGTAGCTCGCCAGCAGGTGAACATCATCGGTGGAGAGATAGTGGCCGCTCGGATTGTCCGGGTTGATCAGCAACAGAGTCTTGACCTGTTTTGAGAACTGCTTGAGATCCTCCAAACTGTAACTGTAATCCGCATTCTCCGGGATAAATTGCACCACATTGGCATCACCGATGCGTTCAGGATACTCATTGAAAGTGGGGAAGATGACGCCCACCTTGCCGGTGACGTAATCGAACAGCGCGTTGATCAATTCAGTTGCGCCATTGCCGACGATGATCTCGTCGGCGTCGCAGGCAAACATCTCCGATGCCATCAGGTTCTGGATGCTCAATCCGGATGGGTATTCCGTCAGCAGGCTGCGGTAGTGATACCTCATTTCATCCAACATCCTGCGGGGCGGGAAATAGGGATTCACCAGATAGCAGAAATCCTTGAGGAACGGGAAACGCCAATAGCCACCAAAGCGTTTCTGGTAGAGCCCGAGTTTTTTTCCCTCGGGAGCGAACAGGGTGCTCGCATTGTCCAGATCCTTCTGGTCGTCGATCTCATACCACTTCTCGGTGGAGAGGCGGTGGACCTTCAGGTCCTGGGTTTCGAGTAGGGTAACCACCCGCAGTACCTGCTCGTAATACTCATTTTTACCCAACGCCTGTTGATAGGCCTTCAGGAAAGGCACATAGCTGTTGATGGAAAAGCTGCGGGACAGCTTGTAGATGTTGACGGTCTTGTAATAATCGTCAACTTGACTATAGTCGAAATCTTTCTTAGGAATGAACTGAATAATATTGTCATCATCGTCCAGGGTAACGACAGTCCCATCCATCCAGGCGTCGTATTTGGCGACGATGGCCAGATTGGGGTTGGGATTCTCAATCAGGTCAAAGATGATATTTTCTTCGAAGATCAGGTCGCTTTCGAGCAATATCGTGTCATCCTCCAACAGATATTTCTTTGCCAGAAAGAGGGAGTAGATATTGTTGGTCTTATCGTAAACCTTGTTTTTCACATAAATGATCTGCATCCCTTTGTATGTGTAACCCAGCAGCTTTTTGACGTTTTTCGACTTGTAGCCGACCACCAGTATGACCCGGCTCACCTCGGTCCTGGCCAAGGTGTCCAGCGTCCGTTCGATGAGGGTCTGGTCGTGAATCTTGACCATGCATTTTGTATTGTCTGCAGTGACCTTGCCCAGTCTCTTGCCCATTCCGGCAGCCAGAATAATTGCTTGCATCTACTTCACCTTTTACCCGGATTGTAATTCGGGCGGTAAAA
>NZ_JAAVSH020000001.1:525438-529181 GCF_011947365.2 endosymbiont of Lamellibrachia barhami
GGATTGTCCGGGTTGATCAGCAACAGAGTCTTGACCTGTTTTGAGAACTGCTTGAGATCCTCCAAACTGTAACTGTAATCCGCATTCTCCGGGATAAATTGCACCACATTGGCATCACCGATGCGTTCAGGATACTCATTGAAAGTGGGGAAGATGACGCCCACCTTGCCGGTGACGTAATCGAACAGCGCATTGATTAATTCGGTTGCGCCATTACCGACGATGATCTCGCTGGCATCACAGTGAAACATCTCAGACGCCATCAGATTCTGGATGCTCAATCCGGATGGGTATTCTGTCAGCAGGCTGTGGTAGTGATACCTCATTTCGTCCAGCATCCTGCGGGGCGGGAAATAGGGATTCACCAGGTAGCAGAAATCCTTGAGAAACGGGAAACGCCAGTAGCCGCCAAACCGCTTCTGGTAGAGCGCGAGTTTTTCCCCCTCGGGAGCGAACAGGGTGCTCGCATTGTTCAGATCCTTCTGGTCGTCGATCTCATACCATTTCTCGGTGGAGAGCCGGTGGACCTTCAGGTCCTGGGTTTCGAGCAGCGTGATAACCCGCAGTACCTGCTCGTAATACTCGTTTTTACCCAACGCCTGTTGATAGGCCTTCAGGAAAGGCACGTAGCTGTTGGTGGAGAACTCGCGGGACAGCTTATAGATGTTGACGGTCTTATAATAGTTTTCGACCTGGCTGTAGTCGAAATCTTTCTTCGGAATGAACTGGATAATATTGTCTTCATCGTCCAGGGTAACGACGGTTCCGTCCATCCATGCGTCGTATTTAGCGACAATAGCCAGATTGGGGTGGGGATTCTCAATCAGGTCGAATATGATTTTTTCTTCCAAGATGAGGTCGCTTTCGATCAATATCGTGTCATCCTCCAGCAGATATCGCTTTGCCAGGAAGAGGGAGTAGATATTGTTGGTCTTATCATAGACCTCATTTCTTACATAACTGATCTGCATTCCCTTGTATTTGCGCCCCACAAATTTCTTGACGTTTTCCGACTTGTATCCGACCACCAGTATGACCAGTTCCTCTGTTTTTGGGGTGTCAGCACCGTTCGATGAATGCAGTCGTGAATCTTGACCATGCATTTGGTGTTGTCTTCAGTGACCTTCCCGAGCCTCTTGCCCATTCCGGCAGCTAGAATAATTGCTTGCATCTACTTCACCTTTGACCTGGGTTGTGATTCGGGTCGTGATAAATAAAAAGGGAGATCTAATCTGAAAATCACAGCGTTGCCTGCCGTACCAAGTCGACTGTTGTGGCAATGCCGGCATTCTGTGGTATGGGTGTTTCGGCAATATCCTTCCCCTCCAGTTTCCCGTCGACGATGTATTCTTTGTTCATCATTCCCTGAGCCCAGGTGAGGACTGTGTCGATCAGAGGTGTGGGCGTGCCTGTAATGGCCGCGACGCCCTTGATGATCAGTAAGCCAAAAGGGATGTCTTCGCTAAAATAGCGGGATTGAAAATCCGGAACGAAGCCGTTTTCGGTCTCCAGCATGGGTGTCGGAATGCCCTTGAATGAGGTTATTCCGGAGATTTTACGGGTCAGTTCCTGCGCGTTGCGAACACCATAATGTTCAAGCAACGGCAAAATGTAAGACAGATCAAGGGGGATATGGGTGAAGATATCATGCACTTCCCGATCCATTCTGACCAACAATTCAGATGCCGCATCATCCCAGCCTTCGTAGAAAAGGATGCTTTCCTGCCAGAACCGGTCTCTCTTGTAGTCATGAAAAAGCGTGTACATGCGGGCGGGGTGAAGGATCGGATTGGAGGTGGCCAGGGTAATCTCAAGGAAGTTGTTCAAACAGCTCACCGGCATTTGCAGGAGATCTTCGAGGATGGACGCGATCTCACTGCATCGGCTCCGCGGGATGGCGGCGATCGCGATCCCCTCCTTTTTAGCGCACCCAAGAACCTCACTGCCATAGTGGATAATGCGGCTGATATGGGGAACACGCTGCGCCCCAAAAATGGAGACGTTGGCTGAAGCACCCCGCAAGGCTTTTTGGGCCAACCAGTCGAACCCACCGCTGCCTGGTAATGAACCGACCCAGACATTGCCGGTCAGGTGGGGCGCGATCATGCTCAGGACAGCTGCGCGAGCATAGGCCGGCAGTGCCAGAATAACGAGATCTGCCCCGGAAATGACCTCGCTGGCCTGGTTGGAGATTAAGTGGGGCCGCCCGGTTCTGCTTCGATTCTGGTCATCCAGAACCCGAATGGATTCGCCCCAAAGATCAGGTTTCCGGGTCAGCACCCGGATTTCAAGCCCTTTTCTCTGACTCAACAGCCCCGCCAGTACATGCGCGACATTGCCACCACCACAGATTGCTATTCTCACGGTCATTCGGTCGGGTGTCCAAGGGCTCAGACAAATCCACCCCTACAGTTGGAGCTCGCGCTGCCCTGGCATTGCGGGTAAGTGCTGCTGAAAAGTCAGAGGGTGGGGCTTGTGGCGTAATCGTGGAGCACCGATCTGGTGACCCGGTTGGATTTCATGATGCCACGCATTGCAACCGAGTAATTGTACCACAAAATTTAAGTATGGTATCTACGTAGCAATGATCAGGGTCGGGACGCGTGCTGAATCTGAGCGTCGACTGAATTAGTCCAGGTTGCCACTTAGAGGGTCGTCGAGGAGAGACTCTCCTGATCAAACTGCTTCAGATCTAAAGATAGAAGTGGTACCAGCTAACCGTGCGCGCAAAGCGCAACCGGTCGACTTTTCTGCATACGATCCAGATGATCATCAGGACATTATTCCAAATTAACGCAGCCTGGTCTCCAAAACTCCAGACCGGTTAAAACAATAGCCTTCAGGTGGTAGGAACTCTGCAGTAACGACACTGACCCCATCACATGCATTGCATATGCTTGGGACCCTGGCACTCCAAGGCCCGTTTGTCCCACAGGCTTTTTATGTATACGACCAGATCTTTCGCATCCTTTTCATCCAGACCCTTTGTTTTCCAGGCCACCATGCGCTCTGTTCGCTGGGAGCCATCAAGGATCGTCTTGACCAGGGCTTCATCGGTGTGATGCCAGGCATGGGCCGATTCATCAAGAGCTGGAGCCATAACGTAGTTCTTGTTGGTCAAGGCTTCCAGCGTATAGGTTTCACCTACCCCGTCCACACCATGGCAGCTCTGACAATGATCCGTAAAGAGTTTTTGTCCTTGCCTGCCGGATTCGGTAAGTGATTTATTACTGCCACCAGGGCGATGCCAATTGACGCCCCCGTCACTCGAAACAATTATTTTTCCATATTGATTAAGGCCAATGAGACTGTTTGGGTCATTTGCGGTTACCGATAGCTGGGTCAGTACCTGTGCACCAAACTTGTTATTAACGGGTGTCCACATGGACTCTGAGCCACGCATGCGAAGCAATCCTTTTCCGACGACAAATGCATAGAGCGTACTATCAGTCGTTTCGCTGATCATGGTTGCAGGCAGTCTGAACGGATAGGAGAGGTTCCAGCTCAGGCCTTTGTCACGACTGACATACAGGCCCTTATCTGTTGCCACATGGAGCTGTAAGGGCGTTCCGGCATGCCAGGCAACTCCCTTTGCCTTGGGCAGGGTTTCCAAGGTGAGCGTTTCACCCTGGGCAATGGATACAAACATTGAGAGTGACAGTGCGATCAGCGAGGTAAAACAGGTCTTGTTAACTTTCATTATGCTTCTCATCTATTTTCAATAAAGCTGAGTTGAGCAGCTT
>NZ_JAAVSH020000001.1:529600-533593 GCF_011947365.2 endosymbiont of Lamellibrachia barhami
TTCTGCATACGATCCAGATGATCATCAGGACATTATTCCAAATTAACGCAGCCTGGTCTCCAAAACTCCAGACCGGTTAAAACAATAGCCTTCAGGTGGTAGGAACTCTGCAGTAACGACACTGACCCCATCACATGCATTGCATATGCTTGGGACCCTGGCACTCCAAGGCCCGTTTGTCCCACAGGCTTTTTATGTATACGACCAGATCTTTCGCATCCTGTTCATCCAGCCCCTTTGTTTTCCAGGCCACCATACGCTCTGTTCGCTGGGAGCCATCAAGGATCGTTTTGACCAAGGCTTCATCGGTGTGATGCCAGGCATGGGCCGATTCATCAAGAGCCGGAGCCATGATATAGTTCTTGTTGGTCAAGGCTTCCAGCGTATAGGTTTCACCTACCCCGCCCACACCATGGCAACTCTGACAATGTTCTGTAAAGAGTTTTTGTCCTTGCCTGCCAGATTCGGTCAGTGGTTTATTTCTACCACCAGCGCGATGCCAGTTGACGCCCCCGTCACTCGAAGCAATGATTTTGCCATATTGATTAAGGCCGGCGAGCCTGTTTGGGTCATCTGCGGTTACCGATAGCTGTGTCAATACCTGTGCACCAAACTTGTTATTGACCGGTGTCCACATAGACTCGGCGCCTCGCATGCGAAGCAATCCTTTTCCGGCGACAAATGCATAGAGTGTGTTATCAGCCGTTGCACTGATCATGGTTGCAGGCAATCTGAACGGGTAGGAGAGATTCCAGCTCAGGCCTTTGTCATGACTGACATACAGCCCCTTATCCGTTGCCACATGGAGCTGTAAGGGCGTTCCGGCATGCCAGGCAACTCCCTTTGCCTTGGGCAGGGTTTCCAAGGTGAGCGTTTCACCCTGGGCAATGGATACAAACATTGAGAGTGACAGTGCGATCAGCGAGGTAAAACAGGTCTTGTTAACTTTCATTGTGTTTCTCATCTATTTTCAATAAAGCTGAGTTGAGCAGCTTGCCTGCTCAAACGAAACTTATACCCGGAGGGTGTAATCATTTAATACCCGACTTGCGTTGTTCACGGCGAACATAGGCGATGATGTGTTCAGTTGCCTCCGGGGTGACATCCGGCAGAGGCTTCATATCACCGAAGTTCCAGTGGTGTGATCTAACCCCATCTCTCACAGCGAAATGAAACGTAAGATCGGCATGGTGGGGCGGTCGATAGACCTGATGGACCAGCGGAGGACCTTGTTGCGTTCCCCACCCACCCGGTCCATGACACGCGGCACAATATTGGTTGAACAGCACCCGTCCCTGTTGTGCATTACCTTTGAAACCAGCAGGTGGCAGATGCATGGCTTTGCGGCGTTCTTCGGGATCCAGACCCTCACAGGCGACAAGGACCAGTGGAAGGATCAAGACCAGATATAACTGCAGCTTCATACATTAAATCTCATAATGCTGCGCATGTAGGATGTGATGATGACCGGCTACTGCTTTTTCGTTGCCTGCTCTGACAACAAACGGTCTACCGCGACCTGCAAGCGGGAAACCGACAAAGCGCCGGCAACAGCAAGAACATCACCGCTAACATGATTGAGAAAGATTGTTCCAGGCGTACCGGTGATCCCTGCTTTAACACCATCCTCATAATCTTCTCTGACTCGGGTGATCATTCTTCCACTATCAAGGCAACCCCTGAATGTCTTGCCATCCAGACCGATCTCCTCAGCCAGTGGCACCAGACGATCAATTGGGAATCCCCTGCCGTTGGAAGTAGTGCGTTGGTAGATCAGATCTGAGTAACGCCAAAATGCCTCGTTTCCTCCCAGTTCCGCTGCGCACTCTGTTGCCTCGGCCTGCTTCTGTGCACCGGGGTTGTGAAACTCAAGAGGAAAATGCCGGTAGACCCAGTTGACCTTGCCCGTATTCTGTTCGATCAGTTTTTTTACGTTCGGGTGATACCGCTTACAGAACGGGCATTCGAAATCCGAGTACTCAACCAGACTGACTGGCGCATTGGGATCACCATAGATATGATCCCGTTGCGGTGAAACCGGACGAAGTTTTCTTGCGTGTTCCGCGCTTTTGCGACGCTTGCCTTCTGTCGCCGCTACACGCTTCTTCTCGATATAGGATTCGATGCCCTGCTCTATGACCCGATCCATGAAGCCCTCTTCATCGATCAACCGTCGCAGCTCTTTTCTGACCTCTTCTGCAATGATCGCTCTGTCTGTCATCGACCCGTCGGAATCCGCGCGGACAGCAGAGCTAATCGCAACAGCACCCATTGTGCATCCGACCAAAAACATGGCCAGAAATCGTCTACCTGATTCACTAGTACTCATCTTCTCTATCCTCATGATGATATTGATCTCGCCAGATTCCGCTAGTGGAATTGCAGACCCGGAAAAGGGAGGTTTTCAATTTGCTCCTTTTTCCGACGGCTATTCCAGTTACTAAGGCCTATAGTGAATCCCACCAAAATGCTTCTGCCCATCAGCGGTCTTGAACAGCACCATCAACTGATATTTTCCCGCTGACGCCAGGTCATAACCGGCCATATACCAATCCCCCATCTTCATCAGCATCTTGCTGCTCTCCTTGCCATCGGGGCTGGCCACCTTGGAGTTGGCGGTGATGTCATTCAAAACCCGGCCACCCTGCTCCACCTTGATCATCAGGTTGTGACTGCCACCATGCTGCATACCCTCTTTGGCCTGCATCACATGGAAGCTGACGGTGTAGCCGTCGATCTGGGTCTTCTCCATGAACATCTTCGGCTGGGCTGCCATGGCATCATGGCTACTGTGGTTCATGGTGTGGCCCATTTCGGCATAGCCAACTGCGGCAACGCTGCTGAGGATGGCAAAGGTCAGGCTCTTCAGGACTTTATTCATGTTGTATCTCCACTCGTTTAAGGTTGGTAAAAAAATTGATTGAAAGGGTCGGGCTCAAACCGCCCCAACCATGTCATTTTTCCGCCATTACTTGCGCGGTTTGAGCCCGACCCCTGGCACAAAAAGCATCAGGCTTCGCTGTTTTTCAGTAGCTCCTCCGCTTCCTCGACGGTTCCACTGGAATAGAACCGCTCTTTGAACTGCAGCACCAGGCCATAGATCACCGGCAGCACCAGCATGCAGAGCACGGTGACGCTCACCATGCCCCCCACCATCGGGGCGGCGATGCGCTGCATCACCTCGGAACCGGTACCGGTGCTCCAGAGGATCGGCAACAGGCCGGCAATGATGGCGGTTGCGGTCATGGCGATGGGACGCACCCGCTCAGACGTACCCTGGAGCACCGCATCCATCAGTTCACTCTTGGTCAGACAGCCTGCCTCGCCGTGAATGGTTCTCTGGTGGCGCGCCTCCGCCACGGCCTGATCGATGAAGGTCAACACCAGGATGCCGATCTCCGCCGCCACCCCAGCCAGGGCGATAAAACCCACCACCACCGCCACTGACAGGTTGAAGCCGTACCAGTAGACCAGCCAGATGCCGCCGATCAGGCCGAAGGGGATGGAGAGCATCACCACCAGCGGTGAACTGAGGTTGCCGAAGTTGAAGTAGAGCAGCAGGAAGATGATCAGCAGGGTCGCCGGCACCACGATGCGCAGTCGCTCCTCGGCCCGCTCCATGTATTCGAACTGCCCTGACCAGACCAGGGCATAACCCGGCGGAATCTTCACCTGCTCACTCACGGTTTTCTTGGCCACAGCCACATATCCACCAATATCCGAGGTGCTGATATCGACATAGATCCAGGCGTTGGGCCGGGCGTCCTCACTCTTGATTACCGGCGGCCCCCGGCGCAGATGGATCTCGGCTACCAGGGCCAGAGGGATGGACCCGCCAGCGGGGGTGGGGATCAGCACCCGCTTGAGCCGCGCCGGATCATCACGCAGTTCTCTCGGGTAACGTACGTTGATCGGATAGCGTTCCAGCCCCTCCACCGTGCGGGAGACGTTCATGCCACCGATGGCGGACTGGATCACATCCTGCACATCGCC
>NZ_JAAVSH020000001.1:534093-534818 GCF_011947365.2 endosymbiont of Lamellibrachia barhami
ACGCCAGAGGCCAAAGGCAAGGATAATGGCATATTCGGTATAGCGGTTGAGCCAGATAGGGCTCTCGAAAAGATAGAGCCAGGACTCATTGAGCCAGCCGACGAAGGCCAGGGTGAAGGCTGCCATGGAGAGCGCCATCACCCACCAGCGATAACGCCCCGGCAGGGTGTCCTGGTTCGCCGCCGTGTTTGGCCGGGCGCTGTATGCCAGGAGGGGCTCTTGTTGGGTGTCTGGATTCATGGGTGCATGTTATCGCTGTTTTTACCGTTCATTCAGCACGTCGGTTATTGAGGTGACTCCTTGTCTTAGAAAATTGCTGATTCGTGGTAGAAAGGCTGCTTCTTACACCCACAGGGCATAAGTTTCGTTTGAGCAGACAAGCTGCTCAACTCAGCTTTACCAGTAGCGCAGGTTCAAGGTGCGCATTCTCCCTTGCGTAGACGAAATATTAGTCTCAAAAGGCATGAATTCAATAGATCGCTTGAATAATTGAAGTTTAGCTGGGTGGGTCAATATGTCAACCGGTATTTCAAACATGGTCTCTTCAGCCATTTTGTCCGTGTCGCCAAGGTGATGGATAATGGCTGCCGGCTTGAGTTACTGGCCCAAGGAGAACGCAGTCATTCAGACGGCGGGAGAAGAGTCGATGCAGTTCCGGGCATAACGCCTTCTGGCTGCACTTCGGCCAGTTTGTTGCCAAGAATGGATGAGAGATTCTGAAACAG
>NZ_JAAVSH020000001.1:534906-677118 GCF_011947365.2 endosymbiont of Lamellibrachia barhami
TTATCGAGTATTGCTGGTCAGATTTACACGTATTGCTCCCAGGGGCGGCCAACAGATCGATAGCACTCTGTTCCAGGAGTGATACCAGGGCGCGTACCCGATCTTTGCGCCCCGCAAGTCAGGCATCAGGCAGACGATCATTTGTGAGGGCTTAGTGATAGGTGACTTAGCCGCCGGTCGCACGATGGCCAGGATGGTACCGGGTCGAAACAGGTGTTCCGGTTTGCCAGCCTGGCCGAGGTGAATACCGGCGTTGTTGCAGTAGCCAGGTTCATCACGGCTTTTTGCATCCCGGCGGTCTGTATAGTCCTGCATTGCCTGCCAGGTGGTTGCGTAGGGCTGCAGGCCAAGCTGGCGGATCAGGAGGGATTTGCTCACAGTTCTATAGCGCCATCACGACCTTTTCATGGGCGGTGAGGTCGAGGTAGATCGCATCCAGTTGAGCCTTGCTGCTGGCCTGTATGGTGACGGTGACTGAAACCCACTTGCCTCCCTTGCTGGAGCGTGATTTGACCGCGCCCTCATGCAGGTTGGGGACGTGGCTCCTGATCATCTCCACCACCAGCAGATCGAAGCCGGGTTCCGCCCTACCCATAGCCTTGATGGAAAAGTCACAGGGGAACTCCAGCAGCGTCTCTGACTCATGTGCGTCTTTCATCATTCCAGCCATAACAGGGCGCTGTCTTTGGCGCGTTGCCAGAGGCTGCCCTCCGGGATCTCGTCAAGTGCAATCAGTGGAACATTGGCAACCTCTTTGTCATCCAACGTGATGCTGACCCGCCCAAGCTCCGCCCCCTTGTGGATCGGCGCCATGATCTTCGGATTCACCTCCATACGGGCACTCAGGTTCTTGTACTGCTTGCGGGGAATAGTGACCTTCAGGTCGCTGCCCAGTCCCAAGGGCAATGATTCGCGATCGCCTTTCCAGATGCGTACCCGGTTGAGAACATCCCCTGTGCCATAAAGTTTGTGTGTCTCATAGAAGCGGAAGCCGTAGTTGAGCAGGGACTGACTTTCACTGGCTCGGATCTTTATACTGTTGGTACCCATTACCACGGAGACCAGACGCATCTCTTCGCGTTTGGCCGATGCAACGAGACAATACCCGGCGGCTTTCGTGTAGCCGGTTTTCATGCCGTCCACGCTCTTATCCCGCCACAGCAGTTTGTTGCGGTTATGCTGCTTGATCTTGTTGAAGAGAAAGGATTTCTCTTGATACCACTCGTAGTACTCCGGAAACTCCCTGATCGTGGCAATGGCAACCTTGGCGATGTCCTCAGGGGTGGTGTAGTGATCCTCGTCCGGCAGGCCCGTGCTATTGGTAAAATGGCTGTCGAGCATGCCCAGGCGTTGGGCGTGATTGTTCATCACTTCGGCGAAGGTGGACTCACTGCCGGCGATGTGTTCCGCCAGCGCCACGCAGGCATCGTTGCCGGACTGGATGATCATGCCCTTGATCAAGTCCTCGAGTCTGACCCGCTTGCCCACTTCAATGAACATCTTTGAACCGCCGGTGCGCCAGGCCTTTTCGCTGATCAATACTTCCTCGTCCAGGCGGATATTGCCCTCCTTGAGTTCGCGGAAAACCGCATAGGCGGTCATGATCTTGGTCAGGCTGGCGGGTTCGAGTCGCTGCCCTGGGTTTTTGTTCGCCAATATCTTGCCGGAGTCGAAGTCGATCAGCAGATAGCCGCTGGCAGTGAGTTTCGGCGGGGTTGGGATCGGCTGCTTGGCAAGTGCGGCAGTGGCGGGGAGGAACCAGCAGAGGATCAGGATATAGAGCAGGGAGAGTCTTGAAAACTTCGCAGACATGGGATTACCGGGTTTGTGAATTGGGAGGGGTCGGAGTCAAATTTGATGGGTATCGCGGTGGTGAAACCTTGTTGCTTCAATCAAATTTGACTTCGACCCCTATGGAAAATTCTGGCCAATAAATTGATCCGCTATTTTATAGACTGCGGAACAGGACGCAAACCACTGTGGGTGGATGCATCTACTGGATCACGACATGGGTATTGCTGATGCCCAGCCCATCGAGACGCCTGCTCAGGCTGTCGGTGCCATCCACACCGGAAATCGGGCCGACCTGAACCCGGTAGACCAGTTGATCGGCGCTTCTGCCCTCCAGTACCCGCACATTGGTGTTGAGATCGCTTTGCAGACGGGACTGCAGCCGGTCTGCGTTATCCCGGCTGCCAAAGGCGCCGACCTGGAGATAGAGACGGGTTGCCTCTGTTGCCACGGATTCGACCGATGACGCCGGTGAAGGTTCCGGTTCGCCTGGAGTGAGTGCACGCACCTCCACCAGACCGGTGCCACTGCCAATGATGCCGAGCTTGTGGGCTACGGTGTAGGAGAGATCGATCAGCCGGTTGTCGTGAAAAGGACCCCGGTCGTTGATTTTAAGCACGACACTGCGGTTGTTACGCAGATTGGTGACACGGGCATAGGTTGGTAGCGGCAGGGTTTTGTGGGCGGCGGTCATGCCGTACATATTGTAGGTTTCGCCGCTGCTGGTGCGTCGGCCGTGGAATTTTTTGCCGTACCAGGAGGCGATGCCCCGTTCCTGGTAGCCCTTGCTGCTCTGCTTCGTGTAGTAACGCTTGCCGCGTACGACATAGGAGCTGGGGTTGCCGTAGCGGCTGCGGCTTTCGAATTTCGGTATCGCGTCGGGGATGCTGTCGATGTCCACCGGCGGGGCAGCCGACGGGCCGCTGTCGACGATATCCTGCTCGATGATGGAGGGGCCGATGGAACAGCCGGCCAGCGCTGTGAGCAGGCTGAGGGCAGCGAGGTTGATGGTCGTGTGCTTAGCGCTCCTCATGATTCAATACCCATCCTGTCGTCTAAGTTGCTGGCGGGGGTGCGCCCATGGCAGCCTGACGGGCCGCCTTGATCTCCTGACTGAGCTGGTAGACTGCCATCGCATAGAGATTGCTGTGATTGTAGCGGGTAATGATGTAAAAGTTATGCAGCCCGAACCAATATTCGTCCCCGTGTTTGCCTTTTAGCAGGATCAGGCTCGACAGCGCCTCCGGTTCCGGCAGGATCAGACCGTCCGGCCGCAGGCCGGATGCCATCAGTTCAGAGACCGGTATGCTGGGTTTCATCCCCGCCTGAACATATTTCTCATGGCGCTCTTCGCTCCTGGCCTGCTGGGTGATCATCTCACCCCGTCGCCAGCCGTGGCGTTTGAAATAGTTGGCCACGCTGCCGATCACGTCGGCATCGCTGTTGTGCAGATCGCGCTTGCCGTCTCCGTCGAAGTCCACTGCGTAATGCCGGTAGCTGCTGGAGATGAACTGGGGTTTGCCCATTGCGCCTGCGTAAGAGCCTTTGGCGGTTGCCGGGTTGATATCCTCCTCCCGGCTGAGCAGAAGAAACTCCACCAGTTCACTGCGAAAAAACTTGGCGCGTTTGGGATAACCGAATGCGAGGGTGGTGAGGGAGTCAAGCACCCGGTAGCGGCCGGTGTGCGCGCCGTAACGGGTCTCCACACCGATGATGGCAACCATGATCTCCGGCGGTACCCCATAGGTCTTTTCTGCCCGTTCAAGTAGCGCCTCGTGTTCTTTCCAGAATTTCACCCCGCCATCGATGCGGCCTTTTTTCAGGAAGATGGGACGATATTCGCGCCACTCCTTCGATTCCGCTGGACGGGTGATCGCCTTGATGATGTCTTCCCGAAAGTGGGTTCCGGCGAGCAGGTTCTCCAGTTTCTCAGCGGAAAAGCCGTGTTTCTGTGCCATCTCGGCAGCAAACGCCTTAAACGTTTCGCGAGGGATGCGGTCGGCGCCTTGGGCGCTGGAGACAGCGAGAGTAAGCAGCAGGCTGGTACAGAGTATTCTGAATGTCTGTTTCATGTGTCAGGTCGGCAAAAGTTTGCGATGAGTGTGGATGGACATGAGGATACCGAACCCGGCGAGAATGGTCACCAGTGAAGTCCCTCCATAGCTGATCAGTGGCAGCGGCACACCCACCACAGGAAGCACGCCGGATACCATGCCGATGTTGACGAAGAGATAGACGAAAAAGACCAGGGTCAATGCGCCGCTCAGCAATCGGCTGAAGGTGTCCTGTGCCTGGGTGGCGATATAGAGTCCCCGCAGGATAATGAAAAAATAGAGGGCCAGCAAGGCGGCTACACCGATCAGTCCGAACTCCTCGGAGATGACGGCGAAGACGAAATCTGTGTGGCGTTCCGGCAGGAACTCCAGGTGGGACTGGGTGCCGTTGAGCCAGCCCTTACCTGTCAGTCCGCCGGAACCTATGGCGATCTTCGACTGGATAATATGGTAACCCGCGCCCAGTGGGTCGTTCTCCGGGTTGATGAAGGTAAGCACCCGCCGTTTCTGATAGTCGTGCATGAAAAACCAGATCACCGGTCCAAGCGCCGCCATGGAGGCAGCAAAGAGGCTGATCAACTGCCAGCCGATGCCGGCGAGGAAGAGAATGCAGATGCCGGCGCTCGCTACCAGCAGGGCGGTGCCCAGGTCGGGCTGCTTGGCGATCAGCAGGACAGGGATCAGGGTCATGATAGCGGCGGCCAGCAGGCGTCGCCGTTTCGGCGGCAGGCGTTTCTCCGCCAGATACCAGGCGATCATCATGGGCAGGGCCAGCTTCATCATCTCAGAGGGTTGAAAGCGGAAGAAGCCGAGATCGAGCCAGCGTTGCGCCCCCTTGCCGGTCTGACCGAAGAGGATGACCGCTACCAGCATCAGTACGCCGGCGATATAGAGCCAGGGCGACCAGCGGCGCAGATGGGTGATGTGTAACTGGGCCAAAATAATCATGACACCGAAAGCTATGCCCAGACGGATTAGCTGGCGTTGGATCAGTGCCCACTCCTGATCCCCCGCGCTGTAGAGGATCAGCAGCCCCACGCCACTGAGCAGCATCAGTCCGGTAAGCAGCGGCAGGTCAAGGTGAAGCCAGGCCAGCAGGCCGGTAGGCCGGGCGGGTTGTGACTCATGGGTAAAGGATATGCCGGTCATGGTATGTACTCCATCAATACAACCTTGTTGGAGTGCTAGCCTCCTTGAGCAGGTAGCGATCCAGTACCTTGCGGGCGATGGGGGCGGCCACAGAGCCGCCGTGGCCACCGTTTTCGACGATCACCGCTATCGCAATCCTGGGTTCCTCCACCGGCGCGAAGGCGATGAACAGGGCATGGTCGCGTTTGCGTTTCTCCACCGTCTTTTCATCGTACTCTTCATCCTGCTTGACGGTGAAGACCTGTGCGGTACCGGTCTTGCCTGCGATGCTGTAGTGGTCTGAGCGAATGCGCCGGGCGGTGCCGCGCATGCCTTCGACCACCTGCTGCATTGCGTGGATGACCTGCTCCCAGTGCTCTGGGTCCACCTGTGTGAGTTGGGTGCTCTCCATTTGGGTTACTTGCCTGGTGCCATCCGGCAGATCGATGCTTTCGACCATCCGCGGGCGGATGCGTTGGCCGCGGTTGGCCAGGGTTGCGGTGGCGCTGGCGAGCTGCAGCGGTGTGGTGAGGAAGTAACCTTGCCCGATGCCGGTGATCAGCGTCTCGCCGGGGTACCAGGGTTCCCGCCGGGCTTTGCGTTTCCATTCGCGGCTGGGCAACAGCCCGGATCGTTCGCCTGTCAGGTCGATGCCGCTTCTGCTGCCAAAGCCGATTGTGGTGAGAAAATCGTGCAGGCGGTCGATGCCGAGAGTTCTGGCAAGTTCATAGTAGTAGACGTCGCAGGACTGGATAATGGCATCCTCCATCGCCATCTGGCCATGGCCGGTTTTTTTCCAGTCCCGGTACTTATGCTCGTGCCCGGGCAGCTGGTAGAAACCGGGGCAATAGGTCTGCTGATTGAAACTGACGACGCCGGTCTCCAGCCCCGCCAGACCGATGAAGGGTTTGATGGTTGACCCAGGCGGATATTGGCCGCGGATGGCCCGGTTGAAAAGGGGTTTGTCCAGTGAATCACGTAACGCCGTATAGGCCTTGCTGCTGATGCCCTCGACAAAAAGATTGGGGTCGTAGCCGGGTTTGCTGACCAGCGCCAGTACCCCGCCGGTACGGGTGTCGATAGCGGCCACGGCGCCGCTGTAGTCTTTCAGTGCCTCCAGGGCGGTCGCCTGTAGATCCATGTCGAGAAACAGGTGCAGGTTCTCACCGGGCTGCGGCGGCTGGGTTTCCAGTACCCGCAGTACCCGCCCCTTGGCATTGACCTCCACCTGCTGCAGGCCGACGCTGCCGTGTAACTGGGTTTCATAGGTCCTCTCCACACCGTTTTTTCCGATGTGGGTGGTGCCGCTGTAGTTCGAAGTGTCGATCTGCTGCAGTTCCTGCTTATTGATGCGGCCCACATAACCCAATACGTGCGCGGTCTGCTCTTGCAGCGGGTAATCCCGTAACAGTTTGGCCTGAACATCGACCCCCGGAAATCTATGCTGATTCACCGCAAATCGTGCTACCTCCTCATCACTCAGTCGAACACGGATGGGGATGCTGTCGAAACGCCGCCGTTGCTGACGCAGTCGCTTGAAGCGTTTTCGGTCATCCTCGTTGATGGGAATGATCTCCGACAGTGCCTGGATCGTGGTCTCGATGTCCGGTGTCTTCTCCGGGGTGATATCGAGACTGTAGGCCGGCAGATTCTGCGCCAGGATGGTGCCATGACTGTCGTAGATCAGTCCGCGGGTGGGTGGACGGGGTTCCAGTTTGACCCGGTTATCCTGGGAGAGTGTGGTGAAATGCTCATGGTTCAATACCTGCAGGTAGAGCAACCTGGTGAGCAGCAACAACAGCGTCAGTGTGACGATTATTGCAGCCACAATGATCCGTCCCATGAAGAATTGGCTTTCGAAGAGGTGGTTCTTTATCGATAACTGGTGCACGGGCAGGGTCAGCGGACGCGGAAACGGCGGCGGATATCGCGCAGGATGATGTAGATCCAGGGCCAGAGCAACATGCCCACCACCGGCGTCGCCCAGTACCAGAGAGTGGGCGCCGGATAACCCGCGGCCCCTGTGGCCCAGATTGCCAGCAGGCGCTCCACCAGCAGTAGCACAAAGATTGTGAATATCTGCTGGCGCAGAGGCAGCACCCGCACCCGACGGTGCAGTTTGAGGGTCAGATAGGCGACAAGGGCGAGTCCAAAGGCGTGTTGCCCCAGCAGGGTGCCGGTGAGGACATCGAGGAGAATGCCGGTGAACCAGCCGACACCTACGCCGTAACGTTCCGGCAGTGCCATGCACCAGTAGATCAGGATCAGCGTGACCCACTGTGGACGGTAATTGATCGCCCATTCAGGCAGGGGACTCACCGTAAGGACAAAACCGAGGGCGAGGGTGAGGTAGACGATATAACTCCGTCTCGGCTGCTGGGCGATCATTGCCTTACCTCATCAGGATCAGCAGTGGATTCGGGACTCACTGCGGCTTCCTGCAATAGGTCATCGGGATTCAGTGTCCAGACCAGCAGTACCTCCCGGATACGATCCAGATGGGCGGTTGGGCGGGCGGATACCGTGGCGAAATGTTGTCCAGGTTCGTGACGGACATCGGTGATTTCAGCGACCGGATAACCCGGAGGAAAGCGTCCGCCCAACCCGGAGGTGACCAGCAGGTCTCCCGGCCGGATGTCGGCATTGTTCGGCAGATGGGGCAGTTCGAGTTGGTTGATCAGCCCGGTACCCAAGGCGATGGTGCGCAAGCCATTGCGATTGACCTGTACCGGCAGGGCGTGCCGGGCATCGGTGATCAACAGCACAGTGGAGGTAATGGGATCGGTATGGATGACCTGGCCAACCACAGCATGGGCGTCCACCACCGGCTGGCCGTTGAAAGTGCCGGAGGTGTCGCCTTTGTCGATGATCACCTGCTGGCTGAATGGGTTCTGCTCCACTGCAATCAGTTCGGCAATCAATACCCGTTCGCCGATCTTGAAGGTGGAGTCTAGCAGCCCACGCAGCCGCATGTTTTCCGCCTCCAGGGCCTCGAATTTCAATAGTCTGCCACGCAGCTCCAGATTCTCCCGGGAGAGGCGCTCCCGATCCGTCTGGATCTGCACCCGGGTCGAGAAGGCATTACCCATCTCCTCCACCAGGGAGGCAGGAAGGGTGGCGAGATACTGTATCGGATAGAGGGCGACCGCGAGCGCCGAGCGCAGGGTCTCCAAATGGTTCTGCCGATGGTCCAGTACCATCAGGACAATGGAGAGGATCGCCGCGCCGAGCAGGCGGGAGGTGATCGATGGTCCCTGTGTGAAGATCGGTTTGATGGCTGGTAAACCCTTTTCCAGATTTGCCCCAATACTCGGTCAGAGCATAGGAGATGCGCCCCGCCGCGATCATACCGTGGGTTTCGCGGCGGGGCGCATCTCCTGTGGATGACATGGCCTGACTG
This sequence comes from endosymbiont of Lamellibrachia barhami, assembly GCF_011947365.2. GTDB lineage: Bacteria > Pseudomonadota > Gammaproteobacteria > Chromatiales > Chromatiaceae > QGON01. The sequence goes on from NZ_JAAVSH020000001.1 coordinate 543,280, forward strand.
GCTCCCCGCCGGGGGTGGGCGGGAAACGATTTATTCGAAGGAGAAGAGGTCCCCGCCACGTTCATCGATCAGTTCAAGGGCGCGTCCACCGCCACGGGCAACGCAGGTCAGTGGATCTTCCGCGACTATGACCGGCAGGCCGGTCTCTTCCTGCAGCAACCGGTCGATATCCTTCAACAGTGCCCCGCCGCCGGTGAGCACTATGCCCCGTTCCGCCACATCTGAACCCAGCTCGGGAGGTGTCTGCTCCAGAGCGGTGCGAACGGCGCCGACAATCCCCGCGAGGGGCTCCTGCAGCGCTTCAAGGATCTCGTTGCTGTTGAGGGTGAAGCTGCGAGGGATGCCCTCAGCCAGATTGCGTCCCTTGACCTCAATCTCTCTCACATCGTTGCCGGGATAGGCAGAGCCGATCGCAATCTTGATCCTCTCGGCGGTGGCATCGCCGATGAGGGTGCCGTAGTTGCGCCGTACATAGCTGATGATCGCCTCGTCGAAACGGTCGCCGCCGACCCTCACCGAGTTGGCGTAGACGATGCCGTTGAGAGAGATGACCGCGACCTCTGAGGTGCCGCCGCCGATATCCAGTACCATGGAGCCGCGCGCCTCATCCACCGGCAGGCCTGCCCCGATCGCTGCGGACATGGGTTCTTCGATAAGATAGACCTCACGCGCCCCCGCTCCCGCTGCCGACTCCTTGATCGCCCGCCGTTCCACTTGAGTCGAACCGCAGGGCACACAGACCAGAACCCGCGGGCTGGGCCGGATGATGCGGCTTTCATGCACCTTGTGAATGAAGTACTGCAGCATCTTCTCTGTGACGGTAAAGTCGGCGATCACACCCTCTTTCATGGGGCGAATGGCGGTGATGTTGGACGGAGTGCGCCCCAGCATCTTTTTCGCGTCCTCGCCGACCGCAACTACGGATTTTGCCCCTCCGGGGCCGCGGTCCTGCCGGATGGCCACAACGGAGGGTTCATTGAGCACGATACCCTGGCCGCGAGCGTAGATCAGCGTGTTGGCAGTACCCAGATCGATGGAGAGATCGTTGGAAAACATTCCACGTATGCGTCGGAACAGCATAAATATTCTTCGTATGGCAGTGGGTTATGAGAAATCGGGCTATCGGAGGCGACAGGGTGGCAGGATGCCTGACCCTGATCCGAATAACCAGAAGAAACCGTCAAAACGGGTAATTTAACAATGGCGGGGGTATTGAGCAAGAAAACCGGGTCGCAAAATTCACTTGGGAGGGAAAAGTTACAGTTGCTGGAAACGGTCTATACTTACCATAAATCCCAAGTAAAAAGCTGGGGTATTAGGTGAGTTTATGCCGAAAATCATTTGCAGGAGGTTATTATGACAATGCCGAAACCAACTGAAGTAGAGAAACTGAGCCAGGATGTCTGCATGCGGGAGATCCCTCTGTCGGAGATGGGGGTGTCGGAAGCAGACGATTACATCCTGAACTATTGTGGTACAGAGTTTTATGCAAAACAGGCAGAAAATGAGGCGAAAAAGCAGAAAAAGTAGTGATTCGAACAGATAAGTATTTATCTGTCCGCTTTTTGCTGTGTGAGCGACTTCTATCAGGCCGGGTTTTCCACCCGGCTCCGTTCGTGCCCGGCTTGCAGGTTTTCTTCTCCAAACGATATCCACTCCAAAATGGCATATCTTGAGTAAAAAACCATCGTCCCGGATGGTTTCTCCTCTGGACGGGCATGTCCCTTGTCCTGAACTCATCGAGACAGAAGATCATTGATCGCAACCAAGTTGCGGCTGATCTCTATTGGTCACAACCCCCCCGCTGTGGCCTGCGCAGAATTCCCTGATGGCATTAAAGTTCCACCAGCCAATGCCGATACCCAACCCATGCATATTCGCTTTTTCAGCCTGTTATCGCGCCAATTTCATAGCAGATCATGGGTTTTTCCTTGCAGACTGGGTACCCACGGCGTGTTTGAGAACCCGTAGCAGATCCCCGCACGCAAAGGAACAATATGCAGTTGTCCGAAAAGACCCCGTCCATTCCACCCACCGATCCGCTGCTGGCCGGCAAGCGGCTCAAGCAGTTGCGGCTGCGCGTGGTGCTGGGAATGCTGGTTACCAGCATTCTGATTGGTACGGTCTCCACACTGCTGCTCTATCGGTCTCAGGCCGAACAGCTGGAAACAGCGATACTGTTCGAAGTGGCACTGCAGAAGACCGCTATCAAATCAGAGATCTCCCGGCTAAAAAATCTTGCAGCACAGATCACCAGCCGCAGCCGCATCCGTCAGGAATTGGAAAAATACCGAAATGGCCTGATCGGACTGGATGCACTGAGTGCCTTTACCCGTCCCAAGCTTATGGATGCCCTGCGTATGGCGCCGGACATGGTTGGCATCAGTCGTCTGGGTAACGATGGCAGGTTGTTGATAGAGGTTGGAGAAGCCATTCCGGAATCACTCAGGCCTGTGGGTTTTCGCGCTGACGCCATCCATCTCGGGAAACCTGGGCTAGTCGACGGTCGGCAGCGGCTGGTTGTCAGCGCGCCCATCATCAACCCAAAAGGCGACAAAGTCGGGATCGATCTGGTGGTGTTCGATACACATCATATCAGCGAAACCATTCAGGACTTTACCCGGCGCCAGCAGAGTCGTGGCAGTGTACAGATTGGTATCCCGGGTCCTGCGGGTGTGGAATATTATTTCGCCTCCGGTGATGCTGGGATATCAGACATCAGAGACTTTCTTGATCAGGAAATGCACGAGGCCCTGGGCGGGATCATAGAAGAGCTGCATACCGTTGAGACTGCCGACGGGGAGAGCATCATCGTTCACCAGAAGATCGGCAATTCCGCCTGGGTCTTGCTGTTTTTTGATCAGGCGAATGATTTTTATGCGCCCGCGCAAACACATGCCGCCTATGTCGGCTTCTCTGTGTCGATTCTGGTGTTGATCGGTATCTTCCTGACCCTGCGCCTGGTACGCCCTCTGGTGGACCACGTCTCGCTTGAAAACGATCGAAACAGAAAGCTGTTGGACAAGGTGCAAGTCAGCGAAGAACGTCTGCAATCAATTCTGGATAACACCTCTTCAGTTATCTATCTGAAAGATTGCGATGGCAAATACCTGCTGATCAACCGACGATTTGAAGAGCTGTTCCACTTATCCCGCGAGGAAATCTTCGGCAAGACCGATTATGAAATATTCCCCAAAGAGGCTGCCGATGCCTTCAGGACCGTTGATAATAAGGTACTTGAGACAGAGGAACTTCTGGAACTTGATGAACAGGCGCCGCACGATGATGGTATTCATGATTACCTCTCGATCAAGTTTCCCCTGCATGACGTAACAGGCAAAATCTACGGCCTATGCGGAATCTCCACAGACATTACAGCGCGTAAACGACTTGAGCAGCGTGAACAACTTCGCCTGAAGATCCTGGAAAAGATGGCGCAGGACGAGCCACTGAAACCCGTGCTGGAAACGCTGGTACAACTGGTTGAGTCAGAAATGCAGGGTGCTCTGTGCTCTGTCCTTCTGCTGGACGAATCAGGACAGCACCTGCTCAATGGCGCCGCCCCCAATCTGCCGGATTTCTACAATGAGGCAATTCACGGCACCAAAATCGGCAGTGGTGTCGGCTCCTGCGGGACAGCCGCTTACGAAAACCGCCAGGTGATTGTTGAGGATATCCAGCAGCATCCCTATTGGCAGTCTTATGCCGAACTGGCAGCACGGGCCAATCTGGCGGCCTGTTGGTCAGAGCCCATTCGTGATCGCCAGGGCAAAATATTGGGCACTTTTGCACTCTACTACCATGAGCCGAGGGCGCCACAGGCCTCTGAGATCGAGCTCATCACCCAGCTCGCACACCTGGCGGGTATCGCAATCGAACACCATGCCAACGAGAAGGCGCTACGTGCCAGTGAAGAAGGCCTGCGCGCCGAAAGAGATTTTGTCGATGCGGTGGTGGAAGCGGCCGGCTCGATAATCGTCGTCATGGAGCGGGATGGAAAAATCGTCCGTTTCAATCATGCCGCAGAGGAGATTACCGGGTTTTCATTTGCAGAGTTGCAGGGTCAGCCAATTTGGGAATACCTGATTCCCGAAGAGATCCGTGAGGACGTTGAAGGTGTCTTCAATAATCTTACCACCGGTAATATCGTCGGCAGCTACGAAAATGAATGGCTGATGAAAGATGGTTCACGCCGCCTGTTTCATTGGCGTAATACCGTACTGCAAGACACAGATGGCAAGGTCACTTTTGTAGTCTCACAGGGCTACGACATTACCGATATACGTAAAACCCAGCGGGCACTTGCCCTGCATAAGGACAAACTTGAGCATCTGGTGAAAGAGCGTACCGCCGAGCTGGAAGAGATTACCGCTTATAACCGCACACTATTTGAAACCACGCCCATTGGTCTGGTCCTGTGCGACATGGATGGCAGACTGGTGGATGTCAACCCTGCCTACCTGAGAATCATCGGCTATGACGAAAGCGAGGCCAAAACGCTTTCGTATTGGGATATCACCCCGCATGACTTTGAGCAAGAGGAAGCCTTGCAGCTTCAGGCATTGCAGGAGAGCGGACGCTACGGTCCCTATGAAAAGGAGTACCTGCACAAGAGTGGAAAACGCGTTCCGGTACGCCTCAATGGTCAGCTGATCGAGCAGCATGGCAGGCAATACATCTGGTCTTCAGTGGAAGATATTTCACAACGCAAGCGAATGGAAAATGCCCTGCGCGAGAGTGAGGCAAACCTGGTGCAGGCGCAGACCATCGCGCATCTGGGCAGCTGGCATCTGGATATCCTTAACGACCAGCTGAACTGGTCAAAGGAGACCTACCATATCTTTGGCATGGAAGTGGATTCTCCGGTCAGTCTGGGTAATTTTGTCGCCGCCCTTCATCGTGAGGATACCGACCGGGTACTGGATGCATGGGATGCCGCACAGTTGGGTGCCCCCTACGATATCGAACACCGTATTATTGTGGACGGCAAAGAAAAATGGGTAAGGGAGCGGGCAGAGATCCACTTAAATGACCAGGGAGAGGCGATCTCCGCGCTAGGCACAGTGCAGGACATCAGCAGTCTCAAGCTGGCAGAACACGCCACCCAGACGGCGCTGGCTGAGGCCCAGCGCCTGGCAAGGGTTCGCAGTGATTTCGTGGCAAACATGAGTCACGAGATTCGTACCCCACTGAATGGGGTGCTGGGTCTGGCGAAGATGGGTGAGCGGGGAGTTACCGCTGAGAAAGCACAGGAGATATTTGCACGGATCAATCTCTCTGGCCGGCACCTTTTGCAGGTGGTCAACGACATTCTTGATTTCTCCAAGATAGAGGCGGGCAAGCTGGTGATTGAAAACCGCCCCCTCGACTTGATTGCCTCAGTGGATAGAGCGGCCAGTCTGGTAAAGAGCCAAGTGCAGGATAAGGGATTGTCGTTTCATCTCGATTTTGCCGATGGATTGCCACTATGGGTGAAAAGCGATGCGCTGCGACTGGAGCAGATCCTGCTCAATCTGTTGTCCAATGCCGTCAAGTTTACGCAGCAGGGCGAGATCAGGCTGACTGTCGAGGCACAGAATCAAACCCTGTTGTTTCGGGTAAGCGACACAGGAGTCGGGATGGCCGAAAGCCAGCTGGCCCAGTTGTTCCAGCCTTTTGAGCAGGCTGACAGTTCCACTACCCGCCGTTTTGGTGGAACCGGCCTGGGCCTGTCGATCAGTATCAATTTGGCCAGGATGATGGGGGGCGATATCCAGGTAAAAAGCCGTTTGGGCAGTGGCAGTGAATTTATTCTGCATCTGCCTCTGGAACCTGCCACAGCTGTGCCTGATGCAGCAGCGCAGGCAATTCCAGCAAGTGGCCAACGTCTGCGGGGGATACGCCTGCTGGCCGCAGAGGATATCGAGGTCAACCGGCTGATATTGGCCGATCTGTTCGATCAGGAGGGTGCTCAGGTCGTATTTGCCGAACACGGACAGCAGGCGCTGGATCTGCTGCAGGAACAGGGAGAAAATGCCTTTGATGTCGTGCTGATGGATATTCAGATGCCGGTCATGGGCGGCTATGAGGCAACGCAGCGGATACGCGAACTGTCGGCGAAATTACCCGTAATCGGACTGACCGCACATGCGCTGGCTGAAGAAAAGGCCCGCTGCCTGGCATGCGGGATGGTCGGCCATGTGGCGAAACCCATAGATGCAGATGAATTAGTCAAAACCATTCAACAGCATGTTTCGAGCAGTGTTGCAGATTTGCTTTCTCATACCACAGCGGAGTATCCGTTGTTGAGTGAGAATCTCTCTGACCAACCCACTCACCAGGATGGGGATCCCCCGGTCGATTGGGAGGCGCTACGCAAACGCTATCGCGGGCGTGAAGACTTCATCACGAAACTGGTGAAAACTGCGCTCAACAGCTGTAAGGAAACGCCGGATAAACTGCGTCAGGCGATGCATGCTCACGACAGCACTCAATTGAGTTTTCTCGCCCACGGCCTGAAAGGTATCGCAGGCAACCTGGAAGCAGACAGAATGTATCAGCTGGCTACACAGGTCGAGATCAATGCGAAACAGGGTGGCACTGCAACAGATCCCGTTGCCGGCGAACTGGCGGCAGCTCTGGAAAAGGTGTTGGCTGCACTTGTCGAACAAGTCGACGTGACAGCTATATAAGCCCAGTGTCATGACAATACATCAATGGTTAGAATAGAAAAATGAGCGGAATCCATCTGCCTTTATCTCTCTGCTCGCGACTTGTCGGGATCGCCTTAACCGGCGTGCTGGTTCTCTCCCTGTTTGTTTCCGTTGCTGCAGCCGAGGGGCTTCTGGTTGTGGTGCAGCAGGATTCGCAAGTCACCACCCTGACCCGGGAGGAGGCGGCCAACCTCTTTTTGGGCCTGGGATCGACCAACTCCCGGCTGATCCCCTTTGATCGGAGTGAACAGCCGCTGCGTGAGCGCTTTTATCGTGAAGTCACCGGCTTGTCGGCTGCCAGTGTGCGTGCTCACTGGGCCAAGCAGGTATTCACCGGTCGTGGCCGCCCTCCCGCTCGTATATCGAAAACGGACGTAACACAGGTGCTCAACGATAAACCGGGCGCCGTTACCTATGTTGCAATCGACCAGCTGCCTGCTCACAGTAGGGCATTGCTGTCCACGGAACAGGGAGAGCAGGAATGAACCGACAATTTGCACCCGCTGGGCATAAGTTTCGTTTGAGCAGAGAAGTTGCTCAACTCAGCTTTACACCGCAAGGGCATAAGTTTCGTTTGAGCAGACGAGCTGCTCAACTCAGCTTTACATGGAGCAAGTTATTACTCGCAGCAATCCTGTTGACTTTGAGTCGCTCCGGTTTTGCGATTGAAACCTATGTTGGAGGTTTCGGTACGGCAAGTCTCTCCTGTTTCAGCAGCGATACGGCCGACTACGTCATCAATGATCAGCCTGAGGGACCAGGCCGGACCAGACATTGTGATGCCGGAATCGATTCCACGTTGGGCGTACAACTCGATCTGGGTTTGAGCGAATCGGTTGATTTCGCTCTGCAAATCGTTGCCGACCGCAACGTAGAGCGCAACTTCAAGCCAGATGTTACTTTGGCCCAGTTGCGTTGGCGACCCACCGACGCTTTGACTCTGCGACTCGGACGCATGCCTGCCAGCGCCTTTCTGCATGCCGAAAACCGCCAGGTGCGCTACGCAATGCCTTGGGTGCGACCTCCGCTGGAGGTCTATGGCCTGCTGCCGGCCTTTTCCCAGGATGGGTTGGAGATCATAAACGAGGGCAGTTTCGGCCGCTGGCAGACAGAGTGGCACGGGGGTATCACCCGAATCGCCTTTGATGTGGCGGCATCCAACAGCAGGGAAACTTTTCCTATCGAGGCGGATGGCGCTTTCCTGAACCTGATGCTGCAGGATCGCAATACGCAGCTCAAACTCGGCTATGGCTACAGTAAAACAAGCTTTGCAAGCGCTGATGTCGAGGCGCTTTTCGGTGCGCTGAGCGCTCTGGTATTGCCGGACGGTGCGCAACTGGCCGATGATCTGGCTATCGATCAGGCCGCAACACATCTGTTTGGTCTCGGTATGAGTCATGAGCAGAACGACTGGCTGGTCATGGCTGAATTCGGTTTCCGCTCCATCGAAGGCTTCTTCCGCGATCAGTATGGCGCTTATGTCACCCTGGGCAGACGGTTCGGCCCCTGGATGCCCTATTCAACCCTCGCCCGGCGCTGGACCCGTGGCCCGGACAGCGACAGTCGCGCCGGATTCCTGCAGCCACAGGTAGACGCGGTATTGGCCTCCAGCCGCTATGATACAAGCAGCCTGGCGCTGGGACTGTCACGGGAAATCACCGAACAGACCACACTCAAGTTCCAGGCCGACTGGATTCAGCCGGATAAAAACAGCTGGGGCCTCTATTACAACCACGCACCGGACTACGATTATGCCAATCCTGATAGCGACTGGCTGTTTACCCTGAGTCTGGATTTCATCTTCTGAGGTAATAAACCTTGTTCCATCACCGCTCAACTTCTCTGCGCTTCCAGATGATAGCCGGTATCGTCCTGGTGCTATTGGTCCTGGTCATGGTGGAGACTGTCAGCATGCGGCGCGCAATGGAGTCGGAGGCCGTGGAACATCTGCGTGATGAGCTGTGGAAGACCTCTAAATTGCTGAACCTGGTTGTGGTCCCGCATACCACACCCGAGGGCATGAAGACCCTGCGCGCTTATCTGAAAGAGCTGGTTACGGGCGATGGAGAGGGAATCGTCTATCTTGCCCTGCTGGACGAGAATAACAGCGTCCTGCTGCAGACGCGTGATACGCCTGACCCCATGCCCCCCGTCTGGGACCAATCCGGGCCGCTGCCCGACGCGCCCGTTGTGCATGCGGTTCAGCCCATCCTGTTGAGTGGGAATAGGATCGGTGTACTGCATTTTGGTTTGGATATCTCGTCAATCAGAGAAACGCATGCCAAGATTCAGAGGGAACAGTTGCTGTTGCAGGCGGGAGGGCTGGGGATTGCCCTGATCCTGCTGATTTTCTTCGAGAGGCGTATCAATACCCGGCTTAGGCGGTTGATGCTGGCCAGTCAGGCCCTTGCAGTAGGAAACTACTCGGAGAGAGCGCCCGAGTCCGGCCCGAAAGAGCTGGCCCAGCTCGCGCGCGATTTCAACAGCATGGCGGATGCCGTGGCCGAACGCACTGCGGCGTTACAGGAGAATGAGAGTAAATATCGTGGGATATTTACCGAATCAGTAGCTGCAATATATGTTTTCGACAGGGACAAAAACTTCATCGACACAAACGAGGCAGGCATTGAATTATTGGGGTACTCCAGAAACGAACTGCTTAACATGAGTATTCCAGAAGTTGACGCAGATTCTGGTGCTGTTCAGCCCGCCCAGGAACACCTCCTTGCCGGGGGAAGGATTGTCAATTTCGAGCACAGACTGGTGCGTAAAGATGGGCGCATCATTACTGTACTAAACAACTCCAGGCCAGTGATTGATTCAGACGGTGAGGTTACTGGCATGCAAAGCACGCTGATTGACGTTACCGAGCGCAATAAAATTGAGCACTCGCTTCAGGATCGTGAGCGGGAACTCGACACAATCATTGAAAACATTCCCAACATGCTTTTTGTCAAGGATGCGAAAGAACTTCGGTTTGTCCGTTTCAATCAGGCAGGTGAAACACTGCTTGGGATGCCTCGCAAGGATCTTATCGGCAAGAATGACTATGATTTTTTTCCGCAGGAACAAGCCGATTTCTTCACCGAAAAGGACCGGGAGGTGTTGGAATCGGGAAAGCAGTTGGATATATCCGAAGAGCCTATTGAAACACCCAAAGGAACACGGATTCTGCACACCCGCAAGACTGTCATTCGAGGTAAAAATGGCGAAGCCAAATTCTTACTCGGAATCTCGGAAGACATCACAGAGCGTAAGCGAACGGAACAGGAGTTGGAGAACCACCGTCTGCATCTGGAAGAGCTGGTGGCCGAACGCTCAGACAGTCTGGCACGCGCCGAGGCAATTGCCCATGTGGGCAGCTGGCATGTGGATATGGCCAGTAGTCAACTGACCTGGTCCAGCGAGACCTATCACATCTTCGGGGTTCCCGTCGGCGCACAGGTGAGCCTGGCGGACTTTGTCGGTTTTGTTCATCCGGATGATAGTGATCGCACCATGGCCGCGTGGCGTGATGCTTTGAAAGGCGCCCCCTACGACATCGAGCATCGCATTCTCGTGGAAGGCAAAGCCAAGTGGGTGCGAGAACGTGCCGAAATGGTCTTTGATGCTCAAGGTCAGGCCATAACCGCCCACGGCGCCGTGCAGGACATCACCGAGCACAAGGCTGCCGAACAGGCGATGACTGATGCGAAAGAGAGGGCTGAAGCGGCTGCAGGGGCGAAATCGGAGTTTCTCGCCAACATGAGTCACGAGATCCGCACGCCACTGAATGCCGTACTGGGGTTGGCCAGAATGGGGCAGCGCGATAGTAAGGAGTCAGAGAACAGGGATAGATTCCATCATATCCTCAACTCCGGGCAGCACCTGCTGGGCATCCTCAACGACATCCTCGATCTCTCCAAACTGGAGTCCGGCAAGGTCAAAGTGGAGAACCAACCCTTCAAGCTGGTCGCAACCGTGAAGGATGCTGTCAGTCTGGTGGCGAGCCAAGCCGGAGAGAAGGGGTTGGCATTCTCCCTCCATCTTGACCCTGCGCTTCCAGCCTGGGTGGCGGGCGATTCACTGCGATTGCGCCAGATACTGCTGAACCTGTTGAGCAATGCGCTCAAATTCACCAAGGAGGGCAGGGTGCAGTTGCAGGTTGCCTGCCAGGGTGAACTGACCGGTTTCAGTGTGATTGACACAGGTATCGGCATGAACAGTGAGCAGATCTCGCGCCTGTTTACACCTTTCGATCAGGGCGACACATCCACCACGCGACGTTTTGGCGGCACTGGTCTGGGACTCGCCATCAGCAATAATCTGGCTAACCTGATGGACGGGCATATCAGCGTAAAAAGTGAGCCGAACAGGGGCAGTACCTTCACCCTCTGCCTTCCATTGGAGGAGACGGCTCCCGATACTGAGCGTGAGATCCAGAATCCGGGGATAACAGGTTCCCGTCTCAAGGGTGTTCATGTGCTGGCGGCGGAAGATGTGGAGATGAACAGGCTCATCCTCAAGGATACGCTTGAACACGAAGGTGCCCATGTGGTTTTCGCCGAAAACGGCTATCAGGCGTTGGAACGCTTGAAGGAGCTGGGAGTCACCGCGTTTGATATCGTGTTGATGGACGTGCAAATGCCTGTGATGGACGGTTACGAGGCGACTCGACGTATCCATAAGCTCACCTCTGCGCTACCGGTGATCGGGCTTACCGCCCACGCGCTGGGAGAGGAGCGGCAGCACTGTCTTGCCACCGGCATGGTGGAGCATGTGACCAAACCCTTCGATGCCGATGAACTGATTGCCGCGATACTGCGACAGTTGAAGCAGCCGAGACCAGCTATGGTATCGGAGGCGCCTTCAACACCTGCACAAGAGGCTGGGCCTAAACCGGTAACCAAGTCTGCGGCGGAAACACCGCCAGATTCCCTGCCTGGCATCGACTTGGTCGACGGCTTGCAGAGATTGCGCGGCAGATGGTCCTCCTATAAAAAGGTACTCCTGATGTTTCGACAGCAGCACAGTGCCAGCGCGGACAAGATGGCGTCGTTGCTGGAGCAGGGGGATATTGAAGAGGCCAGGCTGCTGGCTCACCGGCTCAAGGGTACTTGCGGCAATGTTGGCGCCAAACGGCTCTCTGAGCAGGCTGCGGCCATAGAAGCGGCTTGCAATGCGAATGACCCGGAGAAGACGGCGGCGGCTCAAATGGCTGCATTTAATGCCGGTTTGAAAGAAATCATGGATGGTCTGGCGATGTTGGATGAGTGATAGGAGAAGCCCCAGCTGGCCAGATACCCTGCCAACAGCTTCGGCGGCAGTTCTATCGGTGCAGACGTCCGCTCGCAAAAAGGGAAATATGGAAACGGATCGGTTTGAATGCTCCAGTTTCAGGTACATGTAGGGTGCGGCAGGGATAAGTCTGCTGCACATTGAGAAATCGAATTACTATACTTTAATTATGTTTCAAGGTAACAAAAAAACAGTTCTCCAAATAGTGCTACTGGTGCTGTTGGTTTTAATTTCTGCCTTTGCTTATATGCACTACGATGTTTCAGAAGAGATGCGTTATGTCACTTCTGAAAAATGTCAGGAGTGCCACAGTAATGAATACAATTCATGGCGTGAAAATACGCTTCACCCCTACATGTTTCTTCCAGTCAGTTCTCCTGATGCCAAAATTTTAGGTGACTTTGACAGCGGAGACCCTGCTGTCACCTTTAAAAAAGAGGATATTGAGTTTGTACTCGGCAGCAAATGGGAGCAGGTTTACGCCCGTATGATTGACGGTGAATATTACCCGTTTCCAGCCAAGTGGTATGTCATGCAGAATCGCTGGGTTCCTTATAAAGTCAATGACTGGCATGAGACACCTATGTCATATAAATGCAATGGCTGTCACACTACGGGTTTTGACCCGAACACCCTTGAGTTTGCAGAATTCGGCATTGGTTGCGAGGCCTGCCATGGCCCCGGAAGCCGCCATGTCCAGCATGAAACCACTGAGCATACAAAACCCTGCAATATCTGTCATGAGGGTGAGAGTTCTGAAAATGAGAGCGAGGAGGCTGGAGATATCATTCGCTCTGTATCTCCTTCAGTCTGCGGTCAATGCCATAACCGCGGCACGACTGCGAGCGGAGATGTTATCAAGGGAACTCAGTTCAATTTCCCTACAGGATTTAAACCCGGTGATGACCTGAGCAAAACCACTTTTGATCCATCTACCCCTGACAACGATATAAAGGGAAAAAACTGGTGGGGCAACGGACTCTCTAAAAATCGTCATCAGGAATTCAGCGATTGGAATAAATCCAAACATTCCAAAGCCCTGACTAAACTACTGGAAAGCCACCAGGGTCAAGAGAGTAAACGTGGCCCACTAACCAAAGAGTGCTTGCAATGCCACTCCACTGATTATCGTCATGCCAGTGAGGGTGATAAACCTGATCTGAACAGTGCCCGCTTTGGTATTACCTGTGTTTCCTGTCATGAGCCGCATGGTCATGACAAAAAACAGCCCGGCTTCGGAGATGGAGCAACAGTGTGTGGAAGTTGTCATGTAATGCAAATGGCACAAAATGAAGAACGCCATTTTCCCTGTCCTTCTGAACAGGTTGGCTGCCCCAGTTGTCATATGCCCCGTATCGTAAAAACCGGTGGTTTCTTCAGTTTGCGCAGCCACGCTTTTAAAGTCGTCAAACCCAAATCATCAAAAGGAAACAAGATGCCCAACTCCTGCCAGAATGCAGGATGTCATTCAGACAGAACCCTGGACTGGGCAATTAATGCCTATGATGATTTTTATGGCAAAGAAAAATAAACAACCCATGAACACATGATAAACGTCCCATTTTACCGACGACTCGAATTTCGTATTGTCGCGCTGTTCTCAACAGTACTCTTCTTCGGTTTACTGATAGGTCTTTTCGGCGCCCGCTATGTTGCAGAGCAGGACTTTCGTGAGTTGTTAATCCGTCAGTTCCAGACTGCCGGCAACATGGCTGAAAATTCATTTACTCAAATTGGTCAAATGGGTCTGAATGGCGCCAATCACTTTTTATTGCACCCAGGCCTGCATGCTGCTGTCGATGCGCAGGACTCTGTCTCTATCACAACTGAGATGGATGCGCTGGAAAAAGAAACCAGTGCCGATATCGCCGTATTACTGGATCCTCGCGGGCGGGTGATCTACCACTCGGAAGATCCGCAACAGATTGGTAAATCCCGCATGTCTCATCTCATAGTGCGTGAGGCGATTCTTGATGGGGAAGCCAGTACCTCCATCCTGCAGGAGCTGGATAACTTTATCATCTATTCCTCGGGTCGATTATTATCGGATATCGATAAAGGTCATCTCAAGGCTGTTATTCTGATTGGTTATGCGATCAATGACCCACTTATAAAAAATCTTAGTAAAGATGCGGGTGTGGGTCTGACCATGGTCAGGCGTAGGGCTATCATGGCCTCAACCTTTAATCGTGAAGACCGACGCTTAAAGACCATTCCCATGCAGTGGACCGATTATCAGTCCATGCTCCAGCGTCCTGATTCTATCGGTAAATTGTTGTTTAATGATGTTTCTTATTTCACCTATGCGCGCAGACTGAATTTGATGGACCCGATTCAGGAGGGTTCAATCCTGTTTACCATTCCTGCACAACAGTTGGATGAGATCAAGGATGGACTTTTACGCGATTTCGAGCTGCTGTTTGCACTACTGTTTTTTCTTATTGCCCTTTTTGGCTGGCGATTTTCTCAACAACTACTAGAACCTCTGCATCGACTGTTTCTGTTTACCAATGAGACTCCAGAACAGAAAAATAAAGAACCGCTAAAGATAAAAACCAAAGATGAGGTGGGCGCATTGGCGTACCACTTTAATGACTTGATCAACGATATTAAAAAGAAAAACCGGGAACTGGAAAATCGCGTGGAAGAACGCACGCGCGAGTTGCAAGAGGCTAAAGAGAGAGCTGAGAAGGCCAATCGTTCACTGCAAAATGCCCACGCACAGCTGGAACAGCGGGTGGAACAGCGAACCAGTGAACTACAACAGAGTGAAGAACGTACACGAGCCATTATCGACAGTGCCGCTGACGGCATCATTGTGATCGATGGAAAAGGTATTGTAGAGACTTTCAGCCCCTCTGCGGAGACTATATTTGGTTATGGTGCATCTGAGGTTACCGGCAACAACATCAATATGCTGATGCCCGAATCTATGCGCTCAGAACATGACAGCTACCTGGCCAGTTATCTCCCAGGAAGGGAATCAAAGGTTATAAGCAACAGAGTCGAGGTAACAGGTCTGCGTAAGAACGGTGATACCTTCCCAATGGAGCTGTCGGTCAGCGAACTGCTGGTGGGTGACAAGAAAATGTTTGTTGGCATCACACGCGACACCACTGAGCGAAAACAGGCCGAACAGGCGATGGCAGAAGCGAAAGAGGCCGCCGAAGCATCTGCACAGGCTAGAAGCGACTTCCTTGCCAATATGAGTCATGAAATTCGCACTCCGATGAATGCGATCATTGGAATGTCAAAACTGGCATTGGGAACTGATCTTAATCCAAAGCAGCATAACTTTATTGAAAAGGTACACTACTCAGCCGAATTGCTGCTTGGCATCATCAACGATATTCTCAATATTTCCAAGATAGAAGCCGGGAAGCTGGAAATAGAAAAAGTCAATTTTCAATTACAATCTGTACTGGGAAATGTTTCAAATCTTATCGGGATAGAGGAAGCTGAACAGAATCTGGAGTTAATCATAGAAGTCGCAGATGATGTCCCGGATGAACTCATTGGTGATCCGTTACGTCTTGGGCAAGTTTTGATTAATTTGGGTAACAACGCTGTTAAATTTACTCAACAGGGACGTATATCCATTAATGTCAAACTGGAGAACCATGAGGACAGGCAACTTACACTGCATTTTTGTGTCAGTGACACCGGTATCGGTATTTCAACAGAACAGCAGAAAAAATTGTTTCAATCTTTTAGCCAGGCAGACAGTTCAACCAGTCGCCGATACGGAGGTACAGGGCTTGGATTGACTATCAGTAAAAAGTTGACTGAATTGATGGGAGGTAAGATCTGGGTGGTGAGTAAACCAGACAAAGGTTCAGATTTTCACTTTACAGTGCAACTGGAAGCCGGTGACCCTGAACAATTAAAGGAAATATACCTGGATGCAAAGGACAAACTGATCGGTGACTTTTCCGGTGCCAGGGTTTTACTGGTAGAGGACAATGAGATCAATCAAGAGTTAATAAAAGAGTTGCTCAGTGACAGGGGTTTTATAATCACCTCTGTTTGGAATGGTAAAGAGGCTGTTGAAATTTTACAGAAGGAGCATTTCGATGGTGTCTTGATGGACATACAGATGCCAGTTATGGATGGCTATACTGCTACTCGAATTATACGTGAACAGGATAAATTCAAAGAACTTCCCATCATTGCCATGACTGCCAACATCATGGAGAGTGACAGAATCAAGGCTAAGGCGGTGGGGATGGATGCACACATAGGCAAGCCGCTGAATGTGAATGAGTTATTCACTGTTCTGGCAAAATTGATATCTCCCAATAAACCAACAAAAGTGAAAGTTGCTTCTGCCAAAAAAGAGCCTGAAACAAACTACCCCTTCCACAAACTGACAGGCATTGATACAGACAAAGGTTTGGAAATTGCAAGAAACAGACCTGAGTTCTATATAAAACTATTGACCCTGTTTCGTGATAGCCAGCATAACTTCCACAATGATTTCCTCATGGAACAGCAGAGTGATGATCCGAATGGGGCCATGCGTGCAGCTCATAGCTTAAAAGGTTCCGCTGCAAATATTGGCGCAACCACCCTTGGTGATGCAGCTCTGGCGCTGGAAATGGCTTGTCATGAACATAATTCAGAAGATGAGATCTCTGAGAGATTGAAGAAGGTAACTGCTGAACTTGATCCTCTCATTGCCGGGCTGAATGATCTCCTCAACAATTCCTGAGTGATCATTGAATATCATCTGATACAGTCTTAGGGCCTGAACGCTCGTCTGCTTTATCCAAAGTTTTGGCAGAATTCTAATCCTAATCCCCATCCCATTGCTGTCCTTCTCGGTTCCTGATCTCTGTATTCCAGGACATACAGGCATAGCTTCTGGGTGGTCTCAAATCAAAACGTCGAAGAGTCTAAAGATATCGGTCAGTGGGCCGACAATGATATTGAGCGTACGTCAGAGTGCCGCCAATCCTTCGTATACCACGACATTGTATTGAAAACATGAAAATGTGGAGAAGTTATACACATGCCCCCCATTATCGACACTGAAGAGCTACGCAAAGCTCGCATAATCATAAAAGGACTTTCAATACCCACACCACCCAGCCTGCTGCTGGAGATCAGCGACGAACTGAGCCGTTTATGGCCGGACGACAATAAAGTGGCTGAATTGATCCGCAAAGATATTGGATTGGCATCCAATATACTGAAGACAATCAACTCATCTGCATTCAACCTCAGGGCCGAAATCATGTCGATTGAGCATGCGATCCGACTCATGGGCCTGAAACAACTGAAGGACACGATTATCCGTGTGGCGCTGCACAATGCCCTGGAATCAAGTCTGCCAGAGTTTGAATATCTCTCCGAAGTCTCTCACTCGATTGGAACCAATGCCGGAGTGATCGCTGGCCACTTTGAAACCATAAATCCCGCAGAAGCCTATATGGCAGGGCTTTTCCACGAGGTGGGCAGCATATTCCTGATGCAGCGGTTTCCTGAGTACAAATCGTTCTACGAAGAAAACCGGTTGCAAGCACTCTCTCTGCCGAATCTGGAGAGGGAACGGTTTGGAGCATCTCATCCTGCGATCAGTTTTTTACTCGCCAAACACTGGAAGTTGCCGGGAAATGTATGTTCTGCCATCTATTTTCATCATACCGTAACAGATGGAATCGGCCTGACGACGGAACAAGAGGGATTATGCAGTGCCCTTAAACTCGCATCCTATATCACATTTACCCGGTATTTGGGGCTGGAGACAGAACAATCCGAGGAGAGCAAGATCTGTCGGGATAACTCCATGAAGGAGCTGATGATCGACCAGGAGGCGCTGGATGAAATTATGAGTGAATGCGATGGACTCAATTCAATCCGGTAAACTGGTTTTTTCAAACTTAAGCAATCATGGTGCGCACAGCGCACCCTGTGTTCACCTCATTTCCCGTGCAACTAATCCCCTTTTTCAATGAACTGTTTTTTATGTGATGCAGTACGCATTGTTTAGGCTCATTAGCGACTCCCGTTCAGTTTTAATTCAGCTTATAAGCATAAACTGATTCTGATTTAACATTCAGGGCCTCCTGACCAGAAGGCCCACTTGCAGGAGCCGCTCATGAATACCAAACAGTCCATACTTGCCGCCGCAATTGTTTCCTTGCTCGTTTCAGGACCCATTCAGGCAGGCTGGAAGACGCAGTCTCAGGTTGGAAGTGATGCCCAGATTCAAGTGGTTGAACAACTGAGCGATGCGGAAACAGCCGATCTATTGTTTATGCGGGAGGAGGAGAAGCTCGCCAGGGATGTCTATCGGACGCTCTCGAGGCAGTGGTCGCAACCGGTCTTTTACAATATTTCAACGTCGGAACAGCGGCATATGGATAGTCTGGCAGTTCTGTTGAACCGATATGCGTTACTCGATCCTGTAATAGACGATTCTGTGGGGGCATTTGTCAATCCCGAGCTCGCTGCGCTCTATACAGCTTTGAGCGCCGAAGGGTCTGAGTCACTCATTGCCGCCCTCATTGTTGGAGCCAAGATTGAGGAGATCGATATTCTCGATCTGCAGAGGGCCATTGCCGAATCGACCCACGCGGATCTGATCCAGGTCTATGAAAATCTCATGCGGGGTTCCCGCAACCACCTGCGGGCATTCGTACGGCAGATAGAGGGCCTGGGTGTGGCCTATGAATCCCAAATGATGGAGCAGAGTGACGTGGATATGATCCTCGACTCTCCCATGGAACGGGGAGGTAACTTCCGCAAAGGTCGCCGCGGCCGGTAATGGGTAACAGATTCAGTTGAAGCCTAGCCGCCTGGGCGATGGACCGGGATCCGGACAGGATTATGGCTATGGCGACGGTGGAAGAATGAACTAACCCAGTCTATGTGAAGTTACTGAATAACACGGGCCCAGTGCCCGTGTTTTTTTGCCTGAATTTTGTTGCTCAGATTCAGCTTGATTTCATTTTGCTGCTCTAGGATCACCCTACAAGATGAAAATAGTTGAGGTTTGGAGATGAATGAACAGAAAAAGATAAAAGTTTGGGACCCGCTGATACGGTTGTTTCACTGGAGCCTGGTGGCGGCATTCGTGATCGCTTATGCAACTGAAGACGATTGGATGATGGTCCATTCCTGGGCCGGGTATCTGATTGGTGTGTTGCTGCTGTTTCGTTTGGTCTGGGGATTCATCGGTCCGCGCTTTGCTCGTTTTAGCGACTTCGTCAGGCCAGCCGCAGAGGTCAAGACCTATCTCAAGGATATGTCCGTACTGAAGGCAAAGCGTCATATCGGACACAACCCTGCAGGCGGCGCAATGATCATCGCCCTTTTGTTGAGCCTGATGATAACCGTAATAACCGGTTTGGGCGCCTATGGTGTCGAAGGTGCGGGACCTATGGCCGCCTGGTTTTCAGGGGTGGGTCAGTTTGGTTGGAAGATGCTGGAGGAGGTCCACGAGTTCTTTGCCAATTTCACCCTGCTGTTGGTGGTGGTGCATGTGGCGGGGGTAATGGTTGGCTCTCTTATTCACAATGAAAACCTGGTGCGTGCGATGGTGACCGGCTGGAAACGGGCGGACGATGACAACGTCGAAGCGTGGAAAACCGATGATGCAGGACTGCACGGTGGGAGGCTGGAGAGATGAAGCATTTTTCGATTGCAGTGATCACTTCACTAACCCTCTTGATGACGCCCGTCGTAAAGGCTGATTCGGTGGAGACGTTGAAGGCGCTTTACCAGTCTCAAGGCGCTAAGGATTTCAATCGTGAGGTGGGTGAGGCGTTGTGGAATAAGATTTTGCAACACCAGAAAAGTGGCCAGCAACGCTCCTGTGTGGATTGTCATGGCAAAAATCTGAAACTGCCGGGTAAACATATTCGCACCGGCAAGGTGATCGAGCCGCTGGCGCCGTCAGTCAATCCAAAACGGTTTACCGATCAGCGCAAAGTGGAAAAGTGGTTTATAAGAAACTGCAAGTGGACGCTGGGTCGTGAATGCTCATCGCAAGAGAAGGGCGACCTGCTCGTCTATTTATTGAGCCAATAGTACCCGGAGATTGAGCCTATTCTGGCGCGCAGGTTGCACCCTGCGCTCTATTTATCGAATTAGTATACGAATATTGAGTGAGGAAAAGAGATGAAAAACTTTTACAAGTTGAGTGCCATAGTCTTGGCTGCTGTTGCGGTGGCTGGCTGTGGGCAGGTAATGGGTGATGATGACGGGAGCTACTTTGCCCGCTGGTCCAATGAAGCAAGGTCGGGTGTGCCTTCAAAGGCATCAAAGCGATATGTGGAGGAGTGCGGGGGTTGTCACTTCCCCTATCAACCGGGCCTGTTGCCCGCCCAATCCTGGGAGGGCATTATGTCCGGATTGGCCGACCATTTTGGTGAGAGTGCTGAGCTGCCGGATGAGGATACGATGTTCATTCGGAAATATCTCCTTGATAATGCTGCAGGACGGGTGCATGCCGGGTTGCCTAACAGAATTATGGGTTCGCAAGGCGATAGAGATTTTTCATTGCGGATTACTCAGACACGCTTCTTTCGTCACGAGCATAATGAACTGCCCAAAAAACTGGTACAGGAAAATCAACAGGTTCGCTCGTTCAGTAACTGCAACGCCTGCCATACCCGGGCGATGCAGGGTTCATTCAATGAGCATGAGATAAAAATTCCCGGTTACGGGCACTGGGATGACTGAGAGATTACACCATGTTGAATAGACGGATCCTGGCTGTTGCTGTTGGTCTTACTCTGCTGGCGAGTGGGGTCGGTGCCGATGATGACTACCGGGAGGCCCGCCGCCTTGTCCAGGGGGGCGAGATAGAGCCGCTGGAAACGATTCTGCAAACTGTGCGGAGGCACTATTCCGGACGAGTGCTGGAAGTTGAGTTCGAGCATGAGGGTGACCGCTATATCTACGAGATCGAGATGTTGGATGAGAAGGGCGTCGTCTGGGAACTCAAGGTCGACGCGGTGAGTGGGCAACTCATTCAGTCTGAACAGGAGGATTGAGCCGTGCGTCTGTTGCTGGTCGAGGATGATGGGTTGCTGGTGGAGTCACTGAAACCCGACCTGGAGCGTCGTGGCTTTGCCGTGGATATTGCCGATAATGGTGTGGATGCGGAGTTCATGGGCAACGAAGTGCCCTACGATCTGGTGATATTGGACCTTGGTCTTCCCCAGCGTCCAGGTCTGGAGGTGCTCTCCAACTGGCGGCGCAATGGTAACCGGGTGCCTGTGATCGTTCTCACTGCAAGAGACGCATGGCACGAACGGGTGGATGGTTTCAAAGCCGGTGCGGATGACTATCTGGGCAAGCCATTTCATGTGGAAGAGCTGATCGTGCGAATCCTGGCGCTGCTGAGACGCAGTCATGACATGGCAGGTGAATCGCTGCAGTGTGCCGGGCTGGAACTGGATGAGGAGCGTCAGCGTGTCAGGCTTCCCAGTGGAGAAATATTGGAACTGACGGGTACGGAGTTCAGGTTGCTGCGATATTTCATGCTCAATCCGGGAAAAATCCTTTCCAAGACACGCCTTACCGAACATGTCTATGAGCAGGACTTCGACCGGGACAGCAACCTGATCGAGGTCTATGTGCGGCGCCTGCGCGATAAACTGGGCAGGGAGCGGATAGTCACCCGGCGTGGTCAGGGTTACATCTTCAAGGCGGCTGAAAGTTGAACTCTCTGGAACGCCGGCTGCAGATAGGTCTGGGACTCAGTCTCGTCCTGTTGATCGGGGTTTTGTGGGTCGTGGGTAATCAGTCTGTGCGTGGACTCACGGAAGATTTTGTCGCCTCCCGCCTTGAGCATGATGCAGAGAGTCTATTGTCAGCGCTGGTGCTGGATTCAGACAGGACAAAGCTGCGCTGGCGGCGTTTGAATCAGGTCTATAGCCAACCGCTCTCCGGGCACTACTATATCGTCCGTTTAGGTGAGGGGGATGTCTTTACATCCCGCTCCCTGTGGGACCATTTTCTGGATATCCCCACCCTCTCTCCCGGCGATGCAGCGCGTCTGTACCAAGCGGGGCCCGCGGGGCAGAAACTGCTGATCCTGGTCAAGGGATTCCATAAGTCCGGTATCGAGATCACCCTGGCGGTGGCGGAGGATATGTCTCCGATACAGGAGCGGCGTGACCGATTCAAGCTGGGTTTTGCCCTGTTGGCATTTGTCGGGCTGTTACTGCTGTTACTGGTGCAGCGTCTGGTGGTGCGGCGCTCTTTCCACTCTCTCGAAGCGGTACGTGATGACGTCCGTAGTCTGGAACAGGGCAAGACAGTAAAACTCTGTGAAAATGTGCCGCTGGAGATACTGCCTCTGGTGCAGGAGTTCAATCATCTGCTGTCACTGTTGACTCAGCGCATGGAGCGTTCGCGCAATGCAGTCGGCAATCTTGCCCATGCGCTGAAGGGTCCGCTCAACCTGCTGACACGATATTTCGATACGGGTAAAGGGCATGAACAAACGCCGCAAAACGCCCAGGCCTGGGCGCAGATCGAGCGTATCCGCAGCTTGATGGAACGGGAGTTGAAACGTGCGCGCCTGGCTGGGAAAGGGGTATCGGGACAGCACTTCAATCCCCATCTGGAACTGGCGGATCTGGCGAAGACCCTGCAACTGATTCATCAGGACCGGGCGCTCGATATCCGGCTGCAGGCAGATGATGATATACCCATGTTCGGTGATCGGGAGGATATGCTCGAACTGCTGGGAAACCTGCTGGACAATGCCTGTAAATGGGCCGAGTCCAGAGTGGTCTGCCGCATGACACTGGATGACGGTGTCCGTATGATCATCGAGGATGATGGTCCGGGGTTGACGGAGCAGGAGCTAGCCGCTCTGACCCGTCGTGGCGTACGCCTGGATGAGACGGTGGAGGGTCATGGTCTGGGCGTCTCGATCGCCAGGGATATCGTCAAGCTCTACGAAGGCACTATTCTATTCAGGCGTTCTCCTGAACTGGGGGGGATCAGGGTCGAGGTCGTCCTGCCGCTGGAAACCTCGTGATGAGGAACAGGCCCTAGATAGTGTCCATCCGGAAACCCACATCTAACCACAAAGGACACGAAGAACACGAAGGTAAAAGATTGATTAACAGTGAATTTTCTTCGTGTTCTTCGTGCGCTTCGTGGTGAAAACAGTGTTTCCGGACGGGTCCTAGATCGTCTCTCAAACTCTCCGAGCCGTTTGCGTGGATCTCTCTGGTTCGAAAATAGCCTGACCGCCAGTAGGGCTTGTCTATTCTGCCGGAATGGTGAAGAGTGACAAGAAAATCAACTGGTAATGTTCGATGCCCCGTCTCAAGCAAATGCTATTTCCCGCTCAGTCACGTTATCTTCCAGGACACCGTTGGATCAATATCGGTCTGCGCACACTCCATCTGATCGGTATCGCCGGTGTGGGAGGCGGCTATCTTTACGCGGCGGCGGACGAAACCTGGCGTATCTATCTCGATCTTTGTCTGGCTAGCGGGCTGCTGCTGTCGCTGTTATTTATCTACGCCAACGGTATCTGGCTGCTGCAGTTGCGTGGGCATGTGATCATGCTCAAACTGCTATTGCTCTATGCCATCGCCCTTTGGCCCAGTCTGTCGATGCCGCTACTGCTGATGATTCTTGCGCTCTCCGGCTGGATCTCTCATGCACCGGGCAGTGTGCGCTACTATTCGATCTTTTACCGGCGGCGTATTGAAAGTGTCTAAAACTCGGGTGCCGCTCCACAATTTAATCCCCCGCCTTGCCTGTAGAGGGGTTGCTCAATCGTATTCAGATGTCAGTTCAAGCAGTCGATTGAATGCATATATCGAGACCAGATGGTGCAACTGCT
Source organism: endosymbiont of Lamellibrachia barhami (assembly GCF_011947365.2). Taxonomy (GTDB): domain Bacteria; phylum Pseudomonadota; class Gammaproteobacteria; order Chromatiales; family Chromatiaceae; genus QGON01. Next base: position 567,070 of record NZ_JAAVSH020000001.1, read on the forward strand.
CCGACAGCTCCTTGTGATGGGGGGCTATCTCTTCCAGCAGCGACTCCATTTCCATCATCTGTCCCTGCTCGATGGCGGCGTGAAAACGTCTGCGCCACTCACCGGAAAGCATGACGAGATCCGACGGTTCGAGTTTTCGCGGTACAACCTGTTTTTTCGAAGCCGCCCCCTCATAGAGGTAACGCACCCCTAAATGCTTTGCCAGCAGGGCAAGGATATCGGATTCCCAAAAGGGTTTGCTCAGAAAGTCATCACAGCCGGCGGCGAACAGTCTTTCCTTTCCCTCCCTGAATACGCTTGCGCTGACCGCTATCACTTTACACGCCTGTCCGGCTGGACTCGCCTTGATGCTGCGGGTGGCTTCATAACCGTTCATATTGGGCATGCGGATGTCCATCAGCACCAACTGGGGCAGCCATTCGAAAAACACTTTCAGCCCCTGTTCACCATCGACCGCCTCCCGCACCTGAAAGCCGATACGCTCCAGAATGCTGCGCAGAAGAAGACGATTCGTTTTATTGTCCTCGACGATCAATATTCGAAATTCCGCCTGGCCCGGCTCCAGCCCGATAACATTGCTGTAGTCGGCGCGTTTCGCTACTTCATCGATTTCACCCCGTGAAACAGAAAGCGACAGGGAAAAAACAGACCCTTTACCCAACGCACTTTGCAGACCTATTTCACCACCAAGGAGTTCGGCGTAGCTTTTGGAGATCGACAGCCCCAGTCCAGCACCCTCTTTATGTCCCCTATTACGCTTGATCTGGGTGAATTTTTCGAAGATCCGCGCCTGCTCCTGTTCTGCAATACCCCTGCCTGTATCCTCGATCTCCAGTTCCAGGTGAACTGTATCAGGTCCCGTTTCACGGGAGCGGGCACGAAAGATGACGCCCCCCTTGTCGGTATATTTGGCTGCATTACCCAGCAGGTTGAGCAGGATCTGACGCAGTTTGCCTGGATCGGTTCGAACATAGCGTTCAAATTCCGGATCCTGTTCGAGTTGTAACCAGAGTCCCTTCTCTTCCAGTTTTGGCCGAATCAACATGATCACATCCTCCAGCAACTCATGGAGATTGATGACTTCGTTCTCGACTGTTGCCTTTCCGGCCTCGATCTGAGACATGTCCAGCACGTCGTTGATCAGGGTCAGCAGATGTTCGCTGCTGCGAAGGACAATACCCAGATTTTCCTGCTGTGATGGGCATTGTCGGCACTTCTTTTCCAGCACCTGGGAAAAACCGAGGATGGCATTGAGCGGCGTGCGCAACTCATGGCTCATGTTGGCCAGAAACTCAGTTTTTGCCTGGCTTGCAGCCTCTGCATCCCGCTTTGCCTGCTCCATGGACGTGAGAGCCCCTTTCAGATGCTCCCCTGTCTCGCGCTGTGCCACATAGGCGCTCTCCAGGCGCTCGAGCATTGAATTGAATGTCCTGCTCAGATGTGACACTTCATCGTAGCCGTCTACCGGCAGACGGTTATGTTGGGCGGTGTCGAAGGAGATCCCGCCGGTAGCCATTTCCAGCTGCCGTAGTCGCCGGGTCAGGGAGTTTGCCAGTACACGGCTGGCCGGGATCAGAACGAACATGGAAACCAGTCCGGTTATCAGATAGATCCACAATAAACGGTCGATATGCTCGGGAATATTCTCAGGATTCGAATAGACCGAGATTTCCATCTGATTCGATGCAAATATGCCTGATCTGCCAACTGGTGCAGATGCTGCAACAAAGTTGGGTTTGGCATTCCCAATGGTCTTGGTTATTTGCTGTTTACTGATTGTCTCAATAAATCGAAAGGTGAATACATCCTCAAGATAGCGGGAGTAAGATGATGGCTGGTAAAACGGTGATCCAAACAACTCACGAGCGGCAAACTGTATGACCACTACCCCTTCCGGTCGACCGGTGTTGGCGAAGATCACTGGGGCGGCCAATACAAAATAGCATTTGTCATGATTGACAACGATGGTGGTGCGCCGTTCTCCCGAATCGACAACGGCTGCCAGCCACTCTTCGGCCACAACAAGCGCCCTTTCATTGTTCTGGGAAAACGGTATTCCGCGAAAGTCGGTCACTGCAACGGTGACGGGAACGTCGTTGATCTGGCGAAAATCGGACAGAAAGCTGCGCAGATAGATCTCTCGCCCAATGCTATCCACCAGTGCATTGCCGACCAGGGTGTTTTCCGACAAAGACGACAGGGTGCTGTTCATTACGGCTAATTTATCATCCAGGCGCTGAGCCAGATCCTGGACACTCTCATTGATCTCGGCATGCAGGGTCTCATTCATCTGTTGCCGCATGGCCAGATAGGAGAGTCCACCAAGAACGACAACAGTGATCAATGTCAGCACGCCGGTCCCCACTGCGATCTTCTGTGACAGGTTCCAGCGCAGGGTGTTGAGGAATTCCAACTTCATGGCGGCCTATTTGCGCCCAAGAGAGAGCGGTACTATGACCCCGTCTTCACGGAAACGGGCCATGAATACCTGTTCCTGCTTGAGGGCATCATGGCTTTCAGGCGTGAAAGGGCGTGCGTAGGAACCGAGCCGATCCCAACCCCGCCGAAACTTCACTGCCAGCGGCTATCTGCTGATCGACTTCGACTCCGGCAAGATATTGGCGAACAAAACTCAGGGCAGCGACTCGAACCCGCCAGCCTGACTAAGATCATGACCGCCTATGCGGTTTTCCATGAACCTGCTGAGGGCAATATCCGCCTGGACGAGGAAGTATTGATCAGCCAGTGCTACCTGCGCACCGGCGGTTCAAAGATGTTCATTGAAGTGGGCAAGCGGGTCAGACTCGGTGACTTGATCATACATGATCATCCAGTCCGGCAACGATGCCTGCGTGGCGCTGGCGGAACACATCGCCGGCAGTGAGTCCACCTTCGCCGAAGTGATGAACAATCACGCCCAACGCCTGGGCATGCTCGACAGCCATTTTACCAATAGCACGGGCCTGCCGGACGAGGATCACTACACCACCCCTGAGGACATCGCCAAGGCTGCTACGCTACGATCAGGAGTTTTATACTGCACAGTGGGTATCAAGAGAAATCCTCTTCAACAAGATCAAGCAGCATAACCGCAACAAACTGCTGTGGCGCGGGATAAGAGCGTGATCAGTATGAAAACCGGCTACCGGAAAGCCGCTGGTATTGTCTCGCTGCATCACAAACGCGAAGAGATGCGTTCATTCCGTGGTAATGGGTACCAACAGCGTAAAAATCCGGGCCAGTGAAAGTCAGTCCCTGCTCAACTACGGCTTCCGCTTCTATGAGACACACAAACTTTATGGCACAGGGGATGTGCTCAACCGGGTACGCATCTGGAAAGGCGACCGCGAATCATTGCCCTTGGGACTGGGCAGCGACCTGAAGGTCACTATTCCCCGCAAGCAGTACACGAACCTGAGTGCCCGTATGGAGGTGAATCCGAAGATCATGGCGCCGATCCACAAGGGGGCGGAGCTTGGGCGGGTCAGCATCACGTTGGATGACGAAGAGGTTGCCAATGTTCCACTGATTGCACTTGACGAGATCCCGGAGGGCAGCCTCTGGCAACGCGCCAAAGACAGCGCCCTGTTATGGCTGGAGTAGGTCGGTTCAAGCGCAGCGGAACCGGCAATTCCACGGATTTTTCCAATTTATAAACGCCCGATCCGCTTCGCTTGATCGGGCCTACACCTCGAACCATCACAAACCATGAAAGACGAACAAGAGTCAGAGACGCTGCTGGAGTTCCCCTGTGATTTTTCCATCAAGGCTATGGGTCGGGCGGAACCCGGCTTCGACCTGCTGGTGGTTGAGATGATCAGGAGCCACGTCCCCGACCTGCATGAGGATGCGGTCAAATCACGTTCCAGCAAGGGGGGCAAGTGGATTTCAGTCACCGTCACCATACAGGCCAGCAGCAAGGCTCAACTGGATGCCATCTACCTCGACCTCACCGCCCATGAAAAGGTCGTGATGGCGCTATAAACTGTGAGCAAATCCCTCCTGATCCGCCAGCTTGGCCTGCAGCCCTACGCAACCACCTGGCAGGCAATGCAGGACTATACAGACCGCCGGGATGCAAAAAGCCGTGATGAACTCTGGCTATTGCAACACCCGCCGGTATTCACCCTCGGTCAGGCCGGCAAACCAGAACACCTGCTTCGACCCGGCACCATCCCCGTCATCAAAAGCGACCGTGGCGGCCAGGTCACCTATCACGGCCCTGGCCAGTTGATCGTCTACCTGATGCTCGATCTGCGGGGCGCAAAGACCGGGGTACGCGCCCTGGTATCACTCCTGGAACAGAGTGTTATCGATCTGTTGGCCGCCCAGGGGATAGATGCTGCCGCCCGCTCAGATGCCCCCGGTGTCTACGTCGATGGCAGCAAGATCGCCGCCCTTGGCCTGCGGGTAAGGCACGGCTGCAGCTTTCATGGACTCAGCCTCAACGTGGATATGGATCTGGAGCCGTTCAGCCGCATCAACCCCTGTGGCCACCCCGGTCTGACGGTAACTCAACTTGCAGACCTGAACGGGACCACCGACATCCCCACCCTTGGCCGGGATTTGGCGAAACATCTGGCGTCAGGTTTAGGTTACACTGCGGAATTTTACGAACCAACACAATCCTGATGAGAGACCAGAAAGGGTACCAACCCCCCTCCCGCTCAAAACCCGACAGCCACCAGCGCGGCGAGGCAAAGCTCGCCCGCATTCCCGTCAAGGTGGAATCGCGGGACCAACTGCTGCGCAAACCGAAATGGATCCGCGCCAAAGCGCCGCTGGGCAGACAAGTCAGCCGGATCCGCCGCATCCTGCGGGAACGGGGCCTGAGTTCGGTCTGCGAGGAGGCAGCCTGCCCCAACCTGGGGGAGTGTTTCGAGCACGGCACTGCCACCTTTATGATCATGGGAGACATCTGTACCCGGCGCTGCCCCTTTTGCGATGTGGCCCACGGCAAACCTCAGCCATTGAACCCCGACGAACCCGGCCAACTGGCAGAGGCGATTGAGGCCATGGCCCTGAAGTATGTGGTCATCACCTCAGTAGACCGGGACGACCTGCGCGATGGCGGCGCAGAACACTACCGCGATTGCATAAAAGCGGTACGTACCCGGATGCCTGAAACCCGTATCGAGGTGCTGGTGCCGGACTTCCGTGGGCGCATGGAGATCGCACTGGAGAGACTGACCCAGGTCCCGCCGGACGTCTTCAACCACAACCTGGAGACCGTTCCCCGCCTCTACCGCCAGGCCCGCCCCGGCGCCGATTACGCCGAATCCCTGAAACTGCTGCAGGCCTTCCGGGCCAGTTGTCCAGAAGTACCGACAAAATCCGGCATCATGCTCGGTCTGGGGGAGAATCTCAGCGAAGTTGAGGCCGTCATGCAGGATCTGCGTCACCACGGCTGCGAGATGCTGACCCTTGGACAATACCTGCAGCCCAGCCGGGACCATCTGCCGGTAGAGCGTTATGTCACCCCGGAAGAGTTCGATAAACTCCGCGAGACGGGGGAGGCCATGGGATTCACCAATGTCGCCAGCGGCCCGCTGGTGCGCTCCTCCTACCATGCGGATCTGCAAGCCGCCAACCCATTGCTGAACAGATAGCGGCACGACTATGGACGTAGTCACCACCAAGGCCATCGAACACCTGCTGCTGCCACCGGGAGGGCCAATATTACTCGGCTTTATCGGCCTGCTCTTCTGGCGCCTCGGCTGGGGCCGCAAGCTGTTCGTGCTCGCCCTGCTCCTGTCGTGGATACTCAGTCTGCCGGTCACTGCCAGCCTGCTCACGGCGGGGCTGGAGCGCTATCCGGCACTGACCAACAAAGCGATCGCCAACAGCGGCGCAGAGGCGATCGTGGTGCTCGGTGGCGGGCGCTATCTCGATGCACCGGAGTATGGCGGCGACACCGCCAATCAACGGGTACTCTTCCGCCTGCGCTACGCCGCCCGGCTCGCCCATAAAACCGGCCTGCCGGTGATCCCCAGTGGCGGCAATGCCGTCTACTCCGGCACTGCTGAGGCCAGGATCTCCGCTGAGATCCTGCGCGACGAGTTTGGCGTCACCGTGACGCATATCGAACCCCGCAGCCATACCACTTGGGAGAATGCCCGCTTCACCGCCCAGTTGCTCAAGAAGCTCGGCATCAAACGCATCCTGCTGGTGACCACTGCCTCACACATGCCCCGCTCGATGGATGCCTTTGCACGCAACGGCATCGACGCCGTTGCCGCCCCCACCGGTTTCGTCTACAAACCCGATGGTAAAAGCTCCTGGCTCAATGCACTGCCCAATGGCCGGGCAGTCCGGCAAACTGAAATGGCAATGCATGAGTATGTGGGCATGATCTGGTACCGGTTTAAATAGTCATTTACCGCTATACCCCCCTTTCTGCCACCAAAGGCACCCTATTTTCCCTTCTTCCCAGCCTGTCGGCTTTTCTTACACCCCTGCCAGCAACATAGAAAACTTAACAACAAATTGTTTTTACTGCAGAATATGGGTAATTACCCCCATACCCCATCCATAAACACATTAATAAAGCACGATATAATGAATAACAATCCTAATACATGTCGGACTTTCTTACACACTGATCACCCAGCCAATCCATCCCATATGGGAAGTACCCGTCGATACAAAACTCATGCATTTTATTCCTGGTTCTTCAGATAAAAACAAACACCCTCCCACTAAGAAATTCTTCCCTGAAAAACAGGCATTTGTGACCTAGTTCACATTTTCACGCGATTATTTTTTCCGTGACAAAAGGGCTAAACGCTCCATCAAAAGGACCTTAATTACTGAATCAAAGAGAAAAAATCCACTTTGGCACGAGAATAGCGAAGTAATAAGCAGCGTAATCAAAACAACATACGGAGGACGCGCTTATGAAACGTTTAATAATTGTCTTAGTTGCTTTGGCAGGAATCGGCTTCAGCGGCTTGATCAATGCCACCCCTTGCAGTCTTGGCGGGGTCACCCCAGCTAATGACTGCGCCGATGGCGATGGTGGTGCCGCAAACGCCGACAAACTGAACGACGGCCTGTTTTTTGGCTTCAATGACTGGACGGAGTTGGACAAGGTAGAGCCTGGCGACCCTGTCAATACCACCTACTGGAGTGGGGACTTCACCGGCCTGGACGGCGATTTTTCCCTGGTCGCCAACATCTGGAATGACTTCGAGGATCTGGTCGTTATCCTGAAGGATGGGGCATCTGGCCCAAACAACAACAAGGACATAAAATGGTCTGCCTATCTTCTGCAGGACGGCATACTTAATTATGATTGGAACTACGATGGTTCATACCATGAAATTTCCAACATCATGCTCTTTGGCCGCGGCATGGGAGTACCGGAACCCGCCGCACTCGCATTGATGGGTATTGCGCTGGCTGGACTTTCTTTGACCCGGCGCCGGAGAGTCTGAACAGACAAACTGAAACAACCTGGCCCCACAAAATATGTGGGGCCTTCTCTTCTTTTATCTCAGAGAGAATCTGAGAATTCCTTATTCGCTATCTTCGCAATTCGCCCCCACCGCGCACTTTGTTAACAAGCGGGCATCCCACTCCAGGCCGGCCATCTGGAAAGTGGGGGAGCACAAATTCAAGCAACCTGAATATGCAGTGGTAAATATCCAGACTGAATCTGTAGATGGACTCACAAAGTCCGCGTGTTACTACCAATACGATGCGGTCGGAGATAAAGCCATGGGACTCAGCGCCCCCTTCTCATCTTATGCGACGCTACCCCTATGAGGTGGCCCTGACCGGGAAGACCGTACGCCCATCAGCGCTGAAAAATGCCATCAATGCTGCGTAAACATGCAGTGCGATAAGTTTGTTCACGATGTGAAAAAACACGTTGAAGAGACGGCCACTCATTGGAAAAATAGTCTGAGATAAAGCATTCAGGGATTAAAGTGCAACCGTTATACAGCATCCGTGTTGATGGGATTGTGCTGCGCCAAAGCGGCTTTCTTCCACCAGGGGTGCTTGGCATCCACGAACTCCTCCCAACGCCGATCGAAACCGAAAAGCAGTTCGTGATAGTAGCAGCTCCTCCAACCCATAATACCACCGGCGTATTGCTGCACCTCAGGATCTTTGACCCCTGCCAACAGCTCTTCCAGCAAATCGTACATGACCGCAACATCGTTCATTACACCGAGTAGATCCTGAAGCCCTTTCATGTGACCAATGAACTCGTCCATACCGGCGAATATGGGAAAGAAGAACTCGGTCGCATAACGGAGCTTCTTGCATTCGATACGCAGTCGATGCATATCCTTGGCGGAGTGCTTGTCGACGTAGGCCCCTGCCTCGAGTACTCGACGTTCCTGTCGGTCCAATACCTTGAAGGCAAAGGAGATCAGATTTCCTTCCCTAAGCTTATGCTGCTTTTTCTTCAGATCCGCCTGTTCCCAGCCTCGGTTATCAATCCAGCTACCGAACTCGGTCTTGAAGCGAGCATACTGTTCGCTGTCGAACATGCTGTGAACCTCTTCATGGACCGTTTCCCGCTGCTTATACACCAACGCTTCCAGACCTGCTGCTCCCGGTAAGGGTAACTTGCCACGAATACTGCTCAGCGCCTCATCGATGAAAACGTCCAGGTCCCGTGCTCTGCCAAGCTGTCCAGCCAGATCACGCATCTTATCCGCCCAGGTTTTAGAGACCTCTTTGGGAATTACCATCCGAAAGATGGTCAACGCTGACCGCATGCGCCGGAATGCGACGCGGGTCTGATGCACTCCCTCAATATCATCTAAGCAGCGGGCTGCTTGCTCCCATTCAGCCAGATAATCGAGGTTGTGCCTGAGAATAATCTGGATCGCATCACTGACCGACATGGTCTTCTCGAGATGTGCATGTTTTTTGGATTTTTTATTCATCATCGACTCCAAATCGACTTCGGGGAACGTCAGGTAGGCCTTAACCTAATTTTTCTATCAGCAGTAGCGGCTTTCAGCGCACTCTTAACCGAGAAGCCTCGCGCCACCAGGATCACGGGTCGATTTCAACACATACCAGCGAACCAATAGGGTCACTGCCAATGAGCCGGGACTGGCACCGAGAGCGAACACAGAGTCGCCCACTCAATTGAAGAATAATCTGAAATAAAGCATTCAGGGATTATAGGGAATATCCAGCCCCATTGCTTTTGCACGTCGCTTCCAGAGGCGACGTGCGAGTTCGCGCATATCGACATTCTTGTCCCCTTCGTCGATGATCTCCATTCCAAGCAGGGTTTCGAGAACATCCTCAAGGGTGAGAACACCCTCCATGCCGCCATATTCATCCACGATCAACAGAATATGCGCACGCCGGTCGAGCAGCTTATCGAATGCATGGAGCAGCGATGTGGAATCGGGCAGTACCGGCAGTTCACGGCAGTAGTTGGCCAGCCTGTTTTCGGAATTCCCCCTGGCCCGGGCCAACAACAGATCACTACGCAGGACAAAACCACTAATATGCTCCCGGTCTCTCTCATATAGGGGGATACGGGAAAATCGAACGCTATCATGCTTGAGGAAAAAATCCTCTACGCTCATCGTTTCATCTAAAGCAAACACCACAGAGCGTGGCGTCATCACATCCCTTGCCTGCATATCCCGGAACAGGAACAGATTCTTCAGTATCAGCGACTCCTTCTGTCCCAGCTGTCCCTCTTCGGCCCCGAGGTCGGCCATGGCAGCGAACTCTTCACGACTGAATCCCCGCAGGGTGGGTTCGGTGGCTATTCTTCCCGTCAACCATTTTGCCATCATGACGAACGGGTAGAGTATGAAAATCAGGTATTTGAGCATATGGGCGGTCAGCGGCGCCAGCTGCCGCCAATAATGGGCGCCAAGCGTCTTGGGCACGATCTCGGAGAACACCAGAATCAACAACGTCAATACTGCGGAGGCCACCCCCACATAGGCATTGCCAAACACCACTGCCGCCTGGGCGCCCGCCCCGGCAGCGCCAATGGTATGTGCGGTTGTGTTCAGTGTCAGGATCGCCGCCAAAGGTGTGTTGATATCCTCCTTGAGTCTGCGCAGCAGAATGCCGGTACCTTTTCCCTCCTGCTCCTGCTCCTGCTCCTGCTCCAGCAACGCAATATAGGGCATGGTGACACTGAGAATCACCGCCTCAGCAACCGAACAGAGAAAGGAGAATCCCAAGGCGATACAGATATAGGTAAAAAGCAGCAACATCTCAGTAGTCTCTCCAGAAGGGCGGCTGCCCAGGTCGCAGCCACCTTTAGCCTTTAGCCTTTAACCTTACGATCAATCCCGCTCATGCAGATGAGCATTGTAACGCTCCATGAGATAACAGAGGCAATCCTGACGCACCACCGCTTTGTTTGTAGTCAGCATGGAGGGCATCACCGGGATGCGCAGTCGCAACTCTCCCTCCTCCACGGCAAAGAAGCGTGCAGTCACATCCTCGCCGCGCTCATCCCGCACATCCAGAATCGGCCGGCGATCGACAAGAACCCGTCCCAGGCTGGTGCCCCGGGGCAACTCCCGGAAGTTCATGTGGTCGAGATCCGGTGCAAAAAGGATATCCGCCTCCCAATCGCCAAAACTGAAACTCAGTGTCTCCGGCACCTTTACCTGCGCCACAGTGTGGAAGAGATCGATATCCTGATTGGCAACAGGATTGAGCGGATGCTCAGACAGATGCAGACAGGCGTCGAGATACTCCAGCGCATGGTTCACCCCTCTGGCCTGGCCGACCTTGCCGCACTCCAGCGTAACTGCAGGGCAGATCTCCGCCAGCGCCATCGACTGCACCCCTTTGGGCCGCAGGAAGTAGACCACGGTGCGGCCAAATAGATTGGCGAGATGGAGAAAACTGGCATCCAGCCGGTTGACGCAGGCGTAGTGGGGATTGAGGCCCGTGTTGTTGTGCAGATCGACACTGGCAAACGGCTTGAGTCTGGCGATGGTTTCAGTCACCCGGCGCATCATGGCGTGCTCCGGCGTGCCATCTGTCTCGCTGCCGGGCCAGACCCGGTTGTAGTCCGGCTGTCCCGGTAGCCGACGCAACCCCAGGGCCGCAGCGGAAACATTACCGATAAAGAGGGAGATCGCGCGCGGTAGATCCCTGCCTCCTGCATAGCGTTTGAGCAGTCTGCGAACCGCCTCCCAACCCACCGTCTCGTTGCCGTGCATCAGCACAGAGAGAAAAAGGGGCGCGGGGCGTTTTCCCGGCAGATGAATCAGAACCGGACCGCCAAGCGCCGCTTCAAGCTGATCCGCTGGAAGGCCGTGCAGCCCTTCTGGAAGTGATGTCAGTTCCTGCAGCATCCTGTGATTGTACTCGTTTGTGTCCTTCCAGAAAAAGACAGGCAGGCAGGTTCAAGCTTGTGGAACCGGCGATTTTCCCGATCCGCTACGCTTGATCGGGCCCAGGGTCACGTCCAGTCAAAATCCCCATTCGTGCACCGGCAGACCGCTCTCCTGCCGTTCAAGATAAGCCAGACTCAATGCCGCCATATCGCGACCATGGCGCGCCACCCAGGCGCGTTGCCAGGCTGCCCCATTCATCTTCGTCTTGACCCTGGCCTCGATGATACCCAGCCAGTGATCACTCTCGGTCCGATCCACTCCGAGCAGCGCAAGCCCACGGCGCGCCTTGGGCAGCAACTGCTGCAGAATCAGTTGATCGATACGCAATTGCTTCCAGTCAAGCCAGTGCACCTCCGCCTCCAGTCCCAGCCGGGCCGCCGCATAAAAATTACTCCGCGCCCGCATAAAACCCAGAAGATTCTCCAGCCTCTCATCGCGTCAATTTCCTTATCATACCGAGTAGAAAGCGGCGGTAAGCGATAGTGTCCTGCACGCTGGGTCCTGCCGGCACCACCGGTGCTCGATACGCAGATGGGGACCTGGTTTCATCGAAGGCGATCAATGGGCGGTTTCCAGCCAGATGATTTGCCGACAATGGCCGTAAAAAGATGTGCAAGCTGCTCAACCGGCTCATCATCAATCAGGCAGCAGTATCGGATAGCGTTCGGGTTGGCGCTGATTCTCCATCATCGACTCCACACATAACGGACGCCAACTGACACGCTTTGGTCAGGTCTGAAACCCCGACAAGTTGCCTGTTCAAAGGGAGATATACGGGTTTCATCCAGAGATCATAACCGAGATGGGGAATGGCGGTTACCGCCACCATCGGAGAACAGACTATTTTAGAAAGGTTATAAACAGGCGGCCGTGTGGATCGACCTGCAGATGTATCTGGAGAACGGGTGGTGGCGGACTCAACGTAACATCGTCATGATTCAACTTCAGTCTGTCACGACCTCGATATCACTTCAATCGACCGCCCTTCGTAGCCTGAAGGCCTCATTGAAGTGGATGTCGGGGACATGTTGAACTGAGACAATCATGACATTCTTCATCGCAATTTTCCTACCATTCCAGTATCAAAAGATCGACTCCGTAAAACTGCCCGCTAACACTTTTCAAAAATAATCTCAACGACAACGGCAACTTTCATTCCTGAATGGCTGGGCATCGCTTCCCTGACCAACGTCGCTTTAACATTCAGCGAATGAAAACAACTGCTTTTCCCGGCAGATGAATCAGAACCGGACCGCCAAGCGCCGCTTCAAGCTGATCCGCTGGAAGGCCGAGCAGCCCTTCTGGAAGTGATGTCAGTTCCTGCAGCATCCTGTGATTGTACTCGTTTGTGTCCTTCCAGAAAAAGACAGGCAGGCAGGCTCAAGCTTGTGGAACCGGCGATTTTCCCGATCCGCTACGCTTGATCGGGCCCAGGGTCACGTCCAGTCAAAATCCCCATTCGTGCACCGGCAGACCGCTCTCCTGCCGTTCAAGATAAGCCAGACTCAGTGCCGCCATATCGCGACCATGGCGCACCACCCAGGCGCGCTGCCAGGCTGCTCCATTCATCTTCGTCTTGACCCTGGCCTCGATGATGCCCAGCCAGTGATCGCTCTCGGCCCGATCCACGCTGAGCAGTGCAAGCCCAAGGCGCGCCTTGGACAGCAACTGCTGCAGAATCAGTTGATCGACACGCACTGGCTTCCCATCAAGCCAGTGCACCTCCGCCTCCAGTCCCAGCCGGGCCGCCGCATAAAAATTACTCCGCGCCCGCATAAAACCCAGAAGATTCTCCAGCCTCTCATCGTTTTCAATCAATCCCCTTATCATACCGAAGTAGAAAGCGGCATTGGCGATAGTGTCCTGCACGCTGGGTCCTGCCGGCGCCACCCGGTGCTCGATACGCAGATGGGGGCCATCGGTTTCATCGAAGGCGATCAATGGGCGGTTCCAGCGCCAGATGGTGCCATTGTGCAGCCGTAGATGTGCAAGCTGCTCAACCGGCTCATCCATCAATCGGGGCAGCAGTATCGGATAGCGTTCGAGGTTGGCGCTGAAGTTCTCCATCATCGACTCCCGCACATAACGGACGCCGAAGCTGACACGCTTGGTCAGGTCTGAAGCCCCGACAGAGATCGCCTGTTCAAAAAGGGGTATGCGGGTTTCATCCCAGAGATCATAACCAAAGAGATAGGGGGAATTGGCGGTTACCGCCACCATCGGAGCCGAGACTATTTTTGAAAGGTTATAGGCGCGGGCAGCCTTGGCCGGATCGACCTGCAGATGTATCTGGAACGAGGTGGTGGCGGACTCAAGCATGACATCGTCATGATTCAACTTCAGTCTGTCACGACCCTCGATATCCACTTCAATCGACCGCCCTTCGCGTAGCCTGAAGACCTGCTCATTGAGCGCCCGGTAGCGATTGAGGGGTGACATGTTGGCCAGGGTCAGGTGCGACTGGCGCAGACTGGGTAGAATTCCGATCATCCCGAGCCGCATTTCCAGCGGGGCGGCAGTCTGGTTGCACGCAGTCCAAAGCTGCCCCAACTCCTCTGCCATGCGGGTAAAGACACTGCCTTCCAGATGCAGGGGTGTACTGTTGAGTTCCAGGTTGAAAGTGGCCAGTTCGGAGACCACCAGGGGATTATCCAAGCGCTGCAGGAGCACCTGATTCAATGGCGCCGGTTCCGCATCGGGGCCGATCAGCCAGGCCTCCAGCTCAAAGCCACCGATCGGCGGCTCTTGGACAAAACGTCCCTCTTTGAACCAGTCCGCCAGCAGACTTGTCTCCGCTTCCAGCCGCGCATGAAACTCAGCAAAGTCATCGGGGCCAAAATGGCTTGATGAGATCTCCTGTCCCATATCTCCCACTATCCAGACAAGGATTGCTCCAGCGCCGCCAACCGTTGCGGGGTACCCACATCGGACCAGCGCCCCAAAAATGCCTCACCGCTCACTTTTCCTGCCGCCATTGCACTGCGCAACAACGGTCCCAGAGGAAAGGCGCCGGAATCACATCCGGCAAACAGTGCCGGAGCGTAGAGTCCGATACCGCTAAAGGTCAAACGTCCACTGCCAGCATCCATCAGCGTATCACCCTCCAGCGAGAAGTCCCCCACCGGATGGTGCGATGGGTTCGGCACCATCACCAAGTGGGCCAGCCGGCCAGGGGGCAGAACCAGCCCCGCATAATCGATTTCGCACCAGACATCGCCGTTCACCACCAGAAAAGGGGCCTCTCCCAATAAGGGTAGCGCACGAAAGATACCTCCGCCGGTTTCCAACGCAGGAGATTCGGCCGAGTAGTGGATCGTGACGCCCCAACGGGAGCCGTCACCCAGCGCCACTTCGATCTGTTTCCCCAGGTGTGCATGATTGATGACCAGTTCCCGGACACCTGCTCCCGCAAGCGCTTCGATGTGATATTCGATGAGGGGTTTGCCAGCCACCGGCAGCAGCGGCTTTGGGATGTGGTCAGTCAGGGGGCGCATACGCTCACCCCGACCGGCGGCCAGGATCATGGCTTTCATGGGGCACCGGACTCGGATGGAGGGGTTGTCGGGGAGATGCTAGCGGAATTTTGGGGGAGGGGCTACTGGGTGGAAGGCTAAAGGTTAAAGGAGGTTGTGCCACAGGAGAGTCCGGGCTTTGTCGTTACCGCAGTTGAAAGCACGTAGGCCAGTTCAAGCGCAGCGGAACCGGCAACCTATATGCTCTGCCACAGCTTGGATGCCCGATCCGCTACGCTTGATCGGGCCTACAGAAAAATTTAGTGTATCGAAGTTTTGGCCGGAATCAGATGCCCAGCCAACAGTAGTAATAACGACAGCGTTAGGCCTATCCTGTGGCACAACCTCCTTTAACCTTTAGCCTTTCGCCTTTCGCCTTTCGCCTTTCGCCTTTTTTACCTTTTCATCGAACTAAAAAACTCTTCATTCGTCTTGGTGGCCTTGAGCTTGTCGAAGAGAAACTCCATGGCCGCCAGTTCATCCATGGGATGGAGGATCTTGCGCAGGATCCACATCTTCTGCAACTCGTCGGGTTTCATCAGCAGCTCTTCACGACGGGTGCCCGAGCGGTTGATATTAATCGCCGGGAAGATGCGCTTCTCGGCGATGCGGCGATCCAGATGAACCTCCATGTTGCCGGTACCCTTGAACTCTTCGTAGATCACATCATCCATGCGCGAACCGGTCTCTACTAGCGCGGTGGCGAGAATGGTCAGGGAACCGCCCTCCTCCACGTTACGCGCGGCACCGAAGAAACGTTTCGGACGGTGCAGGGCGTTGGCGTCCACACCACCGGTCAACACCTTACCGGAAGAGGGAATCACAGTATTGTAGGCGCGGGCCAGACGGGTGATGGAGTCTAGCAATATCACCACATCCTTCTTGTGTTCAACCAGGCGCTTGGCCTTGGCAATCACCATCTCGGCCACCTGTACGTGGCGGGTGGCAGGTTCGTCGAAGGTGGAGGAGATCACCTCGGCACGGCTTACCGAGCGGGCCATCTCGGTCACCTCTTCAGGACGCTCATCGATGAGCAGTATGATGAGATGGCACTCTGGATGGTTGTGGGCAATGGACTGGGCGATGTTTTGCAGCATCATCGTCTTGCCCGCCTTGGGCGGGGAGACGATCAGGCCACGCTGTCCCTTACCGATCGGGGCGCAGAGTTCGATGGTGCGGGCAGTGATATCCTCGGTACTGCCGTTACCCTGTTCGAGAGTAAACTTCTTGTTGGCAAACAACGGGGTGAAGTTTTCAAACAGAATCTTGTTCTTTGCATTCTCCGGCTTGTCGAAGTTGATCTCGGCAACCTTGAGCAGGGCGAAGTAGCGCTCACCATCCTTCGGCGGGCGAATCTTACCGGAGATGGTATCACCGGTACGCAGGCTGAAACGACGAATCTGACTGGGGGAGACGTAGATGTCATCGGGTCCGGCCAGATAGGAGCTGTCTGCGGAACGCAGAAATCCAAAACCATCCTGCAGAATCTCCAGCACCCCGTCACCATAGATATCCTCGCCCTTCTTCGCATGGGCCTTGAGGATGGCAAAGATCAGATCCTGTTTACGGGTGCGAGACATACCCTCGATTTTCATTTCTCGCGTCAGGCTGGCCAGTTCTGGAACCGGCATCTTTTTAAGTTCAGTAAGATTCATAATGGTTTTTTGGGGTGTTGTTAATTCAGATAGGATAGGGGGGAAAGGAAAACCGCACCTGTCTGGCAGGTGCATCAAATCATTTGAAAACTGGAATCAGGCTTGAAAGGGCTGCATTCAGAGACGCGCTTTGATTATTTATAGAGTGTAGCAGACGCGCCGGGGACAGCCAGTTACAGATTGTTATCGATGAAGGCAATCAACTGGGATTTGGATACTGCGCCCACCTTGGTTGCCTCTACCTGACCGTCCTTGAACAGCATCAGGGTAGGAATACCCCGGATGCCATAACGAGGCGGGGTATTGGGATTGTCATCGATATTCAGCTTGGCCACGATCAGCCGATCACTGTACTCACCTGCGATATCATCGAGCACCGGCGCGATCATCTTGCAGGGACCACACCATTCGGCCCAATAGTCGATCAGTACCGGCTTGCCTGCCTGAAGCACGTCTGATTCAAATGAATCATCCGTTACATGGACAATCTGCTCACTCATTCTAGGAGTCTCTCCAATAATATCTGCGGAAAAATACACCGGCTCATGCAGAATTGCATCGGTGTCTCAAGCTATGAATCCAAACGCCGCTTGGTTCTTGTTTCGGCAGCAAATAGAGTGCTGCCCACGGCACAAAGCCCTATTTGATCGAAAAACTGTCTCTATTACAAGTCCCAAAAGCAAAAAAATAATGTATCCTAGCCCGCCATGAGCGAAAAACACCTGACAGACACAAGATTTGACTCTTTCGATCTGGCCCCAGGGATCCAACAGGGCATAGCGGAAGCCGGATTCACCTACTGCACACCGATCCAGGCGGAAGCCCTGCCCATCGCCCTCACCGGGCAGGATCTTGCGGGACAGGCCCAGACCGGCACCGGTAAAACCGCCGCCTTTCTGGTTGCGACCCTGCAGCATCTGACCGTCCACCCGGCCGATGAGTCACGCCGGGCCAATCAGCCCCGGGCATTGATCGTTGCGCCTACCCGCGAACTGGCAGTGCAGATCCACAACGATGCGGTGACCCTGACCAAACACACAAATTTCACCTCGGCGGTGGTCTTCGGCGGCACCGCTTATGAAGAGCAACGCAGGCAACTGCAAGAGGGTGTCGACATTCTCATCGGCACTCCCGGCCGACTCATCGACTATCTCAAACAGGGTGTCTACGATCTGAAAGCGATTCAGGTCATCGTGCTCGACGAGGCGGACCGCATGTTCGACCTCGGCTTCATCAAGGACATCCGCTTCATGCTGCGGCGCTGCCCCAAGCCGGAAAAACGTCTGGGAATGCTCTTCTCCGCCACCCTCTCCTACCGGGTAAAGGAACTGGCTTACGAGCACATGAACAACCCGCAGAACGTGGAGGTGGAACCGCAACAGGTGACTGCCGAGAATGTGCGCGAGGTCTGTTACATGACCGCCAACGAGGAGAAGATCCCGCTGTTGATCGGGTTGCTGCGCAGCCTGGAGAATTCCCGCATCATCGTCTTCATCAATACCAAGCGCACTGCGGACAAGGTCTGGGGCTTTCTTCAGGGCAATGGCATCGAGACCGCAGTACTCTCCGGAGATGTGCCGCAGAAGAAACGTCTCAGCCTGTTGAAAAAGTTTCAGAACGGTGAGGTCTCGGTCCTGGTGGCCACCGACGTGGCCGCCAGGGGACTGCACATCAGCGACGTCTCCCACGTGGTCAACTTCGACCTGCCGGAGGACGCAGAGGACTATGTCCACCGTATCGGCCGTACTGCCCGGGCTGGCGCCAGTGGCGACGCCATCAGCTTCGCCTGCGAGACTCATGCCTTCTCCCTGCCTGACATCGAAACCTTCGTGGGTCACCGCATCCCCTTGGAATCGGTCGATCCAGCGCTGCTGGCGGAGATCGATCCCAAGAGCCGCATCTATCCTGAAAAGGGCAGCCGAAATCAGCGCCATCAGAAAGACGGTCGCAAGAGCCATGGTAAGGGCCACCACCACAGAGGCCACAAAAGACCGGACGGCTCAGGCAAACCGCACCACCGCCGCTCCAAGCCACCTGAGGGTGGTGGAACACAGTAGCAAAAATGGACGATAAATGCGGCCGCTGCACAAACGCCAAGTGCTGCACCTACATCACAGAGGCCTTGGGGGCTGCCCCCCGCGCAAAATCCGATTTTGAACATCTATTGTGGCAGGTCTCCCACCAGGGCGTGGAGGTCTACAAGGATGAGGATGGCTGGTTTCTGATCTTTCAGGGGCGCTGCGAACACATCCAGCCCAATGGCGGCTGCGGCATCTACGACGAACGGCCGCAGATCTGCCGCGATTACGAAAACGACTGGTGTGAATTCGACGCCCCCGCCGAAGAGGGGCTCGAACTCTACTTCCGCAACTATGCTGAACTGTTGAGCTACTGCAAGAAACGATTCAAGACCTGGGGCCGATAGATGAAGCCCTACGCAGAATCCTGCGATCAGAACCGGACCCCTATCCTGACGGTTATAGAACCCCTCTTCGCCCGCTGCGTAAACGTACTGGAGATCGGCAGCGGCAGCGGCCAGCACGCCGTCTTCTTTGCCCGTAAAATGCCCCACCTAACCTGGCACACCAGCGACCAGGCAACCCATCACGAGGGCATCCACCTCTGGCTCGACGAAGCCGATCTGCCCAACGCCCGTCACCCTCTGCAGCTCGATGTGTGCCAGCCCGCCTGGCCCTCACTGCAGGTCGACGCAGTCTTCTCCGCCAACACAGCCCACATCATGCACTGGCACGAGGTCGAAGCTCTGTTCTCCGGGGTTGCGGAGCTACTACCGGAAAATGGCCTGTTTACACTCTACGGCCCCTTCAACTACAACAACCGCTTTACCAGCGACAGCAACGCCCGTTTCGACGACTGGCTCAAGGCGCGCGACCCGCAGAGCGGTATCCGGGATTTCGAGGCCCTCGACGCACTTGCGCACAAAAGGGGTATGGTTTTGCTCAAGGACTATGAAATGCCGGCCAACAACCGGATACTCTGCTGGGTAAAAATCGAGAACGGTTAACTGCAATACAATCCCCGTATCACTTCCGAAAAGTCATGTATCGCCGGAAAGTGGCCCGCCTCCCGCAAGGGCCCCTTTGAGTCCGCCGCCACCACCGCCAGCAACCACTTGATGCCGTAGTTTTCAGCCGACTGAAGCACCGACAAGCTATCGTCCACGAACAGGGTCCGCTCCCGGTCGAAGGGTTCCACCTTCTGCAGTTTGTCCCAGAACGCGGGATCCTCTTTCGGCAGCCCTAAGTCGTGGGCACAGATGATCCGGTCGAAAAATCCCGCCAGATGGGTGCGGTCCATCTTCAATGCCAGCGCCTTTTGATGGGCATTGGTCACCAGCACCCGGCGCTTGCCGGCGCACATCAGCTGATCCAGGAAGTCGATCACATGGGGGTGGACGGCGATCAGATGGTCCACCTCCGCTTTCAACAGCGCGATGTCCAGCCCCAGCTCCCGACTCCAGTGATCGACGCAGTACCACTCCAGCGTGCCTTCCATGTCTTTGTAACGCCCCAGCAACTCTGCTTTCGACGCGTCCAGAGAGAGCCCCCGCGCTTCGGCATAGCGTTGCGGCACATACTCCAGCCAGAAGTGGTTGTCGAAATGCAGATCCAGCAGGGTACCGTCCATGTCGAGCAAAACGGTATCGATTTGGTTCCAGTCGATCATCGGTGTGATTTGCCCTCAAGGATAAAGTACGGCCAGACGAGTTTTCCGGAGAGTCTAAGTCTAACAGCTGACGTGGATTCGCCCCACGCCCGGTGATTCCGGTAAGATGGCCGCCCAAACAGACAGTCGAAACAAGATGCCGCAAAAACCCAAAATCCTGAAGCAGAAAATTGCAGCCCAATCCCGGATCTTCCGGGTCGAGGCGCTCAACCTGGAGTTTTCCAACGGCGAGTTGCGCAACTATGAGCGGCTGCTCGGCGGTAGCCGCGGCTCGGTGATGATCGTACCCATGCTGGATGACGAAACCGTACTGCTGATTCGCGAATATGCCGCCGGTAGCCACGACTACCAACTCGGCCTGCCCAAGGGACGTATCGAGGTGGGAGAGGATCCGCTGCAGGCCGCCGACCGTGAAATCCGCGAGGAGGTCGGCTACGGCGCCAATCGACTGGAACTGCTGCGTACGGTAAGCATCGCCCCAGCCTATATCCAGCACTTCACCCACATCATTCTGGCCCGGGATCTCTTTCCCGACAAGCAGGAGGGTGACGAACCTGAACCCATCGAAATCGTTCCCTGGAAACTTTCGGCCTGGGATGAACTGCTGGCACAACCCGATTTCACCGAGTCACGCTCCATTGCCGCCATCAGCCTGACACGCAAACAGTTTGGATATTAAATGGCTTCCCTCCTGCCAGTCCCGGTCCAGACCCTGCTCGACCTTGCCAAACAAGCGGGCGATGCCATTCTGGCTATCTACAATTCCGGGTTCAGCGTCACTGAAAAGACCGACCACACGCCACTCACCGAGGCGGATCTCGCCGCGCACCGGGTCATCGTCACGGCCCTCAAAGAACTGACACCGGAGATCCCTGTGCTCTCGGAGGAGTCACAGGCGATCCCATTCGAGACCCGGAAAAAATGGTCGCGCTACTGGCTGGTCGATCCCCTTGACGGCACCAAAGAGTTCATCAAACACAATGGGGAGTTCAGCGTCAACATCGCACTCATCGAAGAGCAGCAACCGATTGCCGGAGTGATCTATGCGCCGATCCTCGACATCGCCTACTACTGCACTGGTGACGGCAAGGCCTGGCGTATCCGACAACAGCTACCCCCTGAAAACATTCATGTGACCCGGCAACGCCGCCACCCACCCATCATCGCCGGCAGCCGCTCTCACGCAGGCCCGCAGTTACAGGCATTTCTGCAACGGATCGGGGGCCACAAACTGATCCCGATGGGCAGTTCCCTGAAATCCTGCCTGGTTGCCGAAGGCAAGGCCGACCTCTATGCCCGTCTCGGCCCCACCTCCGAGTGGGATACCGCTGCGGCCCAGGCAATTGTCGAGGCGGCTGGCGGGCGCATCACCGATACCCAAATGAGACCGCTTTTGTACAACACCAAACCTTCGCTATTGAATCCCCACTTTTTTGTCTTCGGCGATCTTTCGGAAGACTGGTCAGCCTATCTGTAGTGCGGTTAACCGCCATACGGGTTAGACCAGCGCTGTACTTTTCCGCCAATGCCATATAATTCAGTCAACGATAACAACCTTGGGGATCCAGTCCCCTCGCGAATAACAAATACCCGTTGCAGACTCCGGGCTCCATCGTCGTCATAACCCGCGAAGGGCCAACATTTATGAAAATTCTCATCCAGCGATTGCTGAGCAGCATCGTCATCCCGTTGCTCTGCCTGCAATCCACGCTCCTCTGGGCGGGCGGGCAGGAGGACGATGCCTTCGAATTCGACGACTTTCCTCTTGAGGAGCCGATGGATCACCCAAGCTGGTTCAAACACAGCTTTCTCGATCTGCAGGAGGATCTGCAGGAGGCCATCGAGCAGGACAAACAGGGCATCATCGTCTATTTCGGACAACGGCGTTGCGCCTACTGCAAGATGCTGATACAGGTTAACTTTGGCCTCTCTGACATCACCGCCTATACCCGCAGCCACTTCGACATCATACCCATCGATATCTGGGGCATTGACGAGCTCACTGACCTCAAAGGCGAGACACTCACTGAACGGGAATATGCGATCAGGGAGAACACCAACTTCACCCCCTCCCTCATCTTCTACGATCGGGAGGGCCATGAAGCATTGCGTCTGCGAGGCTACTACCCCCCCTACAAATTCCGCGCCGCCCTGGAGTATGTGGCGGATGGCCACTACCGCCAGGAGTCTTTCCCCGACTATCTTGCAAGAGGTGACGAAGGGCAGGTTTTCGAACCAGGGGATCTGAACGAAGAGGATTATTTCATCCCGCCGCCCCACAACCTCGACCGCAGCCGATTCAGAGGCGAACGTCCACTGGTGGTATTTTTTGAACAGGGAGAGTGTCACGCCTGCGACGTCCTGCACGGCCAACCCCTGCGGGATCCCGCCATCAACAAACTGTTCCGTAAATTCGACAACGTTCAGCTGGACATCTATGCCGAATCCCCGGTCATCACTCCGAATGGACGACGGACAACCGCAAAGGCCTGGGCGCAGGAGCTGGGGCTTTTCTACACCCCCTCACTGATCTTCTTCGATGAAGAGGGGAAAGAGATCATGCGGGTCGATTCCGTGGTTCGCTTCTATCGTCTGCGCAATGTCATCAACTACATCACCAGCCGGGGTTATCTCAGCCAACCCAGTTACCAGAATTGGCGTATTGAAAACCTGAGCAATTAGTGTCCATCCGGAAATCAGTTCCCGTAGCCCGGATGGAGCTTGCGTAATCCGGGAACAGAGTATGATTCAGCCACTTATCTTCCTGGATTCCGCTACGCTTCATCCAGGCTACAATTATTCACTTGTTTCCGGACGGGCACTATTTAGACACCGGTGCCTGTAAGGGCCACACCCTGGGTTTTACGTGCGACAAAACTGCTTCAGATAATCCTCATAGTCAGCCTGCTGACGATGCAACTTGTCACTTTGACTCGCCTTATAACCGGTACGCAGGCGCTTTTCGACCTTTTCCAGCTTCTTCCGCTTTGCCCAGCAACGTTTCTCTTCACTGCGCTTGCGGCGGGTTTTCGTGGCTTTTGAGCGGCGTTTGGACACCTTTTTCTGTTTTGTTCTTTGCAGTCTGAGGGCCGGTTTGGCGGGACTCAGACCTGCACTCCGATTCACGATGCGGATCTGTTGCTGCTCACCCGAAACACAAGGGATCTGCTGAAACGTCACATCCCCCTCCGGCAGTTGACATCGATAGACCGTCACACCACCACTGGATGCAGCGCCAGGCTGTCCCACTGAACCTGCAAGAGTGAGCCCCAAGAGGACGCAAAAAACTGTTTTTCTGAATAAGTTCACTATCCAACCTCCCTGTCAGATCCACTTGCCCAATCATAAAGGGAACAATATTCCTATTCAAGTTTTTTCGGGAACTGCCGATAGACTTTTAATCACCTGGGGAGAAAAACAGATACGCCACCATGAGGAGCCTGGAACAGGAAAACCGAATGTTGCGCCAGCGACTGCTGGAACTGGGACGCGAGGCCCTGCATAACGAAAACACCTTCAAACGTTTTCACCAAAGAGAGTTGGAGTTGCTCTCGGCCAGCTCCCTGCCGGAACTGCTGAACAGCATGACCGACGGCCTGCAGGACTCCTTTCAGGTAAAGGCGATCCAGTTGATTATCGAAGATCAGGAGCACGACATCCGCCGCCTGCTCTATAATACCGGCATCCCGGAAGATGCTTTTCCTCTGGTTCGCTTTGTCGATCAAATCGACTCGGTCAACAGAGAGTATGCAACGCTGCGACTACCCCGGCTGGGTCCCTTCCTCAGTCCCGACCATGATTCGCTCTTCTCTTCGAGAAGCGAGTTGCGCAGTATTGCGATATTACCGATATTCTGTCGCACCCGACTGATCGGCAGCCTAAACCTCGGCAGTACCGACAGCAAAAGGTTCACACGCCACCATGGCAGTGATTTTCTCCACCGGCTGGCAGCGATCGGCGGTGTCTGCCTGGAAAATGCGGTAAACCGGGAGCGGTTGATCATCAGCGGACTCACCGATGCACTGACCGGGATGCACAACCGCCGCTATCTCGACCGGCGGCTCAAGGAGGAACTGGCCAGGGCCAACCGCTATCGCCAGCCCATGAGCTGCCTTTTTATCGATGCGGATCACTTCAAACAGGTCAACGACACCCACGGCCACCAGGCGGGCGACACCGTATTACGGGAGTTGGCCAGCCGTATTCGCTCCCAACTGCGCGCCAGCGATGTGGCCACCCGCTACGGCGGTGAAGAGTTCACCCTGCTGCTGCCACAAACCTCCCTCGAAGAGGCCAAACTGCTGGCTGAACGCATTCGCCTGGAGATCTCAAACCATCCCATTACCCTTGATAGCGGTGAGCAGATACCGCTTACCGTTTCCATCGGCATCAGTGAGGCCCTGCCAACGCTGGGCAAGGCCTCGTTGGAACAGGTCGGAGAACATCTGCTTGCCACTGCAGATGAAGCCGTTTATCGAGCCAAACACAACGGCAGAAACCGGGTGGAGCACTGCCGCGAAGATATCCCCCAACAACTGCCGGTTGATGAGGTCAGTTAGGGATCATCAGATTAATTTGGATTTTGTCGTCCCGACCCTGGAGATAGATTTCAAACCACCAAGGCACAAGGATGCAGACCTCTTGTTACACGAAGCGCAGGGTCCGCTTCTCTCCACGCAACAGGGTCTAAACTTACTTAGTAAGAGGTACCCACCACTGAGTAAACGCAACCTGTGAACTTGCCCCTAAAAAACCTGGTCGAGCGTTTTTTTAACGAAATCAAAAGCCGACCGCTGTTGGCCGCCCTGATGGTGCTTGGCTCGCTGCTGATCGGTTTGAGCCAATTCACCACCGCCACGCAAAACCTGGTCAACCAGGCCAAAGCCCTCCTGTTCACTCCCGAATACCGGCTGGTGGCGACGGTGCCGGACGCTAATCTGCTGCTACGCTGGAACTCACTGACTCAAAGCTGGCAGCACCCGAGGAGAGACATCTGGTTCGAGACGGAGATGAGGCTTCCGCTCTCCCTCAGAAACACAGGCGACCGGGTGGCCGGCATCGAGGGACTGAAGCTGTTGTCCCAGGGCGAGGGGCAGTCCATCACTTGGGAGGCGGTCTGGATCGCACAGCATTTCGAGTGGGAACGCTGGGCCTCGATCGAACCCCAGATCCAGAAACAGCGGGAACGGCTGACACCGATCATGCTCGAACCGGGCCAACCGGCACTGCTGGAAGATATCGACTTTGTGCCGCTGGACTTCGCCGATGAACTTGCCGCCGGTCGCTACACCGCCCAATTGCAGGCACGCGTGACCGGGACAGAAGGCTGGATCGAGCTGCTGCGTTTCTCCTTCACCATCCCGGAGGATTTTGTGCTGGCTTCCGGCCGCGTCTCGCGCTATCAGTACTGGCAGCGTTTTGCTGTAGAGGAGACAGCTGCATCGACCCGATAGGCAAACTTCAGCAACCCCGGGAATGGAACATCAAGCATGACAGTGCAAGTCTTGCATTACGATAATTTTCATTATCCTAATTGAAAAGTGATCGAATGCTAAACCATTGTATTTTACCTCTATTCAGTTGTAACCTGATTTGCTGCGCCGTTGAATATGGCATCCATCCTGATATTCGAGCCTGGAAATAGAGATATGAAAAAAAGGATTATTGGGGCAGCTTCTCTGGTCTTGCTTCTGGCATCGTCGAACCTCTTCGCTGATGTGCTGGAAAATGACCGCTTCAATCTGCGCCTGGGCGGCTTTTTTGTTACCAATACCGAGGCGACTCTCAGTTTTGTCAGTCCTGCTTTGGCAGGAATCTCGATCAATACCACACGGGATCTGTCGATGAACGACACGACGAATGTCTTCCGTCTGGACGGGTACTACCGCTTCACAGAGCAATCCTCCATCGACTTCTCCTACTACCGCGTAACCCGCGACGGCAACACAGTGCTCGATACGGAGATCCATTGGGGGGAAAATATATATCCGGTTAGTGCCAATCTCGATAGCAGCCTGAACACAGACACCTACAAAATCGCCTATGTCTGGTCGTTTCATCATGATGAAAAGGTTGAGCTTGGCCTTTCCGCCGGCCTGCATGTCACCTCGTTCAATGTAAAATTGAAAGGCACACTCAACGACATACCCATCCACGATGACTCAAACTCCGCCACTGCACCCTTGCCTGTGGTTGGCTTCAAGCTCAACTACAACATCACCCCCAAGCTGATGTGGATGAATAAGATAGAGGTGTTTTACATCAAAATCGATAATTTCAAAGGCAACTTCTCCGATTTCATGACTGCGCTTGAGTACCGGGCATTCGACAAAATCGGCTTTGGCGTGGGTCTCAACTCCATAAATTCTGAATTAGAGCTCGAAGAGGGCGACGGGCTCCTTAGCCTGGACACCAACAATCTTGGACTGCTTGCCTACGCTTCGATCTATTTTTAATCTTGAAAGCGCTAAAACAACTAGCCCGGAAGCGTGGCCTGTACCCTATGGAGTTCGATCCCAATGACACGCATTGACACGTTACCTGCGTGGTGAAGATACTCATATTTTGTCTGTTATCTGCAATCAGCTGGAGCAACTTCGCGGCTGAGTCCAGTGACGTGTATATCGGCCTGAAGATCGACCAGATCACCAACATCGATCAAAAAGCGGAAAATTTTAGCGTCGTTGGCAGCCTGCGCATCGATTGGCATCAGCCCCTTCTGGCCTTCGAACGCGAGCCCGGCATGCCAAGGCATCGAACCTATACCCTGGCCACCTTTCTCAAGCTGCTGGAGGAGAAGCAGATCCGCTGGCCAGCCTCCATTTATCAGAATCAACAGGGGCGCATGGATTTCCAAAATCGGCTCATCTCCCTGGGGGAAGATGGCACCGTTTTGTACCTGGCCCGGTTTACCTCAACCTTCCAGGCCCCGATGTTCGATTTCCGGCTGTTTCCGTTCGATAACCAACTCTTTTTTATCCATGTGGATTCGATCTTTCCGGAGCGTCTGTTTAAATTTAGACAGATGGAGGGGTTCAGTGGACTGGGGGATCAGTTGGGTGAAGAGGAGTGGATCGTTACCGATGTGGATACTCGCCTGACAACACACAATGCGTTCAACAAAGAGGATGCCTCCCGTTTTGTGCTGGAATTCCACGCCGTGCGCCACCTCAATTACTATCTGATACGAATTTTGATTCCGGCACTACTGATCATTACCGTCTCCTGGTTCACCTTCTTTCTGCAGGACTACACCAAGCGTATCGATCTGGCCGGTGGCAATCTGCTGCTCTTTATCGCTTTCAACTTCACCATCTCCAGTGATCTGCCCCGGCTTGGCTACATCACCCTGATGGATGCCTTTCTGGTGGGCACCTTTATCATTACCGCCTTGGTGGTATTGGGTAATGTCTGGCTGCGGCGTCTTGAAAATCACGGTAGACACGAGCTTGCACGAAAGCTTGATATCTACGCAATCACCAGTTATCCACTGGCCTATCTGATGGGTGCTCTCGTCTTGTGGATACACTTTTTCTGGTGATTAGCGCTCTCCTGCAGACGTTGATTGAATTGATCCATCTGTCCTGTGGCAAAACCGATCGCAGTGCGGGGTCTTCATCAGCACCCTTCACTCAAACTCCAACAGCGGTGAGATTGCTGGGGTTTTCTCCTCCCCCTCTGTCTCACTCTTCTGTTCCTGACCCAGAATCTGTTCCAATGGACTGAATACCTTTTTGAGGGTCCGCCCGAAACGATCCAGCTGGCTTGTCAGGTCGGCCTCGACCTCTCCGGCCAAACCACCCATTCCCTGCTTCTCTTTGGCCGCAGTTTCTACCTGTTGAATAGCCGCCAGACAGGGGCTCTCATCACCTACACCAACATCACCGAACGCAAGCAGCAGATAAGCCGGATTGGCGATGCCCGCGGTCACCCCGGCAATGGTTTTCAGCATACCCAGCTTTGTCGGCATGATGACCGGAGCGTGCAGCCTGCCCTCCAGTTTCACCGGGTTGGCCAGTGAAACCAGGGTCAACTCCTTCGGTCTGGGGTTAAGAATCATATCAAGGGTCTCTTTACGCAGATCGATCTCCCCGCCACCGGCAATGGTCAGTTTCGTGGTATCGATCAACATGCCGTTGGAATGCCCAATCCCTTTATCGAAATCGAGGCGGTCGACAAGGCAGTTGAGGTCGACCACCGGCTCTTCTTTGAGCCCCATTTGAGGTAACAATTTTCCCACGAAGTCTTTCAGTTTAAAGGGCAAACCCTGGTTTTTGATGCGGCCCTTGCCGCCAATCAAGACCAAGTGGCCATCCAGTCCTGCCGCCACTTCACGCCAGCTCTCTCCCGAACCGGAGATATCGATCGAGAAGTCAGCACTCCCCTCCACATCCGACGTAACCTTCACCCTTTCCAGTAGCACACCATAGTCGAACTCTTTGACCTTCAGTTGCAACGCCAGTTGCGGTGGCATTGTGGCTGCATTTGCGCTTGCCGTGGCCCGCAAGCTGCCCCCGGTAGCCAGTTTGATAACCACGGGGTCGATGCGCAGCTCGCCTGCACTGAGACTCACAGATGCGTGCATGCTGCCGACTGGAGCGGTGCCGAGGACCAATTTTGGTAGTTTCAGCTGCAGATTCATGTCGAAGAGCGTTAGCCAGGAGAGGGGCAGCGGACGTTCCGAAAACAGCCAGTCGGACTCCCCCGAGCCTTTCTGTGGCTGCGCCTCTTCCTGCTGAAGTTGTCGCAGCTCTGCGAGGTCTATGGTCTCCGCTTTCAGCTCTCCCTGGACATTTGGCCTCTCTCCCTGCAGCTCGATCCGCAGAGAACCGGTTATCCGACTTTTCCCCATCTCCGCCCGGAGCTTGGAAAACACCACCCGCTCCTTCGAGGCCATTGCTTCACCCTCCAGCCGATAGGCCGGGGTTTCCGGCAGCGCCACTCCCGTCAGCTTCGACAGTGTTTGCAACGAAGGGCATCGGATCGAAAAGGACTGAGGCCCTTTGACCTTACCGGTGGTCCCATCCAGATGTAGTGACAGCGCACCTTCTGTTTTTCCCAAGGTGATCTTTGTAGAGACTGGCAGAGAAGGTCTCCCCTGCACCAACGCAGTCAATTCAGGGCCTGTCGCCTGTAGATTGAAGCGCTCACCCCGCAACTCGCCTTGGGCGTTCAATGTCATGTTTTTTCCATGCAGGGATGTGAGTTGCAAATGACGGATTACAAGGTCAAGCAGCGGCGAATCCTGGGCCGCTCCAATAGCGATATGTCCCGTCGCCATCTCAAGCCGGAGTTCCCCTTGCGCCATCAATTCACCCAGGGTTCGACCCTTCCCGGAAAAGAGCATCTGGATCTGTTTCAGGTCTCCGCGCAGCTTGCCCTTCAGCCCTAGTCGGGAGGCGATGTTTTCAAGTTTGATCGCGCTGCCGGTCAGATCAAAGGTCAGCGCCTCGCCATTTTTCATCTGCAGACCACCCCGCAGAGGCACCCCGTCAAGATGCAGCTGCAGACCATCTACCCCGAGTGTTTGAGCATCAACCTGCAGACGCCCTTTGACATTTTGAAGCGGCAGATCCAGCCCGTCGATCTGTTTAGCCGAAAGTTTCAGGTCCAACGCCAGCGACTCTGGCCAAGCCACCTCCAACGGCGTCTCAAGCAGACTTTTCCGGGACTCCCCTGCTGCGCCAGATGGCATTTTTTGCGGCTTCGGTTCAGGCTTTATGAGTGGCGTTAGATCGAGCCGAACCGCCTGCAACTCACCCTGAAGGCGCATAACTGACTGATCCAGATGCAGGATCAACGCACCGGTGATATCGCTGCCACCGACCTTGGCATCGATTCCGGTAAACGCCACCTGTGTCCCGTCCGCAGACATCTGGCTTTTGATCCGGAAAACTCCCGTCTTCGGCAATTTCCCCATGAGCAGCGGCAGATACGACAACTCCTTGCCTTCAAGTCCGAGAGCCAGATTGATGACCGTCTTGTCCCCCGGCACTATCGCCCCCTTCACCGTGAGCCGATCACTTTCCATCTGCGCACCGGCCTGCAACGGCCATTCAGCCGCTTCGGCAAAAGCGTGCTTGCCGTCTCCCAGAGAGAACTGCAGTGTAGTTTCACGCTGTTCGAGCAGACCCTTCAGATCCACCTCGACCCGGCCATCAGTAACCTTCACACTGCCATCGGCAATAGCAAACTCATCAAGACCATAGAGATTGCGCAGCCAACCCTTCAGGTCGTGGAGCAGCACCCCCCGCTCAACCAGACTGATTGCGCCCTGCAAGTCGGCAGAAACGCCTTCAGGCAGGCCGACGCCGACCAACTTCGATAGTTCATCACCCGGGCTCTTGGTCAGGGTCCAGGTGATCCGCTCCCCTTTCGCCTCAGCATGAAGTTCACTCTGCCCCGCCTTGATATCGAGGCGGTAATCGCGCATGCCTGCCGCAGTGATCATGCCGACGAAATGCCCCTGCAGATCCACCGAGTGGAAATTGAGCCCGGCGGTCACCTGCAATTCTCCTGTGGCAGAAAGGCTTGCCTCGGCGCGCTTTACCTGCAGTATCATCGGCGCGGCTCCAGCATTTTGATAACCCAGCCGCACATCCTTCAATAGCAGTTTGTCTATCAACAGCAACCGCATTTCACTGGAACCGACCAGATCGCCATCCTCCTGGCCTGTGGCAAATACCCAGTTTTCACCCTGTTCCCCAGAGGACTCCAGCATCAAATCGCCACCCTGCAGCAGCAGCCGCTTGACCTCCAGCTCACCATCCAGCAACGGCAACAACGCCAATTGCAGTTCGAGTCTCTTCAGTTCCAGTAGATTGGCCCTGGTCGCCCAGGCAGGATTGGCAACAGCAATGTCTTCAACCACCAGGGTAGGGTAGAGGGAGAGACCCAGTGCGAGTTCGCCATTCAGGCTGACCTCACGGCCCAAGGTTTCACTGAGCATGACCGCAAGGGCATCACGTTGGGCATTCAGCCAATAGGAGGCCGACATCATCAAACCCATAACCAGCAGCAGAAGGATAAGCGCCACTGTGACGGACCAACGCCAGGCTGTTTTCATCTCAACCATGATTCAGACCAACGTCGCGTGAGCAAATATTCACATTGTGTGATAAGTCGCATACGCTAATAATAGCCGTTAAATATTGCCGGTAAGGGATAGACGGCCTCCGTGAAACATTGGTTCATTTTGCTGCTGTTAATCTGCTCCCCATTGCAGGCGACCGTACCGACATTACAGCAAGAGGAGTTGCCAAACTACGCCTTCGCCCCCTTTATCGGTTCGGGCATCTACGCCACCCAAAACCGTACCGTCACTGTCTTCAACATTCCACTCTCCTACAACCTGCGCTCCATAGAGGACGATGACTGGGGACTGGGGACTGGAGATCACCACGCCGCTCACTATCGGTCTATTCAACTTTGATTTCGGAGACTTCGAGATCCCTGATCTGCGGGAGCAACTGGGGACCCTGAGTTTCGTACCCGGCCTCCACTTCCATCTGCCGGTTTCAAAACAGTGGATTCTCACTCCGCTTGTCGACTTGGGAGTCGGCAAGGCCAGCAGTGGCAGCGACTTCGCCTGGATCTACTCCATCGGCATAGAAAGCCGCTACTATTTTGACTGGCGCAGTTTCGATCTCCTGCTCGGCAACCGCTTCCGCTATGCAGGGTATCAATTGCATGAAAGCGATATTTCGGATGACTATTATTCCCTTGAAACCGGTCTCGACATTTTACTTCCAAGCAACTTGAGCCACTTCGGCTGGAAAGCCAGATTCAATGCCTATGCCATGAACCAAATCTATTTCGGCGACCTGGAATTCTTCGATCCATTGGGACAATCTCAAAAGGTGGATCTGTTATGGGAAGTCGGCTTTACCGTCGATCTCTCCACGAACACCGACAACGGCATTTTCGAACTGCCCCGCATTGGGTTAGGTTATCGTTTTGGCGACGGCCTGGGGATAATACGACTGGTGCTTGGCAGGATGTTCTAAATTGCTATCAAGGAGACATTCGATGAGAGAGCCACAAAAAGTTTGCGACCAGGTCAATGCCGGGGATCTGATCTCCCTGAGCGATCAGGCCCGTCAGCAACTGAAGACCCACTGAGACAAAAGGATCCCTGTCATGTTCAAGCAATCCGCTTTCACACTGCTGGGCACAGCACTGGCCACCGGTGCAGTCTATGCACTAACCTCTGGTCTGACCTCCCCCGACCGGGGCGTTGTCTGTAACACCACGACCCAGGCCTGTTATGACAAAGAGGGCCCCAGCCTGGGCTTGACCGAGATCTATATGGGCCAACCGGCGGCTGCCGGACTGATGGAACAGATCCGTAGCTCTGTGGTGGACAAGTCGGGAAACCTGCAATTCAAGCCAGCGGAGAACATCACCTGCTTCACCCGCAAGCGCCACTGCATAGCGGACGGGAAGAGAGACAGGGCATTGACCCAGGCCCTGTTCGGCGCACTCCTGCTGCAGGATGAGTCGATTACCGGCATCACCTGGCAGTGGCAAGGCTCTCACTACAACAACGATACCGAGTCCGTGCCTGATGACCCAAGTCACTACACCCTGCAGTTGCAACCCGACGGCAAACTCAATGCCCAAGTCGACTGCAATCGCGGCGGCGGAAAACATCAGATGGAGGAGGGATACCTCACCCTCGATATTGCCTATACCACCCGAGCCTTCTGCGGCGAGGCGTCACTTGATCAGCAGTTTCTGAAAGACATCTCAACGGTTCAGGGTCACCTGCTCAGAGGAGGCAAGCTGCATCTAATGCTCAAATATGACACCGGCGCCATGACCTTCTCACTACAGCCGTAGTCAGCTTCTATGCAGAAACCTGAAGTTATCCCCTCTGTGGCAAGCAGGAGATAATATCGGAGCGGCGGGGTACCACTCCTGCAAGCTATGGGGAGTCAAACCAGAGAGGATTAATCCGTCTCTTCGGCAATATTCTCATGGCTGCCATCGCAATAGGGCGGATTGGCCGTCTGCTTACACATGCAGAGCCAGGCCTCCCCTGATTTCTCCGCACGGAACCCCAGCGGTGAGAACTCCGTTCCCTGATGCGAACCATCGCAAAACGGCTGATTTTTAGAGCGCCCGCACGCACACCACCAGTACTCTTTACCCGCCTGCAACTCCACAGAAACCGGCGCTCTTGCTGCAACTTTTCCTTTTTCCACACGCTTCACTCCCGAGAATTGATTCGTCACGTATGGCGTCATTGTAACAACGCTCAAGGCAGAAAACGTATACCTCGTATAGGGATTAGGCGCCCCGTCAATATTTCCTTTGATAAATACACGGTAATTTAGTAGGTTGGTTCACAGGGCAACAGGCTTTTGATCAAAATGATCAATTCAATAACAACGCTAAAAATAATTAAAAATCAATCAGTTACCAGCTATAACCATTGTAAATACCTTAACATTGCTTAGTGGTAAAACATCATGGGAAGGCGTTCTGATCTCGAAAAGCGCGGTTTTGATGTAAAAAATGCGATATGGTTCCGACATCGTATATTAGTTTATGCTATATTACTGAATCATGAACATGCATAACCTAAAACTGAGGACACCGAACCAGATTCTGCAGCATAGAAAGGATCTGCAGCAGGTCTATTGCGGCCAGAAGTCTTTCCTCGCACCAGGTAAATCGCAACAGATCCTGGAGGACTATCTCGACTTTTTCGAGTCTGAACTCCTGAACCAGACCCCAGAATCCAATATCAGCCAGATCCAGGAGATGCTGCTGGAACTCTCTTGCATCATTCGCTCCCGCAACACTCAACTGATTCCTGGGGAGTACAGTAATTTTCTGCAGCGGCTGATCCGCATCTATGGAGCGGGGTTTTCACAGAACCCAGGCAATGCGTTCCTCATTACTGCAGCTGACTACGCCGATGTCATAGAGGCAATCAGTAAAGAGTGTCCCAACTACGACTACAGTGAGGCACTCGGCCAACTGCTGCGTTACATGAGCCAGTTGTATAAAGTCAGAAAGAGCAGCTGGAAAACCGTCTACGAGCATATTCAGTCAATGCCCGACTCCATTACTGCCGTGCAGATGGTGAAGACAGAGTATTTTGCAGAGATCCAGCAGTGGGCAGAAGAGGGTGTCGGCAACCTGTTCCAGATCCGCAAGGATATCTATCAACGCATCGAAGAACTGGAACAGCACGCCAACGCCATAGAGAAGCAGATAGACGCTGAAGGATCAATACTGGCCACTGAACCCCCTGCCCCAAAGGTTTTCGGGCAGGCCCAGATAATCAATCTGGCAGAGAAAAGGGCGCAAAAGCGAATCGAGGCCCTCAATGTGGAACTTGCTGCAAATGCACGGGATATCCTCAGCCAGGGAGAGCTGGTCGCACTGATAGAGTCCAACATCCAGGAATTTGATGATAAGCTGCTGGAAGCCCGCCGCGCCTATTCCATCCGCCTGGTACATGCCGCCGAGCTAAACCTCTCTTAACCGAGACGGCCCAAACCCAAAGGCTTGTAATACCCGCTGCAGACGAAAAAGGTGAGATCCCTGCTACTCTCCAGAGGGCAGCTGTCCTGCGCGAGCGATAATAGACGCCTCGATCTGAGCGGCGATGGCCTTTTTACGTTGCCGGTTTTCCTCTGACCGCGTCTCTACCCAAAGACCGAAACGACCCTGCTCCAGCCTGGAGACATACACCTTCAGCGCACGCTGCCGGCGCTCACCCAGACTCGCCCCGGCCCTGCGGGTAGTCGATGATTGAACGACCAGGTGAATACGAAGACGTTCGCTTGGGTAGTCCGGGTGCTGGTACCAGTCGATATCATAACTTGTGCGCCTGAATCCGGAATGGGCCTGGGTTGTGGGCCATGAGGCGGTGAATTCCTCCACCGCAGCCAGCAGCTGGGAGTCGATCTCTTCCCCGGATTGCCGCCTGGGTTCCGGTATTTGAGCATTCCTCGCCGAACGTTCTGCCGCCCGTGCCTGTTGCTTGTTATATGACTGCCAGGCTGTCTGCCCACCGATAGCTGCGGGCAGTAGCAGTGCAACGGCAACACAGGCCCATCCGAGGCGTCCGAGCCACCGGTTGAGTAGATCAAAAGCCGTGATTTCCAGCTGCTCCCCGTCACCGCCGCCATTTGTTGACACGCTTTCTTTTTCGTCATGTGATCCGGTGAGGCGATCCCGCAGCTCCACCAGGTCTCCCCAGAGATCGCCAGCGGCAGCCAGTGCGGCACGAACAGCAAAGATGACCACACCCAGTCCAAGCAGGGCCAGACTGGCAAGCAGCATACGGTTATCCACCTCAAGATCCACCGGCTGGCCCAGCGCCAGCAACCAAACCAGGCTCAACTGCTCTCCCAAGACTTGCAGAGCCTCCCGGACTGCCTGGTAGTTTGCCAGCACGGAATAGAGCAACAGACAAAGGCTGATCAGCGCCAGCCAGCCGGTATGCCTTTTACTTAGTGGCGCCAGCCACTGCCAAAGCCGGGTCACCAGCAGGCTAACACCTGTGATAGTTACAAAAAGTGCGCACAGCCAAAGGAGATCGAGCGGCGCCTCAAGCGGCCACAACTGGAGCAGGACGATCAACACCAATAACAGATAAAAGGCCCAGGCGTTCGACCACCAGGGGACGGTGCGATGTTCGAGTAGCGCTCGGATCTGTATCCCCACGCTACCAAAGCCGAACACATACAGAGGAGTGCTCAGCGAGATATAAGGTCTGAATTGTGGCAGCTCGAAACCAGCCCGCAAGCCGCCTTCCAAGCCCCACATAACCACAACGCCAGCCAGCAGTGCCACCAGCCCAGGGTAACCCAGATACCGACCGGCAATAAGCGCCGCCAGCGGTATGGCCTCCGCCGCTCCAAACCAGCGCCAGTAGGTTGGCAACTTCCAGAACCTGCGGTAATCGGGGTCGACCACAGCATTTACCAGCCAGAGATTCAACTCGCGCCCCAGACCCAGCAGCAGCAGCCCCAGCAGCACGGCGGCGAGACCCGGATACAGGGTCTGTTTTTTCGTTGCAGGCTGTGCCCCACGAAGAGTTCGCCCCAATAGCAGGTAGCCGGTGGCAGCCAGGAGCTCTGCCGGCGTATCCAGGATGAAGGCCAGCTTCAAATACTTCAGCTCGGTCAATCCCAGCAAGGGCAGATCGGCCCGGATGGCACCCAGCCATACTGCGGCGTCGCGCGGTAGCTGAAGCCCCTCCAGCAGTACGCCAAACAGGGTAACCCCGATCAGCGATCCCAGAGCCACACCCAGGGAGACGCGGGAGAGCCCCAGCGAGAACACAAACAGATAGAGTAATGCCCGAAAGTGCAACACCGCCTGCAGCTTGATGCCGCCACTGTATCGCTCACCCCACAGCCCCAGGCTGAGAGCCAGCAATCCCAGGATCAGGGGCAACGCCCAAGCCGGGAGGGTACTGCTGGTCAAACGCAGCAGCGGTTCTGGTCTGCCCGTTAACCAGGCGAGATACAGGGCTGCAAGATAGATATCCGGGTGTGCCGGCAGGATGAAGAAATCGTATGAGAAGTATAATGGCAGTCCAAGACCGCCGAGCGCCACTACAGCCAACCCCATCCTGCCGTACCGCTGGCCCAGCCACAGAGCCAAAGGCAGGATCAGCCAGGGTGCCGACAATTTCACCATGTCAGCCAGCTGAACATGGCAGGATAGCAACAAGATTAATGGCAACCAGGCCCAGGCCCACAACCCGTCTCTCGCCCGATCAGTTCCATGTTCGCTTGGCAAGTTGCATCCCTCCCCTGATTGTTGGTGCAAAAACCAAACCTGCCTCCCTTAGAATAGCGCTTAAATATACTTAGGGAACCACCCTTGATCGAAACGGGTCAAAATCCCAAGGGCCTGCTAAAATACCCGCTTGAGACGAAAGGAGAGCTCGTATGAAAAAGTTGGTTTTCACCCTATTGATACTATTTTTTTCGGCGCCCTTGGTTGCCGATGAAATCCAGTCAACGATCGGGAAGTTCAAAAAAGCCCCGGATACCCACTCTTTCTTCAAGAACGCCTATGGTTATGCGGTTTTTCCCACCATCGGTAAAGGGGGAATCGGCATTGGAGCCGCGCATGGAAAGGGGAAGGTATTTCGTAAAGGAACCTATACCGGCAATTCCAGCATGACTCAGATCAGCATCGGTTTTCAGCTGGGTGGGCAGGCATTCAGCCAGATCATTTTTCTACAGGATAAACGGGCCTACGATGAATTTACCGGCGGTAGTTTTGAGTTCAGCGCCCAGGCCTCTGCGGTCGCGCTTACTGCGGGAGCCAATGCACAAACCAGTACCGCAGGAAATGCGGCGGGAGCAGGCGAGACCAAACAGATAGCAAGCTATGTGGGTGGCATGGCTACGTTCACCATGGCCAAAGGCGGCCTGATGTATGAAGCCGCCATTGGTGGGCAGAAATTTAATTTCAAACCCAAATAGATGGCGCGGCGGACGCTGAAATCCTCAACCAGGCATAGGGATGGGATGGATTCGCAGGAAACTGGCAGTATTCAGCAAGCAGCGAGAAACACAGACACCATTGCCAGCAACAAAAGCAGGGTGCTTGCAAAGGTCCAGCGTTGCAAAGAACGTTCGATATTATCCAAAGTTCTTTGCCTGGCACAGATCTGCCGGAGACAGCCCACTTTAGCCAGCCATGAAGAACGCAATCCCGGCAAGATATCCAACCCTATTTTCGCCCCCCAGCGCACGACAGTCCCAGGCCAGCGTTCAAACCACGGGATTGAGTCGTCCGTCTGCATCGCAGGCGTGGCAGGATACTCGCGCCTCGCCTGCAGCCACCCGATGGTGGCGGCCAGAACCGCTAATCCAAATCCCAGAGAGACAATGTAAAAATGTGCCAAGCTCTTGTACTCTGCCCATGCTGCAGGATCGGCCAGCCCAGCCCCCAGGGCGGTGACAAACAATCCTGTGGTTATGATTGCGGCATAGGCGGGTAACAGCTTCAACTGCGCCCGGATCAGCCCGGTTAGAATGGCATAGAGCATGGCGGCCACGCCTATACTCTGGATGATTAAGCCCAGCTTAGGTGAGGTGATTTCGCCAAGGGGCAACCACCGCACCATTCCGAACAGAGCCATGGCAACCGGAACACCGCCCAGCAGCAGGGCCACCGTCGGCCGGGCAGAACGAAACGCCAGCGGTAACCAAAAATGCAACGGCCAGACACCTGCCTTGGCCGCAAAGGCGAAGACAACCATCGACAGATACAGACCCAGGGAAGATGACTGTGCCATTGCATGGTGCACTGCTTCAAAACCCAAATCCCCGGTCGTTGCCGCCGTGATCAACAGAACCTCAAATAACGCCAGATCAGCCAGGATCAGGAGACCAAGATAGGCGCGTCCAGCCCGCCGCGCCCCTGCGTTTCCTGTCGTCACCAACAGACCATAAAATCCGTAACCCATCAGCGTCGAAAAGGCAAAAAAACCGACCAACCCGGTCGCAATAATCGTCCCCAGATTTCCCGCCATGGTCAGCAGAAAAAATGTGGCGAGGCGATTGTCCGCTGATCGACTGGTGGGTAGCCGCAACAGGGTCGCTACGGCCGCCCAAAGTACCACTGACATCGCTAACAATAATCGGGATGCCCCACCAACACCCAGCCCGGTGCCAAACAGCAGCCAGGGCACCTCAATAGAAAAGACCGCAGGGGTGAGCAACAGAATAACGGCTGGCAAGATGGCCAGATGACAGGGCCAGGACAGGCGTGAGTGCAGGGCTGGAAGCGCCAGCAACAGTGGTACCCCCGGTACCGACAGCAACAAAAATAGACTCAGGGTGGTATTCACGGCATGTATTCCTGTGCCGTGATAAAACGCGCCCATTGCAGCGGACTGAATGGTGCCGATGCCAGCAATCCCGCAGCCAATGTCAGCAGGGCGGTCACTACCGGGGGCGCCAGTAGCAGCCAGAACGTTTCACGCCGCCCCCAGGTGCGCTCGGCGGGCCAGGCATCAGGAGGCGCCTTGAACCAAGCGGCGTACAGAATAGGCAGGAAATATCCCGCGTTGAGCAGGCTGCTGCCAGCCAGGACGAAAACCACCCAGCCCTGTCCGGCGGCCAGCGCTCCCAGTCCCAGGTACCACTTGCTGATAAATCCAGCCAATGGCGGAACACCGATCATACCGAGGGCGCCGATAGTGAACGCTGCCATAGTCCAGGGCATGCGCCTCCCAACGCCGTTCATTTCACTGATTTTGTGAATCCCTAAAGTCTCGGCGAGGTTGCCGGCACAGAAAAACAGGGTGATCTTCATCACGCCCTGGTGCACCAGATGGACCAGGCCGCCGATGGTCGCGGCCGGGCCGACGATCGCAATGCCAAGGATGATATAGGAGACCTGGCTGATCGTGGAGAATGCCAGCCGGCGTTTCAGATCATCCTGGAATAGTGCCCGTAGAGAGCCGTAGATGATGGTCACAGCTGCCACTGCGGCAAGCGGCCCCGTAACACCGAGATTTGCCGCGACCTCAACGCCAAAAACATCGTCGACCACCCGCACGATGCCAAAGGCGCCCGCTTTCACCACCGCCACTGCATGCAACAATGCGCTCACCGGGGCCGGCGCCACCATCGCCTGCGGCAGCCAACCGTGCAAGGGTACCAGTGCTGCCTTGACACCCAGTCCGGCTATCAGCAATACAAAGATGACAATGAGTGCTGCCCGATGCGTGTCGACCAGCTCCGCGACGAATCCACGGTGGGTAAATTCCAGCGAACCTGCCAAGCTATAAATCCACACTGTGCCCACCAGCAACAAGGCACCACCTGCGATGGTATAGGTAAGATAGGTGCGCCCGGCCTGGCGCGCCACCTCGGTTCCCCGGTGCACGATCAGCGGGTAAGTGGCCAGGGTCAGCAGTTCATAAAACAGCAGAAAGGTTATCAAGTTGCCGGCCAATGCCACACCGATCGTTGCGGTCACACACAGGCTGAAGAAACCGAAAAAGCGGCTGCGATGGGGTGAGCCCTCCAGATAACCAATGGCGTAGATGGTAGTCACCAGCCAGAGCACGGAGGAAAGTGTGACGAACAGAACCGCCTCTGCATCGGCGCGTAACACCAGGTCCAGCCCGGGCAATAGGGGCAGGCGGGTCTCGTAATGGTGTCCATGAAAAACACCCCAGACCATCACCCCAACCAGCACCAGTTTGAGTAACGCGCCACCCAGGTTCAAGGTGGTACGGGTTGCAACCCGCTCCTCGGGCAGAAAAAAAATCACCAGCCCGGGTAACAGGGAACTGGAGAGGATGAGCAGCGGCAACCCGGCATCCCAGTTCATCCGGCGCTCTCCCTACCAAATGGCAAACCGATCTCCATCAGCGCCAGCGGCCAGGGCGCGAACAGACCCAACAGGATCGCCCCCAGCGCCAGTGCCAGCGCGACCCACTCCATAATAATGGGCACCGTCCTCGTTTCATGGAGCACCCCGGCCTGGGTAAACGCATAGCCAATCACTTTAAAGACGTAGGCGGCAGCCAGCAGCCCGCCCAGGATCAGGATGACCACCCACCACCATTGACCGGCGCGCAGCGAGGCATCAAGCAACAACCACTTGCCGATAAATCCGCCACTGGGCGGCAGACCTATGATGCTGATGCCCGCTAACGCAAACGCAGTCACAGTCAGGGGCAGGCGATGCGCTACCCGATCAAGGTCTGCGATACGGTCATGCCCGCCGAAACGCATGATGTTACCAGCCGCCATGAACATGGCCGCCTTAGCCAGGGCGTGGGACAGCAGCAGATAAAGAGTCCCCTTCCAGGCGGTAGCGGTTCCCAGCGGAAAAGCCAGAAAAAAATAGCCCAGTTGCGCCACGGTGGAATAGGCAATCAGTAGTTTAAGCCGTGTCTGGCGCAGCGCCTGAATCCCGCCCCAGAGGACAGCAGCCGCGCCGAGCAGACCCAGCAGTTGTCCGAGTGCCGCGCTGCCCAGCGGGAAGACCTCCAGCCACAGACGCAGCAGAATATAAAATGACGCCTTCACGACCAGTGCCGACAATAGCGCGCTCACCGGCGCCGGAGCACTGGCATGGGCTGGCGGCAACCAGAAGTGCAGCGGAAACAGCGCAGTCTTCAGCAACAGGCCTGCACTCATCAATCCCACGGCTGCCCACACTGGGGGCGACGGTTCCATCCGTTGCGCCAGTATCGCGATGTCGACGCTGCCAAAACTGTGATAGAGCAACGCAACGCCCAACAGGTAGAACAACGATCCCAGCAGACTGACCAGCAGGTACCGCATGGCCGATGTCAAGGCATCCGCACCACCGGCCAATGCCACCAGCGCCACCGCCGCCAATCCCAGCAATTCCAGTGTGACGTAGAGATTGAAGATATCTGCGGAGAGAAACAGGGCATTCAACGCGGCCCACAGGAACAACCACAGCGGCCAAAAGAGAGCGGAGGGTTTGCGTTCGAAATAGCCGGTGGAATAGACGCTGATGCCCAGCCCTACCCCCGCCGTTACCATCAGCATCAGCAGACTCAGACCATCTGCGTACAGATCAATACCTAATGGCGCGCCCCAGCCACCGACCGCGTAGCGTTGCGCACCCAGCACCACTACTTGCCAGCCCAGTCCAGCCACGCAAGTGACAACACCGATCGCGGTAACCAGACCCAGCAGCACACTGCGCCGCGGCCATAAAAAACAGACCAAAGCCCCGACCAGCGGCAGTAAAATGGCCATCACACCCCAGGGCGTGTTTACCACCGATGTTCCCAACAACACTATTTCAACCGCTCTTCAGGGAGCCGGGGCCGACCTGTCTCCGCTCTCACCCGCAGCATCAATGCAAGCGCCAGGGCTGTGGCGGAGACAGCAACCACGATACCGGTAATCACCATGGCGTGCGGCACCGGGTCTGGTATCGCCCCCGGTGTACGCCCGCCTAAAGCCACCAGTAGCAGGAATACCCCACTGCCCATCACATTGATGGCCAGGATCTTGCGCAGCAAATGCGCGCACACGATCAAGGTATACAGACCCAGGGTAAACAGCCCCACCCCGACCAGCGCATAGAGGAAAACATGACTCACCGCTGCGGCCTCTCCTCTGGTCGACCCCCCAGGAACAGGGCAGCCAACGTAATGCCGATAGACAAGGTCGCCGCCGCTTCGATCAGCAGTATCAACGCTGCGGCGAATGGGGGGGGATATTCCAGCAGTCGCCTCCCCACCAGTATTAACACCAGGCCTACCGCAACGAACGCCCCGAGGCCCATCACCAGGGTAATGCGTAATGGCAGCCCCGAAAACCTTGCGCCTGGACGCCAACCGACCAACAACAACAGTACCCCCGCCGCCCCCAGCACCGCACCGGCCTGAAAGGCACCGCCTGGCGCGCGGGCGCCCACCCACAGCAGATAACCAGCGACCAGGATAAGTAATGGAACCAGCAGGCGTGACAACATATCCAGCACCGGCCCCGGGGATGCCTCGCTCTGTTCCGGCGCACTACTGAGTGACCAGACTCCAAGCAGGGCCAGCAACAGCACGCCCATTTCCAGCAAGGTGTCGTAACCACGGAAGTTAAGCAGCACGGCGGTCACCGGGTTGCGCGCACCGCTGGTTTCGATGTTTTCCGTCACGAAGTCGCTCAAACCGGGAGTCTGCGTAGGAAGGGACAACACCGCATAGCCCAATCCCACTGCCAGAAGTGACAGGAGCGCCACCAGCAGCCAACGAAACAGCGTCTGTTTTTCAACAACCCTGGTCATGGACTTCAGATTCGTTGTCTTTTTTATGGAGTTTCTTTGTTTCATTCTTTGATTCGAGCCTTGCCAGTGCAGCCAGCAACAGGGCGCCGGTCAGACCCGCACCGATGGCCGCCTCGGCCAGGGCGATATCCGGCGCATCGAGCCGTACCCAGGCCAGGGCCATCAGCAGCCCAAAGGCGATGAACAGCACAATAGACCGGAACAGATCCGGACTCGCCAGCGCCCGCCAGGCCAGCCATAACAGAGCTAATCCCAGCACGGCATCGAACGCCGATTGCAATAGTGTCACCGCTTCCACAGCTTGATGCCTCTTTGCCGCGCCGCTGCGGCCACCAGATGGGCGACACTGGCGCTGGCAAGCAACACCAATAACCAGATCAGCAGCAACTTGCCCACCACAGCCCAGGACTCGGCCTGCAAGGCGAGCCCAGCCACTACCAATCCCAGACCGACGTTATCGGCCTTGGTCAACGCATGCAGGCGGGTATAGACATCAGGAAAGCGCAATAGACCGACTGTACCCGCCAGAAAGAATACCGCCCCGGCAAGCAACAGAAACATAGTGAGGTACTCAGTCATCCGCATCGCCACCTTCCCGGGCAGCCCAGGCGCGCCGCACGAAAGCAACGGCGGTTAGCGCTGCCAGCAGTGCAAACACCAGCGCCACATCACGTAGCGGTGGCTGATCAAACGCCTGCGCCAGCAGCAGCACACAAGCTACTGCAGTCGTGCCGAACAACTGCGCCGCGAGCATGCGGTCTGCCGCTGTCGGCCCGCGCAGAACACGCCACAGCCCCGCCACCAGCGTCAACAGGAGGAATAGCGCCATACCCATGTATAGTGTATCCATTCGCGATCAATGCTCTAACACAGCCTTCATCGCTGGATCGACGACAAGAAGTAGGTTCCTGGAACGTTTCAGCACCCTCACACTGGTTTCTTCACACCAACGCAAGTCCAAACACGCCGGCCACCTGCTTTTCCACCACGCTCAAATCCTCGGCAAAGGTACTGGTCTCGTAGAGCACATGGATACGCAGGCACTCTTCATCCAGCTCGGCACTCAAGGTGCCGGGCAGCAAACTC
Source organism: endosymbiont of Lamellibrachia barhami (assembly GCF_011947365.2). GTDB lineage: Bacteria > Pseudomonadota > Gammaproteobacteria > Chromatiales > Chromatiaceae > QGON01. The sequence goes on from NZ_JAAVSH020000001.1 coordinate 611,128, forward strand.
ACGATATTCGCCATGAACACCCGCGGCAGGCCCGGCGGCAACCGCCATCGGTGCTCATACATGTCTGGCGAGATTGGCAGTCGGGGATGCAATGCTCGCCTGGCTACATCCGCTCCTCCGTAGAGGGAGCGCCAGAAAAAGAATGGGACAAAACGAGCGATCCCGATCAAGGACCAGGAAAAAGGAGGCAGTAGCGCCAAGCTGGCCAACGTCGCAAACAGTACCACCGGCACGCCAACCAACCATGAATCCGCTGCACCATCAGTGAGTATCCACCACAGCAGGGCAAACAAAGCAGCCCGAAACCACCCGGTCCGCAAATGAATCATCACCGAATCACGAGGTAAAAACTCTAAACGCTGCCTTCGATCATCTGAATGCATAATCATTCCAAAATGATCAATAAAGGGCTTTCATTCATTCGTCAGCTTCCCTATAACCAGAGTCCGGTCAGAAACACCTATGGAGCAAAAAATGGAACGCGTACTCTCGATCCGCTCCACGATAGTAGAAATTGAGCACACCTCCAAGTCGTTCGCAGCATAGTCCAGAAAACGACTTGCAGGATACTGACAGTATTCAGCGGAATGATTTTTTCGAAAGTACAGATGAGAGTGAAGAACCAACTTGCGGCACAGCCTTTCCACGTCGAAACCCGCTTTACTCCCGTTTGAGAAAATACTCAACAATCAAACCAACAGGCAATTCAGCCTCGGTGATAAATACCTCGCAGTGTCCTGTACGCTCCATCAGATAATCAAGAAAAACCAATCCTGGCAATATTTTTTCTGCTTTTGGCAGAGACGATTTCAACCTATCGTACTGAGCCGGAGAAAGACCCTGGAGCTCGGACATTCTATCATTCAGGGCGTTTCTGGTAAGCTTTCTATTATTGCACCCAGGCATTTTCTCTCCGATAACAAATGAGGTAATGGTGTTTGCGGCCAGGGCGATAATTCGATCCGTGTTTTCCGGTAATTCCTTGAAGTTACCGTCGAGAAACCTACTGAAATTTTCTTGTGTTTCGTCCAGCGTGGAAGCCCGTTCTACAAAACTCTCATAGGCGAGTTCGTAACCAACAGGAATGGAGCGTGATTGAACTTTATCGTCGTTCCACCAGGCGATCTGAATACTCTTACTGCCGGAATCACTAACGAGCTTATTGGGTGCACCGCCAGTGGCGGCAAGATAACCCACCTCACCTTCTCTTTCACCTTCAGCAACTTCTATGGCTATGCCGATTTCACCGGCCAGATCGATAATCTGCTGGTGGTTTCTGGCGTTCCTTATGGCGCTGGTGGCAATAGCAAGAACTGTCTGCGCGCCTCTGTCCCTACAATAGCTCACAAATTGAGAGAGTGTATCCTCTATCTGCCTGAATTTTCTCCGGCCGATCATCCCGTGGTTTTCCGTAACCTCTTTTCCAATCTCCAGCTGTTCTTTCCTGATCAGTTCTGTCGTGACTCTACCGTTAACTTTCTGCCCAAAGACAAACTTGAAGTTCTTGCTTCCCATGTCAATTGCACCAACCATACTTGATCCTTCTTTGCTACGGGGTAGTTGAGTAATGGTGCTTTCACTGATCATAGGTGATTGGAGCTGATAAGAAGGTTAGAGATGCGTTTAGATTATCCAAGATTCAGGCGTCATGGGCACCAAAATCTGGAGTCAGAGTAAAAGCCAATGCAATCTAATCTGCATCTGGTTTGGCCGTTCTCTCCAGTTTAGACTAAACCAGAGGTTCTCGTTTTTGTCGAAACCGGCCTGCAGCGAGTCCTTAACCGAAGAACCTTGCGCTACCAGGACCAAGAGTCAGTTGCCGACACTTTGCTGCCGCTCATGCAATCAGTGGTAACAAAATATTTCATACAGGCTATTTTCTGGGGTTTATCCATTTTGCCATCGTAATGAACATCAAATCAGGATTAACCGGCTTGGCAATATGGTCATTCATACCGACCGCCAAGACCTTCTCCCTGTCCCCTTTCATCGCATTAGCCGTCAAAGCAATAATAGGCAAATCCTTGAATTTCTTCTGCTCTCGTATTTGGCGGGTCGCTTCATACCCATCCATGACCGGCATCTGGCAATCCATTAGAACACCATCGAAATCCTCCTTGGCCAATAACTCCAGCGCTTCCTGTCCATCGAACGCCGTTTCAACTCTAATTCCACTCATGGCAAGGATGTCCAGCACGATTTCCCGGTTTATTTCGTTGTCCTCAACCAACAGAACCTTGGCACCCCGCAAGCGTACCGTGGCTTGGTCGACATCCATCTCATTTTGATTGGCCAATGCCCTGTTTTGCGAAGACTCACTCTGTTGAGTCTTCAGGCTAACTGTAAATCTGAAGATGCTGCCGACGTCTTGTTCACTTTCCACCGCTATTTCGCCATTCATCAACTGGACGATCTTCTTGGAAATGATTAAGCCGAGGCCAGTACCTCCATACTTACGGGTTGTCGAACTGTCAGCCTGACCAAAGGGTTGAAACAGTCCTTGCAGCTGTTCCTGGGACATGCCGATACCAGTGTCCTTTATGGCAAACTGTAATACGACTTCATGGTCACTCTCTTCTTTCAAGGCAACCTTCAACGAAACACTATCGCCCGCATCGCTGAACTTCACTGCATTATCACCCAGGTTGATAAGAACCTGGCTTAAACGTAATGAGTCTCCACTCAGCGCCATAGGAACTTCCCGATCAATTCGGACCGAAAGCCGAATACTCTTTTCCTCGGCCTTGAACCGCAGCAGATTAACAAAGTTATCGATGACATCCTTGAGATAAAAATCGACTTCTTCAAAATTTAGCTTGCCCGCCTCGATCTTGGAAAAATCAAGGATGTCATTTAGGATCCCAAGCAGGTTTTCAGCTGAGCGGTGAGCCTTGCCTATATAATTCCGTTGCTTATTGTCCAGCTCAGTTTTCAATGCAAGATGTGTCATGCCGATGATGCCATTCATCGGCGTACGAATTTCGTGGCTCATGTTGGCCAAGAAGTCACTTTTCGAACGATTTGCTGACTCAGCGGCCTCTTTTGCTTCTGCCAGCGTCTGCTCAGACGTCTTGCGTTCAGTAATGTCTTGAACAGTGCCTTCAGACCGAATAATCTCACCTGAGTTGTTACGGTGATATTCGCACCGCTCCTGGATCCATCGAATATCATCATCGAATGACTTCCGGACAATCCTGTATTCAAAGATATGAAGGACTCCTTTTTTCATAGAGTTCTCGCGCTGTTCCACAACATAATCGCGATCATCAGGATGAACAGTGTCCAGGTACAGTTCGTACTCCAAGTCGAACTTCTCCGGATCGACACCGAAAATACGAAAAGCCTCTTCCGACCAATGCAGTTTGCCGGTGGTTAAATCGTGGCTCCAGTTTCCAGTATGGGATATCCGCTGAGCCTCAGCCAATTTCTGCGCATAGATATCGGCTTCCCTCTCTGCAAATTCAGCTGCCACAACGCGGCCTTGTAGTTCCCGGCTTAGTTGCCTGTAATTGGTGACGTCCTGACTTGTCCCGCGATAGCCTGAAAAAACACCATCTGTGAAATATGGCTTTGCCGTCACATTGAATTGAAGGGCCTGCCCAAGGAAGTTCTCTATCTTGCAAAGAACCTTTTTGACGGGTTGTCGGGTTTCAATATTTTTCAGGAAGGTATCGAGGTCAGGTTGGTCGGAATCGGGGTCGGGTGAAATCAGCTCATGAATCTGTTTGCCGATATAGTCATTTGGATTGATGCCGGTTATATCTTTCATCCGGAATGAGATGTCAGTGAAACGCAATTGTGAATCCGTTTCCCACAACCAGTCGGATGCAGTTTCCCTGAAATCGGCAAGTTTATTTTTTGTTATATTCCAACCTTTTCGGGCAAGCCTGCTGCCGGCGACCCCCCATGATGCAAACGCCGATACAAGAACCAACAAAATGATAATGACAATGCTTTCGCGATGGCTCTTGAGAATGGCGCGGTAGACTGATGCCAGGTTTATTTGAGAAGCGATTGTTAAATGATTATCACCGACAACCACATTTCTGAAGGTAAACAGGTACTGATCACTCTCTATTTGACCTTTTGAAGTCGAGGCAACGTACTTAAATACCTTGGGAAAGTCTGTAGGGAACAAAGCTTCTTTATCAAACATAAACCCCCATTCCGCCTCTTCTGCAGGACCGATTAAATAGTGGCCGTTTTGGTCAAGAAGCAGTGGAAACTCAGATGATGTGGCAGGTATCATTTCGCGGATTGTCTTCAGCAGATAATGACCGCGATAATTCATCACCAATACGCCAATTTTGCTGCCGGAAGGGGAAAAAACAGGTGCAGACACTCGCAAAGTCGGTTTATAAGGTCGCTCGATTGCGCCTTTTTCCATATTGAGGTCGAATTGTGAAATGAAGTGCTGACCCAACCTCTTGGCCACTGCCTCCTTGAAGTAGTAACGACTGGATTTATCCTGGAGTTGCGCTTTGGAAACACTGATGGGTGCGCCGTCATTGTAATTGACGCGGACAACCTCTCTGCCATCGATATCCAATATTCGGATCTGATCGAAAACCTTTTTTTCTCGTGCAAAAATCTGGAGTTTATTTGACAGACTTATCCTGGCTTCAGGTACCTTCATTTCCAAGGCATCTTCTAGATCCTGATCCTTGGATAGAATGCGAAGATCGCTGATCACATCCCCAAGCTCTTCTCTGAAAAACTCCGCCGCCAGTCTGACGTTGCTTTTGGCGGAAGTATTCAATTCAACAACAGATACTTGTGCCTGGCTAAATAAAACACCAAGTGCCAACAACAAAATCACCACTACAGCAGGGAAAAATAGCTTTAGGGCTATTTTCAGCTGTTCTTTTGTAGAGACCTTGGGCATTTTCCTCACCCCCCACTACTTAAATTTTCTATTATTGATTGATGGCTTTAACAGCAGCTTTGAAAAAGGTTTGAATGCCGATTGGCTCCTCTATGCAATGAGTCGCTCCAGCAACTAGCCCCGACTCCATGGCTCCGCGCTCCTCACGCGCTGAAATCAGCAATACAGGGATACCGGCAATGGAACCACCCTTGATTTCACGCAATCTTTCTATAAATGGTATTGCTTCCTGGTCATCCTGTTTCCAACCATAAACAATGAGGTTGGGTTTGTGGCTTTCGAGTGACTGCATTGCATCATCTGCATGAGAATATTGCTGAATTTCCCTAACATCTGCAATTTCAAGGATGCTGGCGATGATGTTACTGAAATTTTGACTCTTACTGACGATCAGGATTGCGGTCTCATTCCAGTTGACGGACTTCGGGATCAAATCATCGGTGTCCACCATATCTGGCTGTTCTGAATCCGTTTGTAGAGATCTGGTTATACCAAGAACCTCGGGGTTATTTTCCGCATACGGACGAAATCCTATGTCTTGTTTCAGGATGTGATTCATGAGCCAGTTTTTCAGGAAGTCCAGGAGTTCGTCTTGAACTATATCGTCTTTTTTCTCAAAAAAACGGTGCGCGATATCTGCGACCTGATCTGTGAGCTTTTCATGTTGTCGCTTGTGATCCTCAAATGAAGGGTATCTGCAAGCCAGCATCACCCGTTCTTCTCGGGAAAAATGATAAAGGGTGTAATCAATCAACGTGTTTAGGGCACTGCCCAGGGCCTTTTGATCCTCCATTGTGCCGATTTGGGCATAAAGTTGATTGATCAGTTTAACAATGATTTTATGATCCTGATCGATCGAAGGATTGCCGACGCTCATAGACTCCGACCATTCTATAAAATCCACAGCCTTACTCCACACGATTCATGGCATATGTAACATTTTGCCCTTCCAATATGGCGCAAGCAAGGGCAAATAAGTGCCTGTGGCCATCGGAAGATAATTGGGGAGCACTGCTTCGCGGTTCTGACTGTCTGCCGCTGGTTGATAAACAGCCTACTGTAGAAGTCACTCTGCACCCCGTCACATCCCTCAGGCTTCAGATATGGACATTGCTTAGCCGTCACCACGGCCTTCGACATTCACACGTTGAGCTGTAGACTGCAACTGTCTAAGCTGTTCTGTGATCCAAGAAAGTTTCAGGAGAGATCCTCCATTTAGCAGGATCCACAGCACTAATAATCTTGATCTCATCCCCCTTTTGCTTAGCTGAGAGATCTACGTCCTGGGGAGTGAGGAACTGACGTTTGATGGAGTCAAAAACGATCCTGATCTTTGGGGACAAAAGATCTTTCTTGCCTGATTCTACAACCACGGCAAACCGTGCATCCGAGAGGGAAACCAATGAACCGATGGGATAGATCCCTATACAGTGGATGAAGCTCTGAAGCAGCTCCTGATTGAAGCGCGATTTGCCCCAGGTGACCAGTTTTACCAATGCAGTATGGGGAGACATCACCTCACCGTACACCCGGTCCGCCGTGAGGGCATCATAAACATCGACGATGGCCGCCATCTGTCCATAAAGCGAGATCTCATCACCGCGCTTCCCATCCAGATATCCGGTCCCGTCCAGACGTTCATGATGCTCTGTGGCAATACTCAGAATGATATCGGAAATACCCGGCACCGCCTCCAGGAGTTCCTTGCCGTAGACCACGTGCTTTTTCATGATGGCAAACTCCTGATCGGTCAGTTTGCCGGGTTTATTTAGGATTTTCTGTGGTGTCTTGATCTTACCAATGTCATGCAGCAACCCCCCAATGCCGATCTGCAGCAGATCCTCTTCAGGAAAATTGAGATGTTTGGCGAAAGTGGTCAATAGGACAGATACACTGACTGAGTGCTCGAATATGTATTTATCCATCTTTCGGATTCGGGTGAGACCAAGCAGCGCGTCTTCATTGCTCATGATAGAGGAGACTATCCCCTCGACCACCGGATTGACTCGCTCCAGCTCGACCTGACGCCCCAGCCGCACGTCTTCCATTATATCTGCGACTACCTGGGTCGCCTCCTTTTTTACCTTGGACGCACGTGCCAGCTCCTCAGTCATACTCTTGGTCCGGGTCGATTTCCGGCTAGCCTCCGAGTCCACCAGAACCCTTTCAGGAGACTTTTTTCCGCCTCATAAGCAACATCATGCTTTTCTATATCGATCCCTTTGTCAGTATCGATGTAAAGCTCACGGATTCCTGCATTTCGGATCGCACTGATCTGCATCTTGTTTTTGATTTTGAACTTGTTTACTGCAAAAGGGTGTTTCATCCAGTTGCAGCTAAGATCATGGACATACATCCCAATCGTCAAACTGGATACATCAATCTTTTTTATCATTTCGATGCTCTACCTGATTGTGTCCCAGACTCATCGCTTGAAACTTTATTGGCCCCAATTTAGAAACCCTTTTATCTCCGCCTCGGCACTCCTTGGCTATCTCCCGGACATTTATCCGCGTACCGGGGAGGCCAAGGGCAAGAAGGGCTTCCTGTTCCGCCTCCATTCGCCTAGCCCACTGACGGGCATAGGTTTTCTTTGGGTGGGACTTGGGTTTGAGGATTTTGCCTTCTTTTTTGAGGATGGCCTTGTCTTTGCCATTTGGCAATCGTAGCCACTGGAATTCTTCTCCCAAATACCTTCACAGTCATGTCAAAACAAACTGAGGAGGAAAATGGCAATAAAAAAGCCCCTGGAATCAGAGGCTCAAATATGGTGGCCAGGCGCGGAATCGAACCACGGACACGGGGATTTTCAGTCCCCTGCTCTACCGACTGAGCTACCTGGCCATAAATCAGAGCGCGTATTACAGCGATCTTGGGGCAGTTAGTCAAGCGGATACTGGATATTTCTCACCTTCCTCAAACAGCGCCAATTCACTGCAGTTTCATGAGCCGGGTAGAGTGAACTCAGGCGGGTTCGCAACGCCTTCACCAAAAAAGTAATTTTCCATCTGATCCTCGAGAAACTTCCTCGCCTTCGGATCCATGGGGCTGAGGCGGTTTTCATTGATCAGCATGGTCTGAAACTTGAGCCACTCTGCCCATGCCTCTTTGGAGACGTTATCGAAGATCCTCTGGCCCAGATCACCGGGATAGGGTATGCGGTCCAGTCCTTCGGCTTCACGATTCAGTTTGACGCAGTTTACGGTACGGCTCATGGGGGCTCTCCTAGGGGGATACTATTGGGAGAAATACCGCCGCCAGCCGGCCGGTTATCCGACACTGCCAACAGTTGAATACTTCTCCAGCTCATTGATGATTCGTGAAACCGGCGCAGCCAGTCCCAGTCCAGAGGAATCCTGGGTTTTATACCAGATACGATCACCTGCATCCAAGACTGCGTTACTGGGGTTATTGGCGTACATCCGCAGTGGCGTTATGTCGAGATGGAAGTGGGTGAAGGTGTGTCGCCTCAAAGGCATCTCTTGCAGCACACCTGCCTTGATCACGAAATGCTCCCGGCACCAGGCCGATGGTTCCCGGGATGCAGGGCACTCCGGAAAACTCCAAAGTCCGCCCCAAATTCCCACCGGCGGTCTGCGCTCCAACAACACTGCGCCCTCGCCATTTTGTACGACCAGCATCTTAGCCTGCTTCACCGGCAATGTTCTCTTTGGACGGGGAGAGGGAAACGCCCGTTGATGGCCGCTCGCATTGGCCATACATTGCCGCTTCAGTGGACAGACCGCGCAGCCCGGCTGCCCGCGCCGACAAACAGTCGCGCCCAGATCCATCATTGCCTGATTATAGGCCGCGACCCGCCTTTCCGGCGTGTAGGTTTCCGCCAGATGCCAGAGCTCCCTTGCAACCGCCGACTTGCTTGGCCAACCCTCAATTTCAAAACAGCGCGCCAACACCCTTTTTACATTACCATCGAGGATCGGATGGGATTGCCCCAACGCCAGAGAGAGGATTGCGCCGGCGGTGGAACGTCCAATCCCCGGCAGGGACTCAACCTGATCGATATCCTCGGGGAATCGGCCGGCATGACTATCCCGGATGACTGCTGCCGCCTTATGCAGATTACGGGCGCGGGCGTAGTACCCCAAACCCGACCAGTGGTGCAGTACCGCATCCTGGGAGGCGTTTGCCAGCTGTACCACATCGGGAAAACTGGCTATGAAACGCTCAAAGTAGGGGATGACCGTGGCCACCTGGGTCTGCTGCAACATAATCTCGGAGACCCAGATCCGGTAGGGATCCGCATCCCGCTGCCAGGGGAGATCATTGCGACCGAATTGGTCGAACCACTCAAGAATGGCCTGGGAGAATTTACGGGCATGCATGGCGAGAACCGCAGCCTGGATGGCATATAAGCGCCATCCAGGCCAGAGGGGATCAGAAGAGGCCCTTCAGGCCCCCTGGTAGCTTATCCATCAAACCTCCGGGCAGTTTCTCTTCCAGCTTCTCATTCAGTTTCTCTTTGAGTTTGGCCTTCTGACTCTCCGCCAACACCTTGCCAAGATCGATGTTCCAGTGCGGATCCGCCCAGGCGCCTTGGATATGCACCGGGATCGGCACCCCTTTGAGTTCCTCCAGCCCTTCTCCACCCTGACCCTTTCCGGAGCCGACTATCACCGGCTTGACCGTATAGTCGAGTGACTCCGCCACGAGGTTCACCTTGCCGGTGCCCTCCACCCGCAGAAAGGGGGATTTAGCCAGCAGATCACGATTGTCCAGTACACCATTACGTATAACGGCGCTGGCGCTCATCTCGGAGAAGTCGGTCTGCTCCGGCTCATTGGTTGCGGGGGGGGTCTTCCCCGTCAGTTTCGCTTTGGCATCACGAAGCATCTTCGCCAGGTTGATGCCTTTGATCGCGCCGTTGCGAAAATCGAAATCGAGCTTGCCGTTGAGGGTCTTTTTGAGCTGACTGACGGTCTGACCGGCACTGGTCAGATTGGCGTTGAAGCCACCCAGACCCGCCAACCGATCCTGGCCTGACACATCCTTCACCAAAGGGCCGGCCTGAATACCGCTGGCGCTCTGGTTGATCTTGAGTTTCGGCGTCTTGCCCCGCACATCGAGATCCACCGTCCCTTTGAGGGCGCCATCGTAGAAGCGTCCCACCTTCTGGTCGATATTCAGTTTGCCGCCTTTGCTCTTCACCTTGACCTGAATCGCCTCGGCACGGATATTGTTCGCCTTTACACTGCCCACCCGCAGGGTGCCGTCGAGATCGAGCTTGCGCAACATCGTGGCCCGCAACCCGTCTCTCCCAATCCCTGGCCGATACCCCCGCGGCAATGACGATCATCGGCAAAGAGATAATTCGTGCTTCCGGCTCCAGGAATATTCTATTTACTGCGACTGGCTGCCGGGTTTTGCGGTGAGCTTCTATTATTCTGGCTCCGGGCCGCAACCTATCACGGCCTGGCCGACCAGTATGCTCGCGACATGCAGGTACGCGCTGATCGATGGACGATCGGTTTACGATCCGGCTTTTGGTGGTGTTGCATGGGCCGACGCATGCCGATCGAGTCGACGAAATATCAGCGTATCGAAGAGGTGATTCAGGCCCAATGCCGCCGCCTATGGTTCAACTCATTTGCCGGCGTTGTCAACGGTATTATGCCGACCACCCACGTGATCGTCAGCGCAATGTTGAAAACCATCATAGGCGAAGGCAATGCGCGCAAGATTTATGGCCGTTATGCCGACTCGGTGGGGACTTCGCCTATAGGATTTCAGCCAACTACAGTGAATACGACGGTTTTGAAGAACGCGAAGACAGCGCCGACACCCGCTGGTTCAACTTCCACGGAGAGCAAACACTGGATAACGACGACACGGTGGAGTTTCGTGTCGGTTTCAGCCGGGGAAACTACGGCGAAGGCTGGTCGGATATCTTTCAGCAGACCAGGGTATTAAACAATCGTTACAACTTCCAACAGATAGCCTGGACTCATCAGCAATCCCCAAGCAATGAGTTTCGTCTCCAGTTTTATCATAACTACCAGCAGATAGAGGACAACTACCGTTCACCTGTCATCTCAGACGTCATCAAAGGGTTGGATGACCTGCAAGGCTTTCCTGAGCCGGTACGACCTGACATCTTCGCCCTTGGACTCTCTGGTGGGAACTACAATTTCCAGATGTTTCTGGATGAACTGAAACTCACCGACTCGCCTCTGACCCTCTCCTGGCTGGGTTTTGAGTCAGATAGATACGATCTGGAATTTCAGCAGACTCTGCAGACGTCAGATAACCTACGGTTAGTGTGGGGGGCGGGTGCGCGGCAGGATCGCGGAAAAAGTGTCTGGATCTTCCATCAATACGATGCCATCACGCGGAATCAAATACGACTCTTTGCCAACACAGAGTGGCATATCTCTCCCGCATGGGTTGTCAATGCCGGAGGAATGGTCGAGCGCTTTGAAGATAAGGATCCATTATTCTCTCCCCGCCTCGCAATCAATCACCACATCGATCAGAACAACACCATCAGGGCGAACGCTTCGCGCGCCTACCGCATGCCCACACTGCTGGAGGACCACATCAACCTCGTGGTCTTTCTCGATGAGCCGCTCAATGATGTGAACACCTGGGTGCTGGGAACCGGAAACCTGGACCCACAGTCCATCGACAGTTTTGAGCTGGGATATCTGGGCAGTTTCCCTGAAGTTGGCCTGACCCTGGATCTCAAACTGTTTCATGAAAAGATCGACAATATCATTAATGAATTCCGTAATTTGGATATTCCAGACCCGAACCGTGGACTGACCGACCCCATCGCCCTTGCAACACTGAACAATTTCAACGACCTGATTCAGGAGGGCGCAGACACCTACATAAACGCAGGTGAGGCGACAATCAATGGACTGGAGGTGAATCTTGACTTCAGGCCGACTCCGCGCGATTTGATTTTTCTCGGCTACGGCTACGCCAATACTTACGGCCAGGAAGGTTTCCTGATTCAGGATAGCACGATCCAAACCAGAAATAGTATTAGTGATAATGTTGCAAGTCATACCTTCAGCATCCTCGGCAGCCACCGTTTCGACAGTGGTATCCAGATCAGTTCGGCCTACTACTATGTTGGCGAAATGGTTTGGAGTGGTGAAGGCGACCTAATCCCAACCTTCAGGCGCTGGGATGTGAGACTGGGAAAAGAGTTCACTCTCCCGGGGATGGACGGAGAAATAGCGCTTATCGGACAAAACCTCAACGGTGGGCATGTGGATTTTTTCAACGCGCCGAGTCGTGACTTAGTCAACCGGTGGGAAACCCGTTTCTTTCTCCAAGCCTCTTTAGAATTTAGATAATTGTTGTCTAATCACGGTTGTTACAACGGATTAAAAACCGCTTAACCGATAAAGCGAAAAGAAAAGGAAGCCGAGACTTGTTTACTAACGGCGAATTGACAGCCCTGCGGACAGGTGATGCCCTGCCCGTATTGGGGCGTTTCTGCCGTATATTATTGTTGCTTTTTCTGGCACAGCATTTTATCGCTGGATATGTCTATTCACAGGAAATCGAAAGACAGCAGAATATTCTGATCATAAAAAGCGGAAACGCAACCGTTTACGGCAAGGTGATCAGTGCCATTGAACACTATTTTATTCTCTACTGCGAAAGACATCCCGACGTCTGCACTGAGGTCGACATCACATCATCAACCCCAACTGACCTGAAACCCGAATGGTCCAGACATAGCGACCTGATCATCACGCTCGGTACAAAAGCCGCAACATTCACACGGAATAATGGCGTCTCGAAAAAGACCATCCATGCCATGATACCGATGCTACCGAATAGAAACTCCAACATCAGCGACAGGTTCTTCCAGGAAGCAGATACGATCTATCTCAATCAACCACTTGAACGCAGCCTCAGGCTGGCAAAACTCTCTACAGGCGGAGGAAAACGTATCGGAATATTGATCCACAAGAATAACCGTCCTGCTGAATCCATCTTGCGAAAGAGCGAAAACAAGCTGGGGGTCACAATAACACTGGCAGAAGTTGTCGACAGCAAAGAACTTGGCAGCAAACTTGGAAAATTATTGGAAAGTTCGGACGTTCTTCTGGCGCTGCCCGATGCCAACATCCATAATAGAAAGACCATATCCAATATACTCACATCCACCTACCGCAAACAGGTGCCCGTTGTGGGATTTTCAGCCGCCTATGTAAAGGCCGGCGCCATTTCCGCTGTTCATTCCACCCCCGATGATATTGCGCGGCATATAGTCGATGTCTCCGCCAGCCATCTCAGCAAAAAAAACGATCTTATAAAAGGTCCGAAATACCCGAAATATTTCTCTGTCAGCGTCAATAGAAAGGTAGCAAGGTCATTGGGGATTAAACTTCCTTCAGAAACTCACCTCAGAGATCAGATCAGTGCAGGTGAAACACCATGATCCTGAATCAATTTAAAACCTTCAGAGCACAAGCATTAATTGCAGGATTACTGCCCGCAATCGCCTTGGCAGTGCCATTGATCACCTATCTGATCAATACGCAATTGGATAATCTGTTCGACGCATTCAATGAACGTGGACAGGCCATTGCCAATGAAGCCGCCGCATTAAGCACTACCGGATTGTTTACCCGTAACTCGACAACCCTGAAAACCAATCTAAAATCGATCTTTCGTCATAGTGACGTCAGTGAAATCCGGGTACTCGATGAATCAAACAACACACTTATCAATATAAATAGTCATCCCAATAATCCAGTGACAGGGAATAACAACGCCACCGACAACCACATTATTTTTCGTGCGCATGTCGGTCAGGAAATCATGGCGATTGATGTCTCCGACTATCCTGAACAAAACGAGGAACCTGAAATAACCACTTTGTCAGGTTCCGCACCACTAGGTAGTGTTGCCATCACTATCAGTACGAAAAAACTGCTGACCAACAAAAGCCGAATTATGCGCAACAGTCTTCTTATATTGTGGTTCGGGTTGATTGGAACCATTCTCTTCTCACTTGCACTCAGCAGGCGGGTTACGAGGCCAATTTCGCGCCTGACAAAGGCAGTGGTGCAAATGCAAGCCGGTGATTTCTCCACCTTGATTCCAGAAAAATCTTACCGGGAAATCGTCAGTCTTGAAGAGAGTTTCAACTCAATGGCCAGAGAGTTGAAACTGTCCCGGGAAAACATGCAACAGCAGATTGATCAGGCAACTTCAGACCTGATTCAAACAATGGAAGCACTGGAAATACAGAATATCGAACTCGACTTGGCAAGAAAACGTGCAGTCATGGCAAGCCATGTGAAATCAGAATTTCTTGCCAACATGAGCCATGAGATCAGAACACCCATGAATGGCGTTCTGGGTTTTGCGAACTTACTCAAAAATATGGACCTTGATAAAAAGCAGAAAGACATCGTCAACACAATCACCAAATCTGCTACCAACTTACTGGAGATCATCAACCATATCCTTGATTATTCAAAGCTTGAGTACGGCAGACTGGAACCAGACAGCTCAAGTTTCTCTGTAACCGAGTGTTTTGAAGATCCTGTTGTACTGCTGGCTCCATCGGCCCAGGACAAAAACCTGGAACTTGTACTGATGGTCTACTCGGACATTCCTGACAGACTGATCGGCGATATAACCAGAATCAGACAAATTCTTGTCAATCTGTTGAGCAATGCGATCAAATTCACTCACACGGGTGAAGTCATTGTTCGTGTCATGCTTGAGCGTGAAACAGATAGCGAGTGTACACTGAGCTTCACGGTAACCGACACAGGCATTGGTATCGACCGTGATGCACAAGAGTATCTTTTTCATGCATTTCAACAAGCTGATACATCTACCAGCAGAATGTATGGCGGCACCGGCCTTGGACTGAGCATTTCCAGGAAGTTGGTTCAATCGATGGGCGGCAGCATCGAGGTGGACAGTGCACGTGGGCAGGGCTCCTGTTTCCGGGTCACGCTGACTCTGAAAAAAGATGACTCTGAAAGCAACAAACCGCAATCAGCACAATTTTATAACAAAAGTTGCCTGATCATCGATCAGCACAAACTATCTCGCCTATCCATCAAACATCAATTTCTTAAACGAGGATTTTTGACCAAGGATTTGGAGACTGTTGACACAGAGGAGCCGATCATCTCTCTTGCAGATTTGATCGTATGCGGCTTTACAAAAGACGAAATCACCTCAGGTAACGCAGATATAACAGCAAAAGGTTTTCTGACTTCTTTCAATCTTCCTGTCCTGGTACTTCTCAGCACATCAGACCGAAACACCATAGAAAATTTCCACATCGACAATACTACCTGGTCTCTTTCCAAACCCTTGGACAGCGAAACTCTCGACAACGTCCTTAAGGAGATTTTTTCCGCCGGTGAAGCTCACGACCACTCAACAATTGCCTCAAACATTGATCGCGACACCTCATTAAGGGGGAAAAGGATCCTTGTCGTAGATGACAATCACATTAACCTGGAACTGGTGAACATCCTCCTTTCTGAAAAGGGCGCTGTTGTTTCAGAGGCGAATACCGGCATCGAAGCCATTGATCTGGCTACAAAGAAGCAGTTTGACCTGATACTAATGGATGTCCACATGCCGAAACTAAAAGGTACGGACGCTGCAATAAGAATTCGTGAGAACTGTGCGAATCGTTCCAACTCACCGCCGATCGTCGCACTCACTGCTGACGTGGTACCCGAGACACGAAATGAGGTAATAGCTGCGGGCATGGATGGTTATCTGCTAAAACCACATACGGAATCTCAACTTCTGAACGTAATACTTCCACTGTTAAGGGGGGAAAAACCTCAACTGGCTCAGGTGATGGCAACCGCAAATGAGTCAGTTGACTCAGACACTGACCTCCCAATCAGGGACAAAGAAAAAGCGTTAAATATTGCTGGCGGCAATACAAAACTTGTTGATGAAATGTTCAACCAGTTTTGCAACGAACTGCCGGAACAGGCCGGGGTAATCCGTGGGAATCATGCTGCCCGGCAGTGGGACGATCTCAGAGAGAATGTTCACCGCCTGCATGGAGCCACTTCGATCTGTGGGGTTCCTGCATTGAATCTTGCTGTTACACACTTGGAAGCGGCCTGCAAATCAAGAGACGAAGCAAAAACTCTGGAAAAACTGCAGCGATTCAATCACGAAGTCGAACGTCTCCTTGATTTCAGTAGCCAGGAGCTGCACAACGATTAACAGGACGTAGGATGCTGGTGAGCTTGCGAACCGCATCAGTCGAGTCGGGAAATCACGCGAGCGATGCGGTTCGCAAGCTCACCACATCCTACATACTTGTTTCAGACAGATAATGTCTATTGAGCCTTACTGATCACCGCCGTGCAGTTTGTTCCACCAAAACCAAACGCATTCACTATGGCAGTACGATTTCTGGACAAAGGCTGGGCCTTGTTCGCCACATAGTTCAAGTCACACTTGGGATCAGGGTCATCCAGGTTGATGGTGGGGATGGCGATACCCTTGTTGAGGCTCAACAGTGCCGAGATCAGCCCAAAGACACCCGAAGCACCCAAAGTATGCCCCACTTGCCTGAAGTCATCGGAACATCGGCGGCACGCTCACCAAACACCGCTTTTATGGCGTCGGTTTCTATCACATCGTTAGCCTCGGTCCCGGTGCCATGGGCATGGATATAGTCAACATCATCGGGCGTCATACCCGCGCTCTTCAGCGCATCCCCCATCACATCGATCTCATGCTCCATACTCGGACGAGTGAGATGGCCGTGACAGGTATTGGAGGCGTATCCATCCACAAAACCAAGAATTTCGGCACCGCGGCTACGAGCACGCACGTCGAGCAGGTTCTCCTCGAATTTGGTGGTGAGCGTCGACAGCGACTGGCTGATCTCCTTGAAACGGGTCTTTTTGTCGGCAGAGAGGTCGACACCGGAGAGGTGGAAATCGAGCAGGGCGTCATCCAGTACCTTATGTTGAACGGGGTTCAGGTCTTTCTGCTGCTCGGCGACAGCCTTAAAGGCGGCGAAGAGCTCGGCATTCTGCCCCATCTCGGTGCCGTATTCACTCAGCTTGGGCAGGCAGGTGTTGTAGGCGCTTCGCAGCGCTTCGTTGTTGACCACCGAATTCATGTGGCTGACGGGAGACCAGGCGCGGCTGAGCCGGTCGTCGAGTCGCTCCATCGGTTCCACCAGATTGTTCCATGTGAACCGCTGCGCTCCCTTGAGCAGTGCCTCGATCTGTTCCCGGTTGTGGGACAACAGATGGTCCAGGGCGGGTTCCACATGATCGGGCTTGATCCGGGAAAAGGCTGGTAGGCCGTCCATCTCCAACAGGGGGTTGTTCATCTGTGATAACTCCGGAATTGAGAAAACGAATGATAGCGGGGAGATGGGGGGTGACTCAGTGAAAACCAACCCCGGATAAATCGGGGGGGTTGCAGGCATGATCAAACGCAGTGGATCAGGCAAAAGCGTCTAGTCGTTGAAAAAAGGTGTCTGTTCCGCCTGTGTGGGTTGTTTCATATAGTGGATGATATTGTTTGGCTCAAAGGGAACGCCCTTGTACAGATCGCAGAGATAACGGCTGTAGAGCGTATGCCGGTAGTTATCCGATCCGCTGAGGATAATCTTTTTCCAGAGCGGTTTTTTCAGGGCCTTCAGGCCCTTGTTGCTGCCGTATGCGTAGACCTTGTATTGGCGGTTGCCACAATGAAATCCCTCGTAAGAGGTGTTGAGAGCGCCACGGTTCGAGCGGATGGCGAGCAGCACCCGGATGGCATTGTCCTCCCCAGGTTGCAGCGTGCTGCGATCGATAAAAAAACGGAAGCGTCCGCTGCTGTCAGTGACCTGGAATTCGGTCAGTTGATCCTCGTTCAGATCTTTCGGCAGGGTGACCTTTCCCTCCTCCCAGACATACTCTTCAACCTTCAGGTTGGGTCTGTCGGTGGGTTGATCGATAAATGGACGATCCTTCGCGTTCAACAACAGGGGAAGTGAGAGCAGCAGTAGTGGGAGGTATCGGTAGTGCATGGTTTTCCTGGAGTTCATTGTCACGGATTTGACCGCAGGTCTGGCGCTTGGTTCGGATCCGTAGATCCAGTAATGAAGGGGTCGGAGTCAAATTTGACTCCGACCCCTGTGAACTTGGATGGGGATATTACCATGCCAGGGTCGATCATGCGGCAAACCGCGTGGCCAGCATCCAGGTGCTGACACCGCCAAGGAGGAAAAACCCCGCGATGAAACCGAAGGCAAAACGGCGGTAGCGTTTGACGAGGGCGAATTCTGCGTTGGAGGAGATAATAAAAGGGCGGTTGGAGTCGGGCTGGCTCAGGGTGTGCAGCGACGGATGATCCTCTATCAACTGTTCACTGGCGACCTCGCGTTCAGCCTTGCGCCGGGCCGATTCCCACTCACCCATGTCGATGGCGCCATTGCCGTCCCGGTCGAAACGCGCGAGCAGTCCGGCGCGGTCCTGTTTCCACTGGCGCAGGCGTTCCCGCACCATATCCTGCCGCATGGCGAGCCGGTCCGCCTCGCCAAAGGATTTAAACAGGCCGATGGCGTAGAGTGGATCGCCGGGGTAGATGGTCTCCTCGGTATAGCGGTAGTGGCCACCCGAGCGGTAGCTGCGGATGTTGAGGTTAAGTCCAAAGAGGGTGGTTGAGCTGTTGAAATCAAGCCCTCCCGTTGCCGGCCCGGTTTGAGGCAGGCTGTTGCTGCCGTACCAGACACTCTTTTCGCTGGGGGTGACTGCGGCGCCATCGGGGTCGACGATACACTCGCCGCTCTCATCCTTGAGCAGAAACAGTCCCTCACTGCCACCCTGGCGAACGGTGCGCCACCCCTTCTCTCCCCTGCGTTCGATCTTGAAGCGGAACCAGCAGCATGGGCTGTGGGTGAGCGGGGTGATGATGGGCTCCCCTTTCATTGCCGCCGCTTCGCCGTTTAGCTCCACATAACCCTGATGGGCGGAACGGATGCGAGAGGTAGGGGTGTCCTCTATGGTCCGGGCGTGTGCCAGGTTACGAAACGAGAAGAAGAGTGCGGCGAGGCTCAACAGGGAGAGTGCGCCGGCCCAGACCCAGAACTCCAGGGTCGGCAGGGCAAGCAGATCGGCAGACATCAGCCGAACAGGGTGCCGACATTCACGTCTCTGATCTCTTCCTCGTCAAACTCAAGCAGTTCAGCCCCCTTGAAATTAAAACGACTGGCCAGCAGGATATCGGGAAACTGCTCGATGCGCACATTGTTGTTGTTGGCGCTCTCATTGTAAAACTCCCGCCGGTCGGCGATGCTGTTCTCCAGGCCGGTGATGCGGGCCTGGAGATGCTGAAAGCCGTCGTTGGCCTTCAGATCGGGGTAGTTCTCCGCCACGGCGAAGAGATTGCCGAGACCGAGGCGCAACGCGCTCTCAGCGCTGCCGACGGCCCCAACGTCCCCCTGCTGGCGGGCGCTGGCAACGGCGGAGCGGGCCAGCATCACCCGCTCCAGGGTCTCCTGTTCAAACTTCATGTACTGCTTGCAGGTCTCCACCAGTTTGGGCAGTTCGTCGTGACGCTGCTTCAACAGCACATCGATATTCGACCAGGCCTGGGTTACGCTATGCTTGAGCCGCACCAGATTGTTGTAGATCATTATTCCGTAGATGAGCGTGGCGATGGCCATGCCGGCAATCACAAACAGTACAATTTCCATTATTCAACTCCGCTTATGTCCAATATCCGACCCTTTGAATCTAGCATGCCACAGGTTGCCAACGATGCCTGGATCGATGAAACCGCCGTCGTGATCGGCAATGTGAGCATCGGTTCTCACTCTTCTGTCTGGCCCATGACCGTCATTCGCGGCGATGTGCACGCGATTCGTATCGGCAGTGAGAGCAATCTGCAGGACGGTTGCGTGCTGCATGTCTCTCACGACAGCAAATACCGGCCGGGTGGCTCCCCATTGACCCTGGGTGACCGGGTCACGGTGGGGCACAAGGCGGTGCTGCACGGCTGTAATATTGCCGACAGTTGTTTTATCGGCATGGGGTGCACAATTCTTGATGGCGCCGTGTTGGAATCGCGCACCATGTTGGGGGCCGGCTCACTGGTACCCTCTGGAAAACACCTTGAGGGGGGCTATCTCTGGGTGGGAACACCGGCTCGGCGGGTGCGCCCCCTCAGCGATCAGGAGTTGGAATATCTCGATTACTCTGCGGCACACTATGTGCGGTTGATGAAAAAACACGCGGGAAAGTAGCTATTCAGCTCACTGTTTGATTGGCCCCATAACAGCGCAAAAATGCAGGACGTAGGATGCTGGTGAGCTTGCGAACCGCATCATTCGCGATCGATGCCGTTCGTTTCTCACCACATCCTACATGGGCAGCCAGCATGGGTGCTTTTTTGCCGTGATCTGAATCGTTCCCAGTGGTTATTCTTAAACTTGCATCTCTATGATATTGCTGTAATTATTAGTTTAATGCAGTCGATTGACCGGAGGATGGCAAATGGACGTGTTTATCGGGAATCTGCCGGCAGAAGCCAGGTTGCTGGAGATACAGGATCTGCTGGGCGGCCTGTCAGTGCATACTCGCTTTGAGCGCCGCATGGGATGCGACTGCTTCGACAAGGATTATCACTTCTTCATCGTCTTCACCTCATCGGACAGTGAGGGTCGGGCGTTGATCAAGGCGCTGAACGGTAAAATCTTCGATGGCTGTCGTATTACCGCCCGCGAGTTTATCAAACGCGCCGATTGTAATGCCCCAGCTCGGGATTGGGATCGTCGGGAACGCCGCTTTAACCGCGCAACATCTGAATAACCGGAACGGTATCAGGCAGGATATCGCGCCACAGCCGGAAGGATTCGGCCGCCTGCTCCACCAGCATGCCCAGACCATCCAGCGCCCGGGCGGCATGACGCTCCCGCGCCCATTTTTGAAATGCTGTGGGTTCATCCCCGTACATCATGTCGTAACACCAGCTGCCTTTTGTCAGTACACCTTCGGGAATCTTCGGCACCTCTCCACCAAGACCTGCGGCAGTGCCGTTGATGATCAGATCGAACTGCATGCCCTCAAGTTCATCCAGACCACAGCCCGCCACCGGGCCGAAGCCGCTTAGGACGGTGGCCAGAGAATAGGCCTTGGCCGCAGTGCGATTGGCGATGATGAGCCGCTTCGGCTGTTCTTCGAGCAGGGGGTGCACCACGCCGCGGACCGCGCCACCGGCGCCGAGTATCAGGACCCGCTTTCCCTTGAAGCGAAAGCCGTGGTTGATGGTAAGGTCGCGCACCAGGCCGATGCCAATGGTATTGTCGCCCCCACTTGCTGCTTCGAGCCGATCAGGGTATTGACCGCCGGCGGTGTGGGCCCGCTTGCTGAGCTCATCCGCCAGACGCCAGGCCGCCCTTTGAAACGGCACGGTAATGTTGAGCCCCTGGCCGCCATCCTGAGAAAAACGTGTTACGTCGCCCTCGAAGTCGTCGAGGCTACCAAGCAGGCGGGTGTATTCCGATGGACTCCCCGGTTTGTGCCGCAAAAGCGGCGTGGATCAGCGGGATTTGCTGTGTTCGATGGGGTTGCTGATGACGGCGTAGTTGTCGGTCATGGTGATTACTCATTCAACCACTGTGCCACCTCTTTGGCGAAGTAGGTCAGTATGCTGCGTCGGTGCCGGCGCGTTTGAAACAGAGCAGGGACTCCAGCACCACTGCCTGTTTGTCGAGCCAGCCGTTTGCGTGGCGGCCATGAGCATGGCGTGGTCTACCACTGACCTTGATAAGCGTAGGTGGTCGGGACCCTGAAGGTCTCTTTCTACCCGGCGCACCACGTCGAGGCAGGGTATGCCCGGTTTTAACATCACCATGTCGGCCCTCCTGCAGACGATCGAGGGCAACCGTGCAGCGCCTTCGTCGGTATTACTGGCGGGATCTTTGCTACGTGTTTATCGGGAATCTGCCGGCAGAAGCCAGGTTGCTGGAGATACAGGATCTGCTGGGCGGCCTGTCAGTGCATACTCGCTTTGAGCGCCGCATGGGACGCGACTGCTTCGATAAGGATTATCACTACTTCATCGTCTTTACCGATTCAGACGATGAGGGCCTGGCGTTGATCGATTCTCTGAATGGCAGACTCTTCGATGGCTGTCGTATCACCGCCCGCGAGTTTATCAAACGCGCCGATTGCAATGCCCCGGCTCGGGATTGGGATCGTCGGGAACGCCGCTTCAGCCGCGCAACATCTGAATAACCGGAACGGTATCAGGCAGGATATTACGCCACAGCCGGAAGGATTCTGCCGCCTGCTCCACCAGCATACCCAGACCATCCAGCGCCCTGGCGGCATGACGCTCCCGCGCCCATCTTTGAAATGCGGTGGGTCCATCCCCGTACATCATGTCGTAACACCAGCCGCCTTTTGTCAGTACACCTTCGGGAATCTTCGGCACCTCTCCACCAAGACTTGCCGCAGTGCCGTTGATGATCAGATCGAACTGCATGCCCTCAAGTTCATCCAGACCACAGCCCGCCACCGGGCCGAAGCCGCTTAGGCCGGTGGCCAGAGAATAGGCCTTGGCCGCAGTGCGATTGGCGATGATGAGCCGCTTCGGCTGTTCTTCGAGCAGGGGGCGCACCACGCCACGGACCGCGCCACCGGCGCCGAGTATCAGAACCCGCTTTCCTTTGAAGCGAAAACCGTGGTTGATGGTAAGGTCGCGCACCAGGCCGATGCCATCGGTATTGTCGCCCCTCAATTTGCCGTTTTCGAGCCGGATCAGGGTATTGACCGCGCCGGCGGTGTGGGCCCGCTTGCTGAGCTTATCCGCCAGACGCCATGCCGCCTCTTTGAACGGCACGGTAATGTTGAGCCCCTGGCCGCCATCCTTGAGAAAACGTGCCACGTCGCCCTCGAAGTCGTCGAGGTTACCAAGCAGGCGGGTGTATTCGATGGACTCCCCGGTTTGTCTTGCAAAAGCGGCGTGGATCAGCGGGGATTTGCTGTGTTCGATGGGGTTGCCGATGACGGCGTAGTTGTCGGTCATGGGTGATTACTCATTCAACCACTGTGCCACCTCTTTGGCGAAGTAGGTCAGTATGCCGTCGGCGCCGGCGCGTTTGAAACAGAGCAGGGACTCCAGCACCACTGCCTGTTTGTCGAGCCAGCCGTTTTGCGCGGCGGCCATGAGCATGGCGTATTCACCACTGACCTGATAAGCGTAGGTCGGGACCCTGAAGGTCTCTTTCACCCGGCGCACCACGTCGAGGTAGGGCATGCCCGGTTTTACCATCACCATGTCGGCCCCCTCCTGCAGATCGAGGGCAACCTCGTGCAGCGCCTCGTCGGTATTGGCGGGATCCTGTTGATAACTGTACTTGTTGCCGCTCCCCAGGTTGGCGGCAGAGCCGACGGCATCCCGGAACGGGCCATAGAAACTGGAGGCATATTTTGCCGAGTAGGCAAGGATGCGGGTGTGGATGTACCCGTTGCTTTCGAGTATCTCCCGAATGGCGCCGATGCGACCGTCCATCATATCGGAGGGGGCGACCACATCAGCACCCGCTGTGGCATGGGAGAGGGCCTGTTTGACCAGAACCTCCTTGGTCTCGTCGTTCAATACATAGCCGGTTTCGTCAATGAGACCGTCCTGACCGTGGGTGGTGAAAGGGTCGAGGGCGACATCGGTCATGACGCCAAGTTCCGGCACTGCCTCTTTCAGTGCCCGCACCGCCCGCTGGGCCAGCCCCTCAGGGTTGAAGGCCTCTCTGGCATCCTCTGTCTTGACGGACATCGGGGTGACCGGGAACAGCGCCATCATGGGAACGCCAAGACGGTGCACCTGCTTCGCCTCCTCGACCAGCAGGTCGATGCTCATGCGCTCCACGCCAGGCATGGAATCGACAGCTTCCCTTTCACCGCTCCCTTCAAGCACGAAAACGGGATAGATCAGGTCTGCGGGGGTGAGGATCGTTTCACGCATCAGACGGCGGGAGAATTCGTCCCGGCGCATGCGGCGCATCCGGGTGGCAGGAAAGGGCGAACGGCTACTGTTGCTCGGCATGGATAGATTCCTGAGTGCTTGGGTAAACCCCGTAAGATACCCTATCATGCAGGCTGTTAACCAATTCTTCGGATCGATCCTGGCGTAGGCAAGCGGCCGTAGCAAAAGGTTTTTTGTATAGAGATGAGGCAGTACCGGTCATGGAACAGCAGAACAAATCCCCCCATATTTTTATCGTGGAAGAGGCGACCTTCGAAAAGAAGGTGATCCAGGCCTCTGCAGAACTGCCTGTCATGGTGGATTTCTGGGCGGAGTGGTGTTCGCCCTGTCTATCCCTTGCCCCGGCCCTGGAGAGGGTGATCAAAGAGTTGGATGGGGCTGTACAGCTGGCCAAGGTGGAAGTGGATGACAATATGCGTCTGGCGGGCCACTACCGTCTGCGCGGATTTCCGACGGTGATCCTGTTCCATCATGGGGAAGAGTTGGGACGTTTTCATGGTTCCCGCGCCAGTCACTGGTTACGGGAGTGGATAGAGGAGCATCTGCCCGACTATCTGGCCAGCCGGGCTGTGTAAAAATGCAGGCTGGATCAGGCGCAGCGTATTCGGCGTAAGGCGTCTGTTCGTAGTACATTTTGCCTGATCCGCTGCGCTTGATCAGGCCTACGGACTATTGGCAGCGTGATTTGCCTATAGAAATAAGCATTAAACGATTTAATATTCTGGATTTTCTCGCGATAGAGAGGGGGGATGCCTGTGTTGGTTGTAAAATAACCAATAAAAACAATAAGATGAGAATTGATGGCAGTAAATCAACAGTTGATAATAAATGTCTAAAGAATTCCGCAGAGGCGTCGATACATTGAGTAATGGACGACAAATGAATTCGATCCTCCTCCGGCGCTGAAAAATGCGCTGTTTAGGCCCACCCCTTCCCCGGGTGGGTTTTTTTTATGTGCGGGAACCTGGGCTGGATCTATTCAGGAAGGAGTTCAGGCAGAGGTTTGCCGATGTGGAAACCTTGAGCGTAGTCGATCCCCAGCTCGGCCAGCAGCTGCAGGGTGGCTTCATCCTCGACAAACTCGGCGATAGTCTGCTTGCCGAATCCTTTGGCAACCTCGGAGAGTGCCTTGACGAAGATCTGATCCTCCTTATTGGAGGCGAGTTGCTGGATAAAGGAGCCGTCGATCTTTACATAATCCACCGGCAGCTGCTTTAGGTAGAAGAAGGATGAAAAACCGACGCCGAAGTCATCCAGCGCAAAGCGGCAGCCGAGCGCCTTAATCTGTTCCATCAACTGTTTTGCCGCTGTGATGCTGGAGACAGCGGCGGTTTCAGTGACTTCAAATACCAGACTGCCTGGGTCGACTTGGTGTTTTGCCAGCTGTTTCTTCAGATAGGGCAGTAGCCGGGGATCGTCCACCACCATGCCCGAGAGGTTGACCGAGAAGGTGATGTTGCGATGTGACTGCTGCAGCTGCTCAAGCCGCTTGATGGCTTTCTTGAGAATCAAGCGGTCGATCTTGTGGATCAGGCCAGTGGTTTCCGCAATCGGAATGAACAGTCCTGGAGGGATCAGGGAGCCGTCCTGCTCCTGCATACGGACCAGCACCTCGTAGTGTGAGATACGGCCATCGCTGATCTGCTGGATCGGTTGAAAGTGGAGAACAAAGCTATCTTGCAACAGCGCCTGTTCGATCTGCTCTTTGATTTGGAGCTTGGTTTCAATCTGCTCGCGGATGTTTTCGTCAGCAGAGAAGAGGTGCCAGCTGTCACGTCCGGCATCCTTGGCCTGGTACATCGCAAGGTCTGCATTGGCCATCAGATCGTGCACAGTAATGCCGTGGAGTGGGTAGAGTACGATGCCGATGCTGGCGGAGATCTTATGCCTGTTGCCACGAACCGGCATCTCGACTCTGCTGAGTTCCTCCTGGATCTTTTGTGCCACGCCGATGGCCTCTTCCTTACTCGTCTCCCGCAGGGCCAGCGCGAACTCATCGCCGCCGAGCCGGGCCAGCAGATCGGATTCCCGGGTCACCGCACGCAGCCGTTCAGCCACCACTCTGAGCAGGGCGTCCCCTGCCTGATGGCCGCTGGTATCGTTGATATCCTTGAACTGGTCGAGGTCGAAATAGAGCAGTGCGGAGGTGTGGCCGTAGCGCTTTGCTGCCTGCAGCATCGCTTCGAACTCGATATGAAAACGACGCCGGTTGAACAGCTCCGTCATGGGGTCATGGTCGGCCAGCCAGGCCAGGTTCTCCTCTGCCTGTTGGCGTTCGGTAATATCGATGCCGGCGGACAGCACTGCTGGATCATCCTCTCTTGCGATATCGAGCCGCGCATGGAACCAGGAGATTGTGCGGGTTTCACCGTCTGCGGTAATGATGTTGCAGTCGTGATGGTAGTGATCCAGGCTGGCATTACGCAGCTGAAAGAGTTTTACGATGGTCTCGGGGTCAAGGTTCTTGGGGTGAAGCAACTGATCGAAGTGGAGCGTCGGATGAGTTTTCAGGTCGTAGGCGGTCAACTGACTTGCAAAATGGTTGATGCTGTTTATCCGGCCGTCCATGCGCTGGGTGATGATAATGATCTGGGCAGTATCCATCAGGCCCTGCACGAAGTCGCGTTGTTGGGCCAGTTCACTGGTGCGCTGCAGCAGGTGGCGGGTGCGGCTGTTGATCTCTGACTGCAGGGCTTCCAGTTGGAAGATGAGTGTTTCCGTCGTCTCTCCGAGCCGGTCTATTTCATCGTGAGAGAATGAATCATTAGTGGTTGACTGCAGTGACGAACGGGCTTGGCCGTAGGCCTGCTTTGCCAGCAACGGCAGGGTGGTTGAGACCCGTTGCAGCCGTGCCATGGGACCCCATAACAGCATCAGCAGCAGCAGCTCGGTGAGCAGAATCCCGGCCACACCGGCAGTGATGTTGCTGTGAAGGGCGCTCTCCATTGTCTGGATGTGCCCGGAGATGTCTTCGATGATCAGCAGGTGTGCCGGCGTGTCGGTTGCATCATTGGTCAGTGGAAAAGCCGTGATTTCCAGGGTCTGGTTTTCCAACTGTAGCTGTTTGCTTTGTGAAAGGTCGGCAAACTGCAGTTGTTCTGCTGCCCTGTTCAGGCGTTGCAGGCTGGCGTGAGCGCCGGAGAGTGCCGTTACCCGCATCTCCCAGGGCGCGAGAAAGCCTTTGGAAGCTGCATTGCTTGATTGCTCTCTGACCAGGACAGCGATACCGGCGCCAGTGATCCGTTGCAGTCTGACCACCGTGTCTGCGACCAGTTCGCCGACGACCAATACGCCAGCCGTGCTGCGGCCCTGCAATACCGGGACGGCAACATATTGTCGGCATTCACGTCGGCAGGCGAGTGTGCTGGCAGGTTCTTCGTTCTCGATGACATGATCGACCAGGGTGTGGCTCAGCGTTGGGCCGATGTTGCGTCCCCAGGTGAACAGTGGCGCCCCCGCCTTTGAAAAATAGTGGATGGTATCCACCCCCCACTCAATCTGTAGCAGAGAGCCGTGTTCATGAACAATAGCGCTGATCTGCTGCGCAAGATCCAGATCGTCTTCTGCATCGACGTCAAGTTCGGGTATCAGGCCGGCTATGCTGAGCAGTCTTGAATAGGTTCCCTGTACCAATCCGTCAACTTCCCTGGCGCGTTGTTCCCGGACCTCTGTGCGTTGTATTTCGAATTGATCCTTCTGTTTCAGATAAGCGATAGCCGTTAAAGAGACGTTGATGAGGACCAATAAGAGACTGAGCAGAATCAACAGCTTCCACTTAAGGCTGATAAATCGGGGTTCACGGTGTTGCAGTCTGGTTGTCATGCGCCCGTATCCGCCGAATCAGAATCGATAGGAGGCGAGCAGGCTGAACATCTGCCAGTGGCGTTCTGTTTGGAAAGGGTTGTTTTCCCTTAATGAGAGCCAGGCAGTGCCGTCAACCCAGTGGTATTCTCCGCGCACCATGAAGGCGGGTGTGACATCCCAACGCAGCCCCAGGGTCCAGTCTTTGGCAAACATGTTGTGGGCGGGTATGCCGAAGGGTCCGGCCTCCTGTTTGGTGCCGTCCCGGTCGTTCCGGTCAAGATAGCTGACATCGTAGCGGGCGATGATCTCCCAGTCGCTGAAGAGGTCGTGGGCCAGCTGTAGATAGTATCCTTCGGCGGCACTGTCCTTGTCGGGCCGGAAGACTCCCAAGTCCCGGTTTATCACATCCTCCTGCATATATTCTGTGGTGAAGTGCCAGGCCTCTGCATTGTATTGGAGCGAGAGTACCCGCAATTGGATGCCGATAGTGCCGTCAGTGAAAGGGTCTGTGGGACCGGGGTCGAAGTTAAGATCCCCGTCGGCAATGGTGGCCGAGAGCCGGATGCGGCCGCCATCCAGTTCGTACATGATCCGGCCAAATACGAAGAGGTCGGCACTCAGCTCTCCCTGCCAATCATTTCCAAGATAGGCGTATTCCACATTTTTATCCGTCACTGGTTTGCCCATGCCGCCCTGGAACAGCAGATCCCCCCAATCTGTCAGCAGGTCGCTGTAAATCTCAAAGCCGTCATTGGAGAGTTCCAGATTTCTCACCTTGTCAAAATAGATCGATTGAGGCAGAAAGTTGGTGGGACGGGTGAAGGCGACATCCCTGGTCTCGTTGTAGAGACCGATGGGAGTCTTTACGCGGCCGATTCGCAGGCCGAGGTTCCAGTTGTCAAAGCTTGCGAAATGGTAGTCGAGCAGGCCGTAGTCGAGGCTCAGTGAACCGTCCTGCATCTCACCTGCGGTGAGTGAGAGAAGCTGACCGGAGATCTGTAGTTGCGGCGTCAGCCGATAGGAGGCGTTGAGACCGAGTTCGCGAAAGTCCCAACTGCCGTTGCTGCTGTCACCGAACCAGCTGTTGGCGGATGTGTGAGTGTAACCCTGGCTCAGAAAGCCGTGGATCTGCAGGTTTTCATCACCAAACAGGGGGGATGCCGTCGCCAGTGGCGGCAGCAGCCAACTGAGCAGGACGAGCCGCCTACTCCACTTCGAGAATCTGTACCGATTCATCTCTGATATCCTTGGAAATATAACCGATTGCACCGGGAGTCTTTTTTATTATCTCGATCATTTCCGCCTCTGACTGGACGGTGTCGGGGGCCTGTCCGGTCCCTGAAAAGACTTTTCTGTCCCATGCGCGGCGAAGTTGATGGGGAAATACCCCCAGCAGCTGTTTTGCGAATGCTTTGTGTAGTTTGTGTTTGTCGGGAAAGACAAAGACCCGAATGGCAGCGCCATCGGGCCAGACCTGGCGGCGCATGCTGAAGATGGCGCGTGCGGTGCTGCGGTTGATCTCTGTAATCTCAGTATCAGGATGGGTGATCAGTTGCAGCGCAAAAGCCTGGGGGGATGGAAAAAACAGCAGGCTGAAGACAAGCAGCAGTACTGGTGCCAGGGGGAAGCGCCGGGGAGAGTCTTTGTCTGGGATACCTGCTGTACGGTCCTGCCGTTTTTCCATGGTACTTGTCGCGATCCTTTTTGATGCAGACAGCTTAACGTAATTTGTTGATTCAAATTCCCATAACGGCCGATGGCGCTGTGTCTTGAGTGGTTTGATACATGATTGGGAATTGAATTCTTTCTGGTCTACCTCCGGCTGATCCGGCCGGAAAACAGATCACGAATGGGGGTTGGGCGTTTCATGTCGCCGGTCTCGCCATGCAGAATCAGGTCGATGGCGCTACCGCAGCGGCTGTGCACCTGTAGTGCGTTACGGGCTGGGGGACGTTTGCTGAGGTTGGCGCTGGTGGATATGAGTGGCCTGCCGCAGGCGTGGCAGAGGGC
Organism: endosymbiont of Lamellibrachia barhami; assembly: GCF_011947365.2. GTDB lineage: Bacteria > Pseudomonadota > Gammaproteobacteria > Chromatiales > Chromatiaceae > QGON01. The sequence continues at coordinate 640,799 of NZ_JAAVSH020000001.1, forward strand.
CGCAGCAACTGGATGGTCGGTGACTCTGACCGCCACAGTTGAATGTTTCCCGCGTATCCAGAAGGGCAGATCCGCCGCGGCGGGCAGCAGCCAGGTAACGGGGCCGGGCCAGCTGTCGAGCGCCGGTTTGAGTCTTGTTTGCGGAATCTGAGCCAGGTAGGGCCGCAGTCTTTCGAAGTTGTCCGAGATGAGGATCAGGCCCTTGTCGGCGGAACGTTTTTTCAGCGCCAACAAGCGGAACACTGCCAGAGGGTTGAGTGGATCGCAACCCAGCCCATAGACAGACTCGGTGGGATAGGCGATAAGACCGCCCCCGAGCACCGTCCGGACGGCCAGTCGGAGGTGCCAGGGGTGAATGACAGGTTTAGCCGGCAAGTTCGGCCTGGAGCTTGGCGTCCTTGTCCATGACGCTTTGGGCATTGGCCTGCCGCTCTTCACGGATGCGCACCGCCAGCGCCTCATCGCCAAGCGCGAGGATCTGGGCAGCGAGATAGGCTGCGTTCTTGGCGCCAGCCTTGCCCACTGCAACGGTTGCGACCGGGATGCCGCCTGGCATCTGCACGGTGGAGAGCAGGGAATCCATACCCTTCAATGGCCCGGCATCAAGAGGTACGCCAATCACCGGCTTCAAGGTGGCGGCTGCCACTGCTCCGGCCAGATGGGCCGCCAGTCCAGCGGCAGCAATGAAGGCATTGCAACCGCGACCGTCCGCATCTTTTACGTAGTTGTGGGTGACATCGGGGGTACGATGGGCCGAGGTGATCTTTACTTCGTATGGGATCCCGAGAGAGCCTAAAACCTCCAGAGTTGCCTGCATGACCGGCAGGTCGGAATCTGAACCCATCAAAACGGCGACAAACGTTGTACTCATAACAAACCTGCAAAAGTGCTGTGGAGAGCAGCTGAAGATACCGGAAATAGGGTGTGACGACCAGAATTGAGGCGATAGATTCATCAGTTTGTTTCAATATGCCCTTTTTACTGAGAAAATCGTTAAAATTTGGTAACTATTCAGCTCATTGTGGATACGCCGATAATGTGTAGGATGCCGGTGAGGAACGAACCGCATCGATCGCGAATGATGCGGTTCGCAAGCTCACCGGCATCCTACGTTCTGCATTTTAACCGTTATGGGGCCAATCAAAGGGTGAGATGAATAGTTACAAAATTTGTGAAATATCGATCTGTCTTGGTGTTAGGTGTGACGAAAGAGAGTTGCAGGATGGTTTTCTCTTCATTTAAATTTATTGCTCTGCTGGTTATGTTGCTGCTGTCGTTAAGTGCGGTGGGGGGGAGTGTGCCGCTCAGCGTACAGGAAAAGGCATGGCTGGATCAGCAGGTGCAGGTTCGGGTGGGGTTGATTGATGGGATGGCGCCCATCAGCATCTACAAGCAAAACCGTCAGCCGTCGGGTATCGCTGCCGACTATCTGCGCTTTGTAAGCCGGAAGATGGGCCTGGAGCTGAAACTTGTTCCTTTCGAGGACAGGTCGGCCCTTGATGCAGCGATGATGGCAGGGGAGTTGGACGTGTCGGCCGTGGACGGCTGGACCCCGGAACGTGCTGAATTCCTGCTGTTCACCCGTCCCTATATCAATCTGCCCGGTGCGTTATATGCGTCTGGGCGCATGCCTCAACTGACGCTGCAGGAGTTGCCTGGAAAGCGGGTGGCGGTGGTGGAGCTGAGCGTCTGGCAGGATTGGCTGATGCGGGAGTTACCTGACACTACTCTGGTGAAGGTGTCGGGTGTTGCCGGGGGCTTGTTGAGTGTCGCCATGGGTGATGCGGATGCTTATCTTGGTGATACTGCGACTGCCAGGCACCAGTTGACGCAGGGGGCTGCCACTGGCGTTATGGAGGTGGCACAGGCAGGGCGTTCAAGAGATCTTTCCTTTGCGGTTGGCAAGGACAATCAAATGCTCGTCAACATCCTGCAGAAAGGGCTGGACCGCATCTCACCTGAAGAGCAGTTGGAGATCCGCAAGCGTTGGCAGGTACTCGATCAGCCGCCGCTGTTACAGAATAGTTCAGTGGTGGTCATATTGTTGATCCTGCTGGCACTGCTTTGGATCGGTGTTTGGATCTGGGCTTTCAGGCGTCTGGTGGATCGCAAGGTGGCGCGCAGAATCGCTGGGTTGAAGCGATCTCTCAACCGGCGGCGGCGGGTTGAGAGAGAGCTGAAAGAGGATCGTGAACGATTAAGACTGCGATTGGCGCAGGTAGAGCGTGACAGTGGGATGGCCCAAAATCACCTCAGCCTGTTGGGGCTGTCGGTTCTGTTTGGCGGCTGGGAGTGGGATGTAAGGAGGGAGCGGCTGCGTTGGGACGACAATCTGCAACGGGTATTCGGCTTTCGGTCGGGAAGTTTCGATGGAACATTTGATGCCTACCTGGGTCGAATCCATGTTGACGATCGGGAAGCCGTAGTGGCAGCCTTCAAGAAAGCGCTGCAGGGTGGTGCGGATTTTCGCATCGAGTACAGGATCGTCAAACCGGATGGAGAGGTCGTGTGGTTGGTTGATAGCGCTCGATTCGTTCGAAATGCAGGTGGCAGCGGTGCCCGTTTGCTTGGCGTGGCCCGGGTCAGTGAGGGGCGGGACGATCAGGGCATGTTAGCATCCACCGGTTCGACGGCTACGAGTGAAGAGAAGCCCATACAGGGGTTTGCATATAAAGGTCTCTGAAGCTGAGAACTTGATTTCCCCCGGGTTCTTGGGGGAATGGGTATTGTTGAGGGCGCGAACTTCAGGGATGGAGAAGGAGTTATACAGATGTTAATTCGTCTCGCACTGCTTTTAGTGCTGATGAGCGGGGCTCTACCCGCAATTGCCAGTGCCAGTATCGGGCCTTCCGAAAGGGTGCGGCATACGATGGATGATGTGGTGGGGGTTCTGAACGACAAGGGACTGACATCCGCAGAACGCCGGGACCGTGTCAGCACCATCGTGGATGAAACCTTCGATTTTCAGGCAATGTCACAGGTTATTCTGGCGGCCAACTGGAGAAAGGCATCCCCAAATCAACGGGCGCGTTTTGTCGAACTGTTCCGGGAGTTGCTGGAGAATACCTATTTCTCCGCTCTGGACAGCTATTCAGGCCAGACCGCACGTTTAGGCAGGGAGCGGGTAAAGGGCAAACGGGCACAAGTACAGACATTTGTCATTACCAGTAGCGCTGAGATACCGGTCAGTTACAAACTGCGACAGAAACAGGATGATTGGTTCGTCTATGATGTAATTGTGGATGGTGTCAGTCTTATCAGTAACTACAGAACGAGCTTTCGCAACCTGGTCAAGCAGAAGGGGATGGATGGTCTGCTTGAGCAACTGCAGCAGAAGGTTGCTAAATTAAGGTCGAAGCAGACACCAGTGCAATAGCTTTACAGGAGGCTGTCGGGTTTATCCGTTTGCAGCCAAACAGCGTTAAACCCGACAGCCTCCTTGCGTGCAAACACCCTCTTCTGAGACTGCTACACTTGCTGTAGTGTAGCCAATGCACCTACACCCGCGTTGTTCAAGATAGCCCCATTGATTCCAGACAGCACAGATTATCCCAATAACAAGATCATCTGAAGGAGAAGCTTCATGTTTAGAAAGACACTCATCACTGTCGCAATAGCGACGATTTTGCATCTAAGTGCAACGGTCTTTGCCGATGCCACCGTCGCCCCGGATGCCGCTGCCGATGCAACGGCCATCGAGCAGGAGGTTATCGCAGACTCGCAAGTGGCCACCGAGGAGGCGTCAGCAGAAGCTGCTCCGGTCGTGGCAATTGAGTCTGTGCCGAAAGAGAGTGTCGCAGTCACCACCGAGGCGCCTGTAGTGGAGAAGAGCGTTGCCGCCCCCGCCGAGGCCTCTGCACCTGTGGCAGCAGCCCCCGCAGGCAGGGGGATGATGGCGCATCACCGGTCGATGCAATCCATGGAAGAGCGTATGAAAGCGCGTGAAAAACGCTACGAGGCGCTGCAGAAACGGGCGCTCGAGTCGGGCGTGCTGCTCCCAGACCGTCCCACATGGATGGATAAACCTGAAGTGGCGGATCTGCGTCCCTCCATGGAAGAGCGTATGGAGAGGATGAAGGCGCTCCGCAACATGAATTCGGAAGAGCGGGATGCCTATCGCCTTGAGCGTTATCAGGAGATGCGGGAACGTGCGGCTGAAGTGGGACTTGATCTGCCCGAGAAGCCCCCGTGGAAAGATCGCCCCGCAAGACCTGAATTGAATCAGGATGATGAGTGGGCCAGGCAGCAGGCAGTGATCGACGGCATGACGCCGGAAGAGCGTGCCGCTTGTCATGCAATGCATCGTCGCCATATGCGACAGATGGGACCGGGTCGCGGCATGATGCAGCGTCCCCAGATGCCGGCGATGCCTGGGCGTGGATTTGGTCCGGGCCGTATGATGGGGCCGGGAGCCGGGTACGGTCCCCAGGGCGACTTCTGGGATCCAAGCCGCTGATGAGGCGTAGGCCCGATCAAGCGTAGCGGATCGGGCAACCCGGGTTTGAAATAGAAGACCTGTGAAGCCGGTTCCGCAAGCTTGAACCGGCCTATCCCTCGCTATATTGCCGTCTGGCGCCAGCCACCAGCGCTGCTGCCGATTCCCGGCTCAGGTAACGCCAGGGCCTGGGCAGCAAACCGGGCACCAGTGACTGGTATCGCTGATAGACCTCACCATGATAGACCACCAGTTTGCGCTCCTCGATACGTGAGCCGTAGATGAAGTAGAGCGTCATCATAATCGCTGAGACCAGCATCGCGGCGTCCATTTCCCGACTCCAGATCAATACCAGTCCCAGGCTGTACCAAGGGTGTCTGACGAAGCGGTGCAGGGGGGAGATGTGGAAATTCTCCTGGTCGTGAACCTCCCGGATACGCAGCCGCAGCTGGCGCAGGCCGATAAACTCTCCGCTATCGTAATAACGCATCGACCATAGAAAACCGAGGATCGCCAGCAGCGTCAGGCCGTAGGTGAACCAGGTCAGGGCAGCATTGAACTCCCATAGAGGTGTGCTGTGCCAATGCCACATCAATCCCAACGGCGGCAGCAGTAACAGCACAGCGAGCAGGTTGAAACTGATGCGATACCAAGGCATGAAAGCGGGAAAATGTTTTGCAACCCAGTGCTTGGCTGTGAGAGATGCAAGTAGCGAGTGGCTCAGAAAATAGAGCAACCAGAGCGTGGCGAGTATGAGCAGGTTTCCGTATTCGTGCATTTTTTTCCAGGTGCCTGTTAAAGAGTGATGGCAAAGGGTTGGAGTCTGGGTAGGTTGGGTTAGGCTGTCTTTTTGGTCGCAACCCAACAATATGCGCCGTTAGACCCAGATTCCCTATGACGATTTTAGACGATCCAGCCGCAGCCGCTGGCGCTCGTCAAATAGACGCCGGGAGCCGAGCCAGACTGCCGCCGTGGCGCCGAAGCCGGTGCCGGCAGAGATCAACAGCAGTATCAGTATCTGATATTTTGCCGCTTCGAAGGGGGGGCTGCCGGCGAGTATTTGGCCGGTCATCATGCCTGGCAGGCTGACCACGCCAGCGGCGGCCATGGCATTGATGATGGGAATCAGACCGCTACGCAGGGCGTTGCGGCGAATCTCTTTGATGGCGTTATGCCAGTCGTGGCCCAACATCAACCGCGCCTCGATCTGCTGGCGCTGCTGCCAGGCGTTGTGGGTGAGATTGTCGAGACTGATGGCGATGCCGGACATGGTATTGCCCAAGAGCATCCCCAGCAGCGGTATCAGGTACTGTACCGAATACCAGGGCTCCACATGGATGATCACGTTGAGCGCCAGAATCGTCACGCTGAAGGATGAGATGAACATGGAGAGGGTACCCACCCCCATGCCCCAGATCCCGCTGAAGCGCCGTGCCTGCCGGGCCATGACCTCGTAACCCGCCATAAAGAGCATGAAGAGCGCCAGAGCTGCAATAAACAGGGGGGTGGGACTGGGCGAAGAGGCTTTTCAATACCAGTCCCAGCAGGGTCAGTTGCACGATGCTGCGCAGGGCGGCGATCAGCAGTTTTCGTTCCACACCGAGAGAGAGGCGGAAGGTGAGCATCGCCAACAGCAGCACCAGACCGGCTGCCAGACCAATGTCGAGGGCGCTGAGCCGGATCAGTTCCATGTTGTCTCCTGCAGCCTGCCCTGAACAATCTGCAGATGCCGGTGGGCGACCCGCTGTTGCTGCGCCGGGTCGTGGGTGACCCAGATCACCGCGCTATCGTGTTTTTTTCGCCACTGGTCGATGAGGACTTCCACCCGCTCCCTGTTTGTCTGATCCAGGTTCGCGGTGGGTTCGTCCAGCAACAGAACCTGGGGCTGGTTGAGCAGCAGCCGGGCCAGGCCGAAACGCTGTTTCTCGCCACTGGATAACCGGGAGACAGACCAGTTTTTGCTCTCGGGTGGAAGGTCGAGCGACTGCAGCAGAGAGAGATCCTGCTGCGGCAGGTGGTCGATGATCCGCTCAGCCCACCAGGCGCTTTCTGCGGGTAGCAGGCCGACCCGTCGGCGCCATTCAGATCCGGTGAGTGACTGGCGAGGTGTCTGGTCGACGAAGGCTTCCCCCTGATGTTGCGCATCGAGATCTGCGATGGCGCGCAGCAGCAGCGACTTGCCGCAACCCGAGGGGCCGGTAAGCGTGATGCACTCCCCGGCCGTCAGCTCGAGATCGAAGGCAGCGAGCAGAGGTGTCTGGAAGGCTTTTAGGGTCAGGCTGCCCATGAGGGGTTGCTCAGTCGCAACGCCGGAAGATCAGATCCCAGACGCCGTGACCCAGGCGCTGGCCCCGCTGTTCGAAGTGGGTCAGGGGACGATCCGAGGGGCGTGGGGAGAAGTTTCCCCGGCCTGCGCTGTTGGTAAAACCCGCCGCTTCGCTGAGTACCTGCAGCATCTGTTTGGCATAGTGCTCCCAGTCGGTGGCCATGTGCAGAAAGCCGCCGGGCTTGAGCGCCTGGTGCGCCAGCTGTGTGAACTCCGGTTGTACGATGCGGCGCTTATGGTGTTTCTTCTTGGGCCAGGGGTCGGGAAAGAACAGGTAGAGTCCATCCAGGCAGCCGGCTGGCAGATGGTGGCGCAACAGCTCCATGGCATCGCTCTTCAGTATGCGTGCATTGTCGCTGTCGTTCTCTTCCAGTTTCAGCATCAGGCTGCCGACGCCGGGGCCGTGCACCTCGACGCCAAGGTGGTTCCGCTCTGGATGGCGAGCCGCCAGTGCAGCCAGGGTCTCCCCGTTGCCGCAGCCGATCTCAAGAAACAGGGGGTGATTGTTGCTGAAAATGGTGGCCGGATCCATCAGGCCTGTGGCAGGAAGCTCCAGTCCGTAACGGGGCCAGAGTTCCTCGAAGGCCCGCTTCTGGGCCTGGGTGGTGCGGCTCTGGCGCAGCACGAAGCTGCGGATCGGGCGATGGGTTGTCGATGCCTCTTCTTCCATTTAAGCAGTGTCCGTCCTGAAGCACTGTTTTAACCACGAAGCGCACGAAGTACACGAAGAAAATTTATGGCTAATCAATTTTTTACCTTCGTGCCCTTCCTTTGTGGTTGGATGCGGGCTTCCGGACGGATAATAACCAGTGTTCATTATCATTCGCTATGGATCAGAAAAAGAGTCCGTCCATCGGCGAAGAGGCGGAGGCGAACCGCTTGGCGGGCATGCGTCCGGCGAGGTAGGCTTCGCGCCCGGCCTGGATGCCCTTCTTCATGGCGGAGGCCATGAGTATCGGCTTCTGGGCGGCGGCGATAGCGGTATTCATCAGCACGCCGTCGCAGCCCAGTTCCATGGCAACTGCAGCGTCGGAGGCGGTACCCACGCCGGCGTCCACCAGGATCGGCACATTGGCGTTCTCCACGATGGTGCGGATGTTCAGGCGGTTGCGAACGCCAAGTCCGGAGCCGATAGGGGCGGCCAGCGGCATCACCGCAACGCAGCCTATCTCTTCCAGCTGTTTGGCCACGATAGGGTCGTCGTTGGTGTAGACCATGACGTCGAAGCCGTCCTTGATCAGCTCTTCGGCGGCACCCAGGGTCGCAATGACGTCGGGGAAAAGCGTCTTCTCATCACCCAGAACCTCCAGCTTCACCAGGTTGTGCCCATCGAGCAGTTCCCTGGCCAGGCGGCAGGTGCGCACGGCAGTTTTGGCATCGAAGCAACCGGCGGTATTGGGCAGATAGGTGAATTCACTGGGCGGAAGTATCTCCAGGATGCTCGGCTCGTCCTTATTCTGTCCCATGTTGGTGCGGCGCACTGCGATGGTGACGATCTCGGCGCCACTGGCCTCGATGGCGGCGCGGGTCTCGGCCATGTCTTTGTATTTGCCGGTACCCACCAGTAGGCGGGAGGTGAATTCGCGGCCGGCGACGGTAAAAGAGTCGGTTCTGCTATTTTCGTTAGACATGTTCTTTATCGGAAGTTTGAATGGCTGGACGTGGATGATATCGGTTGATCTGCTTTATCCGCCGCCGACGGCGTGGATGATCTCAATCTTGTCACCGGCGTGCAGGTGATGGCCGCTGAAGGTGCTTCGGGGAATCAGTTCCTCATTGACCTCGACGGCGATCCGCTGCTCTGTGAGCTCAAGTTGTTCAATCAATCCTACCATGTCCGTGTCATCGGGGATTTGCTTTTCTGCGCCGTTTATATAAATCTGCATCTTCAGGTCTCTGCGCTGACAATCAAGGGCTGGATGTAGCCAAACGGCGAGTTTACACCAATCCGGCGGTGCATATAAATGGAGACGCAACGGAAGTATTGATCTCAAGGTTTGGGGAGCGGGTCTTTTGGAACAATGGAGTGAAGATCTAATCCCCGTCGAGCGTGCGCGCACGCTCGACGGGATGTTTTTTCAGCGGGTTCGGCGCACACCGGATGCCCTGGCGTATCGAAATTTCCACAGAAAAGAGCAGCGCTGGTACGACCTGACCTGGGCCGAGATGGGCGAGCAGGTGGCGCGCTGGCGTCAGGCGCTTGCCGGAGAGGAACTCGAATCCGGTGATCGGGTGGCAGTGTTGTTGCGCAACTGCCCGGAGTGGGTGATGCTCGATCAGGCCAGCATGTCTCTGGGACTTGTGCTGGTGCCGCTCTATACCGATGATCGTGCCGAGGCAATTGCCTACATCATGGAGGACGCAGCGGTAAAGCTGCTGCTGGTGCAGGATGCCGGCCGCTGGAACCGCATGGCCCCGGCGTTGGCGGATCTGCAGCAGTTGCAGCGGGTGGTGGTGCTGGAGGCGAACAAAGAGCCGGTGCAGCTGGGCGAAGAGGGCGATATGGTCCTGACTGCGGATAGCTGGCTGCCGGAGAAAGGCGAACCGCTGACCCAGCGAAGTGCCGATCCGGACAGTCTTGCCTCAATCGTCTATACCTCGGGCACCACAGGGCGACCCAAAGGCGTGATGTTGAGTCACATGAACATGCTATCCATCGCCCACGCCTCGCTGACTGTGGTGGACTGCTACCGGGAGGACAGTTTTCTCTCCTTTCTGCCGCTCTCCCATACCCTGGAGCGGACCGCCGGTTACTATCTGCCGATGATGGCCGGCGCCTCGGTCGCTTTCGCCCGCTCCGTTACCCAACTCGCGGAGGATCTGCAGTACATCAAGCCCACGATCATCATCGCGGTGCCGCGCATCTTTGAACGGGTCTATGCCAAGCTGCAGGATCAGATGAAGAAAAAACCGGCCATCGCCCGCCAGCTGTTCAACCTGACGGTCACTATTGGCTTCAAGGATTTTGAGCGGCGTATGGGACGCCGACGCTGGTCCCCCGCGCTGTTACTGATGCCGCTGCTACGGCGATTGGTGGCGGAGAAGGTTTTGCAAAAACTGGGTGGCCGTTTGCGCGGAGCGGTCAGCGGTGGGGCGGCGTTGTCGCCGGAGATCGCGCGCATCTTTCTTGGACTTGGGCTGCCGATGGTGCAGGGCTACGGTCTCACGGAGACCAGCCCGGTGATCAGCGTCAACCCGCTGAACGACATCAGGCTGGGCAGTGTGGGCATCCCGTTGCGGGGAATCAAAACGCGGATCGGCGAAAACGATGAACTGCTGGTCAAAACGCCGGGCATGATGCTTGGCTACTGGAACAATCATGCCGCGACGGCGGAGATGATCGATTCTGACGGCTGGTTGCATACCGGTGACCAGGTGCGCTTTGATGAGGATCGGCATATCTATATCACGGGCCGGCTCAAGGATATTCTGGTGCTCTCCAATGGCGAGAAGATTCCTCCCGCAGACATGGAGCTGGCGATTGCCCTGGATCCGCTGATTGAACAGGTGATGGTGGTGGGAGAGGGTAAGTCCTACATGAGTGCACTGGTGGTGTTGAATGCAGATCTCTGGCCCGGTCTGGCGGATGAGTATGGCCTGGACGCCGCCGATCCCGAAAGCCTGAAACAGAGTCGTCTCCAGCATGAGATCCTGAGTCGTATCAAGGCTGCCCTTGGTGGCTTTCCCGGTTATGCCAAGATTCGCCGGGTGGCGTTATTGCTGGAACCCTGGACCGTGGATAATGGCATGTTGACGCCGACCCTGAAGGTCAAGCGCCCGATGGTATTGGAACACTGCGCAGGAGAAATGGAAGTTCTCTACAAGGGTGGGCCTGCGTCAGCGTGATCTGTCGCTGACACGGTGTCTTCGGCTTGCTAGAATCGTCACTGCCACGCGGGTATCGTATATCGGTATTACCCTAGCTTCCCAAGCTAGTGAGGCGAGTTCGACTCTCGCTACCCGCTCCATTTCATGCTGCTGTTTGGGTTCCCTGTCTGCGCCCGCAAACTGGCGCCCCTACAAGCGAATTCGTCTGTCCGGGTTTATCGGTGAATGGGTGTCGGTGTTTCCATTGTTGATTGATCTTTCCATGCATATTTTCTTTTGGAAGCTATGATGGTACTGACAAAAACAACACTCTTGTTCCCATCATATGTTTCATAGGAAGCTCTTCCCATGACTGCAATTTCGTTAATGGATCCAAGTCCCACTGTGCTGAAACCGACCGACACTATCAGCACAGCTATCCAGGAGATCATGCAACACCGCTATCGCCAGGTGCCGGTAGTTGCAGAGGACGGGAGCTTTCTTGGTGTGTTCGGGGTCAACTGCCTGCTGAAACTGGTTTTGCCCAAGGCAGCGATCATGGAAAAAGGGCTCACCAGTCTCTCTTTTGTTTATGAGACCCTGGGTGATCTTCATCAACGTCTTCAAGGCATGGAGCATGAGCCGATCTCCATCTGTATGAAACAGGATGTCGAGATTGTCACACCCGACACCTCCTTGGTGGAGACTCTGTTGGTCCTCTACCGCAACCGAACCAGCATCCCGGTGGTGGATCCTGAAAACAATAAACTGCTTGGCATGATTTCCTACTGGGATGTCGGCGAAAAAATCCTCTCCGCCAAAGGATGATTGCAAATGCATAATATCCATCAGCCGGATGTGATCTTTGGGTTCGACCCACTCTGGTTTGCCGGAGCGTTATTCGTATTCACCTATGCGATGATACTTACCGAGCGCCTGAATCGCGCTATCGTCTCACTGACTATGGCCTGCCTGATGATACTTGGCGGCGTATTGACTCAGGAAGCCGCTTTTCAGGGTGTGGATTTCAACACCCTGGGATTATTGACCGGCATGATGATCATTGTTGGAATCACCAAGGATTCAGGGGTGTTTCAGTATCTGGCCATCTGGTCCGCCAAACGGGTCAATGCCGATCCCTGGGGCATCCTGGTCACCCTGGTTCTGGTTACCGCGGTACTCTCCGCACTGCTGGACAATGTCACTACCGTACTATTGATCGCCCCCGTTACCCTGCTTATCACCGATGCGCTTAAGGTCAGTGCCTATCCCTATCTGTTTGCCGAGATCTTCGCCTCCAATATCGGCGGCACGGCAACCCTGATCGGCGATCCTCCCAACATCATGATCGGCTCTGCCGTAGGGCTAAGCTTCAATGATTTCCTGTTCAATCTCGCTCCCCTGTCACTGATTGTTCTTCCCCTGACCCTGATCCCCATCTACTTCATCTGGGGGCGCAAACTCGTCGCTGACCCGCAGAGCCGCCAGCAGGTCATGAACTACCGGGAGGCGGATGCCATCACCGATTCACGCCTGCTCAAGCAGTCGCTGTTCGTACTGGCTCTGGTGATGGCCGGATTCATCCTGGGCCACGATATCGGCCAGCAACCGGCTACCATTGCCATGTTTGGTGCTGCAGTGCTGCTGATTTTGATCAACCTGCCGAAGGATCCCAGTGAGCAGTCCAAGCGGGTACACAAAGCTTTTTGCGAGGTGGAATGGATCACCATATTCTTCTTTATCGGCCTGTTTATCGTGGTTTATGGTGTGGAAACCACAGGCCTGCTGGAGATGCTGGCGAATCAGGTGCTGGATCTCACGGGCGGGGACAAGGCAACCACTGCCATCGCCATCCTCTGGGTCTCAGCTGTGGCATCAGCAGTGGTGGATAACATCCCTTTCGTCGCCACAATGATCCCTCTGATCGAGAACATGGCGGTAACTTTTGGCGGTTCCGAGGAGTTGGGGCCTCTGTGGTGGTCGCTTGCCCTGGGCTCCTGCCTGGGCGGTAACGGTAGTCTGGTCGGGGCAAGTGCCAACCTTATCGTGGCGGGATTCGCCGAACGTGCCGGACAGCCGATACGCTTCCTGCCTTTCATGTTGATGGCTTTTCCATTGATGCTGATGTCGATACTGGTGAGCAGTATCTACATTTACCTGCGATATTTTTAAGCGCCAGCAGTTTCTTCCTTTTTTGATGCCCTACAGCTGATTAATGAGAGCCTGCCATGTTAAAACTCTATGAGGCGGCTGACCGCATCGAAGCCCAGATGCTCAAGGATTTCCTTCTGGAACAGGGGGTCGAAACGGTGCTGCTGGGAGATTATCTGTCCGGCGCCGCCGGAGAGTTGGCGGCCAATATCTTCCCTGCGCTCTGGCTGGTGAACGAAGAAGATCTGCCGCGGGCGAAGATTCTGTTACAAATTTTTACAAATAACCGGATCCAGGCTGCTGGTGAAACTGCTTGGGTCTGCCCAAAATGCGGTGAAAAGGTCGATGCGGGCTTCGATCTGTGCTGGAATTGTGCTACACCTCGTAGATGATAATACAAACAAGGAGATGATGGATGGGCAAGATCCTGAAAGTGCTGTTCGGGCTGCTGGTATTACTGGTCGTACTCATAGTTGCCGCAGTGATCATTGTGCCGATGGTTGTGGACCCCAACGACCACAAACAGGAGATCATCGCCGAAGTGCAAAAAGCCACTGGGCGTGATCTGACCATCGGCGGAGATATCGGTCTCTCGGTCTTTCCCTGGCTCGGCCTTGAACTCAATGGCCTGAGTCTCAGCAATGCCCCCGGTTTTGGTGATCAGCCTTTTGCCGCCCTCGATCATGTACAGGTGCGGGTCAACCTGGTTCCGCTGATACTGCAGCAGGCGCTTGAAGTGGATAAGGTGCAGGTGGAGGGGCTGGTGCTGAATCTGGCGAAATCGAAGGACGGTGTCACTAACTGGGATGATCTTGTCGAAGCAGGTCAGAAGGAGACGGCTGATAGCCGTGCTGCTGAGGTGCAGGTGACGGAGAAAAAATCCGCCGGCAAGGGAATGGGTGCATTTTCCATTGGCGGGATCGAAATCAGTGGCGCGCACATCGTCTGGGATGACAAGTCGACCGGTGATCGTTTCGAAATCAAGGATCTGGAAGTCAAAACCGGAGCTATGAGTCCGGGACAGCCGGTTGAATTCTCCCTGGGTTTGGGGCTTGAAAGCGCCCAGCCAGCTTTGCAGAGCAGGGTCGACCTGTCTGGCAATCTCAACGCAGACCCGAAAGCCGGGAGCATTGCGGTAGAGACCCTGAGGCTGTTGCTGAAGGTAACCGGAGAGGGCCTCCCCAAAGAAGGTGTGGAGGCTGAACTGCGTGCTGATCTCTATGTCAACCAGAAGGCGGAAATCCTGGAGATCAAGAACCTCGTGTTGGAGTCGGGGGAGCTCAAGATAAGTGGCGCTGCCAAGGGTCAGGGTATCCAGAGCGCACCTGCATTTAATGGCGAGATCAAGCTGGCTGAGTTCAGCCTGCGGCAGTGGATGGAGAAGTTTGGACTGCCGGTACCTGAGACTGCTGATCCAAAAGTGCTGAATCGGTTGGGCATGACACTCGCTTTTACGGCAGATCAGAAACGGGTGGCGCTGAAGGATCTGCGGATGGCGTTGGATGACACTCAGATCAAAGGTGAATTTGAGCTGATCGACCCGGCCAATCCTGCCTATGCCTTTACCTTCGATATCGACAAGATAGACCTGGACCGTTATCTGCCGCCAAAGTCTGCGGGTGAGACAGGCGGCAGTCAGTCTTCCAGCGGCAAGCAGGCCAAAGAGGAGCCCCTGTTTCCGGTGGAGATGTTGCGCAAGCTCGATCTCGACGGCACCCTGCGGGTGGGCAGTGTAAAGGCGAACAATATCCGTGCCGAGGCGATTCAGGTCAAGGTGAAGAGCAAAGGCGGCAAACTGAATATCGACCAGAAGGTGGGGCGTTTCTACGATGGCGCCCTCAAAGGGACGGTGAATCTCGATGTGCGGGGCAAGACGCCGAAACTCAAGATCAAACAGAGCGCCAGTGGTATTCAGGCCGGTCCTTTGGTGAAGGATGTGTCAGGCCAGGATCGGCTGGCGGGCCTGGGTGGCTTCAACGCCAATCTGACCAGTGCCGGCCAGACGGTCAGTCAGCTTAAAAAGACCCTCAACGGCAAGCTCGATTTCGATTTTCGCAACGGCGCGGTCAAAGGGATCAACCTGGCGAAGATGCTTCGTGATGCCAAAGCGAAACTGACGGGTAAGACCCCCCCCGCAACCAATGAGCCGGAGCAGACCGACTTCTCCGAGATGAGCGCCAGCGCCGTTATACGTAATGGTGTACTGGACAATCGTGATCTGCTGGCTAAATGATACGGTTCAAGACGATTCTTTGTCCCCAAAGCTCCGGATCTGAAGACCCCACCCCGTCGGGTAGCTTGTGCATCACGCGTCGATCGGTTCTCTCTCCTGATTAGACTTGGTTGCTTACTTCACCCCTTCGCATCTCATTCTCAGCTTTTGGCTATCACAAGCCCACTGAACCTCCGTCAGTGGTCATTCCGGTTTTCTCCTCCACACTGTTACCAGGCTTCACAGGCCGGAACTTCATCACTACTACGAGCTCATCTGCCACCTCACACTCCCAAACATCTTGAGTCTCCTCTTGATGAGTGAGCCTTGAAAACAAGGACTGTGCAAGGCTTCCCCCGTTACTGCAAACTCCCGGTAAGCAACGCCATCCTGCAACACACCACAGGCCTGACCGAGTATTGGGCTTCGCCCTATTTCGCAGGCTGACCCACCTGTTGTGCCGAACCAGGTTCACTTGCGTTATGTGTCGCTTACTTCCTATGGCTTCCTTCAGACCCAGCCGTTACCAGCTACGCCCTTGCCAATCGGATTGTCTTCCCTCGATCGGGTGACGCCCTCTTCTTTCAGAGGGCCGGGTTTGCCTGCTTCGCAGGGCAAACAAAAAAGGCCGACAGAAACTGCCGGCCTTAAGTGAGGCTGTTACACCTCAGGTGGGTTTATGGTTATTCAGTCGGCGGCTACAGCCTCCGGGTCACTCTGACCTACAAAGAAGCTGGAGATGTAGAGTATCAACCCGATCAGGAACACTAAACCAGCACCCTCACGCAGCCAGTAGAACAATGCGATCTGATCCTGCACCGCCATGAACGACTGCGGGTTCTCGGCTATGCGCTGCAGGTAGACCTGCAGGATACCGGCGCCCGTCAGGAACAGGGTGATGAAGACCATGGATATGGTCATCAGCCAGAACGACCACATCTCCAGTATCTGCGACTTCGGCGGATTCGCAGCGTTGCGGCCCCGCAGCAGCGGCATTGCGTAGGAGATGATCGTCAGGTTGATCATTACATAAGCGCCGTAGAACGCCATATGACCATGAGCCGCAGTGATCTGTGTGCCGTGGGTGTAGTAGTTCACCGGCGACAGGGTATGCAGGAAGCCCCACACGCCCGCACCCAGGAATGCCATTACGGCGGTGCCCAGTGCCCACAGGATCGCAACCTTGTTGGGATGCTCGCGGCGACGTTTGTTCACCATATTGAAGGCAAACACGGTCATCATAAAGAAGGGAATCGGCTCCATTGCGGAGAAGATCGAGCCCCACCACTGCCAGTACTCGGGGGTACCAATCCAGAAGAAGTGATGACCGGTACCGATGATGCCGGTGATCAGGCTCATGGCGATGATGATGTAGAGCCACTTCTCGATCACTTCGCGGTCGACGCCAGTAGTCTTGATCAGCACGAAGGCGAGGATGGCACCGAGGATCAGCTCCCAGACGCCCTCTACCCACAGATGCACAACCCACCACCAGAAGAACTTGTCCAGTACCACGTTGACGGGGTTGTAGAAGGCAAACAGGAAGAACACGGCCAAGCCAACCATGCCCAACAAGAACACCAGGTTCACCACGGTCTTGCGACCCTTGAGGATAGTCATGCCGATGTTGAAAAGGAAGGAGAGTGCAACGATGACGATGCCGATCTTAGTGATGGTCGGCTGTTCGAGGAACTCTCGACCCATGGTCGGCAGCAACTCGTTCATGGTCAGATCCGCCAGGGTGGCGTAGGGCACCAGCAGGTAACCTGCCACGGTGGCGCCCGCAGCCGCCAGGAAGATCCAGAACATCAGGTTCGCCAGCCAAGGGGCGAAGAGTTCAGTCTCCGTCTCTTCCGGTATCATATAATAGCCGGCACCCATGAAGGCCATCAGCATCCATACAATGAGTGTGTTGGTGTGGACCATGCGGGCCACGTTAAATGGAATCTCCGGGAACAGAAAATCCCCTACTACATACTGCAGGCCCATGATCAGGCCAAACAGGATCTGCGCCGTAAATAGCGCAATGGCCGCGATAAAGTATAGCTTCGCGACCGATTGTGATTGATATTTCATTGTTACCTTCTCCCCTTAACCCTGGATGTTTGGCGGCCAGCCAGCGGTGTTGATCTCAGATACATACTTCAGAAATTCAGCCAGGGCAGTCAGCTCTTCGTCGTTGAAGTTGAACTGCGGCATACTGCGGCGACCGGGTATACCATCTTTCGGACGGCTCAGGATAAAACCCTTGATCGCATCGGTCGAATTGCCAAAACGCTTGTAGACGTTGCCCAGCTCAGGCGCAAAGTAGGCGCCCTCCCCCAACAGCGTGTGGCAGCCAATGCAGTTGTTCACCTCCCAAAGCGTCTTGCCTTGGGCGATCACCGGACCCAGCTCCCCCTCCAGGGCCGCCCGGTTATCACGATTTGGAAGCTGCCCCAGCGAGTCGAACGTGAGGGCGAGAAAAAGTAGAAAGAAAAAAGCGCTGCCACCATAAAAGATGTTGCGCGCCATCGATTTAGTAAAGGCCTCGGCCATGTGATTACTCCTTTGCATGCAGACTTGCGACGTAAATTAGAAAATATTAATAGATGACAAGGCTTTGACCTTGATCAAGTTATGGTTTTGGAGGGCTATTTGCACCACGCCCCCTGTTCGATCCAGCGCATCAGCAGACTGGTATTCGGGTGGTCACTCTCCTCACCCGGATTGATACCAGGCGGCATACGATTCTCCGTCAGACGCTGGTAAAGCCGACTCTTTTCTGCCTCGTGTGGAATAACGATAGGGATACCCGGTCTGCCTTGTTTTTTGTTGGTTCGGGAGAAAGCCCCCGTCATGATGGCCTCATGGCTGCTCAGGTTGACCTCATTGAAGTTGGGCGGATCCCGGAACCCGGCGTGGCAGGAGACACAGGCGATCTCGGAGCCAAATGCCGTGGGCTCGGCAAAGAGCGGCAGCACGCTGGTCTTGAAAAACTCGTCATCAGCCGCCCCGCTGTCGATCCACTTTTTGACCTTCTGAATACTTTCGGTATCGGTCGGATGCAGGAAGGAGACTCCCAGCGGCATACGGTTGTTTCGGAGTTTATGCACCAGACGGCTCTCTACTGGCTTGCCCGGTGAGATGACGGGTCTGGCCGGAGTTTCAGTGGAGCCTCGCAGAATACCTTCACAGCTGGAGAGGTCCAGCCCCCGGTAACTCCGTGACGGGTCATTGGAACTGTGACAAACGATGCAGGCCGGTCCATTGCCAAAGGCGTTTGGAGTCCGCATCAAGGTGGCGATGTAATCGTAGGTAATAGGGATGTTTCCCTGCAGAACCAATGCCTTGACTGCATCATGATCCCCTTCGATCTTGAGTTCACCCAAGCGGATCTTGCGCCACATCTGATGGGTGACGCTGGCTGGATTCACTACTTCATCCGCAGCCGACAGTGCCGCTGAAAAAAACAGCGATGAACAGCCAACGATCAAAGCGGTAACCAAATAAAATGTGCATCTATACTTTTTCGAACCAAACACATCTTTCTCCTGATTTGGCGCAACGACCCTCGCCAAGCCGATTGCAACGAAGGTCACTGCCGGGCAATATGACCGAAACCGAATGCCTTGTCCATCGACGTAAAACCGGAGCAGATAGTTGATTTCCCCCAGACTCTTTTTTGTCGTGCTCGCCACGCTGATAGCCTTCTCATCAACCTGCGCCAGCGAAGAGAGGGAAATACATCTGCGGCTCCCTCCCGCCTCTTTGGCGCAGTGGTATAAACCGGCCAATAAACGTCACGTCTGGCTACACAACATGTTCAAACTGCGCCGCGAGATGCTGGCGGTCTCCGACTATTTGGCACTGGAAGATCGGGCGCGACTCAAAAAGTGGACCACTCGCCTGGCACAACACTACCGCAAGATTGGCGAAATGGTGCCGGAGTGGCGGGATGAACTGGAACCCGAACAGATGGACGCACTACAAAAGGCGGCGGAACAGGGCGATTACAAACAGGCCGCCAGCTCATTGCGAAAACTTGGTCTCAACTGCCGTTCCTGCCATCGGGACTATCGCGCCGTAGCTGCTGCACTCTATCGCAGCCCGGACTTCAGCCTAGTCAGTGTTGAGGATACTGAGACACTGGAGGAGGAACCTTATAAGAGGGTGATGGAGCGTCTCACCATGCTGCTCAACCGGGTAAAGATAGCCAGTGAGGATGAGAGAAAACAGACTGCGCTCGATAGCCTGGGCGATCTTCGCCGGCGGCTTGATGACCTTGGACAGAGTTGTGAATCCTGCCATAAGGACGAAGATCAAAAATCAAGAATCCTCGGCCCTGAAACAGAGAAATCCCTGACGGCACTTGAACAGGCGATCGAAGCAGGAGAAAAAAAGCAGGCAGGACGCCATCTGGGAACACTGGCCGTCCAGAGCTGCGCACGCTGCCACAGCGTGCATCGCACCCTGTATGACATTAAAAAGATGCTTGTACCTTAAGCAAGACTTAAACGCCCCCTCCCCATTGATGTATATCATGATTTTTTCGAATAAAAACGGGTAGACTTCAACCTTGGTGTAATGCAGGTATATTTACACTCCGCATAGATCCGCAGAGATCTGTCGTTGTCAGCGCCGCTGATTGGTGTTTACAAGGGGACATCGTCAAGATGAGCAACCATTATCCTCCGGCCTCCAGGCGCCGGGTGTATCGCTTTACTTATATATCTCTCAGCTTCTCTATCTTGATTCTGACACTTGGCTGGGTAACCGCAACCCTGGCCTCCTCAGATCCAAAAATCGAAATGGGCATCTCCGAATATACAGATACGGATGAACGCCATGCGATTATCAAACTCAAAAAAGAGCGCACGGCAACCACTGATCATGCAAAACTGAAGGAGCTTCAAGGCCCGTTTTTTAGTGGCCCTGAAGTGACCAAAGCCTGCCTGGAGTGTCACAACACGGCAGGCCATCAGTTCATGAAAAACAAACACTGGACCTGGGACTACAAACATCCGAAGACAGGCCAGCACCTTGGCAAGAGTGTGTTGATCAATAACTTCTGTACCAATGCCAGAGGCAATGAGGGCATGTGTGCCCAGTGCCATGCCGGTTATAACATGGACAGCCCGGATTTTGATTTCACCAACCAGGACAATATCGACTGCCTGGTCTGCCACGAATCCACTGGCACCTACTACAAAACACCCACATCAAAAGGCAACAAGGCCTGCTCCGTCATGTTTGAGGGCAAGCCAGCCATCGACTGGGCGGCGGTTGCCAAGAGCGTTGAGATGCCGACTCGCAACAACTGCGGCAAGTGCCATTTCTACGGCGGCGGCGGTGACAATGTGAAACACGGTGACCTCTCATCTGTACTGTTCGACCCACCCAAAGACGTCGATGTGCACATGAGTGAAGCCGGCGAAGGCTTTTCATGTGTT
Organism: endosymbiont of Lamellibrachia barhami; assembly: GCF_011947365.2. GTDB lineage: Bacteria > Pseudomonadota > Gammaproteobacteria > Chromatiales > Chromatiaceae > QGON01. The sequence goes on from NZ_JAAVSH020000001.1 coordinate 661,162, forward strand.
ACCTGCCACGTGGGCGAAGGTCATGAGTGGGCAGGTAGCCGCTACGAGATGCTGGTCAACGACGAGACTGGCACGGGTAAACCAGGCATGCCACGCGATGTTGCTTCATGCGAAAGCTGCCACAGCGCTTCGCCACATCCAATCACCTCTGTCCAGGGGATCAAGCTCAACAGCCATACTCAAACAGTTGCCTGCGAAACCTGCCACATTCCAGCTATTGCCCGGGGCGGTGTCGCCACTGAGGTCGACTGGGACTGGCGCACCATGGGCAGACTGAAAGATGGTGAGGGTTTTAAGCTGAAGGAGTATACCCAGGGTGACGGCCATCACCGCGCCACTTACAAATCGATCAAGGGCACATTCACCTATGCTGAAGACCTTGAGCCAATGTATGCCTGGTTTGACGGCACCATGAACTACACCACGATCACCACCCAATTTGATCCATCAAAAGGCCCGATCGACATCAATAGTTTTTCCGGCTCCCATGATGACCCTGGTTCACGCATCTACCCGTTCAAACGCATGCACTCCACACAACCCTACGACAAGGGCAACAACACGCTGCCCTATATGCATCTATGGGGCAATGATGAAGACGCACTCTGGGGCAACTATGATTTCGGCAAGGCAATAGAGGCCGGAATGAAGAAAAATGGTATCCCTTACAGTGGTGAATGGGGGTTTGTCGAAACCTACTCCTACTGGCCCATCAACCACATGGTGGCGCCCAAAGACGATGCGCTGAGTTGTTCCAGCTGTCATTCACATGATGGCAGACTCGATCATCTTGATGGTTTCTATATGCCGGGTAGAGGCAAGAATGAAATGCTCGATCTTATCGGTTTGTTGGCAGTTCTCGGCACCCTGGGTGGGGTACTTGGACACGGCGCACTGCGCATGATCGCCACCCGCAGGAGGAAAGTCTGATGACAATGCATAAGATCCTGGTCTTCAAGCGGTTTGAACGACTCTGGCACTGGAGCCAGATGGCGCTCATCTTCACCCTGCTGTTCACTGGATTTGCAGTACATGGCGTCTATAATCTGATCGAGTTTGGTGATGCCGTCACTGTACATACCTGGGCCGCGCTTGTGCTGTTGCTGCTCTGGGCATTCGCCATCTTCTGGCTCTTTACCACAGGGCAGTGGCGCCACTATATCCCGACCACCGAGCACTTCATCAAGGTTGCCCGCTTTTACGCCTTCGGCATTTTCAAAGGAGAGCACCACCCCTATCGCAAGACCTACCGGCGTAAACACAATCCGCTTCAGGCGCTGACCTATCTTATGGTCAAGATCGTGATCTTTCCTGCGATCTGGATATCCGGCATCGCCTACCTGCTGATCAGTTTTGGACAGGAGGCGCTTTTCAGCTGGATAGGACTTGGACCCATTGCGCTGGTCCATACCATCGCGGCCATCGCGGTCCTGCTATTCATCATCGCTCACGTCTATCTGCTCACAACAGGCCACTCATTCATCGATCATGTGAAACCGATGATCACCGGCTATGATGACGTTGAACTGTCGGATGAAGAGTTGGCCTATCTGAAGGCAGATGAACCCGGGGTAATTAAAGAAGGGGATTAGTTCCACTTCAAGTCTAACTTATGCAGGGTACAACCTGCGCACCATGATTGCTGCTTATTCCGGTGCGCAGGTTGTACCCTACCAAACCTCGCCATTCATCTGTTCAGGATGGCTTGAACACCGACTCTTGAGTTAGAAGGTCGTCAGTGGCTGACCCTCTATTCACCCCGCCCCGACCAACGCATTGCTGTCTCACGATACTCCCCCCACAAGCCATGCTTCTGCTTAATTGCCTCACTCTCCCTCTGTTTCAATTGATCCCTAAAAGCACTGTCCAGCGGGTAACGATTGAGCACCACCGCATAACCATCAGCCACCATCTTCTCATTCAGACTATTGCCCTGATCATCCATCACCACCAGCGAAATACGCCCATATTTATCACGCCGATTCAGATTTCCACTCAACATCACCTGTTGACCCGGGGACACAAGACGCTTGAGATGAGAGGTCGACACATCGCCTATCGACAACAAAACATCCTCACTCAAACCGGTACGCTGGGCGTCTCGTTGCAACTTGGGATTAGGGGTATCTTCCGGCGCGTCGATTCCAGCCAGCTGTATACGCTCAGGACCGCCAGCAAGTTCTACAACCAGCGTGTCGCCATCCTCTATCTTCTGTAACTTATAGCGCTGACCTTCCTCGGCTACAGCGGCCATGCAGAGACAACCGGCACCTAGCAGTAGAACAAAATTTCTTAACAAGATATTCATAAAAACCCCGTGGACCTATCTTGGCAACCAGAAGATAAAAAACAGACAGAAAATGGTCAATGCAATAAAAAGCAGAACAAAATTTTTCCGCGCCCCGGCACGATAGCCCTTTTTCTGAAAATGGGAGACTGCGCCGCAATGAGGGCACTCGGCAATATCTTCCGCTATCTTTTTACCGCAGTAGAGACAGTTTACTTCGCCCAATTGGTTATCCCTCTATTTTTAAGCAATCATGGTGCGCAGGTTGCACCCTACGGTCGTCACATTTAGATAAGCCACACTGTATGCAAACCGTCACCGCGAACGCTGAAACTTGAGTTATAATACCGCCCTGCCACTAGCATCAGGACACTCTCTTGTGATTATAAAGACCAAATGCCTATTCCTCACCCTTCTCACCAGCATACTTTTGGTCGGCTGTAGTGCACATCCCGGTTCAGGGATTTGGCTGCCCGCAGAGGGAAGTGAGTCGCCTTACTCCAGGATCGAGGTGCTTTTCGAGGGACGGGCCGAGCTCTTTGTAGCAGGCCGGGAAGCGCATCTCTTCCGCTGTTTCTGGAGTGGGACAACCGCAGACAGCATTCACATGGATTGCATCTCGGCGGATGACGAGACCCAAAAACCCGTTTTCACCCTGCAGGTCTCTGCCGACGGAACCGCCAGACTCTCCGAGGCGGGCAAAAAACTAGGCCTTTTTCAGCGCACCGAGCAGATACCCACACGAAAAGAGTAACGTCCTATCAATGACTGGTTCCGCGGGAGCGGGTCAGTTTGTTGTGGACGTTGTATTTACCTGAAGGCTTTTTCATCGGCAGACGCTTGACCTCCTCAAGCGTCTTGGCGTCGTAGACCACCAGCGCACCATCGAGATCCCAGATGCTGACCAGGGCATAGCGGCCATCCTTGGTGAACTCGACATGGGCCGAGGTCTTGCCGGGCGCCGGTTTCAGCGTCTTTACTATCTCCAGAGTCTGCTTGTCGATCACATGCATCAGGTCCCTGTTGGGACCGAAGAAGACATCGACCCAAGCGTAGGGACTCTTCTCATGACTGCGCATGAAGAACCCTGGCCCCTGGGTGGGAATCCGTTTGATCACCTCCCAGGTTTCGGTGTCGACAATGGTGACCTCTGGCTTTTCGATATTTGGTGTGGCCAGCACGTTTCTACCCTGATACTGCCAGGTAATGGCGGAACTCAGGTGCGGCATGCCGGGCAGTGTCACCTGAGCCACGGCTCTCTTCAGGTCGAGATCGACAACCTGCCCCGCACTTCCTTCGAGCCCCTTATCCAAGCCCCGTGACGTGCCGATCACCCGGTCATACTCCTGGGTGAGGAAGAAGTCATCCAGATAACCCTCCACCTGGATGCGGCGTACCGGAAAGCGTTCCTCTTTATGGGCATCCCCGGACTCTTCGCGATAGTCATGGACCCAACCGGAAAAACCCGCCGGCGGCTCGTCCATATAACCAATCTCCCAAACCTCGGGGATATCCTTCAGCGCGGCGATAAAACTCTCCCGCGGATCCGCCGTATAGACCGCGCTGACCCTTGAAGAGGTGCCGGTTGCGTCCACCACATCGATCACCTTCAGCGGTGAAAGGTCGCGGGCGTCCAGCACTACCAGGGAATGGGGCAGGTAGTTGGCGGCAATCACATATCGTCCATCGTGGGAGACCGCAATGCTGCGGGTATTGATGCCGGTCCGCACCTCAGCGGCATAGGTCAGGTTGAAGACATCGAATTTGCTGATCCAGCCATCCCGGGAGGCGAAGTAGATGTAACGTCCGCCTTCGGCCCACTTGGGTCCACCATGCAGGGCGAAGCGGGTCGGAAGCCGGTGAATCGGTTCAAAAGTATCGCCATTCAGCAGGGTGGCGTGGTGATCCCCAAGTTCAACCACCATGAAGAGGTTGTCGATATCCGCCTCGAATTTAGGGCTGCCCGGCAGTTCTCCCGGTTTGTGGTAGACCAGTTGGCTCCCTTTGATTTCATCCATACCCCATTTGGGCATAACCTTCAGTGGGGTATAGATCAGCTCCACCAGCGACGCTATCTCCGCCTCGTTGAGCTTCTCCTTAAAGGGCGGCATCTGTACAGCCGGACGGCTGTTTTCGATCATTTGAAAGGCAGACTTCCTGCGCAGCCGCTTCAGGTTTTGCGGCAGCAATGCAGGCCCGATGATCCCAAGCCGGCCAGGGCCGTGACACTCGGCACAGTGCGTTTTATATAGCACCGCAGCGTCGACCGCAGCGACACTCTGAGCCGCATTAAAAAGGCCAGACAGGCAGAAAATGGTCAGCAGCAGGGGACGGATCTTCATGGTCAACCTATCCAGTAAGCACTTGATCTATCGGCGTTTTATCTTCTGTGGCGGAGGAGATACCGATCTCTTCGTCAGTAAGATAACAGGCGGGGTCCTCACTCCAGGCATCGCCGGTGAGCTGCATCGCCCGCACCCGGGTATTGCCCCCGCAGATGTCGAAATAGCGGCAGACACCACAACGCCCTCCGATTGTGCGGGGACTCGCCTTGAGACCGGCCATGATGGGATCCGATGTATCCATCCAGATCTCGGAGAAAGACCGTTCCTTGACGTTGCCCAAGTCGTAGTTCCACCACATGGTGTCTGGATGGACCCGACCCTGATTATCGATGTTGGCGATATTGACACCAGAGCTGTTGCCACCCCACTGGATCAGTTTCGCCTTGATGTGTTCAGTCTGCTCGGGAAATAGCCGTTCCGTCCAATGGAGCAGATAGACGCCGTCCGCATCATTGTTACCGGTGACAAACTCCGTGCCTCGCCCCTTGGCCGCATCCTCCAGCGCGTGATCGAACAGCAGATCCATGGCCCAGCGGGTGGTGTTGAGGAAGACGTCATCCTCACGGTTTTTGTTACCACGTCCCGCATAGTTGAGGTGGGAGAAATAGAACTTGTTAATGCGCTCCTCAACCATCAGATCCAGCAGTTGAGGCAACTCCTCCGCATTGTCCTGAGTCATGGTGAAACGCAGCCCCACTTTGATGCCTGCATCCCGGCAGAGACGCAGACCGTGCATCGACTCGTCGTAGGCTCCCTCCTTGCGGCGGAATTGGTCGTGGGTCTCACGGATGCCGTCGATGCTGATGCCAAGATAGTCGAAACCCACCTCGGCGATCTTATCGATGTTCCGCTCATCGATCAGGGTGCCGTTGGTGGAGAGGGCCGTATAGAAACCCATCGCCTTGGCGTGGTGAGCGATCTCAAAGATATCGGGCCGTAGCAGCGGTTCGCCACCGGAGAGGATCAGAACCGGCACCTTGAACTGCTTCAGATCGTCCATCACATCGAAGACCTGGGCAGTATTCAGCTCATTCGGGAAATCGGTATCCGCAGAGATCGAGTAGCAGTGCTTACACATCAGGTTGCAGCGCCGCACAAGATTCCAGATCACCACCGGCCCCGGTGGGTTGCGTTTTGGCCCCAAGGGTTTGGGATCCAGTATTTCCTGCATGAATTGTGAGATTCTAAACATAGTCTTCTTAATAATTAGGTAAAAGGCTAAAGGCTGGCAAATCGAAGTTTTGCATAAAGCATGTGTCAAGCATGTAGGCCAGATCAAGCGTAGCAGATCGGGCATCCAGACTTTGGCAGAGCGATAAGGTTGCCGGTTCCGCTGCGCTTGAACCGACCTACGGAACACCAAGCTACAAGGCTTGGCCTATCCGGTGGCATGGCCTCCTTTTGCCTTTAACCTGGAATTCTCATGCCGGTTTTTTTCAATATCCGGCTGCTGAACAGGACCTCATGGCCCCGGTTATCCTCACCTAAAAGTTCCACGATGATGCGGGTCTTCTCCATCACCTCGTCCCGGTCTCTGCCATGTACCATGGCGAATAGATTGTAGTGCCACTCAGGCAGATGACGGGGGCGGTGGTAGGCATGGCTGACAAAATCCAGCGCACCTATCTTGCGGCCATACTCCTGCACCTTGTCGTCCGCCACATCCCAAACGGTCATGCCATTGCCCTTGAAGCCGAGAGTATAGTGGTTGGGTACGGCGCCAATACGACGGATGATGCCGGATTCAAGCATCCTGCGCATACGCCGCATCACCTCATCGGCGGTGCTATCCAACGCCTGGGCAACCTGCTCATAGGGTTCCGGCACCAGTGGCAAACCACCCTGGGTCGCCACCACAATGCGACGATCCAGGTCATCCAGCGGCTGCGTTGCTACACCCTTATCCAATATCATCTCTCTCAGATCCAGGGCTACTCCGACCCTTTGGGATCTATCTTGAGATCCGGAAGACTGACGCTACCGATCACCTGCAGCACGATGCCACAGCTAACAAAAAAGAATACCGAAGCCACCAAACTGGCGAATATGGGATTGTCCGTACCAACCGCGTAGGCCCGATAACCGGCGGCACACAGTGTAATGACCGCAGCAACGTAACAGATATATGCCACTATCAGAGATAGCCTCTGGGCAGGTTTTCGTGTCTTCAAAAGTGGAGCCTCTTAATTATCTATAGCGTGTACTTCAGGGGTCGGAGTCAATCCGTGCAACCATGGTAACGTAAAAAAACATGGCGCGGACGGATTGACTCCGACCCCTCCATTCAAACTAGCGTATCCGTGGCATAAAACGAATTTCAAACCTCGAATTTCAGGCCGACAAAGAACTCCTCTTTTTTCGGCATATTGTAGACTTGATATCCTGTCACATCCTCAATCTCAACAAGCACCGACTCGATGCGCGCCGGGGTCTCTGTCGCCAGCACGAACCACATATTCAAGCGGTGGTCTCGCGCGTAGTTGTGGGCGACCTCGGAAAACGCATTGACCTGTTCGGCCACACGCTCGAAATCCTCTTCAGGAATACTCATGGCACAAAGACTGAGTCCGCCACCCAGACGTTCCGCATTGTAGAGTGGGCCAAAGCGGGAGAGCTGTCTCTTCTCCAGCATCTGCTCCAGACGCTGGATCAGTTCCGCCTCGCTGATACCGAGATGATCCGCCGCCTCCCGGTAGGGATGATCGGAGACTGGGAAGCCCCCCTGCAGACGATTGATGATAGCGCGGTCGACACTATCCATCATTGATAACGTGCACCACGCTGCTTAAAGCGACGCCCACTGAACAACACCTTGTGGGGAATGCCCTCGAGGCCACATGATTCAATAATCGCGTCGATGTAGTTGAGTACCCGCTGACGATCCTTGCCGTGGATCATACTGAAGAGGTTGTAGGGCCACTCGGGCAGACGCCGTGGACGCTGATAACAGAGAGTGACACAGGACTCACCACCAAGCTTCCCTCCGACCTCATCCAATTGTTCATCAGGTACATCCCAGACCACCATCGCGTTGGCGGTATAACCCAACTCATGGTGACGCACCACGATACCCAGGCGCTTGATGATACCTTCATCCTGCAACCGGGTAATGCGCTCAATGACCTCCCGCTCCTCCATACCGATACGCTCACCCACCTCGGCATAGGGGTGACTTGAGAGCGGCAGCCCGCCCTGTATTTCGGCAACCAGGCTACGATCCGCGTCATTCAGCACCACAGAGGAAACCCCAGATTGATGTGGAACTCTTTTCTTAATGGCAGATTGAGAATGGGGAACCCTGTCTCAGACTCCATCCTGGCCAGTACTGCCGCCAGGTGTGCTTCCGAGGGCGCGGTTACCACAAACCAAAGATTATGCTCATCCTCACGTTCATAATTGTGATTCACTTCGGGGTAGGCGCTGACCTTTGCGGCAACCGCTTCGAGCCGCTCTTCTGGAACGGCCATCGCCGCCAGGGTGCTGGCACCGATCTTCTTGGGCTTGAATACCGGGCCGACTCGACTGATGACCCCCGCATCCTGCAAGCGCTGCAGAATCTTCAAGACCAACGCCTCACTGGTGCCGATCTTCGCTGCCATATCCGCATACGGAGTCGGTGAGAGCGGCAGCCCATGTTGATATTCGTTGAGCAGTCTCTTTTCCAAGTCGTTCAACTCCACCTTACCTGGATTCAGCGTACGTGGATGGGCCTGGCTGAAAAGCGATGCAGGGTTAGCCATGTCACAATCCTGTCTGGTGGGCACGGGAGGTAAAAAAGATGCCGCTGGGCTTATCCACCGGCAGCCGATGGGTCAGTTCCTGGGTGCGGGTATCGTAGATCTGCACCTCGTCTTTGTCGCGAACCGAGATCCAGACAGATTCGCCACGGGGGCTGAATTCCATGTGCAGCGTACCCTTGCCGGGCTTCAGGGTATTGATGATTTCGAGGGTTTCGGTATCGATGACCTGAATGGTGTCGTTGTGGGGAAAAGCGAAGTTGACCCAGATCTGACGACCATCCGGACGAGCCATGACAAACACCGGCTGACCATGTACCGGAATCTGCTTGATCTCTTTCCAGTTTTTACTATCGACAACCAACACCGCGTGCCGCCCCACTGCCGGCAGAAAGGCGCGGTCATCCGCCATCGCCCAGCCTTCGAGATGCGGCATCTTGTAAACCGGTAGTTTTTTCTGGCCACGGCCGTAGTCATCGAGGATCAGGCGGGTTCCCTTCTCCGGATGCCATAGATCGAGCAGCGACAGACCGTCCTGTCCGAAGAGGCCGGCAATATAGTAGCGCCCATTCGGCGTAATCAGCCCGTCATAGGGCAGGCTGCCGATATTTTCGAAGCGCTGAACAGCCGGTTTGGCCGGATCGCTCATATCGATAATCCAGCTCTCGCCGGAATCGTAGAGGCTGACCACGAAGCGCTGATCCGGCGCGTCCACCAACCCCACTGTTTTGGATCCCTTCCTGTTGCCCTCCCGGTCAGTGATGGTAGTCGCGGGAATGTCGGCGATCAGGGAGAGGTCATCGGCAGAGAAGATCTTCACACCACCGGGTTTGTAGTTGGAGACTGCGATCAGGCTGCCATCCTGGGAGATAGCGCCGCCGATGCTGTTGCCACCCTGGATGATGCGCTTGACGATCTTGCCACAGAGGATATCCACCTTGGTGAGTCCACCGTCACGGCCGAACACATAGGCGTAACGCTCATCACGGGAGTAGACGACAGAGGCGTGGGAGAGGTCACCCAGCCCCTCGACCTGAAATAACGTGTTGTGGTGGGTGGTGTCCACAACTTTCAGGCTACCTGCCGCTCGCTCGACGATAACGCCCATATCGCCGGTGCCACGGATCAGACAATCGGATAGGGCGATACCGGGCAACAGAAACACCGTAAAAAACAGAATAGAGAGAGATTTCATCACCGCTTGACACCCTGTTTCAGTTGTTGCGCCAGCCATAGGGCTTCACTGTCGGTGAAAAATGGACGCCAGGGCGGCATCGGCGTGCCTGGGCGACCGTGCAGGATGGTGACCGCCAACTGCTCCGCTTGCCAGGGCTGCAGGCGCTTCGGTGTCAGAGCAGGACCCAGCCCCCCTTTCAACCGCATACCATGGCAGGAGCCGCAGTCATGTTTCAACAGATAGAGCAATTCAGCCTGACGCGGGGAGACGATTTCCGCCTGCACGGCAGTAGCTGTCATAACAACAGACATGGCCAACAGCAGGGTGAAAAAAGGTTTCATCAGGTTAATACTTCACTTCAAGGAGTCCTGAGCAAATCGTGAACAGCAGCTTTGCAGGCCACGATTTCTTCTTTAAAGACCCATAAATAAGACATTACTTAAATAGTAAGATATCACCTGGGTTTCGGGAGTGGCTTTGACTTCCGTCAACCTCCCTATTCGACGTGTACCACACCCGTCATTTTGGGATGTGGACCACAGCGATAGGGAAAACTTCCGACCTGATCGAAGCTGCGTTCATAGGTATCATCGGGAAACAGATAATCAGGCTCTGGATCCCCCGCCTGTTCAAACCAGACACTGTGGTACTGCCGCTTCTCCCGGTTGATCCAGCGCAGCCGCTGCCCGGCCTTGATGGTGATCTCCTGGGGCTCAAATTTAAATTTGATGATGTCTATCTCAGCGACCGGCGTCTGCGACCCCCCCGCCGACAGTGACGAGGCAGATAGGGCGAAAACCAGAACCAACAGGCTCCGACGAATGTTTATCAAATTGGTCGTCTTGCTCTTCATCACTGTGCAGTGGCGTTGATCTCTGCCTTATCGTTATCAAATCCCAGTTTGTAACCCAGGGAGACGTGGTGGAATCTGGCGTTGCTGTAGTCATCATGGATGGCGAAACCAAAATTGTAGACCTTATCTTTCGCCAGCGGCAGATCACCCGGCTTGCCGGTCTCAAGTTTACGCTTCATCACCAGGGTCCAGATGCCACCCTCCAACGAAGCGGTCATCTCTGCCGCCTCGCCGCCGCTCATGGCGCGCTGCTCCAGAATGTGGCCATCCTCGACCTCGCCCTTGCCGGATCTGTAGCGCACCAGCTCCATATACTTGTGGGCGTCCATCTCCGCCTGCAGTTCATCCGCGCTCTTCAGCTTGTTCCAGCCACCGCGCTTCTTGCCACGACGCCCCTTGACCTCAATCTTAGTACGGCTCTCCTCGATGTACTTGGTCAGACCCTGTGAAAGATCGAGCTGCTGAGCTACCAGGCTGCCGTTTGCGGTCTCGGCATCCGGGGTGTGGGGCATAGAACGGAGATCGTGATGGCAGGTACCCCAGCAGCCAGACCGGTCAGCATACTTGACCTTATCGGTGGCAAACATCAGCGCCAGCTTCATCGAGTTACCCGGATCCATCTTGCCGCCCTCCACAAAGGGTACAGGCACATGCTCGGAATCCTCCCAGCTGAAGCGAAGATAGAGGTTCTCTCCATCGTGGGTCGACTCGACGCTGACCGGGATGCTGCCACGCTTGCCGGGAATAGGGGTCTTTTCAGCCTTCTGGCCGGTGACCATCTTTTCGCCCATGGCGGCGGTCTCTTTGTCGTGACAGGCAGTGCAACGATCTCCAGCCTTGATAAAGGGAAGGGCGCCGCCATGATCCTTGCCGGTCAGCATCCACTCCATGGAGGTCTGACCCGGATAGAAGATTGTGATCTCACGGCCTGCCGCCTTTGACCAGTCAATATGGGCATCGATAACCGCGCCGCCGGTTGCCGCTCCACCCACTTGGGATGTTGCAGCAGCCGCCGCCTCACGTTTCACCGCATTGATCTCTACATCGGGCGATTCATTATCGAAACCGATCCGGTAACCCAAGGAGACGTGGTGAAAACGGGCATTGGTATAGTCGTCGTGGATGGCAAAACCCAGGTTGTAGACCTGATCCAGAGCCAGACTCAGATCACCGGGTTTGTCGGATTTAAGCTTGCGCTTCATGACAACGATCCAAGTATTGCCCTCCTTGCGGGCATCCACCTCGAAGCCCTGACCACCACTCATCAGACGTTGCGCCAGGATATCTCCATCCTCGGTCTCGCCTTTGCCGGATTTGTAGCGCAGCAGATCCATGAACTTATGGGCATCCATCTCCGCTTTCAGCTCATCCCCACTCTTCAGCTTGTCCCAGCCGCCACGTTTCTTGCCGCGACGCCCTTTGACTTCGACCTTGGTACGGCTCTCTTCAATATACTTGGTCAGCCCCTGAGACAGGTCAAGTTCCTGTGCAACCGGACTGCTGTTGGCCGTGTCGGCATCGGGGCTATGCGGCATGGAGCGAGCGTCGTGATGGCAGGTACCCCAGCAGCCCGAACGGTCGGCATACTTCACCTTGTCGGTGGCAAACATGACGGCCAGTTTCATGGGATTTTCAGGATCCATCTTGCCGCCTTCGACAAACGGCACCGGCACATGGTCTGTATCTTCCCACTCAAAGCGCAGGTAGAGATTCTCGCTATCATGGGCAGCCTGCACATTCACGGGAATGCTGCCGCGCTTGCCGGGGATAGGGGTCTTCTCGGCCTTCTGACCAGTGACCATCTTCTCGCCCATGGCAGCGGTCTCTTTGTCGTGACAGGCAGTGCAACGATCTCCAGCCTTGATAAAGGGAAGGGCGCCGCCATGATCCTTACCGGTCAACATCCACTCCATGGAGGTCTGTCCCGGATAGAAAATGGTGATATTGCGCATCGGCACGTCGCTCCAGTCGATACCGAAATCTGCAACCGGACCTGCCGCCATCGTGGCTGCAGTCGCCTCACCCGCCAGCTGAGATTTGTAGGCAGCCAAAGCGTCGGCAACGGCTTTATCCAGACGTGCCTTTTCGGCCTTCTTGGCTGCAATCTTGATCTCGCGGGCCTTCTTCGCCGCGGCCTGCTCCGCTTCAGCCTCTGCAGCCTCTTTGGCCTCTACCCGTTTCAAACCTTCGAGAAACATCTCGGGCACTTTCCGGATAAACGAGGGCTCTGGCGCCTCCAGCGCCTCCAGTTCCTCATCGGAGAGCAGATCACGCACAGGCTTGTGAGCAATGCCCTTGTGGCAGTCGATACAGGTCTGGCCGGTTTTGAAGGCATTCAGATGTTGTTTTCTCGCCCGGGGTTTCTGGAACTCCGGGTTCATGGATTCGAAATTGTGACAGTTGCGGCACTCGCGGGAGTCGGTGCTCTTCATCGTATCCCAGACCCGCTTCGCCATGGTCAGGCGGTGCTCATCGAACTTCTCAGGGGTATCCACGGTCCCCAAAATTTTATGGTAGATCTCGTTACTGGCCTGTATCTTCCTCGCCATCTTGTGTACCCAAGGATCGGGAACATGGCAGTCAGAACAGGCCGCCCTGACGCCGGTGCGATTGGAATAGTGAATACTTGGTTTGTACTCCTCGTAGACATTCTCCTCCATCTCGTGGCAGCTGATGCAGAACTCGAGGGTGTTGGTCGCCTCCATTGCGGTGTTAAAGCCACCCCAAAAGATGATGCCACCGATAAAAAACAGCAGTGCGCCACCCACAGTTGTACCAAGAATGAATCGCCGTGATGCCAGGCTGGGTTTTTTGAACTGGTCTGCCATTTGCTTACCGTTTACACGAGGAGAAAAAAGGCGAAAAAACGCGGGCATGGAGGCTATCCATGCCCGCTTTCGGTGTTACCCGAAGTTATGCAACCCTGATCAGGTTACGTGGTTAACGCGGTTGTAGACGTTGAACTTACCGGTCGGTGCGTAGAGGCCCTTGATACGTGCCTTCTCTTTGAGGGTCTTGGCATCGAAGATGATGATCTGACCGTTGGGCTTCTTGCTGTCCTTGCGATTCCAGACAGAGGTCCAGACCTCAGAACCATCTGCGTTGAACTCGATATGAACGGCTGCATAGCCTTCAACCTCGGTCAGACGAATGGTCTTGACGATCTCGCGGGTCTTCTTGGAGATGACCTGAATCGACTGCTGAACCTCAGGCTCAGGGGTCTTGGTCTGGTCAGCCCAAAAGTAGTCAGACTTGGGATGGGTGCGAATGAATACGCCGGGACCATCGGTTTCGACTTCGTAGCAGATCTTCCATGCCATATCCGGGCGGCCCTTTGGATCGTTGCCCCAGACGGTGACCTTGCCAACACCCAGATGGGTAGTACCGCCGACAGGACCACACTTGGAATCGATCCAGTTGGCGCCAGGACCAGGATGAGGTTTCTTATCCACATCGATCATCGCTTCCAGCTTCTGGGTCTTGGTGTCAATGACCACCATTTTATCGGAAGCGTTGGCAGCAATCTGGAAGTAGCGACCGGTAGGATCGTAGAAACCGTCGTGAAGGTACTTGGCAGAGTCTATCTTGGTCATCTTCAGGTTGTCGATGTCAGTGTAATCAACCTGCCACATCTGACCCAGCTCCTTCATGGAGACCAACCAGGTAGGCGCCATCGGAGTGTCATATACCGCTGCGACACGAGACTCGTTGACATACTCGCCATCAATATTCACGCCACGGGCAGAGACGACTTTCAGCGGCTCCATTGTCTTGGCGTCGAGGATAACGAAGTGAGGCGGCCAGTAACCACCACCGATAACGTACTTGCCGTCACCGGAGACCGCGACGTCACGGGCATCATAAGCGACCTGCACCTGAGCCACCTTCATCTTGTCAGGCATGGCCCAGAGGTCAACCTTGGTCATCATGCCGTCACGACCCATGATGTACCAGAATCGCCCAAGGTCTTTGGCATGCAGAGTCTGGTGATGCTCAACCGCTTTCAACACATGCACGGCGTAACCGGTGCTGATGTGGGCGAACACCTCTTTTGTGTCACCATCGATGATTGCAATCTTGCCTACATCACGCTCGATGACCAGGAAGAAGTTCTCCCAGTTACGACCGTGCATCGGCTTGGTAGGATAGTCCTTAGGCTCTACATAAACCTTGTGACGCTCCTTCATCAATGCCAAAGACATCTCCGGTGGAATCGGTGCCTCCTGCTGAATGTACTTGGAAATCAGGCTGATCTCTCCCTTCGACAGAATATCGTCGAAGTTGTTCATACCACCCTCTGTACCATAGGTGATAATCTTTTCGAGACGATTCTGACCCAGCTTCATGGTGTTTTCGGGTTCTAGATTCTTACCTGTGGCGCCTTTACGCAGAGTGCCATGGCAGCCGGCGCAACGCTGGAAATAGATTGATTTCCCTTTTTCAAAGTCTGCTTCCGACATGGTCGGCGCCGCCGCAGTAGCGTTTACTGCAAAACCTGACGTAACGACACCAAGGGCAAAGCCCAAGGCTGAAAGTGTAAATGTGGTTTTCTTCATTTAGTTAAGTCTCCATCAAGGCCATCGATTATGAAGATTTTGGCAAAACCCCGTACTTTCGTGGGTTTAGTCACGTGCAGACGATAACGCCGGGGAGGAATATCACTCTTTGACATGAATCAAACGCGTTTTTTATTGCTGGGTGGCAATCAGATTTTCAAACGTAAAAAAAAGTGAACCACTCGCGGAAAATCCCAAGCCTATTCCTATAAAAATCACCGCACCTCAGTATATTAGCAATGATTAATTCAACCGCAACAACTCAATCTGCCGATCTTCAATTCGCAAATTTCTGATATTTGTCAGACAATGCAAGAAACCCCAATCCCAATTCTTATTGACCTGCGTCAATAAAAACCCGTGTTTTTTTGCAAACCATTGGCCACTTGCTTTCCCCTCCCCAGGTTGAGAACAGCTTTTTCCAAAGGAGAACCTGCCAAATTTACCCGCCATCATTTCAGATGGGTTTTTGAAATATCCCAAAGTGGCCTAGAATGTAGGCTGATTTCACAAAAAACAATCGATCACGCTGGAAATTAAGGCATGAAAAAATTAAAAACACTGCTGCTTGTCGCCATCATCGGTCTCCTGATTGTTGCTGCAGGACTGGGATTTCTGTTTGGATTTAACAATCCGGTTGCATGGATATTGATCGGCATGGTGATTCTGATCCCCTTCATCTATAACTGGAAGGTTCGCTCGGACCAGCTGGTGTGGAAAGATTCCTACAGCGTTGGCATCGCCCAACTGGATGATGACCACAAGAAACTGATCGAGCTTTTGAACAAATTCCAGACAGCGTATGAGTATCACACCGGCGAAGAGTTCGAGCGCAAGGCATTGGAAGAGCTGGTGGACTACACCAAATATCACTTCGAACATGAAGAGAAGCTGCTGCAGGAGAACAACTATCCGGACTTCGCCGCCCATAAGGATCAGCATGTCGCAATGATTGCCGAAGTGGAGCGTTTCGTGGAGGACTACCAGGTACGGGGACATGAA
>NZ_JAAVSH020000001.1:677350-695991 GCF_011947365.2 endosymbiont of Lamellibrachia barhami
CCGATTCTGACCCGTTTCATGGTGTTTTCGCCCTAGATTCTACCTGTGGCGCCTTTACGTAGAGTGCCATGGTGAGCCAGCGCAATGCTGAAATAGATTGATTTCCTTTTTCAAAATCCAACAGATGCATGGTTTATGCCGCTTTGCAGCGTTTTACTGCAAACGGATGTAACGACACCAAGGCAAAGCCCACATTGAAAGTGTAAATGTGGTTTTCATTTAGTTAAGTCTCCATCAAGCGCCATCGATCATGAAGATTTTGGCAAACCGTACTTTCGTGTAGTTTAGTCATATCGATAACGCCGAGGAGGAATATCACTCTTTGACATGAATCAAACGCGTTTTTTTTTGCTGGGTGGCAATCAGATTTTCAAACGTGAAAAAAAGTGAACCGCTCACGGAAAATCCCCAGCCTATTCCTATAAAAATCACCGCACCTCAGTATATTAGCAATGTTTAATTCAATCACTACAACTCAATCTGCAGATCTTCAATTCGAAGATTTCTGATATTTGTCAGACAACACAAGGGACCCCAATCCCAATTCTTATTGACCTGCGTCAATAAAAAAACCGTGTTTTTTTGCAAACCATTGGCCACTTGCTTTCCCCTCCCCCAAGTTGAGAACAGCTTTTTCCAAAGGAGAACCTGCCAAATTTACCCGCCATCATTTCAGATGGGTTTCTGAAATATCCCAAAGTGGCCTAGAATGTATGCTGATTTCACGAAAAACAATCGATCACGCTGGAAATTAAGGCATGAAAAAATTAAAAACACTGCTGTTAGTCGCCACCATCGGTCTCCTGGTGGTTGCCGCAGGACTGGGATTCCTGTTTGGACTCTACAACCCGGTTGCATGGATATTGATCGGCATGGTGATTCTGATCCCCTTCATCTATAACTGGAAGGTTCGCTCGGACCAACTGGTGTGGAAAGATTCCTACAGCGTAGGCATCGCTCAACTGGACGATGACCACAAGAAACTGATCGAGCTTTTGAACAAATTCCAGACAGCGTATGAGTACCACACCGGCGAAGAGTTCGAGCGCAAGGCATTGGAAGAGCTGGTGGACTACACCAAATATCACTTCGAACATGAAGAGAAGCTGCTGCAGGAGAACAACTATCCGGACTTCGCCGCCCATAAGGATCAGCATGTCGCAATGATTGCCGAAGTGGAGCGTTTCGTGGAGGACTACCAGGTACGGGGACATGAAGCACTGGAAGGTGTCGCCCAGTATCTCCAGGGCTGGCTGATCAACCACATCAACGGCACTGACAAACAGTACACCTCTCACCTTCAGGGAAAAGGGGTCAACTGAGCCACGCCATGCAGATCTGGGTCGATGCTGACGCCTGCCCGAAGGTCATCAAGGAGATCCTCTATCGGGCCGCCGAGCGGGTGCAGATACCGCTGATCCTGGTGGCCAACCAGCCACTCAGTACGCCGCCGTCCCGTTATATCAAGACCATCCGGGTCGGATCGGGATTCGACGTGGCTGACAACGAGATCGTCAAGCGTCTGCTGCCGGGAGACCTGGTGATCACAGCCGACATTCCTCTGGCAGCCGAGATCATTGAGAAAGGCGGCAATGCGATCAATCCCAGGGGAGAACGCTATACTGAAAGCAACATCAAACAGCGGCTGAGCATGCGCAATTTCATGGATGAGCTGCGCGGCAGTGGCGTCGATACCGGCGGCCCGCCGTCATTCAACCACGGTGACCGGCAGGCATTCGCCAATCAGCTTGACAGGTTTCTCAAACAGGCGTTATAGCCCCCCTCTTCTTTCGACACTGTCCACTTTTTCTCTTTTACTTTCCCGGACAAACTGCTAGTGAAACAAAGTCATAATGGCTTGGTTGTTTTTTTCTTCAGCAATCTGTTGGGCGGTTTTACCCATATCATTTTTTAGTGTTTTATCGGCACCATTGGCTAATAGGTACGAAACAATTTCAGTATTACCTGCTTTTACCGCATAGATAAGGGGCGTAGAGAAGTCCGCATCCTGCAAATTGACCTTGGCACGGCGCTCAACAAGATATTTTACGACATCAAGATTATCTCTTTCAGCAGCATAGTGAAGGGTGCCAGCGCCAAAGTTATCCTGAAAATTGATATTTTTGATTCTGGGCAGCAGTATTTCTATGCTTTCTTTCTGTCGTTTGTTAATTGCAACCATCAGTGGCGTAAGACCCGCATTATTAGGTACACAGGGGGTAACTAGTCGACTATATCTAAACAGGGTTTTAACGACCTCAGTGTGCCCCGCGTTTATCGCGTGCATCAAGGCTGAATCGCCTTTTCGGTCAGATGAACGAACATCTGCTCCAAATTCCAGCAGTTGGGCAACGATGATGTCGTCCCCCTTTTTCGCTGCAATCATCAGTGAGTTGGATCCCGACCGGTTGCGATCATGTACGTTAGCACCTAACTCGATCAGCAGTGCGGTTATCTGTGGATGACCATTTTCAGCGGCAAATATAAGTGCCGTCGAACCTGATTTGGTTCTGGCGTTGACTTCTGCGCCATGAGAAAGCAGGGTTGCCACAATATCTGTATTACCGGATTCCGCGGCAAACATAAGGGGTCTCTTGCCATATTTACCCGGTGCATCGATATTTGCGCCTTTTCTGATCAACGAGCTGAGCTGTTCTGCTGTCCCTCCTGACGCAACATCACGAAGTTGCTGATCCAGCATGCTGTCAGCCCATGCTGTAGAGCATATGAAGAGATATAAAATAAGTGCGGTTAACAGTTTTGTCTGGTTTAGCATGCTAATGCCTCTGAATATTGTACTGCCATGTGTCATTGTTCTTGCTTCGCCTTGGGTGCTGTTCTAAAACCAGTTCTGAAATCCGGGTTTCTCCAATCCAGATGATCGGCAAGTAATTCCTTATCTGGTGTCAGGCGGGAGACATAATCGGCAATTGCTGCCAGATCAGAGTGACTAAAGATTTTAAATTGTTCCACCATTTTTTCATCTGCATTTCTGCGCTTGCCGATTTTCACCCATTGTAATTGCCGTAGCAGATACTTGAAATGCTGCCCATGAATACGCGGATAAAACTCTTTTGCATCACCTTCACCATTGTCCCCGTGACACTTTTTGCAGTATTCAATATATAGCTCCTTGCCTTCTTCAAGCCGCATACCGAAGCCAATGCTGTTATTGGGAACCATCGGCAACTGCTCAATATAGGCTGAGATATCAGCCAACGCCTGTGTGCCTTTGGCAAACAGGGGGTTTGTAAAAGGCATCATGGTGGGATTATCACGATTACCCTTATGGATATCAGCAAGCTGTTTGAGTATCACGCTTTGATGTTGTCCGGCAATTTGCGGAAAATATCCAGATGGTGACCCCCAGCCCTCTGGCGTGTGGCAAACCGCACAGATATGGTACAGCCTTTTGCCTTTTTCAAGATCAGGTGTCGCATCAAGGGCTTTTTGAACTACCTCATCAACTTTTTTTACCTCTGGTTCAGCACTGGCAACGCCGGAAGCAAGGAAAGCCAGACTCAAACTGAACACCAGCAAAAGATGAAACGCTGATTTTGCTATATTAGCGATTGAAGATAATGAATAGATCATAGCGAATTATATCTTTGTACATTAGTAATACTGATTCAGGACTACTTCAGCAGCGCCAAGCAGTTACCATATCTACAGGGCTCCGACAGCCCAGCACATGCTGCTTATATATCCAATCATGACCAGTGTCAACAAGACCAGGCTCTACAAGGATGAGACTGGATTCGCGCCCTGCCATTCCAAACCGCCCAACTGTATACAATGCTATGCGGAGAAGCCACACAGAGCAAACATCTCCGAACCTGTTGACCTTGCCTGTATTGTAGAGAAGAATACGCAAACATAAAAATAGAGTGGATATTCCCTGCAGCATTAGGATTTATCCGCACCCGGCCAGACTCGTCGTTTGCCGGGAGCAATTCAGACAGCCTCCTGCAGTGCCCGTGAGCAACCGGGTCAGAGGCTTCGTTTGGTGGCAGATCAATCTAAATCAGAAGGGGCGCCGGGGGAGATGATGAGGAGAATAAACAAGGTCTGGTCAGTGATGTTGGCAGCCCTGCTTGGGCTATCTGCCTTTACTGCTTTTGCTGCAATGGAACAGGCTTCGACGCCTACATCTGAAAAGCAGGCAAGCCACCTACCTAAAACAAAAAATGCACCCGCGCCATGCCGATGATGATGAAGATGAGCAGATCTTTGGGAGGCGAAGATGGCACGACGAAATTACATTCACGTTGACCCGGACAGTTCGAGAATAGCGTCCATGGGAAACATTGCAGTCGGCTGTCATACCAACGTCACCCTGAAAAGGAACATGACGAAAGGTTGCCCATACCGTCGGTTGTGCGCAGTGCTCTGCCTTTACTGCTTTTGCTGCAATGGAACAGGCTTCGACGCCTACATCTGAAAAAGCAGGCAAGCCACTCACTCCAAACAAAAAATGCACCAAGTGCCATGCCGATGATGATGAAGATGAGCAGATCTGGGAGTATGAAGATGGCACGACGAAATTCATCTACGTTGACCCGGACAAGTTCGAGAATAGCGTCCATGGGAAACAATACTGTGTCGGCTGTCATACCAACGTCACCCTGAAAAAAGGGGAACATGACGAAAGGTTGCCCATTACCGTCGGTTGTGCGCAGTGCCACCAGGAAAATTTGGAAGAGCAGAAAGACAGCCCCGACCCGAAGTACAAGCGCCTGAAGGTGGTTTTGGAGCAGGTCGACAGCTACATGCACTCGGTGCATGCCCGCCCCAGTCTTGCCGATCAGTCCAGAACCAATGCCGCTTGTCACGACTGTCATGAACCCCACAACATCGGCACCTTGGGCAGTGAGCAGCGGGCTGAACATCGTCTGCAGAATCCTGAGGTGTGCGGCAAGTGTCATGAGGAGCAGAAACAGGCCTACCTGACATCCATCCACGGCCAGGAAGTGATGGAGAAAAAGAACAGTGATGCCGCTGTCTGCTCAGACTGTCATACCACTCACAACATTGAATCACCGGAAGCCGATTCAATGAAGCTGACCATCACTCAGAACTGTGGTAGCTGTCATGAGGATTCATTGAAGACCTATCTCTCTTCCTACCATGGCCAGGTCAACCGACTGGGTTATACCAATACCGCGAAATGTTACGATTGTCATGGTGGTCATGAGCTGAAAAAGGTCGATGACCCGGCCTCCAGCATACATCTCGATAATCGTCTGGAGACCTGCCAGCAGTGCCATGAGGATGCCCCTGAAGGATTCCTGGGCTTCCATGCCCATGGTAATGCCGATGATTTCGAGCGTTATCCCGGCATCTGGATAACCGCAAAATTCATGGAGGCGCTGATAATCGTCGTGTTCCTGTTCTTCTGGACCCATGTCCTGTTCTGGTTCTACAGGGAGTTTCGTGATCGCCAGCAGGGCAAGGGATACATACCCCCCGCGAGAGAAGAGACGGTCTATTTCCGCCGTTTCAGTGTTGCCTGGCGCATCATCCACCTGCTGTTCGCCATGAGCACCATGACACTGGTATTGACCGGCTCCACCCTGCTCTTCTCCCATACCGATTGGGCGCCATTCGTAATCGGGCTGCTGGGTGGGCCACAGATTGAGGCCATCATTCACCGTACGGCGGCAACCATCTGGTTGACGGTATTCCTGGTGCACGTCGCCATCGCCAGCTACACCATCTTCATCGCCGAGCGCAAGACGTTCCGCTGGTTCGGACCCACATCGATGATTCCCAACTGGCAGGACTGGGACGATCTGAAAGCGATGTTCCGCTGGTTCTTCGGCAAGGCGGAACGGCCCAGCTTCGACCGCTGGTCCTACTGGCAGAAGTTTGATTACTGGGCACCCTTCTGGGGCGCAGCAGTTATCGGCTTGAGTGGCCTGATGCTCTTTTTGCCAACCAAAACAGCTATTATCTTGCCGGGTTTTGTCTTCAATATTGCGACAATCATCCATGCGGAAGAGGCCCTGTTGGCCACCATATTCCTGTTCTCGGTGCATTTCTTCAATGCCCACTTCCGCCCGGACAAGTTCCCAATGAGCACCTCCATTTTCACCGGGGCCGTGCCACTTGATGAGTTCAAGCATGAGCATAAGCGGGAATACGAACGTCTGGAAGCGAGTGGAGAGCTGGAGAAGTATCTGGTGAACAAGCCTTCGAAGGGGATGCAGAGAGGCTCCAATATTATTGGCGCGATCCTGATCTTCTTTGGGTTAACTCTACTGACACTGGTTGCGATTGGCTTTGCGACAATAACCTAGACTGTCGGACTTAGCACTGTTTGGCAGCGCCCCCAGGGCGCTGCCTTTCATGGCACCATGCGGTCTGCGGCTCTCGCCGCACCCTACACGACTATAAAGAACGCCCCTCCTTCTGATACTCCCGCTCGATAGCCTCCAGCAGATCCGTTTTTTGCAGAACATCGGATTGACGGGAGAGCGTCTGCAGCAATGCATACTGCATGATATTGGCGATATTGGAACCGGTCAGCTCATAGCGCCGGCACAACGCCCGCATATCCAATCCATGCTCCAACCGGACTTGGGTCGGAAGCAGCCGCCGCCAGATCTGATAGCGCTCTTCCGGACCCGGCGTGGGAAAATGGACCACCGACTGAAAGCGCCGCATAAAGGCGGTGTCGATGTTGCTTTTCAGGTTTGAGGCAAGAATCACCAGCCCGGAAAACTGCTCGATCCGCTGCAACAGATAGGAGACCTCCTGATTCGCATACCGGTCGTGGGCGTCCCGCACCCCGGTACGCTTGCCGAACAGGGCATCGGCCTCATCGAAAAAGAGGATCCAGTCACGATGCTCGGCGCGGGAGAAGACCTTCTCCAGGTTTTTTTCCGTCTCACCGATATACTTGGAGATCACCATCGACAGATCGATACGAAACAGATCCCGTCCGGTCGCCTTGCCAAGCAGGGTCGCGGTGAAGGTCTTGCCGGTTCCCGGCGGCCCATGAAACAGCGCCCGATAACCGGGACGAAAGACCCGCCCCATGCCCCACTCGTTCAACAGATGATTCCGGTGGGTCAACCAGGTGCGCAGTTCCGCCAGTTGATCCCGCGTCGCCGGACGCAGAACCAGCTCATCCCACTCTCGATCTGTAGTAAGGTGTTGGGCCGGAAAATCGATACCGAACCTGGGCCCCTCAGCCACCCCGCTCGTTAGCAGAGAGACGATTTCACTGGGCATACTCAGACGACCACTCAGGATCGGCTCACCCGGCGGGGCCGGATCCAGATAGAGCAGTCCCTCCCGGCTGAACAGATGGGTCTCTTCAAACAGCTGCTTGAGAAACAAACGCTGTTTCAGATCCCTCCCGGCCAGTAGAAACATCAACGTCTCTCCCGTGGGTATAAATCCCCGGAACTGGGTTCCACGAAGTCCTCCGAGAGAGGGATAATCACCATTTTGCGGCAGGACTTCAGCAAAGATCCGGTCAAAAAAATCGGACCGCAAGTGTGGTGCCAAGACCGTGATCAGCGCCAGGTTTTCCTCAAACGGAAGGCGTTGACCCGGCAGCAGCTCAAGCCCGGCCAGTCGGGATCGAACCGCTTCCACCTCAATCTTATGCCCCTGCCCCAGCAGCTCCGCCAGCCTGTAGCGAACCCACTGCTCTAGTGCAGCCAGACCTTCAGTCAGATTTTTCAGCCTTGTTTCCACGCGACGATTTTCCCTATTTCAAGACCTGATCCACAACGATTTCACTGGGATCTGACAATCATTTACTTCACCAGATTCGTAGTCTACTCTAAACAGGAGAGAGAGGAGATTCAGCACCGGATCTGATGCTGGAACAATAGCCCCGATCCAGGGGCAAAGACAGTCTAGGGAAGATGATTAAAACCGCATTGGAATTGTTGGTTACCCAACTCAATCTTCACCTCGGTGACGCTGGCAGCAAGCCCGTCACCCTGGGTAATATCGCGCAACTGGAAAATCAGGACAGTCTCCCCACGGAAGCCTCTATCAAGGACAAGGTCGTGCTCAGTCTGGTCAACCTCGAAGAGGAGAAGACCATGAAGAACGGCCCGATACATAAACTGCACAACGGCCGAAAGGAGCTTGCGGAGCGCCCCGTCCACCTCAATATGTTTCTGCTCTTCAGCGCCAACCTGACCCACTATGATCTGGCGCTGGAACGACTCTCCCAGATCCTGCTTTTTTTCCAGTCCCATCGCGGCTTCGATTTCCATCGCCATAACCAACCGGAAAAACAGCTCCCCGAGGGGTTCAATGTTCAACTCGATCTGCATACCCTCAGTTTTCAGGAGATCAACGATCTGTGGGGCAGCCTCGGCGGCAAGCAGGTGCCGTTCGTGATGTACAAGGCACGGTTACTGCGCCTGGAGGCGGAGAGCAGCGGAGAACCGGCACAACCGATCACGGCCATCGACCTCATTCACGGACAGCGGAACTAGGGCCATGAGTGAGACGGTAGGCATCGAATATCGCCCGCTCTGCACCGTCCATTTTCGCCACGGCTACTACTTCGATCGCGGCCAGGCGTGTTTTGAATCTCTCCGCGCGGATGCACGGCAGAAGATCCAGGATCAGGCCGACATCCATCAGGATCTGGAGATCCAACCCACCGCCG
This sequence comes from endosymbiont of Lamellibrachia barhami, assembly GCF_011947365.2. Taxonomy (GTDB): domain Bacteria; phylum Pseudomonadota; class Gammaproteobacteria; order Chromatiales; family Chromatiaceae; genus QGON01. The sequence goes on from NZ_JAAVSH020000001.1 coordinate 685,992, forward strand.
ACTGTCGGCTGCTGATCAATCGTTACCGGCTGGTCTACCGCCAGACCGAAGACGGCTTTCTCGTCGCCGCACCGGTCAACCGGGATCCCGACAGCGGTGAGCCGGTCTTCGCAGTGGGACTGGAACCGGGTTTCAAACTGCGTTTCTCCCTGCGGCTGAAAAACCCCCATTTCCTCGACTTCACCAATCTGCCCCTCGACAAACTGCAGGGGGGGATCTACCGCTTCTCAAACGATGCGGAGAACCCGGAAAAGAACAGTCTGCATCTGAGCCGGACACTGCAGGGATTCAGCGAAGCAATCCAGTATCAGCCCGGTGACCTGCTGATTGACGACCCACTCGATCCGCAGCAGCGGCTCAGCACACCCGGCAAGATCGAAGCCGGTGACACTTTCGACATCGAAGACTGGCAGACTTCCCCCCCCTATAAGGTCTATGAGAGCGGTCCAATCCCGGCAGGTGAAGTGGCCACGGGAGATCATGTTGTCCACAACGGCAGCGTCTACGAGTCACAAATCGACGATCCCAGCGGCAATTTTTCCAACCCGGCTCACTGGTTACGCCAGTACAGCCCTCTGCTGCAAGGCGTCAGCCGCGACGATTGGCTACCGCTTTACCCCAACCACTTCTCCATTGCCCTGGACAATCCACAGCACTACCTGAAACTACGGGTATTCGACCTCGACACACAGATGCTGTTAGAGGCAACCTACGATGGGGACGGCGAACAAAACGAAATTACCGTCGACCTGGCTGATCTCAAATCCGGCCGCTACCGTCTGCAGCTTTTCGACGCCGACGGGTTGCCATTGGCAGACAGTGAACGGTTTTTCTATCTGGATAATGATCTTGCCAGCAGCCGCCTGTTCGGCCTGATCGAACTGGAAGCCACCACCGATGATTATCGATTACTGGATGGCGACGGGGTTCTGCAGTCACCCGAATACCTCATTAACTTCATCAACCGCGCCACCTACTGGCGCTACCAGTTCCCCCAACCGCTGAGTGACGACCTGATTGCGACTCCCGGTGATGGCCTCACCGTGGAAGCAGGCACAACGCCCAGCCGGTTGATCACCAGCAACGCACAACCGCTGACCAGGGGTTTCATCCCCCTGCTCCGCAACGACACCAGTCAGTATCTGCCCAATCCCACTGACACCCATTCGATCCATCCCGAAGACGGCCGAATCTTTTCGGACATCTATTTGACCAGTTAACCATCAGGGAGAGACCACCATGGCACTCGTAGTCAAAACCCCCGGCGTCTACACCGAAGAGATATCTCTCTTCCCGCCCTCTGTCGCACAGGTGGAAACCGCTGTTCCCGCCTTTATCGGCTACACGCAGTCGGCGGAAAAGCGGGGGGAATCCCTGCGCGACAAACCCGAACTCATCCGTTCTCTGGCCGATTTCCAGGAATTGTTTGGGGCCGCTCCCGATGTCAATGTCAACCGCGTGGAGATGGATGCCAACAACAGCATTACCAGCGCCAGCCTCTCATCCACTTTTCTACTCTACGACAGCATGCGGCTCTTCTTCGCCAACGGCGGCAGCAAGTGCTACATCGTCTCGGTCGGCGACTACAACGACATTATCAATAAGGATCGTCTCAGCGCCGGACTCGCCGCCGTCGCCCGCGAGGATGAACCGACCCTTCTGGTAATGCCTGATGCAGTGCAACTGAAGGACGACAAGTTCTACACCCTGCAGCAGCAGGCGCTGAAACAGAGCGGCGACCTGAAAGATCGTTTCGCCATTCTCGATCTGCTGCAGGAGAACGGTGGCAGCATGGATCTGCGCGACAGCATCGCCGACTTCCGCAACAAGGTCGGCATGCAGAATCTCAAGTATGGCGCCGCCTACGGGCCCTGGCTGAAGACCAACCTGAGCAAGACGGTAAAAGTCCGTCAGTTGACGGGCCATCTCTTTAAGCTCGGCAATCCCGTCAGCCTCGGCAATCTGACCGAGGACGGGGACACCCAGCAGGCCATCAGCCGTCTGACCCGGGCCTCCGCCGACACGGATCGTCTGCTCGACGATGCCACTGCCGGATTAAAGAAATTTCTCGCCGACAACACCACCGATGCTGAATCAGTGGATGCCGGCTATCAGGCAAAATACAACGACTTCCGTAATGCACTCGCCACCTTTAACGCTGACACAGCAGCCAATCCGATCGGTCCGGTACAGGATGCCTATCAGGCGCTGTTCGACTACATCTACATCCTGGTGAACGCCGTTCTGGATGAGGTCGCCAAGGCCGACACCGATTTCAGTCAGCGCGTGGTGGCAAATCCGGGCGACCCTGACGCCCCCTTCGACCCGGACGGCACCACCTTCCTTACGGACTATGCACAGACGCTGATTAAAAACACTCTCTTTTACCGGATGCAGAGGCTCAACAACTACACCAGAGGCGCCGGTATATTCATCGCCACAGGCGAGGATGCCGACGCAGACGGCAATGTCGACGAGCATGAAGACTACTTCGCGGCCCACAGTGCCGGAATGACTGCTGCCGCATGGACGCAGGGCGGAGACAACGCCTTTACCACAGGTGATCTGCCGGCCTTTGAACTCACCTCCATCTATCCGGAAGGCGCCGCCGGACAGGCTGTCGATGAGGAGGCGAATAAAAAGCGCGCGAAAAATATGGAGAGCGGCGCACGCCTGGTAAGTAAGGTATTCAAATCGGTGGATGAAGCGGTTGCCGGCATCAAGGCCGAGGCCCGCGCCCTGGAAAACAGCTATCACGAAACCCTGGTGGACGGTTTTCCGCTACTGCGCAACCTGATCAACCGGGTCTCCAATGCGGTTACCGAGCTACCCCCAAGCGCAGCTATCGCCGGTGCCTATGCGGCAGTGGATGCCAGCCGCGGCGTACACAAGGCCCCTGCCAATGTCAGCCTCTCCAGCGTCAAGGGCGTCTCCGAAGTCGTCACCCATGCGGAGCAGGCCGACTACAACGTGGACACGGTAGCCGGCAAATCGGTCAACATCATCCGCCCCTTCATCGGCAAGGGAATCCTGGTCTGGGGCGCCCGCACCCTCGACGGCAACAGCAACGAGTGGCGTTACGTCAATGTGCGGCGCTTCTTCAACATGGTCGAGGAGTCGGTCAAGAAGGCCTCATCCCGTTTCGTCTTTGAGTCCAACGACAAGAACACCTGGGTCAAGGTCAGGGGCATGATCGAGAACTTTCTGCTGATCCAGTGGCGCAATGGCGCCCTCGCCGGGGCGGTGCCCGACGATGCCTTTTTTGTCAACGTGGGGCTGGGACAGACTATGACGGCGCAGGATATCAATGAAGGCAAATTGATCGTTGAGATCGGCATGGCGGCGGTTCGACCCGCAGAGTTCATCATCCTGCGCTTCTCCCACAAGATGCAGGTCTCCTGACAGATGATTTTTTACAGGGAAACAGAGATGCGCAGACCAACGGTCTGCGCCAGCTAACGGATACGAGGTACAGTCATGGCAAATTATCCTCTTGCAAAATTCCACTTCGTGGTCGAGTGGGGCGGTTCCAGCGTCGGCTTCAGCGAGGTCTCCGGCCTTGAGGTCGAGACCGAGATGATCGAATACCGGCACGGCATGAGTCCTGAGTTCAGCAAGATCCGCATGCCGGGTCTGAAGAAGTACAGCAACATCACCCTGAAAAGGGGCACCTTCGCCAGTGATAACGAGTTCTTCAACTGGTGGAAGGATACCGCCAAACTGCAGACCGTGGAGCGGCGGGATCTGGTGATCAGCCTGCTCAACGAAAACCATGAACCGGTAGTGGTGTGGAAGGTGAAGAACGCCTGGCCATCCAAGGTGACGGCCACCGACCTGAAGGCTGACGGCAACGAAGTGGCGATCGAAACCATGGAGCTTGTCCACGAAGGTCTGGTGATCGAGAACGAGTAACCCGGGACAGACCAATATGTCGGAGTACGACTTCTATCCCGGGTTCCACTTCCAGGTCGAATTCATCAGCGTCGATTTCGGTGCTAATGACAGCCGCTTTCAAACCATCGGCGGCCTGGAGGTCAGCATGGAGACGGAGACGATCAAAGAGGGCGGCGAAAACCGCTTCGAGTACATCCTGCCCACCAAGACCAGCTACGGCACGCTGAGTCTGAAACGGGGCATGATGCGTAACTCCGATCTCATCGACTGGTGCAACCGGACCATGCAGACCCTGGAGATCAAGCCGGTGGACATACTGATCACCCTGCTCAACGAAAAACACGAGCCGGTGATGAGCTGGAACATCTTTCACGCCTGGCCGAAGAAGTGGTCCGTCTCGGAGTTCAACGCCATGAACAATGAACTGACCATTGAGACGCTGGATCTCCAGTATCTCTACTTCACCAGGGGCTGACTATGCCGGTAGAGATCAGAGAGCTGGTAATTCGTGCCGAAATCGGCGGACAGGAGCCGCGCCGGGAGGGTAGCAGTAGCGGCACCCGGCCAGCACCCGAGGATAAGGAAGCACTGATCGCCGAGTGCGTCGAACGGATCATGCAGATACTGCAGGAGAAAGGAGAGAGATAGACCATGCCCGGGCAACTGGAAAAGATGCGCCTCATCGCCTACAGCGATCCGCAATTCTCGGAAGAGGTGGCGGACGGCACCTTTGTGGTGCAGATCAACCCGGAGAACTACTCCTTCAAATACAAGATCGAGCGCGACGAGCAGCAGGCCTCGGGCACCAGTGCCACTCCCCCCCGTTTCAACAAGATTCTGCCGGAGGAGATGGATTTTGAGTTTCTCTTCGACAGTACGGGAGCCATTCCGAGCAGCCTCTCGGAGTCTTTCAGCAACCGTTACCTGAAGGGCGACGGCGTGGTCGATGCGATTGAGCACTTCAAGGAGGTGGTACTCAACTACGACGGCGACACTCACCAGCCACGCCACATCAAACTCAGCTGGGGCACCCTGCTCTTCAAGGGCAGTCTCAGCGAGATGGAGATCACCTTCAAGCTGTTCAAACCTGACGGCACGCCGATCCGCGCCGTGGCAAGGGCGAAATTCAAAGGTTTCGTGGAGGACGACCTGCGGGCCGCCCGGGAGAATGCCCAATCCCCCGACCTCACCCATCTGCGCATCGTTCGTGACGGCGACACCCTGCCCGCCTCTGCCATGAAATCTATGGAGATTCCAGCCTCTACCTGGAGGTGGCAGGATGCCAGCGAACTCCACACTTCCCCGGCAACTGCAGACTGGCTAAAGGCCCGTGATTCCCGAAGCTGGAGAGATAGACGATGCCCCGCGAACGACAACTGCCTCTGCCCCGCGCATCGGACTTGGTCACCACTACCGTAAAGGCGGGCGGTGAGGTTTTGCCGCGTCAATATCAGGTAGCAATACGTAACTGAACGAAGTACAACATTGTTGCTGCTTCGTTCAGTTACGGCTACTATCGCCTCTATGACGCCCAGGGGCGAGCCACCGATCCGGGTAAAACTGCTTCTCCAGAATGCGACCTCGACACAGGCATGCCACTACTGACGCTACTCTGCCGTCACTGATGCGCCGCAGCTCATACCCTCAAGCCAGCGACTGAGATAGAGGTCCTCGTCCGTGTCTGCTGTCAGTGGTCTCTCAGGGCGGCCAAGCTCCAGCCGGTGGCCATCAGACGCCCACCCAGCGGAGTAGATGGATGCCGATACAGTCTGACCCCGCTTCAAGCATTACGGTTCAACGGGTGATGGCCAGCCTCGAAATACCCTCCTTCTCGGCGATCCTGGCCGCAGCCAGGACGATCTTGCCCATCAAGGCCTCATCATCGGGTTCAAGGTCATTCAGGGTGGAGATATGGCGCTTTGGAATCACCAGGATATGGGTCGGCGCCTGGGGATTCAGATCCCGGAAGGCCAAGACATCATCATCCTCGTAGACCACATTCGGCTGGATGTCGCCGCTGACCATTTTACAGAACAGACAATCACTCATGATTACTCCTTGCTCGTGTAAAAGGGGTCAATTTGACTCCGCCCCCTTAAGTTGCCATTCAGACACACTATGATGTAGACACCAATTGGAGCCGGTTGTCCCTATCAAAACTCGGAACGGCCGGAAAAAGCGTGGGCGATGGTCGCCCCATCGACATACTCCAGCTCGCCTCCCATCGGGACGCCTTGGGCAATGCGCGTGGTGCGGATGCCCCGAGCATGTGCCATATCGTGAATGTACTGGGCTGTCGCCTCACCCTCCACCGTCGGATTGGTGGCGAGTATAACCTCCTCAACCTTACCCTCTGCGAACCTTGCATCCAGCTGATCCAGGCCGATCTCACGCGGTCCTATCCCATCCAGGGGAGAGAGATGGCCACCCAGCACAAAATAGAGTCCGCGATAGTCGATAGCCTGCTCGAGGAGGGTCTGGTCTGCTGGCGTCTCCACTACGCACAACTGGGCAGAGTCGCGGTGAGGATTGGTGCAGAGACGACAAATCTCCTGCTCCGTCAAGGTCCGGCAGCGGCTGCAACGGCCAATCCGCTCCATTGCCTCGACCATGATGCGGGAGAGATGTCTGCCCCCTTCACGATCCCGCTCCAGCAGATAGTAGGCCATCCGCTGGGCAGTCTTTGAACCTACGCCGGGCAGGCAGCGCAACGCCCCTATCAGCTGGTCGAGCAGACTCTGTGAAGACATCGAAATTTCAGAAAGGCAGTTTCATACCCGGCGGCAGTCCCATCCCGGCAGTCAGACCAGACATGCTCTCCTGCATCTTCTGGGAGACCCGCTGAGCCGCATCGTTCATGGCCGCTGCGATCAGATCCTCGAGCATCTCTTTATCGTCCTCCATGAGAGCGTCATCGATAGAGACGCGACGCACCTCGTGCTTGCCGTTCATGATCACTTTCACCATGCCGCCACCGGATTCACCGGTGATCTCTTCCTGCGCCAGTCGCTCCTGGGCCTGTTGCATCTCGGCCTGCATCTTCTGGGCCTGTTTCATCAGGTTACCTATACCACCCTTCATTACCAAATCCTCTTCGAAAGAAAAATGTTTAATCGACCGGTTTGACAGAGCCACTGACCAGTCGTGCTGAAAGATGCTCTTCCAGCTCTCTCACCAGCGGATCTTCAGCCATGGAGGCCTCTGCTGCCTGCTGGCGTTCATTCAAGGCCCGTTTCTGCCGCATGGCGGGAGTCTCCTTGTCAGAGGTTTCCACCAAAAAGTCGATTTTGACCTCAGCACCCAATACGGACCGGATACCGTCCAGCAGACGTTTCTCCGCCTGCCCACCCTTGAGTTGTCTGGAGGCAGGATCAAGCTTGAGCTTGAGCACCTTTCCATCCCACCCGGCGAAGACACAATTATTGGCCAACTGGCTGGCAATGCCGCCGAGCCTGAGACCTGCCGCAAACTCCTCCCAACGGCTGGGATCGCTGACCTGCTCCCGCTTCTCCGTCTGTGCCGGTTGGGGTTTAGCCGCCTGAGCTGGCGCGCGCTCTCTTCTTACCGGTTTTCCGCCGACTGACGTGGCCGCATTCGGCTGAGTTGATCCTGATGACGCATGGGTACTTTTTCGCGCATTCGAACCAGATCCAGCAGCCTCTGGTCTGAAAGCCAGCATGCGCAACAGCAACATCTCGAAGCCACTGCGGGGATCCGGCGCGAGTGACAACTCCCGCTGCCCACTCAAACCGATCTGGTAGAAAAGCTGTACATCTTCCGGGGCAAGGCTCTGTGCAAGCCGTTTAACCTGAGCCGTATCGAATGCGTCATCCGGCTGAAAATCGGGCAGCAGCTGGCACAGGGCGATCTGATGCAGTAAGGCCAGGAGGTTCTGGATGGCAGTGGCAAAATCCGCCGCCAATTCCGACATCTCAGCGATACGCTGCAGCAGGCCAGCGGCATCATTTCCGGCAAGCGCCTCCGCCAGAGCGTGAATCGAATCCCCGGCAATGGTACCGAGCATTGCCCCGACATCAGCAGCCTGCAGTGCCCCGCCGCCAAAGGAGATAGCCTGATCCAGAAGACTCAGTCCGTCACGCATACTGCCGTCAGCCCCACGAGAGAGCAGAGAGAGCGACTCATCATCAAAGTCAATCCGCTCCTGTCTCAGGATATGGCTGAGCTGTCCACCAATCTGTTCCCGGGTGAGACGTTTGAGATTGAACTGCAGGCAGCGGGAGAGCACGGTCACCGGCACCTTCTGGGGATCAGTTGTTGCCAGGATAAATTTCACATGCGGAGGCGGTTCCTCAAGTGTTTTCAACAAGGCATTGAAACTATGGCCGGAAAACATGTGAACTTCATCGATCAGATAAACTTTGTAGCGTCCTCTGACCGGTGCATAGGGGACGTTTTCCAACAGCTCTCTGGTCTGATCAACTTTGGTCCGGGAAGCCGCATCCACTTCCAGCAGATCGACAAACCGCCCTTCGTCTATCTCCCGACAGGCAGAGCAGACACCGCAGGGTGTCGAGCTGACCCCCTCCTCGCAGTTGAGCGATTTGGCAAAGATTCTTGCCAGGGTTGTCTTACCGACACCGCGGGTACCGGTAAACAGATAGGCATGGTGGAGCCGGTCATTGTCGAGGGCGTTGGCAAGCGCCCTGACAACATGCTCCTGCCCAACCATCTGGCTGAACAGTTGAGGACGCCATTTTCGGGCAAGCACCTGATAGGACATGGAAGCCGATACGTCATTCTATAATGGATAGAGAGGCGATGAGTGTAACCCAAGATCTTGCCTGAATCATCGCCAATGCAGAGGGTTCTGCGCAGGAAACAGGAAAAGGGTGGCGGCCGACACCAGCCACACCCCGGCACACGAGTCCACTGCTGCCGCTGCTCCCTTCCGGGCCTGACGGGGTTCACAGCTTCACGTTGCGGGGGGACCGATATCAGCCACCATAGAAACAGTGATGAAGCGGCGTGATTATACGCCCTATCGGAACGAAAACAATGGAGGATGTGATCCGGAACCGGGCAATCCCCGGGATCAACTATCAGCTGTTAGAGGACAACAACCGCTTCGGGAGAATAGGAGGACTCAATGCCACTCAGGCTCACTGCCGTCACTGCGAAATAGTGGGCGCCCAGACCACTGACAGTGAACTCCGCCACCGTATCGCCATTAATCCAGACCTTGTCGCCATACTCGCCGGATACCTCTCCATGATAGATATAGTAACCGGAGACAACTGTATCGCCGCCTGCAGTCCAGGAGAGTTGAATCGGATAGGTACAGGAGAGGGTGCCACAGTCCACAGAGATGGAAACCATCGCCATGGAGATCGCCCCGCTGGCGTCGGTGATCTGATAGAGAAATGAATCTGTGCCGGTGAATGAGGCATCAGGCACGTAGGTAATCATGTTGTCCAGGCCAATGAACAGGGCGCCGTGGGCAGCCTGAGTCAGGATAGAGACAGAGACCGCCCCAATATCCTCAGCAGTGTCGTTATCCAGCACGCTGAAAACAACCTCCTGACCTTCGACGGTAGAGGCGGCATCAGGGTTCGCCACCGGCTCACGGGCGCTACCGACCGTTTCGGAAGTCGTATCGACAGTCACACTATCGTCTACACCACAGGCAACAAGCGTCAGACTTAGCAAAGCGCAAGCCAGAAACCTAAGTAGATTTGAGGTGTGGAAAGTCATATTGCAAAAACCCTGTTCAGCAGTGGACCATAGAATATCGTTCCACCCCGTAAAGCACCATACCCAACAACGTCTATTTTATGGAACAACGTCACAAATTTGTAAGACCCCACATCAGGGCACAGGAATTAAATACTTTTTTATTATTTTTCATGGTGTTACAAATAGTACATAAATATATAAATTCGCATTCCGTAACTTCTGACTGAGGATAAAAACATTAGTACAGTGCTATAAAGAAATAGCTTCTTAAAACGGCTCTAATTCACTGGATTTAAACTAAAGGGGGTGGACGGTTAGCGCCACTTACCCCAATATATAGGGGTGCAGTTATCAAAAAATCAATCGGCGGAAGCTCGAAGCCCGGTAGCGGGCCAAGATTACCCACGGACGT
>NZ_JAAVSH020000001.1:696157-703573 GCF_011947365.2 endosymbiont of Lamellibrachia barhami
TGTGTACTTCGTTCAGTTACGTATTGCTCATCAGGGTTCGCCACCGGCTGCAGGCGCTACCGACCGTTTCGGAGATCATATCGACAGTCACACTATCGTCTACACCACAGGCAACAAGTCGGAACTTAGCAAAACACCGTAGAAACCTAAGTAGATTTGAGGTGTGGAAAAGTCATAGTGCAAAGACCCTGTTCAGCAGTGGACCATAGAATATCGTTACCCGTAAATCACCATACCCAACAACATGTATTTTTGTAGAACAACGTCACCAAATTTGTAAACCCCACATCAGCACACAGGAATTAAATACTTTTATTTTTCATGGTGTTACAAATGGTACATAAATATATAAATTCGCATTCCGTAACTTCTGACTGAGGATGAAAACATTAGTACAGTGCTATAAAGAAATAGCTTCTTAAAACGGCTCTAAATCACTGGTTTTAACTATATCTGATTGCCCCTATAACTCAGCTGCTATAGGGAAAGAGATTTGTCCGCGAACAACGCAAAAAGCGCAAATGCATTGATTTTGTTTGAAAACCTGATGGCTATTCATCTCCATCGTCCGGTTCGATTATTACAGAATAGGGCTTATTGGACGAATTCAATGACTTAATGCAGAAGGAAAAATCGCGTCATTTGCGTTATTTGCGGATTAAAAAACATCGTCATCCTCTTTGAAAAAAATGCATTTATCTTCTAAACATCACATTAGGCACTCATAACGATCCTGTTCAGTTTCAAGGCATATTGCATCCAGCAGGCACCATGGGTTCGTACAAACCAAGTAGGCTTTGCCAGAAAAAAACTTTAAAGATCATCATTCTAACCCAGGAGTTACCATGCCCAGCGCCGCACGATTGTTCATCAAATGCCTCGAAAATGAAGGTGTCGACACTATCTTCGGCATACCGGGAGAGGAGAACCTCGATGTCATGGATGCGCTGCTGGATAGCAACATCAAGTTCGTCACCGTGCGACATGAACAGGGCGCTGCCTTTATGGCCGATGTCTACGGCAGGCTCACCGGGCGGGCGGGGGTTTGTCTCGCAACGCTCGGACCTGGCGCGACCAACCTGATCACCGGCTTCGCGGATGCCAATATGGATCGGGCACCCATTGTCGCCATTGCCGGGCAGGGCGCCACCACCCGGATGCACAAGGAGAGCCATCAGGTACTCGATCTGGTCAATCTATTTGCACCTATCTCCCAATACAGTGCCGAGATCCTCGGACCCGAGGTGGTACCTGAAATCGTACGCAAGGCATTCAAAGACGCACAAACAGAGAAGCCCGGCGGCGCCTTCATCAGCTTTCCGGAAAATATTGCAGGCAGCCAGGTAAGTGAGACGATCAAGCCACTCAGAGCCCAGGCGCCAACCCCCTCCTCACCGCCTTATGAGAAGATCGGACAGGTGGCGGATCTGATTTCCGATGCCAAGGCGCCGATCATCATGGCGGGCAACGGAGTGATCCGAAGCCATGCCTGTGACGCCCTGAAACAATTTGCAGAGAACCTCAACATCCCGGTGGCCCAGACTTTCATGGCAAAAGGGTGCATCCCCTTTTCCCACCCGCTCAGCCTTGGTTCCGTGGGACTGCAGGCCGATGACTATGTCGCCTGTGGCTTCAACCGCGCCGACCTCATCCTCTGTATTGGTTTCGACATGGTGGAGTACCACCCCCATCTCTGGCATCCCAACGCTGATAAAAAGATTGTCCACATCGACCAAACCTATGCGGAGATTGATGCACACTACGTCCTGGAGGCAGGGGTGATCGGGAATATCACCGAATCCCTGCAACGGATAGAGAAACTGGCAAAACCCCGCGACCTGGCACCGACCAGCGACCTGCGGGAGCTTATCATCAACGAGTTGGATCAGTATGCCGGTGACGACAGTTACCCCGTCAAACCCCAGAAGATTCTCTACGATACACGGCAGGTGATGGGACCTGAGGACATTCTGATCTCCGATGTCGGCGCCCACAAGATGTGGATAGCCCGGCTCTACCGCTGTGAGCGGCCCAACACCTGCATCATCTCCAACGGCTTCGCCTCCATGGGCATCGGCGTACCCGGTGCGATCGCGGCCAAGATGGTGTTTCCAGAACGCCGGGTTCTGACGATCACCGGCGACGCAGGCTTCATGATGAACTCCCAGGAGATCGAGACCGCACTGCGGCACAACATTTCCATCGTGATCATGATCTGGCACGACAGTGAATACGGGCTGATCAAGTGGCACCAACAACGCCGTTTCGGTCGCACCGGACACATCAGCTTCAACAACCCCGACTTCGTGAAATATGCGGAATCCTTCGGCGCCAAGGGGTATAGAGTAGAGAGTGCCGACGCACTCATTCCGACGTTGGAACAGGCATTTACCGATGAGACCGTCGTAGTGGTTGATGTCCCGGTGGACTACTCGGAGAATATGAAATTGACCGAAAAACTGGGCAAACTGATCTGCCCGATTTAGGAGAAAGAGTATTTCACCCCACCCACCTGACAGACAACCCAACCTCTGTGTGATCATTCCCACCCTCAATGAGGGGAAACAACTGCCGTCACTGCTCAATCAGTTGTTGGAGCAGGAGGCCATAGATCTTGAGATTATTGTGGCCGACGGGGGGTCGGACGATGACACTGTGGCGTTGACGGCGCGCGCCGGCGCCAAGGTTGCTGAGACGGCCCCTGGGCGGGGCCGACAGATGAACGGCGCACTCTCGCAGTGCAACGCACCCTATCTGCTGTTTCTGCACGCCGATTCCAAGCTGACCTCACAATCACAACTGTCAGATGCGCTCAAGGCATTGCAGCAACAGATTGCAGCAGCGGGACACCAGCGGATCGCCGGCCATTTCCGTCTGCGGTTTCTGCGCGACAATCCAGGCCGTGATCTCACCTACCGCTATTACGAGGAGAAGAGCGCCCTGAACCGGATGGAGTGCACCAATGGCGATCAGGGATTTCTGATGTCGCAGGACTTCTTCAATCAGCTCGGCGGTTTCGATGAATCCCTCGGATTTCTCGAAGATCAGCGACTGGCAGAGACCATTCGCCTCAAGGGCAGTTGGATAACCCTGCCGGGAGAGTTGCAGACTTCGGCCCGCCGCTTCGAAAGGGAAGGGCTCGGACGCCGCATGATCCTCTCCGCCCTGATCATGAATTTCCACCAGATCGGATTTATCGACTTCTTTCAAAGGGCCAGCGAGGTCTATCGCAACCAGAACGACACAGGTCCTTTGCAACTCTCACCAATATTCCAACTTATCGATAGTCTCAACAGAGAGGCAAAACCCGGGGTCGCCCGCAGGCGTTGGCTGGCCACCGGTCACTATGTACTCGGCCATGCGTGGCAGCTCTTCTTCTACCTCGATACCACACTGTTGTATTTTTTTGGATTCAAGAAACGCCCGTTTTTAACCCTGCACGACCGAATATTCAAACCCCTTACCAACTTCGTCCTTTTCGACTATTTGACTGCAGGCTTGGTCTGGCTCTGGTTCAGGGCCTCTTGGGTGTTCTTTCGTTACCGGGAAAAGGCGGCTCGTTCAACACCCCATGATTGAACTGAACAGGCTACAATAACAATGACTATTCAGCTCGCTACGATGCAGGTCGGGTCAGCCGCACGACAGCACATAAACTTGCATCTGACACGCTCTTCGTATGCGACGTAACCCGGCAGTGATTTGTCGGGTTACGATGCGCACAAAGCCATGTGTGAAAATTGATGTTCGTCGCAATGCACATCTAACCCGACCTACAGAAATAGTTTTTCTCAGAGGGCTTGCGATTGACACATGTTTCCTGCCCAGAGAGATCCACCACTTGCCGAAGAAGAAATTGAAAACAGGGCACACTAACAAATCCACACCGGTCACGACGGCAGACATTCAGCGACTCAACGCCGAGCGGCTCAAACTGCTCTATTCCATGGGGCATGTTGCCCTGCTGGCCAACCAAGCCACTGCATTGGTGGCAGTTGCAATTTTTTGGCGTCCCATTGAACTTTCGCTGCTGCTCTCCTGGTTTTTCGCCCTGGGCATCATCAACGCCGCCCGTGAGTTCTTGCTGCGTTCCTTCCACAAACACAATGGGCGGCCGCTCCCGGGAATCAGTTGGCAGACCGCCTATATGGCAGGCGCCATTCTCTCAGGCACCCTGTGGGGACTTTTCGGTCTATTTCTCGATTTCGGTTGGCCACTACCTTACCAAGTCGCCATGTTCCTGCTGCTGACAGGCCTGACTGCCGGCGCGATCCCCTCCAACGCCGTGGTTTTTTCGGTCTATCTGGGATTTGTTGCACCGGTCATCACACCGCTGCTGATACTGCTGCTCACCAGCGGGGATGCCACCAATCAGGCCATGGCAGGCATGGTCATCATCTATCTGATCCTTGTCATTATTACCGGCCGCAACTACGCACGCAGTATCTCGCGATCACTCGCTCTGAGAATGGAAAACCGTGAACTGCTCCGAAGCATCACTTCAGCCAACGCCGAGCTCTCCTTCCAGGCCAGCCACGACCCTCTGACCGGTCTCAACAACCGACGCGAGTTCGAACACCGCCTCGAACAAGCACTGGACAATGCACAGCGAGAACACCGGCAACATGTCTGCATCTACATGGATCTTGACCAGTTCAAGATCGTTAATGACACCTGTGGTCACGCCGCAGGAGACCAACTGCTGCGCGAGCTTGCCGTGACACTGGAGCCAAAACTGCGCAGCTCAGATATCCTGGCGCGTCTGGGTGGGGATGAATTCGGCATCCTGCTGGATGGTTGTTCTCTGAATAAAGGGATGGAGATCGCCCACACATTCCAGCAAACCGTGGAAGCGTTCCAATTTTTCTGGGAGGGCAAACGGTTCCAGGTCAATGCCAGTATCGGCGTAGTCTGCATCGACCAGGGGAGCGCCGGAGCCGACACCATACTCAGTGATGCAGACATGGCCTGTTATGCCGCCAAAGATCTCGGTCGCGGGCGGGTGCACCTATACGAGAAGAGCGACAAGGAACTCGCAAAGCGCCGCATCGAATACCACTGGGTTAACCAGTTACGCAGTGCCTTGGATGAAGATCGATTTCGGCTCTACAAACAAGATATCGTGCCCTTCAACACAAGTGCCAAAGAGGAGCGCAGGGCCGAAATCCTCCTGCGTCTGCAAGGAGATGGGGACGAAATCATACTTCCCGACCAATTCCTGCCCGCAGCTGAACGTTACGGCCTGATGATGACCATCGACCGCTGGGTAATCGAACGTAGCCTGCGGTGGCTGGTTGAAAGCAGGGAAACCAACCTGTTGCTCAACGTCAATCTTTCCGGCGTCTCCCTGGGGGAGGAAACCACCCTCACCGCTATCCGCCAAATGTTCATCGACTACCCGGTGGATCCCGGCGTCATCTGTTTTGAGGTAACGGAGACCGCTGCAATCGCGAATATGTCCACCGCCTCCCGGTTCATTGAAGAGATGCGGGGGATGGGTTGCAGCTTTGCACTGGATGATTTTGGCAGTGGACTCAGCTCCTTCGCCTACCTGAAACATCTGCCGGTGGACTTTCTCAAGATCGACGGCGATTTCGTGAAGGATGTACTCAATGACCCGGTAGACCGTGCAGTGGTGGAAGCGATTATCACTCTGAGCCGCAGTCTGAGTATCGGCACCATCGCAGAACATGTGGAGTCTGCTGCCATAAAAGAGGAGATGATCAAGCTGGGCGTCGACTACGGGCAGGGTTTCGCGCTCGCCCGCCCTGTCCCTCTCGACTGATATTCGTCTAGTTCTGAACCAGAGTGACCTTCGCTTCCGACGTGGTTTTATCGATAACGACTTCCACTTCACAATACTCCGGCTGTTCATCAACCGGCGTCGGATCATCAGAACAGTTGCAACCCGCAATGATCCCGGCATAAAAAATACCGGCATGTACCCGAACAGCGGTTGAGTCATCTGAAATTCCGATAATCATCATACGGAAGGGCGTTTCGCCGACATAACTGCTATTTGCCAATCCCTGCTGCAGGGGGAGTTGTTCGGCATCCAATTGCTCGATTTCATCTTTGAGCACATCCCTGAACTCAGGCGTATTCCAACTGTTTATGGATCGGGTAAGTTTGAACATATTGAGAGATCAGGACACCTTGAGCGCGCGCACCTGGAAAGGGTGCGCGCATAAACATTGTAACCAATTGATTTACATAACTTGTTCACCAGATAGTTTACACAGGGTTTATACCCACGGGAAGCCCTGCTGCATGAAAGAGCAGGAGTGGCTCGTGCGTTCCTAACTGAATCCAGCTTTATTCCATAACTAAATCAATCCGGTAACCCGCATGACAGGAGATGCAGTTCTGCATCAGTTCGGTCAATGCGCCCAGGGCCTGTTCCTTATCACCAAACTGCTCGGCATCCAGGGCCAGGGCATCAAATCGGGTATGGGTATCGAATCCCAGTTTCTTGAAATCGAGGGGCAGTTTTCCCATCAAAGAGACTGGCACGGCTTCCTGCGCCGCGCGTCCCACCTTGCGTGCAGCATCGGCAACCTTTTTCATATCATCCTGTAAAACGCCTTCATTGATCTGCTGCACAGTCACCAGAAAAGCGCGCATCTCCGCCATCACCAGATCCCTTTCGGGCGGGTTCCAACTGCAGGCTCAAGCGCCCGTCGGTCGCCGGTTCAACGCTACCCACGACGATAAATTTGTAGGCCATGCCCAATATCACAATCAGCATCAGGGCAGTAATGGTCCAGCAAGTCTTACACATGGTTGAATCTCTCCTTTTTTGGGTCAGTCCCAAGTTTACTTGTCCGATTTTGCGCTGCCGCCGTTTCAGCCTGCAACGCATGAAATAATTGTCTCTCATCGATTCGGGGCGTCTCTATAGACGCCCCGAACGCTCATTTCAGGTAATCAACCCGAACAGGCTGTTCCGTCCGGCACCCCCATTTTTTTCAGAATGCTGGAGAGCGGACAGATATTGGTGAAACCGCTCTGCATCAGGTTAGCACCGACAAACAGTGTCAAAAACGCCCAGTAAGGATGGACATAATGAGTCAGGGCCAGACTCAGCAGGATCATCATTCCCGCCATCAGGCGGACAATTCTATCAATAGTCATCATGTACTCCACTTATACGGAATCGGATCAAAGCGCGTAGCTCAACTGCAGGTAGACAATATTCTGCTCGATGGATATGGTATTACCAGAGCCGGTATTGGACGTTAACTCATTTTCAAAGGCGTGAGTATAGGAGAACGAACCGGAGATCCGATCAGTGAGTTTACGCGTCAGCCCCATAGAGAGATGCAGTTCCGGAATTGCCACGGAGCCGAGATTGTTGTCCACATCCTCTTCGCCAAAAGGGGCCTCCGCATAGTTGATACCAAACCGCACAGTCGT
>NZ_JAAVSH020000001.1:703936-714982 GCF_011947365.2 endosymbiont of Lamellibrachia barhami
TACGTCGACTACGGCAGGAGTTTCCTGCGCCTGCCCGCCCCTGTCCCTCTCTGACTGATATCTGTCTAAGCCCCTACAAACCAGAGTGACCTGCTTCCGGACGTGGTTTTACTGATAACGACTTCCACTTCTCCACAATACTCCGGCTGTTCATCAACCGGCGTCGGATCATCAGAACAGTTGCAGCCAGCAATGATCCCGGCATAAAAAATACCGGCATGTACCCGAACAGCGGTTGAGTCATCTGAAACTCCGATAATCATCATACGGAAGGGCGTTTCGCCGACATAACTGCTATTTGCCAATCCCTGTTGCAGGGGGAGTTTTTCGGCATCCAATTGCTCGATTTCATCCTTGAGCACATCCCTGAACTCAGGCGTATTCCAGCTGTTTATGGATCGGGTAAGTTTCAACATATTGAGAGATTAGGGCATTTTTGAGTGCGCGCACCTGGGAGGTGCGCGCATATAACCTTGTAACCAATTGATTTACATGACTTGTTCACCAGATAGTTTACACAGGGTTTATACCCACGGGAAGCCCTGCTGCATGAAAGAGCAGGAGTGGCTCGTGCGTTCCTAACTGAATCCAGCTTTATTCCACAACTAAATCAATCCGGTAACCCGCATGACAGGAGATGCAGTTTTGCATCAGTTCGGCCAATGCGCCCAGGGTCTGTTCCTTGTCACCGAACTGCTCGGCATCCAGAGCCAGGGAGTCAAATTT
Source organism: endosymbiont of Lamellibrachia barhami (assembly GCF_011947365.2). Classification (GTDB taxonomy): domain Bacteria; phylum Pseudomonadota; class Gammaproteobacteria; order Chromatiales; family Chromatiaceae; genus QGON01. The sequence goes on from NZ_JAAVSH020000001.1 coordinate 704,663, forward strand.
GGTATGGGTATCGAATCCCAGTTTCTTGAAATCGAGGGGCAATTTTCCCATCAAGGAGACTGGCACGGCTTCCTGCGCCGCGCGTCCCACTTTGCGCGCGGCATCGGCAACCTTTTTCATGTCATCCTGAACAACACCTTCATTGATCTGCTGCACGGTCACCAGAAAAGCACGCATCTCCGCCATCACCAGATCCTTTTCAGCGGGTTCCAATTGCAGGCTCAAGCGCCCGTCGGTAGCCTGTTCAACACTACCCACGACGATAAATTTGTAGGCCATGCCCAGTATCACAATCAGCATCAGGGCAGTAATGGTCCAGCAAGTCTTACACATGGTTGAATCTCTCCTTTTTTGGGTCAGTCCCAAGGTTACTTGTCCGATTTTGCGCTGCCGCCGTTTCAGCCTGCAACGCATGAAATAATTGTCTCTCATCGATTCGGGGCATCTCTATAGACGCCCCGAACGCTCATTTCAGGTAATCAACCCGAACAGGCTGTTCCGTCCGGCACCCCCATTTTTTTCAGAATGCTGGAGAGTGGACAGATATTGGTGAAACCACTCTGCATCAGGTTAGCGCCGACAAACAGTGTCAAAAACGCCCAGTAGGGATGGACATAGTGAGTCAGGGCCAGACTCAGCAGGATCATCATTCCCGCCATCAGGCGGACAATTCTATCAATAGTCATAATGTATTCCACTTATATGGGATCGGCTCAAAGCGCGTAGCTCAACTGCACGTAGACGATGTTCTGCTCGATGGATATGGTATTCTCAGAGCCGGTATTGGACGTTAACTCATTTTCAAAGGCGTGAGTATAGGAGAACGAACCGGAGATCCGATCAGTGAGTTTACGCGTCAGCCCCATAGAGAGATGCAGTTCCGGAATCGCCACGGAGCCGAGGTTGTTGTCCACATCCTCTTCACCAAAAGGTGCCTCCGCATAGTTGATGCCAAACCGCACAGTCGTCTTCGGGTTTATCTCTTTCTGCACGCCCAGGGCTATGACCAGTTGGTCATCCCACCCGAAGTTGAGTGACGACGGCACCATCATGCCGAAATCTCCCGGTGTATAACTGGCAGGGTGACTGATATTCACCGATCCCATGGTGTCGCTGAAGTTGATCCATTTGGCATCCAGTTCGACCAACATACCGTCGAGGGGACGGAAGGCAAAACCCAGCGCAAAGGTCTGGGGCATATCAATATCGACACCAAACTTTCCGGCGGCTGTATTGAACTCATGTTCGCTTACGTCCGTCTTACTAACCCATGACGCACCGAGCTGCATCCTGTCATTGAGGTGATAGATTGCACCCAATGTCACGCCAAAACCAAACTGCTGATTTTGCGCAAAGGTGAAACCGGGCGTACTCAGCGCCAGACTCTGGTAGCCAATATTGACAGAACCACCGAGAGAGAGTTTGTCACTGACCTTGTATGCAACCGTCGGCGCCAACTTGAAAAATCCCTTGGTGGTCACGAACTGCTGATTGTTGGGCAGTGGAAGGGCATCCGAAAAATCAACGCCGAAACCCGAGATGGCTGCCATACCCAAACCAAAATAGAGCTGGTCGTTGATCTTGAACGCAGCAGTTCCGGACGGCATGAAAAAAAGGTTGGGATCACTCTCGTTGCCATTGACCTCTCTTGGGGGATTGAGAAACCCCGGACTCAGATCAAATCTGGCCTCTTCGATTCCAAGTTCGGCAATTCCCGCCGGATTGGTAAGCAGGGTACCGGTGTCCTGTGGTGCTGCCACCACGGCTCCGCCCATACCCCATTGGGTCGCAGTCACGCCCAACACCTGATCTCCGTTGGTCGCATTCGCAGCCATCGGCAGACTGCCAAGCAGGGCAATTGCCAAGGCGTTTTTTCCTCTATTCATCAACATTTTCGACTCCTCTGGATATTTTATTTTCTATTTATAATTTTTGAATCAACGCAACAGACTTGACTGGCCAGGGACACCGCGAAACATGGCGTGGCAACCCACGCACCCTCCAGTGATGTCATCCATATACGAGGCGGCCTTCCCCATGTCCCCCTGATCAGCCGCATCGGCCAGACGCATTGCCGTGCCTTCCACGCTGGCGTTGAAGCCATCGAGAGCCGCCAGACTGTTGTCGTTGATCTGATCCAACCTCATGTAGGGCAGCAGGCCGCCCCTGGGAATACGGTGGTTGGCGAGACGCCGGGCGCTGTCGGCAGCCTGCTCCGCATTGTCGGTCATGATGCCGGCCGCCATGCTCTGGTAGTCGGAAAGCACCTCGTGCATCACCTGACGCAGCGTGACTTTGTCGCTATGCCGGGAGTGCTGCGCATAGATAGAGAGGAGCATTTTTTTGGTCTTGGGCGAGAGCGCCTTGACCCGCTTCTGCAACTCCGGCTTCATCAGACCAATCTGCTTTTTCATCAACTGCTGGACCTGTTTCATGTCAGGGGCCATCGGCTGCTGGTCGACGGCAACCGTCACCCCGGCGTACAACAACATCGAGGCGGAAACACAGAGAAGTCCCAAACCCCTCCGCAGTGAGTGAATTCGAAATGTGTTACTCTTTTGCTGAATACGTCGCATGTTTTCTTCTCCCAATAATAGTGTCTGAATCTCAGTCATGCTCCGTGTTGCAGGCAGCACCGCCCCAGAGCAATAAACGCAGTATGATGGGGTTATTTTCCGAGGCGTTAACCAACCGGTAACAGGTTGTAACGAGTTGTTTCAGAAATATTTCATCCCGTGGATACGGCATGGCCAACAAAGAGACCCGTTATCGCCTTCTGGTGGTAGATGACGAAGCTGAACTCCGATCGCTGTTGCAGCGGTATCTGACCAATGAGGGGTATCAGGTAGCCGCAGTGGAAGACGGTGCCGCAATGACCCGCCACCTCAAGACGCACCATGCCGATCTGATCATCCTTGACCTGATGCTGCCGGGAGAGGACGGCCTGTCGCTTGCCCGCAATCTGCGCAGCCAGGGCAATCAACCCATCATCATCATCTCGGCCCGGGGAGAGGAGTTGGACAGAATCATCGGCCTTGAGGTCGGTGCTGACGACTATCTCCCAAAACCCTTCAACCCAAGAGAGTTACTGGCACGGATCCGCGCTGTCCTGCGCCGCATAAATAACACGGATCGACCCGTGGCAACGGCAGAAGAATCCGCGCTTGAATTCGGCCCCTTTTCTCTCGACGTGGATAAATACCGTCTCACCCGGGAGGGCAACGAGATACCCCTGACTCATGGAGAGTTCACCCTTCTGCGGGTTTTTCTCGAACACTCAGGCCGGGTGCTCAGCCGGGATAAATTGATGGAGATCACCAAGGGTTATGAGCGTTCCCACCTCGACAGAAGCATCGACGTCTGCGTTAATCGACTACGACGGAAGATAGAACCCAATCCCTCAGAGCCCATCTTTTTACGTACGATTTGGGGTGCCGGCTACCTGTTCTCACGTAGCGGAGAGTGATGGGACTGTTTCGATTTCACAGCCTGTTCGGCAGAACGCTGGCCACCATCGCCCTGGTCTCTGTCGGATTTCAACTGCTGACCCTGAGTGTATTGGCCTTCTATGTATTGGTCCCTTTGGGAAAACGCGCCACCGACGATCTGGCGGCGGTGATAACGCACTCCGTTCAGCGCTGGGATCAACTGTCTGAGCCGGAACGCCCGGCATTTCGCAAGATTCTGAAGCGAAACCATGACCTGACCCTGGTGGTCACGAACACCCCCCTTCCCGACAACACCGATTTTCTACCCTATTTCTATTTCCTCAAGCAGGCACTCGCCCGGCGCCTTGGCGATGATGTGCATCTCAAAACAAGCCGTGATGCCAGAGACAATGAGTGGATCTGGGCCGAGATACCGGGTTATAGCCAAAAGCTGCGCCTGGGATTTCCCCGCTCACGCATCGGCATCCAACCGCCACTTGCGTTGTTGTTCCTATTCTGTGTCGGCACGGCCCTTACCTTTTTACCGCAGCACTCCTGGCGCGACGTCTCACCATCCCCCTCGAACGCGTTTCCCGCTCAGCACGACTGATCGGAAAAGGCAGCTGGCCGAAACCGATAAGAGAAGAAGGGCCGGAGGAGTTGCAGATCCTGACGCGGACATTCAACCAGATGAGCCAGCAGGTCAAAGAGTTGCTGGCCAACAGGACACTGCTATTGGCCGGGATCTCCCACGACCTCCGCACCCCGCTCACCCAAGTGCAATTGGCCCTGGAGATGCTGCCTGATGAAGGTGGGGACGCGGAACTGATGTCGGGAATCAAACGGGATCTCGCCACGATAAACCGACTGATCAGTGAAACCCTGCAGATCAGCATGGAATCGAGAAGCAGGAGCAGGTAGAGACGGATATCGCCGAAGTTTTGGATGCCATCATCCAGGCCGCACGCTCCGATGACAGAGAGATCCAATGGGAGAACAGCCGATCCTGCATGAGAAAATTAAATCCATCCACTGGCGCTGCGTCGTGTCATCACCAATCTGTTGGACAATGCGATCCGTTACGGAGACTCAAAGCCGATCAAGGTCGAGTTGGAGTGTGACGATAGCCAGCTAAAAATCAGGATTCAGGATCAGGGACCGGGTATTCCAGCTGATCAGCGGGAGTCAGTATTCCTCCCTTTCTATCGTTTGGAAAAATCCCGCAGCACCACCACAGGGGGCAGTGGTTTGGGCTTGGCAATCGTGCGCCAGTTGACTGACGCGAACGGCTGGACCGTTGAACTGCAGCTTGCTCCCAGATCCGGTACTGTGGCCCTCGTCACTATTCCCCAGACGGGATAACCACAAGAAAATCACTCATCCTCTGGCGGGGCGTTCAAATGGCCACATATTGATCTGAAGGGGACATATATATTTTCCATAGTCAGGATTTCCTGAATTTGGGTTAAAAACAAATCTATCTCAGTTTTTCACGTCTCACCGCTAATCAGGAATGTTGACCCGAATGGATAGCCCCCCAGTCAAGCCCGAACCGGGCCAGGTATTTGCGTAACCGATCTGAGTCGTTGATCGATGTCTTGTGCGTTCGAGAGACACCAAACAGCCGGCGGCCGGCTTCCGACAATGAGGCACACTCAAGACAGACTTTAGCCACCTGTTCGAGCTGAAGCCGGTCGAACAGATCGAGTTGATCGACTGTGTCAGGCGGCAATAATTTACCCAGAAAACTCTCCGATGCAACGGGCTGCTCCCTGATCCAGGACCACTCCAATCTGGAGATCTCCCGCTCCACAATTTGGCTGTCGATGCGACCACCGCCAGCCAGCGTCGCCATTCTAGTGACACTGGCATTGAGATCACGGAAGTTGCCACGCCAGATCGCCGAAGGGGAGAGTGCGAAATCGAGATACCGGTGCATCGCCTCCCGATTAAAACTCACCTGCCGACCGTTGCGGCTTGCGAACTTGTCGAGTTCAAACACGATATTGGGCGTGATGTCCTCGCTACGCTCACGAAGACCTGGCAGATCGAAATGCCAGAGATTGATGCGGGAAAGGAGATCCTCGCGAAAACGGCCGGCACGAACCTCGGTGCGCAGATCACGGTTGCTCCCCGCAATCAGCTGAAAATCGCTGCTCGCCTCCCTGTCCGAGCCAATGGGATAGAAGTGCCCCTTCTCCAACGCCGTGAGCAACATCGCCTGCTCCTCGGGACCAAGCTCGCCGATCTCGTCAAGAAAGAGCAGGCCCTGGTCAGCGCTCTTCAACAGACCCTCACGCACGCTTATCGCACCGGTAAAGGCGCCTTTGCAGTGGCCAAAGAGCGTCGACATCGCAGCGTCACCACGCAGTGTTGCGCAATTAACCTGCACAAAGGCGCCTGTCAGTTGATGACGCTGATGTTTAAGCGCGTAGATGCGATGCGCGAGTACCGATTTTCCGGCACCTGTGGGACCAGTTAACAGGATCGGGTGTTGCGAAGCAATCGCGACCGTTTCCATCTCATCGATCATACGATTGAAGGCAGGGTTCTCGGTAGCGATGCCGGACTTAAGAAATTGTTCACCACGCGCCTTGCGTCGTTCAAAGCGCTGTGCAAGGCGGTCATACCTGGCAAGCGAAAGGTCAATCGTGCGCCAGCCTGCCTCTGTACCCTGACCATAGGCATCGGCCGGATAGGTTTGCAGCATGCGGCCGGGCAACAGCCTGGACTCGCATAAAAGAAACAGGCAAATACGGGCGACATGGGTGCCCGCAGACATATGGGCGAAGTAATCGGCTTTGTCCGGATCGAAGGGGTAATCGTCAACCACATCGTGTAAAACCGCGAACACCTCCTCGAAGTCCCACGGATCCTGAAAGTTGATATCGTGGCGAACGATACGGGTTTCAGGCGAACATGCCGCCATCTCGGCGATCGCGGCCTGCGCCATCTCAAGATGTGCACGCTGGACCAGGAGTTCAAGCCTGCTGACTGGAAGGTCGACGTGACTCAGCAAAGAGTGTGTTGGACGCCAAGAATTCAGACGGCCGCTCGGGTCGCCACCATCGAGTTCCGGATCAAACAGGGAAAACACCACATTCATGCGAGAATAATATATCAATATTGATAATATTTTCTCGTCTTTTTCATTGTCAAATCACCTCCCACAGCAGGCACCTGAGAATTTTCACGGCAAATACAATGACTTGTGAGCTATTTTTTAAACCGGCACAACATTTGCTTTATTGCATACGAGATAGATGACAAAACAAGAATCCCAACTGGGGGGCATGAAAATGGACAAGACCTACCGACTTACACTGAACCGCTGGCACAAGGTGGCCGAGCGCCTGTCGCGTCGCGCTAACGACATTGCCGAGGAGGTTCGCGCAGGCTTTAATGAGACTGAGGTCATGGGCCACTTGGGCAAGGATCAGCAGGCGCGGCTCAGGTCAGAGGGTGAACGGCTGGATGCGCTCATGCCTGTCCTGTTCGACCTGCAGTCTGCCATCGCGCAGATCCGCCAGGCCCTCGGTTCCGCAAACGAGGCGACGGGCATCAGCTCCAGCCTCGCCGAACTCGACATGCTCAACAAGCAACTTCGCCTGATGGAGAGCCTGATCGACGGCCAGGAAGCAGGACTCGTGGGCATCGACGAATTGCCGAACCTCCCGGTACGCGTTCAGGAGGAGCATGGCCTGTTCGCAAGACCGTCGACGTTTCGTGTGCGGGTAATGCCGGATAGCGCGCTTGAGGACTACCGCCAGAAACTGGAGAACGTCCGCACTGAAAGCTTCGCTATAGCCGACCAAATCGCCGCCAAGAATCGGGAGGCTCTGCCTATTTCCATACCGGAAGAGGTTGCCCGAATTGCCGGGCTCACCGTTTCACCATAGGTGACTCAGGTCGCTGCGCCGCGGGCGACCGGATGACTGTTAGCGGCTACGGGCATGGCCTCCTTCATCAGACTCATAACCTGGTGGACTCCTCCAGGCCGGACGTTTGGCAGGAGCAGCTCAGACTCTTCCGGCGATCATCACGATTGCAACTGGAGTTGATTTAGAGTCGGGTTGTCGAATGCCATCAATCGGACCGGACTTTTGCGGGTTGACTGTTGTCGGTTGTATTGGCCATGCGCGTATTTAATTTAAATTTTGGATCATTGAAAATGCACCATAAGAGAGGAAGACCGAGAAACCGGCGAGCCGGATGCAAACTGTGCAAACCCTGGAAGGTCAACGGGGTGCGCACGGAACGAGCAGACGGTGAAAAATTCAGTGACCATCGCCGACGGATAATCACTGCTGAAAAGATTACCCTCTACAGAGAAGACATGGACCGTGATTCTGATTGAGTATCAGACATAATGAGCATACCGATGAAGCCTCCATCCTTACATTCAGACAAAAGTAAAGTCGCCCTGCGCCGCGCGATTATCCATGCCATCCCTGAATACTACGCGTGGCCAGAAGCAGAGCAGGAACGGTATCGCCTGAATGCTTCCAGGAAAGAATATTTTCATATCCGACAGACATTGTTAAAGATACTTTTTGACATCAATACGAATTCCGCAGAGCAACTGGATGACGCCATGAGCGAATTCAATGATGAACAATATTTACTGCTGAACAGTACATTGTTGCCATTTCAGGGCATCGGCGAGAATAACTTCTTTCTGAATGAACACCTGGCCGATGGTGAAACGCTTCTGAATTTTTCCACCCTTGGTGACTACGCTCGGGATGACCACTGTTTTCAGCAGCAAGCCCGCAAGCGGGAAGATCCGGCATACGAGGTACGGCCTTACCGGGGAGATCTATACCCCTGCTGGGCGAGACTGAATATTGGCGGTGAATTCAACTACGCCACCCTGTTCTCTCTGGCTGCATGGCTTCATGACATCCTGGATGAGACAGGAACAGGGCGGCTCGATGAACTCATTCCACACCAGTATGTAGAGGGGAAAAACCATGGAAAACAAGTGGGACAGGGAACGATTTTTGACTTTCAGGTAGATGCCTCAGGCAAGGAGTCTCAGCTGGACGAACTTCAGCATCGCTATTTCAAATACATGCGGATGCGTTACGAACACCTACTGGATCGGTTTGATAAAGAATCAAAACAACGCGTCTACTTACAACCCGAGCAACAGGGAAGCGAACCTCACACCAACTTCATTTTTTCCGACAAGCGCGCCCTCGATGCGGTTCGCTTCAGGCACTTTCACAAGGATTGCCAGCGTATTACCGGGGAAATCGCTGAGCTTGATGGATTAGCCAATCGGGAACAACAGGCGGCGGTTGAATTTCTGGACAGGAACTGCCACGACATTCTTGATAACTTCAACCCTTCTGTCGTAAGGCTCCGTAGAAAGAGCAAGATCATCCTGGCGGACAACGTACTGGATGATTTTCTGTAACTGAACAGCCTATACTCGCTTAGCCATTTACCCTCACTCCTCAAACGACAGTGCCGACACCATAATAGGGGGACGGGATAGTTGGGTAAGCACGGCAAACATCGCCGGCGTCGTTCTTCATTCGATCGTCCGGAGTGCAGAAATCGGCCATTCGCGTTACAATGGATATGTTGCATACACGGAGGCGTCCCTCAATGGCAAGCCTAAGTATGCGCGTACCCGAAGAGATCGGTGCGCAGCTGGAATAATTGGCGCAAGCTACCGGCAGGACCCGTTCATGCTGGGCACGTGGAAGAAAACAGCGTTGTGATACTCAGAGTTATCCATACTTCCTGGAAGTGGCCTGAGACGATAACCTGACAAACGCTGACTCGTCAGTGCCTTTGATAAACCACCCCGCACAAACGCCGAAAAACAGATCCCCCCAAGGAATTGAAACATCACACCAACCCACCCAATGACCCAATCTGAACTCGGGGTGTTGCCCTCGGGACATCTGCACTGGTACCCAACGGGGAACGACAACAATAGCAGACAGACAGCCATCGACAGCGCATTTGCACGCAGCATCGCCGATGGCATGATTGCGCTGGCAGCGAAAGATAACACTGTGGACCTCTCCCCTGCACTTGGTTACTGGCGGGCCTTCACCTGCCGGTATCTGGCTGTGCGCTGTCAGATGGAACAGGCCGAACCGGCGCATCTCGATTCAGCGACTGCACTCGACGAAGAGCAAGCGGAATCACTACTCGAAGGTGCACCACCGATGTGCGGTGCCGAGTATCTCTCTGCACAGGTACTCACGGATATCTGGTCGTGGCTTGACGACCAGGTATGCATGCAAATCCGGCAGCAGAGTGGCCTCAGTGCGTACCTTGAGAAACACGCTCCCCGCTGGCATCAGGCTGGCCGCGTCTGCTTTCACCTGGCGGAAAACAAACTCGACCCGGACTATCCGTTTGCGTTTATGGCGACCTATGCACCGGAGCTGACCCTTCAGAGCCAGGGCAAAATTCGTCATCAACCGCTGGCCAAGGCCCTGCAGGAGTATGCGGGTGCCCACAACAAGCGGGCGCTGATCCGCCTGCTGTCTCCGGTGCAGCGTGCGTCCGAGTCCAGCGTTCTGATCAGGGAACTGGTCGAGAGTGGAGATCTGTACCATCCCCTGGCGTGGACACCAACCGAGACCTACAAATTCCTTAAAGAAGCGCCACTTTACGAACAGTGCGGTGTTATCGTCCGCCTGCCCAACTGGTGGAAGAAACGTGCCCGACCGCAGGTTAGCGTCACCATCGGCAATGTTAAGCAGAAGAGACTCGACGCCGATGCGCTACTGGATTTCAAACTGGGGATCGTCCTGGGTGATGAGACCCTGAGCGAGCAGGAGTTGGAGTCACTGCTGGCGGTACAAGATGGTCTGATGTCTACTCGGGCGGGCCAATGAGTACACGTAACTGAACGAAGTACCAA
>NZ_JAAVSH020000001.1:715174-729582 GCF_011947365.2 endosymbiont of Lamellibrachia barhami
TTGGTATGCCTTCGCGTTCAGTTACACGTATTGCGGCGCTGGCGGCGCACACCGGTCAAACGGCGCAAACAGCTGGTGGACGATTTTCAGCAGGAAGACGGCCCGCCGTTTTTCATCCTGTCACTCAAGGCTGGCGGTACCGGGCTGAACCTTACCGCAGCATCCCACGTGATCCACTTCGATCGCTGGTGGAACCCTGCGGTGGAAAACCAGGCCACCGACCGGGCGTTTCGTATCGGCCAACGGAACAATGTGCTGGTCCATAAATTTGTTTGTCAGGGTACGGTGGAAGAGAAAATAGACGCCCTGATCGCAGAAAAGACAGCATTGGCCAGTGAGCTACTGGAAGGCGGCGCCGAAGCTCTGCTAACCGAAATGAACAACGAGGAACTACTGAAACTGGTTTCGCTCGACCTTAACAAGGTCCAAGTGTAAACGGAGAATCCTCAATGTCATATGGCGGATGGCAGCCCTATGTGCCGATAGCAAAGCGGCGCGCCAAAACAGTCCGGGAAATGAACAAGCTGCGTAAGAAAGGTGTTGAGATCGAACCTATCGAGACAAAGGGCCGCAAGATTGCCCATACCTTCTGGGGCGAAGCCTGGTGCAAACACCTGGAACGATTCAGCGACTACGCCAACCGCCTGCCACGCGGCCGAACCTATGTCCGAAACGGTTCGGTCTGTCACCTGGCGATCAAAAAAGGAAAAATTGAGGCCATCGTCTCTGGATCAACGCTCTATCATGTCACTATCGATATTGCCGCCCTGTCACAGGCCAAGTGGGAAAAGCTGCGCAAACAATGCGCCGGCCAGATCGGTTCCATACTGGAATTATTACAGGGACGATTCTCCCATCAGGTGATGGAGATCGTGACCGAACCTGAAAAAGGGTTGTTCCCCCAACCCCGGGATATCAAGCTCCACTGTGACTGTCCCGACTGGGCCGACATGTGTAAACATGTGGCCGCCGTGCTGTATGGAGTTGGCGCCCGCCTGGACGATAAACCGGAACTGCTTTTCCTGCTGCGCAAGGTCGATCATGAAGCACTCATCTCGGCGAATCTGGACATTCAGATAGCAACAACTGGGAGAGGCAAACAGCGTCGGCTCGCAAACCAGGATCTCTCGAAACTCTTCGGCATCGATATCGAAGAGACAACCGGGCCGAAAAAAAAGCGCAAAACACCCGCACGGAAAACCGCAAAGAAGAAAACAGCATCCAAGAAGAAGACCTTCACGCCTACCGGCGCGGCGGTTGCCCGGCTGCGCAAAGCGTACGACATGACACGCGGCCAGTTTGCAGGCCTGATTGGTGTGAGCCCGCAGACGATCGCAAATTGGGAAGGCAAGCGCGGCAGACTCAAACTTCAGGAGCGTTCGCTGACTGCGCTTACTCAGGCATGGTCACGAAAATAATCTCAAGCCAAAGAATACGTGACATTGGGTGGGGTATGCGCCACCTGCAGTGCAGGGACTCTCTGGTGTTTTTGCAGGCTTCCACTTCGTGTATTAACATTCGAAGAACCGTTCCACTTGCCACCGAGCTTTATAGATATCAGCAATAGTCTTGACTGCAAGCTTGAGCAACGAAAGGTATTTTTCCAGACCTTTCTCTCGCAGCCTGCCGTCAAATCCATTGAGAATCAATTTCTACCAATCGTAACTATTATCGGAAGCAGACCTGTGTACAAACAGATTTTCCATCTCGTGTTTATCCTCTGCCTGTTAACACAGACCGGCAGTCTGTCTGCCGACTTGATGTTGGGCGCAAAGGCACCGGACTTCCAGGGCCGGGATCTCCAGGGAAACGGGCATCTGCTGAGTGACTACGCCGGCAAAATCGTGGTTCTTGAGTGGTCCAGTCCCGAGTGTCCCTACTCCCGCCGGTATTACGATAACGGCACGCTGAATTCACTGTATGAATACGCAGCGAAAAATGATATCGCATGGATCAATATAGTACCAAGGCTGCAAAAGCTGTCCCTGGAACAAGCCCTGGGGCATTTTGACTCATCAAAAAGAATAGTCATCCTGGATATGGAGCTCGATATCTCCACCGCCTATAGCGCGACAACGACACCTCAGATCTTTATCATCGACAGGCAGGGAATCCTTGCCTATTCCGGTGCAATAGATTCCAACGCCATGTTGAAAAAAACGACCGGCAAGTTGGTTCCCTATACCCAAAACGCGCTGGATGATCTGCTTGCAGGCCGGGAGGTCAGCAAAAAGATAACCCGGGCATATGGCTGCTACGTCAGAAACAAGGCTCAACCTAAAGACGAACTGCCGCAGATTATTGCGCCCGATTCGCAGTAATGGAGGCCATCACCATCACCTCATCGCCCATGCGTCGTATACCCACCCTGTCGAGGCCGTAGACAACCCCGAAATCAGAACGTTTGAAGGTACCAAACGAGGAGAAGGCGGCTACCATCCTGCCCTTGCTGGTCTGCCCCGTCTTGTCATGAAACGTGACCTCCATCTCGAAGGGATGTGTCATTCCAACCAGCGTCAGGTCACCTTTAACGATGGCGGTAACCACACTGGATTTCTCTCCATATGCATCAAACTGCTGGGCATTCGTGGGTTTTATTTCAGTACTCTTAAAGCTGATCAGCGGAAATTTGACCGCATTAAGCAGCTTGGCGCCCATAACGATCGTTTCAATATGATCACTTCGGTGATATTCATGATCAAAGACCGCGGAAACTGCAGTAACCGTGATATTGATACGGGAATTCTCCAGATTCTCTTCATCCAGGAATATCTCCCCTGAGACGTTGCCAAACTCGCCTTTCAGCAGATCGGGCTCGCACATCTTGGCCGCAATACGGACAAATGACTGCTCACTGTCCACAATATAACGCTCCGCCGAGAAAACTGTGGAGGAAGAGAAAAGGCCATAAAGAAAGACTACAAGGTAACCATAAAATCCAGAAAGTTTAGGCATCATCCATCCATCAGCAAATTGAATATGTGTCGAATACATAACTTTCGGCAGCGTAGCACAATAAAATGCTGTCATTTAGCGGCGTGCCAGGAAATACTCGGCATTCATACCCGCAGCCCCTCGGATCGAGATCCTTGTCAGTACCTCGGACACGGCGAGAATTGAAAAACACTTTTCCGTACAGGCAATAAAAAAGGGCCTACGAATAAACGTAAGCCCTTGTTTTATATGGCGTCCCCAAGGGGAGTCGAACCCCTGTTACCGGCGTGAAAGGCCAGTGTCCTAGGCCTCTAGACGATGGGGACAGGTCCTGTTCAGCGTGCCTGTGACGACAACCTCCGAATAGGAGAGCGCGAAATCTACGGGAGTTTGCGCATGGTGTCAAGACCGTGCATATCTTTCCTCGTATTGAATCTGTCTCCCCCCCCCATCCCCGCACACACTTTTCCTTCGCCCCAATCGCCGGATTATTCAACATTGGCATTGAACGCAAACAGGCGGGACCTTCGACACAGCTACCAGCCCCGCCTGCCGCGTCCCTTCGCTCTATTCGGCTTTCCCTTCCCTGCGAAGCCCGGAAAAAGGGTCATGGACACCCTAACGCACACTCCGACTGACCGTAAGCAGGCAGACTCTGGCAAACAAGGGCGGACTGGCGGCTCGATACACCCGAAACCCTACATTGTTGTTTCGGTTGTCTGTGTTGTTCCTGTTGCGCGCGGAGGAACGCAACCAGTCGGTTTTGTTGTTCCACGAACCACCACGCAACACACAGCAACTTAGCCTTCTTCCCGTCTGAATACGGTAGAACGAAAAATCTGTCGGCGCAAACCCCGTGTTTCGGCTTGGCGTGCATGACCAATCCAACTTTGCACGCTGGGGTTGAAATCGTCCCACTCCATTTCGCCACTACGGTAAGCCTTTGCAAAGGCACGTAATCGACGTACAAAGCGATGTCCATTATCATTTCGCAGCAATCGGTATTTCGGAAATACCTGGTACCCCAATATATCCACACCTTCGTGAACAGAAAAGATATTTGCCTTTCCCGGATGAATACGCAGCCGTAACGCCTGCAGTCTTTCTCCGATGGCCTGTTGCCACCTGTGCAACATCGGCTTGCTGTTTGATAGCAGCACGACATCGTCAACATATCGAAGGTAAGCCTTCACCCTCAGTTCCTCTTTAACAAAGTGATCAATTTCATTCAGATACAGGTTGGCAAGAAACTGACTGGTCAAGTTGCCGATAGGAATACCCGTGCGCCGTTCCTGCGGCGTAAGTAGATCATCACCAGGAAAATAGACCAATGGTTCAGAGGGGAACGCAGGTGAATGGTCAAGAATCACATCAAACAGCCAAAGTACATGTGGGTCTTTTATATGATGGGCGATCTGCCGTTTAAGGATGGCCTGGTCGACACTGGGAAAATAGCGGGCAATATCCAGCTTTAGCGCGTAAGCGTAACGGTTCGCCCACTTCTGATAACGCTGCACTGCCTGATGAACCCCCTTACCTTGCCTGCAGGCATAACTGTCAAAGATAAAACGTTTGTCCAGCAGTGGCTCGATAATATTCATCAGTGCATGGTGCACCACCCGGTCACGAAACGGGGCAGCGGATATCTGTCTGGGCTTACGCTCGTAGAGGGTGAAGATTCGGTAGTTACCGGGGCGGTAGGTTTTATCCCGCAATGAATCCTGCAACTGGAACAAATCCTGCTCAAGGTTGAGGTCGAAACGTGCAACATCTTCGCGGGTGCGCTTTCCCTTACGCGCCTTTCTGTATGCCAAAAGCAGATTGTCAAAAGATATGATGTCATCCCACAGATTACCGAAGCGTTTCACCTGCCGGCCTTCATCCAACCACCGACCTGCTTTCCCAGCTCAAACATCAGCCTGCCACCATGTTCGTAACTTTTTGATGGCACCGCCTTGAAGTCGTAACACAAACGCCAGAGGTGACGGCAGACCTCAAGATCACGGTTGGCCTGAAACAGAAAGGTTCGCTTGTTGGGCGCGTATGCTGCTGTCACCAGTGATTCCAAAATGGTCAGCAGGCGATTTTCGAGTTTCTCACCCAACGTATAGCGCCGGTTTTTCGGCAGCTTGTCCAGGTGCGGAATCATCCACAATAGCAGCTCACGGCAATCCTGGACGGCCTTGGGGACGGAAGGTCTTTCAGTCTTAATCGCCATACCACCCCTTCAAAAAACGACCGCGCTTCGCGCGGAAAAGAAACCAAGCACCGCCAAACATATCAAGCACCACAGAACGTTATAGATCCGGGCTCCATGAACAAAAAGATAAAAGTGTCAATCTGTCCTGGCGGCTCGATACACCCGAAACCCTACATAGTTGGTTCGGTCGACTGTGTAGGTCCTGTCGCGCGCGGAGGAACGCAACCAGGCGGTATCGTCGGTCCACGAACCACCACGCAACACACGCCCCTCTGAGTGTTCTTCAGCATCGACGCAAACCCTTTCACTGCCGTCAAAGGCCTTCTTCCACTCCGAGCATGTCCACTCCCAGACGTTGCCTGCCGTGTCATGCAAGTTCCAACCATTAGCCGCAAAGCGACCCACCGGGGCAATGCGCTTGTTGTCCCACTCACTGCCACAGCCATCACAGTTAGCTCTATCTGAACCCACTTCATGACCCCACCAGAAAGGTGTCGTTGTCCCGGCACGGGCCGCGTATTCCCATTCGGCTTCGGTCGGCAGCCGGTATTGCGCGCCGGTCTTCCGACTCAGCCAGCGCAGGTAACCGTTGGCATCATTCCAGGAGACATGCACCACCGCACGAGACCCACGACCACTGTCACCCGGCGCACTGTTGGGGTATTCGGGTGGATTCTCCTTACCCTGTTGCCAGACATAGTAGTCGTACTGTTCATAGGTTACCTCGTACTTACCCAGCATAAACGGCTGCTCGATAGACGCCGCGGTGCTGGGAATACCAAAATTCTCGATGAACTCCGGCTGATTTTTGACTGCGCCGACGAAATCCACATCCAGTTCCCCCATCTGGAATTTACCATTGGATGCGGGAATCTCCACCATCTCAGGCAAAGGTTCAAGCAACCAACCCAGGCTCATCAGGCGAAACTTCTGCTGCATCAGTATGTAACCGGGCGGCATGCCGTTATTCAGCGTCCACAGGTAGGATTCAGCGACAAAAACCACCAGGCCCGCCAGCAGGCCCGCCTGTAGCCAAGCCACCCGTCGGCTCCAGCGTTGAAAACGGGCATCAAGGCTGCCTTTGGCCGGGCGCAGCCTGCGATAGTGCTTGAGGTCACGCCAGCCCGCCAGTCTCCACCAGCGCCCCAGCCCCGTTGCGTTTTTCCATCTCTGTGCCTGCCGTGCCAGTTGATCACGATAGAAGCCGCGATCACGGTTCTTCTCGATGTAGTCGTAGAGGGTCTTCCAGTAACCGTAGAGCCTGCCCGTGGCCTTGTCTTTGCCACGGGCGCGGATCAGGGTTTCGTGGATCAGATCGATGGACTGATCCTGCTCACTGTCACCCACGGTCGTCAACAGGCGCAGGTTGCCGTTCGCCTTGCCGCCGTCCGGCGCGATCCTGCCGGTGAGGTAGTCTATGATCTTGCGCCCCCGGTGAGGATCGGACTTTCTCCCTCCCGCCACCAGCCAGGCCTCCTCGATGGGCAGACGCCGCCGGGTATGACGGCCTTCATCATTGATACGGGTGAGGGCCAGCAGCAGCTCCAGAGCATCTTCCCTGCCTTTGGACAGATCACGGTCGAGGCGGACCAACAGGGCATCGGCCTGGGCTTCCAGCAGCCCGGCAATGCCGCCTTTTTCCCCATAGAGATCACCGCTCAAACGGTTGTCCCGGCGCACTTCCCACAATACCTGCAGGGCGTTTTCCACCAGCGGCAGTGCGCCGATCTCATTTTTCGCATCTCCCAGGATAGCCGTGGTCACTTGGCTGACATCCAGCTCTGCCAGCCGGGCGGGTTGTTCGATAGCCTCCTGCAGCCCCGCCTGGGAGATGGCCTTCAGCAGGTAACGCTTGCAGTGCTGATTGTAGAGTTCCGAAAGGCTCGACAGTTGCTCGAAGCCTTCCAGAAAGTCGATGCGCACGGTGCTGATCAGAAACAGTGGACACGCCTTGTCCTGGAGTGCATGCGCCAACTGGGCATCGAAGCGCTGCTTTTCCACCGCTTCAGAGAAGGTGAACAACTCTTCAAACTGATCGACCACCAGCAGGAAAGCCGTATCGCCGTCCTTGTGGTCATGCAGCATGAAACCCAGCGCCCGGTCATCGTCTTCAAGACGCTTGAGGCGCCGCAGGGAATCACGCCTCTCCGGGACGGGTTCAAAAGCGCGCTCAAGCACCTCCGCCAGGCGTTGCAAGGGTTTCTCCCCCGGCATCATGGGACCGAGGATCTGCCAGTTTTCGTAGCCGGTACGCGCCCACAAGCTACCCTGCTGGATCAGCGGCAGCATGCCCGCATTGACCAACGAAGACTTGCCCGCACCGCTATTGCCTTCGATCTGCAGCCAGCGGCAGAACTGTTCCCCGGATGGGCTGATATGTTCCGGGTGTATTTGCGCCTGTGTTCCGATATATTTCAGGGCATTGAGCGTCTCCAGACGACGTCCGAAAAAGAGCGGTGCATGTTCCGGCTGAAAGGCGCTGAGACCGAGAAAGGGGCAGCCTTCAAAGGTGTTGTCCTGGTTCAGCAACTCCATCTTGTCGTGAAGGGCGCTGATAAGGGCCGATGGCAGGGCCTCGTCGGGGTGCCACTGTTGTAGCTGCAACAGTCCGAGAAACGGCGGCACCGATCGAGGATTTGCGCCAGGCAGCAGGAGAGGAAATATCGGCAGGCGCTGGCTGTTTTCATGGGGTGAGATATTGCGGATCAGGGCGACCTCCACCTCTTTTCCCACCCAGCGGCGCACACCGTCCCGCCCGATCAATACGATAAAGGCCGTACAAGCCTGCAGGGCATCCTGCAGACGTAACATCCAGTCATCGCCTACTCGTATGGCATCTTCATCACGAAAGACCGTGATGCCTTCCTGCTCCAGCGCGTTACGGATGAAGATCGCCGCTTCCCGATCATTGCGGCTGTAGCTGAGGAAGATCTGTTCGGTTTGCCGGGCGTCCGCCATCTGTCTTTCCAGACTGTTACTTTTTATTCCCAAGTGTTCAAGGATAACCGACGAAGGGTGATTCCTCCACCGGTTAAAGCGGGCATGCCCGATCCGCTACGCTTGATCGGGCCTACTTCTGCCGAAATTCGTCTATTCCAGGGTAGAATACCCACCTATGCCAGAAGGCCCGGAAATTCGACGCGCAGCCGACAGAATTACGGCTATCCTGCAAGACCAGATCATTGAAACGGTCTGGTTTGGCCTGCCTGCGCTGAAACCGTTTGAGAAGAGACTGACCGGCGCCAGGCTGATCGAGGTGGAGACCCGGGGCAAGGCGATGCTCAACCACTTCGACAACGACCTTTCGATCTACAGCCACAATCAGCTCTATGGCCGTTGGTACTGTCTCGACAAAGGGGAGGTGCCGGACACTTCACGCCAGTTGCGGTTGAGTCTTGAGACAACGTCGAAGGCCGCGCTGCTTTTCAGCGCTTCGGACATTGCGGTTCTGACGAAAGCAGAGCAAGAAAGCCATCCGTTGTTGAGTCGATTGGGACCCGATATTTTGAGCGGTTCTCTTGATGGTGAAACCATCGCCAAACGGCTTCTTGGCAAACGGTTTCGCAACCGTCAGTTGGCTTCACGCCGATGACCAGCTTCCGTTTCCTGGTGCAGGACTCGGCAACCATCTCCGCCAGATTTTTACTTACCGCCCGCTGCACTTCCGGCATTAAACCAGCCAGTGTATTTAATATAACCGGTATCAATGTAGTTGCTACATAGAACTGCCCACAATCCCAAGTGAGACCGGCGGCACTACCAATCAACTGTGCAACTCATTGACAAACTCATCACCAAGGCAGCAGCTTGAGTCCACCAGATTTGTCTATCGTCGGGAAAATCTGCCGTGCTACCGCTGCGCCGCAATAATCATCAAGATTGTTTCAGGCAGTCAGGGCTGTTATCTCTGTTCTAATTGTCAGCACGCATGAATAAGTGATCGTACTCTAATGAGAATTTGCGCCACAAGCAAGACGGGAGACAAGGCATCGAGAACAATATTCAATATCCTCTAAATAAAGTTTTCCAGTGAGAAGCTGACCCCATGGCAAGAGATCAAACGACTGAGAAGTGGAAATAAATAATTCAAAAACAGTAACATTTAGAGGTCTTCTTTGTTATTACTTCGTTCAGTTACGTATTGCTCTGGTATCTTGTGTCAGTGGTCCGTCCCAGGCTGACCAAAGCTATTTGCCGCCCAACCGCGGAACCACAGAAACCGCCGCTGACAGGCGCAACCATTAGTCATCGCCTGACCGGATCTGCTGCACGCCGCTGATGAATGGAATGTCGACGAGAATCAAGTGGTCGACCGGCGTGTTGGACCCCAGCTGTCTGACATTGTTTCGCCCCCAGCCCCACACGGTCCCATCGTTCAGCAGGGCCAGCGGAGAACGTGCCGTATAGCGGCGACCGGCGTGCCCGGCAGGTTCTCAACCGGCTTGGCGTACCACGGCCACTTTGTATCGCGCCCCAGCTGTCCGTGGGCATTGCCACCCCAGGAGATCACCGGGCCGCCTACCTGCAGCGCCAGGGAATGGGCATCGCCGGCGGCGATCTCGACCACGTTATCGAGCAGGATGGCGTCCCAGCCATCGAAGCACTCTGACGACTCAGTAAAGCCTGTCGATACTGGCCGTGCGATCGAGAAGGTGAGTTCGCGGTCGTCGACATTAAAACGGCCCTCAGGACAGTCAGAATATGTCCCTGTCGTGGCGAAAATCCAGGACAGGCCCAGCTGAGACTGGTCATTGCCCCCCCAAGAATAGACTCGCCCATCCTCGCCGAGCGCCAGGGAGTGGTTGTCGCCCGCCGCGATGTCGCGCACCGGAACCTCGAGTCCCTGCACCGGAACTGGCACGTTGCGGTCGATGAGGGTGCCGTCGCCGAGTTGGCCGTGCTGGTTGTCGCCCCAGGCCCAGACGGTGCCGTCATCCAGCAGTGCGAGCGAATGCCCGGGCCCGGCGCGGACCCGGGTGACCTTCGAAGTCTTGACGGCGCCGCCGGTAGGGACCACTACGAGTCCGAGGCGTGCCACCATGTTCTGCTTGTAGCGGTCAGGGATATCCTTGATGGAGATATCGTGCAGGTAGATTCCCGGTCGCGTCGTGGCCTGCGACGCTATAGTCAACAGGGCCGCACGCGGGGAGTCCTGTGTGCGGACGCTATAGTCGAAGCTGTAGCCGGCGCTCAAATTCTGAGTCAGCGTGTCGTTGTCGTATCGGTAGATCGGCGCGGTGACGTACTCGATACTTGGCAGGATTTCTTGGGTGTTGTTCGTCGTCGTGTCAACTCTGACAGACACAGAGTCGCCTTCCGTGAGAAAAACCCAGCGTTCGTCGACAACGACGTTCAGGGGTACCTTCTCGATGTCTGGCACGTCAGAGGAAGCTATGATTGTCAGCACGCCAAACGTGACGACGGTTAGGACAGCGAGGAATTGCGCGAGGGATAGGAATTTGTTTTTCGCGGATGCAGCGCCTTGCGCCATCAACCCGCCCAAAAATCTGGCAATCGATTGTTGGGCATAACCCCAATTACCCGTGTTGGCCATCTCTCCCCCTCCTTTTGCGAGAACCAGAATCCTTTCTGTTATGCGTTCATCGCTTCGAGGCTTACTGACCTTTTCCTAACCGGATTTAGGTCTATCTCCTCTTCCGAACAGGGCCTGAGCAGTGGCTTGAGGATTTCACGCTTGCGAGTATCAGTATCTACCCAGGCTTCATAATGTTCAGTGTGCAGGGTGATGGGCATCCGGCCATGAACGGGATTTACTACCTCGTTGGCCTTACCTACGAGTATAGTTCAAGAGTCGATGCTCTTCCCCGCCTTGTTGTCCCAGTGCCCATACAATCCAGCGAAAGAAAACTGTGGTGCTTTACTGGGTCGGAAGCAATATGGCTGTTTGCCATCCTTCTCCGCTTCCCACTCGAAAAATCCACTGGCAGGGATTAGGTATCGACGTTTCTTGAACGCTGTTCTACCTTCCCACATCCATGTGGGTCGCCTGCCGCCGACACCCACGAGTATAGATGGAGGTGCAGGCACAGAAGCGATTGTTCATCCATATTTAAAGAATCTATAAAAGCAGCCGCCTTTATGGTTACTACCCGTTCCTGAATGGGAGCAGGGTGGCACACAGTCAGTTAGTAACTCTCTGGGGCTTCCCAGAAAAGATACTGGACAGCGTATGAAATGATAGCGATAGATTACATGGCGAACGCCGATAGCAGGTTTTCCTTTGCGGAAGAGACCGAGGATTCACAACACCTGAGTCCTGATGACACTCATCCGTGGAAAATATTGGTGGTAGATGACGAGGAGGATATCCACCAGGTCACACGTATGGTGCTTGGTGACTATCACTACCTGGGACGCCCAGTCTTCATCATTGATGCCTACTCTTCCGAGCAGGCCATTGAGGTGATGCGGGAGCACCCGGATGTCGCCTTGATTCTGCTTGATGTCATCATGGAATCGGATACTGCAGGTCTGGAACTGGTAGAGGTGGTTCGAAACAAGTTGGGGAACAGCGATGTGCGAATCTTCATCAGGACTGGACAACCGGGGATGTTCAATCAGTATCAGATTGCCGCTCAGTACAATATCAATGATTTTAAAGACAAAGCGAACCTGACGATTGAAAAGCTGTTTGCCTCTATCACGACGCTACTGCGTGAATATTCCGGCCTGCAGGAGATGCGGCAACAGCACGAAAATCTGCAAAAGGATATCGACCAACTCAAAGCACTGGCGGGTTTATTCCAGGAGACATCGTTGGCAACACTGGTCCTCGATGATCAGTACAGAATCAAGGCGGTAAATCCTGCGTTTGAAAAAGTGACCGGTTTTTCTGCGGAGTATTCAATTGGCAGGCGGGCTGACTTCCTCAAGTCGAACAATAACGATGAGACCATTCTGAATGCGGCCTGGAAGAATCTGCTCGATAGTGGTTCGTGGGAGGGGGAGTTGTGGTGTGCCACGAAATTTCTCAACGATATCAATATCCGGCTCTCTGCTTCCGTAGTAAAGATAACAGATCAACATCATCGCGAAATTGCGATACAGTTTTCAGATAT
Source organism: endosymbiont of Lamellibrachia barhami (assembly GCF_011947365.2). GTDB lineage: Bacteria > Pseudomonadota > Gammaproteobacteria > Chromatiales > Chromatiaceae > QGON01. The sequence continues at coordinate 727,388 of NZ_JAAVSH020000001.1, forward strand.
CACCGATATCAAGGAACAGGAAAGACAGCTTTTGGAACGGGCAACCCGTGATCCATTGACGGCATTGCCCAACAGAAATCTTTTTCTGGATCGTCTTGAGAATGCCGTATCGCTCTCTGAGCGGGGTGGCCAGAGTTTTGCGCTGCTTTTTATCGATCTGGATTACTTCAAGAGTGTGAATGATCGATTGGGACACAAATATGGTGATCAACTGCTGATTGAGGTAGCGGCCCGTCTGAATCAATGTCTTCGCCGATCAGATACTGTGGCCAGAGTGGGTGGTGACGAATTCACGGCTGTTGTCACAAATACCATAAACTGCACCCACATCGAAATAATTACGAAAAAAATTAACGCCGCTATAGCCAAACCCTTTGATCTGGACGGGAAAAAGGTATGCATCACATGTAGCATCGGGATAAGCCGATATCCGCATGATGCCCAGGATATTAAATATCTTCTGCATGCGGCAGATCTGGCTATGTATCACGCCAAACAGAAAGGAAGAAACACCTATAGCTTTTTTCTCCCTGAAATGGATGGAGATACCACCGATGAAGCCGGCAAGGAAGTCGGTTCATGAACATAATTGCATACAGACGATTCTACTGGATTTTTCCGCTGCTGCTCTGGGGCGGTCTTTCCATACTGTCTGCTCTGTGGAATCTCTCCGGACTTGACGGCATGGCCGAAAGACTGGCCTATGAGAGGGCGCAAAGCATGTTCAGACTGGTGCAGATGACACGACTCTGGAATGCACAACACGGTGGGGTTTATGTGCCAGTCAGTGAATCAACACCTTCAAATCCCTATCTGGAAGTACCGGACCGAGACGTGGAGACGCTGGGCGGCGTCAAGTTGACCAAACTGAATCCAGCCTACATGACACGTCAGATAGCCGATGTGGCCAGAAAAAATAGCGGGATCCTTCTTCACATCACATCACTCAAACCAATCAATCCCGATAATGTGCCGGATGTGTGGGAGTCAAAAGCACTTAACCTGTTTGAAAAGGATGTTCCAGAGATTCTGGAATATATCAGGCAAGATAGCAGTCGGGTCTACCGCTACATGGGACCACTGTTCACCAAGAAGGCCTGTATGAAGTGCCATGAGAAACAGGGGTACGAGGTGGGTGATGTGCGTGGAGGCATCAGTGTGACCCTGCCTGCCGATCCCATTCTCTCAGCCCAGTCAACAGCAAGATCTCAGGTGGTTCAAATCCATCTGGCGGCATTCATTCTATTGACCTGGACCACGCTGTTTCTGCTTTCCAAACTGCGCCAACAATGGCAGTTGGTGAATGATACCAAGGAGGTACTGGCTGGACGTGAGCATTTCCTGAGAAGTGTCACCAATGCGGTGGGAGAAGGTGTTGTCAGCATGGATCGGCAAGGCACGGTGACTTTTGCCAACCCTGCGGCGCTACGCATCCTGGGTTGGCGTGATTGGAAGTTGAGTGAATATGAGTCTGAAGCAGCATCGGAAGTCCCTGGTTTTAAGACCTCGATAGAGTCTGTCACCCAGACTGCTCTTACTGTGGAAACGGAGAGTGGCGGAGTCGTGCGTGTGAATGAGGCTGTGTTCAAACATCAGGAGGGCCATTCGATACCTGTCTCCTATGTATCTTCACCCATTTTTGAAGGGTCAGAATTCTCCGGAACAGTTACTCTGTTCCAGGATATCACCCTGCGCAAGGAGATGGAGAAGACACTGGTGAGATCAGAAACCATGTCAGCTCTGGGTGGCATGGTTGCAGGTGTTGCGCACGAGGTTAATACACCCATCGGTGTATCTGTCACCTCAGCCTCCTATCTGGAAAACCAGACGAAAGATCTTGTGCAGGCTGTGGCAGAAAACAAACTTTCGCGTTCAGCTCTGGCTAACTATCTTGATCTCTGCAAAGAGTCGACTGCCATCATCCTCTCGAATCTGCAACGTGCCGGGCAGATGATCAGGAGCTTCAAACAGATTGCTGCCGATCAGGCCAGTGAACAGAAAAGCCGCTTTAATCTGAATACCTATATAAACGATGTGATTCGCACACTCAGGCCTGAACTGAAAAAAACCCATTTGAACATAGAGATTGAATGCCCTGATGATATCGAGTTGGAGAGCTATCCGGGGGCACTTTCACAGATTATTACCAATTTGATCATGAATTCAGTGGTGCACGGTTTTCCTCAAAATGGTGC
>NZ_JAAVSH020000001.1:729592-748687 GCF_011947365.2 endosymbiont of Lamellibrachia barhami
ATATAGGTAAGAAATGATGTTCGTATCAACAACAATCACGGACGGCCCTCATTCTTTGCTGCAATTAACTTATCATCAGTCAAAGGGTGATCCGTGGTTTTTGCTCTCAGTGTTCTAGCTACTGCAATATGCTCAGAAACATCTATTTTATGAGGGCAGAGTGTCCGCTCAACACAGTATAGTATTTCACTATTCATGCTCCTATGATGGGCATGAGCAGCTTCTTTAAGGCGGGCGTAGAGGTTATCGGGTATATTCTTTATGGTCAGGGCAGGCATAGGGCAGTCTCAAGGCAACCAATATGATTCCATTATGGTTTCCACATCAGGCTGGGTCAAGTGAAAATCGCCTAACAAAGCAAATTCACTCGGACAGTCAAAATCGTTGTTTGGTTGTAAAAGAGAAAGCGTAAATGAAATAGAGGAGAAACGTGATGTATGCCAATAACATGACCATTCACTGGGCAAAAAAAATCGGATACCTAGGCATCTATGCCTTGCTACTCAGTTCGCAAATAGCTTATTCCGAAGTGCAATATGGCAGAGATTCATAGGGAAACCTAAATAAAAATTGTGTTCATCGGAGTTCGATAAACCTTAGCATCGAAACACTTGAATTTAAGAAACAAGCCCTATTCAGCGGCACCAGAGGAGGCGGTTGGAAAATTCAAAATGCGACGGAAGCATTTGAAAGCTTGAATGTAGGCTCATTGAGTATCGAAGAAGAAAACCAGCAGTACACCCCATCAGGAAATAAGTTGTTAGCGGATGGTTTTTTAGTTAACTGGCGCGCAAATGAAAAACAAGTTTCACTTTATATTCTGTGGTCCTCTATCAGTGGCCTACCTACAGGTGAATCAATATTTTGCCGCGGTTCGGTATATGAGCCACCGAATTTAATTCGTAAAGCACAAGAAGCACTCACGGGTCTTGGTTATAATCCCGGGCCAGTTGATGGATTTTGGGGAAATAAAACTAAATACGCCATTTTCAGTTTTCAAAAAAAAGTAGGGATTGAGGAAACAGGTCAACTCGACTCACTGACATTAGAAAAACTCCGGGTAAAGTAACCTAACGTCGCAAATTCACTCGGACAGTCAAAATCGTTGCTTGGTTTGTGTATTCCGCTACGCTCCATTTTACACAAATCAAGCAAAGCTTTTGCCTTCCGGTGATTTGCGACGTTATATTTCATGGAGCAATACATGCAAAACTCACTATTAGCCCACATTGCGAGCAACTTCATATCAGAGTATGAAAATGTGGCGAATAGCAGCATCGCATATTTGCTGAATGAATATTCAGCATCTCAAGAAGCATTAAAAAACATCCTTGGTGTTGATAGTGTCCCAACATACTATGTAACAGAATTATCAACAGATTCGAATGGAAGGCCGGATGTAACGGGATTAGATGGCTATGGTGGCAAGGCAGTTATTATTGAAGGCAAGTTTTGGGCAAATCTTACTCATAACCAACCAGACAATTATCTGAAAGAGATCACGGAAGATGGACAAATATTGTTTCTGGCTCCTGACAAGAGGCTTGGCTCCCTAACTATAGAAATCGAAAAAAGGGTCAGTGGAGCTAGCGATAAAGTTGTTATTTCTTCTTGGGCGAAGTTCCTAACCCTGATTGAAAAGGAAAATAATATAAACCACAACCATCGCTTGGCTTCTGATTTGCTTCAAATAAATGAGTTATGCCAAAAGATGGATGCTGAAGGAATGCCACCCTTGAGTGCGTCAGACCTTGATCCTATGAATGGACGAGTGGCATCAAATTTTTCAGATATAATAGACGAATGCAATCCAATTATTAGAGAATGGGAGCATTCAGATTTTAAAGGGACGAAAACAACACCCTCAAAATATGGGCATGGTTTCTATTTTCGTGGCTATGAGTTCGGGTGCTCTTTACACTTCGATACCAATAAATGGTTCATTAGAGATAACCATACCCCAATATGGTTATACATAGGCGGCAAGGACTGGAAGAAATCCGAGAAAATCAGTCACTACCTAAACGATTATGATTCAATGAATTCATTTGATTGTGATTATGGAATAATCCTTCATGAAGGAATGGACAAAACCCAAGCTATTGATCATATTATCAATAAAGTAAAAGATGTTTTGAGCCATTTAAACAGCAAAATGACAAATGGATGAGTTACCGGATACTTTAAGAACCTTTATTAATGAGCCAAACTGGGTCTTCGCTAAAACATATGCCAAGACTTGGCCTCATGAGTATATTGTAAGGGGCAAAGTAGATGAAAACAAATTCGTGCAGTTTGTAAGGCATATAAGAGTCCATGGCTATCTTGGTAAGCTTTACTCAAAAGAGATTACATATTTTGATGATTCAAACATGGTGTATTGGACAATGGGAGCACCTATCGAAGAAACCACAATCATCAATAGGTGTCGCAAAGAACAAACATATGAATATCGCTTAGCTCATGATGACTTACCAAACAATGAAAAATAACAAGGCAAATGCACATACGGAAAAAGGGGACAGATTTATTTTCTCAGTAGTGCCAATAATAAATCTGCCCCCCTTTAGCTGCGTAGAGAATGACCAATGACAGGATTTGCCCGATGCCTGTGACGGTGCGTGGCAGGATCAGACTATGCGGATCACAAGCCCGGCGTGCTTGCGGATGTGCCATTCCACCTTGCTGAGTTGTTTGTCGTAGAAATCGATTAGGTTGAAGTCCAGTTCAATGCTTTTCTGATCACGACTTTCGAGGAAGACAACGACGATGTGGTGTTCTGAAAGATGAGTGAAGCAGAGTGTCCTGATTGACGTTACTTATCCGATGGATGCATTGCAGCGCGTCTTCCTGCATACGGACCGGGACGTAGATGAACTCACGCCCAAATTATGCAAGGAGCGGTTCGCCGAAAATCCTTTTCTAACTGATCTGGATCTATTGGGGAAACAGCGTCGTAGATTGAATGCTTACGTTGTTTCTGACATTGGAAGTCTTCTTCATTTTTTTAGGGAGAAGCCATGCAATAGCATGTGTCGTGCCTCTCCCATAATAAGCGACTTGAAAACAGGAATACTTTCACTCCCCATGGGAACCGGTCTATTAAGTCACCACCTCAACCTCTTGCAGTGAGAGACGCCGATAGGCGCCCGGCGCCAAATTTTCATCAAGTTCAAGGTTACCGATAGAAACCCGGTGCAGGCCAACCACCCGGTTGCCCACCGCAGCAAACATGCGTTTGACCTGATGGTAACGTCCTTCTGAGATAGTCAGCAGGCAGTTTCTCTCCGCCAGGATTTCAAGTTCCGCCGATTGAGTGGGCTGCGGCTCGTTGCGCAACAATACGCCCTGTCGCAGTTTCTCCGCATCTAAATCCGTCAATGGGTCGGCAAGGCTGACACGATAGCACTTCCGGCACTTACGGCCCGGTGCAACGATACGGTGGGACCATTGGCCGTCACTGGTGACCAACACCAAGCCGGTGGCATCGATATCAAGCCGACCGGCAAAATGGAGATCGTCGGTTATTACCTCATCCAGCAGATCAAGCGCAGTGGGGTGTTGGGGATCCCCGGTGGAGCAGACATACCCTTGAGGTTTGTGCAGCATGAAATAACGGGGACCAGGTTGGCCCGTCTCGTTGCCATCAAGGATTACCCGCGTTTCCGGCACAACACTCCGAGAGGTGTTTTTTTCTGCCTCTCCGTCAACCTGCACCCTTCCCGCACGTATCGCTTTTTGTGCCTGTGAACGGGAAAGCCGGGTTACGCTGCTTAAATACTTATCAAGTCTCATGTAATGTGGGGTCGATAGCCATGCAAATTTCGGTGCACAAAATAAACTATAACCTGAAACTATTGGATTACTCCGTAGCCTATCCTACTCATCGCCCCTGAAGTTAACCATCGACTCTGTCGTCCGACTGATGTAATATCCGCGCTCCGATGCACTTCGGTCTGCATCCATTCTGTGTGATTACACTCCGTAATCCGATTTTTCCAAAGATCATCCCTGGACCGTAGCAAGGCTCAACGCCCTGTTTGTGATGATCCGGAGCTTTTCCCAATCATGTCTTTTGATACTCTCGGCCTGTCGGCCGAACTGCTGCGTGCCGTGTCTGAATCCGGTTACAGCGAACCCACCCCCATCCAACGTCAGGCAATTCCCGTTATTCTTGAGGGCCGCGACATCATGGGCGGCGCCCAGACGGGTACCGGCAAGACCGCCGGTTTCACCCTGCCGATGCTGCAACTCTTGAACCAGCACGCTCAGGGCAAGGGGCAGCGCCCGGTACGCGCCCTGGTGTTGACGCCAACCCGTGAGCTCGCAGCTCAGGTGGGCGAAAGTGTGGCGACCTACGGCAAACATCTGCCGTTGAAATCCACCGTCATCTTCGGTGGCGTAAAAATAGGTCCTCAGATCAATATGCTGCGCCATGGTGTCGACATTCTCGTCGCCACCCCCGGCCGCCTGCTCGACCATGTACAGCAGAAGACCCTGGATCTCTCAAAGGTTGAAATTCTGGTGCTCGACGAGGCGGACCGGATGCTCGACATGGGCTTCATCCACGACATCCGCAAGGTGCTGGCACTGATGCCCAATCGCCGGCAGAACCTGCTCTTCTCCGCCACCTTCTCGGGAGAGATCAAAACCCTTGCCGACAGCCTGTTGAATTCACCCACGCTGATCGAGGTAGCTCGACGTAATACCGCCGCCGAGACGGTGGCCCAGATCGTCTATCCGGTAGACAAAAAACACAAGCGCGAACTGCTCTCCTTCCTGATCGGCTCCCGCAACTGGCGGCAGGTATTGGTCTTCACCCGCACCAAACACGGCGCTAACCGGCTGGCCCAGCAACTGGAGAAGGATGGCCTCTGCGCCGCCGCGATCCACGGCAACAAGAGTCAGGGGGCACGCACCCGGGCGCTGGCCGGTTTCAAAGCGGGCGATGTCCGGGTACTGGTGGCCACCGACATTGCGGCCCGTGGTCTTGACATCGACCAGTTACCTCACGTCGTCAATTTTGAACTGCCCAATGTACCGGAAGACTATATACACCGTATCGGTCGCACCGGACGGGCAGGTAACGAGGGCGAGGCGGCATCCCTGGTCTGTGTCGATGAGCACAAGTTGCTGAAGGATATCGAGCGGCTGCTGAATCGCTCGATCCCCCAGGAAGTATTGCCGGGTTACGAACCGGACCCGAGCATCAAAGCCGAGCCGATCAGAAATGGCCGCAACAGTACCCGCCACACCCATGGCAGGGCCGACAAGCCACGCCGCAAAGAGGGTCGTTCCGGTCGGAGCAAAAGGGTTTCCGGCAACAGGCAGGAGAGCAATACCCAACAGGAGCGGAAAGGCGGAAAACAGTCTGACAGCAGCAAGCCGGCCAGTTCCCGGCCAGCCAACGCCAGGCAGCGTCCAGCGAACAAGCCCGTCAGGCGAAGCGGCAAGCGCAGGCAGGGTGGCGAGACGCCTTCCCTATTGGGCTAACGCAAAGCCGGGATCACCTAACAGGTGATCCCGAACAGTAACCCACATCCTGGCTGACAGTTCAGACTGTCAGCCAGGATGTGGTCAGAACCGGCAATGCCTGGATGTATCAGGAACACATGCCGAAAACTGCCAGATTACCAGCACACTTGCTGCAGGATTGCCTTGATATCCAGAAACTCTATCTTCTTCGTATGGTTTCGGATAATACCGTCATTCTGAAGTTTGGTCAGTGTCCGGCTGAGGGATTCAGGCCGTAAACCCAGATAACTGGCGATGTCCCCCTTTGACATGGGCAGCTGCACACTGCCTGTGTTGTCGTTTTTCTTAATGATCTTCTTTTCGCACAGCATTTGCAGAAAAGACAGCAGCCGCTTTTCAGCGCTCAGATAGCGCCCATGCACAATGGTATCGTTCGTGTAGCGGATCTTCTGCCCCAGGATAATCATCAACTTCCGTTGCAACCTCGGCACAAACGAACAAAGCGACTCGAGATGATCAAAAGGGAGTTCACAAACCAGCGTCCGTTCCAATGCGATGGCATCATGGCCGTATTGCTGGGCACCGATCGATTCCAGCCCCACAAGGTCACCCCGAAAAAAGAAACCATCTACCAGCTTGGTGCCCTCGAAAGAGGCGGTTTCGATTTTGACAGCCCCTGACTGAATGACAAACAGGGACTTGAATTTGTCCTCTACCTTGAAGATGGTCTCTCCAGGCTTAAAAGGCCCAAAAGTATGGGTAATCTTCCGCACCCCCTGCATCTGCTCTTCACTGAGCCCCTTCCCCAGACAATGGCGCTTCGCTTCACACTCGGAACAAACCTGCTCAGTTGATCTCTAGAGAACTCTTCTTGCGGTGATGCCACCTGATTGTCCTCGCCTATTTCAACGGTCATTGTGTTTTTCATCTCCTGTGAATGAAAAAGGTCGAATCAAACCGCATAACACGCGTCACCTGTCCATAACTCAGCAGCAGGATTGACTCTAAGTGGATCAAATCTCCTTGTAGATCTCCGCCCCTTCTTTAGAAACTCCTGCGACTTCTCTTCATGCCCTGCTTCAATTGCCTCGATCTCTGAATCCCCTTTTTGGCGGCAAATTCCGCACCTCCTGACTGATCTTCATGGAGCAGAAGTGGGGCCGCACATGCTCGACGAAAATGGGCCACCTTATTAGGAGTCGTGTGGCATGGTTCATCGTGGAGTCGCGAACCTTCTCCGGATCGAGACCGAGGGCGAACCAGTCTTCAACGGAACTCAAAGCGGGCCTTTGACATGGCGTTGTCCTGTAACTGGGCACCAGGAAATCTTTGTGGATCGGCAGCATGGGCCATATTTTGTAGAGTAATGATGCCTTCCGTACATCTTCCGGCCGACAAGCCACGCCGCAAAGAGGGTCGTTCCGGTCGGAGCAAAAGGGTTTCCGGCAACAGGCAGGAGAGCAATACCCAACAGGAGCGGAAAGGCGGAAAACGGTCTGACAGCAGCAAGCCGGCCAGTTCCCGGCCAGCCAACGCCAGGCAGCGCCCAGCGAACAAGCCCGCACGGCGAAGTGGCAGCAGGCAGGGCGGCGAGACACCTTCACTGTTGGGCTAACGCAAACTCAAAACCACCGAACAGTAACCCATATCTTGGTTGACAGCCTGAACTGTCAGCCAGGATGTGGTCAGAACCGGCAATGCCTGGATGTATCAGGAACAGATGCCGGAAACGGTCATGTTACCCGCACACTTGCTGCAGGATTGCCTTGATATCCAGAAACTCTATCTTTTTCGTGTGATTTCGGATAATGCCGTCATTCTGAAGTTTGGTCAGCGTCCGACTGAGGGATTCAGGCCGTAAACCCAGATAACTGGCGATATCCCCCTTTGTCATGGGCAACTGCACACTGCCTGTGTTGTCGCTCTTCTTAATGATCTTCTTTTCGCACAGCATCTGCAGGAAAAACAGCAGCCGCTTTTCAGCGCTCATATAGCGCCCATGCACAAGGGTATCGTTCGTGTAGCGAATCTTCTGCCCCAGAATGATCAACAATCTCCGTTGCAACCTCGGCACGAACGAACAAAGCGACTCGAGATGGTCAAAAGGGAGCTCACAAACCAGCGTCCGTTCCAAAGCGATTGCATCATGGCCGTATTGCTGGGCACCGATCGCCTCCATTCCCACCAGGTCGCCCCGGAAAAAGAAACCATCCACCAGTTTCGTGCCCTCGAAAGAGGCGGTTTCGATCTTGACAGCACCCGACTGAATGACAAACAGGGATTTGAATTTATCCTCTACCCTGAAAATGTTCTCTCCTGGTTTAAAAGGCCCGAGAGTACGGGTAATCTTCCGCAACCCCTGCATCTGCTCTTCACTGAGCCCCTCCCCCAGACAATGGCGCTTCGCTTCACACTCGGAACAAACCTGCTCAGATTGATCTCTAGAGAACTCTTCTTGCGGTGATGCCACCTGATTGTCCTCGCCTATTTCAACGGTCATTGTGTTTTTTTCATCTCCCTGTGAATGAAAAAAGGTCGGAGTCAAACCGCATAACACGCGTCACCTGTCCATAACTCAGCAGCAGGATTGACTCCTAAGTGGATCAAATCTCCTTGTAGATCTCCGCCCCCTTCTTTAGAAACTCCTGCGACTTCTCATTCATGCCCTGCTTCAGTGCCTCGATCTCTGAGATCCCCTTTTTGGCGGCAAATTCCCGCACCTCCTGACTGATCTTCATGGAGCAGAAGTGGGGGCCGCACATGGAGCAGAAATGGGCCACCTTGTGGGAGTCGTGTGGCATGGTTTCATCGTGGAAGTCGCGGGCCTTCTCCGGATCGAGACCGAGGGCGAACTGGTCTTCCCAGCGGAACTCAAAGCGGGCCTTTGACATGGCGTTGTCCTGTAACTGGGCACCGGGAAATCCTTTGGCCAGATCGGCAGCATGGGCCGCTATTTTGTAGGTAATGATGCCTTCCCGTACATCTTCCTTATTAGGCAGACCAAGATGTTCCTTGGGGGTGACGTAGCAGAGCATGGCGGTGCCGTACCAGCCGATCTGCGCCGCACCGATGCCGGAGCTGAAGTGGTCGTAGCCGGGGGAGATATCGGTGACCAGCGGGCCGAGGGTGTAGAAAGGCGCCTCGAAGCAGTCGGCCAGCTCCTTGTCCATATTCTCTTTGATCATCTGCATCGGCACGTGGCCGGGGCCTTCGATCATCACCTGCACATCGTGCTCCCAGGCGATCCTGGTAAGTTCGCCCAAGGCCTCCAGTTCACCGAACTGGGCAGCGTCATTTGCATCGGCCAAACAGCCGGGGCGCAAACCGTCACCCAGAGAGAAGGCGACATCGTAGGCCTTCATGATCTCGCAGATATCCTCGAAGTGGGTGTAGAGAAAGTTCTCTTCATGGTGGGCCAGACACCATTTGGCAAGGATGGAACCACCCCGGGAGACGATGCCGGTGACACGATCGGCCGTCAGCGGCACATGACGCAACAACACACCGGCATGGATGGTGAAGTAGTCGACGCCCTGCTCCGCCTGCTCGATAAGGGTGTCGCGCATGATCTCCCAGGTGAGATCCTCGGACTTGCCGTTAACCTTCTCCAGCGCCTGATAGATGGGCACCGTGCCGATCGGCACGGGAGAGTTGCGCAGGATCCACTCCCGGGTCTCATGGATATTCTTGCCGGTGGAGAGGTCCATCAATGTGTCGCCACCCCAACGGGCCGACCAGGCCATCTTTTCAACCTCCTCGTCGATGGAGGAGCTGATGGCGCTGTTGCCTATATTCGTATTGATCTTCACCCGGAAGTTACGACCGATGATGACCGGTTCCATCTCCGGGTGGTTGATGTTGGCGGGGATGATGGCGCGCCCGGCGGCGATCTCGGCGCGCACGAACTCCGGGGTGATCTCATCCGGGATATTGGCCCCCATCGGCGCACCGGCATGCTGACGCAGCAGCTTGGCGTAGCGCGGGTCGGCCTGCATCTCCTGCAGACGGCAGTTCTCGCGGATCGCGACGAACTCCATCTCAGGGGTGATGATGCCTTTGCGCGCATAGTGCATCTGGGTGACGTTTTTACCCGACCTGGCGCGGCGAGGGGCGCGAATATGCTCAAAACGCAGATTGGCCAGTTCAGCATCGCCTTGCCGGATACGACCATAGTCGGAGCTGGGGCCTTCGAGCTGCTCGGTATCATCCCGCTCCTCAATCCAGCCGGAACGCAGGTCGGGCATGCCTTTCATCAGGTCGATCTTCTGCTCGGGGTCGGTGAAGGGGCCTGAGGTATCGTAAACCGTGATCGGCGGGTTCTCTTCAGCGCCAAAACTGGCTGCGGTGGGATCCTGTTCGATCTCGCGCATCGGTACCCGGATATCCGGGCGTGAGCCCTCGACGTAGATCTTCTTCGATTTAAGAAAGGGACGAGTCACCTCTTCTGAGAGGCTGGCGGTCTTTTTGATGAAATCTTCTGGGATGGCGCTCATGGTGTCTGCTCTCTAACTATTTCGGAGGAAAGCGAGCGCGGAGGGCGTTCAGCTTTCCTACGCCGATATTAATCGGATCAGGTTCGAAGGGTCTCTCTCAGCCTGAGTTCGTCAGGCGCCCCTAGCTGGCTTTACGTTGAGAACAGTATAAAGGAGGGACAAACGAATGCAATTGATCCCATAAGCAAAATACCAACCCTGCGGACAAGGTAGAGTAGACCACCCAGCCATCGGGCGATAAGAAGCACTCTTCTGCCCCATCTGATCCCTTGCCTGCGGAGAGTAAAATACGTAGGCTAGTTCGCAATACCTATTTTTATGCGCTATTAAAGGGGATCTACCAATGGTGGAGAACGGTTTTGAGCAGGTCCGTTTCAACATGGTCGAACAGCAGATCAGGCCTTGGGATGTTTTCGATCCACGGGTTCTGGAGCAGTTTCTGACCCTGCCTCGGGATGCCTTCGTACCCGATGCCTATAAGGGTTTGGCCTATGCCGACATCGAGATTCCTCTGGCGCACGGCCAGGCAATGATGTTTCCCCGCATGGAGGCGCGGCTGATCCAGATCTTGGCAATTCAGCCGGAGGATCAGGTTCTTGAGGTCGGCACCGGCAGCGGTTTTCTCAGTGCATGCCTGGCCAAACTCGCCAACCGCGTTGTCAGCATCGATATCCAGCAAGATTTTACCGAAATGGCGGGACGCAACCTGGATGCCCTGGAAATTCGCAACGTGCTGCTGCGCACCAGTGACGCCATGGCCGCACCCAGTCCGGATGGTCCATTCGATGCCATTGCGGTAACCGGCTCTGTGCCGACAAGCGCCCAGGCAGAGATCTTCCGTCAGCAGCTCAAACCCGGCGGCCGGCTTTTTATCATCATCGGCACAGCGCCGGTCATGGATGCCTGGCTGATCACCCGTGAGTCTGGGACGACGTTCCGGGAAGAGATAATCCTGGAAACCGAACAGGTGCCTCTGGAGAGTACAACGCAACCGGAAGCTTTTGAGTTCTAGGCTGTTTCACTGAACAATCGGGCAACGATTTCCATCAACCGCTGCATGGCGCCGCGATTCTGTTCCACCAGATCGCGGCCCCTCTCCCCGACCAGGCTCCGCTCGCTGGCATCACTTAACCAACGGGCAGACACATCTGCCAACGTCTCGGCAGTCACCACCTCCCGGGCCGCACCCCGGTCGAGAAACAGGCGGCTGATCTCAGCAAAATTGAACATATGAGGGCCAAACACCACCGGCACGCCCTGCGCCGCCGCTTCGAGAATGTTGTGCCCACCGTGGGGCACCAGGCTACCCCCGATAAACGCCATGTCGGCGGCTCCAAGGAACATGGCTAGTTCACCCATGCTGTCGCCAAGAAACACGGCTGTCTCAGTGCGACAGGGGCGCTGCTCGGATCGGCGCACCAGATCGAACCCTGCACTCGTTGCCAGTGCAGCCACCCGGCCGAAACGTTCGGGGTGGCGCGGCACCAAAACCAGCAGGCTCTCAGGCAGAGTCTCGCGCACCTTCGCATGCGCCGCCAACACCAGCTCGTCCTCCCCCTCATGGGTACTGGCAGCCACCCAAACCGGCCGCGCCTGCCCCCACTGCCGACGCATCACATCCGCCTGCTCCCGCAGGCTGGCCGGCAGCTTAATGTCGAATTTGATGCTGCCGGTCACCTCCACCTGTCCAGGCCGGGTACCCAACACTTGAAAATGCTCTGCATCTGATTGGCCTTGAGCGGCGATCAGCGAAATATTCTGCAGGGTCTCCCGTGTCAGCCCGGCCAGATGGCGATAACGATGTGCCGAACGGGTCGACATGCGGGCGTTGGCCAGTAGCGATGGAATGCTCCTCTGCCGACACTCGTGCAGCAGATTGGGCCAGATCTCCGTCTCTATCAGGATCAGCAACCGGGGCTGTAGTCTGTCGAAGAAGGTTTTTACCACCAGCGGCGCATCGTAAGGCGCATAGTGGTGGAGCACGTCCTGGCCGAACAACGATTCAACCTGTTTCGCCCCGGTCGGGGTCGTTGTGGTGATCACCAGCGGCAATGCGGGATAGTCGGCAAGAAGCCGCCTCACCAGCTGGGCTGCTGCCTGCACCTCACCCACTGAAACCGCGTGCAGCCAGATGCAGCCGTCACTGACCGGCGAGCCAAACCACCCAAACCGCTCCAGCCAGCGTTCCCGATAAGCGGGACTCTTGAGGCTGCGCCAGTAGAGGCGCACCACCATCAGCGGCATTATCAGATAGAGCAGCAGGGAGTAGATCTGTCGCATCAGGTCTCGCCAAGCACGGCTTCAAGTGCGGCAACATTGGAGCGAAGATGTGCCGGATTGATGGTACCGGCAATCATACTGCTCACCCCTGGCTGGGAGAAGATGAACGCCATGGAGCGAGACACACCTTCCGCATCTTTTACAAAACCACTCATCAGCCCCTTCTTCACCAACACACCTTTGTTAGCCTTGGCCGCCGCTTCCAGCACCGGCAACTCGTCGTTGTAATCCAGGTTGCAGGTAGCCATCACCAGGTCGCACTCCTGCACCACCAGCAGCCCCCCCTCCAGCGTCTTGCTCGACATGCCGATGGCGCGCACCAACCCCCGGTGCTGAAGATCACGCAGGGTCTCCAGCACATCCTCCTGTCGCAGTATCTCCAGATCACCACCGTGGGAGTGGATCAGCACCACATCCAGATAATCCGTTCGCAGAGACCGCAGGCTCTGTTCGATACTCTCGCGGGTGGCGCGGGCGGAAAAATCAAAGCTGGAGCGGCCCTCTTCAAAAGACTCGCCGACCTTCGTCACAATGACCCATTCATCCCTTGATCCCGGCAGCAGCCGTCCCAGGCGTTGTTCGCTACTGCCATAGGCGGGGGCGGTGTCTATCAGGTTGATACCAAGTTCACGGCTTAGCGCGAGAAGATCCCGCACCGCATTGTCGTCCGGAATCGCGAATGAACTGGGGTACTTGACCTGCTCGTTGCGGCCGAATTTCACCGTCCCCAAGCCGAGTGGACTGACCTGGATACCGGTACTGCCGAGGGGCCTCAAAACCATTGTCGTTCCTGCTCCCAAGGTAATCGTGTCACCGGTGGCCGGGGCCAGCCTTCGGGAATCTTCAGCTCGCCCTTTGAAGGGGCTATTCCATCCTGTTGCATTCGATCAATAACCTGCTGCGCCAACCGTGGGGCAAACGCCAGTTTGGTCGGCCAGGCCACCATCACATCCTGCAACTGTTCGAGAAAACTGTTGTCCGGCCGTTTGCCACCTGGCTGGCGAGGCTCTGCCCGATCGACGCGCAAAGTCGACCATTCGGCTGCGGAAAGATCCACCCATGGCATCAGCATCCGCAACTCATGTTTTGCCGCATCGACCTGTGCTCGGACGGAACGATCCACTCCCTCTTCGGCGATACTCCCCCCCAGATACCAGACATGGTCGCCATCTGCCAGCGGATAGCTGGTGATGGTAAGTCGCGGGTTGGCGCCTGCACCGAGGCAGTGGGCGTAGAGCGGCGGCAGTTTTCCCCGCAACATTACCATCTGTAGTGGCCGGCGCTGCATGGCGGGCTGTTCCAATCCAAATTCCCTCAGGAGCGTTTCATTTCCGGCACCCGCTGTCAGCAGCGTTCTGCGGCTCCTGATCTGCAGCCTTCCACCCTTGTCACCCAACAACACGAGTTGATTGGCCGCATCAAATTTGATGCCATCCGGCCAGTCGATACGTAGCGTATATCTGCCATACTGGCGAAACAGTTCCGTCACCAGCGAGGCCACATCCAGCACCGGCTCCTCCAGCCGATAGACATGGCCTTTGAAGGCCTTATCCTGAAACAGCTTTGGACGGTTTTCACCTTCGACCTCACCAATACGACTCTGCATCACCTTGCCGGCAAAAAAGCCGGCCATACGGGAGACCAGTCCGGCGGTGGACCAGAGATACTGGTGATCAGAGAGGATACGTACTGCCGAAAGATCGAGTTCCCCGTGACCCGCCAGTGCGTCACGCCAGATACCGGGCATCGCCCGGATCGCCTGGGATGATCCGGTCAGCTTGCCGGTCAGGGCATACTTGGTGCCGCCGTGAATGATGCCTTGGGAGGCGGGCGTCTGAACCCCGCCGATGCACCCGGATTCAAGCAGCAGGCAGCGATAGCCCGCCTGGTGCAGACGACCCAGGGTCCAGAGTCCGGCAATGCCGCCGCCGAAGATGACTATGTCGGTTTCGAGGATTTTCATTGATCGCTTGTTTGTGCCGCTGCATGGCAACGCAAAACCCTACTGCTGCCGAATCGACTCTACAATCCTGGTCGTCGATATCCCATCCACATAGGTCAAGACTCTTACCTCGCCGCCCGCCTCACGGGTACAGGCCGCCCCTGGAATCTTATCTGGATCATTATCCCCGCCCTTCACCAGAAAATCGGGCTTCAGACGGCAGATGAGCCGCTCCGGCGTCTCTTCACTAAAGGGCACCACCCAATCGACACAGGCGAGTGCCGCCAACACATGCATGCGATGATCCAACCCGTTGATCGGCCTGCCGTCACCTTTCAACTGACGCACGGTTTCATCCACATTTACCGCAACCACCAGGCGGTCGCCAAGACGGCTCGCCTCTTCCAGATAGGTGACATGGCCCGGATGCAGGATATCAAAACAGCCGTTGGTTACGACGATCTGCTCTCCCTGCATGCGGGCGATGCGCATCAACCGCACCAATTGATCTTCACCCACCACACCGCGATGGGTGACGTGGTGCTCCATCAGGGCCATCTTTAGCTCATCTTCGGTAACCGAAGCGGTACCCAGCTTTCCAACCACCACACCGGCGGCCACATTGGAGAGGTGCGTAGCAGTGTCGAGTCCAAGTCCAGCCGCCAGGCCTGCGGCCAGCACGGAGATGACTGTGTCACCGGCGCCGGTCACATCGAAAACCTCACGGGCGTGGGTCGGCATGTGGCGCGGTTCCAACCCCTGCTGCAACAGGGTCATGCCCTGCTCGCCCCGGGTAATCAGCAGTGCATCGATCTCATACCGCTGCAGCAGATCATGACCACGCGCCACCAGTTCATCCTGATCCTCGCACTTACCCACCACGGCTTCAAATTCGGAGATATTCGGCGTGACCAGAGCCGCGCCGCGATAGAGCTCATAATCCTCTTTTTTTGGATCGACCAGCACCGGCTTTCCGGCTTCCCTTGCCAGCGCTATCAATTCACGGATATTGTGCAGTGTCCCTTTGTTGTAGTCGGAGAGCACGAGCAGATCAACGTCAGCGATCAGTCGGCGACAGCTCTCCAGCAGCGCCTCGCTACCGGCTGCAGGAAAGCCATCTTCAAAATCGAGCCGGATGAGTTGCTGGTGTCGACTAATCACCCGCAGTTTTGTGATCGTCGGAAACCCATCCAAAGGTTCAAAACAGCAGGTTACACCGGCAGCATCGAGGATATCCGTCAACGCCCGCCCCGGCTCGTCGTCTCCGATCAACCCAACCAGCACCGCACTTCCGCCCAAGGCTGCGATGTTGAGCGCCACATTACCGGCACCACCTGGACGCTGTTCCTCTTCGCCGACACGTACCACGGGGACAGGCGCTTCAGGAGAGATACGGGCGGTATCGCCGTGCCAGTAGCGGTCGAGCATCACGTCCCCCACCACCAGAATACGGGCCTGATCAAACGCTGGAATATCTATGGACATGGGGTTGAAACCGAGTTGAGTAAACAGGTGCATCATAACATAGCAGTATCACCGTTCTGGCGATTAACCGGTCCGGCGGGTAAAATCAGCCATCTACCAACCAGACCTTTTTTCTTACCATCCGCAGAAGGTTCACCTGCGGCTGTTTTTAGGAGATCCGATGACCGGCAACAAGCTCTATTTCAGGCTGTTGAGCTATGTGAAGCCCTACCGCAGGATCTTCATCCTGGCCATCTTCTTCACTATTCTGCTGGCGCTCACTGAGCCGCTGCTGCCGGCACTGCTGAAACCCCTGCTCGACGGCAGCTTCGTGGATAAGGATCTGGACACCATCAAACTGATGCCCTTCGCCTTGATCGGCCTGTTTGTGGTGCGTGGCTTCACCTCTTACGCCAGCACCATGGCCATGACTGCGGTCTCCACCCGGGTCGTCATGGATCTGCGCAACGAAATGTTCCGCAAACTGCTGGTGTTGCCCAATCGTTACTACGACAACAACCCCACCGGCATTGTGTTGTCCAAGGTTACCTATAACGTGGAGCAGGTCGCCGCCGCCTCCACCGAAGTGCTGATTGTACTGGTGCGGGATTCGGTGTCTATCCTCGGACTGCTGGGACTGATGCTCTACCTTAATTGGCAGCTGACGCTGTTCGTCTCCGTGCTGGTACCGATCATCGCGCTGATTGTGAAATTTATCAGCAAACGCATACGCGATATCAACCGCTCGATTCAGCAGGCGATGGGGGAGATGACTCACATCCTGGAAGAGGCGATACAGGGCAACAAGGTGGTGAGGCTTTTTGGCGGTCAAATCTATGAGTACGACCGTTTTCAACAGATCAGCAACTGGCTACGGCGCTATAACGTGAAGCACCAGGCCACCGCCGCCCTCAGTTCACCAGTGGGACAGTTCATTCTGGTGCTTGGTCTGGCTGCCGTAGTCTATTTCGCAGCCCTGCAATCCCTGGAGGATGAGGTCACTGTCGGGTCTTTCGTCTCCTTTATCGCAGCAATGGCGATGCTGCTCTCTCCACTGAAAAAACTCATCGGCGTCAACAGCGTCCTTCAACGGGGGCTGGCTGCTGCGGAAAGCATGTTCGAGCTGGTGGACGAAACACCCGAAGTGGACCAAGGCACGACCAAGGCCAAACATCTTCGCGGCAGAGTCGACTTCGATCACGTCACCTTCACTTATGGGGGCAGCGACCGAAAGGCCCTGGACGATATCTGCCTGACCATCGAACCCGGAGAGAACATCGCCCTGGTCGGCCCATCAGGGGGCGGCAAGAGCACCCTGGCAAATCTGATCCCCCGCTTCTATCAGCTCAACAGAGGCCGCATCCTGTTGGATGGAGAGGATATCCAGGAGGTCACCCTTGCTTCCCTGCGCAGCAACATCGCCCTGGTCAGTCAGAATGTCACCCTGTTCAACGATACCGTTGAGGCGAACATCGCCTACGGCGAGATGCGCGGTACCGATCGGGAATCAGTGATTAGCGCAGCGACCAACGCCCACGCCATCGAATTCATCGAGGAGATGCCCCTGGGACTCGACACCCTGATCGGCGAAAACGGTGTACGTCTTTCAGGGGGACAGCGCCAACGACTGGCCATCGCCCGGGCACTGCTCAAGGACGCCCCGATCCTGATCCTCGATGAAGCGACCTCAGCCCTGGACAATGAATCGGAGCGATTCATTCAGGAGGCACTTACCACTCTTACCCGCAACCGTACCACGCTGATCATCGCCCATCGTCTCTCCACCATCGAACACGCCGACCGAATCCTGGTGCTGAGCGAGGGACGCATCATAGAGTCAGGAACCCACCAGGACCTGATGGCGATGGGAGGAACCTACAAAAAACTCTACGACACACAGTTCTCCATTGCCGGCGGTACTTTCTGAGCAGTACCGTACAAACTATCGAGAAAAAGACTACTCAGGTCGACTGACCCGTTACTGGGTTTTGCCCATACTTACAGATTATTCCTACAATGGGTACAGATTTTCCTGATGGGTCTTCCCAATTCTCGGCAGTATATTAATTCCCAACAAGGACGGCCGATGAACTTCGGAGGAGGCGAGAGGAGTCGACCCCCCCGACAAGCTGATTACAAGTTAGAAAGACACACCATTACCATACAGTCACTTAATAGACATAACTAAATGAAGGGCGCTTCTATTAATACCCACAAAAAACGTGGTGCGTCCCCTATTGTTTATTAGGCTGTCCGAGTGTATGCGTTTGTTATGTGTTTTTTGCTTCAAGCGGGAAGTGTTCTGGGTGCTCTATTATTTCTTCTGTTAAATCAACATCAATATCTGGCCAGAAAAAATGGCCCGGAGATTGCTCCTCAACATTGATGATTGATTTAATTGCTTGATCTTTAAACCAAGGAAAATCCTCGTATGACATAAATAGCTCTTTATTCTGAGCTAAGAGCCACACACCATGAGAAGAGATATTTGTTACCTCAACGGCAGAAGTGCTGTTGCCATGCGCTAGTAAGCTCATTGTAATGACCCTCAATAAGTGATTCGATTTCTTTCAACTCTTTTCTTGAATAATGATAATTTTTTGCAAGCTCAATTTCCGGCTCTAACCAGAACTTTGCCTCACCATTACCAGATAATACGTGAATGTGCATTCGCTCTTCTTCACGTGAGAAGAAGAAAAACCTATATCCAGATTCTCTAAATACTGTTGGACTCACTCCCCCTCCTTCACATAACGTCTACTATTGATGTGGTTGCTATGTAATATAACAGTAAACTCACTCTTCTTTTGCTTTCAGTGATAAATCTGGATAACCATCTAACTCAGAGTATTCTTCTTAAAAACAATAGGGGACGCAATAGGGGACGCACCACGTTTCCCCGTTTTCCGGGCCATTTCTGGTACTTGATGATCAGGTGTAGTATGACCTGATCACAAAAAACGTGGTGCGTCCCCTATTGATTTTTTTATCGGGTCTCTGTTTTCAACTGTGGAACCGGTCGAACGAATCCCGAGATATCGTTTGTCTTAATCCCCTTTTTATCGGGTCTCTGTTTTCAACTTTTGGCCAGCCAGATTTACGGTGCAGTTTGCACGTCTTAATCCCCTTTTTATCGGGTCTCTGTTTTCAACACACTAGCCTGCCAGTTGGGACTCCGTTTCTGTCTTAACTCCTCTTTATCGGGTCTCTGTTAAACTTGACCGGCAAAGCGTACGGTCATTGCCGGTTGAGTCTTAACTTCTTTATCGTGGTCTTGTTTTCAACAATTGACCAAGCACGCAGAACGCTTTACAGAAAAGTCTTAATCCCTTTTATCGTGGGTCTCTATCTTCACACAACTATCAGGACTGTTGTTTCGTGAGGAATCAGGTCTTAATCCTTTTATTGGAGCAATACGTAACTAATCGAAGTGGCTACCAA
>NZ_JAAVSH020000001.1:748867-773867 GCF_011947365.2 endosymbiont of Lamellibrachia barhami
TACGCCGAAACGGCTGCACTGAAGGTTGAAGCAGCTGGGCTACAAGCCACCGTTTAAGTTTATCCGGATGCCAGTTGGCGTAATGCAGTCGTAGTCCCAGCCAGCTTTGCCATGCCAAACCGCTGGTTTCCATGAGGAGTTGAAGCCAGGATATGGCTAGCAATTGCGACAACAGGTATTTCCGTCTCAGTTATCTGAGATAATTGTTTACAGGAGCCGTATACGTATCCGTACGTACGGTTCTGAGAGAGGGATGAGGCGGTGACGCCTCACCCTACTCGATATTGTTTCCTGATTATCCCTAAAATTCAGCCATGATCGGACAGCGTTTTTCAATCCGCAAATAATGCAAATGACGCGATTTTTCCTTACGCATTAGGTCACTGCAGTCGTTCAATAATCCCTATTCTGTAATAATTGAACCGGCCGACGCAGATGAATAACCATCAGGTTTTCAGGTAAAATCAACGCATTTGCGCTTTTTGCGTTGTTCGCGGACAGATCTCTTTCCCTGCAGTAGCTGAGTTATAGGGGTAATCAGATATAGTTTTGAAAATATTCTGAAAAGGCCGGTTCAAGCGTAGTGAAATCGGCAAGTATCGTTATCAGAGTCAGATCTTGTGCCTGATCCGCTGCGCTTGATCATGCCTACATGAGGCTTCGTAACCTATAATCTGAGCTGACTAACCCGCATAAATATGGATGCCAATGGAGCGGAAGATTCTGTTATCCGTAAGGAACGCCCGTCGTATCTTTCGCCTGGGAGAGGTGGATGCTTCTCTCGATATTCTCGATGGCGAGTTCATGGTCATCATCGGCCCGAGTGGTTCGGGTAAGAGCACCCTGCTCAACCTTTTCGGCGGCATGGATCATCCCACCAGCGGGAAAGTGCTGTACGAAGGGAGAGATCTGGCGCAGGCGGACAGTGGGTTGTCTCAGTGCCTGATGCGGAGATGAAGGGTGGGCAATCGGTACGGGTAGCTGCAGAAAATAGATCGTTTCCGGGCTGATGGTATGATGCGTCACTGGATGAATTCAGGCGGGAGCTGAATGAAAGCGCTGCTCAACTTTTTTGTCGATCTCTGTCTGTTGCGTGCTGCGCCACAGGACCTGTCGGCGTCCAGCGTTATTCTGGCAGGGACATTCCTGCTGAATATCCTGGTCAGCCTGCTGATGATCGTTGACGCGAGGCACGGTCCAGGCCTGGCGATGATTGAAAGCCTCTTCGAGACCTTCCTGATGCTGGCTGCTCTCTATCTGGCGTTGCGAACCCGCAGTCTGAGAGGGCGATTTCAACAGTCGGCCACCGCCCTGATGGGCAGTGGGCTGTTGCTCGGTCTGCTGGCCCTGCCCTTGGTGGCCTGGAGTCACCGCAGTGAATCCACCGAAGCGGGCCTGTTGCTGTTGCTGCTGATTATCTGGAGCATCGTGGTGCTGGGACACATCATTCGCCACACTTTTGGTGTGACCCTGAATATCGGGGTGGCCTTGGGGGTGCTCTATACAATGCTTGCCTGGTCGATGGTAGCCAGACTCTTTCCGGTAACCTGATGCACATCCATATCCTCGGTATCTGCGGCACCTTCATGGGCGGCATCGCGCTGTTGGCGCGCTCACTTGGCCACACGGTCAGTGGTTCTGACAGCAACGTCTATCCACCCATGAGTACACAACTCGAGGCGGCAGGCATCAGGCTCCTGGAGGGTTATAAACCCGAGCATCTGCAACCGGCGCCGGATCAGGTCGTGGTGGGCAATGCCATGTCCCGCGGTAATCCGGCGGTTGAGGCGATGCTCGATCAGGGCATCCCCTATACGTCCGGTCCCCAGTGGCTTGCAGAGCATGTATTGCAGGGGCGTTGGGTGCTGGCGGTGGCGGGCACTCACGGCAAAACCAGCACCGCCAGTCTGCTGGCCTGGATCCTGGAGCATGCCGGGTTGGCGCCTGGGTTTCTGATCGGCGGAGTGCCAGAAAATTTTGGCGTATCGGCCCGCTTGGGTGATACCCCTTTCTTTGTCGTTGAGGCGGACGAGTACGACACCGCTTTTTTCGATAAGCGCTCCAAGTTTGTTCACTACCACCCCCGTACCCTGGTGATGAACAATCTGGAGTTCGATCATGCCGATATCTTCGACGACCTGGAGATGATCCAGCGCCAGTTTCACCATCTTGTGCGCACGGTACCCGGCAGTGGGCTGATCATCGCACCGCTCGATGACAGTAATCTGGGAGAGGTGCTCGACAGGGGCTGTTGGACCCCGGTGGAGTATTTCGACCCCAAACACGAAGCCTACTGGCATACCGAGAACAGCAGCCGGGACGGCAGCAGTTTCGATGTGGTGTGTGATGGCGAGCGGGTGGGGCGGGTGAGCTGGGATCTGATCGGTCGTCACAACGTCTCCAACGCACTGGCTGCGCTGGCGGCGGCGCGTCATGCCGGTGTACCGCCGAAGACAGCAATCGAGGCGTTGAGTGATTTTCGCAATGTGAAACGGCGCATGGAGCTGCGGGGAGAGGTCTGGGGAGTCAGGGTCTATGATGACTTTGCCCACCATCCGACCGCCATCGAGACTACCCTCCAGGGGTTAAGGGACCAGGTGGGGGATGCCCGGATTATTGCGCTGCTGGAGCCCAGATCGAACACCATGAAACGGGGCGTGCACGCCGACCAGCTGGCTGGGGCGCTGAAGGCTGCGGACCGGGTTTTACTCTTTGCGCCGGTTGATCTTACCTGGGATGCGGCAGCAGTGCTCCGTCCTCTGGGTGGGACGGTAGCGGTATTCGATGAGGTGCAGGCCATTATCGATAGCATTGCAGGAATGGTGGAGCCGGGTGATCATCTCCTGGTGATGAGCAACGGCAGTTTTGAGGGCATTCATCAGCGTCTGCTGGATGCGCTTGGGAAAGATAGAGGGTAAATATGGAACCAAAAGACGGCCCCATTTCGCTTGCCATTACCGGTGCCTCCGGCAGTGCTTATGCGCTACGTCTGCTGGAGTGCCTCATTGGAGCGGGGCGGAACGTCTATCTGATGATTTCACAGGCCGGACAGATTGTGCTCAAGATGGAATCGGATCTGGAGTTGCCCGCCCAGCCCGCTGAGGCGCAGAAAATACTGGCACAACGCTTCAATGCGGCAGAAGGTCAGTTGCAGGTTTTTGGACGGCAGCAGTGGATGGCGCCGGTGGCCAGTGGTTCCAACCCGCCGGCTGCGATGGTGGTCTGTCCCTGCACCACGGGCTCCCTCTCCGCCATCGCCTGTGGCGCCAGTAACGACCTGATCGAACGGGCTGCCGATGTGATGCTGAAGGAGCGGCGCAAGCTGATCCTGGTGGTCAGGGAGACCCCCTTCTCGGAGATCCATCTGGAAAATATGTTGAAATTGGCGCGAATGGGGGCGTTGATACTGCCGGCTAACCCCGGTTTCTACAACAATCCGGAATCGGTCGATGATATTGTCGATTTCATGGTTGCCCGGATCCTGGATCATCTTGACGTGGAAAATGCGCTTTTGCCACGCTGGGGCGGGTGATTTCAGGCTGCCAGGGTAGGCCGGTTCAAGTGCAGCGGAACCGGCAACCCCATCTGTTCTGTCAATTCGAAAATGCCCGATCCGCCACGCTTGATCGGGCCTGCGCCATGAACAGTGACAAGCCTGTTTTCACTCGGAATGAAAAGGGTTACAGGGTTTTTACATAGGCCGCCAAAGCGAGGCGTTGAGCCGTATTGATGCCGGGGAAGCTGGACATCACCGTGCCGCCTTTTTCGATCTTCTCCGCAATTTCCTCGATCGACTCATCTGATCCTGCGATGCGTAACAGCAGGCCGAACTTGCCGGTGCCTTTTTCACCGTGGCAGGACTGACAGCCGTCGGCGAACATCTCTGCCGGGGTGGTGGTGATGGATGGGCTGTACTCGCTGGCGCCGCAGCCGGTGAGCAGTGCTGCTGCTGCCAGGGTGCCGATAAATTTGGTCGTTGTATTCATTATGGTTTCCATTTATTGGATAAAGATGATAATTGGGTTTATTGCCCAGTGGTCGGTTGCGCGGATGATAACAAATCAGCGGAGTCGCATCCTGCCGGGCGGTAAAAAGCCTATTTATTACGCGGCTATGTGGTTTGCTCAGTCGATAAGTGTGGTCTGGTTGCGGCCGTTCTGTTTGGACGTGTAGAGCGCCGCATCGACCCGTTTGATCAAGGTCTCTGCGGTATCTGTTGTCGCCAGTGCGGTGGCGCCAAAACTGGCAGTGACCCGGCCTACTGCAGTAAAACTGTGGTCAGAGATCCACATGCGAAGATTCTCAGCGATGTTTCTGGAGACATCGGCATCGGCCAAAGGGGTGATGATCATAAACTCCTCACCTCCCCAGCGGGCCAGGATATCGCTCTTGCGGATGTGCCGCTGCACGATGGATACCGTCTGCTTCAGCACTTCATCGCCAATGTCGTGTCCGAATGTGTCGTTGACCTTTTTGAAATGGTCGATGTCGAACATGATCAGGCTGAGTGGATTGTTGGTTTCCCGAGCCCACCTGATCTGCTCATCCAAGGCGTCATCGAACTTCATGCGGTTGTAGATATTGGTCAGCCTGTCTGTTTCCGCCAGTTGCTTCAACTGATTTTGCATCTCCACATGATGGGTGATATCCCGGTGGGACTCGATGATCTGTGAAACTTGGCCGTTTTCATCGAATACCGGCGTGGCGCGTACCTCTGCGTAGATCACGTTGCCATCATTGCTGAAGTGCTTATGGATAACGCTGTATGCCTGGCCGGTCTCTCTTATCTCTTCGATGGGGCAGGGATCGTGTGTGCCTTTGCACGGCGTGTCACGTTTGTGGGAGAGCCGGAAACAGGTGGTACCCGCAGGTATCTCGTTTCCGCCGCAATAGATGTCGCGGGCTGACTGGTTGGAGAGTTGCAGGCTGTAATCGTTGATGTTGATTACCAGCGTGGGATCGGCAATGGTATCCAGTATTTTCTGGATGTAGTTGTGGGAGCGGATCAACCGTTCTTCTGCTCTTTTCAGCGGGGTGATGTCGTTGATGTAGGCAAAAAAATGGGTGGTTCTGCCTTGTCGGTCGCGAATGATGGTAGTCGTGTCCTGAATCCATAGACGCTCTCCTGAAGCCGTGACCACCTGATAGGGGGTTCGCTCGAACCAGGAAGAGGTCAAATCCCGGGTCTTTTCTGTTTCATCAGCAACCTGCTGGAGAAAATCGGGTGCGATGATGCTCGAGAGCGTCAGTTCCCCACTGAAAAAACGCGCTGCCGGGTAGCCCAGCAGGGTCTCAACATTGGCTGAGATGTAGTCCACTGGCCAGCCAAAAGCATAACGCCACCGGATGATGGTAGTGGGGCCACCCACGAAGAGATCGCGTTCATCACTGATGGCTTGGTGCAACTGCAGGATCTGTTGCTCCGAGTATTTCTGTTTTGACCGGTTCCAGAGCAGAAAACCGATTGCGATGGCGAGTACCAGGGCAAACAGTGCCACTGCAGGAAGAAGTTCCTGGAGTTTGCGGTCGGTTCTCTGCTGAAGCTGGTTTTCAGCTATGTAGTGCACAAGGATAAAAAGGTGGTCACTTTGATCGCTGAGGGTATCGGATGATGTAATCCGCTCATGACTGGTGGGACGGGCAAAGCTGAACAGTCCCTCGGGGCCGACGTATTGGCCACTGCTTTTTGCATTGATATGGAGCCATGCATCCGGAAAATCCGCCTGAAAATCTATTTCTGGTTGGTTGGGGAACATGAAATTCCAGGCCAACTCCTTGATGTGGCTGATGATGTAATCGCCCTGTTCATTGAGCAGCAGGGCATGCCCCTCGAAACCGCTCACATTTTCCTCAAGATCTGACAGCAGCTCCCGGCCCAGATAGTTCACCACAAGCACGCCGATCTTCTCCCCGGTTGGATCGGTCACTGGGGTTGCAAAACGAATCATGGGTTTGAGCGGAACCTCCACCTCGCCATGTTCCATATTGAGATCAAAGCGCGAAGTATAGATTTGGTTCGGCAGGATGCCGATGGATTTAGTGAAATAGTAACGGTGCGCCTTTGACTGCAGTGATTCCAGAGGTACGGTTTCCGGGGCGCCGCCATTGTAGTTGATACGGATTCTCTCCATACCATGATTGTCGATGAAACGGATCTGGTCATAGCGTTTTTTCTTTGCGCTGAAATTCAGTAGTTCCTGGGAGGCGGAAACGATTGCATGGGCCTGGTCGCTCTCACGGTGGAGATTTCGTATATGTGAAATGTTGGCGAGATAAAGAAGATCTGAGTGGATCTCTTTAAAGGCCAGTTCAAATCGGGTGATTTGCCGATTGAGCAGTAGGCCGGATTGAGTCAGCAGCGCCTGTTGCTGGCTATTGTATAGCTGGTGCCAAATGCCCAAAATCACCAAGCCGAAAATCACTGCAAGAAGCCCGAAGCCAAGCAGATATTGGTGAGTGAGTTTCATCATTGTGGCAACGTCAGACTTGTCAGAACACTGTTGTCGTTGTGTCGTTCATGATCTTTCGAAAAATTACCACAGCGCCCGTGACAGCCTCATTTTCAATGATTGGCGTACTGGTATATTCAGCTGGAAAGCTGCTGCCGTCCTTGCGCCAGAAGACCTCATTTTTTCCGCGATGGGTCAGGCCCTGGGTCAATACATGGGTGATCGGGCATTCACTTTGCGGAAAGTCACTGCCATCTTCATGGCTGTGGTGCCACATGTCATGGCTGTTTTTTCCCAACATCTCATCGACTTCGTAACCGAGCATGCGGGCGGCGGCGGGGTTGATGAAGGTATGTTTTCCATTCAGATCCAGGCCTAAAATGCCGTCCCCGGCAATATCCAGGATGAGTTTCTTCTGCTGCTCGCTACGTCTGGCCTCCTCCTCCAGTCGCTTGAGTTGGTCGAGGTCGTTCATGACGGCAACCAGATATTTGATCTTGCCCTGATCATCCTTGATGCTGGAGATAGTCAACATTATCCATTTGCCCGACTGATCGGGACGCGGTAGCCTGAGTTGTACCGAAATTTGGCGGGATTGTCCGCTGCGCAGCCTGTCCAGGTTTTGTATCTCGGTGGCCAGATCCTCGCTACTGATCAGGTCATTCAGATTCTTCTCCTTGAGTTCCCTGGCGCTGTAGCCGGTGATCTCACATATCTTTTGATTGAGCTGGAGAAACCTGCCGCTGTTATCCATGTGGGCGATGCCGACAGCAGCCTGCTCAAATGTGGCGCGCAGGTGCGCTTCATTCTGTCGCAGATCAAGTTGCTGTGATTTCAGCGTCTTGTTGAGGCGGGAGACTCGCAGCAGCAGGAAGACGAGCATCAGCAGGGCACCGATAAACAGGATGATCCAATACCAATAGGTTTTGATTGCAGCCTTGAGTGTGATCCTGTAGTCCTGATCGAAAGGACTAAGTGCCAGTTGTTGAAGCACATCCCGTACCGGCTGGTAGTTCTCGGGAATGTTCCAGCCCTTGATTTTGGCGTTTTGGGACGCAGTACTGTCTGCGGGCATCTGCAATAGGGCAACCGCGACCTGACGCGCTAATTCAGAGGACGTGTGTGGGAGCTTTGCAATTGGCCACTCGGGATAGAGAGGCGTGCTGGCCGCATAGGGAAAGGTGCTGAACTGCTGTGAGTTGATGACGCGCAGTAGTCCAATATTGATTTTGCCCTCTTTTTCCATCCGCTCGAGGGTGTCGGTGCGGACAATACCGACATTCGCCCTGCGTTCAAGAATTGCCTGTACCACCTCGTCATGGGTGTTGAGAAACTCAAGCGAGGCGAAGTCATATTCGTCCAGTCCTGCCTTTTGGATCTCATTTAGCGCCATGACCCATCCCCCCAGGGATGTTGAATGTACGGCGGCAATGCGCTGATTCTCCAGATCGGCCAGGGAATAGATGTTCAGGTTGTCCGAACGGGTAAAGATGACGCTGCCGAAATGGGTGGTATCGACACCGGGTGACAGCTGGTTGACCATGGTCAGTACCCTCTGCACACGGTATTTGTGGGCGAGATCGATGTAGATACCGGAATTGATGATGACGAAGTCCACCAGCTGGTTTTTGACCAGTATTGGTATGTCGTCGAAGGGCATGGGCACGATACGAAAGCGGTAGTTGGGTAACCTCTGGGTGAGGTAGTCGGCTGTCGCATCCCATTTGGCACTGGCCTTGGCTGCACCCCGTTTGGCAAGTACGCCGATTTTTATCTCTTGACTCTCCTCAGTCTCGGCAAATCCGGTCTGGATAAATGAGAGGAGCAGGCAGAGTAGCGTCGTCATGACAAGCCATTGGTGTCTGAATCTGCCAGGAGAAGGTGCTGCGTCTATCATGGGCCTACTTGCGAAAAGGATAACTGTGCCGGTAACGGCTCGCATCATGCTTAACCAGTGTCTATCCGGAAACCCACATCTAACCACGAAGCGCACGAAGTACACGAAGAAAATTCATTGCTAATCAATCTTTTACCTTCGTGCTCTTCGTGCTCTTCGTGTCCTTTGTGGTTAAAACATTGTTTCTGGATGGACACTAACTATACATGTCGGCGCATTCGCGGCTAACTGAAATTATGGTTGATCTGTTTTTCGCATCCGGCCAGCCGGTTCAGCCGGCGTCAACAGGTCCAAGGAGAAGGGGCGCGTCAGAATCGCTCTTCTCTATGTGGATGAAATCTGCCGTATCTTTTTTCAGGATCTCCAGCGGCGTCTGAAAATCGCTCTCCGTGACAGGATAGGTCAACAGGCCGAGCAGGTATGCCTGGCGCTGGCGGGAGACGTTGCCGATCCAGAGTGGTTGTTGTTTCGGCTGTAACATCACTGGGGTGGACCAGAGACGCAACACCAACTGTTCACCTGCGCCGGGGTGTTTAACCAGGGTGATGCTTTCATAACTGCCGTCGTGAACCTGGGGCAAAAGGGGAAGTTCCTGCAGTGCCAGAGAAGGTGAGAGTATTCGCAGCAGGTTGTGCCACCCCAGCATCTCTGCCCGTTGCCAGCCCCGGCTCGCCAGGGTGTCGATCAGCGGCTGTGGTGTTCCTGCAAGCTGAACGTTGAATGGGTGATCCAATCGTTCACGTATATCGTGCCGATGGCGGGGCAGCGAGGCGGCTGCGCCCTGTTGCCAGGTTTGCAGGCTGATTGTCTGCGCCGGTGGGGCAGGGCGGTAACGCTGGAAATCCTCTATCTGATAGAGGTGGCTTCCCAGCGCGGTGGCGAAACCGGCGGTCAGCATAGCGGTAAGCGTGAGCCCCAACCAGTGACGTTCCAACGCGGCATGCCGATACCAGGCCATGCCCAGGGCTGCGATCCAGGCAGTGCCCAACAGCAGACTGGCGACTACGTCGCTCAGCCAGTGGGCGCCCAGGTAGAGCCGAGAGAGTGCCACGCCTGCGATAATGGAGCTGGCCAGGCTATAGGGCAGCCAGCGCAGATTCAACGGCAGAGTTCTGGCGATAAGGATGGCGAGAAAGCCGTAGGTCACAGTAGCACGTAGGACATGGGCGCTGGGAAACGCCCAGGGTCCCAGCCCTTCGATACCTTCCATTGGGCGGGGGATCTGCAAGCCATATTTCAGTAGTAGCGGAGTAAGCAGTCCAAAGAGCACCGCGGCCAGCCAGTGTTGCAGTGCCGGGAGGTGGCGCTCCTGGATCAGGAAAATCCCCACTGCAAAGGTCACTGCACCAATCGTAGAGAGGTCGGCAAAACGGCTGAGATGGAGCATCAGGTTGTCTGACCAGGGATTGCGCAGACTTTGAAGTCCGTTGAAGACCCAATGATCGGGCTGGCTGATCAGTGTTCCTTCCAACACGATTGCCGCGAGCAGCCCGAACAGGAAGGTGCCCAGCAGCAGCAGGGTTGCCAGGATGCCGAATCCCCTGGCTTCCGGATGGGCGGGATTACCCAGGGCGCTGGAGATCTCACCCAGGAAGGGATGTCTGGCGCCCCAGTTGGTGATGGCCTGGACGATCCGGGTGGCGTGAGGACGTATCAGCCGGAACAGTCGCCGGGAAACGGAGAATATCAGCCAGATTCCGCCCACGCCCAGGAGCAGCGCCGCCACCAGCCGGAAAGCGACTTCGGCAGCGAGTTCGAGGGAGGCCCCGAAGACGATGCCGGGCAGCAGATAGGCAGGTGCCCAAACCAGGGCAGAGATAAAATTGGCGAAAAAGAAGCGCCAGGCCGACATCTCCAGCATACCGGCAACGAGCGGAATGATCGCCCGCACCGGGCCGAAAAAACGACCGATGGCAACGCTCTTGCCGCCATATTTTCTGAAGAATTCAGTGCCGCGCTGCAGGGTTTTTGGATGGTGGCTGAAGGGCCAGAGATTGTGCAGTCGATCCTTATAGTGTCTGCCGAGCCAGAAGCTGAGTCCGTCCCCGGCGATAGCGCCTCCGACCGCCCACCAGAAGACCGGCCAGAACGCCAGAGTGCCGGTGGCGACCAAGGCGCCGAAACCAAACATCATTACCACGCCTGGTACGAGAAGTCCGACAACGGCCACCGACTCGAAAAAGGCGAC
The DNA here is from genome assembly GCF_011947365.2 of endosymbiont of Lamellibrachia barhami. Classification (GTDB taxonomy): domain Bacteria; phylum Pseudomonadota; class Gammaproteobacteria; order Chromatiales; family Chromatiaceae; genus QGON01. Next base: position 759,402 of record NZ_JAAVSH020000001.1, read on the forward strand.
CAGAAACACCACAACACCTGCCCATAGCGTGTGGTTCGAGATCCATTCCAATAGTGGGTTGAGAAGGTCGGTCACGGGGGAGAGGATAAAGGTAAAAAGACAAAGGGAAAAGAGTGAGTCTTGACCGAAAGTCCAGTGGGTACTTCGCAGCGAGGCGAACGACCGGATAAGAAGGTGGGGCTGAGGTTGGAAAAAATACTGCGTTTAATTCTTGTTGGATCTCCTCCTCTCGAGTCGCATCCTGCGACTGATTCGTCGTTGCTGGTTTAGCTTGTTGACCAGATGGAGTCCATCCAGGTAGGGAACGACTCCGTTGTGCCGGATGACCTCCCGACCTAGTGGGCTGTTGGCAAAACGGATGAATTTCATCACCTCACTTCGGTTAGTGCTCCTGAAATTACTAACCAGATAGAGTGGTCGATAGAGCAGATAGGTCCCCGATTTGATGTTTTCATAGGTAGGGGCTTTGCCTTCAAGGTTAAGGATTTTGACATTGCGTTTCCGGGCGCTACTGACACCGGTGATTGCCAGGCTGTTGAGATTGTTTTCAGTCTCCTGTTCCAGTGGGCCTGATGAGGGAAACATGATGTCAGAGGCGAAGTCCATGTTAGGTGCAGCAAAAAGATATTCCCGGATGGTGTGGCCAACACCTGAAATCTTACCCTTGCGAATTAGTAAGTCGACTGGTTGGTCATTCCCGCCCAACTGTGTCCAGTTGGTGATTTTGCCCGTGTAGACCGCTTTCAGATCCTGCAGCGAGATGTTGTTTATCGGATTCTTCTTATGGGTGATGACCACCAGCGCGTCCCAGGCAACCGGGTGAAATTGAATCGATTTCTCCGCGGGGTCATTCCATAGTTTGTTACGGCAACTACCGCCAATGTCAACTTTGTTGGCAGCGACCTGGCGTATGCCTTTTGTGGCTCCGCCCCCGGAGAGTTGGATCTCAGTCTGTGTCTCCCGTTGGTAAGCGTGGCTCAACTCAGCCATGAATGCCTTTTTAGTGATGCCGCAACCAACCCAGGTCAAGGTGTTGCTGTAAGCTGGAGATAGAGTGAGGCAGAGCAGGCAGGTGAGGACGAATTGGCGAACGGTAGGATACAAGTGGATATCTCCTCAATCGGACTCCCTTCCATTCTAGTTAATTTTATAATGAGTCGATTATCGTCCAGATTTAATTTGAAAACAATTGTGACTGGGTCAGAGAGCAAATTCTCTTCCCCGAGAAGCGCCAATGTTTTCAGATAATTCCTACAAAGGACACAGATTTTTCTGATAGGTGCACCGGGACGTGAGTAGTATATTAATTCCCAGCAAGGACGGCCGATGAATTTCGGAGGGGGCAGGGAAGTCCCGCCTTGTATCAAGGTTAGTGACAGGGATGTTCTGCTAACCAGACACAAAGGATGGTGTCGAACCGGATGCCCGCGCCAGGGATTGGTGCGGGCTTTCGTCTTTGCCGCCTGCGTAAAGAACGGTTCGCATGAAAATAGATTTGTCCCCTTTTTACCTTTCTGTGACCCCATCGCATTCACGAATGTGAAAAAAGAAATAGCATTAATTGGAATTCTGTTGATTGGTTGGGGAAAAAGGGATGAAAAGAAAGCTTGGTCTTATGGTGGCATGGCTCGGAATGGGGCTGCTTGGAAATAGTGCGATGGCTGAAGGTTTTTCATTGACCGGTAAGGCCGGCACTCTGGGATTGGGCCTGGAAGGCACCCTGGGAATGACTGAGTCGCTGAACGCGCGCTTGGGTTTCAACGGGTTTAATTACGATTACTCATATACGCTGGATGATACAGATTACGACCTGACGTTGGATCTTCAGACGATTTCGCTGCTGGCCGACTGGCACCCGTTTGATTCTGGTTTTCGCGTCAGTGCCGGGCTGATGTCCAACAATAACGAGCTAACTGGCAGTGCGCTGCCTGTCGGCGGTTCTTTGAATATTGGCGGTACCGACTACGATGTTGGGCTCGATGCAATAATCGGCTTTAATTCCACTGCCCCCTATCTTGGTATTGGCTGGGGCAATGCCGTTAGCGCTGACAAGGGTTGGGGCTTTAATCTCGATGTGGGAGTACTGTTTCAGGGGTCACCTGAGGTCAGTTTGACGCCGTTCGGTGCTGATGCTGGCATCGTGGATGCCGACGATTTGGCAGCCGAAGTGCAGCGTGTGGAAAGCGACATCGAACACTTAAAGTATTATCCAGTGGTCTCGCTAGGCGTCTCCTACAAATTCTAAGCCTTGCCTTAAATCATAAAGTAAAATCGGTCGGTGTCCGAACGAAAAAGGGGACAAATTTAATAAATTTGTCCCCTTTTTTGGATCAGGTCAATGCGAATGTTGTTCCTCGACTGATGCGGTTCGCAAGCTCGGCAACTGCTCCATGCGTTGCTCTACCTCCTGCATCCATGCAGTCGTCACCACATCCTACTTTCTATTTCATCTCGCTAAAAACCTCAGCTGCAGCGTTGATAGTCGCCTGCAGATCCGCATCGGAGTGGGCGGCGGAGACGAAGCCTGCCTCGTAGGATGAGGGGGCGAGATAGACGCCGCGATCCAGCATGGTGTGGAAAAACTGCTTGAAGCGCTCCTGATTGCAGGCGGTGGCGCCGGCAAAATCGGTGACCTTGTCGGCGTCCGTGAAGAAGAGGCCGAACATGCCGCCTATGTGGTTTTCCGCCATCGGGATGCCGGCCGTTTTGGCCTTCTCCATGATGCCGTTGACCAGGGTCTCCACCTTGGCGGAGAGGGTGTCGAAGAAGCCTGGTACGGAGATCAACTCTAGGGTCTGCAGTCCGGCGGTCATTGCCACCGGATTGCCGGAGAGGGTGCCGGCCTGATAGACGGGACCCAGCGGGGCGATCTTCTCCATGATCTCCCGTTTGCCACCGAAGGCGCCGACCGGCATGCCGCCGCCGATCACCTTGCCCAGGGTGGTGAGGTCGGGCTTGATGCCGTAGTGGCCCTGTGCACCGCCAAGGGCGACGCGGAAGCCGGTCATCACCTCATCGAAGATCAACACACTGCCGTGCTGGTCGCAGACTTCACGCAGGGCCTGCAGAAAGCCGGGGACCGGGGGGATGCAGTTCATGTTACCCGCTACCGGCTCGACGATGATGCAGGCGATCTCGTCGCCGATCCTGGCAAAAGTCTCTTTGACCTGTTCTGCGTCATTGTAGTTTAGGGTGATGGTGTGCTCCGCCAATGAGGCGGGTACGCCAGGGGAGGAGGGTTCTCCCAGGGTCAACATGCCGGAGCCCGCCTTCACCAGCAGGGAGTCGGAGTGGCCATGGTAACAGCCTTCGAATTTAACGATCTTGTCCCGGCCGGTGTGGCCGCGGGCGAGGCGGATCGCTGACATGGTGGCCTCGGTGCCGGAGCTGACCATGCGTACCATGTCCATGCTCGGCACCAGCTCGCAGACCTTGTCTGCCATCTGGCTCTCAAGTTCGGTGGGGGCGCCGAAACTCAGCCCTTTGTCGATAACAGATGCGACGGCTTCGATCACCTCGTGATGGGCGTGTCCCAGAATCATCGGACCCCAGGAGCCGACATAGTCGATATAACGTGTGCCATCCGGGTCGAAGATGTAGGGTCCGGCGGCGCAGTCGATGAATACAGGATCACCGCCGACGCCCTTGAAGGCCCGCACCGGCGAATTCACGCCACCGGGAATATGTTGCTGTGCATGGGCGAAAAGGTCGTGAGAACGGCTCATCGTGGTAAATCCTCCGGTTGGAATAGTTTAGTTAATCTTGTCGCGGCGAGACGAATGTCTGTCTGGTTGAAAATCGCTTCGATGACAGCCAGCATATCGGCGCCCGCGTCTATTAGTGGGCCGCCATTCTCCGGCGTAATGCCGCCGATGGCAACCAGTGGCTGCGGCAGTTCACGGCTGGCCTGGTGCAGCAGTTCGGGGTCGGCCTGTACCGCATCGGGTTTCGTCTGTGAGGGGAAGAAGCGCCCAAAGGCGAGATAGTCCGCTCCAGCGCGGCTCGCTTCACGGGCCAGTTCAAGCTGGTTGTAGCAGGAGACGCCGATGATCGCCTCCGGTCCCAATAGTGCTCTTGCCTGTGGCAGGGAGACATCGTCCCGGCCCAGATGGATGCCGTCGGCGCCGATGCTTCTGGCCAGTTCCAGATCGTCGTTGATCAGCAGCAGCGCATGGTGCTCCCGGCACAGATTGAGCAGGGTCTTTGCCTCGTTTTGCCGCCGCGGCCTGTCGTCGCTTTTGTCCCGGTACTGGATGATGCAGGCGCCTCCCTGCAGGGCTTGGGCGACTTGTTCAGTCAGGTTTTGGTTCTGTGCAAGCGCTGTGTCAGTGATGGCGTAGAGACCGTGCAGCCGGGTATCTCTGTTCATGTTTGGGGTTGGCAGGTGTGGCGCTGCAATCGGTCCGGCAGGGATTGGCAACGACCGCTGCGAAAGCCGTTCAGTAGACTATTCCAGGTGTATTGCTGGGCATTATTGACCGCTTCAAGCAGATCTCTTCCGCTTGCCATATTGGCTGCAATGGCCGCAGCCAGGGTGCAGCCGGAGCCGTGGTACTCGCCGGGCAGGCGCTGCCAATCTGCTTGATTGAGCAACCCCGTTTTGTCGTAGAGGCGGTTGGTTACGCGGTCACTCTGTTCGTGGGTACCGGTGATCAGAACATGTTCAACACCGGTTTCGAGTAGAGTGCGGGCGCACTGTTCCAGTGACGCCTCATGCGGTGACAGACGACGAACCTCAAGGCTGTTTGGGGTGATCAAAGTACATAGCGGCAGCAGCTGTTGCCGGATGGTTGACAACAGGTTCTCAGTGGTCAGCAGAGTACCGCCGCCAGCTGCCAGCACAGGATCGAGAACCACTGGAATGTTTTCAAGCTCCTGCAGCAGCTCTGCTATAGCACGGGCGATGGCTGCGTCTCCCAGCAGGCCGATCTTGACGACTGAGACCTGGCAGTCATTCAAAACGGTCTCTGCCTGGGCGATGACCTGCTTGGCGGGAAGTGGCATCACTGCCTGCACGTCGCAGCTGTCCTGCAGTGTCAGGCAAGTGATTGCAGTGGCACAGTGGCAACCATTTGCGCCGACCGCCTCGATATCGGCCTGTATGCCTGCGCCGCCACCGGGATCGTGGCCACCGATGGCGAGTACGACCGGTAGTTTGCGGGATGAGGGTTTCATGTGGGGGATTGTACGTTTTTTTTCCTTTTCGGTAATGGATTACCCTGCAATTGTCATTGCAAGCAGACCAATACAGGGTTTTTACTAGGATTGGTCGGTTTGCCTGCTAAACTGTGAGTTACGGTATCCCGCCGACGAAGTGTTGAGACCGGGTGTAGGTAGTGGGACCCGGAGCATCAGGTCACAGCAAGCGGAGAAGGTTCATGAGTCCATATCAGCAAAATATGACAGACGTAGCCCGCAATTTTTGCGAGTTGGTCGATCGTCTGCAGGATGGCGATGAGAAATGGCTGCATGAGGTCGCGAGTCTCCTGCCCCGCCTGCACGCCGCAGTTTCATCGATAGAGCAGCCGGATGAAGACGATGGACACTATGTATATGCCGATCTGGATGCCCGTTTTGAACTCTACTCCTATCTGCGTCAGCTGCTGGGTGAACGCGATGGCTATTGGATGGAGTTTGATGTGGCGGCGGATGGTCAAAGCATGAGCGGCAGCCTCGCAGATGACCTGACCGACATCTACTGTGAACTCAAGCATGGCCTGAAGGTGATGGAGGGGGAGCCGGATCAGGCCATAGAAGGGTGGCGAAAGGGTTACCATCTGCATTGGGGACAACATCTGGTGGATGCCGAGCGACATCTCTACGAACTCAAGGCCCGCAATCAGCTCGATCTATAGCCCGTTTTCTTCGCTGCATCCAGTCACTTGGGGATTCAGTGGCGAAGAATGTCTATTCCGTAATACCTCCTGAAAAGCTGGGTTTAGTGGTTCTTTGTATAATCTTTTGCTAACATACGCAGCCTTTATCAGATGATTTTTAGGAGAAATCGGGATGAGTGGTACTGCACTGACCGAGAGTGACCTGACCCTGACCACGCTTGCCCAGACTAAAATGGTTGAGCTGTTTGAGCAGGTTGAAGACAACATTGAAGGCGTACGGGTGTTTGCAACCCCAGGTGGTTGCAGTGGCGTCAGCTTCGGCATGACTTTCAGCGACGCGATCAATGCCAATGACGGTATACTCGCCTGTGAAGGTTTTAAAGTGATTGTCGATGACGGCACCATGCAGTACCTGCGCGGTGTTGAGATCGACTTCGTGGATCGTGGCGACGGCAATGCCAGCTTCGTATTCAACAATCTCCAGCCGGTTGACGGTGGTGGGGGTTGTGGCACCTGCGGTTCCTCCCAGGGTGGTGGCTGCGGCTGATCCGACCCCTTTTCGAGAATCCGAAAAACCGCGGATGGTGTTGCCACTCCGCGGTTTTTTGTGCCTGCCAGGTTGAGTTTGCAGGCCTGATCAGGCGTAGCGGATCAGGCAAATTACTTTGGTGAGTGGCAAGTCATTAATGGGTGTTGAGGTGGATCGGATATGAATCAAAAAGACGTTGAACTGGCCGTGGTTGGCGCGGGTATCAGCGGGCTTGGTTTTGCGCATATGTCCCTCAAACGGGGTATTCAGCCTCTCGTGCTGGAGGCATCGGAACAGGTCGGCGGCTGTCTGCACAGTCACTGCTTTGATACGCCGGAAGGAGAATTCTGGACGGAACTCGGCGCCCACACCTGCTATAACAGCTACGGAAACCTGCTGCAGATGCTGGAGGATACCGGTCAGCTTAAGTCACTGCTTAAAAAAGAGAAACTCCCCTATCGCCTGCTGACGCCCGCTGGCCTGAAAAGTATCCCATCGCAGCTGAAACTGACCGAGTTGTTGGGTGTGCTGCCCCGCTTGTTCCGGTCGAAAAAGGCGGGCCATACGGTTAAGGAGTATTTTGGCGGGATCATTGGCGAGCAAAATTTCCAGAAGGTGATTGGTCCAGCTCTGGATGCGGTTACCTGTCAGCCCTCGGCGGAGTTTCCCGCCGATGCGCTGTTTCGCAAAAAACCACGACGCAAGGAGATCCTGCGCAGCTTTACCGTCTCCGGAGGTGTTCAGCAGTTTGCTGTCGCTATCGCCGCTCAGTCCGGTCTTGAGATCCGCACGGGAATATCGGTTGTAGGGTTGGATCGGTTCGAACGTGGCTATCTGCTTAAACTAAGCGATGGCAGCGAGATGGAGGCGCAGCGTCTGGCCCTGGCTGTGGCGCCGGATATTGCGGCAACCTTGCTTCAATCGGTAGATCCCGAGCTGGCGGCGTTGATGTCCCAGGTTGATATGGTGGATATCGAAAGCGTTTCCGTATTTTGCGAGGCTGAGAAGCTGTCGCTGGAGCCGGTATCGGGCATCATTGGCCAGGATGATGATTTCTATTCAGCATTATCCCGCGATCCGGTGCCCGATGCCCATTATCGGGGGTTTACCTTCCACTTTCGCCCCGGACGGCTCGACGAGGCTGGGCAGCTTGAGCGTATCCGGGCCGTGCTGGGGCTTACTGAGCGGGACCTGTTGGCGACAATTTCCAAAACCAATCGCCTGCCCGCACTCAGGCTGGGACATGGGGAGCGCATCACATCGATCGACCGGATACTGCAGAACCAGCCGCTGGCGCTGACCGGCAACTGGTTCAGCGGCGTCTCCATCGAAGATAGCCTGGTGCGATCTGCAACGGAGTTTGACAGGCTTTTTTCCGTTTGAGCTACTTTTTCGGTTTCCCTGCAGCGTCGTGATAGAGCGACTTCAGGATGTCTTTGCGGCTGCCGCCAGCTGGCGGTGATGCGCTTTTCCTGCCACTGAAAAACGCGCTAATGCGTTGAAACAGGCGCTTCAGTGCACGCCAGATCTTCGGTAGCAGCCAGATAACCAGCAGCAGAAAGACCCCCAACAGAATGAGAAAGGCAATAGGGTAGTGCAGCGCTGCCCATAATCCGCCGATGACTGCAACATCCTCAGCCACGGATGCTACCCAGTTTGTTACGGGTTCCGGTGATGTGTTGATCAGGATGCGGGAACCTGTTTTGGTGAGATGACTGCCGGCAGCCATGGTGCCCCCGACCAGAAATGCAGCAAATTCAGCCGCCTCGCCGACCCCCAGGCCGCTGACTGCGCCGGCAGCCAGTACCGCACCTGCCGGAATTCGGATGAATGTATGGATTGCGTCCCAGGCCGTATCGACTCCGGGGGTCTTGTCGGCAAAGAATTCGACGCAGTACATGATGCCCGCAGCCGTCATCACCATCGGGTCGGAGAGTATCTCCAATCCTGGTGGCAGATCGACATTCCCGGTGGCGCCCATATAACCCAGCATGAAGACGGCGGCATAGAGATTGAGGCCAGCGGCCCAGCCTGCCCCGAGCGTCAGGGCCAGTATCTCGACGGTATCCATAGCTTATCCTTGATGTTTGCTTCCACTATTATATTAGGGCCATTGCAGGCAGTTTCCAGTCCGCCTGAGTGTTTTTTGCCTTTTTGGCGTTTTCCGTCTCTCACAGGACGTTCCACTTCCGCTTTCCAGATTCTGTCCGTATTATTAATCGTTCGTGTTGAAGATGAAGTGTTAAGGATTCGAGAGCGATGATCAGAGTGGGAATCGTCGGCGGTACCGGCTATACGGGTGTGGAACTGCTGCGTCTGTTGGCGAAACATCCAGAGTGCGACCTGGTGACTATAACCTCCCGTTCAGAGGCGGGGCGTCTGGTAGCGGATATGTTTCCCAGTCTGCGCGAGCATGTGGATCTTGTTTTTGTCGAGCCGGATCCTGCAACCCTGCGGGGTTGTGATCTGGTCTTTTTCGCCACGCCTAACGGTATTGCCATGCGCCAGGTGCCGGAACTGCTGGATGCGGGCGTAAAGGTGATCGATCTGGCCGCAGACTTCCGGATCACCGATCAGTCGGTCTGGGAGCACTGGTACGGTATGGACCACGCCTGCCCGGAGCGTCTGCCTGAAGCTGTGTATGGTCTGCCGGAGATCAATCGCGAAGCTGTGAAGCAGGCACGCCTGGTGGCGAATCCCGGCTGCTATCCTACGGCGGTGGCATTGGGTTTCCTGCCTTTGGTCGAGCAGGGATTGATCGACCTGGATTATCTGGTTGCAGATACCAAGTCCGGTGTCAGTGGCGCCGGTCGTAAAGCGAGTGTGCCTGCCCTGATGGGTGAGACCGGAGAGAGCTTCAAGGCGTATGCCATTCCAGGGCATCGTCACCAGCCGGAGATTCGTCAGACACTTTCCCGGGCAGCCGAGCGGGATGTCGGTCTGACATTTGTGCCCCACCTGGTGCCGATGATCCGGGGTATCGAGGCGACACTTTATGCCCGGCTGAAATCGACGGATAGGGATCTGCAGGCGCTGTTTGAAAAGCGTTACCGGGATGAACCGTTTGTGGATGTTATGCCTGCAGGTTCACACCCGGAGACCCGTAGTGTGCGCGGCATCAACCACTGTCGGCTCGCGGTACACCGGCCGTTGGATGGTGATGTGGTGGTAGTGACCTCGGTCATCGATAATCTGGTGAAGGGTGCTGCTGGTCAGGCGGTGCAGAATATGAATCTGATGTTCGGGCTGGCCGAGAATACTGCGCTGGACCAAGTGGCCTTATTGCCTTGAGAGCAGAGTGCTGAATGATTTCACATAAACGATACCAGGTCCCCAGGATTGTCGTTCCTGGCGGGCGTGGACGATGGTTGCGCCTGTTCCCTGTTCTGCTGCTGGTATTGGCGGCGGCCTGGTTGGGATTTCAGCAGGGGCAGACGCGGACGAAAGGTATCCAGGCCATTGATCGTGCCGGCCTGAATGATTCTTTGAATGAGCTGAAGGTCGAAAGGGGTGAACTGCGCCGTAAGCTGGCTATGGCGGAGCAGATTGCGAAGGTGGATCGTGAAGCGATGCGCGCGGTCAGGGAGCAGATCAAGCAATTCCAGGACGAACGTCTGAAATTGGAGGAGGAGCTTGTCTTTCTGCGGGGCATCGTCTCAACGGATAGCAAAAAAGAGGGTTTGAGGATCCAGAATTACAAACTGGAACCCGGCCTTGAAAGCGGCCAGTTCCTGGTTAAGTTTTCTGTCAGTCAGGTATTGAAAAGTGGCCCGGTGGCCAAGGGGCGGATTCTTATCCGCGTTGAAGGCCTGCAGCCGGACGGGAAGGCAAAGACTTTTGGCCTCGAAGAACTGACGGAAGACAAGACACCGAGCATCAAGATGCGTTTTCGCTATTTTCAGAATGTGGAAGGTAAATTGAAACTTCCGGACGACTTTAAACCCGCCAGTTTGACTATTGAAGTCAAACCGACCAACAAGAAACTGGCGCCAGTGACTGAAACTTACGAATGGTCACCGCAGGCCTGACAGGATACAAAGCAGATGAGGTTTGGCATGAGAAAAAAGCGATTCCGCGCGCCGAAGATTACAACAGTTATCGGCAAGGAGACCCAGATCCGGGGAGATATTCAATTTTCCGGTGGGCTGCATGTGGACGGCGTGATCAAGGGTAATGTCTCCTCTGCGGAAGGAGATGAAAGGGCAACCTTGACCCTGAGTGAAGATGGCTCCATCGAAGGAGATGTACGGGTCGCCAATGTCATGCTGAACGGTAATGTGATCGGAGATGTCTATGCGGGTCACCGGGTGGAGTTGGCGCCTAAGTCCCGGATCACGGGAACGGTCTGTTACGATCTGCTGGAGATGGCGATGGGTGCCGAGGTCAATGGGCAGCTCGTGCATGCGCAGGATATGGAGCAGCGTAAATTGGGTTTTGATGGTGACAATGGTGTTGAGGTCGGGGTTGAGCCAGAGCAGCTTGGGTGATTTCCTCATCGTGCCGGGAATACTTGACTAAAACTCTGGGTAAAAGCATACTTTTACTTATATTGTGCATGGTCTGATTCTTTTTGACCCACCAAACAGGTTTTTAATCATGAGTACGTCAGAAGCTACCACCGAGTCTCCCCTTGTATTTACACAATCTGCGGCAACCAAGGTTGCAGCACTGATTGAGGAGGAGGGAAAGCCTGACCTGATGCTGCGAGTCTATATCCAGGGGGGCGGCTGTTCCGGTTTTCAGTATGGATTCTCTTTCGATGAGAATGAGAATGATGGTGACACCAAGGTCGTGACCGATGGCGTGACATTGCTGGTCGACCCCATGAGTATGCAGTACCTGGGTGGTGCGGAGATCGATTACACCGAGGGTTTGCAAGGTTCCCAGTTCGTCATCCGCAACCCGAATGCCAGCACTACCTGCGGTTGTGGGTCATCCTTCTCTGTTTGATTCTGAACAGATAGCTGGGATTGAAAACTGCATTTCGGCGCTGTTTTTGTAGTAATAGGCCTTGGCAGGATTCCTGGGTTTGCTCGTGGAGGGCAGGGTATGCTTACTTTGCGCTGGTTTGCATTTCAGTCTTGGGTGATATATCGTGCCTCGTTCGCGTGATCCTGGTCCCACCTGAAACGCCCTACATTTGCTGTTTCCTCACAGATGCATCTTGAAAGACAGGCGCAGGGTGCGCGGGCTTATTCGTCGGCACATTACAGAAGGTAAAAAACATTGATTACCCTTTCAGTCCGCAGTCTTCCCAGATCGACCACAGAAGAGAGCCTTACAGCACTCTTTTCGGAGTACGGCGTGGTCCGTTCTCTTAAACTGGTAAAGGATCTCTTCTCCGGTGATTGTAAGGGCTTTGCCACTATCGACATGGAAGGGCACGAAGCCCGTGCTGCTATGGCCGCGCTCGATGGCAGTGAATTCAACGGCAGCATGATTCGCGTCGGCCCAGACCGGCCGAGAAGAGGACGTGGCGGCAAACGCCGCTGAATTTGGATAGTCTGCCTGCCGGTTCTGCTTTCAGCTATCTGGAAAGCCCGGCAGGATAGATCCCCCCCAACACCACAGCTTCCTCTGCGCCGGTGACCGAAGGCAGGTTGCCCGGCAGTCCTTCCAGCGTTCTATACGCCAGCCAGGCAAATGCCATTGCCTCGATCCAGTCCGGGTCGACGGAGAGCCTTGCTGTGCTGAAAACCTCTATCGAAGGCAGGTTAGCAGCGAGACGGCCCATCAGATAGCCGTTATGTACCCCGCCGCCGCAAACGAACAGTTGCTCCGCCGCCGGGTAGTGTTGGTCAATGGCGCACGTTATGCTGAGGGCAGTGAGTTCTGTCAGTGTGGCTTGCACGTCACAGCTGGCTGACTCAACATCATCCCCGAGTATCGAATCCATCCAGTCGAGATTGAAATATTCAGTGCCGGTGCTTTTGGGCGCAGATCGGGAAAAATAGGTGTCTGTCATCATTTTGTGCAGCAATGACGGGATGATTTTGCCCGTTTTGCCCCAAGCGCCGTCGCGGTCGAAATCGAGTTGCCTGTGTCTGGCAATCCAGTGATCCAGCAGAGTGTTGCCGGGTCCTGTGTCGAACCCAGTGACCGGTTCGGCAGTATTGTTGGATAACCAGGTGATGTTGGCAATACCGCCGATATTGAGGATGACCCGATTCTTATCCCCGCTCTGGAATATCGCCTGATGAAAGGCAGGCACGAGTGGAGCGCCTTGCCCTCCAGCCGAGATGTCGCGGCGCCGGAAGTCGGCTACTGTAGTGATGCCTGTGCGCTGGGCGATGGTGTTGGCATCGCCGATCTGCAGCGAAAAGGGGTGCTGGACCCCAGGGCGGTGACGCAGCGTCTGTCCATGGCTGCCAATAGCTCTGATCTGCTCCCGGTGGCAGTCATTCTCCTTGATTAACTGCAATGTTGCCTTGGCAAAGGCCTCGCCGACCTGGATGTCCAACTCCCCGAGGCGGTCGATCTCGTTATCGCCTGGTTGGCAGAGGGCTGATAGATTTCGACGGAGTTCCGGGGGATAGGGGTGGCTGTGGTGGCCGATCAGTCTGGGGTCGCTGTCAGGCGTCAATTCAACCAGGGCAGCATCGATACCGTCCATGCTGGTGCCGGACATGAGGCCTATGTAGCAGTTGGCCTGCTTACCGGGCATTGGCGAGCAGTGTGCGGTTCAGGGTGTCGAGTTGGGAAACCAGTGGCTGAGTCTTCAGCTGAAAATCCGCTTTGTATTTTTCTGCGATGGGCTGGGCGGCGGGAAGTTTGACAGTCAGGGGATTGCGGTGCACGCCGTTGACTCTGAACTCATAATGGAGATGGGGGCCGGTGGCGAGACCGCTTTTGCCCACATAGCCGATTGTCTGTCCTTGGCTGACCTTGCTCCCCTTCTTCGCCTTCTTATTGTAGCGGGAGAGATGGGCGTAGAGGGTTGTGTAGCGTTGGCCGTGCTGCACGATAACTGTGCGGCCATAACCTCCCTTCTTGCCTCTGTGTATGATCTTGCCGTCCCCGGCTGCCTTAATCGGCGTGCCGGTCTTTGCTGCGTAGTCGACCCCACGGTGCGGACGTTTCTTACCTAACACAGGGTGCCAGCGTTCGCCGGTGAAGCGGGAGGAGATGCGGCGAAAATCGACCGGTGCACGCAGAAAAGCTTTGCGCATACTGCGCCCTTCAGGGGTGAAGTAGTCACTGTGGCCAGTTTCATCCGTGTATCTCAGTGCGCGGTAGTTGCGTCCCTGATTGATGAACTCGGCTGCCAGGATGGGACCGTCTTTCAGTTTATCTCCCTCAAGGAAATCCTCCTGGTAGATGACGCTGAATCGATCGCCACTGCGGATCTCCAGAGCGAAGTCGATATCCCAGCCGAAGATATTTGCCAGCTCCATGATCAGGGCATCAGCAAGTCCTGCATCCTGGGCGCTGAGATAGAGAGAGTTGGTGATGGTTGCACTCGTATGCGCGGTGCGGTGTTCGATGGGCTTGTTTTCTTCATTGGCGAGAAAGGAATCGCCATCGGATTTGATATGCAGGCTCTGCACCCGATTGTAGTCAAGTGCCAAAGCAAGCAAACTGCCGTTGTCGTCCAGTTGCAGGCGCAGTGTCTCACCGGGTTTTATCCGTGTCAGCTCTTTTGCCTTCTCGCTGGAATTAACGATGCGGTGTAGTAGATTGGCGCTCAGTCCATTCTCTTTAAAGATGCTGGAGATGGAGTCTCCGCTACGAATCTTCCGGGAGATCCATTGGAACTTGGATGCAGTCGTCTGGGACTCCAGGTCTGGCTCTGGTGGCACACTCCCCGGCTTGATGGGAGGATCAATGGCTGATGGAGCAGGCGCCATTGCGAGGGGAGGGGGGCTGACCTGAGGTTCAGCGCGGCTCTCTTTGCGTGGCTGCCCCGGCAGTGCCAGTGGCACGACTATCCGTCCGTTTTCCTGGGAGGGTTCAGCCTTGGTCGGAAGTTGAATCGGTGCAGTGGTCGGGCTCTCTTTTCTGTTATCCAGAAATAGTACACCTGCGGCAGCAATCGCCAGAAGCAATAGAATGACCAGCCCGCCGCGCAAAAGCTGACGGAAACGTGAGGGTTTTCTATCC
>NZ_JAAVSH020000001.1:778867-786129 GCF_011947365.2 endosymbiont of Lamellibrachia barhami
ACTCCAGGGGGTAGAGCACTGTTACGGCTAGGGGGCCATCCCGGCTTACCAAACCGTTGCAAACTCCGAATACCTGGAAGTGCAATCGCGGGAGACAGACGGCGGGTGCTAACGTCCGTCGTCAAGAGGGAAACAACCCAGACCGCCAGCTAAGGTCCCTAAATCATGGCTCAGTGGGAAACGATGTGGGAAGGCATAGACAGCTAGGAGGTTGGCTTAGAAGCAGCCATCCTTTAAAGAAAGCGTAATAGCTCACTAGTCGAGTCGGCCCGCGCGGAAGATTTAACGGGGCTTAAGCCATGTACCGAAGCTGCGGATGCGTGTTTACACGCATGGTAGAGGAGCGTTCTGTAAGCCTGTGAAGGTGTGTTGTAAAGCATGCTGGAGGTATCAGAAGTGCGAATGCTGACATGAGTAACGATAAAGGGGGTGAGAGGCCCCCTCGCCGAAAACCCAAGGTTTCCTGCACAACGCTAATCGGTGCAGGGTTAGTCGGCCCCTAAGGTGAGGCAGAAATGCGTAATCGATGGGAAGCAGGTTAATATTCCTGCACCTCTTATTACTGCGATGGAGAGACGGAGAAGGCTAAATCATCCTGGTGTTGGTTATCCAGGTTTAAGCGTGTAGGGAGTGTTCTTAGGTAAATCCGGGGACACAATCCTGAGGCGTGATGACGAGCTCTCTTTTGAGCGAAGTGGTTGATGCCATACTTCCAGGAAAATCTTCTAAGCTTCAGGTAATAAGAGACCGTACCCCAAACCGACACAGGTGGGTGGGATGAAAATTCTAAGGCGCTTGAGAGAACTCTGGTGAAGGAACTAGGCAAAATTGTACCGTAACTTCGGGAGAAGGTACGCCCCTGGTATGTGAAGAGACTTGCTCTCGGAGCAGAAGGGGGTTGCAATAAAATGGTGGCTGCAACTGTTTATTAAAAACATAGCACTCTGCAAACTCGAAAGAGGAAGTATAGGGTGTGACGCCTGCCCGGTGCCGGAAGGTTAATTGATGGGGTTAGTCTTCGGACGAAGCTCTTGATCGAAGCCCCGGTAAACGGCGGCCGTAACTATAACGGTCCTAAGGTAGCGAAATTCCTTGTCGGGTAAGTTCCGACCTGCACGAATGGCGTAATGATGGCCACACTGTCTCCACCAGAGACTCAGTGAAATTGAAATCGCTGTTAAGATGCAGCGTACCCGCGGCTAGACGGAAAGACCCCGTGAACCTTTACTACAGCTTTGCACTGGACTTTGAACCTATTTGTGTAGGATAGGTGGGAGGCTTCGAAACCGAGACGCTAGTTTCGGTGGAGCCAACCTTGAAATACCACCCTGGTATGTTTGAAGTTCTAACCTAGACCCGTTATCCGGGTTGGGGACAGTGTATGGTGGGTAGTTTGACTGGGGCGGTCTCCTCCCAAAGAGTAACGGAGGAGCACGAAGGTACCCTCAGCGCGGTCGGACATCGCGCAATGAGTGCAAAGGCATAAGGGTGCTTGACTGCGAGACAGACAAGTCGAGCAGGTACGAAAGTAGGTCTTAGTGATCCGGTGGTTCTGTATGGAAGGGCCATCGCTCAACGGATAAAAGGTACTCCGGGGATAACAGGCTGATACCGCCCAAGAGTTCATATCGACGGCGGTGTTTGGCACCTCGATGTCGGCTCATCACATCCTGGGGCTGAAGTCGGTCCCAAGGGTATGGCTGTTCGCCATTTAAAGTGGTACGCGAGCTGGGTTTAGAACGTCGTGAGACAGTTCGGTCCCTATCTGCCGTGGGCGTTCGAGATTTGAGGGAAGCTGCTCCTAGTACGAGAGGACCGGAGTGGACGTACCCCTGGTGTTCCGGTTGTCACGCCAGTGGCATTGCCGGGTAGCTACGTACGGACAGGATAACCGCTGAAAGCATCTAAGCGGGAAGCCCCTCCCAAGATAAGATCTCGCTGGAACTTTAAGTTCCCTGTAGGTCCGTTAAAGACTATGACGTTGATAGGCTGGGTGTGGAAGCACAGTAATGTGTGAAGCTAACCAGTACTAATTGACCGTGAGGCTTGACCATATAACACCCAAGTGTTTTGGGTGCTGGTTGAGTGCATACCCAACACTACAAGCGATCTAACCAAATTTGAACGGATGAGAACTCATCTTTTCGAGCCAGTTTGCCTGGCGGCTATAGCGAGTTGGTACCACCCGATCCCATCCCGAACTCGGAAGTGAAACGACTTAGCGCCGATGATAGTGTGGGGTCTCCCCATGTGAAAGTAGGTCACTGCCAGGCTTTTATTCAAAACCCCGAATCATTTTATGGTTCGGGGTTTTTTTATGGCTCTGTATAAGTTAGCTGTTGAAATACTCTAGCCCTTTGATTTTTAAGCCTGCCTTCAATTGCTGTTTTCTTCAAAAACAAGCAGTTAATGTCACAGGCGATCTAGAACAACACTTGACTAATACATAGCCTTTTTTATTGTCTAAAACAAAATGTTTGAAATGGAATCAGACATACAATGTAAATATTGGATATTGTTTATTAGATCTATTAGTTTGATGATCATTTCACTCACATTATTGATAGCGGGTCTAAGCGTGCTTTTGTTTGGGCTTCGAGCGCTTTTTAAAAAGAGGCTGTTGACCGGAGTTGTGACGGGTCTGATTGGTTTGCCACTGGTGCTTTTTGGATTCTTACTGCTACTCTTTGCTACAAACCTCTATACCTATCAGAAACTCACACATGAGATGGAGGTTGCGAGGATTACCAGTCAGAAAATAGAAACGGGTTTTCAGGTGGGGATAGAACATAGTCACTCGAACAATGAAAAATTTATTCTCTCTGCCAATCAATGGCAACTCGATGCACGCTTTGTGAAATTTAAGCCTTGGACGATAATGTTTGGCAACGAACCTTTGGTTCGCTTGGAAAGATTTTCTGGAAGAAATAACGATACCAATAAAGCTGTCAAAAATATTTATGAGTTCACCGCCGGTGGCGGCCTGCTGCTAAATTTGTCCAATCATCTGGTTGATATGTCAGGATTGATAGATACATATTTTGGTAGTTCGGTCTACATGCCGTTGGCAGATGGTGCTGAATATCTTGTTACCGCCTCTGTCTCTGGCCTGGTTGCCAGACCTGTAAATGCTCAGGCTGAGAATGCTGTTTCAGCGTGGATGGCGCAATGATCGAGTATCAGGTAGTGATGAAGTCGCCCGAAGCCCACCTTTTTGAGGTGACTTTGAGAGTCCGGAAGCCTGACAAGCTCGGGCAGACGTTCTATCTTCCGGCATGGATCCGCGGCAGTTACATGATCAGGGATTTTTCCCGCCATATCATCACGCTTGAAGCCTCAGATGAGACGGGACCTATTCAGGTCGTGAAGTTGGATAAGCAGAGTTGGCGCTGTGCACCTGCAACTGGTCCCATTACGCTAATCTACACAGTTTATGCTTGGGACCTCTCTGTTAGAGCCGCCCACCTCGATACCACACACGCCTATTTCAACGGATCTAGCCTGCTGCTTGGAGTCAGTAATCAGGATGAGGTAACTTGCCTGTTGACTATTCTTAGCCCAGTAGGTCAGCAGTACGATGGCTGGAAAGTGGTGACCTCAATGGAAAAGGATGAGGTCGATAAACGGGGATTCGGCCAATATCACTCTTTAAGTTATGAAGAGTTGCTGGATCATCCTGTCGAAATTGGAGACGTCACAGAGGCAGGTTTTACAGTTTCAGATGTGCCCCACTGCATCGCGATCAGCGGTCGACAAAGATGCGATCTTAAACGATTATGTTCCGATCTTTCGCGAATATGTTGCCAACATGTTGGTTTGTTTGGAGAGTTGCCGGTCCACGATTATCTGTTTCTTCTCACAGTTGTTGGTGATGGCTATGGCGGTATTGAGCACCGAAATTCCACCAGTCTGCTAACAAGCAGGGACGACCTTCCGTTGCAGGGTATGCGTGAGATGTCCAAAGGCTATCGACGCCTTCTCGGCCTCTGCAGCCACGAATATTTTCATCTGTGGAATATCAAAAGGATTATGCCTGCGGTGTTTCAGAAGGAAGGAGCCGCGCAGGAGGTTTACACTCGCCAATTGTGGGTATTTGAAGGTATTACGTCATATTATGACGAGCTGGCCTTGGTTCGGAGTGGATGCATCGACAGGAAATCCTACTTTGAACTACTCGCAGAAACGGTTACCCGTGTCAGGCGGGCTAGTGGCAGGTTTAAACAAACGCTTGAGGAATCCAGTTTCGATACTTGGACCAAATTCTACAAGCAGGACGAAAACGCCCCTAATGCGATTGTCAGTTATTACACCAAAGGGGCGATCTTCGCGCTTGTGCTTGATCTGCACATCCGTTTGCAGACGGATGGAGAAAAATCATTGGATCATGTGATGCGTGAGATGTGGTGCAGGCATGGCGCAACAGGTCAAGGGGTGCCAGAAGGTGGTTTTGAAACGGTTGCCGCCGAAGTGTCTGGTCTAGATCTATCGGACTTATTTGATCAGGGTGCCCGTTCAACGGCCGATCTGCCGGTAGCTGATCTGCTAGAAAACTTTGGTGTGGAGATGCGTCTGCTGCCGGCTCAATCCTCTTCAGACAATGGACGTGTGGTGGATGAAATGCCTGCTAGCGAGGCGGCAAAACCGGTAATTGGTGCGCGTCTTTCGACTCAGAGTGTGGAGGCAAAGTTGGTTCAGGTCTTTGATGGCGGCGCAGCGCAGGCTGCTGGTCTGTCCGCAGGTGATATTATCATCGCGGTTGATCGTTTAAAGGTTGATGGCCGGAAACTCGAAAAGGTAATCTCAGACTGTCCACTTGGCAAATCTGTGACCGTACATGTTTTTCGACGTGATGAAATGATGGAGTTTGAACTCCAACCAATGCCTGCCCCAGCCGATACCTGCATCTTTTGTCTTCCAGTTGACCTGCCGAAAGAGCATCAGCTGCGCCAGTCCGACTGGCTGATATCGAATGGATACGAAAACTAGATTGATACGTGCCATGTCCGATGGACGGTTTCATTCCGGTGAAACCCTGGCGGGCGCATTGGGTATCAGTCGTGCGGCTGTTTGGAAACATCTCCACTCTTTAGGGGATCTGCTGGGGCAGAATATTCATTCAGTGCGAGGGAAAGGTTACCGCCTCTCTCATCCCATTGAGCTTCTTGATGCAGGGCAAATTACCCAGTCAATGGCAGAGCTTTCATCTCGCCATATCAATACGATTCACATACACAATGCGATAGATTCAACCAACACATGGCTCATACAGAAAGGTGCCGATGGTGCGGCTTCCGGCACTGTCTGCCTCTCTGAACGGCAGTCGGCTGGCAGGGGACGTCATGGCAGGCAGTGGATCTCCCCATATGGCAGCAACATCTATCTATCATTACTCTGGCGCTTTGAAACGGGGCCGATGGGACTCGGTGGGCTCAGCCTGGCTGCGGGCATTGCAATTATTCGCACCTTACTGGAACTGGGGTATCGGGGCGTTGGTTTAAAATGGCCCAATGATGTTTTGTGGGAAGGGCGTAAACTGGCTGGACTGTTGCTTGAGGTGAGTGGTGAAGCTGACGGTCCCTCTCAGGTGGCCATAGGGATAGGGCTGAATACACGCATTGGCGAACACGGCGGTGCTATCGATCAGCCGTGGGTGGATCTTGTTTCCATTTCGGACGAAAAGGAAATCCCCCGTAACCGGATTGTTGCCAAGCTGATCGACAATCTTGTTGATGTGATACTGACCTACCGGCGCTTAGGACTTGCTGCCTTTACCGATGAATGGCAACGCCACGATCTGCTGACAGGAGAAACTATCAGCTTGAGCAGTGCCTCCCGGGAGTACGAAGGTCGACATCGTGGCATCGATGAAACAGGTGCATTGCTGCTCGAAATTGACGGAAAGTTGCGTCGTTTTTACGCCGGAGAGGTTTCCCTCAGACGCGGGGGATTGGAAGAACAGTGATTCTTCTTCTGGATATTGGAAACAGCCACCTTAAATGGTGTAGTCATGAAGGGCTGCGCAGAGGTGAAATTATTCGGGAAGCATATGGCGCTGATATAGGTGCATGGTTGAATCGATGCTGGCAAGATTCAGAGCAGCCTGCATCAGTATGGATTTCGAGCGTTGCAGGTGAGAAGGTCGACGCTGAGGTTTCCCGCTGGATACGTCGCAACTGGTTGATCGAATCGAAATTTATTGTATCAAGACGCGCTCAGGCAGGTGTGGTGAATGGATATCATCAGCCGGAACAACTCGGGGTGGATCGCTGGATGGCGCTATTGGCTGGCAGAGCGATTTCTCATCAGCCCTGCCTTATCGTAGACTGTGGAACGGCAACCACAATCGATGCAATGGATGCTGAGGGCAGGCATCTAGGTGGCCTGATTATTCCTGGTCTCGAGATGATGAAAGAAAGCCTTTTGGGCGGTACGGCGATTTCCAAACTTGAAGAAGCTGAGTTGATAGACTTTGTTGCGACCGATACCGCATCGGCTATTCTTTCCGGTGGGATCAACGCAACAAAGTCACTGATAAATGAAATGAGAGACAGATTGAGTAAAAATCTGGGCCAGCCGGTTCTCTCTCTTTTGACCGGGGGCGCAGCAGGCCAACTGCTGGATGGGGTGTTGATGCCAAAAAGGCATGAACCAAATCTTGTCCTCAATGGCGTGGCGATAGTTTCCGGGCTGAGGGACAACGCATGAAATGGCTGTTTTTCCTGCTTCTACTTGCCAATATCGGTGTCTTCATCTGGGCCTATCCACAGCAGCAGGTTTCCCGGAGCGGTCACCTGAACGCTGATGGGGTTGCAACCTTGATCCTGCTGAGTGAGGTGCCGGAAAAGGCTGAACTACAATCTGAGCAGAAGTCCGGCATCCTGAACGATCTGCCGGTTGAGGTTACAGAAGAACCTGCAATGCCCCCCACTTCTGAGGAGAGCTTAACTCCAAGACCTGAACCTGCTCAGACAATAGTGGTTGATAGTGGGGAGATATCTGGGGAAGTGACGCCCGAACCCGTCCTGGAGAAAGGTTTGGAAGAGGAGAAAAAGGAGGCTGAGCCTCCCACCGTTGCAGTTTTAGAACCTCAGGTTTCGAAACCAATTATTCCTCCAGAAGAGGAAATAGCCACTACGGAAGAGCCCGAGAAAGTACGCGTCGATACCACTACCTGTGTAAGCATTGGCCCACTACCCAAGCGTGCCATGGTGGACACACTGTCCATCAGGCTATTGGCTATGGACGTAACAACACGGTTGAAG
>NZ_JAAVSH020000001.1:786629-826788 GCF_011947365.2 endosymbiont of Lamellibrachia barhami
CTCTCTCTTTTGACCGGGGGCGCAGCAGGCCAACTGCTGGATGGGGTGTTGATGCCAAAAAGGCATGAACCAAATCTTGTCCTCAATGGCGTGGCGATAGTTGCCGGGCTGAGGGACAACGCATGAAATGGCTGTTTTTCCTGCTTCTACTTGCCAATATCGGTGTCTTCATCTGGGCCTATCCACAGCAGCAGGTTTCCCGGAGTGGCCACCTGAACGCTGATGGGGTTGCAACCTTGATCCTGCTGAGTGAGGTGCCGGAAAAGGCTGAACTACAATCTGAGCAGAAGTCCGACATCCTGAACGATCTTCCTGTTGAGGTTACAGAAGAACCTGCAATGCCCCCCACTTCTGAGGAGAGCTTAACTCCAAGACCTGAACCTGCTCAGACAATAGTGCTTGATAGTGGGGAGATATCTGGGGAAGTGACGCCCGAACCCGTCCTGGAGAAAGGTTTGGAAGAGGAGAAAGAGGAGGCTGAACCTCCCACCGTTGCAGTTTTAGAACCTCAGGTTTCGAAGCCAATTATTCCTCCAGAAGAGGAAATAGCCACTACGGAAGAGCCCGAGAAAGTACGCGTCGATACCACTACCTGTGTAAGCATTGGCCCACTACCCAAGCGTGCCATGGTGGACACACTGTCCATCAGGCTATTGGCTATGGACGTAACAACACGGTTGAAGACCGAGTCTGTGAAAGAGCAGGCCGGCTATTGGGTGGTGGTTCCCCCACAGAAAGATCGTGCTGCCGCTGTAGCCACAGTTAAAAGATTGAAAGGTGCCGGTGTTACGGATCTCTGGCGATTTACCAGCGGTGAACTTGCCCATGCCATCTCTCTGGGACTCTTTCGAAACGAAGACCGGGCAGAGGCCAGGAAAAAGCTGATCGCAGATAAGGGTTTTGATGTCGAGGTTCGTCCAAGAGTGAGAAAACAGTCCTCATACAGACTTGAATATCGCTATAAGAATACTCCTCCTATTTCGGATGATAAGTGGGGGAGCCTCACACAAGCTTTTCCTGGAATCGAGCGCAACGTGATTGATTGTGGAAACGTTGCCACATCCGGCATAAAAGAATAGAATCCCGATCCAACGCCGGCGTAGCTCAGTTGGTAGAGCAGCTGACTTGTAATCAGCTTGTCGGGGGTTCGACTCCTCTCGCCGGCTCCAATGTAATCAAAGGGTTAGCTTGATGCTGCCCTTTTTTATTGCCAGGGTTTTCTGCCTAGTAGCCGAATAGTAGCCAGTGGTACATTTTTCGCGCTTATTCTGGTTGGGTTGGACACCTAAAACAGTGGTTCTCTGGGGTATAAAGAAACACCTCCCTCTATCCCCCGTATCCAGAAAAATCCCCGTAAATATCCAAAATATTCGACTTTCGGGCCTACTGTGTCGCGTATGGGGTTTCAGACTGGCAAAAAATCCGGAATGTTGCGAGAGCTGGCGAGGTCTTTGGTCGGTGGTCTCCGGTTCTTGTGAAATTAACTGTGGCAACCTTAGCGCGGGCGTCGTCACTACAAGCCTTCCAACCATCAACCGTGTCCTCGCATGCGCTGCGGACCGCACCATGGTGGTTTGTCGGGCTATTCCGCTCCTCCTGTTTGCCGCGTCTGTCGTGAAGCCACGATTTCACGAACGAGCAGGAGACGAACAATGACTGGATTCTACGCTCTCACTTGCTTTTTCGTTAAACAGTCTCTGAAGAAAAGGACAGTATCTTATGGATTGTATTAATCCTGATATTTATGTTTGTATTCTTCATAGTGGTCGTATGGACACCGCCTGGAAATGCGCTTTATTTTATTCCTTCAGCCATTGTTGTAGGTGCCACAGAAAAAAGTAATTCTTGAATTAGTTAGGAAAATAGCGGGAATTATTTGAATAAAAACTTAACGTGTAGCTCCTGCGGGCAAAAAAATCATGCGCTCCTGGCAGCCCTTTTTTCTGCCCCGTGCATGGCGTTAGCGGAAATACGAGAAATACTGATACTCAAACATAATGGATTTTCTTACCTTTAAAAGTTTTATCAGCACTACGGTCCTTATTGCGTTTTATTACATTGGCGCGGTTATATTGCCTGTCGGAACATGGTTCTTATCAATATGGCTTATAAAAAAATATAAATTTATTGATGATGCGCACAAAAAAGTAAAGGAAGATATTTGGGGCTTGTTAAATAAAAAACAACAAGTGAAACTGGTTGCGCTGGTTATGACATTCTTTCTATTCATGGAGTTATTTTGGCGAATGCTCTTTGAGTTCTTAATTGCCTACATGCAAATACGTGATGCACTATTGCAGTCATACTCTTTCTGAGTGTTCAACGTGGTAACAATAGGGAGCTTGCTAATTCCCCCGAAAAATCGTTTAAATGTGTGGAATGCCATACAAGTTAAGAATGCCGCAGAATGCTGATGGATAAGGAATCCACTAAGAGATCTGTATAAAATACGGCAAGATCCTATACCCCAGGCTCCAATACCGGAGAGAATCCATGAAGAACATCATACATTCCGTGGTGCTACTGTGCCTCCTCGCAGTGTTCATCCCTGAAGTATCAGCTAATCCCCCGCCAGCCTATGAGGGGAGAGGGCTCTATGTTTCCTACTGTCAGTTGTGTCATGGAACGGGCGGCAAGGGGGATGGTCCTCTCGCAAAGGCGATGAAAATCAGTCCGGCCGATCTGACCACCACGGTACGCTCCAGGAGCGATACCATCCTCATGAAGATCATCACCGGAGAAGGTCGGCAGACAATAACGGGCCGGGACCGTCACAATCTGCTTAGTGATGCCATGCCGGAATGGAAGGATATATTCAGCGAGTCACAGATCAAGTCATTGATCGCATACCTTCGTTTTATGGGCAACACCAAGCATGATCTGATGGGGGATCCCAAGGTGGGCCTGCAACTCTATCAGAAGTATTGCCAGGTTTGTCATGGTGTGGAGGGTGATGGTGATGGCATCATGACGAGACTCATGGGGATTATGCCGATGGATCATACCAATCCCAACGTGACCAATCCTCTCGATAATAAGGAACTGGTCAGTAGCATCCTTGATGGTAAAGGGCGGTTTATGCCGGCTTGGCGCGGTATCCTCAGTCAGGGTGATGTCGAGGCACTGGTCAGTTATATTCGACTGCTCTCTCACTGACGGCAGTGGGATCAGATCTTTCGTTTTGCCAACTCAAACGCCCGATCCGCTACGCTTGATCGTGCCTACGTCTTGAACAGCCACAAGCCATCTTTATATTTGAGCTGAATTGCAAAAGAACAAAGGTTAGGTGATATTGTCTGTGGGAGCCATGCCATATGGCGGTACTCCTGCAGTAACCCGCGCACACTACCCTGGATTATGCGCAGTATTTTATTGGGCGATTTATTCCTGCCATCACCAGCCTTCCTCCATTTGGGCTAAGCTTCAATTGAAAGGTAACAGCCTTGAGCGGAGGTTCGCACCATGACAACACCCATCACTTCCACTGGCGTGAAGATCCCAGGTTCACCCCAGCCACAGTCGTTGAGCGTTCAGGCGCAGCGTATGGAGCTGAATGCGCAGATCGTCTCCGCGTCGGCTGAGTTTCAGTCGGGCGCAGCGGGACAGCCGCAGGCGCTCCTGTTTCGTTCTGCTATCGAAAAGCTCAACGAACTGCTGCTTCCTGAGTTGGGGGAGAATGCGGTTCAACAGGCGACCGACTCAGGTATCGATTTTTCACCGGAGGCCACGGCGGAACGTATTGTCGGTTTTGCCACCGGTTTCTTCCCCGTCTTTCTCGACACTCACTCAAATGAGGATCCCCAGGCGGCGCTGGATGAGTTCATGCAAATCATCCGTGATGCAATCGAGCAGGGCTTTTCCGAGGCGCGGGAGATTCTTGATGGCCTGAGTGTGCTGGAAGGGGATATCGCCGCCAATATTGATACCACTTTTGAGCTTGTGCTCGAAGGATTGGAGCGTTTTGAGATCGAGATGGCACCTGAGGATCTCTGACAACTTTCTTGATCGAAGCTGAGTAAGCAGGTTCGAACATAGTGGAATCGGGACCCCCACTGCTTTAGGATATTCTAAAATTCTCGGTTCGACGCGCTACGCTTGATTGGGCCTACACCTTCTTTCCAAATCAAAATATACTCTGCACACTTTGTGCATTTCAGCCTGTCCTGCCACTCAATCACTGTGTCTAAAAAATGCCCCAACGAATCGAACAATTGAAAAACTGGCTCTTATCCTTGCCGGGAATCGACAATTACACCTTCGAGCCAGCCTCTGGCGATGCCAGTTTTCGCCGCTACTTTCGTATCGAAACCGGTGACAATAGCTATATTGCGATGGATGCCCCGACGGATAAAGAGGAGATGACACCGTTTATCCGCATGGCGGAGGCCCTTGAGTCGATTGGGCTCAATGTGCCCCATATTTATGCCCGCAATCAGGCGGAGGGTTATCTGCTGTTGAGTGATTTGGGCAAGACCCTCTATCTTGACCGGCTCGATGAGACGAATGTGGACCGGCTCTATGGCGATGCCCTGGGGGCGTTGATGGTGATTCAGGCCTGTGGCCCTGTCGAGGGGCTTCCGGACTATGACCGGACGCTGCTGCAACAGGAGATGGCGCTGTTTCGTGAATGGCTGTTGGAGCGGCATCACGGCCTTAGCCTCACTGACGGTGAACACTCCATGTTGGATGTCACCTTTGATTTTCTGGCCGGCAATGCGCTGGATCAGCCACAGGTCTGTGTACACCGCGATTACCACTCCCGCAACCTGATGGTGACCGATCAGTCGAACCCAGGCATCATCGATTTTCAGGACGCAGTGGTTGGGCCAGTGACCTATGATCTGGTCTCACTGCTGCGGGACTGTTATATCAATTGGCCCAAGGCACGCATCGAGGCCTGGGTGATGGGCTACTATGAGCTGGCGGTGCAGTCAGGCGTCTTGCGTAGTGAGCATGAGGATCAGTTCCTGCGCTGGTTTGACCTGATGGGGGTGCAACGCCATCTAAAGGCCAGCGGGATCTTTGCACGTCTCAACATTCGTGACGGCAAACCCGGCTATCTGCAAGATATTCCGCGCACACTCAACTATATTCTTGAGGTGGCACCTGACTATCCTGAGTTGCAGGGGCTGGCCAAGCTGATCCACAGGATTCTCTGAGTGCCCGCTGCTCTGTCCGTTCGGGAGTGGGCTTCACGCATTCCGTGGCGCTCCAGGCGGGCTACAATGAACTGACTCTCTACTGGCAGGGTTGCAACCCGAATCGATTATGGATCTGCGCAGGCTTCTATCTCTTCTGGCCGCACTCTTGTGGGGTGGCGATGTACTGTCGGATGCACAGGGCTTTGCCTCGCTATTCGGTGGCAAACCTGTTTGTGCCGCCAAAGAAACCAAGGGTGTGCGGCTTGCTGCCCCCTTCCCCTTACTTCCTGAGCTGAACCGGCCCGTAGCCATGCTGATGGCGCCCGGGGACGATTCCAACTGGTATCTGGTGCAGCAGCCGGGACGGGTTGTCCGCTTTGATAACAGTTCCCAGGCCAGTCGTGTAACAGCGTTTGTCGATATCAGTGAGCGGGTGGCTGGCGGCGGTGTTGGCGGGGATGAACGGGGGCTGTTGGGTATGGCATTTCACCCCGATTATTCCCGTAACGGCTATCTCTATCTCTCCTATACCGGCAGGCACAAACAGAAGGGGCTGGTTTCCCGAATCTCCCGATTTCATTTGAAACCTGGCGCAGGGGTGGTCGACCCAGCGTCTGAGCGGATTCTGCTCTCGGTTGCCCAGCCCTACAGCAACCACAACGGCGGGCAGATTGCCTTTGGGCCAGAGGGTTATCTCTATTTCGGCTTGGGTGATGGCGGGGCAGGTGGCGACCCGCATGGTCATGGTCAGAATACCCGGACACTGTTGGGTGCGATGTTGCGGATCGATGTGGGTGACGGTGGTTCAGGCCAATACACCATTCCTGCGGACAACCCCTTTGCGGCTGGCGACGGCCGGGGGGAGATCTTTGCCTGGGGTCTGCGCAACCCTTGGCGCTGGAGTTTCGACCGGGAGAGCGGCGATCTGTGGGTTGGGGATGTGGGACAGAATCGTTACGAGGAGATCAACCAACTGGTCAAGGGCGGCAACTATGGCTGGAACAGAATGGAAGGCGATCATTGCTTCGAACCTGCCTCGGATTGCCGGACCAAAGATCTGAAGATGCCGGTAGAGGCGTATGGCCGAAATGAGGGGATTGCCGTTACCGGGGGGTATGTCTATCGGGGCCGGAGGATAACGGCACTATGGGGGAAGTATCTCTATGCCGACTACGGTTCCGGCAGGATCTGGCAACTTTCAGCCAGCGATGAAGCAGGTTATGTGAACTCGGAGTTGTTCAAGACTGATCTGAATATCAGCAGCTTTGCCGAGGCACACGACGGCGAGCTTTTTGTCCTGGGACTGGGTGGGGAGATCTGCAAGATTGTCAATGCACGGGCAAAGTGACTGCCGTTACCCTGGATAATCGATCCTCTCCTACCCCTTCAGTCTGTACTCAATCTCCGGGAGCATGCGTTTCACACAGTTTTCACCCTCCTTGATCGCCTCTTTTCCCCGGTGAAATTCCAGCAGTTCGATGTGGGAAAGCCTGGGTGAGAGCATGATGTCCGGCGGGTCGCCGGCCATGCGGCTACGGGTGATTCGGTCCTGGGTGATATTGATGGAGCCGGCAATGGCGTCAAACAGGCTGGGTGCGGGATCTTTGCTGGGAAAGAGGGTGTCCGAGTAGGCGCGGATGCTGCGGGAGACACTGTCGAGCAGACCTTTATCCTCTGGTGGCTCCTCACGGGTTTTTTTTCTCTGATGCTTGCCCAGGATGTCACCGTTCAGATTGACTGCAATCACGATATCTGCGCCGAGGGCGCGGCAGATAGAGACCGGCACGGGGTTCACCAGACCGCCATCCACCAGCCAGCTGCCCTGATGCCGTACAGGCGGGAACAGGCCCGGCAGTGAAATCGATGCACGGACTGCATCGAGGGTGAGACCTTCAGTGAACCAGACTTCACGCCCTGTCTTCAGATCAGTGGAGACAGCGGCGAAGGTCTTGGGCAACTGTCCGATCTGAATGGCTTCATCGCAGACGCACGCGTCGAGAAAAGCGTGAAACCGCTCGGCGTTGACAAAGCCATTGAGAGAGAGATTAAGTTCAAAGAAGCGAGTGACCGTTCGCTTGGAGAGTGACCTGACCCAGGTTTCGAGGGCCTCCAGATTGCCGGCGGCATGGGATGCCCCGACAATAGAACCGATGGAGCAGCCGCAGATGATGTCAGGCTCGATACCTGTTTTTGCCAGTTCTTTGATGATGCCGATATGTGCCCAGCCCCGTGAAGAACCACTGCCAAGGGCCAGGCCGATGCTCTCTTTTGCCTTATCCATCTCTTTCCAGGATCAGTAACTCAATCTCTTTGGGTTTGATTCCCCGCAGCTTGCTGCGAAGGAGTCGTAGGAGCGGCGTCCCGCCGCGATTGCACCGTAGATGGGAAAATTGCGGCGAGGGCGCCGCTCCTACACTTAAATACCCCGTCCGCTTGCGGTGGGGTAGGAGGTTCAACGGGGTAGTACCGGTTCGACCCCCCAGATTTTTTCGGCATACTCTTTGATTGTCCTGTCACTGGAGAAGTGCCCCATCATGGCGGTATTCATCACCGCCATGCGGTTCCATATCTCCGGGTTCCGATAACAGGCATCCGCATTGTCGCTGGTTTCGAGATAGTCCTGAAAATCGGCCAGCACCAGGAAGGGATCGCTGTTGAGCAGGGTCTCCGAGATGACTTTATAGCGGTTTGGATTGGTTGGTGAAAAGAAGCCGTTGCCGATCATATCCACCACCCGTTTCAGCTCTGGGTTGGTCTCATAGTAGTGGCGGGGATGATAGCCTTTCCGCTTTAGCTGCTCGATGCCGTCGGTAGTCAGGCCAAAGATGAAGAAATTCTCATCGCCGACCTTCTCGCGCATCTCCACATTGGCGCCATCCATGGTGCCGATGGTCAGCGCGCCGTTCAGCGCCAGCTTCATATTGCCTGTGCCAGAGGCCTCCATGCCTGCTGTGGATATCTGCTGGGAGAGTTCCGCGGCCGGGATAATGTCGGAGGCGGTGGTGACATCGTAGTTCGGGATAAACACCACCTTCAACCGATCATTGACCGCAGGATCGTTATCGATGACGTCCGCAACATCGTTGATCAGGCGGATGATCAGTTTCGCCATGAAATAGCCGGGCGCCGCCTTGCCGCCGAAGATGACGGTCCGCGGCACGAAGTCGGCAGATGGGTTGTCCAGCAGCCGGTTATAGAGAGCGATCACCCGCATCACATTGAGCAATTGTCGTTTGTATTCGTGGATGCGTTTCACCTGTACGTCGAACAGGGTATGGGGATCGATTACCTGATTGAGGTAGTGTTTCACCAGTCCGGCAAGCCGCGTTTTATTGATCTGTTTGGCGGCACGAAAACGTTCCTGAAATGTCGTGTCGTCCGCCAGCGGAACGAGATCAGCGAGTTTGTCCAGATCCCGCACCCAGTCATGGCCGATCGCTTCGCAGATCAATTTTGAGAGCGGGCGGTTGGAGAGCAGCAGCCAGCGACGGGGGGTGATGCCGTTGGTGATATTGATGAGTTTGTCGGGATAGAATTCGTGAAAGTCCTTGCAGGTCCTGGTTCGCAGCAGCTCGGAGTGCAGTGCAGAAACGCCATTGACCTTGTGGCTGCCGATAACCGCCAGGTGTGCCATGCGTATACGCCGTTCCCCCTTTTCATCGAAAATGGAGAGGCGCCGTTGGATCTCGCGGTCGTCCGGGTGCAGGTTCCCCACCATCAGCAGAAAGCGCCGGTTGATCTCATAAATGATCTGCAGATGGCGTGGCAGCAGTTGTTCAAACAGCTGTACTGACCAGGTTTCCAGGGCTTCCGGCAACAGGGTGTGGTTGGTATAGGAGAAGACCCGGGTGGTGATGTTCCAGGCCAACTGCCACTGCAGTTTCTCCTTGTCGAGCAGGATACGCATCAGTTCGGCGATGGCGATGGACGGGTGGGTGTCATTGAGCTGGATAGCGACCTTATCCGGCAGATCCTGCAGGTCGTCGTGATCGATGGAGAAGCGGCGCAGGATATCCTTCAGTGAGGCGCTGACGAAAAAGTATTGTTGTTTCAGGCGCAGCACCTGGTTTTTCGCGCTGCTGTCGTCAGGATAGAGCACCTTGGAGATGTTTTCCGATTGGGTCTTCTCCTCCACCGCATGGGTGTACTCCCCCATGTTAAAACAGGTCAGGTCGAAATCCTCGTAGGCCTTGGCACTCCAGAGGCGCAGATTATTGACCGTGTCGTTGTGGTAGCCGGGGATCGGGGTGTCGTAGGCCTGGGCGACAACCACATCCCCGTCGATCCAGTCGAAATGACGCCGGCCGTCCGGGCCCTGGTACTCCATGACCCGGCCGCCAAAGCGGATCTTGTAGGAGACCTCGGGGCGGGGGAACTCCCAGGGATTACCGTGGGCAAGCCAGTTTTCCGGTAGCTCCACCTGACGTCCATCCTCCAGTTTCTGCCGGAACATGCCGTACTCGAAACGGATGCCGTAACCGTAACCGGGAAGGTTGAGGGTCGCCATGGAGTCCAGAAAACAGGCGGCCAGCCGTCCCAGTCCGCCATTGCCGAGGGCGGCGTCGTGTTCCAGGCTGCGCAACTTTTCCAGCTCGACGCCGAGTTTATGCAGGGCCTTGCTGCACTCGTCATGGATATCCATATTGAGCAGACTGTTGACCAGGCTGCGGCCAATGAGGAACTCCATCGAGAGGTAGTAGATCCGTTTGGCATCGCTACGGTAGTAGCTGCGCTGGGTCTCCATCCAACGCTCGATGAGCCGGTCCCGGACCACATGGCTGAAGGCCATCATCCAGTCGTGGTCGGTGGCGGTGAAAGGATCCTTGCCGATGGTGTAGACGAGATGGTTTGAGACCGAACGTTGGATCGCCTTGGGATCGGAGCCGAGATAATCGTATTTGAAAGCGCTTTTTTTTCCGTCGCTCATGGCGGATCCCTTATATCGTTCTTCGGCGGAAGCAGTCACCCAGTATGCCAGCGCGGCGCCAGCAGGGGTATCTGTTTCAGCATCGGTAGGAGCAGTGGATAGCAGATCAGGCCCAGGGAGTCGGTTCCCAGATCCCAAAGGGAGAATAGCCGATGGGGCAGGAAGTACTGAAAAACCTCAATGGCCAGGCCGTAACCCAGCAGGGGTAGGAGTTTTTTCCAGCCCCAAGCGGTGTTGGGAAAAGCGAAGTCGGTAAGAAAGGCGAGCACCAGAAAGGCGGTGAAATGTTCCCATTTGTCGTTTATGTCAGACAATTCACCGGGTAATCCAGCGTCGTGGTGGCCAGATGAGAGATGATCGACTCAGGGTGACTGCCAGGCCGAAACGAAGAGCTGTGTCAGCGGCAGAGTGGTTGCTGGCAGCACTCTCTGTTTGTCGTCAGGCCTTCACGAGCTTACGGCGCGATAACCGATGTCGGTGCGGTAGTAGAGCCTGTCCAGTGGATGCCTGGGCCAATCTGTAGGCTTCGCTGGGCTTGCACGACCGTATCCCCAAGGGCGGTGGCGCAGAGCACCCTTCTGGGCCTCGCAGTCACCACCTGACCCGCCTTTTCGGCGGTTCCTGCGTGAAAGACCTTTCCCTTCGGTCTCGGTCTCGGGTAGGCCGGATATGGCATCACCGCCGGTATAATCCGTTGACACCGCCGGCGGCCAGTACGACACCCAGTGGAGACGCGGATCCGCTGCGGCTCTGGTGTCCAGTTCGCCTTCGATGATGGCGGCAAGACAGTGGGCAACCAGATCCGACTGCATGCGCATCATGATAGGCTGGGTTTCAGGTCTCCGAAACGGCAGCTTGTACTCGATCACCTTTGGGGTGCCGGCTGCGACTATCAGGCCAGCGTAGAGAAAACTGCGTAGGGCAGACCTCCTTCGCCATACCAGATACGGTAAGGTGATTACCGTCCATGATGCGCTGATAAATCCGTTCGTCGACCACCGGGCGGGAGAGTAGGCCCCTCATACCGCCGATGGTGTAGACGAGATGGTTTGAGACCGAACGTTGGATCGCCTTGGGATCGGAGCCGAGATAATCGTATTTGAAAGCGCTTTTTTTTCCGTCGCTCATGGCGGATCCCTTATATCGTTCTTCGGCGGAAGCAGTCACCCAGTATGCCAGCGCGGCGCCAGCAGGGGTATCTGTTTCAGCATCGGTAGGAGCAGTGGATAGCAGATCAGGCCCAGGGAGTCGGCTCCCAGATCCCAAAGGGAGAATAGCCGATGGGGCAGGAAGTACTGAAAAACCTCAATGGCCAGGCCGTAACCCAGCAGGGGCAGGAACTTTTTCCAGCCCCAAGCGGTGTTGGGAAAAGCGAAGTCGGCAAGAAAGGCGAGCACCAGAAAGGCGGTGAAATGTTCCCATTTGTCGTTTATGTCAGACACCACCGGGTAATCCAGCGTCGTGGTGGCCAGATGAGAGATGATCACCAGGGTGACTGCCAGGCCGAAACGAAAGAGCTGTGTCAGCGGCAGAGTGGTTGCTGGCAGCACTCTCTGTTTGTCGTCAGGCCTCTTCACGAGCTACGGCGCGATAACCGATGTCGGTGCGGTAGTAGAGCCTGTCCCAGTGGATGCGCCTGGCCAATTCGTAGGCTTTCCGCTGGGCTTGCACGACCGTATCCCCAAGGGCGGTGGCGCAGAGCACCCTTCCGCCTGCAGTCACCACCTGACCCGCCTTTTCGGCGGTTCCTGCGTGGAAGACCTTCTCCCCTTCGGTCTCGGTCTCGGGTAGGCCGGATATGGCATCACCGCCGGTATAACTGCCGGGATAACCGCCGGCGGCCAGTACGACACCCAGTGAGACGCGGGGATCCCAAGCGGTGGTTTCGGTGTCCAGTCTGCCTTCGATGGCGGCAAGACAGTGGGCAACCAGATCCGACTGCATGCGCATCATGATAGGCTGGGTTTCAGGGTCTCCGAAACGGCAGTTGTACTCGATCACCTTTGGGGTGCCGTCGGCTGCGATCATCAGGCCAGCGTAGAGAAAACCGGTGTAGGGCAGACCCTCCTTCGCCATACCAGATACGGTGGGCAGGATTACCTCGTCCATGATGCGCTGATAAATCCGTTCGTCGACCACCGGGGCGGGAGAGTAGGCCCCCATACCGCCGGTGTTCAGACCGGTATCGCCATCCCCTACGCGTTTGTGATCCTGGCTGGTGGCCATCGGCAGGACATGTTTCCCATCCGCCATGACGATGAAACTGGCCTCTTCACCCTCCAGGAACTCTTCGATCACTACCCGATGGCCAGCCTCGCCGAAGGCGTTGCCGGCGAGCATGTCGGATACAGCGGCTTTGGCCTCCGCTTCAGTCATGGCTACGATCACCCCCTTGCCAGCGGCCAGGCCATCGGCCTTGACTACGATCGGCGCGCCCTTCTCTGCAATATAGGCGAGGGCCGGTTCCACCTCGGTGAAGGCCTGATACTCCCCGGTGGGGATATTGTGACGGGCGAGAAAGTCCTTGGTGAAGGTCTTGGAACCTTCAAGTTGGGCTGCACCCCGGGTTGGGCCGAAACAGTTGAGTCCGGCAGCGGTAAAGGCATCCACCACTCCGATTACCAACGGGACCTCAGGACCCACGATGGTGAGTCCGATATCATTCTCTTGCGCGAATGCGATCAACTCATCGATGGCATCAACACCAAGCGGAATATTCTCCAGTTTGGGTTCCAGCGCAGTGCCAGCGTTGCCGGGGGCGACGAAGATGCGTTCTGCCAGCGGAGATTGGGCGGCTTTCCAGGCCAGCGCGTGTTCACGGCCGCCGGAGCCGATGATGAGAATGTTCATGCTGATATGTCTGTGATCCTGTTGGGGTGGGAGGTTATGGCTTATAAAACTGTTGATGAATCGAATTGTAAATTTTCACCCGCAAGATGCAAGGGTGAATCTTGGGCTGTGGTTACCGTTTTGATTGTTAATTATTGTAAACGGCTATTTCACGGACAGTTGAGACCAACAGGGAAAAGGAGTTGACCAAACATCCGCCGGCGCTGAGCAAGGTTGAAGACTGGGTCAGCCAGGCCAAGGATCTGCCTAAGCTTCTGACCTAATTGATTGAATTCGTCCGGAAACGCCATTTATACCACGAAGGTAAGAGATTGATTAACCATGAATTTTCTTCGCGTACTTCGTGGTGAAAACAGTGTTTTCGGACGGAAGCTATTTATGCCCGGTCACACCCCGGTCGCTTTTCTCGATGAAGCGGACGAGTTTTTCCACCTCTTCTATCAATTCCTCTCCCTTAAGCTGTTCCAGTGCTTGTGAGATATTCAGGCCAGAGAGAAACAGTGTCTTATAGGCCTGTTTGATCGCCGCCCGTGTCTTGGGGTTAAAGCCACTGCGTTTGAGGCCAATAGCGTTGAGACCGACCAGTCGCGCCGGATTGCCGTCGCAGGTGGCGTAGGGCGGCACATCTTTCACCACCTTTGAGCAGCCGCCGAGCATGGCGTGGTCGCCGATGAAGGTGAACTGGTGGATTCCCACCAGGCCGGAGACGAATGCCTTGTCTCCGATGCCGACATGACCTGCGATGGTGCTGTTGGGGCCGAAGATATTGTTGTTGCCGAAACGGCAGTCGTGTCCGGCATGGAATCCGCACATGAAGTAGTTGTCGTTGCCGATGAGGGTTCCCTCCTCGGTCTTCACTCCACGGCTGATGTTCACCCCCTCCTTGATGTGATTGTCATCACCAATGACGAGAGGCTTGCTGTTGGCGGGATCGAAGGTGAGATCCTGGGGTTCGCAGCCCAGCATGGCGCCGCTACAGACCCGGTTGTTTCTGCCCAGACTTGTGCCGCGAAAGATACGTACGCCGCTGTCGATGACACAGTCCTCGCCGATTATTACATCGGATTCGATGAGGGAGAAGGGGCCGACAGTGACCGATTCATGCAGATCGGCACCGTCCTCAATGATGGCGGTGGGGTGGATTCGCTTCATGAAATCAATGTTTAACCACGAAGGGCGCGAAGTGTTTAAGCCTTAGTGTTCTTCGTGCCCATCGTGGTAAAGCTGATTAGTGACGGAAGTGGCGCATGCCGGTAAAGACCATGGCCATGCCGTGTTCGTTTGCAGCAGCGATCGCCTCGTCATCGCGCATGGAACCGCCGGGCTGGATCACTGCAACGATGCCGGCTTCTGCGGCGTTGTCGATGCCGTCCCGGAAGGGGAAGAAGGCGTCGGATGCCATCACGGAACCCTTCACTTTCAGGCCTGCATGTTCCGCTTTGATGCCGGCGATGCGGGCGGAGTTGATGCGGCTCATCTGACCGGCGCCGACACCGATGGTCATGCCGTCCCTGCCGTAGACGATAGCGTTGGACTTGACGAACTTGGCGACGCGCCAGGTAAAGAGCAGATCGCGCATCTCCTCATCTGTGGGCTGGCGTTCGGTGACGACCTTAATCTCGTTGGTGAGTTGCAGGTCGGCGTCCTGTACCAGCAGGCCGCCGTTGACGCGCTTGAACTCGGTGCGGTGCAGTGCTTCGACATTCCACTCGCCGCACTCCAGCAGGCGCACATTCTTCTTGCTGCTGACCGCTTCGATGGCTGCGGCGGAGAGATTGGG
Source organism: endosymbiont of Lamellibrachia barhami (assembly GCF_011947365.2). Lineage (GTDB taxonomy): Bacteria > Pseudomonadota > Gammaproteobacteria > Chromatiales > Chromatiaceae > QGON01. The sequence continues at coordinate 801,328 of NZ_JAAVSH020000001.1, forward strand.
CGCGATGATCACCTCGACGAACTGCCGGTCAACGATGGCCTGGGCGGTCTCGCCGTCCAGTTCGCCGTTGAAGGCGATGATGCCGCCGAAGGCGGATTCCGGATCGGTGCTGTAGGCGCGATCATAGGCTTCGAGCAGATTGTCGCCGAAAGCCACGCCGCAGGGGTTGGCGTGTTTGACGATGACGCAGGCGGGGCCCTCGTCAAAGTTCTTCACGCACTCCAGGGCTGCGTCGGTGTCGCCGATATTGTTGTAGGAGAGTTCCTTGCCCTGGATCTGTTTGGTGGTGGCGATGCATGCTTCCTCGACCTTGTGTTCAACGAAGAAGGCCGCCTTTTGATGCGGATTCTCGCCGTAGCGCATGGTCTGCACCTGCTTGAACTGCATGGAGAAGGTGCGGGGAAAGTCTGCCACCTCTTCGCCGGTGCGGGCGCCCAGGTAGTTGGCGATGGCTGCATCGTAGCGGGCGGTGTGTTCGAAGGTCTTTACCGCCAGGTCAAAGCGGGTGGCAGCGGAGATATCGCCGTCGTTGCCGTCCATCTCCTCCAGAACCCGCGCATAGTCTGCGGCGTCCACCACCACGGTGACGTCCTTGTGGTTCTTGGCGGCGGCGCGAATCATGGTGGGGCCACCGATGTCGATATTCTCGATTGCGGTCGGCAGATCGCAGTCGGGATTGGCCACGGTCTGCTCAAAGGGATAGAGGTTGACCACGATCAGATCGATATTGCCGATACCATTCTCTTTCATTACCTGGTCATCGGTACCGCGCCGGCCGAGAATGCCGCCGTGAATCTTGGGGTGCAGGGTCTTGACCCGCCCATCCATCATCTCCGGGAAACCGGTGTACTCGGAGACCTCGATGACTGGGACATTGTTGTCGGTAAGCAGCTTGGCAGTGCCGCCGGTGGAGAGGATTTCAACGTTTTTTTCGGCCAGGCTGCGGGCGAATTCCACGATGCCGGTCTTATCGGAAACGCTGATCAGGGCGCGGGTAATCGAAGACATGATAGGTCTATCCGTTTGTTTGGAGGGATTAATGAGATGTTATGTTTGCTTGAGCACAATATACAGTGCCGAAAGCGTCCCTGGTGAAATAGTCTAAGGACAGATTCCGGCAGCGGGTTCAATCCAGGTCGTAGAGCGAGAGTTTTTTGCGTAACGTGCTGCGGCTGATGCCGAGAATAGCGGCTGCGCGGGTCTGGTTGCCACCGGCATATTCCATGACGCTCTCCAACAGAGGCGCCTCGACTTCATTCATCACCATGCGGTAGAGGTTGCTTGTACCGTGCCCATCAAGATGGCTGAAATAGCGTTGCATCGCATCCTGAACGCAATGACGTAGAGGCTCGCTTTTCTTGCTGTGAGTGACTGTCAGTGTGGAATCCCCATCACTCCTGAACATACCTGCTTCCATATTCATGCCGCCAAGCTCCCCGTGCTTGTCTTAACTATCGAAAAAAACGTGGATAAGCTGCAGTTGCTCGTCCGCTGTTTCCGAGTCATTTATCGTTTTTCTAAACTCCGCACCGCCTCTATGGGCTTTGCTGTACCACGCAATATGCTTGCGGGCAATGCGAACACCCTGATGTTCCCCATAGAAATCATAGAGTGTCTGCAGATGTTCCAACAGTAACGCCTTCACCCAAGAGGGGGATGGCTCAGCCAGCTTTTCGCCGGTCTTCAAATAGTGATCGATCTCGCGAAAGATCCAGGGTCTCCCCTGGGCCGCCCGGCCGATCATGATCCCGTCTGCACCGGTTGTCTCAAGCACTTTCTGTGCCTTCTCCGGTGTTCTAATATCCCCATTCGCAATCACCGGGATGGTGACTGACTCTTTGATGGCGCGGATGGTGTCATATTCCGCGTCACCCGAAAATTTGCAGGCTCTGGTACGGCCATGGACCGCCAGTGCCTGTATGCCCGCCGCTTCAGCGATCTGAGCAATGCGCACCCCGTTTCGGTTCTGTCGATCCCAGCCGGTGCGGATCTTCAGCGTTACCGGGGCCTCGACGGCAGAAACCGTTGCCGTCAATATGTCAGTGATCAGGGCCTCATCCTGCAGCAGAGCCGAACCCGCCGATGTCTTACAAACCTTTTTTGCCGGGCAACCCATGTTGATATCGATGATCTGGGCGCCATTGGCGACGTTTGCCCGTGCCGCCTCCGCCATCGTTCGCGGATCAGATCCGAGGATCTGCACCGCAATGGGGCCGGTCTCCCCTTCGTGATCGAGTCGCCGCAGCGTTTTACGGCTGCCCCAGAGCGACGAGTCGGCTGAAACCATCTCGGAAACAGCGAGTCCTGCGCCATGCCGCCGGCAAAGCTGGCGGAAGGGTCGATCGGTCACTCCGGCCATCGGCGCCAACAGGAGATTGTTTTCCAGCCTGTAGGGTCCGATGCGCATATCGACGATGAGATCGAGCCCTAAAATCGAGGGGAAAGGCGTCAGATAATAACGCCATTTTCAGGGTGAATCAAAGGTTCATGGTCATTATTCTTTGATTATTGCAACAGTGGCAAAAATGCAACAGATAGCCTTGTAGCGCTGTCGGCAGATAGGCGAATAATAACCCGTTGGATTGAAAGGGATTATTGAGTGGGCGCGTCTGTCCGCAGGAGTGGTGCCTCTCCGCGAAACCCACGGACTAACCGCCGCAGGGTGCCGCTCTGGCTGAGCATTGTTACAGAAAATCGAACTTAAAACCGGTGACTTCGTCGCCTGGATCAACCAACTCCATTATGACCTCGATGAGACGAAAGCGTGGCATGGGCGAATTGGCGGAGATCCCGGCAGGCAGGTATTCCGATGGGTCGAAGAGACGGGTTGCAAGCATCTTTCCGGCGTCATTGAAAAGACTGAGTTGAAGTTGGGGGAAGGGTTGTTTGAAAGAGGCATTGTTTATCATGTTGAGCTGGAATGATAGTGCCTGAGGATGCACGGAGTGGAGGCGCAGGTCCAGATGGTCTGTCTCTATGCGGGAGAGATCACGGCGTTGCGGTGGTGTGCAGTTGAGTGCCTGACACATCACCGAGAGAAGTTGTCTGCCACTTTCGTAGTGAATGGCCTCGCTGCGGAACTGCCAGATCAATTGCAGCCCCAGGATCAGAATAAGCCCGACTGCGCCTACCCCCCAGAGCATGCCTGCGAAGGGCTTGCGAGGTTCGATAAACTGCACCTCTGGGTAGGGGGTGGACATTTGTTGTCCCGTTGCCGTTATTTCAGTCGGATCGTTTGTGATCGATAGCTCATCGGGTTCAGAGATGAGTACGGACTCGAGCTCATCCAGTGGTTCGTCAAACTCCGTCCCGATGGCTGGACCGTGGTCACCAAAGACCGCAGCCTCTCCGCGCAGTACGAGCACACCCTGCTGGTGACTGAAACGGGCTGTGAGGTACTGACCCTGCGGCTGAAGCATAGCCGACCCACCTGAAAGTGATCTCGGCAATAGACCCACGTTCGGACTCTCCGTGCTTGACCAGGCGCTGGCAGGCACCTCATCCACACCTATCCCGGTTTTTCGCGACTTCCTGAAGCTGGGCACTGAAACGATCAGGGAAAGATTTAATCAGGAACAGCCGATAACCCAGCTGGTGGGCGCCCGCGCCCATCTGGTCGATGCCGTCCTGGAGCGCGCCTGCAATCTCCACTTCCAGGATTCCACTGACGCCGCACTGGTCGCAGTGGGTGGGTATGGCCGGGGAGAGCTCCATCCTGCTTCAGACATCGACCTGCAGATTCTGCTCGACCACGAAGATCACTGAACAAGCCGTAGGAACCCTTACTGGGCCAGTCTGCTCTGGGACATCGGACTGGAAGTTGGACACAGCGTACGCACCATTGAGGATTGCATCCGGGAAGCATCAAATGACATCACGGTTGCCACCAACCTGATGGAATCCCGGCTGCTGGTCGAGCCTGAGACCCTCTTCAGGGCGATGCGGAAAGCCACCAGCCCCGCTAAGATTTGGGACAGCAAACGCTTTTTTGAAGCGAAATTTGCGGAACAGCAGGCGCGGCATCAAAAATTCGAGGACAGCGAAAGCAACCTGGAACCCAATCTGAAGGAGAGTCCAGGCGGATTGAGGGATATCCAGATGATCGGCTGGGTGGTGAAACGCCACTTCCAGGCCGACACCTTGCGTGATCTGGTGAGTCACGGCTTCCTCAACGAGGACGAATACCAGACACTGATCGAAGGTCAGGATTATCTCTGGCGCATCCGTTTCGCCCTGCATACCCTTACAGGCAGACGCGGCGACATTTTACTTTTCGACTATCAGCGCACCCTGGCTAACCAGTTTGGCTATGATGACAATACCAGCAATCTGGCGGTGGAGCAGTTTATGCAACTCTTCTACCGGACAACGCTGGAGCTGAACCGCCTCAACGAAATCCTTCTGCAGCACTTCCAGGAAGCGATCCTACTGGAGAACAAGCTGGATGCCCCCGTTTCTCACGGCAACCGTTTCCAAAGCCGCAACAGTTTTCTCGAGGTCACCCATCCGGATGTCTTCTCCCGCACCCCCACCGCCCTGCTGGAACTCTTTCTTATCCTGCAGGAGAATCCAGAACTAAAAGGTGTCAGAGCCAGCACCATCCGCCTGCTGCGGGACAATATTCAGCTGATCAACAGCGCCTTCCGCGCAGACATCCGGGCACAGAGCCTGTTTATGGAGATCCTGCGCCAACCCTGGGGCATAACCCGGGAACTGCGCCGCATGAATCGTCATGGCATCCTCGCTGCCTACATTCCAGCCTTTGAAAATATTGTCGGACGTATGCAGTACGACCTGTTTCACGTCTATACCGTGGATGAGCATACATTGATGGTGCTGCGTAACCTGCGCCGTCTGTCAGTGCCGGAACTCGCAGAAGAGACCCCCTTCTGCACCCAGCTGTTCCGCACCCTGCCGAAGAAAGAGCTGATCTATCTGGCCGCCCTCTTCCACGACATCGCCAAAGGACGTGGCGGCAATCACTCCATACTCGGTGAGAAGGACGCGGTGGACTTCTGCCGCCAACACCATCTCAGCGAATATGACAGCCGTTTGGTTGGCTGGCTGGTGCGCAACCACTTGGTCATGTCCATGACCGCCCAGCGCAAGGACATCAACGACCCGGACGTCATCCAGGCGTTTGCTGAAAACGCCGGGGACACAATGCACCTCGACTATCTCTATCTGCTGACAGTCGCTGACAGTCAGGCCACCAATCCGAAACGCTGGAACTCATGGAAAGATTCACTGCTGCGGGATCTCTACAAATCCACCCATCGCGCCCTGCAGCGCGGGCTGGACAACCCGCTGGCGCAGGAGGAGTTGATCCGGGAGACAAAATACGAAACGCTGGAACTGCTGGCCAAGGCCGGACACGATGAGAGAGAGATTCTCAGACTCTGGCAATCCTTCAGCCCGGAGTATTTTCTCTCACACTCTCCCAATGCGATCTGCCGGCAGATTCAGGCCATCATCACCACGTCACCGGAAGACCTGCCGCTGGTCGCGATCCATGAAACCGCCGAACACGGCGGCAGCGACGTACTCTACTACGGACCGGATCGCGACAATCTGTTTGCCGTCATGACCACCCTGCTGGATCAGTTGGGCCTGTCCATCGTCAACTCCCGCATCATGAGCACGACTCAAGGCTTTTCTCTCGACTCATTCCTGGTCATGGAGGAGGATGGCAGTCCTGTCCAGCTTGGCCATCGCGCCGAAGAGATCATCACCACCCTGAAAGCCGGATTGACGCAGAAAGACGACCGGCCACTCAAAGTGCATCGCCGCATGCCCCGCCAGCACAAGAGCTTCGACACCCCGACCCGCATCTTCTTCTCCCAGGATCCGGCTTACAACCGCACAGTGATGCGTCTGATCACCCTTGACCGGCCGGGACTGTTATCGGAAGTGGGACAGGCCTTCGCCGCCTGCGACATTCGTCTGCAGCACGCAAAAATCGCGACCATCGGCGCAGAGGTGGAGGATATCTTTTTCATCACCGACCGGGAGAACCGGCCGTTATTGGACAAGCATCAGCTGGAGCGTCTGGAAGCCGCCGTCACCACACGGCTGCCGGAGTAGCATTCAGCAGGGCGCCCCGCAAGTGAAATCAGCGCTTGCTGCCCAACTTGCCGCCACTCCCCTGCAGTGAGAGCAGGTTGGAGTCGAAGACATAGGTCCGCCTGCCCTTTTCCCGAAACCTCTCCAGCGCCAGCTTGATGACGCGAGTGGTCAAGGCAGCAAACGAAACGCCGCTCGCCTCCCAGAGATAAAACGCCAGTGATCCGGGGATGGTATTGATCTCGTTGACAAAGACATCGCCGCGCTCCTCATCAACAAGAAAGTCGATACGAACCACTCCACTCGCGCCAATCAGGCTGAACGTCTCCTTTGCCAACTGGCGGATCCTGTCCGCCAGTTCCTCGGGTATCTCCGCCGGCAGTACGCGATCGGTGGAGCTGATGCCCTTGGTCTTGCCACCCTGATATTTGTCGGCAAAATTCAGGATACCGCTGGAACGCAGGGGCTCCTCCAGCGCCGCAACCTCCACCCCATCCCGATTACCCAGCACCGAGGCGTTGATCTCCTTGAGTCGGGTCACCATGCGTTCGATCAGGATCGAGGGGTCGTACTGGCCGGCGTTTTCGATCGCCTCCTCCAACTCCGTTTCCGAGGCAGCGACACTAATGCCAATGCTCGACCCCAGATTCGCCGGTTTGACCACTACCGGGTAACCCAATTTGGACTGGATCCGGTCGATAATCGCCCGCCTGTCCTGATACCAGGCTTCCATCCGACAACTCTCCGACTCCACCACCGGGATGCCGTTACCCCGCAACAGTGTCTTGGTCAGGATCTTGTCCATGCCGATGACCGACGCAGTGACGTCGCAGCCTGCATAGGGAACACCTGCCATCTCAAGCAGCCCCTGCAGGGTACCGTCCTCGCCATTGGTGCCGTGAATAACAGGAAAGACGATATCAAGTTTCTCGACGAGGTTGTTTTTAAGACGGGCCGGAGGAACACGATAGAGTTCAAGCTGTCCGCCATTTCCGTGAGGCGTAACTTCAGTGCTTTCGGAGAGCAGGGTTTCCAGTTGCTTGAAGTTGTCGATCTCAGACAACTTTGCACCGATGTACCACTCACCCGTTTTACTGATGTAAACCGGCGTCACGCAGTATAGATCGGCATCGATTGCATGAACGACCTGCAGACCGGAAATGATGGAGACCTCATGCTCTACCGAGCGGCCACCAAAAAAGACGCCAACATTGGGTTTCATCGACTACACCTTCAACTCACGCAAATTCGAAATACCGCTTTCACCACGAAGAACACAAAGAGTACGAAGGTTTGAGATCTCTCCCTACGGTCGAGATAACAATAATGCAATTAATCAAATCCTCCCTGACCATACATTTTCTTCGTGTCCTTCGTGTTCTTCGTGGTTAATTATGTTTTTTCAATCGGAGACTAATTATAAGTATCCGGCAGATCATTTTCATAGAGCACGACATCACCCTCTCGCGAGATCTTCGCAAAATGGTCATTGGCCTCATTCAGATGGGCCGCAACATATATCTGGTTTTGCGGATAACCTGCCGAAACCAGCCCCTCATAGATCGGTTTGGCCCGCTCGATACCCACCAGAATGACATAGTCACAGCGGCTTGCCGCGTAGGCGCCAAGAAGACGATTCTCCTCCGCCTCCGTTTCGCCAAGCTCGACCATGCCCGGAGTGATCAACACCTTTCTCTTGCCCTCAATCTCCCGCAGCACATCCAGGGCGGCTCGCGCCCCCATTGGATTGGAGCTGAATGCATCGTCCACGATGGTGATGCCCGCAGCGCTCTGTTTCACGTTCAATCGGTGTGGCGCCGGCTGCAGCGAGCGCACCGTCGCTCTGATCCGGTTTTCCGGCACACCCAGCTCCATTGCCACTGCAACTGCAGAGACGATGTTGTAGATATTGTTTTTTCCCAGAAGACGGGTCTCCAGCTGCAGCGTCTCCCCCTTCGGTAAAGAGAGAGTGAGCGCAGTCAGGCCATTGGCCAGATATTTGATCTCGCGCGCCGCATAATCCGCTCCCGGTGAATCGACGCCGAAACTGACAACCCTCGCCTGAGTCCTGCCTCGCACTTCAGCAAAACTCTCATCATCCGCATTGATAAACGCGATGCCATCGGACGGCAGGGATTCGACCAACTCCGATTTGGTCTTCACAATATTGGCAAGACTTTTGAACATCTCCAGATGCTGTTTACCGATGGTGGTGATCAAACCATACCTGGGGTGCACCAACTCGCAGATCTCCCGGATATCACCCGGCTGTTTGGCGCCCATCTCCACCAGAAAGAGATCGTGTATCGGCTTGAGCTTCTCCCTGATGATGCGAGTCACCCCAAGCAGGGTATTGAAACTGCCCGGCGTCATCAATGCATTGTATTTGGCCAGCAACAGTTCATTCAGGATGAATTTGGTACTGGTCTTGCCATAACTCCCGGTGATACCGACCACCTGAAGCCCCGGCATGCCGTTGATGATCTTCCCCGCATCGCCGATGTACCATCTGGCGATGGCCGACTCCACCGGCACCGCCAACAGGTTGGCGACGAGCAGCAGCCAGGGCAGCAACAGCAGGAGCAGGCCCGACATGAGAAACAGAGAAAAATAGGGGACTGGTGACAATCCCGTCGCACCGAGAAAAAACGTCGGCAGCGACACCCCCACCCAGATCAGAAAGATTGCCGCCATCAGGCGCTTGACCCTTCCGGTCACCACCAGCGGCTTTTTCACCGGCGCTTTGGGGCGTTTCAGACTGAGCAGCAGGAATCCCCCGATCCAGATGCCGAAAAATAGCCCGCTGTTCCAGTAAAACAGCAGCGCCACAAGCGGTAGCAGTGAGACCAGGCCAAGACGTTTAAGCAGATCCTCGTGCAGCCAACGCAGATAACGCTCATTGCGATAGGAGTTGAGCTGCAGCATGTGCAGGTAGTGCATAACTGCGCGTCCGACGATAACAGCGTAGAGCGTCAGGGCAAGCAGCACAGCAAGCGTCTGGAACAGGGCAGCCCCCATAGATCAGGTTTCCATTTTCAGAAAATAGTCGACGATGATCTGGAACTCGCCAGGCTTTTCCAGATAGGAGAAGTGTCCTGCCCCCTTGATGAGCGCCAAACCACAATCGGGTATATGCGCCTCCATCACCTTTGCCTGATAGAGAGGCGTATCCAGATCGTCCTCTCCCCAGACCAGCAGGGTGGGCGCTTTGATCCCGGACAGCAGGGGCGTCAGATCTTCATTCACCACCTTTACCAGGGTCTGTCGCATAATGGGGGAGGCATTGCGGTAATCTTCGGAACCGGCACGTCCGCGCATCTTTTCCAGTAGTGGTGGATAGAGCCGGCCCGGGACATTTTTCATCAGCTTGTATGAATAGACCTTGAGATAGTAATTCAGGCTGCGGCGGGGTTTGACCCCGGCACTGTCCACCAGAATCAATCTTCTGACCGACATCTCCGTCGCCAGCCGGATCGCCAGCCGACCACCGAAGGAGTGACCGATGATCGCAGGATTTTCGATCTCCATCTCAGCGATAAAACGCTCCACCAAGGCCGCATATTCCGTCGTTCCCCATGGGGATCCCGGCTCCTGGCTTTCACCGAAACCGGGAAGATCCAAGGCGTAGACACAATATTTTTTCGCCAGATGCTGCCTGACAGCCGCGAAACTTCCGAGATCGCTGCCCCAGCCGTGCAGGATAAGCACACGACTCCCACTGCCCACAACATCATAGTGGAGACGAATATTGTGGATAGTAGTGTAAATCGTTATCTCCGGGTCAGACAGTGAGGTTGCCGGTTCCGCTGTGCTTGAACCGGCCTACTACTGGACTTGCAGGCCTGATCAAGCGTAGCGGATCTGGCAAATCGCTGGGCCAACTAAGCGGGGCTGCCCGCTGGCCGCAGGGGGTCCGCACCAATCGTGCCGACCAGACTGCGCAGATAGTCATCACTTCGTACTGCCGCGAGCCGCGCTTCGGCCATCTCGAGTCGCGACGCTATACCCATCTTTTCAGCCACATCCGCATAACCGGGCCGACTGAGGAAATCCTGCAGATAATCAACATGACGTTCCCAGAGCGATATTTCCCGAACCTGTTTCACTTGCAGACGCTCCTGGTACCAATCCGATGCCAACAGGTAGTCGCTGGTGAACATGGCGCGAATCTCCGGGTCATGCACTGCCTTACCTTCGTACTCACCCTTCGCCATGATATGCAGCACAGCCTTCAACGGCGGACAGGCATCCTCAACACTGCCGTCATCCAGATACTGCTGAGCAACTCTCTGTTGTGCCTCTAGGATATTGTTGATGCCGTCCGCAAAGACATCCAGATCCTGCAGTTCCGGTTTCAGGATACTTTCGGTCAGCACCGTGTTGGCATTATCGAAAATCTTGCCGAGGAAGCCGTGCACAAAACGATCGGTAATACGATAACCCAACCGGCTCGCCAAAACCTGATGGCCGTTATGCTCAAAGTCTTCCAGCGGTTCGAGGTAGCCGTTCTCGATGAGATAGGCCGGTTCACGTTCATGTTCATCGAGCCGCGCCCAGACCTCAGGGATCAGCAGGCTGATATCGTGGTTAACCCGCACGTTCGGACCGACATACCCGGCAGAACTGGAAAAACCCGGATAACCCGTAAGAATGAACGAGACCAGCGCATTGTTGAGATCCGCAGTGGCGCGCAGGGCGTTGAAAGGCCCCTTGGTCAGCGCACCCTCACTCCCCGCCCCGGTGGTGGAGGGGGACTTGCCGGTGAGACTGCAGACAAAGTCCATGAAAAGTTCGGGCAGCTCCTGATAATGGATCGGGTTATAGACCGCCAGGGAGCGAATACCGGGTTCAGGTGGGTTGTTGCGACGTCCGGCCAGCACCGCATCGACCGTATGACAAACCTTCTTTCCCAACGGCAGCTTACGATGGAATCGCGCGCCAATCTCGGCCACGTAGGCCCGTATCGGCGCCACCAGATCCTGCCGGGTCTGCAGATAGCGGGGGTTCTTGCTCGGCTTTCCATCCACCAGCCGCGGATGGGCAGATGAGGCCACATAACCGCTCTGCGCTTCGTGGGCACCCGTAAGCAACTCTCGCATGGGCTGAGTGAAGTTGCAGAGATTCAGCACATCCTCCACCACCTCGGTCAGCTTCTCCCCGCTCAGCGGCTCAAAATTGGCAAGAAAATTCCCGGCCTGGGACATATCGAATTCGGTCTGCTTGTCGAAACCGGGTATGACGGCATCATCCGGACGCTGGAACAGACGATACTCGCAGTTGGCGGTCAACTTGACGCTGCGATCATTGTCAGATCCACAGCGGCAGTCATCAAGGGATTTCGCTCTGACCACCACCGAAGTGGTGATGTCGTCCTCCATCTGAATCTTGTCAGCGGCGATGAAATCCTGTCGTACCTTGAAGATGCGCCACTCACCGCGCGCATCGAAACCGACGCGCAGATAGGAGGCGATGATGCGGCGATCCAGCAACTTCAGTTCATGGCCAGCCGCACCGTCTATCTCATCCACTGAAATATATTTGCGCCAGTTAGTGCCCCAGAATGGCCGGTAGAAACGTTTGATGACAAAGGCCAGCGCCAGGATGCGCGGCGGAATCGACTCCAGCCAGGCATTGTACTCATCCGTATAGCTGGGAGAGGGGGTCATCAATTTGATGAAGGAGCCCAGGCTGCGCTCCTTACTCAGCGGCTTACGGCTGGGATCCCGGTCCACACTCTCAAAACTGGACTTCAAGCGATCACTATAGTCCCGCTCGTAGATCTCCTGCACCCGGTCGAGATCAATCTGCAGATCATCCACAAAGAGCGGACCATAGATCACCGCATCGTCGAGAGACTTGGATATCTCCGATTTGCCACCACCGGAGACGGTGCTGGGTTTGTGACAAAAAGTCCCCTCGGGGTCGGTGCCGATCAGACGCCAGGAGGGGGCGCCCGGATGCTTTTGCATCTCTATTTTATAACCGTTGGGCTGGATATAGATCTTGCCCGGCTGCAGACGAATAACATGCGACTCGCCATCCCGCAGGAAGGCGATGCTCTGCTCCTGCAGATCCATGCGCAGATCCTGCGGCACGTAGATTACATCGGGGAAGCGCTTGTCGATACCATGCCCTTCAGGTTGCAGATTCATGATATCGCCGTAGCGCTCCACCACATCCTGAAAGCTGTAACCCAGCTCCCGGGTTATAGAGTCGACACCATATTCGATGCCGTGGTTACGGCGAGGGAAGGCCAGTGCTCCGCCGGCATGCTCCTCCTCCGCCAGGCCAAAAAGATTGGCGGCGAAGCTGATCTGGGTCTTGACCTCTTTCTTGCAATAGCCGTAGTAGTTATCCGCAAGAATGGTGACGATCACGCCGCTCTCATCACGGGCAGTGATCTTGAAGGCCTGGCCATCGTTGTAGCGTTCGTCTTCCGACTGCCAGCACATGCCTTCCGCCCGCTGACGCTCACTGGCATCGTCGAAGTGGGGCAATCCTACAGACTTTTTGGTGAGCTGGGTAAGATGGGGCGCGAGGATGACGCAGCCGGTCTGTCCGCTCCAGTGGTCCACATCCAGGGCAGAATCAAACTCCGGCAGCATAGGGTTGCCGCCGTTGCCGAAGATGCTCTCGACAAAATCGAGGTTACTGGCCAGGTTACCCGGCGCGAAGAAGCGGATCTCCATGCTCTTCTGGCTATCCTGGCCGGGGATCTCCGGACAGACGGTGGGGCGCAGCAGCAGGGAGACAAACATCTTCGCCTGCTCTTCCAACGCTGAGGTAAAAGGTATCTGCAGCAGTTCATCCGGCGGATTCATTGCGGCTGACAGCATGAAGGCAAAACAACGCTTCGGCACCACCTTCTTGTCGCCAGGAACCGGCAGTCCGCCATCGGCAATATGAAAAGAACCCTTGGTGGTCCGGCGATCGCTGGCGGGATTGTGCAGCACACCCTGCTTCACCCGGAAACTGTTGACGATATCGGAGTGGAACTCGTCCTCGCCCAACGGCAGGGAGAGCTCCCGGGCCACGCCATGCCTGTCAAGGATGAAGGTCATGGCGGGCAGCCTGGGAATCTCCCCTTCAGGAAGACCCTCAAGATAACGTTCCAAAAATGACTGGATACGCTGGTCAGCGGGACAGAGGTAGTCGGTGAGCAACCGGTTCTTCTCCCGGTAAGTCTTGAGCAGATCGTGGGCGGTGGAAAGAAACGCATCATCTCCGCCAGCAACTGTGGGCTGACCCGAAGACGCCAGTTTCAGGTTGATATAGAGCTGTAGCTTTTTGCTCTCTTCTTCCGGATCAGCCGGAGTATCTTTAAGACCGAGGGAACGCTCGAAGTCCATGACTTCTCCAAATCTGTTGACCGCGCGCATCCTGCCCGAAGCAGCGTACAGATTCAAGTCTGACACCGTTCAAACCGGACCAACACAACCCTTAAAAAGAATTTTTTTACTTTAATAAACAATCTATTATAGAAACATTGCCTGGTTTTTCCAGGCGCTCGGAAAACCTGTGAAATCTTTCACTGCCTGAGGCAAACAAGAGGAAATCGGGTAGAAGTCCCTACCCGGTGGGGCGTTTACTTAACTGCCGATTGCATGCAGCTATCCATCTCGGCACTGCTGGCACTCTTTCCCAAACAGCCTTTTATCGCCTCGCTCCGCTTGATCGATAGTTTCAGATCCTTCACCATCTGGACCTTCATTTCCGGACTCCACTCGATATTCTTCGGATCTGGCGCGAGCGGTGGTTTGCCGTGAGAACTCTCCTTGCCTCCGCCTATGGAGCGCATGGCCTGCTCTCTGGCCTCGGTCATAATGGCAACACACTTCATCAGATCATCCTTGCTGGATGTCCCCTCCAGACAGGTCAGGGTCTTTTTCATCGCCGGTATGCTCGTCTCCATCACAGGAAGCATCCTCTGCTTTGCCATCTTGAACATCTGTTCCCTGTCCATCTGTCCCTGCGGAGACTGCGCAAAGACGAGCGCCGGCAGCAACAAGATCGGTAGCAGATATTTCATTGGCTTCTCCTGGGGATTATTGGGACGGACATACTACCCTATTCCGCTAGGGGAGGCTTTTGTGCATTGCCTTCTCTGCCTGGCGCCCCGGCCACACTGGAGGGTCTTTTCCCGACCGAACGCAGATCGACCAATTTGTTGAGCAGGTCAAACCAGAAGGGCGCACCCATGGAGATAGCAAGGATGGTAATCAACAGGCCGGTTATTTTGACCAGCACCGCCCATAATCGGCTCTCTTCGTCTCCTTTTGCGTCTTCCCGGTTCTGCCAGAATTTTGTTACCGACTCGCTATCCCAACCCAGGGGCAGTGAGAGACCTTCAATTTTCTCAACAACCTCTTTGTAATTCTGATCCTTTGTCAGGGCATCTTTATCACTCTTTGCAAGTTGCTCCGCCTGCGCCACCAAGGCCGTACGCACACCGGAATCATGCCACAGCACATGGGCGATATGGATAGTGTCGATGTTCATCGAGGTGACTACTACGGCGGCGACAAGGAGGATAATCATCTGCGACTGGCGTCGATACCAGCCCGATGCCCGACCCATCGAGGTATCAAACCACGCCTCGATGTTGGATTGAATCTTCTCCAGATCATCTCCCGCATTATCGAGCAATGGCAGGAGGGAGCGTTTGAGGTGTTCGTTCTCCTCCTTGTTGATCAGGCTTCGGATCGACGTAACCGTTTTCATCTTGCCATCTCCGCCCCTGGCCCCAATGGTATCGAGCAGGGTAACGGCAAAGGTGTGAGGCGGGATATAGTTCGGTACCTTCTCATCCCTCTGCTTACCGAAAAAGCGTACCGGAGGCTGTTTCAGGGCACTGATGAAGGGATGTGACGTGACCTTGCTGATCAGGGTGGCAGCCGCCGAATTCTCCGCAGGCTTTGCCTCATTCGTCAACAATTGATTGAGCGCTGTCAGCAGGTTCTTGGAGCGCAGATTGAAAAAACCGGCGATCATCTCATTGAGAGAGGAGCAGAGCAGGCTCAGCAAAATATAGATGAATGCCAAGCCAATGGCGACCTCAAGCATGACTGATCCAAACATAGCCCCATCCTCCTGGAGTAACGAGCGTGGACAATTTCAAATAGTATAACGATTCAGCTTAGCCTCAGAGGTAAATCATTTCCGTAGGCCGGGTTAGATGCGCAAAAAGGGGACAGATTTATTTACCATAAATAAATCCTTTTTCACTCTACGCGCGACCTGATAAGCACCTTGTTGTCGAAACTCCTATCCAAACAGTTGGTCGCAGAAACCTTTGGCCTTCTCTGCGTCCTGGGAGGCTGTCGGGTTTATCCGTTTGAAGCGAAAATTACTGGGGGCGAATCAAATCAGTTTATCGAACGAGGCGATTAAATGGACAGGAGTCCATTTGACGGCGAAGCCACCCGCAGGGTGCGAGGCAGGACGCCGAGCATCAATAGTCGGCCTATTTAACGAGTTTGATAAGCTGAGTTGATCGCCATCCAGGGATTTGCAGCCAAACAGCGTTAAATCCGACAGCCTCCCAGGTCTGCAGTTTGTCTACACTGAACATCCGGGCTGGGGGGAGACTTCTGCAGACTGAGGACTCTTGACGCTGTAAAACACAGCATAAATCACGGGGATGATCCCCAGCGTCAAAATGGTGGAGAGCAAAATTCCTGCAATGATGGCGACCGCCATTGGCTCCCACATTTCGCCCCCTCCCAGGTAGAGAGGAATCAGGCCCAGCACGGTGGTGGCTGTGGTGAGTAGGATGGGACGCAGGCGGCGCTGGGCGGCTTCGATGATGGCCTGTTGCGGCGGTAGTCCGTTGACATCCAGTTCAAGCTGGATGCGCTCAAGAAGGACGATGGCGTTGTTGATGACGATGCCGGCCAGGGATATCACCCCCAGCAGGGTCATGAAGCCGAAGAAAGAGTCGGCGAGAATGAGTCCGTAGATCACACCAATCAGCCCCAGGGGGATGGTGAGGATCACGATGAGTGATTTGCGCAGGGAGTTGAACTGGGCCACCAGCAGCATGATGATGATGAAGCCGGCGATGGGCAGTTTTTCGGCGATGGATTGGGTGGCGGCGCCGGAGGATTCAGCTTCGCCGCCGAGTTCGTAGCGATAGCCGGGTGGCCAGCCGGCTTGTTGAGCCGTCAGCCAGGGCCGAAGCGCAGCGATGGCTGTGGCAGCGGTGCTGCCCTCTTGCAGTTGGGCACCGATGGAGACGGTCTTCATGCGGTCCCGACGCAGGATCTTTGAGGCCCCCCACAACACCTCCACGTCCGCGACCTGCGTGAGCGGCACCGCCTTGCCGGTGGCCTGCGAATAGACCGACAGGGCTTCGAGCTTGCCGATGTCCCGCCGGTCGGCGGTGGAGGAGCGCAGCATGACCGGAATCACCTCGTCGTCCTCGCGGAACTGGGTGAGTTCCATACCGCTGAGGCCGGTCTGTAGGGAGATGGCGATGTCCTCGCTGGAGACACCGGAGCGCAGGGCCCGAGGCTGGTCGATGTTGATGGCCAGTTTCTTGATCCGCTGGCCCCAGTCATCGTTGATGTTCTGTAGCCCGGGGATCTCCCTCATTTTCTGTTTGACCTGGGCGACCAGAGAGAACAGTTCGTCCGTGTCGCGGCCGGAGAGGCGGACTTCCACCGGGTTGGCGATGGCTGCGCCGTTTTCGAAACGGCGCATGGTCACCCGCAGATCAGGAAAATGCTCGAAGGTGTAGCGGTCGAGCTTCTCCATCAGTCCTGTGATCGCCTCGGCGGAGGTCACATGCACGATGATCAGGGCATAGTTGGAGCTGACCGCATGGGGCGAATGGGTGAGCACGAAGCGCATTCCGCCAAAGCCGATGTAAGCCACGGTGCGGGTGACGCCCATGTCTTGTTCCGCCAATTCATCAGAAGCCGGTTGTGCGGTTTTCAGTTCATCCTGGATGAAACCCTCGATCTGTCTCACCATCGATTCGGTGGTTTCAATGGAGGTGCCCAGAGGCAGTTCCAGTTCGAGCTTGAAGTAGGTCCGATCCGAGGGAGGGAAGAAGATGTTGGGAATGAAACGGAAGCTGTAGAGTGCGCTGGCGAACACCAGGGCGATGATCAGCAGGGTGGAAAACCTGAACCTGAGCAGCAGCTTCAGCATGCCCCGGTAACCTCGGTAGAAGGCGCTGTCAAAACTCTCCTGCTGCTGATCCAGCTTGAGGAAGTTGACCGCCAGCATGGGGATAACCGTCAAAGACAGGATCCAGGAACAGAGCAGGGTGATGGTGACGACCTTGAACAGGGATGCGGTGAATTCACCCGTGGTGGATTCGGCCAGAAAGATCGGCAGAAAGGCGGCGGAGGTGGTCAGGGAGGAGGTGAGCAGTGGCGCCCGCAGCTCGGCGGCGGATTCGATGGCTGACTTGACCGGCGCCATGCCGCTGGCCATGCGTGTCATGATGCTCTCGGACATGACGATGCCGTTGTCCACCAGCATGCCCAGGGCGATGATCAGGGCGGCCAGCGAGATCTGATCCAAGCCGATGTCGAAGAAGGACATGACCAGCATGGTGATGATCATGCTGGCGGGGATCAGGGCCGCGACGATTAAGCCGCTGCGCAGCCCCAGTGAGATGATCATCACCGCCGCCACCACGGCGATGGCCTGCATCAGATTGGAGATGAAGCTGCTGACCTTGTCCTGCACCTCATCGGGGGTGAAATGCACGATATCCAGATCGAGGCCCAGCGGGTAGGCTCCCTGCAGGTCAGCCAGGACTTCCGATACCTGTTTGCCAAGCACGATGTTGTTGCCGCCCTCGCGCATGGAGATGCCCAGGGCCAGGGCGGGTGTGCCGTCGGCGTGGACCTTGGTGGCCGGCGGATCGATGTAGCCGCGCCAGACCTTGGCTACGTCCTTCAAATAGATCAGGGTGCGATTGCCTGGCACCTGGATGATGGAGTGGCGAATCTCTTCCAGGGTTTCGTAGTTGCCGCTGGGTTCCAGGTCGATGCGCTCCCGGCCCAGGGTGACCGTGCCACCGGCAACGATGATGTTGCGGCTGGCCAGCATCTGGCTGAGTTGCGCGGGTGAGATGCCCAGTTCCGTCAGACGTGCGTTGTTGTATTCCACAAAGATACGTTCGTCCTGGACGCCGTAGAGCTGCACCTTGGCGGCATCCGGCAGGCGCAGCAGTTCATCGCGGGTCTGTTTGGCAAAGTTATTCAGCTCGGCATAGCTGAAATCCGGCCCGGTAACGCCGATGACAATGTCGAACACGTCGCCGAATTCATCGTTGACGATGGGGCCTACGATGCCGTCCGGCAGATCACCCGCCGCGCTGTCGATCTTGCGTCGAAGATCGTCCCAGATCGGTCGCATGATCGCGTAGCTCTCGCTGATATTGACCGAGATAATAGAGACACCCGCACGGGATTCACTGCTGACGAAATCCAGCTCCGGAATCTGCTGAATGACTGTTTCCAGCTTATCTGTCACAAGCTGTTCGACACGTTGCGGACTGGCGCCAGGAAAATAGGTTGTTACCTGGGCGGTGCGGATGACGAAGCCCGGATCGTAGGCGCGGGGCATCTTGGTGAACGCCTCTACGCCTGCCAACAGCAGAACCACCAGCAGGACCAGGGTCGTGCGGTTGTTCTTCAGCGCGAACTCGGTGATGCTCAAGGCTTAGTCCCCGGATTCCAGCGAACTTTCATCTCCGGCTGCGCCTGGCTCATGCCGGCGGTGAGGAGGTGGTCGCCCTGTTTCAGGCCCGAGGTGATGAGCAGGCCACGGTTGTCGATCTCGCCGGTGGTGACGGCACGGCGCTGGATCACGCCGACGCCACGCTTGCCGGTCTCGGCGGCTGTCGGGGTATCGTCATCTGCTCTGGTATCAGATTCAGCCAGCGCCTCCACCACATACACATAACGTCCTTGCATATCTTCCAGCACCGAAGAAGCGGGCACATGGAATATGGCGCCGTTATCCTCTGCGCTGCTCTCGGTCTCGATGATAACCACCGCGCTCATGCCGGGGAGAATGGTGTAGCCCTTCACACGGGGCATGGTGAAGGTCACTTCATAGGTCTGGTTCTCCTCGTCCGCGCTGGTTGCCGCCTCTTTGAGCTTTAGCGGGAAGCGCTGTTTGGCGATGGCGTCGAACTTTACGAAGTAGGAATGCACCTGGGTCTTCTTCCGGGTGCGTAACATGATGCTTTCCGGCACATTGATCTGGATGGTGAGTGTGGAGATATCCTGCAGGGTGACGATCTGGGTCTGCGGGGTGACTTCCTCGTGCCTTTCGACGAAGCGTCTCGCGATGCGGCCATCAAAGGAAGCGTGCAGTACGGTGTAATTCAGGCTCTGTCTTGTCGCTGCCAACTGGGCCTCTGCGGTGGCGTACTGTGCGTTGAGCTTGTCAAAATCGGATTGGGAGATATGGCCGGGGCCGACGAGTTTCTTGCCGCGCTGGAAATTGGATCTGGCGGTCTCGTAACTGGCCTGGCTGGACTTCAGTTCAATTCTGGCATCGGTCTGATCCAGCTTGGCGATGACCTCGCCCTTCTTGACCTTCTCTCCCTCCTTGAGCCGCATCTCATTGACGATGCCTGATACGCGGAAACTGAGATCGGCGCTACGGGCGGCGCCCACCACGGCGGGAAATTCACGGGTGGCCTTGGTGACGGTGGGTTCGACCTCCAGGGTGCGAACAGGACGGAGAATTTCCGGCGGCACAACAGGTTCGGTCTCTGTTCCGCAGGAGAGCAACAGGGGGCTGAAGATCAGGCTCAACAGCAGCGGGGTAATTTTCATTATTACTATTTACAGTCCGTGTCTATGAAATCAAGTTCAGCCGAAAGCTTACTCCAAGCCAGATAACAGCAGGGATTTTAGCACCTGAAAAGGCAGGGGCAAGGAGACAGATTTATTTATGGGAAATTGAAAATAAATCTGTCCCCTTTTTGAGTTGTTATCCCCTATCCTCTCCCGCGCAGTCAAGCAACATAGCGGATATCCCATCGGCTCCGCCCAGATATGGGGCAATCCGGATCCTGACCTTGGGATGTTTACATTGGGCATCCCCCACCGCCTGTGGAATATCGAGGCTCACATGCCGGCCTGCGGAGAGGAAATAGGGCAGCACGACCACCTCTTCCGCACCCTCGGTGATGCACTGCTCGATCCCTGCAGGTATGGAGGGGTCGGCAAGTTCCAGAAAGGCGCAAATCACAGAATGGTAGCTATTTCCCGCCTCTGCTCTCACCCGCTCCGTCAGCCGCCGGATCTCCTCGTTGGAGGCCTCCCGGCGACTGCCGTGCGCCACAATCAGCAACGCCCGGTTCACTTGACCTCCAGACTCTTGGAAGCAATCTCGAAGAGATCCCGTGAGATATCCGGCGTAGAGAGCACCCGTCGAAATTCGCGCTTCATCAAGGTCTGACGCACCTCGTCATAACGCTGCCAGCGGGTCATGATACGCATCATGCGGGCCGCAACCTGGGGGTTGAGCCGGTCCAGTTCCAGAACCCTGTCGGTCAGAAAACGGTAGCCGGAGCCATCCACTGCATGAAACCCAGTGATATTGCCACTGCAAAAGGCGCCGATCAGACTGCGCACCTTATTGGGGTTCTGCATGGAAAAGGCAGGGTGAGCCATCAAACGTTTTACGACATCCAACGTCGAGGGTAAGCGGGAGAACGCCTGCACGGAGAACCATTTGTCCATCACCAGCATATCGCCCCGCCAGCGAGTCTCGAATGCAGCAAGTGCGACATCTCTCTCAGGAGTGTCTGTATTGGCCAGTGCCGAGAGTGCCGCCATGACATCGGTCATGTTGTGCGACGCCTCGAACTGGGCCATGCAAAGATCACGGATAACCTGCTCATCGAGCAGCATGAGATAACCGAGACAGACATTCTTCAGGCTACGCCGGGCGATGGCGGCGGAGTCGATGGTGTACACACCCGATTCTGTATTGGCATGGTAGACCTCAAGCAGCGAGGTTTTCAGGGCCACGGCAAGTTGTCGTTTCACCGCCTCCCGCTCTATATGGATACCATCGACATCCACCTCCGCCATCTGATCACCCAGCAGGGATTCGGACGGCAGGGCCAACACCTCGGCCAGCAACGCCTTATCGGCCTGTTGGTCGGTCAGTGCCTTATGAAAGGCGTCGATAAATCCTTGCGGCACCTCCAATCGATTGCCTGCACGATGTGCATCCAACAGTTGCAGGATGATGCGCTGAGCCAGCGTCTGGGCGGCATCCCAACGGTTGAAGTCATCGTTGTCGTGGGCCATCAGGAACATCAGTTCCGCATCGCTGTAACCATAATCGATCTTCACCGGCGCAGAGAGTCCCCGCAGCAGTGAAGGCACCGGTCTGGATGGCACATTGATGAAATGAAAAGTCTCCACCGCCTGGCGCAACTCAACGACGCGTGTCCCTCCACCTGGCGCCGCCTCGCCCTTCAACTGCAGCGGAATATCCTCTCCCGTCTCATCGAGCAGTCCCAAGGCCAGGGGGATGTGAAACGGTGGTTTGTTCTTCTGTCCACTAGTGTCGGGGCAGTGCTGGGTGAGCTGCAGACTGTAGACTTGTGCTGAGGCGTCGTAATCCGCCTTCACCTGCAGTTCCGGGGTACCGGCAAGACTGTACCAGTGCTTGAATTGAGAGAGATCCCGTCCGCCGGCATCCTCCATACATCGCACAAAATCCTCAGTGGTGACCGCCTGGCCGTCATGCCGCTCAAAATAGAGGTCGGTAGCCTTGCGGTAGCCGGCATCGCCCAGCAGATTGTGCTGCATGCGCACCACTTCGGCACCCTTCTCATAGACAGTCACGGTGTAGAAGTTGTTGATCTCCATATAAGCATCTGGACGGATCGGATGGGCCATGGGACCGGCATCCTCGGCAAACTGGTGAGCACGCAGCAACCGCACGTCTTCGATGCGCTTTACGCCCCGGGAGCCCATGTCCGCCGAAAACTCCTGGTCCCGAAACACCGTCAGCCCCTCTTTCAGACTGAGCTGAAACCAATCTCTACAGGTGATGCGATTGCCGGTCCAGTTATGAAAATATTCGTGAGCGATGACCCCTTCGATACCCTGAAAATCACGGTCGGTGGCGCTATCGGGGCGGGCCAGCACGAACTTGGAATTGAAAACATTGAGGCCTTTGTTCTCCATCGCCCCCATGTTGAAATCGTTGACCGCCACGATCATGTAGATGTCCAGATCGTACTCACGACCATAGTGCTGCTCATCCCAGGCCATGGCGTGTTTCAGGGATTGCATGGCATGATCGCACTTCTCGATATTTTCCGCTTCCACGTAGATGCGCAGATCCACATCACGTCCCGAAAGGGTGGTATAGCTGTCTCGAATAAAACGCAGATCCCCCGCCACCAGGGCAAAGAGATAACAGGGCTTGGAAAAGGGGTCTTCCCAGCGAACCCGGTGGCGACCCTGATCGAGCGCCTCTTCCTGAACCCGGTTGCCGTTGGAGAGCAGTACCGGATAGCGCTTTCTGTCTGCGCTGATGGTGGTGCTGAAGCGGGCCATGACATCGGGCCGATCAGGGAAATAGGTGATGCGGCGAAACCCTTCGGCCTCGCATTGAGTACAGAACATGCCACCGGAGCGATAGAGCCCTTCCAGTGCACTATTCTCCTGGGGACGTATCAACACCCGGGTTTTCAGTTCAAACTGTTCAGGTGGATTATCGATGGTCAGGGACGTGTCATCCAGCCGATAGGCATCGACTCCCAGCACCGCATCATCGAGCTGCATGGATTCCAGCTCCAGCAGCTCGCCATTCAACAGGAAGGCACGTGCGTCGCCTTTGAAGGCAGGGTTACGGCGTACCTTCAGGCGACTCTCAACACGAGCGTAGTCCTCGTGGAGGTCAAAATTCAGGTCGATCTGATCCACCAGGTAAGCCGGTGGCAAATAGTCCTTCAAATGGATGGTGACAGGGGTATCGGAGCGCATGTGTAGTCCCGGAAAACGTTCAAGGCGCTCCATGTTATAGCCAAACCGGAGAATCTTAAAATCCACTGCCGGTAAAGTTCTTCTGTGCTTCCACCTAAAACCATTCTCATGTCATGGTGTTCGTGGAACTCTGCTAATGTGGCTGTTAATATTGAGATATTAAACGAAACAGTGCTTTTTCGATGATTTACTGAAGACTCAAAGAGTTACATAACAATTTCTGAAAATCATCTCTGCCCCGCCGCCCTCTCCACCAGGGTCCAGGGCCTTGCTGAACACTTTTACCAAGAGGAATTTACCCCATGCCTAAAGTGGTGATGTATACCACGGCGATCTGCCCCTATTGCGTACGCGCCAAGTTCATGCTGAAAAACAAGCAGGTTGACTACAAGGAGATCCGCATCGATACCGACCACGAAGCGATGCAGGTCATGATGCAACGCAGTCGGCGCAACACGGTGCCGCAGATCTTCATCGACGAATACCATGTCGGCGGTTATGACGATATGGCCGCCCTTGAAATGGCTGGTCGCCTGGACGAACTGCTCGGTCTGGCGGAAAGCTGATCCGCATGAATGAAATGGCAGGCAAGATCCGGCTCGACAAATGGCTGTGGGCAGCCCGCTTTTTCAAGACTCGTCAACTCGCCTGCGAAGCAATCAACGGCGGCAAAGTACATCTCAATGGGCAGCGCACAAAACCTGGCCGTGAGGTCAGGGTCGGTTCGCATCTGCAGATCCATAAAGGCTCACTCGAATGGGATGTGGAGGTACGGGTACTGGCCTCAAAACGACGTCCCGCCAGAGAGGCACTTGAATTCTACGAAGAGTCGGCAGAGAGTGAACAGCAGCGACAGAAGATTACCGAAGAGCAGCGCTTGCAGCGTGCCATGGAACCACGGCCCGCTGGTGGCAAAATGAACAAGAAAGATCGCCGTATGATCCATCGTTTCATCAATAAGGATAGCTGAATCTGTCATGGACCAAGATGCATACCATCGCACTTACCGTGAGATCAACGACCGTTACTGCCCCTTCGAGCGGAGCATTCTGAACGATAAGTGCAGCTGCGGTGAGTCAAAGCGATTCTACCTGGCGGAGCGTGTCGGGGTGCATTGTGAATCAGACCAGGGACAGGCCCAATGCATGGAACTGCTCGAACTGCTCCGTCATCACGCCCGCTTTGCACTGAAATCCAATGACCGGCATGCAACTCTGCCTCATGGCCAGGCGATGCGCTTACAGGTCGGTGGGCTGCGTGGACTATTTTCCGAGACCTACCCGGAAGAACCTATGCCCGAGCCGGTTGGCGACATATTCACACTCGTCAGTAGCGCCATCGAAAAATTCAATTCACTGGATGAATTGCCGTTCCAACCCATCATCCAGCAGGTTGCCGCCTATCGAGGGCGCCAGCGATCAAAACCCAATAAATAGTGTAACTGTTCAAGATGCAGGCCCGATCAAGTGTAGCGGATCGGGCCTGCCACATTAGGTTCCCGTCCCCTTCAGCACGCGTAGATATGCCATCAATGATGTCAATACCGGTTCCAACTTACGGCGCATCAGAGAGCCGATCGCATCAGAATGACTGAATACAGGACGCACGACGCCATACCCCATGCCGGAAAAAATACGCATCGCCTTTAACTCTCCCGCCAACTCAGGCACAGCATCCAGGCAACTCTCAAAGGCGCGACAAGCAGCCTTTCCTGCAAGCAGCTGTTCCGCTTCCTCTTCCAGCGCTTCAAGGGTCAGATCAGGGTTTCCTGCAGGCCTCAGTGGCGCGAAATAGTCTCGCAGGACATCAAGTAGCAGGGTAACCACATCCTGATTAGCGGGTTTGACCATCACCCGCCCGACTGTATCGATAAAGCTTTGGCCCGGGGCAGAGAGTATCTTCAACACTATTTCCGCATAAGGGTTTCCTGCCTCTGAAAGCGCTGCGAGCGTACCTGCATGGTTATCCCTGTCTCCACGCGATTGCAACTGATCCGACGCTTCATTCGGGATGCTGGCAGAAATCGAGATAAGTAGACAGGTTTGCGACCTGCGTTTCCATAACTTCATCGGCTACATCCGAAACCAATCCCGGTTGAAGTACGAGTTTGGAGGCTGCATCATCCTCCGGTTCCGGTCTCGAGGGGGTATTCGATCCAAACTCCGCCAACTCGGCGCCATCTCTCCGGCAACCGCGGCGGGATTAGCCCGCGTCGCGGGCATTTTCCGGCTCTGACCTGACCGCGGGCCGGGGCGCGCCAGCTCGTCCGTCAGTCACTGGCGCAGGTAGCGGCGACCGCTTCGGTTCGCCAAGCGGGAGCAGCTGTTCTAGGGTTTTCACCCCGGGTCTGGCCCATTCCGGATTGACGTTTGAAAAATGGTATGCGGGTGATCCCGTCGCATGACCAATG
>NZ_JAAVSH020000001.1:826830-921585 GCF_011947365.2 endosymbiont of Lamellibrachia barhami
ATATTGCTTCGTTCAGTTACGTATTGCTCGTGGACTATTTTTCCGGGAACCTACCCGGAAGAACCTATGCGGTTGGCGACATATTCTGCACTCGTCAGTAGCGCCATCGAAAAATTCAATTCACTGGATGAATTGCCGTTCCAACCATCATCCAGCAGGTTGCCGCCTATCGAGGCGCCAGCGATCAAAACCCAATAAATAGTGTAACTGTTCAAGATGCAGGCCCGATCAAGTGCTTAGCGGATCGGGCCTGTAATGAATTCCCGTCCCTTCAGCACGCGTAGATATGCCATCAATGATGTCAATACCGGTTCCAACTTACGGCGCATCAAAGAGCCGATCGCGTCAGAATGACTGAATACAGGGCGCACGACGCCATACCCCATGCCGGAAAAAATACGCATCGCCTTTAACTCGCCCGCCAACTCAGGCACAGCATCCAGGCAACTCTCAAAGGCGCGACAAGCGGCCTTTCCTGCAAGCAGCTGTTCCGCTTCCTCTTCCAGCGCTTCAAGGGTCAGATCAGGGTTTCCTGCAGGCCTCAGTGGCGCGAAATAGTCTCGCAGGACATCAAGCAGCAGGGTAACCACATCCTGATTAGCGGGTTTGACCATCACCCGCCCGACTGTATCGATAAAGCTTTGGCCCGGGGCAGAGAGTATCTTCAACACTATTTCCGCATAAGGGTTTCCTGCCTCTGAAAGCGCTGCGAGCGTGCCTGCATGGTTATCCCGGTCTCCACGCGATTGCAACTGATCCGGCAACTGGTCCGGGATGCTGGCAAGAAATCCGAGATAGTAGACAGGTTTGCGACTGCAACGTTTCCATAACTTCTGTCTGACTTCATCCGAAACCAATCCCGGTTGAAGTACGAGTTTCAGGCTTTCCACCATCATCTCCGGTTCAGTCTCAAAGGGGAGGTATTCGATCAGAAACTCCGCCAACTCGGCACCCATCTCTCCGGCAACCACGGCAGGATTAGCCAACATCCGCCGGGCATTTTCCGGCTCCTGACCTGACCACCAGGCCAGGCGCGCCAGCTCATCCGTCAGTCCGCTGGCACAGGTAACGGCGACCACCGCTTCCGGTTCACCAAGCAGGAGCAACTGTTCAAGGTTTTCACCCCGGGTCTGACCCATTCGGGTCCAGCGTTTGAGAAAAAGCGGGTAGCCACCGGGTGATCCCGTCGCATGACCGGACAGTAGTTCCCGCACCCGGACAAGATATTGGTCGTCACGGCAGTTGGGATTGAGCTGAATCTTGGCCTCACCCTTGTCAGAGAGACCGTAAAGCGTCATTGAAGACTCATTGATTCTGATGGCGCGGGGTTTAGTGGCAAGCAGCACATTCAGACGCAGCGCGTCTTCATTGGATAGATCCATCAGAAGGTGGCTCCGGGAGTGGTTGGGTGCTTCTATCCTGTTAAAGGGGACAGGCTGTTTTGGTCTAGGCAGTACCGCTACTCGATGAGTGGAGAATCACTCCCCCTGATCGGTGTTCTCAGCTACAGGAGGAACATAGTTGGCGTCTTTCGGATTGATGAAGATGAATTGTTTCTCGCCATCTTCCGTCTCCACGTAATCCATAGTCGTTTCATTTAGCATCGGAACATATTCGGGTTCCATAACCAAGTCGATGCCCTCAGAGATAAAGGTTATATCGTCATCCTTCACCTCGTCGAATCCCATCAGATAGTCAAACGCCCCATCTTCCTTCTTACGAGTTGCAAAACGTAGCACCATACCCTCTGTTCCGCCCTGCTCTGCTGCCTGGGCAATCTGTTTAGCCGCCCTTTTGGTCAATTTAAACATCTTTATTACTACCTTAATTTCCCATTTCCAGTGCTTTTATCGCCCTGACATGCGACAAAAAGCGCTCTACCCAGTGACATCCACCCACATTTCGCATGTGCGTGTAGTTAGCAAGCAGGTTTTTGTAGATATAGCCATCATGCCTGCTGTCGATTCCTGTGCCTCGGACCACTTTATAGGCAAAATCGCTACTTTCAGCATCCAATCCTTCGAGAGCCGAGTAGTGGAACTCATGAGCGTTGATGATGCCATCGCCATCTTTTTCCGCGATTTCTCCCCAGCGGGAGTTGCCAGATTCCGTGAGACGGACGTAGCCCCGACCTTGTGGCCTTTCATGCATGACCGCATCAGCAGGAATTATACCGACCATTCTACATTTTTTGCCTTGCCAGGTCAGGCTTCTGCAAAGGTACATCAACCCTCCACATTCTGCGTAAACCGCCCCACCCTGCTCGATATAGTCTCTGATTGCCCCTCGGATCGAACTATTTGCCTCAAGCGCCTCCATCGACGCCTCGGGAAACCCCCCACCGATAAAGATCCCGTCGACCTCAGGCAGTCGTTCATCGTTCAGGGTGTCGAAAGGAACCAGTTCAGCCCCATGATGCCGCAAAGCCTCCAGGTCATCGGGGTAGTAGAACCCAAAGGCCGTATCTTTCGGGTAACCTATGCGCAATGTTCCATCTTGGCGTGAAGTCTCCTCCACAACCGCCAAACGGGGAACACTGCGGGCTTCTCCGGCAATCTCTATCAGCCTGTCGAGATCGACACAGTCGGTTACCGTCTTTGCCAGATAGTCGATGACCTCTTCTGCCTGCGAGCGCTCATTGTTCGGCACCAACCCCAAATGCCGCTCATCAATTCCCAGTAACGGATCATTGGCGACGGCCCCCAGCACGGGAATGTCAGTATAGTGCTCTACGACATTTACCAGCTTCGATTCGTGGCGGCTGCCACCGACTTGATTGAGGATGACACCTGAGATAGAGATGTTGTGGTCAAAAGCCTGGTATCCCAGCAGCAGCGGAGCAATTCCGCGGGTCATGCCCTTTGTATTGATAACCAGAACTACAGGAACATCCAGCAGGGCTGCCAGAGCGGCATTGCTGTTGCTGCCTTCAATATCCAAGCCATCATAGAGTCCCTTGTTACCCTCGATGAGGCCAATATCTGCTCCTTGCATTCGACGACGATAGAGCGCTTCGATCTCTTCCCGGTGCATGGTGTAGAAATCGAGATTGTAGCAGCCACGCCCAGTTGCTGAGTGCAGCCAAAGCGGGTCAATGTAGTCGGGACCCTTTTTGAAGGGCTGAACCGTCAGGCCGCGGCTGGCGAGAGCACGCCCCAATCCAATAGAGAGGGTGGTCTTCCCGGATGACTTATGCGCAGCAGAGATATAGATAGAGGCCAAAGGCTTTTTCTTTCGTGCAAAAAAATACCCACCGTCAGCACATGCTGACGGTGGGTATTCTTATTGTCTTACAACCAGATTACAAGCTGTAAATCAGGCGCTCTCCCCTGGATCTTCCAGGGATTCAGGAAACACCTTGAACATGCGGGCACCGACAGCAACCATCGTCATGGCGATGGCGATGCCACCAATGCCAAGCAGCATTTCCGGAAGGCTGGGCGCATAGGCGTTCACGGTTCCATCATAGAAGCTGCTCTCAAGCACTTCCTTACCCGGAAAAATCGACATCGGGAAGGCCTGTCCACCTATTACTATCACATAGATCTGGAAGAAACCGCCGATCAGCACCATCACAGAAGCCACAGCCACCGCCCAGCGGGCTTTATCAAACGCCGGAGAGTAGATCAGGAACAGCGGAATAACACCACCGATCAATATCTGGCCAATCCAGAACATTGCGGTATACACGCCGCCATTGAGTAGGATAAAACTCTCGATGCCGTGGTGTTGAGTCACATACAGGTTGGTGAGGTGATAGGCCAGAGCAAAGTAGAGTACCGCACCGACAAACACACCAAGCAAATTTTTCAAGCGCGCCAGACGCAGATCACCCAACTCGCGATTACCCCAGACATAGGCGGCAATCAGCGTAATGATGAAGAAGGCCAGACCGTAGCTGAAAGACATGATAATGAACATCGGCGCCATGATCGCGGCATCATAGGCCTCACGGGCGACCAGGAAACCAAAGATGGAGCCGGTACCGGTGGTCAGTGCGAGACGCCAGAAAAACGCAGCGAAACCAAGCGTGCGGTAGTAACGGTTGGCCTTTCTGTCCATCATGGTCCAAAGGTAGATACCCACGATAGCGAAGAAGCCCGAATAGAGAATAATATTCCAGGCAAAGATCGATTTGAAATTATAGTAGGTCATGGCGATGATCAGGCGGTCGGGCCGACCAAGATCCAGCAGCAGCACTACCAAGCCACCCGCCAGCAAACCAATCGCCAGCAAACTCGAGAAGCGTCCGAGGGGCTTGTACATCGGCCCGCCAAACACCGAACCAATCGATGCCACATTCAATGCGCCGGATGCAGCGACAATCAGGTAGATTGCAAAGACATGCGGCAGTCCCCAAACCACCTGATTGGTCATTCCAGTTACCCAGTGACCATTGTGTTCCATGTAGAAGGCAGCCCCCAGTGCGACCGCAACAATCGTACCGAGCAATGCCATCCCTGCCCAATAGCGGACAGGTGTTCCACAGTAGAGCTCACGATAATACATCTTACTCATGTTCTATATGCCCCCTGCTATCACAGATTCTGATACCGGACACCGGTATTCAGTTTGAGGTCAGCGCGAATCTGCTGACTGGCCTGTGATTTAAGTGCTTGACTGATTTCGCTATCGGGATCTTTCAGGTCGCCAAAGACAATCGCGCCATGTCCGTCCTTGTGACAGGCTTCCTGACAGGCGGTCATCGTCTCACCACGATCGATCCGGTGTACGCACATCGTGCAGCCCTCAACACATCCCTTACCTCGAGGAGCGTTAACAGATTGATCCTTGAGGTCTTCATGCACGAAAGAACGTGCCTTATAGGGACAGGCCATCATGCAGTAACGGCAACCGATGCATGTATGACGATCCACCAGCACAATGCCATCAGCGCGTTTGAAGGAGGCGCCCGTCGGGCAGACATCGACACAAGGCGGATGTTCGCAGTGCTGGCACATCATTACCAGACGGTTGATATGTCCGGTATTGAGATCCTTCAGTTTGACGGTGCGGATCCACTGGGCATCCGTCGCCGGACGACCGTGGCTGGTCAAGCCGTGTTCACTGTTGCAGGCATCGACACAGGCACTGCAACCTTCCGCACATTTATTCGTGTCGATCAACATTCCCCAACGATGCTTGGCAGACGCGCCCTGGGATTCAGGGTCAGCGCCGGCCACTGCATGCAGTAGCATACCAGGAGCGACGACAACCGCTCCCGCCGCTGCAACTGTCGTTCCGACAAATTTGCGGCGGTTCATATCCGGCTGGTCATTTTTAACACTCACGATCAGTCTCTCCGCATATTACCTGGCAGACTCGCTGCCGGCATGGATAACAGGATGCCACTCTTTCAACGATGAGGCATTGAGGCTCTGGAACTGCATCTGTTCAAGGTCTACTGCCCCAAGGGAACCCTTACCCTGCATAGGCGTCGTCCGGTGACACTGAAAACAGGCAGGACTCACAGCCACATAGGCATGACAAGACTGGCAGAACTGGCCTTCATCAGTCACCGGAACCGCATTGCCATCATTATCTTTGGATGCATGGCAATCGACACAGCCAATAAGACTGAACTTAGCTCCGCGAATACCGTCACGCACGGTCTCAACCCGCTGGTGCTTGAGGTAATCCATGTGGTTTCGACGCATATCATTCGTCTCCGCCACACAGTTTTCCATCGAAGCGGCCTTCGAGCCCTTGATTACAGCGGTATCACCTGTAGCCTGCAGGCTGGTCACTGCAAAAGCAGCACCTGCCAACAGGTAGGTGAAACGCCTGATGCTGTTGAAAGAACTTCGCATCACAGCTCCTATTTATTCGCCGAGACCCATCTGAATGTAGCCTGTAGGACAGACATCAGTGCAAACGTGACAGCCAATACACTTGGAGTAGTCGGTATCTACATAACGACCGGTGGTTGATTCGCCACGTTTGACACGGAAGACCGCATCCTGGGGACAGAAAATCACGCAGTTGTCGCACTCAAAGCACATACCACAACTCATGCAACGCTTCGCCTCTGCCTGAACCTGTTCCGAATTCAGAGGAATCAGACGCTCTTTGAAGTGGCCAAGCACGTCGTCCGAACTGGGAACTTCCTCACTACGGATATTGCGGGCCGTCGGCTCGAAGTAACCCAGAAAGAGTTGATCGGCGGGGATGATCTCGTGCTTGGAACGATCCTCAAAGTTATGCACCGCATATTTGGCAAAATCGGTGCCTCGCAGATCACCATCGGTTTTGTCGAAGTGCTCAGGTTCCATGTGAGCCTCTTTCAGCTTATCCAGGAGGCTGAAATGGTGAACATCGACCTTCGGACGCTTGCCCTGTTCTTCGTGCTTGAGGAAGTGATCAATACTTTCGGAGGCGATGGAAGCCTGACCAATCGCAGTCGTCAGCAGATGCGGGCGGATGATGTCGCCTGCCACGAAGTGACCCGGCTTCCCTGGTATCTGATAAAGCTTGTCGGAGTCGATGAGACCACGACCATTATCGAAATCCTCAAGGCCAGTCATGTCACCACCCTGACCAATCGCGGCAACGATGAGATCCGCTTCGAGAACACGCTCGGTGCCCTCTGTGGGGATGGGCGTCATGCCATCCATGGTACAGTCGCACACTCTCAGCGCCTTTGCCCGGCCGTCTTCACCCTTGATGACTTCCAGGGGCATCACGCCGTCGAGGATGGTAACACCCTCAGTCGTCGCATCACTGATCTCGTGTTCTGCGGCCATCATCTCAGGTTTAAGGAAGAGAGAGGTCAGTGTCACATCAGAACCCTGCGCTGCAGCGGCATTTGCGGCATCATGAGCCACGAAACCATCCTTCACAACCAGCTCAGGACGGTCCGTCGGGTTGGTATGTTCGATGTGACCAAGGCGGCGGGCAACCGACACCACGTCGATAGAGGTATCACCACCACCGATACAGATCACCTTGTCGGCGGTCACTTTCATGCGACCTTCGTTAAAGGCCTTCAGGAATGCAACACCGCTAACGCAGTTGGGGGTATCGTCCCAGCCAGGAATAGGCAGGCCCCGGCCACTCTGACAACCCAGTGCCCAGAGAAGCGCATCAAAATCTTTCTCGACATCTGCAACCGACACATCTTTACCAACTCGTGTCTCCATGCGCAGTTCAACGCCCATATCGACAATACGCTGAAGTTCAGCGCCCAACTTGTCACGGGGAATACGATAGCCGGGGATGCCATAGCGCATCATGCCGCCAAGCTCCTTGTTCTCGTCGAACAGGGTGACGCCATGACCCATGCGGCGCAGCTGGAAGGCTGCCGCCATACCGGCAGGACCACCACCGATGACCGCTACCTTTTTGCCGGTATCTTCACCTGCGGTAAACGAGTAACCCTGCTCGATGGCATTGTCGCCGATGAACTGCTCCACAGAGTTGATGCCGACGAAGTCTTCAACCTCGTTACGGTTACAACCATCCTGACATGGGGCGGGGCAGACACGTCCCATCATTGAAGGGAAAGGATTGGAGCCGGTGGCACGTTCGAACGCATACTGTTGCCACTCTTCACCCTCTACCGGCTTCTCCTGTTCGCGAACAATCGCCAACCAGCCTCTGATATCGTGTCCGGAAGGGCAGCTGCCCTGGCACGGTGGGGTGCGATGGATATAGGTAGGACACTTATGGGAGGTATCCTGGGCAAAGATCATGTCTGTCCAGTCATCCCACTGATCATCACCCTCTTCATACCGCCGCCAAGTGATATCTTTTTTCATCTCTTCACTAGGAGTAGCCATTTTTGTCTCCTTAACCTATATCTAATTTTTTGAATCGCCGGTCAGCATCACAACTTACCGGTGAATATTAACCGCTAGTCTAAATCTTAATCGTCATCATCTTCGCCATAACCGGGAGCCTCTTCCGGCGGCGTTTTTCTGTTCAGCACGATGGCATCGCTTACCAACTGGTGAACACTGACAATCTGATACATGTCCATGCCGTAGTAGGGCAGAACCTTGGTAAACTGGCTCTTACAGATGGCGCAGATCGCCGCCATGTGGGTAACACCCTTCTCGTTCATGACATTCTGAAGCGCTGTCATGCGAGGCAATGCACCCTTGACTCGAATTTCCATCAGGTCATCGGTAAGAAGACCACCGCCGCCACCGCAGCAGAAGGTCCGTTCGTGGATCGTATCCCACTCCATGTCATGGTAGTTGTTGCAAACCGCCTTGATGACATTACGAGGGATATCAAACTGGCCCCCCGGGGTGTCCCCCATGCGGGTGGCGCGCGCAATATTGCAGGAGTCGTGGAACGTGAGCGTCTTGTCATCGTTCGCGGACTTATCCAGCTCCAGGGTACCCTGCTGGATCTCATTCCAGGTATATTCGCAGATATGCTGCGGCACCGGGTAGTCCGGATCCAGGAAGTCGAAGGGACCTGCCAAGGTATTCAGAAAACTGTAGGCCACGCGCCAGGCGTGTCCACACTCACCAAACACAATGCGTTTGACACCCAGTTCCAGTGCAGCCTCACGTACCCGCAGCGAGATGCGCCGCATGTTCTCGTAGGAGCCGATGAACATACCGAAGTTGGCCGCCTCTGACGCCGTGGTACTCAGAGTCCAACTAACACCCGCTTCGTGAAATACCTTTCCGTAGCCGATCAGGCCGTCTACATGGGGCTCTGCAAAGAAGTCGGCAGAGGGGGTAACCAGCAGAATATCCGCGCCCTTGACATCCAGAGGATATTTGACGGCGACTCCATCCTCGTCGTAAACATCCTCTTCCAAACCTTCGAGGGTATTGGCCAGCGCACGTCCAGGCAGGCCCAGGTTATTGCCGATCTTATATACCTTGGCGATGATCTCATTACAGTATTTCTGACCAATACCCACGCTCGCCAGGATCTCACGGGCAGCCATGGATATCTCTGCGGTATCGATGCCATAGGGGCAGAAGACCGAGCAACGACGGCACTGGGAACACTGATGGAAATAGCTGTACCAGTCGTCGAGCACCTCTTCCGTTAGATCTTCCGCACCAACCAGTTTCGGAAAGTATTTACCCGCGAAGGTAAAGTAACGACGGTAGACCTTTCGCAGCAGATCCTGACGCCCTACGGGCATGTTCTTGGGATCCTTGGTGCCGAGGAAGTAGTGGCACTTGTCCGTACAGGAACCGCATTTTACACAGGAGTCCAGGTAGACCCGGAACGAGCGGTAACGACTAAGCAGATCGCCCATCTTCTCGATGGCCTTGTCATGCCAATCCTCCACCCTCTCACCTGGAAAGTTCAGTGGTTCCTGGTGCTCAGGTTTGGCCACAAAGCACGTGGAGTGCGCCATAGCCCCTTCTTCGATATTCGGAACATCAACATATTCTGAAAGTTCCGGTGTTTTAAATTTCGCCTTAGCCATCTGCAGCCCTCTTAGGCCAAGTTGATATTCTTAGGATTCTTCGAGCTTTTTCGCCCAAGGAGCCAAGTGTCGTTTCTCGCGTGGATTATCGACCTGGTTTCTGGACGGGCTGAAGAATATGCCAGGGATATGCAGCAATTTGCTGAAGGGCAAAATGATCATCAGCAGAGCAACAAGTGTCAGATGCATGATCAGCGCAAAATCCATCGGCAGTTCGCCACCACTAAGGGTAAACAGTCCGCCGAAGAACTGTTTGACCATAACAATGTCAGTGTGGATGAAGAATGTCATCATCAGGCCGCTAAAGCCGATGAAGATGAGCAGTAGCAACATCAGGTAATCTGAAGGCGCTGAAATATAACGTACACGATCAACGAAAATACGCCGCAGGAAGAGACCGCCGAGTCCGGCAACCATGGCAAATCCTGCATACATGCCAAAAGGCTGGATCAGTGCGATCGGAAGCGGAACGGGATCGACAAAATAACGGACATGCCGTGCCAACACCAAAAACAACCCCATGTGGAACATCCAGGAAAAGATCCAGGTCCACTTGGTGCTCTTGAAAAGGCTTTCAAAGAAAACCACTTCACGGAACATTCGCATTACCACACCGGCCTGAGTCACAGGAGCCGGGGTAGTGGGAATCTTTAATGGTGCAGGTGTCCTGGCGTATTGCACGATTTTCCGTGCCAGACCAAGTACCAGAACGATGGTCGCTACGATAAACAGCAACGCGTAGGCAGTTGACATGTTCCTGCGTTCCTCAGAAGGATTAATTGACCGGGAGGAAAAACTCCTCCCAGACTTCAGCTACTGTTTAGATGCAGCCAGTAGGCTTGGGCAGACCGGCAAAGCGGCAAGCCTGCTTGCCAGGACCGTAAGGGAACAGACCGTACAGGTACTTGCTGTTACCCTTCTCTTTACCCAGTTTCTTACCAACAGCCTTGGTCAGAACGCGAACAGCAGGAGCGATCTGATACTCTTCGTAGTATTCACGCAGAAAGTTGATGATATCCCAGTGCTCATCAGTCAGTTCAAGGTCATCTTCCTTCGCCATCTCTTCTGCAACTACGGGCTCCCAATCAGCCAGAGTTACCAGGTAACCCTCTTCGTCAGTCTCAAAAACTTTACCGTTAGCTTCGATAGCCATAAGTATTTCTCCAATTTAGAGTTAAATTATTCAGTTGGGATCTATCAAACCCAGGCTGAAACTTTATCGTTTTCGACAGCCAGGTTGACAAAACCCGCGTAATCCACAATTTCAATGCCTTCAGCAAGCTTCTCTTGCGAGATGCCGCGGGCCTTCAGGTCAGGGCCAAGGGCATAAAACTTGACACCCGTTGCTGCAGCCACCTTCTCAGCAACGGCGCTACCCTTCATTGCCCCATAAACGCCATCTTCATACATCAGAACAGCGCTACCCTCTTTTGCATAACCCAGGCACTCTGCCAGTGAGTTCTTCTCAAAAGGGGATTTGTTAACAGTATGCAAAGTACTCATGCGATCTCTCCGCCTTTAGAAGCTATAGATAATATCCTGGTCATCCAGGACGTCCGCCAATTCAGCGCGACTGACGAGACGGATGGAATCCTTCTCTGCCCAATCTTCATCTTCGTCTTCCCAGGTAAGAGGCATCAGGTCATCAAGGGTCAGACCTCTCTCTTCCAGAGACTCTTTCTCCACATAGAGCTTGGTAACATCGTAATCACCCAGCGCCTTGTAAGTGGTAGAGAAGTTCTTCATACCGGACTCAGAGGTATCCTGACCTTCGAGCAGCTGATAGACCCCGTCTCCGATAAACGCCAGACTGACATCCTGATCGAATGCAGCACCGATCAGCACAACCTCCAGTGACTCCCACGCATAGATAGTGCCATAGGGGGCACGGCGGTTGAGATACATGAATTTCTTGATAGTTTCAGACATCGTTCAACCTCTAACCTCAATCACCGAAAACCATGAGACGCTCGGACTGGATACCCGCCTCAATCAGCTGACCGAGACCGGAGATCCGGAATCCGTCAGCGATATTCTGCGCATCTTTACCGTTACGTTGCATCTCACCCTCGTCCACGATACCGCGACGTTGTGCGGCTGCCACGCAGACAACCATGTCGAGATCGTGCTCCTTGGCCAGTTCAGACCAGCGGTTGACGATGTTCCTGTCATCCTGGGGAGGTGTCGTCAGATTGGTACCGTTGTTCACGCCATCATGATAGAAGAAGACACGCATGATCTCGTGCCCTGCATCCAACGCGGCTTTGGTGAACTGGTAGGCCGAGTCAGTCGCTTGATGCTGATAGGGCCCCTCGTTTACCTGAATCGCAAATTTCATCAGTTATAACCTTGTCCGTTGAAAGACTTGAGCTTCGATCCGAATCAGAAGCGGATATGAGCAGAAGCATTCAGGTTGGCACGACCGCCACGCCAGTTATCGATATGATACTTGGTGAAAGGCAGTCCGGTCTTCTCGAAGAAGCTCGGCCATCCGATACGATCAGCCCACTCGCCGATACGCTCGTAGTCTTTTGCGTCTGCCTTGTAGGCAGCCAGGATCTGCTTGACGATCTTGGAGACCTCAGGCCAGCGCGGAGGATTGTTCGGTATACCGGACGCGACCAGCTTGTGGAAGGTAGGTTTGGAACGTGCGTTGGAGTGCTTGCCACCGACCCAGATTGCGAAACAGGAGTGCTCCGGATCGTTGATCTGCATCGGCGGACAGGGCGGGAAGCATGCGCCGCAGCAGATGCACTTCTTCTCATCAACTTCGAGAGAAGGCTTGCCATTGACCATCGCGGGACGGATAGCCGCTACCGGGCAACGCGCCACAACTGTAGGACGCTCACAGACGTTACCGACCTGAGAGTGATCGATCTTCGGCGGCTTGACGTGCTGTATGTTGATCGCGATATCACCCTGACCGCCGCAGTTGATCTGGCAGCATGAAGAGGTCAGACGAACACGGTTCGGCATCTCTTCGTGGGTGAACTCATCGATAATCTCATCCATCAGCGCTTTAACAGCACCGGATGCGTCCGTTCCGGGAATATCGCAGTGCAACCAGCCCTGGGTATGGGATACGGTGGAGACGGAATTACCGG
Source organism: endosymbiont of Lamellibrachia barhami (assembly GCF_011947365.2). Classification (GTDB taxonomy): domain Bacteria; phylum Pseudomonadota; class Gammaproteobacteria; order Chromatiales; family Chromatiaceae; genus QGON01. The sequence continues at coordinate 839,338 of NZ_JAAVSH020000001.1, forward strand.
TACCACCAATCGGGTTGCCGTGAGCCGTCAACGCATCGATCAGCGGCTGAACCTTTGACTCCTTGCTAACCATGAACTCCATGTTGGAGCGAATGGTAAAACGGATATAGCCTTCCGCAAAATCATCAGCGATATCCATCAACTCGCGAATCTGATGAATGTCCATCTGACGGGATGTGGCCGCACGGACAGTCCAGATCTCGTCACCACTATGAGCCACATGATGCAAAACACCCGGGCGCGGACGATCATGATACTTCCAGTTGCCGTAATTTTTCTTCATCACAGGATGCAAAAACTCCTGTATATCACGTACGCCTATCTCATCTGGCATGCGAGGTGCGTCAGCCATGCTAACCTCCAAATTTCAAAAATCGAATTCTATTCTACGCAATAGCGTTGATATGTGGTTGACATGAGACAAGTCACCGGGAAATACCCGGTGACTTGCTCCATCAGTTTACTAAGCTTTACGCTCTTCCCACTTGGCTACCTCTTCATCCCATTCATCCATACGGACATAAGGGTTGGTGCGAGGCTGGGCGATCATATTCGGATCGATCTCGATACCGATACCTTCCAGGAAGTTGGTCAGACCAATGCGCTCGATCATCTCACCGGTACGTTCGTGCTCCAGTGCGTTCTCCGCAAAGAAGTCCAGAACTTCGGTACCCAGCTCTTCCAGCCACTCAAAATCCTCATCGGTTTCCATCTTGTGGAAAGGCACGATTACGGTACCCATCAGATCTCCGATCTTCAGGGTACGCTTACCGCCAATCAGGATGCTAACGCCACCATCATCACCCGGAGAGAGGGCCTTGTTCATGACGTTCAGGCAGTGCATGCAACGCACGCAGTTACCGTTATCAACAGCCAGGGTATCGTCGTCGTTCAGTGAGAGTGCCTGGGTCGGGCAGCGGGTGATGACATTGTCGATCACATACTTGCGGCCTTTGTTCTCCACGAAAGCCTTGACCTCAGCCTGGTCGACCTTCATGTCGTCGCGCCATGTACCGATGACAGCGAAATCAGAACGATGAATGGCATTCATGCAGTCGTTCGCGCAGCCGGAAACCTTATACTTCATCTTGTAAGGCAGAGCCGGACGATGCAGATCGTCAAGCGCATTGTTCACCAGGGTGCGCATTGCCCGACCTTCGTCGAAGTTGGACTGCTCGCAACGGGCAGCACCGACGCAGGACATGGAGGTACGCACAGCGGGACCAGCGCCACCCATGTCAAACCCCATCTCATTGATTTCATCAAAGAAGGGCTGAACGTTTGCAGAGGAACAACCCTGGAACATGATATCGCCGGATTGGCCAATACCGCAGATCAGGCCGGATCCGTATTTCTCCCAGATATCGCACATGTTGCGCAGTGTCTTGGTATCGAAGTGAGAGCCAGGAGGCGGCATGATACGAATGGTATGGAACTCAGCCGCATCGGGGAACTTGGGGGTTCCATCCTCGTTCTTCAGCTCGGTAAAGCGGGGAATAACACCACCACCGTAGCCAATAACACCGACTGTGCCGCCCTTCCAGTAGCCCTTCTTGGTCTCGTAGGAAGTCTCCAACTGACCCAGCAGGTCAACTGCAATGTCGTTATCTTTTGCAAGGCGCTTTATACCGCTGATAAAGCTCGGCCAAGGGCCGCTCTCCAGCTGATCAAGCATGGGGGTGTCATGCATCTGTTTTGCCATCACTCTTTCTCCGGTCGTTTGTGTGGGGTGTTTGGCCAGTTTCTATCCTGAATTATTAGCCCGGCCATAACACCGAGCGCAGGAACAGCCATTTCCCCTACAATACAATTCCGCTGCAGGCGAAGACCTGCTCCTACTGGCGGCCAATTTTAGGAGTTCCTAATGCAGCACCATATCCTTCCGATGGGGGGGGGATCTGACATTCTTCTATCCCATATGGGATAGATGCCACTCGCTCCACGCTTTATTGCACACTTATCAGCTCACTAAATATCCAACGATTACAATCAGTAGTAAGAAAATATAATTGAGCTTGCAGACATATAAAGCACCGTAAATCCTAATTAAGCTATATCCCCATATATAAAATATGCTTAATTCAACAACCTGGACCGTGAACTCCAAATACCTCACGAATAGTTGAGTAAATTACTATGTAATTACTCTCTCCAATTCGTTATAATCTCACCCCTGAAACAATTTTGACCCAAGCGTGGCCTAAACAATGCTCTATTTAAGTGAAGTAATGATTCAGAATCCTGACTTCGAAACCTTTGAACAGCTTCAGACCTCCATCAAAGAGCACTCAAAAACAGAGATGTTTTTCCGTATTGACGTAAAGCCGCCCTATCCGGATACACCGGAGAACTGGGAAGACCGACTGGAAGCCAGCTTTACCTAGCTCCTGCACATAGCGAGAAGTACCCGTGAAATATCTCGAATCAGAAACCTTCATCGGTGATGCAGAATGCTCAGATGATGCCATCAAACCGACCCAGCAGCTTGAGGAACGACTCAAAAAGCTGCTTGGAGAGGTCAGCACACTTCCAAACGACGTCTCTATCGAGCAACGCCTCAAGCCCCTCCTTGAAAGCGGCTATATCATGCTTGATCTTGACCGCCTGGACGAAGCCTGGGAGATAACCCGCCCCACACTCGACCAAGCCATCTCAGCCGGGTTGTGGCTGCAGGCGGTCGAAGCCTGCGACATTCTCTATCAGACCGGCAATGATGACGCCCTCAGGGCGCTGGCCCACGGCATCTGGCTCGGCGTCACCTTCCCCATCGAACCGGGGCTGAGCGTCGCCATGCTGCAGCACCTCATCGACGAAACTCCGGACAATTCCGATGGCGCGGCCGTTGCTGCCGCCACTGCCGGCTATATTGCCGACATGCGTGCCAAGGGGCCGGACAGGGAGGAGTTGAAGTTTTTCACCAACCAATTGATGGGCCAGGTCGCCCGCCGCCACAGTCAGGTCGAGGAGCAGGAGATCTTCGACTTCTGGGTGGAGCGCATGGAACTGGATGATCCGTCCAAGTTTTTACCCCGACTGGCCCAGGTGCTGGACATCGTCAACGAGAACGGCTGGTGGTTCGATCGCGATGAACTGAGAGGCAGGATCCCAACGGATCAGTAATTCAAGAGATATCTATCATGCACTGGGAAGAAGAAATCGATGAAACGGTCTATATCGTTCCCGACGACGTAATGGACCTTGCCTACCAGATAAAATGCCGGACACTGCCGGTCGACCACGCCTGGCCGCTGGCTACAGCGATACATCAGGCATTGCCTTGGTTTGCAGAAGAGCCGTTGGCTGGATTACATCTCATATATGGCGCCGACTCCGGCAATGGCTGGGAGCGTCCCCGGGATGCCGCCGATATCCTCTATCTCTCACGCCGCACCCGCCTTGTCCTGCGCCTGCCCAAACACCGCCTCCCCGATGCCGAGGCGCTCACGGGACAGACACTGGAGGTCGCCGACAATCTATTGGCGATCGGCAAGGGCACACCCCGGCTGCTCAGCACGACCACCACCCTCTACTCTCGCTTTGTCGTGGATGAAACGGACGGCGACGAGGATCAGTTCATAACAGCTGCAGTCGAAGGCCTGCGCGCCCTGAATCTGCATTTCAGCAAAGTACTCAGCGGCAGGCGCTTCGCCTTCTCCACACCAGAAGGCGGAATTTCGACTCGGAGCCTGATGGTGGCCGGCCTGCCCCTGGATGATGCGGTGAGGTTACAGGAGAACGGCCTGGGTCCCCTCCGAAATCGTGGATTCGGCTTGTTCGTTCCCCAAAAGTCTGTTTAATATATAGCGTTTTAATGATTTTCTTGATTGACGGATACACATAAACCACCCGTCAGAAATGCACACGAAGGAGAAAACAATGTCGTACGAAGTAAATGGCGCAACCGTCGAGGCCGACGACCATGGTTATCTGGTCAATTCAGCCGACTGGAATGAGGATGTTGCCAAAGCCATCGCCGCTGCCGAAGGTGTTGAACTGTCCGAAAAGGGTTGGGATATCGTCAACTACCTGCGTGATGAGTTCCTCAACAACAACGGCAACCAGCCCAATGAACGCAACATGGTCAAGCACTTCAAGAAAGTCTGGACCGATCTCCCAAAGATGGACACCAAGGTACTCTACAATGAGTTCCCCACCGGCCCCGCAAAACAGGCGGGTAAGATCGCCGGCACGCCTGAGACCAAACGTAAGGGCGGTTATTGATCTAGGCGAAAGGTAAAAAGGCTAAAGGTGAAAGGAGGCCGCCCCGATGGAAAGGCCGAACTCTGTCGTTACCATCGTTGGAGGCTGTAGGTTGGTTCAAGCGTAGCGGAACCGGCAACCTATATCGTTCTGCCATAGCTTGGATGCCCGATCCGCTACGCTTGATCGGGCCTACATGCTTGGCACATGATCCAGGCGAATCTTCGATTTGCCCGCCTTTAGCCTTTAGCCTTTAGCCTTTAGCCTTTAGCCTTCAACAAGTTAGCTCCCCGTCACACTATCTCCAACAACGCCTCCACATCCGACTCCCGAACAGGAAAGGCACAAACCCCAAACAGCGGATAGCGCTGCTGCACCATATCGAGCCGGTATTGGTGGTTGGGATCGTATAGGACGATGACCCGGCTATCTGGACTGTATTTCTGCAGGCTCGCCATCAGTGACTCGAGATTACTCATCCTGTCACGAAATTCTGCATCAAAATTGAACTCAGTGACCACCACCGCAGGCATGTGTGTTTTCAGCCAGGCCTGCGCCTTTCGCACCGAATTGACTGTCTCGACCTGATAGCCGTGACGTTGATAGAGCGGCGTGAAATTGGGATAACCACCAAACTCCACCACCGCAAGTAATTCCCGATCTTTCATGTGCTTGATTTTGTCACGTTAGGAAAAGAAAATTTAAACCGAAGTTTAACTGCCAAGGCGAGTTTGTTTATGCTACTGAATCTGATTATTGGTGAATATTCCATGGATATGGAGATCCAGGAGAACTACCTGGAGACGATGACCGACTCCTTCGACAAAATGGATCAGGACATGAGTCAGGGTGTGCAACTCGGTCAGCAGTGGGTGGAAAAACCCTCTCAACTCCAGCGTTGCCAGGTCGCAGCGGACAAACTGCTGTCCGCGATTGAGAACCACAATGAAACCCTGGCCATGTTGACGGGAGGGTATATCGTCTTCCACCTTTCCGGCATCAAGCAGATCAAGATCAACACCGACGGCGAACCGGCGGAGACTGAGTTCCACTAGAGAGCATACAGTCCGTAGGCCTGATCAAGCGTAGCGGATCAGGCAGTAGGTTCTGCTCTCTCATAGTTTATTCTGTTCAACCAATGCCGCAATCGGCTGAGCCGATTCGTCACCGTACTTGTCGAAAAGATTGAGCAGACGTCTTCCCAGATGTGCCCAGTGCTGTTCCCCGCTGGCGGCTATACGCGTCAATCTTGACAGATCCCCGGTTGCAGCCCACCTATCATAGGCACTGATCAAGGCGGGAAAGATGGTCTTGCGCATCCCCCCGAAGCTGCCGACATAGAAGTGCAGCGAGGCAGTATCCGCCTTCTTCACAAGCGCCGGAAGGGTCACCATGCAGTCGGCCCAGTGGTCCCGTACGGCACGGACCATGAGCTCCGCCGGCGTATGGATCACCGACATCACCATCTCATTCCAGAGGTTGCCGACCTCCTTGCCGACCCGATACTCACCCTGCTCATGCAGCAGCACAGCATTCAGCTCATTCTCAACCATGGCATCGAGTGAAACATCCAGATCATCTTCGAAATCGTAACAGGCAAAGGCCCGCCCCAACGCATTATCCGGCCGTCGCCAACGCCAGCTCTCCAGCTTCTCCCACAACAGGCGCCGGAAAGACTCGCGGCGGATATAGATTCTGTTACCCTGAATCATGGCCGCCGGCGCTGCCAGGTCCCGGGCAAGCTCACGGCCCGCCACCAATACGGAGACCGTCCCCGGCTCCTCCCTGCGTTCCAGGTGACCCAGAAAAAACAGCGGCTTGTTTTTGACCCCATAGCCAGCGCTGTAAACCAACCCCAGAGGTTCCAGCTCCCGATTGATCTCCTCCACCGCAAAGGGATCGAAAACCCGCCCACCCAGGGACAGATCGGCAAAAGCCACATCATCGAGTTCACCCCAGAGGGCCTCCCGCTCGCTCAGCCAGTCCCCAATATCGGCTTTCGGCAGTTGGACATCGTAGGCCAACCCCTTCTCCCAACGGTAGAACTCCCGCATCTTCATAAGATAGGTACAGAGGCCGTACTCCGCACCGTGATGGGCATCGGAGATATGGCAGTTGTGCTGCACCGCAGCAGCAAACTGTTGCAGGGAATCACGCATAAATCTGGCCGTTGAATTTCACTATTTTCCTAGTAAAATAGTTGGGTATTCGTTGAAGGTAGCACGCCCATCGAACGCATCCAAGTCGGAATATCCCGCGAAAAAGTGCCTAAACTCACAGCCACTCAGGCAGTTGAGATATGGACGCGTGCAGTTACAGGAGAAATTATTTTGGGCATCCGCATCAAAAGCCACTGGCACCGCGAGGAGAGCGACCGTTCACCCAAGGAGATCGGTGGCGCCATCGCTTTCATCGCCTGGAGGATCGCCCTCGACAAAGCGATCACCCTCCACGGTGAAGACTACGTTTACAGCAATGACCAGCAGCGCCTCGGCGTCATCGCAGAGTACCTGGCATTTGAGACACAGATCGCCGACCGCATCGTTTACGAACAGATGAAACCGGAGGAACGCCAGGAACTTGTAACCGAACTGGTGCTGAAACTGGCGAACCACTATCAGGACAATGCCAGGGAGATGGTCGGTCCAGGCGATCACGCCGACCAGTTCATCAAGCTGTTCAACCAGCGTTCCAGCGAATATGCCGAGTTCAAACTCACCGACGACGGTCCAAGCTATCCCTTCTACCGCCATCTCGGCTTCGAGATTCAACAGGTTATGGGCGGAGAGCAGGAGAATCACTGGGTCATCGATCAGGTGATGGATAGAGACGCGCCAGACGTCTACAAACAGTTGACCCGTGCGGTCAAAAACCTCTTTTACTAGGATTCAAAATGCGTCCCACACAGTTGTTGACCATTCTTGAGCAGGAGTTCACCAGCACCCGCTTCGGGCACCACACCCCGGTCATGCTCTGGGGTCCACCCGGTGTCGGCAAATCCGATATGGTGCGGCAGGTGGGCGAAAGCCACGCCGTACCGGTGATCGATATCCGCCTCTCCCAGATGGAACCCAGCGATCTGCGCGGCATCCCTTTCCGGGTGGAGAGCCGGGTCGATTGGGCGATCCCCTCGATCCTGCCGGATGCGACGCGTCACGGAGAAGCGGGCATTCTTTTCCTGGACGAGATCACCTCAGCCCCACCCACCGTCTCTGCTGCCGCCTACCAGTTGATCCTTGACCGCCGGCTGGGGGAATACCAGGTGCCAGACGGCTGGGCCATCTTCGCTGCCGGCAACCGCCAGGGCGATCGGGGCGTCACCTACAGCATGCCTGCACCGCTGGCCAACCGCTTCTCTCACTTCGAGGTGGAGGTAAATCTCGACGACTGGGTAGCTTGGGCCTATCGCCACAACATCGATGAACGGGTCATCGCCTTCCTGCGCTTTCGCCCGGAACTGCTGTTCGACTTTGATCCGGCCCACAACCCGGTAGCCTTCCCCTCCCCCCGTTCCTGGGAGTTCGCCCATCGGGGACTGCACAAATTCGACAGCCACCCCAGCTTGCTGCAGGGGGCGTTGCAGGCCTGTATTGGTCCCGCTGCGGGCATAGAGTTGAAGGCATTTGTGGACAGTCTCGACAAGATGCCCGACCTCGATGCAATCCTTGCCGGCGAGGATGTCCCGGTACCCACCGAGATCGACCTGCAGTACGCCGCCGCCTTGGTGGGACGCGCCATCCGCGCCCAGGAGGGAGACGACCGCAAGGAGATTCATGGCCGCATTCTCGACTACGCCGGACGTTTCCCACAGCGCGAGATGGGGGTGATGCTGGTCTCAGACATGCATCGCGCCATCGGCAACGAACTCTTCGAGGTGCCGCAGTTTTCCACTTGGGCGCAGGCAATCTCGGATGTGATGCTGTTTGAATAGAGTGGGGTGCTGCTATCGCAGTGGCGAAGCCAGAATGAATCCATGGACATAGAACATATCGAAACCAAGCTGGCCGCAGCCCGCACCAAGCTGATCCTGGACAAGCCGTTCCTGGGGGCGCTGGTCTTGCGCCTGCCCATGGAAGAGGCCGATGAAGCATGGTGCCCCACCACCGCCACAGATGCTCGCAAGTTCTACTATAACCCAGAATACATCGACCGGCTGACCCTGGACGAAACCCAGTTCATGCTGGCCCATGAGGCACTGCACTGTGCCCTCTCCCACTTCGCCCGCCGCCAACATCGCCACAAACTGCACTGGGATATGGCCTGTGACTATGCCATCAATCCACTGCTGATCGGCGAAGATCTGAAACCGCCTCCGGGCTCCCTCATCATGCCCATGTTCAAGGATATGACCGCAGAGGAGATCTACCCCTGCCTGGATGAGAAGGACGACGACGTACCGCTGGACAACCACGTCTACGACCAGGAGAACACCAAAGGTTCCGGCAGCAGCAAGACCGAAAGAGATCTCTCCTCCCGTGAACCGGATACCGAGACCTCGGAATCGGGGGATGGCAGCCAGGACGACGGTGACGGCAGCGGCGGTGCCTCCCAGCCTCCACCCCTGTCGGCAGAGGAACAGGAGACCCTCAATATCCAGTGGCAGCAGCGTTTGGCGGGAGCCGCCCAGCAGGCGATGCAGGCCGGCAAACTGGATGGCGCCATGGCCCGCATGGTGGATCATCTGTTGCAGCCCCAGCTCCCCTGGCGGGTTCTGCTGGCCCACTACATGACCGCTGCGGCAAGGGATGACTTCAGTTATATGCGCCCCTCACGCCGCGAGGGGGAGTTCATCCTGCCCAGCCTGCGCAGCAACCAGGTGGAACTGGTTGTGGCACTGGACACCAGCGGCTCCATTCAGGAGCAGGAGATGGGAGAGTTTCTGGCGGAGGTCAATGCCCTCAAAGGCCAGATACGCGCCCGGGTCACCCTGCTCGCCTGCGACTCGCAACTGGCGGCGAAGTCACCCTGGATCTACGAAACCTGGGACGAGTTCAAGCTGCCGGAGGCCATCTCAGGTGGTGGCGGCACCAGTTTCAGGCCCGTGTTCGAGTGGGTAAACAAGCAGGGTCTGCAACCTGATCTGCTGGTCTACTTTACCGATGCAGAGGGAGCCTTCCCTGAACACGAGCCGCCCTACCCCGTGATCTGGCTGGTCAAGGGCAAGGAGAAAACCCCTTGGGGACAGCGCATTCAGCTCAACTAGGAACGTCAGCCTAACGCACCACGCTGGCACAACCGGCAAACAGGCGATATTATTAAGGGAACTCCAACCGCCAAATACAATCCACTATGGGTATGGATAGACGCAGCAGTACCCCGATTTTTCCACTCTTCACCCTCCTCATCTCCCTCTGCATCGGCTTCACCGCCACCGCATTCGGTGCAGTGCCTGGAAATGGGACAAGCGAGGAGAAGATCCTCCTGCCGGAACTGGGATCACCATCGGATCAATATCTGACCCCCGCTGACGAGGCCCGCCTCGGGCGCGCCTTCATGCAAAGCATCCTGGAGACACAGCCGGTCCTGGATGACCCGCTGATCACGGAATATATCCAGACGCTGGGTAACCGGCTGCTCAATAAAAGTGAAGCTGCTGGTCAGGAATACCGCTTTTTTGTCATCGAAGAGCCGATGATCAATGCATTTGCCGGACCCGGTGGCCATATCGGTATCTACACCGGCCTCATACTGGCCACCCAGAGTGAAAGTGAGCTGGCTTCTGTCGTCGCCCACGAAATCGCCCATGTAACGCAGAAACATCTACTGCGCGCCTTCGATGCCGCCAACCGCATGAGCGGCAAGACCGCAGTACTCATGCTGGCTGCCATCCTGGTGGGCATCGCCGGTTCCACCGATGCCGGTATCGCCTTGGCTTCGGGCGTCCAGGCCGGGGCACTGCAGGAACAGATCAACTTCACCCGCAGCAACGAGCAGGAGGCAGATCACGTCGGCATCAAGATCCTGGCAGACGCCGACCTTGACCCCCGCTCCATGCCGGTCTTCTTCGAGCGCCTGACCCACGCCAACCGACTCTTCGACAGCGGCATCCCGGAGATACTGCGCACCCATCCGGTCACCACCAATCGTATTGCAGACGCCTTGGGACGCGCCGAGACCTATTCCTACAAACAGTACAGCAGCGACCTGCGTTACTTCCTCACCCGTGAGACCCTGCGCATGCGGCAGTTCGAAAAGTCTGACGAGGCGGTGGAGCATTTCCGTAGCGGCCTCGAAGAGGGACGTTATCTGAACAAGGAAGCACACCAGTTTGGTTTTGTCCTGGCACTTACCAGGGATCGCAACTTCCCAGCTGCAAATAAACTGGTCACCGAACTGTTGAAAAAACGGCCTGACCAAGTCGAATATATCCTTGCGGAAGCTAATATCGCCAAGGAGAGCGGGGGGCGCCAGAAGGCCATGAGATCACTCGAAACGGCCCACACACTACTTCCCGACAGTTATCCCGTCACTATCGCCTACAGTGAAATCCTCCTGGAGGCAGGCGAGGCGGAAGAGGCGAAAAAGACCATTGATCAGGCCCGCACATTTCGCCCGAATGACCCCCGTCTCTTTCGCCTGCTTGCAAAAGCGGAGGAAAAGCTGAAAAACAGCGCCCAGTCACACCGACTGCTTGCGGAAGCCTATGTCGCTGAAGGCAAGCTGGGTGCCGCAATTCAGCAGTTGGATATCGCCCTGAAACAGAAGGAGACGCAGGATTTTTATCAGTCTTCACAAATTGAGGCCAGACTCAGGGAACTCAAAGCACTGAAAAAGCTCGAAGATACAAAGCAAAAGAAGTGACGACTTTTAACCTAACAAAAAAACAGGGATTACGGTTTACCCCAAGGAGAGATCAACTAAACCCAAGCCACCCACACAAGGAAACCCAAGCAGCGCTAGGAGAAGTAGCGCCAGAAACATTATAAATTGCTAATAGATAGGCAATTTTTGCTTGCCATAGCCCGGCATTTCGGTATTCTAACGGCCTACCTGTTAAGGGTATTAAGTAAGCGCACCGATATAGATATTATAATGAGCGCTGCTTTGTGTGTGGAACCAGGAGGATTGAATGCGGGTAACCGCAGCTCAAACAGCCTTTGCTGTCTCCTCCATGTGTACTGCTTAGCGGACTTACTGCAATTTCATCTGTCCATGCAACGGATATTTCAAATATTGCCGAAGGCAAGAAGATTGCCTTCGACAGAGAGCGAAGTAACTGTCTTGCCTGCCATATGATTGATGATGGGTTCAGCCCGGGTGACATAGGTCCCCTCTGATCGCCATCAAAGGCCGCTAACCCGGATAAAAAAGAGCTTCGAGCTCAAATCCGGGATGCAACAAAAAAATAATCCCGACAATCGGATGCCGCCGCTTGGGAGACACAAGATTCTGTCGGAATGTGATATCGATAAAGTAGTCGATTTTTTTTACACCCTTTGAAACAACCTATTCTCAATCTGGAGAGTATTTGATGAGTACTGACATGAAACGCAGGATCTTCCTTAAAGGATCTTTGGCCGCTAGCGCGGTCGGTGTTGCTGCAGGCGCCGGCCTGCTGATGCCCCAGCAGGTGCTGGCTGCATGGCCTAAAGCCGCTTTCGAAGCCAAATCGATTCCCGATGCGCTAAATGCACTGATGGGTTCTGGCGATACCACCACTACCGACAAGATCAAGATAAAGGCCCCGGATATCGCGGAAAACGGCGCTGTTGTACCGATCACCGTCGAGTCTTCCATGGAAGGCATCGAATCGATAGCCATCATCGCCTCTGCCAATCCGGTTCCCCTGATTGCCTCTTTCAACCTGTCAGGTAGCGCGATGGGCTTCGTCTCCACCCGCATCAAGATGGGCAAGACCGGTGATGTCATCGGTGTCGTCAAGGCTGGCGGCAAACTTTACAGTGCCAGCAAGAGCGTAAAAGTCACCATCGGCGGTTGCGGCGGTTAATCAACCCCCGGACAAAAACGACCCGAATATTCTAGAGGTAAACTGAACATGGCAAAATCTAGCATTAAGATCCGCGCCAAGGCCAAGAAAGGCGTCACTACTGTAAAGGCACTGATGACCCATCCTATGGAGACTGGCGGCCGCAAGGACAAGAAAACCGGCAAGCTGATCCCAGCCCACTACATCCAGGAAGTCGTCTGCAAGCACAACGGTGCAACTGTACTGACCGCAGACTGGAGCGGCGGTGTTTCCAAAAACCCCTATGTGTCATTCAAGTTCGCTGGTGGCGCCAAGGGTGACTCCATCGAGATCTCATGGAGTGACAATAAGGGCGGCAGCGGCACTCATAGTGTAAAAATCAAATAAGGCACGCCTGAAAGGCGCTCTATCAAACCTGCTTTGATGAAACGCAGATCCGGGGCACCGCAAGGTGTTCCGGATCCCAACACCACAGATCTCCGCTGAGGAAACTCCTGTTATCCTCCCTGGTCCTTTCGATGCTGGCCAGTTCCTACACTGCTGCGGCAAGTAACCCGGATCCCACTATGCAGCAGGAACAATTGATCGCACTGGATCGCAAGATCGTCTGGCACCCCTACAGCGCCATCGGTGCCGACCTGCCCATCTATGCCGTCGAATCAGCTCAGGGTGTACGACTGCGTCTGTGCGATGGCCGGGAACTGATCGACGGCATGTCATCCTGGTGGTGCGCCATCCACGGCTACAACCACCCACAGATAAACGCCGCACTGCAACGGCAGATGGCATCAATGTCCCACGTCATGTTCGGTGGTCTTACTCACCAGCCTGCGGTCGAACTGGCGGAAAAACTGGTGGCAATCACACCTGAACCGCTGCAATCGGTCTTCTTCGCCGACTCGGGTTCCGTCCTCTCCAACCGAAGTTGCCAGCGAAGATGGCGCGTCAATGGCACGCCAGGGTAAGAGAAAACGAAAGCGTTTCTGGCTACGTCACGGCTATCAAAGTGAAATACGAGTGGCGCCATATCGGTCTGCGACGGATTACCATGCAACCTCTTCAGTGAAACACTGGCACAGCAGTTTTTCGTGGAGCGTCCGGCATGTCGTTTTGGCAAACCCTGCACAACGGAGGATATTGCGCCGTTGGCCGACGATCCTGGTAAAATCATGAAAAGATTACGCTTTGATTTTGACCGATCCGTGCAGGGCGCCGGCGGCAATTTCTACTCGCCGACTATTTACATAAAACCAAAGGGCATTGTTAGCGACCAGCCGCGGCGCTGCTCATCCTCGATGAGATCGCCACCAGTTTTCAGGCACAGGCAAATGTTCAGCCTGCGAGCATTCTATCTCGCCGGATATCCTCTGTCTCCGGCAAATCACTGACCGGTGGTTATATGACGCTGGCGGCTCGCCAGCCACCAGGAAGTCAGCGGCGCCATCGTAAGGAGATCCGGATATAACTTTATGGCCCGACCTTCATGGCCAACCCCTCGCCTGTCTGCCACGCTCACCAGTCTGCAACTGCTATGAATCCCCTGGCAAAAACGGTTGCCGATACAACAAAGGTCTGGAGCAGGACTGGCGCCCTGTCGTCACTTCAAGCATGTCGCGAAGTCAGGGTACTAGATTACCAATCGGTGTTGTTGAAATGAAAGACCATTAGATATGAAGGAATCAGCCCAGGTTGGTGGAGATGGCGGATATCAGTGCCTTCTGCTATCTGGACTTTGAAGCGTTTGATGAGAAGGCCGCTAAAAAGCACCTGCGGCTCGCTGCCCGGGAACCATTGGAAAAGATACGTGAAGCACTGGAGGGGTTGCAGGATTGGACCCCGGAGGCTCTGCATGAGCAGGTGCAACAGGTATCCGAGACCCTTGAGGTGAAGATGGGTAAGGTCGCCCAACCGCTAAGGGTTGCGGTCGTCGGTCGGGCTGCATCGCCGGGGATCGACGTAACCCTGTATCTGGCCGGCAAAGCAGCGACCTTGCGGCGCATCGATATGGCGCTGGAGTATATTCGGCGGCGTGAAGCCCAGACCTGAGGGATAGAGAGACGATGAGTAGTTCAGAGACACCTGCACCCACCAATTTTATCCGTCAGATTATCGATCAGGATCTGGCTCAGGGGAAAAACGGGAGCAGGGTACATACCCGCTTTCCACCGGAACCCAATGGATATCTGCATATCGGTCATGCCAAGTCGATTGCGCTCAATTTCGGTATTGCCGAGGACTATCCAGGCGGTCTGTGCAACCTGCGTTTCGACGATACCAATCCCCACAAGGAGAATGTCGAATTCGTGGAGAGCATTCAGGAAGATGTGCGCTGGCTGGGTTTCGACTGGCAGGATCGACTCTTCTACGCCTCCGATTACTTCGATCGGCTCGCTGATTTTGCGGTTGAGTTGATCAATACGGGCAAGGCCTATGTCTGTGATCTCGATGCCGATGAGATGCGCGCCTATCGGGGAACCCTCAAAGAACCGGGCAGGGAGAGCCCTTACCGCGCCCGCTCGGTGGAGGAGAACCTGGATCTCTTCTCGCGTATGAAAGCGGGGGAGTTCGCCGACGGTGAGAAGGTGTTACGCGCGAAGATCGATATGGCCTCGCCCAACATGAACATGCGTGATCCGACGCTCTATCGCATTCGTCATGGGGTGGTACACCACCAGACCGGTGAGGCCTGGTGTCTCTACCCCATGTATGACTTTACCCACCCGATCTCCGATGCGCTTGAAGGGATTACCCATTCACTCTGTACCCTGGAGTTCGAGGATCACCGCCCACTCTACGATTGGGTGCTGGAAAATATCACCATCTCCAATCAGCCGCAGCAGATCGAGTTCTCCCGGCTCAACCTGGAATATACGGTGATGAGCAAGCGGAAACTGACTCAACTGGCGGATGAGGGGTATGTGGAGGGCTGGAACGATCCGCGGATGCCAACGATTGCCGGGCTACGGCGGCGGGGATATACCGCCGCCTCGATTCGGGATTTCTGCGCACGCATCGGTGTTACCAAGTCAGACAATCTGGTCGAAATGGGGGTGTTGGAGAACTGTATCCGCGAGGATCTGGATAAAAATGCCCCGCGTCGCATGGCGGTGATGCATCCTCT
The DNA here is from genome assembly GCF_011947365.2 of endosymbiont of Lamellibrachia barhami. GTDB lineage: Bacteria > Pseudomonadota > Gammaproteobacteria > Chromatiales > Chromatiaceae > QGON01. The sequence goes on from NZ_JAAVSH020000001.1 coordinate 854,586, forward strand.
GAAGATGGTGATCGAGAACTTTCCCGAGGGTGAAGAGGAGGCGCTGCAGGCAGCCAACCACCCCAAGGATGAGAGTAAGGGAACTCGCACCATCCATTTCACCCGCGAGGTCTATATCGACCAGGCGGATTTTCGCGAGTCTGCCAACAAGAAGTACAAGCGTTTGGTGATGGGCGGTGAGGTGCGACTGCGCAACGCTTATGTGGTCAAATGCGAAGAGGTAATCAAGAACAACCAGGGTGATATCGTCGAGTTGCGCTGCAGCTACGACCCGGAGACGCTTGGCAAGAATCCAGAGGGACGCAAGGTCCGGGGCGTGGTCCACTGGGTATCTGCCAGTTTGGGTGTCAAGGGCGAGGTGCGCCTCTACGACAGACTTTTTTCCAAGCCCAATCCTGACTCAGTGGAGGAGGGTGGCTTATTCACCGACAATCTCAATCCCGACTCTTTGCGGACCTTGACCGACTGCTATCTTGAGCCGCTCCTGGGAGAAGCCAAGCCGGGGGAGCGTTTCCAGTTTGAGCGCGAGGGTTACTTCTGCATGGATAATGGAGACTCTACAGCTGATAAGCTGGTGTTCAATCGCACCGTTACACTCCGCGATTCCTGGGCGAAGATTGAACAACAGGCAAAAGCTGAGAAGCCCTATGAAGACAAGATACTTTAGTCTTCGTCCCGGCAATCTTTGCGCTCCGGCGGTCTCTGTCTTTAACTGAGGTGTTTCCAGGTGGCCTATGGGTGGTTTCCCTAATGCCCCTAAGTGATTGTCAGATAAAAAGAAACACAAAAAAGAGATACCTGTATCTTTATCCTTGAAACCGTTATGTGATTCTGCTATTTACTCTAAGCAAGTGGGAGCAGTAACAAAATCTTTTGCAGCCTGACTGCAAACAGCTCCTCGGTTTTGAATGCTGATTTTTTGCAGCGACGGACAATCTGTTTCGCTGTCTACATAAAGATTTCTGGAGGATAGTCATGAGTGAAAAAAGCTTGCAGTTATTTGGTAACGTTTGTACATCCTGTATCACAGTCGCCTTGGTGGTAATGGCAGCCGTGAGTGCGGCTACTTTGTTGTGGGTGATGTATCTGCAGTAAAACTTTCCCGAGGGCAAAAAAGCTAGAGCGTTTTCGCTCTCCTTCGGTCATCGATTCAGTGGGTGACTTGAAATAGCAGATCGGGTTAAAAAACCGGTGGACAAACCTTAATTCTTGTCCTAACATGCGCCTCTCTTCGGGGCCATAGCTCAGCTGGGAGAGCGCAACACTGGCAGTGTTGAGGTCGGCGGTTCGATCCCGCCTGGCTCCACCAGATCAAACCCTGCTGCATTGTTGCAGCAGGGTTTTTTCGTTCTGACAAGTAGCGATTTTGTGAGAGGCGGCCACTTTTCGTGGGCTTTTGAATAATTCGCAACTGCCCCATGCTTGTTGTAAAATCCAGATGAATTTCCGGCGCCACTGACTCTTTCTTGCCTATGTCCTGGATCGATATCCTCATCATCGGAATCATTCTCCTCTCGTCCATCATCAGTTTGGTGCGTGGTTTTATAGGTGAAGCACTCTCTCTTGTGACCTGGGTGGCAGGATTCTGGGTGGCCTGGTTCTTTTTTCGGCCGGTTGCCGAATATTTAGTACCCTGGATAGATCTCCCCTCGATACGCCTGGGTGTCTCCTACGGTTTGCTATTGTTGGCCACCCTGATAGTCGGTGGTCTGGTTAACCGTTTTATGGGTCTGTTGGTCGACAGTACCGGGCTATCCGGCACAGATCGCTTGATCGGCGTCTTTTTCGGCGCGGCAAGGGGTGTTGTTGTTGTAGCCATATTGGTGCTGCTTGCCGGATTGACACCTATGCCGAATGACCCCTGGTGGCGTGAATCACAGCTGATCCCCTATTTCCAAGAGATTGCGCTCTGGTTAAGGGAGTTTCTGCCCAGCGACATCGCAAGTAATTTTCGCTATTGACGGTGTGTCCCGCATGAATAACGGCGTATCGATACACTTTTCTCCTCACCTGTTCGAGCAGATCAAGCCTTTGGAGACCCGGAAATGTGCGGCATAGTTGGACTTGTCTGCAAAACGGCGGTTAACCAGTCACTCTACGATGCTTTGATGGTGCTGCAGCATCGAGGTCAGGATGCTGCCGGTATAGTGACCTGCGAGGGTGGCAAACTGCACCTGCGCAAGGGCAATGGCCTGGCGAGCGATGTCTTTCGCACGAGTCACATGATCAAATTGCGGGGCAATATGGGTCTGGGCCATGTGCGCTATCCAACCGCTGGATGTTCATCATCTGCAGAAGCGCAGCCTTTTTATGTCAACTCCCCCTACGGCATCACTCTGGCCCATAACGGTAACCTGACCAATGCGGAAGAGCTGAAACAAGACCTGTTTCGTGAGGATCTGCGCCACATCAATACCTCCTCCGATTCGGAGATTTTACTTAATATCTTTGCCCATGAATTACAGGCGCAGAATAAACTGCGCATCGCTCCGGAAGATGTTTTTCGTGCGGTGGCCGGTGTGCATCGTCGTTGTCGTGGCGGGTATGCCAGTGTCGCGATGATACCTGGATTCGGTATCATCGCTTTCCGTGACCCTTATGGTATCCGTCCGGTGGTCTATGGACGCCGCGAGTCCGACCGGGGAACGGAATATATGGTTGCCTCTGAGAGCGTCGCACTGGATTCACTGGGTTTTGAAAGGGTGCGGGATCTGGATCCAGGTGAGGCGATCTTTATCAGTCATGACGGTCAGCTCTACTCACAGCAGTGTGCCGCCAATCCCATGCGTTCACCCTGTATTTTCGAGTTTGTCTATTTTGCCCGGCCTGATTCGATCATCGACAATGTCTTCGTGCACAAGGCCCGTTCAAGGATGGGACAAAAACTGGCGAAGAAGATCGAGCGGGAGTGGCCCGATCACGATATCGATGTAGTGATCCCGATTCCTGACACCAGTCGTACTGCGGCGCTCTCCCTGGCAGGAAAGCTCAATGTTCGCTACACCGAGGGGTTTATCAAGAACCGATACATCGGCCGGACCTTCATCATGCCGGGACAGACCGTACGCAAAAAATCGGTGCGGCAGAAACTCAATGCCATCGATCTGGAATTCACGGGTAAAAACGTCTTGCTGGTGGACGACTCCATCGTGCGCGGAACGACTTCGCAGCAGATCGTGCTGATGGCAAGGGAGGCCGGCGCGAAAAAGGTCTATTTTGCCTCCGCCGCACCGGCCATACGTTTCCCCAATGTCTATGGCATCGACATGCCTTCAGCCACTGAGCTGGTGGCTCACGGCAGGACAGAAGAAGAGGTGCGTGAATATATTGGTGCTGACAGACTGATCTATCAGGATCTTGATGATCTCATCAATGCCGTGCAGAAGAAGGGCAAGACCGATATTACTCGCTTCGATACCTCGGTTTTCAACGGCGACTATGTTACCGGCGATGTCAGCGAGAGTTATCTGGAGCAGCTGGAGTTGCTGCGTAATGACAGTGCGAAAAGCGAAGAGGATGCGGCGGGCCGTTCCATACTTGATCTGCACAACAACGCCTAGCCGGCCAGGTAATGCAGGTTAAAGGCGAAAGGTTAAAGGTTAAAGGCTAAAGGAAAAAGGAAACAGTGCCACAGGAAAGGCCGAACGTTGTCGTTACCATCGTTGGAGCATGTAGGCGGGTTCAAGCGTAGCGGAACCGGCAACTTCAAAGCTCTGCTAAGTCCTGAGCGCCCGATCCGCTGCGCTTGATCGGGCCTACCTGTATTCCGTGTGGAAAAAGTGTTTGCATTCGGTTGGCCCTGACACATACTTGCTTCGCCTTACGCTTGTCACCTGCCACCGCCCCCTGAGACTCTGCCCAACACCCAATCCATGCCGCGTGTGCTTAACAGCCGTTTGAGTGTGCCAAAAAGGTAAGTGGGGAAGGTGACATAGTAACGGGCTCTGGGTCTGGGGGATTCGAGCGCATGGATCACCTTTTTCAATACGGCCTCCGGCGGCAGGGTGAATGGCACGGCAGGGCCTTCTTTCTCCAGTCTTGCTGCCATGGCGAGGTAATTCGCCTTGTGGACTGAGTGCTCGCTATCGATGTTCCTCTTCCACATCCTGTGGGCATTGGCCCGGAAGTGGCTCTTCACCGGGCCTGGTTCGATCAGGGATACATGAATGCCGCTGCCTTGCAGTTCCATGCGCAGGGTATCGGTGAGTCCCTCGAGGGCATATTTGCTGGCATTGTAGGCACCCCGATAGGGCAGTGCGACCAGCCCAAGTACCGAGCTGTTCTGGATGATCCTTCCCTCTTTCTGGCGGCGCATGGCCGGCAGCAGCAGGCAGGTCAGTTCGTGCCAGCCGAAAAGGTTGGTTTCGAATTGGGCGCGCAGCACATCCCGGGTCAGGTCTTCCACCGCGCCGGGCTGTCCGTAGGCGCCATTATTGAACAGGGCGTATAGTCTGCCACCACAGAGTTCCAGTGCTTGCTCGACCGCCTGCGCAATGCTCTCAGAGTCGTCCAGATCCAGTTGCAGCGCGTCCAGCCCCTGTTCCCTCAATTGTTCCACATCCTTCTCTTTTCGGGCGGTGGCGATTACACGATATCCCCGCGACTTCAGGCCGAGGGCCACACAGTGTCCGATACCGCTGGAGCAGCCGGTGATCAATATGTTTTTCTTTTCTGACATCTTTTTAGCCTAAGCCCTGAGGTGGGGTTGCGCAAAATCGAGCAAAAATGCGGGCGGAATGTTTTTCTTTGGGAAATTAAAGTTTCCCGGGCATTGACCGCTACCTTTAGCGAGTCGGAATTTGATCATGGAATATGCGCTTGAACAATCAAAAATGATGACAATCAGGCCAAACACAATCATACAAATACAGATGCACTGGCGCAGTGTTGGAATGCGGAGAGTAAATTAGGTGGATATTGCGACACTGGTAGGTTTACTTGGAGGACTCGGCATAATCATCGCGGCCATCGCCACGGGCGGTGATGTGATGCTGTTTGTCAATGTCCCATCAATCCTGATCGTGGTGGGTGGCACCTTCATGGTGACGTTGATGCAGGTCTCTCTGGGTGATTTCCTGGGTTCCTTCGGAATGGGTATGAAGGCCTTTTTCTACAAAACCGATGATCCAAAAAAACTGATCGAAGAGGCAGTTGAACTGGCTGATATTGCACGTAAAAATGGTTTGTTGGCACTGGAGGGCCAGGAGATCAGCAACGATTTTTTAGAGCGGGGTATTGGGTTATGTGTCGATGGTCATGACCCTTCGCTGGTCAATAAACTGCTCTCCAAAGATATCAACCTGACCATTGAGCGTCACGAAATCGGACAGACCATGTTCAAAAATATGGCGGTCATGGCCCCGGCGATGGGCATGATTGGTACGCTTATCGGCTTGGTGCAGATGTTGGCGAATATGTCGGACCCGGCCAGTATTGGCCCGGCAATGGCCGTTGCACTGCTGACTACTCTGTATGGCGCGGTCATCGCCAACGTCTTCGCTCAGCCGATGGCCGACAAACTGGCCCGCTCCAGCGCCATGGAAAAGACCAACAAGTCCCTAATCATCGAAACGATTTCCGGTATTCAGGAGGGCATGAACCCCAGGGTCCTGGAACAATTGCTCAGTACCTATCTACCCTCCAGCAAACGTCCTACCGGCGATAGCGATTAACGGGGTCAATCAAGATGGCTGACGATTGCCCAAAATGTGAAGAGGGTCTTCCCGCCTGGCTTGCAACCTTTGCAGACCTGATGTCCCTGTTGATGTGCTTCTTTGTCCTGCTGCTCTCTTTTGCGGAGATGGATGCTATCCGTTTCAAAAAGATGGCTGAGTCGATGAAGGATGCCTTCGGCGTCCAGAGAGAGATTCCCACCAATGAGATCGTGAAAGGTACCAGCGTTATCAAGCAGGAGTTCAGTCCGGCAAGCCGGAAGGAGACACTCATGAAGGAGATCCGGCAGCAGACGACGGATGACACCAGGGACAACCTTGACGTTCACGACGGCCAGCAGAGTGCCGATGAGATCGAGGTGGATGAAGCGATGAAAGCCGCGATGCTGGCGCAGATTGAGGCGGAGGTCGAGCAGCAGGCTGAAGAGCTGGCAGGGCTACTGAAGGAGGAGATTGAGAGGCATGCTTGAGGTCGAAGCCGAGCAGACCAAAATCATCATCGGATTCAGGAGAGGTCGTTTCCCTCCGGTCGAGCCAGCCTGAACCCTGATTTTTGATGTCTCACACAGGTCACCGATATCGTGGCGCAAACTCCTGGGAATATCGTGGTAGCTGGTTTGCTGACAACATACCTATCTCACCCAACGCTTCCGTTCAAACTGGGAACTCTCGTCGGCGCGATGCGGTAACCGTGGTCATGCTATGTTTGATAATTTCGATCTGGATCCTGCGAGTCTTGATTAAAACCGATGATCCAAAAACTGATCGAAGAGGCAGTTGAACTGGCTGATATTGTAATGTAAAATGGTTTGTTGGCAATTCGAGGGCCAGGAGATCAGCAACGATTTTAGAGCGGGGTATTGGGGTTGTGTGTCGATGGTCATGACCCGCTGGTCAATAAACTACCCAAAGATATCAACCTGACCATTGAGCGTCACGAAATCGGACAGACCATGTTCAAAAATATGGCGGTCATGTATTCCGGCGATGGCATGATTGGTACGCTTATCGGCTTGGTGCAGATGTTGGTGAATACGCGTCGGACCCGGCCAGTATTGGCCCGGCAATGGCCGTTGCACTGTTGACTACTCTGTGTATGGCGCGTCATCGCCAACGTCTTCGCCTCAGCCGATGGCCGACAAACTGGCCCGCTCCAGTGCCATGGAAAAGACCAACAAGTCCTGATCACGAAACGATTTCCGGTATTCGTGAGGGCATGAAACCCCAGGTCCTGAACAATTGCTCAGTACCATTCCACCCTCCGGCAAACGTCCTACCGGCGATAGTGATTAACGGGGTCAATCAAGATGGCTGACGATTGCCCAAAATGTGAAGAGGGTCTTCCCGCCTGGCTGGCAACCTTTGCAGACCTGATGTCCCTGTTGATGTGCTTCTTTGTCCTGCTGCTCTCTTTTGCGGAGATGGACGCCATCCGTTTCAAGAAGATGGCTGAGTCGATGAAGGATGCCTTCGGTGTCCAGAGAGAGATTCCCACCAATGAGATCGTGAAAGGTACCAGCGTTATCAAGCAGGAGTTCAGTCCCGGCAAGCCGGAAGAGACACTCATGGAGGAGATCCGGCAGCAGACGACGGATGACACCAGGGATAACCTTGACGTTCACGACGGCCAGCAGAGTGCCGATGAGATCGAGGTGGATGAGGCGATGAAGGCCGCGATGCAGGCGCAGCTTGAGGCGGAGGTCGAGCAGCAGGCTGAAGAGCTGGCAGAGATGCTGAAGGAGGAGATTGAGGAGGGCATGCTTGAGGTCGAGACCGAGCAGACCAAGATCATCATCCGGATTCAGGAGAAGGGGTCGTTTCCCTCCGGTCGAGCCAGCCTGAACCCTGATTTTTTTGATGTCATCACACGAATCACCGATGTCGTGGCGCAAACTCCTGGGAATATCGTGGTGGCTGGACATACTGACAACATACCTATCTCCACCCAACGCTTCCGTTCAAACTGGGAACTCTCGTCGGCGCGTGCGGTAACCGTGGTCCATGCTATGTTGAGTAATTCCGATCTGGATCCTGCCCGAGTCTTGATTGAGGGACATGCGGATTCCAATCCTTTGGCACCCAATGATTCCAGGGAAAATCGTGCGAAGAACCGGCGTGTTGAGTTGGTTATTGAACGTGGACAGGATGAGGAGAGCGGGGAGGTTCTCAATGTCTCAGGATAATGTTGGAGCTGTAGCTGAACCGACTCCGAGCCGGAGCCCACTAGCCAAGATTAGGGGTCAGTACAGCCCCGGGGAAACGTGACCAATGGTCATTGAAGAGCAAGCAGGTGATCAGGCGGATCGCCGTGAATTTTTTCGTATCGATGACTCGATTCAGTTGAGTTACCGTATTGTAGACAGTGTCGAGTTATCGTTGCGGTTGGAGAAACTCGACAACAGTGTCAGCAGCAGCTTCACAGTAATGACGCGTTTGCAGGCGTTAAGCCAGCACCTTTCGGCATCTTTGCATCGTATCGAGCAGAAAGATCCTGACGTGGCCGATTACCTCAAGGCGTTGGATAAAAAAGTCGAGCTGCTGGGACAGAGTTTTCTGGCGGATGAGATTGACCTGACGGAACAGCCCGCAAAACCAATCAATCTTAGCGCGGGTGGTATGTCTTTGTGCACTACCGAGTCCCTCGAAATCAGTACTCAGCTTGAGATCAAGATGCTGCTACTGCCGTCGTTTACCGGTGTTCTTATCTATGGTGAGGTGGTGGGAAGTGAAGCGGCGCCGGATGATGCCGATTTTCCGTGGAACCTGCGAGTCAATTTTTCTCATATTCGCGATGCGGACAGAGATGCTCTGATCAGGCATATCCTGCGTCGTCAGGCTGCAGTGTTGCGCCAACAACGGGAGGATCGGGAACGGCTGGAGGATGAGTGAAAAAACCAACAAACGAGGATATCTCCCTAGCCCTGGAGGCCGCCCATGGACTGCTTGGTGGGGAAGACACTGGTGATGCTGTCGGCAGATACCTGCTCTATCTGGAACACCGCAATGAGCGGTTGGAACGGTTGGCTGAGTTGGCGGAACGTTACTTCCGCTTCGGCCAACCGGAAGAGGATCATGCCCGCATAGTGCGTCTGCTGGAGTCCATCCGGGAGGAGACACGGGCTGAGGAAGAGACTGATAATGGTGAATTTGGGCTGGAATAAGCAGCGGATTTTGGCTTCAAGATGCGAGTTCACGAATAGATCAGATGCTCCTTCAAGGTGTGGTAGAATTCCCCGCAATTAAATGCCGCCTGCTTCTGCCGGACGGCAGACACGAAATTACGAGGACACCTGCCATGCCGATCTACGAATATCGCTGTGATTCCTGTGGGCACGAATTTGAAGCGCTGCAAAAGATGAGCGATGCGCCGCTGACTGTGTGCAGCGAGTGCGATAAACCGGACCTGAAAAAACTGATCTCTGCTGCGAGTTTCCGTCTCAAGGGCGGCGGTTGGTACGAAACCGACTTCAAGAGCGGCAAGAAAAAGAATATTCACGATACCGGCAAGAAGGATTCCAAACCCTCCTGTGGCGGTGGTTCCTGCTGTAACTGACCCCTCTTATGGTTCAACTAAGACGCTATCTGGTTGCCGGTCTGCTGGTCTGGCTGCCGCTGGGCGCCACTTTCTTCGTTGTCAGATTGTTGGTCCGCTGGATGGACAACAGTCTGCTGCTGGTACCGCAGGCATATCGGCCTGAAAACCTGCTTGGTTTTGCCATTCCCGGCCTGGGGGTGGTGCTCACCCTGGTTATCCTGCTGTTCACCGGACTGGTGGCAGCCAATCTGTTTGGTCGTAAACTGGTCAGTCTGTGGGAACGGGTGTTGGCGCGGATTCCCCTGGTGCGTTCCGTCTACTCTGCGGTGAAGCAACTGGTGGAGACCATGCTTTCCGATGGCGGTCAGTCGTTCCGGAAGGTGCTGTTGGTCGAATTTCCCCGTCGTGGCCTCTGGACACTGGCCTTCCAAACCGGCACCGATCAGGGTGAAGCTCAGAAGAAGACCGGGCGCGACGTGATCAACGTCTATATCCCCACCACGCCCAATCCCACCGGTGGCTACTTTGTCATGGTGCCTCGGGAGGACGTGCAGGAGCTTGATATGAGCGTTGATGACGGCCTCAAAATACTGCTCTCCATGGGGGCAGTGGTGCCGGACCACCAACCAACGGACGCTCCAGAGTCTGCATAGAAGACTTCCGGGTTGCACAGGCCGGAGCCAGGCCGTAACATTCCCGCTTTTTACCGGGCGTTTTTTACAGGACAATCCTCCCATGCGCAGCCATTATTGCGGACAGCTCAACAGCTCTCATATCGATCAGGAAGTGGAACTTTGCGGTTGGGTTCACCGCCGCCGGGATCATGGTGGGGTGATCTTCATCGACATACGTGACCGCGAGGGGTTGGTGCAGGTGGTCTACGATCCCGACCTGCCGGAGGTTTTTTCCGCCGCTGAGCATGTGCGCAATGAGTTTGTCCTGCGGGTGAAAGGCCGTGTGCGTGCGCGGCCGGAAGGTACTGTCAATCCGGACATGCCCACCGGCGAGGTGGAAGTGCTGGGACTGGAATTGGAGGTACTGAACAAGTCTGATACTCCTCCGTTCCAGCTTGATGAGCACGAAAAGGCCTCCGAAGAGATTCGCCTGCGCTATCGCTACATCGATCTGCGCCGCCCCGAGATGCAGGAGAAGATCCGCATCCGGGCAAGGACGACTCAGGTGCTGCGCCGTTTTCTTGATGACCGGGGGTTTCTTGATATAGAGACCCCGATGCTGACCAAAGCGACCCCTGAAGGTGCGCGGGACTACTTGGTGCCCAGCCGGACCCATCCCGGTGAGTTCTTTGCGCTGCCCCAGTCACCCCAGCTCTTCAAACAGTTGTTGATGATGTCTGGGATGGACCGTTACTACCAGATCGTGCGCTGCTTCCGCGACGAAGACCTGCGTGCCGACCGTCAGCCAGAATTTACTCAGCTCGACATCGAGACCTCGTTCATGGACGAGAATGAGATCATTGAGCTGAACGAGGAGATGATCCGCCAGCTCTATAAAGAGATCCTCGACGTCGATCTGCCGAACCCTTTCCCACGCATGACCTACGATGAGGCGATGGATCGTTATGGCTCCGACTGTCCCGACTTGCGGGTTCCCCTGGAGTTGGTCGATCTGCAGGATCTGATGCAGGAGGTGGAGTTCAAGGTCTTCTCCGGACCGGCGAAGGATCCCCACGGCCGTGTCGCCGCGCTGCATGTGCCTGGTGGCAGCTCTCTGAGCCGCAAGAAGATCGACGGATATACCAAATTCGTCGGTATCTATGGCGCCAAAGGTCTTGCCTATATCAAGATCAATGAACTGGCCAAGGGGCGCGATGGGCTACAGTCACCGATTCTGAAGTTTCTGCCGGACAGTGCGGTAGATGGCATCCTGGAACGCACCGGCGCCAAAGATGGCGACCTGATCTTCTTTGGCGCCGACAAGACGCATGTGGTCAATGAGGCCCTGGGAGCCCTGCGAGTCAAGGTTGGTGAGGATCTGGGTCTGATGGAGGGCGCCTGGCGGCCTCTGTGGGTGGTGGATTTTCCCATGTTCGAGTGGGACGATCAGCACAACCGCTGGAATCCACTGCATCACCCCTTTACCTCGCCGAAGGATGACCAGGTCGATCTGCTGGAGAGTGATCCCGGCAAATGCAAGTCCCGAGCTTACGACATGGTCATCAATGGGACGGAGCTGGGCGGCGGCTCGATTCGTATTCACAGCGAGGAGCTGCAGCAGAAAATCTTCAAACTGTTGGAGATCGGCGAAGAGGAGGCTCAGGAGAAGTTCGGCTTCCTGCTCAATGCGTTGAAATATGGTTGCCCGCCCCACGGTGGGCTCGCTTTCGGTCTCGACCGGCTGGTGATGTTGCTGACGGGTTCGAAATCGATCCGCGACGTGATGGCCTTCCCCAAGACCCAGTCCGCTGCCTGCCAGTTGACCTCTGCGCCTTCGGAAGTGAGTATGGCGCAACTGCGTGAACTCTCGATCCGGGTGCGCAAACCCCAGAGTGAAGAGGCCTCCTGAGCAGGTTAATCAAGTGCATTGTCGGATTACGCTGCACTAATCCGACCTACGGATTTGAATCCAGATGACCAACAGGCGATACAAACGTCCCGAGTCGGTGCTGGTGGTGGTCTACACTCCCGCCGGCGAGGTGCTGATGCTGCGCCGCAAAAGCCCCGATGATTTCTGGCAGTCGGTTACCGGCAGCCTGCGCTGGGGCGAATCCCCTTTGCAGGCGGCGCGCAGGGAACTCTACGAGGAGACGAGGTTGATGGAGGGCTGTGCGCTGATCGATTTACATCACCAAGTGGAGTTTCCGATCATCACCCCCTGGCGCGCCCGCTATGCGCCTAACGCCAGAACCAACCGTGAACACTGGTTTGCGCTGCCCCTCAATTCACGTCGCATCCCTCATCTGAATCCGACGGAACATACGGCCTACAGATGGCTTTCCACGCTTGAGAAGGGGGCGCAGCTAGCCACTTCCTGGACCAATCGGGACGCGATCCGTCTGTTGGCGGGGCGCCCGATCCGCTACGCTTGATCGGGCCTACATGCTGAGTCTATCACTGCTGTCCCGTTAACTTTCACGGTGAATTGTAGGCCGGTTCAAGCGCAGCGGAACCGGCAATCATGTGCTTAATAGTCGAAACGCCGTTCATCCTTTTTCCACAACTGGAAGACAGCAAGACTCTCTTCCCGTAACAGCTGTCGGGATTGGATCTTCCTCTCTTCAGGGGGACGTTGCAGCTCCTGACAAATAAACTGGTCGGAGAAACCGATCCCGGCTGCATCATTGGCGTCTGCCGCATAGACGATGGTTTGAATGTGTGCCCAGTAGGCGGCACTCAGGCACATTGGGCAGGGTTCACAACTGGCGTAGAGTGTGGCTCCGTTGAGATGTATGCTCTCCTGTTGCCCACAGGCCTCGCGGATGGCATTGATCTCAGCATGGGCAGTGGGGTCGTTGTTATTGACCACCTGATTCCAGCCACGGCCGATGATCCGTCCATCCAGCACAACGACTGCGCCGAAAGGGCCGCCATGATGCAGCTCCACACCGCGACGCGCCAGATCTATCGCCTCCTGCATGAACGCCTTCTCGCCATGACCCATGGTGACTACTCCCAACGGAAGGTTTTGGCCCCAATCCAGATAAAGATAACACTAAAGCCGGTGAGTGCGGTGAGCTGGTGCCAGATCTCTATCGGGCCTGCGCCGTCGATCATGATCGCCCTGGCGGCGTCGATCATATGGGTCAGGGGCAGGGCAAGCGCTAACTGCTGCACCAGTGGATGAGAACCTTCCAGGGAGAACCAGACACCGGAGAGCAGCATCATCGGCCAGCTGATCAGATTCAACAGGCCGTTGGCAGCCTCCTCGCTGGCCATGCGCGCCGCGATCAACAGGCCGACGCTGATCATGCTCAGTCCGCCCAGGATGAGAACCGTTAGAAGCAGCCAGTAGGAGCCATACATGCGGAATCCGATAAGCAGATCGGTGCCAATATAGACCAGGGTAGTAAATGCGACGATCATCAACAGCCGGGAGACGATCTGCGCCAGGAGGAATTCAAATGCTGTCAGGGGCGTCGCGCTGAGCCTTTTCAGGACGCCGTTCTTGCGGTACCGCACGATCACATAACCGACACCGAAGAGGGAGCTGAACATGATGTTCATGCCCAGTACGCCGGGAATCACCCAGTCCACGTAGCGGATCTCCCTGCCGCTTACCGACTCTTTCTGCAGTTCGCTGTCGTCCAGCAGTCGTTCCAGGATATACCCCTTGGCCGAACTGCTGTTGATCCAATAGCGGTTGCCTGGGATGTCTATCAGCATATCCAGTTGATGGCGGTCCACCTTGGTGACCGCATCTGTCTGTGATTCGATGGGAATAAACTGGATATGGCGGGTGGTAAGAAAGGTTTCCAGTCTGTAGTTATCCGCTGTGTCTCCCTGGATGCCTACTTTGTAGAGATCCTGTTCCTCGGAACCAAAGGCAAAGGCGAAGCCGATGACGATCAGCACCGGCATGATGATGTTCCAGCCAAGCGCGGTGCGATCCCGCAGAAACTCCTGATTGCGGGCCTTGAGAAGGGCGAGAAAACGGTGTGGTGACATAGTTCAGGTTCGCAGAGAGTGGCCGGTCAATTCAAGGAACAGGTCTTCCAGGGTGGGGGAGCGCACCAGCAAATGGGTCAATGAGATCTGGTGTTTGATCAGATGCTCGATGCTGGTGTTCACCTCCCTGGAAAGAATCTCCACCCGGTTTCCCTGTGGATGGAGTCTGGATCCCGGGTCAGGTTTGAAGCCTGCCGGCAGCGCATCTGCGGGAAGGGTAAGAATCGAATTTTTATAGTGTTCGGCAAGCAGTTCCCGGGGTACGCCACGGGCGATGATCTTGCCGTGATCCATGATCAGGATCTCATCACAGAGTTCATAGGCCTCTTCCATATAGTGAGTGGTGAGTACCAGGGTCTTGTTCTCCCCCTTGATCCGTCTGACCTGTTCCCAGAGGTTGCGTCGCGACTGGGGGTCCAGTCCGGTCGTGGGTTCGTCGAGGAAGACGATCTCGGGGTTATTGATCAGGGCAATCGCCAGCAACAGTCGCTGACGTTGGCCACCGGAGAGTTTGCGGGTGTCCCGTTCGAGAAACTCATCTAATGCGCAGACCTCAATCAACTCATCCAGAGATCGGGTATGGGGATAAAACTGCTGGAAGAGCTTCAGCACCTCACGGACGGTGATGTGCTCCTGCAGGGCAGTATGCTGAAACATGATGCCCGCTTCGTTACGGAATTCGGCGCCCAAAGGTGCGCCCTTGTAGAGAATGGTGCCGGAAGAGGGGCGTAGAATGCCTTCCAGCATCTCTACCGTGGTGGTCTTTCCCGCGCCGTTAGGACCTAGCAGACCAAGGCAGATGCCCCGGGGAATAGTGAAGCTGATGCCATCCACCGCCTTGAGACCGGCATAGTGTTTGGTTAGGTCTTTTACCTCAATTATCACCTGGATAGAGTACTAGGCCAGAAACATCACTTCGACCTCTTTTATCTCTTCTTCAACCCCTTCGATATCCACTACGTTGATCTCGGGTTCCAGGCCCACCTTTTCGAAGGCGGGGATGATGCCCCAATCCTTATCGGCCAGAGAAAGATCGTTACCTAAGACGGTCTGCAGACGGGCGACAAGGACGACGTCGACATAGTCCGCCTGTGTACCCCCGTCATAACCAAGATCCTGGAAGTGTGCCGGCACCTTGATCAGGGATTCCGGAAAATCCCAGTCGTCGAGAATGCGTTTGCCGATCTTGGGGCTCAGGGCCTCGATAACACGGTCAAGCTCTTCCTGATCACTGATCAATTCCGGAGAGTGTTCCGCCATGGTCAACACAGGAAGGGCGCCAATATTGTGGATCAGCCCTGCAAGCATCGCCTGTTCTCTATCCAGGTGTTTGATATTCTGCGCCAACACTCTACTGATGGCGGCAATCTGTACGCTCTCTTCCCAGAGCTGCCGAAAACGTTTGTCGAGGATATCGCAGGTGGCCTGGAAGATCTGCTGCATGATCAGGCTGACCACCAGGCTGCGCACCAACCGTGTACCCAACCTGGCTACCGCCATCTGCAGGTTGTCGATAGGGTTGCGTCCACGATAGAGCGGACTGTTGGCGACCTGTAGGAGGCGGGCGGAGAGGGCCGCGTCGGTGGCGACGATATTGGCGATCTGTTGGGCCGTGGAGTTTTCACTTTCGACCGCATCCCTGACCCGTAATGCAACCTCCGGTAGCGTCGGCAGGGTCAGTCTATGTTCGTCGATGGCTTTGAAGATAGCGTCTAGAAAGGCGTTTTCGTCAATCATGTCCGTGTCTTGTTATTCCCGGTGGTTACTGCGGATCAATGTGTTGCCGCATGGCCCGTGGTGATGTGGTCAGTTCCTCTCTGTTAGCGGCAGGGTTACTCGGATTCTGAAGTAAATTCATAAGGCAGATTACGAATCTCCAGTGCCGGCCCGGTTTCACCCAATGTGATCTTTTCGTTTTCCGCGTTGGCGACCTCGATAACCACCAGCAGGTCGAATCCTCCGTCAGCGGCTTGTGCGTCCACGACCTTGCCGGCGCCTTGGCGCGACTGACTGCCGGCTGCGTAGAGCGCGTCACCCGGTTTCGGTTCAATATCTCCCGAAGCGTGGGCCAGGTACATGCGGCGCTTGAGTTTGCCCAGATAATGCATGCGCGCCACCACCTCCTGGCCGGTGTAGCACCCTTTGGTGAAGCTGACGCCATCGATAAGCTGCATGTTGGTCATCTGGGGAACGAAAGCCTCTGCGGTCTCCGGAAAGATGGTTGGAATTCCGGCCCGGATATTCTGCAGCGCCCAATAGTGACTATCACCCATCGTGGTCCCGGACTCCAAAGCCTCCCAGAGACTGATCGATTCATCCACCGGGCCGATAATCTCAAAGCGGGGTACCTCACCAGACAGGCGGATCAGGATGAGGTTGTTCTGCTCCACCACACTGTTTATCTCATCGGGAAGGCCGGCGAAATGGGGTTGCAGAAGCGCCTCTGCACAGTTTCCGGTGAGTCCGAAACGAACCAGCTCGTCACTCGCATCAGTGATAATGACCTTGGATCTCATCACAAACATCTGCAGTCGTTTGAGGCTTTCAGCCATATTGCCGGCAGGTGTTTGCAGGAGAATGTCGTCACCCTGACGTAATGCCCGGTAATTTGCCAGCATACGGCCCTTGGCCGTACACCAACCGCAGAGATTGCTGTGCCCGGCGGTGACCTCGCGCATGTCGTTCGTCATCTGACCCTGCAGAAAACCTTCTGCATCCTCTCCGCTGACCCGCAACAGGCCAAAGTGGGAGAGATCGTTCAAAACGCAGGCCTCTGCGGTGGGCTGTACGGCTGAGGCAGGGCGTGACTGCATGAATGCTGACCACTGTGTGTTCATGGTGTGGACGGACTCCTGGGTTTGCTCCTGTTCTGTGCGTATCATACCCCATCGTCAGGGGTACGAAACGCCCATTGTGGTGGGGTTTCGTACACCACCACCAAACACTATTGGAATCCGCATGAGTAGTCCCGCCGCAGGCAGTCTGGTCCTGTATAAAATACGTCCCGCAAAAGTGGTTGAAGTCAGCGACAAGATCACTATCGAGTTGGAGGGGGGCAAAACCAAGCGTGTCAGAACCAAGGATATCGTCCTGCTGCACCCCGGTCCTCTCACCAGTCTGAAGGATCTTACTCCACAGACAGGTGAGATCGAGGAGAACTGGGAGTTGCTGGAGGAGAGCACCACCGAGATTCAGGAATTTACTGAACTGCTGTTTGACGAATACACGCCGGCGACTGCCTGGGCTGCCTGGGAAGTGGTGGTGGATGGTCTCTATTTTGCGGGAGAGCCTCAGGCCATCACCCCCAGACCGGCGTCAGAAGTGCAGGCAGAGCGGGAACGGCGCGAGGCCAAAGCGGCAGCGGAGACGGCCTGGACTGCCTTTGTCGACCGGGTCAACCGTGGCGAGCTGGTGGAAGAGGATCGCAAGCTGCTGGGCGAGGTGGAGGCCCTCGCCCTGGGGACGCGTAGCAACAGCCGGATTCTCAAAGAGCTGGGTTTTCAGGAGACACCGGTCAATGCGCACCGGCTGCTGGTGAAGACCGGTTACTGGAGCGAGAACGAGAACCCCTATCCGCGCCGTTTCGGCATCAATCAGGAGACCCCGGAATATGAGATACCCACGCTGCCGGATGAGTCCCGGCTCGATCTGACCCACCTGCCTGCGTACGCCATCGACGATGCGGGCAATCAGGATCCGGATGATGCCGTCAGTCTCGACGGCGAGCGCATCTGGGTGCATGTGGCGGATGTTGCCGCACTGGTGCCCCCCGATAGCGAGATGGATCTGGATGCACGTAACCGCGGCGCTAATCTCTATATCCCGGAACAGGTCATATCCATGTTGCCTCCCGGCTTGACCCATCGACTGGGGCTCGGGCTGGAGGATGAGTCACCGGCGCTGTCGATCGGTTTCTCGCTTTCCGATGCGGGAGAGATCGATGATATAGAGATTCAGCCCACCCGCCTGAAAGTGACCCGAATAAGCTATCAGGACGCTGACCAGCGTTTGCTTGAGGCGCCTTTTGCCGAATTGCAGCGCAAGGCACAGATCTACCGGAAACGTCGTGCAGCAGCAGGCGCCGCCTTCATCAATCTGCCCGAGGTGAAGATCAGGGTTGAAAACGCAGGCGTCCGGGTGACGCCGCTGCCCCCGCTGGCTAGCCGTGAGATGGTGATGGATCTGATGCTGATGGCGGGGGAGGCGGTGGGCCGATACTGTATCGATAAAGATATCCCGGTACCTTTTGCCACCCAGGCGCCACCTGATGAGCCGTCGACGCCTGAGGGGATGGCAGCCATGTTCGCCTACCGGAGGAAGTTCAAGCCCAGCCAGGTCAAGACGCAACCCGAGCCCCATTCAGGTCTTGGTCTGGCGTTTTATATCCGGGCGACCAGCCCCTTGAGACGCTATTCTGATCTACTGACTCATCAGCAGCTTAGGGCCCACCTGCGGGGTGAGGACCCACTCGATATTCACGCCATATCGGAGAGAATAGGGCTGGCAGAGGTTGGCAGTGCAGCAATCCGTAAGTCGGAACGTCTCTCCAACAGTCATTGGCGTTTGGTTTTTTTGCGCGACAATCCGGATTGGCAGGGTGAAGCGGTAGTCGTTGCCAGAGAGGGTGAACGGGCAACGGTAATGATTCCTGAACTCGGTATGGACACCAAGGTCAGGGTGAAAAGTGCACCTGCGCTCAATGAGACGATCCGTCTCAAACCGAGGGAGATCGATCTGCCGGATTTGGCCTGCTATTTCAGTGTGTTGGGCTAAAGTTGATTCAGTCCTTTGGGCTACACTGGGCTGATACGGGGGTTTGAATGAAAACGTCATTTGTCATAATTGCACTGTCATTGCTGGCGGGCTGCGCAGGTTTCGACAGGGTTAGCGGGGGTGAATCGGATGTCTATGCGATGCCTCCGGTGGGAACCACGATTGTACTTAAGGCGTCCCTGTTTGTGCCTGCCGGGCAGACCCGTGTCTATCTGCAGGGTGGTGCTGTCGTGAGCAAGGCGAAGATGGATCGTTATCTTCCCAACTGCAATTTTGAGATTCGAACGCTCTCGGAGGATGCGCAGGAGATTCGACCTGAGTCGTTCATCGTCAGTCGGCTACAGCGGGAGATGGCGCAGGTCGTTATGTTGGATGCCCCCCTGCTGGTGGCGGGTCTCAATCTGGCCGGGCTCGATGGCGGCGTACCGATGGTTTTCCGTGGCGTACACCTGTGGATCAGTTCCGATATCCAGCCGGAGGTCATGCGCCTGACCTGCCGAGGCGTGTTGGAGGATATGATCTGGGCGCGCCCTCCATCGATCCAGGAGATGCGGACGGCCATGGGTGATAAGGCCGATCTCATTTTTCCAGAGTAATCCGCATATTGAAAAACAATGGGTGAGAGGAGGTCGTGTCCGAAATTCAGATGATACTTTCAAGCCAATAATATGGCTGACCGGGTGCAACTAAACCCCCTGTAGAGCAAGGTCAAACTCACCCTCGCTACCCCATTGGTTATATAAAATCTTCCAGCAAACCTGCTAGTCTGGTAATAAGAGTGATTCGCATTCTTATTGCCTGTCAAGTGTGAGGCTTTTGATGAAGATTCATGCAACGCCGATGATTGATCAGCTTGAAGAGGGGGTATGGCCGAGTTTCGTTACTGGAATCAAACGGTTGCGGGATAAGCATCCAGATAAGCGGATCAATGAGATGACGAATGATCTGCTGGGACAACTTGAGCACTCCTATGAAACCCGCAAAGGCTACTGGAAGGGCGGCACCGTCAGCGTCTACGGTTACGGTGGAGGTATTATTCCCCGCTTCTCCGAGGTAGGGGATTTATATCCGAAATCAAAGGAGTTTCACACTCTGCGAGTTCAACCGCCGGCAGGCAACTACTACACCACCGAAATTCTGCTGAAACTGGCGGATAGTTGGGAAAAGTACGGGTCAGGCCTGGTTACCTTCCACGGCCAAACCGGCAACATCATGTTTATCGGCGCCACCACTGAGAATACCCAACGCTTCTTCAACGAGATCAATGAGTATGGATTTGACCTGGGTGGCGCAGGTCCCTGTATGCGTACCGCTCAATCCTGCGTAGGTTCAGGCCGCTGTGAACAATCCTGTGCCAATGAACATAAGATCCATCGGTTACTGATAAACGACTTTATCGATGAAATGCATCGGCCGGCCCTGCCCTACAAGTTCAAATTCAAGGTTTCAGGCTGTCCAAATGACTGTGTGAACGCCATCGAACGCTCCGATTTCGCTGTCATCGGCACCTGGCGTGACGCCATGAAGGTGGATCAGTTGGAGGTCAAAAAATATGTCGTCAAGAAGGGACGCAAATATCTCAACGACCATGTCATCTCCCGCTGTCCCACCCATGCGCTCTCCCTCGATGATGACGACACGCTGCAAGTGGACAACAAGAACTGCGTCCGCTGCATGCACTGTCTGAACGTGATGCCAAAAGCGCTGTCGCCGGGCGATGACAAAGGCGTCAGTATACTAATCGGCGGTAAACGCACCTTGAAGATCGGTGATCTGTTTGGTTCTGTCGTGGTGCCCTTCATGAAACTGGAGACCGAGGAGGACTATCGGAAACTCCAGGAACTTGCAGAGGAGACTGTGGATTTTTTTGCCGAAAACGCCCTGGAACATGAGCGCATCGGGGAGATGATCGAGCGTATCGGTCTGGTTAACTTCCTGGAGGGTATTGGCCTGGAGATCGACCCCAATATGGTTGTGCATCCACGGGAAAACTCCTACGTTCGTACTGATCATTGGGACGAAGAGGTGCAAAAGTGGCAGGAACGCAAGACCAAGATGGAAAAAACGGTCATTGACGCAGCCTGATTGCGGCGTTCCCCAGATCCTGGAGTGATGAATTCGGAGACAACCATGGCTAAAGTCCCCCCCCGCACCCCCATCGAGAGCGGCTGCCCCGACGGCATTCAGTATATGCATCCGGTAATGCGCAGCAATTTCGGCCAGTGGAAATACCATGAAGACCCGCAACCCGGCGTACTGCGCCATGTGGCAAAGGGGGGGGGATGAAATCTGGACAGTGCGGGCCGGCACTCAGCGGATTCTCGATCTCTTCACTTTGCGCAAGCTCTGTGAGATCGGCAACCGTTATGCCGACGGTTATGTGCGTTTTACCATCCGCAGCAATATTGAATACATGGTGGCGGACGGAGCTAAAGTCGCGCCCCTCATCCAGGCACTGGAGAGTGAAGGGTTCGTCGTGGGGGGTACCCGCAACTCTGTCACCTCCATCTCCCACACCCAGGGGTGGTTGCACTGCGACATACCCGCCACAGACGCCTCTGGGGTGGTCAAATCGATGATGGATGAACTGGTGGATGAGTTCACAAGCTGGCAGATGCCAAACCGGGTGCATATCACAACCTCCTGTTGCCAGATCAACTGCGGTGGCCAGGGCGATATCGCGATCAATATTCAACACACCAAACCTCCCAGAATTGACCATAGTAAGGTCGCCAATATCTGTGAACGGCCTTTGGTAGTGGCCCGCTGTCCCGTGGCTGCCATAAGGCCGGCGATGGTAAACGGCAAACCCTCACTGGAAGTGGATGAACGAAAATGCATCTGCTGCGGTGCCTGTTACCCACCTTGTCCGCCCATGCAGATCAACGATCCCGAACACTCCAAGCTCGCAATCTGGGTAGGGGGTAACCATTCGAATGCCCGCAGTCGGCCCACTTTTCAAAAGCTGGTTGTGGCAGGTATCCCCAACAATCCACCCCGCTGGCCGGAGGTCACGGCCATCGTAAAGCGTATACTCGCTGCCTATAAAAACAGCGCACAGGATTGGGAACGGATCAGTGACTGGATCGATCGCATCGGCTGGAAGCAATTTTTTGAATTAACGGATCTCCCGTTCACTAAATACCATATCGATGATTGGCGCTATGCCAGAAAGAGTCTGAACTCATCGAGTTATATCCATTTTTGAACAGGCCTACCCCTATTTATTGGTAGGGGACAAGGTATCAGTCGTCGAGGGACAGCAGCCGGGCATTACCTCCCACTGCCGCAGTGTTCACCGTAATACTCCGTTCCGTCGAGTAACGCAAAAGGGTATAGGGACCACCCGCCTTGGGGCCGGTTCCGGAGAGTCCCTCGCCACCAAAGGGTTGCACGCCTACCACTGCACCGATCATGTTGCGGTTGACGTAAGTGTTGCCGATGGGCAGCTGTTGCTGGATATAGCGCACCGTCTCATCGATACGGCTGTGAATACCCAGCGTCAGTCCATAACCGGTTTGCCGAATCGAGGCCAATACCTGATCCAGTGAATTCGCCGGGTAGCGAATGACATGCAGGATGGGGCCAAAGACCTCTTGGGGCAGTTGCGACAGGGCATCAATTTCGTAGAGATGAGGTGCAAAGAAGCTCCCCTGCTGGTGTTTGGCTGCAAGTGGCAACGCGTACAACCGGCGCCCTTCAATATCCATTCGATTGACATGCGCCTGCAGCACTTTACAGGCCTGGTGGTCAATCACGGGTCCCACATCCGTGGAGAGGCGACTTGGATCTCCCATCGTCAACTCCTCCATAGCGCCTGACAGCATCGGCAGAATTCTGGGGGCAATCTCCTCTTGCAGAAAGAGTACGCGCAACGCAGAACAACGCTGCCCTGCACTGTTGAAAGCGGATTGAATAACGTCTGAAACCGTCTGTTCCGGTAGTGCTGAACTATCGACAATCATCGCGTTTTGCCCACCGGTTTCAGCAATCAGCGGGACAATGGGGCCTGGGCGATTAGCCAATACCTGATTGATCTGCCGGGCCGTCTCCGTGGAGCCGGTAAACGCCACCCCGGCAACCCGCCGATCCTTTAGCAGCAGTGCACCCAAATCAGCACCCCTGCCGGGGAGAAGCTGTACCACTTCCAGCGGAATGCCCGCTGTATGCAGCAGCTCAACAATGCGCATAGCCGTCAGCGGTGTCTGACTGGCTGGCTTGGCGATCACCGTGTTGCCCGCAGCCAGTGCAGCCGCAATCTGGCCACTGAAGATAGCAATGGGGAAATTCCAGGGGCTGATGCAGACAAAGAGCCCACGGCCGTGCAGACTCATCCGGTTCTCTTCTCCCGTGGGTCCGGGGAGTATTCGTGGCTGGGCAAATTCACGCCGCAGTTGAGCGGCATAGTAGCGAAAAAAATCGATCGCCTCCCGCACCTCGGAGAGGGCGTCAGGGATGGTTCGGCCACCCTCCAGAATGGAGAGCGCCGCCAATTCCAGCTGATTTGTTTGCAGCTGTTCAGCCGCTTTATCCAGCAGTTCCGCTCTCTGCAATGGGGCCACCCTTTCCCAGGATCCGGCCGCAGATTCAGCCGCTTGCATCGCTTGATCGACACTGGCTGGGGAGGATTCAACGACACTGCCGATGACGGATTGGTCGGCGGGATTGAAGATGTCTTTCGTTTCACCCTCCAGCCCTCTGCCGGAAATGAGGGGCATGGCTTGCCAGTTGACGGCCTGGCATAACTCCAGCGCACGATAGACTTCTTGCCTGACAGAGGTATGGTCCAGATTAAGCCCCAGGGAGTTTTTACGTTCGGCGCCATAGAGTGCAGGTGGTATCGGAATGGCCGGGTGCCTGATCTGTTCATAGCCATCAAGCTTCTCAAGGGGGTCGGCAATGATCGAATCGAGTGATACCGCCTCATCCTCAATACGATTGACAAAAGATGAGTTGGCGCCATTCTCCAGCAGACGTCGAACCAGATAGGGCAGTAGTGCTTCATGATCGCCCACCGGTGCGTAGAGACGGCATGGGACCTGAAACTCCTTATCTTCAGTGATGCAATCAAAAAGCGCATCCCCCATGCCGTGCAGTCGCTGTAATTCATACCCACCCTCTCCTTCAGCCATTATCTGTAGGCTGGCAATGGTATGGGCATTGTGGCTGGCAAATTGAGGATAAAAACAGTCACCCGCTGCAAACAGCTGCTGCGCACAAACCAGATATGAGAGATCCGTTGCCGACTTGCGGGTGAAGACCGGATAGTCTTGCAGTCCCAACTGTTGCACCCGCTTAATCTCACTGTCCCAGTAGGCGCCTTTGGCCAGACGGACAGGGATGCGTCTACCCACATCACGGGCCAAAGTCTGCAGCCACTCAATCACCGCCGACGCACGTTTTTGATAGGCTTGGACCGCAAGCCCAAATCCCTCCCAGTCACCCAGTCTGCCATCTCTGTAAACGGCTGAAAACAGCTCCAATGAGAGGTTGAGACGGTCTGCCTCTTCGGCATCCACAGTCAATGTCAGACCGGTCTGCGAAGCCTGCAGCGCCAGTTCAGTAAGGCGCGGCGTCAGCTCTCTGATAACCCGTGACCGCTGACAG
Source organism: endosymbiont of Lamellibrachia barhami (assembly GCF_011947365.2). Taxonomy (GTDB): domain Bacteria; phylum Pseudomonadota; class Gammaproteobacteria; order Chromatiales; family Chromatiaceae; genus QGON01. Next base: position 878,795 of record NZ_JAAVSH020000001.1, read on the forward strand.
AATTCATAACGGGGATGGAGTGCAGAGAGCTTGACGGAGACGCCATCGGCAGCGGCACCTCCCTGGGAGTCTGCTGGTGTCAGTCGGCCTAACAGGCTGATGGCATTTTTGTAGGCGCTGAAGTAGCGGTCGGCGTCAGCCTGAGTCAGGGCGGCCTCACCCAACATGTCAAAGGAGTAGCGATAATTTTGGGGATAGTGATTCCGTCCCCGCTCCACCGCCTCCTCGATTGAACGTCCAAGCACAAACTGGTGGGCGATGATCCGCATGCCTTGTTTGATGGCGGTTCGGACCAGAGGCTCGCCACTTCGTTTGGCCAGGGCATGCAGCGTTGCCTGAGCGTCACCCAGGGAGTCCGGCAACTTCACCAGCCTGCCGGTCAACATCAGTCCCCAGGTCGATGCGTTGACGAACAGCGAGTGGCTCTGTCCCAGGTGCCCCTTCCAGTTTGCGCGGGTCAGTTTGTCCCGGATCAGGCGATCAACCGTGTCGCTATCCGGAATCCGCAGTAGCGCTTCGGCCAGACACATCAATACCACCCCCTCATCCGATGAGAGGTCGTACTCATGCATAAAGGCTTCGATGCCGCCCTTGGCGGCCTGCTCCCGGCGCACGGCAAGCACCAGTTTCCGGGCCCGTTGCTGGATTCGCTGCCGTTGCTCAGAGGTCAGCTTGAAGGTGGATCGCAGGGAGCGTACCCACTCATCCTCATCAGCGAGATAGGCACGGTCGATGGCTGCTTGCAGTGGTCCGCCGCTAGATTCAGAGTGTCTGGAAGCCATCAGATCCCACCCTGCCGGCACCGGGTTTGTTGCTGCTCGGGTTTGCCTGGTGTCCGTCAGAAATAGCGGGCCAGGTTGAATTCAATATAGTCATCCTGACTGATAGTGTAGAGCGGATCCTCTTCCGGTACATTAATCCAGAGGCGGATTTGAGCGGATGCCTTCCAGGCATCACCGATGCGGCGGCTCGCCTCCAGATTATATAACCAGGCGCTTGAATCCATGTCCTTGATGATGCCGGTCAGCAGTTCACTACTCTGCTCGTCGTTGGCAGTCAGGCGCAGACCGATAAAAGTGTCGTTCTCGAAAGCGATGGGGGCATTGTCGCCCCGTTCGTCATACATGTACTCGGCCAGCACCCCAAGGTCCATATTGCTATCGCCCAGACCGATGAAGGTGTATTCAAAACCACCGGTGTAGGAGAAGACATCCTCCCTATCCGATCTGCTGTAGAGCGCCTCAAGTTTCCACAGCCAGTCTCCTTTGGTTGCCTGCAGGTCGAGACTGGTCTGATGAATGAGTTCGTAATAGGGCGCCAATACGATCTCATTGGCGCTGTTTAGGACGGGTTGCAGGAGAGGATTGCGGTTGGTGCCGTAGAAGTGGGCGAGTCCGATATCCCAGTCGCCAAGCGAGTGGGACCAGCGCAGGGCCAGATCGACGCGCTTGTTCCCGGCGCTGGACTCATAGCTTGCCAGATCGTTGCCCACTCTGGGATGTGAGCGCAGACGACCCTCCTCACCAGGAAAAGTCCGCTCCCGGAAGCCGGGCAGGGCAAACATGTCCAGTACCCCCCAGCTCTTTTCGAATGAGAGCTTGATCATGGGTTGGCCGAGCTTCTGCTCGCCGTCCGGGTTTTCCAACAAGTCAGTCTGGTTGATGACATCCACCAGATGGCGTGCCTCGGTGACACCCCAGAAGACCTTGCCGATTCCTGCCTGAACCTCCCACTCGTCGCCGACATGGGTCCAGAGCAGTTCGCGGATGTCGGCATGGGTGCGATTGTTATCCTGGGAATCCCAGCGCAGGAAGGGACGAAAGATGAAACTTTGGCGGTCGTTGTCCCAGGCGTGGTAGTACTCGGGTTCGAATGCCAGGGAGAGGGTGCTGTCACTCTGTGCCGGATTGAGTGCCTCCTGGGTGAAGTAGCGCCCCTGGCCTTCGATATAACCTGTCCATTCGCCGGCGCAGGCCAGTGATGGGATGAGGCAGAGGGCTTTGATCCAGTGTTTCATTTATGTGCTGTTTGGTCTTTGATCGGTTTTTCCGGCGTAGGCCGGTTCAAGCGGAGCGGAACCGGCTACCACAGATATTTTTCGGTTAGAAACGCCCGATCCGCTGTGCATGATCGGGCCTGCACTCTGATCTGTTCAGCTGTCTCTGTTGGAAATCACCGGGCGCGTTTGAGACTGTTCTTGCCGAAGTTGGAGGCTTTCAGGCCAGCGCGAAACTTGTAATCCTCCCAGGTGAGCAAGGTGCTCTTCCCGGTCTGGTGGTTCTGCATGAACATTTCACTGGCCCGCCAGAAACGGTCTAGATACTGCTTGTAGTCCTTGAATTCCAGGGTTTTCAGTAGCGATTGTTTCCGGTCATAGAACTCGATCTTCAGCGGGATGTATTCTGCCTTGTCGATCCAAACCACCTGACGGGTGTAGCCGGAGTTGGGATCCACGGGATAGCGTTCCTGAACCATGGCATCTTTGCCGTTGAGCGGTTCATCGCGGATATATTTGTAGGTGTACTTCTCCACCTCCTGCGATGACAGATCCTCGTAGGCGAACTCACTGCCCATGAAGGGACCGGATTTGTTGCGCGATGCGATGCGCTTCACCCGTTTGAGCGCCGGGAGGTAGAGCCACTGATCGTCTGAACCCGTCTTATGGGAGTAGCTCAGAAGGGCGGTGCCTTTTACATCCCGTGGGCGATCAAAAATGATCAGCGTCTTGTCACCATCATTCTCAACCTCCAGGGCCTTGGTGCGCATGTGGCGGAGGCTCTCCTCCCCATGTTTGTTGCGCAGCAGCATGGTCATGGTGGCTTTGAAGTCGTGGAAGCCTGTGTCGCGGCGATCCACCTCCCTGGCAATCTCCAGGCCCTGCTCTTCCGGCGTCATGGCGTTACCGGTTAGCGGCAGCAAGCTGCAGAGAGCGATGAGCAACAATCGTTTCATTTTGTTCGGCCTCCGAAGAGCATCAGCAAGGGTGGCAGGAAAAGGAAGTCGGCCACCAGGGCAAATCCAATGGTAATTGCCGTCAGCAGGCCCATGCCGGCATTCAATTGAAAGTGGGAGAGGGCGAGGATGCCAAAGCCCAGCATCAGCACAAACGAGGTGACCCATAGCGCCGTGCCGACGGTGGAGAAGGCGTAGCGCACGGCATCCTCGGCATTCATACCCTGCTCCCTGCGGGCGCGCAGAAACTTGCTGAGAAAATGCACCGTGTCATCAACCACGATGCCCAGGGTCATGCCGCTGACCACCGAGAGGGCAAGACCAACCTCTCCTACGAGGAGCCCCCAGAGGCAAAGGCCATGCCGATGGGTATCAGGTTCGGCAGCAGGCTCAGTCCACCGATGCGCAGGGAGCGGAAGGCAAGGATAAGGATTGCGGAGATCATCACCAGTGCCGCAGTGGTGCCCTTTAGCATGGAGCGGATGTTCCTGCTGCCGATATGGGCAAACATGATGCTGGGACTGGCGCCATCCACTCTCATGCCGGGTGCGTTCGTTGCCAGCCACTGCTGTGCGCGTTCTTCGATGGCCAGCATCTGCTGGGTGGAGATGCTCTCCAGCGTGACGATGAAGCGTGTCGCCGATTTCCTGACGTTGATCTGGTTGTTTAGATCCAATCCGAAGGGCAGCGAAAACTCATAGAGCAGCAGGTACTGCGCCGACAGGTCACGCTTGTCCGGCAGGCGATACCACTCATCGTCGTCCGCATGCATGTTCCGATTGAGCCGTTTCATGATATCGGTCAGCGTGTTGACGTGCAGGACGTTGGGTTGCTGCCGGTACCACTGGGCAAATTCTTCAATCTTCTGGAGAAATTCTGGATCGCTGACCCCGCCGACCTCTCCGGAATCGAGAGAGTATTCGATCATATAAATGCCTGTCAGATTGTCCGTCGCAAAATCGGTGGCGGTTCTGAACTCATTGGTTTCATCAAAATATTTGACGAACTGGTCGTCCAGCCGATTGTTGGGAATCTGTGTTATCAGGAACAGAATCGAGCCACCCACCACCCAAAGCAGTTTGATTTTGTGCCGGATTACGAATTCGGCAAGTTGCATCATTGCTCTGCTTCCGCGTGAATCAGCGTTCATCGTCTTGACCGGCAGGATCATCATCATCGCCGGCAGCAGAGTGATGGAGAAAATGAATGCCAGGATGACACCCATTGCAGCCATATTACCGAGATCCCGGAACGGCGGTGCATCGCTGAAGTTCAGACTCAAGAATCCGATAGCAGTGGTGATCGTGGTGAGAAAGATCGGCTGCAGATTGATCCGCAGGCTCTCCAGCAACGCATCCCGTTTGGCCAGACCCGCACGCATCCCATGCAGGAAGTTGACCAGGATATGCACACAGTCCGCTATCGCCAGGGTCATGATGACGATGGGTACAGTGGTGGTTGGGGGAGAGAGTTTAATGTTAAGCCAACCTGCGAGTCCCATGGTGCCGAGTATCATCAGGATGATGACGATCAGGGTTGAAAAAGTGCCAGGGATAGAGCGTAACATCAGCGCGAGGGTGATCAATATCGCGACGAACATGGCCGGGTAGAGCGTTTTCATATCTTTTATAGAAGCTGCCGGGAACGCATTATTCATCATCACCATACCGGTGAGGTAGATCTTGATATGAGGATATTTCTGCTCGATCCGCTGCGCCAGTTTTTGCGCGGCCTCGGCAACTTCAGGTACCTCGGTGAGCTTTTTTTCCGCCAGCTGAATCGTCACGTTGACACCCGTGACATGCGCCTTGGGTGAGATGAGGCGATGCACCAGGAGCGGGTCATTCACGGCGATCTTGCGAGCGCGTAGCAGATCATTATCCGACAAGCTGTCAGCCTTGCGGACCAAGTCGTCAACCACAAGATCATCGCCTTCGGCATAGGTATGTTGGAAGTTGGTGACGGAATCGACGCGCAGCGAGTAGGGAATCTGCCAAGCTGCCTTGGTCAGCTCCTCAACGGCGCTCAAGGTTTTTCGGCTGAAGACCTTCCCGTCCTCCGGTGCCAACACAAACAGAACGTTGTCGTTTTTGGCATAAGTATTCTGCAACTGCTCAAAAGCGGTCAGCTGCGGATTCTCTTCGCTGAAGAACATCCGGTAGTCGTTGCTGAACTGCAGGTTTTTCATCCCTGCAGCCATGGCGAACGTGATGATGAAGGCCAATAGGATGACCAGAAACTTCCTGTCCAGAATGAAACGAAAAAAACGCTCTTTCATTTTGTTTCCATCGATTGTGATTATTTTTGATTTATATGTTTATGGGTCAGGTTCCCAGACTGTCCAGATAATTTAAAACAACTTTCCCACATCGCAACAGCACGGCTTTGTCTTGGGCATTTTTTGCCATGCTCATGCAGCCTTCCAGCGTCGCCACGATAAAAAGTGCGGTCTCCTCCGGGTCGATATCCTTCCTTACCTTACCAAGCTGTTGACCGTTTTGCAGTGCAGAAGAGATGGTTTGTAACCAGAGTTTATACATAACGTCTGTTCGTTCCCTGAACCCTTGATCAATGGGAGACATCTCCTGGGCCAGATTGTTCAAGGGGCAGCCAAGTCGGATATCCTTCTCATTCAGCTGTTCACCGGCATTGATCAGGCAATCCTTCAATTGCGTAATTGGGTCATCCGTTGTTTCAGCCAACGGATCAAGCCAGAGGGTACGCAAATGGTCGCTGATTACCTCTTCCAGAACAGCATAGCCCAGCGCTCTTTTGCTGTCGAAGTAGTGATAGAGTGCACCTTTGGTAACCCCAGCCTTGCCGAGTATTGCCGTCAGACTGGCGGACTGGAAGCCCTTGCGGTGAATCTCATGAAATGCAGCGTTCAGCAGTACCTGGCGTGTCGTATCAGGTTGCACTGTTCAAAATCCACAGTTTAAAGCAGAAACATACCGACCAGTATGTATATCGATTGGAGAATTGTCAAAAATTGGTCGCTGTGAGGTGATGACCTGCCCGCAAATTCTCCTTATACTCTAGCCGGAGATAAAACAAGCTGGAGATTTTCATGTCTTTGCCCGACCAGACAGAGATCACAAAGGCCGAGGAAACTGGAGTTTCGGCCCAGGAATTCATTAATTATTGCGAGGCGGAACGAGATCGTCGTCGAAACTCAGGAGATGAGTTCGATGAGGAGAGTTTTGCAGTCGCGATGGAGAGAGTGCTGCGTAAACTCAAGGTACTTGAAGACGAGGGATGGTCATGATAATTCACCGCATCCTTGCCAAAAATGTCCTGAAATATTCCAGCCTCAAGCTCGAGAATCTGCCGGAAAATGGCCTGATCGGTATTACCGGCCCCAACGAATCGGGTAAGAGCACCATCGGTGAAACCGTCTGTTTTGCGCTCTTCGGACGCAGTTTTTCCCTCGGCGACGATGACCTCAAAAAGATTATTCTGTGGGGAGAGACACACTGTTCCGTGGAACTGGATTTTACCGCCAGCGACCGCAAGCGATATCACCTGGAGCGTTTTCTCGATGATGCGGGAAACCACAGCGCCATGCTCTCAACCCTGGAGGGCATTACCGGAGATGAGCCATTGGCTCGTGGCGTGGATGCGGTTGCAGACAAGCTCTACGAATTGATTGGCTACGAGTTCGATGAATTTATCGAATCCTTCTATCTGGCACAGCGTGAAATCACTACGCCGCACCCCCACAGCTACGTGGTCAAAACCATGGCGGGGGTGGTGACGCTCGAATATTGCGCAGCAGCCAATCAGGAGGATATCGTCGAAGCTGAAGGTGTCATTAAGGAGACGGATCGGGAAATCTCTGATTTGAATGAACAGATCGATGAGATCGGCATCGATCCCGGATATCTTCACCTGCTCGAGGATGAGCGAGCCCAGCTCAACAGGCAGATTGGTGACCATAATCACCAGGTTGAAACGCTCGACGATGCGTCCACCGCTTATCAGGACGCACTGTCAGTGCGCAAGGCAGCCCTCGGCGGCCGACGGCGCGCCGCCTTTTTGCGTTTCATCATGTTGCTCCTGACACTGGCTACGGCTGGACTCTGGGGCCTGCTGCTGAGGATGCCTGAACATGAATTTGCGACTAAGGCCTCCGACTGGCTGGCCGGGCATGTGCCGCAGTGGCAGGTGGAGATGCTGCCTATCGCAGCAGCGGTCTTTGCTGCGCTCTTCATCTTTTTCTGGATCCGTCGTGGCGTGTTCAATCGTCGTGCTGCCAATCTTGAAACGGTAGCGCAGACATTGGTGGCTGAGCTGGATGGTCTTGAAAATCCTGTCGAAGCCATACAGGAATCAGACACTCCGGAAGCTGCTGATGAAACCGAAGTGGAAACCGCTGGTGACACGGATGATGAGCCTCAATCAATCGTAACTGTGGTAGCGGATAAGGCGGCAAGAGAAAGCCTGTCCCAGCGTGTGGCAGGGTTTATGGCGGATGCCCCTGAAGTTCGGGATGGGGTCGGCAACGAGCAAAACCTGCTGCGCTATGTCATCAATAAGGCTCAGGAACGGGTTGGGGAGCTGGATGAAACGATTCGCCATGAGCAGGCCAGGATTGACAAGGCGGACGGCCTGATCACCATCCGCGACAGCCTGAAAAACAAGGCGGCTGAACAGGCGCAGCAGATTGCAACCTGCGAACTTGCAGGTGAGCTGATTCAGGGCGCCATCCGTGAGGTCTCCAACAAATTCAATGTTAAGCTTAAATCTCTGGTAAGCAAGATGCTCCCGCTGTTTACCGAGCGCCGATATGAACATTTGCAGATTGCAGATGATCTCACTGTGCGGGCTTTTTCCAGTGAAAAACGTGATTTCATGGATCTGGACGAGATCTCCAGCGGTACCCAACGGCAGATCATGCTGGCGGTGCGGCTGGCGCTCTCCCAGGAGCTGATCAAGCGCACTGTTGATGCCGAGCAGTTTCTCTTCCTCGATGAACCCTTCGCCTTTTTTGACCAAAGACGTACTCGCAGTTCACTCACGGTATTGCCGACGCTGAGTGAAGAGCTGACGCAAATCTGGATCATCGGCCAAGAGTTTCCGGATGATGTTCATTTCGATCTGCATATCGAATGTGACAGGGATATGAACAGCATTTAACCGCTATCCTGAAACGCAGAGATCGCAGTAACTATTCAGTGTAATTCAACGTAGGGTTAGTCGCGCAACAGTACAAGGCTGAAATAGAGCAGAGCAACCTGCGCGCGACGTAACCCGACAAACCGCTGTTGGGTTACGATGCGCATCTGTCGCGATTGATGCGGTTCGTTTTACTCACCACATCCTACATTTCCTTTCCCGGTCTCCGGACGAAGAGAGTAGGTAATCGAAGGAGCACCAGATTATGCGCCGTCTCTTTTTTCTGATGCCGGATGTGGAGTCCTGTCAATCTGTGGTCGCCGAGCTGGAAGAGAGAGGCATCCCCGAGCGACACCTGCATGCCGTGGCAGGCATAGAGCAGAGGCTGGATGGTCTGCCAGAGGCCGGTATTCTGCAAAAGACTGAGTTGGCCCACGGTCTGGAGTGGGGTGCGGGGCTGGGCGGAGTTGCCGGAGGATTAGGGGGATTGCTGGCAATGGCGTTCCCCCCTGCAGGCATCATACTGGGCGGTGGGGCGCTATTGACCGCTGCCGTTGCCGGCGCGAGTTTTGGCGCGGTGGTCTCTGCGCTGCTCTCCAGTCACGAACACAACCACGATCTCGATGCTTTTCAGCGTGCCATAGAAGCGGGGGAAGTGCTCTTGATGGTGGATATACCCAGAGATGATGTGGCCAAGACTCAGAAGATGATCCTCAGTCACCATCCAGAGGCGCATATCGGTGTGGCAAAACTGCCGCAAGAGAATTGAATGATCTGCCGGTTACCGCCGTACTGCCCACACTGCGGCGAATTCTGAGCAGCCGTCAAAGCGCCGTTCTGACATCACCGACGGGATCCGGCAAAACCACGCTGGTTCCGCTCGAACTCCTCCATGAATCCTGGTTAAAGGGGCGCAAAATCCTTTTGCTTGAACCGCGGCGCCTGGCCGCCCGGGCTGCTGCGGCGCGCATGGCGGAACTGTTGGGCGAACGGGTGGGTGAGCAGGTCGGTTACCGTATCCGCCTCGATAACAAGGTTTCCCGGCGGACCCGTATCGAGGTCTTGACTGAGGGTATCCTCAGCCGGCGATTGCAGCATGATCCCGAACTGCAGGGGGTCGGGCTGGTGATCTTTGATGAGTTCCACGAACGCAGTCTGCATGCGGATCTTGCGCTTGCGTTTTGTCTCGACGTAATGGCAGGACTGAGGGAGGACCTGCGCATCCTGGTGATGTCGGCAACCTTGGATACCGGCGCTGTGTCGGATCTGCTGGAGGGGGCGCCGGTGGTGGAGGGCAAAGGACGCAGCTATCCAGTCGAACTCCACTACCTTGGTGACCCGCCTGCAATGAGACGTCTGCCCGACTCGGTGACAGCCGCCGTGCTTCAGGTCCTGCAGCAACAGCAGGGAGATCTGCTGGTGTTCCTGCCGGGCGTTGGAGAGATAAAGCAGACGGTGGAGCGCCTGGGTCGTCTTCTCACCAGCGCTGAATCCCCATTGATTTGTCCGCTCTATGGTGACCTTGGGCGGGAGGCACAGGATCGTGCCATTCGCCCTGACCCCGGTGGGCGACGCAGGATTGTGCTTGCCACATCCATCGCTGAGACCAGCCTTACCATCGAGGGAGTGACCTGTGTCGTGGACAGTGGTTGGTCTCGAATGCCCCGTTTTCTGCCCGGTATTGGTTTGACGCGTCTGGAGACTGTTCCGGTTTCACGTGCGGCGGCCGATCAGCGTGCCGGCAGGGCAGGGCGGCTCGGTCCCGGACACTGTTACCGTCTCTGGAGCGAACAGCGGCAGGATCGACTTCCAGCCCAGCATCCGCCTGAAATCCAGGAGGCTGATCTGGCGCCTCTGGCATTGGATCTGGCCCAGTGGGGGGTTTGCGATCCAGCTCAACTGCGGTGGCTGGATACTCCTCCTGCCGGAGCATTCTCCCAGGCCCGTGAATTGCTGGAATCCATTGATGCCCTGGACCGGCAAGGTCGGATAACAAAGACCGGTCAACAGATCGCAAGACTACCCCTGCATCCCAGGCTTGGACATATGCTGTTGGTGGGGATGGAACACGGTGAGAGTGCGATGGCTGCAGATATTGCTGCGCTGCTGAGTGAACAGGATATATTCAGGCGCGGTTCCAGGGAGACCTGGAGTGTTGATGTGGAACGCCGCCTGACTGCATTGAATCACTGGCGCGAGCAGAGTGGCCGGCAGTCGTCCGAACAGAATCTGGACAGAGCGGGGTGTCGCCGGGTGGACAAAGTGAGTCGTCAGTGGCGGCAGTTGTCAAAAAAAGAGGAGATGAGCGCCGCTGGCAAGGTTTTCTCTCCGGGTGGTCTGCTGGCGATGGCCTACCCGGACAGGATTGCCAAACAGCGTAGTCACGGCAGTTATCTGTTGGCTTCCGGCAGAGGGGCGCTACTGGCTGAGAATGATGTACTGGCAGGAGAACGATATATAGTCGTTGCGAAAATGGATGCAGGACGTACCGAGGGACGTATACAGCTTGCAGCAGCCTTGAATAAGGATGAAATCAGGGCGTTGCCGGGTCTGCGGGTGCAGCGGGTTGCGCGGATCGAATGGGATTCTGCAAGGCGCAGGGTGGTGGCCAGGGATGAAGAGCGGCTGGGCGCGCTGCTGCTGGCCAGTTTTCCTTTGGAAACGCCAGATCCGGAAACGCTTAAGCAGACCATGCTGCAGGGTATCGAACAGATGGGAATAGAATCGCTGCCCTGGACGGATAAGCTGCGGCAGTGGCAGACACGTGTGGTCTGTATGCGGGCATGGATGCCTGAAAGCAACTGGCCGGACCTGTCGGATCGTTGGCTCTCTGAGAGTCTGGGTGAGTGGCTTGAGCCTTGGCTCGATGGTGTCACCAGGCGGGAGCACCTGCAGCGATTGAATCTGGCGGATATTCTTCAGAATTTGCTCTCCTGGGAGCAGCGGAAAGTGCTTGATGAAACAGTGCCCACTCACCTGACGGTACCCAGTGGCTCCCGTAAGGTGCTGACATACGAAGTGGGAAAAGCGCCTGTACTGGCGGTGCGGCTGCAGGAGATGTTCGGGCTGGCAGATACCCCAAGGATCTGCCACAACCGGATTCAGATCATGCTGCATCTACTCTCCCCCGCCCAGCGACCGATTCAGGTCACCCAGGACCTGCGTGGTTTCTGGGATCGCACCTACAGCGAAGTCAAAAAGGAACTCAAAGGGCGGTATCCAAAACACCACTGGCCGGATGATCCCTGGCAGGCTCAGGCGACTGCCCGGGCCAAACCACGCAGCAGATGAGTTGTTATTTTCTTGCCTGATCCTGCATCAGCTTTTCGATGCGCTCCAACTCACCGGGCGTGTTTATGTTGGTGAACAGTTCGGGATCAGAAGAGAAATCGGCGAGTGCCAGCCGCTGTTGTTTGAACCAGCGATGGACAGCTCGCCCGCCGGCATCAATGTAGGCGGTAAGTTCAGTTGTCAATTCCCGCCTGATCAGTGAAAACACGGGATGCATTCTTTCTCCATCATGAACACAGCAGACATCGGCATTCTCATTTGCCAATGTCGTGAAAAGTCGTTCCAGTAGATTTGTGGGCACCCAGGGGCTGTCGCAGGGGACCGTGAGCAGCAGATCGGCTGTAGTATGTTGCAGTGCGGACAGCATGCCTGCCAGAGGGCCGGGAAAACCATCGATCGGATCTGGAATTACCGCAAACCCAAAATTGCCGTATCGGTCGAAATTCCGGTTGGCGCTGATGAGTAGATGGTCTGTCTGAGGTTTTACCGCCTCGATCACATACTCGATCAGAAGTCGTCCATTGAGAGGGGTGAGGCCTTTATCTTCCCCCCCCATCCGGCTTGCCTGTCCCCCGGCAAGAATGACGCCGGCAATGGAAACGTTATCTATCATGTTTGTGGGCTGGCTTTATGGTGGGCAAGTGAGTAAAAAGAAGCAGATTCGGGTAAAATGTACACGGTGGAAATGCGTGTTGGTTCAATATTACTCAAATTTTAACATCAAATAGTGATATCCAGGATGGATAATTCACTTTCCATTATTATTAATCTGCACCTTATTCCCACAAGATGATAGGGTTTCTAGGGTCAGTAAACATGAAAGCAGTGCTGGGCAGTAGTGTTGATGTTATGTGATCTGTGATTTTTCAGCATTCCGAGAGGGATTTCAATTTGGGCGGCGACTTGGAACAATTACTCTACACCATAATATTATTAGGGGATGAACGATGATGAATAAACTGCAATCTCAACTCCGTCTTAACAACTCATATGATCATGTTGAAGTTAAATATGAACCTGAGTACAGCGCGGTTTGGGCGAAGTTACAATATCCAGGACGCCCCTGCATGAGTAAGGGATTACTGGATGATGTTGCCAAGGTACAGCAGCTGATTCGTGAATATGCCAGCTACGGACATAATACCGGTGACGAAAATCGTTTACGGTATCAGGTATTGAGTTCGGCGACCCCGGGAGTTTTCAATCTGGGGGGTGACTTGGCTTATTTTATCGACCTGATTGAGCACCAAGACCGTGAATCCCTGATGGCATATGCAAAATCCTGTATCGATATTCTCTATCCTTCATCGATCGGTTATGGCCTGCCATTTACGACAATTTCCCTGGTGCAGGGAGAGGCGCTGGGAGGTGGCTTTGAGGCTGCGCTTTCCACCAACGTATTGATTGCCGAGGAGAGCGCAACTTTTGGTTTTCCGGAGACAGTTTTCGGTCTCTTTCCGGGGATGGGCGCCTTCAGTTTTCTCGCCAGGCGCATGGCGCCTGCAATGGCAAAACGTGTGATTGCTTCCGGCAAAGTCTACACGGCGCGGGAACTGTATGAGCTGGGGCTTGTTGATGTGGTTGCTCCAGATGGCAAGGGTGAGGAGGCGGTCAACAACTATATAAAGTACCAGCAGAATCGTTCAGCCGGATTTGTCTGTCTAGATAAGATCATGGACCAGTTTAATCCGGTTACCTATGAAGAGTTGATGAAAATCACCACGATGTGGGTCGACGCAGCGATGGGGCTGAGTAAGAAAAACCTGCGACTCATGGACTATCTGTTACGTGCCCAAGAACGGCGTTGGGGAGTAAAAGAAGATTTGATGTGTCAGGCTGTGGGCTGAGAACGTTTATCTCCAGTTACCGAGCGTGTTAACAGTTCCTGTTGCAGGATTGATTCTGCGCGGCTGAATGCCTCTTCAATGGACGTCAGCGTATGCGCTCCCCTGTTGTTGAGCGCCAAGTCGTCCACTTGATTGGCATCAGTTGAAGCACTGGTGAGTTCCTGCAGACCAAGATAGGCAGCGGTTCCCTTCATGGCGTGGGCCGAGTCTTTGAAATCGGCGGGGTTGTTGGCAGAGAGTGCTGTGCTCATTGCACTGATCAGCTGCCGACCGTCGCGCAGAAAATTGTCTACCAAGCGTTCGAGGAAGTCGTTGTCCTGACCCAGGTTGATGACCTCATCAAGCACCCTGCGATCTATGACGGCAGGAACGGCATCCGCAGATTGGGACTGTGCTATCGAACTCAATTTAATGGAAGCTGTTTTTTCTGACCCTGTATGAGTGGCTTGAGCAATGGTGTCCAGGAGTTTCGCTGAAGAAACGGGTTTTGTCAGGAAAAATTGAATACCGGCATCTTCACACTCCTGCCTGGCTTCCAGTGTGGCGTTGGCGGTTAACATGACAAATGGGACGTTTGCATCCACTCCATTGGCGAACCTGTACATCTTGAAAGCATCGAGTCCACCGAGAACCGGCATCTGCATATCGACAATGGCAAGATCGAATGGTGCGCTCTCCAAGGCATCGAGTACCTCCTGACCGTTTTCGACAAGTTTGAATTGGTGTCCTGCAAGCTCGAGCATTCTTCCCACCACCATTCGATTTGTCGAGTTGTCCTCGCCGACAAGAATGCGCTGCTTTTTTGAGTTGCCCAAGCTGTTTGCAGCTTTCGCCTTCAAGTCTACGATATGCCCTTGTTCAGCCCGGTTAGCATGGGCGGCATGTAGTGCGTTGAAGAGCATGGATTTGTCAACGGGAGAGGGGATGGTTGATATAAGTCTGGTAACCTCGCCCATTGGGAGCGTTGGCACGCCATCGGGCAGTACAATCAAAATGTCGAAACTGTCCAGTGCAAGTTCGTCACGGAAGGATTCAAGCAGTTCCTGCATCTGCTCATCCACAGGGACTTGATCGATAATTAAAAGTTGATAGGGTGCCTGCTGATGGTTTTCTCCAAGTATGAGCCGAAACATCTCCCGTGAACTCTGGACATCCTGAAAAGAGACTCCCCACTCTCGAAGGTAATTTCCGGTTATGGTCTTTACGCCGGTCTTTTCACAGAGTCGGATTACCCGGCAGTTTTCCAATTGCGTGTCTATGCCGGCTTTGGCAGGGGTTGAACTGGATTTGAATTCGATATCGAGCCAGAATGTCGTGCCGACGTCAGGTGTGCTTTCCAACCCAATCCGTCCGCCCATCAACTCGACCAGTTGCTTGGCGATGGCGGTTCCGAGGCCACTACCACCAAAACGTCGGGTGGTGCTTTCATCAGCTTGGTTGAACTTATCGAAGATGGTCGCCTGCTTCTCTTGCGGAATACCAATTCCACTGTCTATGACCTCGAAATGGATCAAAGCCTGTTCTTCAATGAGATGAGTTAATTGGCAGCGTATCTCTACGGTTCCCGTAGGTGTGAATTTGATTGCATTGCCGATCAGATTGATCAAAATCTGGCGCAGATGTAAAGGGTCGCCTATGAGTAGGTGAGGAATTTCAAGGCTGATATTGTTGATCAAACGTATATTTCTCTGTTGCGCCTGCGGAGATAGCATGCGCACGGTGTGAGTAATCAGCTCATGCAGATCAAATTGTGTCTGTTCGAGGATGAGTTTTCCTGCTTCAATCTTGGAAAAGTCAAGTATGTCCTCAATGAGCATGAAAAGTATTTGGCCTGAATTGGCGATGGCATCGGCATACTCACGCTCTTCTGCGGGAAGATCGGAGCACTTCAGTAGCTCACTGATACCAATGATTCCGTTTAGAGGGGTTCTGATTTCATGGCTCATGCGGGCGAGAAAATCACTTTTTGCCCTGTTGGCGTCCTCAGCGCGTTTACGTTCTTTATGAATGCGTCTGATGAGTACTGCGGCATATCCCGGCAATACCAGAAAAGACACAAGCAGGCCCAACCCCAGGCTTATATGGGAGTGCCAGAATTCATTGGTGGCAATGACGATACTGAAACCAACGACGGAAAGGACTGTGGAAAAATGGAGATACCTCTCTCCGTAGCGAAACCCGTTGCCGAACGTCACCCATAGATAAAGCCAGACCCAAGGTGCAAGGAGGTCGCCGGTAAAACTTGATACGATGCTGAAACCAGCAATATCCGACACGATGCTGATGATGCGGCGTGGATGGGATATTCCCCTCCAAATCAACGTGGTAATGAAAATTCCAATGGAAAAAAAGAGAAAACTGGATATCAGGATCGTGGTCAGTGTTCGGGGGTGCTGCAGGGGCAGATTGGTCGGCCCTGAAAATATCAGATAGACAAGCACGGCGGATGACAGGAGGATGCGGACAAGCGCCTGCTCCTGCTCAGAGTTTTCTCTGCTTACAAATATGCGTTTTAGAAATTGATAAATGCCTTTAATAGACTGCATAACTTGTATAATATCGTTGTGCGGGATTTGGTCGGATAGAGTTGGTCAATAGGCCGATAGCCTGGAGTTTGGGGTATCGTTCCTATATTGGAGTGTCTGATTGATGGTATGCGTGTTTCCTCCTTTTGGGGTTGAATGATCGTGTAAAAGCATATTCCAAGCCTATGCCAGAGAATGCGAAGAAACACTGATATTATAACGAACAACAATATTTATTCTGCATTTCGATGTGAAATAATTAATTCATATTTGCTTTGTATCTCTTCGCGGCGATTGTTTCAGGACACGACATTGAGGCATTTTTCGATCATGGCCTCTAATTCGCCTATGGTTGGTATTAGTAAAGGTAATCAGAAAGATGAGTCTGGATATTGAAACAGTCGTAATATCGGCGATCGCCACACAAAAGCAGCTGGATACAGCCAGCATCAA
The DNA here is from genome assembly GCF_011947365.2 of endosymbiont of Lamellibrachia barhami. GTDB lineage: Bacteria > Pseudomonadota > Gammaproteobacteria > Chromatiales > Chromatiaceae > QGON01. Next base: position 894,978 of record NZ_JAAVSH020000001.1, read on the forward strand.
GCGTGAATCACGTCTTCAGGATTTAGGTGTCTCATCACTGGACGCAATCACGATTGTCTATGAGGTCGAGGAGGCCTTCGACGTCGAGATACCTAATGCTGAACTTGAAAAACTGGAAACGGTTGGCGACATCGTGGACGGCATTGGCAGCCTGCTTGCGGATAAGTAAGTCCTGTGGGCGAACGTATTGTTATTACCGGGTTGGGATCTGTTTCCGCGCTTGGTGTGGGCGTTGAGCCGTTTCGCTCGGCATTGCTTGCGGGAACTGCCGGCATTCGTAATCTCGAAAAAATAGACTGCAGTGGTTTGCGGGTGGTCATTGGTGCTCAAGTACCTCATTTCAAGGCGGTCGATTTTCTCGACGAGGCGCTATTGCCCTATCTCGATCGTTTTTCACAGTTTGCCTTGATTGCAACAAAAGAAGCCTTGACTGATTCTGGGTTAACGGCCGGGCAATATGAGAATGCTGCTGCGATTATCGGTACTGGTTGCGGCGGAAAGGAGACGGATGAGACCACTTATTCCCAGCTCTATCGTGATGGGCGATCACGTGTACATCCACTGACGATACCAAAAGGAATGCCGAGTGCGGCAGCAAGCCAAGTCAGTCTGCAAATGAAGATCAAAGGGCCGGTGTTTTCCGTAACGAGCGCCTGTTCCTCGTCCGGACATGCCATTGCTCAGGCAGCGTTGATGATACGGCATGGTTTGGTTGACGTTGCAATCGCGGGTGGCACCGATGCGCCATTCACCTGTGGACTGTTAAAGTCCTGGGATATGCTGCGGGTGCTGTCAAAGGATACATGCAGGCCATTTTCCAAGGACAGATCCGGCATGGTGCTCGGGGAAGGGGCAGGTATCCTTGTTCTTGAATCAGAACGTCACGCCAAGGCAAGGGGTGCAGACATCTATGCTGAATTAGCGGGTTTCGGCATGTCATCGGATGCGGGGCATATTACTGATCCTTCAGTGGATGGCGCGGCAAGAACCATCGGGTTGTGCCTGCAGGATGCGCAATTGAGTCCGGCGGATGTGCAATACATCAATGCCCACGGCACCGCGACACAGGCAAATGATGTTACTGAAACGGCTGCAATCAGAAAGGTCTTCAAGGAAAACGCCGCTTCTTTGGCAGTGAGTTCAACGAAATCGATGCATGGACATGCGTTGGGTGCTGCGGGTGGGCTTGAACTGGTGGCGACGGTATTGTCTGTGAAGGAAGGGTTCATACCGCCAACAGTGAATTTTACTGAAGCGGGTGATGGATGTGATCTGGATTATGTGCCCAATGAAGTGAGGTTTGGGTCCATTGATGTAGCACTCAGTAACTCTTTCGCTTTTGGTGGGTTGAACGCGGTGCTTGCCGTGCGTGCCTTTCAGTAACAAAGGATGCAGGCGCATCTCAGGTCTTCTTGAAGAGAAACTGGCCATTGCCGAATACTTCACCCTCCATCGGGGCAAAGCAGGCTTTGCAGAGGGAGAAGTAGTCGTTCCAGTACTGGATATCGTCCGTTGAAAGCTCATCTTGGCTGACGTTATCCATGTTACTCCAGAAACGTTCGTGCCACTGATTCAGCGTGCGCCAGTAGTTCATCCCATTGACAAACCAGCCCTGTTCCAGGGAGAAACCACTTTCTTGTTTGGCAATCAGGTCGTAAGGCCAGATTCTCCCCCCTGGAAAATAGTCTCCAACCAGTGTTTTTTCGGGGGTGAGAAAACGGGGGATAGGGATGCGGGAAACAATCAGATGGTGGAACGCGTAGCCGCCAGGTTTGGTTAAAATTGCTGTTTTTTTAAATAATTCCGCGAGGTTTCTCGCATGTTCAAGAACACCAATGGAAAAAACCTTGTCAAATTTTCCAATCCCAAGCGTCTCTTTGGTGAGATCTGCGAAATCACCCGTGATGAGTTTGAAGCGTTTTGATGAGAGGGGATGTGCCGGATTGTTTCTTGCTCTGTTGATGTAACTGCTCTGTGTTGCGCTGGCTGTGATCGAAGTAATCTGAAGTTGCGGATAGTTTTCTATTAGATAGCGCTCGAAAGAGCCGAAGCCACAGCCGATGTTCAGAATCTGTTCATCACCCTGGAGTCTTGCTCGTTTGCAGATGGTTTTGAATTTATTTCTCTGCGCCTCTTCCAGTGATATTTCTATCGTCGCGGCTGTAGCACCGTTTTCGCTGTAGAACGCCATGGAATAGGCCAGGTATTCGCTATCCAGAAAACTGCGAAAAAAAGCCTCTGGCGCGTCGTAATGCTGTGCCATCAGATGACTTGTAGTTTCCCACATGGGGCCGTGAGAGGCGATTTGGATTAATTTATCGGAGAGTTTTTCCGGATGCTCCAACTGTTCCTGATACTCACGGGTAAAGAAACGGTTGAGTCTTTTTTCTGTCAGTTTCAGCGCGTCCGAGCCAAATGGCTGAACCTTTGGGTCAATCTGTCGTTTTGGCATTAATCAGCGGCCGAAAGATTAGCTGAGATAGGAGCTGGTTTCATCGTCCTTGGAGAGAAACTGCATGAGTGCGTCACTGGTGCGGGTGAAGGTGGCGCGCATCTCCTGCAGGATGTTGGCTCCATGAGCATCGAATTCGGAAGAATGTATACGTGATGCGCTGAGGCTGTATTCATAGAGGGCGAATGCCCCTAAGTGTCCTGCGCTGTCCACGAACAGATGAGCGAGGTCTTTAAAGAGTTCACTGTCGTTATCGGCAAGGGCCTGATCCATCTGTTGCAGGGTTCTTTCGCTATCGAGAGTGAAGGTTGTAATCAGATTGGAGATGAACTGCGGATCGTTCCCGAGTATTTCGAGATTTTTCAGAACGCTGACATCCAGTGTGTCGGCGTTATGGAAACGGGTGGTGACACCGCCTTCAAGTATTGCAGTTGCACTTTCTCTGTTTTTTTCCTGATCGGACGAGATAACCGCAGTGACTGTTTTAACCAACTCGTTTTGTTGAATGGGTTTGAAGATGCAGGCATCGGCTTCTGCGCTTTCGCACTCCCTGATTGTTGCGGGGGAGTTCTCGTCTGTTATCACTACAAACGGCATCCATCTGCGCATGGAGTGGGTGAAATGGTGGAGTTTGATGACCTGAATGCCGCTCATGACCGGCATGGAGAGATTGACAATCGCCAGGTCGAAATGGTGGCTCTCGAGCGCATCCAGCGCCTGTTCTCCATTTTCGACTGCGTAGACCCGATGGCCCTCCTGTTTCAACGCGCGTTCGATGCTGCTCCGGTCGACAGGATTATTTTCGGCAACCAGGATCTCTTGCGGTGGGAGAGAGGAGGCTTTGAGGTTAAGACGGCTGATCAGGCTGACAACGCTCTTTTCACTATCCTGAATCTCTGGGTTGGCACGCAGGGCTGCGAACAGAATGGATTTGTTGAGTGGTGTCTCAAGGATCTGTGAATAGCCGGCCTGGAGAAGTTGTTGGCGATATTGCTCAGGCTGTTTTGGGCCAAGGAAAAACAGGGAAGTATTGGCCAGCGCTGGCTCTTCGGAAATGGCCGCAGCGATCTGTAGCGGATCCAATTCCAACTGACGCTGATCCACCAACAGGATATCAAAGGGTTGAACGCCCTGGGTGTCGGCGTTCACCATCAATCGGTTGAAGGCCTGCATGCTGTTCTGACTCGTCTCGAACGCATGATTCCAGTCATTGAGATAGGTACTGAGGCGCTCCGCATTGGTCAGATTCCTGGAAAGCAGTAGTACCTTGCGATTTTCGCTGTGTGCACTTGACTCGGCTTCTGGTGTGGATTCTGCGTAAAGGGATGCAAGATCTGCAGTGTTCTGGGCACTCTCCATGCCTATATCTTGCGGAGTCTCCGGAAGTACTTCTTTCGTGGTGATCTCTGCAGAATCCAATGGATCCCAACTATCGCTTCCCACAGACTTAATGATGGATGCAAGGTAGAGAGAGATGCCGGTTATTCCAGCTAAGGCGCCTATTCCCTGTATTAAATGCTGAGACCAGAAGCTGCTCGTAATCAGTACGGCACCGAGGCCGAGAATAGTGGCCGAGAGGGTGGAGTAGAGATAGGAGGCGCCAAACCGAAATCCATTGCTGCTGATGAGCAGTGGATAGAGAAATAGCAGAAACAGACCATTTTTGCCGCTGAAAAAAGTGAGGCAGGAGAGAAAGGCAACATCGGCAATGATGCCGGCAATCCGCCGGGAAGACGAGGGGTGTGGGTCGTTAATAATAAAGAGCAACATGGAGGCGGCAAAAACAACGTAACCAGTCGCAAGGATCAACGGTGGAGATAGTTCGGAGCCGGTGTGGTTGAGGTAGGTCTGAATAACCAGCCAGGAAAAAAGCGGTAGGGCGACCAGCAGGCGAATGCCTGAATGCTCGATTTCAAAATCGGGGAACTGATTGAAACAGAAAGGACGTTTGCTGTGGAATGTGGGCTGATTTCGCATATTGCTTTCCTTGGCATTAAGGAGCTGCTGAACGAAGTATGGACGGCAGTCTTGTGGCCCAAAAAACGGTCGGGAGCCGTTTCTCTTGCCACCCTCGAAGGGGTGAGGTGCATGGAATCGTTGAAGAAAATCCCCTCTGCGGCGTTGAAAATTTTGGCAATTGGCCGCCTATTGCCCGCATTTTCCGCCTCGCATAGTAAAATTCTATTTCACAATTCTGCACACACAGATTCATTCAGAGGCTCCTGAGCCTGTGGCCTGTTTCGGAGCATCGTCGAGTGATTTGTGAATCTCGATGATTCTCCCAAAGCGTGCGAGAAATGCTCCCAGACAGTCTGGGTCGAAATGGCGGCCTTTCTCCTGCTTCAGATAGGCCAATGCTTCGTTTATGCTCCATGCCTGCTTATAAGGTCTTTCCGAAATCAAGGCATCGAAAACATCGGCAACAGCTACGATGCGCGCCTCTATTGGGATTCTATCTCCTTTTTTTCCGTGTGGATAGCCGCTGCCATCAAAGTGCTCATGGTGATGGAGGGCGATAATCGCGCCCATCTGCAGATATTTGGAAGGGCTCTCACGTAAGATGTCATGTCCTGCCTGTGAGTGGCCCTGCATAATTTGCCACTCATCGGCTGCCAGGGCGCCTGTCTTCCGCAGGATCGCGTCCGGGATGGCGATTTTTCCGATATCGTGCATGGGGGCGGCGTGCCTGATCAGATGGCACTCACCTTTGGACATGCCGATCTCTTCGGCAATGATCTCGCTGTATTGAGACATTCTCAGTACATGATTCCCGGTTTCCTGATCGCGGAACTCCCCTGCTTTCGCCAAGCGCAGGAGAGTCTCCTGCTCGCGCAGATGCAACTCCTCGGTGGTATCCCTGATCTCACGTTCCAGCCAGGAGGCACGGTCCTTGATAATCTGCTGTTGACGACGAATCGTCAGCAGATTGTGGCACCTGGCCCTGCATTCGGTATGGTCAATCGGTTTTGTCAGGAAATCGGTTGCGCCTGACTCGAGTGCGCGGTATCGCACCGACTTATCCTCGACACAAGTGATGATCACAACGGGGATATCGCTGCAGGAGGGGATTTTTCTCAGCCATTGGATAAACTCCACGCCATCCATCTGCGGCATTTTGAAATCGGTAATGACAAGATCGAACTGGTTGTGTTTGGCCCACTCCAGCGCAGAGACCGGGTTGGCAAAGGATTGCGTGGTGACGTCCGGTTCGATTGAACGGGTGAGCTCCTCCAGTATCATCCGGCTGATGGATTGATCATCGATGATGAGAACTTGGAGCATCGCTTAGTCTAACCTCATTGCCAACTCATTGAAAAGTAGTGTAAACCCAACTTTACCTGATGAGCAGTTTCAGGCAATACCCTAGCAGAATTAAAATCACAAATCAGGTGTTGCCCATGCGACCATTTCATGATCAAACAACAATACTGTGGATTTCTGTAAATGGAAGCCTGGGGTCAGGATAAACCCCACTCGAAACAAAAAATAGCATTTGCTTGCAGGAACAGGTGGATGACCTCATATTTCTATTATTTTACAATGCCTTAGATTAAGTTTTTTGTCGTAATGCTCAATTAATATCGTCTGCCAGCGTTTTTTCCAGATAACGCTTGAGAATGATGGGTTCGAAAGGTTTATCGCAGATGGCGGAAACGCCTGATTGCTGCACGGCAGCAAGACGGCTTTGGTTAGACTCGCTCGTGATCATCAATATGGGCATGGTCGGCTGTAAGCTGTTGTTTCGGATATAGTCGATAAACTCCTGCCCATTCATCTCCGGCATATTGTAGTCGGTGATGACGAGGTCAAAATAGTGGTCATTGACCAGTTGTGCCCCCTCGGAGCCATTTTTCGCCTCGGTGATCTGCTCCATGCCCATGGCTTCCAGCAGTCTGCGAATATGGTTTCGCGCCATCTGGCTGTCATCCACCACTAAAATTCTTAATGATTCGGTATCGATATTGTCGAGATGGATTTCGGGTGTTTCGATATAGTCTACAGTGGATTTCAAGGCAATCTTCAGGTCATCTTCCGAAAAGGGTTTGGGAAGAATGGCGATTGCGCCTGCTTGGCGAATCGGATCCAGAAAGCGGAACCGGGTTTCGCTTGAGATCAGGATATAGGCTGTATCCACGAGTAGCGGTTCGTTACGCATCGTAATGACCAGGTCGGTCCCGGTCATATCGGGCAGGTAGAGTGTGCTGATAACCAGGTCTGGCGGGGTGCGGCGCATGGCCTCCAGTGCTGCTTCACCGGATTCCAAGATTTCAATCTTGGAGATGCCCAAGTCAGAGAGATAGCCATCGATGATATGCCTCTGAGTCAACGAAGGCTCGACCAGAATGACGCTGAGGTCACTTAACTCCAATTGGTTCATGTGAAATCCTGTTGCAGTCAAATTTGTAGTAAACGGCCAGATGATCGAGGTTGAAACGGAGTAATCGGTTTTTTCAGGCGATAATATAAGGCACAGTGAAGCGTTCTCAGCTTGGCACCCTTCGTCTACCCTCGTAGAATCGATCGACTAGCTGGGTATCGGCATCAAGCCGGATTTCTTTAGGAGTGTTGTTGCAGTGAAACTGAGTGTAGGTGACTTCCGTACATGGGAGCACAAGTGCGTGACGCTGATGGGGATGTCAGGCGTTGGAAAGACGCGTCTGTCCAATATCCTGCGTGACAGTGACTGGTTTCACTATTCGGGAGATTACCGGATTGGCACCCATTATCTGGATGAGCCGATTCTCGATCATATCAAGGAGCAGGCGATGCAGGTGCCTGTGTTGCGGGATCTGCTTCGTTCCGACTCTATCTATATTCGCAATAATATCACTGTCGATCATCTCAAGCCGGTTTCGATCTTTCTGGGTATGCTGGGTAATCCTGAGCTTGGCGGTATGCCGTTGGGTGAATTCAAACGGCGTCAGAATCTGCATCGCGAGGCGGAGATTGCGGCCATGAGGGATGTGCCCGGATTTATCCGCAAGGCACAACGGATTTATGGGTATCGCCATTTCATCAACGATGTAGGGGGCAGTCTGTGTGAGTTGGACGAACCGGGCATCATCGAACTGCTCTCCGAGCATACGCTGATACTCTACATTCAGGCTTCGGAGCGTGATGAGACCGCGCTGATCGAGCGGGCTGTGCATGATCCCAAGCCACTCTACTATCGGGAGAACTTTCTTGATGAGCAGCTCGATCTCTACTTGCAGGAACAGGATCTGCCCTATGTGGCGATGATCGAACCCATTAAATTCGTGCGCTGGGTCTTTCCCAAACTGTTTCGTAGCCGCATTCCCCGGTATGAGGCAATTGCACAGGATTATGGCTACACAGTAACCACTGACGAGCTTGCTCAGGTCCAGAATGTCGATGATTTTTTGGCCATGCTTGAAGGTGTGATTGAACGTAATTCACCAAGTGTTTGAGGAGTCCTTCATGCCATTGGTCGCACACTCATCACTGCCTACCTTCCAGCGCCTGCAGCAGGAGGGACAGACGGTTTTACTTCCCGAACGAGCGGCGAAACAGTACATCCGGGAACTACACATCGGTCTGCTCAATATGATGCCGGATGCGGCGCTTGGCGCCACTGAACGGCAGTTTTTTCGTCTCGTTGGAGAGGCGAATCAGATTGCGCAGTTCTACATTCACCCCTTTACGTTGGAAGGATTGCCCCGGGATGAAAAGGCTCGCGAACATATCGGCCAGTACTATGAATCTTTCGAGCAGCTAAAGGAAGAGGGGTTGGATGCCCTGATTATTACCGGAGCCAACGTCACCCATCCCAACCTCTCTCAGGAACCGTTCTGGAAACCGTTGATCGAGGTGGTCGACTGGGCTCATGAGAATGTCACATCCATGCTCTGTTCATGCCTGGCAACCCATGCGGTGATGGAGTTTCGTCATGGCCAGAAACGGCGGCATATGGGAGACAAGCTTTGGGGCGTGTATGGCCACAGGGTGGTCGACCGGACTCATCCGCTGGTCAACGATGTCAACACCCTTTTCGATGTTCCTCACTCCCGCTTCAATGAGATAACCCGTGATCAGTTTGAATCGGCGGGCTTAAAAGTGCTTGTGGAGAGCGATGAAGGTGGGGTGCATCTCGCTGTCAGTGAGGATGGCTTTCGCGTGGTCTATTTTCAGGGTCATCCCGAGTATGACACCATCAGCCTCTTCAAAGAGTACAAGCGCGAAGTGAAGCACTTTATTGCTGGTGAAAGGGTGGATTTCCCGCCCTTTCCTGACAACTATCTACACGCCAGGGACAAGGCGATTCTCTGCGAATATCATGATCGTCTGTTGACTGCACTCGATGATGGAGGCGAACCACCCGAGTTTCCGGAAGCGTTGATCAGCGATTCCATCCACAATACCTGGCACGATACGGCTGAGGCAGTCTTGGGCAACTGGATCGGCAAGGTTTACCAGATCACTCATCAGGAGCGGAAATACCCGTTCATGGAAGGTATCGATCCTAATGACCCACTGGGCCTGGCGGAGTGATTTTGGGAATGGGGCTTTGCCGGATTTCAGTTGGCTTGGCCCGGACAGGGAAAATGGCGGAGCGGACGGGACTCGAACCCGCGACCACCGGCGTGACAGGCCGGTATTCTAACCAACTGAACTACCGCTCCTAAAGAAGAAGCGCGGTAGTTTAAGGGTTTTTTGGGGCAGGTCAATAGGCTTTTTGCGGAAAGCGGCAAACGTGTCTGTCGAACAGCCGCAGGTTGCGTAATATCAACGACGATACTCGTGTCATCATGCAGAATTCATCTTGTTTCCTGTCTGGAATAATCCGGTTGATCTGAGAGGGTTTATGCTGTTCGAGATCGATGAGTCTGATCGTAAGCGGGCCAAAAACCCCCATGATATTTTCATGCTGAATCTGGCTGGGATACATCTGCTGGCTGCTCCCGCTTCATTTGTCTTCATGGGCAAACCGGGATTGCTGATACCGCTCTCGGTCTCACTGCTGATTATCGTGTTTTTCTGGATTCGTGCGAGCAGGGCAGAGAAGCAGGATCCCTGGTTCGTGGCTGCACATTGGCGGCTGGCGGCAAGCCGCACCAAAATTTTATTGGTCGGATATGTGATTACCGGCACCATCATCGGCTTGACCACAATGGCAACTTCCGGGGACAGTAAGGGTGCGATCATGGCGGACGCTTTCTTTCGTGTCGCAATCGTACCTGCCCTGCTCACAGTGATGGTCTGCTTTGTGCTGGAGTCCAGTGGTATATTCATGGCTGCCAAGGCTGAACTGCCCAACGGATTGGTGAAAAAATTTCCGCCGCCGGATGACGTGGTGGTCAAAGCAGACCCGACAGGCCTCTGAGACTATTACGTCTACCGCAGAGAGGCTCCTTAGGGAAGCATAAAGCCCTTGATAGCGTAGAAGAGTGTTGCTGCGAGCAAGCCGGATACCGGCACGGTAATCAACCAGGCGGCGACGATCTTCAACAGGGCTGATCGCTTTACAAGTTGCTGACGATAGATCTTGCGCAGGCCTTTACGCTCTTTCTTGGTGAGGTCGGCTTCGGCGGAGTGTGCCTTGAGCTGTGTCAGCATCTCTCCCTTCCGGGAGATCGAGGCACGGCGGAACTCCTCAAGAAATGCCTCAACGACCACTTGGTCCTGTCCATCGTGATGGCTCATGATCTCTTCCACTGTACGGGCATAGGTGGCCTTCAGAAACTCTCGCAGAAAGCCGACGCCGAATACTGCACCAACGGCAATATGGGTGGAACTCACCGGCAGGCCAAACTGGGTGGCGATGATGACCGTGATGGCAGCCGCCATGGCGATGCAGAAGGCCCGCATCTGGTCCAGCTCTGTGATTTCGGAACCCACTGTCTTGATCAGCTTAGGGCCATAGAGCGCCAGTCCCAAGGCGATACCGAAAGCGCCCACCATCATCACCCAGAGAGGAACTGCAGCCTTTTGGACAATTCCGGATCCGGAAATTGCCTCGTTGATAGCCGCGAGTGGTCCAACAGCATTAGCAACGTCATTGGCGCCGTGGGCGAAGCTGAGCAGGGCGGCAGCGAAGATCAGTGGGGCTGTGAATAGACTGTTGACGCCGATTTTGCTGTTAGGCAGGCGGTCTGCGGTTTTTTCGATGACAGGACGGACAAGAAGATAGATCGCAGTCGCAAAGAAAAGACCCGTCATCGCGGCCGTCTGGAAATCAACCTTCCAGACTTTCTTCAGCCCTTTGAGTATGAGATAGGTTGAGAAGGCCATTACCATAAGTGCGACCAGCAGTGGCACCATTCTTTTGGCGGCACGGGTCATGTCGCTCTGGTAGGTTATCGTGCGTTTGATGAGGTAGAGGAAACCGGCGGCAATCAGGCCACCCAGAACCGGGGAGATGACCCAACTGGCGGAGATGGTTGCCACCTTGTTCCAGTTGGCGATATCGATCCCGCCGGCGGCAATGCCCGCACCCAGTACGCCGCCGACGATGGAGTGGGTGGTGGAGACAGGTGCACCCATTGCAGTGGCGATGTTGAGCCAGACTGCTCCGGCCAGCAGGGCCGCCATCATAATCCAGATGAAAGTGTCCTTGTCGGCAATCAGGGAGGGGTCGATAATGCCCTTCTTGATAGTGTCCACCACGTCGCCGCCGGCGATCAATGCACCAGCGCCCTCAAAGACTACGGCGAGTATGATAGCGCCGGTCAGTGTCAGCGCCTTTGAACCCACCGCCGGCCCGACATTGTTGGCAACGTCGTTGGCTCCGATGTTCATCGCCATATAGCCGCCGATCATCGCTGCCACGATCAACATGGTGGTGTCGGCGGTATTACCAAAGCGGAAATCGGTAAAGAGCATCACGCATGCGATGAATATGATGCCGATGCCGAGACGGAAGAGTTCGGGACGGCCGAAACGGGTGGCGTCTTCAATCTGCTTTATGTTTGAGAGTTCCATATTGGCCGAACTCCGTTGTTGATGAAGAGAGGGTGTTAAGGCTGCTGAAGTGACTCGATGAAACTGTTCGAGCGCGCTATGGATTGGTTCATCCGCTTGATAAGCCTCCCGATATCGGACTTCAGATTGCTGAACTCGCCACGCAGGGCGCCGATGGTTTGTGCATTCAGGTTGTGTTTGAGAAAGAGTACGTTGTCACGAAAGCTGTCGAGGATTGGCTGCATGGTTCGTTCGGCCTGGTGCATCGAGTTGAGCATCTGGCCGTAGCGCTTTTTGGTGGTCTGCAGTTTTTTGGTGCTGGCGGCTTTGAGGTTTTTACTCTGATAGAGATCCAACTCCTCCTGCCACTCATCGAAGAGGGCATCTGCCACCGATTCCACCTTATCGATGCGACTGGAGACGTCCTCAGCGGCGGACTGGCTCTCTTCGAATTCGTCGTTCAGTTTTTCATAGGCCGATTTCAGGTCTGTCTCTTCAACCTCGATGACAGAGGCGAACTGTTCCAGGGCTGATTTGAACTGCTCCTGGGCCTCAGTCTGGGCGTCACGGGCTGACTCCACCCGATCTACGAGAATGTCACGTTTGTGGACGCCCACTTTTTCCATAGTGTCGTAGTAGATGGTGGTGCAGCCAGCGCTCAGCAATAGGGATAACAGCAGAAAAGTCGTGCGAACGGAGTTCATGAGACAGTCACTCGTGGTTGGACAAATTCTGCGGCATTGTGCCATATTCCAGTTCTTCTGACACAGCCGGTGCGATGCCGGATGGAATCCGATTTGATGGCGACTTGTGCCGTGTTCCAGTATATTTCATCATCACCTTGAATTTTCCTGACCCCCCATAGGGACGTGCCTGATGAGAAGAATGCGATCATTTCGACCAGCAATGCTTGCCATGTCTGTTGTTCTTGCTTTGACGCTGGCCGGTTGCGCATCTGGACCAAAACGTCCGGTCTTCTATCCCAATGATCATATGAAAACTGTGGGAAAGAGTCAGTCGCAACAGGATACCGAGGCCTGCATGGCTTTGGCCCAAGATTCCGGCGTGAGTGAGAACCGGGATGGCGAGGTTGGAAAGAAGGCTGCCAAAGGCGCTGTTGTCGGCGGTATCGCTTCCGGAGTGTGGGGGCTGTTTCGTGGCGATGCGGGAGAGCGGGCAGTCGCGGGTGCGGCGGCGGGTGCGGCAACGGGAGCTGTCGGCGGAGCCTTTCAGTCTGCGGAACTCAACCCCACCTTCAAGCGGTTTGTGCAGCGCTGCCTGAGTGAACGCGGTTACGAAATCATCGGTTGGGAATAGGGGCTAGTGGGCCATGCGAAAAATAAGTTCACAGCTTTCATCCCTTCGCGGCGCCTGCCGTCGTTGCAAGACGCTGGCTGTAGAATGGCTACAGCGGCGGTCTTGCGCCTTGGCAGACACCGCGAATGAATAAAATCTGTTTCCTTACTCTCCGTATGGCCCACTAGTATGGCGATGAACTGGCCGCAACTGCTCTCCCGCAAACGCCTCGGATCAAGCGATGAACCCTCCGAGACGACTGCCCGCACCGACTACCAGCGGGATCTCGACCGGATTGTCTTCTCCTCCGCATTCCGGCGTATGCAGGACAAAACGCAGATCTTTCCACTGTCGAAGATCGACTATGTCAGGACCCGCCTGACCCATAGTCTGGAATCTTCCAGTGTGGGCCGTTCTCTGGGGACGTTGGTTGGAGAGCAGATCATAACCCGGCATGGTTTGGCCTCCGCCGAGGCTTCCGATTTTGGCGATATATGCGCTGCGGCCTGTCTGGCCCATGATATCGGCAATCCGCCTTTCGGCCACTCAGGCGAGGATGCGATCCGTCTGTGGGCCGAGACGGGGGATTACGGCAAAGGGCGGGTTGGGGTACTGCATGGCAGTCAGCGGGAGGATTTCCTCAATTTTGAAGGTAATGCCCAGGGGTTTCGTGTGCTTTCACGTTTGCAGAACCGTGACAATGCCGGTGGCCTGCAGTTGACGAGCGCCACCTTGGCGGCATTCAGTAAATATCCCCGTGAATCCTGTATTGGCAAAGGGCGCTTTGATGGGGTCAGTGCCAAAAAACCGGGTTTTACCGCCGCGGACCGGGAACTGTTTGAAACCGTGGTGGAGAATACGGGGCTGATAAGGCGGGATCCGATATTGGCGATCTGGCACCGCCATCCGCTGGCTTTTTTGGTGGAAGCGGCGGACGACATCTGCTATCGGGTGATCGATATTGAAGACGGTTACCGTCTGGGGCACCTTACCTTCGACGAGGCACTGGGGCTTTTCCTACATGTGCTTTCTGAACCTGAACGGCAGGAGAAACGGCTGCGCGGCATCAGCGGGAACAAGGAGAAGATCGAGTTTCTGCGCGCCAAGGTGATCAATCAGGCGATCGGTCAGTCGATGTCCTGTTTTCTGGATTATGAGGATGACATCCTGGCCGGCAGATTCGACCAGCCTCTCCTGAGTGTTATACCCAAGCGGGAGGAGATGAACCAGTTGATCGAGGTGGCGGTGGAGAAGATTTACAACGCGCCGGAGGTGATAGAGATCGAGGTGGCGGGTTTTCAGGTGATCAGCGAACTGCTGGAGCGCTTTGTTCAGGTTGTGGATGATGTCGCCGAACATGGTCTGCAGGCGAGTCCCCGCAGCCAGATGATGATTCTTCTGGTGCCGGATCAGTTTATCGGTCCCGCTAGAAAACCGGCGGAAGATGCTTATACCCGACTGCTGCGTTTGACCGATTTCGTCGGCGGCATGACCGATTCATATGCAGTTTCACTCTATAAAAAGGTGACGGGTATCTCTCTGCCGGGCGGCTGACGATTTTGTCGTTCAGTTTTCGTCGAGTGTGGTCAGTGGCTGAGGTTTTGCAATGCCAAACCCCTGAGCGTAGTCGACACCGATGCTGGTCAGGATCTTCCGGATGGTATCGTTCTCCACATATTCCCCGATTGTTTCGAGTCCCATCAGGTGACCGATCTCGCTGATGGACTCCACCATCGCCCGGTCTATCGGGTCATCCGCAATATCCTTGACGAAGCTGCCGTCGATCTTGAGATAGTCCACCGGCATGTTTTTCAGATAGGCGAATGAGGACATGCCTGTGCCGAAATCGTCCAGCGCAAAACGGCAACCGATGTGTTTCAGATGGGTGATAAAATGAATGGCCTGGTCCAAGCGGCTGACGGCGGCCGTTTCGGTCACCTCAAAGCAGATGGTGTTGGCATCCAGGTTGTAGTGGTTGAGTTTGTCCGTGATGTATCCGGGGAGGCTGTCGTCTCCCAGCGACTGCCCGGAGAGGTTTATGGCGCAGAGATCGATATCTGCCATCCGGGTCGGATTATCTGCCAGCCATTGGAAGGTTGCATCGATTACCCAGCGATCCAGAGTCGGCATCAGGTTGTATCTTTCTGCGGCGGGAATAAACGCACCAGGAGGTACCAGCCGACCATCTTCATCTATCATTCGCAGCAGAATCTCAAAATGCAGTCCGGCCTCTTCATCGTCGTCGAGAGGAACAATGGGTTGTTGGTAGAGGCAGAGCCGCTTCTCCTCGATTGCGCGCTGAATTCTGGAGACCCACTGCATCTCTCCCTGTCTGCGAATGGTTTCATCATCATGGATTCTATGCACATGAACCCGGTTTCTCCCCAAGTCTTTGGCGACATAACAGGCGGCATCTGCGGCGCTCAGAGCGCTTTCCGGACCCTCGCTTTCATGATCGATGCTGACGATACCGATGCTTACGCCGATCGTGAATGTCTTGTCCTGCCATGAGAAACGAAAATCCTTTATATTTTCACAAATTTTGTTGGCCAGTCGAATAGCCTGATCCAGAGGGCAGTCCTCAAGCAGCAGACCAAACTCATCGCCGCCAAGCCGTGACAGAATATCACTGTGCCTGATGGTTTGTTGCAGCAGGCGTGAGACCATCTGTAGCAGTGCGTCACCGGCGACATGTCCGCAGGTATCATTAACCACCTTGAACTGGTCGAGATCCATGTAACAGAGCGCATAGTCGACGTCACCACTTTGCGCTTTGTTGCAGGCCAGGCTGAGATGTTTTTCAAACGAGTAACGGTTCAGCAGGTTGGTGAGGGTATCGTGGGTTGCCAGAAAATTCATCTGCTGGGCGATTGCATGGCTTTCGGTGACATCGCGAAAGACGGTTACGGCGCCTTTGATCTCACCCTCTTCATTGATCGGATAGGCCGAATACTCGACAGGGAAGGAGGTGTCGTTCTTGCGCCAGAAAACCTCGTTGTTGATCTGGCAGGATACGCCGGTGCGGAATGCTTCATGGATTGAGCACTCCTCGATGGGGAGAGTCGTGCCGTCTGCATAAGTGTGGTGTGTCAGTGCGTGAATATCACCTCCCAGCAACTCTTCTCGTGAGAATCCAAGCATTTTGAGCGCGGACTGGTTGACGAAGGTGACGTTTCCCTTGGTGTCAATGCCATATATCCCTTCGCCTGTCGACTCCAGCAACAGACGCATCTGGCTATTGATTTTTTCGAGTTCAGCAGAGGATTCGGAAAGTTTTTTATGGGCCTGTTTGTGCTCCTTAGCCTGTTTATAGTTACCAATGGCAAAGGAGATGTCGGAGGTCATCTCGTGCAGGAGGTCAACAATATCGGCATTGAAGAATTCGCTCTCCCCGGAATAGACACAGAAGGCGCCTATTACTTCCTTATCCATCGTGATGGGAAAGATGGCGGCTGAATGGACATGCGCTTTCCGGGCCAGATCCTGCCATGGCGCGGTTATGGTACTTTCATGCAGATTGTTGATAACCACATGCCGCTGCTCATTGATCGAAATGGAGAGAGGTCCGTTTCCCCTGGTGTGGTTGGGATCCAGGGAAAACTCGGTTTGTGCGAGGCATGAAATATCATCGCCGGCGCTTGCGATGGGTTCCACCGAACTGGTATGGACGTCAACCAGGCCAATCCAGGCGAATTTCAGGCCACCAAGCTCTACCGCAATACGGCAGACTTTTTCGAATAGCTGTTCAGGCGAGTGGAGCCGTATGATGGTTTTGTTGGTCTGTGAAAGTGCGGCATACATGGATTTTTGGGCGGTCAGGTCACGTTCCCGCAGACCGATCTTTTCAGCCATCTCGTTGAATGCCGCAGCAACATGGGAGATCTCATCCTCTCCGGGCATGGATGCGGATACTGTGTAGTTTCCCTGTGCCAATCGCTGAGCGGCGTTTTTCAGCTTGCCGATGCGTTTGATGATGGTCTGCCTGAGCAGCCAGGAGAGGATCAGGAATGTGAGGATGAATCCGATGGAGTGGCTGATGATATTCTGGCGTGTTTGGGCGGCCACACGCTCTTCGATAATCTTTCCAGGCAGTTTGATGCTCATTACGCCCCGCAGATCACCGAGTTCGTAATCGTAAGCCAGCTCGTAACGCTCCCTGATGCTGGGTGGTGCATTCTCGCGTTTACCGTGGCATTTCAAACAGTGGGGCTTGATCCAGATCGGTTGGGAGAAATGGTAGAAGGGTTCACCGTTGGGTCCGGCAAAGGGAACCATTCGCTCTGTTTCCTCCCGGTTGTCCTGAAAGTGGCGGATAGCCTCCATCTCGACATCATCCGCCCTGTTAGTGGGGTTTCTCGGGCGGTCAGAGACATTGTTGAAGGTCAGGCCGGAGTCCACCCACTTTTTGAACTCAGTGGAAATCCGGCTGATGGAGTGGGCCGGGAGAAATTCCAGGGTTTTTTCATCGATGGGGATATTGTGGGTAAGAAAATGCCGTTGATAGACATTTCGCAAAGACATCAGCATGCCGCGAATGGTCCGGGCGTGGTCACGGATATTTTCGACTACTTGGGACTCAACCTGCCGGTGACCCATATACTCCACGGTCACAAAATGGCCCAAAAAGACGATTGCAGTAACAGCCAGGACTTTGGTTTGTAACTGCATTACTAGGTTGTTTCCTTCAGGCTTTCTATAATGATGTGGCATCTCTCGATGCAAAACAGAGGGGCTGTTCCCATTAGTTCAATTGACTGGATTCCATGCCCTGCCTCTGTTGGTCAAATTTCGATCAGCTATCAGTTAGATAGCTATCAAAACTATTTTCGACCAAGTTGCGAAAAACTTTAATTCCGATAATAGCCAGGCAAATAATATGGGAGATTCCTTGTCAGCCTCATCTCAATAACTTAACGCGAGATTTTCCATGTGCCGTCGGTCTGTCGGCAGAAGGTGAATCTTGAAGTGCCGCTGCGTTTTCCTGCCTGGTTGGCGATTTCTGCTTCGCGGCAGGTTGTGCCACCTTTTTCGATGGTTGACAGAGCCTTCAAGCTGCCTTGGTTGCCTGATTCCGGGTTTTCCCATGTTGCACTGTCACCATCCTTTCCACTGTTCAACAGCTGTCGGGCCGTCTCTTTCATCATGTCCCAGTCCTTGTCGGTAAAGTAGCGGACGGGGGAATATTGAAGCCAACGCAGCTCCAGTGCCTGGGCAGGCTGACTGATGCCGCCAAAAAGTACGCAGAGTGCTATGGTGGGGCGGAGAAATCGGCATTGCATCTGTGTCTCCAGTGCTGTGATTTTAGTGAGTTAAACAGTGCGTGTAAGCAGCAGTGATGTCAATCAGGGCTCGAACCCGATTCAACATTTATGAGAAAATGGCCAGGAATAGGTTGTTCGAATCCTGGAGGTTCGTTTGGATCATTCGCGCCGTTTCGGTGGTATCCGCAGGCTCTATGGTCAGTCGGCCCTGGAAAATTACTCTGCGGCTCATGTCTGCGTGATCGGTATCGGCGGCGTTGGCTCCTGGGCAGTGGAGGCGCTTGCCCGCAGTGGTATTGGCGCCATTACACTGGTTGATCTCGACCATATTGCGGAATCCAATATCAACCGCCAGCTCCATGCGCTGGATGCCACGCTGGGGATGGCTAAGGTTGAAGCCATGGCGGAGCGGGTCTCTGAGATCAACCCTGACTGCAGGGTTTCTATCATCGAGTCCTTCATTGAGACGGATAATCTCGGACTGATAACGGACGGTGGCTTCGATTATGTCATCGACTGTATCGACAGCTTTCGGGTCAAAGCGGCGCTGATTGTTGCTTGCCGCCGCCAGCGGGTGAGAGTGATTGCAATCGGGGGTGCAGGTGGACAGACCGATCCCACCCGTATCTGCCTTGCCGACCTGAGCCGCACCAGACAGGATCCGCTGCTCGCCAAGACCCGCAAACTGTTGCGGCGGGAATACGGCTATCCGGCTGCCGATTCAAAACGCCGTTTCCATGTGCCAAGTGTCTACTCCACTGAAAGCCTGATCTATCCCGATGAGACAGGAGGTGTCTGCAACACTAAGTCGGGTAGGGGAGGGGGTTCGCTCAACTGTGGTGGTTATGGTTCGGCCATGACGGTGACCGCCACTTTCGGATTGGTGGCGGTGTCCCATGTTCTTAAAGTGCTGGCGGCGAAGAAGTCGTAGGCCGGATCAAGCGCAGCGGATCCGGCAAACGGGGTTAACCTTCCTTTCGGGCAAAGGCCACTGTGTAGGACTTGCCTTGCTTGAGTTTCTTATAGTTACCAAAAACCTCGTTCAGATTGCGCTTCATGAACTGGCGCAGACCGTTGATGGTGACCAGATAGAGGTGACCGCCGGGATTCATTCGTGCCAGGGCGTCATGAAGATAGAGGCTGTGCATCTCCTTGCCCACCTTCGCCGGGATGTTCGATGCGATAACGTCAAAACGCAGATTGGGGTCAACCTGATCGAAGCCGTTGCTGAGTTTGGCTCTGGCATTGTTCAGGCCGTTTCTTTCGGCATTGCCGTTGCTGTAATCCACGGCGATAAAATCCTTGTCCACCATCAGAGTCTGACCCTGGGGGGCGAGGCGGGCCATCAGCAGACCGATGGGGCCATAACCGCAACCGAGGTCGAAACAGTTATCCGTCGTCTCGATCTCCAGTCGATCCACCAGCAAGCGGGTGCCTTCGTCGATATCGCGCGGGGAGAAGAGTCCCCAGGTAGTGTGAAAGACAAAGTGCTGATCCCGCAGACGGGTATCGAAGACGATGTCCCGGCGGTATTTTTCCAGTGTTTCTCGATCCAGCATGGCGGCGGATTTTTATCCTCTTCGGTGGGAAAGTCAATCAAGCACCATATCCAGGGTCTCCAGGATAGGCTCAACATTATGGTAGTCGACAGGTATGGGCCAGAATCCCATGCCTTGCTGCAGGGTCAGGGCCGGAAAACTGCGAACCCCCATTGAACGGCTGTTTTCGATCTCCTCTTCCAGCAGTCGACGGGTGGCCGGTGATTCCAGCGCCGCTGAGAACTGCTGTTCATCCAGCCCGATGTTGTCGGCCAGCTGGATCAGGATTTCGCTGTCGGAGGGGTTTTGTGCATGGAGATAGTAGGCTTCCTGGATGGCCAGAATCATCGCTTCGGTAAAAGCCGCGCCCTGTAATCCTGCGGCGATCACCGCCCGGCAGGCCGGGTAGGTGGAGCGGCGGGGTTTACACTGCTGCCAGAAATTGAAGTTGAAGCGGGTCTCCGGCAACTTCTCCTGAATTCGGTTCCAGGTGGCCTGAAGGGTCTGCTGCATCTCTTCTGGCATCGGGTCACCGCTGTCGGGGGCCAGACCGCCCAATAGCTTTTGCAGTTTCACACCCGGTGGCAGCTGCTCGCCCAGCTGTGCGAGCACGGGTCGAAACGCCCAGCACCAGCTGCACATCGGATCGTGGATATAGAAGAGGGTTGAGTCTGTTTCAATGCCCATAGAGCAGCAGCCCTTCTGCATGTTCCAGATGCTGGGGTGTACCTGCCAGCACCAGCACATCGCCACTCTGCAGGCGGGTTTCGGGCGCGGGAGTCTCTCCACGGATGCCGCCGCGTCTGACGGCGGTCACACTGACATCCCAGTCCCAGAGGTGGAGGTCTTCGATAGTGTGGTCCACCGCAAAGGCCTTTTCCGGCAGGGTCACCGTGTGCAGCCGCTCCTGAAATGCCTCATCGTGTTCCATATCGATCGATTCTTCTCCATGGAAGAAGTCACGCAGCAGTTTGTAGTGGTTCTCTCGAATCTCACGCATGATCTTGAAGATGCGGGAGCCGGGAACCTTGAGCAGCAGCAACAGTTGTCCCCCCATCATCAGGCTGGCTTCGACCGCTTCCGGCATCACTTCGGTGGCGCCGGCCGCCTCCAGTTCGTCCATGTGCGTATCGTCGCGGGTGCGTACCAGTATCGGGAGTTGTGGGTGGGATTTGTGCAGTTGGTGCAGGATCTTCATTGCCGAGGCGTGGTCCTCGAAGCTGAGCACTACCACACTGGCGCGGCTGAGACCGGCGGCATCGAGGATTTCACGGCGTGAGGCATCTCCAAAATGGACCGGGTCGCCGGCTTCGTGTGCCTCCCTTACCACCGTAGGGTCGAGATCGAGCGCCACGTAGGGGAAACCTTCGTGGTCGAGAAGACGTCCAAGGTTCTGTCCGATACGGCCATATCCGCAGATGATGACGTGTTGCTCCATCTGTTCTGCCTCCTCCGCCAAGTCGCCGATGATCTGAACCTCATCACTGAAATTGCGCAGGGTGCAGAATTGCTTTGCCAGGCGGCCGTTATTACGGATCAGAAAGGGTGATGCCGTCATGCTGACGATGATCGAGGCAAAAAGGATCTGCCCGACAGGGCCGGGCAGCAGGGAGGACTCCAGGGAGAGATCCAGCAGCACGAAACCGAACTCTCCACCTTGCGCCAGCAGAACGCCGGTGCGAAATGCGGGAGACACCGAGTTGCCGGTGGCACGGACCAGACCAAGGATGATGGCGCCTTTAACCAATATAAGTGCGGCGGCGAGCAGCAGCACCCAATGCAGGATGGGGAGCAGAGAGAGCAGGTCGACGCGCATACCCACCGTGACAAAGAAGAGACCGAGAAAGACATCCTGGAAGGGACGTATGTCGGCCTCGATCTGATGGCGGAATTCGGTCTCTCCCAGCATCATGCCGGCCAGGAAGGCGCCAAGGGCCAGCGACAACCCCGCTTCATGGGTGAGCCAGGCGGCTGCCAGGGTTACCAACAATACAGTTAGGGTGAAGAGTTCAGCAGAGCGGGCTCTGGCGATCTCATGAAACAGTGGCCGCAGCATCCAGTGACCGGCCGCCATGATGACCACGAACACCAAGGCTGCCTTGAGCAGCGCCGACAACAGCGGCATCGCCATGCCCTGCTCACCGGTTCCGGCCAGGATCGGGATCACCACCAGCAGCGGGATGACCGCCAGATCCTGAAACAACAGGATGCTGACGCCGAGACGGCCGTGTTCAGAGTTGAGTTCCAACTGTTCTGATAGCTGTTTTGTGACGATGGCGGTGGATGACAGAGCCAGAATGGCCCCAATGATAATGGCGGCGTTGAGCTCGATCCCCATCAGCCAGGCGATGCCGGTGGCCAATCCACCGGTCGCCAGGACCTGGCTGCCGCCGAGACCGAAAACCGAGCTTTTCATGGCGATCATCTGTGGCAGGGAAAATTCCAGGCCGATGGTAAACAGCAGAAACACCACCCCAAACTCTGCAAGAAAGCGGGTGTCCTCAGTGGATGCCACCCAGCCAGTGCCGAACGGGCCGACCAGAATGCCGACGATCAGGTAACCGAGGATCGGCGGCAGGTGGAAGCGCCGGAAAAGGGTCACTGTGATCACCGCAATGGCGAGCAGCAGCAGGATGATCTGCAGGGTATGGATGTTCATTTGGGGTTTCTTTTCAGTTTTTCTGCCACAAGGATACTTTAAATAAACTGCCGATTGATATTACCCATAGGGTTTGAGCGCCATATACTGTTAAAATGTTTGTTTTTAGTCAGTAAAGAAACGAGATAGTGGCCAGACGCAAACCAAATAAGTCCGCCGGTAAGATGGATCCCCATCAAGCCAGGGAAGAAAGTAAGTACGACAATCCCATCCCCAGCCGTGAATTCATCATGGAGACCATGGAGGAACATGGCGTCCCCATGAATCTTCCCGATGTGGCCGAGAAGCTCGATCTGCATGACGAGGATCAGCTGGAGGCGTTACGCCGCCGCCTGCGTGCCATGGAACGGGATGGTCAGCTGGTACGAAACCGCAAGGAAAACTACTGCATCGTCAACAATCGCGACCTTATCGCAGGCCGGGTGATTGGACATGCAGATGGATTTGGCTTCTTCAAGCCGGATGATGGTGGCGAGGATCTCTATATCTCGTTCAGAGAGATGCGTTCCCTGTTTCACGGTGACCGCGCCGTAGTGCGGGTGACAGGTATGGATCGGCGGGGACGCTTGGAAGCTTCCGTGGTGGAGGTGTTGGAACGCAATACCCACAGCGTAGTGGGGCGTCTCTACCAGGAGACCGGGGTCGGTTTTGTGGTGCCGGACAATAAACGTCTGAGCAAGGACGTGATTATTCCCCGCACCGAACTCAGTGGTGCTGCTCAGGGTCAGATGGTGGTGGCTGAGATCCTCGATCAACCTACCAAGCGCACTCAGCCCATTGGCCGCATCTCCGAGATTCTGGGCGACCACATGGCGCCGGGTATGGAGACGGATATTGCCATTCGTGCCCACGAGATACCCGTCGCCTGGCCGGATGACGTGGAGGCGCAGATCGTCGGACTCTCCGGCGAGGTGCTGGAGGCGGAAAAGAGAGGCCGTACTGACCTGCGCAAACTGCCTCTGGTTACCATCGATGGTGCCGACGCCCGCGACTTTGACGATGCGGTCTATTGCGAACGTAAGCCGAAAGGGTGGAAACTGCTGGTCTCTATCGCCGACGTCTCTCACTATGTGAGTCCGGGCAGTGCTCTGGATGTCGAGGGTCGTGAACGCGGTAACTCCGCCTACTTCCCTGATCGGGTGATTCCGATGCTGCCGGAGGTACTCTCCAACGGCCTCTGTTCTCTTAATCCTAAAGTTGATCGGCTCTGCATGACCTGCGAGCTCTATATTGACGATAGTGGAAAGATTACCCGCTCCAAGTTCTATCCGGCTGTGATGCACTCCCATGCGCGTCTTACCTATGACCAGGTGGCCGCAATGCTCGATGGGGATGAGGCGATTTGTGGGCAATACGCCGAACTGCTGCCCCATATCCACGAGCTGCATCGGCTCTACCAGGCATTGAATGCAGGACGGCGGGAGCAGGGTGCGATCGATTTCGACACCACCGAGACCAAGATCGAGTTCAATGAAATGAGCCGGGTTGAACGTATCGTGCCGGTCTATCGTAATGATGCTCACCGCATGATCGAAGAGTGCATGCTGGCTGCCAATGTGGCATCAGCCCGTTTGTTGTTGCGCAAAAAGTTGCAGGCGCTCTACCGCATCCACGAGGTGCCTGCGGAAGAGAAACTTACCGACCTGCGTGAGTTTCTGGGAGAGCTGGGCCTGAGTCTGCCGGGCGGTAACAAGCCGACGGCGGCTGACTACGCCAAGCTGTTGGATGGCATCAAGGGACGGGAAGATGCCCACCTGATCCAGACCGTGCTGCTGCGCTCCATGCGGCAGGCGGTCTACAGCTCCGACAACGTGGGCCACTTTGGTCTCTCGTTTCCCGCCTATACCCACTTTACCTCGCCGATCCGTCGCTACCCGGATTTGGTGATACACCGCGCACTCAAGCACTTGGGGGAGAAGGGTGCGGCAGGTGACTTTCTCTATACCAAGTCCGAACTGCAGAGCATAGCCGAACACTGCTCCAGTACTGAGCGCCGAGCTGATGAGGCGACCCGTGACGCCACTGACTGGTTGAAGTGCGAGTTCATGATGGACAAGGTGGGAGAGACCTTCGACGGTATCATCACCAGCGTCAACTCCTTTGGCGTGTTCGTGGAACTCAAGGATATCTTTGTGGATGGCTTGGTCCATATCACTGCTCTGGACAACGATTACTACCATTTCGACCCGGTCGGGCATCGACTTTCCGGTGAACGAACCGGCAAGGTGATTCGTCTGGGCGATCCTCTGCGTATCCAGGTGGCGAAGGTCAATCTGGATGACCGCAAGATCGACTTCGTCCTGGCGCCGGAAGAGGAAACACCGAAAAAGTCAGCGAAAAAAACTCATCGCAGGAGCAACAAGTCTCAGAATAAGCCGACCCAGCCAGTTGAAGAGAAGGCTGAGAAGAGTACGAAGAAACGCCGGCGTAGACCCCGTAAAAGGGCTAATAGCTGAGTGTGTCCCAATCCCAGTTGATCATCGGCCTGCACGCTGTGCGCACCGCGCTCAAGCATGGCGATGCGGTTACCGGGGTTCGCGTCGAGGCCCGCCGCAGGGATGGCAGAATGAAAGAGATCCTCGGGCTTGCGCGGCAGGGCGGGGTCGATGTCGTTCAGGTTGAGCGTGCTGAACTCGATGCGCTCTCCCGTGGTGAAAACCACCAGGGTGTGGTTGCCTTTACCCAGGCACCGGCGGTTCGCGATGAAGGTTATCTCAAACGCCTGCTGGAGGGGCTGGATAGTGCCCCTTTTCTGCTTGTACTCGATGGTGTCCAGGATCCGCATAATCTTGGTGCCTGTCTGCGCACCGCTGATGCTGCCGGGATTCATGCGGTGATAACCCCCAGGGATCGTTCTGTCGGCTTGACACCGGTTGCCTGCAAGGTAGCCAGCGGCGCTGCTGAAACGGTTCCTTTTGTCCAGGTCACCAATCTTGTGCGCACCTTAAAGTGGCTGCAGGAGCAGGGGGTCTGGCTTATCGGCACTGCGGGTGAGGCGGAAACAAACCTCTATCAAGCGGATCTCAAAGGGCCTTTGGCTATCGTTATGGGGGGTGAAGGCAAGGGCATGCGCCGACTGACCCGCGAGCAGTGTGATGCCCTGGTGCATATGCCCATGTTGGGGGCTGTAGAGAGCCTCAATGTCTCGGTTGCCACCGGTGTTTGTCTCTTCGAAGCCCTCCGGCAGCGCATATCTGATTAGTCTTTTCCCCTGTTTTTAATCGATTTGGGATTTATCTCTCTAAAAAGTGTGGTTTAAAAGTTGACTAAATTACTTGGTTACTGCTAGTCTTATTACCAAGTAAATTAGTAGGAAATGTCTTTGCGCATTTTAGGAGCGAGATAAAGATGAGACTGTCAACGAAAGGTCGATACGCAGTTACCGCTATGTTGGATCTGGCACTGAATGGTGTAGACGGCCCGGTGACCCTGGCTGAAATTTCTGAAAATCAGGGTATTTCACTATCCTATCTGGAGCAGTTGTTTGCCTCTCTGCGTGCCAAGGAACTCGTGCGAGGTGTTCGTGGTCCAGGTGGCGGCTACTATCTTGGCCGCAATGCCGATGACATCTCCATTGCAAACATCATCTGCGCTGTTGATGAGTGGGTTGAATTTACCCGCTGTGGCGGTCGTAAGAACTGCAGTGGAGGTGAGCGCTGCCTGACCCACTCCCTATGGGATGACCTGAGTATCGAAATCTTTGATTTTCTGACCAAAATTTCGATCGGTGATCTGATTCGGCGTGGGGAGCGCAAGAAAGCCGACAAAGCTGCGCACTTGAGTGTGGTCAGCGATGAGGATTCCCGCGCGGCTTGATTTCGCCTCTGGTAAGTGATGGCTCTGACAGGTTGTCAGGGATAGTTGCTAACGGGCTGTTGAAACCTCCGGTTTCGGCAGCCCGTTTTTGTTTGTGGAAAATAATTCAAAATTCAGATTGCCCAACAGTCTATCTGATTACCCCTATTACTCAGCTACTAGAGGGAGAGAGATTTGTCCGCGAACAATGCAAAAAGCGCAAATGCATTGATTTTGTATGAAAACCTGATGGTTATTCATCTGCATCGACCAGTTCAATGATGACAGAATAGGGCTTATTGGACGGATGCAATGACTTAATGCATAAGGAAAAATCGCGTTATTTGCGTTACTCGCGGATTGAAAAACACTCTCCGATCATGGCTGAATTTTAGGGGTAATCAGGAAAATCTAAATCTTGGTGAGAAAACCGGGTTAATGGGCTATGATTCACGCTTTTTTCCAGGCACTGCCACTCGAATGCAATCTTTGCAGACTATAGCCGACTTCATCCGTTGGGGCGCAAGTCGTTTCAACGAAGCGGATCTGTTTTTCGGGCATGGTACAGACAATGCGATTGATGAAGCCGCAGTGCTTGTGTTGCATGCGCTTCATCTGCCACCCGATTTTCCTGGTAGCTGGTTTCAGAGTCGTCTCACCCAGGCGGAGCAGACGGATGTCACTCTGC
>NZ_JAAVSH020000001.1:921794-947425 GCF_011947365.2 endosymbiont of Lamellibrachia barhami
TTGTTGTACTTCGTTCAGTTGTGCTATGTTGGATCTGGCACTGAATGGTGTAGGCAGCCAGTGACCTGGCTGAAATTTCTGAAAATCAGGGTATTCACTATCCTATCTGGGCAGTTGTTTGCCTCTCTGCGTGCCAAAGGAACTCGTGCGAGGTGTTCGTGGTCCAGGTAGGCGGCTACTATCTTGGCCGCAATGCCATTGACATCTCCGTACAGAAGCATCATCTGCGCTGTTGATGAGTGGGTTGAATTTACCCTTCTTGGTCATGGGAACTGCAGTGGAAGTGAGCTGCTGACCCACTCCCTATGGGATGACCTGAGTATCGAAATCTTTGATTTTCTGACCAAAATTTCGATCGGTGATCTGATTCGGCGTGGGGAGCGCAAGAAAGCCGACAAAGCTGCGCACTTGAGTGTGGTCAGCGATGAGGATTCCCGCGCGGCTTGATTCGCCTCTGGTAAGTGATGGCTCTGACAGGTTGTCAGGGATGGTTGCTAACGGGCTGTTGAAACCTCCGGTTTCGGCAGCCCGTTTTTGTTTGTGGAAAATAATTCAAAATTCAGATTGCCCCGAAATCTAAATCTTGGTGAGAAAACCGGGTTAATGGGCTATGATTCACGCTTTTTTCCAGGCACTGCCACTCGAATGCAATCTTTGCAGACCATAGCCGACTTCATCCGTTGGGGCGCAAGTCGTTTCAACGAAGCGGATCTGTTTTTCGGGCATGGTACAGACAATGCGATTGATGAAGCTGCAGTGCTTGTGTTGCATGCGCTTCATCTGCCACCCGATTTTCCTGGTAGCTGGTTTCAGAGTCGTCTCACCCAGGCGGAGCAGACGGATGTCACTCTGCTGTTGCAGCGTCGCATAGATGAACGCCTCCCCGCCGCCTATCTGACCGGTGAAGCCTGGTTTGCCGGGCTGCGGTTCAACGTCAACGAGCATGTGCTGGTACCTCGCTCTCCGATTGCCGAACTGGTGGAGCGTGAATTTGAACCCTGGATCGAGGCGGATCGCATCTCCCGGGTGCTCGATCTCTGCTGTGGTAGCGGTTGCATCGGCGTTGCCGCAGCGGTCTATCTACCGGATGCGGCGGTGGATCTGGCGGATATCTCCGACCAGGCACTACAGGTGGCGGCGAGCAATGTAGCGGAACATGACTTGGGGAATCGGGTCGAAGTTGTACAGTCCGACCTTTTTTCTGCCCTTGAAGGCCGTCAGTACGACGTGATTGTATGCAATCCGCCTTATGTGAGCGAGTCGGAGATGAATCGGTTGCCGGAGGAGTACCATCGGGAACCCAGGCTCGGACTGACGGCTGACGAGGAGGGGCTGGCGTTGGTCGCCCGGATTCTGCGAGAGGCTCCCAGTCATCTGACGTCCTGGGGTATCATAGTGATTGAAGTGGGAAGCAGCGCGGAGACGCTGATGGCGCGCTATCCTGAGATTCCGTTTACCTGGCTCGAGTTCGAGCGTGGGGGGGACGGTGTTTTTCTGTTTACAGCCGAAGAATTGGTCAGATATCGCGAGACGTTTTGACGGCTTGCGAGGGAGTAGAGTCGATGAGTTTGCAGCGCGCCCGGAGTGCTGAAGAGTACGTGGAGTGGATCAAGCAAGCCGTGTTTGAGGTGCAGGATCTCCGCAGCTGTATGGAGTACGAGCTGGAGGAGATGGAACGCTTCCCTGCCTTCCTGGCGCACTTGGAGGAGGGGATCAAGACGATCCAGCAGAGCATGGTTGATGGCGAATACCATTTTGGCCGGGAAGATCTGCCTTTCATGGAGTTGGTAAACCGGCACGCTGACGATATCCCCTTCGCCGTGCTGTTGCGGCAGATAAACGAAACCCACCGTAAGGGGATCGATGTGGACGCATCCAACGGCTGAAAAAGCCTCGGTCAAAAAAGAGAAACTACTATGGATCAATCAATTGTCTTCGATCTTGACCTGATCGCAAAATACGATCAGAGCGGGCCGCGTTATACCTCCTATCCCACCGCAGTACAGTTTCATGAGGGTTTTGGAGAAGCCGACTACCGGCGGACTGCCCGGGAGAGCAATGCTTCCGGTGATCCGCTATCGCTCTATTTCCACATCCCGTTTTGCGACACGGTATGTTTCTATTGCGCCTGCAATAAGGTGGCGACCAAGGATCGAAGTCTTGCAGACAAGTACCTGCAGCGGGTCTACAAAGAACTTGAGATGCAGGGGGCGCTCTTTGACCGCTCCCGCAAGGTGGAACAGCTGCATTGGGGTGGCGGAACCCCCACCTTTATCAGTCATGATGAGATGCGTGAGCTGATGCGGCAGACGCGCAAACACTTCACGCTGCTCGATGACGACAGTGGCGAGTACTCCATCGAAATAGATCCTCGGGAGGCCTTGGGCGATACCATCAAGGTATTGCGTGAGCTGGGTTTTAACCGTATGAGCCTGGGAGTGCAGGATTTTGAGGAGAGTGTGCAAAAGGCGGTCAACCGTATCCAGTCGAAAGAGGATACGCTGAGTGTCCTGCAGTCGGCCAGAGATGAGGGTTTTCGGTCGATCAGCATTGATTTGATCTATGGCCTGCCGTTTCAGAGCCTCGGCAGTTTTGCAGGGACTTTGGATCAGATTCTGGAAGTCGATCCCGATCGGCTCTCCGTCTTCAACTATGCGCACCTGCCGACACGCTTCAAACCACAGCGGCGTATCAATGAGGCGGAGCTTCCAAGTCCACAAGAGAAACTCGACATCCTCCAGATGACCATCGAAAAGCTCACTGGGGCAGGTTATGTCTATGTTGGCATGGATCATTTCGCCAAGCCTGACGATGAGTTGGTCATTGCCCAGCGGGACGGTACGCTCTATCGAAACTTCCAGGGCTACTCCACCCATGCGGATTGTGATCTGGTGGCGCTCGGCGCAACCTCCATCGGTATGGTCGGGCCGACCTATGCACAGAATAAGCACACATTGGATGAATATTATGATCGCATCGATCAAGGGAAACTCGCGGTTTATCGCGGGGTGGAGCTGAATCGGGACGATCAGATCCGCCGGGATGTCATTACCCGGTTGATTTGCCATTTCACCCTCAATTTCGCTGCTGTCAACGCCCAATGGGAGATCGATTTTCAGCGTTATTTCGCCGCAGAACTTGAAAACCTGAGTGGGATGGCCGAAGACGGGCTGGTGAGCCTCTCGGAGAGAGGCATCGATGTCCTGCCAAGAGGGAGGTTGTTGATAAGGAATATCTGTATGCAGTTTGATGCCTATCTGAATTCCAAAGAGTCAAAAGGCAGTTTTTCTAAAGTAATTTGATTTCAGGTCGCTGAAGGAATGCGGGCTTTTGTATTTGGCATGTGCTGTAACACTATTTTACCAATAGTCACTCCGAGTGACTGAAGGGGAGATCGTCTTCTCAATATTGCTGCTGGTTAAGGAATACAATTCGTCACTATTGTTTGCCCCGATGAAGTTGATGTTCTACGAGTGTACATGGGATTATTAACGGTTTGATCATTTGCGCCACTCTCTCTGGGTGAGGTTGTCGATTCATTATCGATCAGATGATCTGCTGGCATGGAACTAAGGTGCTGAAAAGAGGCTTTAATGTTTGACGAAAAATCAAGGGAAATAAGTAGGTTATTATACCTGCTTGATATTCTGCTTACGCTATTGGTGTTTCTGCTGGCATACCGGCTGCGTCAGATATTCATTCCCGGCGTCAGTGCCGATCTGGTATCCCATTTTGCCTTGGTGCCACTTATTTGGGTGCCCCTGGGATATTTCCTCTCTCGTTTTGGCGCCTACAGTGGACTGCGGGTTGTCGCCATTCCATCCTACGCCTGGATGGTGGCAAAGGCTTTGGGAATCAGTCTTGCGCTACTTATCGGATTGCTTTTTTTACTCAAGGTGCAGTTTGTCAGCCGTCCTCTGATGGTGACATTTGCCGTGCTCGACATATTTGTTCTTGTCGGTGTTCGTGCGGGCCTCAAATGGTGGTATTTCAGGCGTTCGATTCAGAAAGGCGAAAATTTTCTGAAAATTCTGGTTATCGGCGTGGGTGAGAGAGCCCAGCGCCTGACAGAAATGTTAAATCGCCATAGCGAGTGGGGCATTGATATCGTGGGCTACCTCGATACAGACCCGGAGAACGTCGGTGAAGAGGTGATGGGTGCAAAAGTGCTCGCCACGGTAGATAAAATACAGGAGATCCTGACCAGTCAGGTAATCGACGAGGTGATTTTGGCAGTGCCCCGCAGCCGCTTGAGTCACATGGAGGAGATCGTCAGCGCCTGCGAAGAGCAGGGCGTTCGTTTTCGGTTTATGGCGGATGTTTTCGATATGGAAGTTGCCCGCACACAACTGGTGGATCTCGATGGTATCCCTCTGCTGACATTTGATCCTGTTGCTCAGAATGAAGGCATGCTGTTGGTCAAGCGCCTGATGGATCTGATCATCGTGCTGGCAGCCATGCCTGTCATTCTTCCTGTAATGGGATTAATCGCGCTTGCCATCAAACTTGATGACGGCGGCCCGGTTTTTTTCGTCCAACATCGGGTGGGTTTGCGCAAGCGCCTGTTCCCCATGCTCAAATTCCGTTCGATGGTGGTGGATGCTGAGGCCAAGATGAAAGAGATCGAACATCTGAACGAGGCGGAGGGACCGATCTTCAAGATAGAGAGGGATCCCAGGGTAACGCGTGTCGGCGACTTTATCCGCAAGACGAGTCTCGACGAATTCCCGCAATTGCTGAATATAATACGCGGCCATATGAGTCTGGTAGGCCCCCGCCCAATGTCACAGCGCGATGTTGAATTGTTCGACAGTGGTATCCACCGCAAGCGGTTCAGCGTGAAACCCGGATTAACCTGTATATGGCAAATATCTGGCAGGAGCAACCTGCCATTTGAAAAATGGCTGGAACTGGATCTGAAATATATCGATGAATGGTCGCTCTGGCTTGACCTGAAAATCCTCTTATTAACCCTACCGGTTGTTCTCAAGGGAAGTGGTGCTGTCTAGGGCCTCCCAATATTAAAAAGAGCGCCGCGCTGCTGTCTGAAGTCGGGCCAGACGCTGCTTCCACTCATAAATGTCCGCCTTGTTTGTTCAATTATCACGAAATGGCATGAAGATGACCTCACCCGCAAAGATAAACCTGTTTGGTATTCCTGTAGAAGCTATGGGCATGGAGGAGGCGCTCGATACTGTCCATCATGCGATTTCCCAACATGAGCAGCTGCAGATTGGCGTGGTGAATGCCGCCAAGGTCGTAAACATGCACCGTGACCCCGCACTGCGTAAGGATGTGTTGTCATCCGACATCATTTTTGCTGACGGGGCGGCAGTGGTGTTGGCAAGCAAAATATTGGGTCAGTCACTCCCTGAGCGTGTCACAGGTATTGACCTGATGTTTGGCATGTTCGAAAGAGGTAAGGAACATGGTTATCGTGTCTACTGTCTCGGGGCGACCGAAGAGGTCTCCAAAAAGGTCGAGGAAAATATCGCACATGACTATCCGGGTTTGATACTGGCCGGCAGACACCACGGTTACTATTCAGAGGATGAACAGCAGTCAATTGCCGACGATATCAAGAATTCAAAGGCCGATATTCTTCTGGTGGCGATGACCTCACCCAAGAAAGAGCAGTTTCTGGCCAAGTGGATGGACTACATGGGTGTCTCTGTCTGTCACGGGGTCGGCGGTTCGTTCGATGTCTATTCTGGCAAGGTCGAACGTGCTCCAGAACGCTGGCAGAAATTGGGTCTGGAGTGGCTGTATCGGGTCAAACAGGAGCCAGGACGTCTATGGAAACGGTATCTCTTTACCAATCTAGCCTTTATTGGGTTGTTGGTAAAAGAAAAACTGGGACTTCTCAAGTAGGGGACTGAGTCAGCCAGATGATCAGAATCACCCTTCTCTACATGATCGTACTCTTTTTTTGCGGATACGCTTTCAAAGATTGGTACAAGTCACTTTGCGTCCTTATTGCATTGATGGCAGTTGTCGAGCATCCCGATATGCCCAAAACAATATTGGGCATACAGGGACTTAATCTGTGGAACTTGCTGTTGATCTTTGTCGTGATGGGCTTTCTCGGGAAAAAGGGCGAGGAGAAGCTGAAATGGGATATGTCAAAATTCCTTACCCTGCTTCTTTGGACCTATATGGGGTTTGTTCTGGTTGGATTTTATCGACTCATCACTGATTTAAGCGTCGTCAACAACTACCAGCTTTTTGTTGGGCGGGAAGCCTTGAGCACCATGGATGTGATCTCCGAGCGTTTTATCAATACGTTCAAGTTTATGGCTCCTGCGGTATTGGTTTTTTATGGCTGTAACAGTGAGGAGCGCATGCGATTGACCATGGGTGCGATTCTTATTGTCTACTTCCTGATTGCAATACAGGTGATCAAGGCGATGCCGGTTATGGCCATTGCTAGTGGCAGTGGAGACAAGCTGACACGATTGAGCCTGAAGATTATGAATAAAGAGGTGGGCTTTCATCGTGTGGATGTCTCCATGATGTTGGCAGGAGGGTCTTGGGCGATATTCTCTGCACGAATGCTTATGCCAAGCAAAACAAAAGCCCTGTTTATCTGGTTTGCCAGTTTTATTGCCTTTTTTGGTCAGGCCTTGACAGGTGGGCGGACGGGGTACGGAACCTGGGGGGTGATCGGTTTGGTCATGGGTATCTTCAAATGGAGAAAGCTACTGGTTCTGGGTCCGATATTTCTTATTGTGGTAGTTATGCTCATACCTGCAACAAGAGACAGGATGATGCAGGGGTTTACCGAGGATTCCGTCGATACCAATGAGCAAGCGGAGAAAGAGGGTTTAACAGGTTCGGAAGATGGACAACCGGATTGGTATACGATCACCGCAGGTCGGAGTGTTGCCTGGCCGTTTGTCATCGATATGATCGAAGAGAGCCCTTGGTGGGGACACGGCAGGGAGGCGATGCAAAGCACCGGCATCAGTGAGTTTTTATGGGACTATCTACACGAGGGTTTTCCCCATCCGCATAATGCCTATCTGCAGTGGACGCTCGACAATGGTTATATTGGGCTTGCGGTTGTCCTGTTTTTCTATCTCTACGCAATCAAGGCTTCATTGAGTATTTTTCGGGATAAACGGAGTGACTATTTCACCGCAGTTGGAGGCATTGCCTTTTCCCTTATAGCTGCCCACCTTATCGCTTCAGTGGGGAGCCAGACATTTTATCCGCGGGAAAGCAGTGTGATGATGCTGAGCGCGATGTTCTTGATGTTACGTCTGTTTACCCAGCGTAAGAAGATGAATAAACAATTTCCCGATACCCGTACAAAACAAGAAGTGGACGAAAGACTTTGGTTGAATTAGCAAACGGAAAAATCAAGCTGGTATATCTGTTGGCGGCGAGCCATTCCGGCTCAACACTTACAGCGATGCTGCTCAACTCTCATCCTGACACTCATACCACAGGTGAGTTGAAAGTCACTGCGCTTGGGGATATTGATCGGTATCGCTGTTCCTGTCAGGCACTGATCAAAGAGTGTCCGTTCTGGAACAAAGTGAATAAGCGAATGGATGATAAAGGCTATCAGTTTGAGATAGCCCGAGCGGGAACCGATTTCAGAGGCATTGGTAGCGGTTATGTCAAGAGGCTGCTTCGCCCGCTCTACAGGGGTGGGGTACTGGAGTTTGTTCGTGATACTGCATTGATGCTGGATTCTACATGGCGTAAAGACTATCCGAAAATACTTAAGAAAAATGAAGACCTGATCCACTCCGTAGCCGAGGTTTCGGGCAAAAAGGTTATTGTTGACTCTTCAAAAATCGGTTTGAGATTGAAATTCATCAAGCGGATCAAGTCGATCGATCTAAAGGTCGTACGAGTCAATCGTGATGGAAGAGCTGTTGCTCTGACCTACATGGACCCCGCCGGTTTTGCCGATGCGACAAATCCTGAGTTACGCGGTGGTGGTATGGGGGGAGACCGGCGTGAAGATATGGTTAGCATGCAGGAAGCGGCAAGGCGCTGGCTGCGAAGTAATGAAGAGGCCGATGCAATCGCCTCGAGTTTGGGTCCTGATCAGCTTGTGCAGATAAAATATGAGGATCTCTGCGCCGACCCGAACAAAACACTTGGCGAAGTATTTACCTTTATCGGTGTCGATCCTGACAAAAGAGTGAAAGATTTTCGCAGCGTCGAACATCATGTCATCGGAAATGGTATGCGCCTGGATGACAGGAGTGAAATCAGTTTGGACGAGCGTTGGAAAGAGAGATTGACTGAAGAGGATCTGCGTATATTCTCTGGGATTGCGGGTGAGAAAAACCGTGCGCTTGGTTATTTGTGAGAGCTGCCGGCAGACAGTGGAAATTCAATAAATTGCGTTGGTGACTGAAGAATGAAAAAAATCAAAGTAATGATCGTTATCAGTAACCTGGAGTATGGTGGCGCCCAGCGGCAGGTTGTTGAGCTTGCAAATAATATCGACAGGGAAAGATTCAATCTCTCAATCTGTGTGTTATCGCCCTATACCCCGATGCGGCAGGAATTGATTGATGAAAAAAATGGTTTTTTCGTCGTTGAGAAGAAGGCTAAATTTGATCTGACCGTGGTCACCAGATTGGCTAAAATTCTAAAGCAGCAGGCTATTGATATTGTCCATGGTTATCTCTTCGATGCTGAAATCGCCGTGCGCCTGGCAGGTAAGCTCGCAGGAACCCGTATTATTCTGGGGTCCGAACGGAACTGCTATCATCGTTACGGTGGACACCAGTTGCTGGCCTATAAAATCACCCGCAACTGGGTGGATTGGATCGTTGCCAACTCAAGAGCAGGGGCAGCCTTCAACCGTTCTCTACTTGGCTACGATGATGAGAGATATCGGGTAGTCCATAACGGCGTGAATATGGATAAATTCAAACCGGTTGAGAATAAGGTGGAAGCTAAACAAAAAAATGGGATTGGAGACGAGCCTGTTATCGGTATGTTTGCCAGCTTCAAAAAACAAAAACGCCACGATACTTTTTTTCTGGCGGCAAATGAGGTTCTGAAAAAGATACCCAACATCAAACTCCTTCTTGTGGGTGACGTTTTGTTTCAAGCGAAGGAGGGGTCAGATGAGTATAAAAATTCCATAATGGAGTTGGTCGATCGCCTTGGATTAAGGGATAACTGCCTTTTTTTGGGTAATCAGGACAATGTGGAGGAGTTCTATAATCTGTGTGATCTGACAGTATTGCCGTCGGAATACGAAGGCACTCCAAATGTGATTCTGGAATCCATGTCCTGCGGTGTGCCGGTGATTGCATCTGATGTCGCTGATAACAGTCTTGTTATAGAGGATGGCAAGAGCGGGCATCTATTCACTTTGAATGAGTATGAGGAGCTTGCCGAAAAGTGGATTGAACTGCTGGAAAATGAATCCAGAAGAGATCAGATGGCCAAGGATGCCAGGGCGCGTATCTTAGAAGAGTTTTCGACGCAGAAACTTGCCGAGAAAACAGAAGCGATGTATCAGGAATTTTACTCTCTGAAAAATTAGGGAGCAGTTGGTTCAGATGTTCGCCGCGAGAATTCGTGAGTACAAGTCATAAATTTACTTTGCTCAAGTCGATTAAGGCATCAAGTGCGCTTTTTCGCACAAGCTTCTCTTCAGGAACGGGCGTAACTGCCGTATGTTAAACTAGTGGTTGTCTGGAAGCACTATTTTGACCGCGAAGCATACTAAGAAAATCATTGTTAATCAATTGCTTACTTTGTGCTCTTCGTGTTCTTTGTGGTTAGATGTGACTTTCCGGACAGACACAAACCAAGGTTGAGTTTGGTGGGGTAAGGAGTCTGTGTTTTGGGCATGGAATCACATAATATGGTGGTTTTTCCGACTAAACTATCTCAAAGAAGTGGACTTTCGCGTAAATGTTCATTGTGAATGTCTTTAAGTAATTTAACAAATTGAGTATTACCCATGAAGAAATCAATGTGGAACTTAATCAAGACAGCGTCGGTGCTATGTCTTCTTGGTCTGCCGGTGTCCTATGCGTTCGCTAATAACTACACATACGATAGTGATAACACCTACACTAACGGTAGTGACTACATTATGCCGATCGGCATTCCCGCTCCTTCCTTCGGTTTGGTTGAGACCCATGAGATGTATCAGGGTCAGTACTATGCCGTGGGCGGTTTTAATTATCGCGACGCTGGTAATGGGCCATATACTCATTATATAGATAATACTGATCCAAATTGTACAGATACTGATAATGAATATGGAACAGCAGCGACGCCACGATGCAGCTTTATTCCATACAACTCACTGCCACTTACTGAAGGTTCAGTGGTTGAAATTCATGGCGGACCCTACATGACAAGTGGTACTCACTATCTTATTGGTGAGGGAACCGCAGAGAAACCTGTTTTTGTTCGTGGCGCCAGCTTCGCAAATAAAGTTCCTCTGGTCGATGATGCTGACGCCCTTCGCATTCAGGGATCGTATTTCATTCTGGAAAATCTCGATATCAACGAGACCCAGGTATTTATCTACCGTGCACCAAATCACCATATCTCAATTAGGGGAAATAACATTCATGATTATACCCTTAGTGCCATATATCATTCAGCTTTGATAAGCACGGGTGGCTGGAATGGTTTTTCCAACGATAATATAGTCTTTTATAATAATGAGATTCATCATGCCTATAAATATGATGATCCTGCAGTTGGAGTTAATCACACAAAGGATAACCATGGTCTGGCTCTGGGTTCAGATGTTAACCATGTTTGGATAATAAATAATCATATGCATCATAACGGAGGCGATTCCGTTCAAACTCGTGGCCTAAATTTAGAATATATCTATATAGGCGGCAATGAGATGAATAATGATGTTGAAAATGCGATTGATATTAAAGGAAGTAAACATGTAATCGTATCGCAAAACAAAATGCATGGATATGTGCCTGGCTTTGACTCAGATGGTACTGTTGTCGTTGGTGGACATGAGGGATCGAAGCTTTCCTGGTTCCTTTTCAATGAGATGTATGATGCCCTGGTAGGATTGCGTGTTAATGATGGTGATTCTACAATCGCCTACGTAATAGGCAACAAAATGCATCATCTTGAACAGATGGGATTTCAGACCAGATATACCAGTGATATTTACTTCATGGGTAATTCAATCTCTGAGACGCCTGTAGGGTTTGAGGACAACGGCAGTGGACTCAACACTGGAATTTATAAAATCCATAACAATATTTTCTATACAAATGACGACTCTGACTCTCAGGTAATTATTTCCAGCGGAAAGGTGGATGGAGGGGGCACTAACTCATTTAGCCATAATTTACTCTATTCTCCTGGCGGGAATGTAAGTATCGATTGGGGTGGTCCTGTTTATCGAAGCAGTGCCTTACTCCATTCTGCAACAGGAATGGGTGAAGGGAACATTGATGCAGATCCGCTTTTTACCTCACTTACCATGGGTGACCCCAATATCATGGCTATTGATGGGACCACATTTCCAGGTGCCAGCAAAGGGACGCTGTCACCGGAGGTTGCTGCGGCTTACCAGACGTTTGAAGACCTCTACGGTATTGATATACGTAAGGATTTCTCTGGTATCTCTGTCCCGCAGGGAACGGGTATTGAGATGGGTGCCTATGAGATAAGTTCTCCGCCACCTCCTACAAACCTCACAGCAGAAATTTTGCCTTAAGCAATAAATCAAGAGGCCAAGAAGCCAAGAAGCCACCCACATGGGTGGTTTCTTGCATTAACCCTTCGCCATTTATGCGCGGCTTTAGGCAGTCGCCTTCCTGATACCGGATATACTGCCTAACCTTAGCTTCACCCAATCCGATTGTGCTCACACAATACCCCGTCGACCAAAAATGAAAACCTCTTGCATTCCCCCGTTCTTTGACAAAATCCCTGTGAATTCTCACCGCTGACTTCCCCTTCAGCCGCCCTATAGTGTGTGCTACGCAGAGTTTCGGTGGAATACTCAAACATAGGTGGACATGATCTGGCATCGCGTGCCCTTCCACCAATTCCATACCAAATTGACCACGTAGGTCTTTCAGCACCCCTCCTATCTTCTTTCTCAATGCCCCGTATATTGCCTTCTTACGATACTTCGGTACGATTACTATGTTGTATCTGCAATACTATCTTATGTGAGTTTGGCTTTGCCATTCTCTCATTTGGATTCTCCTCTTTACCTTGGCGGGTTCAGAAGAGAATCTACCTCATTCCTTATGCCCCGCCTTTTGGGATCGCACTGGCAATGTCGGTGGCTTACATCATGGAGTTAACGGGACAGCGGTGAATGGGATAGTTTATTTTCCGCGACCCTAGTGTAGGTCGTCTTAAATAATGAAACATATGATTTACCCTGTTTTACAGGGTTTCAGCCATTAAACAGCCGGAATCACTGTGTTTATAAGTTACATACTGTTAGGCGAGGTACACTAGGTTCTGTTGACATGGCTTGAGAATGGTGGCATCGATGCAGTGATTCCTTCTCGTTCTAATGCGATCAATCCCAGAGAGTGTGATTGGTTTGTTTATAAAGAGCGCCACTTAATTGAATGCTTTTTTGGCAAAATCAAACATTATCGACGAGTCTTCTCTCGATTTGAAAAGACGGTACGAAATTTTCTTAGCTTTTTGTATTTCGTCTCGGCCATGATTTTGTTCCAATGACAATGACAATGACAATGTCAATGTCAATGGAACCTAGAAACCAGTGTCATCACGGATCGCTTCTGTGCTCCTACCAAAAAACCGCAATAAAAGATAGGCGATGGCGATTGTCAGCGAAATGAAAACCATCGCAACAGCGGCTATCAAGTTAGGCTTTTCCGCCAAAGATGAAATAAATTGTGGTGGACGAGTAAAATTAAATATTCTCACATCAAATCCAAGTTTTGCCAAGATCTTCCCGTAGGGCATGGCTTCGTACGAATATAACCAATAATGATCAAAAAATGGTTTTGCATGGTCAGGTATGACCTTCGCCCGTCGATCAAATTCCATCCGTTCAGCATAGCTACTATTGTAGTGAAGGACGTTAAACGAGTCGATTGAGATATACTCTTTTCTGAGTAACTGGTTTGCTGCGTCAGACGTGTTGATGCTGTCAACAAAGAATTCACCATCATCTAACTTTACTGATACAAGCGTATGTGAAGCCTCTAGATGTTTGTTATATACGGTTACGCGAGTGGCATCAAAACCCATGTCGCGAAGGAGATTGACTATGACTCTTGTCCCTTCTCCACATAGGCCTTCTTTATGCCTCAGAAGGTAGCTAGTGTCATTTCGAAGAAATGGCCTTTCGTCCATTCTCAGGGTTTTAAATGTCTTCTCATCAATATTGAAATCCTTTCTTACCTGGTCTGATACCTTTATAGCTGTCTCCATTGTCAGCGGAAGACTCATCAGCTTATTTTCTTCCAAATATGCAGACACATCCTTATCTTCATGTACCTGCAGATAAAAATAATAACCCCCCGGCAGAATCGACAATGTAAGGATTATTATAAGAAGCTTTGATGAAGAAATGGAGGGCAGCATAACAATTGCTCCTTGAGTAAACCTTGTTGTTTTAATATTAACCCGGTAGTTGCATAAATACTGGTGCTAATACCCGTTTCATCGCAAAAGACAGGGTGAAATGAATATTTGCATAATTTCTGGAATTCACCGCTAGTGTACCTCGCCAAACAGTATGTAACTTATAAACACAGCAATTCTGGCTGTTACATTGTTGAATCCCTGTAAAACAGGACAAATAATATGTTTCATTATTTAAGACGACCTACACTAGTGAGATCCAGAAACCAGGAAAAATCCTGCATTTAAGCGAGAAAAATGAGAAAGTGGATTGTTTTCGAGGTAAAATAAGCTCGTTAAAACAAAGCCTTACCCAACAACAATCTCGCTTATTATGAAGTCTAGCAGATCAGAGATTCACCGCAAAATTCATGCCCTTCCCATCCTTCGTTTTGAGGACCAGCGACTTACCTCTTTTTCCGGCTTGGTAGTCTTTCAAAAGCTGTTCGAACATCTTGCCCAGAAAGACCGGTTGCGCCGATGCTTCAAACACTTGGATGTCAGTCCGATCTTTGGCCATGCCAACATCGTCCTGCTGTTGGTGGTTCATCTTCTGCTGGGGTACCGGGAACTCCGCCACCTTTGCTATTACGAGGTAAGCGCCCCAGATTCGACTCCTATTATTCCCCGCGCGCATGACAAACACTGTCTCCTGTCACTAACCACAGGAGCACATCATGACTCAATCGACCTCACCCGATGCCCGTCCCGCTACTGGCAGCGGCTGTCGGCTGCCGTAACTGGTTGTTCGCCGATACCTCACGCGGTGCGAAAGCCAGCGCCACCATCTATAGCCTGATTGAGACAGCCAAGGTGAATGAACTTGAGCCGTATGACTATCTGCATCCTGTACTCAAGCACATTGCTGCGCCGACACCGTTGAGAAGATCGAAGCGCTGTTGCCGTGGAACATGCAGAGGGAACAAGCGCAAGAAGGCTGAATCTTTGGCTAAGCTCAAATACCCCCTCATGGCATCTACAAAAAAGCACATATTCAGCGGCGGGCTGGCGGCTGGCGCCCTTAGAAATGAACCGTCTGAGATTATCGTGCCTGGTTGCGGTTTGCGATGATTTCGTGCAGTTTGGAGGAGAGCTCGGTCGGCTCGAATTTTGGTACATAGGCGTCTGCACCTACGCCTCTCCCCAACTCCTGATTGGCTTCGGCGGAGAGAGATGAGTGCATGATGACCGGGATATCCGCCAGTCTAGAATCCTCTTTGATTTTTTTGGTCAACACATATCCGTCCATCTCAGGCATCTCCACGTCCGTGAGGATAATCTGTATGAAGTCACTGGCCTTGCGGTCAGTCACAGCAGCCCGATCGGCGATCTCCTTTACCTTTGTCCAAGCTTCGGCGCCGTTGGAGGTGCTGATATATTTTATGCCCATGTGGTTGAGAGTGCGGACGATTTGATCTCTCGCCACGGCGGAGTCATCGGCAAACAGCAAGGTGATCTCTCTATCCCCGATGTGTTCGATACCATCGAATAGGTCTTCGCCCTCACCAAACCCGGAGGTCTTGGCGAGTACCATCTCCACGTCCATGATCATCACCAGCCGGCCATCCTTAAGTTCGGTGACGGCAGTAACCAGGCCTCCATGCTGTTGTACCATCATCGGTGGCGGTACCTTGACATCCTCCCAGGCCAGCCGTTCTATAGTGTCGACCGCATGTACGAGGAAGCCCTGCACGTTCTTGTTGTACTCGGTAATGATCAGGATGCTGGGTTTCTGCTCGGTCTGAATGCCGCAAAATTGGGGGAGGTTGATCACCGGTATCATATTCCCTCGCAGACTGACCATGCCCTCCACAGCGCGGGGCATCTCTGGTGCGCGGGTTATTTCGGGTACCAGCATGACCTCGCGGACCTTGAAGACATTGATGCCGAAGGTCTCTTCCCTGCCGGTATTCGCATCACGTCCGAGGCTGAAAAGAAGCACCTCCAGTCGGTTGGTACCCGCCAGACGGGTGCGATCATCGACTGATTTAATGAAATTTGCCATTACTCGTCATCCAGTTGTGGAAGCGGATTGATAAGGGACATCCTCGTTATGCAAAGAGGGATTATTCCTTCCGGATCACCAACGTTAGCGGTCAATAGACGCAAAGCTTTAGGAAATTGTTTCCAGAACGTCGGGGCTGGGTGAGATTTGGCTTGCGCCTATGGATTAGATATGTGTTGATAGAGGGTGCTTGTCCCTTCACTGTAAGGAAATGTGTTGTAACAATGCAGGAATCGTTGATACTTGTTGATGAATTCGGCAATCGGACCGGCACTGCCGGGCGGGGGGACTGCCATCTTGGGCAGGGGGTCAGGCACCGTGCCTTCGTCACCTTCCTGAGCGATCCGGCCGGACGACTGCTGATCCAGAAGCGCCAGGGAAATAAACTCGGCGGTGGGCGTTGGGATGTTTCTGCCACCAGCCATGTCCGTTCCAATGAAACCTTTGCCGCAGCGATTCGGCGCTGTCTCTCCCATGAACTCGGTATTGCGGATGGGCTTGTACCTCGCTATCTGCTCTCCTACACCTATCTTGAGCAACTGGATGGCCGTGCTGAAAATGAGTACTGCTCTCTGTTTGTATTACCTTACGATGGACCGGTGGTGGCTAATCCGGAAGAGTTGGAGAGCTACCGATGGGTGTCGGTTTCGGAACTGCTCGATTGGTATCGTTCGAATAGCGTGGGATTCACTCTGTGGTTTGGAGAGGCGTTTGAGCGGATGGTCAGATATCCGTTACAGGAGTTGAGCGATGGATAATCCAATCGACATGTTGATAGACTCTTTTCAGCAGGCAAAAGCTGCGGGCGACACGAATGGGCCATTCTTCGCCATGACTACCCTGGATGAGTCCGGTTTTCCGATGTCCCGGACGGTTACTGTTCGGGAGATATCGTCTGCGGGTATCGTTATCTACATCAATCGCGTGAGTCCCAAGATCGAACAGTTGAAACTCAATCCTGCCTATGAACTGCTCTTCTTCTGGCCGAGTCAACTGCGGCAGTTTCGGGTGCGCGGCAGTTATGAGATTTTTGAAAATGAGGATCAGCGCCGTAGCTGGGAGCAGAAGCCCTATACCGGCAAACTTTACGATCTTTTTCAGGTAGAAGGTCTGTCGCAAAGCAGTGAACTGCCGTCACGGGAAGCCTACCTTGAGACGGCGGCGGAAATTCGCGCCAGGTTTCCCGAAGAGAGCAGTCTGGAGATGCCGCATGATCTCGTCTGTCTGGGCTTCCAGCCTGACTACGTTGAATCCTGGTACGGCGATATGAAGGATCGTCTGCACGACCGTCGTCTCTTTCGTCTGCAAAGTGACGGGGATTGGTCGGAGCAGGTGTTGGTGCCTTGATCAGTTAAAGGTAGGTCGGTTCAAGCGTAACGGAACCGGCAACCCGGCTCTGCCCGATCCGCTTCGCTTGATCGGGCCTACGAAGCAAGTGCGTGCAGAATCAGTCGTTTGATATCGGTCATGGCGTATTTGTCTGCCGCCAGACTTCTGTCCGAACCGATCAGTAGTGGACCCTGTTTTGGGTCGTCCGCCAGACGGCCATGAGTTCCCTGAACCTGATCCGCATGAGTGGGTATGACATCCAGCAGGGTGCGGAAGCCCAGTTTTTTCTGCAGCAACCGGCGTGTTATGCGCAGTTTGGGAAAACGCAGTTTCGGATCAAGAAATAGTTCAGCCGGGTCGTAACCCGGCTTGCGATGAATGTCTACCGTGGGTGCGAAATCAGGCGCCTTGTTTTCGTCCAGCCAGTAGTAGTAGGTGAACCAGTGGCCGGGCTCCGCGATTGCGACCAGTTCGCCGGCACGCTCGTGGTCGATGCCGAATGCCTTTTTTCCAGCCGCGTCCAATACCCGCTCGATGCCCGGCG
Organism: endosymbiont of Lamellibrachia barhami; assembly: GCF_011947365.2. Classification (GTDB taxonomy): domain Bacteria; phylum Pseudomonadota; class Gammaproteobacteria; order Chromatiales; family Chromatiaceae; genus QGON01. The sequence continues at coordinate 939,269 of NZ_JAAVSH020000001.1, forward strand.
TCTTCTCCAGCAGTTTTTTAACTGTTTGCAGATCGGAAGGCTGCTGCAGATAGACATGGGCCACCTGATGGTCGGCTACCGCAAAGGCGTGTGAGGCGCCAGGATCAAGCAGTTCCCAACCCAGCGTTTCCTGAATGCGCAGAAAGCCTGCCTCGCGCAAGATCCGGTTGATATCGATACTGCCTGTGACCTGTTCGATACCGTACTCGGAGACCACCATGACCTCAGCTCCCTGGGCGCGAACATGTTCGATCAGCTCACCCGCGACCTGGTCGATCTGGCGCAGATCCTCGCGGATGGCGGGATCGTCAGGCCCCAGTCGTTGCAGGTTGTAGTCGAGATGCGGCAGGTAGACCAGTGAAAGCCCAGGTCTGTGGGCATCGAAAACTTCTCTGGCACTCTGGGCGATCCAGGCTGATGAGCGGATGTCGGAGGCGGGTCCCCAGAAGTTGAACATGGGAAAGGGCCCGAGTTTTTCCTGTAGCGATTGTTTCAGTGCAGGCGGTTCGGTGTAGATGCCGGGGATCTTGCGTCCGTCAGCCGGATAGATGGGTCGTGGCGTTGCCGACCAGTCCACATCGGCGTACATGTTGTACCACCAGAAGAGCTTGGCGCAGGTGAATTTTGCGTCGGCCGAGCGGGCGGCATCCCACACCTTCTCTCCCTGAACCAAGTGGTTGGACTGGCGCCAGAGCCAGATCTCCGCCAAGTCGCGGAAATACCACCCATTGGCGACGATACCGTGGTCACTGGGGGGCAGGCCGGTGAGCATCGAGGCCTGAGCGGTGCAGGTGACGGCGGGGAAGACCCCTTCCAATGTGGCCATGAAACCGTCCTTCACCAATGCATTGAGGTGTGGGGTTTCTTCTCCCAATAGCGCTGGAGTGAGGCCAACGATATCGATGACCACCAGTGGCCTGCTCATTGTGACGTCTCCTGTAACAGGCTGCGGCTTTGCATCGCCTGTTCCAGCCATTCAAGCTCAGCGATCAGCCCATCGACCAACGCTGATTCATCCTTGGGCCGGATGGCCTCCGGCAGGACCTGCCAGGTGTAGGTCTCCACCTCCAGGTGGGGATGAAAGTCTGGGTGGTCCACAAGAAAATCGAGTGTCCGAAGGATCTGATCCTGGGTGGTGCCGAGTGAGCCGGAGGCGAGTTCCCGGGTCTGGATCGGGATGTGAAAATGGGAGCGCCAGGGTGTTGTGCGGGGAAATTTCTTCACTGCCTGATCCAGATCCATGGCGCGTTGAACTTGGTTGCTCTCATCCAGGTGGCAACTCTGATGCAGATAGCGCGCCTCGATAAATTCAGCGAGTTCATTCCTGGCCGATTGGCTGGCCGGGTTGCAGAGTTCCAGGGCGCTGGATATCTGTATCTTGCCGACCGGAATACCTGCCTGATGAATCCGCGACAGGCTCTCGTAGACGTCTTCGAACATCACCGCCTGGTGGCAGACATCGAAGCAGATGCCGAGATGTTGGAATAGCAGATTCGGATCCATCTGCTGCTCCAGTGCACGGGGCAGTGCACTGGTGAAGAAGGGGATCAACTGATCCGTGTTTTCCAGTACGCAGCCCGGTTCCATTTCCAGGCAGAGCCTGATGTTGCAGCCGCTCTCCTGATGGATTTCGTGAAGAGCGCCGATACAACGGCAAAGGCTATTCAGCGCACTCTCCTGACGGGCCTCGCTCCAATCGGGGGCGAAACCGAGTGGGACGCTGGAGATGGTGCCCTCCTGCTGTTCCGGCGGCATCACTCCGGCAAGGATGACCGCAAGATCCAGGGTGTATAGAAGCCTCGCCTCTTCAGTCCAGTCAGGTTGATAGACCTTTTCCTTAACCCGTTTGGAGTGGAAGTCACCATAGGGAAAACCGTTGAGGGTGAAGAGGTCGATGCCGTTGGCATCCAGGGTCTGGGAAAATGCGCGGTAGGTCTTGTCGGAAGCCAGTACTCTTGTGGCGGCGGTGTGGCTCAGCCAGAGGCCGCTGCCCATATTGGGTAACCGACGTGCCTGCCTCACAGCGGCGAGCGGGCCATCGATGACCGCCAGCAGTTGCTCCAATGTCTCGCTGGGGTGAACATTGGTGCAGTAGGTCAGGTCAGATCGATGCCATGCGGTCTTTGCGTATCCTGGTGTGTCTTGCGTCATACTGTTCCTACTATGCCGAACTAAAGCAGGCCCGATCAAGCGTAGCGGAACCGGCACTTCGGCAGTGCCCGATCCGCTACGCTTGATCGGGCCTACATCCTGAATAGATACGCGTATTAGCGATTACCGCTTTTGGATGGATGCCTGTTAATCTTCCACAATGGGTTGTTGGCCACGCAGCACCGAGTTCTCTTCCCAGAATTTGGTCTGGTCGACCTTCTTCGGGATCATCTCCTCCAGAGAGATGCGGCCGCTTTGGGCGAAGAAGTTGATGGGATTTTCAAACAGCACTTTCTCGACTTCTGCCTCGCTGAACCCGGCTGCTATCATTGCTGCACCGGTCTTGGGCACTTTTAGCGGATCGCTGCGCCCCCAGTCTGCGGCACTGTTGACCACCATCTTTTCGGTACCGTACTGCTTCAGCAGTGCCGCCATGCGCTCTTCCGACATCTTGGTGAAAGGGTAGACGGAGTGACCGCGCCAGCAACCTGTCTCCAGTACCATCGGCAGCGTCTGCTCGTTGAGGTGATCGATGATGACCATCTCTTCATCGATTCCCACCTCTTTCACCAGCGCGATGGTGCGTTCTGTGCCTTGTACCTTGTCGCGATGGGGCGTATGGATGAGTACCGGCAGTTCGAACTCCTTTGCCAGTTCCATCTGTTCGGCAAAGAAGCGCTCCTCTGCCGGTGTCTGATCGTCAAAACCGATCTCGCCGATGCCGACTACGGTATCCTTCTGACAGAAGCGGGGCAGTACCTTCATTACCTCTTCGGCCATGGGTACGTTGTTGGCTTCTTTGGGGTTCAGGCCCATGGTGCAGAAGTGGCGCATGCCGAACTGACTGGCGCGGAAGGGTTCCCAGCCGATCAGGGTGTCGAAATAGTCGATGAAAGTGCCAACATTGGTTCTGGGCTGTCCCTGCCAGAAGGCGGGTTCGACCACGCCAAGGATGCCGGCAGCCACCATGTTTTCGTAGTCGTCGGTGGTGCGTGACATCATGTGGATGTGTGGATCGAAATATTTCATAAATGACTCCCTGAATTTGTTGGTTTGCCCGGCTGTTGTTGCAGGAGATCCTGCAGTAAGTCGAGAACGAGCGTGTTATCTTCCTGTTTCAGCCGATCCTGTAGATGCGACTTGAGCGACGGGTTTTCTGACAGACGCTGTCCCAGTGCAAGTGCCGTGTAGTAGCGGTGTCCTGTCTCTTCGTGGTTCAGATAGGCGAGGATCTGCTGTTCCCCTTCAGTGGTGGCATGAGGCCCGATGGCCAGCCATATATCGACCGGCACGGTACGGCTGGCATTCTCCCGTTCGACGACATAATTCTCACACATGCGGGTAAGATCCGGATTTGCCCGCTGCTCAAGCCCCACCACCCGCTCAATGGCAAGACCGAGAAAGAGGCACTTCAAAACCATTTGATTGAACGTCTGCTCACTGTAGAAGGAGGCGGGGTAGGGGTTGTCCAGCGAGAGGGCGGAGAGCAGTTCCAGGCTGTTGGTACGCCCCGCATCGAGGGCGATGGTGGTCAGATAGTCCGCTGGTGCGAAGAGGATCAGTCCCCGGATGAGGGCGATGCGTTCGGATTCGTCACCCATCCTGTAATAGGTTTGCACCAGCTCTTCGTTTTGATCCGGCAGACGCTTGACCACCGATAGCAGCAGAACGAGTCGGGCGGCGTCGGCTTCCCCCCAGCGGCGGATGTCGAGAGGAGAGAAGACGGCATCGATGGCTGGGGCATGTTCCAAACGCCTGTTTCCCAGCTTGCGCTTGGCCATCGCTGAGTAGAGTCCCAGATCGTCAAGAGGCTGATCGCTGGCGGTCAGTTTCTCCAACGTTTTGTCGAACCATGCCTTGCCACTGTCTGTCAGAACCGGCGCTATCGCCGCAGTCAGCTGGGCTTGAAAGTTATCAAGGTCTTCCATGGATTGTTCCAAATAGTTTCGCCCCGTCTGAATTATAGAGATTATATCGCTACGGTGAGCATCTAAAAGCCGTTTTTTCTGTGATCTTGTAGATGTATCGTCATGTCCTGACTTTTCTGTACAAGCCTGTTTGAAAAGATTGGAACCAAGGGTTTCTCATGTGACATACATGAACCTTGCCAGCAGTTGTCCCGGCAGCATCAGGCTCAGTACGGCCAGGGCGCCCCACCAGGGACCGAAGGCCAGTACCAACAATGCGTCCAACAGGATGATGCCGAACAGCAGCATTTTGATGGTGGCTGCGACTCTTGCAGGGGTAAAGTCACGGTAGGTGATAAGTAACTGCCGGGAGACGATGAACAGACCTGCAACTATCCCCAGTGCCAATAGTGGATGTTCCTGTATTGGCACCGGTGACAGCAGGGTGATGAGTAACCCGGCGGCGATGATTCCCACAGCGGTGAGTATGAGCACCCAGCGGTGCTTTGCCTGCTCCTCTTCGCGGCTGAGCAGGGTCAGAGCAGTGATGTAGATAAAAACCGGCAGCGCTATGATCAGCAGATCTCCGGTGATTGGGAGGAAGGAGAACCCGAGCAGCCAATTGAAATAGCGGCAGCCGCCCATGTTCAGGCTGCCGAGCAGGGTGCGTTTGAGCAGGCCGTCATAGAGCAGCACCAGCAGCCCGATGATGATGGCGATGAACATCGACTGAACATTCGCATAGGCGGCGAGACCGATACCAATCACCAGCAGTTCCAAGCCGAGGAGAAGCGCGCTCTGTCGTTCGATCCTGCCTGAGGGCAGGGGGCGTTGTGGCCGTTCCACCAGATCGACCTTGTAGTCGAACCAGTCGTTGAGCGCCATGCCGGCGGCATAGAGTGCGGCGGTGGAACCCAGCAGAAGCAGCAGTTGTGGCCAAGCAATCTCTCCTTGTGTGATGATGAGATGGGCCGCAAGGATGTTTGACAAGGCAGTGAAGATTGCCGGCGCCCGCACCAGTTGCAGATAGTCGATCAATGGGTGGCGCTGCGTTGTATTCATCGAGGCAGAATTCGTGAGAGATAGGCGAGGGATCTTTCACCCGCCTCGATGGGGTTGTGTGGATAGGTGTAGAGTTCGACCGTCAGAAAGTTATCATAGCCCTGCCTGTGCAGTGCATCGAAATAACGTTCGAAGGGGAGGTCGCCATCGCCGGGAATACGGTGGTAGTGCTTCATGCCGAGGATGTCCTCCACATGCACGTTCCAGATCCTGCCGCTGAGCAGTTCGATCGACGCCTCCGGTGACTCTCCATCCAGAAAGGAGTGACCGATGTCGAGGTTAACCCCGAGGTTGGCTGACCCCACCCGGTCGATGATACCGGCCACCTCTGTGGCGCGCTCAACGAGCAGTCCGGGTTCGTACTCTATGCCCACCCGGAGATCCAACGCTTCAGCGAGGTTGCAAACCTGTTTGAGACTGTCGACGAAAAGTGTCAGCCCAGCTGTGGGATCGCCGCCGGAGCCGGGTTGGCCGGAGGTGACACTGATGCACTTTGCCCCAAGCTGTTTCGCCAGTTGCAGTGCCTTGAGGGTGTATTCGATACGCCACTCCCGCCACTCATCCCTGCGGCTGCTGAGCGCCGGTTCGAAAACATTTTCAGGTGGCAGAGGGTTGAAATAGGTGTTGGCTGTATTGACGTTGAGATTGCTGATTGCAAGATGTTTCTCCTGCAACAGTCTGGAGATGGCGGAAACTTCATCGGCGTCTGCCTGATGAGGGCGCAAGTGGGGTGCGTCGCAGAGGATCTCGGCGCCGGAAAAACCGATATCGGCAATACTGGCCAATGCACTGAGGAGGTCGGTGCGGGTATAGGCGTTGGTGCTGTAGGCGAGTTTCATCAGATACTTTTATCAAGCAGTCGTTCTTTGCATCAATGATCGGGTAACACTGTAGGCTTGAACAGGCCTACGAATCCTCCGCGTTTATTTCCAGTTTTCCGGACAGGCACTAAACACGCTTGTTGCCGTTGATCATCGCTTTGATCAGGTTTTCACGGTATGCAATGGAGGCGTGGATGACGCCGAGAATATGCAGTGGTATCAGGATTAACAAGGTATTGGTGCTCCAAACGTGGATATCGAGAATATTCTGTTTATGGCGGTAGAGTTCCATCTCGGCAAGCGGGCCGGACCAGTTCTCCGCACCGTCCAGGGCGATGCCGCTGATTGTCACCACCGTAAGCCCAAGCAGCAGGAGCAGCACCATCATGCCTCCCGCCGGATTGTGCCCGAGGTGGCGTGATGCCTGTTGCCGCAGCAACGACTTCGTATAATCCAGTACCCTGCGTGGGCCAGTGACGAAATCGGTAAAACGGGCATGAGTCGGTCCGATAAGGCCCCAAAATATGCGAAAGCAGACCAGTCCGATAATGGTGTAACCTGCCTGCAGATGAAGCTCGTAATTCGCCTCCTGGGTGTACCAGGCAACCGCGAAACTTGCTGCCAGCAGCCAGTGGAAGATGCGTATCAAAGGATCCCATACCCGGATCATGTCAGGTTGTTTCATTATGGTCTCCACCATTTTTTTGTGGGAGTGCTGCAAAGATGCCGCCGCGCCGTTCGTGCAGCACGATTGAAAAGAACAGAAAGAGCGCCAGCAGCAACCAGATCTTGCGTGATGGTGATCTTCTGCTGCTTGACTCCAGGAATTCCATAAACGCCGTTTTTGACCCGTTTCGGATACTGCCCTGGACAACTCCAGTCTGTAGCCACGGGATAACGGGGGTCTCTATCGATTCACTGTTTCGGATCTGCTGGAGCAGCCGGTGGGTCCGCTCGTTGCCAACCCTGACCCATGCCTGATAGAGGCCGGAGAGGGGAGTCTTGATAATGGCTTCAAATCGTCCCGGTGCGGAGGGTGTCAGGTGGTGTTGCTGGCGGATTCCAGCAGGTGTTTCCAGAATCAATTCGGCAACCTTTGCATCGCTCCAGCGACCCTTGCTATCGATGGCGTCGATCTTTACCTGCAACTCGCCTGCCATGCTTCGATAGTCTATTTTCAGGTGAGGGTTGTGCCCCTGCCTGTCGAGCCAGGCCAGCAGGCTCTGGGTAAAAGGTGTGTTATCCACTGTTCGGAGCAAGCCTCCAGGGAGGGCGGCCACCCGTCCTGCTGCCGTCTGCCTGACGGCCAGCAGAGGATCGCCATTGGGGGTGGCAAGATAGGCGGTGGAGTTGGGGTTGGTACGGGTTACCTGATAGCCGTTGACGGGTAGCCAGGCCGTCTCCTTCGGGATGGAAAATGGCATCGGCGCCACGGATTGGGTTTTTACCGCCGTCGGCTGCCAACTCTGCCGTTGCCGCTCCAACTCGTGCCGCATGAAACGGGGCAGCTCTGCGGTTTCGGTAACCTGCAGAACCAGCCCGCCAGTGGCGGTGGCGAGTTGCCGCAGCACCGAAAGATCTGCGTCCCCACCGACTGCAAGGGCGATCAATATGATACCGGCGGCTTGCATTTTTCCAATCAGCGGTCCGATGGTCTCCCCTTCAACGAACCCGTCGGTGACCAGTATCAGAAAGCGTTTTTTCGGCGCTGCAGCCGCCAGTTGCCCGATGGCAGTCCTGAGTGCAGGGGCCAGCCGGGTCCCACCGGAGGGGCTTACCTTCCACCTTTGGTTCAGGGTCGTCAGCGGATCAGCGCGGGCCTGTAACGGCAATAACGATTGGACCTCCCGGTCGAACGCGATCAGCCCGATATGATCTCCGGCGCAGCGATCCGATTCACCCCGCCCGGAAACGCAGGTGACGGCTCTTCGAAGGGGCTGTGGTCCATGCTACCCGATTTGTCCACCAGAAAGAGGAATGCCGCAGCCGCCTCCGGACGGGCGGATCCGCTTCGACGGGCAGCAGTCGCTCCAGTGCGGAGTGACGATATCCTCCACTGCCGAAGGCGTTGGGACCGCCGATCACAATGAGTCCCACTCCTCGCTGTTCCACCGCCTGCAGAAATGGCTTCCGGCGCAACCCGTCATGGGAAGATCACTGATTCAAGACGAGAGGTAAATTTGAAGAGCATACGTAACTGAACAAAGTACAATGAA
>NZ_JAAVSH020000001.1:947435-962180 GCF_011947365.2 endosymbiont of Lamellibrachia barhami
AAATTATAAAATACTCAACTGACAACTCTTTGATGCCAGATGTGGCGTCAAGCATTGGGTCATCTTTGAATATTTCATAGAATACTTTTAATGTTTTGAGTGTGGCTATTGCCACTGCCTCATTCTCAAAGTCATAATTCCCAATGCCATCATCTTGTTTTGAACTATTAATAAACTCTTCAATTTTTCTATCGCTCAAATCAGCATAACCTTCTCCACGTTCAATCATGATAAATCTAGCCATGAATTGAAGATGCTTCATGCGTATATTATCTACGCTTAGTAGTGAGAAAAAAGGTTTTTTGTCAGGGTTGTTATCTACTGGCTTATAATCTTGATAATTAAAAGTCTGATCATCAGAATACTTGACGATGAAATTTCTTGTCAGGCTTGATAATTGAGCATGGGCGACCTCCATATAATTCAATGACTCGCCTTGCTGCAATCTCCAGAATATTTCTGTTGCTATGATTTGATGATTTACATCGTCTGGTTTATCAATGTCTTTTATTATATCCGCTTGATATTTCAGTGACCGATCAATGAACATTCTTATATCAACATCTAAGTCTTTGTAGAATAATCCTGGTAATTTTTTATCTAAATCACCTAGAGTTTTTGGTAGCGGGTATTGGTTGTTAAAAAATTCTTGAACCGTTGTAATGCGTTGTTGTCCGTCAATAATTTCATTTACTGTTTGAGTCTCTGAAAGCCGAACCTCACGTATTACAAGTTTAGGTATATAGTAGCGGCGAAAAAGACTATCCATAAGGGATTGTTTTTTCTTTTTTGACCACACTGATTTTCGTTGATATGGAGGTCTAGTTACATACATTTCCTTGTATTCAAAGAAATCTTTGATGTTGATGTCTGAGGGAACCGTTATATATTCTGGTTTTGGATTAAATGACATTTTTAACGAAACTCCTTTGTATTATTTTCTTCACATAACAGAGAGATAGGCCGCAGCAGTAATTGCGCCTCCCCCGCATCCGCGGGGATCGACCCCGATGATGAATATGGATCAGAGCGGGCAAGAAGCCTCCCCCGCATCCGCGGGGATCGACCCACTGTGTTTCTGATTTTCAGCGCTCCAATATCGCCTCCCCCGCATCCGCGGGGATCGACCCATCAGGGCGTTGATATTGCCGAGCTTTTTGATGCCTCCCCCGCATCCGCGGGGATCGACCTCTTGATGAGTCGCTCTGGAAACACCTGCGGAAGCCTCCCCCGCATCCGCGGGGATCGACCATCTCCCCGGCCTTGATCTCTTCCGGTCGCCTGGCCTCCCCCGCATCCGCGGGGATCGACCTTCTGCATGCTCTTCTCATCGTCATTGGTCACTGCCTCCCCCGCATCCGCGGGGATCGACCCGGTAACCGCAGCCACCAGTCTGCGACTGTTCGGCCTCCCCCGCATCCGCGGGGATCGACCTGACCCGCCGCCTGACGCCTGGGTGCAGCAGATGCCTCCCCCGCATCCGCGGGGATCGACCCCAGATCAAGTCACTCCCCCCTCTCCAGCAGCAGCCTCCCCCGCATCCGCGGGGATCGACCTTATGCCAATGAGGATGGTTTCTGCTATCCCAGGCCTCCCCCGCATCCGCGGGGATCGACCTATTGCAAATACTGCTGCGGCCTATCTCTCTGTGCCTCCCCCGCATCCGCGGGGATCGACCCAGCTAGTCATGGTTTTAAACTCCTGTGCTATCGCCTCCCCCGCATCCGCGGGGATCGACCCCTGATGAGCTATACCGATCCAGATACCGGTCTGCCTCCCCCGCATCCGCGGGGATCGACCTGTGGGTAGTGCCTGGCGCTCGAAACTCGGACCGCCTCCCCCGCATCCGCGGGGATCGACCTCAATAGAGTCCTTTGCTTTAGTAACAGGATTTGCCTCCCCCGCATCCGCGGGGATCGACCCAAGGAACCTGCCCAACTCACTGAGCATTGTTTGCCTCCCCCGCATCCGCGGGGATCGACCTTAGGGGTTTTCCCCTTGAACCAAACCCGCTGCGCCTCCCCCGCATCCGCGGGGATCGACCTGATTCCGGATCGTCTTTGTCGAGATCTGCAATGCCTCCCCCGCATCCGCGGGGATCGACCCTGAGAGGCGAAGGTGATGCCGGACTTATGACCGCCTCCCCCGCATCCGCGGGGATCGACCTATCCCCACTCATTGCCTACTCCATGCTGTAGAGCCTCCCCCGCATCCGCGGGGATCGACCCGTATGAGGGGCAGAGGTGCCGTCCGCATTCTGGCCTCCCCCGCATCCGCGGGGATCGACCCCGGAAAGAAGGGCTTGATGAATATCTTGTCCCGCCTCCCCCGCATCCGCGGGGATCGACCGCCCAGCTGCGTGGCCTTCATCACCGCCAGAGTGCCTCCCCCGCATCCGCGGGGATCGACCCAAGAAAATCAATCGGAGCGGCTAGACTCCGCAGCCTCCCCCGCATCCGCGGGGATCGACCCTGAGTGTTAGATGGGATCGTCAGTCTTGGCTTGCCTCCCCCGCACCCGCGGGGATGAACCGTTCTGTTGCCCTCTTCTATCCGTGTTGGTCGCGTGTTCCCCGCACCTGCAGGGATGAATCGTGTGACTTCTAGGAAAAAAACTCCCAACCACATAGATCATCGCTAATGAGGCAATAGCCATGAACAATCCGGTAGTGCCAAAGACAAATATCAGCGGCCTGTGAGGCGGATGGTGAGATTGCCAATGCCACCGGAACCGGGCGTGGTGGCTCTGTGCCTCAGAGCCTTGTTGGTTGAGAAGTTGCGGCAAACAGATTTGCCTCAGGCCCATGAAAATGATTAAAGTGTTGCATTCAGCGCATGGTGAACACTGAGGTAATACGTAGGATTTGGTGACGACTGCAGGGATGCAGGAGGTAGAGTAATGCAGGAGCAATTACCGAGTAAAACGAACCGCATCATTCGCGACAGATGCGCATCGCTACGCTCAGCACATCCTACGATTCCGTGTTTCCCGCACTTATATGGGGCAGCTGTATGGTTGCAAAGTGTTAAATCCAGGTCGGATAGGAGTTCGTATCCGGCACAATTCCATTGTTTTTATTTCTTCCAGTTACCTGGGCGTTATTTCCAGGCAAACACTGCGTCTACGGAGTGAAGATGCAAGAGATATTCCATTTCATAATGATCAAGCCAACGCATTACGATGACGATGGTTATCCAATCCAATGGTTTAAATCTTTAATTCCGTCCAACTCATTGGCATGCGTTTATGGCCTGGCACAAAATTGCAAGGATCGGCGCGTGCTCGGCGAACAGGTCGAAATCCGCCTGCACGCCATTGATGAATACAACAGCAGGGTAAACACAGAGGCGCTGATTGCTATGATCAAGCGCGACGGCGGCAAGGCTCTGGTCGGTATGGTGGGCGTGCAGTCGAACCAGTTTCCTCGCGCAATTGATTTGTCTTTGCCGTTTCTGGCCCAGGATATCCCGGTTTGTATTGGCGGCTTTCATGTCTCCGGCTGTTTTTCGATGTTGGATGAGATGCCCAAAGACATGGTCGATGCGCAAAATCTGGGCATCAGCTTCTTCGCGGGTGAAGCGGAAGGGCAACGCCTGGATAAGCTTCTTATCGATGCATACAAAGGGGCTGTAAAACCGATCTATAATTATCTGGACGACTTGCCAGGCTTGCCTGACGAGCCGATCCCTTTTCTCCCCCGTGAACAGGTCGAACACACGTACGGAACCTACAGCAGTTTTGACCTGGGTCGTGGATGCCCTTTCAAATGCTCTTTCTGCACCATCATTAACGTCCAGGGAAGGAAAAGCCGTTTCCGCAGCGCAGACGATCTTGAACGCATCATCCGGGAGAATCATAAAATCGGTGTGCATAGTTTCTTTCTCACCGACGATAATTTCGCCCGTAATAAAAATTGGGAAGCCTGCCTGGATCGCGTCATCGAGCTACGTGAACAAGAGGGCATTGAAGTGCGCTTCTCCATCCAGATAGATACGCTTTGCCATAAGATTCGCGGCTTCGTTGAAAAATGCTGTAAAGCCGGAGTAGACCAAATCTTTATCGGTTTGGAAAATATCAATGCGGAAAATCTGCTGGCTATTAAAAAACGGCAAAACAAGATTTCCGACTACAAAGAACAGATTCTGGCGTGGAAGCAGTACCCCGTTGTTATCTGCGCCGGCTACATCGTCGGCTTCCCCAGCGATACAAAAGCGTCTTTATTGAAAGATGTCGACATCATTAAGCACGAACTGGCAATTGACCATATCTACTTCACCGTCCTGACGCCTCTGCCAGGTTGCGAAGACCACCAAGCAATGTATCAAAAAGGCGAGTGGATGGACCCGGATTTAAACAAGTACGACCTGAACCACATGGTCACCAAGCATCCGCTTCTGTCCGAAGCAGAGTGGAAGGAGGCCTACGAGGCGGTCTGGAATCATTTCTATACCTTCGAGCACATGGAGACTATCTTCAAGCGCATGGTTGCCATGCGCAGCAACAAGAAACTCACGACGCTCCACCGTTTGCTGTTTTACCGTGAATTCAAACGGGTATTTCATGTCCACCCCCTGGAAGGCGGCTTTCTGCGTCTGAAGTTCCGGAAAGACAGGCGGCCATCGTTTGCAGTCGAACCTGCCGTGGTCTTTTATCCCAAATTCGTCAAGGAAACGCTGTTTACCTTGGGAAAGGCCATACCGACCTATATCCGGCTGCGCCTTATGCTGAAGCGAATCTGGACCGACCCCAATCGCTTTGAATACGTGGATCAAGCGATCACCCCCATAAGTGAAGACTCTCCTGACCAGATATCAAATATTTAAGGTATATTTAATAACTTAAACACGGAGATATTATGGGATATTCAAGAATAATGGCTCGAATCTGTTGTATGTTATGCATATGGATCACAACAGAATTGGGGATGGCAAAATCCGTTTCAGCTGAAAATAAAGAAACAGATATTATTGAATTGACCCAAACGGGGTGCCAATTTTTAGAACCGGAAGGGAAAGATCATCAATTTCAAACAACTGGTGGAAATGATTGCAAAAAAATCAATGAGAAAAGCGGGATTGACCGCCTCAAATCAGTCAAGCCGATGAAACTCAAACCGGGAAAATACACTTTCCGGATAACGAATAAGAATGTCCCCTATCCGCTGGGCTTTTGGCTGCGTGGAGTTGGTCTTCAACAGATAACTTTACCCAGTGTATCTGGTGGCGGATTGACTACAGGGAGTACAAAAAGCTATCAAATTATCCTGAAACCAGGGAAATATGTCTATTCGTGTCCGCTTAACCCTACTCCAAACTATCCTATCATTGTGGAATAGTATTAACGCTTAAGGTCACTTCGAAAAGGCATCAATGCTGGCTACTTTTTGTAGGAAGTGATGAGGAGAAGAGTGTGAGCCTTCAATTTCAGGAATTCATCGGCACGGATATTCTAACCGAACCCTCCGGAATCATCGAGCTGAATAAGGATCATTTCCTTGTCGTAAGTGATTCCAACCCGGATACGGCGTTCTATCTATTAGCTCATGTGTCGGGATCTCTGACTGCGAAACATCTTCCGTCTCCTCCTAACATGCCGAAAGTCGATGATCTGGAAGGGGTAGTTCTGTTAGGGGAGTATATTTATGCTATCACCTCCTATTCGGATAAGGATCCGAAAATAAGACATCTCATCCGCTTTCAGATGGATGCCAATGGCTTCAGCTCACAACCCATTGCCGCCAGCGGAGACTATGAACTCAAAAAGCGCATCAAACAGACTTTAACAACGGCATTTCCAAAGCTAAACAGGGCAGATTTTTCCAGAGAAAGATTCAATATTGAAGGCCTTGTGGCACACAAAGATAAGAAAGAATTGCTCATCGGATTGCGTGGCCCCACCATGGATGGTAAAGCCTTTGTCGTGTGTACCGAGGGGCTACTCGGTGCCTTTGAAACGAATTCTCCTGCCATCAAAATCAATAATAATAGCGGAAACATTTACGTCTTGAAATTAGGAGGGGGTGGCGTTCGTGCCATGACCTGTATGGCAGATGACAAGGGGTATCTGATCGTCAGCGGCAAGTCTATTTATGGAGATGACAAATTCGAATGCCCCTATTCCAATGACAAAGCAAAATTTGTATTGTGGTATTGGAAGGGGAGCAATAATCATGAACCTGAGCCGATCCACTGCTTTTTTCCGATCAAGGAAAATGGAATTATGGTTCAGCCGGAAGGTATCACTCTGATAACACTCGATGGAGGGGAGCAGACGCTCCTGGTCGTCAGTGATGATGGTAACAAACCGGAAGGGTTATCTTCCGGACGGCCCGGACGATACTGGATTGTAGAACCGGAGCGGTACAGGGATTTTCTGGATCGGCTGTAAGTCGCAACATATGGGATACCTGCACCAGAATCCCGGGTGCCGGTAAAACGATAGCCAGTGTAGTCTCAAGACCGAACCGCCAATATAATCTGGTTACGCAGCGACTTCAGCAGGTTGAGTTTCTTGGCATCTATCTCCACACCGTTGGAATTGGGATGGTCGGCATAGATAAGCCCTAGCGCCCGCTTGTTCACCACCAGGGGGAAGAGCAGAAAGGAGCCTGCATCGGAGATTCGCTTGTACCAGTCTGGAATATCCGCCTGCATCTTTTCATCACTGGTATCGGCGATGTAAACATCTACCTCATTCTTGATCACTCCGTGGAAGACATCCACACTGTATTTAATGGGAAATCTGAACTGCTTGACGAAATCATCCACGTTATCACCAAAACCGATACGGCCTGCCATCTCTCCTTTGCCGCGATCATGCAGTGCCAACAGGACGCGTTGAAAGCCCATGGAACGATACATGGTTTCCAGCACCACATTGAAAACCTCAGAGACACTGTGTTGACCCACCAGCATACCGGTTACCTCCTGCAGGCCATCCATCAATAGCGCTTCTGCATCTTCGGGTGTTGTGAAGGCTTCCGTATCTGCTGTTTCAGAGGCGGCATCTGCAGACTCTCCGTTCAGGATCTGCGTCTCCCCGAGACCATCTTTCGCTGCTGATTTGGCTTTGGCAGCGGCACGCTTTTCCGCCTTCTGCTGTACCACACCATCTCCACTGATCTTTTTTACAAATGACTGGGATATGTCTTTGGAGAGCACTTTACTAAACCCCTGAAACTCTTCCAGTGCCTGATCCGCCAGACGCTTGAACTTGCGGCGATCGAGGCCGAGTCCCGCCTTGTACTTCTGTAACAGTGCCGTAACCGCCGTTTTGTCACCCAGTCCCTGTTCCGCCATTACTTGCGTAGTATCCTTGGAGAAGGCTGCCACCATTCGGCGGCGTTCGATAACCGTGGCGGGTTTCCTGTCATCATTCCAACTTTCCATGGATGCTGTCAGCCCCTTGGGAAAGTTCCACTGTTTGGCAATCTCTATACCCACCTGTTCAAAGGTCACTCCCAGTACAGCATGTTCCGCCTGCACCGCAGTTTTCGACTCCTGCTGCATCAGCCGTTCTATCTCACGACTCTCATCATGCAGATAGAAGGCGATCAGAATTTTGCCAAGATCGTGCAACATGGCGGCGAGGAAATACTCTTCGAACGCCTGGTTGTCGATATCTTTGGCGACCTGACTGGCAAGGGTTGCACTGAACAGCGATGATGAGATCATCTCCCGCAGACGTTCTGCCTGCTCTTTATCCTGCAGGTGCTCAAAGAAGATAAGTGAAGCTGCCAGGGAGCGGATAGTCTGCATGCCAAGCACCACCACCGCCCGGGAGACAGTACCGATCTTGCCGGAAAAACGGCCGTAAAATGCGGAGTTGACCACCTTCAGAATCTTGTTGGTGAGGGCAAAGTCATTGACGATGACGCCTGCCAGCTGGTTCAGATCCTTGTCGCTGACCTGGGCCATGGCATTGATGCTGCGCACAGACTGGGAGAGGGCCGGAAAATCACTCTTGCGACGCATCCGGCGCAGGAGAAAATCCACCGTACCGTGACCCGCATCGCCAACCGATTCAGACTCAACGGAGGATTTGCGCAGTGCCCCGAAAGCGTTGAGCATATCCTCTGCATCCGCGTAGCGGGCATCTGGGTCTTTTTCCAACGCCTTGAGGACAAAACGATCGAGCCGCTCATCCACCGCATGATTGAACTGGGAGGGTGGTTTTACCTGCATATTCAAAATATTGTCGAGGACGACCTGCTGGTTGCGGCCATTGAATACCGGCATGCCGGTCAGCATCTCATCCAGGATCAGTCCCAACGCAAAAACATCCCCCTGCGGCCCAACCTGTCCCCTGCTGATATATTCCGGCGCCATATAGCGAGGTGAACCAATCAGCACTTCATCCTGTTCTTTGCCGCCAGAGAGTAACCGCGCAATACCGAAGTCCATAATCTTCGGCATCTGCTCACCGTTGATGATGATGTTTGTTGGTTTGAGGTCACGATGGACAATGCCCGCCTGATGCGCCCGGCTGACCCCTGCCAGCAGTCCCTGGAAGATATTCTCTATCTGCGCCAGTTCGAGTCCGCCATCCCGTATCAGATCGGAGAGCAGTTGTCCTTCCACATATTCGAAAACCAGAAATGGCGTTCCCTTGTGTTCACCCGCTTCATAGATGGAGACGATATTGGGGTGCTGCAGCTTGCTCATGGTACGGGCTTCACTGCGATAGGCAGCCTGCGGCAGGGATTTGTTGAGCAGTTTGATCGCCACCCTGCGCTGCAGTTCAGTGTCGGCACACAGGTAGACTGTACCCTGGTTGCCCGAACCCAGTTTTTTGCCGATTTTAAACCGCCCAATCGTCTTCGGCGCCATTCCCAACTCCGTATTTATTATCTTTATTGTTTAGCGGCAAGTTGGAGGAAATCTGTTGCAATAATTGGCCCAGGAAGGTTGAGCAATAATGGTGCGCACGGCACACCCTACGTTCCTCCCGAGGGGTCGGAGTCAAACCGCACGGTGACAGGTGGGTAATTCGGCATGAGTGGACGGTTTGACTCCGACCCCTTAGCACGGAAGATGGGCCAGCAGGTCGAGTAACTGCTGTTTATTCAGATCCGGCATGCTGGAACGGTCACTTCCAGCCTCTATCCCTGCCACCCACAATTCGGCAGGTAGCGTCTCCAGTGTTTCGGCCAGAGCGAGGGCTTCCGCCACCCCAAAGCCATGACTCGATGTCAGACAGGATGACTGTGACAGATCAGCAGGATTCAGCAATTCGACCTCACCTGGTTCACTACCCGCTACGACTGCATCGATGAGTAAAACCCGCTCCACATCCTCAAAATAGCGCAGCAATCCGCTTCCAGGACGATCCAGTCTGATCAATTCCAGATCGGGAATCGCTGCCTCTTCCAGCACCTCAAGTGCCAGCCACCCCAACTGGTCGGCCCCGAAGGGCGAACCTATACCGATGACACGGATCAACGGCGAGACACTTTGAGCTTAAGGAAATGGGTCGCGCAGGAGATGCAGGGATCGTAATTGCGAATCACCTGTTCCGCCCGTTGCCGCAACGCATCGTCGTCATGGTCAAGCCCGAAGCTTTCCAGTGAGGCGCATAGATCCTGTTCGATACGTGCCTGGTTCTGGCTGGTGGGGGGAACGATCCGGGCACGTCGAATATCCCCTCTCTCATCCACATCATAACGGTGCCAAAGGAAACCACGGGGCGCTTCGGTGCAGCCAAAGGCCGTGCCTGCCCGCGGCCTGACCTGAACTGCCGAAACATCGGGTCGTTCATACGCCTGCAGCAACTGTAACGCTTCGTAAATGACGAGATGCATCTCTATTGCCCGCGCCAGGATACTGTGGAACATGTTGTGGCTTGGAAAATGGATACCACAATCCTCCATCACCGCACGCACAGAGTTGGGCAGTTGACGGAAGTTCAGGTTGAGGCGCGCCAATGGCCCGGTAAGATAGGGCCGCCCCTCCAACTGTGTATGCAAGGCAGTGGAGTGAGGCACCTGAAACTCCTCGAAATGGCTCTCGAAATGACTGATGTCGATATCCAGCCCCTGCCCCGAGACCAACCGACCACTACCGATGGCATACTCTCCCGGTTCGCTCAGGGCGACGCTGCCCTGCGCTGCAGTTCAGTGTCGGCACACAGGTAGACTGTACCCTGGCTGCCCGAACCCAGTTTTTGCCGATTTTAAACCGCCCAATCGTCTTCGGCGCCATTCTAACCTGTATTTATTATCTTTATTGTTTAGCGGCAAGTTGGAGGGAAATCTGTTGCAATAATTGGCCCAGGAAGGTTGAGCAATAATGGTGCGTACGGCACACCCTACGTTCCTCCCGAGGGGTCGGAGTCAAACCGCACGTGGTGACAGGTGGGTAATTCCGGCATGAGGACGGTTTGACTCGACCCCTAGCACGGAAGATGGGCCAGCAGGTCGAGTAACTGCTGTTTATTCAGATCCGGTATGCTGGAACGGTCACTTCCAGCCCCTTCATCCCCTGCCACCCACCCGGCAGGTAGCGTCTCCAGTGTTTCACAGAGCGAGGGCTTCCGCCACCCTGTGCCATGACTCGATGTCAGACAGATGACTGCGACAGATCAGCAGGATTCAATTCGACTCACCTGTCTACTACCTGCTACGACTGTGACTGATGAGGTAAAACCTGCCCAATATCCTCTCAAAATAGCGCAGCAACTGCTTCCAGGACGATCCAGTTCGATCACCTAGATCGGGAATCGCTGCCTCTTCCAGCACCTCAAGTGCCAGCCACCCCAACTGGTCGGCCCCGAAGGGCGAACCTATACCGATGACACGGATCAACGGCGAGACACTTTGAGCTTGAGAAAGTGGGTCGCACAGGAGATGCAGGGATCGTAGTTGCGAATCACCTGTTCCGCCCGTTGCCGCAACGCATCGTCGTCATGGTCAAGCCCAAAGCTTTCCAGAGAGGCGCATAGATCCTGTTCGATACGCGCCTGGTTCTGGCTGGTGGGGGGAACGATTCTGGCACGTCGAATATCCCCTCTCTCATCCACATCATAACGGTGCCAAAGGAAACCACGGGGCGCTTCGGTGCAGCCAAAGGCCGTGCCTGCCTGCGGCCTGACCTGAACTGCCGAAACACCGGGTCGTTCATACGCCTGCAGCAACTGTAACGCTTCGTAAATGACGAGATGAATCTCTATTGCCCGCGCCAGGATACTGTGGAACATGTTGTGGCTTGGAAAATGGATACCACAATCCTCCATCACCGCACGCACAGGGCTGGGCAGTTGACGGAAGTTCAGATTGAGGCGCGCCAATGGGCCGGTAAGATAGGGCCGCCCCTCCAACTGTGTATGCAAGGCAGTGGAGTGAGGCACCTGAAACTCCTCGAAATGGCTCTCGAAATGACTGATGTCGATATCCAGCCCCTGACCCGAGACCAACCGACCACTACCGATGGCATACTCTCCCGGTTCGCTCAGGGCGACGCTGGTGAAGGCCTGTTCGTCATGGGGAAAATCGAGTTCGGCACACCAACGCACCAATGCCTCCGCCTGGGGCAGCGCCTCTTCGAGTTGCTTCACCATGTCAGCCACTGCCTCTTCCGCTGGCGCTTTGTAAAAACCGCCCACCCGCACACCCACAGGATGCACCGATCGGCCGCCGAAGAGGGTGATCAGGTCGTTACCCAACCCTTGCAGCCTCAACCCCCTGCGCACCGCTTCAGGGTGCTTCTCCGCCATGGCGATGGCACTCTCGAAGCCGAAAAAATCCGGGGCGGCCAATAGATGCACATGCAACGCATGGCTCTGCAACCACTCACCGCAATACATCACCCGGCGCATATCCCGCACCCAGGGTCCTGGATCGATGCCAAACAGCCGCTCAAAAGCCTGCACCGCGCTCATCTGATAGGCAACCGGGCAGATGCCGCAGATTCGCGCCACCATGTCGATGACCTGGTCATATTCATAGCCTTCGACAAACTTCTCAAACAACCGGGGCGGCTCGAAGATACGCAGGTTCAGTTTCTGAATAACCCCTTGCACTACGTCGAACTCCAGGGCGCCTTCACCCTCCACGCGGGTCAACACCGGGACATTGATATGAATCTCTCGTTTGCTCGCCATCGATTTACTCATCGGTCTCCAAAGGTGGCGGCCTGAGCCGCAGGCCGGCATCTCTGAATGGCGATGCACCGCTGGTGATAAAGAGGAAGCGCCGCGCAACGGCTTCAGGTGTCAATCCCAACGATTGCAGACGTTGCGCCAGCGCACCATCGTTAACTGTCTCCGCAGGTCCATAACAGCTATAACATGCACGTCCCAGACTCGGGCAGAGCGCACCACAACCCGCCCGCGTCACCGGCCCCATGCAGGGCTCACCTTTTGTCACCATGGTGCAGACCACACCGTTGCGTTTGCACTCCATGCAAAGGGGCTGCCGCTCACTGACCGGATTCACTCCGGCAAGCAGATCGGCAAGGGCTGCGATCACTTGCTGTGAATTGACCGGGCAGCCGTGCAGTTCCAGATCGACTTTGACATGCTCTGAAATAGAGGTGGATGAACTCAGTGTCTCGATAGTGTCCGGTCGCGCATAGACCGCCGCCATCCAGGCATCACGATCGGCAAGATTGGCCAACGCCTGCAAGCCACCGGCAGTGGCGCAAGCACCGAGACTAATCAAATACGCACTATTTTCCCTGACCTGCCTGATCCGTTCGATATCGTCCGGAGTAGAGATACTGCCTTCGACAAGTGCAACATCAACCTTGGCGTTGGGATTATTGGGTCCAGCTTCGGCAAAGTGGGTAATGTCGACATATTTTGGCAACTCGAGCAGGCTTTCACCAAGGTTTAGCAAGGCGAGTTGGCAGCCGTCGCAAGAGCTGAATTTATGTACGGCAAGTTTTGGTTTTGTGCTGTTCACCAGATTAAAAACCCTTGGCGCCCAAAAAGTCCGCCACCTCCGAATAACAAAAAACCGGCCCATCCTTACAGACAAACTTTGGCCCCACCTGACAGTGCCCACACTGTCCAAAACCACACTGCATATTCCGCTCCATGCTGAGCCAGATCCGTTGGTCATCCAATTTCAGATCACGCAGTTGCGCAATGGCGGCCAGCATCATCAATTCGGGTCCACAGAGCATGGAAATGGTCTTCTCCAGATTGAGATCGAGGGTGTTTATCAGTTCGGTTACCAGCCCCTGTTGCCAGGGCCACTCCTTGCCGGGCATATCAGCAGCCAGTTGAACATTGACACCCTGCTCCCGGGACCAAACCTCATACTGTCGCCGCCAGATAAGATCATCCTCATGTTTTACACCCTGCATGATATGAATATCTCCAAACCGGTCGCGCCGACGCAGCAGGTAACGGATCACCGAGACCAGAGGGGCACAACCCAAGCCGCCGGTCACCACGACCACATCCTGACCTTCAGCCTGCGCCATCGGCCAGCCACGGCCGAATGGCCCCCGGATGCCCACTCGATCACCCGGTTGCAGACGGCTCAGCGCCTCTGTCACCCTACCCGCCACACGGATGGTGTGATCGAAGAAATGACTGTCATCCGGGTCGGAGACGATTGAGATCGGCACTTCGCCTACGCCAAAAAGCGAGAGCATGTTGAACTGCCCGGGCTGGAATTCAAAGATATCCTGCACATGGGTATCGACATACTGCAGCCGCAAGGAAAATATGCCGGGAGACTCCTGTACCCGCCGGTCAATTACCGCAGAATGTGGCAGGTGGACATCAAGCATCGGCCAGCCCCCCGTCCAGTAAGACAGCCACTGCCTGAGTCAGGTCGATACCCACTGGACACCAGGTAATACAACGTCCACAACCGACACACCCACTACGGCCAAACTGCTCCTGCCAACCTGCAAGCTTGTGAGTCAGCCATTGGCGATAACGTAACGCCGTCTCACCACGCACCATGAACTGTCCCATACTGCTGTGAGTTGGACTGAAACAGGAGTCCCATTGACGTTTCATCTCGGCGGATCGGCCATCCAATGTCCGTTGGTAACCCGTTGAGTAACAGAAACATGTCGGACAGACTGCAGTGCAGTTGCCGCAGCTGAGGCAGCGCTCCCCGATCTCATCCCAATGTTCATGATTCAGTCTGTCATAGAGCTGTTTCAATTCTGTCTCGCCCGGCAGAAAACGGTGCTGCTGCGCCGCTGCCCGGTCCGTCTCCTGAATCATACTGTTGAGCTGTGCTTCGGTTGCAGGCTCGAGAGATAGCCGGTCAATAATCTCACTGCCCTTTGCACTGCCCCTCCAGAAAAGATAGCCGTCGTCCAGTTCCGCCATACCGATATCGAAACCTTCACCCAACGAGGGACCATCACCGGTGGAGGTACAGAAACAGGTCGCTGCGGAAAAGGCGCAATCGACCCCTATGAGAAAGAGGGCCTCACGCCGGATCTTGTAATGGGGATCAGAATGCTGCGGTGAAAGAAAGTGTCTGTCCTGCAGCGTCAGGGCCGCCAGATCACAAGCCCTTACACCGAAAATCGCGGTCGGTTCAACCTCGGGCAGGGTCTGTTTTATCTCTATTTGCCCATCCACCATGCGCCTTTCGCGCCAAAGTGTCTCTTCGGCACTAAAGAGCAGCGGCTTGATGGCTTGAGGTCCATGATTCCAGGCAAACAGACGATCGTCGGACTGCACTTCCAGGCGGTACTCACCGGCACCCTGTCGTGCATGAACACCTGCTGGCATAGCATCGACAGTATCGACTTCCCGCCACTGAATCGCGTCCTG
>NZ_JAAVSH020000001.1:962666-981364 GCF_011947365.2 endosymbiont of Lamellibrachia barhami
CATTACAATATTGACACAATCTACTCGTGCCAAACTGCTCCTGCCAACCTGCAAGCTTGCAGTCAGCCATTGGCGATAATCGCAACGCCGTTCCACCACGTGCACCATGAACTGTCCCATACTGCTGTGAGTTGGACTGAAACAGGAGTCCCATTGACGTTTCATCTCGGCGGATCGCCCATCCAATGTCCGTTGGTAACCCGTTGAGTAACAGAAACATGTCGGACAGACTGCAGTGCAGTTGCCGCAGCTGAGGCAGCGCTCCCCAATCTCATCCCAATGTTCATGATTCAGTCTGTCATAGAGCTGTTTCAATTCTGTCTCGCCCGGCAGAAAACGGTGCTGCTGCGCCGCTGCCCGATCCGTCTCCTGAATCATACTGTTGAGCTGTACTTCTGTGGCAGGCTCGAGAGATAGCCGGTCAATAATCTCACTGCCCTTTGCACTGCCCCTCCAGAAAAGATAGCCGTCGTCCAGTTCCGCCATACCGATATCGAAACCTTCACCCAATGAGGGACCATCACCGGTGGAGGTACAGAAACAGGTCGCTGCGGAAAAGGCACAATCGATGCCTATAAGAAAGAGGGCGTCACGCCGGATCCTGTAGTGGGGATCGGGATTTTGCTGTGAAAGAAAGTGTCTGTCCTGCAGTGCCAGGGCCGCCAGGTCACAGGCCCTCACGCCGAAAATCGCGGTCGGTTTAACCTCGGGCAGGGTCTGCTTTATCTCTATCTGGCCATCCACCATGAGCCTTTCGCGCCAGAGTGTCTCTTCGGCACTAAAGAGCAGCGGCTTGATGGCTTGAGGTCCATGATTCCAGGCAAACAGACGATCGTCGGACTGCACTTCCAGGCGGTACTCACCGGCACCCTGTCGTGCATGAACACCTGCTGGCATAGCATCGACAGTATCGACTTCCCGCCACTGAATCGCGTCCTGATCCACCACCGGACCCAATGTGCGGTAACCCAAATGGCGTAAAATATCCAAAAAATCCTGCAGCCTCTCCCGTTCCATAAAACCGGGTCGACGGGCTGCAATATGCTGAGCCGACATATCCTGCTATCCAATCAAAGGCTTATTCCCCCTGAAAGTTTAGCCAATAATCGCAGATCTGCTGACAATACGGCTGCGCCGGATCAAAGGATCGGTAAATAGTGGCAAGGCGACAAACGGATGGTTCGAATAACCCATTGACCATTGTCATCCCTTCATTTAGCCCACTGTTCCAAAATACCTGCTATATCTTTTTTGGGTATCCGAAGACAACAGCAAGGACAGAGAATATGTCAGACAAGATGGTCACTATCGACGGTAACGAGGCCGCCGCCCATATCGCCCATCTGACCAATGAGGTCATCGCCATCTACCCGATCACACCCGCGTCACCGATGGGTGAATGGTCTGACGAATGGTCTACCTGCGGCATCAAAAATATCTGGGGCACGGTGCCGGATGTGGTGGAGACGCAGAGCGAGGGCGGTGCGGCCGGGGCCATTCACGGTGCACTACAGGCAGGTTCACTCTCGACCTCGTTCACCGCCTCCCAGGGCCTGCTGCTGATGATCCCGAACATGTACAAGATCGCCGGTGAACTGACGCCTACCGTGCTGCATGTCTCGGCGCGCTCGCTGGCGGCACAGTCTCCGCCAATAAAAACTCCATCAAAATCATCGGCGAGCAGACCGGCAACTTCGCCCAGGGTTATTTTCAGTACGACTCCAAAAAGTCCGGCGCTGGGACGAGATTCCAGTCAGCCTGATGCCGGCAGACGGCACCTGGCCGCTGGGCACCGCCGCCTTCGAGAAACGCAACATCGCCCTGCAACTGCCGAAGTGGGAGGACGATATCTGCACTCATTGCGGCAAGTGTCCGCTGGTCTGCCCCCACGCCGCCATCCGTTCCAAGGTCTTCAGCGATGAGGATTTGTCCGACGCACCCGACAGCTTCCTGCCAACGTCAAGGGCGGCGGTTTTGAAAAAGGGCTGAAGATCATATCAGGTTGCCCCGGAACGACTGCACCGGGCTGTGGTCTCTGGTGTGGATATCTGTCCCATCCGCGACAAACAGAATCCGTGCGCAAGGCGCTGAACATGACTGGTGACCCGGCCTACCAGCCGTACAGGAGCGAGCCAACTGGGGATTTCTTCTCGACCTGCCGGAATACGACCGTAGTAACCCTAAAAGACCACTCGAAGGGCGATGATCATGCAGCCGCTCTTCGAATTCCTCCGGGGCATGTGTCGGCTGCGGTGGAAACCCCATGTACATTTACAGGGGTCGGTTCCGCTATGTTTGAACCAGCCTACGCCTGCGGAGCGTGTTTACCGCACAGGAGTTTGAAATGGATCTGACCACCCACTATCTCGGCATGCAGTTGAACCCACAGCTCTCCGCCTCCACTCTCCCGCAGTGACGATGATGTGCAACGTATTGGAGATGCTTACATCGGCACTCATCATAATTTGCTCGAGGAGGCTCACTGCAAAGCCGGCACCAAACTGGGTGGCGTTACTGTAATCGAAGGTCATACCGGCAATCGGCGCCGCACCCACCGCTGGGGTGAATGTACTCATGATCACCTGCCCCGTGGCGCCCACATCCCCGGCACCGGATATCAGCAGACCACTGGTATCAAAACGGAGATCCGCCTCAGGACTGCCATCCAATGCCGGAACATTGACATTGTCTACGAAGGTATAGGCACTCCACTGGTTGGGGTTTGCCGCCTCCTTAACGTAATACATGGACATCGTGTGGGATGCACCCAGGGAGTCGTAGATGGTGGTTGCAGTGGAGTGGTTGTAACTACTTCCTTTAATTCTGCATCACGCCAATACGCCTTCAGCGTGGCAATATGCCCTGCAATCCCCTTGTCCAGATCTTCCATTCGGAGATCAATAGCGGCCCTCTGCTCATCACAGTCTCCCGGCAACCACTCTGGTACATCGAGTTGAATACAATCCGAAGACTCAACCATATGATCGACCAGCAGTTTCGGTCAGGCAAGCCAGCCAGAAAAAAGTCATGGGTTGCGCCGGAAACCTTCTCTGAAAAGATCTCCTTCAGTGAAACATTCAGCGGATGGTGCTGAGGGCATGCATAGACACCTTTAAAGAGAAAATCCGTATCGTGGGAAAAAGACTCGATACCGGAGGCGTTGGACTCAAGCGCCGTCAGACAGGCATCGAGCAGGGATAGATCGGCCTTTTCACCCTGGAGCAATTTGAGTACATTCTGGATCGCGAACAGCCGGGCAGCCCATCTCCTGAAATAATCCACCGACGACTTAGCCACTTCATCAGGCTCACCCACCAAGTGCGCAGGAATCGCATTATTCGACGGCAACGAAAGATTATGTGAACCGCAGAAACTGTCGAACTCCCTGATCAGGGATTTAATGACTTTGACATTCAGATGGGTGGTCTGTCTGGGATCCAGTTCGAGTTGAACATCCCCGGTTTCAGCCAAAACCTCTATCGCATGGACAGTCTGATCTCGTGGTACATAGACTTCAAACCAATGAGCCTGACTGGACCGAAATAGCCCCCATCCCATCAGTAGCACTCCGCCATCTAACCCTCCGAAAACCCATTAAGAACCACATATCCAATAGTGCAACAGGTGGATTAACTTAGCGAGAAAAACCCATCTTTCGCGGAAGTTGATTGGAGAAAGTGGTTATCAGTAGGTGTGCAAAAACAAAGAGCCTAGCGATTTCTCGCTAAGCCCTTGTTTTGTATGGCTCCCCGGACACGCCTTACTGAGAGCTCGAATTCTGGTTATTAGGTTTCCAGAGCGGTTCCACAGAAAAACGGTGTGATTCTTGGGCAAATCGAGATGACGCCTGCCTGAAATTTCACCAATATCACACCAGAGGCACCCTCGGATTTTCCGGACTGGCGCTTGAAACTTAACTTGCCTGTTGGTCGCCTCTTTGCTATCTCTAGTATCTATCGGTGATGAGGCGGATCTGCAGGTGGGTCTGAAACTCGGCTTCCAAACGGTTTCACCATGCTGGCGCTTGAAACTCACGAACTGCACATTATTCAATAACACGCAGTTCACCATGGGCGGGCTATTATGGACCAATGGGTTACGGACATGGATATCCGAGATTTTTTTATTTTGTTATCTAACTTAAGGCGTTACTGATTAAATCTGGGTTAAATTGTATGCCTAACGGTTTTTAATTTATTGAGAGGGAAGAGTATGCCGATCGTTACCTGGTGCGACGAATATAGCGTCAATGTCGAGGAGATAGATATTCAGCATCAGAAGATGCTTGAACTTGTAAATCATCTTCACTCTGCAGTGGAAGCCTGTATCGATAAAAATGATCTAAAGACTTTGTTGAAGGATCTTGGTGTGTGGAATTTACGAGAATGCACGTCCGAAGAGCAGCGGTTTGCGCTTGCTGATTATCCTCTGGACTTGCAAAGCATCATCGGGAGCACAGAATATTACTCCAGCACCTGGGCCATCTGGTGACTGCTGTATCAAAATGGAAAAATATCCCCACTTTACCTGACTATGATGTTTACCTGATTGGGCTCTGCTCCATATGGAATCTGAGTGTGATATAAGTTTGGGTGCTTTTCTGAATTCAAGAATGTTTATTAAAGCGGTCTTGAGCGGGGTTCAGTCACCGATGACTGGTTTTCTTGCTCGTCTGTCAGTTTTTGGGCGGCAAGAGTTGTAGAGCCAGAACGGATCGCGCAATTTTGAGTTTCAGCCCGCTCCATCATGCGCCGTGCCTCCAACTGTCCTTTTAAGGCCCGCGCCAGTTCGATGTGTTCTATCAGGTACTCCTCAATCAGGTGTGCCACGGTATATCTGGCCTCCTTGGCCCTTTCGGACTTCTTCCTGATCTTCGCTTGCTCATCCTCCTGAACTAATCGAGGATCGCCCTTCGTTACGTCATCTCGGATACCTTTTTGCTCCTGGAAGGCATTTCTTGCCTCACCCAGCCCCATCGCCGGGAAGTTCCCCAGTTTGATCTGTTTTAATCGGAATTGAGCTTTACCCTGTTTATCTGTGTAACTGTCAGTTGTGGAACGGTAGCGATAGAACCAGGTCTTGGTACCATTCTTGTTGGCTACCAGACGTAGACCTCGATTAGGGTGGGCATCAGCCAGAGTGCCCGATGAGTGACGCTTGACGTCCAGTACTGTTAGCGGGGTAGACTTCCGAGTAGACATACTCTCTTCCGATTCAGGTGAGTGTGTTCAGCAAGACCGGACATTGGCACATCCGGCTTTTGCGCATCAGGTATTACTTCGTTCCGGTTACGTATTGCTCTTGGGTCTGTCGAGGGCGCACAGTCAGGTAATTTTGGGCTTTATGCCTTTGCCGCTGAGTCGTCCAAGGATCTTATCCGCCAGCAGCGGGATATCTCCTGCGCGTTCACGTAGCGGTGGGATGGTCAGTTCGATGACGTTGATGCGGTAGAAGAGATCCTGGCGGAATTCGCCCTGCTTTACCCGTTCAGGCAGATCCTTGTGGGTGGCGCTGATGATGCGGATATCCGCAGGATGTCTCCAGTCCCTGTAGAGGCATGCCCGTTTTCTCCTGCCATGGCGCGCAATAGTTTGACCTGCATTGGAAGCGGCAGATCGGCCACTTCATCGAGAAAGAGGGTGCCGCCGTCTGCTACCCGGAACAGCCCTTCATGATCAGATGTGGCGCCGGTGAAGCTCCCTTTGACGTGGCCGAACAGTTCGCTCTCCATCAGTTCACGGGGAATGGCGCCGCAGTTGACGGCTACGAAATTCTGCTCCTGACCTTGGTCCTTGGGCGTGGATCACGACGGTACAGCTCCTTGCCGGACTCCCCGCTGATGTAGACAGGCGCCTGACTGCGGGCCAGTTTGGCGATCAAATGGCGGATGCGATCCATTACCGCAGATGTGCCCAGCAGGGGGCTGGCTGGGGTGATCTTGCCGGCACTCTCTTTGGCTGGTGCAGGATTGGGCCGCTTTAGTTTGAGTGCCTTTTCCACCAGTTTGCGCAGTACCTCCAGATCCACCGGCTTGGAGACAAAATCGAAGGCCCCCGCCTTGAGGGCCTCCACCGCTGATTCCATGTTGCCGTGGGCGGTGATCATGGCAACGGGAGTCTGTGGATAGGTTTCATTGATGTGTCGGACCAGCTCGATACCGTTCCCGTCCGGTAGTCGCATGTCGCTAAGGCAGAGGTCGAAGGTGTTTTGCGTCAGCAGTTCACGAGCGTCTCCCAGGGTGAGGGCGGAGCGGGTATCTATGCCCATGCGCATCAGGGTGATCTCCAACAGTTCGCAGATGTCGGGTTCGTCATCCACAATCAGCGCCAAGGGTTGTGTCATGCCTGCGTGACCTCTTCGGTCGAGTTGTCGAATATAAGACGGAAGCAGCTGCCCCCGGTGGGTCCTGGAATATACTCCAGACGAATCCGGTTGCTCTCGCTCAGCTCCCTTGCGATGTAGAGTCCCAGCCCGGTGCCGCTGTTGTGGGTGGTGTAGAAGGGTTCAAAAATCTGCTTCGCCACATCCTGGGGAATGCCCGGGCCATTGTCGATGATATCCACAAAGGGGGTGTCCAGTTCCGGCACCCGTCCCCCGACGATGGTGACCTTCAGCGCAACGCGCTCTTTCGAGTGCTGCAGGGCGTTATTGCAGAGGTTGGTGACAATCTGTCGCAACTGCTCCGGGTCGGCCTGGATCTGGGTCTCTTGCGGCTCTATCTGCAGACTGAATATATCACTGCCAAATCCCTGGTTTCTGATCAGTTCCGCTATGATCTCCTCGAACCAGCTGTGCAGATTGAATATGGCCCACTCTCCAGGTTTGTGCCGGGAGAGTTGCAGAACGTTTTCGATCACCTGGTTGACGCGTCCGGAGTTGACCTTGATGATCTCGATCAGGCGTTGGTCGGCTCTATCCAGATTAGGTGACTCGCTGAATAGCTGATTGGCGTGGCTGATGGCCCCGAGAGGGTTGCGGATCTCATGCGCAATACTGGCGGTGAGTCGGCCCAGGGAAGCGAGTTTGAGATGCTGCGCCTCCAGCTGAATCCGGGATGTGTCCTCCAGAAACACCAGAACACCACCCAGATTGCCTCTGCCGAGTGCATTGAAACGGGGTCTCAGCTCCTTTCCCCTTGGAATGGCGCGAAATGGGGGGCAGTCGCAACGGCGGGTGCGTTTCCACTCCACCAGCATCTCAGCCAGCTCAGGTGAGGCGGCTCCCAGGCGGTTGCCGGGTTGGGCATCGGGCATGCCGAGCAGCCGCCAGGCGGGTTCGTTCATCAGCAGAATCTTTGCCTGATCATCGATCACCAGTACACCGGTTTGCATGTGCTGAATGACATAGTCGTTGAGGCGGGCCATGTTTTCCAGATCGTGGGCGCGATGATGGGCCAGTTCTTCACTCTCTCTGGCGCGTTTGGAGAGAACGTGGGTGAGCAGCGCCAGGGCGAAGAAGACCGCGCCAAGGAATCCGGCTTGGGTAAAAAGGGCGGGAAAACTGCCGGTGAGTTCGGCATAGATCTGTTCCGCTATCACCAGCAGCGACGCAAGAGAGGCAAACAGCAGCGCGGCCCGGCCCCCTGTCATCACCGCCCCGCCGGTTATCGAGATGGCGATCAACATGCCCAGCCCGCTCTCCAGTCCGCCGCTGGCGTGCATTAGCAGGGTGATCGCCAGGATATCGATGAAGATCATCATGTGGGCCTGTTGCTCCACCTCTGGAGAGCGCCAGTACCAGAAGAGACCGCTGGCCAGCACCAAGCCCAGATAGATGGTGGCAACAAAGGCGAACAACTCCGGTGCGAACTGTCCCAGGAAGCCCGGCCCTGTGCCGGTAAAAAAGAAGAAAGGCAGGGAGAGCGAGAGGGTCAGCCGGTAGAGCAGGAACAGGCGCAGGGCATTCCAGGTCTGGAGGTTTTTTGTGTCTGCGTCGACGGGGTCGGGTTGCAGTGTGTGGAGCAGAGACTCAAGCCATCCTTGCATGGAATTCGATCTCCGGACTAACGCTGTTTCCGGGTCGCATCCCGGTGTTCGATGCTGCAGAAGTGGTCTTCCCCATCCTGGATGGCTTCCTCTTTCGGCAGATGTAACCCGCAGTATTTGCACTGCACGCTGTCGACCGACTTTTGTGGAGACGTGGGTTTGGGTTTAGTCAGGCGCTGGCGCAGCAGATGACGGACAATCAGGTAGCCGACCCAGATCGCAGCAGCCAGAAGTAAGTAACGAAATCCCATATGAGTTATTTAGTCCGCGAGTGGTTTTTGGAATAATACCATCAATCTTTAAAGTTTAAGCTGAACGAGGATCTTGTGAATCTGCGTATTCTGATTGCCCAGCACAATCTGCTGGTGGGGGATATCGAGGGCAATGCCCAGCGCGTCATCGATGTGGCGCTAAAGGCCCGTGATCTGGCGGAGGTGATTGTCTTTCCAGAGTTGACTTTGACCGGTTACCCGCCGGAAGACCTGCTGCTGCGGCCGGACTTTATCGACCGGGTGGAGGTTGCGGTTGAACGGATT
This sequence comes from endosymbiont of Lamellibrachia barhami, assembly GCF_011947365.2. Taxonomy (GTDB): domain Bacteria; phylum Pseudomonadota; class Gammaproteobacteria; order Chromatiales; family Chromatiaceae; genus QGON01. The sequence goes on from NZ_JAAVSH020000001.1 coordinate 971,188, forward strand.
CGCAGAGAGGTCAGTGGTATCTGCCTGGTGGTGGGTTATCCAAAACGCGCTGACGGCGTCCTCTATAACATGGCGGGGGTACTGCGCGATGGGAAAGTGGTGGTCGAATATCGTAAACAACGGCTGCCCAACTACAGTGTGTTTGATGAGAAGCGCTATTTTGCCTCGGGCAGTGAGAGCGGACTCTTCAGCGTCAATGGCATCAAGATCGGCCTCACTGTCTGCGAGGACGTCTGGGAAACGGCCCCCATTGCCCAAGCCTGTGAAGCCGGTGCGCAACTGATGCTGAACCTGAATGCCTCGCCCTACCATGCCGGGAAGGCGCCGGAGCGGGAGGCGTTGATACAGCAGCGGGCGCGGGAAAACGCAGTCCCGATCATCTATGCCAATCTGGTGGGAGGGCAGGACGAACTGGTTTTCGACGGTGGCTCCTTTGTGGTGGACGCACTGGGGAACCTGACTCAGCGGTTGCCCTTTTTTGAGGAGGCTGAGGTTATCAGCGAGTGGCGTATAGGCGCCCATCCCGAGCCGCTGGCGGCGGATGTGTCTATGATTCCGGAGGCGGCGGAAGCGGTCTATCGGGCGTTGGTGCTGGGCACTCGTGACTATGTTTTGAAGAACGGTTTTAACGGCGCCATTCTCGGACTTTCGGGTGGGATCGATTCCGCGCTCACCCTGGCGGTTGCGGTTGACGCGCTGGGGAGTGATCAGGTCGAGGTGGTGATGATGCCCTCCCGCTATACTGCGCAGATGAGCAATGAAGATGCGGTGGAGGAGGCGGAAATTCTGCGAGTCGAGCACCGTTCCATTCCGATCGCACCGGCCTTCAACGCCTTTGTCGACATGTTATCCGAAACGTTTTCGGATTGTTCGACGGATGTGACTGAAGAGAACATTCAGGCGCGTTGCCGCGGCATTATTCTGATGGCAATCAGCAACAAGAAGGGGCGTATTCTGCTCACTACCGGCAACAAGAGCGAAATGGCAGTGGGCTACGCCACGCTTTATGGCGATATGGCGGGTGGGTTCGCGCCGATCAAGGATGTGCCCAAGACGCTGGTCTACCGGCTTTGCGAATATCGCAACACGCTCTCCCGGGTGATACCTCAAAGGGTGATAGATCGACCGCCATCCGCTGAGTTGGCGCCTGACCAGAAAGACAGCGACTCCCTGCCGTCCTACGATGTGCTCGATTCGATCCTGGAGCGCTATGTGGAGCGGGATCAGAGTGTCGGGCAGATTATTGCCGCCGGCTTTGATGCAGAGACCGTGGATCGTGTGGTAAGACTGGTAAACCGTAATGAATATAAGCGGCGCCAGGCTCCGCCAGGGGTTAAGATTACCCGCCGGGCGTTTGGCCGGGACCGGCGCTATCCACTGACCGGGAGTTGAATCGCATCAAGCCCAAGGGGTCGGAGTCAAACCATGAGAGGTAGTTGGAAAAATGATTTGGGTAGGTGGTTTGACTCCGACCCCTCAACGCTCAGATGGAGACTGGCTACATTCCAGGGGAAAAGTCGCTAAGATAGCGGTGTCTTGATGCTGCACACAGGCGGCGGACTACAGCTCAGAGGGAGCAGAAAAGAGATGAAAAAAGTAGAAGCAATTATCAAACCCTTCAAGATGGAGGATGTCCGCGAGGCGCTTTCCAATGTTGGTATAACCGGTATGACAACCACAGAGGTCAAGGGCTTCGGGCGTCAGAAGGGACATACGGAGCTCTACCGTGGGGCGGAGTATGTGGTGGATTTTCTGCCCAAGGTGAAGATCGAAGTGGTAATTGCAGCAGATCAGGTGGCGGAGTGCATCGAGGCGATTACCAATGCGGCCCGTACCGGCAAGATCGGTGACGGCAAGATATTTGTCTCGCCGGTCGAGCGGGTCATCCGGATCCGTACCGGTGAAGAGGATGAAGCGGCGATCTGAATTTTGTCGTTTTCAACCGGAAGAGGCTCAGGGCCTCTTCTGGAGAGACGGTTAGTTTTTATCCAGTTCGAAGAAGTTCCAGATCGTCTCGGTCAGGCTTTCGTCGTCGTCCTGGCCGGGTACGTCAAAAGTCCCCTTCTGTTGGTTGAGCGTCAGGACTCGCTTGGCGTCGTTGGCCAGATCCTCCATCTCCAGTCGGGTATAAGCATCAACCATGATCTCCAGCGCCTCCTGAACCACAGTGCTGCGCTGGAAGTTGGCGACCACGCGGTTGGCCCGGTTGGCTGCGGCCAGATAGGCATTTCGTTTCATATAGTATCTGGCGACGTGTATCTGGTACTTGGCAAGGTTGTTGCGAAGATAGCGCATGCGCTGACGGGCATCATCGGCGTACTTGCTGCCCGGGTAGAGCAACAGGAGCTGCTCGAAATCCTTGAATGACTCCAGTGCTGCTCCCGGATCCCGCTGTGATGGATCGGACGGTATAAAGCGACTGGTGAAACTGTGGTCGCGGTTATAGTTTGTCAGACCTTTCAGGTAGTAGGCGTAATCCACGTAGGGGTTCTGGGGGTGCAGTTTGATGAACCGGTCGGCTGCTGCGGTAACGGAATCCGGCTCATTGTTTTTATAATAGGCGTAGATGATGTCGAGCTGCGATTGAGTGGCGAAACGGCCAAACGGGAAGCGGGCTTCCAGCCCTTCGTAATATTTGATTGCCTGATCATAGTCCGAGTCCCTCATCGCCTCCTTGGCTTCAGAGTAGAACTGGCTTGCGCTCCAGTCCTTGGTCTGGTCGATCTGCTCGGGCAGCAGAGAGCATCCGGAAGTGAACAGGAAAGTAAGAATCCAGAGAAAACGAAAAGTATGCATCTATCGGGAATCGGCAAATTGGGACTATTAAAATCCCCGCAGTATAGCGGAAAGCGTGGGGCAACGCATGGCCATGTCTGATAACGCGGGGACGGGAGTGACGGCGGAGCGGCTGATTGCGCAAGTCGGTGCAGATCAGGCGGGCAAGCGGCTGGACCAGGTGGTGGCCTCCCTGTTTTCCGACTATTCGCGCAGCCGTCTGCAACGTTGGATCAAGGATGGACGGGTGTTGCTGGATGGGAAACCCTGCCGCAGCAAAGACAAGGTCTGGGGCGGTGAACAGTTGTCGTTGGAACCGGTGCTGGAGACGGAGGTCGTCTCCCGGCCCCAGGCGATCCCTCTGGAGATCCTCTTCGAGGACGAGAGTCTGCTGGTGATCAACAAACCCGTGGGCATGGTGGTGCATCCGGCAGTGGGCAATCCCGACGGGACGTTGCTGAATGCCCTGCTGTACCACCATCCAGACCTGAGCCAGATACCCCGGGCCGGCATAGTGCATCGTCTCGACAAGGCGACCAGTGGTCTCCTGGTGGTGGCGAAAACGCTGCAGGCGCAGACCTCCCTGGTGGGGCAGCTGCAGGAGAGAAGCGTCAAGCGGGAGTATGTGGCGATTGCCCAGGGTGTGATGACCGCAGGGGGCAAGGTGGATGCACCCATCGGCCGTCATCCTGTCCACCGCACCCGCATGGCGGTGCATCCCTTGGGTAAGATGGCGGTGACCCGCTACCGGGTTGAGGGCCGATATCGGGCTCACACTCTGCTGCGAATCAACCTGGAGACAGGGCGCACCCACCAGATTCGCGTGCACATGGCCCATATTCACCACCCGCTGTTGGGTGATCCTGACTATGGCGGCAGGCTGCGTCTGCCTGCCGGTGCTTCTCCTGGCTTGCTGGCGGTATTGCAATCCTTCAGGCATCAGGCGTTGTGCGCGCGGCGGCTGGGGCTGATGCACCCAGTCAGTGGCGAGGAGATGGCCTGGGAAGCGCCGTTACCGGAGGATATGCGGCAACTGCTGGATGAGTTGGAGAGTGACAGCGCGGCCCTATGAATTTCATTCTACCGGAGTGGCCTGCGCCCACCAGGGTGAACGCGGTGATAACCACCCGTATCGGTGGAGTTAGCCGGGGTCAATATTCAAGCCTGAATCTCGGCGCCCATGTTGGGGATGACCCCGTGGCTGTCACGCAAAATAGGGCGTCGTTGCAGTCCGCATTGAAACTTTCCGGAGAACCCCTTTGGCTGCAGCAGGTACACGGCTGTGATGTGGTCGAGCGTGAGCAGGCATCTGCCGGGTGTGAGGCGGACGCGATATGCGCCACGACACCCGGGCAGGTCTGTGCCGTGCTCACCGCCGACTGCCTGCCTCTACTGCTCTGCGACCGCTTGGGAACGCGAGTCTGTGCTGTTCACGCCGGCTGGCGTGGTTTGGCGGGAGGCGTGATCGAGGCGGCGTTGCGGCGGTTTGATTGTCCGGGGGACGAGGTGCTTGCCTGGCTGGGTCCGGCCATTGGGCCGGAAAGATTCGAGGTGGGGGGGGAGGTGCGCAAGAGATTCGTGGAGCAGAATTCCGAGGCTGAAGCCGCGTTTCGAGCGGTCTCCGGCAATCACTGGTTGGCGGATATCTATCTCCTGGCCCGGCAGCGTCTGGCGCAGTGCTCTGTAGGTTTCGTGGGAGGTGGGCAATACTGTACAGTTAGCGACCCGAAACGCTTTTTCTCCTATCGACGGGATGGGATGACAGGCCGCATGGCTTCATTGATCTGGATTGACCCAGACTGACAAGAGAGGAAAGATCCTGATGGATTGGCAGATGATGACGCTGGTCGGCGAAGACCGGCTGGGGATAGTCTCCCGGGTAACGGATGCGCTCTACCGGGGCGGATGCTCACTGGGCGAGACTTCGATGATGCGTCTGGGGGGGAATTTTACCATCATGATGATGGTGTCGGCAGGCGATCAGCCCCTGGAGACCCTGATTGCCCAGGTAGCGGATGAGTTGCAGTTGCAGGTCCATATCGATCCCATCCGTGGAGAGCTGCACCAACACCGGGTGCCTAATTTCCAGGTGCGGGTGGTGGGCGCCGATCGCGCCGGGATCGTGGCCGGGGTGACCGGCGCCCTGGCGGAGAGTGGTTTTAATGTCCTGGAGCTGGAGTCCGACGTGGCGGGATCCACTGAACAGCCGGTCTACATCATGACGATTCAGGGTTACTCTGAAGAGACGCTCGAGAGACTGCAGTCGGCGCTGGACGGACTGGGCGGTGAGGAGATCGAACTCAACATCTCGCCCATCGAAACGCTGATCGGCTGATCTCATGGCGATACTGGAGATTCTGAAGTTGCCGGATGTCCGTTTGAAGCAGGTGTCAGAGCCGGTTGAGCGGTTCGACGATGCGTTGAATGCCTTCATCGATGACCTGGAAGAGACCCGCCGGGACGGCCCTGCTGCGGTGGGCATTGCGGCGCCCCAGCTAGGCCACCATCAGCGCATCATCGTCGTCGACTGTTCCCATACGCGCAAGCCGGTTCCCAATCACGGTCATCTGCTCCTGATCAATCCGGAGATCACCGAGTGGGACGGTTTTGAGTTGGGCCGTGAAGGGTGCCTGTCGGTGCCGGACTATACCGGTAATGTGATTCGGGCCGAGCGGATCAAACTCACTGCGCAGGATAAGTTTGGCGAGCCCCACGAGTACGAGATGGAGGGGTATGAGGCCCGCGCCCTGCAGCATGAGGTGGATCATCTCGATGGTGTGCTCTTCGTCGATCGTCTGGTAAGTCGCCGAACCGATCTGTTTCAGCGCAAGGTTTATCAGAAAGGCGGCAAGAAAAAGAAGTAGATGATGGAGACTTGGCAGCTGCTCTTATCCTGTCTTGTTGCGGTCGTCGTCTATGGATTAAACCGGTTGAACAAGGTCTCTCTGCGGGCGAATGAAGTCGATTGGGGACACGGCTGGGCCAACCGCGTTGATGGTTTGAGTAGACTCTTTTGTCGTCGATACCATCGCCTGCAACCGGTGAGTCTGGATCTTCCGGAGCAGGGTCCGGCGATCGTCGTTTCCAACCACATCTCCGGGCTCGATCCGCTGTTGCTGGTCAGTTGCTGCCGCCGTCCGGTGCGTTTCATGATCGCGCGGGAGCAGTACGAACGTTTTGGGTTGAAGTGGTTGTTCAGGGCTGCCGGATGTATCCCGGTTGATCGGGAGAGATCTCCGGAGAAGGCTTTGCGAGCCGCGTTCCGGGCGCTGCGCGATGGTGAGGTGGTGGCGATTTTTCCCCACGGAAAGATTCACCTGGAGACAGATCCTCCCCGTCGGCTCAAGGCGGGGGCTTCACGGCTTGCTGCATTTACCGGCGCCCCATTGGTGCCGCTACGCATCGCCGGAGTGCGGGGGCAGGGGCATGTGTTTTCCTCGTTGGTGCTGAGGGGCGGCGCGTTGGTTACGCCCTATCCGGTAATAGATCCGGCGGGGCAGACATCACAGCAGTTGAATGAACGTCTGCAACAGATTATCGACGGGTAGAGGTGCAATACTGTCTTAATTTGTAATTCAAGTTGCTGCGTTTGACACTCTTTCGTAGGCCGGTTCAAGCGCAGCGGAACCGGCAGCCTTATTGATTCTGCCAATGCAATAATGCCCGATCCGCTACGCTTGATCGGGCCTACGCAACTCTAGAGCGAACCCCAGTCATTGCGGCGTCGCTGAAAGCGCAGATGCGGCAGAATCAGGCCGATGAGGATGCCGGCAATGATGACGCCGGCCCCGATAAGAAACCAGTCGCGGGTGGCCTTGTTGCTCAGATCCCGGTTCTCCTGTTTCAGCTCCCCCACCTGACGGCTCAGCTCCTTGACCTGTGTGCGCAGTTCGTTGCGTTCATTGGAGATGCGGATAGCACTGGATGCGGTGCGCTGAATGTTCTGCAGATTGGAATCCAATTTTTTCTTGATCTGCATGAGTTCTTTATGGGCTGCTTGCAGCGCCTTGTGTTGCTTTTGCAGGTCTGCCAGTTTGCTACTGAGTTTCCCTGGTGCTTCCTGAAGCGCCTGCAACTGCTGCTCCATTGAGGTTAACTGGCTGCGGGCGCTGGGCTTGACCATCAGCTGCCGATTCAGGACATAACCGATCTGGCCGCCGCTGGTACGTATCTTGGAGTAGCCGGACTCGCTGTTGCTCTCCAGTACCTCGACGGCGGTTCCGCTGTTGAGCATGCGCAGAATACGGTGGGAGGAGCTCTCCCCGGAACGCATGGTGACCTTGAGGATGTCGGTAACGTAGCGGGTTTCGGCCTGAAGGGTGCCGGAAAGCAGTAGAAGCAGGCAGAGCAGTAGGACTTTTATCTTATTCATCTCAGGGGTCCAGCTTGGTCGAAGAGGTGATTGTTTCAGTTTCCCGTCGGCAATTCTTCAAAGTCTGCCGCAGTTTTGCAGCTGAGGCTAGTTGAGAAGTAGAAACTCCAGCAGCGCCTTCTGCGAGTGTAGACGGTTTTCCGCTTCGTCCCAGACCACACTGTCCTTTCTGTCGATCACTGAGGCGCTGACCTCCTCTCCGCGATGGGCGGGCAGGCAGTGCATGAAGAGGGCATCCTTGTCTGCATTGGCCATTATGGCATCGCTGACCTGATAGTCGGCGAAGGCCTTTTCACGAAGTGCCTGCTCCTCTTCCTGACCCATGCTGGCCCAGACGTCGGTGACCACGAGGTCGGCACCATCAGCGGCCGCCATGGGGTTGCGGATGATCTCAGCCTGGTCGCCGATGGCGTCGAGAAGGGCTGCGTCGGGATCATAACCCTCCGGGCAGGCGATGTTGAGTTTGAAGCCGAAACGGATGGCGGCGTTGATGTAGGAGTGGCACATGTTGTTGCCGTCGCCGACCCAGGTCACGGTCTTGCCGCGAATATCGCCTCGATGCTCAAAATAGGTCTGCATGTCCGCCAGCAGCTGACAGGGATGGAGCAGGTCGGTGAGGGCATTGATCACCGGCGCTGTGGAGTATTGGGCAAAGTGCTCCACTTTTTCATGGTCGAAGGTGCGAATCGTAATGATATCCACCATGCTCGACATCACCCGGGCGCTGTCCTCGATGGGCTCGCCGCGTCCCAGTTGAGTATCCCGCGGTGAGAGAAACAGCGCATGACCACCCAGCTGGGTCATGCCTGTCTCAAAGGAGATACGGGTGCGGGTAGATGATTTGTCGAAGATCATACCCAGGGTGCGATTCTTCAGGGTTTCATGGATCTCTCCCCGGCGCTGCAGCTCTTTCAGCTCGATGGCGCGTTTGATCAAGCCATTCAACTCGTCGGATGAGAGGTCGGTGAGGGCGAGAAAGTGCCTGGTCTGTGTCTGATTCATATTGCTGTTACTTGGGTTATGAAGCGCTAAGAAAATTGTCGACCAGTGTGCTGACTGTTTCGATGATCTGGTCCGCTTCCTGATCTGTCAGTATCAGTGGCGGCAGCAGCCGGATGACCTTGTCGACGGTAACGTTGATCAGCAGACCCTCTTTCAGCGCCTGACCGACGAGTTCGGTGCAGGGCCGATCCAGTTCGATGCCGATCAGGAGGCCGCTGGCGCGAATGTCGGTGACACCCTTACTGGACTGAAATGCTGCCTTGAATCCCGCCAGGAACCGTTCACTCAGGGCGGCTGCCCGCGCCACGAGGTTTTCCGACTCCAGGGTTTCTATTACCGCGTTACCCACCCGGCAGGCGAGGGGGTTTCCGCCAAAGGTGGAGCCGTGGCTGCCAGGGCCGAGAACCTCGGCCGCCGTACCCTTTGCAAGGCAGGCGCCGATCGGTACGCCATTGCCCAGTCCTTTGGCCAGCGTCATGACGTCGGGCTGGATGCCGTTGTGCTGATGGGCGAACATCCTGCCGGTGCGGCCCATGCCGGTCTGGATCTCATCCAGCATCATCAGCCAGCCCTGCGCGTCGCAGAGTGTACGGATGTTGTTCAGATAGTCGGCGGGAGGAATGTTGACGCCGCCTTCGCCCTGCACCGGTTCCACCAGTACCGCAACCACGCTGGCGCTGTTCTGCGCCACCTCTCTGATCGCATCGAAGTCGCCGAAGGGGACGCGCACGAACCCCTGCACCAGAGGTTCAAAACCTGCCTGCACCTTACGGTTTCCGGTGGCGGAGAGGGTCGCCAGGGTGCGGCCGTGGAAGCTGTTTTCCATCACCAGAATGGCGGGGTTATCAATGCCTTTCCGGTGGCCGTAGAGCCTAGCAATCTTGATTGCTGCCTCATTGGCTTCTGCGCCGGAGTTGGCGAAGAAGACCCGGTCCATATCGGAGAGGCGCGTCAGGTTGTCCCCCAGGATCTGCTGCTGCTGTATGCCGTAGAGGTTGGAGGTGTGGACCAGCGTACCCGCCTGCTCGCAGATTGCGGTTTTGACCGCAGGATGGGCGTGACCCAGACCGCAGACCGCAATGCCGGTAATGGCATCCAGGTAGCGCTTGCCCGCAGTGTCCCACAGCCAGGCCCCTTCGCCCCGCTCGAAGGTTACCGGCAGCCGCCTGTAAGTTGCCATCAGAGTGTCTGACATTGCCAATTCCGTTTCCCAGAAAAACAAAAGGCATCCTGGAATGGACGCCTTCGCATCGATTTTCGCCGTAAAAGATGGCGGAGAACAATCAAGTCTACTGTCAAAAGCGTTACTTTTCAAATATCTGGGGTGGACGCCAACAGGGGGCGAGCGTGCGGACCGAAAACGTCCTCTCGATCTCTCCAGGGATATTAGAGATATTGATGCGGTACAATCTCCGATCAGAATGAATCTAGCGTTGGAGTAATCAATGTCCCTGGCCATGACCCTGCATCTGCTCGCTGCCATCGTCTGGGTGGGCGGCATGTTTTTTGCCCACATGGCACTGCGCCCCGCTGTCGCGCAACTGCTTGAACCGCCGCAACGGTTGCCGTTGATGCTGAAGGTTTTCGACGGCTTTTTTCCCTGGGTCTGGCTCGCGGTTGTGCTGATTCTCGCCACCGGCAGTTGGGTGCTGTTCTCTGCTTTCGATGGCGAGGTAAAAACCTCGGTCTGGTTTATGACCGTGGTCGGTACCCTGATGGCGGCGATATTCGTCTTTTATCTGTCGCCGCCTGCCGCGTGGGCGAGGCTCTACAGGTTGGGGCATTGCCCAAGGCGGGTGAGCTGATGGCGCTGATCCGCAGGCTGATCGGCACCATCATCCTCGGTCTTCTGGTGATGACACCGCAGTGGCCGGGAAATACATGGGTTTCGTTACCATGGTGCGGTTCCAGCAGTTTTTCGTCGCTTGGTGGCGCTGATCAGCAGTTGCCGAGCGAAAGCAGATGAACAGGAGACTGCACTGGCGCTGTCGGCCATGATGATTGGCGGGGTTGAGCAATACGTAATGA
>NZ_JAAVSH020000001.1:981609-983735 GCF_011947365.2 endosymbiont of Lamellibrachia barhami
GTGATTGGTGCGGACACCCTGGATGAATATCACCGCTTCGTCGAGGCTGACAAGGCCCTGGAGCGGCGCTTCCACCCGATCATCGTCAGGGAACCCAGTATCGAGGAGACGATCCGTATCCTGCAGGGGATCAGCCCCCGCTACGAGGCGCACCACCAGATACATTACGAACGGGAGGCGATCGAGGCGGCAGCCCATCTCTCAGAGCGCTATCTCACCGACCGTCGCCTGCCGGACAAGGCTGTGGATCTGATCGATGAGGCCGGATCGAGAAAACATCTGCGCCTGATTGCCATCCCGCGCAATGTAAAAGAGCTGGAGCGTGAACGTCAGCGGCTGCTGCAGGAGAAGACGAAAAGCTTTAACGCACAGGCCTTTGAAGAGACCGCCCGTCTGCAGATGGAACTTCTCCAGTTAGAGCAGCGATTGCAGGAGGCGCGTGGTGCCTGGGAGGCTGAACGTGTCGACGAGGAAGCGTTAGTGACAGCCGAGGATATCGCCGAAGTGGTTGCCAGGTGGACCGGCATCCCTGTCGCCCGCATGGTGGAATCGGAGGCGAAAAAGCTTTCGCGCATGGAGGAGAATCTGCACAAACGGATCATTGGGCAGGATGATGCGGTGATCGCGGTAGCCGATGCCATTCGTCGCAACCGGGCAGGCATTACCTCGACACGTCGTCCCATCGGCTCCTTTCTCTTTCTCGGCCCCACGGGTGTCGGCAAGACAGAACTGGCCCGCGCGCTTGCGGCCTTTCTGCTGGATGATGAGTCACGCATCATCCGTCTCGATATGTCCGAATACATGGAACGGCACGAGGTCTCCAAGATGATCGGGGCGCCACCGGGCTATATCGGCTACGGGGAGGGGGGGCAGTTGACGGAGAAGGTGCGCCGCAACCCCTATACGGTGGTGTTATTGGATGAGGTGGAGAAGGCGCATCCGGATGTGTTCAATATGCTATTGCAGATCCTTGAAGATGGTCACCTGACCGATGCCCAGGGCCGTACTGTTTCCTTCCGCAATACTATTCTGATCGGTACTTCAAACCTCGGTACCGAATCACTCTCACCGGACAAGCGACCGATTGGCTTTATGCGCTCAGCCACCCCCTCATACAAAGAGGCGCGGGAGCTTGTTCTGCATGAGGTGAAAAAATTCTTCAAGCCAGAGTTCCTCAACCGGCTCGATGATGTCATTGTCTTTCACTATCTGGAACAGGAACATTTACGCCGGATCGCCGACATGTTCGTTAATGAACTCGTCGAGCGGATGCAGCAGAAAAATATTACCTTGAGGGTCGACGAGGCAGTCACCGACAAGCTGGCAAAAGAGGGATCTGATCCAGTCTACGGCGCGCGCCCTTTACGGCGAGAGATAGAGCGGCAGGTGGAGAATCCGCTGGCCATGAAGATCATAAAGGGCGAATGTCCGGGAGGCAGTCGAGTCGATGTCACCGTGGAGGATGGCGCCATCGTGTTTAAAGTCTGAATGGCCTTGGATTCAGCTCCTGGAGCTTGTGGTTATGAGTAAGCGAGAACGCGACTATTATAAGGTTCTGGACGTACCGTCCGATGCGCAAAGGGAGCTGTTCAAGAAATTACGTGCGTTGCGTCAGGCTGGAACTGACTAGTGTACCTCGCCTAACAGTATGTAACTTATAAACACAGTGATTCCGGCTGTTTCATGGCTGAAACCCTGTAAAACAGGGTAAATCATATGTTTCATTATTTAAGACGACCTACACTAGGCGGCTGTCGGGTTTATCCGTTTGAACCCGACAGCCTCCCAGGGAAATGGCGCTCTGTAGATTTCTCAATGCCCCGCATAGAGCGCCTCAACCTCGGCGGAATGCTGCTTGAGAATGCGCTCGCGGCGCAGTTTCAGTGTTGGTGTAATCAGCCCGTTCTCAGGGGTCCAAGGCTCCTGGACGAGTGCGATACAACGAATTCTGGCGTAGCCTGGGAAACTGCCCAGATGACTGGCTACACGCGCCGTCAACAGTTCGAGTTGCTGTTCGCTGGTATCGGTTGGATCGATCGACTCCGCTTCGCAGGCCTCCTTATTGAGTACGATGAGCGCGGTGAGAAAGGGTTTTGCCTCACCGATGACCATCGCCTGTTCAAAGA
>NZ_JAAVSH020000001.1:983777-1011361 GCF_011947365.2 endosymbiont of Lamellibrachia barhami
TTGTTGTACTTGGATTTCAGTTATTATTGCTCCCTGCATATTTTTCAAAAGGTTCTTTTAGATTTTCTAATTTCAGTTGTGGTTAAGCAGGTTCCTCACCTCTTTGTGGGTGTGAAAGTCTTCTACATTTCAAGGGTGTGTTTATACCCAACACAGCATCAACGTGATCAGTCTAATAGCTTCTTTTGACAGGTGTTTCTTCCTGGACCTTTTCCCTTGTTTTCTTAATGGAACAAATTTCTCAGTAATGCCCTCAATCTCATATTTTAAACAAGTCCAGCATTCTGTTGCTGTCTTGTTCTTCAACAAGTCATTTCAATCTATATTGTGGAAATCTTCTCATCTCTTTTATTTGCCTTTATTGGAAATTCCTCGTACAACACTTTCAACTTTATTGCATTTCAAATTTTTATATTTTTATTTCAGATCTTGGACATTTTTCAAGCATCCCTATCTAGTACGAATGTCACCGTTGAAATGCAAGGTTTGAGTGGAACACAAGTTTTCTATATATCAGTTCAGACATGTTGAACAACGCCGCTTTGTCTTCCGCTGGGAATTGTCTTGGCGCTAATAGTTTACACTAATGCATTGATAGTTTGATGTATGGTTACACCCCTAATGCATTGATAGTTCGATGTATGGTTACACCTAATGCATTGATAGTTCGTGTATGGTTACACACCTAATACGGTGATAGTTTACGTGTGGTTGCACTAATCATTGATAGTTTGATGTATGTGAATTTTAATGCATTGATAGTTCGATGTATGGACACCTAATGCGATGATAGTTCGATGTATGGACCGCGACCGCTATAAGCGCAACTGCTTGAACCGCCGCAGCACGGTTGCCGTTGATGCTGAAGGTTTCGACGGCTTTTCCCCTGGGTCTGGCTCGCGGTGCTGATTCTCGCCACCGGCAGTTGGGTGCTGTTCTCTGTTTTCGATGGCGAGGTAAAAACCTCGGTCTGGTTTATGACTGTGGTCGGCGCCCTGATGGCGGCGATATTCGTCTTTATCTATGCGTTGCCATACCGCCGCATGGGCGAGGCTCTACAGGTTGGGGCATTGCCCAAGGCGGGTGAGGCGATGGCGCTGATCCGCAGGCTGATCGGCACCAATCTCATCCTCGGTCTTCTGGTGACTGTTACCGCAGTGGCCGGGAAATACATGGGTTTCTAGATTACATGAGTGCGAGTTCCAGCAGTTTTTTCGTCGCTTGGTGGCGCTGATCAGCAGACAGTTGCCGAGCGAAAGCAGGTCGAGACGGGAGACTGCACTGGCGCTGTCGGCCATGATGATTGGCGGGGTTGCGGTGGCGCGAGCGCTGAATGATGAGCGGTTTGTGGAGCAGTTGCTGGATGCCTGCCGGAAGACGGGATTGCAGATGATCGAAAAAACGGCGGGCACAAAAAAAGCCCCGGCCGAAATCTCACGGCCGGGGCTTTCAGAGGACTCTTAGCGCATGTTGGAAGCAACGGAATCCCAGTTGACGATCTTCCAGAACGCGCCCAGATAGGCCGGGCGGGCGTTGCGGTAGTCGATGTAGTAAGCGTGCTCCCAGACGTCGGCGGTGAGCAGGGCCTTCTTGCCTGCGGTCATCGGGGTGCCGGCGTTGGAGGTATTATAGATCTCCAGGCTGCCGTCCTCGTTCTGCACCAGCCAGGTCCAGCCGGAACCGAAGTTGGTTGCGCCGGCAGTGGCAAACTTCTCTTTGAACGCATCGAAGGAGCCAAAGGTGCTGTTGATGGCATCGGCCAGCGCGCCGCTGGGGGCGTTGTCATCAGCGGGGCTGCGCAGGCAGTTCCAGTAGAAGGTGTGGTTCCAGATCTGCGCGGCGTTGTTGAAGATGCCACCTTCGGATTTCATGATGATCTCTTCGAGAGAGGCGTTTTCAAACTCCGTTCCAGGCACCAGATTGTTCAGATTGGTGATGTAGGTCTGGTGATGTTTGCCGTGATGGAACTCCAGGGTCTCCTTGGAGATTACTGGCTCAAGGGCGGTATCGGCGAAAGGGAGAGCGGGAAGTTCATGTGCCATGCTGCAAGGCTCCTTTATATAATCTGCTTGGGTGGCCGGGCTGGTGCTGTCAATTTGCTGAGAGCCGACCCGAAACGTATAACCTAGTAAAACAGTCAGCTATTCTATCGGTGCTTTGCTGCGGATGCAAGTGTCCTATTTCCAGGTAGAATACTCCCAATGGATCCTGTCGAACTCAATATCTTTGCCTCTCGCCTGGAGGCCGTCTGCGATGAGATGGGTGCGATGCTGCGCAATGCCGCTTTTTCGCCCAATATCCGCGACCGGCTCGACTTCTCCTGTGCAGTGTTCGATGCGCAGGGTGAACTCTCTGCCCAGGCTGCCCACATCCCGGTGCATCTTGGGAGTATGGCCTTCGCCATGGCGGGGATAGTTTCCGGTATTACCTGGCGGCCGGGAGATATGGTGGTACTGAACGACCCCTTCCTCGGCGGCACTCATCTGCCGGATGTCACCCTTATCGCCCCCCTTTATATTGAGACCGAATTGACGGCATTTGTGGTGAATCGTGCGCATCATGCAGATATTGGCGCAAATGCTCCCGGCTCCATGCCGGTCTCCAGCAGTCTGGAGGAGGAGGGAAGGGTCATACCACCCTGCCACCTGATGCGGGAGGGTGTGCTGGATCGGGAACAGCTGCAGTGGCTGTCGGGACACAATCGTAATCCAGGAGAGTCGGCTGGGGATTTTTCCGCCCAGATCAGCGCCAACCGCTGTGGCCTGCTGCGTCTTGGGCAGATGATCGATGAGTGGGGACGGGCGTCCTATCTGTCCGGTCTCACTGCCCTCAATGCCTATGGCGAGAAGTTGTCGTTGGAGGCGCTCTCGATAGTGCCGGATGGTGAATATCGTTTTGAAGATGTGATGGATGACGACGGTCAGGGAACCCTCGATATCCCGATCTGCGTGGAATTGACGGTGCGAAAGGGGCGGGTGGTAGTGGATTTTAGCGGCACGGCCGAACAGGTGCCGGGCAACATCAATTGCCCATTCTCAGTGGCCGCTGCGGCGGTCTATTACGTCTTTCGTTGCCTGATGCCGCCACAAACCCCAGCCTGTGCAGGCACCTTCCGGCCAATCCAATTGCAGGCCCCTGAGGGTTCACTGCTCAATGCCCGACGTCCCGCAGCCGTGGCTGCGGGCAATGTGGAAACCAGCAGCCGGGTGGTGGATGCAGTGCTTGGGGCATTGGCGCAGGTAGTGCCGGCGTATATCCCCGCTGCCAGCCACGGCAGTATGAATAATCTGGCCATGGGCAGCGACCAGGCGGGCAACCGCTGGGACTATTATGAGACGATCGGCGGCGGCATGGGGGCGGGTGGTGCCGGAGGTGGTCTGAGTGGTCGGCAGACCCACATGACGAATACCCTTAACACGCCTATCGAGGTGGTGGAGAATCGGTTCCCGTTGCGGGTGATACGCTATGCGCTACGCCGGGGTTCCGGTGGCGCAGGCCGAAGAGCCGGTGGTGATGGTCTGATCAGGGAGTTTGAGTTTCTCTCCCCGGCAGAGGTCTCCCTGTTGACAGAACGCCGTCGCCACCGGCCCTGGGGGATCGATGGCGGCAGTCCCGGTCTGTCCGGGCGCAACCTGCTCGATGGTGAGCCCTTGCCCGGCAAGGTCAGCCTGCAGGTGGAAGCGGGGCAGCGTCTGACCATAGAAACCCCGGGTGGTGGCGGTTGGGGTTCGCGGTAATTGATCGGGGGGAGGGGTGTTTAATCTCTTTAAAGGGTTTGATTTCCCCCAGCTTGCTGCGAAGCGTCCGTAGGAGCGGCGCCCCGCCGCGAAAACTCCGTAGATGGGAAAATCGCGGCGAGGCGCCGCTCCTACGATTTAATACCCCGTCTGCTTGCAGCGGGGTAGTTGATTGGAATAACAGGTAGTCAGTTATGTGTGGTATCTGCGGTGAGTTGCGGTTTGATGGTGAATCTGCGGATCTGGGTGCGATCCAGCGGATGACGGCCCGGCTGGAGCGAAGGGGACCGGATCATGGCGGCAGCTATAGTGATGGTTCGCTTGGATTCGGTCACCGGCGTCTCTCCATCATCGACCTGTCGGAACATGCCAATCAGCCGATGGTGGATTCGACACTGAGTCTGGCGCTGGTCTTCAACGGGACTATTTATAACTACCGGGAACTGCGCGAAGAGTTACGCGGGAAAGGTTATGCCTTTTTCTCCGCTGGCGACAGCGAGGTAATCCTCAAGGCCTGGCACGCCTGGGGTGAGGATTGCGTTGACCATCTGCAGGGTATGTTCGCCTTTGCGGTCTGGGACTATGGGGAAAAACAGCTCTTTCTGGCACGGGATCGGCTGGGCATCAAGCCCTTCTACTATTCACTGACCAAAAACAGGCTTCGCTTCGCCTCCAATACCCAGGCCTTGCTTGCCGCTGGCGGCGTGGATACCTCCATCGACCCTGTTGCCCTGCACCACCAGTTTACCCTGCATGGCGTCGTACCGGCGCCGCATACGATCTTCAACGGTATTCGCAAACTGGCGCCTGGCCACTGCATGGTGCTGTCCGAAAGGGGTGAACCCAGGGTGCGCCGTTACTGGTCTTTTCCCGCCACCCGCCCGGAGAAACCCTTGTCGGAAGGTGAATGGCTGGAGGCGATTCACGATTCGCTGCGTTATGCCGTGCGCAAACGCAATGAGGTGGCAGACGTGCCTGTGGGCGTCCTGCTCTCCGGTGGGCTGGACTCAAGCCTGTTGGTGGCGCTGTTGGCGGAGACCGGTGTTTCGGATCTGCGCACCTTTTCGGTCGGTTTCGAGGATCAGCCGGAAGAGAAAGGAAGCGAGTTCGAATACTCCGACCCTGTGGCGGAGATGTACAACACCCGTCATCACAAATACCTGATTCCCAACGACGATGTACTTAAGCGTCTGCCGGAAGCTGTGGACAATATGGCGGAACCGATGTTCGGCCAGGACGCGGTGGCCTTTTTTCTGCTGGGAGAACAGGTATCAAAACAGATTAAGGTGGTGCAGTCGGGGCAGGGTGCCGATGAGGTGTTCGGTGGCTACTTCTGGTACCACCGTATGTTGGCGGAGACCCAGGGCGAGCCGGTGGAACGGTTTGCAAAACACTATTTCGACCGCGACCACGATGAGTTCCTGCACATGGTCCATCCTGAGTTTGGCGGCGAGGATCACACCCGCAAGCTGATTGCACAACTGCTGGCGGAACCGGATGCTGATACCTTCATGGATGCTGTACTGCGTTTGGACACCACCACCTTGGTCGTGGACGATCCGGTGAAGCGGGTGGATAACATGACCATGGCCTGGGGGCTTGAGGCGCGCGTGCCCTTCCTGGATCAGGGGTTGGTGGAACTGGCCGCCCGCTGCCCGCCGGAGCTGAAATTGAAGGAGGGGGGCAAATATCCGCTGAAGGCGATGGCGCGGGGGATTCTGCCGGACTCAGTGATCGATCGCCCAAAGGGTTACTTTCCCATGCCTGCGCTGAAATATGTGCGGGGGGATTTCCTCGAATTTATGCGTGACATCCTCGATTCCCATGTTGCCCGTGAGCGAGGCATCTTCAGACGTGAATACATCGACATGCTGATGGCCGCACCCGAAATGCACCATACGCGTATTCAGGGCAGTAAGCTTTGGCATATCGCGGTGTTTGAGTATTGGCTGCAGCGGCAAGGGATATAGGTTAGAGGCTAAAGGCTAAAGGCTAAAGGCTAAAGGCTAAAGGCGACAGGTGACAGGTGACAGGTGACAGGTGACAGGTGACAGGTGACAGGTGACAGGTGACAGGTGTAGTTCCGAGATATCTTGGGGGATACTTTGTTCCTCGAATCATTGCTAAAAAAATAAACTGGCTTAGGAGGTAGTTCGTGCTGACATATGACATTCTGATCGTGGGTTCCGGGGGTGCTGGTCTGTACGCCGCGCTCGAATCCCGGATGGAGGAGGATCTGCAGGTAGGTGTACTGACCAAGGTCTATCCCACCCGTTCGCATACCGGTGCGGCTCAGGGGGGGGGTAAACGCCGCCCTGGCCAATCTGGATCCGACCGATACCTGGCAGGACCACTGGTTCGATACCGTCAAGGGTTCCGACTATCTGGCCGACCAGGATGCTGCGGAGATCATGACGCGGGAAGCCCCCATGGTGGTGCGCGAGATGGAGCACTGGGGATGTCCCTTCTCCCGTACCGATGAAGGTAAGATCGCCCAGCGCCCCTTTGGCGGCGCCTCCAAGCCGCGGGCCTGCTTCTCCGCTGACAAGGTCGGCCATGTCATGTTGCATACCTTGTATGAGCAGGGCATCCGCCACGGCGTGAATTTTCTCAATGAGTGGCAGGTACTCTCTCTGATGCATGACGGCCAGCGTTGTCAGGGTGTCACCGCCATCAACACCCAGACCGGCCGGGTGCATACCATCCAGGCCAAGTCGGTGATTCTTGCCACCGGTGGTCACGGCCGTATCTACTGGACGCGCACCTCCAACGCATTGGGCAACACCGGGGACGGTACCGCCATTGCTTACCGTGCCGGCCTGCCTATCAAGGACATGGAATTCATCCAGTTCCACCCCACCGGCCTGCGCCGTACCGGTATCCTGGTATCCGAGGGTGCCCGTGGCGAGGGAGGTTACCTGCTGAATGGTCTGGGTGAGCGGTTCATGAGCCGCTA
The DNA here is from genome assembly GCF_011947365.2 of endosymbiont of Lamellibrachia barhami. GTDB lineage: Bacteria > Pseudomonadota > Gammaproteobacteria > Chromatiales > Chromatiaceae > QGON01. The sequence continues at coordinate 990,471 of NZ_JAAVSH020000001.1, forward strand.
CGCCCCGGAGAAGATGGAGCTGGGTCCCCGCGATTTGGTCTCCCGCTCCTGTGAAACCGAAGTGCGCGAAGGCCGCGCCGGTCCCGAAGGGGAGGTCTTCCTCGACCTTACCCATCTGGGCCGTGAGCGTATCCTGGAGCGGCTGCCGCAGATCCGCGAACTCTGCATCGAGTTCGAGGGCGTGGACCCGATCGAGGAGCCCATCCCGATCAAGCCCACGGCCCACTACTCCATGGGCGGCATCCATACCGATCTCAATGGCCAGACCTCCATCGAGGGCATCTACGCCGCCGGCGAGGCGGGCTGTGTCTCGGTGCACGGCGCCAACCGGTTGGGCGGCAACTCCCTGCTGGATATCCTGATTTTTGGCAGACGTGCCGGCAAGCACGCCCTGGAATACGCCCGCAACAACAGCTTTACACCCGTGGATACCGGGCATGAAGAGGCGGACACACAGATGATCGCCTCCATGATGGAAGGTGACAGCGGCGCCTCCATTGCGGATATTCGTCGCGCCATGGGTAACCTGATGGCGGAAAAGGTCGGCGTCTACCGAAATGGCAAGGATCTGGAGTCGGCCGTCAGCGAGCTGGCGGATCTGCAGGAGCAGTTCAAAACGGTGCGTATTCAGGACAAGACCAAGGCCTTCAACACCGAACTGGTCTCAGCGCTGGAGCTGAAAAACATGCTCGATCTGGCGGAAGTGGTGGCCGTCGGCGCTTTGGAACGCAAGGAGTCACGGGGTGCACATACCCGCGAGGATCATCCCGAACGTGATGACGCAAACTGGCTCGCTCATACCATGGCCGCCCTGGGTGATGATGGCCGTCCCAAGCTGGATTTCACTCCCGTGACCATCACCGAATTCGAGCCCAAGGCCCGTACCTACTAAGGAGTTGCCGGCATGATTGAAAAAATCACACCCGTTCGCAAGAGCATTTTGGCCAATATCCGCATCTAGAGATTTACGCCAAGCGAACACAAATCGGCCTATTTCGATAATTTCAAGGTCAACGTGGAGACCGGCATGACGGTGCTGGAGGCGCTGCGCCTGATCAAGAACACCCAGGACAGCTCACTGACCTTCCGTGCCTTCTGCCGTTCCAAGATCTGCGGCTCCTGCGCCGTGCGCGTCAACGGCAAACCGGTGCTGGCCTGTAGCACCCAATTGATACCGATCCTGGAGGATTTCAAAAAGGATTCCGTCAGCATCCAGCCGTTGAAGAACATGCCGGTGCTGCGTGACCTAGTGGTGGATATCGAACCAGTGATCGAAAAACTGTCGAAGATGCACCCCTACCTGATGGAAAATCGTGAGCGGATTCCAGAGACGTTGGAACAGGAATCTATCATGTCCAAACAGGAGCATTCACGCTTCGATTACATTACCGACTGTATCCTCTGTGGCTCCTGTTACTCCGCCTGCTCCGCGGTTGACGCCGACCCCAGCTACGCCGGTCCGCTGACCCTGGGCAAGGCCTACCGCTTCTCGGCCGATGTGCGGGACGACTTCAAGGGCGAACGTATGCAGGCGGCTGTGGATCAGGGGCTCTGGTCCTGCGCCCAGTGCCGCAAGTGCATCAACGTCTGTCCCAAGGACACGCGTCCAGCCGTATCCATCCAGCGTATGCGCAAGATGTCCATCGATGACGGCATCCATGACACCGCAGGATCACGCCGCGCCAAGGCATACACAGGTGATGTTGCCAAATATGGTCAGGTCAACAAACCGATGCTGCCGGTGATCGTCAACGGACCCAAAGGTTGGGCTGCCATCGAAGCGGCCGACAACTACCTCAAGAAACACGGCATCGAGCCCACACGCCAAGTGTGTACTCTGGGTGGCCAAAGCAGCACTCAGAAGATCTATGACAAGGTTAAAGAGCTTGAAGTCAAAGGAGAGAACAAGACATGAGTGAAAAAATACGTTACGGGTTCTATTCCGGCTGCTGCTTCCAGGGTGCGGACGCCCGCTTCTTCGACATCCTGAAGGATGTGTTCGCCAAGGTCGACGTGGAGCTGGAGCTGATCGAAGAGGCGGTCTGCTGCGGCTCTGGCGTCATCGAGGAGCGCTCCGAACTGACCTCCCTGGCGGTGAATGCCAAGAACATGGCCCATGCAGAACAGATGGGGCTGCCCCTCTACACCCCCTGTTCAACCTGCTACAACGTGATCTCCAACGCCAAGAAACGGATGCAGGAGGACCCTGCCGTACACGCCCAGGTCAACGAGATCCTGGCCGAGCAGGGGCTGGAGTACAAAGGCACCTGCAAGCTCACCCACACCCTCTGGGTCTTTGCCCAGGACGTGGGTCTGGAGAAGTTGAAGGAACGGGTCACCAACCCGCTCACCGGGCTGCGGGTCGCCTCCTACTACGGTTGTCACACGCGCAATCCGGCGGATATCCAGGGTTACGAGTCGGCGGACAACCCCACCTCCCTGGAAGATATCCTGGAAGTTTTGGGTGTAGAGATCGTGGAATATGACACCAAGGACGACTGCTGCGGCTACCATCTGGCCTGGCCCAACAACGAACTCAACATGAAGATGACCTCCAATGTGCTGGAGGGTGCTCACACCAAGGATGTGGACTTGATGGTCACCTCCTGTCCGCTCTGCTTCAAGAGCATGGATGGCACCCAGGCCAAGGCCCTGGCGCAGACCGGTAAGAACTTCCAGTTGCCTGTGCTGTTTCTGCCTGAGTTGGTGGGCCTGGCCTGTGGCATGACCTCTGAAGACATGATGCTGAAGTATCATGGCGTGCCGGTGAATTTGCGGCTTTAGTAACGGTATTGCTTTCAACCATAGAGGCGAAAGGCGAAGTTCCTGGATCTGTAGGTATTTTGGGGGAGTTCAAGTGGCGTTTTTGTCGGGCTACATGCTGGAAAATCCGCATTGAGTATTCTATGCTCGAAATAGGGGTGAACGGATTCCCTGTCATGCTCTGCTGTTCCGGCAACACGGCTCTGCTGAGCAGAGGAGGTTGTCGTGAAACGGGTTTGGTGCACAGAGTGTCTCTCTTGGCTTCTCTACATTCTGACGCTGTTTGCACTGGCACCGCTCCTCCAGGCGGGGGACTTCAGCGCTGACGTGGTGGAGACCCACGGCGGCAAGGTCGAAACCTTCAAGATCCAGGTTTCGCAGGGCCGTTACCTGCTGCAGAAGAGAGAAGACGGCAAGCTGGTGCATGTCGTTGTCGACCAGGCAGCTAACCTCACACGAATCGTTATTCCCGCTGAGAAAATCTACTATGAACTCCCCGCCGATGACCTGTTCAGCCTGATCAATGATCCCTTTCAGTCGGCCCGGGTATCGGCATCCCGCTATGAGACCCGCTCCATGGGCCGGGAAACACTGCAAGGTTTCGACTGCAGCAAGACCCTGATCCATTCCGCTGGCCAGGATCTGATGACCCTGTGGACGTCGGATGAGTCGCTGGTGCCGCTGAAGCTGCGCCTGAACAGTGATCCCCCGCGCCAGGTGGAGTTGGTGAATCTCAAGCCAGGCGCTGTGGACGCCGCCCTGTTTCAGATCCCCGGGGATTTTAAGAAGAAACCACACCCCATGCAGAAGAAACGGGCTCCCGACCCGGCTACTCTCTCTGCCGTGACTGGCTCTGTCAGTGGCAAAGCGCCTTGGGGCCGACGGGTAAAAGCGGGTGGAGAGTTGCGCGTCAGGGTGGACAAGACTCGAAAGGCCAGGGTTCAGGTGATCAATCTGCTCAAGAGCGAGGCGGAAATCGTCGTCCTTCCCTTCCACCAGGGGAAACAGCGGGAGAATATCGGCGTCACTCCGCGAAAACTCGAGTATAAGGGATCGAGCTTCGACCGGGGGTTCAACAAGGACAGGGATATGTTCGGCGACGCCTTCCAGGTGGACGAGGTGGTAGTCAAGGTCAGTAGCGGCTTGGTCCACGTGGTGGTGGATCAGCCGGACAAGCGGGTGCGCGACCTCTACAATCGGGGTGGCGTCACTACCTGGGAGGGGCTCTCGCCGGATCGCGCAACACGCCTCACCTTGACTGGCGACAATCCGGATGGCGATACCACCAGTGGCAAGATCCTGGTGCGTAATGACAAGGCGAAGACGCGCGAAAATCTGCCCTTCGAAGTGAAGAACGGTGAGACCAAAGTGTGGACCTTCGATGTCGACAAGGGCTACGACGAACTGCAGATCACGGTACCCAGCGGCCAGGGCAGCCTGCGCATCCATATCGAACAGCCTGCCGCCGCAATCCCTGAGGTGAAACGGGTGCAGCCGCCATCCGGCCAGGCGCAGCCGACAAAAGCCAAATCGAAACCGGTTGTGAAATCTCCGTCAGGCCAGTCTCAGTCCGTGGTATCCGCCCGCATGGTATTGGTGCTCGACGCATCCGGCTCCATGTGGGGGCAGATCAAGGGCAAGGCCAAGATCACTATCGCCAAGGAGGTAATGGCCGATCTGATCAGCGAGTTGCCGACCGATTTCCAGACTGGCCTGATGGTGTATGGCCACCGGCGTAAGGGTGACTGTGCAGACATCGAGATGTTGATGCCGGTGGGACCGCACAATGCGGTCGCGATGAATGCGAAGGTTCAGGGCATCAGCCCCAAGGGCAAGACCCCCCTGAGTGAGTCGGTGCGGCAGGCTGCCAAGGCTCTGCGCTACACCGAGGAGCGTGCCAGCGTGGTGTTGTTGAGCGACGGTCTGGAGACCTGCCATGCCGATCCCTGCGCCCTGGCGGCAGAACTGGCCATGAGCGGGGTCGACTTCACGGTGCATGTCATCGGTTTCGACATCAGCCAAGAGGAGCAGACGCGGTTACGCTGCATGGCAGACAGAACCGGCGGCCTGTTTCTCGCTGCGTCCGATGCCCAGACCCTGCGCGATGCCCTGTTAAAGACATTGGATGAGGTCAGAGAGCCGCCACCGCCGGTGGTGAAGGATCCGGGTGAGGCGCGGTTGACGGGACCCGCCTCGGTGCCCGTGGGGGCAGCCTTCCAGGTCGGCTGGGAGGGGCCGGACAGCCACAATGACTATGTGGCGATTGCGAAAAAAGAACCCAGGGATTCCGTCTTTATCGACTATGCCTACACCAGCAGAGGCAATCCTCTGGAACTGGTCGCTCCCGGTGTGGTGGGGGAATATGAACTGCGCTATCTGCATGCCCACAGCAGCCGGATTATCGGCCGCAGGGCGATCCAGGTGACGCCGGTCCAGGCAGAGGTCAAGGTGCCGCCGAGCGCCAACGTGGCCGCAGAGATAGAAGTGGCCTGGTCAGGCCCAGCCTATAGAAGCGACTACATCACCATCGCCAAGGTCGGCGATGTGGCGGGGCGTTACGATAACTATGCCTATACCAGCAAAGGGACACCGGCGAAACTTTGGGCGCCCGCCGAGCCTGGGCAGTATGAGGTGCGATACATCCTGAGCCGCGGCACCCAAGTGTTGGCCCGGGCACCCCTTACAGTAAAGAGCGTCACCGCCCAGGTTCAGCCACCCGCAACCGCCAATGTGGCTGCGAGGTTTGAGGTGACCTGGCAGGGACCGGACAATGGGGCTGACTACATCACCATTGCGAATTCTGAAGATGTTGCGGGTCGCTACGATAACTATGCCTATACCCGTAAGGGTAGCCCCGCCACACTGATCGCGCCGTCGGAACCAGGTGATTACGAGGTGCGCTATATTCAGGCCAGGGGCACGAAGATGCTCGCCAGTGCGCCTATCACCATCCAGGCGGTGTCTGCCCAGGTTCAGCCACCCGCAACCGCCAATGCGGCTGCGAGGTTTGAGGTGACCTGGCAGGGACCGGACAATGGGGGTGACTACATCACCATTGCGAATCCCGAAGATGTTGCGGGTCGCTACGATAACTATGACTATACCCGTAAGGGCAGCCCCGCTGCACTGATCGCGCCGTCGGAACCTGGCGATTACGAGGTGCGCTACATTCAGGCCAAGGGCACGAAGATGCTTGCCAGTGCGCCCATCACCATCCAGGCGGTGTCTGCCCTGGTGCAGCCGCCAGCATCAGCCGATATGGGTGCTGAATTTGAGGTTGTCTGGTCGGGTCCGGACAATCAGGGGGACTACATCACCGTGGCCCCGCCTGGCGATGTCCCCGGTCGTTACGATAACTATGCCTACACCCGCAAAGGGACACCGGCAAAACTATTGGCGCCATCAGAACCGGGTCGGTACGAGGTGCGCTATATCCAGGCCAAGGGGACGAAGTTGCTGGCCAAGGCGTCGATTACTGTGAATGCCGTTTCTGCCAAGGTGGTTCCTCCAGCTTCCGCAAAGGCAGGTGAGGTTTTTCAGGTCACCTGGCAGGGGCCGGATTACCAGGGAGACTATCTCACTGTGGCTTTGCCAGGCGATCCCCCCAGTCGTTATGACAACTATGCCTATACCAGCAAGAGCAGTCCGGCCCGACTCAAGGCGCCCACTAAACCGGGTGATTACGAGGTGCGCTACATCCTGGCGCGAGGTGCGAAGATTTTGGCCAAGCGGGCCTTGAAGGTGATCCAGTAGTCTGAAAAGCAGCTGCCAATGTCCCCGGCAGGGCGGCAGATCGACAGGAAGGAGTATGAAATGATGATCAGAAAATTAGTGCTTACGATATCAACAATTTTCACCGTGCTGCTGTCTCTAAACACAGTCCAGGCTGCGGAATGGACCGCCGACTTCGTTATGGTGGATGGCCAGGAGCGGCACGTCAGCAAGGTCTTCATCAAGGGTGATAAGCGCCGGGAGGAGATGATGCACCGGGGGCAGACCGAGAGCATCGTGCTGTTCAATCCCGGGAGCCACCAGATCATCACGTTGATGCCGAGCGAAAGGATGTTCATGGAGATACCCATGTCGCCGGATCAGGAGATGTTCTCCAAGGGACCCGGTTCCGACCTGGCCAGCGGCAAGCCGTTGGGTACTGAGAAAGTCAGTGGTTATCTGTGCGATAAATATCACCAAGAGTCGGCTGAGGGTGCGGTCACCGTCTGGTTGGTGATGGCGTTGCCAGCTCCGATCACCGCGCCGTTCAGCAAACTGATCCAGAATGCGCCGGGTCTCCTTGAGCGCATTTTTGCTGCACTGGGAGATGAGCATCACGTTCATGGTGAATCGATCCCAAGCTCATCGGCCACAGCTTTGAGCGTATCGATCATGAAATCCAAGGATTCGCTGCGTGTCAGGGATTCAATACAAGCCCGGCGAAACTCCTGCTCTTCATGGCCAGCCATGGCAGAGATAAATGCCTGGGGCAGGATCACCGCGTCTTTGATCAAATCCGCCGCATCGAATACCAGGCCACCCCGTCTGGTCTTACCATGCAGTACCGCCAATCCGTGGGGCAATCAAGAACGCAGGTGGCGGTGGCTCCCAATCCGTAAGCCAGGTAGTTACCGTGGTCAAGAAAACGATTGGCCGGATCGGCGCCTGTACCTTTCTTTGCCCGCACAAAGTCTCCATAACCCACAGTCTGCATAGCAAGTTTGAAGAGCTGTTTGGTTAACCGGGCCTCTGCGGTGAGCAAAGCTGTTACATCTATTGCCTCTTCGATGCTGTTGAGTGTCCCGCTCAGCAGTGTTTCAAGACGTGCGGGATCAATGAGAAATCCACTATCCGCCAGCGCGCGATTCTTTAGCTAGTGGTTTTGGAGTCGGTCAATGCGGGTACGCTGGATTATCTTTGCCGCTTGAAGACGTCGCTCGTCGTCGAACCAGAATTTTACCCAGGCCTGAAGGTATTCGGTGGGACGATATTCACTTTGCGGTGAGAACCAGATGATGTCGGTATCTCGTTCGACGCCACTGAACAGAGGTGTTCCTCCTCCGCCACTGAAGCCCACCAACACACCGGCTTTTGCCAGCTCACGCATGGCCGCCTGTGTAATCGAAGTACCCGTGCCCAACAAAATCGAGGTGGTGTTGGCAATGGGGATGTTCCAGTAGAGGGAGCGTTTGCCCTCATCGGTAACATATTCGACCCGTCCTCCGTTGACCAAAATGCGACAATGTTCGAGGTAGTAAAGATTCGCTCGTTTGGAGTGGAGGATTGTTTTCAGGTCTGAAGGCGAAAGGTCATCCATGAGAACCTCAATTTATTTTTTGGCAGGGATCACAGGGACGCCCTTGGAATAACCCTCTTAGAATAACGCTACAGAATAGTATTGAATACTATATTTACAATCTGATTCGCATCCAAAACCCATTTAAGTCTGAACCGTCAAAAAAACCCAAAAACAGTAGATGAATCAGCCAAAAAAAATCAATGATAATCAACCAGATACAATCACAACACCCCTTCAACACACCCTTGAAAAAAAACAGTTTCAGACCCATCATTAAAGTAGAGACAGGGTAAATCTGAAGAGGAGGTCATTATGAACATCACACGATATGATCCCTGGCAGATGATGGACGATTGGCGTCGGGATACGGACTGGCCCCTTACACCACGCGAGCGGGATGATATATCCCATGTGGTTGGCGGGGACTGGATACCGGCAGTCGACATCAAGGAAGAGGATGATCGGTATGTACTGCATGCGGATATCCCGGGTGTGGCGCCGGAGGATATCGAAGTCACCATGGAAAATGGTGTTCTGAGTATCCGGGGCGAACGAAAATTCGAGAAGACGGAGGAGAAAGAGAACTACAAGCGTGTCGAACGCGCTCGCGGTGTCTTCTATCGCCGTTTTACACTCCCGGATCACACCGACCCGGAAGGCATTAAAGCCACCGGTAACAATGGTGTACTCGAGGTCATCATCCCCAAGATACCTGTTACATCGCCGAAGCGGATCGAGGTGAGCCACTAGGCGAACGGAAGGGCCGGCAACGGCCCTTCTGCTTTAAGAATCCCGTTTCCAGGCCAGCGCCTGTTGGTAGAGGGCGTTCTTTTTCTCACCGGTTATCTTCGCCGCCAGTGCAGCGGCCTGCTTTAACGGCAGTTCATCCAGCAGCACCTTGAGTACCTGTTCGGTTTCCACGGTCTTCTGATCAGACTGCTCTCTCCCTGCCCCCTGCACCAGGACAACAAACTCGCCCTTCTGCTGATTGGGATCTTCGGCGACGATTTCGATCAGCTCATCGAGTCTCCCGCGTAACAGGGTCTCATGCACCTTGGTCAACTCGCGGGCCACCACTGACTCCCGCGCTGCACCAAATACCTCGGCCATATCCTTGAGGGCGGAGAGTATCCTGTGGCTCGATTCATAGAACACCAGGGTGGCGCTCTCGGCGGCCAGATCCTGAAGCCAGCGTTGACGGGAGGCTGATTGCCGGGGCGGAAACCCGACAAAGAGGAAGCGGTCTGTGGGCAGACCCGCCACGGAGAGCGCGCATATCGCCGCGCTGACCCCAGGCACAGGCACTACCCGGATACCCATGCGACCCGCCTCCCTCACCAGCGGAAAACCGGGGTCACTGATCAGCGGCGTACCCGCATCTGAGACCAGCGCGAGAGATTGCCCCTCCTCCAGTTGTCGCAGCAATCGCCCCATCACCTCCCGTTCATTATGTTCGTGCAGGGCCACCATTTGAGTAGAAATGCCGTAGTGTCTGAGCAGGGGACGGGTGTGCCTTGTGTCCTCCGCCGCAATAAGATCCACCGTCTCCAATACCCTGACGGCACGCACAGAAAAATCTTCGAGATTGCCGATTGGGGTGGCAACAACGTAAAGTACGCCCTTTGACAACATAGATACCTAATTTAACAGGAGCTGACCGGATTCCCATCCTGCACACCCGGTCGAGACCATGCAAGTGATTCAACGTATTTCGCCGCTACTGCTGATCCTCTCCCTGCTGCTTCTGTTCCAGGGCTGCACCGCACCAGTCACAAAACCGGACGTCGAACCTGAAAAGGATGCGGTCATCCTGCGGCAGCAGGCCAATAGCCTCATCGAGGCTAAATCGTTTGCTGCGGCGGCTGTGCTGATCGAGTCACTGGCCCGCGACAGCCTCCCCCCCCGGCGGGAGGATCTGCTGTTGGAGGCGGCGGAAAACTGGGCCAAGGCGGGTAATTGGGAAAAGAGCGAATCCCTGACCAATGAGATCCGCAGCCCCGGCCGCGATGCGGAATTCATCCTGCGACTGCGTATGCTGCAGGCCGAAAGACTGTTGCAACTGGGCCAGGTCGATCAGGCACTGGATCTGATGCAACCTCCCCCTGGTCCCGAAAGCTCTCTCGGTTTGCGCCAGCGGTTTCACAAAAACGTTGCGGAGAGTTTTCGCCTCGTGGGTAATCTTCTGGAGAGTGCACGGGAGTTCGGCGAACTCGATATGTTATTGCTCGACCCCGAGCGCCGCCTGAAGAATCAGGCCATGCTGATCCAGACCCTCTCCGCCATGACCGATACTGCACTGGCACTGCTGCAGCCGGATCCCCCTGGCACCTTGGGCGGCTGGATGGACCTTGCCCGGATCGTCAAGAACCGTGGCGACGACCCGGCCGTTGTCGAGACACGACTGGATGCCTGGCGGGAGGAGTACCAAAACCACCCCGCCCTCCCGGCACTGCTTGTCGGCTATTTCGATCAAGACAAGTCTCTGCTTGAACAGGTCAGTCACATCGCAATACTTCTGCCCCGTACCGGTCCTTACGCCAAAGTGGCTGCCGCCGTGCGCGACGGGTTCATGGCGGCCTGGTATCAGCGGCCGGCCAATAACCGTCCTGAACTGCGTTTTTATGACAGCAGCGACCCCACTAAGATCATCGATATCTATCAACTGGCGATCGATCAAGGTGCAAAAATGGCGGTCGGACCGATCAGCAAGGCGGCGCTCAAGGCCCTGCTGCAAAAGGAAAACTTCGAGATTCCGTTGCTTGCCCTCAACCGTACAAACGGCGAGCCCCATCCATCCACAAACTTTTACCAGTTTGGCCTATCACCAGAGGATGAAGCTGAGCAGGTGGCCGAACGCGCCTGGCTCGATGGTCTCGGCAACGCCTTGGTACTGACGCCTACGGGAAGCTGGGGCGACCGGATCTATGAAAGTTTTCGGGAACGTTGGGAATCACTTGGCGGTCGGGCAGTCGAACAGCAGTCCTACATCGCCAAGGAGAACGATTTCTCCACCCCCATCCGCAAACTGCTCAATATCGATGAGAGCAATGCCCGCAAACAAGCAGTGCAACGGGTGCTGGGGGGTTCTCTGGAACACGAACCGAGGCGCCGGGCGGATGCCGACTTCATCTTCCTCGCCGCCCGCCCACAAAAGGCGAGACAGCTACGCCCTCAACTGCAGTTCCACCACGCGGGAGATCTGCCGGTCTATGCCACCTCCCACATCTACAGCGGCAAACAGGCGCAGGAGAAAGACAAGGATATCGGCAAGATCAAATTTGTCGACATTCCCTGGCTGCTGGAAGATGACCACCAGCAACCTCTGTCACGCAGCAGTCTGGCGAAGCTTCTGCCGGGGGTGGAAGCGCGTTATACCCGGCTCTACGCCATGGGCATTGACACCTTCAATCTGCTGCCCCACCTGCAACAGTTGAGCGATCAACCGGGACTCACACAGGACGGCAAAACCGGCAACCTCTACATCGATGCCTCAAACCGACTACACCGCCAGCTCGCATGGGCTGAAATGGCCAATGGCAAAGTCAGCATAAGCGGCTTCGCTCCCCGCATGGAGGTACCGGAAAACGCGCCATCCCCCAATCATCCAGTCCAGAACTTACCTGACGAATCCGCTAACACCACGGCAGACAACATGCCTCAAGAGACGACTGAGACATCCGTTACCCCAGGCGGGACCCCACAGAGGCCATGAGAAAGGCCAGCCATCTGTGCAAGGGCGATCTGGCGGAGACCCTTGCCTGCAGTCATTTGCAACAGACCGGGCTGCAACTTGTCGAGAAGAACTACCGCTGCAAGGGAGGAGAGATCGACCTCATCATGCGGGATGGGGAGAGTCTGGTATTTGTTGAGGTGCGATTTCGCAAGAGCAGCCGTTTTGGCTCGGCGGCCGAGTCGGTCACAGCAGGCAAACAACGCAAGTTGATCACTGCAGCCAGCCACTATCTGCAACGGCAACGCAACTCATGGCCCTGCCGCTTCGACGTGGTGGGCATCACCGGCGAACACGACCCCAACATTGAATGGATCAAGGACGCCTTCCAGAGCGCCTGATCTACAGGTAGTCTATAGAACCATGGAACTGAACGACCGAATCCAACAGATTTTTAACCAGAGCATCCAGACCAAGAGCGAGGCGTTGCCGCTGCTAGTCGATCCGATTGCCGGCGCCGCAGAGCTTATCGTGGCTCAGTTATTGGAGGGTGGCAAAATATTGAGCTGTGGTAACGGCGGCTCCGCCGGGGACGCGCAACACTTCTCATCCGAAATGCTCAACCGTTTCGAACGGGAACGCCCCGGCCTACCCGCCATCGCCCTGACCACCGACACATCGACCCTCACATCGATCGCCAACGACTACAGTTATGAACGGGTCTTCGCACGACAGATCGAGGCACTGGGTCAGCCTGGCGACCTGCTGCTTGCGATATCCACCAGCGGCAATTCAAACAACGTCTGTGCAGCCATCGACGCGGCCCACGAACGGGATATGGCTGTTATCGCCCTGACCGGCAAAGAAGGTGGGGAGGCAGCGAAACTCCTGGCGCCTGGCGATGTCGAAATTCGCGTACCGTCGGACTCAACCGCCCGCATCCAGGAAGTTCATCTACTGATTATACACTGCCTGTGTGATCTGGTGGACCAACAGCTATTGGGAAGTGAATAAAATGCAGCAATCAAAATCGATCATCCTCGCCATCGCTCTGCTCACCGGTTTGCTACTGCAAGGCTGTGCCGCTGTCATCGTCGGCGGCGCGGCCACCACAGCCAGCGTGGCCCATGATCGCCGCACGGCCGGTGTCATCGTGGAAGATCAGTCTATCGAATTGAAATCCATGGAACGGCTCGGCAGCGACACCACTCTCGACGAACACAGCAAAATCAGCATCACCAGCTATAACATGGTGGTGTTGCTCACCGGCCAGACCGAGACAGAGGCGATCCGTGCCCGGGCGGAGCAGATGGTAAAGGGTATCGAGCGTGTCCGCCGGGTGGTCAATGAACTGGAGATCGGTACTGCAGCCTCCATCGGGGAGCGGGCCCGCGACTCCGCCCTCACCACCGAGGTAAAATTCAAACTGACCGGGGTCGACCTGCCCGATTTCGATACCTTTCGGGTCAAGGTCGTCACGGAACGCGGCGTTGTCTTTCTGATGGGTATCCTCACCCAGGCCGAAGGCGATGCAGTGACCGATCTGGTCCGGCACATCAGCGGCGTTCGCCGGGTGGTGCGGGTCTTCGAGTACATCTAGATTGAACCCAGGTTGAAAACCTCATCACTGCGCAAGGCCCTGGCGGGGATCGTCGGCAACGACTCGGTACTCACCGACCCCGCCGACTGCCTGCCTTATGGCTATGACAACAGCCGCCTGCAGGCAATGCCGCAAGCGGTAGTCTTCGCCACCGAACACTCGCAGGTGGCGGCACTCGCCCGTTTCTGCCACGAGCAACGGATCAGCCTGGTTGCCAGAGGCACGGGGACCGGCACCACCGGCGCCAGCGTGCCCATCGAGGGCGGCGTCCTGCTCTCCCTGGAACGCATGAATCGTATCCTGGAGATCGATCCCGACAACCGCCTGGCCAGGGTGGAGCCAGGTGTTACCAATCAGATGCTGCAGACAGCACTGGCGGAAAAGGGTTTTTTCTGGCCTCCAGACCCAACCAGCGCATCGATCTGCACCATCGGCGGAAACCTTGCCTACAATTCCGCTGGTCCCCGGGCGGTAAAATATGGAACACCCCGCGAGAACACCCTCGGCCTCAGAGCCGTCCTCGGCAACGGTCAAACCATCCACACAGGCGTCAATACCACCAAGGGCGTGGTGGGTTACGACCTCACCCGCCTGCTGATCGGTTCCGAGGGTACGTTGGGTCTGATCACAGAAGCCACCCTCAAGCTGACTCCGCTGCCGGAGACCAAACGAACCCTGCAGGCCAGTTACAGGGATATTCACGCCGCCGCCCATGCGGTCTCGGCCATCATGGCGCAACCCGTCACCCCCTGTGCGCTGGAGTTCATGGACGGCGCAGCGCTGGCGATGGTACGGGATTTTTCGGATCTCGAACTCGATCCAGCGGTGGGTGCCCTGTTGATGATCGAGGTGGACGGTCCCGCACACAGCATTGAGAATGAGAGCGCCGCCATCTCAGAAGCGGCGTCTAATCCGGGGCTGCTGGAGATACACACTGCAGAGACAACAGAGGCCGTCGTTTCACTTTGGAAGACCCGCAAGGCGCTCTCACCGGCACTGCGCAATGTAGCGCCCAAAAAGATCAATGAGGATGTGGTGGTGCCCGTCTCGCGTATCCCCGATCTGATAGGCGGTCTGGAGAGACTCTCCGCTGACACCGGCATCACCATCATCAACTTCGGCCATGCCGGAAATGGCAATATCCATGTCAACCTGCTGTTGGATCCAGATGACCCTGAGCAGATGAGCCTTGGCGAGCAGTGCCTGAGCCGCCTTTTCGATCTGACCCTGAGCCTCGGCGGCACCCTCTCCGGTGAACATGGCATCGGTCTGGTCAAACAGCCCTATATCGATCGTGAGATCGATCCGGTTACCCTGGAACTGATGCGTTGTATCAAACGGCAGTTCGATCCCCGGAATATTCTCAATCCGGGAAAAGTGTTCCCCAGCACCGCTTAGTTTTGTGACCCGGGTTTCAAATTCTGGCCGTCCTGCCGACTCAATGTGAAGTAGTTCCTAAATATTTCTCTATCCCGCCGTAATCTGAAGTCACATGGAGAGGGATAAAACCAGGGAGTGGCCAATCAGACCCGGTGATGACTTCGCAGAGGCAACCAATATGAACAACCTGAGACAAAAATCCTTGAGCTTGGCCCTGTTGCTTGCGATTAGCACCGCCTCGACCTGCATTATCGCAGAAGAGCGGACCCTGACTGTCGATGAAGAGGGTTTCTGCACCAGTCTCAGAACGGTAGACACCTCAGCTCTGTCGAAACAGCTTCGTAACCTGCAGCAGAATCTGAAAAACCAGCAAATCGCACTTCAGCAACGTGTAGAGAAAGGCGCCTTTGGTGTCCTCGATGTCGCCATCACTATTCTTGCCCCTGGCGGCCTGGTCTACGCGGCGGTCAAGCAGCAGACCCATTTTCTGGCGAAAAATCAGCTCGCACAAGTCTCGACCGATGTGAATCAACTCTCTGTCGATCTGCTGAACTTCAACGAGGTCAACGGCAGCTATCAGGTAGCCGCGCTACGATAAGCCAAGCTGGAGTTGCCGGTTCCGCTACGCTTGAACCGGCCTACCCAAGTAATAAACCACCCCGTCACCGTTCTTCTCAGGATGTAGGCCGGTTCAAGCGTAGCGGATCAGGCATTCCGGTGAATCCAGGCAATAAAAAACCGGCTTGATGCCGGTTTTTTATTGCCTGTCAGTGGTTAAAGATCAATCAACCTGACGCCGCAGCGGGCACTGGGTGCGATCATACTCATCGCCCAAACCATCCCAGGCATAGTTCAAAGCGAACTGGATACGCGAGAAGAAATGGTCCGGCCCAATCTCTTCAAGCAGGTGAGTACTACGGATAGTATCCATAAACTGTTTCTTCATCCGCGCCACCAGAAATTCGATATTATTCGATTTCAGACGCTCGGCCAGATGCCGCAACACCTCTTCACCGGTGGAGTCGATCTGGTTGATGCCCTCACCATCGATGATGATGTAGCGCAGGTTGGGTTTACTCGCCACCAGCTCCAGCACCTTGTCCTCAAAATATCCGGCATTGGCAAAATAGAGCGAACCATCGAAACGCATTAGCTGAATATATTCACTGGTGGGCAGCGGATGCACGGAGATATCCCGCATGGTGCCATCGTGGTAACGGGAGAGCACTGCCACGCGCGGGCGCATGGAACGCACAATAAACAATGAAATGGAGAGTACTAGACCCACCAGAATACCGATCTCCAGATGCGGCGCCATATAAAGCGTGAGCAACATGGTGGCCACCGCCACGAACGCATCCTGCTTTTCAGCCTTCCAGGCATGGATGATCGGTTTAATCTTGATCAGATTGATAACCGCCAGAATGATGACTGCGGCCAGGGTCGCCTGGGGCAGATGATAGAGCAGCGGAGTCAGGAACAGCAACGTGATACCAACCACCAGACCCGTGACGACCGAGGAGAAACCGGTGATCGCCCCGTTATCAATATTGACTGCGGAACGGGAGAAGGAGCCGGAAACCGGATAGCCGGAGAAGAGGCCGGAGGTTATGTTACTCAGGCCCTGTCCGATCAGCTCCTGGTTGGCATCCAGCTTCTGGCGGGTACGGGCAGCCATCGCCTTGGCGATGGAGATCGCCTCCATGAAGCCGATCAGCGCAATGATCACCGCCGTAGTCATCAACTGCGTGGCTATGTCCCAATCGAAGCCGCTGGGTAAGGAGATGGGTGGCAGTCCAGCGGGGATGCTACCCACAACCTTGCCTCCCATATCGCTCTCGAAACCGAGCAACCAGGCCGCGACGGTAGTCACCACCACAGCCGCCAGCACGCTGGGGATCTTTGGCAAATATTTCTTCAGCCCGACCATAATGCCGATGGCCACCACGGCAAATGCCAGCGTCATCATGTGAGTATCATGCATGGCCGCAACAACCACGTTGTAGACTTTCTCATAGTGGTGGGGCGCACTCTCTGCGGTCACACCGAACAGCTTGCTCAACTGGGAGGTGGCAATGATGATGGCCCCGGCATTCGTGAAACCGACCACCACTGGGTGAGAGAGCAGATCGACCAGCACGCCAAGGCGCAGCAGACCGAGCGAGATTTGGAATACGCCGACGAATAGCGCCAGCAGCACCGCGTAGACCAGGAAACCCTCGGGATTGGCTGCGGCGATCGGTTCCAGTGCCGCCGCTGTCATCAGAGAGACCACTGCGACGGGTCCGGTAGCCAACTGTCGGGATGAGCCGAAGAAGGCCGCGACCATAGGCGGCAGAAAGGAGGCGTAAAGACCGTAATAGGCGGGCAAACCTGCCAGTTGGGCGTAGGCCATGGACTGAGGGACCAGTACCAGCGCGACAGTGATGCCCGCAAGAATATCGGCCTTCAGGACCTTACCGTCACGCAGTTCGCCGATCCATCCGAAAAACGGCAGGAAACATTGCCGTAAATAAGCGACTACGTCGTTTAGCCCAATCACTGTAACCCCCTGAGAAAAATAAAGTTAATCACCACTGCCTGGCTGTCGAAAGAGCAGAGGAATCCAGTGGTGAAGAATGCCCGACACCCTAGAATTCCAGCCGACAGACCCAGCGCCGCCCATCGATAATTTGGGCAGCAAATAAGTTTATACTAATTAACTACTTTTTACGAGGGCATACCGAAAGTAATGTAACGACTCAATAAATCTGCAGTAACATGCGCTAAAGTGATATAAAATCCTGTCGCTATGATAAAAGGCGATGAAGGCAGCATCTCGGCTATTGTTGCCCACAAAATGATGCCATTTAAGACACTAATAACTTCCAAGGGAGCAAGCACTGTGCGATTCCTGTTACCACTTCTACTCTTGATACTACCTGGGATAAGCCTTGCGTCCGGACGTGGCGAAAACCACCTGATTCTTACCGACCACTGGGTGGGTTATACGGCAATCGCCATCTTCGTGGTGGCCTATCTGCTGGTAATGGCGGAGGAGTTCACCCACCTGCGCAAATCAAAACCGGTGATTCTGGCTGCAGGCCTGATCTGGGCCATCGTCGCCTGGTACTATCAGCAACACGGCCTGCCTCACGCCGCTGAGGCGGCGGTACGCCACAACCTGCTCGAGTACGCTGAATTGATGCTGTTCCTGCTGGTGGCGATGACCTATATCAACGCCATGGACGAGCGCAATGTTTTTGAAAAACTGCGCTCCTGGCTGATAGCCAAAGGTTTCGGCTTTCGACAACTCTTCTGGATTACCGGCGGACTCGCCTTTTTCATATCCCCGATCGCCGACAATCTAACCACTGCCCTGCTGATGTGCGCTGTGGTACTGGCAGTTGGGGGCAGCAACAACAAGTTCGTACTGCTCGCCTGCATCAACATTGTGGTTGCAGCCAACGCCGGCGGCGCCTTCAGCCCCTTCGGCGACATCACCACCCTGATGGTATGGCAGAAGAACATCACAACTGCCCAGGGCACCGTCGACTTTTTCGAGTTCTTCAATCTCTTTATCCCCTCGGTGGTCAACTGGCTGGTACCTGCGGTTATCATGACCTTCGCCGTACCCAATGAAAAACCTGAAGGAGGCGGCGAAGACGCTGAAATGAAGCGTGGCGCCAAGCGCATCATCTTTCTGTTCCTGGCCACCATCATCACTGCAGTGAGTTTCCACAACTTCATCCACTTGCCACCCGTGATCGGCATGCTGACCGGCCTGGCCTACCTGCAGTTCTTCGGTTTCTATCTGAAGAAGACCTACCACAAAGAGCTGGCCACCAGTAACGGCGACGCCTCCACCGAGTTGGAGCACGACGAGCAGATGGGTGACCCTATCGCCTTCGACATCTTCAACAAAATCGCCCGGGCGGAGTGGGACACCCTGCTCTTCTTCTACGGCGTGGTGCTCTGTGTCGGCGGCCTGGGGTTCATCGGCTATCTGGCACTCGCCTCAGATGTCATGTACACCCAGTGGGGCATCACCATGGGCCTCAGCCCTGCCATGAGTGCCACTCCGGCCAATGTGGCCGTAGGTGTACTCTCCGCCATCATCGATAATATTCCTGTGATGTTCGCGGTACTCACCATGATGCCGGATATGTCCGAGGGTCAATGGCTGCTGGCAACCCTGACCGCAGGTGTTGGCGGCAGCATGCTCTCCATCGGCTCCGCCGCCGGTGTAGCGCTGATGGGTCAGGCCCGGGGCAAATACACCTTCTTTGGCCATATGAAATGGGCGCCGGTGATAGCCTTGGGCTACGTGGCCAGCATATTCACCCACATCTGGATCAACTCGCACCTCTTCTGACTCTGCCCCAAGGAACCTCTGAATAAGTCTGGGCCGTTCAGATTGTGAGATGAAATACGCGGATTTGAGGCGAGAATCGCACGTAATAGCCAGCTATTGCGAAGATTCTTAACGAAAAAGCCGTGTATTTCAGCCACAAGCTGTAGGTCCATGACTTGTTCAGAGGTTCCCTGAAGGCCCGCCAACAGGCGGGCCTTTTCCCTATCCCTTCCGCCCTGTGGAATTACCCATTCTCCGTGGTATAGTTGGCCCCACTCAGAATTCATGGCTTACCGGAATCCGAACAGTACCGCACCCTTTTGGGTCGGTTTCCGGCCAGGTCAAAACGATTGCATAGGGGAGTAATTCATGTCTAAGAAACACCCAATCGTAGCAGTTACCGGTTCTTCCGGCGCAGGCACCACCACAGTCAAGCGCGCCCTGGAACACATCTTCTTCCGCGACGGCTTCACCCCCGCCATAGTCGAGGGCGACAGCTTCCACCGCTACAATCGCGTCGAAATGCGCGAGAAGATGACCGGCGGCATGTCCCACTTCGGTCCCGAAGCAAACCGCTTCGACAAGATCGAAGAGCTGTTCAAGACCTACGGTGAAACCGGTTCCGGTCAGAAGCGCTACTACCTGCACTCCGAAGATGAGGCCACAGAACACAATGCCCGTCTTGGCGTGGACAAGAAACCTGGTGAGTTCACCCCCTGGGAGACGATTCCAGAGGGTACCGACCTGCTGTTTTACGAAGGCCTGCACGGCCTGGCGGTAAACGGTGAAGACGACGTCGCCCAGCACGTGGACCTGGGTGTGGGTGTAGTACCCATCGTCAACCTGGAGTGGATCCAGAAGATCTTCCGCGACAACGCCGAGCGTGGCTACAGTGAGGAGGCGATCGTCGATACCATCATGCGGCGCATGCCCGACTACATCAACCACATCACCCCGCAGTTCTCACGCACCGACATCAACTTCCAGCGCGTGCCGACTGTAGATACCTCCAACCCTTTCATTGCACGTGATATCCCAACACCCGACGAGAGTTTCGTGGTCATCCGTTTCAAGGATGTTGGCAAGTTTGGCACCGACTTCCCTTACCTGCTCAACATGATCGACAGCTCTTTCATGTCACGCCGTAACTCGATCGTTGTGCCTGGTGGCAAGATGGGCTTCGCCATGGAGATCATCCTGCAGCCCATCATCGAAAACATGATGGATGCGCGTTAGGTTTAGCACCTGCCTTCAAAAAAACCGCGGCGGCCTGACGGTCGCCGCGGTTTTTTTTGGCCGTCAATGGCTCTTCCTGCAGCTAATCGTACTCCCGGTCTTTCCAGTTTCGTAGCGCGGTAAAGACCGCTTCATCTCCAGTGAGTTTTTTACCGGCATAACGCTCAGCAGCGTTTATCACATCCCTCACACCTGTTCGCAGGAAAGGGTTGACAGCCAGTTCGGTGACCCGGCAATTGCAGGCAGTGTCGGCCTGCCTAACTCCCGACTGGTAGCGCTCTCTGCCAACCAGCGCAATTGATCGCCTCGTTCTCCGGCTCCACCCAGACGGCGGCGAAAACCCAGGTTATCCAGCGTGTACTCATGGGCGCAGTAGGCCTGCGGTCTCGGCAGGCAAGCCAACAAAAACGCACCAGCGATGCGGCCAGTGCCTCAGCCGTGCCATCAAAGCCCTCCCACATCCGGCGAAGAGCGTAACCATACTAAACTGGGGCGTTTTCACGAGATGAGGAGACTGTGACGGCGACATGGCTTGCGGTGCGTCAGCGCACCCTGAACCTCGTCATCGTAACGGGTAGTTCAGTCTTGAATCGCCCTCGGTTAGCAATACGTAACTGGC
>NZ_JAAVSH020000001.1:1011452-1020837 GCF_011947365.2 endosymbiont of Lamellibrachia barhami
ACGGTACTTCGTTCAGTTACGTATTGCTCTAGAAACGCAATCATGCTTGATTACCGGTTCTTCCGGCGCGCAGGCACCACCACAGTCAAGCGCGCCCTGGGCACATCTTCTTCCGCGACGGCTTCACCCCCGCCATAGTCGAGGCGACAGCTTCCACCGCTACAATCGCGTCGAAATGCGCGAAGATGACCGGCGGCGGCATGTCCATCGGTCCCGAAGCAAACCGCTTCGACGACAAGATCGAAGAGCTGGTAAGACCTACGGTGAAACCGGTTCCGGTCAGCATACTACCACTCCGAATGGAGGCCAGCGAACACAATGCCCGTCTTAGCGTGGACAAGAAACCTGGTGAGTTCACCCCTTGGGAGACTATTCCAGAGGGGACTGACCTGCTGTTTTACGAAGGCCTGCACGGCCTGGCGGTAAACGGTGGTGACGACGTCGCCCAGCACGTGGATCTGGGCGTGGGTGTAGTACCCATCGTCAACCTGGAGTGGATCCAGAAGATCTTCCGCGACAACGCCGAGCGTGGCTACAGCGAGGAGGCAATCGTCGACACCATCATGCGGCGCATGCCCGACTACATCAACCACATCACCCCGCAGTTCTCACGCACCGACATCAACTTCCAGCGCGTACCCACGGTTGACACCTCCAACCCATTCATCGCCCGTGACATCCCGACGCCTGACGAGAGTTTCGTGGTCATCCGTTTCAAGGATACGAAGAAGTTCGGTACTGACTTCCCCTATCTGCTCTCCATGATCGACGGATCTTTCATGTCACGCCGCAACAGCATCGTGGTGCCCGGCGGCAAGATGGGATTTGCCATGGAGATCATCCTGCAGCCCATCATCGAAAACATGATGGATGCGCGTCAGGTCTAGCGCCTGCCTTCGAAAAAAAACCGCGGCGGCCTTACGGTCACTGCAGTTTTTTTTGGCTGTCAATGGCTCTTCCTGCAGCTAGTCGTACTCCCGGTCTTTCCAGTTTCGTAGCGCGGTAAAGACCGCTTCATCTCCAGTGAGTTTTTTACCGGCATAACGCTCAGCAGCGTTTATCACATCCCTCACACCTGTTCGCAGGAAAGGGTTGGTTGCCAGCTCGCTAGCCAACAGTGAGGGCAGTGTCGGCCTGCCGGACTCCCGACTGGCCCGGTCTGCCAGCAAGCGCAATTTGATCGCCTCGCTCTGCGGTTCCACCCAGGCGGCAAAACCCAGGTTATCCAGCGTGTACTCATGGGCGCAGTAGACCTGGGTCTCCGCAGGCAAGCCGGCAAAACGCACCAGTGATGCGGCCAGTGCCTCATGCGTACCATCAAAGACTCTCCCACACCCGGCAGCGAAGAGCGTATCGCCGCAAAACAGGGCGTTTTCACCAAGGTAGGAGACGTGACCGGCGGTATGGCCGGGGGTATCAAGCACCCTGAACCTCGTCGTCATGCCGGGTAGTTCGATCAGATCGCCCTCGGTTACCCGCCGGTTCACGCCGCGTATCGGCTCCTTTGCAGGGCCGAATACCTCGATACCCGGAAACCGCTGCAGCAGGCCGGGAATTCCACCGACATGGTCGTTATGGTGGTGCGTCACCAGAATTGCGCCCAGCTCCAGGGATGCCAGCTCCAGGTATGCCGCCACCGGTCCCGTTTCTCCAGGGTCCACCACCACCGCGAGGGAGAGATCCGGCTCGGATATCAGCCAGATATAGTTGTCATTGAAACTGGGGATCGGAGTGACATCGAACATAGGAGCAGGCCGGTCTCAGGCAGACGATTTCACTGCTTTCAGCGGATTCTCCCGCAACGCCTGATTCACCGACGCCAGAATACCCGCCACATCCAGACCACATTCGCTGAGTTGTTCCTGGTGGCTCGCATGGTGGATATATCGATCCGGCAGACCAAGATTCATCACCCGCACCTTATGTCCAACCCTGGCCAGATACTCGTTGACCGCCGAACCTGCGCCACCCTGAACCAGGTTCTCTTCCAGGGTCACCAGAATCTCATGCCGTGAGGCCAAATCGAGAATCAGCACCTCATCCAGCGGCTTTACGAAACGCATATTGGCAACCGTGGCATCCAGGGACTCCGCCACCTCCAGCGCCGGCGCCAACAGGGAACCAAAAGCCAGCAGGGCGACCCGCCCCCCATTCCGCCGAATCTCACCCTTACCCAGCGGTATAGGGTGAACCGGGCGAGTGACGGCCACGCTCGGGCCGCTTCCCCGGGGATAACGAACCATCGCCGGTCCCACATATTCATAGGCGGTCTGCAGCATTCTGCTGCACTCATCTTCATCTGCCGGAGCCATAACCACCATATTCGGCACTACCCGGACGAAGCTCAGATCGAGGCTGCCGGCATGGGTCGCGCCATCCGCGCCTACCTGTCCGGCACGATCCACCGCAAACGTGACATCGAGATTCTGCAGGGCAATGTCGTGCAGCAACTGATCGTAGGCCCGTTGTAAAAAGGAGGAGTAGATGGCAACCACCGGCTTCACTCCCTCGCAGGCGAGACCGGCAGCAAAGGTCAGGGCGTGCTGTTCCGCGATACCGACATCGAAATAGCGCTTGGGAAACTGTCGGGAGAACTCAACCAAACCGGAGCCTTCGCACATGGCAGGCGTGATGGCCACCAATTTTTCATCTTCTGCCGCCGCATGACAAAGCCAGTCGCCAAAGACCTGGGTATAGGTCGGCCCACCTGTCTTTTTTTGCACCTCACCAGTAGCGAGATTGAACGGCGTTACCCCATGATAGAAGCAGGGATCCTGTTCAGCGGGCTTAAAGCCGCGCCCCTTCTGGGTTACCACATGCAGTAATCGCGGCCCAGACATCTTGCGCATATTACGCAGGGTCTTAGTCAGAGTCTCCAGATCATGACCATCGATCGGGCCGATGTAGTTGAAACCCATCTCCTCGAAGAGTGTGCCGGGCATCACCATGCCTTTCATATGCTCTTCCCATTTCCCCATCAGTTCGCCCAATTGCGGCGGCAAATGGCTGAGGGCGGATTTTCCACTCTCACGCACGCGAGTATAAAAGTTGCCGGATAGCAGACGCGCCAGATGGTTACTGAAGGCACCAACCGGTTTGGAGATAGACATATCATTGTCGTTGAGCACCACCAGCAGATCCTGATCCAGGGCACCCGCGTGATTCAGTGCCTCAAAGGCCATCCCGGCCTGCATCGCGCTGTCCCCGATCACTGCAACGATTTTGCGGGACTCACCCCTCTGCTTCGCCGCCACAGCCATCCCAAGGGCGGCGCCGATAGAGGTACTCGAATGCCCCGTGCCGAAGACGTCATATTCACTCTCGGAACGTTTGGGAAAACCGGATAGACCACCTTTCTGGCGCAGACTGTGCATGCGCTCACGGCGTCCGGTAAGGATCTTATGGGGATAGGCCTGATGTCCAACATCCCAGATCAACCGGTCTGCCGGGGTATCAAACACATAGTGCAGCGCAATGGTCAGCTCCACCACACCCAGCCCCGCAGCCAGATGCCCGCCTGTCTGGGAGACGGTTTCAATCAGAAACCGACGTAATTCGGCTGCCAGTTGCGGCAATTGGGAGGACTCTAAACGTCTCAGGTCCGCAGGCAGATCGACCTGTTCCAGCAAACCGTAGCCGCCGGAGGGTGCAGCGTCGCCTGTTTGCTGGTTTTCAATTTCAGACATTTAGCGCCAATTCCAAAAGGTAGCTGTTCAGATCAAACCCCATCAGGATGCAACCGACTGCCAACCATACGATTTGGAATGATAGTGTAACTGGTCAGTTTAACGCATCATGGCCTAAGGCGCATTTCATACTGCCTCACGACGTATGTTTTTTGCCTCAGCCAGGACGAAATCCCGGAAGGCAACGGCAGCCGGCGACAGCCGCTTGCCTTTCCGATGGACCATATACCATTTGCGCCGAATCGGAAATTGTTCGACATCAAGGATCACCAAACGCCCCGTCTCCACTTCGAGTTCGATAGTGTGCTCTGAAGCCACACCGAGTCCCATACCTGCCCGCACCGCCTGTTTGATCGCCTCGTTGCGGGTCATCTGCATGCCTCTCTTGAGCTCGAGACCGTGCTCCTTGAAGAATCGTTCCATCGCCAGACGGGTGCCGGAACCACTCTCTCGCATGACGAAGGTCTCATCCTGAAGGCGGGAGAGCGGAACCCCCGGCACCCCATCCAGAGAATGACCTGGTGGCGCTATCACCACCAGAGGATTTTCCATGAACGCCTCCGATTCGAGTTCCAGCCTCTCAGGAGGATGCCCCATCAACACAATATCGGTCTCATTCGACTCCAGCAGCACCATCAACTGCTTTCGATTGGTCACGTCCAGACGCAGATCTATGCCAGGATAGCGCTGGTGAAAGGCAGCCAGAAGCCGCGGCGCAAAGTAGTTGACGGTACTGGCAACTGCAATGTCGAGTTGCCCGGTATCAACACCTTTCAACGCCGCCAGCACCTCCTCCATCTCTTCGAACATTCCAAAGATGGCGCGGGTGTATTGAAAGACCTCCCGTCCGGCATCGGTAAGCTGGATTTTTTTTCCCGTCTGCTCAAACAACGGCAGTCCGACCGTCTCCTCCAACTGCTTCACCTGCATCGAGACCGCAGGCTGACTGAGATGCAATTCATCCGCCGCCCGGGTGTAACTCAATCGTCTGGCAACCGCTTCGAAGACAGACAACTGTCTAATCGTCACATGCATAATGGTGTCTCATCTATTTTGGGCCGCCTGCCACAACCACAAAGCAAACCCATCCCATTCTTCATAGTTTACGGGGTGTTAAGTCACGATCTGGCGCAAGTCACAACAATTTATCACCTATACTTCAATTTAAGTAACCGAGGCCGCAGCCAACACCTGAACCGCCGATCACCATGAGCCATGCCAAAAAATTACGTATCACCATTGGCCTGTCGACCAGCGACTGCCAGCTGATAAAATCGCACCAACACTACCTTCGCGCCTCCCTCGACCACTGTCTCGCAGACTTTCACAACTGGTTCAGGGAGCACCTCGGCTGGACAGAGAAAAATGGCGACCCTCTGCTGGATGGCGTCTGCAAATCCTATATCGGTGGCAGTTACGATGAAACCTTCTGCTCCATACAATACAATCAGGCGATCTACTGGCATAAAAAAGGCATGGGCGCCGAGCACGCTCTGGCCGCACAGAGCACCCTGCGACATCTGTTTATCGACATGGCCCAGAAACGGGGCCAGACAGACCTGGCAAAAGCCCTCTGCCGCGTCATCGACCTCACCCAATCCGTGCAATCGATGGTCTTTCATCTGGCTCATACTCTCGACCGGTTACGCCGGGTCGCCGAGTTTGACCTGGCCAGAGTACAGCAGCCCTGCTCTACAGACCATGGCGACATCTCGCCAAGCGGTCTGAAAAAGGCCTACATCGATCACTACCAATGGAAACTGAGGGCCTACGCACTGGCACTGGGCGAACCACTGGACAATGAGGAACTGCCCATGACCTCTGATGCCTGCGCCCTTGGTAGATGGCTAAGCACCGGTGGCCTCGAACAGATCCCGAAAGATGAGCAGGACGCATTCCTGGCTGCTCACGAGCGCCTGCATCTGCTGGGGGTTCGCATCCTGAACGAAGCAAAAGCCAGGCGCCCCTTTAACATCGTCGACTATCTGATGGACATGGAGGCCGCCTCGGAGGATATCATCGGTGTTCTCGGTCACCGCATCGACTGCCAGTTGCGGCAGCTGGCTGCCGAAGACAGCCTCACCCATCTCGGCAATCGCCGTCTCTTCGAGCGGGATCTGGAAAAGCGGGTGGCCCATGCCAAACGGTCCAAGGAGGGGCTTGGACTGCTCTTTATCGATATCGACAAATTCAAGAACATCAACGACCGCTACGGCCATGTAGTCGGCGACGAGGTTATCCAGGGAACAGCCCGCAGAATCGTCGAAGTCCTGCGCACAGCAGACAACATCTACCGCTGGGGTGGGGAGGAGTTTGCGGCTCTGGTTGCCGTCGACAGCAGAAAAGAACTGACAACGGCTGCCGAACGGTTGCGGGAGAGTTTCACCGAAACCGATCACTTCACAACCCAGGGACTGGTCAATATCACCATCAGCATTGGCGGAAGTTACACATCACCAGCGGAAATATCCGCACCCAACACCCTTTTCTCCTTGGCAGACCGAAGCCTGCACCAGGCAAAGAGAGCCGGGCGCAACCGAGTCGTGATTGCCGACTGAATCCTGTTCGCTTCCTGCCTCCACATCAGCCTGAAATTCGTCCGTCGACCAGTCCATAAGTAATTACTTATGATTAAGATTAATATTTTTGATTTCACTTATGAATGATTCCACTATAAATTGCCTCCCACATTCCGGGGTTGTCCTCAAAAATATTGAGTCAACAACACCGGAAACCCTGTTTCTTCACGTTTCGAAACATTTAGGAGCGAACAATGGCCTTATTGGACCAAACCAATCGTTACTCAGACCTGAGCCTGAAAGAAGAAGATCTGCTCGAAGGCGGCAAGCATATCCTGGTGGCTTACACCATGACTCCTGCAACTGGATACGGCTATCTTGAAGCTGCCTCTCACTTTGCAGCAGAGTCTTCTACCGGCACCAACGTAGAGGTCTCCACCACTGACGACTTCACCAAGGGTGTAGACGCGCTGGTCTACGAGATCGACGAAGCCAAAGAGATCATGAAGATTGCGTACCCGAACGAACTGTTCGACCGCAACATCATCGATGGCCGCACCATGATCGTCTCCTTCCTGACCCTGGCGATCGGTAACAACCAGGGCATGGGCGACATCAAACAGTCGCAGATGTTCGATTTCTACGTCCCACCAAAGATGCTGCAGCTGTTTGACGGCCCGGCAATGGACATCTCTGACCTGTGGCGCATCCTGGGTCGTCCGATCGAAAACGGCGGTTACATCTCCGGCACCATCATCAAGCCTAAATTGGGCCTGCGTCCCAAGCCGTTTGCTGAAGCAGCTATCAGTCTTGGCTGGGTACACCTTCATCGAAGAACGAGTTTGGTTTCAGGGCAACCAGGTCTTCTGCCCGACCCGGCCAGCTG
Organism: endosymbiont of Lamellibrachia barhami; assembly: GCF_011947365.2. Taxonomy (GTDB): domain Bacteria; phylum Pseudomonadota; class Gammaproteobacteria; order Chromatiales; family Chromatiaceae; genus QGON01. Next base: position 1,018,544 of record NZ_JAAVSH020000001.1, read on the forward strand.
TTATCCCTCTGGTTGCAGATGCCTGCCCGCGCACAGACTTCCAGACCGGCGTAGTCGCTCTTTCTCCGCCAACATCACCGCTGATGACCATCATGAGATGTGTGCCCCTGTGCTGGGACCGCGCACCTGAGACTTTTGGCAGAACTTCCTCGGCTGTGCTGGGTTTCCCCTTCCTGGTAGACGGTTATGTCGGCGGCCCCGGCATGGTGACCACTGCACGTCGCAACTATCCCAGTCAGTACCTGCACTATCATCGCGCCGGCCACGGCGCAGTCACCTCCTCCTCCAAGCGTGGTTACACCGCTTACATCCTGGCCAAGATGTCTCGTCTGATGGGTGCATCCGGTGACCCACGCCTGGCACCATGTGGGCTACGCAAGATGGAAAAGGCTCGGTGGCACTGACAATTCCTTACCACCCTACTTTTATTCCGCCGAAAAATCAAACCTTCGATACCGAAATCCCACCAGGTAGATGGCCTCAACTGGTGACACCTTAGCTTTACTTTCAGCGAAGTTGCTAACACACGGCTTTGCGTTACATTCCAGCCATCGGTGACGCCGTGATGACCATCGGTTTAAATGGTAGAAACACAGCCGGAGTTGAAGGATCATTTGAAGGCCTGGACTATGGAGGAACTGGGGTGCTGGTGAAAGCTCTTACCGTCACCCAGCGACCTGTCTGCTGACGATATGACCGTATAAATAAAATCCTGAATCTTGTGGCCGATGTCCCCAAGCTGTGTGCCGGGGCGAACCTCGTCGATACCGACCCAAAGGGCTTTTCGGGTGACCTCTATCAACCGTTTGGCGAGGATGGAGGTCTCCCCCACGCTGAACATCTTACTGGTATCTCCATGATAGCCATCTTTGATGACAGTGATATCGAGGTTGACGATATCCCCCTTTTTCAGCTTTTTGTCAGCGGGGATGCCGTGGCAGACCTGCTGGTTGACCGAGCTGCAGATCGACTTTGGAAACCCCCGGTAGTTTAGCGGGGCAGGGATGGCCTGCTGCACGTCGACGATGTAGTCGTGGCAGATCCTGTCCAACTCCTCCGTGGTGACTCCTGGCTTGACATGAGGCTCGATCATCTCAAGAACTTCGGCCGCCAGGCGGCCAGCGATCCGCATCTTTCCTATCTCGTCCGCTGTCTTGATCGTTACGCTCATAATTCTTTAAAGGGTCATGGAGATTTGGAGTAAAGGGGGTTGGAAACAAGGCGTCAGGGATTTGTCGCAATCCGCCGGGTATGGTATAAAACGCCCCGCTGAATCGCAAACGGTTCGCACTGCTCACTTTACGGGGTTTTTCCCGCGCGGGAGCAAAACTAATCCACACATACATCGGCACATGGTTCGGGGTGCCTCCCAGCTTTCGCGGGGAGGTCGATTCATGGGATGTATGGAGGCCTAACCCAATACAATCAGGAGTCACTCATGAGTGCAGTATCCATGCGCCAGATGCTGGAAGCAGGCGTACACTTCGGGCATCAGACCCGTTACTGGAACCCCAAGATGGGGCCCTACATCTTCGGACATCGTAGCAAGATTCATATCGTCGATCTTGAGAAGACCCTCCCCCTCTTTAACGACGCCATGAACTTTATCGGTTCGCTGGCGGCGAATGGCGGCAAGATCATGTTTGTCGGCACCAAGCGTGCAGCCCGTGATGCGGTGCGTGAAGAGGCGGTGCGCTGCAACATGCCCTACGTCAATCATCGTTGGCTCGGTGGCATGCTGACCAACTTCAAAACCATCAAGCAGTCGATCAAACGCCTCAAAGAGCTGGAAGCCATGTTCGAGGATGGTAGTGTTGATCAGCGTTTCAAGAAGAAAGAGGCATTGAATCTCCATCGCGAGATGGAGAAGCTGGATCGCAGTCTCGGCGGCATCAAAGATATGGGCAAGTTGCCCGATGCCATGTTCGTGATCGATGTGGGGCATGAAGACATCGCAATCTCTGAGGCCCACAAGCTGGGCATCCCTGTTATCCAGCGTGGTCGTGCAATAACAACCCGGGCCATCGTTACGTGATCCCGATGATGACGCAATTCGGGCGATCAGCTCTACGCAGGGCGCATCTGCAGCGATCGCTTGAAGGCCGCACCAGCGCGGCCCATGTGGCGGCTGGCAGCGAAGAGGAGTTTGTCGGGTCAAGGCGACAAGTCTGAAGCAGCTGACAGGTTTTCTGGATTAACGACGGATCATGCCTGGCGTGATTCGGTCGATCTATATTGAATGCGATTTTGGTAGGAAGATGGCGATTACAGCCTCTCAGGTTAAGAGCGCGCAG
>NZ_JAAVSH020000001.1:1021027-1036239 GCF_011947365.2 endosymbiont of Lamellibrachia barhami
TACACTTCGGGCATCAGACCCGTTACTGGAACCCCAAGATGGGGCCCTACATCTTCGGACATCGTAGCAAGATTCATATCGTCGATCTTGAGAAGACCCTCCCCCTCTTCAACGACGCCATGAATTTTATCGGTTCGCTTGCGGCGAACGGCGGCAAGATCATGTTTGTCGGCACTAAGCGTGCAGCCCGTGATGCGGTGCGTGAAGAGGCGGTGCGCTGCAACATGCCCTACGTCAATCATCGTTGGCTCGGTGGCATGCTGACTAATTTCAAGACCATCAAGCAGTCGATCAAACGTCTTAAAGAGCTGGAAGCCATGTTCGAGGACGGTAGTGTCGATCAGCGTTTCAAGAAGAAAGAGGCATTGAATCTCCATCGCGAGATGGAGAAGCTGGATCGCAGCCTCGGCGGCATCAAAGATATGGGCAAGTTGCCCGATGCCATGTTCGTGATCGATGTGGGGCATGAAGACATCGCAATCTCTGAGGCCCACAAGCTGGGCATCCCTGTTATCGGCGTGGTCGATACCAATAACAACCCCGAGGCCATCGATTACGTGATCCCCGGAAATGATGACGCAATTCGGGCGATCCAGCTCTACACGCAGGGCGCATCTGCAGCGATCCTTGAAGGCCGCACCAGCGCGGCCCATGTGGCGGCTGGCAGCGAAGAGGAGTTTGTCGAGGTCAAAGGCGACAAGTCCTGAAGCAGCTGACAGGTTTTCTGGATTAACGACCGGATCATGCCTGCAGCGTGATTCGGTCGATCTATATTTGAAGATACGATTTTGAGGTAGGAAAGATGGCGATTACAGCCTCTCAGGTTAAGGAGCTGCGCGAACGCACCGGCGCAGGCATGATGGAGTGCAAGAAGGCCTTGGTTGAGGTCGATGGCGATATCGAAGCGGCAATCGAGGCGATGCGCAAATCGGGTCAGGCCAAGGCCGCCAAGAAAGCGGGCCGCATCGCAGCGGAAGGTGTGATTGTGATCAGCTTCAATGCTGACAACACTCAGGCGGCGATGGTCGAGGTCAACAGTGAAACCGATTTTGTGGCCAAAGACGAGAACTTCACCTCATTTGCCGGCGCTGTGGCAGAGAGTGCGCTTAACGGCGGTGCGGACGATGTTGAGGCGCTGATGGAACAATCTCTTCACGAAGGTGAGGAGACCACTGTAAATCAGGCTCGTGAGGCGCTGATCTCCAAGTTGGGCGAGAACATGAACGTGCGTCGTTTTGCCCGTATGCAGGCCGGCAAGGGTACCCTGGTCAGCTACAGCCACGGCGTGCGTATCGGTGTTGTGGTCGAGGTTGAGGGTGACGAGGGCGATCTGGGCAAGGATCTGGCAATGCATATTGCCGCGACCAGCCCCGTCTGTCTCTCCGCTGATGATATGCCTCAGGATATGCTGAACAAGGAGCGCGAGATCGTTGCCGCCCAGGCCAAGGAGAGTGGCAAGCCGGACAACATCGTCGAGAAGATGGTCGAAGGCCGCATGCGCAAATTTCTGGCGGAAAATACCCTGCTGGGCCAGGTTTTCGTCAAGGATGCGGATTTTACCATCGAAAAGCTGTTGCAGAGCAAGGGTGCCGCTATTGCCCAATTCAGCCGCTTTGAGGTTGGTGAAGGCATCGAGAAGAAGAAGGAAGATTTCGCCGCAGAGGTCCGGGCGCAAGCCAAGATGTAAACTTCTGTTCCCCCGCATTCTGTACCGGAGCGATTGCTCCGGTGACAGAGGGGGTGGATTGCGGGCAGGGAGCCTGTGGAGCTGAAATATCCGTGGAAAATGGAATATTTACTCTCTGCGTCTTATCATTCGGTTATTCTCAAATATAGGAATCGATTCAGTATGTCGGATTTGATCTGTCGGCGTATCCTGCTCAAGCTTAGTGGCGAAGCCCTGATGGGTGCGGGCGACTTTGGGATTGCACCTGAGGTGATGGCGCGTACTGCGGGTGAGGTGCGGGATCTCGTTGAGGCCGGTCTACAGGTGGGGTTGGTGATTGGTGGCGGAAATATCTTCCGCGGTGCCGGTCTGGCGCAGGGTGGTCTCGATCGTGTGACCGGCGATCACATGGGTATGCTTGCCACTGTGATGAACTCCCTGGCGATGCAGGATGCTCTCACCAAGATCGGCATCGAGGCCAGAGTGCTCTCTGCGCTGAGCATGCCGGATGTCTGTGAGCCTTTCACCGCACGGGATGCCAGACGGCACCTGGATGAGGGTCGAGTGGCGATCCTGGCTGCAGGTACCGGCAATCCCTATTTCACCACCGATTCCGCCGCAAGTCTGCGTGCGATCGAGATCCAGGCCGACATGATGATCAAGGCGACCAAGGTAAACGGCGTCTACTCAGCGGATCCAGTGAAGGACCCCGATGCTGAATTCTATCCCCGCCTCACCTACAATCGGGTTTTGGCGGAAAACCTGCAGGTGATGGATGCAACTGCGATTGTGCTCTGCAGGGATAACGATATGCCGCTACGAATTATGAACATCAATGATTCCGGGGCTCTCTTGCGCCTGATGCGCGGAGAGGTCATCGGCTCCTTGGTAGAAGAGGGCGAATAACATGATCGACGATATCAAGAGTGATGCTGACACCCGTATGGGCAAGAGCGTTGAGGCGCTCTCCCACGAGTTGGCGAAAGTGCGTACCGGGCGAGCTCATCCAAGTCTGCTGGACCATATCCGGGTTGACTATTATGGTTCCGAAGTGCCGCTGAGTCAGGTTGCCAATATCAATGTGGAAGATGGCCGCACCCTTGCAGTGACCCCCTGGGAACGACCAATGATCGCAGTGGTCGAGAAGGCGATTTTAACCTCTGATCTGGGCCTCAATCCCATGAGTGCCGGCGCAGTGATCCGGGTTCCCATGCCGCCGTTGACGGAGGAACGACGCAAGGATCTGATTCGCGTGGTACGCCATGAGGCGGAAAATGCGCGGGTGGCAATCCGTAACATTCGTCGTGATGCCAACCATAATCTCAAGGATCACATGAAGGAGAAGATGATCTCCGAAGACGATGAGCGTCGTGGACAGGAGATCATTCAAAAGTTGACCGATCAGCACGTCAAAGAGGTGGATGAGGCGCTGGCGGTGAAAGAAAAGGATTTGATGGAGATCTGATAATCACTGTTGCCCGGTGACAGTTCGTTTAGAGCGAATCAAGGTGATGATGAACGGAACCCAATCGGACAGTTTGGAGGCCGAAGGCCGATTGCCTGGGCATGTCGCAATCATCATGGATGGTAACGGCCGCTGGGCGCAACGCCGCGGTCTGCCACGCTACGCGGGTCATCCCGTCGGCGTGGATGCGGTGCGCAACATTGTCGAATGTTGTGTGCAGAAAAAGATCCAGGTTCTTACCCTTTTTGCCTTCAGCAGTGAAAACTGGCACCGGCCCAAGAAAGAGGTCGGCCTGATCATGGATCTTTTCATTCGCGCCTTGGGTAAAGAGGCGCGTCGCCTGCACAGAAATGGTGTTCGACTGAAAATTATTGGGGAGCGTGAGGCCTTTTCCGAAAAGCTGCAGCGCAGAATCCTGGAAGTCGAGGAGTTGACGGCCGAAAATCGTGGTCTGACCCTGCAGGTCGCCGCCAATTACGGCGGTCGCTGGGATATTACCCAGGCGGCCAAAGCCCTGGCCAGGGCAGTGGCGGCAGGCGAGCTCTCCCCCGAGGATATCGATGAAGCGTCGTTGGCCGGTGCGCTCTCTTTTCCCGATCTGCCGAATCCGGATCTCTTTATTCGTACCGGCGGGGAGCAGCGGCTAAGTAATTTCCTACTCTGGCAGACCGCCTATTCCGAACTCTACTTCACTGATCTGCTATGGCCCGATTTTGATACGGCGGCTTTTGAAAACGCGCTCGCCGATTTTGCGGGACGTCAGCGCCGTTTTGGCCGCACCGGTGAGCAGGTGGGAGATCACAAGGCTGAGGCCTCCTGAGCCGCTGATGCTAAAACAGCGTGTTCTGACAGCACTGGTCCTGGCGCCTTTGATTGTTACCGGGGTTCTCTGGTCGCCCACACTCTACCTCGCACTGGTGTTGGCCCTGTTTTTGGCAGTTTGCGGGTTTGAATGGGCGCGCCTTTCCGGCACAAACAGCCCTGTCGGCCAGTTTGGCTATATCCTGGTTTTGGGACTCTTCATGGCTGCCGTCGCGATGCTGTTGGAGGCGCCTGCACTACTGCTCTGGCTGTTTGTGCTGGTGGTTTTCTGGTGGTTGGTTGTGTTGATACGGTTACGACATTTTCGCAGTGGCGTCATTGCAGAGGGTTTTAGCCTGACCCAAAGTCTGGAGGGTATCATTGTTTTGGTGCCGGCGTGGTTGGCATGGGTGACTCTCCATCAGGTGCCTGAACAGGGTCCGCAATTGCTGTTGTTTCTGTTGATCCTGATCTGGGCTGCCGATATCGGCGCCTATTTTGCCGGTCGTCGCTTTGGTCGCACCAAACTTGCGCCCGAGGTCAGTCCGGGTAAGACCCGGGAAGGGGTCTACGGCGCAATCGCAGGTTCTCTGATATGTGGCTTATTTTTTGCTTGGTGGCAGGGATTCTCCCCTGCAGAGTACCCGCTGGCGCTGTTGCTCTGCGTGTTAACTGTGATCTTCTCCGTGATTGGGGATCTTTTTGAGAGCCTACTCAAACGCCTGCGTAACATGAAAGATAGCGGCACTTTGCTGCCTGGGCATGGAGGCATGCTGGATCGCCTCGACAGTCTGACTGCCGCCGGCCCTGTTTTTGTGCTGGGGTTGATGCTGATGGGGAAGATCGGATGAAGGGGCTTACCGTGCTGGGTTCCACCGGCTCTATCGGTCTCAGTACCCTGGATGTAGTGGCCCGTCACCCTGAGCGCTACCGCGTGGTTGCATTGACGGCTAACCGCGATGTGGACGGTCTGCTCGGTCAGTGCCTCAGCTTCAAACCGCAGATCGCGGTGATGGCGGATGCAACATCAGCTGCGGAGTTGGCCAAGCGGTTGGCCGAAAAAAGCAGTGATGTTGAGGTGTTATCCGGTGTTGCCGGTCTTGAGCAGGTGGCTGCCATGCCGGAGGCCGATTATGTGATGGCGGCGATTGTCGGGGCTGCCGGTCTGTTGCCTGCCATGGCGGCAGTGCGTGCGGGCAAGCGGATCCTGCTGGCGAATAAAGAGGCGTTGGTGGTTTCCGGGCATCTCTTCATGGAGGCTGCTGAGGTGCATGCGGCGGAGATTCTGCCTATAGACAGCGAACATAATGCGGTCTTTCAATGCATGCCGGCTGACTTTCAACGTGGATTGGAACAGGTTGGGGTACGCAAGATTCTGCTGACTGCATCTGGTGGACCTTTTCGCACTATGCCGCTGGAGGGTTTGAAGACCGTTACCCCCGAGCAGGCCTGCGCCCATCCAAACTGGGATATGGGGCGCAAGATCTCCGTCGATTCCGCCACCATGATGAACAAGGGGCTGGAGGTGATTGAGGCCTGCTGGCTGTTTCATACTTCACCGCAGCAGATTCAGGTGGTGCTGCATCCACAGAGCGTGATCCACTCGATGGTGGAGTACAATGATGGCTCGGTGCTGGCACAGTTGGGTAATCCCGACATGCGCACGCCCATTGCTCACGCCCTTGCCTGGCCGGAGCGCATCGATTCCGGCGTGGATCGCCTGGATCTGTTTCAGGTTGCCAGACTCGATTTTGTGGCCCCTGATCTTGAGCGTTTTCCCTGTTTGCGACTTGCCTATGAGGCGATCAAGGCGGGTGGGACTGCACCCGCAGTGCTGAATGCCGCAAATGAGGTGGCGGTGCAGGCCTTTCTTGAGGGTCGCCTCGGTTTTCTCGGTATCCCCGCACTGGTGGAACGGACCCTGGACGCATTGGAGGTCATGCCCGCCGACAGTCTGGAACAGTTGCTGGATCAAGATCACCAAGCCCGGTTTTTTGCGGAACAAACACTTTTAAGCGCATAGTCCGCAAATAACGCGAAATACGCAAATACGCTGGAAACCCATAGTCAGCAAGTTTTTTGCGATTATTTGCGTGTTTTGCGGATAAAATAACCCTCGAAGGTTTGAGGTCAAGTCTCACTCGATATAAGTCTGAAACAGACTACAGTTTTTATTATGGATTCACTGCTTTTTACAATCGCGGCGTTCGTCGTTGCGCTGGGTATTTTGATTACCGTACATGAGTTTGGCCACTTCTGGGTGGCCCGCAGGGTCGGTGTGAAGGTACTGCGTTTCTCCATCGGCTTTGGCAAACCGCTTTGGACGCATGTCGGCAAGAATGACGGCACTGAATATGTCCTTGCCGCCATCCCCCTGGGCGGTTACGTGAAGATGCTGGATGAACGGGAGGCGCCGGTCGATCCCGGTGAGCTGGGTCGGGCCTTCAACAGACAGACGCTGGCTTCCAGAACGGCGATTGTGCTGGCGGGCCCTCTGTTCAATCTATTGTTTGCCGTCTGCGCCTTCTGGCTGATCTTCGTGGCGGGGGATACCGGCATCAAACCGCTGGTGGGGGAGGTCAAGGCCGAATCCATTGCTGAACAGGCCGGGTTTCAGACGGGAGACCTCATACTCTCCGTCAATCAGGTGTCCACTCCGACATGGGAGACAGCTGTCTACATGCTGTTGGCGGAGTCACTGAATGTCGGGCAGATCGCAGTAAGGGTCGAAGATGAGAGTGGCCGGGAGGCGGTTCGCTGGCTCGACGCCGGGCGGCTTCAGGAGATGTCTGAGGAGGGCCAGATTCTGCAGAATCTGGGAATTACGCCCATGCGTCCCGTAGTCGCGCCGGTTATCGGTACACTGTTGCCGGGCGAAGCTGCAGACAGGGATGGGTTGAAAACCGGCGATCTGTTGCTCTCCGTTGATGGCCAATCCCTGGAGAGTTGGGTCGAATGGGTGAAGTATGTACGGGCGCGACCGGAACAGCGCATGGTTCTCGAAGTCGAGCGTGCGGGGAGTCTGATCCGCCTTGAACTAACCCCGGCAGCGATTGAAAGTGAGGGTGAAAGCATCGGTCGAATTGGTGCGAGCGTGCAGGTGCCGCCTCACCTGATGGCCGACTACCAGACAGAGATTCGTTACGGTCCTCTGGAGGCAGTTGGCAAGTCGTTGTACAAGACCTGGGATCTCTCTCTGCTGATGCTGAAAATGCTCGGTAAGATGGTGGTCGGCGAGGTTTCGGTAAAGAATCTCAGTGGGCCGATATCCATCGCGGAGTATGCGGGTAAAACCGCCAGCTACGGTCTGATCGATTTCCTTAAGTTCCTCGCTGTGGTGAGTATCAGCCTCGGCGTGCTGAATCTGCTGCCGATCCCTGTCCTGGATGGTGGTCACCTCCTCTTTTTTCTGCTTGAGGCGATCAAAGGGGGGCCTTTATCGGAAACCTTTATGGAGCATGGACAGAAGATTGGGATGGTTTTGCTATTGGCAATGATGAGTCTTGCCTTCTATGTGGATCTTAGTCGTTTGCTGGGCTAGCGGCAAAATATCACTTATACTACCCCGCTTATGCGGAGTCCTGTCTTCACTCCCGCTGATCCCTCATGTTTGGGACAATCGCCACAGGCGGCAATGGTCGCAGGTATAAAAAATCTAATATTATGTCGTTGCTGGGTGTCCTGAAAAGATTCCTTTCCGGTCTGGTCTTGTTGCTGATGACGGCTGCCGTTATGGGCGCTTCGTCGTTTGTCGTGGAAGATATACGGATCGAAGGTTTGCAGCGTATCTCCGCAGGTACGGTGTTCAACTACCTGCCGGTAAAGGTGGGCGACCAGGTATCATCGGGAGATACGGCCGGCATCATCCGAACACTGTTCAAAACGGGCTTTTTCAAGGATGTGCGCCTCGAACGGGAGGATGGAGTGCTGGTGGTGTTCGTGCGTGAACGGCCGGCAGTGGCGGAGATCAACCTGAGCGGTAACAAAGATCTGGATACCGATAGGCTGAAGGCCGGCCTGAAGGATATTGGTCTGGCTGAAGGCAGGGTCTTCAAGCGCGCGCTGCTGGAGCGTGTCGAGCGGGAGTTGAACCGCCAGTATTTCTCCCGTGGCAAGTATGGTGTCAGGATCAAATCCACAGTTACGCCGCTGGAACGCAACCGGGTGTCGGTGGATATCGAAATTTCAGAGGGCATCACCGCCCGCATCAAGAAGATCAACCTTATCGGCAATCAGGCATTTGAAGATGATGAGCTGCTGGATGAGTTTGCTCTCGGTATCCCGAGCTGGTACGACTTCTTCTCCGACAGAGACAAATACTCGAAGCAGGCGCTTTCGGGTGATCTGGAGAAACTGCGCTCCTACTATCTCGACAGGGGATTTATCGATTTCAAGATAGACTCCACCCAGGTTTCCATTACGCCGGACAAGAAGGATATCTATGTCACGGTCGTAGTCTCTGAAGGTGAGGTGTTCACCCTCAGTGACATCAAGCTTGCGGGGGAGTTGATTGTACCTTTGGAAGCGCTTTTTCCGCTGATTCACCTCAGGCGGGGTGAGGTCTTCTCCCGCAAAAAGACCACTGCCAGCGCGGAGCGGGTCAACAGCCTTCTGTCGGATGCCGGTTACGCCTTCGCCAACGTCAACAGCATTCCCGATATCGATCGTGAAAACCGCCAGGTGGCGATCACCTATTTTGTCGATCCGGGTAAACGGGTCTATGTTCGCCACATCGACATGAGCGGTAACGCAGCGACCCGGGACGAGGTGCTTCGCAGGGAGCTGCGGCAGATGGAATCGGCCTGGTTTTCGGGAGAGAAGGTGCGATTGTCCCGTGAACGCCTGCAGCGCCTGGGTTATTTCGAAGAGGTGAATGTCGAGACGCCAGCCGTTCCTGGGCGGACTGATCAGGTGGATGTTGACTTCAAGGTGAAAGAGAAGGCTTCCGGTAATCTGTCGGCGGGTATCGGTTTCTCTCAGACCCAGGGCCTGATGTTCAATGCAAGCATCACTCAAGACAATTTTCTTGGTACCGGTAAGCGGGTCAGTACCGGTTTCGACACCAGTAAGGCAAATAAGAAGTTCAATATTTCCTATAACAACCCCTACTATACTATTAACGGCATTAGTCGCGGGTTTGAGTTTTCCTACCGCGCCACTGATTTTAGTGAACTCAATATTTCCAGTTATGCGACGGATGTCAGTCGCGTAGGGGTTAGCTTCGGCCTGCCCATCACAGAATACGACAGGCTGCGTTTCAGTCTGGCCTTTGAGGATACCAAGTTCGTGTTGGGAGACTCCCCATCAGATGAGGTGCTGAAATTCGAAGAGGTGAATGGCAACAAATTTCTGGATCTGGAGACGCTTGTCAGCTGGACCCGTGATACCCGGGATCGTGCCATCTTTCCCACTGTTGGAGGTAAGCAGGTGGCCGCGCTGGAGGTGACCGTGCCTGGCAGCGATCTACAGTATTACCGCTTACACTACAAACACACGCGCTATTTTCCTTTGACAAAAACCCTTACGCTTAGGTTCAATGGTGAACTGGGTTACGGAGACAGCTACTCAGATACCCCGATACTGCCGTTTTACCGTAACTTTTTTGCAGGCGGCATTGGCACAGTACGCGGCTTTGAGGAAAATACCCTGGGTCCGCAGGACTCATTTGGCGATTCGTTGGGAGCAAATTCGAAATTGACGGGTCAAATAGAGTTGCTGGCTCCGCCGCCTGTCGACTCTTTTAAAAGCACGATGCGCTGGGGCGTGTTTCTGGATGCCGGAAATGTTTTTGATGTAAAGTTTGGCAATGGTTTCGAATTTGATGAGCTACGTTACTCTACAGGTCTCATGCTCTCCTGGTTATCACCGGTGGGTGCCTTGGCTTTTAGTCTGGGGTATCCTTTGAACGATAAAGTCAGTGATTCTGTGGAGACACTGCAGTTTAGTTTCGGAACCACATATTGATTAAGTGGGAGTGATTTTGTGAAAAGATTGGGTAAGATTGGTAGTTTTCTGTTGTTGCTGACTTTTTTCGCGGGCAATGTCCTGGCGGAGAGTTATAGCATTGCCTTTGTCAACGCAACCAAGGTTTTTGAGGAGTCATCGCAGTACAAGGAGGCCCGTAAACGTCTGCAGGCAGAGTTCTCCCGTCGTGAGAAAGATCTGCTCTCCAGTAAAAAGCAGCTGAAGCAGCTCGAAGACAAGCTGCAACGTGATGGCGCCGTGATGAGTGAGTCAGAAGTGAAGCGCCTGGAGCGAGATATTCTCTCCCGTCGCCGCAAGCTCAAGAATGCGCAGACTGAATTTCGCGAGGATCTCAACCTGAGACAGAATGAAGAATTCAAGAAACTGCGGCAGCGGGTACGGGAAGTGATTCAGCAGGTCGGTAAAGAGGAGAAGATCGACCTAATCCTGTCCGATGGTGTGGTCTATTTCAGTGAGAAGATCGATATTTCCGACAAAGTCCTGGAGAAGCTGGGACAGATCCAAGCGAAGTAGGAGTCTGGGGATTGGCGGTTCGACTGGGAGTCTTGGCGGAGATTGCAGGGGCCGAACTGCGTGGCGACCCGCAGATTCTGATCTCAAAGGTTGCGACCCTGCAACAGGCTGGGCCGGATGAGGTCAGTTTTCTGGCGAACCCGAAATATCGGCGTCATCTGAAAAAGACGGCTGCGGCGGCGGTGATACTGGGACCGGAGGATGCCGAATACTGCAGTACCGCTCTATTATTGAGTGACAACCCTTACCTCGCCTATGCGAGGGTCTCTCGCCAACTCAATCCCACTCCTGCCTTTGAGCCGGGCTGCCACGTTTCTGCAGTGGTGGATGCCTCAGCCAGTATCGACCCATCGGCCTTTGTCGGTCCCTGCGCTGTAGTGGGTGCAGGCAGCCGTATCGGGGCAGGTGTATATATCGGACCGGGGTGTATCATTGAGCATGATTGTGTCGTTGCTGATGAATCACGCCTCGTAGCCAATGTGACGCTCTGCCATGGGACTCATGTGGGAGCGCGCTGCCTGGTCCATCCGGGTGCCGTTCTGGGGAGTGATGGTTTCGGTCTGGCAAACGACGATGGTCGATGGGAGAAGGTACCCCAGACAGGCAGAGTCCGTCTTGGGGACGATGTGGAAGTGGGCGCCAACACCACCATCGACCGGGGTGCACTGGAGGACACGGTGCTTGAGGACGGGGTCAAACTGGACAACCTGATCCAGATTGCCCACAACGTTATTGTCGGCGCCAATACCGCAATGGCGAGTGGAGTGGCGGTAGCGGGTTCGACCCATATTGGCCGCAATTGCACCTTTGGGGGTATGGTCGGACTCGTCGGCCACCTGGATATCGGTGATAATGTGCACTTTTCGGGAGCGAGCATGGTTACCCGTTCCTTTTCTGAGCCGGGGTACTACAGCGGCAATCTGCCCGCCATGGACAACAAGCAGTGGCGCAAGGCCGTGGCGCGTATTCGCCAACTGGATGAGATGGCGAAGCGTCTACAGCGCCTGGAAAAAAAGGTGGAAACAGCTTCCACGGACCAGGATGGATAACGCATTGATCAAGGGGAGAGAACGTTGGTTGTGATGGACATCGAGAAGGTGCTGCGCCTGTTACCGCACCGCTATCCGTTTTTATTGATAGATCGGGTATTGGAGTTCGAGAAGGACAAACGTCTGTTGGCATTGAAAAATGTGACCTACAACGAACCCTTCTTCAACGGACATTTCCCCATTAAACCGGTAATGCCGGGTGTTTTGATCGTCGAGGCGATGGCGCAGGCCACCGGCCTGCTGGCCCGTGAGTCCCATCCGGAGACCGCTAACGAAAATACCATCTATCTGTTTGTCGGGATCAACAAGGCGCGTTTCAAGCGCCCGGTGGTGCCCGGTGATCAGCTTGAACTGGAGGTGACTCAGACTGCGATGAGACGTGGTATGGGCATCTTCTCAGGCATTGCCAGGGTGGATGGGAAGGTGGCGGCTACTGCAGAGGTTATCTGCACCGCAAGAGACGCTACTGAGGCATGAGTCAAATCGATCAACGGGCGGTGATTGATTCCTCTGCGGAATTGGGCGAAGGGGTCTCTATCGGTCCATTCTCGGTGATCGGGGCCGATGTGAAGATCGGTCGTGGCACCACCATCGGCCCTCATGTCGTTATCAACGGCCCGACCAGGATCGGTGAAGATAATCGTATTTTTCAGTTTGCCTCGGTTGGCGAGGATCCACAGGACAAAAAGTATGGCGGTGAGCCGACCTGGCTGGAGATCGGCGACCGTAACGTCATCCGTGAGTTCGTCACCATCAATCGGGGAACGCAGCAGGATGCGGGAACAACCCGCATTGGCAACGATAACCTCTTCATGGCCTATACCCATGTGGCTCACGACTGCCAGATCGGAAATGATGTCATCATGGCCAACGCCGCCTCTCTTGGGGGTCATGTGCAAATCAGTGATCACACGATTCTCGGCGGATTTACTATCGTCCATCAATTCTGTCGCATCGGCGCCTACAGCTTTTGCGCCATGGGTTCGGTGATCTCCAAGGATCTGCCTCCCTATGTCATGGTTTCGGGACACCCGGCGAAACCCTACGGCATCAACACTGAAGGGCTGCGGCGACATCAATACAGCGAGCAGGCGATCCGCCAGATCAAGCATGCCTACAAACTGCTCTACAAGTCCCAGTTGCGGCTGGAAGAGGCGATCGAATCGATTCGTGAGATGGCGGGCGAGGCGCCTGAAGTCGGCATTATGGTGGATTTCATTGCGCAGGGCGGACGCAGCATCCTCCGCTAATGAATCGAATTGGTATAGTCGCCAATGAAGTCTCAGGTGATCAACTCGCCGCCTCCCTGATCCATGCACTGAAGGCGAAACGGCCTGAATTACGCTTTGAGGGCATGACCGGTCCCGCAATGGAGGCCGAAGGCTGCAAGAGTCTGGCACGCATGGATCCGGTGATGGGGTTGGTGGAGGTGCTGAAGCACCTGCCGGGGCTGCTCGCTCTGCGGCGCAGGCTTTTCCACCATTTCCAGACCGATCCCCCGGACCTCTTTCTTGGTGTGGATGCGCCGGATTTCAATTTGGTGCTGGAAACCCGACTCAAAGCCGAGGGTATCCGGACTGCCCACTTTGTCAGTCCGACCGTCTGGGCCTGGCGTCAGAAACGGGTAAAAAAACTGCGCCGGGCAGTGGATCTGATGTTATGCATCTTTCCCTTTGAAGTGGATTTTCTCCAGCGGAACAGTGTAACCGCCAACTATGTGGGACACCCTTTGGCGGATGAGATTCCCCTCGAGCCGACAGCGCCGGAAGGCGTCAGGTCCGAGCTGGGGCTTGATCCCGATCGCCCCGTTATTGCGATTCTGCCCGGCAGCCGCATGAGCGAACTTGGTATGCTGTCGGCGCCTTTTTTACAGACGGCGAACTGGTGTTTGCAGCGGCATCCTGAACTGCAATTTGTCGCGCCGATGGTGAACGCGAAGATTCGGAGAGCTTTTTCTGAGCAGATCCTTGGGGTTGCGCCGGATCTACACATCATCCTGCTTGATGGCGAGGCGCATAAGGCGATCCAGGCGGCTGACGTTGTGCTGACTGCCTCGGGCACTGCGACGCTGGAAACACTTCTATTGAAACGCCCAATGGTCGTAGGTTACCGCTTGGCAGCCCTGACATACTGGCTGGTAAAGACCTTCGATCTTGTGAAGATCCCCCACATGGCGATGGCCAATCTGATTGCTGAAGAGCGCCTCGCACCAGAGTTTCTGCAGGATGAGGTCAGGCCGGAAGTTCTTGGGCAGGCGCTGCTTGATTTTCTCGAATCACCGGACAGACGGGCTGACGTCGTCGCCAGATATCGGCAGTTGCATGAAGGGCTGCGTTGTGACGCCGCAAACCGCGCTGCGGATGCAGTGTTGGCACTTATCGATCAATAATAAAGGCGTTCTGAGATGGACTTTTTCATTGCCGGCGTGGATGAGGTGGGACGTGGACCATTGGCGGGTCCTGTGGTGGCTGCTGCGGTGATTCTCGATCCGGCAAACCCGATCGAGGGCTTGGCGGATTCCAAAAAGCTCAGCGAAAAACGCCGTGAAACCCTCTCCGGATTGATTTGCGAACGCTCCCTGGCCTGGGCACTCGGACGTGCTGAGGTCGAGGAGATCGACGAGATCAATATCCTTCAAGCCAGTTTGCTGGCTATGCAGCGGGCGGTTGAAGCGTTGCATATGTCACCGCACAAGGTGCTGGTGGATGGTAAGCATGTTCCAAACCTGGCCTGTGAGGTGGAGGCGATCATCGGCGGCGACAACAGTGTCAAAGCGATCGGCGCAGCCTCCATCATTGCCAAGGTTGCCCGTGACCGGGAGATGGTGGAGATGGATCAGCGCTATCCCGGTTATGGTCTGGCGAGACATAAAGGCTACCCCACCAAGGTGCATCTGGAGGCGCTCAGGGAATTGGGTGTTACGGCGATCCACCGCCGTTCATTCGGGCCGGTCAGACGCCTCTTGGAGGATTAGGCGTCCCTGATCGAATTAGAGGCTCCTTACGGACAGCGCATATGTTCTGGAAATTTGGGGTTTTTTGGGTGGATAATGGCGCGAACTGGTGATGATACACCGGATTGGGCAGAGCCATCCTAGAAAGTGACACCTAAAAAATGAGCGTCAGCTGGCGCGAAAATAGAACAGAGGATAAGGGTCAGGAGTGATTTTATGGGGAATATGGAGCAACAACTGAATCGGGAAGAGATCAAGGCCAAGCTGCGCGAGATTATCAAGGCGCAGTTGGAGAACGACGAGGTCGAGTACGACGAGAATAATCTGGATAATCTATCCGAACTGGATATCGACTCGCTCTCTTTTGTTGAAATCATCTTTGAAATAGAGGACAAGTTCGACGTCAAGTCCGCCGGTGGTGGTTTCAGTGATGAACAGCTTAAAGAGATCAAAACCACAGACGACATTGCCAACCTGATTATTGCTGCCAAGTCGGTTTCATGAATGCTGACGGCAGGGTGGCGATCACAGGCCTTGGCGTGGTGTCGCCGAGTGGTAACGACATCCACTCTTTCTGGCAGAACTCGGTCGCCGGTGTCAGCGGCATTCGACCGATCGAGCGTTTCGAGTCAGCCAATTTCGGCTGTAAGGTTGCCGGCCAAGTCGAGAGACTTGACGAGAGCCCCTTCTATAAAAAGAAGTACGTTAAGATTGACCCCTGTAGCGCAATGGGACTGGTCGCCGCCAGTCAGGCGCTGGCTCAGGCCGGTTTCGAAGGCC
>NZ_JAAVSH020000001.1:1036494-1152233 GCF_011947365.2 endosymbiont of Lamellibrachia barhami
GACAACCACTTCGACGTAGTGACCCTGCAGTATGCGACACGTCATCTGCGGGTCATCGATGTCTTCTTGGAGATTAACCGGGTCCTCAAACCCGGCGGACACTTCTATCACTTCGACATGCTGCGGCCGTCCAACAAGTTAATCGAAGATGCCTATTGTCTCTATCTGAAAGGCTGTCTAACAGCGACCTCCTGGGTCATCCGCTCCGGACCCGACGCCGTGGCCTGCCGCGACTACTTCGTTGACGCCATCCGCCTCTTCTACTCCACTGACGAACTCTCTCGCCTGCTCTCGGAGCTGGGCTTTTCCAATGTCATAGGCAGGCCGCTGCTCGGCGGCACCGTTGCCATGCACAAGGCATGCAAGGCATAGCGGAAGCACGAATCGCAAAAACAAATCGCGCCGCGATCGAGCAGCCTATGTGCGGTCGGACTTTTGCGCACAGCTTTACCATTTGGGGTTAAACACAATGACGATTCACAACACACTGATCACCGCCACCGTAATAACCGTGGTACGTCCCCTATTATGCTCGTCCCCTATTATGCTCCGTCCCCTATTACCCTATCCCCTCCAAAAACAACGGCTACTTACAAACAGAGCAGTAGCGATGGAAAGTTCCACTACCGCTAAAGCGATGAGCATTGGATAATCACCTTGAGCCAATCTGGACAAGTAAGCACCAAGTGAAACCATAAGACCTAAAAAGACGAAAAATCGGGGCCGGTAAAACTGCCATAACATAGGCTGCTTCAACCCATTGATTCGCTCTAGATTCCTGTTACACACCTTGATGAACAGGTATTTTGCCTTAATCCACCCGATCACCAATCCACTCAAAACAGCCAACATAACCCAAAGTTGACCAGCCCCGCTCCTACCCGCCTCAAGGAACAAGCCAGTACTTTTAATCAGGAGAACCACAACACCAATATACCAAACCAGTGCGGCCAATCTTTTTAGGGTGAGAGAAGAAGTATTGAGCATTATATTAACGGAAGTTTGAAGTATAGATTTGGGAAAGCCCGTTGGCCTTCGCACCAAGCCTTGTTGGCTGCCCACCATGAACACTTCCGAGCAAAACAGCAAAATTAATTCCTACCGCTGGCATCGTAAGCAATGGTAGGTCCACCAGTTACCCTAACCGCCCCATGCAGACTTGGGCATGCGATAGATCGGACTGGAGAAATCGCTCTAAACCCGCATCCCCCAGACGCCCACGCCTGTCAGAAATATGACAATAAAAAATCCAACGGAAGCCGTAAGCGGTATCTCTTTGATGAAATTCAATTGAGTTTCACTCGCCTGTTTCGATTGCTCCTCTTCCTTGGACGCAGATTGCACATAATACGAGCCCATATCAACATCGGGATAACCGCTCTGACCCGTCACGCTGCTCCGACCCCGCGTACGCTTTTTGCTTGTACTTCCTTCAAAATCCAGATAGAGACTGTTCTCATATGACGCTATTTTTTCGATCATGGGTTTCTTCTGTACGTAGACACCATTGCCTATGGACGGAGAATTGACACTCTGAATCCCGAACTCCGGCACAATGTCGGGAAAAAGTGACGCGGGTGCAGCGTCAAAAAGCGATTCCGGCGCCATATCATAAAGGGAGTGGATAACAGGAAAGATATGTTCAAGTACCATCTCCTCCCTTGCCCATTCAGGATTGATCAAGTCCACTATCAGGGTTGAGGTGTAGAGGCTACGCCAGCTTGACCACCATAACTGCCAGCTATCCAGCATTTGTAAATCCCGTTGGCCAGACCCACCCTTAACCAATGATTCAGATATTTCCGACAGCATGACCGACTCTTCGACCACGGGCTTCTGAATGTCAATTTGTTCCTGAAGGTGCTCGTTACACCCCACCATGTAAAGCGGTAGAAAAAAAACCAGAAGGAAAGTCGAAACGATTTTCATAACACGGACACCTTATCGCAGCTGCACTATCGCGCTGCACTGCTCGTAAACACCGTGTTGATCTTAGAGCAAGGTGATTGCTCCGTATCTTTATAATCAGGTCTTTTAACAACTTCTCACAATGCCGAAAAAAAACTTCACATTCATGCCATGCTTGTTAACAATCGGTCCGTTATTTATGGAGGATGTTAATAATTGTTAACAAAATCATTGAGTCATCAGTTGGACAATCAGTTGATACGCCTCTTCAAATACATCGTCGCCCTCTTCATCCAGCCAATGATTTTCCTTATCGGCATTCAGCCAGGTGAACTGCCTCTTGGCCAGTTGCCGGGTGGCGATAATGCCTCTTTCAATCATCTCTTCCCGATTGTATTCACCTAACAGATATTTCAACATCTGCCGATAACCGACAGCCCGCATGGATGGCAGATCCGGACTCAGATCCCCCCGAAGTTGCAAAGCCTGTACCTCTTCATCAAAACCTGAAGCCAACATTTGATGGAAACGCTTTTCGATACGTTGGTGCAGAATTTTTCGATCTTTTGGTGAACGGACGAGTTTAAGTAGCCGATAGGGCAAAGAGGCTCCACTACCACTTTGTTGCAACTGAGTCATGGAACGACCGGTAATCTCGATCACTTCGAGGGCACGAAGAATACGCTGTGCGTCATTGGGGTGGATGCGTTCAGCGGCAACTGGGTCGAGCTCCGCCAGGCGTTGATGTAACAACTCCAATCCAAGATACTGCTGTTCCATCTCAAGCCGCTTTCGAATGGCGGGGTCGGCTTCCGGCAAATCTGAAAGTCCCTTCTCCAGTGCTCGAAAATAGAGCATGGTGCCACCTACCAGCAGAGGCACTTTTCCCGCAGCGGTGATCTCCGCCATCGCATCCAGGGCATCCTCCCGAAACGCAGCCGCAGAGTAAACATCGGCCGGATCCCGAATATCGATCAGACGATGCGGCGCCTTTGCAAGCACCTCGGGTTCCGGCTTGGCAGTTCCGATATCCATCCCCCGGTAAACCAGCGCCGAGTCGACGCTGATGATCTCCATCGGCAGTCTCTGCACAAGTCCCACTGCCAGCTCCGTCTTGCCGGATGCGGTGGGTCCCATCAGAAAAACAGCAGGGGGTAGTTTCTGTTCCGCCATCAACGACCCCGTAGAAACAGCTTATCCAATTCCGTCATGGAGAGCTGAACCCAAGTCGGACGGCCATGGTTACACTGGTCTGCACGTTCGGTACGTTCCATGTCCCGCAGCAGTGCGTTCATCTCATCCAGAGTGAGACGGCGGTTTGCCCGCACTGAACCGTGACACGCCATGGTGGCAAGCACCTTGTCGATCTCCTCTTTGATTCGGCTGCTCTCACCGAACTCCGCCAGATCGGAAAGCACATCACGTAACAAACGCTCGGCATCCGCTCCCTGCAGGATTGCCGGGATAGCCCGTACTGCCAGGGCATCTGCGCCAAATCGTGAGACCTCAAGGCCAACACTCTCCAATATCGATGACTGATCCTCCGCTAGATCTGCCTCACGGCTACTCACCCGCACCGTCACCGGCACCAGCAGCGGTTGCCGGGTAATGCCCACATCGTTGTAAGTCTGTTTGAAACGCTCATAGGTGATGCGTTCATGGGCGGCATGCATGTCGACCAGTACCAACCCATCATGATTTTGCGCCAGAACATAGACTCCTTGCAGCTGCCCAAGCGCATAGCCCAGTGGTGGCAGGGTTTCATCCTCACTCTGTGGTAGTGGTGCTGCAGAAGGTTTCTGCGCCTGAAAAGCCGCACGATAGGATGAAGGACGTTCGGCAACCCGCCAATCCATGGAGTGCTGCGCGCCGGTAGACGCTCCCGCAATCGGTTCATGCGGTTGGAGAGAGCCACTAGCGGAAGAATCAAGACTGCCTGTGAATGCACCCCCTGCCGGTGCAGCCACATCGGACTCATCCGCCGTTTGCGGGCGTGTCTCCGCCAGTGCGCTGTGCAGGCCACGGAAAAGAAAATCGTGTACCAACCGACCCTCTCTGAAACGCACCTCGTGTTTGGTGGGGTGGACGTTCACATCGACCTTCCGGGGATCCAGCTCCAAAAACAGAAGATATGCGGGATGACGTCCATGATAGAGCACATCCTGATACGCTTGCCGCACCGCGTGGGTTACCAGTCTGTCCCGCACCATCCGCTGATTGACGTAGAAAAACTGCATGTCTGCCTGGGAACGGGAGAAAGTGGGACGGGCCACCCAACCAAAAAATTTCAAACCCACCGCCTCATGTTCCACATAAAGCGCATTCTCAAGAAAAACCGCTCCCAGCAGGTCGGCGATTCGACGCTCTCTGTCGATCTGCTGGGTGCAGGGAGGCAGGGAGAGAATCTGGCGACGATTATGCCGCAGCGAAAAACCCACATCGAAGCGGGCCAGAGCCAACCTTCTGACCAGCGTTTCGATATGGCCGAACTCCGTCTTTTCCGTACGCAGAAACTTGCGCCGGGCAGGCGTATTGAAAAAGAGATCGCGCACCTCAACCGTCGTGCCCTGAGGATGAGCGGCAGGCCGGAGGGTCATCTCTGTTTCACTGCCATCCCCACTGATCTCCCAGGCTGATTCACTCTCCTGATTTCGTGAGGTCATTTTCAAACGGGATATGGAGCTGATACTGGGCAGCGCTTCACCGCGGAATCCCATGCTCTGGATTGCTTCCAGATCTTCGAGACTACTGACTTTGCTGGTGGCATGGCGGGAGAGCGCCAGAGCCAGTTCATTCTCGACGACCCCAACACCGTTATCGCGCACCCGCATCAATTTGACGCCGCCCTGCTCCACATCGATCTCAATGCGATTGGCGCCGGCATCGAGGCTGTTTTCAATCAACTCCTTGACCACCGAAGCCGGACGCTCCACCACCTCGCCGGCAGCGATCTGATTGACCAGTTGTGGGGGGAGTTGTTGAATGTTGTGCATAGACAGGAGATCGCCGTCAGTAAGACCGACGACTATTGTGCCACCACCCGCTCGAGTAAGCAGCTATCAGGAAGAATCAACCGCCGGGGATCTGCAGCACCTGACCGATGCGAATGGTGTCGTTCTTGAGTTCGTTGGTTCTACGCAGGCGATTGAGGCTGATAGCGTATTGCCTTGCGATTGCGATCAATGTCTCGCCACGAGAAATTGTATGGCGGCGGGGAGCTTCCCGCTCCTGTTTCGCTGCCAACCAGGTGCCGGGGGGCGGCTGATAGTTAAAATAGTCAGAAATACCTGCCAGCAAGGCTTTGGCTACCTTTCTCTGGTGGGCCGGATCTTTCAGACGACGCTCTTCATCAGGATTGGAGATAAATGCGGTCTCCACCAGCATTGAGGGAATATCCGGAGACTTCAGCACCATGAACCCAGCTTGTTGCACACGCTTTTTATGCGTCTTGCCCAGTTTTTTCAGCTGGCGAAAGACTCTATCCGCTGCGGTGGAACTCGCCTGCTGGGTACCGGTCTGCGAGAGATCGAGCAGGACCGTGAACAAATCCTCGCCCTTTCCCTTGCCCTCAAATAAAACGCCGCCAACGAGGTCTGCACTGTTTTCCCGCTCCGCCAGCCATTTAGCCGCCTCGTTGGAGGCCCCTCTGCGGGAGAGGGTGTAGACAGATGATCCTCTTACTCTTGAATCCTTAAAGGCGTCTGCATGGATTGAAATGAACAGATCTGCATGGTGCTTACGCGCCTTCGCCATCCGTTTGCGCAAACCGAGATAGTAGTCACCGTCTCTGATCAGCACCCCGCGCATGCCCGGCTTCCGATTAATCATTTTTACCAGTTTGCGAGCGATCGCCAGCACCACGTCTTTCTCATAGGTACCGTGTTTCCCCCTGGCACCGGGATCTTCTCCACCGTGACCGGGATCGACCGCAACCACCACGTCTCTGTTCCCCGGCTTCTTTGCCGTTTTCACCGGGCCGGAGCGGCGCTTGCTGCTCTCCTTTTTGTCGTAGAGATCGACAACCAGCCGGTAACCATACTGGCGATTTGGCTCAAGCAGAAAACTTTTTTCCTTGACCGCCATGTTGAGGTCGAAAACCACTCGCACATCGCGCTTGTTGCGTTCCGCACTGCGCAGCCGGTTGATGAACCTGTTGTTGGATTCAGGCTGAGGCAGTTTTGTGGAGAGCCGGGTATTTTTAAGATCCAGAACAAGCCGGTGCGGTTTGTCGAGGGTGAAGATATTGTGTTTGACCAGGGAATCGGTATCGAAAACCAGTCGAACGTGATCGGGCGCAGACCAGATGCGCAGGTTGCGAACATCAGACTGTCCCGCATAGAGCGGCAGGCTCCAGAAGAGGGCTAGAATCAGAATTGTGATAATTTTTTGCATGTTCCCGATGACCCTGTTAGGCCTATGATTAAAAATAGCACGGACTTCCATTTTTTCCAACCTTTTCGGCCAGATAGCCTGACTTCCTCGCTATAAGTTCAATGTTCCCATTAAACCCTTTGTAAATCCTTGATAAGTTGCTTTCCTTTCTCAGAGTTGGACGAGAGCTTGAGCACTCTGCCCGTTTCCTGATATTCAAGTCTGATCCGCAGGTCAGCCGGAGGCAATACACCTTTACCCCGATCTGGCCACTCCACCAGCAGTATAGCCTTCTCATCCATCAGATCCTGGATGCCGAGATACTCCAGCTCCTCCGGGTCTGCCAGCCGGTAGAGATCGAAATGGTAACACGCCGCCCCCTCCAGTTCGTAGGGTTCAAGCAGTGTGTAGGTGGGACTCTTTACCGCACCCTGGTGACCCAATGCGCGGATAAAACCTCGTGCAAGGGTTGTTTTTCCCGTGCCCAGGTTCCCTTCCAGATAGACGGTTAGCGGCGGTTTACAACGCTTGGCAAGACGGGCGCCGAAGGATTCCTGCTCCGCCTCGTTATGCAGTTCAAGCCTCATAACTGTCACACTCCAAATTGAGCAACGGCCGCAGCTCCGACAAAAGATCGCCAGCCAACATACCCCGTTCGCCCTGCACGGCAGCTCTGTCGCCAGCTGCAGCGTGTAGCGAGACGCCCAGTTCAGCAGCCAATCCGGGGGCAAAACCCTGCACCAGCAATGCAGCGATAATACCTGTGAGTATGTCACCGCTACCACCGGTCGCCATGCCTGGATTGCCGTCACTGCAGAGTGCCGGCGGACGGCTGCTGCCGTCAGTAATCAATGTCCCGGCACCCTTGAGTACCTGGGCGCCGCCAAATCTCTCCTGCAGCGACTTCAATGCCTCAAACCGGTTTGCCTGAATTTGGCTGGTTTTTTCTCCCAGCAGTCGCCCCGCCTCACCAGGATGAGGCGTCAATATCCAATCTGATCTTTTTATCGGCTCCTGCGCCAATAGATTGAGGGCATCTGCATCCACCACCAGAGGCAGACCGGAGGCAAGCGCCTGTTGATAGAGCGATCTGCCCCACTCTCCACGCCCCAGCCCCGGCCCCAAGGCAATGGCATCCGCCCTTTCGATCAGCGGCGCAAGAGATACACCTTTCGTCACGGCGTGACACATCAGCTCGGGACGGCCGATATTGAGCAGTGGTGCATTGTCGGGATGGGTCGCCACGGATACCAAACCAGCGCCAGTGCGTGCAGCTGCTTCCGCTGCAAGGCGGATCGCACCAGAGAAACCCCGGTCGCCCCCAATGAGCAGCAGGTGGCCAAAATCCCCTTTGTGGGCGGTACGTCTTCTGGGCGCCAGCAGTTGAGACTGCTTTTTCCAATCGATACGGCGGGCTGACAGAATCTGCCTGCCGTAGATTCGGGCGGGCAACTCCAGAGCATCAAAATGGATACGCCCACAATAGTCCGGTCCTGCGCCGGTAAACATCCCCTGTTTCAGTCCAATAAAGCTAAGGGTTGCATCCGCTCGAACGGCAATCCCCATGACCTGGCCTGTATCTGAATTGAGGCCGGAGGGGATATCCACAGCAAGGACCGGAGCCTGATGATGGTTGATCGACTCGATCGTTTCGGCCCAGGCACCCGTCACATCTCTCTCCAGGCCAGTGCCCAACAGGGCATCGATAATGAGGTCAGTCTTACGCGGCAGGCCGGGAAACGGGGCTGTCTCACCACCAACCTCTTCCCACTTCTGCGCCATTGTCAGCGCATCACCACGGATACGTGCTGAATCACCAAGTTGCAGCAACAACACCTCCAGTCCAGCTTGCCTCGCCAGGCGCGCCACCACAAATCCATCGCCACCATTGTTGCCCGACCCACATACAACGGTGATGTGGCGGGCCGCGGGCCAGCTTGCCTGCAGCAGCTGGAAGATGCGGGAACCCGCACGTTCCATCAGATCGGCACCGGGAATCTCATATTCTTCGATCGCGATGCGGTCGAACGCCCGCACCTGATCGGCGCGATAGAGGGCGTAGGGCAGCGATTCCGTGTAGGGCATGACTCGCATAAAAAATCGTCCTTTGGGATTAGCGAAAACCTTACCGCGAAGCCGCTCCCGGATACCAGTTTAATTGCGGATCGGGGTATAGTTCGGATTTATGGATCAAGCGCTTATTCCCAATCACGAAGAACTCGCCGCAAACATCAAGATTTGGGGCGCAGAGCTGGGTTTCCAGCAGGTCGGCATCACCGACACTGAACTCCCCCTGGCGGAGGCACGATTCAACGATTGGCTGCAAAAGGGCTTTCACGGAGAGATGTCCTATATGGCCCGCCACGGCAACAAGCGCAGTCGTCCCGCAGAATTGGAAGCCGGCACCCGGCGGATAATCTCAGTACGTCTGGACTATCTGCCCGAACCCATGCGGAAGAGCCGGGAGATACTGGAATCTCCCACACAGGCATTCATCTCACGATATGCCTTGGGCCGGGACTACCATAAGTTGATGCGTAAACGTCTGCAGCAACTGGCCCAAAAGATCAGCGGGGAAGTCGGTGATTTCGGCTACCGGGTCTATGTCGACTCCGCCCCGGTTTTGGAGAAACCGCTGGCGGAAAAAGCCGGTCTTGGCTGGATCGGCAAGCACAGCAATCTGATCAATCGCAAGGCCGGCTCCTGGTTCTTTCTTGGCGAGATCTATACCGACTTGCCGCTCCCTATCGACCAGCCTGCATCCAACCACTGCGGCAGTTGTCGCGCCTGTCTCGATATCTGTCCGACCCAGGCCATTGTCGAACCCTATGTCGTGGATGCCCGCCGTTGTATCTCCTATCTGACTATCGAACAACAGGGTGCAATCCCCGAATCGCTGAGAAGCAGCATCGGCAACCGCATCTACGGCTGCGATGATTGTCAGCAGATCTGTCCCTGGAACCGTTTTGCAAAAATCGGACGTGAGCAGGACTTCGCCCCGCGCAACGGCCTCGACAGCGCCACCCTGACAGCGCTCTTCGAATGGGATGAAACGACCTTTCTGAAACGTACCGAGGGATCTGCAATACGCCGCATCGGCCACCAATCCTGGCTGCGCAATATTGCAGTGGCACTGGGCAATGCACCACCTTCAGAAAACATCGAGGCCGCGCTCAAGGTGCGCGAACATGACCCGGCAGAACTGGTGAGAGAGCATGTCCGCTGGGCTTTGGCCAGACAGCGCAGCAAATCACCGGGTTAAACGGGTTCGCACCGCCATTATACTCTTCGCCGACAACCATCCGGCAAGTACACCCAACATATCCACGACCACATCACTCAGCCGAGGCGTTCGCCCGGGCACGAAAAACTGCACGACTTCTGACGACACTGCCAACAGCAACAAGCCAAAAAGCACACTGGACAGACGCGCCTTTGAATCAAGAAACAGCCCAGCGGAGAGCAGAAAAAAACCGAGCAGATGTCCCAGTTTGGAGATGTCCCAACTCACAGGCCAGAATGCCAACGGGTCAAAACCATGGTGGTAGCGGCCTATCTCAAGATGTATACCCAGCCACTGCCCCAACTGCTGGATTTGCACTTCGATGGCCTGCTTAACCTCCAGAGGCTGCAGAATACCCCCCACGATCAGCAGCAACAACAGCACAATCATCCAGCCTTGGGGGGTGGACCAATAGTGCTGTAGCAGCAGTCGCAGGGCCCACAGGCCAGTGACCAACCATAGGAGTGCCAACAGTAATTTCCCGGCACTGAAAAGCGTCTGAGGCTCCGCCTGGTGCAGTGCAAGCCCCCTGACCCAGATCCTGCCCGGCACATGGTAGAGGCCGATCTCAAGACGCAATTCAGCGGCCTCTGCAGGCACAGTGACAAGCAGCGAATAACCTCGCCACTCGTTATCGCCAATCAGACCGGTGAGGATATACGGTGTATGGTAGAACCCTTGCCCGAAGCTGTCATAGGCAATCAACTCCACCCTCGCCTCATGCCAACTGCGTCTGCCGCTCTCGACACTCGACGTCCTGACCTCTCCCTGCAACAGAAGTTGTTTGGGCAGACCTTGAGCATCCAGTTTCTGGATCACGCTGCTCGATTCACTTCCCGGCGCATTGTCGACAAGCAGTTCGGCCACAGCGGCGGGCTTTGATACTTCGCTCTTGCCTGAACCCAGCTGCCATCCCGCCAGGCCCTGCTCGAACAGGGGGTTATTCAACAGCTCTGGACCGATGGGTTTGACCGGTGAAATTGAAGTAAAAAAAAGCAGCGTCAGTGCCGCGAGCAGCAGCACAACCCAGCTCACAGGTCTGATCAAGCGCAGTGGATCAGGCAATGGAGTCGGGTCAACAAGTGGGGTTTGCCGGTTCCGCTGCGCTTGAACAGGCCTACATCACCATCAGGAAAGACGCAGGAAATTATCACGGTAGAATTTCAGCTCGGCGATAGAGTCGCGAATATCGTCGATCGCCAGGTGCTTCGACTCTTTGGTAAAACCATCAGCCATATCAGGCGCCCAGCGCTTCGCAAGCTCTTTCAGCGTGCTGACATCAAGATTGCGGTAGTGAAAATAATCTTCCAGTTTCGGCATGGTGCGGGCCATGAATCGACGGTCTTGGCAGATACTGTTGCCACACATCGGGGAGGCTCCAGCAGGCACGTATTGCTGTAAAAACGCCAGCGTCTCCGCCTCTGCCGCCGCTTCATCATGTTCGCTTTCACGCACCCTTGCGATAAGACCGGAGCCGCCATGCTGTTTCTGATTCCACTCGTCCATGCCATTGAGCAGGGCTTCTGATTGCCGTACCGCGATTACGGGTCCCTCAGCCAGAATATTGAGGTCGGCATCGGTAACAATGGTTGCGATCTCGATGATCTCATCATTGACTGTATCCAGCCCCGTCATCTCCAGGTCGAGCCAAATCAGGTTGTTGGGATCTTGAGTCATGCACGAATCCTCAATAAATACAGGTTAATAACGGGAGTCTGACGGATAAACCCGACAGACTCCAAGGCGCGAATTCTAGCAGGAAGCGGGCACAGACTGTATTCTTCCCCCATTGATCTGATCCGAACGACCCATTCCAAGCTGAAGGAGCCCGTTACTTGATGCCGTTTTTCACTCAACTCTTCCTGCTCGCCCTGGCCGCAGGCACGATTCTGCAACTCTGGCTGCTGGCCCGTCAGACACGCTATGTTGCTGGCCACCGGGAGAAAGTGCCCGAGGAGTTTTCCGGCCGGGTAGAGCTCGACGATCATCAGAAAGCCGCCGATTACACCGGAGCCAAAACAGGTATTGCACGGCTTGAGGTTATCTTCAGCACCCTGCTTCTGCTGGCCTGGACACTGGGCGGTGGCCTCGATCTGTTCAGCCGTTTCTGGAATGGATTGGGTTTCGACACGCGCCTGACGGGCGTCGCTTTTATCTTTTCGGTATTTTTCATCTCCAGTTTACTGGATCTGCCATTTTCACTCTGGCGCACCTTCAAGATCGAAACCGCCTTTGGCTTCAACCGCTCCACCCTGGGTGGTTTTTTCAAAGACCGCCTGCTGGGTACGGCCATAGGTCTGGTGATCGGCGCCCCCCTGCTGTGGATCATCCTCTGGCTCATGGATTCGGCGGGAGTCTACTGGTGGCTCGCGGCCTGGGCTGTATGGATCAGTTTCACCCTGACCCTTACCTGGGCCTATCCCCGCATCATCGCCCCCCTGTTCAACAAGTTCACTCCGTTGGAAGCAGGCGAGATGCGCGACCGGATTCAGGGTCTGCTCAGACGCTGTGGTTTCACCAGCGACGGTATCTTCGTGATGGATGGTTCCAAACGCTCCAGCCACGGCAACGCCTACTTCACCGGATTCGGCAAGCACAAGCGGATCGTCTTTTTCGATACCCTGATCGAGGCTCTCACACCGGACGAGATGGAGGCCGTACTGGCTCACGAACTGGGCCATTTTCGCCGTAAGCATATTCTCAAGCAGATGGTAATGATGGCGCTGATCTCGCTTGCCGGTCTGGCGCTGCTGGGTTGGTTGTCGCAACAGATCTGGTTCTATACCAATCTGGGCATGACTCAACCCTCCAACGCGGCGGCACTGCTGTTGTTCATGCTCGCAGCACCTGTCTTCACCCTCTTCTTCTCCCCTATCGGCAGCTATATCTCGCGCCGGCATGAGTTTGAGGCCGACGACTATGCTATCGCACAAACTAAAGGGGAATATTTAGTGCAGGCGCTGGTCAAACTCTACCAGGATAATGCGAGCACCCTGACGCCGGACCCGCTCTACTCCATGTTTCACGACAGCCATCCACCAGCACCGGTGCGCATTGCCCACATAACAGGACAATCTTAAGGATATGAGGATAACTTGATGACTAGAACCCTAATAATAATCACTTTGATCTCAGCTGCCTACAGCACCACCATACAGGCAGCCGACGTCAATGCAGGCAAGAAATTGGTCGACAATAACTGCACCCGCTGCCACGGCTCAGAGATCTACACACGGAAAGACAGAATGGTCAACACGCTGCCGGGCCTGCACAAACAGGTACGCCGTTGCGAACAGATGCTGGGGCTGACCTGGTTTGACGAAGATGTCGACAATGCAACCGCCCATCTCAACGAACAGTTCTACAAGCTGAAATAAGGTTATATTGATGGAAAAGCACTAATGTCCCGGCGTCGCCTCACTCAGCAGCAACGGGCCAGGATAGAGAGTATCCAGGAGCGGCGGCGAACAAAACTCGCTGAACGTGCCGAACAGAACCTGTCGGATGCCGGAGATACCCCATCACAGGAAGGCAGGGTGGTTATCCGCCATGGCGCCACCCTCGGCGTCGCGGATGAGAACGGCCAGGTCTTTCAATGTCTGATCCGCCAGAACATCGGACACCCTGTTTGTGGCGACCGGGTAATCTGGCAGCCGGTGGACGGTCATAATGGTGTGGTCACTGCTCTCCAACCCAGAGCGAGTGTGCTCAGCCGCCCCGACTACAGCGGCCGCGAGAAACCTCTGGCCGCCAACATCACCCAACTGGTCGTAGTGCTCGCGCCCGAACCAAAACCCAGCGGCTATCTGCTCGACCAATACCTGATCGCCGCCGAGACCATTGGGGTTCGGCCGCTGATCGCAGTCAACAAGATCGATCTGCTTGAAAACGAGGAAAAACAGCACTTTCTCTCTGCTTACGATCTCTATCGCAGGATTGGATATGAGTTGGTGGAGGTTAGTGCAAAACTGGCCCGCGGTCTGGACAGCCTCATCCAACACCTTGCGGGAGAGACCAGCATCCTGGTGGGGCAATCGGGGGTGGGGAAATCCTCTCTGATCAACGCACTGCTGCCAAATCTGGAGATCGAAACCGGCAGACTCTCGGAAGCTTCAGGATTGGGACGACACACCACATCGGCCGCAACCTGCTATAACCTGCAGGAAGGGGGAGAATTGATCGATTCCCCCGGCGTGCGCAGCTTTCGACTGACCAAGTTAAGCAGGAGACAGCTGGAACAGGGGTTTCCCGAGTTCCGCCCTTTTCTCGGCCACTGCCGCTTCAATAACTGCTCACATCAGCATGAACCGGGATGCGCCATCAGGCAGGCAATCGAGGCGGGGGGAGTCTCCCCCCAGAGGTTGGATAACTTCCTCCATCTGGCACAATCCACCACTTCCGGGCAGAGTTGAGCGCTGGAGGTTAATTCGAGTTGCCAGAGGCCTTGCTTGGGGTATCCATAACCTGGAAGGT
This sequence comes from endosymbiont of Lamellibrachia barhami, assembly GCF_011947365.2. Classification (GTDB taxonomy): domain Bacteria; phylum Pseudomonadota; class Gammaproteobacteria; order Chromatiales; family Chromatiaceae; genus QGON01. The sequence goes on from NZ_JAAVSH020000001.1 coordinate 1,050,530, forward strand.
CGACGGGTCGTCACCAAATCCGGTGCCGCCGCCCTTGCCTTTCCCGATGTTGTCGGGGGAGATCAACATCTCGGTGAAAGACTGGTTGTCCTCAACGTAGATTCCATCTCCGCCTTCATCCGAAAAATCACCCTGGCCAAAATAGTCGGGTGACGCTGTCGGATCTCCGGCCTGACCGGCAAAAGCGCTGGGGATGAAAAAAACCAGCAGCCCGATCATTATCCTGGTCAATCGCTTCACTTGCCCCACTCCCGATTTTGTTCAAAATCTGTATTCATCTTCCAGCTGCTTTAAACACGGCAGGAACCTATTTCTGCTCGGCCAACATACTGAATTCTTAAGCCGATTACCATATTTGTGTCTCGAAGTTCACATTTTCAGCTTATTGCCAGTGGTAAAAAAACGGCTTGGTTTTCACTCTGATGAAAAAGGTGTTTCTGAACAGCAGCTAATGATTGGGTATCAGAGCAACCAGATCAGCCCCACCAAGCACCGATTTCCCGACAATCAACTCGCCTCCATAGGCACTGATGATGTCACTCACCACCGCCAGCCCGATGCCCTGGCCCGGCTGTTGCTCATCCATGCGCCTGCCTCGCTGCAAGACACTTTCAGCCTGAGCTTGAGGGATACCTGCCCCGTCATCCTCAACGTGCAATTCAATACCATCTCCGGTAGCGAGGCCGGATACCCGCACTTGCTGACTGCCATATTTCCAGGCGTTGTCCATCAGATTACCCATAAATTCCATCAGATCGCCCTCATCACCTGAAAACCCGAGATCGTCCGGCAGATCCAGCTCCCAGCGGATTCCCTTTTCCAGATAGACCTTATTGAGCGTTTTGGCAATCCTTTCCACTGCAGCCACCACCGGAATAGTGCGGGACAATGTGGAACGTCCGGATGCCGCAGCCCGCTGCAACTGGTGACTGACGATCTGGTTCATGCGGTCAACCTGGTCAGCGAGTTGACGATTTTCATTCCGATCACCTGTTTCCGGCTGATCGGCCATACTTTGCAGGATTGCCAGGGGGGTTTTGAGACTGTGGGCAAGATCACCCAGACTGTCCCGGTATCGCTGCTGTCTGGACTGAGCCTGGCGGATCAGAGAATTGATGCTGTCTGTCAGCCCGGTCAACTCCTGCGGATAGACCCCTTTGAGTTGATCCGATCCCCCGGATTCAATATCACTCAGCTCATCGGATACCTTGCGTAGCGGAAACAATCCCCAACGCAACACGCCCCCCTGCGCCAGTAACAGCACCAGTGCCGCACCACCCAGCCAGTAGAAAAGTGTATTGCGAAAGGCGCTGATCTGCACCTGATGCGGCTGCATGTCTTCCACCACCGAAAGCACGTAACGGGTTTCGACCCCGTCAAAATCCTCCCAGGAGACACCGAAGCTCAGGGCAACCACTTCGCCGCCATTACCGGAGCGGACCTGACTGAAACGCCGGTCCCCAGGCTCCACCGACGGCTCCCCAATATTCAGATGACGCCCCACAGCTGAGGCAGAACGCCAGTCGAACGAAATATCGGGACTGTGGACCTCTGCATAAAATCCGGAATCCGGCAGGTTGAAACGGGGGTCAGAGAGTATTTCCGGCATCGTCAACCGACCCAGATCATCCTCCCCCGCCGCTGCCAGCAGGGCATAGACGCTGGCCTGCAAACTCTCCCTCAGCGCCTTCTCTGCGCTGGATCGAAAGGCCTTGTCCAAGGCCACCCCAGTCAAACCCAGGAAGGCTGTCAGCACCAAGCTTGCAGCCAGCAGCAGGCGGAAGTGAATCGATAGATTCATCCCGATCTGGCAAGTACGAAACGGTATCCCCTGCCCCGCAGGGTCTCGATCGGTTTGTAGCATTCTTTGGGATCGAGTTTTTTACGCAACCGGCGGACAAAGACCTCGATCACATTACTGTCACGATCCCAATCCTGGTCGTAGAGATGCTCGGTCAATTCGCTCTTCGAGACCACCTCGCCGGCATGCATCATCAAATATTCAAGCACCTTGTATTCATATGCGGTGAGATCGATGAGAGCGCCATCGAGTCTGACCGTCTGGCTACGGGTATCCAACTCCACCGGACCACATGCCAATACCGGCTGGGACCAGCCCGCCGCCCGCCGCAGGAGAGCATTCAACCGCGCCAGCAACTCTTCGACATGAAAGGGTTTGACCAGATAGTCGTCCGCACCCGATTCAAGACCTTCAACCTTGTCCTGCCAGTTGCCCCGTGCGGTAAGGATCAGGATTGGAAAATGTTTACCCGATTTCCGTAGTTCGCGGATCACCTCGATGCCTGACATCTCCGGCAGACCAATATCCACGATCCCCACGTCAATGGCATACTCCCGCCCCAGGAAGAGTCCTTCACGACCATCCGCTCCGGCATCCACGGTAAAACCTTCGCGGCTCAACCGTTCGACCAGCGGCTCTCTCAACTCCGCTTCATCTTCTACCAACAAAACACGCACGATTTTGTTTCCTCTATCTGCGGCGATTGCCCGCAGGCGTATGCTTACGCCCCCTGGGAAGCTGCCGCCCACTTCTAACGTCGATCTGCATCCGTTTTACCCGTCCCTGACTATCAAGGATGCGGATATCGTAGATCTCCCGGCCTTCCCACTCACGGGTCTCGGCCGATATCACTCTGCCGTCACTATCACGGCGGGCACTCTCAACCGCCTGATCCAAGCTTATACGATTACCCGCCAACGAGGCATCAGCCCCAAGCAATATCAATAGCAGCCACATAACGTTCAGCTTTCGAGTCAGACGCATTTCGGTTCAACCTGTGCCATGAGAGGAAAACCGTACTGCCTGCGCATCGCCTCGATCTTCCAGCCACGAATTAAATATCATCCACTGGGGTGACACCAACCCGAACACGAATCCGCTTGCCCGGATGGTGTTTGGTGCGAGTGGTGAACACCTTGCCTTTATAACGATACTTTACACGATAGCCGACCAACTGTTCTTCATACTCGGTATAAGTTTCGACCTCGCACTGCCGTTCCGTGGTAGTGGTATAGTATCCCCCGCGCCGGTTCTGAGAGATATCGTGGCCAATCGAGGCGCCCAACAGCGTACCGGCAATGGTAGAGGCATCGCGGCCGCGACCCCGGCCGAACTGATTACCGACCACGCCACCGAGGATGCCGCCGAGCACGGTGCCGGTATAGGATTTACGCCTCGGCTGGTAGTGGGTGACCTGTTCATCCCAACAGTGCTTTTCAGGCCTTGAGATCTCAATGGTCTTGTAGATGGGGTCAACATCGATAACCTTGGCGGTGTCCCGGTAGTTGTGGCCGTGGCCGGCGGTTGCACTCATGGAGGCAGCCAGCAAAACGGTTCCGAGTGTGATGGCGATCTTTTTCATGGTTCTCTCCTAAACGATGTCTTAACCATTTGGACGAGACCTTTGACTCATCCTTTGATTACAGACTACGCTCTGCAAACTGAACCGGGCCTTAACCGGAAAATCGATCACTCGGCACGATTTAGTGGAGCTACTTGGAGACAGACGTAGGCCCGATCAAGCGCAGCGGATCGGGCAAACTGAAATTGATAATTGCCAAGGGGCTGCCGGTTCCGCTACGCGTGAACCGACCTACTCAAACTTAGTGTTCAGCAATCAGAGCTTCTGCGCCACGATCATGGCAACATCCCGAGAGCCTTTCCTGAGATCCCCCAAGCGGTTCTCCTCCCGATAGAAACGGACTGAAAGGGGTGACAAGAGTGCGATGAGTTCATTGTCGCCAAGTCGATACGCAGGATTTGAGGGACCGGTGTCAGAAACTGCAATGCGGGTAAAGGTCTGGTAGAAGATCAACCCTCCCGGCTTGAGGGCGGCAATCAGGGCCGGCATCAAGCCACGATTGAGAAAGTAGCTCACCACAATCACATCAAAGGCGTTCTCCGTTAGCAGGTTCTGCTCCACATCCCGTTGCTCCGCATTGAGAGCCAACCCAGCTGAAGCCGCCAGATGTTGTAACCGTTCAACCGCAACGCTGGAGATATCCCATGCGCTGACCTCCAAGCCGGATCTGGCCAGTTCCAGTGCATTACCACCCAACCCGCAGGCCAGATCCAGCGCATTTCCTGTTTCAGGCAACAGATGAAGGTTCTCCAACAGCACTTCAGCTGCCGATGGCTGCTTGTCGGGATCAGCGTGGCGCTGATCCCACATCGCCTTGAGTTCGGCTGTGGCCTTCTCCATCAGAGGGCATCCAGGCCGCGAGCCAGGTCGGCCTGGATATCGGCAATGCTCTCCAGTCCCACGGCGATCCGCAGCAACCCGGCAGAGATACCAGAGGCAGCTTTCTCCTCATCGGAGAGGCGCCCGTGGGTGGTGGTGGCAGGATGCGTGATCGTCGTCTTGGTGTCTCCAAGGTTGGCTGTGATCGAAAGCATGTTCGTCGCATCGATCACAGACCAGGCCGCCGGCTGACCACCCTTGAGTTCAAAGGAGAGAATCCCCCCCGCTGCCTGCTGTTGTTGCAGTGCTATCTCATATTGGGGATGGGAAGTCAGCCCCGGATAGTGGACCCGGGCGACCTGCGGATGCAACTCAAGCCACTCTGCCAAAACCTGAGCACTCTGCGAATGGGCCAACATACGCAGTTGCAGCGTCTCCAGGCCCTTCAGAAACACCCAGGCGTTGAAAGGACTCATGGTCGGACCGGCGGTACGCAGTACACCAAACACCTCTTCTCCAACGAGTTTGCTGTCACCAACTACCGCACCGCCAATGCAACGGCCCTGTCCGTCCAGGTACTTGGTGGCCGAATGCACCACAATATCAGCGCCCAGTTCCAACGGCCGCTGCAGGGCGGGTGTACAGAAACAGTTATCCACCACGAGCAGACAGTCGTGCGCGTGAGCCAATGCCGCAAGGGCCTGCAAATCAGTGATTTCGGTGAGCGGATTCGATGGGGTTTCAAGAAACAGCAGCCTTGTCTCCGGGCGAATCGCCTGTTCCCAGGCGCCCAGGTCACTGAGTTCAACAAAGCTGGTTTTTATGCCGAACCTGCTTAGGTATTTATTGAAAAGTACCGTGGTGGTTCCGAAAATACTGCGTGAAGAGACGATATGGTCCCCCGCTTCGAGCAGGCCCATGCAGGTGGCAAGAATTGCCGCCATACCGGAAGCGGTGGCGACGCAGGATTCGCCCCCCTCCAGCACCGCCAAACGCTCTTCAAAGGTGCGTACTGTGGGATTGGTGAAGCGGGCATATATATTGCCCGGCTCATCTCCGCTGAATCTTGCCGCCGCCTCCGCGGCACTGCTGAAAACAAAGCTGGAGGTGGGAAAGATGGGTTCACCATGCTCCCCCTCTGCTGTTCTTGTGTGTCCTGTACGGATTGCCTGGGTGGCAAACTCCCAGAGAGTTGGGTCATCTATCGGCATCTTTTACTCCTGTCGTAGTGCGATCAACAAGGGTGCTGCCGGATCTAAGCGACCTAAACAAAAAAACCGCCCAACGGCGGCTAAAGCAGATACCCTCGCTTTAGCGGTATTTATCAAGCGCCCGCAATTTGAGAAAAATCAGCGCTTCAGGAAGATTAGCTCCGGCATCAATATGTGTCAATCACTGCTGGGAGAAGTAGTCTGCGAGAAATTGATCGAAAGAGATCTCATCCGCTGACTCGATAACACGCTGCTGTTCCCAGGAACGCTCCGCCTCTTCGGTGAATACCCGCTGCCGTTCAGCAGAAAGCTGTTGCTTTAAAAAATAGTTCTGATGGTTGTGGGAGATTCGCTGGGCAAATTCAAAAAAACTCTCTCCGTTTTCCCGCATCTCTGCCAACATCCTGGCAGAAGGCGTCAACTCGGGATACCGCGCCCGTTCACTAAGCTGTTCAAGCGCCCTGCCGTAGGTTCGTACACCTGTTCCCTGATCCAGGATTTCACATACCGCCTGCATCGATTCACAGATCTCAAGCGCCCAGTCACGCAGACGTATCTCCCGGCCATTCCGCTGCAGAAAAAGTTCAGGATCTCTCCCACGGTGAGCAGATGCCCCTTCATTGCGATCGATCTCCCGTTGCTCGAAGACATTGATCGACGGGCTGTCGAGCAGTTGGCAGAACAGCATGAATGCTTCCAGAAAATAGATCTGCTGCTCATCTATGCCCAGTGGATGGAAGGCATTGACATCCAATGACCTGAGTTCGACATATCGCACCCCTCTGCGCTGCAGGGCAAGAATCGGCTTCTCCAGGCCATCCGGAATCTGCTTTGGACGAACGGTACTGTAGTACTCGTTCTCGATCTGCAGAATATTGGCGTTTAACTGTTCGTAACGGCCATCCACTTTGACTCCAAGCATCCGGTAGATTGGGCAGGCTGTCTCGGTGGCCCGTCCCAGGGTCTCGATATAGGCGTCCAGACAATCGTAGCAGGCCTTGATGCCCGTCCCCTGCTCCTTGCTGTTCTGGTAACCGATATCCCCCATACGCAGGGAGGTGGCATAGGGATAGTAGTAGGTGTATTTATCGAAGGATTTGAGATTGGTCGCACGGCCACCCAAAAACGATTTACAGACAGCGGGAGAGGCACCGAACAGATAGGGAATCAGCCATCCGAAACGCTGCAGATTTCGCAGCATGCCGAAATAGGATTCTGTGATAAATCGTTGTAGATCCCCTTGGTTCCCCTCCTGCTCCTGAAACAGGGGCCAGAAGCGCTCAGGCAGCGAATAGTTGAAATGCACGCCGGCAATGACCTGCATCACACGTCCATAACGATGCCCCAGTCCCCGTCGATAGACCGTTTTCATGGTACCCGCATTAGAGGCGCCATAGCGGGCCAGCGGAATGCGCGCCCCTCCCTCGACCACGCAGGGCATGCTGGTGGCCCAAAGCAATTCATTCTCCAGATGATCGTAGACAAATTTCTGGGCATCGCGAAGAAATTCGAGAGGCTGTTTTCTGTCGGCAAAAGGCGGCGTAATGAACTCTGTCAGCGCCTCTGAGTAGTCCGTGGTGATATAGGAATGGCACAGGGGAGAACCAAGATTCAGTGGATGCGCTGCCTGGGAGATTCCCCCGCTACTGGAAACCCGTAAACTCTCCTTTTCCAGGCCAACGAGTCCCCCACGCAGGAGATCTGTCGATCGGTCCCGCACTAGTCGAAGCAGCCGCTGTTCCAGTTTTTTGTACAAGACCCGCGCAAACCTTAGGGCATCTTAAAAGACCGGGGATTATAACTCGCAGTTTATTATCAAACACTGATATTTTTTCCGGTCATCGCCATACTGATTTAAAATAATAAACTGAAGTTTATTCCTCTTTGGCCGATAGTATTACGATAATAAGGCGAAAATGGTTTCAGACATGAATAATAATATTGACAGAGTACTGGTTTGGGCAGCGATAGCCCTGCTCATTATCGCAACTGCCACGGCATTTCTTTCACCTGATTCAACTACCACACGCTGGCTGCTATTGATCAGTATGCCTCTGCTTGTGTTTGCAATCCTCTGGGGACAACGCATCAGGGCTCGATACAAACGCATGAGACGACTGGCCCAGGAGTCTCTGACAGCCGCCATCCGCGACTATGAAGTAAACTCCAACCAGGCAATGGGGAAAAGTTCCCGGCAATTCAATATCTTGCGGAATTCCATTGAGCAGGCTGGAAATATCATGACTAACGCTACCCAGCGTCTCTCAGGAAGCCTGACCGGACTGGAGCACGAATCCACTGGCCAGCGGGAGAAGTTAAAGGAGATGGTGGATGAACTCCTGGTGCTGGTTTCGAGCGATGATCAGAAAGAGCAGGCCAAGGGTATACAGAAATTCACCCTCGAGACGGAACAGCTCATCAGCCGCTTCGTCAATACCGTGACTGACCTCAAGAGCGCCAGTGACCAGATCGCCGTCGAGTTTGGCAGAATGAACCAGCAGATTGAGGGGGTTGGCAACCTGCTGAACGACGTGAACACCATCACCGCACAGACAGATCTGCTGGCCCTCAACGCCGCAATCGAGGCAGCCCGGGCGGGCGAGGCGGGTCGTGGATTTGCGGTGGTGGCAGATGAAGTCCGGAGTCTGGCGCAGCGAACCAGTCAATTCAGTGAACAGATTCGCTCACTACTGTCGGAAATTGAAATATCGATCAAAACCGTCGACGCTGCGGTGGAAAAAGCGACCAACACCGATCTCAGTGTTGCTGCCAAATCTCAGGAGAGTGTTGCCTTAATGTGGGATGAGATCCAGGGGCTCAACAACAAGGCCTCACATCAATCACAATCGATTGCGGGAATTTCCGAGAATATTCATCATCTCGTTATCGAGGGTATCATCTCCCTTCAGTTCGAAGACATCGTCAATCAACTGCTAATCCAGATAGGAGACCGTTCCCGGAAGATGGAGCGCTATCTGCACGACGTAATCACAATTCAGCATTCATCAGGGGAACTGGACGCAGCGGGTTTCCAGCAACGGACTCAACAATTGCAGGCACTGCTCTCCTCCGCCGACAAACATTTCGGCGACATGGATGAGACAGCGATCACCCAGGGTTCAGTGGATGAGGGGGAGGTGCAGCTGTTTTAGGGGACTGTCGGGGAACGAACCGCCTCGACCATTTAGCGCATCACGGCTCTTGGCGCTCGCAAATGAATCGAATCCGCTAGTATTCTTGCGGTTTCATTGAGTTGGATCAGGCTGGCGGCTTCTCTCTCGGCTTTATCGGCCTCGTCATTATGGTCATCCCGGTCACGATCCGTTTTGATGGACTCCATTCCGCTTGCGATACGGAAGCGGTTTTTATGGTCCATCCGTTCTTTTTCACGCTGATCCCACTCTAGTTTGCGTCGACGCTCCAGCAAGGTGATTTCGGTACGTTCTTCAATCTCCTCGATGCGCTTCTCCTGCTCAAGCAGCATCTGGAAACCGGCATCTTTAGAGATTCGGCCCTTATGGCGATCCAACAGGTGGGAGACTGCGTTAACCCCTTTTGGGGCATAGCTGGCTGCCTTGATCTGCGCCCAGGGTAGCGCATTATCCAAAGAGCGCTCGCCATGTTTGGCCGAGTAGCAGGCCATTGGGAAGAGGATATCCGGAACCACACCACGGTGTTGGGTACTACCGCCGTTGATGCGGAAAAATTGCGCCATAGTCAGCCTTAGTCTGCCGAGGTCATCCTCATTGCTCGGTACAAAACGCCCCAGATCGACCAGCGTCTGCACTGTACCCTTTCCAAAAGTCGGCTCGCCGATGACAATACCCCGCTGGTAGTCCTGGATGGCACCAGCAAAGATTTCAGAGGCTGATGCACTGTTGCGGTCCACCAAAACCGCCAGCGGACCATCGTATGCAATACCTGTGTCGGAATCCCGCTCCACTTCGATCTTCCCGAAGGCGTCCTTGATCTGCACCACGGGGCCTGTTTCTATAAAGATTCCCGTCAGCTCGGTCGCCTCCGAAAGGGAGCCGCCGCCATTCTGGCGCAGATCGATAACGACGCCATCCACACCGGTTTTTTTCAACTCGGTAATCAGCTTACGCACGTCTCTTGTGGTACTGCGAAAATTCTCTTCCCCCCGCCCTTCCGCCGCAAAATCCCGATAGAATGTCGGCACCTCAATCACGCCGATGCGCAGCTTTCCCATCCCATCCAAACCGTCGATCACCGAACTCTTTGCGGCCTGTTCCTCCAGCTTGATCTTGTTGCGAACCAGTGTCACCAATTGGGTTTTGCCTCCGGAACCGGCATCTTTCGGCAGAATCAGCAATCGTACGACCGTACCCTTGGGTCCACGAATCTTCTCCACCACATCCTGCAGGCGCCAACCAATAATGTCGAGGATATCGCCCTCGAGCCCCTGGCCAACCCCGACAATCCTGTCACCGGCATGCACATCTCCACTAAATTTTGCGGGGCCTCCGGCCACTGTTTTCTGCACCACAGTAAACTCATTATCCATGCGCAATACGGCGCCTATGCCTTCCAGAGAGAGGCGCATGCTGATATCGAAGTTCGCTGAAGTGCTGGGCGACATGTAACTGGTATGAGGTTCCAGACTCAAGGTGTAGGCGTTGATGAAAGCCTGGTAGATGTCGTTTGAATCAAACTGGCTGATCCTGCGCTGCAGACCTTCATAGCGTTTTTTCAGAGTTTTACGAATCTCATCGTCTTCCTTGCCGGTCAAACGCAGGTTCAGAAAGTCATTTTTGACCCGTTTACGCCAAATATCCTTCAATTCAGCCCGGGTTAGGGCCCAAGGCGCATCTTCCCTGTCGAACTGGTAGACCTCATCAATCGAAAAATCGAAACCGGTGTCCACCAGTTTGAGTGCAGTTTCGACCGCCTCATCGACCCGCTTCCGATAGATGCGGAATATCGCAAATGCCGGTTCCAGCCGGGCATTCAGCAGATAGTTATCGAGTTTATCCCGGTACAGGGAGATCCCTTCGATATCTTTGGCAGTAAAAAAAGATCGGTTGGGGTCGAGCGAATCGAGGTAACGATCCAGTAGTTGCTCAGACATCTCATCGTCCAGCTTCGCTTTCTTGTAGTGATACTTGTTTATCACCTTCAGAATGATCATGGTGGACTGACGATGTTGCTGAGTTGGCTTGAGTTCATCGAGTGGCAGGACACGTCTTTCACCCCACGCCTGAGAAGACGCGAGAAACAGCGCAAGCAGGGTATAGACACTCTTCCTAAAAAAAATCATTCATCCACCTGTATGGGATCTAAATTCAGCAGGCCGCTGAAAAAACACAAATCAATTCTACGTTCGACCTCAATCCTGCGGTGCAGGTTCCTGAGAGTCTGTTGTTGGCTTAATAAAATCTTGTGCCACTCCATGGAGGAATCAAGGCACTTTTCGAGAAGTGTTACAACTTCTCATGCAATCCCTCAACGATCTCCAGATAATCCGGCGTACCGGGGGACAAAAAACCGTGCCTGATCAAAAAATCGATGACGACCAGGTTACAGTTCAATTTGAACTCATCGGTTTGCCTCACGATCCGCGCTACCTCTTCCAGATTCATAAGGTAGAAAGTCTCAACCTCACCGTCTCTGTTTTGCGGCACGAAATCCTCCGGCAGTTCCAGATCATAGCAGTATAGCGTATCCGGTTTTAATCCTGTTTCCGTTTCCCGACAATAGGTTAGTGCGCCAACAGGAATCGCGCTGAGAGCCAGTTCACAGGGTACCGCAGCTTCCTCCCAACACTCCTTCTGCAGATTCTCCGCAAGACCCAGGTTCTGCGGCAGGCCGCCAGCCACCATATTGTCCAGTTTACCTGGATAGATCTTACGATCTGAGGCTCGCCGGGCAATCCAGAGTTTGATGCCTTCCCCACTCCGCACAAAACCATTCAGATGCTGGCCGTAGGCGCAGAGACCAAAATAGGGGGCCGCTGTCCGGTCTATAGTTGCGAAGGCATCCTCCCGGCCAGACGCAGTAACAGGGTATCGTTCCCCGTGGCTATGGGAGATGACCCCCTGCTCCACGAGTGCATTCACTGTTTCGTCCAGCACCTGGGTGCGATCATCCATCCCACTGATTTCACTAGTGAAATTGACGCGATTCTCACTCACAGAAAACAGCTCCGGCCACTGAGCGAGCGCTTTCACCATCTTGGGTTTCAGCCTGCCGACACGCCTGTCTTCGATATAGAATGGCCGGAAATTCTCCGGATTCCAGTGATTGCAGTCTCTGATATGCCGCAGGTACCCCTCTGTTTCCTTCATCTCACGTTTCATGTTGTTCTCTCTCCTGCGCCCGTCAATTTAGCTTCTTCCCACAACTGGTCGAGTTCCTCCATTGAGAACTGCCGAATGGCCTTCGCCTGCTCTCTAAGCCGACCCTCCATGTAGGTGAAACGGCTGGAAAACTTGCGGTTGGCATGCCGCAAGGCACTCTCTGCATCCACGCCTGCATGACGGGCAAGATTAACGCAGCTGAACAGCAGATCGCCAACCTCTTCTTCGATCTCCTGTTTCACACCGCTTTGAAGTGCGGCTTGGCACTCCGCCAGCTCTTCACCTATCTTCTGGCTGGCGCCCGCTATATCCGGCCAGTCGAAACCGACTCTGGCCGCTCGCTTTTGCAGTTTCTCCGCGCGCATCAGAGCCGGCAAGGCTGTGGCAACGCCATGTAATGCCCCTGAGTCACTATTTCCGGCTTTTTTCTTACGCTCCAGTGACTTGTGGCCCTCCCAAGCCTGGCGTTGCTGGTGCCGATCCCCTGGCTTTTCTTCCGCAAAAACATGGGGATGACGCCGAACCATCTTGTCATTTATCGCACAGACAACGTCATCGAAGACAAATTCGCCTGCCTCTTCGGCCATCCTGGCGTGAAAGACGACCTGGAACAGCAGATCCCCCAACTCTTCACAGAGTCCAGGCATATCTCCCTGCTGTATGACGTCCTCAACCTCATAGACCTCTTCGATGGTATAGGGAACCACGGTTTCGAAGGTCTGTTCGCGATCCCAGGGACACCCCTTCTCCGGGTCGCGAAGCCTGGCCATTATTTCGATCAAACGTTCCAATGAAGCCGACATCCGCACCTCTGCCAAGAAAGTAGCCTGCTAACCACAGACACAATTTTTTACAGCCACCAACATGAATTTCATACACATTTCAGGGAATATCACAGGATATTTATTCATATAACCGGCTTGCGACTCTTGTCTTGGATTGTGACCCAGTTCACAATGCGCATCACATGAAGTAGTAGGGGATTTAGGTATGAGCCCTTCAATGGCGCTAACAGTACCGGCATACACTGCCGAAGAGACGCCTGTCCATCCGATGGATCTGGCGCCTGTTGATAAAATTCGCTATTACGAACATGAGATCACGCGTCTCACGCCCGCATTGACGCCCCTTGAGCGCAACCTGATTGAAACCTATCGCTATCTGCTTCGGGAGTGCAGGGAGAATATCCAAGGATAGCTCTGTGCCGGTGGCAGCAATCAGACCGCCTCGAGTTTTCTCAACTGCTCCGGCAGCAACTTCAGATCAACCATTCCGCTCAGCAGCGCTGCAGGGAAAGTCGCCTCATCTTCATAGACCAGTTTGTAGTATTGGATCTTCATGGTCAGCGCACTGCCAAGAATAATGGAGGCCAACGCCAACATCGATCCAAGGGAAAGTGTTGAAACACCGGAGATTCCCTGGCCGATAGTGCAACCAACCGCCAACACGCCTCCCACCCCCATCAACACGGCACCGATGGCGTGATTGATGAAATCACGCAGATCATAAAACCACTCGATACGAAAACTTCGGCTCACCAGCGCATAGGCAAAACTTCCAAGCAACACACCCACCAGGGCGCCAACCCCGAAGGTGATCAGCAGACTATTGCCGGGATTTGCCATGTAGGCAAGCGTCTCTCCCATCGGGTTGATAAAAGTAAATGATTGAACACCGACCCCCACCGGGCGCTCATCACCCTCCAACCACTCTGTTGCCTCCAGCCAGGTACCCTCTTCCCCAAACAGCAGACTACCGGTGATATACCAGGCAAACAGAACACAGATACCTATGACCAAACCGCTCAGGAGTATCTCCCCGCTACGTCTGAAATCAGCGGAGCGGAAGATAATAAAAGAGATAATCGTAGCCAGCAATCCGCCCATCACCAGACGCAGCATGCCGGCATCTGCGCCGGTAATGACAGCCAGCAGACTGCCCAGATCCTGGTTGGCGGGCAAATCCAATGTTAAATAGCGTGTCCATGGATAGAAGAGGATGGAATATAGCGTTTTATCCGTATCGGCAGAGAGCGTGTGGGTCATGAAGTAAGCCATCGTCCCGGCAATCAAAAAGACAATAATCGATTTGAGATTACCGCCCCCGATGCGCAGTAGTGTTTTATTACCACAACCACTGGCCAGGGTCATACCGACACCAAACATCAATCCGCCCAGAATGTAGTCGACCAGAGGGAACATGCTGCTGCGATAGGGCGGCCGGGTGGAATCGAGACTCAACAGACCGAGGCCTTCAAGCACCATCACACCAACGATGCCCACCACCATAGCCAAAAACCAGGTACGCAGACGGTTGGTATCCCCCATGTTGATCCAGTCGGAGACTGCACCCATGGTGCAAAAATTGGTTTTGGCCGCCACAAAGCCCATGATGGAGGCAACCACACCTCCAAGCAGAATCACCTGAGTCGTAACATTGATTTCCATCGCTTATCCTGGAAAAAGTCAGAGTTGATCAAACCAGCCTGAAAACTGACCAGTATCGTTGGGCAAAGTTTATTGAAGGCAAGCCGTTAGCACAATCAAACACTCATTTTCGCCGCCGCCATCGACTCATCCGCCAGAACTCTCTACCGCTCATGCTACTGCCTGTAGGGAGAACTCTGTTGCAGATTTGCCCTGTAATCCTGGATAGCCGGTCCCTCACGACCCAGGAAATCGCCGATTGCCTCCCTGAAACCCATATGGAAAATCCAGTGGCGTGACCGGGTGAAACTGGGCAGAAAACCCCGCCAGATTTTATGTTCTCCCTGTGCTCCGGGTTCGAACAACTGCAATCCTTCCCGAATGCAGTATTCGATACCCTGGTAGTAACAGGTCTCAAAGTGAAGGCTGTCGTACTCATGACTACATCCCCAATGGCGTCCGTAGAGCACTGTATTACTGCGATACATCAACGAGGCCGCCACACAGCGCTCACCCTCATAAGCCAACACCAGGATCACATGATTTCCCATGGTCCTGCCAATCTCAATAAAGAACCCTTCATTGAGTGTCGCCAGACTAAAACGTTCGTCGAAGGTCTTGGCATAAAAACGGGAGAAAATCCGCCATTCATCGACGCTCACCTTAGCACCGTTCAACACCCGAAAATGGAGTCCGGCCTCGCTGACCCGACGACGTTCCCGCCTGATATTCTTCCGTCGTTTAGCCGTCAGCGATGCGAGAAAATCCTCAAAACTGCCATACTCCCGGTTATGCCAGTGAAACTGCACACCCAACCGCTCCATCATGCCGAGTGACCCCATCAGGCGGCTCTCTGTTTCCGTGACAAACAGTAGATGCAACGAGGAGGCGCCAAGTTCAGCAGTGAGTTCCACTGCCCGCTGGTAAAATTGCGGCAATATCTGATCAAGCGACAGCCCGGCCGCGGTCATTACCCTCTCTCCTGTTGCGGGAGTATAGGGGATAGCGCTGACCAGCTTGGGGTAGTAGCTCATGCCATGGCGCTGATAGGCATCGGCCCACGCATGATCGAAAACGAACTCCCCATAGGAGTTGTGTTTCAGGTAGAGCGGCATGGCTGCCACCAAGGCCTCCCCACGCCATGCGACCAGATGTTTAGGCAGCCACCCAAAGGTTGGACCGACACAGTTATGGCGCTCCAGTGCGCTTAGAAATTCATGTTTCAGAAAAGGGTGGCTATCCCTGACGAGTCCATTCCATTGCAGCGCGTCAATCTCATCGATCTGCTCACAGACCTCGATTCTCAGGGGTATCTCATCTCCCTGCGCCAATTTATCGGACATATTTCAACCAGAAGCCTGTCGGATTTTGAGGCCAACCTGGCCCCGGTTGCTGTTTCATATCCATGCCATGACTTTAGAAAAGAGTTATCTGCGTATGCCACGCGACAACACATTGATACCATATTTATCCGTTATCTCATCCATGGTGGAATAGAGTTTTTCCTCTCTCTCACGGCTCGATTCGAAAAGATCTGACATGGACTCCTCACTGCCAAAATCACTGATGCCGACGCCAATCAATCGAACCGAACGCCCTGCCAGACCACTCTGCTCATAGAGCTTCCAGGCATGCCCGAAGATCTCCCCATCGGCGTTTACCGCACTGGGCAGCCTGCACTGACGGGTGTGGGTTTCAAAGCCCTCGATGCGTATCTTCAGGTTGACCACTCTACCCTTGAGGCTCTTGTGCCGGGCGCTACGCCCCACCTCTGCCGACAGTTGCCGCAGCTGCTCCCGCAACTGCCGCGGACAGGTGACATCACGCTTGAAAGTCGTCTCCTTGGAGATAGACTTACGCCCTTGCGTTCCCCCGACACGGCTGGAGGCGATCCCACGCGCCTGATCGTAGAGATGGCGTCCTCCTTTGCGGCCGAAATGAGCGCTGAGTATCTCCAGTGGGTATTGTCTGAGTTGGTGGACCGTCTGAATGCCCAGTTTCTGTACGATTTTGTCGGTCTGTTTTCCCACGCCGCGCAGATTCGAGACCGGCATGGGATCTAGAAAGGCCAGCACGTCCTCATGCCGAACAACCGTCTGACCATTGGGTTTGCGGTATTCCGAAGCCAGTTTGGCAATCAGCCTGTTGGGACCGATGCCGACTGAGCACCTCAATCCCACTGTCTCGCGAATCTTCTGCCGGGCCAGGGATGCGATCGACTCCAGCTCTCCGTTCAGGCGCTCCAGCCCTGAGGCGTCAAGATAGGCCTCATCGATGGAGACAGGCTCCACCACCGGAGAGATGGATTGCAGAACCTGCATGATCTTCTGGGATGCCTCCACGTAGCGTGGCATATCCGGCCGCAGATAGATCGCACCGGGACAGCGGTGCCAAGCCTCCGAGATCGGCATGGCGGAACGAATGCCGAAAGCACGGGCCTCGTAGGAACAGGTGGCAACCACACCACGACCGCCCGGCAAGGCCCCAACGATCACCGGTCGATGGCGAAACTCCGGATTATCGCGCTGTTCCACCGAGGCGAAGAAGGCATCCATATCAACATGCATTACCCAGTTGCACCTCTGCCTGGTTTTACCCGGATCGCCTACCATGAGCTCCAGCCGCGACTCTCTCTGTTCATACCCGGAATATCTCTCACTTAACTGCCTGAACTCAATTCAACTCATACGGCCCGTTGCTATACTCTTGCAATCTTCATTATAGGGGGTCGAATCAGACCCTTGAATATTTTGACAGGAGGTACCATGGCCAACTACGCCACCCAAGACATCCGCAATATCGCTTTTGTCGGGCATGCAGGATCCGGAAAAACAACACTTATCGAATCACTCCTGCTGAAATCCGGTGCCATCAGCAGCGCCGGCAGTGTCGAGCACGGGAACACCGTCTGTGACTATGATGAACAGGAGCAATCATTTCAGCACTCTCTTGACATTGCTATCACTCATTTAAGCAGTGCAGGCAGACAGGTCAATATTATTGACACCCCAGGATATACCGATTTTCTCGGGCGCAGCATCAGCATCCTGCCTGCAGTGGAGACTGCCGCTATCGTGATCAACGGCAGCAGCGGTATCGAATCAGTCAGCCTGCGCATGATGGAAGCCGCTAAAAGACGCAATCTCTGCCGTATCATTATCGTCAATAAAATTGATCAGGATGATATCGATTATGAAGCCTTGATGGAGAGCTTCAAAGAGACATTTGGCGACAACTGCCTGCCTATCAATCTGCCGGCCGAGAATGGTTCCAAGGTGATCGACTGCTTCTATCAGCCGGGCGGGGAAACGACGGACTTCTCGTCTGTTGCTGATGCCCACAGCCGCATCATCGACCAGGTCGTTGAGGTCGACGAGGCGCTGATGGAACTCTATCTCGAACAGGGCGAAGAGTTGGCGCCTGAGCAGTTGCACGACCCCTTCGAAAAAGCACTGCGCGAAGACCACCTGATCCCGGTCTGTTTTGTCTCAGCACAAAATGGAGCCGGGATTGATGCACTGCTGGAGTTCTTCGCAAGACTGATGCCCGACCCAACCGAAGGCAATCCACCAGAATTCATGAAGGGTGAAGGTGCAGACATGGCCCCGATCGAGGTCTCAACCGACCAGGGAAAGCATGCACTGGCCCACGTCTTCAAAATCATCAACGATCCCTATCGTGGAAAGCTGGGAATATTCAGGGTTCATCAGGGCACCCTGCGACCCAACAGCCAGCTATTCATCGGCAACGCCAGAAAACCCTTTAAGGCAAACCATCTGCTGCGTCTGCAGGGCAAAGAGCAGAGTGAGATGGAAAGAGCCATTCCCGGCGATATCTGTGCTGTGGCCAGGATCGACGATATCCATTTCGATGCAGTCATACATGACTCGCACGACGAGGACCATTTCCACCTCCGATCAATTGAATGTCCCCTGCCACTGTTTGGCTTGGCGATCAGCACCTCCAAGCGCGGGGATGAACAGAAGTTGAGTGACGCCCTGCACAAACTGGAGGATGAGGATCCATGCTTTCATGTCGAGCACAACACATCCCTCAACGAAACCATCATGCGGGGCCTCGGTGATCTGCATTTGAAGGTATTGCTGCAAAGACTACACAATCAATACCATGTGGACGTTGAAACCCATCTGCCCAGCATTGCCTACCGGGAAACCATCACCCGTCCCGCAGAAGGTCAGCATCAGCACAAAAAACAGACAGGTGGCGCCGGACAGTTCGGTGAGGTATTTCTGCGTATCGAACCCATGGAGCGAGACAGTGGGTATGAGTTCGTCAACAAAGTGGTTGGCGGTGCCATCCCAGGACAGTTCATTCCTGCAATTGAAAAAGGGGTGCAGCAGGCAATCAGTGAAGGCGCCATCGCAGGTTTTCCCATGCAGGATATCCGGGTGACCCTTTATGATGGAAAATACCACGCCGTGGATTCCAAAGAGATCGCCTTTGCCACTGCGGGAAAGAAGGCTTTTATCGCTGCGGTTGAACAGGCCACACCCGTCATTCTGGAGCCTATTGTTAATATCTCGATCACCACGTCTGGCGCATTCATGGGTGATCTGTCCGGCGATCTGTCCGGAAAAAGGGGGCATATCAGCGGCACCGACAGCGGCAGAAATAATCAAATCATCATTAAGGGCGAGGTACCTCTCGCGGAACTACAGAGCTACGGTACCGAACTGCAGGCGATCACTGGCGGGGAGGGTAACTATAGCATTGAGTTCAGCCACTATGAGGCGGTACCCGAAAATATCCAGCAGCAGTTGAAGCAGGAAAGTAAATCCAACTCTGATCATTGATCAATACGATCTTCTGTGACAATAAAAACGGCCCTGAGCATCAGGTTCAGGGCCGTGTCTCTGTCCGCTGTCATGGTTCTGAACTCGTGGATTGGTCAGTACATTTGCATTCCTGGTCGAACACCACTCAGCAATTTAGTATAGACTCTGCTCTCAGATTCAACCAAAGCCCATTATAAAGAGGCTCGCATAGGAGGAAAGTAATGAAAACGATCTACGGGATCATTGCGCACACACTATTTGCACTAACCCTGACACTTTCTCAAACGGCGGCTGCCTCCGCTGAAAACCCTAAAAACAATGCAGAAATTGCGGAAGCGATGAAGCTCTATTCCCAGGCACTTCCATTGGAAATGAACTCCTCTGAAAAGGCCGAGTTGCTGGATCAATCTGCAGCAATCCTGAAACAAGTCATAGCAAACGATCCTCAATCACTGGAAGCTCATCGTAAACTGATGGGAGTCTATCTGTTAAAGCAAGACTACAGTAATGGGATCCGCACCATGCAGGATGCGATCACCCTCTCCCCAGAGGATCCAAAACTGTTTATTTCCCTGGCCTTCCTCTATGAGCATTCAGGCGCCCTCGAATACGCGGTGGCAATGCTGGACCAGGCATTGGCGCTGGACCCCAAACAGAAACTTGCGATGGAATACAAGGTAGCTATTCAGAAAAAAATGGAAAAGATGAATATGGAAGATGCACATAAGAGAGAGAGTGTGATGGGGGCAAATCATGGACAGTTGACTGAAGAGGCCGCCCCCCCCCTGTAAGTGCAAAGCATTAACAAGGCACCGCCGATACGCACAGAAAAGACTATATACCTCTCTCTGAACCCTGCATTCAGCAGGGTTCAAAACCCACGCCGATCTTCCTGATTAAAAACCCCAAGGGTTACTACCATGATGAATTTTCACATAAGTGAAGAGACCACCCCATGAAGTCATTGAAAACACTGATTGTAGCCGTTGCCTCTGTATTGATCTGCAACCCAGTGCTGGCGGATGAGAGGGTACTGAAGCAGCGCATCTCTAATTTGGAAAACCGGGTTACTGCACTTGAACAACTCATGGAGGAGACAGGCTCAAAAGACCGTTGGAAAGATCTCATTCTCTGGCAACGGATCAAGAAAGAGATGGGCAGCGACGACACCCGGAAACTGTTAGGTAAGCCTGGTCGGGTCGAGGAACAGATTTTTACCACTTGGTACTACCATCCAACCTCCAAACTCCACAGTTATGTCTGGTTCGACGAGGACAAGGTACTGGGGTGGGAGGTTCCGAATTAGAAAATCGCCTGATCCGCTACGCTTGATCATGCCTACACACTGAAATGCACCAAACCCATCTGCACGATTGAGCAATAAAAAACCCTCCACCCCGCAAGGGGTGGAGGGTTTCACGTCTTAATAGACAGCCGTTCGTCGAACGTTACTTAGTGCTTTATTTTGTAACGGTTCTTGAAGTCTGACTGACGGGCCTTACGCTTTGCAGCATCCGCTTTGCTCATCTTGCCGAGGAACCACTTGTGTGAATCGTGATTCAGCACCTCAGACAGAACCCTTTGAAGGTTCTTTGCTGCCTTCACATCAGCATCGCTACCATGCATGCCGTGTTCGACCAGCTCTTTCAGCTCAGGAACCAGCTTAGTGTAGTTCTTACCCAGATCGTAAGTCCCTTCCCAGTGAGTGATATCCGGCCCCATCATGGAAGCCGCCATACGTGCACGACGACCCTCATGATGCCACAGTTCGAACCAGATAAAATCGATCTTGTTGGAGAACTTGGGTCCCTTGATCAAAGGCTTGGCAGCCTTCATCAGTTTCAACCCAGGCTTACCATACTTGCGGTTATAGAGCTCGACCATTCCGTCATACTGGATGTAGAAGTTTTCGGTCCAACCCTCTTCATGACAGGAGGTACAGACATCCTTCATCTTGTCGCGACGATCTTCCCAACTGGCGGTGCCTTCTATCCAGCCCTGCTTCTTGGAGACAGGAGGACGGTTGTTCCAGCTGATACGGTCACCTACGTTATGGGTGACGCCCTGCTTACGGGTCTCACTCATGTGACAGGTGGCGCAGGTTGGAGCTGCATAGTAGTCTTCGCCTGGAATCCACTTGGAGTTATCCAGATTCATCTTCTCACGGTTGGCGCGATAAGCGATGCCGTGTAGCGACAGCATCCTACGATTGCGACAGTGGGGGTTGCCGGTGTCGCCGGAATTGCAGGTAGTGCAGGGTGCTCAGGGCTGTATCGACTACTATGAAAAGATCGCCGTACGTCGGGACGGTCTTGAATACGATATTGACGGTGTGGTCTATAAGGTGGATCGCCTCTCCCGGCAGAAAACTCTCGGTTTTGTTTCCCGTGCGCCGCGCTGGGCCATTGCCTATAAATTTCCTGCCCAGGAGGTGCTGACGGAGGTCGAAGCGATCGAGTTTCAGGTGGGGCGCACCGGTGCAATTACCCCGGTGGCTCGTCTGCAGCCGGTTTTTGTCGGCGGCGTGACGGTCAGCAATGCCACGCTGCATAACATGGATGAGGTCGAACGCAAGGATGTGCGGGTGGGCGATACCGTGTTCGTGCGCCGGGCAGGGGATGTAATTCCCGAGGTCGCGAGTGTTCTCGTTGAGCGGCGTCCGGCAGTAACCCGTAAGGTGGCGCTGCCTGCAAACTGCCCGGTCTGCGGATCGGACGTGGTCAAGCCGGAGGGCGAGGCGGTGGCTCGCTGCAGTGGTGGGCTCTATTGTCCTGCGCAGCGCAAAGAGGCGTTGAAACATTTTGCCTCCCGTAAGGCGATGGACATCGAAGGACTGGGGGACAAACTGGTGGAGCAACTGGTTGAGAGGGAACTGGTTCATGACCCTGCCGATCTCTTCGGGCTGACGCTGGAACAGGCAAGTGGCCTGGAACGCATGGCGGAGAAATCCGCCCGGAATCTGCTCGAAGCACTGGCCAAGAGCCGCCGGACGACCCTGGCCCGGTTCCTCTATTCTCTCGGTATCCGTGAGGTGGGTGAAGCAACGGCTCAGGGGCTTGCCCGCCATTTCGGTAGTCTGGACGCCATCGAGGCAGCTGATGAGGAGATGCTGCAGGAGACCCCCGATGTGGGACCGATCGTGGCCAGTCACATCGTCGTGTTTTTCCAACAGCGGCACAACCGGGAGGTGATCGACCGGCTGCGTGCGGCGGGCATCAAATGGGAGGAGGGAGTATCGGAACCCACCCATACCCAACCCCTTGAGGGGAAGACGATAGTTCTGACCGGCTCACTCAGCCGTCCCCGAGACGAGATCAAAACTGAGTTACAGGCGTTGGGCGCCAAGGTGACCGGCAGTGTCTCGAAAAAGACGGATTATCTGGTGGCAGGTGCAGAGGCGGGATCAAAACTGGCCAAGGCGGAAAAACTTGGTATCCAGATTCTGGATGAAACAGAATTGGACGAATTGCTGGCACAAAGTGAATGACGACACAGCTTAGGTAGGAGCGGCGCCTCGCCGCGAGGGCGCGGCTCCTACGAAGATAGGCGCCGCTTTCTTGATTCACTGGTGGTAATCGGGGTTTTGATTCCGGTAAGCTTAAAAAATATGAGATCAGTTATCTAAGAGATAAGAATTATGAGCGAAGCGTCATCCAAAGAGCGGGATGTCATGATGGTCATGCGAAAAGTACTGACCTCCATCATCCGAGATACCACTCCGGAACACCGGAGTCTGCAGCACCCCCTGACGGAGAACACCATTCAGGACATCCGTCACTGTTTGGCATTGATTACAGCGCGGGAAAAGGAGTTGGCAGATGCGGCCGGGCGCACGGTTCAGGAGCGTCCCTATTATACGGATGAGCCGCAGCAGTCCACAGTAGTGCCCATGACGGGTATCGGCAGAATGAATAGCAAGGACGACTCGTAGGCCCGATCAAGCGTAGCGGATCGGGCTGGATCTTGTCGCCGGTTCCGCTGCGCTTGAACCGGCCTACATTGAAAGCATAAAAAAACCCGGAGGTCATAGACCGCCCGGGTTTTTTTATACCGGCAGATCAGGGATAGGGATCTGCCTGTTTGGCTGGATTAAGCGCTTTTGCGACGCTTAACGGTAGCCAATGCCACCAGACCGAGACTCATCAGCGCCAGCGGAGCAGGAGCGGGTGCAGCAACAGCAGGGGTGGTGAAAGAGATGTTGTCGATAGAGAAGTCGAGTGCAGCAGGTGCATCGAAGGTCACAGTCAACAGATTGGCGGTTGCCAGATCAAAACCCACCATGGCGAAGCTGAATGAGCCAGCGGCGTTTGCCGCCAAGCTGCCTCCAGAGCCATCGATGTCATAGGAGATATCAAGGCCGTGGTCGGTGGAGAGTACATCGATGTTCAGCGCATCAATGATGCCGGTAACACTGCTCAGATCATAGGTGAAGATGGCATTTCCCACATCACCATCGAAGGCGTTGTAGGAGAATTTGCTGTCAGCGATGATGACATCGGCGTAGAGCATGTCCGGGCTGCCGCCTGTTGCAATCATGTTGATAGTGGTGTTTCGATCGCCACCAAGGGCAGCGCCTGTGTCGGTCAGGGAGATGCTTCCAGGTGCAGCGAACTGAATAGCAGGCCAGCCAGCGTCATTCTTGACATCAAAAGTATCGATCATCATGGTGCCGGCAAATGCGCCGGAAGAAACCACCATGCCAGCGCCGAGAATCCCTGCGCCAAGCAGTTTACGAATATTATTCATGTTTACTTCCCCGTGAATATTATTAATTAATAGTTTTAGGCCGCAGGAGGATTTTAATTCAGTCTGTTATGGGAATAAATAGGAATTAACATATTTTTGCAAAGAATTAACAATTGCTAATGCTTTGTAAAATAAAGAAAAATAGATTATATAGGAGGGCGTAAAAAAGAAGAAATAGTTTCCTGATTCTCGATTATTTCAAGAATAATATCAAGTTTTTCTGTAGGTCGGGTTAGATGCGCACTATGCCAAGCATGAATTTCGTGGCTTGGCTTGCCGCGCATCGTAACCCGACGCAGTTTTGTCGGATTACGTCGCGCGTAAATGTTGAGACAAATAGCAGATTTGTGCCACTGCGCGCCTAATCCGACCTACGCCATATTGTGCTGAATAGTTACAATCAGCCTTCCTCTCTCTTTTTCAGGCCGGCCTGCTCATTGAATTCGAGTTTGCTTTTTGCCCGCAGACCCTGAATGTACTCGCTGAGTACCTTTTGCTGCAGTTCGGTCATCAACGCCTTGCGGACCGACTCAAGAGCAAGGGCGGGCTGTTCTCTTGTCTCTTCCAGCAGAATGACATGCCATCCGAACTGGGTCTTCACGGGTACTTTGGTATAACTGCCGGTCTCCATCGTCTTGACGGTATCGGAGAAGGGTTTAACCATCTGATCTCCATCAAACCAACCCAGGTCTCCACCGTTTTTACCCGTAGGTCCGGTAGAGTGAGTTTTGGCCAATTCAGCAAAATCAGCATCCTGTTCCAGTTCGGTAATGAGTGACTTGGCCTGCGCCTCCTCTTTGACAAGGATGTGCCGTGCTTTGTACTCAACCGAGGACTTCCCCGCGTATTTTTCATCGTATAGCTGCTGTAGATCCGCATCACTGGGCAGGTTGGCTTTGACGTGCTCCTGAATTGCGGTCTGGGTCAGCAGTTTGGCGCGTAGCAGCGCCAGTGTGGCAGCGACTTCAGGACGTTTATCAATTTTTTTCGCTTCCGCATCCTGGGCGACGATCAGCACATTGGCCAGTTCGTTGAGCACCGTCATCTGCATCTCCTGGGATTTGTCGGCACCGGGGATGCGGCCGGCACGATCCTGGAAGTAGATGCCGTACATGGGTTTGGTGACCGGCTGTCCGTTCACGGTGAGCAGCACGTCCGGAGTCAGCACCGTGTCGTTACGGGGATGGGTCGGCGGCAGGATCGCAGAGCGTTTCTCTTCACTGGCCGGTGCGGCAGTTTTCTGATTGTCGCTGCTGTCGGCTTTTTGGCTGCAGCCAATAAGGAGTGCTACGCTGCAGAGTGTAGTTACGAGAAGTTGTTTCTTCATTGTTGGACCTTTGATGGATAAAATTTGGTTTGAATTCTAGTTGGCGTTCGTAGGAGCGGCGAGGATCTTCATTTAACCCGGCAGAACCTTCTTGAAAGGTTTCACCGTCACTCGGTTATAGACGCCGGCCGTTACATAGGGGTCGCTATTGGCCCACTCGCGGGCGTCTTCCAGGCTGGGGAATTCCGCCACCACAAGGCTGCCACTGAAACCTGCCGCTCCCGGATCTTCTGAATCGATGGCTGGGTGTGGGCCTGCCAGCAACAACCGTCCCTCCTGTTGCAGTTTTTTCAGTCGCTGCAGATGATCCGGGCGAGTCTTCAGCCGTTGCTCAAGGCTCCCTTCATGATCTTCTGCGATGATGGCGTAAAACATGCTTCAATTCTCCTCAGGCGTTTCCTCAGTATCCCGCATATGACGCGCCAGGTAGAACGCCTGCAGAATAATGAAGACCATTGTCAGGCCCATCATGCCGAAAAGTTTGAAATTTACCCAACTCTCTTCAAGAGACTTTGCATTAAGGCACATTTCCAACTCATTTGACTGAAACAGGGTGCTGCACTGGTCGAAATCGATCTCTGTAATGCCTGTTTGAAGGATCAGGGCCTGTTCGGCAATAAAAAAGTCGTTGGCCACGTAGAGGTTGAGAAAACCAAGCAGGATGAAGAAGAGCCCCCAGGTGGTATTCAGCTTTCGCCAGATGAGTGACGGGACATTAATGCTGCCCCCCATCATTCGTTCCAGCAGGGGTTTTTTCCCAACAAACAGACTGGCGAGAAATACTCCACCGAAAAGCCAGTTGATGACCGAGGGCTTCCACATTATAAAGGTGCGATCCTGCAGAATGAGGGTCAGGCCCCCGAAGATAACCAGGATCCCCAATGTGATGAGATGCATCTTCTCAACATGGCGGTGGCGCAGCCAGCCATATCCCACCTGGACGAAAGACGCAGCAATAGCCACAGCGGTGGCTGCGTAGATCCCATACAGTTTGTATGCGACAAAGAAAAGTATGACCGGGAAAAAATCGGCTAGAAACTTCATTCCAGTATCGAGTCCTTAGTGCTTTATCTACGTGATAATTACGGTAATTATTACATTGATAATGTACTAGTGTAACGTGCGCTGGGCGCTCCATTTGTGAAAGTAACGCAATACAATATCACGCACATTATCCGGGTAGTTTAGCGCCTCCATCTGCTCCATTCCCTGCCTGAAAAAACCGGCCGCATCCTCTGGCAGTTTTTCCACGAGATTTCCGTATGCCTCTTCCATCAGTTCGCTGCGGTGACTGCGAGTGGCGATAATCGCACGGTTGAGCAGGAGCACACGCCAGGGGCGGTTGGGGTTGCTCCTGTCCCGGTCGCTCTGCAATAGCGGTGACACCGCATCCTGAATCTCCCCGGTGAGAAGATAGAGTTGTTCAAGGTGTAAAGGTTCCCCGACCGAGTTGGCCAGAATCGCCAGTGCATTCACCACGGGTTCCAGGGTGCTCAATTCACCGCATTGGCGGGCTATCCAGATAGCGAGGGGGAAGGTGAGATTTTCCAGTTCACGACTGTGTCTCTCCATTTTCAGGTTTTTGGCGCAGATGGAGATATCGATCAGCAGATTGATGCCGTAGTCTCCAAGTTCATGTATGTCATGATTTGCCGTCGTCGACTGATCTTCCCTGCGTTGCTCGGAGATTGGGGCGCAATCGATACGGCAGTTGTCGAGTGCTCTGAGCAGGTCAAAAAGCTTGTGCATAGCCTGCATGATGAGATCCGGTGGCTGGATATCTCCAGAGGATGGCTGGCCGACATCTTCGTAAGCCTCGGCCACGTCATTGGCGAGGTCATGGAAACTGTCGGCAATTGAGTTGATATCCACAAGCGGTAGTTGCATGCCCGGATTGTAACAGGCAGTGGTGGCTTCGTCTTCTGCCCTTCTGGCATCCTGGTGAGACCTGTAGGATGGTCTCGAAATCGATGCCAAACAGGGGCGCAGATATGTTGAAACAGTACAAAAACCTCTCATTGGTTGGTTGTTTTCTACTCATTTTACTCTCTCTCTCAACCCAGGGGGTGGCGGATGACACCATCAGCATCAGGATCATCGGCATGGAGTTGGCGCGTGATATTGCAGATGCAGCAGTTTTGGCCTGCCGTGCCAGGGGATATCAGGTCAGCGCGGTTGTGGTCGATCGCAACGGGGATATCCGTGCTGCTTTACGGGATGACCTCGCCTCCAGGTTTACCCTGCAGATCGCCGAGGAGAAGGCGAATGCCGTGGTGATATCCGGGCTTAAATCCGGGGAATTCAGGGAGAAACGGCAGGATATCCGGCAGGAAATGAACCATGTTCGTGGAATATTGATGATGGTGGGAGGCGTCCCAATCAATGCAGCGGGAAGCAGACTTGGCGCAGTGGGGGTCAGCGGAGCGCCAGGCGGGGAAAAAGATGAGGCCTGCGCAATCAAGGGGCTTGAGTCGGTTGAAGAACGGCTTGAGTTTGCTGAGTGATGAAACAACGGCAGAATGGTTAGAGTAATAGGTCTTCGTCAATGGGGTGATAGATACTCGTGGCATCAATGAGCGAGTTGGCTGTGAGCGGCGCTACGCCATAGACTTCAGTAGTAACGCCATAATCCTCATCGATCTTTTTCAGCAGTAGATCAAAGTCTCCATCACCAGACAGCAGTACCACGGTGTCAACGTCTCTTGCTGACTCCATCACATCAATGGTGATACCAACGTCCCAATCACCTTTGGCAGAGCCGTCACTCCGCTGAATATAGGGTTTGAGCTTTACTGTGAAGCCGATTTTCCTGAGTGCATTTTGAAATTTCAGTTGTTTGTCGTCACCTCGATGAATGGCATAAGCGACTGCGGAAACAATCTCTCCCCCGGCGTTTACTCGCTGCCAAAGATTCCGATAATTAAATTGGCGGCCGTAGGCCTGTCGCGTGGTGTAGTAGATGTTTTGCACATCGACGAAAATAGCGATTTTTTTCACGGCAGGGACCTGTTGGTGAGATAAATATCCTCGAACAAAGATGACCCTATACCAACAGGCGGGGGGTGTGAAGTCCCGCTGTTCTTCCCAACCTTCATTGCGGAACCCGGGATACCGGCTAAAGATTTTCATCCATTTGCCGCATATAGGTGAGGTACTACATTTTGTTGGCTGCCCACGTACTGAGACAGCGCTCTGTCAGGGCCTTCTCATCGGCGTTGGTAACGGCGTTAACCGAAGACATACAAGCCGTCAAGAAACCGGCGCATTGGCGATGTTCCGGCTGGGAGCCTGTCGGATTTAGGTGATCGTAGCGAGCATGGTGGGAGAGCGAGGACAAATTTCTACGATTTTGAGGCGCATAGTGAGCCTACGTAACGAAAAACCGGGGGTATTTGGCCCGCTCTCCCATCAGCGCAGTAGATTAATCCTAAGTCCGACAGACTCCTAAAAGAAGGAAAAAATGAACCAAGATCAGAAAATTATCCTCGTGGTCGATGACGAGCCCCTCAATCTGACGATCATCTGTGATTATCTGGAATCCGCTGATGCCGGATACCGGTGGGAGACGGCGGAGGATGGCGCAGCCGCTTGGGAGATGCTGGAGCAGGCGCCGCATCGATATGCCGCAATCCTGCTCGACCGCATGATGCCTCGCATGGATGGTATGGATGTTCTCTCACGCATCAACCACCATCCGCTCCTGAAAGAGATCCCGGTCATTATGCAAACCGCCCGTGCTTCCAAAGAGGATATCGAGGAGGGCATCAAGGCCGGCGCATACTATTACCTCACCAAACCGTTCAGGGAAGAGGTGCTGGTCTCAATTGTACGAACGGCGGTTAACGACCAGCTGCGCTACCTGAACATCAGGAGAGCATTGGACAGCAACAGATTTACTCTCGGTCTGTTGCAATCGTGCCGTTTTCAATTCCGCTCGCTGAACGAAGCACGTGATCTCTCTAACTTATTGGCGCAGGCCTGCCCAGACCCTGAAACCGTTATCACCGGGCTCAATGAATTGATGATAAATGCGGTGGAACACGGAAACCTCGGGATCGGCCATGAAGAGAAGGGACGGCTCAACGAAACGGGCAACTGGGAGAAGGAGGTCAACAGACGCCTCGGGCTGCCAGAGATGCGAAACAAACAGGTGGAGGTAACATTCGAGCGCCGCGATGGAGAGATCCATGTTCATATCACAGACCAGGGTGAGGGTTTTGATTGGACCCCCTATCTGGAGATATCAGTGGAGAGGGGGAGCGATAACCATGGCCGGGGGATCGCGCTGGCGCGGCTTATTAGCTTCAGTCGGCTGAAGTACCTGGGCAAAGGCAACCGGGTGCTCGCTGTCATTAGCGATCCAGCATCCGCCCAGAGTGAAGAATGAATGCTGGTGACTCAGTGATGACAGCCCCTGAGAGCAGACTGCAACTTGATAACAAGCATATCCACCAGGAGGCATTCAATCGCTCGGAAGACGCGATCCTGCTGCTGCAAGGTGAGACATTTATCGACTGTAATCCAGCGGCAGTCAGGATGCTGCATGCTGCAGACAAGTCGGAAGTACTGAACTCACACCCGGCTGACCTCTCGCCGGAACGACAACCTGACGGCCGCCTCTCCAGCGAAAAGGCGACGAAAATGATCATCACGGCGCTGGAATCGCACTTTCACCGCTTCGAATGGTGGCATCGGCGTGTCGACGGTGAGGAGTTCCCCTGTGAAGTAACACTCACCACACTCCATGTCGGTGACGAAACTCTCCTCCATGTCACCTGGCGTGATCTAACCGAAGAGAAAGCTGCCCAACAGCAACATCAACTCCTGGAGGCCGCCTTCAGGCAGTCGCCCGATGGTATTGCCATAGCTGGAGTGGACGGGATTGTCCGCACTACCAACGAAGCCTGGGCAAGGATGCACGGATATTCGGCAGACGAGCTTCCCGGCAGACACATTAGCCTCTTCCATACACCTGAGCAGATGGAACGGGATGTAGAGCCCTTCAATCAGGAGGTCGCTGCCCAGGGGGGGTACAGCGGGGAAGTGGGGCATGTCAGGCAAAATGGCGAGGTCTTTCCAACCTGGATGACTGTCACCCTGTTACGGGACGATGAAGGAGTACCCACCGGTCTGATCGGATCGGCACATGACATCTCGGAACGCAAGGCTCAAGAGCATCGTCTTCAGGAGTCCGAGATTCGCTACCGCACCCTTTTCGAACTGGCGCCAAACGCCATAGCAACGATTGATTTGGAGGATGGTGGATTTGTTCAGTTCAATCGTTTTGTCCATGAAAATCTCGGTTATACCCGGCAGGAGTTCGAAAGATTGAAGATCACGGATATCGATATCATCGAATCCCCAAAAGAGGTGCAACAACATCTACAGAAGATCAAACAAGAGGGTCATGACGTTTTCGAAACCCAACACCGCACAAAGGATGGCCGGATACGAAATGTGGAGGTAATCTGCCAGCTGATCGAGATCGATGGCAGGCAGTTCAATCAATCGGTCTGGCGTGATATCACTGAGCAGAAAAGATCGCACAAGGCGCTCAGGCAAGAGATGCAGCGCCGAACCAGTCTCTCCAGGTTGCTGGAGATATCTCTGGAGAGTCATCAGCAGCAGGAGTTATTGCAGCGATTTCTTGTAGAACTGCTGAACCAGCCACTGATGAAGAACCGCGATCAGGGCGCCATCTTCCTGACCAACGAAGCAGGTGATCAACTGGCCCTCGCGGTAGAGCATAACCTGGCGAAATATTTTATCAGCCACTGTGCCAGCGTACCCTTCGGCCACTGTCTGTGCGGTCGTGCGGCGTTGCTGGGCAAACCCATTCACTCCCTCTGCAGTGACGATCCCAGACATGAGATCCAATTCCCTGGGATGGGATCCCACGGTCACTATGTCATTCCTGTGATCAGTGAGGGACGGACGCAGGGCGTGATCAGCCTCTATCTCGATGCCGGGACAGAATATGATCCGATGGATGTTGACTATCTCAGCGCTGCGGCGGATATCCTCGCCGGAGCACTCAACCGCTTGCGTATCGAAGAGAAACTGCAACAACACAGCCTGCATCTGGAGCAGACAGTGAATGAACGTACGAGAGAACTGGCCAAGGCCGCCGCTAAGGCCGAGGAAGCCAACTTGGCGAAGTCCCGCTTTCTGGCCAATATGTCTCATGAGCTGCGTACGCCGATGCACGCCATTCTCAGCTTTTCCAGCATGGGTATGCAGCGTCTGAACCAGGCGACTCTGGAAAAACTTGGGGCCTACTTCACCTACATCAATGAGAGTGGTGGCCGGCTGTTGCTTCTACTCAACGGCTTGCTGGATCTGGCAAAGCTGGAGTCTGACCGGATGTCGATGGAGTACACAGCCTCTGATCTTCAGGAAATTGTCAACCAGCGTGCAACCGAGCAGATGGCCAGATTGGAGGAACGGGCGCTGACGCTGGAGATTGTCCCGCCAACCTGTGAAACCAGAGGCCGTTTCGATTCGCAACGCATTGGCCAGGTCATCGGCAATCTGTTGGGTAATGCGATTAAATTCACGCCGTCCGGTCGGCGTATCACCATCGCCTTCAGTAACGGCACGCTCCTCTGCGGACGCCGTAAAGAGGATCAAACCCAGTGCCTCTCACTACGATTGAGTCTGCGTGATGAAGGCATTGGTATTCCAGAGGATGAGCTGGAGACGGTATTCGACAAGTTTATTCAGAGCAGTAAGACACGCAGTGAAGGTGGAGGGACAGGTCTGGGGTTGGCGATCAGTAAAGAGATCATAGAGGCCCATGGCGGTAGGATCTGGGCGCAAAACCATCCGCAGGGAGGAGCGGAATTCATCTTTGAACTACCGGTTGTGCAAGAGCATGGCCGGTCCGGTCATCCATAGTTGAGTGTAAGACATTGATGCAAAAACAGAGACTTCAGTTTCTCACCTTGATTATGCTATCTCCCTTTTTCTGCACGGGACAGACAACAGCGTCCGGCTCGGAGATGGATCTGTTTGCACTGAATCTGGAGCAGTTGTTGGCGATTGAGGTCTCCACTCTGAACAAGCGGCCTCAGTCACATTTCCAACTGCCGGCGGCGAGCTATATTCTCAACAGGAAAGAGATCAAGCGTTCGGGGGCGCTGACCATACCCGATCTGCTGGCGCGGGTTCCCGGCGTTTTCGTAAAGCAACTGTCAAGTGATTTCACTGCCGTTTCGGTGCGCAACGATGTGCAGGTCTTCAACACCAGTCTGCTGGTACTCATCGATGGCAATCCCTTCTATCTGCCAGTCACCAGCAACGCCTTCTGGTCTGCGCTGCCGGTGGCTGTGGAGGAGATTGAGCGGATCGAAGTGATCCGGGGCGATGGAGGCACCGCCTGGGGGACCAACTCATCGAGTGGCGTGGTCAATATCATCACCCGAACCGCCGCTACAGATCCAGGTAAGCAGGTGAGCGGTGTTGTGGGCAATAACGGTCTGCTGCGCACTCACGGCACGGTATCAAACGACGGATTGAAGCTCAACGCACATCTGGAACGGGGTAGTGGCTGGTCAGATGACCCCTCTTCTTACCGTAATGGCTACCTCTCTGCACACTACGAAAAGGATCTCTCCGAATGGCATGCCGTTCTTTCCGGGCGGCTGCTTGAGAAGCGCACATCCGATGTGGAGAGTCTCTATACCGGTACCCTTGAGGATGCAGGAAGCCACAGCTACAGCGCCACGCTCTCCATTTTACGCGATTTCGGGGAAGACACGCTCTTTCTCAAGGCCTTTGTCTACGACTTTGGAACAGATGTGGCTGTGTCCAGCACACAGGATGTACGGCAAAAAACCTACGATCTGGAGGCGAGCTATCTGCTTAGACACACCCTGTGGCAGCAAACTCAATTCGGTATCAACTATCGTCGCTACGTCTCAGAAATGGGGCCACAACCCTTTGTCAACCAGAGTGACGAGAGAATCAGCGACTCATTGGTCAGTCTGACCATCGACCACGAAAGCCGAATCAGCCAGCAGATGACGCTCAATCTCGGGCTACGCCATGAGCGGTTCAGCCTGCTTGCCGACGACGATGGAGTCTGGTCCTACAGTCTGCGGTTGTCACACCAACTCTCGGAACAGACAGTGGTCTGGGGCAGCGCGAATCAATCCTGGCAGTTGCCCTCTTATGCTCAGACCGATTTCGAGGCATTTGCAGGGGCTGCGGGATTCAGTCTCTTCTATCAGATTGGTAATCCGGATCTACAGCCGGAGCGTAACCGAAGCCTCGAAATCGGCCTGCGCAATCGCTTTGCCGGGAACGGAACGCTCGACCTGAGCGCTTTCTACGGGCAGGTCCGTGATGAAGCCTTCGTTGACCCGTTGGCGATAACCGTCGAACCCGTCGGGCCGTTCACCCGCTTCAACCAGACCTATACCAACCACATCGAGAGCCGGTTGTGGGGGGTTGAGCTGCTGTTGGGTTGGGACGTCACCCAGGCGTTACATACTGATCTCGGCTTGACCTGGTTTCACAAAGAGTCCGATGTTCAGGATGGTCGCTATCGGGGGGAGATCAACGAGCAGTACGCGCCGGAGTACAAGGTCACGCTCAACAGCCGTTACCGCTTCAGTGAAAAAACGGACCTCTCCCTGTTCCTGCTGTATGAGGCGGGACACAGCACTCAAGCCGCCACCCTCTATACTCCTACTGGCCAGACCGATGACCATTTTCGTCTGGATGGTAGTCTGAATCACCACTTCTCGCCTCAAGGCAGCCTCTCACTTGGATTCAAGAATCTGTTCAATTCGGCAGTGGAGTGGGACTATCCTTTCGCCGTCGCCCAACCTGTTGAGGTTGAACCCAGTGTTTGGTTGAAACTGGGGGTTACCAGTTCGACTGATGAAACAGCCCACCCTGCAAAAGCGCGCAAGAGATAGAGGATTGATTTCCCTGTTGTTGTTTCTCATGACATTCACAGGCGATTTTGCCATCGCCGGTTCCGACACCTCTGATGAATACGCCGTCAAAGCGGCCATGATCTTCAACCTTCCCGGATTTACTCACTGGCCCGAACGGGCACTTTCCGAGTCATCGGGCACACTGGATCTATGTGTTGTGACCAACGACAGGGTGAGGGGGGGTCTTGCCGGTCTTGATGGGAGAGCCGTTGGCAAACGTCGTTTCCGAATAAGAACGGTGGACACTGAAATGAAATTTGCAGGTTGTGATCTGCTTTTTGTCAGCCGCACAGAACAACACAAGCTATCCCACATCTTCAGGCGCGTTGAGGGGCAACCCATATTGACCATCGGAGAGACAGATGAGTTCGTGGAAACCGGCGGCATGATCAGTCTGATCACAATGGCACAAAAGGTAAAACTTAAGGTAAATCTCAATGCTGTCCGCCAAGCGGGTATGAAGCTCAACTCCAGATTGCTGAGATTGGCAACCATTGTGGAGAACCGGAATGAGTAGAATCTGGGCGATCCAGCGTTGGCGTGATACTTCGATCCACACCAAGTTGATCCTGGTGATGGGGATTGTCGCGGCTGTTACGCTGCTGCTCTCATCAACAGCTATCGGCATCGGCGAATGGCATCGTGAACAGCAGAAATCCCGCGAAGAGTTGACCGAACTGGCCAGTGTGATTGCCTGGAACAGCGCTGCGGCCCTGGCGTTCAATGACAGGGAGACTGCGATATCAACCTTGGGCTCGCTTTCCATCCGCTCAGAGATCGAGGCAGCGCTTCTCATACTCCCGAAGAGTGGGGTCTTTGCCGCTTTCAATCCAGGTGGTATCGATACAGAGTGGGTGCACGACTCCCTGGCTCGACATGAAACGAACCAGGAGGATGATGTGGAGATACCCGATCCACAGGATGTCCTGCCAGGAGCCCGGTCACACAACCATTGGCATTTCTCCGTGCCCGTTGTATTGCATGAAAACTTGATCGGAGAGCTTCACATCATCTACCGGCCTTCGAGAATCATCGATCATATGAGCGAGTATCTGGCCAGTCTGGCCACGGTTGCCGCAATAACCTTCCTGGTGGTCATCCTGCTGGCCTCATGGCTGCAAAAGCTCTTTTCTGCACCGCTACAGAATCTGCTCGAAACTATCAGGGAGATATCTCACAAAAGAGACTTCGGCATCCGTATCGTCGCTGCAGGTAACGATGAATTTGGCAAGCTCACGCATAGCTTCAACCGGATGATCGATGAGATTCAGCAGCGGGAAACCGAACTTGAAGGGCACCGAAAACACCTCGCACAGGAGGTGGAACGGCGTACTCAAGAACTGACGGAAACGCTGGAACAAGCTGAATTCGCCAATCAGGCCAAGTCCATATTTCTGGCCAATATGTCTCATGAACTGCGCACCCCGATGCATGCCATTCTCAGTTTCTCTTCATTCGGTCTGAAAAAAGGAGAAACCGCAGAGCGGCAAAAACTGATCGAGTACTTTACCCATATTCAGACAAGTGGCAACCGGCTACTGATACTGCTCAACGACCTGCTGGATCTGTCCAAGCTGGAAGCGGGACGCATGACACTGGAATATCGGCTGCATGATTTAAAGAGTGTGGCAGAAGATACCATTCACGAGCTGCGGGGACACATTGCAGATCAAGGCGTGTTGTGTGAACTCCTGCCCTCGGAAACAGATACCCTGGGAAAGTTCGATGCCCTGCGCATCGGCCAGGTGATAACCAACCTGCTCTCCAATGCCATCAAGTTCACTGCTACCGGGGGACATATCCTGATCTCTATCAGTCAGGAGATTCTGGAGATTAACGGCCATGAGATACCTGGGCTGCAGCTGAACGTTCTTGATCGGGGCGTTGGCATCCCGGAAGCAGAATTGGATACTATCTTCGATAAATTCATCCAGAGCAGCAAGACCCGCACCGGGGCTGGAGGCACCGGCCTGGGGTTGGCGATCAGCAAAGAGATCATTGAGGCGCATGCAGGACGGATCTGGGCTGAAAACAACTTGGAACAGGGGGCGCAGTTCCACTTTCTGATCCCGGTCACTCCCCTCATCTATCCTACAGAGGAAAACAGAGCACAGTGAGCATGCGACTATTTCAACCTCACTCTGAACTGATCTCCCTGAGCAAGGAGCAGCAGCGACAGGTTGATCAAGCGGGCAGTATTGACCTTGGTCGGCGCTCAGGTGTCATCGCGTTGGCCTATCCAGTGATTCTCGGCATTCTTGTACTGGGTAACCCAGAACTGTACGTCAAAATGGATCTTTTAAGCCTGGTGGTTTTCAGCCTGCTCCTGGTCAGCTCGGTCAGGTTTATCTATGGTCGCCGGCTCGCTCAGGCCACTGATAAAAACATCGATGGGCTAAGGCTTCGATACGTTTTATGGACCCTGGGAACGGTACTGCTGATTGGCGTGATGCTCTGCCTAATTGTGCTCGTTACCGAACTCTCGCTGGAGGGTATGACTGCGATTGTGATCGGCCTGGGAATATGCGCCGGCGCCTTGGCTACAATGAATCTCTATCAACTGCCGTGGGCCTTTTTTCAGTTTCTGATACCTGCGTCCGACAACCGGGAAAATCTGGGAACTGATTAAAGGAAAATCGTGAGATGCCGATAATTCTTGCATTCAGAATTTAAAACCAAGGAACCCCTGATTAATTGAGTTACTGTCATCCAGACCGCAGGGAGAGATCTCAAACCACCCTGCTATCAATAGGTTACGAGGGTTAACAGTTCTCGCTATGCTCAAGCAGTGCTACACGGATATCGCGTTTACAAACCTAAGGATGGAGATGGCAATTAATCAGAGGATCCAAAAGTTATGGGAACATAAAAAATGGAAGAGCAAATAAAGACCCAACCCCTGATTCTTGGTGTTGACGATGAACCCCTTAACCAAGTCATTCTCGAAGAGCTTCTGTCCAATGAATTTGAACTGATATCCGTAGAAAATGGCCAGGCTTGCATCGAAGCCGTGTCAACCCGCAAGCCCGACTTGATCATCATGGATGTCAACATGCCGGTACTGAACGGGTTGGAAACCTGCCGCCGACTCCGTCAAGACCCTGGCTGCAGCGAAATCCCGATCATTTTTGTATCGGCTCTGGCATCATCCGAAGAACGCCTGGCAGGGTATGAAGCAGGCGCTGATGACTACATTACCAAGCCATTTGATGAAGATGAGCTTAAAGCCAAAATTTGCATTGCACTAAAAAACAACGAGCTGAAGAATAGTCTGCGCAACTCTTCTCAGGATGCCATGCAGATGGCGATGATGGCCATGAGCAGTGCCGCAGAGTTCGGGGTGATTTTAAGGTTTTTCCAGAACAGTTTTACCAGCAAGGATTTCACCGAACTTGGGCAGCAAGTCTTTTCTGTTCTGGATGAATATGGGTTATCCGGAAGCCTGATAATGAAACAGCAGCAGGCGCACCTCTTCATCACGAAAGATGGGCTGGATCGCCCTTTGGAGCAGTCAGTGCTGGAAAACCTGATTGGCGGGCAGCGCATCTTCGAGTTTGGCAGCCGAGCCGTCTTCAATGGTGAGAGGGCATCACTGCTGATCCGCAGTATGCCTCATGATGATGGAGAAAAGGTGGGGCGTCTGAAGGACACCCTTGCGGTGCTGATTGAGGGTGTGGATGCCAGAATCAAGGGCATAGAGACCGAGCAGAAACTCTACAGGCGTCAACAGGAACTCTCCGAGGTCATTGAAATGGCCAAACAGAGCCTTGCCGGGATCGACAGCAAACATAAGCAGCAGCGCATAGAGAATGCCCAGATACTCTCTGATATGGGGGTAGACATAGAGAGATCCTTCATGCATCTGGGTCTTTCAGAAGAGCAGGAGAAGGCGCTCATGGAGATGGTCACTGACACAGAAGCCAAGACTGATGCCTTGTACGAGGCCGGGCTGAAGCTGGATGAGCAGTTTGGAAATATCATGCTCCGTCTCAACTCTTCATTGAAGGAAAACACTGAAACTGGCAGATAAAACGCCACGCTGGGGTCTGGCCGATATAGGGTTTTATCGCTGCCGACAAAACAGGCAGAATGACCACCTGCGCTTATGGATCGGCATGCTGCTCACGGATATCGACCAGCTGATCCAGAATGGTGTTGAAGGCGGTGACCAGGGTTGGATCGAAGTGGATGCCGGACTGCTCATTGATCAGTTTCATCGCGTTCTCAATCGGCCAGGCGGGCTTGTAGGGTCGAGACATGGTCAGAGCATCGAATACGTCGGCAACAGCAACTATACGGCCTTTGATCGAAATCTGATGACCTTTCAGTCTTTTTGGATACCCGCTGCCATCCCATTTTTCATGGTGTGTCAGCGCGATGGTACGGGCACATTCGATGAGCGGGTTGGAACCACCCCGGAGAATTTTGGCGCCGATGCTGGTATGTGTCTTCATTATATCCCACTCATCAGCATCCAGCTTTTCCGGTTTCAGCAGGATCTTGTCTGGAATACCAATCTTGCCGATATCATGCATTGGCGCTGCATAGAGTATCCGTTCCGCCTCCTCCGCACTCAACCCGATCTGTAGGGCAAGCAGCCTGGAGTAGTGTCCAACACGAACAGTGTGTTCTCCCGTTTCGGTATCACGGAACTCAGCAGCATATCCCAGGCGTTTGACGATCTCCGCCTGGGTTTCCAATAGCTCTCTGGTTTTTGCTCTGACCGCACGCTCCAGGGTCGAACTGTAGTGAGTGACCAGTTTATGGGCGAGAGATACTTCAAGCAGATTGTAGGCACGGCTCAATACCTCTTCGCTGTCGAACGGTTTGACCAGGAAATCCTTGGCGCCTCCCCGCAGGGCCCGCAAGCGCGTCTCCCGATCACCTATTGCAGTGAGTACAAGCACCGGCGGTTGGGGTTCGTACTTCAGCTCGCTGAATTGCGACATTACCTCGAACCCGTCCATATCCGGCATGTTGAGATCCAACAGTACCAGATCGAAGCGTTGCTGCTTGAAAATCGCTACGGCCTCTTTCGGGTCTGTAGTGGATTGGACGTTTGGGTAGCCGGCGTTCTCAAAAATCTCTTCCATCACGAGGAGATTCAGTGGTTCGTCATCAACTACCAGAATCTGCCCGGCTTTGATTTCCGACTTGGTGATCATGCTTATCCCATCATCATATTGGTACGGTAATCAATTACTACTCGCCCTGCGGGTGCAGTTTGAGTGATTTGACGAATATGAATTTGTTGCTTTGTTTAATGGATGTTTTGTACATTGTCGAAAATAGTGATTGGTTAATGATAACTAACCGAGTTGAAATAGATTGATAATCATAGCAAATGTTTTGGTAGGTTTTGTCGCCTTTCTTCATGTTTCTTTCCTTGTTCTCGAAATGTTCCTTTGGGATAAATCAGTTGGTCTGAGGACATTTGGACATACTAGGGAATTTGCCAGAGTATCAAAGACTCTCGCAATGAATCAGGGACTGTATAACGGGTTTCTGGCAGCTGGACTTGTGTGGGGTCTTAGCCTGGGATTGGCAGGGGATTCTACCAAGATCTTTTTTTTGGGTTGCGTAGTGATTGCTGGAATCTTCGGTGGAATAACAGCAAGTCAAAAAATACTGTTGTTTCAGGCGTTACCGGCGGTTTTGGCCCTCGCTGCTCTATTTCTTACTTGAGCGCACCAAATTTTCCAGGCTGCCGATCAAGGGATGGCCTTGCAATCATTAACCAGCGCCCATCCAACAACCCATATCCAACCACAAATAACACGAGGCGCATGAAGATAAAAGATTGATATAACGGCATATTTTCTTTATGTTCTTCGTGCGCTTCGTGGTAAAAACAGTGTTTTCGGACGGATGCCATCAACTATAGGACCTGTCGAATATTCTCCTGTTTCAAAAACACCTCCTCACTTTCCTGTTCTGCATGAATGGGCTCTCCAAATAGCTGTTGAAATTCATCGACGGCAATGTAGGACCAGGCAGAGCGGTCACTGAATAACTGCTTCATCAAGGCATGATTGAGCGAATGGCCTGGTTTGTAGGCGTAGTAGTGACCGAATATCGGTACGCCCGCAAGCGCAAGATCACCAAAAGCGTCGAGCACTTTGTGGCGCACAAACTCGTTGTCGTAACGCAGTCCACCCTCATTGACGATGCGTTCTCCATCCACCAGTATTGCGTTGTTCAACGACCCCCCCAGGGCGAGTCCACGACTCCGCAGCCCATTCAATTGTTGGGCGAAGCCAAAAGTCCTTGCTCTTGCGATATCGTTTCTGAACGCTTCATTCACCAACTCCACGGAGAATGTCTGCGCGCCGACCGCAGTACCTGGAAAATCGATGGCAATGGTAATCCTGGGCGTGGGATGTGGCATGAGGATGGCGAACTTGTCACCCTCGCGTACCTCAATCGGCCGCTGTACCCATATCGCATGCCGGGGCGCACTCTGTTTCCGGGTACCGATACGCTCGATGGTGGTAGCGAAAGGTGCCGCACTGCCGTCCATGATTGGGACTTCCGGACCATCCACTTCAACCAAAGCGTTATCCACGCCGCAGCCGAAAAGGGCGGCCATCAGATGTTCTACCGTATCGACGGTTGTTCCCTGTTTATTCATCAGCGTCGTTGACATGGTTGTGGCCTGCACGTTGTACCAACGTGCAGGGATCAAACCGGTGCCAGCTTCAACATCTTTGCGCAGAAAGTAGATTCCACTGCTGTCCATGCTCGGTTTAAGTGTGATCTTGGCTCTTTTGCCGCTATGCAAACCGATACCCACGAAACTGATAGGTTCCCGAAGGGT
Organism: endosymbiont of Lamellibrachia barhami; assembly: GCF_011947365.2. Lineage (GTDB taxonomy): Bacteria > Pseudomonadota > Gammaproteobacteria > Chromatiales > Chromatiaceae > QGON01. Next base: position 1,091,317 of record NZ_JAAVSH020000001.1, read on the forward strand.
TTTCTGGTATTGGATATGATGGTTCACGGCGCACCTCCTAGTGTCATGCTCAACACTAAAGGAGGTGGTTAAACTGAGCTGGTCCCTTACCGCCAATCACATGTCTGAAGGCGTCACTCGATCATATTTGTGAGGGATGGATTTGGATCCGTTCTCTGGATGTTTCCCTGAACTGCTGTGGGCTCTGTCCGGTCCAGCGTTTAAAGGCGCGGGAGAAATTACTCGGTTCACTGAAGCCCAGCATATAGCCGATTTCGATGATCTGGCGCTCGCTGTTTGTCAGATACTCCTGTGCCAACTGCCGACGTGTCCCTGCCAGTACCTCTTTGTAACTTGTCCGTTCATTTTTCAGTTGCCGCTGGAGGCTCCGCAGACTCATATTGAGTCGCTGCACAATCGACGCTTCACTGATGGTCCCGCCGGGCAGGGCGTCGATGATCAGCGTCCTGAGCCGTGCGGAAAGCGTCTGAGGGTCAAAGCGTTTCAGATATTCGATGACGACCTGATCGTTTACTCTTGCCAAATCAGGGTTGGCGGTGGGCAGTGGTCGGTCGAATGTTTCCCGATCAAACAGGATCTGGTTGCTAACGCTGGAAAATGTGACGGGGCAGCCAAAGTAGTGTCGGTAGCGGCTGACGCATGTGGCTGGGGATTTTCTTTGCAGATAGACGTGAATAGGGCGCACTGTGGAACCGGCCGTGATACGGGACATCTCCACAAACACAGCCAGGGTGCCATCGATGGACGCGGGATCCGGCGCGGCCCGGAAACGTTCTGTGGAGAAGTCGACTCTATAGCGATCACCCTCTGAATTCAGGCTGATCTTGAATGCAGTGGAGAGGAAACGCTGATAACAGACGACCCGTTCGATCGCTTCGCGCAGGCTGTTACTCGAGATCATGGAAAGCCCAACCCCATGTAGCGCGGCAGGTTGCACTACATCCGCCAGTCCCAATCCGAAACACTCGTCCCCGGACCATTCCACAGCCAGCCGCCATGCACGCTGCATCAAAGGGACTGAGATTCGCCCATTCGGGTCGTTATATTCACCGGGTCCGATACCTAACTGCGAAAGAAATGCCTCAAGGTCGATACCCCTGGCGACAACTGCCTGGGCCAGCAGCGAGGCGGCACTGACCAGGGTCGTGTTGGTGCTCTGTTCTTCCGATGCCTTCATCAGCGACTTGGATATTCCAGATATTATTTTGTTGTCCATAGGGTACAATTCGCCCCCATGTTTTGCGAATACGATCTTCACAATCACTCTACAGCCTCAGACGGCACTCTGGCGCCTGCCAACCTGGTGCAAATGGCGGCAGATGCCGGTGTGCGCGTATTGGCATTGACGGATCATGACAGTACCGAAGGTGTTGCCGAGGCGGTGAAGGCAGCCGCACGGCTGGATATCCATCTGATTGCGGGGGCTGAAATCTCCGTCACCTGGCAGCGGCAGACAGTCCACATCGTAGCGCTGAATCTCGACACCGATTGCGGGGTACTGCAAGAAGGTCTGAAAGGCCTGCGCCAGCGGCGGGATCGACGTGCAGAGGAGATATCGCTGCGGCTGGAGAAGAGCGGAATTCCCGATGCACTCGAAGGGGCGCGCAGTTTTTCCAACGGCAGACTGATCAGTCGTACTCACTTTGCACGTTATCTGGCAAAGATTGGCGCAGCTTCCGACGAACGGGCTGTTTTCAAACATTTTCTGGTCAATGGCAAGCCCGGGCATGTTGCGGGCCAGTGGGCCTCCCTGGGTGAGGCGGTTGGCTGGATCAGGGAGGCTGGTGGGCAGGCGGTAGTGGCGCATCCGGCTCGATACAGAATGACGCGCACCAAGCTGCGGCGTCTGCTGGCGGATTTTGTCGAGGTTGGGGGCGTGGGGCTGGAGGTTGTCTCCGGCAGCCACAGCAAGGATGAGGCCTTTACCATGGCCCGGCATGCTGCGGATTTTGCTCTGCTGGCATCGGCTGGCTCAGATTTCCACACCCCGGACAATCCCTGGATTGCATTGGGACGCTTACCGCTGCTTCCCGATGGTTGTGTCCCTGTTTGGCGGGATTGGGGCCTCGCGTTGGAGAACCCAATTACGAGCAATGTCAGTTTGACGGACGAGAGATATGGCGCAGTTTTTTCAGATACACCCCGATAACCCCCAGCCGCGTTTGATCCGCCAAGCGGTAAATATCATCCGTCAGGGTGGCTTGGTGATCTATCCGACTGACTCCAGTTATGCCTTGGGCTGCCAGATTGGCGATAAGGGGGCGATGGAGAAGATCCGGCGCATTCGCAAGTTGGATGAGAGCCACAACTTTACGCTTGTGTGCCGGGATCTCACTGAGATCTCCAACTATGCCAAGGTGGGTAATCAGGAGTTCAGGCTGCTGAAGACGCTGACACCCGGTCCCTATACTTTCATCCACCAGGCCACAAAACAGGTACCCCGCCGGCTGCAGCATGCCAAGAGAAAAACCATCGGCATCCGCGTGCCCGACAACCAGATTGTCAAGGATATGCTCGAAGAGCTGGGAGAGCCGATCATGAGCACCACGCTGATCCTGCCGGGTGACGAGATGCCGCTCACCGATCCCTATGAGATGCGCCAGATTCTGGATCATGAGGTGGATCTGATCATCGATGGCGGTTATTGCGGATTCGAACCCACCTCTGTGGTGGTGATGACGGAAGAGACACCGGAAATCGCCAGGGCCGGCAAGGGCGATGTCTCCCTGTTCGAGGTATAATCCGCCGATGGACGAAATCTTATACAAACTTTCCATTTTTGCACTGCCCCTGCTGTTTGCCGTCACCGTACATGAAGCCGCCCACGGCTGGATGGCGGAGAAGCTGGGAGACGGCACCGCGCGTATGCTCGGGCGGGTAACGCTGAATCCTCTCCGGCACATCGATCCTGTCGGTACAGTGGTGGTGCCGATTGCAGTCTATCTGCTTAGCGGATTTATATTTGGTTGGGCCAAACCGGTGCCGGTCAACTGGAACAATCTGCGCAATACCCGGCGGGATGTGGCACTGGTGTCCCTGGCCGGGCCGGGAGCAAATTTCCTGATGGCCCTGATCTGGGCGCTGCTAATCTATCTGGGATTATGGATTTTTAATTCACTTGAATGGGTTGCGCGTCCATTGATCTACATGGGGGTGGCCGGTGTCCTTATCAACGCTATTCTGATGGCGCTGAACCTGCTGCCGGTGCCGCCTCTGGATGGTGGTCGCGTGGTCTATTCACTGTTACCGCCGAAGATGGCGCAGGTCTACTCCCGTCTTGAACCCTATGGCCTGTTTATCGTCGTCCTGCTGTTGGCCACTGGTCTGCTGGGGATGATTCTCTGGCCCCTGATCGGTTTGACCATCTCGATCCTGCCGGCAACAGATATCGTGACTCAACTGATCCCCGTCATCCTCAGTCCCGCAAGGAGTTGATCTTGAATTCTGTCTCCGCACAGCACTCGCGCGTGCTCTCCGGCATGCGCCCTACCGGCCGCCTTCATCTGGGCCACTACCACGGCGTGCTGAAAAACTGGGTGGAACTCCAGCACGAGCATGAGTGTTTCTTCTTCGTTGCCGACTGGCATGCATTGACCACTCACTATGATGACCCCTCAGTGGTTCCAGCGAGTGTCCGCGACATGGTGATCGACTGGCTGGCAGCCGGTGTCGATACTGAGAAGGCGACCCTGTTCGTGCAGTCCCATGTGCCGGAACATGCAGAATTGCATCTGCTGCTCTCCATGATTACCCCGCTGGGCTGGCTGGAGCGGGTGCCCAGTTACAAGGATCAGCAGGAGAAGCTGAAAGAGAAGGATCTGGCTACCTATGGTTTTCTCGGTTACCCACTGCTGCAGTCAGCGGATATCCTGATCTACAAGGCCGGATATGTTCCGGTGGGCGAGGATCAGGTGGCGCATGTGGAACTGACCCGTGAAGTGGCGCGCCGCTTCAACCATATATATGGGCGCGAGGCCGACTTCGAACAGAAGGCAGAGCAGGCGAAGAAGAAGATGGGCAAAAAGAGCGCCAAGGCGTTTGATCGATTCCGTCGCGCCTATCAGGAGCAAGGTGACCTGGAGGCACTGACCTCGGCCCGCGACTTGCTCGAATCCCAACAGAACATCACCGATAGTGACCGGGAACGGCTGTTCGGTTTCCTTGAGGGGGGCGGTAGGATCATCCTGGTGGAGCCTCAACCACTGCTGACCAAGGCCTCCAAGATGCCGGGGCTCGACGGCCAGAAGATGTCCAAGTCCTACGGCAACACCATCTCTCTGCGGGAGAGACCGGAGAAGCTGGAGACCATGCTCAAACGCATGCCCACCGACACCAACCGGGTACGGCGCACCGATCCTGGCGATCCGGCCAAATGTCCGGTCTGGCAGTTTCATGAGGTCTACTCCAACGATGAGATAAAGGCCTGGGTGCAGGAGGGGTGCCGCTCCGCAGGAATCGGCTGTCTCGATTGTAAGGCGCCGGTGATCGAATCGGTGCTGGCGGAACTCAGGCCGATGCAGGCGAGGGCGGAGGCGTTCGAGGCTCAGCCGGAATTGGTGGACGACATTATCACCGCAGGCTGTGAAAGGGCACGGGAAGTGGCGCAAGAGACCATGGCAGAGGTACGCCAGGTAATGTTTCTGGATCGCTTCTGAACCGGCATTCGAAAATGGAACCCACAGAAACGCATCCTCACCACCATCCTGAGCAGGAGGAGATGCCCTTCGCCGTGGTTCAGGGTGAACCTTTGGCAACGCCGCCGACGGATCTCTATATCCCGCCGGATGCGCTGGAGGTGTTTCTCGATGCTTTCGAGGGGCCATTGGATCTGCTGCTCTATCTGATCAAACGGCAGAACCTGGATATTCTCGACATCCCCGTCGCTGAGATTACCCTGCAGTATGTCCAGTACATCGAGATGATGGAGAATCTGCGGCTTGAACTGGCCGCGGAATATCTGGTGATGGCAGCGATGCTGGCAGAGATCAAATCCCGTATGCTGCTGCCGCGTCCGGTCAGTGAGGACGACGAAGGTGAAGACCCTCGGGCGGAACTGGTGCGCCGCCTGCAGGAGTATGAACGCTACAAGCAGGCCGCAGAGGATCTCGATGGCTTGGAGCACATGACCCGCGATAACTTCCAGGGGTATGCCGAACTGGTCGAACGCCATGTTGAGACGAGGGATCCTGATGTGGATCTGAAAGAGGTACTGTTGGCCTTTCGTGATGTGCTCCACCGGGCGGACATGTTTACCAGCCATCGAGTCGAAAAAGAGGCGCTCTCTGTCAGGGAGAAGATGTCTCTGGTGCTGGAAAAGATCAACGGCGAAAGTTTTACTGAATTTACCGATCTATTTGATTTCACCGAGGGCAGGCTGGGCGTAGTGGTCACTTTTTTGGCAGTTCTTGAGTTAATCAAGAGTTCGCTGGTTGAATTGGTGCAGTCGGGGTCCTTTGCCCCAATTCACATAAAAGCGGTGACATCCTGAGGAAATGAACCATCATGTCGTCTAACGAAACACTGAAGCAGATCATCGAGGCTGCGCTGCTGGCGGCAGGCAGACCCATGAGCCTGGATCAGATACAGGCCCTGTTCGAGAAAGAAGATGAGCCGGAAAAGAAGTGTCTGCGGGAGGTGCTCGCCGAACTGACGGAAGACTACCAGGGGCGTGGCATCGAAATCAGAGAGGTCGGCAATGGTTTTCGTATCCAGGTGCGCAGCGAATTCTCTCCCTGGGTCTCCAAACTATGGGATGAGCGTCCGCCAAAGTACTCCCGCGCACTGCTGGAGACCCTGGCGCTGATCGCCTACCGTCAACCGATCACTCGCGGAGAGATCGAGGATATTCGTGGCGTCAGTGTCAGCACCAACATCGTCAAGACCCTCACAGAACGGGAGTGGGTGCGCGTGGTGGGCCATCGTGACGTGCCGGGTAAACCGGCGCTATACGCCACCACCAAAGAGTTTCTCGATTACTTCAACCTGAAGGGTCTGAGTGAGTTGCCGACCCTGGCGGAGATTCGAGACCTCGATTCCATCAATCGCGAACTGGAATTGAAGGACCCCGATAAACTGGATGAAGCACCCGCCGAGTCTGAGCAGACGCCAGACGAAGTCGTGGATGCTCAACCGGTGATGGAGACAGATCAACTGGACGAGAATGAAATCCCGGCAGAAGCTGCCGACGGTATCGATCTCCAGGATGAGTCTGGGCAAAAGAGTGAGCATTCGACGGTATCGGAGACACAAGATACCCGTGTCGATGTAGAAGAAGATGAATTGGAGACTGATCAGATTGATCAGGCTGAAACCGGTCGTTTAGATGAGTGATAAAAAGATAAATTCAGGTGAGCGCCTGCAAAAAGTGCTGGCCAATGCCGGCATGGGATCCCGACGTGAGATCGAAGGCTGGAACAGTGCAGGCCGGATCGAGGTCAATGGGGAGATAGCACAGCTTGGGCAGCGGTGCAAGCCGCGACCGTATCGCGGATGGACGTCCGGTCTCCAGCAAACGGTTGGCAGCTCCCGAACGAAGTGATGGTCTACAACAAACCGGAAGGGAACTGGTTACGCGTAAGGATCCGGAGGGATGCCGCACGGTTTTGAACACCCGGGTTACGACTTAAACATGGCCGCTGGATTCCAGTGGGACGGCTGGACTAACTCATCCGGCCTGCTGCTGAGCTGACCACGGATGGCGAACTGGCCAACCGGCTGGATGCACCCGAGCCGCCAGGTGGAACGCGGGAGCAGTGGTGCGCGTCATGGGGTGGTCACTGGAGGATCAACCTCAAACGGTTGACTCATGGTGTCGAGCTGGAGCAATACGTACGGGGTAGACCGGGCAGTTTGCAGGCAGCGCCACCTTACGGGTTACTGCCGGATACCAACGAGAACACGCGCGACCTCGGAATACATCCCCGCTCCGGCGCACGAACACGGTATCGTCACCCGCATCCTGCGTTCGACCCTCATCCATGTTATGCAGCGTGGCATTGCTGACCGTCACGCCGCCAACAAAACAGGCTGCAGACGAGCCACCGCATTCGCACCGGTGCGCCCCACCTGAAACTCGGATCGGTTTTCTGACTCCGTCAGCACTCTGGGCAGGAAATTTGTAGGCAATGGCCCAGCGCGGCGCACGGGAAACAAAACCGAGAGTTTTCTGCCGGGAGAGGCGATCCACCTTATAGACCACACCGTCAATATCGTATTCAAGACCGTCCCGACGTACGGCGATCTTTTCATAGTAGTCGATACAGCCCTGAGCACCCTGCACTACCTGCAATTCCGGCGACACCGGCAACCCCCACTGTCGCAATCGTAGGATGCTGTCGCTCTGGGTCTCGCCGATAGGCGCCGGATCGATCTCGCCAAATCCATAACAGTAGAAGGTCAGGGGGCGTGTGGTGGTGATCCTGGGATCGAGTTGCCGCAGGCTGCCGGCAGCGGCATTGCGAGGGTTGACGAACGTTTTCCCATCTGCCTTGCGCGCCCTTTCATTGAGCTTCTCGAACCCCGCCTTCGGCATGAAGACCTCCCCTCTGACCTCGAGCACGGCCGGGTAGTCGGTTCCCAACAGACGCAGGGGAATGGCGGAGATGGTGCGAACATTGCTCGTCACATCCTCGCCGCTGGCACCATCACCCCGTGTGGCCGCCAGCACCAGTCTTCCCTGTTCGTATCTCAGGTTGACGGCCAGCCCATCCAGCTTGGGTTCGGCGACATAGGCAATCGACTCATCATCTGCCAGTTCGAGACGTTCACGAACCCGGCGATCGAAATCCTCCAGCTCAGCAGCATTGAAGGCGTTATCAAGAGAGAGCATGGGGAGACGATGTTTGACCGTATCAAAACCTTCCAGCGGCGCGCCGCCAACCCGTTGCGTGGGTGATTCAGGGGTAATCAGATCTGGAAAGTCGCTCTCCAGGGACTGGAGTTCCAGCATCAGCCGATCATACTCGCTGTCAGGAATCCGGGGCTCATCGTAGACGTGGTACTGCTGGTTATGAAAGTTGATTTCGTCTCGTAGCTTGTCGATCCGGCTGGCCGCTTCTTTAACAGATATCACCCACGGCTCCTGGCAAGCCGGAGCAGACGCCGATGTTCCAAAATCTGACTGCGCATGTTTTCGATGGTCTGTTTGGTCAATGAGCTATGTGTTTCATCCTGCAACTCGCCACCCAGGGTCTCTTTCAGACACTCTGCCGTGAACAGCATATCGGAGAAAACCGCCAGCCCATCCTCAGGCCCAGGCAGTTGCGCAAACAGCATCAGACCCGGCGTGGTGAAATCCTCCATCTTTTCGATGGGGAAGATACCGGGCTCCACCATGCTCACCACATTAAACAGAGTCTTCTGGCTGCCATCTTTGGTATAGCGATGAAATATCTTCATCTCACTCACTGCCAGACCACTGGCCTTGACCGCCTCCATGATTGCAGACCCGGTGAAATCATCCCCCTTGGCAGCAAGATTGATCTGCAATATCTTTATCGGCACATCCACAGGAGAGGCTTCGTCCGCACTGAAGCTGAAGAGCTCCTGTTGCGCTACGAAAGGCAGATTGGTTTTGACGAACGGAGTCTCCTCCGCAGATTCATCCAGCTGATCCCTGTCATCAGCGACTATCGTGTCGAGGTGCTCCAACTCCTGTTCGATATTCTCCGGATCACGCGACGCCATATCCCACGGTGCATCCTCAGATTCCTGATCGTCGGAAACTATGTCCATCTCCGGAGTGATACGTGGCTTTGCCTGGATAGTGTCCCGACTACGCCGGGTTCGATCCCAAAGGTAGATACCCACCAGGAAGGCGATACCCAAAAACAGCAGAATCAGTCGCAGTAGTCCACTTTCCATCGTCCTAAATGGCAGCCAGTTGAGCCGCCTCCTCCACATCGACGGTGACCAGTCGGGAGACACCCGGTTCGTGCATGGTGACACCGGAGAGCTGATTGGCGATCTCCATGGTGATCTTGTTATGGGTGATGAAGATAAACTGCACCCGGTCGGCCATCGACTTCACCAAATCGCAGAAACGGCCGACGTTGGCATCATCCAGGGGGGCATCCACCTCGTCGAGCATACAGAAGGGGGCCGGATTGAGCTGAAAGATGGCAAAGACCAACGCCACCGCAGTCAGGGCCTTCTCACCACCGGAGAGGAGATGGATAGTGGAGTTCCGCTTGCCCGGTGGACGCGCCATTACGGTGACGCCGGTATCCAGCAGATCCTCGCCGGTGAGCTCAAGATAGGCGTGGCCTCCGCCAAAGAGACGCGGAAACAGCTCCTTGATGCCGGAGTTGACCTGGTCGAAGGTCTCCTTGAAGCGGGTCCGGGTCTCCCGGTCGATCTTGCGGATGGCGTTCTCCAGCGTCTCCAGGGACTGGGTGATATCCGCATGCTGCTCATCCAGATACTTGATGCGTTCCGACTGCTCCTGAAACTCATCGATAGCCGCCAGATTGATCGGTCCCAAACGCTGGATTCTCATGCCCAGTCTTTCGACCCGCTGCTGCCAGGCCTGCTCAGTGGCATCCTCCGGCATCTCGCGGAAGAGCGCCTCCGCCTCCATACCGGTCTCCCGCAGTTGCTCTTCCAGGGTCTTGCAACGCACCAGCACTTCCTGGCGTTGCAAACGACTCTGATCGAGATGGCCGCGCCGTTCCAGCACCTGCTGTTCTGCCTTGTGGCGCTCCTGCTCAAGGGTACGTAGTTGCGTATCCACCCCTTCAAGTCCTCTACGTACATCGGCGAGCGCCTTCTCCACGATAACACGCTGCGCCAGCTTCTCTTCCAGTTCTGCAATCTGTAACTGCAATGGCTCATGACCGGCAGCAAGCAGCCCCTTGAGTTCATCCCGGCGTTCGGCCAGATGGCTCAGCTGACTGCGCATGCGGTCCAGATTCTGCACCAGGGAGCGCTGTGCGGTGCGCATCGATTCAATCTGCAGTGCCGCCTGATGGGTCTGGCTGCGCTGCTGATTGACCCGCTCCCGGACCTGGACAAGCTGATCCCGCAAGACATCCCGCCGTTGCACCAGCTCCTCACGTCGTTTGCCCAGGGTCTCCATCGCCTCCAGTGCAGCGTGCAGGTGTTGCCGCGTCTGCTCCATTAGTTCTCGATCCGACCCGATCTGTTCACGGATCTCAAGCTGTTCCTGCTGAAGTTGATCCCGGCGCTGGCGCAGATGATCGGCACGGGTGCGTTTGCCGCTGAGATTGGCCCTGATCTCGGAGAGTTTGCGATTGACATCGTTATAGGCGGATTGGGCCTGTTCCCTCGCCTGTTCAATCTGCTGCAGCGCGGCCCTGCCGTTTTCCACCGACTCCAGCAGACTCTCAGCCATCGTCTCCTGTGCCGCCAGTTCTACCTGCAGTCTTCGCAGATCTTCTTCCCTGGCCAGCACACCGGCGCTTTCATCACGCTCTCGGGTAACGCGCAGCCAGTTGGAACCGATCCAGTGGCCTTCCGGTGTGATGATTGAGGCGCCGGCGGGAAGGCTGCTGCGCATCGTCAACGCAGTGTCCAAATCCTCAGCAATGCGCACACTGCCAAGCAGACTCTCCATGGGATAGGGCGATTCGACCTGTGCCAGCAGACTCTCGTTGCCAAAACTCCCGGAAGAGGATGTGGTCAACCTTTCGACTAGCGTCAAGGCGCCTCTCTGCAACCCTTCCAGATGATCTTTCAATTCATCCAGTGTATCGACACAAACCGCCTGCAGATGAAAACCCAGTACGATCTCGACCGCACGCTGCCAGCGGGGCGCTACCTTGAGACTCTGGGCCAGTCTTGCCGCCTGCTGCAGATCGCGCTGCTCCAGCCACTGCGCCACCTCGTCGCCCTTCTTACCAAGCGCCGCCTGCTGCAAGGCTTCCAAGGAGGCCTGCCGCCCTTTTCCCGATTGTAGTTCGGCCCTTGCCTGATCGAGTCGGCGGGCCGACTGGCTGTTGGCTTCACGCTGGGCATTGATCTCCTCGACTTTGCCGGCAAGCTGCTCCTGCAGGGTTTCGACCCGCGCCTCCTGCTCCTGCTCCAGTGCCTCGAGTTCGTCGATCTCCGCCAGCAGTCGGGTATCATCGAGGCGCCCCAGCTCTTCGTCCAGACGCTGCAGGCGGCGCTGCAGGTTATCGCCCTGCTGCTCCAGGTGGTTGATGCGGGTTCGCTCGACCTGTGCGGTTTGCGCCGGTTCCGCCGCCTGTTGATTGAACTGATCCCACTCTGCCTGCCAGGTCTGCATCGCCTGCTCTGCCTGAAGCAGTGCTTCAGCAGTTTCGCTCTCCAGCGCCCGCGCCTCTTCAAGGCGAGGCTCCTCCAGCATCAGGTCGCCGTTAAGCTCCTCCAGTCGTGCCTCATCCTGGGAACGGTGGGCATCCGACTCCTGCCAGGTCTGCTCGACCTGTTCCAGATCCAACTCCTGCTGTCTCTTGGTATCGCGGGCAAACTGGATCGATTGCTCCAGTCCGGAGATCTCTGCGCCCAAGGCGTAGAATTGCCCCTGCACTTCATTGAAGCGATCATTGGCTTCCGTATGTTTTTCCCGGTCCGACTCGATCTCGGCCTCTAACCTGCGCTGACCGGCGAGTGCGGCTTCCAGCAGATTCTCCATCTCCGCCAATTTGCGTTCACTCTGTTGCAGATCCTCATCCAGAGTGCGCCAGCGCAGCGCCAGCAACTCCGCCTTTACCTGTCGCTCCTCCTGCTTGAGATGCTGGTATTTCTCTGCAGTGGCAGCCTGTCGTTGCAGATGTTGCAGCTGTTTCGCGACTTCGTCCCGCAGGTCTGTGAGGCGTTCAAGGTTTTCCCGGGTATGGCGGATGCGCTTCTCCGTCTCCCGGCGGCGCTCCTTATATTTGGATATGCCCGCCGCCTCTTCCAGAAAGGCGCGCAGATCTTCCGGGCGCGCCTCAATGAGACGGGAGATCATGCCCTGTTCGATAATCGAATAACTGCGCGGCCCGAGCCCTGTTCCAAGAAAGAGGTCGGTAATATCCCGGCGGCGACAGCGTATGCCGTTCAAAGAGTAGAGCGACTGACCGTCCCGGGATACCTGCCGCTTTACTGAGATCTGGCTGTACTTGGCGTACTGCCCACCCGCCCGGCCTTCGCTGTTGTCAAAAATCAGTTCGACAACTGCAGTGCCTACCGGTTTGCGAACGCTGGAGCCGTTGAAGATGACATCGGCCATCGATTCGCCACGCAGCATCTTGGCGGAACTCTCCCCCATCACCCAACGCACAGCGTCGATGACATTGGATTTTCCACAACCATTCGGGCCAACAACTCCCACCAGATTGCTGGGCATCGGAACCGTTGTCGGATCGACAAACGATTTGAATCCGGCGAGTTTGATTTTCTCCAGTCGCATGGGCCGCTAAGATACACGAAAAATCGCCGTTGATACAGGGCGAATTATAGAATAATTAGCTTTAATATATTAATTTATCTTATTGTTTTTTATTGTAATTAAGCCGTCACTTCTGAGTGAAGAGATACTCCCGTATAATCACCGCCAAATCAATCTATCCTGTGACGAAAAAAGCATGCCCAGTCAGCCCAGCAAAGAATTGGAAACCTTCGATAATCCACGGCCTGAGCGGGACTACACCATCCGCATCAGCATCCCCGAATTCACCTGTCTCTGCCCCAAAACAGGACAGCCGGATTTCGCGGAGATGACCCTTGAGTATGTACCCGACAAACAGTGCGTTGAACTCAAGGCGCTCAAGATGTACATCTGGTCGTTCCGTGACGTGGGGGCCTTCCACGAGGCAGTCACCAACGAGATTCTGAGCGATCTGGTAGCCGCCACTCAGCCTCGCTATATGCGCCTGACCGCAGAATTCAATGTGCGCGGCGGCATCTACACAACGGTGGTGGCCGACCACAAGGCCGACGACTGGACAGCGCCGGACGCCGTTACCCTGCCCTGACCCAATGGATTGCTGCATCGGCATCGACCTCGGCACCTCGGGCGTGCGGGCAATTGCCATTGATAGTGAAAAATCGATCGTTGCAGAGGCCGTTATCGACCTTCCGCCTCCCGAACGGGGGGGTGAAGGCAGCAGCGAACAACGCCCGGAATGCTGGTGGGATGCAGTGTTGGACGTGCTGTTATCGGTCGCCCAGCAGATCAAAGGGGTAGATATACAGGCCATCGCAGTCGATGGTACATCTTCCACCCTGTTGCTCTGCGACCCGCAGGGTTCACCGCTCACCACCGCCCTGATGTATAACGACAGCCGCAGCAAGGCTCTCCTGCCCGAGTTGGCTCGAGCGGCCCCTGCAAGCAGTCCGGTCAACAGCGCATTCTCCAGCCTTGCCAAACTGCTCTATCTGCGGCGGCAGATCGATAGCGAAAATTTCCTGGCACTGCATCAGGCAGATTGGATACTCGGCAGGCTCAGTGGCCATTTTGGCCTCAGTGACGAGAACAACTGTCTGAAACTGGGGTACGACCCGGTGCAACGCCGCTGGCCCACCTGGATGAAATCCCTGGTGCTGCCGTCGGGCTGCCTGCCCGACGTGCGACCGCCTGGGACGATCATCGGCAGATTAAGAGCTGAGGTGGCAAACGCAACAGGCGTGCCCGCCAGCACACGCATTGTCACGGGTACCACCGACAGCAATGCCGCGACACTTGCGACCGGCGCGGCGGAGATCGGTGATGCCGTTACCTCCCTGGGCAGTACACTGGTGTTGAAGATCCTCTCTGACCAGCCGGTATTTGCAGCGGAATTTGGCATCTACAGCCATCGGCTTGGAGAGCATTGGCTGGTTGGCGGTGCTTCCAACAGTGGCGGCGCCGTCTGTGCGGATCTATTCAGCAGGGAAGAGATGACCACTCTGACACAGCAGATAGAGCCGGATAATCCGACCGGGCTCGACTACTATCCGCTGTTACAGCCTGGTGAGCGTTTCCCGGTCAATGATCCCGGTTTTGCACCCCGTCTCAACCCCCGTCCTGAAGACGATGCGCGCTACTTTCAGGGCATTCTTGAGGGTATCGCCAATATCGAGCGGGAGGGTTACGCGCTTCTGCAACGTTTGGGTGCACCCGCACCCAGACGGGTTATCTCGATAGGAGGGGGTGCGGGCAATGAAGCCTGGCGCCGGATTCGGGAGCGGTTATTGGGTGTTCCGGTGGAGCGGGCAGTACAGCAACAGGCAGCCTATGGGACCGCTCTGTTGGCGCTGGCGGCGGTCAGCTGATCCAGTCGAGAATGCCTGATCCGCTGCGCTTGATCAGGCCTACATAGGATCCGGCGTTTGAGCGTAGACTAGTTTATCTCGCGCCCTTGGCCAGCAGCACGACTTCCACCGTTTCGAGCAGGATGATCAGGTCCAGAAAGAGGCCGGTATTTTTTACATAGTAGAGATCGTACTCCAGCTTCTTACGGGTATCCTCCCGGTTGGCGGCGTAGGCGTACATCAGCTGAGCCCAACCGGTCATCCCCGGTTTTACCCGGTGGCGCTCCGAATAGAATGGAATCTCCTGGCTCAGGCGCTGCACGAACTCAGGGCGTTCAGGCCGGGGACCGACCAGGCTCATATCCCCCTTGAGGACATTATAGAGTTGGGGCAGTTCATCGAGCCGCGCAAAACGCAGGAATCCGCCCAAACGGGTCACGCGGGTATCGTTCCTGCTCGCCCAGCGGGCACCATCCGCCTCGGCGTTCACCTTCATACTGCGAAATTTGTGGATACGGAACAGCTTGCCATCCTTACCGACACGGGTCTGGTGGTAAAATACCGGATGGCGCCCGGCTGAACTGATCAGACTGGTGATTGCGATAAGCAACATCACCGGCAAAAACAAGATCAACAATATGAGACTGGAGACGATATCCAAAACCCGTTTCAGATGGATTGATAATGCACCGCTGTAGAAGCCGGTTGAGAAGAATATCCAACTGGGATGCAACAGGTCGATCTTGATAATTGCATCTTCCTTTTCAAAAAAGGTCAGCAGGTCCAGTATCTCCACTCCACGCATCTTGCAATCAAGCAACTCATTGACTGGCAAGCCCTTTCGGCGGTCATCCACCGCAACCACAATCTCATCCACCGCCATGCGAATCGCAATGTCGTAGAGATCCTGCTCCTTGGGAATCTGCCGGTAGTCATCAATGAGACTGATGCTGTCCCCCAGGTTTACAAAACCGACGACAACAAATCCCAGGGTCGGGTTTTGAATATAGAGTTCTTCTATTCTGTCGGCATTGATGCCGGTTCCCAGAACCAATACACGCCGCTTTCGGGAATCAGCCCCTGTTACCCGGACAAAAATCGACCTCAAAATCAACACGCCCGCCATGGAGATCAGCAGGCTGAGACCGAACTCTTTTCGTGGAATCGAGATCTCGGGCCAGATATAGAAGATAAGACTCATCAGGACCGCGCCGATACCAAAGACGATCAGTAGCCGCAGCACGAACCCTGACGCACGCTCCAGGACACCGCGCTGGTAAAGTCCCAGAGCGATCATGGAACTCATCATCACCAGCGCATAGACGCTGGCTGACGGCAGCATCTCTTCGGGTAGTCCACCCGTGTTTTGGGAGGAGAAAAAGTGTTGGAGATAGAGGGCCAGCCAGACTGATCCTGCAAAGACAAGGATCTCAATCTCCCCCAAAATAAGAAATGACTTTGAAATGAAGTAGCCGAACAACCTGATCATCGAACAGTCGATTCACTCCAAAATATTGGATCAGCGAGTCATAGACACTCGTAATCAGAGCTGACTCTCAATAAAACCTACAGGCAAAACGTCCGTTGTTTCCCAACCTCGGAGGAGTATACACTATTCCATAGCCATTCCACCGGAAGGCGCTGCCTGTAAACCCTGTTCTTTGACTTGGTTGAGATCCATTCTCAATTTCCACTCTACGCCAGCCCCACCTCCTCTACATATCGAGCAAATGCTTCTGCAGGCACGGGCCGCTGGTAAAGAAAACCCTGCACTTGCTGACAACCCATTTGTTGCAGGCACTGCTTCTGCGACACCGTCTCCACGCCTTCGGCAATGACTACCAGCCCCAACGCTTTTGCCATCGCAATTATGGCCTCCGCGATCGCTTGATCATCAGCATTCTCCGCTACATCCCGCACGAAGACGCGATCGATTTTCAGTTTCGTGATCGGCAAACTTTTCAGCTGCCCCATGGATGAGTATCCCGTGCCGAAATCGTCAATCGAAATTCCGACGCCAAGATCACGCAGCTTGTCCAGCATCTGGATGGATCGTGGGGAATTATCCATGATCTGGCTCTCGGTGATCTCAAACTCGATCCTCTGCGCCGGGCAGCACGTTTCCTGGAGTATACCGGTCACCGTCTCCACCAGATCCAATGCTCTGAACTGTTTGGCGGAAAGATTGATCGCCATGCATCCCAACTCGATACCTGCGTCCTTCCACGCTTTCAGCTGCCGACAGGCCGTACGTGTCACCCACTCTCCGATCGGCAGAATCAAACCTGTCTCCTCAGCCAACGGGATAAACTTGGCGGGAGAAACAAGCCCCATATCGGGGTGCTCCCAACGCAATAACGCTTCGGCGCCAATGATTCTGCCGTTCTCAAGACTGATCTGCGGCTGATAGTAGAGGCGCAGTTGATCCTCTTCCAAAGCGCCACGAAGACTGGTCTCCATCAGCACATGTTCAAAGGCCTGGGCGGTCATTTCGTCCCTATAGAATTGAAAACTGTTTATGCCTTCGCCCTTGGCCTGAAACATTGCCGTATTGGCATCACGCAACAGCTCATCGGCATCGGTGCCATCTTGCGGATAGATACTGATACCGACACTCGCGGTCAGATAGAGCTGATGCTGTGCGACTTCAAACGGCTGGTCAAAACTGCGAAGAAGTTTCTGCGCCAGAACAGCGCTATGCTCCGGCTGTTTCAGGTAGCCGGTAATCACGACGAACTCATCCCCACTGAACCTGGCAAGTGTATCGTCCTCCCGTAAGGTACCCCGCAGGCGTAACGCCACATCGAGCAGTAACTGATCACCAACTTCATGACCAAAGCTCTCATTGATCTGCTTAAAACGATCAAGATCGATGTAGAGCACTGCCAGTGGATGGTTTTCACGATGGGCCGCGCTGATCCCCAAACGCAGACGATCCATGAACAACAGACGATTGGGAAGGTGGGTCAATTGATCCAAATAGGTCAACTGTTCGAGGTGACTCTCTTTCTCAAGCAGGCTCTGTTCCATCCCCAGGCGATCAGTGATATCCCGGCTCGTCTCAATGACGCCCTGCAACTCGCCTCCCAGCGTACGCAGAGGACTGAATGAGAGTTCATAGGTTCTCTTCTTACCGCTGCTGTCAGCCAGCGTTTCGGTGATAACCATCGGTTTGCCGGTAAAAAATACCGTTTTCATGGGACAGGGATGATCATAGAGCGGGGTTTCGAGTTCATCACAGGGACGCTCCAGTCCATGTCCCGCCTGATAGCACTTCAGACACTGCTTGTTATCGACCTTTTTAAACGCAGCGGCCTTGGCCGCACTGTTCATGAGTAGGACATTGTAATCGTGATCGATCACGCGCACCGGATCGGTAATACCATCGATAGTATTCTGCAGGAAGATACGTTGCTGTTCCGCTTTCTCTTCAGCCTCTTTCAGGTTGGTGATATCGAGAACCACGCCCAACATCTTGAGCGGATATCCCTCCTCATCCCTCTCCAGTTCCGCCTCTTCATGAACCCAACGGACATTTCCATCGTCAAGGACGATTCGATGATCGATGCTATAGGGTTCATCACTTTCAAGTGCCGTATTGACCGCATCCTTGACCCGTTCGCGGTCTTCAGCATGCACGGCATTCAGAAAAGTCTCATAGGTCTCCTGCACGCTTCCAGGCTCCTGCCCAAAGATGCGGAAGATTTCATCTGACCAAGTCAGTCTGTTACCGACAATATCCCAATCCCAGTGGCCAAGCTGGCCGATAGCCTCAGCCAGGGAAAGCCTGGCATCGTTGATGCGCAAATCGTTAAGGGTTTGGTCAAGAGCCGTGATATCCCTCGCAATACCGAGCACCCCGTAGATTTGGTCATTCGTGCCGTATAGGGGCATCTTATGTGTATCAAAGACGTGTAAGGAGCCATCCGCAAACGTTGCAGGATCATGGGGATTGTGGATGTGCTCTCCCTGTAAAGCCGCTCTATCATCCTGGCGAAACCCCATGATCCCCCTCTCCTCATCACCCTGGATCAGTTCCGTTGGGAATCCCAACTCCTCGTCAGTTTTACCGAGCATCGATTCGACCTGCGTCCCAATTGCACGGGCATAACTCTCGTTGGCAAACAGATAGCGATACTGGTGGTCCTTGATAAAGATCCAATCCGGCGTAGCATCAACGATTGCGCTTAAGATTCGCTCTGAGTCCGCCAGTTTTTGTTCTGCGGTTTTCTTTTCGGTGACATCCTCATAAATAGCGACAACTTCTCCAGAGTTGAGTTTGTAAATGTAGTTGTCCCGCCATCCAGAGATACGGTCATCCCGATAAAACGCCATGGGAAATTGTTCCGGTTTTCCTGTTTTCCATACCCGCTGCAGTACGTCAAAAAGACCAAATATCTTAACCTCAGGAAAAACTTTCGACACACGCTGGCCGATCAAGTCGGCTTTCACAATCCGTTCGGCACGTTCCCCCGCCTGATTGAAATCGCTGAAGATGAAGTCTTCACCATCATCAACCGCCTGATAGACGGCAACACAGTTAGGCATGTTATCCAGCAGGTTGCGATAGCGTGCATCAGAAGACTCCAGATTGCTGATTATCGGCTGCGTGACCCTCCGGACCAGCAGTGACCCCAACAAAACCAACAATACTGAAACCACTGCAACTAAAATGCCTGCGCGGAGATAGGGCGCTCTGACATCCGCCACATCCGTTTTGATGACGAGACCTATCCCGAGCTCTTTCACCGGTGCAAATGCCGCCATCACTTCTGCGCCCCGATAGTCCCACAACACCATGGTACCCTGTTTGCCAGCCAGGGCCTGACGCATGGGGGAACCTGCCTCACCGGGTTTTGCTGACCAAGGGAGTGTATTCGGGGGATCCGCCGCCACAAAATTTTTTGTTCGGCTGATGACTTTTATGGTATCTCCCAGACGCCGACCCACAATAAACTCTTCAGACCCCTTCAGGGACGATTGGGATCGTAAGGCATCATCAATCTGGGAGAGTGTGGCATTCACCGCATCCTGCGCGTAATAAACGGCATGTTTCCGATCAAAGCGGGCCACAGCTCCAATCAGCTGGGCCTGTTGATTGACGTTTATCGAAAGGTGGTGAAGATGCTGGCTGAATGCAGCCCTATAGAGCAGGATAAAGGTAGCAGCAGCCACCAAAGCTGCAATCAACATCAAAATCACGACCAGGAAAATGGTCGGCTTTCGGCTCTTCAGATCTTTCCGCATCTCTGATTACGCTGGATTCAGCGTCCCGCCTCGGCTTCGGTCGGGCACAAACCAATATGGATTTTTATTAGTAATCATGAAGTTCCCGCCAATAGTCAATAAATCCGATATTTTTTGACTCTTTTCCACTACGCAGGATAGCGGCCAGCAACATTTTTTCTTAAATCAGCAGAGCGGAAAGTGATCAAGTGGACAACACGGGGATCCGGCAGGAAGCCGCCTCTCAAGAAACAGCGCGTCAGGAAAAAGCATAAGCGCCATAACCCACCACCTGATCCCTCGATCCAGCCGTATCGCCGGAGTTTCGCAGATCGACGAGCTCCCCATCCAGTCCCTGCAATCGAACCTGATGCAGCAGCCCTTTGACAGGAATACGGCCACAGGCATCTTCATAACCGATCTCATCGGGATGTATGGCGACAATCGCCTCTGAGGTCGCTTTATCCATCTTCTGCGCCGTCAGATAGTCATGGTAGTGACTGAGATCCGAACTGATTACGATGAGCGTTTCCTCGCCACCCCAGAGCAGGGACAACACCTCTCCAACCTCATTAGCCGTCGCATCACCCACGACCAGTGGGATCAGACTGAACTGATCGAGCGTCAACTGCAGAAACGGCAACTGAACCTCAAGTGAGTGTTCCTGCACATGTGCCGAATCGAGCAGTTTGACTTGAGGCAGATCGGCGATCGACTGCATGGCTTCATGGTCCAGCGGAATGTCCCCAAGCGGGGTGCGAAAGGCATCTGCCGAACTCATTGCCAAACCATAAAACGGCACCCGATGTGAGGGACCCAGCAGCACCACCCGGCGAACGAACGCTCTGCCTGAAGCAAGCCTGGCATAGACACTGGCCGCGACAGGGCCGGAATAGATATAACCTGCATGGGGCGCGATGATGGCCTTTGGCCGTGTACCTTTTGGATCGGCACTATCCAGATAATCCTGGACCATGCCACGCAGCGTCCGGGCATCATCCGGATAGAAAAGTCCCGCCACAGCGGGCAATCTGATATTGCTCATAATCTCCTCCTCCAATCCCCGTCAATGCTTATAATCTGCCAGCCGCACAGGCTGACGCTTGGGACCCCAATCCCCCGGAGCGGCTTCGATAACCCCGGCGCAGGCAGAACCGCACGCCTTGCAGTTACCCTCAGGAGTCAGATTCCACTCACTGAGCTGGTACCAGTCCCGACCGATCAGCAGCTTGCCGCACTGGTGGCACCAGGTACTATCCCCTTCTGGATCATGGACGTTGCCGACATAGGCGTATCGCACCCCGTTTTTCATGGCGATACTGCGAGCCAGGGTCAGGGTCGCCAGAGGGGTGGATGGGGTGTCCATCATCTTCCAGCTGGGGTGGAAAGCCGTGAAATGCATCGGCACATCCGGACCCAGCTTGTCGACCACCCACTGAGTCATCTCCTCCAGTTCCGCCCCGGAATCGTTTTCACCGGGGATCAACAGAGTGGTGAGTTCAAACCAGACACCGGTCTCATGCTTGAGATATTGCAGGGTCTCCAGCACCGGCTGCAGATGGGCGCCGGTAAGCTTGTGATAGAACGATTCGGTAAAGGCCTTCAGATCGATATTGGCCGCATCCATGTGATGATAGAACGCCTCACGCGGTTCAGGGCAGACATAACCTGCGGTCACCGCTACCGACTGAACCCCAACTTCATGGCAGGCTTGAGCCACGTCGATGGCATATTCGTGGAAGATGACCGGATCGTTGTAGGTATAGGCGACACTACGGCAGCCCAGATCCAGGGCAGCCCTGGCAATCGTCTCCGGCGAGGCCTCATCCGCCAGGGTGTGGGTCTCCCTGGACTTGCTGATATCCCAGTTCTGGCAGAACTTACAGGCCAGATTACAACCGGCAGTGCCAAATGAGAGAACCGGAGTGCCCGGCAAGTAGTGGTTCAGCGGTTTTTTTTCAATGGGATCGACGCAGAAGCCGCTGGAACGGCCATAGGTGGTGAGGACCACCTCTCCCCCCCGGTTCTCCCGCACGAAACAGAACCCCTGTCTGCCCTCCTTGATATGACAGAAACGGGGGCAGAGATCGCACTGGACCCGGCCATCCTCCAGCGCATGCCAGTATTTTGTAGGAACGACTGTTTTCATGACGCACTCTCAAATCCATCTGCATCTACTAACAATCTAGCAGGCTTCTGCGCTTGATGTGGCGGGCCGCGCCTATGACTGCCTGACCGAGGGAGAGACCGCCGTCGTTCGACGGCACTTGCTGGTGACTCAAGACTTGCAGACCGGCCCGCTTTAGTCCAACCACCACCGCCTCGAAAAGTGTGCGATTCTGGAATACACCGCCGGAGAGCGCCACCGTCGTCAGCCCTTCTTCAAGTGCAAGCAAAGCGGCCATCGCAACCACCGCATCAGCCAATCCACGGTGGAAGCGTGCTGCGATCTTGTCTCGGGACACACCCTGAGTCAGATCTTCCAGCAGTGCCTGCCACATCGGCGTGGCATCCAGCATGCTTGCAGCGGTCTCGAATGGATACCCGGCAGTTTGCGCCATCTCAGCCGCGTCGATTAACGCCTCCAGTTCGATTGCCGCCTGTCCTTCGTAGCTCACCTCTTCCCGACAGATATTCAAAATGGCGGCCACCGCATCGAACAGTCGCCCGCAAGAACTGGTCAAGGGCGTGTTGAGTCCTTTTTCCATCATGTCCTGGAGTACTGCCAGGGGCTTCGTTTGCAAGTCGAGTATGGCTTCCAGCCTCCCCCACTCTTGCAGGCATTTATCCCATCCGAAACTGCTGTAAAGCTGGGCAAAGGCAGAACGCCAAGGCTGCTCGATTGCCTTTGTCCCACCAGGCAGGGGCACCGGTTTGAAGAAACCGGCCCTTCTATAATCCAGATAGTCGGCGATAAGAAACTCCCCGCCCCAGACGGTGCCATCGTCGCCATAACCGGATCCATCCAGCGCGATACCCACCACCTGCCCCCCATCCAGCGGCCATCCATTATCGGCCAGCGCACTGGCGATGTGGGCGTGGTGGTGCTGCACCTGTTGCAATGGGATCGATTCACGTTTTCCATACTGGCGGCCAAACCGGGTTGAGCGATAGCCTGGGTGAAGATCCGTCACCAGAGATTCCGACCGAAAATCGAAGATATGGCGATAGAGGTCGAGTGTCCTTTCGTAATCCCTGAATATCAGGTGATCCTCCAGATCCCCAAGATGTTGGGAGAGAATAACCTGGCCGTCCTGCAGCAGGCAGAAGCTACTCTTCAGCTCCCCTCCCAATGCCAAAATCGGTGGGGCATTTTTGAAACCTTCCGGCAGAACAATCGGACTGGGCGCATAACCCCGTGCCCGTCGCAGCAGCCGGGGTTTTCCATCCATAAAACGCGCCACCGAGTCATCCACCCGATTGACGATGGGACGATTATGCTGGAGATAGGCATCCGCCACTCCATGCAGCCGTGAGGCCGCATCGACATTGTCGGTACACTGTGGTTCGTCGCTGAGGTTACCACTGGTCATCACCAGCGGAACCTCCCAACCTGCGAGCAGCAGATGGTGCAACGGCGTGTAGGGCAGCATAAAACCCAGGGTGCTCTGTCCCGGCGCCAAGGCTTCCGGCAGGGTCAGGCCCGGTCTCCGATCCAACAAGAGAATCGGCGCGGCCGGACTGCCCAACACCCCGGCTTCGTCTTCATCCACCAGGGCATATTTTTGAATAACCGCAATATCCCTGGCCATCAACGCAAAGGGTTTGTGAAAACGGCCCTTGCGTTGCCGCAGTCTCGCCACTGCTGCACCGTTCGTGGCGTCACAGGCGAGGTGAAATCCTCCCACCCCCTTGATCGCAACGATCTCCCCGTTCTCCAGGCGCTGAATGACCTTTTCGATCGGGTCCGGCCTCTCCATCAAGGCAACTGCAATCTTCTGCCCGTCAGACGCCTCGACCCAAACCGCAGGACCACAGACCGGACAGGCATTCGGCTGGGCATGAAACCGCCGGTTTGCCGGATCGGCATACTCATGCTCGCAGGCGGGACACATCGGAAAGTGCCGCATACTGGTGTTTTTCCGGTCGTAGGGGATGCCTTCGACAATGGTCAGACGCGGGCCGCAATGGGTGCAGTTGGTGAAGGGATAGCGATATCGGCGATCAGCCGGATCAAAGATCTCTGCACGACAGGCGGGACAGGTGGCGGCGTCGGGTACTATGCCGGTATGGATATCCCCCCCCCGGCTCTCTGTGATGGTAAAACCTGCCGGTCTGTGGTCGGTGAGCGACGGCTCCCTCTCCAGGCTGTCGATCCGCGCCAATGGCGGAGACTCTTCCAGCAACTGGCGACAGAAGCGGTCACAGGCGCTCTGCTCCCCCAAAATCCGGATCAGAACACCCTCGCTATCGTTATATACATTGCCCGATAGCCCACACTCATTGGCAATGCGCCAGACGGTAGGGCGAAACCCCACACCCTGGACCAACCCTCTTACACGGATCGTTTCAGCAGAGATAGCTTGCTCCTTTGGCACTGTTCTGTGTCATCCAGAAACACTGCTTTTGACCACGAAGCGCACGAAGTACACGAAGAAAATTTATTGTTAATCGATTTGTTACCTTCGTGCGCTTCGTGTTCTTTGTGGTTAGATATGAGTTTCCGGACAGACAGTATTTAAAGTTAGCAGTCACGCAGCAATCCTGTCGATAGACTTCTGACTATAATAGTGGCCTGTTTAACTGGAATCACCCCCAACCCATGCCTGAACCTCTACTCCCGGATCCTGATGAACTTAACTCACTGGTATCCAGATTCATTGAGAACCGGCGTCGCTCCTCCCATCGGGGCATGCTGTTGCTCTCCGGTGAACCTCAATGGAGCCGGTTGGTTGCCGCAGAGCTGTTAAAAAGACTCACCTTCAATCGTTCGATATGGATCGGCCTGGACAGTCCCCCGGAGATCGACAGCATCCCTGCAAGCAAGGCGACCACCCTGCTCGGGCAGGAGATCGATGTACTGGTGTTCGACGCCTTCAGTGGACTCGATGTGGATGCATTGGGCGCATCCAGTGGTGCCATCCGAGCCGGGGGAGTGCTGCTGCTGCTATCTCCCCCACTGAGTGAGTGGCCTGGATTCGACGATCCGGAATATGCCCGTATCACCGTAGCAGGTTATGAATCCCGTGATATAAGCGGTCGTTTTCTCTCCCGTTTCGTCCATCTGCTTACGGATGATGCAACGATCCTGCAGATCGAACAGGATAAGCCCTTGCCCCCGCTTCCGGCAGCTCAACCGATAGACACCCCGCCCTCCGTTGAAGATTCGGATTGCCTGACAGCTGACCAGCATAGTGCGGTGCAAGCGGTGATCAAGGTCGTCACAGGACACCGCCGACGCCCGGCAGTATTGATCTCCGATCGGGGACGCGGCAAGTCAGCGTCTATGGGTATCGCTGCTGCCAGACTTCTGCAACAGGGCGTGTTACAGATCCTCGTCACCGCCCCCAGGCTGGCAGCGGTCGAGCCGCTGTTCCAAGGCGCTTGCAGTCTGCTGCCGGAAGCAGAATGCAGCAGGGACGCCATTCACCTCGGAGAGGCACAACTGCGTTTTGTCGCACCGGATGAACTGATCCACTTCCCGCTTCCCTGCGACCTGTTGTTGGTGGACGAGGCAGCCGCCATCCCCTCCCCCATGCTTGAGCGCCTGCTGGAGCACTATCCCCGCATCGCCTTTGCCTCCACCATTCACGGTTACGAAGGTACCGGCCGGGGTTTTGCAGTGCGTTTCCGCAAGATACTCGACCAGCGCCGCCCGCAATGGCGACAGATTTTCCTGGAGACCCCAATCCGCTGGGCCACCGGTGATCCACTGGAGAGATTCATCTTTCGCGCCCTTGCACTCGACGCCTCACCAGTGCCTGACGACGAACTGCAGCACATAGATCCGGCAGAGATAGTCCTGGAAACCCTGGACCGGGATCACCTTGCCGCCAATGAAAGCGATCTCTCCGATCTCTTTGGCCTGTTAGTGCTCGCCCACTACCGCACCACCCCTTTCGATCTGCGCCAACTCCTGGATGGCCCAAACCTCACTATCACGGTGCTGCGCTACCAGGGACGCATCGTTGCCACGGCACTGGTCGCCCGCGAGGGTGGATTCACCCCGGCCACCGCCCAAGCCATCTGGGCCGGGCACCGCCGTCCCCGGGGACATCTGCTCGCCCAGTCACTGAGCGCCCATCTTGGACTGGAAACTGCCGCCTGCCTGCTGGGCGCGCGCATCATGCGCATCGCAGTGCACCCTGTACTCCAGCTGCAGGGATTGGGCCGCCGCATGGTGGCTGCGATACGGCAGCAGACAGAAGCGGAAGGATTGGACTATGTCGGCGCAAGTTTTGGCGCCACCCAGGAGTTGATGCACTTCTGGCGGGCAGGCGGGCTGCTGCCCGTCCGGGTCGGCATACGTCGCGGCGCCAGCAGTGGCGTCCACTCCATAATCGTACTGCATCCAACTTCCACTGGCGGCAAGAAGATGTTTCAACAGGCTCGGACACGCTTCCTCAACCACTTCCCGCTATTGCTGGGAGATTCCCTGCAGGAGATGGAACCGTCACTGGCAATCACGCTGCTGCAGCAGAAGGAAGAACCCTCACTCCCAACCCTGGAATCGCAAGACTGGCTCGATCTTATCGCCTTCAGCTTTGCCAATCGCGGATTTGAGATCACCCTGCCCCCAATCACCACACTCTGCCTTCGGTTCTTTGCCAATGCCGAACACTCCTCACTGCTCTCCACCGATGAACAGCGGTTATTGATGATGAAGGTACTTCAACGTCATGACTGGCAATATCTGGCCAGAGCGATGGAGATGCCAGGCCGGGCAGCGGCAGAGCAAGCGATAAAAACTGCAGTAGGCAAGCTCATATTAGAAATGGGGGATCTGCCTATTAAAGAGAGAATCGAACAGCTTGGCTTCAAAACAAGCGAGCCTCAACCCGCCTCGTCCAAAGCAAAGGGGGGAATTGTAATCACCCCGAAAACCAGCTGACATCAGAAGTAGAATTTCCTCATGATAGCGTAATGCGTCAGCTCGCCCCAGGGAAACAGGCCTTACATGACGTTTCTGTTCGCCGGCTCGCCGCTTTGCGCTCAGGCTTCCTCCAGACCTCACCTCGCGGTGACGCCCTTGCCCTCGGCTGGTAGTTGGTGTCAAATAGACAGGAATAAAAGGAGTTACCCACAGAGCGGGGGTCCCATGCATCTCATTTCCGATCATCGACAGTGGTTCTCCTACAGGGGACTTTCACCCCATAAGTTCATGCCCATGCTGGGCGTACACAAGACAATTTTACGCAGACGGCAAAAAGCATGTTCGTGCATCACACCACTTTTTGCCTCTGGTGAATTGCGGCGTTAGGTAGCTGCGTCATACGTCGGGTTCTGATATGCAGGATTGATACTTTAGCTGGGACAGAATCTTGAGGACAATATCTACAAAGACGGATATCGTTACAGAGGCACATGTCAAATATTTTCATCAGTTATAACCGCCAGAGCGAAGCTATCGCCAGAACCTTGGCCGACGATATAGAAGCGCTAGGCCATACCGTGTGGTTTGATCAGGAGTTGAGCGGTGGTCAGGCCTGGTGGGATCAAATCCTTGCAAGGGTTCTGGACTGTCATGTATTCGTCTTCGTCTTGAGCCAGGAAGCGCTAAGCTCCATAGCCTGTAAACGCGAATACGGCTATGCTGCCGATCTCGGCAAACCTATCTTACCCGTCGTAGTCTCTGGAGGAGTATCAACAAACCTCTTGCCGCCCGCGCTAGCGCAGATTCAATTTGTAGACTACCGGGAGCAGGATCGTGATGCTGCTTTTCGCTTAGCTAGAGCCCTCACTTCCCTTCCGCCTCCCAAACCTCTCCCCGAGCCTTTGCCGATCCCACCGGAAGTTCCTATCTCTTATCTCGGGAGTCTCACCGAGCAGGTCGAGACGACATCCACCCTGAGTTATGAGGAGCAAAGTGCTCTGGTGGTTGATCTTAAAAGGAGTATGCGCGATCCCGAAACTGCTGATGATGCGCGCACGTTACTCGAACGGCTGAGAAAACGGCGTGATCTTCTTGCAACCATGGCCGAAGAGATTGGCGAGTTACTCGAAAGCACAGAAAAAACGCCGCTGGATCCGCTTCGGGCTTCCAGGCTCGGAAAGTCACCAGGGGATAACTCCAATGATATAACACCGCAGGCTGAAAAAAAGGATGGGGAAGAGGTGAAAAGGAAACAACCTGCATCCCGATCTAAGGTACTCGGTCTCCTGACTATGCTGCTCATCATCGGGCTGCATGCCGGAATCGGCACCCTGCTGGCGATCGGTGCCAGTGATATTACTTATTGGTATTACCCATCTAAAAACTCCGGCCGCTATATCCTGAGCGAGGATGCCCTGACCATAGTTCTCGCTGGATGGGTCATGGCCTTCGGCATATCGGCATGGCTCTGGAATACCGCCCGGCGGGCTTTCAAGGGCCAAGAGAAGGCAACACGGCGTTTCCAGTTCATCTTCAGGGGCAGTGTCTCACCGAAGGTCGCCTTACTGGTACTGACCCTAGTCGTGGCCGCGTTCAATATCTTGGTGGGAATTGTCGTCTTCGAAGAATGGATGCGCGTCTGGTAGCCAGCGATTTCTCGACTGTAAAATAGAAAAACGGGTGCGCACCACTAGTGTCGGGTAGTCCTGAAGTCATAAGAACGTACTTGAAAAAAGGGGCTACAAACAAGTGTCATTGTTGTGACAGCTAATCGGGATAGGGAGCCGCTCTAACGGCACCCTCCCACAGCACCTTTTATACGGCGCCTGACCTGCTATTCACAGAGATGCTTCATCGGGCTAATCAAATCCACATCAAGTGCCTATCGGGCCGTAGCCGGATGATGAATCTTGCACCATAACGTTCGCAAGGAAATGAGTCCTGTTTCTTCAAAATATCTTCCGGTGAATCCAGCACTTTCAAACGATCGCATACTGTAAGTTAAGGAGATTTTTTCTAACAATGTTTCTTTCTGCAGGCTCATTGAGCATCAATAAGATATCAACTCAGCCAATCAATATGAGGCGAGCGAACATGACGACAGAAAGATTTCTAGTATGCTTGTTGAGCATTTTTACGACATTCGGCTGTCCCGCAGAAGAATATATAATCAGAAGCAGTGCGTTGAATGTTGTGAATGAAAAAAATTTACATGAACTTCTGGGAGATACAAGCAAAGAAAAACACCATGAGCCAAGTGGCGTGGTATTTGCAAATAATTCATTCTATATTGCTTTTGATAACCATAGCAGGGTTGCTCGAATTGATATTGACCTCCACGAAGCAAAACTATTAGGCACAGCAAAAAATGGAATCGGTTATGAAGGGATAACATATGATCGTGTAAACAGTAAGTTTTATCTGATCGAGGAATCAAATGATAATGATGGCGCGATGAATGCGCGAATAAACATTGTAAATAATGAGTTGGCATTAGAAAAGAAAAAATGGCTTAAATATAACTTCCAGGGAAAAAATAAAGGATTTGAAGGCATTACTACGGTAGTAAAGGATAATAATTTATATCTTCTTGCCTTATGCGAAGGCAATGATTGTGACGCAGGAGCAGCAAGTAAGATTTATGGAGCAGGGAGAATCAAGGTATTCGAGAAGAAACGAAAGAAATGGAAATATGTTGCATCTATAAGGCTACCGCAAACATTGGAATTTATTGATTATTCTGGAATAGATATCAATAGTGATAATATGTTGGCAATCACTTCGCAAGAATCATCTGCCATTTTTGTTGCAGGATTAGATCTAAATAACTGGAAAGTTATTGATGATGGTGTGGTTTACAGGTTTCCAAAGGATATGAATGGAAACGTTCTTTATTGCAATATAGAAGGTGTTTCTTGGATTGCAACAGATCGGCTTGTAACAGTGAGTGATGCAAAAAAGGGCTATCAGCATGAACAATGTAAGAAAAAAGAACAGTCGATACACATCGTTTCCATATGAATTACACTGAACACATCGGTAAACGAAGAAAGTAATGAGAGTAACCAATATTCATAGTCGCACATACCAAGTGTCATCAGACAAAATTGGTGCTTTAATGGATACGTTATCCTCAAACAATGACTTACTGTGGCCCCACAAACTTTGGCCTAGAATGAAGTTCGATAAGCCTCTGTCCGTATCTGCAAATGGCGGCCACGGTCCGATTCACTATTTTGTGGAAGAGTATGTGACTGGGAAAAGTATTGTATTCCGCTTTACTGGACCCAATGGATTTGATGGTTATCATGGTTACGATGTAGTTGAACTCGACAATAATACAACTGATCTGCGTGAAACACTCAAAATGAAAACTCATGGGATGGCACGACTATCATGGCCACTGATCTTTTGTCCATTGCATGATGCATTAATAGAAGATTCACTCAGTTTTGCTGAACTGCGGTTAAATCTTACGCCTACAGTCACAGAATGGTCTTTGTGGGTTAAATTATTGCGCTGGCTGATTTCCGGCGGAAAAAGTCGCGCACAAAAAATCGTCTGAAGGCCAATTAATACGGACCCACAGGAGTGGGTTCCTACGCGCCTAACCATAAATCTTCTTAGGCACCTCAAAGATTTCCACTGGTTTGCCTTTTTTGTGCTGTCGCGGCCAGACTGCATAACGACCTGCTGCAATCGGTTCCAGGGCACGGCGGCTGATGATCTCTGCCGCCTCGCTGGAGAGTGACAGTATCGGCAGCTGGCGTCGACTACCCTGCACCACGAACTTTCCACACTCATGCAGATGCTCAGCAATCCAGGATGGTGTCTTGCCATTGACCAGACTGAATCGACTGTAGTCCCAAAGCAGCAACTCCCGTAAGAGCAGGTCTCCTTCCAGCGTGGGCTCGAGGTAATCTGCGACCAGACCGAATAACCGGTCAGGCTGCAGATTTTCACGCGCCAGTCGCTCACCCGTCGCGGCTAACAATGCATTGAAACAGGCGACTATCTCATCGTCAAAATAACGCGGTACCAGCCACATCAAAGTATGGATCAGATAGCCGCTGTTCCAGAGACGTTCCAGCAGTTCCGCATAGAGCTTGAACCGCGACAATTCCTGGAAAGTGAGCAATGGATGTGAGAGCACTTCATAGGGCGGCTCCCTGTCCCAACGATAACCCAGTGGCCCCGCCTGCATCTGTAAGGGTGTACCGGGAAGCATTTTCAAGGTGCCAAGCTGAAGATGACCCGGATAGAGCCGAAACACCCGGTTCAGGGAGTCACTGCATTGCACTGCATCCTCTCCCGGCAGCCCGATGATCAGGTCGAGATGAACCGGGTGTTTCTTCAGTTCAACCAACTCACTAATATTCGCCAATGCCTTGGGGATATCCATCTGCCTGTCGATGGCATCGAGCACCGGCGCGCTCAGGGTCTGCAGTCCGATCTCAAACTGAAACTTCCCCGGTGCTGCCTGGCGAAATACCGCCATTGCCTCAGGGGAGATCCGGTCCGGATTCAGCTCAAGATGGAAACGCAGACTCTCAGGTGTCTGCGCGAATCGGTGCAGAAGCTCTACTGTGCGCTTTTTTCCGAGATGGAAACTGCGATCGAGCAGTTTCACTGTTTTGGCCGCTAGCCCCTCCAATATCTGGAGTTCGGCTTCCACTCTCTCCACAGGAAATGCGCGCAGCCGATCGGTGGCACTGGTGCAGAAGGTACAGCGATAGGGACAACCTCGGGAGGTCTCCCAGTAGACCAGTGGCTTGGTGAAATCAGTCAAACCTAAAGTAATCGGTGAGGGAATCTCCTCCACTGGCAGCATCCGGATCGGATTGGTCACTATCATTCCGTCTTTGCGCCAGATCAGCCCCGATGTATCTGAAAGATCACCTTGACCGTAAAGGCGCCACCGCACCAGATCACGAAAAGCGGCTTCACCCTCCCCGTCCACAATGAAATCGATTGCATCCACTCTGCCCAGCAACTCAGCGCCTCGCGGTCCCGCTTCGGGACCGCCGAAAACAAAAAGCGACTCCGGCAGAAGCTGTTTCAGTAACCGTGTCAGTCTAAGGGATGCCTGGATATTCCAGAGATAGGTTGAGAATCCGATCACCGCCGGCGCCAACGCCACCAGTGATTCGATCAGCTGCTGGTGATTCACATTGACCAGCGGTTCGAACAGGTGGATATCGTCGTAGAAAAGCTCATCGCGACAGAAAGCGGCAATCGACTGCAGCGCCAGTGAGGAGTGGCTGTAGCCTGCATGCAGAGTCACCAGTGCAATCGCTGACGTCTCGGATCGGGTTGTGATTTCCAGGTTTGGCATAGTGCGGTGAAATATACGTGACCGCGCCATTTCTGAACACCGTTCAGGCTCCGTTCAGTTAACAGCCTCCACAATCTCCAACAGAGATCCTAAATCGCCATTCGATGATGACAAGGGTCACCGCTCAATCAGGAGGGATAAAACCATGAGCACCCCAAGCAAATTCAACCTATCAGATTCAACCGGCCTGCAGCCATTTTCGGCACTTGTTATTGCCTGGATGTTGCTGTTCGCCATTCCGACCCAGGCGGCCAACAGCCCTACCCTCAAGCTCTTTCCCACCACGGTACTCGAGGACATTCGCCACACCGGCAGCGTTGCCAAAGAGATGGAGAGTGGGTTGCAGGAGGTGATATCCCGTCTGGATCAACAGCAGCAACTGATCATCGACAGTAAATGCGAAGAGGCGGATGAAGATCCCGGCTGTGCCCAGTTGAACAAGCAACTTGGGGCAACCTATCTCGAAATGTTGAACATCATGGAGAGCAACCTGCCCACCATGGAGCAGGCGGTGGAGACGACCCGCAAGAGTCTGGCGAAACGTCTTCGCAAGGAGTTGGGGAATGGCATGACACCCTGGTCCCTGCAGGAGAACCTGCTCGGCGGGCAGTCCGGCAAGCAGGCAGCGCAGACCCGGCCCAGCCTGCGCGGGCGCTCCGGTATGCGACTCAGCGACCGCTTCAGCCAATACTACAAACTGGTCTCCAACAGCTCTTCGTCACAAGGTTCATCCATGGCGGTCATCGCCTCCGACATCTACCTGGATATGGAAGAGACCGCTGATCTTATCGCCCGTACCCGCCAGGAGATCAGCCGAGCCACCCTCATGGGTCAGCTCAACCAATCCTTTGGGGTCATCACCCCTGAAATGCAGGAGGTTGTGAGCGGAGTCAAGGCCATCCTGTTCGGTGATCCGGAGAGTGAAATGCCCCTTGCGGCGCCTCCAACCACTGCTGACAGCACAGCGTACCAGAGTCCACTCAGCCTCTAAGGGAGAAACATCATGAATAGCACGAAAACACTTATCTCAGCGGCACTTTTTGCCACCGTTTCATTCACTGCAGGTTGCGACACTCAACCGGTGAAGGCCAACGCCTGCATCCCGCCACAGGGTCACGATCTGGATGTCGCCGTGAGCCAGTCGAAGAGTGATTTGAGTGATGTTTGCAGCTTCCAGTTCGATGCCTATCTTGAGCGTCTGATGAATATTGCCGAGAGCGATCCAAAACCTGCAAACAAAGAGAAGTTCAGCGAATTTCTGCTCTGGTCAAATCAGGCCGGTCTGTTGAGCAAGCAGCAGGCAAAATCGATCTACAACCGCTATTTCAATGTCAAATATGTCTCCCTGATGGGGGACTACAACAACTGCAGCCTGACCTGTCCGAGACAGCAGGAGGTGCTGGCAAACATGGAACGGGAGCTACTCGACAAAGAGCGCGGCCTGGTAAAAATCAGCCGGGACACCCGCAGTTATCAGCGCGCGGACCGGTTGTTGAAAGAGACGGAACTGGTGCTGGAAGCCACTTGCACCGCCTGTGGCGCCAATTAGCGCGGGAAGTGAAGCGATGAAAAGGGGGTATTTCAATCGCTTTCTGAGGGGATTTCTGCTCGGTATGTCTATCACCCTGAGTCTTGGCGGCCTGCTATTGTGGCTGTTGTCGGCCCAGAGCCTGGTGACAATCTCAGCCGAATCTCTGGAAGGCTTGCAAAACCTGCTTGGCTGGAGCAGCCGCAATATGGGCATGGCCATTTGGCCCTTCACCCTCGTATTGCTGCTGTTTCTGCTAACTCTTCGCACCCTGCGGCAACGCATTGCCGCAGAACAATCCATCGACAGGATTGTCCAGGCTGCACACCTGACCGATATCTGGATCGGGCTCTTTTTCGGCATCGGCGTGATCTGGACCGCCATCGGAATGCGTAGCGCCCTACTCTCCGCGCTTGGCGATCCTGAGAGCGCAGCGAAACTCGGCGCCTTCGTCATTCTGCAACGGTTGGTCGATGGAGGGATCCTGCTCGCCCTCTCCACCACCATATTCGGCGGCATTGGCGGCTATCTGATGCGTGTCATCAAGGCAGTTGCCGTTGGTGGTGAGCTACAGCGCTACTACAGCCGTCTGGCCGAGCAGCACAACACGGCGGTACAGTCTTCATTGGATCGCATCGACAGCCACCTGCAACAGATCAGTCACCACCAAGAGAATCGGGATGAACCTCTGGCACTCACAAATTTACAGCGCTGACCCCCACGCAGGATCAGGTGGCACAGATGAACTGCAGACCGATGTGATGCGCTTTATGGCAATTCTCGGCTTTTGTCTGATGGCAATCTTTGCCTTGGTACAGTCACTGCCGCAAGCCGCTTCGGAAGAACCCAAAGTCGTTGAAGAGAAAGCCGACAACAGTCGATTGAAGCAGGAACAGGAGGCCCTCATCGCCTCTCTGGAGCAACTCCATGCAGATCTCAAGCAACAGCAGCAAAAACAGCGCCGGATTTCTGACGAACAGAAAGTGCTGACGACACAGTCTCAACAGAAACAGCGACAACTCTCTGCATTGAATTTGAAGATCAAACAGCGTCGGAAATATCTGTCTGCCCTGGATCAACAGTTAAAGAAAAAACCTCAAGCAGTCACTCCTATCGAGGCGCAGGAGCCAAACGCCGCTAAAGATGAAGAACCAGGATTTGAACTCAGATTCTCCTCAGATCAGGCTTTGAAACACCTTGTTCAAAACAAGAGAATTCAACTCTATGCGCTAGGCTCTGAGACAACCTGGAAACTTATTGTTACCAATGGAAAAACGGTGTTTCATGTTACACCCTCTCCTCTGCGCTACCATGAAATGACGCCTGAAACAGTACCCGGTGATGTTCTACAGGCCTATCGACAACTGCCCGTCACGACATCGGGCACACCGGTCATCTGGGGCGTGGAACTACCCCATCCGCTGCAGGAAAAAATTCAACAGTTGATGCAGGAGTCCAGTGGCGGTCTGCTCATTATCGATGCCCTGGGCCATGTCAAACTGGAAAGGAGACAAGGGAATGTTTAGATCAATCTGTCTTACTCTGCTGCTGATAGGTCTGAGTGGATGTGTCACCCAACAGACCAGACCCGCATCACAATCCACGCTTGACCAGTGGGTCGAGCAGGATCTTATCCCTTATCTCAAAACACAGCTCAGCCAGCATCCCCGTTTCCAGGGAGAATCCATACTGCTGGGCAGACTCAAAGACGGTGCGATTCAACCAAAAATGGATCGGCTGACGCGTGATATCCGTGACAAAATAAACGCCGAGCTACTGGCGACTCCGGGGATTCATCTGGCCCGACAGCAACGGGACAAACGCTGGAGTCATCGGGATAGACCCACTAAACCCTGCGATGGTGAACAGCCGATCCACTATTTCATCGGCCTGGATCTCAGGCTCGACAGCAGCCGGCAGTTGAATCTGACCCTCAGGGCATTGGATCTGCAACAGAACAGTTGGGTCTCCGGGTTCAGCCGACAGTGGCAGGGAGAGGCATCCCGTCAGCAGGCGGAACTGCTGCACACTGTGCATCTGGATGAGTCACTGCGGGGTCTGCGAATGCTGCCTTTCGTTCAAGGCCAGCCGGATCTTATGGCCAGACAACTGGCTGATGACCTCTACTGCCGTCTTAAACAGTTGCCTGTGCAAAACCCAAAACTTCATATTCAGCCTTATGAGAGTGATGAAGCACAGGCCCGTACAACCATGGAACTGCTTACCCACAATCTCGCCCGTTTTGGCGATGTTCATATTGAAAAAAATCAGGCTGATGCCGATCTGACGATAAAAGGAAAAACTCACCGAATCTCAGGAAATCTGCAACAGTTCTGGGTTCTGGTCCAACCTGCCGAGGCTGCTTCAGCATTGCCGGATATCAGTGTCAGCACCTATCTTCTATCTGACCCTGCACAGACCACAACCACCGGGGCCGTCCCTGCCCAAAAAGAGAGGCCGGTGAGAGTGGCAAAAAGCGCCGGTGTCCTCCAAATCATCACACCGAGAAAACTCTCGCTCTGTGGCACACGCCATCCCTGGCGCTCTGGAGAGCGCGTACTTAACGGGCAGGCGGCCATTCCCAGGCAGGGGTGCTTTGCCCTGGAGATAGCTGCGCCTGCAGAGAGCCGGGGGTTCTTCTTCAAAAAGCGTGACGACGGCGCACTGTTTCGTCTCGCCCCATCAGAGTGCCGGCATCTCGGAGTGAGGTCTTCCCGGAATTCCAATGGAAAGACCCTGCGTCTACCTTCACGACATCGGCGAGGCGTGGAGGGCGTGCTGCATAGTGATGATAAATCCGAACGGGAGACCTACTACGCGATAATCACCAATGACGATCGCAGCGCAGGGGTAGTCGCCGCCCATCTCGCCCTCCTGCCGGAGAGTTGTCACGGTTACGAAGATCCACAACTCAACGCTGAAGAGCTGATGGGTTGGTTGCAGAAACTTGATCAATTGATGTTGGAACATGCTTCAAATGTGGCATGGACATCTAGAGATATTACATTAATTAATACTCGTAAATCATTGATTAATATTTATTAGTAATGAGGGCTATCATGGTAAGACTCATTGGACTTATTGCAGGTTTCGGGGTGGCTGTTCTCCTCCTGGGCATGGTTTTCAATCCGAGACCGATTCAGCGGGTCTCCAGTAGTCCCCAACCCACTCAAATACCATCACAAAGTGTTCCAGCAACACCCAACCAATCGGTCGAGATATCACACACCACCTCAACGGCAGACGACCGCCTATTGGAAGATCCGCCAATCCCGGTCGACCAACCCACGATTGAAGAGCCACCCATAGCCAATATCGAACTTCAGGCAATCGAACAACAATGGCAGCCGTTCTGGAGTCCATTCCGCAGTGAACGCTCCGCCAGCGGATTTGCCACTCGTATTGAACATCTGACGGGGCGCCAAATGCGTGTCCAACAGGAAGAATCGGGCAGATATCAGGTTGTTTTTGCGCACTGGGGCGAAGCAGACCGATCCATCGCCCTCACACAAATTGCTGCCGCCAGCGGCCTCAAAATTGAGCAGGCACCCCATGACCCGGACTAACAGGAAAAAAATTTCCCTACTCTGCCTGCTGGCGGGAATGATCTTTTCCCAGCTCGCCAGTAGCGCAACGGAAAACAGCACAAAAGCCATTTCAGAGACCTGGAAAAACTACCTGTCCACAGCAGACAGCAAAGAACCGAGCAAACGCTTTCCCTATCTGCACTGCTTTCGCCGGGCTGCGGCTAACCACGATCTGCCATTGACCCTGCTGCTGGCGGTCTCACGGGGTGAAAGCGATTTCGATCCTGCGGCCCGTTCCCACGCAAATGCCCATGGTCTGATGCAGATCCAATGGCCAGGCACCGCGAAACATCTCGGAATCAACAGGGTTGCAGACCTCTACAACCCGTGCCGGAATGTGGATGCGGGCACCCGATATCTCAAAGAACTGTTGGCACGATATAACAACGACCTGCACCGGGCACTGGCTGCCTACAATTATGGCCCCGGCCGGATATCCAAAACCGGGGGGGGAAATACCAGACGGCGCAGAGTGGTACAGCCGCTATATCTATCGTCACCTCACCTATGTGACGGATATCAACCGCCGCGAATCCACCGAATCACAACAGCCCTATTCAGCGGAAAAGAGACGGGCGCTCATCGAATTCAACCGCCCCTACCGGGTCGAGGCCTATGTGAAATCGCTGCAAAAGCGTTTTCCCGACCTGCGGTTTGACTGGTTCAAACTGCCTGAACAGCGTTTCAGGGTCGTTGTCCTCTATGCAGATGAGCGTGAGCAGGCTAAGACACTCTCGCAGCTGCGACACTCTGGAATAATCACCGACTGACCAATCAAAGAAGCAAAACTTGTGAGGAAGGCAAGGAGTTGTTAACCGTTTTGAAAATCCCGGACAAAACACTCGCGTTTCCCGATTTCTCGCGCTATGATTCAGCTGTTTTGTTGTGCGCTTGGCACACAGATAAAATTGCTAAATCACTCTTTGTTTTCAACAGCTTAAATCATAGGGATTCAACATGTTCGACCTCAGGAAGACACGTATCGGCGTGCTTGGCCTCGGTTATGTAGGGCTGCCACTGGCAGTGGAGTTCGGAAAGAAATTTCCCACCATTGGCCTCGACATCAACGAGGCCCGGGTTCAGGAACTGAAAGAGGGCCGCGACAGCTCTCTGGAAGTAGAGCCCGAAGAGCTGGTAAAGGTGCCTCATCTTACCTTCACCAGTAATCTTGATGATATCAAAGAGTGCAACGTCTATATCGTCACGGTTCCCACCCCGATCAATGAGCATAAACAGCCCGATCTTTCGCCACTGATCGGCGCCAGCCATGCGCTGGGCAAGGTGATCAAACCCGGCGACATCGCCATCTTCGAATCCACCGTCTATCCAGGTGCCACCGAAGAGGATTGCGTACCGATCATGGAAGCGGACTCCGGCCTGACCTTCAACAAGGACTTCTTTGTCGGCTACAGCCCCGAGCGCATCAATCCCGGCGACAAGGAACACCGCCTGCCCACTATCAAGAAAGTGACCTCAGGCTCTACACCCGAAGTGGCGGATTTCGTCGATGAACTCTACCGCAGCATCATTACTGCCGGCACCCACAAGGCCAGCAGCATCAAGGTTGCCGAGGCGGCAAAGGTCATCGAGAATACCCAGCGCGATGTCAATATTGCCCTGATCAACGAACTGGCGCTGATCTTCAATCGTCTCGGCATCGATACCCTGGAGGTACTTGAGGCCGCCGGCAGCAAGTGGAACTTTCTCCCCTTTCGCCCCGGCTTGGTTGGCGGTCACTGCATCGGCGTCGACCCTTACTACCTGACACACAAGGCGCAATCGATCGGCTACCAGCCGGAGATCATCCTTGCCGGTCGCCGACTCAATGACGGCATGGGCGCCTATGTGGTCCACTCCGTCATCAAGATGATGATGAAACGCGGCATCGCCTCCAACAGCAAAGCGCTGGTTCTGGGCCTCACCTTCAAGGAGAACTGTCCGGATCTTCGCAATACCCGCGTAGTGGATATCGTTGCAGAGTTCCAGGACTACGGCACCACAGTGGACGTCTATGATCCCTGGGTCAGTGCCGACGATGCTGAGCATGAATATGGCATTCGCACCATCGATACGCTAAAGGAAGGGCACTATGATGCCGTTATATTGGCCGTGTCACACAGAGAGTTTGCCGAGATGGGCAGTAAAAAGATCCGCGCCCTGTGCAAACCTGACGGTGTGCTCTTCGATGTTAAGAACCTTCTGCCTGTGGATGATGTCGACGGTCGTCTGTAAGCAGTAATACGACCTGGAATACAGACTTTATGAATAGCTACGATAAGCTCAAACAACACCTGGAAAGCAACCAGTCCACTTGGCTCATAACGGGTGTTGCCGGTTTCATCGGCTCTAACCTGTTGGAAACCCTGTTGAAACTCAACCAGTCCGTTGTCGGCCTGGATAACTTCTGTACTGGGCACCGCTACAATTTCGACAAGGTGCAGGAACAGGTTTCGGAAACTCAGTGGAACAACTTCGCCTTCATCGAAGGTGATATCCGTTCTCTGGATGACTGCAAAAAAGCCTGCGACGGCATCGATTACGTGCTGCATCAGGCGGCCCTCGGTTCGGTACCCCGTTCCCTGGACGATCCGATCACCACCAATGAGAACAACATCACCGGCTATCTGAACATGCTGGTGGCGGCTCGTGATGCCGGTGTCAAACGGTTTGTCTACGCAGCCTCCAGTTCCACCTATGGCGACCACCCAGGTCTGCCGAAGGTTGAAGGTGAGATCGGCAACCCGCTCTCTCCCTATGCGGTCACCAAGGTAGTCAACGAACAATATGCCAGCGTATTTGCCCGTTGCTACGATTTCAAGACCATCGGCCTGCGCTATTTCAATATCTTTGGGCAACGTCAGGATCCGAACGGCGCTTACGCAGCTGTCATACCAAAATGGGTCGATGCCATGATCAAGGATGAAGAGGTCTTCATCAATGGTGACGGTAAAACGAGCCGGGATTTCTGCTATATCGACAATGCCGTGCAGGCCAATCTTCTGGGCGCAACCACAGAAAACCCTGATGCGGTCGACCAGGTTTATAA
The DNA here is from genome assembly GCF_011947365.2 of endosymbiont of Lamellibrachia barhami. Lineage (GTDB taxonomy): Bacteria > Pseudomonadota > Gammaproteobacteria > Chromatiales > Chromatiaceae > QGON01. Next base: position 1,131,268 of record NZ_JAAVSH020000001.1, read on the forward strand.
TGTTGCCGTTGGCGACCGCACTACATTGACCGATTTGTACGAAGAGATCCGTATACTGCTGGAAAAGCGCTTTCCTCATCTCAAAGGGTCCTCTCCAACCTACAGGGATTTCCGCGCCGGGGATGTTCTGCACTCTCTGGCCGATATTTCCAAATCAGAAACATTGCTGGGATATGAGCCGACTCACAAGATCGGACCCGGTCTTGATGAAGCGATGGGCTGGTACGTCGACGATCTGACCTGATCCCAATTTAGCGCTAGTTTACGAAAAGGAACTCCCCAATGAAGGTATTGATAACTGGCAGCGCCGGTTTCATCGGTTCAGCTCTGGCACTGCGACTGCTGGAGCGTGGTGACGAGGTCATCGGCATCGACTGCCTCAACGACTATTATGATGTTGAACTGAAGAAGGCGCGTCTGGCTCGTACTCAAGACCATCCAAAGTACACCGACCTGCGGCTCGAACTGGAAGACCGTCAGGGTATTGCAGACTGTTTTGCAAAATACAAACCCAACCGGGTCGTCAATCTAGCGGCCCAGGCAGGTGTACGCTACTCCATCGAAAATCCGCTGGCCTATATCGATTCAAACCTGATGGGTTTCGGGCATATTCTCGAAGGGTGCCGTCATAATGGCGTCGAGCACCTGGTCTACGCCTCCAGCAGCTCCGTTTACGGCGCCAACACCTCCATGCCCTTTTCGGTTCACGACAATGTGAATCACCCGGTGAGTCTCTATGCAGCCACCAAAAAGGCCAATGAGTTGATGGCTCACACTTACAGCCATCTCTATCGCCTGCCCACCACCGGCTTGCGTTTCTTCACGGTTTATGGACCCTGGAGCCGTCCCGACATGGCGATGCTCAAATTTGCCCAGAAGATCATGAAGGGCGAGCCCATCGATGTCTTCAACTACGGCAAACACCAACGGGATTTCACCTACATCGACGATATCGTTGAAGGTGTGATTCAGGTGCTGGACCGTCCGGCGCAGCCCAATCCCGACTGGGACAGCGATCACCCGGACACCGCCAGCAGCACCGCACCCTATCGGCTCTATAATATCGGCAGTAACAACCCAACAGAGCTAATGCGCTACATTGAGCTGCTGGAAGAGAGCTTGGGCAAGAAGGCAGAGTTAAACATGTTGCCACTGCAGGACGGCGACGTGGTTGCCACTTATGCCGATGTGGACAGCCTTATTAAAGACACGGGTTATAAACCCAGCACCAAACTTGAAGATGGTGTAGCGGCCTTCGCCAAGTGGTTCAAGGAGTACTATGGGCACTAGCCTGATCCGCTACGCTTGATCAGGCCTACGAGAAGCCGGCTGGAATCCGGGAGATTGTAATCTGGGAAGAGCGGAATCTGGCAGTTATGCCGGGTTCCGTTTTTTTATGCGCAAAAAAAAGCGGGTGAGAACCGATCCAGGAGGCTGAAAGGATCGAGTTTGCTCACCCGCAGACTAGCGCTTATCCACGGAAACGACCAATCCGCGTGTAGCTGTGCGGAATATTAGCCATTCTTAATTAACTTCAATATGACACAGATCAATAAACCCTGCATTTCGCTAAGGAATTACTCTGGGCGAAACGTCATCAAAATCCCTTAATTTTCGTCCTGTACGCCGCCGAAGAGTTCCAGCAGACGGGGCAGAAAACGGCGAAACTCCAGGGCCATCAGGGAAAAATCGACATCGAACCGCGCAATATCATCCTCAGCCACACTATCAGCGGCCTCCTCCTGAATGATATCCAGGAACTTTATTCGCTTTAGCGCAAGATCTGATTCAATCGTGCAGGAGAGCCGCTCATTCCACTCTACAGCCAATTTGACCACCTGTTTTCCCGCATCCAGGTGGTTGAGCACTTCCTGTGCGCCCAGGTCATGTCCCTTGCAGCGCACAATCGCCTTCTCGTCTGAAGCATCCTGGAGTTCACAGCTGTCCTGCAGGACAAAGTCACCATACTGCTCCGGGCGGCGTATCCACTCGGTCATCACGGAAGGGGGAGCGACTGCAACATCCAGGGGGCGGACCGGCAGGGTTCCCAAGGTCTCACGGAGCAGTCCCAGCAGTGCTTCCGCCTTGTTGGCCGAGGCAGCGTCGACTAGAATCCAACCGCTGGTCCGATCGATCATGGCATAGATCCGTGCCGATTTGGTAAACGCTCTGGGCATCAAATCCTGGATGATCTCATCCCGAATCTCACCTTTCTCCCGCCGGGAGACCTGGCGTGCTTCCGCCTCTTCTATCATTACGGTTTTCTCTTCAACCATCTCCCGGACCACCGACGCGGGCAGTACCTTCTCCTCCTGTCGCAGGCAGAGCATGATGCTACCGTTCACTTCATGGGCCAAGCGGTCCGATCGCCTGCCCAGCGGTGATGTCCAGCCGAGTGTGGCAGGCTCCATGCTGCCGCAACTTCGAAACTCCCGTTCCGCCAGCTGTATCTGCAGCTCCTCCTCCGACAGCGCGAAGGGTTTAAGAAGTTGGTAGATACGAAGATTTTTGAACCACATGTGAGCACGCCAGACTGGTGAATGGGGAGGCGGATTATGGCGGATGTTCTCAGGCTTATCCAGCCTTGCTTTTTGAAAAAAAACGACCCATGGTTCTATATAGAGATCAGAGAAGATCGCACCTTATGGGAAAACCAGAATGTCTATCGAAGCGAAAAAAAACCTCAGCGACAATGGCTGGAAAACACTGTTGGAGATCGCCCGTGCATCGATCCGAAATGGTTTGGAGAAAGGCAGATCATTGCCTGTCGAGGCTGCAGATTACGCCGCCGAGTTGCAGGCCATACGCGCCAGCTTTGTGACCTTGAACAAACGTGGCCGGCTGCGCGGCTGCATTGGCCACCTGGAGGCAATCAAGCCACTCATCGAGGATGTGGCGGAAAACGCCTATTCTGCCGCCTTCCGTGATCCCCGATTTCCACCGCTGTCGCCCCATGAATATGACGAACTCGACATCCACCTCTCTGTGCTTACACCGGCTGAACCTCTCCCCTTCGAATCCGAGAGCGACCTGATTCAACAGCTGCGCCCCGGGATCGACGGACTCATCCTGGTGGACGGGGTGGCCAGAGGCACCTTTCTTCCTTCTGTCTGGGAGTCACTGCCGAAAGCCGAGGATTTTCTTCGGCATCTGAAACGCAAGGCCGGTCTGCCCGAAAACCACTGGTCGGAGACGTTGGAGATCTATCGCTACGAAACCGAGGTGTTTCCTGATTGAAGCATTGGCCGGTTCAAGTTTGCGGAACCGGCTGTGCAGTCCTTCGTTTCAATCTCTGATCGCCCGATCCACAAGCTTGAGCGGGCCTCCTAGCGTAGACACTTGCCGACAGAACCGGCGCCACAGGTCACCCCGTCGACCCAAATCGCTTCATCAAGCCTTGCACCGTCCAGTGCCGCACCCTGCATTCGGGCGCCGCGCAGATCGGCAAAACGCAGATCCGCGTTGATGAGGTCGGCCTCTGTCAGATCAGCACCCTGAAGATTTGCGCCCATCAGAGAGACTTTCTCCATCAGCGCATAACTGAGATCCGCGTAACGAAGATCGGCATAACGCATATCGGCCTCACGGAGATCCGTAGCAGTCAGTTTGGCCTTTCGCAGCACCGCACTGTTCAGCGTCGCCCCTCTCAGGCTGGCCGACCCCACATCCACAGCAACCAAGAGGCAACTACGCCAATTAACCCCAGGCGCAGCGGGTGAATCACACTGGGGATCATCCATCCTCTTGGGCATCCCGGACCAAAGTGACAGGCCGACAACAGCTCCCAAGACCAGCAGACTGACAATCATAGCCAATAAGGGAAATTTTCGTGTCGGTCTATCAGCAGATAAAACATCAGTTTGGTCACGCGCTTCCAGTGTTTTTTGTGCTGAGGCATCACCGCTTGCTGCCCGCAGTTGCAGGGGAATAACCTCCGGGACCTCTCCTATGGGTTTCCAGTTGCGGCGGTCCGCACTGATCTCCACATCCAGCCCGACCTCCTCCTGAAGCAGCATCCGCCGGATACGGCCGCTCGGGTAGGGGCCTCGTTTGATGCCCTCACTGCGCAGGAACCAGAGGCGGGTATTGTCTACTGTCTGATCTGTCATAGCGTTCAATTTTTCCGGGTATTTCGTAGGATTATCGGCAACAATCCTGATGAGTTGAATAGTTTTCACTGCCAGAAACATTCGTGTGGCATATACTTTTCCCAACTACGCTTCCAACAGAATCGCAAATGCGCATACCTGGTTCCAACATTGTCCTGCCTCTACCCAACGCACTGCCGCAGGAGAACCCGATACAGAACCTCAAACCGGGGCAGATACTGCAGGCGACGGCACTGAGCGACACTCAGAACAGCCAGCTCAAACTTCAGATCGGTGTGACCCGTTTGATCGCCCAAACCCAGGTGGCGATAAAAAGCGGACAACAACTTACACTGAGCGTTGAAAAGGGCGGTAAGTTTCCAGAGTTACGCCTGCTCACGACCTTCAGCCGGGAGCAGCTGCAGGCCAATGCGCTGAAGATGCTTCTCCCCCGCCAGCAGCCACTGGCTCAACTCTTTGACAAAATTGCCGCCCAACTGTCGAATACCAGCAGCAACCCGGCGCCCGGAAATGTACGCCAAGCAATCGATGGATTGGTCGGCCGCCTGCTCTCCATCGACCAGCCTCAGTTCCAGCAGCAATTGCGCACAGCATTACAAAACAGCGGTCTCTTTACTGAAGCCCATCTGTTGCAGGGCAGCGGCAACCCCGCTGACCTCAAACTCAACCTGCTCAGACTATTTGAACTGATCAACACTCTGCTACCCGGGAAGGGCCTGAATCCCCAACAATCCGCCGCCGCATTAATAGCTTCCGATAGTAGCGGCACTCCATTACCAGCCGATTCCCCGCTTCGATTTCTACTGGATCTGCTGAAACAACTCGACGGCGGTCTGGCACGTATCCAATCCAATCAACTCGCCTCTCTGCCGCAAGAAGACCCGACACGACAGACCTGGCAGTTTGAACTACCTGTCCGACATATCGAACAACTGGATGTTTTCCGAATTCGGTTACAGAAGGAACCCGGGAAGAGCGGAGAAAAAGAGGATGCTGTCTGGAGTCTGACCCTGCGCATGAATCTGGAACCACTGGGCCCCATGCGTGTACAACTTCGCCTGCAGGGAGAGGCAATCTCAAGCGTACTCTGGGCTGAGCAGGCGGAAACAACCTCGCTGATTAAAAACAATCTGGAAAAACTGCGCTCCGCCCTGGAAAAAGCCGGTTTGGATGTCACAAAACTGGAAGCCTACCAAGGCAAAAGTGACAGTGATGAGCAACTGCCGCGCGGTCTCTCCCTGCTGGATGAAAAAGCATGAAGGAAGAGAAAAACAGCAAACCTGATCTGGCCATTGCCCTCAATTACGATGGTGAGAATACCCCAAAACTTACTGCCAAGGGACGTGGTGAACTTGCTGAACGCATCATGGCACTGGCGGAGGAACACGATGTACCGCTCTATGAAGATGCGGAACTGGCCGCCCTGCTCTCCCAGATCCCATTGGGAGACGAAATTCCAGAAGCGCTCTATCGTGCTATTGCAGAGGTAATCACCTTCGCCTATATCCTGTCGGGAAAGCGACCGCCGGGTTATGAGTAAACCTTTTCAAAGTTTGGGGTCAGAGTAAAAATACTCGAAGACTGTCACAGACATGGACAGGTACAAATATGAAAATCTTCCAACCAAAGTACATCATTCGAAAATAAATCGTGAAGAACCGACTAATGGAGAGTTTTTACTCTGACCCCAAACTCCCAGGCCGTCTCTGGCTGCGATCATCACTCTCTTTCTGTTCTGAACGCTCCTCCTCTTTTTTTTCGGCCCGCTCATACCGATCCACAACCTTGGAAAGCGCTTCGGTGCGGGTATGTTTACTGCGCCAGGTATCCTTTTTCACCGAGTGGTTCTGCTTGCTGGCAGCCACAACCGATTCCTGCTGTTTGATCGCCCCATCGAGTTTGGCGATAAAGGCACGGTACTCCTGCAGATGGACAGCAGAAATGCCCTTGCTGGACGCCTGTTCAAAACGCGTCAGATACTCCTGGTGATACTGCTTCAACTGCGTCAGCTTTGTCTCCTCTTCGTGCAGTGACTTTTTCGATCGGCGGTAATGTTGTCGTTGTGATAATCCTTATGATAAGTCCAGAGGCTGTGATACCTATTTTAATCCTCAAGGTTTTGCCAAAGGGAAGGCTCTATTGGCACTTCATGACGGGGATTCTAAAGCACTAAGCAAACTTAACACATTTGAGTTTACTATTTACCTCATTCAGCTTAATAAATATTATGCAGGCGATTATGTGATGCTGGATGAATACTGCACAGGGTTGAATGATCCCTCGCTTCCAGAAGCCTTGATGCGTAAAGGGGGTGGTTCTGTTGGTTTTGATATTACCAAGGGTATTGGTGGAATGAATGCAAACCGGTCTATGGAAATATTTTTTGCAGGAATAAAAGATTATATAAATACTGGTGGAGCAAATATTATTCGTGCGGGGCTTGATATAGATGTGGCAAAGGCAGCTGATCTAAAGGATGGAAAGCTTCTAGCTAAAAATTATGACTGTAAAAGTGAGGTTTTTACAAATCTTTATCAAAATATTATTGCCTACGCCAATAATAATCCGCCACGACACTATAGCGGTCTACCTGCCTTAAAAAGAAGCTGTCAAATCCATTCTGTGTCTAAAGGAGGTGAAGCAATGAAATCACAGTTCGTTTGCGAGTGTTTTGCTGCTGAATTTGACAAGATTGGAGTGGCTCGGGACGAGATTAACTGGCTAGGTGAGAATTATGATCAGGGGAAAAACTTCATGCAGCTAACGCAGAAATATGACGGTCTTCATGAGAAGATTGCCAGCTGTCTTTTTTAGAATTATTTACGGAATAGTCTACATACCTTGTAAATAGAGTAGGGCTCTTCATTGGAGGAATGGTTGAATGTGTACGAAACCATCTAGTGTTTCTTTTATGGGTAGAATTGGCATTAGTGTGATTTTACTGGGGTGTCTTTCTCTGCCTGTTTTTGCATTTGCCAGCGAATCTAATGAAAGGGTTCAATTAGCAGCTGTAGATGAGAGTACGATGACCAAAAAAGAGGAGCGTGAAGCAAAAAGAGCTAAGAAAAAAGCTGAGCGTGAAGCAAAAAGAGCCAAGAAAAAAGCTGAGCGTGAAGCAAAAAAGGCTAAGAAACAAGAGGCGAAACGAATTGCTCGGGAGGAGCAAAAGGCTAATAACAAGGCAGCAAGGGACAAAAAAATGGAAGGATACTATGCGGGGCTTGCATCCGTGAGTCCATCTACCGAGTTTCAAGGTGATCCTTGGCGTTTCCAGATGAGCTGTGGGCGTGAAAAATATTTTGGATTTCTTTTTCTTAATATCGATGGGGCAAACACCATGGGTGTGCTGAAGGGTTTTGCAAAATCATCCTATCGGAAATATGGTGTTCTCCGTGCAGATGGTAAATATAATAGTGCATCACGTAAACTTGAATTGCGGTCTTCAGGCTACGTAGAAGATAGGTTTGGACGCGATCTTCCACCTACTGATATTAACGCGATATTAGCAGAGGATGGCTCCTATATGGAAGGAAGTGCGGCGAACGCCAGTAATTGCACGACCTTTCAGGCCTGGAAAACTGAATTTGATACAAGAGTGAATCAGGAAGGCCTTGTTGCGAGCTTCCAGCCTCGCTCAAGGGCGAGTATTGAACAATGTGAGCAGTACTTAGAGTGGTATCTTGCTGCCAGTGAAGTGCTGGAAACACCTGGTGGGAAGGTCAGTTCTTCGGCTGTTGAGTCGAATTTGGCTTTTGATATGCTGGGTGTTGCTTACGATGGGTTGACTGCAAAAGATGCAAGCGTGCTTCAAAGTCTGGGGCAACAATGCTCGGGTCTTTTAGAAAACACTGGTGATACTAAACACGCAGCCCTATTGGATTCCTTGCGGAAGATCAGTGGGCAGTCTGCGGATTATGCGCCTTATATTTTTCAAAATACCGTTAAAAGTATCGGGTGGCATCGCAATATGTATTTTGCAACCTCTATCCGCGATGCGCGGAAACTTTTGCCGAAAATGGTTGAACAATTGAATGCATTGCCTGTGAATTTGGAAAGCTTGAAAAAAATTCAGGCTGATATTGATGAGACTGACGCTAAAGGCGGGCTATTCGCGACTTTGCCAGAAAGTGACAGGCAGAAATTCCTATCAGAGTTGGCCAGAGTGCAAAAAATCGTAGCAATTGGAATTGCAGATGAAAGTCTAGCGGCTGTTAATTGGGAAAGCTTTTCGGCATCCAAGGAAGGTATTTTGAAGCTGAAGACGACAAACGAGAATATGAAGTTATCTTATAGGAGTATTATGCCTTCGTTTGGCCTGTCTCGTATTGATCGTGAATTTGATAAAGTGAGCTTGAAACTGTCTCGTGAGTTGACTGACAAATTGATAGCGAAATACCAAACGGTCGATCACTCTCTTAATGGTTTGCGTGAATATCAAGTTGCGATCAGACGTGTTGGTAAAGAATATAGTGCTGTACTTACGCCAAAGCACCATAAGGAGCTGTTAAACCAACATATGAAACCGCTGTTAAAAAAAGCAAGGACTGCTTCTGTCAGCAAGATGCCAGAGTGGCTTGATCAACAAATTACTTCCAATCGCGCAGGCCTTGCAGAGCTTGATCAGATAGCTATGGATTTTTATGAGCGAGATATTGATGGATTGAAAAACCCTTCTGAAGCCGCAAAGGTTTCAACTGGTGTATTTGCTCCATTTTTGATTGCCAAGTCACGGCAGATCAAGCGTAGCGAATGTATTCTTCCATCGGGTTTTGAAGATATGGCTAAAGCATTTTGCCTGTGAGCGCATAAAGTCTGCCAACCATATCGAGTTCATCCGTCCATAGATTGTTTTCTTTGTCTAAATCTCAATTCTACCTGACATTAGACCCTGTTCAGGGCTAAAATAGCGGGTTATTTGGTGCCCTATGTCTGGGCATGAGTAGATTTAGAAGTGTGTACATATCTGTGTGCATATTCGGAGAATAGAGTTTGTCAGACAGTAATTATATCAATGAAATCAAACGGAGACGCACTTTTGCTATCATCTCCCACCCGGATGCGGGTAAGACCACATTGACCGAAAAACTGCTGCTCTACGGCGGTGCTATCCAGATGGCGGGCACGGTCAAGGGGCGCAAGGCGGCGCGTCACGCCACTTCCGACTGGATGGATATGGAGAAGGAACGAGGCATCTCGGTGACCTCGTCGGTGATGCAGTTCCCCTATCGGGATGAGATCGTCAACCTGCTCGATACACCTGGCCATGAGGATTTTTCCGAGGATACCTACCGCACGCTCACTGCGGTGGACTCCGCCCTGATGGTGATCGATGTGGCCAAGGGTGTCGAAGCGCGGACCATCAAGTTGATGGAGGTCTGCCGCATGCGCGATACGCCGATCCTCACCTTCGTCAACAAACTTGACCGTGAAGGACGCGATCCCATCGATATCATGGATGAGATCGAAAAGGTGCTGAAAATAGAGTGCGCCCCGGTCACCTGGCCTATCGGCATGGGCAAGCGTCTGAAGGGGGTCTTTGATCTGCGCACCGATACCACCCATCTCTTCAGCGCCACCCACGGAGGTAAGATCCAAATGGGTGAGATGATCGAGGGACTGGACAACCCCCATCTCGACGAGGTGTTGGGGGAGATGGCCCAAGAGTTGCGCGATGAGATAGAGCTGGTGCGTGGCGCCAGCAACGAACTCGATCTGGAGGCCTATGCGCGCGGTGAGCAGACGCCGGTCTTCTTTGGCTCAGCGATCAATAACTTCGGCGTCAGGGAGTTGTTGGACGCCTTCGTCGAGTACAGTCCTGCGCCCCTCTCCCGTCAGACCCAGCAGCGTCTGGTGGAGCCGTCGGAGAAGAAGTTCACTGGCTTCGTCTTCAAGATCCAGGCCAATATGGACCGGCAGCATCGGGATCGCATCGCCTTTCTCAGGGTCTGCTCCGGCAGTTATCGCAAGGGGATGAAGATGAAACATGTCCGCATCGGAAAGACGGTGCAGATAAGCAATGCCATCACCTTCCAGGCGGATGAGCGCAGGCATGTGGAGGAGGCCTGGCCCGGCGATATCATCGGCCTGCACAATCACGGCACCATCCAGATCGGCGATACCTTCACCGAGGGGGAGGAGCTGAAATATGAGGGCATCCCCTACTTTGCCCCGGAACTCTTTCGCCGGGTGGTGCTGAAGGATCCGCTCAAGCAGAAAGCGCTGTTGAAGGGGATTCTGCAACTCAGTGAAGAGGGGGCGACCCAGGTCTTTCGGCCAGAGAAAAACAACGATCTGATCCTTGGGGCGGTGGGTGTGCTTCAGTTCGATGTCGCCGTCGAACGTCTGAAGAGCGAATACAAGGTGGAGGCCATCATAGAGGCGGCCAGCGTCGTCACCGCCCGCTGGGTCGAGTGCGACGATGAAAAGATGCTGCAGCGTTTCAAAGATAAAAACCACGTTAATCTGGCGTTGGATGGGGATAACCAGTTGGTCTATCTTGCTCCTACCCGGGTCAATCTGAGTCTGGCCGAGGAGCGCTGGCCTGAAGTGCGCTTCCTGGCGACGCGAGAACTGTAGAAGGCCGGTTCAAGCGCAGCGGATCGGGCCTGCGGCAACGAAGCGTTAGTGGGCGCCGCTTCCACAATTCAATCAATCGAGGGGTTTCGATGGAAAACGAAAAAGTAGAAGCACTGATTTGTGCCGGAATGCCCGGCGCGAAAGTCACAGTGACTGGTGACGGCCGCCATTTTGAGGCGCTGGTCATCAGCGAGGACTTTGTCGGCAAGTCGCTGATCCAGAAGCACCGGATGGTGATGGCGACCGTAACGGAGCAGATTGCCAGCGATGAACTGCATGCGCTCTCCATCAAGGCTTTTTCTCCTGAAGATTGGGCGGCAAAGCAGGGCTGATCGCTATCGAAAAACTGTAGTTTTTCCATTTGTAATTCTCCCCCGGCATTCCATAATTAAGATAGAAAGTGGTGGATATTAAATGGAGGTATCCCATGTTCGTGATGCAGAAAAACACGAAAAAGATGGTTGAAGTCCTGAGTCTGGCCGATCTATTTGATCCTATGCATGGCGAAGTGGTCGGGCGGTTTCACGCGGGTGAGGAGATGCAGGATCCGGAAAAGTTCACCAAGGGCGATCTGCAGTTTCCTTCGGGTGAGGCTCTTCCCCGATGCTGGCTCGATTCGCACTATCGCGAAGGCTGAGCCACTTCATTTTCTTGGGTACATGAGAACATCGGTGGGGTTCGCCGCCGGTGCCGTCATCTGTAGTGAAGTAGGCCGGTTCAAGCGTAGCGGAACCGGCAGCATTCCTTGTGTTCCATCAAGCTTGGATTGCCCGATCCGCTACGCTTGATCGTGCCTACGCCTCGAGCAGCGGCAGATTTTCATTTCGGCCTGGATCTCGATGGCCGTGAGGATCAGATTGCCTTTGTGCGCCCGACAAGTGCTGTGAATACGACTTTTTTGGATGATCCGTCCATAGCGCTTTCCTGCCTCAGGCAGGGTCAAAGATTGGAACAGAGACAGGCCCTATAGTTTTTTCTGTTCTTCTTGCAGTAGGGTTTTTTGTCTGTCATTTGGTAGAAGGTGCGCAGGGCGCGCTGTTTGATCACCATGGTGCTGAAATGGCGTTTTTTTCCGGCTGGACGGGTATCGAACAGACAGGCATCTTTGGTGTTTTTACCCACCCGTTTATTGGCTTGCTTAAAGGCCCTTGTACCGGCGATCAGAATGTCTTCAGCGTTCATCTCACGGTTGTAGCCGCTGAGACACTTAATATTATTCCTCGGTTCATACGGGTTTTTGAACTGGAGGCTGATGGTGTAGATCGGCGGTTTGATCGACTCCTTCAGATAGAACGCCCGACACTTTTCGACCGGGCGTTTCCTATAGTTTGATTTCAGTTTTCTGTATCCGGCCCAGTTGTTGTCCTGTGCCTGCCAGTAGCGGGCAGCGTAGTGCAGGCCGCCGAGGTCCCGACCGGATCCAGGTTCACCGCAGAAGACATGCTTAAAGCCCTTCTGCTCAAACCAGACACGGCGCAGCTCATGGGCAAACTGTTTGTTGTCCCTGGCCTTGCTGAAGATACGCCCTCCGACGGCCTTGCGAATGCGCTGCAAAACCGCTGTATTGGATTTATCCAGCATCATCTGTTCAAAATCGACCGCCTCGACCTCATCTCCCCAGTTGCCACACAACGCCAGTACCTCAAGATCAAAGCCGGTCAGGTCGGGGTCTTCGGGGGCATGGCGGGTTCTGGGATCATTATCAAAAAAGGGCTGAAAGGCGAGCGCCGGCAGCGACAGGATCAATAGAAAAAATAACAGGGCTGTTTGTTTCATGGCTGTTTGACTCATTGATGATCTGCCTTGGTCTCTTTGGGTGCCAGAGTTCCAGGGGCGTTCCGGATAGACACTATCAGAGTGTACTCAACCCAATATGTCTTTGACCAGCTGTCGGCTCACCTGACGTCCCAGTTCGCCGATGGCGGTGGTGAGGGGGATCTCCTTGGGACAGACCTGCACACAGTTTTGCGCATTGCCGCAGTCGCTCAGGCCACCGTCTCCCATGATGGCGTGCAGCCTTGCCTCCCGGTCGTAGGCGCCTGTCGGATGGCTGTTCATGAGCCGCACCTGAGCCAAAACTGCAGGCCCCAGGAAGTCGCTGTCCGGCCCGAACTGGGGGCAGGCCTCCATGCAGCAGCCACAGCTCATGCAGCGGCTGAAGAGATGGTTTTCGCTCCACACCTGAGGCGATATGCGGGGGGCGCCCTGATGTACGTCCCAGGCGCCGTCGATCTCGACCCATGCCTTGACCTGTTTGAGTCCCTCGAATATCCGTGAACGGTTCACAAGCAGATCCCGCACCACCGGAAATTTGCCGAGGGGTTCCAGCACGATGGGCTGTGCCAACTCATCCACCAGCGCAGAGCAGGCCTGCTGTGGCCTGCCGTTGATGATCATGGAGCAGGCGCCGCAGACCTCCTCCATGCAGTTGAACTCCCAGACGACCGGTTCGACTCGTTCTCCGTCCGGGGTCACCGGCTCGTTGCGAATCATCATCAGGGCGGAGACAATGTTGTGCCCCTGTTTATGGGGGATGCGGAACGTCTGCCAATAGGGCTGGCTTTTCGGCCGGTCCTGTCGGCGTATGCGTAGCTCTATCGAATCGTTCATCAGCGATAGTCCCTCGGTTGCTCCGGCGGAATAATCGAGGTATCCACCGTTTCGTAGGATATACGTGGCCCATCCCCGTTATGTTCTGCCAGAGTGGTCTTCAGCCACTGGTCGTTTTTACGTTTCCACGCTTCACGATAGGCCTCAAACTCAGGATCGCCGGGAAACTTGCCCTCTGGAATCGTCAGCTTGAATTCGGCTTTGTAGTGGGCGCCCCGGCACTCATCCCTGGCACGGGCGCAGCGGGTGATGACCGCGCTGAGGCGAATCATCTCCTGCACCTGCCGGGTCTCTGCGAGGCTCTGGTTACTCCAGCCACTGCGGTCTCCGAGACTGATGTTGCGGGATCGCTGCTCCAATGCCAGTAACTCGTCATAGGCGAGATCGAGGGTTGGGTTGTCTCTCACCACGCCCACCTTTCCCGTCATCAGCGCCCCCAGCTCGTCATGCAGCTGGTAGGGGTTTTCATGCCCGTTGGATTTGAGCAGAGCCTCGTTGATTGCCTGCTCCCGGGCGACTCCCTCTGCGAAAAAACGGGACGGGGTCTCATCGCTGCTCTGTTCCAGCCCCCGCAGGTAGGTGGCTACCGACTCACCCGTCACCCGGCCGCTGAAGGAGGCGGAGAGCAGCGAGTTGGCCCCCAGCCGGTTGGCCCCGTGGTAGCCGCTGTCGCACTCGCCACAGGCGTAGAGACCGGGAATATTGGTGGCGTGGTTGCGCGGGCTGCCGTACTTGAGGCCGCCGCTCTGTTCATCCTTTTCATAGTCGATCCAGAGGCCCCCCATGGCGTAGTGGGCGGAGGGGAAGATCTCCATGGGAGACTCCAGTGGATCGCTGCCGTGAAACTTGCGGTAGATGTCGAGGATTGCGCCCAGCCGGGCGGTGACAAACTTTTTGTCCAGATGAGTGAGGTCGAGATAGACTTTGTCCGTGCCGCCGACCCCCTGTCCCAGTTCCCGCACGATCTTCCAGATAGCCCGTGAGGCCACATCCCGTGGCACAGTATTGCCGTAGCTCGGATACCACTCCTCCAGGAAATAGAAGCGTTCGTTTTCCGGGATGGAGCGGGGATTGCGGCTGTCCCCCGGCCGTTTCGGCACCCAGAGGCGTCCTCCCTCGCCCCGTGCGGCCTCGCTCATGAGACGTGTCTTGTCGTCCCCCAGCATGGCGGTGGGGTGGAACTGGAAGAACTCCGCATTGGCGAACCGGGCGCCCTGCAGGTAACAACGAAAGGCAGCAGCTCCGGTGGAGTTGGTCGAGTTGGTGGTGCGGTGCCCATAGACCTTGCCCATGCCGCCGGTGGCCATCACCACCGCGTCGGCGCGAAAGGCGCGCACCTCCAGCGAGTGCAGATTGAAGGCGATGATGCCTTTGCAGTGGCCGTCGTTGTCGAGCACCAGGGAGAGAAACTCCCACCACTCCCGTTTGTTGACCCTGCCCTGGGCTTCGTGGCGCCGCACCTGCTCATCCACCCCATACATCAACTGCTGGCCGGTGCTGGCACCGGCAAAACAGGTACGCTTGTTCTTCACGCCGCCGAACAGGCGCAGATCCATCAATCCCTCCGGGGTGCGGGAGAAGGTGACGCCCATGCGCTCGAAGGTGCGGATCAGTCCCGGCGCCTCTTCACACATCGACTGGATCGGTGGCTGGTTGGCGAGATAGGAGCCGCCCTTGACGGTGTCGATGAGGTGCTGCCTTACTGAATCCCGTTGACCTTTGGTGTCGAGCACCGCATTGATCCCTCCCTGGGCACAGACAGAGTGGGATCGTTTCACCTCGAACAGTGAGAACAGCTCGACACTGAAACCGGCCTCGACGATACGCAGGGTGGTCCAGAGTCCTGCCAGTCCGCCGCCGATGACAATGACACGAGGCATATTTTTCATCTGATAAACCCTAAAAGACCCTGCAGACCCACGGCACAGAGCAGGAGGGTAAATCCCATGCAGAGCAGGAAACTGAGCTGTTGCGCACGTGGTGTAACCGTGACGCCCCAGCTGATCCCCATGGTCCAGAGGCCGTTGCCCAGATGGAGTAATGAAAGCAGTAGTCCCAGCAGATAGAGCAGGAAGATCAGTGGATGTGAAAGCAGTTGCTGCATATGGCCAAACAGATCGGCCTTCACGGCGGGTTCCCAAATTCCCCAGAAGCGGGTCATGCCGACATGGGCGAGCAGAAAAAGCAGAATGGCGACCCCGGAGAGCCGTTGTAGCCAGTAGAAGCGATTGTGCAGCCAGGGGTAGCGGCGCAGTTCTGCCCTGCTGGAGCGTAGGATCACCAGGCCGTATCCGGCATGAAACAGGATCGGCAGGGCGATGACGAAGATCTCCAGCAACGGCAGGTAGTTCATGCGCTGCAAGGCGGCCACCACCTGTTCATTGTAGTGTGCCATGCCGAAACGTGACTGTGAGTTCTCCCAGAGATGGAAGATCAGAAAAGCACCCACCGGCAGCAGCCCGGACAGGGAGTGCAGTCGGCGCAGGAGAAAGTGGGGATTTTGTATGGATGCCTTCATGCAGGTAAACGTCACCGGGTCGTCTCATCATAACTTACCGTGTGATCGTGTTACCTGAACTGATCTGTCTCAGGAAAAAGTCATCTTCCCGCGCTCAGCTATTTTTAGAATGTTGTCGTCTGACCTGTGATTGAACCGGGGGGAAGGGAGGCAGCTGTTTTTAAGGGTGAACTATTCCTGCCGTCCCATCCCTCCATGTTTTGCAAGGCTTTCTCATAGATCGGGGTTACCCTTTTCGAAACCATGGTAGATGAAATGGTTGGAAGCGCTGCTGTGCAGGCCCGTTCCTTCGCCGATTCCGGGCGCATTTGCTGTCCTCATTGAGGGTGTCAGGTCAGTGGACAGATCAGAGTTGCCGCTGGCGAAACCGCGATAGATATCGAAATCCGTCATTGGAGAGTGGCTTCTTGTTCCTGCGGGACTACCTATTCCGGGTTGAACTGCGCTTGCTACTGATTTATAGGTGCTGCCCGTGGATAGATCAGGGTTGCCTGGGGCAAATCCGCGATAGATCTCCCAGTCGGAAGCTGCGCCCGCAGCCCCGGTAAAAAGGAGTGCGCTGATTGCGATGATTGATTTCTTCATGATTGAATCCTCAAGCATTGTATGGGGTGTCGGCATTGGGGTTTGTTGCCGCTTTCTAATATTCATACGTTTAACCCTGCTGTTCTGGATTCAATCGATGTGCAGTGGTGGAGTTTCTGGTCTATGGCTGAGGGTTATTCCTCCAAATATCAGTTTGTTGGAACAAGCCAAGATTTTCAGGGATTCGACCCTCATGAGAGTCGACTGACCTATTCTCCTGCCAGGACCCTCTCAATCGTTGCAATCAACTCTTCGGTCTTTACCGGTTTGGCAAGAAATTCATTGCCGCCAATATTGCTGCCCATCGACTCGGTTTCATCCTTGGTTACGATGGCGGTCATGAAAATGAATCTGATTTTGCATAGATCCTCGTCTTCTTTGAGCTGGCTGGCAACCTCTTCACCACCCATGTCCGGCATCATGATGTCCAGCAGAATGAGATCGGGCTGGAACTCCCTGGCGGTGGCAATCGCCTGACCTCCGAGGTTTTCGGTACGTACTTCGTAGTTTCCCGTACGTTCCAGATTGAGTTTGACCATGCGGGTGATCGCAGGCTCGTCATCAACCACCAAGATACGTTTTGTCATCACTTCTCTCCCTTATTCAGTTTAAACAGTACGACGACTGATGCCCCGCCTTCCGGCCGGTTGGTGATGTCGATAGCGCCATGATGCATGTTGATGATGTTGCGCGATACCGACAGGCCCAGTCCTGTGCCTTTTCCCACCGCCTTGGTGGTGTAAAACAGCTCGAAGATCTTTGTTCTGTCCTGCTCCCGGATACCGGGTCCGGTATCCGCCACTTCAACCCGGATGACCCGCTCTCCGATCCTGAAAATCGCTTTGCTGGCCGGTAGCAGGTCGGCCTCGTCTTCAATCCGTTTTAC
This sequence comes from endosymbiont of Lamellibrachia barhami, assembly GCF_011947365.2. Taxonomy (GTDB): domain Bacteria; phylum Pseudomonadota; class Gammaproteobacteria; order Chromatiales; family Chromatiaceae; genus QGON01. Next base: position 1,148,552 of record NZ_JAAVSH020000001.1, read on the forward strand.
CTCACTGGAGATCTGCAGCACCCCATTATGCCCCATCGCATGCACTGCATTCATGAACAGGTTGATGAAAACCTGTTGCAGCTTGTTGCTGTCAAGTTCCAATGGGGGTAACGCTTTCGCCAGAAATAGCTGCACGGTGATATTGTGCTGGCGTAGTTCGTGGTCGACCAGATGCAGAGCGCTGGAGATTACCTCATTGAAATTACCCTGTTTCATCTCCAGTTTCTTGTCACGTGAGAAATCGAGCAGGCCATAGATTACCGTGTCCGCACGGTGTACGGCATCGTTTATGTCCTTGATGACGGCAACTGAAATCTCATCATTCGATATCTCCTGGGATAGATAGTCGACCCCCATCTGGATGATGGCCAATGGGTTTTTGACTTCATGGGCCACCCCGGCGGCCAGGCGTCCAATGGACTCCATCTTTTCCGCCTGCATCAGCTGCGTCTGTGCGGTCTGCAGCTCATGGGTGCGCAGTGCCACCTGTTTTCCCAGCATTCGGTTCCAGATGATAAAAGCAGAAAAGAGCAACAGAACGACGGCCAGACTCGCCAGCAGGCTGTACCAGAAGTTGCGGTCGCGCCAGAAGGCGGGTTCCTTGAATTTGATCCAGTGGGAGTGGATGGCCTGGATTTCGTCCTGCCTGAGGCTTGCCAGAACCTTGTCGAGAATAGACCGGAGCAACGGCCAATCGCTGCGCACGCCAATCGCCAGTTCCAGCCTGCCCAACCTGTGTTCAGGATCACTGACGATGTGCAGGTTGTTGATGCCTGCCTGATCGATCACGCTGGTGGCTGAGGCCAGATCAGTAATCATCGCATCCACCGCGCCCAGTGCAGTCAGTTCCAGACCGAACTTCACGTCATCCACCCGTTTGATCTGAATCTCCGGTTTGGCGGCAGAGATAAGCTCATCCCACAGGTAGCCGCGTACCACCGCCAGCTTATGACCCCGCAGCTCTTTGATGGTCTTGAAATGACGGTTTGAAACCAGCACCCCTGGCACGCTGATGTAGGGACGGGTAAACAGCAGGTAGTCACGGCGCTGGTCGGTTTTGGCGATTGCCGGCAGCAGATCTACCTTGCGTTGCTGTGCGATGGCCATGATATCTGGCCAGTTGCGCACCTGGATGATTTCAAATCTTACCCCCAGTCTCTTTTCGATCAGGCGTATATAGTCAGCTGCCATGCCGCTGTATGAACCGTTTTCGTCCAGCCTTTCGAAGGGCAGAAAATCCGGATCCGGGGCGATCCTGATAACCGGATGCTCTGTGAGCCACTGGCGTTCAGATACGGTCAGGGTCAGGCTTCCGGCCAGTCCAGTTCCGCCATGGATTAAACCAAGCAGCAGGCAGGCGTAACGGAATATTTTTGAACCGGTCATAGCACCCTGTAAGGTCTGATCTTCCAAAGTCCAGACATAGTATAGGAAGAACAAAGATCCTTTTCACTCGATCCCCTCATGAAAGATCCTGATTGGCTCAGCCTGCCTCCCTCCACTCGATCCCGCTGTCGATGCCGTGGTGCATCGCAGCATCGGGTTCCGGTTCTTTCATGGTCACCAGCTCCTCGGCGCTGATTGGGTGGATGGCGATGGTGCTGTCGAAGTCCGCCTTGGTTGCCCCCATCTTTACCGCCACGGCAAACCCCTGCAGCATCTCATCCACGTTGTCGCCGATGAGGTGGATGCCCACCACCCGTTGTTCCGGGCCTGCACAGACCAGTTTCATTGCGGTGGTGACGCCGTGGCTGGAGAGTGCATGGCGCATGGGCGTGAAATCGGTCTGGTAGATGGTGATCTTTTCATGCCGCTCACGGGCCTCGGGTTCGGTCAGGCCGACTGTCGCCACCGGCGGATGGGTGAAGACCAAGCTTGGAATATTGTCGTAGTCCACTCTCCGTTCGGGTTGGTCGTTGAAAAGCCTTTCTGCCAGGCGTCGACCTGCAGCTATGGCTACTGGGGTTAACGGTGTGCGACCGGTAATATCGCCGATGGCGTAGATGCCGGGGATGTTGGTGTTCTGGTATTCATCGGTGATGACGATGCCGTTGCTGCGTGTTTCGACGCCTGCGGCCTCCAGATTGAGCTTCCGGGTGTTGGGTGTGCGGCCGACCGCCCAGATCACGCAGTCGAAACCGTCGAGACGTCCGCCGTTTATGGAGTCGAGGGCGATGCCGGAGTCACTCCTGGCCAACCCTGCGACCTGAAAGCCCATCCTCAGACCGATCGACTGTTTCTTCATCTCTGCCATCAGAACATCGCTGATCATCGGGTCGAAGGCTTCGAGCAGGCGCTCCTCCAAAGCGGCTATGGTGACCTCTGAACCCAGTGCCCGCAGTACGCCCGCGAGCTCCACGCCGATATATCCGCCACCGATCACCGCCACTCGCTTTGGCTGCTCTGTGAGTTGGAAGAAACCGTCGGAGGTGATGCCCAATTCGGCGCCAGGCACGTGCGGTACGATGGGACGGCCACCGGTGGCGATAACGATGTGGTCGGCGCGGTAGATCTCGCCATCCACTTCGATGCGGTGGCTGTCGATGAAGCGTGCGTAACCCTGGATGTGGGTAATGCCGCTGTCTGCCACATGGCCGTCCCAGTAGCTGTTGATGTTTTGGATATAGTCCTCCCGCCTCGCAACCAGCTTGCCCCAGTCAGTTGCACCACGATGGGCGGGGATGCCGAAGCTGTCGGCATCGTCCACCGCATGGGCCAGGTTGGCGGCGTACCACATGATCTTTTTTGGTACGCAGCCGTTGTTGACACAGGTGCCACCCATCTTGTGGGCTTCCACGACCGCTACCCGTTTGCCGTACTGGGCGGCCATTTCCGCCACTGCAAGACCGCCGCTGCCGCCGCCAATTGCAATTAAATCGTATGCTCTGCTCATCTTTCTATTCCTGCATGTGGTGCTGTTGGTTTCATTGGGGATCGGAGCCGGATTTGACTCCGATCCCTTTGCAACGATCAGGCTGCCGCTTTGCCCTGTCCGGCGAGGTACTGTTCCAGTTCGTCGGATCCGCCGATGCGCTCGCCGTTGATGAAGACCTGGGGCACCATGGAGATTCCAGCCACCGCAGGTTTGCCTGCTGTGGAACCTGGTTCAATACCAGTTCTTCGAACTTGATGCCTGCGTCATGCAGCATTCCTTTGGCGCGGCACAGAAAGGGCAGCCTTCACGGCGAAGAGAGTGATATCCAACGGTTTTGCCGCATCCGGTGATGTTGAACAGTACAGGGTGTTTCGCGCCGGAGACCTCGGAAGGGTCGCTGGGAACGTCCGGCTCGATGAACATCTTCTTCGATCACGCCAGTCCTTCACCAACATGGAGTAGCGCCAGAGCGATCACCGAACCGAGAGATCCCGTTGATACTCAGCATGCCCATGCCACGGCTGAAGCCGCCGGGCAGAAGGTACGTTGTTCTTCAGTCTTCTGCCCGGTACGCCACTCGGCTGACAGCGTGTCGTTGAATTGAAATACACGATCTCATCCACTTCGGCGTTTGAACCCGGCGCCAATTGATTGTAGCGGGGCAAGCACATGGTGAAAGAGCAGGTCGGGGGTGAATGCACCGGGAAGGGCGAACACCACTACGGTTTTGAGCCCGAACACTGTCGGTGGTGACATCCACCTACCTCTGTGTTGCGACAGCAATGCTGCAACTGAACGAAGTACACA
>NZ_JAAVSH020000001.1:1152367-1156093 GCF_011947365.2 endosymbiont of Lamellibrachia barhami
GCTTCCACGACCGCTACCCGTTTGCCGTACTGGGCGGCCATTTCCGCCACTGCAAGACCGCCGCTGCCGCCGCCAATTGCAATTAAATCGTATGCTCTACTCATCTCTCTATTCCTGCATGTGGTGCTGTTGGTTTCATTGGGGATCGGAGCCGGATTTGACTCCGATCCCTTTGCAACGATCAGGCTGCCGCTTTGCCCTGTCCGGCGAGGTACTGTTCCAGTTCGTCGGATCCGCCGATGCGCTCGCCGTTGATGAAGACCTGGGGCACCATGGAGATCCCAGCCACCGCACGCAGGCTTGCCTCGCTGTAGTCCCGGTTCAATACCAGTTCTTCGAACTTGATGCCTGCGTCATGCAGCATTCCTTTGGCGCGGGCACAGAAAGGGCAGCCTTCACGGGCGAAGAGAGTGATATCCAACGGTTTTGCCGCATCCGGTGCGATGTGGAACAGCATGGTATCGGCGTCGGAGACCTCGAAGGGGTCACCGGGAACGTCCGGCTCGATGAACATCTTCTCGATCACGCCGTCCTTCACCAACATGGAGTAGCGCCAGGAGCGATCACCGAAACCGAGATCCTGCTTCGATACCAGCATGCCCATGCCACGGCTGAAGTCGCCGTTGCCGTCGGGCAGGAAGGTAATGTTGTCGGCCTTCTGCCCGGTACGCCACTCGTGCATGACAAAGGCGTCGTTGACCGAAATACAGACGATCTCATCCACCCCCTGGCGTTTGAACTCCGGCGCCAATTGATTGTAGCGGGGCACATGGGTGGAAGAGCAGGTCGGGGTGAATGCACCGGGAAGGGCGAACACCACTACGGTTTTGTCTTTGAACACTTCGTCGGTGGTGACATCCACCCACTCGTGGTTGCGACGGGTGTGGAAGGTAACCTGTGGCACTTGCTGGTTTTCACGATTTTCTAACATGATTCTCTCCAGTGATATGTTGCTTGATCTCGTTGACGTGGAGAGAGTATCGGAGAGTTGAACAGATTCGTGAAATCGTTTGAATTGTTTAAATAAATAGGTATTGCCGATAAGTATGGATTGTGTGGAAATTTCTCTCAGGTCAGGAGGTGAACCGTGTCAGGCAGATTGTCGAGCAGAACTTCAATGAATGCATCGAGTGCCTGACGGCGCGGGAAACTGCGTCTGAAGGCGAGGGATACCCGGCGAAAGGCATCCTTCTGTTGTAACTGGCGGGTGACGATATCCTTGTCATTCATCCTGATGCCCCGCACCGCGAGATCGGGGACCAGGGTACAGCCGAATCCCACCCCCACCAGCTGCAGCAGTGTCTCCAGGCTGGCGGCATGCAGGTCGGCCATGTCTCCCTGTTGCGCCCGTGCTTTCATGTGGCACACCTCCATCGCCTGATCCGCGAGACAGTGGCCTTCTGAGAGCAGCAGAAGTTCGGTGTTGTCGAGATCCTTTTGGGTGATGGTCTTTTTTTCCTGAAAAGGGTGGTTGCGGGGATGTGCCAGCCAGAAGGGTTCATCAAACAGGGGGATGGTGGAAAATTCACTCGTGTCCACCGGCGTTGCGATAAGGGCGGCGTCGATCTCGTGTTTGCGCAGACGTTCGAGCAGGGTCTCGGTCATCTCCTCTGAGATCACGAGCCGCATCTGTGGCAGCTGATCCCGCAGCGGTTTTAGGATCAGCGGCATGAGGTAGGGACTCAGGGTCATGATGGCGCCGATACGTAGTGGGCCGATCAGTGGATCCTGATGGGATTGGGCGAGTTGCCGGATCGTCTCGGCCTGTTCCAATATCTCTCTGGCGTGTGCCACGATGGTTTCGCCGATCGGGGTTATCGCCACTGAGCGTTTGGTACGTTCGAAAAGAGTGATGCCCAGCTCATCCTCCAGCTTTTTTATCTGGCCGCTCAGGGTGGGCTGGCTGACATGGCAGCGTTCGGCCGCATGGCCAAAGTGGCTGCTGTCCGCCACGGCAACGACATATTTGAGATCGCGCAGGTTCATGGATGGTCCGATATAGGGAAAACCGATAATTCTATTTTAGATGAAAGGTAAATGTTATCGAACAGGAAAAGGGTCGTGATGGTTTGACTCAGACCCCTGAGCGTTCATAATCTGGCCCTTCTCAATCATGCCTGGAATGACTCCATGACTGCCATCGAAGTCACGCCCTCTCCCTGTTGGATGGCGACTACATGAACCCGTCCAGACCACATTAAAGAAGCAAGCCGTATGGAATCCCCTTTTGAGTCTCATATCGATGTAACGGCGTATCAGCGAGCGCCGGTGGATCTACTCTGTGCCGAGACGGGATTCACCCGCACCCGGATCAAACAGGTCATGCAGAAGGGGGCCGTCTGGCTGACCCACGGCAAACATACCCAGCGCCTGCGTCGTGCTTCCAAGGTGCTGAGTCCTGGGGATCAGCTGCACCTTTACTACGATGAAAAGGTACTGAATCAGGTGCCTGAGGCGGCAGAGCTGGTTGCAGACGAACAGGGTTACTCCGTCTGGAACAAGCCCGCAGGGATGCTTTCCCATGGATCCAAGTGGGGTGACCACTGCTCGATCACCCGCTGGGCAGAACAGCATCTGCAGCCTGAGCGTACCGCCTTTCTGGTTCACCGTCTCGATCGCGCCGCTGCCGGACTGATTCTGGTTGCGCATACGAAAAAAATGGCGGCCGCACTGGCCAAACTGTTCCACGACAGAGCAGTGGAGAAACGTTACCAGGTGCTGGTGGAAGGAAAGTTTCCCACCAAGCCCAAGCCTTATCTGATCGACCAGGAGTTGGATGGACGTGCGGCCATCAGCCGGATCAACCGACTGGAATTCGACCCCGAGTCAGGCCGGTCGCTGTTGGATGTCGCCATCGAAACCGGCCGTAAGCATCAGGTTCGCCGCCATCTTGCAGCGATTGGATTTCCGGTGGTTGGTGACCGGTTGTATGGTAAGGCGCAGTCGGGAGAGGATCTACGGTTGAAGGCGAGTTACCTGAGTTTCATCTCTCCGGCCAGCGGAGAGAAAAAGGTCTATTCATCTCATGATTCTTGATGGCACACCGTAGGCTGGTTCAAGCGCAGCGGAACCGGCGGATCTGCCAGTTTTCCAGGCAACGTCCTCTTAATCCACCATCGTCTGCACCAGAATACGACCACGCACCTCTCCTTTTAGCATCTCGTCAAACACTTCAGGCAACTGCTCCAGATGGATGACCCGGTCGACGATGTCGTCAAGATGTTTTGGATGTAAGTCGGTGGCAAGCCGCTGCCAGATCTTGCAACGCAGGGCATGGGGGCAATCGGCTGAGTTGATGCCGAGCAGGCTGACGCCTCGCAGGATGAAAGGCATAACGGTGGTGTTCAATTCGATACCGGCTGCCAGCCCGATGGCGGCGATACTGCCCCAGGGTTTGGACTGTTCGGGTCAGTCCTGCCAGGGTTTCGCTGCCGATGTTGTCCACCGCGCTGCCCCAGCGTCCCCTTTCCAGGGGATGTGAGCCGTGAGTTGCAGCGCATCACGGGAGAGCACCTGGGACGCCCCTGATCAGTTTGAGATAGTCGTGCTGATCGTCCTTGCTGGTGACTGCAGTCACTGCGGTAACCGGCGCCGTGGAAACAGATTGACCGCAAGACTGCCCACCCGGTTGTTCCTGTGACCAGGATGGGTCCCAGATCCTCGGCTGCTGTCCGTTGCTCTCCATGCGGTGCAGGAGCACTACGTAACTGAACGAAGTATTACCGT
>NZ_JAAVSH020000001.1:1156255-1179299 GCF_011947365.2 endosymbiont of Lamellibrachia barhami
GGAAGGAAAGTTTCCCACCAAGCCCAAGCCTTATCTGATCGACCAGGAGTTGGATGGACGTGCGGCCATCAGCCGGATCAACCGACTGGAATTCGACCCCGAGGCAGGCCGGTCGTTGTTGGATGCCGCCATCGAAACCGGCCGTAAGCACCAGGTTCGCCGCCATCTTGCAGCGATTGGATTTCCGGTGGTGGGTGACCGGTTGTATGGTAAGGCGCAGCCGGGAGAGGATCTGCGGTTGCAGGCGAGTTACCTGAGTTTCATCTCTCCGATAACCGGAGAAAAGAAGGTCTATTCATCTCATGATTCTTGATGGCACACCGTAGGCTGGTTCAAGCGCAGCGGAACCGGCGGATCTGCCAGCTTTCCAGGCAACGTCCTCTTAATCCACCCTCGTCTGCACCAGAATACGACCACGCACCTCTCCTTTCAGCATCTCGTCAAACACTTCAGGCAACTGCTCCAGATGGATGACCCGGTCGACGATGTCGTCAAGATGTTTTGGATGTAAGTCGGTGGCAAGCCGCTGCCAGATCTTGTTGCGCAGGGCATGGGGGCAATCGGCGGAGTTGATGCCGAGCAGGCTGATACCTCGCAGGATGAAAGGCATAACGGTGGTGTTCAATTCGATACCGGCTGCCAGCCCGATGGCGGCGATACTGCCCCAGGGTTTGACTGTTCGGGTCAGTCCCGCCAGGGTTTCGCCGCCGACATTGTCCACCGCGCCGCCCCAGCGTCCCCTTTCCAGGGGATGTGAGCCGAGTTGCAGCGCATCACGGGAGAGCACCTGGGACGCCCCGATCAGTTTGAGATAGTCGTGTTGATCGTCCTTGCCGGTGACTGCAGTCACTTCGTAACCGGCGCCGTGGAACAGATTGACCGCAAGACTGCCCACCCCGCCGGTTGCTCCCGTGACCAGGATGGGTCCCATCCCCGGCTGCTGTCCGTTGCTCTCCATGCGGTGCAGGGCCAGTGCGGCGGTAAATCCGGCGGTGCCGATGGCCATGGCCTGATAGGGGCCAAGATTATCCGGCAAAGGCACTACCCAGTCGGCGGGAACCCGGAGATATTCGGCGTATCCACCGTCGTGAGTAGAAGAGAGACCGTAGCCGGTGACAATGACCTGATCCCCCTCTTTGAATCGGACGTCCTGGGACTGAACCACGTCGCCGCAACTGTCGATGCCACCGGTGAGTGGAAAATCACGCAGGATCTTTCCTCTTCCCGTTCCCGCCAACGCATCCTTGTAATTGACGCTGGAGAAGCGGGTGCGGATGAGGATCTCACCTTTGGCTGGATCGGTCAGCTCCCGCTGTTCCATCGCAGCGGAGTGCTCTCCGGTCTCGCTGCGATGGATGCGGAAGGCTCTATAGCTCATACAATACAGATGTTGGGTACGAAGGTCTGGTCGGACAGTGGTGGTCGGATATATCCCCGGCTGTCGACGCGTTCCGGCAACACGATCAGTTCAGGGGTCAGATCCTCATAGGGGATCATGCTCAACAGGTGGGAGATGCAGTTGAGCCGGGCATGCTTCTTGATGTCTGAGTTGACCACATACCAGGGCGCCTGTTTGATATCGGTATGGGCGAACATGGTGTCCTTCGCCTTGGAGTATTCGACCCAGCGTTTGCGTGACTCCAGATCCATCGGACTCAGTTTCCAGCGTTTGTGCGGCTCTTCCAGGCGGCTCTGGAAACGGCGCTCCTGCTCTTCATCGGCCACTGAGAACCAGTATTTGAGTACGATGATGCCGGAACGCACCAGCATGCGTTCGAACTCCGGGCAGGAGCGCAGGAATTCGTGATACTCCTCCTCGCTGCAGAATCCCATGACCCGCTCGACGCCGGCGCGGTTGTACCAGCTGCGGTCGAACAGCACCATCTCTCCCGCTGCCGGCAGGTGTGGTACATAGCGTTGGAAATACCACTGCGTGGTTTCGCGCTCGGTAGGCGCCGGTAGGGCAACGACACGGCTGATGCGGGGATTCAGGTGTTGGTTAATGCGCTTGATGACACCCCCTTTGCCTGCGGCGTCGCGGCCCTCAAAGATCACCACGACCTTGAGTCCGGAGAATTTGATCCACTCCTGCAGTTTGACCAGTTCGAGCTGAAGTCTGAAAAGCTCTTTTTCGTAGACGTCGTTTCTTATCTTTTTCGGTTTGGTGGGTTTTGCTTTTTTCTGGGTTGCCACGGCGAAATCCTCCATTAAGGTGTGAGGTTATTTTTGTGCTGAACTTTTTATTATAACTCTTGGGCAGATGTCGTTTGATGATATGTATCAAACGAATTATATGGCACCTGTCATTCGATAATAACAGGTATATCAGCGATTCGACTGCGCCATTCGGCCGGGCCGGTCTCGTGTACTGAGTTGCCCAGGCTGTCCACGGCGACGGTAACCGGAAAGTCGACGACCTCGAACTCACGGATCGCCTCCATGCCCAGCTCTTCGAAAGCGATGATGCGGGAGGCGCGTATTGCCTTGGAGACGAGATAAGCCGCTCCACCAACGGCCATCAGATAGACCGCCTTGTGGCGTTTGATCGCCTCGATGCCGCTGGGGCCACGCTCAGACTTGCCTACCATGCCGATAAGGCCCGTTTGGCCCAGCATCATCTCGCTGAACTTGTCCATGCGGCTGGCTGTGGTGGGACCTGCCGGTCCGACCACTTCGTCACGCACAGGGTCCACTGGACCGACGTAGTAGATGAAACGGTTGTGAAAGTCGACGCCTTTGGGCAGGGGGTCGCCTTTTTGCAGCAGATCGGCAATGCGTTTATGCGCGGCGTCCCGTCCGGTCAACAGCTTACCCGACAGAAGAATGCGATCTCCGGGTTGCCACGCAGCAATATCCTGTTTGGTAAGAGTGTTCAGGTCGACGCGCCGGGCATCGTCCGAGGCCTCCCAGGTAACGGCGGGCCAATCGTCCGGCTGCGGCGGAGTAAGAACGGCGGGGCCGGAGCCATCCAGGGTAAACTCCGCATGACGTGTGGCGGCGCAGTTGGGGATGATCGCCACTGGCAGGGAAGTGGCGTGGGTGGGGAAGTCGCTGATCTTGACGTCGAGTACGGTGGTCAGCCCACCCAGTCCCTGAGCACCTATACCCAATGCATTGATCTTTTCGTAAAGCTCCAGTCGCAGGGATTCGACGGTGTTGGTTGCGCCGCGGGCCTTGAGTTCGTGGATATCGATCGGTCCCATCAACGACTCTTTCGCCATCAGCATGGCCTTTTCGGCGGAGCCCCCGATACCTATACCCAGCATGCCGGGAGGGCACCAACCAGCGCCCATTTGCGGGATCTGCTCCAATACCCACTCCACCAGTGAAGCCGATGGGTTGAGGATGGCGAAACGGGTCTTGTTTTCAGAGCCGCCACCCTTGGAGGCAATCTTGACCTCGATGCCGTCACCGGGAACCAGTTCGGTATGAACGATGGCGGGGGTGTTGTCTTTGGTGTTGAGACGCGCCCCGGCGGGGTCGGTTACCATCGAGGCCCGCAATATGTTGTCGGGATGGGCGTAGGCGCGGCGAACGCCCTCATCAACCATTTCAGTGATGGAGATGCTGCTATCCCAGCGAACATCCATTCCCACTTTAAGAAACACCACCACCATGCCGGTATCCTGGCAGATGGGACGCTTTCCTTCGGCACACATGCGGGAGTTGACCAGGATCTGCGCCATCGCGTCCTTGGCGGCGGGAGACTCTTCCCGTTCCCAGGCTTTACCCATCGCCTTGAGGAAGTCTGTCGGATGGTAGTAGGAGATGAACTGCAGGGCATCAGCGATGCTGTCGATAAAGTCATCCTGGCGGATCAGCGTCATGGATAGAACCCCATATTTGATTGATTGGGATAGTTGTTTGTAAGAGTAAGGTACATCAGAGCGCGAGTCCTTGCATCCCTGTTCCGTATTGTGAGATAAGTTACGCGCCCGCCCCCGCACCTCAGTGTTCGCCTACACCTGCAACATTAGCCGTGCCGGCTCCTCCAGATTCTCTTTGATATTGACCAAAAACTGCACAGCATCCTTGCCATCGATGATTCTGTGGTCGTAGGAGAGTGCGAGATACATCATGGGGCGGATGACGATTTCGCCGTTTTCCGCAACCGGCCTATCCTGAATGGCATGCATACCCAGGATTGCGCTTTGGGGGGGATTGATGATTGGTGTGGAGAGCATGGAGCCGAAAACGCCGCCGTTGGTGATGGAGAATGTTCCGCCGGTGAGTTCATCGTAACTCAGGGTCCCTGCCATCGCTTTCTCACCAAAGTGACGGATCTGTTGCTCTATTTCGGCAAAACTGAGTTGATCGGCGTCCCGCAGTATCGGCACCACCAGGCCGCGGGGTGAAGAGACCGCAATGCCGATGTCGAAGTAGCCGTGGTAGATGATGTCGTTTTCGTCCACCGAAGCGTTGACTACCGGAAAACGTTTGAGTGCTTCGACAGATGCCTTGACGAAGAAGGACATATAGCCGAGCCGCACATCGTACTGTGTTTCAAAGGTTTCGCGGTATTGACTGCGCAGCAGTTTTATCTCGTGCAGATCGACTTCGTTGAAGGTGGTGAGGATGGCTGCGTTCTGCTGGGCCTGTAGCAGACGTTCTGCCACCCGTTTCCGCAGACGGGTCATGGGTGCCCGCTGTTCCGGTCGCTCTCCGCCGGGAATGGAGAGAAGGGGTGTAGATGGCTGCAGCGGTGGTTTTTTGTTTTCCGTCGCCGGTGGGGGAGTCTGCTCCCGTATATATGCCTCCACATCGGCTTTGAGGATGCGGCCGTTCTTGCCGCTGCCTTTGATAAGGTTCGGTTCGATGCTGTTCTCCTTGACCAGGCGGCGTACCGCGGGTGTCAGCACCGGCATTGATTCTGCTTTCGATTCGGCCTCTCCTTGCTTGACTGGGGGTGTTGCGCCAACTTCCACGATGCCCAGCACGTCATCCGTCTGTACGGTGTCGCCGGCATTGAAGCGGATCTCTTTCAATATGCCGTCTTCTGGTGCCGGCACTTCGAGCACCACCTTGTCGGTCTCCAGGTCGAGCAGGGTTTCGTCTCTGCTGACGCGGTCACCGGCTTTTTTGTGCCAGGTCAGGATAGTGGCATCCGCCACTGACTCCGGGAGTTCGGGTACGCGAAGTTCTATGCTCATCAATTGTCTGCTTCCGTCGTTGTCATGGGGCGAGGAAACTTGCGGCGATTTGCAGCTCCGCAGCTCAACCCAGGTTAGACAGGCTCCTTTGGTTCATGTCGGGATTGATCCTGCCGCTGAGTGCCTCATCAATCAGGGTCTCCTGCTGTTTTATATGCAGGGGACGATAGCCGACGGCTGGTGCCGCTGCGGTTTCACGGCCTACGTAATAGAGTCTCTTTCCCGCCTGGAGATGGGTGCGGAAACGGTGTTTTATCTGGTCCCATGCGCCTTGGTTCTGCGGCTCTTCCTGACACCAGATGAGGTCCCTGGCTTGTGGGAAGGGGGCGATAGCCTTGTTGAAATACTCAAGCGGAAACGGATAGAGCTGTTCGATACGCACGATGGCCACGTCTCCCAAAGAGCGGGTGCGGCGCGCCTCCAGCAGCTCATAGTAGACCTTGCCGCTACACATCACGATGCGGACCACCTCATCGGGGTTCAACTTGTCGAGCTCACCGATAACCGGTTCGAAACCGCCCTCGGTGAAGGTCTGAATGGGAGAGGTGGCCAGACGGTGACGCAACAGACTCTTGGGCGTCAAAACGATCAGTGGTCGGCGCAGAGGGCGCAGGATCTGCCGCCGCAGCATATGAAAGACCTGGGCGGGAGTGGTGGGTACACAGACTTGGATGTTGTGGTTGGCGCAGAGTTGCAGATAACGTTCGAGCCGGGCGGAAGAATGTTCCGCCCCCTGGCCTTCATAACCGTGTGGCAGCAGCATCACCAGTCCGCACATCAGTCCCCATTTTTCACCGGCGGATGAGATGAACTGGTCTATGACGACTTGGGCGCCGTTGGCAAAGTCGCCGAATTGTGCTTCCCAGAGGGTGAGTGCATTGGGCTCGGCGCTGGCGTAGCCGTATTCGTACCCCAGCACGGCCTCTTCGGAGAGCAGAGAGTCGATGACGAGAAAGTTCGCCTGATTCTCCTGCAGGTTTTGCAGAGGGATATAGGGTTCGCCGTTGACCTGATTGTGCAGCGCGGCGTGACGGTGGAAGAAAGTGCCGCGCCCCGCATCCTGCCCTGAGAGACGGACTGGGCAGCCCTCGGTGAGCAGTGAGGCGTAGGCGAGGGTTTCACCAAAGCCCCAATCGACGAGCTGATCGCCACTGGCCATGCGACGCCGTTCACCCCAGATCTTCTCCAGTCTGGGGTGCAATTCAAAATCTTCAGGGATCTGCAGCAGTTGCTCGGAGAGGTTTCTAAAACACTCAGGCGAAATGCGTGTCTTGGTGGGGTGATCCCAATCGGTTTTGCCAAATGGATGCCAGTTTACATGAAAGATGTTTTTCAGGGCGCAGATCACCGGCCGTGAGACTACACGGCCCTGTTCCAGGGAGCTGCGATAGTTCTCCACCATGGCCAGTGCCTGCTCCGTCGTTATGACGGAGTCGGCGATCAGGTGTTCCGCATAGCGGGACCGCACGGTGGGATGACGGCGGATTTTTTTGTACATCTCCGGCTGGGTCACCGAGGGTTCGTCCGCCTCGTTGTGGCCGTGGCGGCGGTAACAGACCATGTCGATCAGGACGTCCTTGCTGAAACGGAAACGGAAATCGAGGGCGAGGCGTGTGACAAACAGCACTGCCTCCGGATCGTCGCCATTGACATGAAAGATAGGTGCCTGAACCATCTTCGCCACATCGGTACAGTAGGTGGTTGAGCGGGTATCCAACGGGTTGCTGGTGGTAAAACCGATCTGGTTGTTGATGATGATATGAACCGTGCCGCCGGTGGTGAAACCTCGTGTCTGGGAGAGGTTGAGGGTCTCCATCACCACCCCCTGACCGGCAAAGGCGGAATCTCCGTGGATCAGCACCGGCAGCACCTGTTCGCCGGTGCGGTCGCCACGCCGTCGCTGACGGGCGCGCACCGAGCCCTCGATGACCGGATTGATGATCTCCAGATGGGAGGGGTTGAAACCGAGAGCAACGTGCACGATACCACCAGGCGTGTCGATATCGGTGGAGAATCCCATGTGGTACTTGACGTCACCGGAACGGCGCTGCAGATCGGCCTCGACCCGCCCCTCGAATTCGGCAAATATCTCCTGGGGCGGTTTGCCGAGGATGTTGGTCAGAACGTTGAGGCGGCCACGGTGCGCCATGCCGATAACCATCTCCCCAACACCATTTTTTCCGGCGTGCTGGATCAGCTCGTCCAACAGTGGAATCAGGCTCTCGCCACCCTCCAGCGAGAATCTTTTCTGTCCGACGTAGCGGGAGTGCAGATACTTTTCGATCCCTTCAGCCGCAGTCAGCAGCGTCAAAAGCCAAAGTTTGTCATCGATCTGCATGGATGACTGATTGCTGAGGTTTTCGATGCGCTCCTGAATCCACCGCTTCTGCACCGTATCGGTCATGTGCATATACTCAGCACCGATACTGCCGCAGTAAACCCGCGTCAGCAGGTCGATGATTTTACCCAAAGGCATACGCTCAGGGGCGGCAAGGGAACCGGTGTTGAAGACGGCGTCGTCTCCAATATTGTCGAGTTGGAGGAAGGCAGGATCCAGGTCTGGCACATACTCCGGATCCCGCAGTTGCAGTGGATCCAGATTGGCATTCTGATGGCCGCGCACGCGGTAGCCGTTAATCAAACGCAGCACAGCGGCCTGTTGTTCAGCGGCGGCGGGGGAGAGGCATGTCTGAGAGACTCTTGCTGCCGTGGGGCGCTCCCTGGCCAGTCTCAGAAAATGCGCCTGGATGGGCTGGTGAGCCACCTCACGTGAGGAGGACTGTTTTAACAAGCCAAAGTGGTGTCGCCAATCCTCCGGCACACTGTTCGGATCCTGCAGAAAACGTTCGTAGAGTCCTTCAATAAATGCGGCATTGCCACCGTAGTAGGCGGAGGATGATTTTAAACGATCCAGCAGCGCAGGCATGCTCATCCCGAAAGAGTGTTAGAAATGTTCACAAAGTCGTGTTGGTTTTCTTCTATATTGCTATAGGATGTTAGCACAGGGATCAGAATCGACAGGGTTGGTCGATGACGACGGCTGAATGTAGAGATATGGCGAAAAAGAAGTCTAAAAAGAGATCATCCTGGATCGATCTGAATCCGGTCTCACTGGAAGCTGATGTCGCCTATTTTGAGGCGAGGCTGGAGTTGGTCGGAACCCCGGCGACATACTATCAGGCCGCCCAGCTGAAAGCTTACAAAGCCCTTGAAGAGGCGCTGTCCGAGACCCTCGGTCGGCTTAGAGGCAGTGAGAAATAAGTATAATTTCCAGCAGCTTGCTGCGAAACGTTCGTAGGAACGGCGTCCTCGCCGCGATTTGCCCATCTACACTAATATTCAGTGCTGCCAGACGCCCAGACGCCGTTGTCTGGCCTGCTGCTCTGCTGTTCGGTAATGGTCGAGCATCTCGCGATCCAGTCCCTTCTCACTCTTCGCTCGCGCCAACCCCGACTGAATCAAACGCAGGTTCATATTCGCCCCAGCCCGGTAAACTGTTCCAATGATGACCCCGAGAGGGTTCAGAGTCCGGTATTCGATGGTGACGACCTGACCCGCAAGCAGGGAGTGTAGCTGTCGTTTGGCGTCTCTGCCTGCGCTGGAACCTGTATCGGGCACAGCGATACCCTTGAGAATGATGTTCCGGAATTTGCCATCGTCGGTGGAGACGGTAATCTGGTTGCCGGTCAGTACGGCAAAGACCCGTCCATCAATCGTGGCGGATTGGATCGGAAGGGAAAGCACCAGCAGCAGGACTGACAAGACGAGGGCTTTGATGCGTTTTTTTGTCATCGAAAAGCGCCTCCCTATCCCGCTTATGCGTATTTACAGTTGATCTTTATTATATCAGGCACTATTGACATGGCTTCAAACAATAGGGGACGCACCACGTTTTCCGTGCGTCCCCTATTCTTAAAAATACCACTTTCAATTTAGTCTTATTAAAGTTTTTTATTCCTGTGCCGATAGTCAATCTTGAGTGCCATATTGGCGACGATAGGTTGTCCTTTATCAATCGGCACGAGTAAAAAACTGAGGATACGGATATGAATAATCGAGTTGCTTCCAGTGTTGCCGCCATGTTGGTTGCGGTTGCTTTTTCTACAACTACTCTGGCCGAGAAGCAGCTGATCGTAGGCGCGGGGCCTTCAACCAAGGTGGTTCAGCTGTTTGCTGAGAAGTTCGCCAGCGATCCGGCGGCGGTAGGCTATCAGTTCGAGGTTCCTCCCCGTTCGGCAAAACACGCCGGCGGTATAAAGGCTTCATCCAAGTACCTATTCGGCCGTACCGGACGGCCGCTGAATGACAAGGAAAAAGGGAAGAACAAGGGTGAGATCGTTCTTGCCCGTATTCCGATTGCCTTTGCCACAGGATCAAGTACCGGCGTCTCCAGTTTGAGTATGTCGCAGATAGAGGATCTGTTCAGCGGAAAGATCGCTGACTGGGGTGGTGTTGGCAGTTCCGGAGGAGCAGTGGTCCTGGTCGGCCGCGAACCAACCGAGGCGCTGTTTACTGTACTCAGGGGGGCCAACCCCTCATTTAAAGATGCAAAATTCGATAAGGTCTTCAGGAAAGATCATCAGGTGGTCAAATTCCTCCAGGCCACGGAAGGGGCCAATGCAATTGCATTTGGTGCGCGGCCTAACTTCGGTGAAATCAATGTGATCAAGGTGGACGGATTCTCTGCCGGTGTGGCGGTTGGCCTCGTGTATGACTTGAAAAACAAGGAGCACCCACTGGTCATGGCGGCGCTGAACTTTGCCGCTACACCCGCGTGGGCAGATACCGTTAAACAGGCTGGGCTGTTGCCTCCCAGATAGGAACAGGCTCACCTCTCCTCCTGGATGCCGCGAGTAACACTATGAAGATCAATCTGAACAGCCTCACCATCAAATTCATTGCCTTCCTGATCCCCATAATGGCACTCATACTCGGGGCCAGCAGCTATTACAATTTTCAGTCCACCAAGCAGGCTTTGGAAGGGGCCATGGACTCCAAGGCCGAATCCAAGCTGACCAGTCTGGTGTCCATTGCCTCCTATTACCTGCAGAATTTTGAGACCGACCTGGTGAACGAGATGGTGACCAATGTCCAGGCCGAGGAGGAGGTTATTTTCATAGCCGTGAGAAATGGCGAAGGGAAAGTCGAGTATGGTGAGTTCACCGAACAAGGGAGTGCTCGAGTCTATCAAAAAGCGATTCCCTCGCCAGACGGGGATCTGGGTAGTATTGAGATCGGATTGGATACGACCCAGCTTGTGGCTACCTTGCGCAGCCTGCTGATCACCAGTATTTCAATCCTCCTATTTGTGATTCTCATTTTGTCGATCTCAGTTGTGCTGTTCTTCCGTAAGAAAATCATCTCCCCGGTGGATTCGATCAATCAGGCGATGCAAAGAATGGAAAGCGGTGATTTGAGCGGGCGGCTCGCTGTGGACTCCCGGGATGAGATCGCTGAATTGAAGCTTCACTTCAACAATATGGCTGATTCACTTGCTGATCTGGTGAATTCCATCAAGGGGAACAGCTTGCAGATGGAGCAGTCAGCCCTTCAGGTCGCAACCATCTCACAAGAGATCAATGCGCTGGCGGATAACGAAGATCAGAGTTCCACTGAGGTCGCCGCCGCTTCCTCGGAGCTGTTGAGTATATCCGAAAACGTCGCGAATCTGGCCATAAAGGCCACCGAACTGGCGGAGAAGGCCGATCAACAGGCGCGTACCGGTTTGCAGGCGGCACAAGACAATATCAGCGAAATGGAGAGCACGGTGGAGGATGTCAATCACGCATCTGTCGAGATGGGTGAACTTGGCCAGACTGCACAGAGCATTCACGCAATCGTGGACACTATTCAGAGTATCGCTGAGCAGACCAATCTGCTGGCTCTCAACGCCGCTATCGAGGCCGCGCGTGCAGGGGAACAGGGACGAGGGTTTGCGGTGGTAGCGGACGAAGTGCGAACCCTGGCAGCTAGAACCACCAACTCAGTAGGTGAGATCACGGGGATTGTCAATCAATTATCCGAGAAGGTGGACGGCGCGGGCCGCTCGTTGAGTGCGGTGGTTGAAAGGGTGCATTTTGGGCAGCGCCAAGCCTCCATCTCGGCACAGAGTATCCAGTCCATTACGGAAGATATCTCATCGGCATCCCAGGCCAACACAGAGATCGGCGATGCCACAAACAAGGAACTTCAGCAGCAGGGTATTCTGCGGGAACGGCTGGACGGCCTCATCAACAGCATGAGCGAGAGTGCAGCCAAGGCCGGCACCATGGCCAAGGTGGGAGATGACCTCTACCATAGCATAGAAGATCTCAACCATCTGTTGGGACAGTTTTCTCTCGATGCGGCCAGCGAACAATAGGGGACGCACCACGCCTTCCGTGCAGAACAACCTCTTTCACTATGTTTAGCGCTTCCTGAGGTAATTGACCGCCTTGAACTGAAGCGCCAGCTCATCGGTATGTCTGCGTTCCCGTTCTTCCAAATGGCAAGAAGTCGGTGCTGACGTGCCGCGCCAAGGCGGATAGTAGCCATAGAGAAGCCTCACTGTGCCAGGAGTGTGCCAATGAGGAATTCTTTGGAGGGGTGTTCAAGCTGAGTGCTTGATAAATATGGCGTCCCAGAGAGGATTCGAACCCCTGACTTCCTCCTTAGGAGGGAGGCGCTCTATCCTACTGAGCTACTGGGACTGGGCGGTGAATTATACAGTCGCCAGAAGGTTCTGACTATTCGGCTTTGTCCCGGCTTGGGTGGTGGATCCGCTACGCTTGATCCCCCCTACATCTTTGAGGGTGTATTCGTGAGCTTGGTTTTATTAAATGCAGTGGATCAGGTGACGGCGGCGGAGTCTGAGCGACTCCGCCACATGAAGGCGGGTCATTTTTGCGTCATCCAGCGCAAGGCGTTTTCTGGCAGAGTGTCTCAAGCCATTGGGCCTTGAATTGTTCCTTGAGTCTGCAGGGCAAACACCGGTTGAATTCACCGAGAGCGGTGACGCTTGCCCCTGTGGCGATCAAGGTCCAGAAGACGAATTCCACCCAAGGGTAGTAGATAATGTTCTCGGCGCCATAGGTCATTACGGCGAAAAGCCCGAAGATGGTGGCGGCAATCAAACCAAACAAAATAGGTAACATGGCAAAATCCTCATAGTTGTTGCTCGTGGGTTAGTATATTAGCATTTACTAAATAACTTTCAAGTATTCTGATTCATTAGTGTGATATTGGTTCCCGCTTTATTGTGATGGAGTGCGGGTTTTGCCGCCATTTTCTGCAGGATATTGTCATTTTACTGACTCATATGCAGATTGAATCCACGAGACGTTGAAATACGTACATTTGAAAGGGTTGCTGTATCATTGCTGCCCTGATGAAATTCCATCTCCACCAGCCGATTAAACGACGAACCGATGCTCGATACCTCCCATCTTCTCAAACCTACCAGTTTTCCTTCCCTGCAGCGGGGCCGTCTGGAGACTCTGCAGGTCAATCTTGGGCTGCGCTGCAACCTCTCTTGCGTCCACTGTCATGTGAATGCGGGACCCAATCGTACGGAAGAGATGTCCCGCGAGACGGTTGAAGATGTCCTGGCCTTTCTGCGCAAGCACAGGATGAAGGCGCTGGACCTGACTGGCGGCGCCCCTGAGCTCAATCCCAACTTTCGCTATCTGGTGGAAGAGGCGACAGGGATGGGCGTGCATGTGATCGACCGCTGCAATCTGACGGTTCTGGAAGAGGAGGGACAAGAGCAGCTGGCAGACTTTCTTGCCTACCATCGGGTGGAGGTGGTTGCCTCACTGCCCTGCTACCTGGAGGAGAATGTCGATGCCCAGCGCGGCAAGGGTTCCTATGACGCCAGTATCCGAGCTTTGCAGCGGCTGAATGGGCTGGGTTACGGCATGACCGGCAATAGCCTGCTGCTCAATCTGGTCTACAATCCGCAGGGAGCCTCGCTGCCACCCCCTCAAGGTCCATTGGAGGCTGACTACAAGCGACAGCTGGTCGAGCGCTTCAACATCATTTTCAATCAGTTGCTCACCATCACCAACATGCCGATCAACCGTTTCGGCAGCCTGTTGCAATCGAAGGGAGAGTTTCAGAGCTACCTGCAACTGCTCAGGGACGCCCACCAGCCTGCCAATATTGAGTCGGTCATGTGCCGTCATCTGATCAGTGTCGACTGGCAGGGCCGTGTCTACGACTGCGACTTTAACCAGATGCTCGACATGCAGCTGGAGAGTGGCGAGGTGAAACGCCCCACACTGCGTGACCTGATCAACCACGATATCGATGGTTGGCCGATTCAGGTGGCTGAGCACTGTTACGGCTGTACCGCCGGGCAGGGCAGTAGTTGTGGTGGCGCCCTGGATTAAATGGTGCCGGAGTACCTGCACCCCGATGGGGGGATTCTGTTGTTTGCCAAGGCGCCTCGGCCTGGAGAGGTGAAGACCCGTCTGATCCCTGCGTTGGGGGAGGCGGGCGCCACTGCTCTCTATCAGCGTCTGTTGGAGCGTTTGGTCAATAATTTGTCTGAGGATCAGGTCGCCCCAATCGAACTCTGGTGCGCCCCTGATACCGGACATACTCGACTGCAACGCTTCCACAGTGAGTTCGATATCCCTCTCCATCAGCAGCAGGGTGAGGATCTTGGTGCGCGGATGGCCTATGCCGCTGCTCAGGCGTTACAACGTCGTGCGTATATCGTGTTGATTGGCGTCGATTGTCCCGCCTTGACCGCCGAGATAATGGGACAGGCACTGCAGTCGCTCAGGCGTGGTTCAGATGCGGTGCTGATTCCGGCAGAGGATGGGGGCTACGTTCTGTTGGGACTGCGACGCACAGCTGAATGCCTGTTCCAGGGCATATCCTGGGGTGGTGAGAGAGTGGCAGAAGCGACCCGGCAGTGTCTGGATGAGCTTGGCTGGCAGTGGGAAGAACTCCCCGTGCTTTGGGATCTTGACCGACCTGAAGACCTGCCCCGACTGCAAGAGTTAGGGTTAGACTCGAATGGCGTTGATTTAAAGTACAAAACAGCAACAATCAACCGTTTGGGTAGGTTGGGTTAGGCCGTTTTTTGGCCGTAACCCAACAATATGCGCCATTCTTGTCGTGTTACGCTACGCTAACACGACCTAATGTTTTTTAAGGTATTCGGTAAATTATCGACAATAATAACCGTGTAGCATCCTAAGCCTTGCCAAAAGAGTTTGAGTGGTTGTCGGAGCGCGACTCCCCTGACGGACCATAGGTCTTCTGGCCCGTGGTGACACCGCGCAGGATATCGATGGCCTGGCTGACCTGCCGTTGGTTGAGACTGAGGATATCGCCGTTGACCTCATTCTGCTTCTGGCAGGTTTCAATCAATTGTTCAAACTCTTCCCACAACTGACGAGCCGAGTCAGGTTCGGGAAGTTGTTGCAATAACTGTTCACTCCCCTCCCGGTTGGGCTGCAGATCGAGATGTAGCAACAAGCGATTATGTTTTACCACGGCAGTTTCCAGCACTGCCATCTGCTGCTGTTTCTCTGCAGTGAGTTGTTCAAGGGGTGCGGAGGATGTCCCCTGCAACAGCTTGTGCTCCCGCAGCAATATATCCAGCAGTCGCCGACTCTCATCGATCTCCGACTGCAGGAGTACGGAAAAATCCTCCTGGAGGCTGGTGGGATTGTTCACCTTGAATTCACCCCCGGGTTACGGGAGTGCGCGCTCCATGAATAGCAGATTCTCAGCCGAATTTTCAGGATCGATAATAAAACTGCCGGTCGCCAGCGCGCGCTGGACACTCTCCACTCGTTGAGCATCGACCACCGGCATCTGAGAAATTTCATGCTCCAGTGACTGTAGCTGGGTTGCCGACCGGGTCAGACTGACGCTATCGCTCTGGGCGGTGGCTGCACTCCGGGTACCGCTTGCGGTGGAGGCCGATGTCTGGCTGGCAGAAGTACTCTCGACTGCGTTTTGCAGTGCGCCTCTGGATAGACTGTTGATCTCGATTGCCATGATTCACCTTTGGTTAGACCATTACTGGAGAAATGCCGGGCGGATGCTGGTGTGACACGACTGTGTTATCACCATACTCCGTTCAGTGTTTCCCTAGAGCAATACGTAACTGAACTAGCATAACAAACGGCCTTATACTCACCGATACTGCTACGACACTATCGGCATTGGCCACATGCTTCTGGCTACCGATTCAGCCGCAGACTCTGTGCACTCATGCCTGAGGCGGCAGTATCAAAAATCTTGAACATGGACATAACTATTCACTTAATGGCTGAGCGCAGGCCACTCACCTTTGCCATTGAGAAAACGCGCAGACTTGCCTGGTACTCCAGGGAATTGGAAGAACGCGGTGTGCTCGCCTGTGTCCACTGTATTGCCATCCAGAGAAGGCTGGAGTAAACGATAGAGCATCTGCGTCGGCGGATCAGACCATTATCTGTCTGAATGTGCTTGGCGTTGGTGGTCTGCATACGCACCGGCCCCGCATCTCACCTGCCAACACCTTGTGGAAATCGAAACTGCTTTATAACTGGTACGGACATTCGCCAGATTGCTGGCGATCACCTCGGCACGGCGGGCACGCAACTGCAGAGCCTGTGGATGGATCCCCAATGCGTCGTCGAAATTCATGAGCGGCTCCGTAGAAAACTGTTCACAACAGAATCTGCAGATATCGTGCCAACTCTATTCTTGATTAGGAACACCGGGGTCAGAGTCAAATTTGATGGGCATCACAGCGCTAAAAACCTTTCACCTCGATCAAATTTGACTCCGACCCCTATTAGGGTAGGGAAAAGCGGCAAATATCCGCCGCCGGGCGGCAAGGATTGCCGGAATGGTTCAGTTCGATTTCAAGCGGTAGGCAATGGCGCCACCAACCATCTGCATCTCAAAACGATCGGTAATCTGTACAAGGGATTCAGTAGAGCCCAGAAAGAGATAACCACCGGGATTGAGGGAGTGCGCCATGCGCTCCACAATCTTTTTCTTGAGGTCTGAGGAGAAATAGATCAGCACATTGCGGCAAAAAATAGTGTCGAATCGTCCCAGTGACGCATAATTGCCGTTGAGATTGAACTCCCTGAACCTGACACGTTGACGAATCTCCGACTTGACCTCCAGACAACTGTTGTTTTCTCTGGGGGTGAAATAGCGTTGTTGTTGCTGAGCATCAAGCCCCCGATTGATGGACAAACCGCAGTAGATGCCCTGCCGCGCCTCTTCGAGCACTCTGCTGGAGATGTCAGTCGCCAGGATCTCGACCCCCCGATTTCGACGGCCAGGAGACTGTTTCCAGTAGTCCTGCACGGCCATGCTGAGCGTATAGGGTTCCTGCCCACTGGAGCAGGCAGCGGACCAGATCCTGACCGGACTGCCGCCCTTTTGATCGAGTTCAGGCAATATCCTTTCGCGCAGCATGCTGAAATGCCCCGGATCACGAAACCAGAAGGTCTCGTTGGTGGTCATCGCATCGATCACCCGAATCTTCAGTCCTCTCTGGCCAGGCGCCTTGAGCCGTTTGAGCAGCTCGCCCAGGGAGCCCACCTCAAACTCCGCCATCAAACCATTCAAGCGGCTGGCAACCAGATACTCTTTGCCGTCACCCAGCAAAATACCGCAGGCCTCCTGCAGAAAGGTCTGAAAGGCCAGATAGTCACGAGAATCGATAGACGCTTTCAATGCGATACCCGCATCCTTCAGCCCGCTTTTGCTACCTTTAAAGCCTGGAGACGTTCACCAACCATCGCCATCAACTCATCAGGTACAAACTTGGCTAGAAAATGGTCTGCACCGACACGTTGCACCATCGACTCGTTGAATACACCACTCAGAGAGGAGTGCAGCACAACATGAAGTGCGGCCAGCTTCGGATCCTGCCTGATTGCCGTCACCAGCGCATATCCGTCCATCTTCGGCATCTCGATATCTGAGATAACCATCGCCAGGCGGTCGGTAATCTCTCCCGCTTCCCCTGACCAAATCTGTAACTGTTGCAGCGCCTCTCTGCCATCATTCTTGAACACACTCTCGATGCCGATCTGATCCAATACCCGCTTGATCTGCTTGCGCGCCACTACCGAATCATCCACTACCAGGATCTGCCTCTGCAGATCAAATCCGGAGTTTTCCACCTTACCACTGGCCTTCTCCTCAATCTGGAGAACCTCACTCAGTACTTTTTCCACATCGATGATTTCAACCAATTCATCATCCACCCGGGTGACGGCGGTCATGTAGCTTCCCCGGCCAAGACCCACTGGCGGAGGCAGGATATCCTCCCAGTTCATATTCACAATCCGATCAACGGAGCCGACCAGAAAACCGAGCTGACGGCGATTATATTCCGTCACGATCACATAATACTCTTTCGGGTCGCCCATCATCGGGCCGCCGATAGCATGCGCGAGATCCATCACTGGGATATTCGCACCCCGCAGGCTTGCCACCCCTCGAATGACAGGATTCGCACCAGGCACTTCAGTCAGCGGCGGGCAATGCACAACTTCTTTAACCTTGAAAACATTGATGCCAAAACGTTGACGCCCACGCAGTCGAAACATCAACAGCTCCAGCCGATTCTGCCCCGCCATCTGGGTTCTTAGATCGACACCATCCAGTACACCCGCCATATTACCTCCTGAATCAAACTCTCGGGAATTTCGTGATTATCCTTCTGTCTAAAGTGGCGGCTGCGGCAACAATATCTTTAGTTTGGCAGGTCAAACCAGTAACCAGTTGGTTTCGTAGGCTTGATCAAGCGTAGCGGATCAGGCAAAAAAAGCTCAGTGTTTGCCTGTTCCACAAACCTGAACAGATCTACAAGCCCCTTTGGGTAATTACGGCATGGTTGTTGCTATATTTTTATTGGAACAGCAAACAACCCGGACTTGAGATGAAAACAATCCCCAGCGACACTATCTTTAGATGGAGCACATTGACGCTACTGACCATCCTGCTCTGGAGCTTCAGCCAGGCATGCTTTGCGTCCGTAGATCCAAAGCAGCAATCACATGCATCCATTCAGGAAGCCGTGCGCACTTTTTTGCGGCATCAGACGGCAGACCTGGCGCAAAAGATTACCATCGAAGTGGCAAGGCTGGACCATCGTTTAAGGCTTTCTCTCTGCGACGAGACGTTGGAAACCTTCAATCCACCAAGTGCAAAAAAACAGGGTAAAACCACGGTTGGAGTACGCTGCGCAAAACCAAACCCCTGGACGCTCTACGTCTCAGCCAACATAGGTGTCACCGGCAGAATAGTGGCGGCAAAACGGGATATGGCACGGGGCCAGGCCATCACTCTCGACGACGTGGTGCTGGTGGAGAGAGACCTCAACCACCAGCTGCGCGGACATTTCGATTCTCTGGATCAGGTGGTAGGCAGAACACTCAAACGCGCCATTCGCCGCGACAGGGTTGTCACACCCAATCTGCTGGTTGTGAAAAAGACGGTAAGACGGGGGGAGGAGGTCACAATCCTGGCCGGAAACGGATCCATCCAGGTGCGGGTAAAAGGAAGGGCGCTGTCCAATGGCAATCCCGGTGACCTGATCAAGGTGCAGAATCTTGCTTCGAAAAAAAAGCTGCAGGTTCGTATCCTCTCCGCCGGACTCGTAAAGGCCGATTGACGCCTGATGACTTTAATTCCCGATCCATGAAATAAAACATCAAATCATTACTAAAGTATTCAGGAGACCTGCCGCTGAGGTTTCTAGGGAAACACTGAACGGAGTATGGTGATAACACAGTCGTGTCACACCAGCATCCGCCCGGCATTTCTCCAGTAATGGTCTAACCAAAGGTGAATCATGGCAATTCAAGATCGTAACAGTCGAAGGCTTGCAAAACACAGTCAAGTACTTCACCAACCCAGACACATCAGCCTCCACCACTAAACGGTATTTCCGAAGTACAGCCACCCTTGAAACGTCGCGTCAATTGACCCGGTCAGCGGCAAGCTACAGTCACTGGGGCATGAAGTTTCTAAGATGCCGGTGGTCGATGCTCAACGGTGGAGAGTTGTTACTTCGTTCAGTTACGTACTCATAGACCACCAATGGTGATTACCTGACAAGAGTATCTTGATGAACTTTACGACGCTAGGCTGAACAACCTGAACATCAGATTTATCTGCGCAGCAACAAAATATGATCATGAGGAGACTAGGCAGCAGATGCAAAAACTCACCGAACTTGGTCTTAAAGCAAAGTACCGTTGATCTTTTGTACCGTTTGGAAGCAGATATAGACTACAAAGATATGTTGCGTATCTATGGACGCAACTTTGATACTCCGGCTGCAACCGGGGTGAAACAGTAGGGTCACCAATCAACCTGTTCGCACATCTCCATGTTTGTCACCGTTTTATCACGTTATATCGACTATAACGGTTCTGTCATACCATGCTGCAATCTGCGCTCTGACATTTCCTGAACATCAAGATTGCATTATTGGCAGCAGACCGCAAAGCAGTATTTTTCTGGTTACCAAGTGCCAATGCGGTAACATGGCGGCGTTCCACTTGTCGGCTTTGAAAGAAAGGATGGCCTTTGCAAACACTGCAACTTTGTCCCCTTTACCAAAACGTCAGTAACCACAGCTGTGCAGGACAAGCTGGTAGCGATGTCTAAAACGCGTTGACTCAACACAATGCTTAGTTAGTGTTCGTCCGGAAACCCCATATCTAACCGCAAAGAACGCGAAGAGCGCCAAGGTAAAAGATTGATTACCAATAAATTACCTTCGTGTACTTCGTGCGCTTCGTGGTAAAAAACGGCGTTTCCGGACAGGCACTATTTAGTCAGCGCAGTGCCTCAGTCCAGAAACTGCAACCCTTGCAGTTCCCAATGGTGCAGCAACGCCCTTTCACCCTCCCAATTGTGTCGCCGGCTCGGTTTGTGTCGATGCAATGCATAGTGATAACGCATGTCTGGCACAGATTGCCGCTGAAACCCCGCAGCCTTGAGCCCTTCAGGTGTTCCGAGCAGCTCAATTACCCATGCCAGGCATAAGATACCCGCACTGGGTGGCGCCTTGAGACCTCGTACCAACATTCGCCAAACGCTCAGGGGTACGGTAAGCACCTTCTTATGAGCATCAAGCAGTGAAATAATATTGCCCCAATTGGAAAGATGGTAACGAACATCCGGCCCAATAATAACCACCCATTCGACTGCATCGGCGGCAGGCGGGTACGGGACCCGCAAGTTGGGGGCACAAACCCAAACGTCCAGACGACGACCCACTTCCTGCTGCTGTGTCGTCAGTCTTCCATTCGAAGACTCACATGAAGTTTCGGTAGAAAACCGGTTAAAGCGAAGCACAACATTATAGGTGTCTATGGTATGCCCGATAGCGCTATTCGCCACAGTGGCGGCATTTCCGACCACACAAATGCTGTCACGGTTTGCACTCAGATATGCGGTGAATTCGTCACGCCAAACCTCCTGCTTATTTTGCAAAGTCGCCAGCGTTTTGCCCTCGCTGGAGATCAACTCACCCCGCTGCGCCATCACTACTGCAGCTTGTGGAGAGCTTTCAGCCAAGTCTCTCAGGGCGTCAGAGGGGAAACGATCCAGTGGTACCTCAACTCGACCCTCCAAAAGCCAGTTAAAAACCCGCCGCTGCGTTACAGGATTAAACCTCACAAAAGAGGCATGTAAGGGTTTAAGTAAGCGCGATGGTGCAGTAAAACCCAGATCGCGCCGAAACCTCAGGTAGGCAATCAAATTGGCCAAACTTGGCCGCCTGCGCCATGCTGAATAGAAGCAGGCAAGGGTTGCTTTGTCATATTCACCCTTTTGGCGACGCCAACGCCCTACCGCTGCACTCAGCCACCATGGTGCACAGGATAATGCAGTCCAACTTGTCGGCAATCGCAGCATCAAAATCAACCCATCAACGTTTCTGCAAACTGCAACAACAGCTTTGCCTGCTTATCAACATCGGCAAGCTCAACAGTACGCTGCCTAAGCTCATGCGTCGCCCGCTGGTACTCCGCTTCATTGAGCAGACGCTCCAGATTGTCGATCCACTCTTCGGGTTTTGTTGCAATCCAGGCTCCAGCACTGGAAAAGCGGGCATTATCTGCATTTGAGGAGCAGAAGGTGGGGATGCCCCAATACCCCGCCTCCAGCACTTTCAGAGCCGATTTGCACTGGTTGAAGGGGGTCTCCTCCAGCGGTGCCAGATTCACCCAACTGTTTCGAACACGGGTTTGATACTCGGAAAACGGCACCCGCTCTTCATGTGATATCTGTCGTGGATCGGCATCGATAGAAAACACCAGCGGGCCGGTTATCTGCAATTTGACCTCGGGATGTTCACGTAAAAAGTGCGGCAACGGCTCTCTTATCTGCGCAAAATCACGATGATGGCTCCGCGTACCGGGGAAATAGGTAATAATCCTCTTACCCTCATTTGCTGGTACATCCTGCGGCTCATGCCGCCAGGCCAAGTGCACACCGTTGTGAATGACTTCAACACGGATAGAGGGAAATAAGCGGCGCACATGATTCGCCAGTGGCTCGGTGGAGACGGTAACGCCATCAAACCACGACAGCGCCCGCCGATGAGCCCGAAAACGTCGCCGCGTCACCCTGCGTGAAACCAGCCCATTCAGAACACCCGGTGAACAGTCGACATAAGCTTCGTCAAAGACCAGATCATCGAAATCGGCAATCACCACAACACCACGGAGACGTAACTGCCGGAGCAGGTACCACAACCGAACGGAGGCAATAGGTCGATGGAAAATAGCCGTTTGATGTCCTTCCTTCCATTTGAGTTTCGTCAAATGGGTAAAATGGACATCGTGGCCTTGTTTCGAGAGGGCTTGTCCGAGGTTTTCGCAACGGTAGACGAACGCGGGATCGTTGCGATAGAGATCCGCATTACGGTTACTGGCGACGAATGTAATGTTCTGAATTACCATGTAGCCAATGCACACCCTGTTATGCAAAATGCAATTTAAGATTAAAATTGCATCACTGCTATCCCGTTAACTCCTTAAGAGGCGCACACGCCCACCGACGAGCACAGCAGCATCAGCAAGCACTTTATCAGCAGTAACGATCTTCCAGAGCAACGCGCTCAAACACGTCGCGTCGAAGATCTTCAGAAAAGGTTGTCTCCAACAATTCTGACTGCTCGCCGGTTAATTCACCCATTCGCACCCAACGAGCCAAAGTGGAAGCCACCTCAACCTCCGTTAAGGCGCTGATCACCGGTTTCACCTCATTCTGGATCTCTTCTACTTGCGCAGTTAATTGCTCCTGACGGTATAGCGGCAACAACGCACTGGTATCAAAATAGAGACGAGGATCAGCCACGCTCTTCTCTGAGCTCTCGAATCAGCTTTGTTGATGTAGTCTCGGAGGGGGGCAAGGTATCACGTAATTTCGCCCGAACAGATGCACGCGCCACCCGTGAACTATCTGAACTTGGCTCTGGGGGCGCAAGCCGCGCCACTACCCGACCCCGCCGCGTTATCTCCACCTGCTCCCCATGCTCGACGGCTTTCAACAATTGGCTGAGTTGTTCTCTCGTTTCGCGGACACTGACCTGCATAGTCTATCTCCCCCAATGTAGTCACATTAAAGCGTACACATAATCGCAAGATTATCCAAGTCACGTAACACCCCCATATCCAGGTATTTAAGTAAATTCTGTCTTGAATAAAATGTAACCTGAAGTCACTGATGTCTCACAAATTCCAGCACCTCAGCAACCAGCTCCGCAGCCCGCACAGCACTATCGGCCTCGGCGTAACAACGTAGCTCCGGCGCATTGCCCGATGGACGCAGGTGGACGATGTCACCACTCGCAAAGGTAAGCCGCAGCCCATCAGTCACATCCAGTGCCACAACCGGGCCATAGAGTTGGGTAAGTGGCGCTG
>NZ_JAAVSH020000001.1:1179746-1228488 GCF_011947365.2 endosymbiont of Lamellibrachia barhami
TTGTTGTACTTTGTTCGGTTACGTATTGCTCTTCGTCAAAGACCAGATCATCGAAATCGGCAATCACCACAACACCACGGAGACGTAACTGCCGGAGCAGGTACCACAACCGAACGGAGGCAATAGGTCGATGGAAAATAGCCGTTTGATGTCCTTCCTTCCATTTGAGTTTCGTCAAATGGGTAAAATGGACATCGTGGCCTTGTTTCGAGAGGGCTAATCCGAGGTTTTCGCAACGGTAGACGAACGCGGGATCGTTGCGATAGAGATCCGCATTACGGTTACTGGCGACGAATACAATGTTCTGAATTACCATGTAGCCAGCACACACCCTGATATGCAAAATGCAATGTATCTATTCAGCTCACCCTTGATTGGCCCCATAACGGTCAAAATGCAGAACGTAGGATGCTGGTGAGCTTGCGAACCGCATCATTCGCGATCGATGCGGTTCGTTCCTCACCAGCATCCTACACATTATCGGCGTATCCACCATGCGCTGATTAGTTACAATGCAATTTAAGATTAAAATTGCATCACTGCTATCCCGTTAACCCCTTAAGAAGCGCACACGCCCTCCGACAAGCGCAGCAGCATCAGCAAGCACTTTATCAGCAGTATAGCGGCAACAACGCACTGGTATCAAAATAGAGACGAGGATCAGCCACGCTCTTCTCTGAGCTCTCGAATCAGCTCTGTTGATGTAGTCTCGGAGGGGGGCAAGGTATCACGTAATTTCGCCCGAACAGATGCACGCGTCACCCTTGAACTATCTGTACTTGGCTCTGGTGGAGTAAGCCGCGCCACTACCCGACCCCGCCGTGTTATCTCCACCTGCTCTCCATGCTCGACGGCTTTCAACAATCGGCTGAGTTGTTCTCTCGTTTCGCGGACACTGACTTGCATAGCCTATCTCTCTATTTTAGTCACATCTAAGCGTACACAGAACCACGAGATTATCCAAGTCACATAACGACTCCTCTTATCCATGTATTTAAACAAGTCTGTCATGAATGAAAATGTAACCTGAAGTCACTGATGTCTCACAAATTCCAGCACCTCAGCAACCAGCTCCGCAGCCCGCACAGCATTATCGGCCTCGGCGTAACAACGTAGCTCCGGCGCATTGCCCGATGGACGCAGGTGGACGATGTCACCACTCGCAAAGGTAAGCCGCAGCCCATCAGTCACATCCAGTGCCACAACCGGGCCATAGAGTTGGGTAAGTGGCGCTGAATCACCTTCCAGACTTTCCAGCAATCCCCGACTATGTTCTTTAGTAATGTTCTGAAGCCGGTCACTCGCAGTAAAACGCTTAGGTAGTTCCCTTGTCAGTGCTGACAGGGGTGCCCTCTTTTCATGAGCAAGCGCCAACAGTGCCAGGATTGGCAACACGGCATCACGAGTGGGCAATGGCAACAGGGTTTTCCCATTGCGCTCAATTTTACTCCCAAGGAGAAATCCACCGTTCGCCTCAAAACCGACCACAGGCGCCCTTCCTGCTGCCAGAAGCGCCTCCATGCCCTCGATGACATACGGCGAGCCGATACGGGTCCGGGTGATATGTCTAAACCATCCACTTTTTTCAATTGAAGTCGTGCAACTGACTGGTGTGGCAAGCGCTTCAGCTTTCAGGAATCGTGCGCACAACAATCCGACGACATCTCCCCGAAACCAAATGCCCTGTTCGTCACCAAGCAGAGGCCGATCAGCATCTCCGTCGGTCGAGACCAGTGCATCCAGCTGGTGCTCCAAGACCCACGCTTTTGCACGTTCAGCATCCTCTTCTGAAACCGCTTCTGTATCGATCGGGACAAATTTATCGGTACGCCCCAGCGCTATTACCTCCGCACCCAACCGGGCAAGCAGGGTCGTCAACAGATCGCGCGCGACACTGGAGTGTTGATAAAAACCCACTCGCAACCCTGCCAGCATATCCACGGGAAAGAACTGAAGATACCGTTCCATATAACGCTGTTGCGCCCCCTCATCCACCGCAGGCAAGTCCGGTAACGCCAAAGGCTCAGGCAATATAACTTCAGCACCCATAATGGCAGCCTCATCTGCTTTGGTAATCTCACCCTCTGGCCGGTAGAACTTTATTCCGTTTCGATCGAACGGGATATGACTGCCGGTTACCATGATAGCCGGAATCCTTTTCTGCATTGCATGCAATGCCAGTGCAGGCGTAGGTACTACCCCGCAGAACTCAGCAACAAGACCTGCCGATTCAATCGCAAAAATACAGGCACGCGCAATCTCCGGACTACTGGGTCGCAGGTCGATGCCAACGACAACTTGTTGATCCGGTACACTCCCAAACAAATTGAG
The DNA here is from genome assembly GCF_011947365.2 of endosymbiont of Lamellibrachia barhami. GTDB lineage: Bacteria > Pseudomonadota > Gammaproteobacteria > Chromatiales > Chromatiaceae > QGON01. The sequence goes on from NZ_JAAVSH020000001.1 coordinate 1,182,078, forward strand.
GAAAGCTGCTGTATAGCCGATACAAACCTCTGGCGTCATCTGTTCGACCAGACCGCGGGCACCACTGGTTCCAAAAACCACACCGCTATCGGTTGCCAATTGTTGAATAGTGACTTTTTTCATGTTTTCTAAATCTTCATCTTCCATATACGCAAGGCGAGTTCGACCGCATCCTCGTAACGTGGCTCAAGCTGCTCGACTGACTCCGGATAGTCAGAAAAATCTTCATCAAACAGCGGCTCTGAACGACCCTGAAATGCCTTCTCCTTTATTCGTGCATTGCACTCCAGGTAGCGATGATAAAACTTCATCGCCGCTTCACGGCTGGCAGGATAATTTTTGCCGTGGCACAGTTTTGAGATGAGCTGGGTCACCGCATCGCGCTCTTTGTTCCTCTGACCTCCTACCATACACGGCATTTTCCGGTTGACCTCGAGCAGAAAATCCGCCCCCATTTGATTGAGCGACTCATTTTCCACAACAGGCATGCGCTTGCCTTCCGGACGCAGCCCGCAAACAGCGCAGAAATCATGCACTAGGTCACCCTGTTCCCACTCATGCGGTAAAAAGAGACGAACTTTTAGCGCCTCTTCACCAAACACACCACACCAGTTATCGTAGATTTTGTCGTAATTGAAATAGTAAGGCACAGGCCCTTTGGGTGCGCCAGGAAAAAGTATCGGTGTTGGATTGCCAGACTTGATTTTGGTCGAATAGAGACTCACTGCCACGCGATCCTGCCGGCGCAGGTAGAGAACAATCTCGAACTGTTCCACCCAGGGTTCTAAAAAAGCCTTCAGACGGGAAATTGCATCTTGACTGACCAACCGGCTGTGCAGATGTTCTGATGAAATAACCAGTACGTTAGCCTTGGGCGCAGCCAAAAACTCCCGGGACAATTTTTTTCGTAGCGTATCCCTGTATGACTCCTGATCTTCAGCAGAGTGGATACCTAACGCTACACCAACATCCATTTCCCAGGGCTTGTTTTGCGCGCAGGCTGCAAAGCCCCACTGAGTCCCACCGTTATTACCCGTGGCCGATGGATAGATCACACCATCACCAACCAGTTCCTTGCGATTTACCGTTAAAAAACGTTGTATGGTAGATGTACCGGTTTTCTCGGTTCCAATATGCAGCACACAACGCTTAAAACGCTTTTTTGAACCATTTGATTTAGCAACCTGCCCGAGGACCGAGCGCAACTTTTTGATTACCATTTCGCTCCCTTCTGCTGCTCCCTGGCATTGGCATGACGCGTAATCTCTTTCAGCGCCGAAAGGTAGGCACGACTGTTAGAATGTACCCGATCGCTGGCAGCCATTTCTGCCTGTGGCCACCATCGATAGTCGCGGTGTTGTGATGACGGCAGACGGCTCAGATCAAGATCCTGCCGAAGATGGTAGGCCAGCACCACATAATGGGTATCCGGTGTCTCGCCAAAGACACTATCATTGTAGAAATGCTCATACACGTCCAGGAAACAGGCGGATGTGCGACTCGCCTCGACGTCCAGTTCATCCCTTACCAACCGCATGAAGGCGGCATCAAGGCTTTCGCACTTTAGAATCCGTCCACCTGGCACAAACCAACACCCCTGCGCCGGACGGTTATTGCGCAAGCCTAGGAGAATCTCCCCGCAGTCATTCTCCACTACCAGATCGATCGATACCAGTGGCGTAGACGCCACCACGGTCTGAAAAACATCAGACGGAAGATGCACCTTCAGCCCCTGAACCGTTCCTGATTCTCCAGAAACCAACGATAGGCATCCCGCAGCCCCTCTTCAAGGGTAATCGACGCCTCCCAGCCCAACGCCTTCAAACGGGAAACATCCATCAACTTGCGCGGCGTACCATCTGGCTTACTGCTGTCGAAGCTCAACCTGCCCGAAAACCCTGCAACACGGGCAATCGTCTCTGCCAACTCTCGAATCGTACAATCCAAGCCTGTACCCACGTTGATATGAGACAGCATCGGCTCTGTATTTACCTGATAAGTATCACTATCCAATTCCATCACATGCACACTCGCCGCCGCCATGTCGTCCACATGCAGGAACTCGCGCATCGGTTTGCCACTACCCCAGATCACTACCTCTTCTGCATTGGATTGAACCGCTTCATGAAAGCGGCGCAGCAACGCAGGAATCACGTGGCTGTTCTCAGGATGAAAGTTGTCATTCGGCCCATAGAGGTTGGTCGGCATCACACTACGGTAATCACGACTGTGCTGACGATTATAACTCTCACACAGCTTGATACCGGCAATCTTGGCAATTGCGTATGGCTCGTTCGTAGACTCCAGTGTCCCGGTGAGCAGCGCCGTCTCCTTCATTGGCTGAACGGCCGACTTGGGATAGATGCAGGAAGAGCCGAGGAAAAGCAACTTCTGCACACCCGCCAAATGCGAGGCATGTACAATATTGGCCTCGATCATCAGATTTTCATAAATAAAATCAGCCGGGTAAGTATTGTTGGCATGGATACCACCCACCTTCGCCGCCGCAAGGTAAACTTGATCCAAACCTTCGCTATTGAAAAAAGCGTGTACAGCCTTCTGATCCAACAGATTCAGCTCATCGCGTCCACGGGTAATGACGTTGGTATAGCCCAACGCCTGGAGGCGGCGGATGATGGCCGAACCAACCATTCCCCGATGGCCGGCCACAAAGATTTTCTGTGACAGATTACGGGGCATAATCAATGTTCCACCTGCATCGGCAACTCATACCCATGCTCCTTCAATAGCGCATGCCGCCGTGCCTCGTGCAAGTCGGTAGCCACCATCTCTGCGCACATCTCCTGGAGTGTAATTTCCGGCACCCAACCCAGCCGCTCTTTCGCTTTTGTAGGATCACCCAGCAGGGTTTCCACTTCAGCAGGGCGGAAATATCGAGGGTCAACCGCAACAATTACGTCACCCACTTTCAACCCAGGCGCCTTATCACCCTCTATGCGCTCAACGATACCTTTCTCATCCAGCCCCTCCCCCTCGAAACGCAGGGTCAGGCCTAACTCTGCGGCTGACATACTGACAAAATCACGCACAGAGTGCTGAACGCCGGTAGCGATGGCAAAATCTTCAGGCTGGTCCTGCTGCAGCATCATCCACTGCATACGAACAAAATCCTTCGCGTGACCCCAGTCACGAAGCGCGTCCATATTGCCCAGATAGAGGCACTTTTCCAACCCTTGTGCAATGTTGGCCAAACCGCGAGTAATCTTCCGCGTGACAAATGTCTCACCACGTCGAGGTGATTCGTGATTGAACAGAATCCCATTACAGGCGTACATACCGTAAGCCTCACGGTAGTTCACCGTGATCCAATAGGCATACAGCTTGGCTGCAGCATAGGGACTGCGCGGATAAAACGGCGTGGTCTCTTTCTGAGGCGTCTCCTGTACCAGCCCAAACAGTTCGGAGGTGGACGCCTGGTAGAAGCGCGTCTTCTTCTCCAACCCCAGTAAGCGAATCGCCTCAAGCAGGCGAAGCGTACCCATACCAACAACATCGGCAGTGTATTCAGGCGCTTCGAAACTGACGGCCACATGGGATTGTGCCGCCAGATTATAGACCTCATCCGGCTGCACCTCCTGAAGAATGCGGGTTAGATTGGAACTATCAGTAAGATCACCGTAGTGGAGAATAAATCGCTGATTGTCAACGTGCGGATCCTGATAGATATGATCCACGCGTTGTGTATTGAATGATGAGGCACGGCGCTTGATACCGTGTACCTCGTAGCCCTTCTCCAATAATAACTCTGCCAGATAGGAGCCATCCTGGCCAGTTATGCCCGTAATAAGTGCCTTCTTCATTATCAATCCTCGTTGTAACTATTTAATTCCCTGAGAGACTTTTGACGGCCTGCCACGCCTGGAAAAGCCAATCTTGCGGCCCGACATTGCTTCAATTTGTGATATAAATTTCGCACTGCCCAGCGGTGTACCCGATTGCAAGGCATATCCCAACAACTCTAATTCATCGACGTCCAGCGGACTATCGAACAGATCCCGATAAGCAGACTGGCGATCCGCCGGGGAGCGGCCCATGGACAAATACTCTGCATGCTCCGTCACAACTGGATTGCTCACCCCAAGCGCATTGGCCGCATAACTGGACCAACGATATTTGGCTGGATATTTTACCATCTCTGCCCTGATCGGATTCATTTCAATATAACGCTGACAAGCCAAGAGATAGGTCTGAGATTGAATGATGTTGGATTTGTAGCGCCCCTCCCACAGGCTACCATGCCGCCTGTAGGTTGCATTGATATAGCGCACGTAGTGCCGACCCAAACTCTGGAACAAGCGGGCAGCTGACGTCGGCTGATCAGGCGTCAACAGTAAATGCACATGATTGGTCATCAGCACATAGGCGTGAACTGCGCAACCGCAGGCATCAGCCGCCTGCTTCAGGCAGCGCAGATACTCCAGATAGTCGAAATCATCAAAAAAGATCGCTGCTTTGTTATGCCCTCGTTGAACCGCATGCACCGGAGCACCAGGCAAGTAAAAACGGGGTTTTCTCGGCATAGCATACGTCACATCTATTTCAGTGGATGCCTAAGACGCAACCCCTTAAAACGGCGAAACCCCTTGTCCGTAGTCACCCAGTCGCAATCCCATTCCAGCGCCAATGCAGCGTGATAGGCATCTGGAACAGCGTTACCTTTTGCAGATATATGCTCCATACACTGCAGAAATATCTTCCAATGATTATTTCCTGGCACGACGCCTGTCGCCTGCGGCGCAGTTCTAACCTGCTGTGCAAACGCAACAGCAGAATCCAGGGAAGACGGCTGCTCAAAAACCTTCGGATGAGTGACAACCCGGATAAAGCCACTCATGACCAAATCAGAAAAACCATATGCCGTGCCTGAATTGAGAACAGACTCAAGCCAGTTCCGATACGCCAAGTGATCTCTCACATCTTCTCTGTGCGCATAAACCAGCACATTCACATCCATCAAAATCATATCGAATCATCCATGATATCAAGTAGCGACTTGCCATTATCCAGATCAACACCCGGTTTAACTCCAGGCCCTGATGAAGTAATTAACCGCACAACTTTATGCTTCACATTCGGTTTTGAAAATGATTGGCGTAATGCATTCTCAATGACTTGAGACAACGAAACACCCTGTTCGACCGCCTTATGCTTGGCTGAAATCAAGAGCCGATCATCAAGATTCAATGTTGTTCGCATGACCATTCCCAAAAGCTGCACGTCATGTAAGAATAGTAGCCATCCGAGAATGATGTCAATATTTATATGGGTCTGACCCCTTTTTGTGGTAAATTCACTTATACGGCAAGATATGCTGTTCTACATCTACAACCTCAAACTCAGGATCTTTATGCATTAATATCCCATTCTCCAAAATTGCAGTTGCGGCAATCCAAGCATCTGCGAGTGACAGTGGATGAGTTGCCTTGATTTTAGCCGCCTGCTCCAAGAGATCGGAGTTTTCATGAATCCACCGGATTGGGAGCGATTTACACTGCTCAAAAGCAACTCTTCCTTCTGTCTCACCCTCATCCTTCCAGACCCGATAGAAAACCTCCATCAATGTCATGAATGAGCCATAAACTTTTGCTTGATGCTCTTCCGCTTGCAACAAAACCTCTGCAACTTGGTCAGCACCGTGCTCATCATCACGGAGTGTTAAAAGTGCAGAGGTATCTAACAGATAGCGCCTCACTCCCCCTCTCTCTCTTTTTTTCGTTCAGCCAACAGGCGCTCTGTCGCGCCTCCACGCCCTCTTCCACGAAAGGCGTCAATACCGTTTTGGGGTAGAGGGACAACCCTTATTGTTTTCCCCTCAACAATCCATTCAAGACAATCAGAAGCACCTAAATGGAACCTATGGCGGATATCTGCAGGAACAACCGTCTGACCGCGTGATGTGATGGTACTTTTCATCCTCTGCACCTCTTGATGAATTACATTTCAGTGTTTATTGTAATTCATTTGGCACGGTATGCAATACCGAACCATTTCCAATGTGGTATTACTTATAAGCGGTATCGATGGTCAAGACCACTACAACTATCCTGACAGAGGGGGCGGGGAATCAAACCCCAAGAGATTGAATAACTGATCTGTCAGTTTTGCTCCATTTTTTGATCAAAGTCGGCATAAACAAGTAAACTAAAGTCAGATCATTCCTTTTCCTGGCAGAAGACCCCGTTGGTTCCATGACAGCAGAATCTCATAGAAATATAAATGACCCCAACCTATCATCCATCATCGAACTACCGTACAAAGACAGCCCTCTATTAATTGCCTTGGGCGGAGTTGCCGGTAGGCGAGGACCACCTCCATTTGAGTTGTTCAATATAACAAAAAACCTAAAAGCCAACAAAATCTACTTACGCGACCTTGAGCAAGTATGGTATCAATCCGGTGTTTTCGGAATATCAACCAATATTGATGAAACCGCTTCATTTCTCAGGAAGATTATTGATGAGAAAGGCATTAATAAAGTGGCTGTGTTTGGTAATTCAATGGGTGGCTATGCAGCCATAATTATTGGTGTATTGATTGAGGCAGGTTGTGTCCATGCTTTTTCTCCACAAACCTTTATCCATAATCCAAGATATATAAGAAATAAAGACAAAATAAGATACTTGCATAATAAATTTTCTGATAAATATTTTGACTTAAAACCTGTAATCAAATCACACCGTAGTATTTGTGACATTAACATCTACTATGATAAGAATGAAAAAATTGACGAAACTCACGCAAGACATTTAATGAACATGAAAAATATTACGTTGCATCCGTACGATGAAGGCTGACATGGTCTAATTAGATTATTGAGAGACTCAGGTGAACTCAATAGCATTATCGCTTCATCATTAAATACTCTACCTGGCAAACCCACGAACGTAGACATCAGTCATCGCCCCTCGTTTCTCGCTAAGTTATTGGGTCGCTAGTGAAGCGACCGGGGCAGCGTGACCACTTGATAGTGAGTCGTCGCACTCCGGCTATGGTGAAAAAGAGATCTGGATCTATCTGTTGGCCTAAACTACTTCAAGGATTTTAAAGGCAGGAATAGGCGCTTACTTCCATCTGCGATGTGGAAAAACCCATAATGCCTATAAAAGGACACCGCCGTTTCATTGATGGCATCCACCACCATGGCGTAGATGGCTATTTCGTCGCTTACGCCAAACCGGCCCTCAGACTGCAAAGAACAAAACAGAAAAAGGTGTCCAAACGCCGCTCAAAAGCCACGAAAGCCCGCCGCAAGGGCAGTGAAGAGAAACGTTGCTGGGCAAAGCGGAAGAAGCTGGAAAAGGTCGAAAAGCGCCTGCGTACCGGTTATAAGGCGAGTCAAAGCGACAAGTTGCATCGTCAGCAGGCTGATTACGAAGATTATCTGAAGCAGTTTTGTCGCACGTAAAACCCAGGGTGTGGCCCTTACAGGCACCGGTGTCTAAGTAGTGTCCGTCCGGAAACAAGTGAATAATTGTAGCCTGGATGAAGCGTAGCGGAATCCAGGAAGATAAGTGGCTGATTCATACTCTGTTCCCGGATTACGCAAGCTCCATCCGGGCTACGGGAACTGATTTCCGGATGGACACTAAATAGTGCCTGTCCGGAAACGCCGTTTTTTACCACGAAGCGCACGAAGTACACGCGACTGCATGGATGCAGGAGGTAGAGCAACGCAGGGAGCAGTTGCCGAAAGGTAATTTATTGGTAATCAATCTTTTACCTTGGCGCTCTTCGCGTTCTTTGCGGTTAGATATGGGGTTTCCGGACGAACACTAACTAAGCATTGTGGTGAGTCAACGCGTTTTAGACATCGCCACCAGCTTGTCCTGCACCGATGTGGTTACTGACGTTTTGGTAAAGGGGACAAAGTTGCAGTGTTTGCAAAGGCCATCCTTTCTATCAAAGCCGACAAGTGAACGCCGCCATGCTACCGCATTGGCACTTGCGTAAATCAGAAAAATACTGCTTTGCGTATTCAAGTTGCCAATAATGCAATCTTGATGTTCAGGAATGTCAGAGCGCAGATTGCAGCATGGCATGACAGAACCGTTATAGTCGATATAGACGTGATAAAACGGTGACAAACATGGAGATGTGCGAACAGGTTGATTGGTGACCTCTACTGTTTCACCCCGGTTGCAGCCGGTGTTATCAAAGTTGCGTCCATAGATACGCAATGACATATCTTTGTAGTCTATATCTGCTTCCAAACGGTGGCCAAAAAGATCAACGGTAATTTTTGCTTTAAGACCAAGTTCGGCGAGCTTTTTTTGCATTCGCTGCCTAGTCTCCTCATGATCATATTTTTGGTTGCTGCGCAGATAAATCTGGATGTTCAGGCTGTTCAGCCCAGCGTCGTAAAGTTCATCAAGATACTCTTTTGTCAGGTAATCACCATTGGTATTCATGTGCAAAACTGCCTTCGGCACTAGACTGCGAGCCTGGGCGATTTTGTCGATAATGATCCTGTCTGCCAGCGGTTCATTATAGCGGCTATAACTGATTTTCCTGTTGTAGTCGCACTGCCCCAGTTGCCTGAGGATGGATAAATATACATTATTATCCATATGATGCTGTGCTGACCGTCGGTCATATTCTGCATTAGGACAAAACCAACAAATCCGGTTGCAGTAGGAGAATACTTCTATTTCAATCATGTCAACGGATCGTTTGAATAGGCTCATCGCTTTGTCATGATCGCCAAGAGGCGTAAAGTGATCCTGTTCAACAAAATCAAACGGAGTGCGTCCATGCTTGACAATAGAGGCAAAGGCATCGCGGACCTGCACCCCACCGACACGCCTGACCAAGTGCGCCAGTTGGCTTTTGACTCTGATGTGCCAAGGCCGTTTATTCATGGTCGATGTGATCCCCTTTTCGCATAATGAGTCTGTAGAAAAATAATTCTTGAACTGACAACTTCTGGTTACCCATTGTTTAGCTATTCTCAAAGACTTTCCATTGCTTTTCTACTCAGCTATAGACTAAACTAATAAAACTTAGTCTATATGAGGTCGTTATGCACACTGTTAACATCCACGAAGCCAAGACGCATCTGTCACGGCTGATTGAGCAGGCCACCAAGGGCGAGTCATTTATCATCGCCAAGGCAGGTAAGCCGCTGGTCAAGGTTATGCCTTTGAGCGCGCCGGAGGCGGGGCAGGTAAAGCGGTTGGGCTTTATGGCGGGGCAGATTACTGTGCCCGATGATTTCGATCAGATGGGTAGCACTGAAATTGCGCTGCTTTTTGGTGATGAATCTTGAAACTTCTGCTGGATACTCATTTATTGCTATGGGCGGCAGGTGACCCTGACCGCCTGTCTGCTGATGCTCGTGGCATGATTAGTGAGGTAGAAAACGAGCTGTTTTTCAGTGCGGTCAGTCTGTGGGAGATTGCCATCAAGAGTGGGCTGGTGCGTGATGATTTTCAGGCAGATGCGCGACTCCTGCGACGGGGACTGCTGGATAACGGTTATAGCGAACTGCCTATTGGCAGCGAACACGTTGTCGCTATCGATATCTTGCCGCCGATTCACAAAGACCCTTTTGACCGCATACTTGTTGCTCAGGCAATGGTTGAGGGTATCACCCTGCTGACATCCGACTCTTTGGTGGCACAGTATCCTGGCCCTGTGAAGAGGGTGTAAAGTACACCGGTGCCCGAGTCAAACCGCATCAACCCCGTCGTTGTTACCACTATTGTTTGCGCGGTTCGATTCTGCGCCTTCATCTGTGACCGTTGAATGGCCCTGCATGATTAGCTAAGCTATTAGCTAATAAGTGATTTCCCGAGGCGACCACATGCAAGTCAATGTACACCAGGCTAAGTCCCAACTGTCGAAACTGATTGAGAGGGCTTTGGCTGGGGAAGAGGTGATTATTGCCCGCAACAATAAACCTACGGTGCGGCTCGAGGTACTCCCCGAAGCTCGGGACAAACGCAGGTTGGGTGCTTTGAAGGGGCTGGTAAAGTACATGGCAAATGATTTTGATGAAACGCCGGATGACTTCAAGGGTTACATGTAGTGGACCTATTGGTGGACACTCGTGCCTTCATATGGATGAGCAGTCAACCCCAGCGTCTTTCACAAACTGCCTGGGCGCTTCTGGAAGATGAAAACAACGCCGTCTCCGTTAGTATTATGTCCTTTTGGGAGATGGCCATAAAAATCAGTCTTGGCAAACTGGATCTGGGTGCGGACTGGATGAGCCAGTTGCAGGGTTTTATGAGAGACAATGCTGTATCCAGCCTGCCGCTGCGCCCTGAGCATTGCACAACGCTTGGCTCTTTGCCCTTTATTCATCGCGATCCGTTCGATCGCATGCTCGTAGCGCAGGCACTGTCGGAGAAGTTGATCCTGATAAGTAAGGATGGAAGCTTGAGGGGGTACGAGGTCGAGGTTGTTTGGTGATGGAAAAGGGTCGGTGCTCTGAAGGCATCGAGCGAATTCGGATCTACCCACTATCTTTTTGACTGGCGTTTGAGATCGCGATAAAAGTTCTCATGCGGTCCGACTGTCTCGAGATAGATCAGTCGAACGCTGTCGTCGCAGGTGTAACCCAATAGATAGAGCTGATTCTGGCTGCGGAATTTGTAGACGAAGAGTTGCGACAGGTCGCCCTTTTTCTGCTCGCCGATAATATTGGGATTGGCCATGACGGCCTGCACAGCCTCGTCGACATCGGCAGCCACGTTGTCATGGAGTTTTTTGTAGATGCGGGAGAAGCGCCGGGTTTGCCGTACCTCCCAACTCATTTACGGGAACGCGGAACGAAAACTGTCGCTTCTTCTCGCGGTTCGGCTATCGCCATTAGACTTTCAGCGATGAAGCTGGCCGGCAAGTCCGGGTTGTCCAGCGCAGCACGCCCGACCTTGGCCCAAAACTCAATTTGCCCTTGCACCGTGCGGAATTCGGCTTTGGCTGTCGTCCTGGCTTGCGCTACGAGGGTGTCATCAATGCGAACGGATGTGCTCATTTCAGCTACTGTCATACTTGTGACCGTGATTAACCACAATTGTAGTCACGCTCGGGATCATCTGCAACCTACGAAGATAAAAAGGGTGCAGGCCTTTATCGATATTCACGCCACATCCGAATGTTCAATACCCTTCTGTGCTGAATTGATATAGGCATCGAGGAGAACATGAGGAGGGACGACTGGCATGTCTGTTGTTATTGAATGAGAAGCCTCTTCCGACGATGCCTGTGTGAGCTCTAATAGATGTTGGTAATCAATACCCGAATGACTTTTTAGCCCTGGAGTTTTTCGATAGAAATTTCCGTTTATCTGGTTTTTTTCCATGAGGTGATTTCTGAATCGCTGATATAATTTTCTGTCAACTTTACCCTGGGTTTTCCAGAACTCTTTCATATTCCCCTGAAACGTAAGTCCTGCCATATTGTAGATGGCATGGCCCGATGTCTTAACGGGTGTGCCATGTAATATTGAGGATAGGCCTACCGTGCTATTTAACAGGACCGTGCCTTTGGCATGACCCAGCAGGGTGGGTAGATGCATATCATGGACATAGATAACCCGTGTTTTGCAGCCGTACCTGTCGGCAAGCTTGTGGATAATTCGGGTGTAGTCTGAGTAACCCCTGTCCAGTGGATGATGTTTGATCACCAGAAGGGTGTCTGTCGGTGCGTGTTTTGAAAAGGAGGAGATCACCCTCCTGATAAAGGCAGCTGCAGAGGGAACCGACGACCAGATTTTTATCTGTGCATCGTTATGAACCTGAAGCGGTACGAGGAAAAACCTCTTTGAATAGTGTGTGGTCAGTTGTTGTTGAACGCCACGTTCACAAAAACGGTAGTAGTATTTTCTGAATCCCCCTCTTACCCATACTACCGCCTCGTTGTACCATTTGAATGGGCGATGGTGGATGTAGTCCGGAAAGTGACTCTGCCCAAGCCATCCCATAAAAAAATAGACGGCCGCATACCAACCTGCATGGGCAAATGAGTAGGGGACTGATGCTGGCTGTCGTAATGCCTCTTCCTGGACATCTTGATATGCCTCTGGAGTGCGCGGAATGGATGAGCGTCCATTTACGCCATCTTTTTCAAGAGTGATGAAGTGAGGCCGGAGATAGCCCTCCTCAAAGACAAATACGTCAATGGAGAGCAAGCTTGCAACTATATGGGCTTTCCTGTGATATGAGCGTTCATCCCCGAACAGGTAGATGGTGGTGATTTTACAATCTTCCAGAAACTGCTTCAGAAACACCGGCCACTGCTCAACAGTGCCGGTGTAGTCCACACTATTCTCACCATTGAAGAAGAAGCGGTCACCCGCATTGAGGTTTATCTTGTAAACAGTATGCCCGGATTCTTCCAGGTCCATGGCAAGGCGCTTGAAAAAAGGCCCCACTGGCCCTTGAAGCAGGAGAGTGTTACTTGCCATACATCAATCCCTGGATAAGGTTGTTTAGCTTCCTGGCCATACGACTGGTCCCATATGAGCTGATTCGAGTCTCGTTGATTGCTGACGACCGTTGACTCTCAAGCCCGCTGATGGCTATTTCCGGGCTGGAAAAAGCCCTAGAAAAACCATTGATATAACGCGGGTATACTACCATACAACCGGCTGTCAGTTCATCTATTGTCACACTCCTGTTTCTGCGATTTCTGCGATCCAGTTTGTGTTTGTCAGTGGTAAGCCCCCATCCCGCATAGAAAGGAAGACCGTAGGTGGTAACCTGCTTGTCTCTCAGCAACCCTTCAAAACCGACCAGGGAGGTCATGGTGTGCACCTCATCAACGGCATCGAGACATTGAGAGATGCTGATATCGGTGACCAGTTGATCAAAATAGGGGGGGTGCCGGGTTTTTCTCTGGCCCTTCCGGTTTCCACTCAGCACGTCCGGGTGTGGTTTGTAGATGATATAGGCATCAGGGGCACTTTTTCTCACAGCTTCAAGCAGTGCTCTATTTGTGCCGATATCCCTGCATCCCAGACGGATCGAGGCATCATCTTCGACCTGACCGGGAACCAGGATAATACGCTGTCCGGATTTCGCTGAGTGGGTAAGCGGTTTTCTTTCACCGACGTTATATTTACTGATTCCGGAGTCGATAAGTGCTTTTCTTATCGACTGGGCACGGAGAATCTTTTCCTCAGAAAAAACAGTGTTTTCAAGGATTGTCTCCAGGTCACTGGTTTGGCCTGGGTCAAAATAGATCCCCTGTTTGTCCAGAACCAGGGATGCCGGGGCTGTCAGGTCAGAACCCAGACCCACGGAACGCAGGAAACCGTCCTCCATGCGCCAGATGGGAATATCATGCTTTCTGGCAAGATCGCGTATTTTTTTATTCTCGCGAACCCCCCACACTACAATGCGGGCATCTTTCTGTGGCAGGCGGCGCTCTATCTGCCAGGCACTGCTGGCGAAGCGAATTTTATTCCAGGGACTGTAGAGGTAGTCGCGAACATAACCACGCTTCCATGGAGTGAAGCCATAACAGAAAAGGCTGCCACTATTTTCAACAAAGTAGTGTCGCTGGAGGGCCAAGTGATCGATAACCCGTTCGATTTCGCATGATTTGCCGGTATCCGGGTCGCGGTACCGGCTGTAAAGAATATAGGCCGCGCTGAAGAGCTGTTCTATGGTGCGATTCCCGGTGCGTCTGGGAATCTGAATCCGGTCATCGGTAAGCCCCCAACCGGCATAGAAGGGAACGCCGAAGCAGGTCACGGGTTTGCCTGCCATCAGTGCTTCGAAACCCATTTGTGAAGTAACGGCATAGACGTGATTAACCTGTTGTAACAGGCTGATTGGATTGCAATTTTCTGAAATAAGATGAACGCGCGGGTGTTTCCCGGCCCGCAGGAGGTGGCTCTGCTTCCTGCCGGCAATAACATCCGGGTGGATCTTGACCAGGATCTCTGCTGTTGGGTGTTCCTCCAGGGCGGCATCAAGCATACGGGTAAAACTTTCAGGTCCCGCCAGGCCCCGCTCGATGGAGAGATCGCCTGCTGTCTGATCCACAACCAGAATGCGTTTTTTTGCTGTTGGCTGGAGGGTGATATCCGGACTGGAATTGTACTTGGAGAGCCGGTTGTCGATGATCAGCTTGATGCACTGTTGTGTCCTTGAAATCAGCGCCCTGTTTTCCAGGGGATTCTGAGCGCCATCGAGATACTGCTGTAGACGCCTGAATGGAGGCGAGTCCGGTATATCGTCGAATTCGCCGGAAAGGATTTTCTCCAGGCGAGAGGGGCGGGTTGCGTCATAGTAGATCCCCAGGTCGTCTATCACCATGGAGAGGGGAGGTGAGTGGTCTACACCCAGACCCACTGAGCGCAGAAAACCATCTTCCAGGGTGAGGTAGCGGAGATTATTGGATTCAGCGTATCGCCGGGCTGCGACCGTGTTGGTTTTTAGTCCCCATCCAATGACCGTCTCATTGTGATGTTTTGACGCGAAACCGGGAAAGAACTTCCATCTCCTTGAGATGGCGTCGACATCCAGGAAGGTTCGAAGATGGGGGATCCTGAAGATCCCCCTGGAAAACGTCACTGCTGATGTCGATGGCATCAGTGTGCGACAGAGAGAGGCTCCTCAGAATTTCCGGTTTGCTGCAGAAGGATTCCGCGCTCGACCAGGGTTTCAAGCAGCTGCTTTACACACACCTCCAGGGTGTTGTTCTCAGTATCGATGCTGATTTCAGGGTTTTCCGGTACCTCGTAGGGAGAGGAAATGCCTGTGAAATCGGAGATCTCTCCAGCGCGGGCGCGTTTGTAGAGTCCTTTTACATCGCGTCTCTCGCACTCCTCGATGGAGCAATGACAGTAGATCTCGATGAAATCATCATGATCAAACAGCTTTCTGACATTTTTTCGATCACCCGTGAAGGGTGAGATAAAGGCCGTAAGGGCAATGACACCGGCTTCAACGAACAGTTTGGCCATCTCGCCGATTCTGCGAATATTCTCCTTTCTGTCTTCGACGCTGAACCCAAGGTCACCACAGAGGCCATGACGGACATTGTCCCCGTCGAAGACGTAGGTGCGCCCCCCCCGCTGATGGAGTTGCTCCTCAAGCGCATGGGCAAGAGTCGATTTTCCCGAGCCTGAGAGACCGGTAAACCAGAGGACGACGGATTTGTGCTGATTGAGCTTCTCCCTGCGTTCACGGGTGACTGTGGCGCAGTGCCAAACGATATTATTATCCATTTCAGTATTTGCTTAAATTGTGGGGTGAATGTCAGATAAACAGCGTCAGAATATCATGATGACGAAAAAACGCTATAGGGTTTTGCGCAGAGGAATTTCGGCCGTCTTTGCGCTATTCAAGTATGTCTCCTGAAGGCGCTAGTGGGCGACGATGCCCTTCTCAATAGCATATGTGGTCAGGGCGGAAGCATTGTGCAGATCGAGCTTCTTCATCAGATTCGCGCGGTGTTTTTCAACGGTTTTAATGCTGATGCAGAGGAACTCCGCCATGCTTCTGTTGGTATGCCCCTCCGCAACGAGCTTCAGTATCTGTTTTTCCCGCCGGGTGATGGAAGCCCACTCGGTCAATGGCTCGGAATTTTTTTGTCCCACCAGATATCCTTGCACTACCTTCTCGGTAATGTCGGGGCTTAGGTAGGTTTTGCCTTGCATTACCCTCTCCACTGCGACCAGCAGTTCGTTGTGGGTGGCGTCCTTGAGGATGTAGCCGTTGGCTCCGGCATTGAGACTGGCGAGCACATACTCCTCTTCGTTGTGCGCCGTAAGCACGAGGATATTTATTTCCGGAATCCGGTTTCTGATCTCCTGTATTGCATCCATGCCGTTCATGCCTGGCATGTTCAGGTCCATGATCGTCAGGTCGGGTTTTTTTTCCACGGTGCAACGAATCGCCTCCCGCCCGTTACCCGCCTCTCCGATGACGGTGTAGTCAGGGTTGCTCTCTAACAGCGATTTCAAACCAGCCCTTAGGATTGTGTAGTCTTCAGCAAGAACTATTCGTATCTTTTTTCCCATCTTTTATGCCTGATTCACTGTGAAGGCAGCTTCTCGTGGTGATGCCTGCGTCATTTCGACCCTGCAACCAAATTTCTGGCATTTGTTGAACATGTCCACTAGCACTAGAGCAGGGTGGCATTTAATTTCCGGTTCAATCATTTTCGACCTATAACTTCAAAGGTTAGTCGCTGTCCACGCTAATGAGTATAGTTAAATGATATTTTTTTCAAATCAAACGGTTCGCCAGTCCCCTTCAACGTGATAATTACGGATACAGCGTTCCCGTGGTGTTTCGCTGCAAAGCGCATCTAATCCGACCAACTATGCCTTAACACGGCGTTCAAGCACCACCTTAGTATCGCTCATTCCGCAGAATCAGTCTTGACCTTGGGTAGCTGTTCTGTCAAATAGGGACTACATTGCAAGGGTGGTCTAAGCTGGCGGGTAGAGGCGTGAGCCGTTTACGGGGGGCTGCATCTCCTGATTCTTGTGAACGACGGTATTTGTGAATCTATATGCATGGGAGTGATGCGTTGGCGGCGAAGAGACAGGCTAAAATCCACCTCACCCGGTTTTTCGGGCTGACCAGCTTTATTTCGATTTCAGTCACGGCGCTGCTAATTATCGTTTTCATCCGTGGGCTGATAGTGAGTTCTGTCGAGGCGATTTCTGAACAGGGCAACTCGACATTGACTCGTGCGGCGGTCTCTTTTTTCGCAGATGAATTGAATGCTTTCATTGAGCAGACGGAGCAGAATGGCGAGGCAGATGCTGCGGCGAATATGGTGTCCACTCACTTGCGGCGGCATATTCATGACCTGCTAAGAGAGACATCGGTGGTTAGGGTAAAGATCTATGACTGGAGTGGAAGAGTGATCTACTCCACCAAGTCCGAGCAGATCGGTCGAATGCAGGAAAGAAACCTGGGCTTTGCTGCTGCGATCAGCGGGAACGAAACGACCAGAATTATCTATCGCGATACCTTCAATCTGTTTGACGAGGAGACGGCAGACGAAAATCTTGTTCAGACCTATGTGCCTATTCACACACAGGACAAGGACAACATTATTGGTGTGTTCGAGATCTATTCCGATATCAACGAACAGATCAAGGAGGCGGGTGCCAGGGTTGCCGGACTGATTGTCGGCGTTGTGGTGGTTATGGTGATTCTGTTCGCTATTCTGCTCTTCCATATCAAAAGGGCTGAACGGATCGTTGAGGAGCAACAGCGTGAAAACAGGGAACGACAGCATACGCTCGAGGTGCTCTCATCAAAGATGCTGACTGCGCAGGAAGATGAGAAGAAACGTATTGCCAATGAATTGCACGAAGACGTGGTGCAGACTCTGGTTGCAGTCAAGTTTCACCTTGAAAACCAGCTTCAGCAGCTGAGCAAAAAAGCCGATTCGTCGACAAACGAACCTGAGATGATTGTGAAAGTGTTGCAGGATGCTGCGCGAAAGATTCGTGCGGTGGCAGTCGACCTGCGAAACCCGAGTCTTGATGATTTCGGTCTTAGGACCACTGTCGATTCAATGGTCAAGGAGTACAGTTCCGTTTCGGATGATCTCAACTTCGTTGCGACAGTGCAGATTCCGGAAGATGAGATCCCCCTGGAGCGCAAAACCATCATCTATCGCATTCTCAGTGAGACGTTGACCGAGATCTGCAAGCTTGGATATTCGGCAGGTACGATCAAGATCGACCTGAAGCAATCTCCGGAGGGGATGAAACTTGGCATCGAGACGAACTGGAGAAATGAGATCGGAAACGATGATTTGGGTGCTGTTGATGGGTTTGGTTCGATGCGGGAAAAGACGATTCTCTCAGGGGGGGATTTTTCCTCTGTGCGTAACGATTCCGGTTCTATCACTCGGTTGTCGGTCTGGCCCAACTGAATTGGCGAACTTCAGCGGGGTCACTGACTGCAAGTGCAGATCATGGTTCATGCCGGCTAAATTTCAAATCTGCTTAGGGATTGCTCCAGTGCCCCCTATCTTTTTGATAAAACAAGAAAAAAAATAAACTATCCAAACGGAAAGAAATAAAAAAATACAGGGTTCTATTAATAATACCGCTAAATGCGTTGGTGTGTAGATGCGTGGGTAGGGTAGGCACTTGAAAAAGGTAGGTCTTCTATTTATTCGATTTTACAGGCAAGACAGCAAGATTGGCTTCCGTTGGTCGAATCAATAATCTATAACTTCATGTTTTACCAGAATATGTTCTATTTCCGGTTGCCTGAAGGTCAGCCGGCAATAAAAATGGACACCCGTTCCCCAATGCTTCTGCATACGTTCTGCTCAGACAGGGCGTGGTTTGGCCCATCTTTTTAAAACCATCGTAAAATCATATACCTATGAGTGGGTGGTAGTGAGAGAGCTGTCTTGATCCATTGCAGTCCCCAAAAAGCAGAAATTCATTCTGCAAATGGACAGTAGGGTATTTTGCCTATATTGCAGGGGGTCGATTCACGGCGGATTCTTTTTTTCACTATGATTGGCAACAACCAGACTGACCATATTGAGGTTGATAAAGCCCTGCCCATTGGCGGGACGCGGTAAATACTTCCCTTATGGTTTGTCGATGGGGAGGGTAATGGTGTGCACAGAGTGGGACGGTGACTCAAGCCGAAAGAATCATAATGATATCCAGAAAAATTAGAAAATTGGGATGGATCGTGACGCTGACTTTTATGGTGGCGTGCGCCCCTGTGACCGAGAAACCGGCCAGACAGTTTGAGCCACGGTTAGTGGAATCAGCGCCGATGCCTGTGATGCCGGAAGACCTGACCGCTAACCTGCAATACCCGGGAGGTGAACAGGAACCGGTCTATGCAACGATCACGGGCGATGATCGGGAGTCTCTTGAGAACAAGGCGCCGTTCATGAAACTCGGCAGTGGGAGATTTATCAACGCACCTGCCAGGAAGGAACAGGCTGTGAAGCCGTCTGGCGAAATAACCCTGAATTTTGAGAGCGTAGATATCCGCGAAGTTATCAAAATCATTTTTGAGGAGATACTTCATGAAAACTATCTGATCAACAAGAATGTCCAGGGGGTGGTAACTATGCATACAGAGACCCCTGTGGCGGTCGATAGTGTGCTCGCTATTCTGGAGTCGGTCCTGCATAGCAACGGTGCCGGTCTTGTCCTGAGCCATGGGATTTACAAGATTGTTACGCTCTCTGATATCAAAAAACAGTCGGTGGTTCCGTCGGTTGGCAAGCGGGGAAAAAGCATCTCAGCGGGTTTCGGCACACAGATCGTTCCTCTCCAGTATGTCGCGGCAAAAGAGATCCGTAAGATACTGGAACCAATGATCCCGGAGGGGCTGTCGTTGAGTATCGACGAAGCCAGAAACCTGCTGTTTATTTCGGGAATCCGGTCGCAGATCAATCAGGCACTCGAGACGATCAAGCTGTTCGATGTTGATTGGCTGAAAGGAATGTCCTTCGGCCTGTTTCCTCTGGAGTATGCGGACTCTGCCACGATCGTGGATGAGTTAAACAAAATCATCGGTTCTGCTGCTGACAGCCCCCTATCGGGTATTGTGCGTTTGGTGCCGATCGAGAGACTTAACTCCATCATGGTGATTACACACCAGCCGAAATATCTTGAAGAGGCAAGACGTCTGGTGGAGCAGTTTGACCGGGGAACAGTGACTTCTCCCGGACAACGTCTCTATGTCTATCACCTGAGGCACGCCAAAGCAGAAGAGATCGCCGGTCTGTTGCAGGAGATCTTTGGTGGTGCTGGAGGCTCTGGGTCGGACTCTGGTGCAGGCAAGGATATTCCACCGCCGCAGGAGCGATCCAACGTGCGTTCCCCGTCTCAGTCTGCGGTCCCTCCCAAAGGTGGCGCCAAAGAGAGCCTCTCCACTGGGTCTGCGAGTATGACAGCCGGCAAAGAGGGGGGGACGAGGGGCAGCGGAGGTCAGGGCTCGGTAAATATCATTCCTGATCAGAACCGCAATGCGATTCTTATACTCGCCTCGGCTCGGGATTACAGGGCAGTGGAGGCTACTATTCGCAAGCTTGACGTGCAGCCTATGCAGGTGCTGATCGAGGCAACGATTGCTGAAGTGGCTTTGACCGATAATCTGAGTTATGGCGTGCGCTGGTTTCTCCAGGGAAATATTGGAGAGCACATGATTCAGACAGGTCTGAACCTACCGCTTCCCGGTTCAGTATCGGGGCCCGGGTTGGCGCTGGGTATCCTCAACAGTGCAGATGAATTAAGACTGTTTTTCGATCTGCTCAATTCCCAGTCTTCAGTCGAGTTTCTTTCTGCGCCACAGATCATGGTGGTTGACAATAAAACAGCCAATTTCCGCGTGGGTGATCAGATTCCCATAACGACCCGCTCTTCACAGAGCACCACCAATCCTGATGCGCCGATCGTTACCGAGGTGCAGTTTCGTGATACAGGAACGCTGCTGTCGGTTACGCCCAGGGTTAATGTTGGTGGCATGGTGACACTTGAAATCAACCAGGAGGTCAGTGTGCCTGGAACTTCGCCTGCGGTGGGTGGCGGTGGGAATGTTCCCATCTCCCAGCGCACCATCGATAGTACTGTGGTGGTGCATAGCGGCCAGACCGTGGTGCTTGGCGGCATGATCACTCAGTCCACCAGCCATTCGCAAGATGGAATCCCCATTCTCATGGACTTGCCGGGTGTCGGCAAATTCTTTAGTAGTACGACGGAAGACGTCACTCGAACCGAGCTCATTATTACCATCACGCCGCGTGTCATCACCAATCCGATGCAGGCAAAGGCAGTGACCGATAGGCTTCGAAAACGGCTCAAGGATGCGAGTGCGCTGGAGATGTCTCTACAACAAGAGCTTTCAGCGAGGCCTGCCTTACCCAGCGAAACCCCGGCCGTGAAATCGGTGCAGTGAGAATTGGAGCGAAGTGACGTGGATGTTGAACAGAATCGATGTCGCAGAGGCAGGAACCATTAATGATTGTTTCGGTACCAGACAAGCGTCTTGAGACAGCAGTCAGTGAAGTTGCTGTGGATGAGGCTGTCCCGATCAATGGCGGCCTCGGCACCTATCTGGTCCGAACAGGACGCCTAAGGCAGGATGAGGCGGACAATGCCTTCAAAATCTTTCTGGATCAGGATGGCGAAGCCTCGTTCGGCTTGTTGTTGGTGCGTATGGGTATGCTCTCTGACAAGGATCTTGCTGAGGCGCAAGCGGCATGTCTTGATATTCCCCTCATAGATGGAAGAGCCTTCCCGGACACCATGCCCTGCGAAGGAAAGGTGTCCAGGGAATTTCTGAAAAAGAACCTCAGTGTGATCGTCGAGGAGAACGACGATAACCTCATCGTGGCAATGGCAGACCCCGACAATCACTATTTGCTCGATGCATTGAAAATGATTACGGGCAAGAAGGTGGAACCCAGGGTGGGTATTGCCTCAGAGATCGAGGCGGCCTTTCGTCAAAGATATAGCGGAACAGGGGAAGCCGAATCGGCCGGTTCTGACTTCAATGTGACGGGTGCCGGGATCTCCGGTGATGACGTGGAACACCTGAAGGAACTGGCGAGCGAAGCGCCGGTCATCAAGTTGGTCAACCAGTTGATTCAGCAAGCGGTCAGTCAGAATGCTTCGGATATTCATATCGAGCCGTTTGAAAGGATGCTGATGATCAGATACCGCGTGGATGGTGTTCTGCGGGAAGTGGAGCGTGCCCCTGTTGAGATCGCTGCCGCCGTGGTATCCAGAATCAAGATTTTGTCTAATCTGAACATCGCAGAGCGTCGTTTGCCACAGGATGGAAGATTCCAGCTTACCGTGCGGGGTTCACGGCTCGATCTGCGTGTATCCACTGCACCTACGATAAACGGTGAGAGTGTGGTGCTCCGCCTGCTGCCAAGCAACAGTACGGCGGATGACTTCGACGGCCTTGGGTTTACACAAAAACAGAAGGATGACCTTCTATCCGTACTCTCCTATCCGCACGGAATCGTATTGGTAACAGGGCCTACCGGCAGCGGTAAAACGACCACTCTCTATGCGGCATTAAACTATCTCAATACCCCAGAGAGGAAGATTCTCACAGTAGAGGATCCAGTAGAATATAACATTGAAGGTATAAACCAAATTCAGGTTAAACCACAGATCGGCCTGACATTTGCCAACGCCCTGCGTACCATCGTGCGGCAGGATCCGGATGTGATAATGATCGGTGAGATGCGGGATCAGGAGACCGCATCCATAGCCGTGCAGTCTGCGCTCACGGGTCACCTGGTGCTGTCTACGCTGCATACGAATGACGCAGCGGGAAGTATCACCCGGCTTCTCGATATGGGGGTGGATGATTTCCTGCTTAAATCAACGGTAAATGCGGTCGTCGCACAGCGATTGGTTCGCACACTCTGTAATGACTGCAAGAGACCTTATGTGGCCTCCGACAAAGTGGAAGAGCGGTTACATCTTCGGCAAATCGTTGGGGATTCTGCAATAACGCTCTATTCTGCAGAGGGTTGTGACGAGTGTGATGGAACGGGTTTTACAGGCCGCTCGGCAATCGTCGAACTCATCATACTTGATGATGGACTAAGGGATTTAATCATTAGCCATGCCGATTCGGTTGCAATTGCGCGTTACGCCAGGGAGAACGGATCGGGCACGATGTATGAAGATGGACTCAGAAAAGCTGCTGCCGGGGTGACCACTATTGAGGAGGTGTTGCGTGTAACGCGACTCGACTGATATGGCAGCCTACTTCTTCAGAGCCGCATCCCTGGAGGGAGATATTACGGAGGGGATTGTCGATGGCAGCAATCGCGAGAGCGTCGTTGAACTCATCCAATCCCAAGGCAGGATTCCGATCAGGGTAGAACTGAAAACGGAAACCCCAGAGAAAAAACTCAGTAAGTCATCGAATTCCTTCTTCAGGCGCAGAAAAAAAGATCAGATACTGACTTTTACACGTGAACTCGCGACACTTCTAAAGGCAGGACTTTCTTTGGATAAGTCTCTTTCTCTGCTGATAGAGGTAAACAGTGCCGACCCGTATTCACAAGTGCTCGCGAATCTCCAGGACAAGATTAAAGGCGGGTCCTCTTTTGCTGATGCCCTGGAATCAGAGGGGAGTGAGTTTCCGAGTATCTATGTCAGCTTGGTGAGGGCGGGTGAACTCGGCGGTGCACTTGAGACTGTACTGGAGCGCCTTGCCGACCACCTCGAACGTAGCAGTGAACTGCGTGAATCGCTGAAATCCGCCATGATCTATCCAATGATTTTGGTGGTGGTGGCGATCTCATCGATTATTTTACTCCTGACCTATGTAATTCCCCAGTTCAAAGAACTTTTCGAAGGTATGGGAAGTTCTCTTCCAATGTCGACGGCTATCATTTTACAGACAGGAGACTTTATCAAACACCAGGGATGGATCGTTCTGCTGGTCATTTTTTTGGTTGTGATGCTTATCCGGTACCAATTACGCACACCGGAGGGAAAATTGCGTTGGCACAGGCGGGTGTTGTCGATGCCACTGGTTGGTGGTCTTATCACACGGATGGAAGTGGCTGTGTTCAGCCGCACGCTGGGAACACTGCTGCAGAACGGAGTTCCGATGATAAAGGCAATCTCCATCGTGCGTGAGACGGTACAAAACCGAGTCATAACAAAAAGTATGGATGAGGTTATCAAGGGGTTGAAAGAGGGAGGCGATCTCTCCTCGCCATTGGCTGAATCAGGATACTTCCCCGAGTTTGCCGTACAGATGATCAGAGTCGGTGAAGAGTCTGGAGAGATGGAGCAGATGTTGCTTCATGTTGCGGATATCTACGATAAAGAGGTCAACCGTGAGTTGAAGCGGACGTTGGCGCTTCTGGAACCGGTACTGATCCTCGTTCTTGGCGTAATTATCGCGGGGGTAATCATGTCCATACTGGTGGCGATTATGGGCATCAATCAAATGGTTGTATGAGAGGCGGAATGTATGATCAAAAAAATGGCATATAGCCGATCGCATGTGTGTTACGGATTCACATTGATCGAACTGTTGGTGGTATTGGTGATATTGGGGCTGCTTGCAGGCTTGGTGGGTCCGCAGATGGTGCGTTATCTCGGCGGAGCGAAAACTGATACCACGATGCTGCAAATTGAGGAGTTTGGCGCTGGGCTGGATCTGTTTCATCTGGAGGTCGGTCGCTACCCGACCACAGATGAAGGTCTGATCGCGCTTGTCGAAAAACCAAATAGCGTAGAGGGTTGGAACGGACCGTATCTGAAGAAAAAGCAGATTCCGGAAGATCCCTGGGGAAATGAGTATCTCTATAGGTTTCCTGGGGATAATGGAATTTATGACCTCTACTCGTTTGGGCAGGACAATACAGAAGGAGGAACCGGTGAGGCACAGGACGTCGTGAGCTGGTGAGGTCGCGATGAGAATGCGCTTTGCACATGGTTTTACGCTGCTGGAACTTTTGCTTGTGTTGACTGTGTCGGGTCTGATAATCGCAATGGTTCCGCCGCTACTCAGCAGAGCGATGCCGACAGTTAATGCAAGGAGTGCGGTAAGTGATCTCTCTGCAATTATTCGAAATGTACGAAGCCGGGCAATTGTTTTGAATGAAACAAGAGTGATCTATTTTGACCGGGAAAGCCGCACCATATTTGAGGAAGGGGGCAATCAAAAACTTCAGATCGAGGAACCTCTACGAATTAAAGTGGGGAATCTCAACAGAAGCGAAGAGATTCAAAAGATCCTGGTGGCCCATCCTGATGGCAGTGTAAATGGCAGCGTGATTACGATAAGTGGAGGTAAAAAGAGTTACATACTCCGTCCCAACTGGGTTACCGGCGCTTTGAGCATAGAAGATCGTGTCGATGAAAGCACCATGTGACAGGAAGGTATCGCAAAAAGGCTTCACTTTGATAGAGGTGCTTGTTGCTTTCGTCATCCTTGCCATGGCGTTGTCCGTACTGTTTCGGATCTTCTCCGGCGGATTGGGAAACATATCCATCGGCGAGCGATATGCGGGTGCAGTCACACTGGCGGAGACACTACTCGATGAGGCGAATTTGTCGCAATCCGAGATGTCCGGTTCACGCAGTGGATCCCGCGAAGACGGATACCGTTGGGTCAAGACGGTTCAGGCGTATGAGGTCCTTGACCAGGATGGGAACTCCATACCGGTTGAGAATCTGCAGAAGGTAGAGGTCCAGATCACCTGGGAGGCAATGGGCAGGGAGCGCCATATGGTACTTTCAACCCTTCGAGGGGATAGGAGAAAATATTAATCATGCTTGTCAGAATTATAAAGAATGCTTTGACGGGGACATAAGTTCAATGGTGTCTGAGAGTCGTAAGCAATCAGGATTTACCTTGCTGGAGTTGCTGGTCGCAGTGACGATTCTGACGTTGCTGATGACGGCAGCTTTCGGCTCTGTTTATTACGCAAGCAAGAGTTGGAAGACAGGTATTGCGACGATTGAGAACCAGGATCTGCGTCGCTCTGCAGACCGATTTGTCTCGGGAATCCTGCGTCAGATCTCAACCTATTCATATAGCGAAGATGGCAGGAGAAAGATCGAATTCAATGGTTCAGGCAGGAGTGTGGGTTTTGTGGGGCCAACGCCTGCCAATGACGAGCTTTACGCTCAATACGAGTACCTGTTCGAATATAAGAGAAGTGGTACGAGTGGAGAATTGTTGATGTTTTATCGCCCCCGATTGCCAGGCGAAACAGGTCTTTCCCTGGACGATAGAGATGACAAATTAATGCTGCTTTCCGATCTAAAGAATTTGCGTCTGAGCTATTACGGACGCAAAGATGAGCGTTCCATGTCCAGTTGGCACAGTCGCTGGAGCGAAGAAATTCAGGAATATCCTGAATTGATCAGGTTCGAATATCAATTTGAAGGGGAGAGGATGCCAAGGCGGGCTGTTATCGGTATCCGATCGAGTGCGAAGAGTGTCGATGGGAACCGTTCAGGGTAGTTATCGGATATTGAAGATAGTGATTGCAAAGCGCAGAAGGTACGGATCATGGTGATCGCAGCAAAAAGACAGACGCATAAGGAACAGGGCATTGCTCTGGTACTGGTGTTGTGGCTGATTGTGCTGCTCAGTGTGATCGGGGGAAGCCATGCAAGAAATGGAAGAATGGAGTTAACGATTGCCGGCAATCAGTTTAAGTCGCTGAAGGCCAGGTTACACGCAGAGGCTGGGGTTTATCTGGCTATTGAGGATCTTATTTCCCCGCAAGGCAACAGCCGATATTTACTCCGCGGAATGGAAAACAGGGAGGATTTTCTCGGTACATCATTGTCAATATCCATTGTGAGTGCGGTGGGGCTGGTGGATATCAATAATGCAGAGACAGCAGTTCTTTCAGCACTTTTGAACTCGGCGGGCATGAAGGAAGAGGAGCAGGATGCACTGGTGGATTCCATACTCGACTGGCGGGATGTGGACGATCTTGTACGGCTGAATGGCGCGGAGAAGAAACAGTACGATTTTGCGCGACTACCCTATGTCCCTGCAAACGGGGCGTTCAGAAGTGTAAACGAACTGAAGCTGGTTCTGGGAATGAACATGATGGTCTACCGTGAAATCGCCCCTTTTATCACAGTTGATGCTCGAACCGGTGAAATCGACACTACCCAAGCGCCACCTGAACTACTGCAACGGCTCGGACAGGTGAGCGGAGATCAGGAGTTGTTCGAAACTGAGGGAGGCGAGAGCGATGGTGAGACTTTTCACGCCAAACCCTCGCACCCTGTGTTTCACCTGGAGGTCTATGCGTTGACAAAGGAAGGAGGCAGCGCACACATTAGAGTGACTGTCGATATCAGCAGGAGAGAAAAGGAAAGGTACCGTATTCTCTCATGGAGAGAACTTCCAGGAAAAGGGAGGTACAGCAATGGCTGATTTGAGTCGCTCCATGTTGGCGTCGCTTTCAACCGATGTCAGGGGATTCGGCAGCTGGTGGGTTTCTGAGCTTACTGGAATGATGCCTGAATTTCTGAAAAGGATGGTACTCAGTGGAAAGATCTATCGGATAGAGATCGACGGTGAAGATTTTGTCGCGAGACGACTGGAAAAGGCCGGGTCGAGCTCGGTGGTCGTGGCGGTTGGCCGGGTGGACGGCAGACAGGAAGAGAATCACGAAACCCACTTGAGAGATGCGAGAAAAGTCGAACTGATACTTCCATCAGACTATATTCTCAATAAAACCCTGACGCTGCCGAAAGCGGCTGAGGAGAACCTTAGGGAGGTGATCTCTTTCCAGATGAAGAGAGAGACGCCATTCGAACCGTCTCAAGTCTATTACGATTACCTTGTCACAGGGCGGGACAAGAAGAGTAAGACCATCCAAGTTGCACTCTATGTTGCAATGAAGCAACAAGTCGATTCCCTGCTTGAGCAGTTGCGAGACTATAACGTCAGGATAGATCAAGTGACCGCTGAGGTGCAAAAAGGTGTGGATGGAAAAGCGTTGAATCTTATTCCCGGCCTTAAGATGAAGCGAGGAGATACATTTTCACGATACTTGAATATCACCCTCGCGAGCGTTTCTCTGCTGTTGTTGCTTTTGAATGTTGCATTTCCGGTATGGGAAAAAGCTGTTCAGCTGAAAGAACTCATTCCCATTGAGCAGCAGCTCAAGTCGAATATGAACGAAGCGCGTGAGTTGCGGGAAAAGGTCGCTATGGCCAGGCGCAAAGTGGAATTCATCAGGGAACGCAAAACAGGTGCAACACCGATACTGGAGATAATTGATGAGTTGACCCGTCTGATTCCCGATGATACCTGGATCGATAACCTGCAGTTTGATGATGAAGAGGTGAATATTCATGGATTCTCGGTCTCGGCTGCATCATTGATATCACTGGTTGAATCATCCGATCTCTTCAAGCGTGCACGGTTCAGATCGTCAGTAACGCAAAACAGACTCAACGGTTTGGAGCGTTTCCATCTCTCGGCAGAAGTGGTGAGAGGAGAGGAGAGATGACGGATAATTTGTCGACTACTTCCAGAAAATTCTTGGCGGCTACGCTGCTTCTGTTGGTCGTGGTTGCGCTTGGCAGCGCCATCATACTGCCCTACCTGAATCTGAAGCATGCATATAGTGAAGAGTTGGCCAGCGTGGAGAAGCGTATTGAGATCTACAGGCGATCAGTGGGTGTGGCCGACAAACTCAGGCGGCAGCATCGGAGACTGGAGGGAGTTAACACCAAGGACAAACGATATCTGAAGAGCCAGATCGAATCACTGGCTGGGGCGGAGCTTCAGGGAATATTGAAACGGGTGGTCAAGTCTCATGGAGCAGAGGTATTCAGTACACAGGTGCTGCCTTCTGAACAGCAGGAACAGTTTTCGAATGTCTCTATCCGGGTTCGCATGAAGGGGACGATGGAGTCGGTGGCCGGGGTAATTTATGCGTTGGAAAGCAGAAAGCCCTATCTCTTCGTTTCCGCGTTGCAGATACGTGGCAAGAGAGGGTCTCATCGGCGATCCAGAACCTTTGATCGGAAACAGAAGATCCAGAAACGACAACTTGATCTTGACTTTGTGCTGTCCGGATATATGAGGAGTCAATCTTGAGTTTAATGGCTGGCCGGATCACCACATTGACGATCATGCTGACGCTTACGACGGTAGGATTTGCTGCGTTGTTGCACTATCAATGGAATGGCGGTCAGGCAGGCAGGGCGGGGTTCTCTGAGCACTTGCAATCGAACGGAGGCGAAGATAGCGATAACAACCGCAAAAACCGTACTCCTTATGCCGCTCTACCAAAGAGTGCCTATCGGGAGGTGCTGGAACGCCCTCTGTTCACCGAAGGACGTATTCCGCCAGTGATAGAGAAGGCACAGATTATTCCGGTTCAGGATAACCTGGCGCTTAAGCTTGAAGGCGTCGTTTTTGTAAACGAGCGGCATATCGCCATTGTGCGTGATCACAAGAGCAGAGAGTTGTTGAGACTTCCTGCTGGTGGAGATTACAAGGGATGGCAGGTTGCCGAGGTAGGCAAGGGGGAAGTCGTTTTGCGCAAAGGAAAAAGAAGTATCACCCTGCTATTGGAGACAAGTGTCAGTACGCCGCTGGGAGCAAGCCGTATTTCTCCCAAGCAACTCATGAAAAAACAGAAGATGCCGATCCTTGTTCCCAGATAATCAAGTGAAGGATTGGATTTTAACAGTGGCGGAAACCGTCTGGAGTAAACACCATGGCCTCAATCTATAGGGACTATTTCAGGATTGACGAAGATCCGTTCTCGATCACGCCGGATCCGAAATTCCTCTTCCTAAGCAGGAATCATCGTGAAGCTTTGGCCCATCTGCGGTTCGGCATGGAGGAGGGGGGTGGTTTCGTGCTGCTGACCGGCGGCGTAGGGACAGGCAAGACGTTGCTCTGTAGAAATCTGTTGGAGAGCCTGCCGGATGAAGTCGATGTCGCATTAATCCTCAATCCCAGGCTGGAGCCGTTTGAACTGGTGGCCTCAATCTGTGATGAGCTGCATATCGAATATCCGAATGCTGCCGAAAGCATCAAGGTGCTGATCGACCATCTCAACAGCTATCTGCTAAGTTCCCACGCGACTGGTCGGAGGACGGTAGTCATCATCGACGAGGCGCAGAATCTTAGCTACGAAGCCCTTGAACAGGTCAGGCTATTAACCAATCTTGAAACCAAAACTGAAAAGCTGATGCAGATATTCCTCATCGGCCAATCCGAACTGAAAGAGATTCTGGATCAACCTAATCTGCGGCAGCTGACCCAGA
Organism: endosymbiont of Lamellibrachia barhami; assembly: GCF_011947365.2. Classification (GTDB taxonomy): domain Bacteria; phylum Pseudomonadota; class Gammaproteobacteria; order Chromatiales; family Chromatiaceae; genus QGON01. The sequence continues at coordinate 1,211,812 of NZ_JAAVSH020000001.1, forward strand.
GGATCACTGCCCGGTATCATCTGCAATCGATGGGTCGGCCTGAGACCAAGGAGTACATCAGGCATCGCCTCGAAGTGGTCGGAATTTCGCAAAATCTCTTCACAAATAGCGCGTTGGAGGCGGTGCATCAACTCACCAAAGGCATTCCCCGCCGGATTAATATCTATTGTGAACGTGCAATGGTGGCCGCTTATGCGGAACGCAAAAATGAGGTCGACTACTTCATGCTGAAGCGTGTGGCAGAAGAAGTGGAGGGCAAGCGACAGACAGGTAGATGGCGGGGTCTGCTCAAGGTTTCCGCCGTGGCAGCGGTACTGGTTGTTTTGAGTGCAACCCTGTCGCTCAACGACATCATAAGCTTTGGAAACAATGTTGAGCAGCAGATGCGGTTGCTCTTGGCGGATCCGGCAGTACATAAAAAAGGCACTCCTGTCGTTTCAAAAGAGATCGCTACTGCCACCGCCATCCCGAATAACAAGGTGAATTTCTCTCCAATAAAGATTGCGCAGGCCGGCTATTCCGATTCAGAGGTGGCTGTGCCTGCAAAAGCGGAGTATCCGCTGGTCGATGGAAAAGAGTTCGAGGCAATGACTGCGGTGGAGATGTTTCCAGAGAATCGGGCCTTCAGCACGCTGCTCCGCTATTGGAATGTTGATACTCCTGCCGTAGTAGATGGCTCTACATTCTGTAAGACTGCGGATGTCCATAAATTAAAATGTGTCTACGGGAAAGGCACTTGGACAAGTCTGGAGTATTTCAACAGACCGGTGATCATTGAACTGGAAACATCCGATGGCCGTTTGGTCAATATGATGGTGACTGAATTGCACGGCAATAGAGTCGTGATTGATCACAACGGAGTACGCATGCAACTTGAACGGGCCACTATTGATCATTTGTGGTCCGGGAGCTATGTATTGCTGTGGAAGCCACCGCAACTCAACGACACCACGCTGGCTGTAGGTGCGCGCGGTCAGGATGTTTTATGGCTCAATGACATACTTGACCGGGACGAAGGGATTTACGGGATCCAGACGCAGGGAGAACGAAACGACAGGTTCGATCAGAGTCTGGTTAAAAGGGTGGTCAGATTTCAACAAAAACACGGTTTGACACCAGACGGAATCGTGGGTGAGCAGACGCTTATTCAATTACAGTCCGCATCCGGAGATCCTGACGTGCCACTTCTGATGCAGTCGAAGGGATAGGGTGGGCGATATGTCATATATATTAAACGCTTTGGATCAGGCAGATCGGGAGAGAAACAAAGGTGGTGATGTAGAAAGAACGCCTATGTCCGACAGCCAAAATGCAAACGGCAAGCTGACATGGCTTCTTGCCGCGATGGGGATGCTGTTACTGAGCGGGATTGCCGCGCTGTTTGCTATTGATGGTACCAATGTACCTGTCCCTGCTGAACAAAGCGGTGAAACTCAGACGGTTAGGCGTCTGCCGCCTAAAATGGAATCGCCGAAGATACAACTTTCCACACAACAGCGGGGTACCTCTTTGCTGGCATCGATAAAAAGGGGGAGGCAGCAACAAGAGGTGCCAAGTAAGCCTAATATAATGAGCAGCCAGAAAATAGGTGTGATGGATTTCAACGAGGATAAGGTTGCAAAAAAAAGTGACGTTCTGACTACGAGTGTTCCGTCGCCGGTAGCACTTGATCGACAAGACAACCCGCCTGATATCTCCACTGATCGGAAAACAGTGGAAGTCAGCGATAGTGTTGGAGGCGGTGATTCAGACTTCGGGTCAGCGAATCGCTTGAGTCATGGGGTTGGTGAGCCGACCGAGTTGCAGATCCCTGTATCCCCATCTTCCGCACTGCCGCCACCGGCGATGGTCGAGAATACTGAGCCTCCCGCAGCTGAGATCATGGCCAATAAGTCAGTCAGTGAAATTCCTTTTATCTTTGAATTGCCCTATACAAAAAGACTGCGGATACCCGATATCACAATCAACGTGCATGTCTACAATTCCAATGCGGACAAACGTTTTGCCATTATCAATATGCGTAAGTATCGGGAGGGGGATCAGTTGCAGGGCAGCAGCGTAAAGCTGTCCCAGGTGACGCCGCATGGCATCGTTATCGACTATGGGAGTGGTTTGGTGCGGATTGATAAGGGTGTGGTCTATCGGAAGTCCACTTAGTGTCTGTTCGGAAACGTCGTTTTTTTACCACGAAGCGCACGAAGGTAATTTATTGTTAATCAATCTTTTACCTTAGCGCTCTTCGCGTTCTTTGCGGTTAGATATGGGTTTCCGGACGAACACTATTTAGTAACTGGTCACGACCCCATGATAGTACAGAAAATACGGAATCGTAGGATGTGCTGAGCGTAGCGATGCGCATCTGTAGCGATTGATGCGGTTCGCTATACTCACCGCATCCTACACGTATTCTCAGCATTCACCATGCCAGAATAGATACGGCAAGAGATTGATTTACCATAACAATTTCTTTCTGTACTTCACCAGATGAAGACGCCACTAATATTGAATATTTCAGGCTCCTGACCACTTGATCCTGGAGGTCTGACGGACTGCCATTTCTTGCCTAATTCAGGATTTGGGTCCATGTTAAATCCTCTGTCTATTGAAAATCGGATAACTTATGCCATGACGCAAATCCTTTTAGTGGAAGATGATGAACTCCTTGGTGACGGTATTAGTAAGGTTCTCTCTCGGCGGGGTGATCAGCTGGAATGGGTTCGTGATGGACGCTCTGCGCTCACTGCGATATCGGAGAGGGAGCCGGATCTGGTGCTGCTCGATATCAATCTTCCCGATATCTCAGGCTTCGACGTTCTGAAAGCCATTCGGTCAGCGGAAAATGATGTGCCGATACTGGTTCTTACCGCTCGTAGTAGCGTCTCCAACCGGGTGTTTGCACTCGACAACGGTGCTGACGACTACCTGGTAAAACCTTTTGATATCGAGGAGTTGTGTGCCCGTGTCCGTGCGCTGCGACGCCGCTCTGCCAGTCAGAACGAAGGTCGGTTGCGTTGCGGAGAACTGGTGATGGATACATTGGCGCTGACTTTGTCTTTGGCGGGTGAACCCGTCAATCTATCGATACGGGAGTTTACCTTGCTGCGGACGCTTATGGAGAACCGTGGGAGAGTAATGTCGCGTCATCAGTTGGAAGAGGAACTCTATGGATGGGATGTAGAGGTGGCGAGTAACACCATCGAAGTCCATGTTCACAACCTTCGCAAGAAGTTGACCAGCTGCATTATTCGTACGGTGCGTGGCGTCGGCTACATTATCGAAAAATGAAACAATCTTTACGATTTCGTCTGCTCTTCTTTGTCCTGACCAGTTTTATCATTGGTTGGTTGACGATTTCCGGGTTTACCTGGTGGCGCGCTACGGCTGAGGCTGATGCCCTGTTTGATGAACAGCTTTTTCAACTTGCCACCTTGCTGGCTGTTGTGACTTCACATGAGGCGGAAGAGCAGGATCTCGACGAGTTTGCGGAGGATCTGCAGGTAAATGGTTATAGCGATCCGCCAGTGTTCCAGGTGTGGTCCTCCGATGGCCTACTGCTGGTACACGGCCCAAATGCCCCCAGACAACCCTTATCACTCAATCTCGAAACTGGGTACAGCAATGTGGTGATGAGAGGGCATCAATGGCGTGTTTATACTCGTTATACAAGTGATAAAAAACATCGAATCCAGGTGGCGCAGGAGAGCGCCAGTCGGGAAGTCAGAATGCTCGGTTTTGTTGTGAATATCTTATCCCCCTTGCTGCTGGCGCTACCGATGATTGGGATACTTTGGTGGGTTGTCGTACGGGCATTGAATCCCTTGGATAGGCTGGTTCATCAAATTGGCGCGCGTAGTGCCACCAATCTTGAAGCAATCGACACTACGATAGCGCCGGCTGAAGCGAAGGTGTTGGTGGATGCTATCAACGATCTGTTCCAGAAGCTGCAATCTTCCATCAACCGCTACAACCAGTTTACCGCCGATGCCGCCCATGAACTACGAACCCCACTCGCGGGTTCGGTCGTTCAAATCCATGCGGCACTTGAAAGCAGCGATGAAAGTGAACGGAAACATTCGTTGAATCAGGCATTGAAAGGTCTGTCAAAACTCCATCGTCTGGTGGAGCAGTTGCTGGTGTTCTCTCGCATGGAGCCGGAAGTGGCGATGTTGGAGTTTGCCCCCCTGGATTTGAAGGAGCTGTCGGTTGAGGTAGTATCGGAATGTGCTCCTGGCTACCTTGAAAGGGACGTTACCCTGGAACTGGAGGCTCCACATCCGGTAAAACTCAAGGGTAATTGGGAGTTGCTTGCCGTTGCCTTGCGAAATCTATTGGATAATGCGGTCCGGGTTACCCCTGCTGGCGGAGTGATCAAGGTTAGTCTTCTGGCCGATGATGATTTTGTCTCCCTTGTGGTAATCGATGCCGGGCCGGGTATTACGGACCAGAACAAGGCATTGGTTTTCGGGCGGTTTCACCGCCTCCTTGGGACCATTGGTCAGGGGAGTGGCCTTGGCTTGTCGATCGTTCACAGTGCGGTGCGACTGCATGGTGGCACAGTCATGTTGGAAGATGGTGAAGATGGAAAAGGTCTCCGGGTTGTGATTAAAATTCCTATTGGAAACGCCTAGCCGTCCTGGCTGTAAAAAATGTGAAATAATTCCCAAATCCTTAAGCAATCCTTAAGATTTACTGGCTATCTTGGTATGCAGAGCCTGCGGTCGATCTCAGCGACCGAAGGCGCCGACACATACCAGTGGGGAATAGCCAATATGTTTACTGACTACGTGCGAGTTCTAATTAGCGCCGGAGTTGTCTTGTGTATTTCACTACCGGGGATCTCCTCGGCAGGTAGTGACAGATTCAAAATCGAGGAAGCCAAATGGGATAGTGAAAAATCCCGCCTGAAGGTAAAAGGCAAAGGCATGGAGGACAAAACAGTCACCCTGATGTATGCATTCGACCAGACCGTGATCAACAGCAAGACTATCGATGACGACGAATGGAAATTCAAAGAGTACGATCTGGCGGTGGTTCCCTGCAGTGTGCGGGCTGTTCAATCAGATGGGAAGGTTGCCGAGAAACGCGTCAAACACGCCCCCGCTGATTGCGATACGGGTGATACTGGTGGCGGAACGCCTCCTCCTGTTGTGATACCTCCACCGGTTGGGACGGAGGTCTCGATCAACTCCACCAGCCAGAATGGAACTCCCGGCATTCCGGTAGCCGAACAGCCCTTGGTCAATCAGGCTGGCTACAAGATCTTCGCCATCAATGATCTGGGAATGCACTGTGGCGACCTGGATACCCGTGTATCCAGTATTCTGCCTCCCTTCAACGTACTGCATGCAACAGTTATCCAACAAGGCAATGACCCAAAGGTCATGCTGCCTGCTGATGGCGTTAGTGTGGTCTATTCGGCAGCTTCAAACCCGTTTGATCCTATCCTTAGCGGTATTAACTCAGCCGGTTCAGGTCCTGTATCTTCCAGCATGCTGCCTGATGGCAGTGTATTTAAAACCAACTTCTGGGACGGCGCGCGAGCGGCTTACGATGCCTTCTACCCATCGGGGATCCTGCCGGCCTTCTATCCGCCAGGCGCCAACATCCTGGATTTGGGTCTGCCCATGCCGAACGTGGAGCAGCTCTATCTGGGTGACGGAAACCTGACTGCGGATCAACAGTCCATGTCCGGTCGCCATGCACCTTATACGGACAACCTCACCGAGCTGTTCGAAGCCTTTGTGATAGATCAACCCTTCTTTACCAACCCAGCGTTTAAATTTGGTTATGTAAAGGAGGGGGTGAACTGGTATGAAGCGCCAGGCATACCTATGACCGCCTATGATGATTTTGGCCGTGAGAATCCCTGGCCACTGCTTCGGGTTCAGGCGATCGATGCAGGCGGAACCGTTCTGGCATCCAACGACACGGTTGTTCCAATCTCCGGTGAGGCCAATTGCGGCATCTGCCACAACGCGCAGGTCGATGGCGGCAACGGTGAAGCCACAAAAAATCTCGTTGGTGAACCGGTCACAGTGCTCGACGATCCACTACTGGATGAAGTCCCCCTGGATGTCAGCCTGGAGTATGCCGCAGATCTCAACCTTGTACGTCTGCATGACCAGAAACATGGCACCGACCTGGAGAACTCCCAGCCGGTGGTCTGCCAAACTTGCCACTACACTCCGGCACTTGATCTGGCACAGTTGGGTCCGCTGGGACCTGAGAATGACGGACCACTCGTACTCAACGGCGTACACATATCGGATTCCCTGGCCAACGGACGTGATCAGATCAAACACAAATCCATGTCTAATGTGATGCACAGCCACCATGGTAGCGTTACCGATGCCAACGGCGACAAACTGTTCCCCGATATGCCGCCAGCCATCAAGAACGATCTTGGCATAGTCGAGAACTTCCAACAGCGCCGGGATGCCCTGGAAGCTACCTGTTACCAGTGTCACCCTGGCCGACGCACCGACTGCCTGCGCGGTGCCATGTCCAATGGCGGCATGCTCTGTCAGGACTGCCACGGCAACATGGAACAGGTGGGTAATGACTTCACCCGAGGTGTCTCTCCCGCTACACCGGGTGAGTTCGAGTTGGGTGGTGGTTTCTATAAGACACCGGAGCTGACTGCAGATGTTGTAGGCAAAAACCAGCCACGTGTTCCCTGGGCCAACGAACCCGGTTGCGGCTCCTGCCATACCGGCGATGCCATGGATAGTCTGTCAGGTGCTGCCGGCACGGTGGTCAACAATGTTGATGCCGATGCGAATGTGGACGGTATCCGTCTGTTCCAGGCCTTCCGCAGCGACGACACCAAAGCCACCCCGATTGTTCCCAGCAACAAGCGATTTGCTGAGAATGTGATCGAGGCGAACAATCCCGCAGTGTCTGGGCCTGATGATCCCCGTATCGGTAACCCGATGCTTTACCGGGTCAGCACCGGCCACGAAGGTATCTTCTGCGAAGCCTGCCACGGCGCCACTCATGGTATCTGGCCGAACAAGAATCCAGATGCCAACGACAATGTCGCCGCCGTTCAGTTGCAGGGACACACCGGCACCATCTCTGAATGCAGCACCTGCCACACGGGTGATTTGGGCAACACTCTGGAAGGTCCTCATGGCATGCACCCGGTTGGAGATACTTCGTTCTCTGATGGCGGACATGAGGACATGGCCGAGAACAATCCCGATGCCTGCCGTGCCTGTCATGGTGTGAACGGCGAGGGAACGGTACTCGCCCGCGCAGCGACAGACCGCACCCTGTCCAACGAGGGCAAGTCGATCACACTCACCAAAGGAGAGCCGGTGACCTGTACGCACTGCCATGAAAATGAACTGTAATAAATAAACAGTTTCTCCAAACCTATCCCCTTTACCCGCGCTGCTTTGCACGCGGGTTTTTCTTTGGGCGCTGTTTTTTTTGTTAAAGTTCTCAGCCCTCCTGCCGTTATAGAAATAGTGGACTTTTGCCAATACCCGCACTTCTATCGATTCGACCCTACCACTCAAAGCTCCTGTTTTTATTGGGGTTTGGAGTGGAGGACTGTATTCCCTTCCGCCTATACCCCAGTAACAGGGTAGGGGTTCACCTGCCTACCACCTGCATTTTTTCCTGCTTTTAACTGGGGCATTACGCCGCCTGTCATTTCTTAGTTCTGCCGGTAGCCACCGGGACTCGATCAGCCTAAATTTTCCATCGTAGTCAAACAAATTTCTTTTTTTACGGGAAATGCGTCGTTACGGCGTGGGGAATGATCCTGCTTTCAGGGTCTTTCATAGCTCGGAGAGTGAAAGTTATGAACAAAAAAATGAGAAAAGGCAAAACAGGGGTTTTTAACTTCGCCATTGCCTTGTCTATGTTGGCCGTTTCGGCGGCCCATTCAGGGCAAGTCACACTAAATGTGCAGGATCAAAACGGAGCCCCTGTGAATGGCTTCCGTTGGTTGATTCAGGAAGATACAACCTACACGGTAACGCCTGATGTCAGTACTGGCGATATGCTCTCGCTGGGCTTTCATCGCAGTAACCATCCACCAGCGATCAATTCGGTGACTGGTGCGGGGTTGAGCGGTTACACTGACACCGCCCAGGCCGTGGTTGCGGATGTTGAGGACAATAAGAGCTATTATATCTCTGTCCTTCCGTTCTCCGGACACAGCCTCTCAGGTGGTTCAGTCGCTATTGATGCCACAGGCACGGATCAGCAGACCGTCACTGTTACGGTTCAGCAGCAGCCGATTCCCACCGCGCAGATTTCGTTCTATCTTTTCCACGACCACTACCCGGTCAACGGCAACCCCGATCTGCCCCAGGAGATTAATCCTCCGCTAGGGAATGCGGGCCATGTGGACTGGAGCGGCTTCTCGCTCTTCCTGGAAGAGCCAGCCGGTAAGTATGGTCAAAATGGCGGTCAGCTCATCCAGGATGCATTCGCTAACCCGTTGGGTACGACCTATGATCGGACCTGCGATATCAACGGGAACCCGGATCTCAATCCGCTGACCAACTTTGTCTGCATGACGGGTGGCGCACCTGTGGTGGCTACGCTGGGTGACGGTACCATGCACCCCGATCAGGACGGCTTCCTCACGGTGAAGAATCTGGCGCCGGGCAAGTACGGCACCATCCTGATTCCGCCAACTGGATCCAATTGGCAGCAGACCACCACCATTGAGGGCACCAAGGTTATCGACGCCTGGGTCAAGGCCAACGAGCCGCCGCTGTTCGTTGAATTTGGTCTGCCTGGTCCGCATGTCTTCGTGGGTTTTACCAAGGCGAGCAGTGAGTACGTGATAGGGCAAGCGGGTGGGTTCCCACCCCTGCAGCCGCCGCTACCTGGTGAACAGACCGCAAATATCATAGGTAAGGTGACTGATCAGCACATGTCACGTCCGCCTAATTTCACCTTTTTTAGTGGGCGCGATTTTCCGGCCTGCTGGGTGGCTTTGAACAGCATGGTTAACGGCGCTTTGGGCAAAGGTCTTTATGCTGCCCCCTGTGCTGCGGATTCAACCTTTGCGATTCCTAATCTCGCGCCGGGCAGCTACCAGCTTGCGATATGGGACGCCAATATGACGGTGGTATTCGCCCAGACGGCGTTTTCTGTCGATACGACCGGTGGTACCTGTAACGGTGGTCTATCCTGTAATTTTGGTGATGTCTCCGTCTTCAACTGGTTTGGCCGTCTGAACACCGCTGTCTTCAGCGATTCCGATCAGGATGGTTTCTGGGATGCGAATGAGGCGGGCATCGGCCCTGAGAGTCAGAGTGTCACCATCCGCTGGCGCGACGGCACCGTCTATCAGAGCTTCCCCACAGACAACGGTGGCGAGGCGCCTTTCGATACGGTCTTCCCCTTCTTCCACTGGTTGGTGGCTGAAGCGAGTTTCACCAACAAGAAGGCGACCGGTGCCACCTTCGTGGTCGACGCCGGTGGTGCGGTCCTGCCCGATAATGGCTGGACCTACCCCTCCTTCGATCAACTCACTCCACAGACACAGTGTGCGGCCGGCGTCAGCTATGATCCTGTCAGCGGTACCTGTCCTGCAGGGAGCGAAGAAAATAATCCGAATACCGGTAACAACCTTTCCCGTACCGAGACGGGTGTAGTGCTGACCCAGGCCTTCCAGCAATTTCTGGGTCAGACCAGCGTGATGCAGTTCGGCAAGGCCGACTACAAAACTTTTGAGTTCCCGAGCATTGCGAACGGCTTCACCACGACTTTCGTGGGTGAAAACGGCGGCATCTCCGGTATGGTGCACTACGCGGTCACCCGCGCTGAGAATGATCCCCGGTTTACCGCTGTAGAGACCTGGGAGCCCGGTATTCCCCGGGTTCAGTTGAACCTCTACGCTGATGGCGACATCGACTGTTTTCCGTTGAATAATTTTCCTGCTGATTCTTGCGATATCGACTGGAATGGCGACGGTGTATTCGATGCAGACGACAACGTAATCGATGACGTTAATATGAACGGCCTGGTCGATCTGGCGGATGCAGACAACTATCCCCAGGGTAACTTCCCCGGTCCCGAGGACATCGACCGGAATGGCAATTCCACATTCGACCTGGGCGATGCGCTCAATGTGGGCTACTCCGACAGTTGGGATGACAGCCTGCCTACAGGTTGCCAGGGTGAGTCGTTCACTTTCTTTACGGACCCGGCAGACCCGGCCACCGCTACGACCCCCGACTGCTACGATGGTCTGCGCAATTTTAACCAGATCCGTCCCGGTGTGTTTGACGGTGGTTGGGCCTTCGAAGGATATGACAATGGCTCTTTGCCGGTTGCAATCCAGACCAAGCTCAACGCCTTCTATGCCACTCCGGCTGTTGCCTCGGTTGGCTTCACAGGCATGCTGCCCGGTGACTATATCGTGGAGGCGAATACCCCTGCAGGTTATAAGCTCGTAAAGGAGGAGGATCGCAACATCGACTTTGGCGAAGTGTTCGTGCCTTCTGAACAGGCATTGGCAGTCACCTGTGTGGGCGACGATCATCTGGTACCGCAACACTTCTCCATGCTGACCAAGGATGGCAGTGGTGATACGGCAATGTTGATCGATCCTGCAGTGAACGATCCGGCACCGTTTGCGGGTACGACGCGTCCGCTCTGCGATCGCAAGAAGATAGCACTCTCTTCCGGTCAGAATGCGGCTACCGAGTTTCATCTGTTCACCGATGTGCCGATCGCGGCCAACATCTCCGGTATGATTCTCAACGATCTGGCCAACGAGTTCGATCGAAAGATACCGAACTTCGGCGAAGTTTACGCCGCCGTGGACGCCTGTCGCTTTCTACGGCTGGAACGGTGCTCCAGGTTAATCGGGTCTATGCCGATCAGTTTGAGGTCGCTATATGACCTGGTGGTTTCCCTCCACCTTCAGCGCCAATCTGCCGCAGCCCAGCAGTATGTCACCCAATAACATGTGACCGCATGCATGAACGATGCGGGACCTGTGCCGAATCCGCTCATCGGTACGGTGAATCTGTCGGCAGTGATATCACTGGTACTCGGGCAGACCATCACTGCGGGCGACGTACCTGCAAGGGTGATCGATCCCTACTTCGATCCCCAGTACAGCCAGTTCTGTTACACCTTCCAGTACATACCCAGGTTCAACGACCTACCACCAGATACGCCGGTATTGCCTGTAGCCCGCATTCGCCAGCCCCGGCAAGTTCCACTTTGGATTACAGAGTCCTGATCTCACGCCGACGGTTGCGTCGGTCGGGCGGCATCTGGGTGATGGTGGTGGTGGTCCCCTTGTCGGATCGGACGATCATCATCAAATCGATGGGCGGATGTTGGTGCCAAATCCCGGTGGGACAGTACTGGCAACATTCGAAAAACATCGAGCGTGACTACGGGTTTGGTGCAGGACAGGGCGGGGTCTTCCTACTGGAAGATGACGGTATCTCTATGCCACTCCGGCTGTTGCCTCGGTTGGCTTCACAGGCATGCTGCCCGGTGACTATATCGTGGAGGCGAATACCCCTGCAGGTTATAAGCTCGTAAAGGAGGAGGACCGCAACGTCGACTTTGGCGATGTGTTCGTGCCTTCTGAACAGGCATTGGCAGTTACCTGCGTGGGTGACGATCATCTGGTACCGCCTCACTTCTCCATGCTGACCAAGGATGGCAGTGGTGATACGGCAATGCTGATCGATCCTGCAGTGAACGATCCGGCACCGTTTGCGGGTACGACGCGTCCGCTCTGCGATCGCAAGAAGATAGCGCTCTCATCCGGTCAGAATGCGGCTACCGAGTTTCATCTGTTCACCGATGTGCCGATCGTGGCCAACATCTCCGGTATGATTCTCAACGACCTGGCCAACGAGTTCGATCCGAATGCACCGAACTTCGGCGAGAAGTTTGCACCGCCGTGGACGCCTGTCGCTTTCTACGACTGGAACGGCACTCAGGTTAATCGGGTCTATGCCGATCAGTTTGGTCGCTATGACCTGGTGGTTCCCTCCACCTTCAGCGCCAATCTGCCGCAGCCCAGCGGTATGTCACCCAATATGCTGACCGCATGCATGAACGATGCGGGACCTGTGCCGAATCCGCTCATCGGTACGGTAGATGTCAGCGGTGATATCACTGGTGTTCCAGGGCAGACCATCACTGCGGGCGACGTGCCTGCAGAGGTGATTGATCCCTACTTCGATCCCCAGTACAGCCAGTTCTGTTACACCTTCCAGTACATGCCAGGTTCAACGACCTACCTGGATACGCCGGTATTGCCTGTAGCCGCATTCGCCGGCCCCGGCAAGTTCCCGCTGGATTGTAAGAGTCCTGATCTCACGCCGACAGTTGCGTCGGTCAGGCGGCATCTGGGTGATGGTGGTGGTGGTCCCTTTGCACTGGCGGATCAGACGATCATCATCAAATCGATGGGCAGGATGTTGGTGCCAAATCCCGATTGGGACGGTACTGGCAACATTCCGAAAAACATCGAGCGTGACTACCGGTTTGGTGCAGGCCAGGGCAGAGTCTTCCTGGAAGATGACGCTGGTATCCGTACCGAACTGACGGTTGGCCTCTGGAGACAAAACCGGATCGAAGCCGATGTCACAGCGACAGATCCACTGGTCGCAATCCCATTCGGTGCCTACCAGGTTGTTGTGGTCGGTATGGACGGTACTGAGTCGCCTATCGGGGTAACCCTTACGGTTGGTATCGAAGAGGGCTGGGGTGCACGCAACAACTGGACCCTGGGTAAATGGACCGATGCTGGCACCAACTACACCAAGCGGCTCAAATACGCCTATGAGGTGCGCTCAGTTGATCCCTTGGCTGTAGCCGGTCCGCTGGTTCATAACACCATTCAGGATGCAATCGATGCAGCAAACCGCGGGGATCTGATCCTGGTCACTCCTGGTGTCTACGACGAGATGGTGATGATGTGGAAGCCCGTCAAACTCCAGGGTTGGGGTGCTGGAGACGTGGTTATCAACGCCCGCCAGGTGCCGACCGAGAAGATCATCGATTGGCGCACCCGGGCCAAGGCTTTGGTCGACAATGGTTTTATCGATTCATTGCCTGGGCAGATCGTTGCCAACCTTCCATTCGCAGCACTGGCGGAGAATGTCTTCCCAACCAGTGAGGGTGCAGGCATATTCGTTGCCGGCCTGGCGTCTTCGGCTACTTGCCTGGAGGATACTGACAGGCTGGCCTTCTGCCATAACCGCAATAAAGGCTCTCGCGTCGATGGCTTCACCATCGTTGGCGCCAGTAGCGGTGGTTCCATTGTGGTCAACGGGCATGCCGGTTTCATGGATGTGAGCAACAATCGGATCACCGCCAACTCTGGTTTCTTCGGTGGAGGAATCCGCATCGGCCATCCTCAACTGAGTCACGAGATCGTCAGTGTGAACGACCCAGCCTATACAGGTTTGGCCAATGCTGATATTGGTGACTTCGTCTACGATGATGCCCACAACGATGATATCCGTGTTCACCACAACCAGATCTCTACCAATGGTGGGTTTGGCGGCGCGGGTGGCGGTGTCTCCCTGAATACAGGTGCCGATAACTATCGAGTCCAGAAGAACTGGATCTGCGGCAACTTCACGCAGGGTGACGGCGGCGGTATCGGCCACCTGGGTTTTTCTGAAAATGGTTTGATCGAGGATAACGATATTCTCTTCAATGAGTCGTTTGCCCAGTCCGGTCCCAGGACTGGTGGCGGCATCGCCATCCTCGGCCAGGCGGCACTTGTGCCTGAGACCTTCACCGGTGAGCTTCTCACCCCCGGTACCGGCAATGTTACTGTGGATTCCAACCGGATTCGCGGCAACCTGGCTGGTGCAGGTGACGGCGGTGGTATCGGTGTGGCCCTGGTCAACGGTCATGATGTGGCGCGCTTCCCAGACCGTAAAGGCAAGTGGAGTCAGGTGCGGATCTACAACAACATGATCGCCAACAACGTGGCCGGTGCTGCAGGTGGTGGTATCTCACTGCAGGACGTGTTGAAGGCCGACATTCGTGCCAATACTGTTGCTAATAACGACAGCACCGCGACTGCGGCGATCCTGAGCTTCATGCCTGGAAACGTCAATGAGTCCGTTCCGATGCCGGCAGGTATCGTTTCGCGGATCCACAGCACGGAGTTGGCCAATGTGATGAGCGGCCATGTGGACCCGCTGGTACTTCCCGGTGGTGCAACCAGTGATTGGCTCACCTTTTCAGACGCCAAGTTGAAAAACAACATCGTCCATCACAACCGCTCGTTCTACTGGCTGAACCAGGATCCTGTAGCAACCCCGCTGACGAACTTCGGAATCTTCCCCGCATCCTGCGCTGATCCTGCAGCAGGGGGAGCTGGTTGCGACGTGGCCAACGTGGATCTCTACAGCGTTGATCTGGGAGTGCTCGATGGTCTGGTTACCCGTCTCGATCTGCAGTTGGAGCCTAAGAACTCACTGCTGACCGATACCGCGGGTTATGCCACCACCAATGTCATGGGTGATCCTGCCTTCGTGATGGGGTATGTCAACATTGCCCGAGACCAAACCCTGGTGTTTCAGGAGACGACGGTTCTCCAGGTAGCAGGTGCCTTCGATGAGGGTGGCAACTGGCTGCAGGTGAGCTACGGGCCACTGACGATATCTGCGGGTGACTACCATATCACCCCGGCGTCGGTGGGTGTCGACAACGGTGCCAATGTACCGCTCCAACTGGAGCTCGACTTCGACAATGAGCCTCGACCAGATGGAGGAAACAACGATATAGGTGCGGACGAACTGCAGTAGTTAACGCTTCCGTGGCCCTCGCATGAGGGTCACGGATACGTGAAAAAGCAATTCGAAATAACAATGGCAGTTACATATTCATAAGGAGTAACGCCGATGAAAATCTTCAAAATAAAATTGCTGCCCGCGGCCCTATTGTTGGCTTTGTCAGGTGGCGTGGGAACAGTTAACGCAGCGGTATTCGTACAGTGTCCTGGGGACGATAACGGAAACGCTGTATGGGACGAGGGGGAGGTCCAACCCTCCGAGAACATCAAGTGTATGCATCTGATCGCTGGTGACAGCTTTGCCGTAATGTCGGATGACAATCCTCTTTATATCTTTGGTTATGGTGATCAGACTGGTACCCCGCCATCGGAAGTGATCAAGGAGGGTATCCTCGATGCGGAGTGGCCTGGTCCCACCGT
This sequence comes from endosymbiont of Lamellibrachia barhami, assembly GCF_011947365.2. Classification (GTDB taxonomy): domain Bacteria; phylum Pseudomonadota; class Gammaproteobacteria; order Chromatiales; family Chromatiaceae; genus QGON01. The sequence continues at coordinate 1,226,990 of NZ_JAAVSH020000001.1, forward strand.
AGAACTTGAGCAGAATGACGAGTTCTATCTCTCGTTGACCAATGTTGGTACGGTGATTCGCCCCGACCTGTTTGATAGCCATACCATCCACTTTCATGGCTTTCCCAATGCTGCGACGGTGTTTGATGGGGTACCGGAGGTATCGGTCTCCGTCAATATGGGCGCCACGTTGACCTACTACTATAACGTGGTGGAGCCTGGCACCTATATCTATCACTGTCATGTGGAGGCAACCGAGCACATGAAGATGGGCATGTTGGCCAATCTCTATGTACATCCTGTTCAGGATGTGACGGGATGTCCCGATGGTTCCTGCGCGGTGGCTACACGTAAGGGCGGTACCGATCCGGGTGCGCCCACGGGTTATACCTACAATGACGGCGATGGTACCACCGCCTGGGACGTTGAACAGCCGCTCCAGGTGTCTGCTTTCGACAGCGAGTTCCACGATGCCAGTCTCTTTGTACAGCCGCTGCCCTTTGCAGCGATCGAGGGCGACTATCCGCAGATCAACGGCCGCGGTTACCCCGATACGATAAATCCTGGGATTATGCCGCCACCAACGGATAACTGGAACTCGATAGTCGGCCCGGATGGTGAGATTCATCCTGCGGGTAAGGTTACCGGTAATCCAGGTGAGACACTCAACAATGATACACCGGTTCAGTTAGTGTCCTCCAACGCGACCGTAACCGCAGGTCAGACCCTGCTGCTACGGCTCTCCAATGTGGGTCTCGACCGCTTCTATACCCTGACCGCACCCGGATTGACGATGAAGATTGTCGGTACCGGTGCGCGGCATATGCGTAACGCAGCGGGAGATAAGAACCTCTACCGCGAGGTTGCCTCGGTCAACTTCGGTGGTGGTGAGACCCACGATGTGTTGGTTGATACCACTGGCGTGGCGCCGGGCACCTACTTTCTTCATGCCGCAGAACTGCATCAGTTGAGCAACGTGACCCAGTTGGACGGCGGAATGATGACTGAGATTGTCGTGCAATAGCGTCAAGCCGGAAGACGATCAAAGGAGATAAGCAAAATGATAAAGACAAGACAAAAAACCGTCCGCCTGCTCAGCATGCTACTGCTGGGTATGGTGATGACGACGATCGTGTCCCAGGCCATGGCTGCGGGTCACGACATTCGGGGAATCAAACCTCAGGGGGGTACTACCTTTAATCTCTATGCCTTTCCCTTCAACATGAATCTGCCAGATGGCTCCAGCATGTATATGTGGGGCTTCGGAGACATGAATGGAGGGGCCAATGCCAGCCATCCGGGTGGTAACGGTTACAGCCTGCCACAATATCCGGCGCCGACCCTGATCGTGAATGAGGGCGACACCATCACTATCAATGTGACCAACTTCGGTGTTGCTGAGCCGGTCTCGATGGTGATTGCCGGACACAAAGCCAATGCGGTGGGTGGTACCCCTGGACTGGTGATCCGTCAGGCCGGGCTCACGAGAGCAATTACGTAACTGAACGAAGTACAACAAA
>NZ_JAAVSH020000001.1:1228800-1239888 GCF_011947365.2 endosymbiont of Lamellibrachia barhami
TCAGTTACGTATTGCTTCAATCGCGACCGTAACCGCAGTCAGACCTCAGCGTTACGGCTCTCCAATGTGGGTCTCGACTGCTTTATACCCTGACCGCACCCGGATTGACGATGAAGATTGTCGGTACTGGTGCGCGGTATATGCACGCAGCGGGAGATAAGAACCTCTACCGCGAGGTTGCCTCGGTCAACTTCGGTGGTGGTGAGACCCACGATGTGTTGGTTGATACCACTGGCGTGGCGCCGGGCACCTACTTTCTTCATGCCGCAGAACTGCATCAGCTGAGCAACGTGACCCAGTTGGACGGCGGAATGATGACTGAGATTGTCGTGCAATAGCGTCAAGCCAGAAGACGATCAAAGGAGATAAACAAAATGATAAAGATAAGACAAAAAACCGTCAGCCTGCTCAGCATGCTACTGCTGGGTATGGCAATGACGACGATCGTGTCCCAAGCCATGGCGGCGGGTCACGACATTCGGGGAATCAAACCTCAGGGGGGAACTACCTTCAATCTCTATGCCTTTCCCTTCAACATGAATCTGCCGGATGGATCCAGCATGTATATGTGGGGCTTCGGAGACATGAATGGAGGGGCCAATGCCAGCCACCCGGCGGGTAATGGCTACAGCCTGCCACAATATCCGGCGCCGACCCTGATCGTGAATGAGGGCGACACCATCACTATCAATGTGACCAACTTCGGTGTTGCTGAGCCGGTCTCAATGGTGATTGCCGGACACAAAGCCAATGCGGTGGGTGGTACCCCTGGACTGGTGACCCGTCAGGCCGGGCTCAATGAGACGGTCGCCTATACCTTTACAGCGAGTAAGGCAGGCACCTATCTCTATCACAGTATGGGCGGTATCAATCCCGGCCTGCACACAGAGATGGGTCTGGTGGGTGCGTTGATCGTCCGGCCGACCGGTTTCGACTCCGCCAACAACCGGATCGCTTATGGCGCCACGACTGAGTACGAGCAGGAGTTCCTCTACCTGCTGACCGAGATGGATCCTGACGTCCATGTGCAGATGGAGCGGGGACACTACAGCCATTTCACCAACTCTGATCGCCAAGCTGCTATCTGGTTCGTCAATGGCCGGGTCTTTCCTGATCTGTTCCAGGGTGACTACAATCCACTCTTCCCTCATCAACCCTACCAGTCCTTGTCTCTCTCTCATGCTGGCGACAAGGTGCTTGTGCGCGCGGTCAATGCAGGGCACGACAGCCATCCATTCCACTTTCACGGTGAGAACCTGCGTTTCATCGCCAGGGATGGACGACTGCTATCTTCGGATGGTGGCGTAACACCGGATCTGGGGCGCTCTGATAACACCCTCAATTCCGCACCGAAACAGACCGTCGACATGATCTGGACCTGGACGGGTAAGAATCTCAACTGGGATATCTACGGCCCGGTCGCCACCAATGGATGTACTGACAGCGATCACAACATGCTGGATGACACCACCGGTGCGGCTTGCCACGACAACATCTGTAACGATGGAGACGGAGACGGTTTCGATGATGTCAATCACGAGTATTGCGCCGATCACGGTAAGGCTCTCCCGGTAGCGCTGCCCGGCGTGCAGGATCTGGCCTTGGGCGGTTGGTGGAGCGGTAGCCCATTCCTCGGTGACACCGGTGACTTGCCTCCGGGTGAGGGTGGTCTCAACCCCTTTGGCGGCTACTTTCTGGTTTGGCACTCACATGCCGAGAAGGAGTTGACCACTTGGGACATTTTTCCTGGTGGCAGTCTGAGCACGATGGTGATTGTACCACCTTACGTGCCGATCCAGTGACGGGGAGGGATAACAATGAAAAGGTCAACAAAAATGAAGACGTATTTCAAGATGGGGGTACTGGCCAGCGCCATGGTCCTCGCCACTGGGAATGTCTATGCACTGGATGTCTATCTGGCAGCCAAGGTCTATACAAGGACAATGCCGGGTGAGACAACGCCTATTACGGTGTGGGGCTATACTGCTGATCCAGGTGGAACCTGCTACAACACAACCTTCGATGCGGATCGTCTGGCATGTGTGAATGGCTTGGTGGATCCTTCCAACGATCCGACATCGGCTGACCGGAGAATAGATATCCCTGCTGGCGACAGCACCCTGAATATCTATCTTTCCAATGGTCTGCCGGATCCGACATCCATTATGATTCAGGGACAGAAACTGCCGGTCTCCACCGGAGGCATGGGACCGACCTGGAATGATAATTCCACGGGCGGAAGAGCGGGCAACCTGACCAAGCGGGTACGCTCATTCGGTTTGGAAGCGGCAGCAGCAGGTGGCAAACAGCTCTATTCCTGGAGCGGCGCCAACGCCATTGCCCGCACCGGCACCTACCTCTACCACAGCGGCACCCATCCCCAAGAGCAGGTCTACATGGGACTGTCCGGTCCGATGACCCGTGATACTCTGGCGGGAGAAGCCTATGACGGCGTTGCTTATGACAATGAGGTGATGCTCTTCTATAGTGATATCGATCCTGAGCACAATGCTGCCGTCACTGCCGGGAGCCATCTTACCTCGATCGCTTATCATCCACGCTGGTTTCTCATCAACGGTGAACCCTACGAGAGTGGCGTGACGCCAGATATAGCTGCCGGTTTTGAAGGTGATCGAATACTGCTGCGCATGTTGAGTACGTCCGCTGAGACTCACGTACCGACCCTGCAGGGTCTCTATGCAAATATCCATGCAGAGGATGGCCTGCAGTACAACTACCAGGATCGGACAACCGGCTTACCTGGTTACGCTCCCCGGGAGCAATACTCGGTCATGATGCCGCCCCTCAAGACAAAGGACGCCATTATCACCCCCGGTGCTGGACGTTACGCCGTTTATGACGGCAACGGTTACATGACCAATCCCAGTGATCCCACTGACGAGACCGTAGGTGACGGTCTTGGTGGCATGTTGCGTTTCCTTGCGGTGAGCGGCCCGGCGGTGAACAATCCGCCAATGGCAAATGCCGATACGGGCTCCACGACTGTTGATGTTCCGGTAGTAATTACGGTGCTGGACAACGATATCGATCCTGATGGGGATGCACTGAGTATTCTCGGAGTTTCACCACCGGCCAATGGTTCAGTCGCGATTGTCTCCACCACGTTTGGAAGCGCCACGGTGCCTAATTCGGCTGTTGAATATTCGCCGGCGCCTGGTTACGTAGGTCCGGATGGTTTTACCTATACTGTGACTGACGGCGTCAATATTGTTGCTGGCGTCCAGGTTTCAGTGAATGTTCTCCCACCCAATGTTCCACCGGTTGTCACCGGTGAGAATGTGACCGCAGTCATCGGCACACCGCTGATCATCGATGTCCTGGCAAATGATACTGATGGTGATGGAGATGTGCTCAGCGTTGCTGCTGTTTCCGTACCGACATCGGGTCAGGCAACCACGTCGACCGATAACATAACAGTAACCTATACTGCGCAAGTCGGCTTTGTTGGCGGCAGCGACAGTTTTACCTACGACGTGAGTGACGGCAACGGAAACGTTGTACCCGGTACGGTCAATGTCACCGTTCTGGCGGTGCCACCGAATGGTCCGCCTGTTGGAACGAATGACAGCTATAGCATCGATGAGGATGCAATCCTCGATGTGGCAGCACCAGGCGTACTCGCCAACGACACCGATCCTGATGGTGATGCTTTGACCGCGCAACTGGTAGCCGGGTCTGGCCCCGTCAACGGGCGCGCCGGTACCTTCAACCTCAATGCAGATGGTTCATTCCATTATGAACCGGATGTGGATTACTTCGGCGCCGACTCCTTCCAGTACGAAGTGGTGGATGCCTTGGGTAACGTCACTGGTCCGGTAACCGTGGACATTACTGTCAACTCGATCAACGATGCACCGGTTGCTAGTGATGTCACTATCTACCTGACGGAGATCACTTCTTTTGTCGCTGATGCTGAGAGCGTGATAGCACGTACCTATGGGATCACTGCTGCCAACGGCCTTGAGTCCAATGCCCACGACGTTGACTCGCTGCCAAATCCAGGCATTTCAGCGGTACTCGATACACTCCCCAATCGTGGGTCCGTGTTGAATCTGATAGATGATGGATCATTCGATTATCAGATCATCCAAGGCAACGCCAGAATCGGTACCTTTGCCACCTTCACCTATCATGTGAATGATGGTGCGGCCGACAGCAACGTGGCCAATGCCACTATCATTCGCGAGGTAGCGACCCGGAAGGTGAACTACCTCGAACGTGGTGGCGCCGGATTGGATCGCTGGAGAGTTAAAGGCGTGACGATACCTGCTCATGTTGGCAAAACAGCTGAAGCCAGGCTGAATGGTCCTGGCGGAACGCTGATCGGAACCGCAGTGGTTGGCGGAGACGGTAAGTTCAATATCAATGTCAACAATACCACCCTGGTAGCCACTCCTGGTGATACCGTTACCTTGAAGGTACTTGGGGCGGGAACCGAGAACGCCGTGCATATCGGCTACCCGGTCTTCTTCCCGAAGTAAGAGAGGAGCATGCCCCCGCCGCAAGGCGGGGGTGGATGTAACCTGCAAATATGACTGGAACAATAGTTCAATCAATCCATGAGATTTCTATCATGAGTAAGAAAGAGGAGTCGGAAATGCCAAAGTCTTCCATATCGCTGGAATCCCCGGAGTCGAATGAATTTAAGGATGATGGCGGATCTGCTGCGTTGATTCTTATGGTGTTGGCTCTTGTCATATTTGTCTTGGTTCTTCTGTACAACCTTCCCGGTTTGGCTGAAGCCGGCACGTTGTCCTCTGGACAACAGATGGATGATGCCGGGTTGGTGAAGGCAAACAACAATGTGGTGGTGATAAAGGAGAGGAAAATTGACTGGAAGCCGCCGGTTGCGCCGGTAGTTGTACAGCCACCGATCATTGATGATGAGCAGGCAAAAATGCTGGAGGAGCGCTGGGGAGTTCGTCTTATCAGCCTCAACCTGAGTGCGGGTGGATACATGATGGATCTCCGTTTCCGTGTGCTGGATGTGGAGAAGTCACTTCTACTTTTCGATCATCGTATCAAACCTCATATCATCACCGGCCGCACCAATATCAAGTTGCCGGTTCCGATGGCAACAAAGGTCGGGGCATTTCGTCCAACCAACCGCGGCCAGAACATCAAGCCTGACCGCAACTACTACATCATATTCGGCAATCCTGATCGGCATGTTAAATCGGGAGAGACGGTAGCGATTGTAATTGGTGAATTTCGCGCTGATGGAGTTAGCGTCAATTGATTTACGCACTCTGTAAATGTGTTGTAGAGAGAAAAAGGAATAGCGACGCCAATGGGAGGCGCGAGTAAGCATGCGATACAAGCATGCGCAAAGAGAGTGGGCAACAAATAAATCTTTCTAGAAAAAGAGTGTTGCCATTGACTGTACGGCGGGGTTGAAGCTTTTTGCTTCTTCCCCGCACAGTTTTTTCGGATAGCCGGAAGTTTTTTTGGCACCGGATAAATAAACAAGATACCGGCAGAGTGCCAAGTGGGACTCTGGAAGAAGCGCACCAAATTGCGGTGGTGTATGAATTCAAATAAGTATCCATCTCCGTTTAGACACAGTTGCGGAAGGGTGGGGTGAAAAGCGTGAGGGTTCGATCGTGATTGGCCAAAGAATAATTTTCACTCTGCTGGGAGCAGCTCTGTTACTTGGTGCATCCAATGCACAGGCAGCGGTAACTACCTATACCGACGAAGCAGCGTACCTCGCGGATCTGGCAACCCTGGGTTACGAAGTTGCCAACGAAGGGTTTGACAGCCCCGACTGGTTGGCGACTGAAACCTTTCCTGTGCCAAGCCTCACTAACAACGGCCTGACCTGGGCGGAGAGTAACGGCAGCACAAACACCTTTCTGATGACAACGACTAGTGGTCTTGTCGGATCTGCTCTGCGCACCTTAAATAGCACTGCCACAGGTCATACTGATCCAGATGGCTTCTACCTGAAGACTGATACTGCGACGACTCCCAACAGTCTCCATGGCTTTGGTGCCTGGTACAAGGGCAGCCAGAACGGCAGTAAGCTGACTTTCACTACCAACGGTGGGGGAGTCGGTTTTACAGGTGAAGAATCGACAGTGCTGACGACCTGGAAGTTTCTGGGTTTTATCGATGATGCTGGGTTCACAACACTTGACGTTCGGGTTGTAGACGATCCCGCTAACACTGATGTCCGTCTTATCTTTGCCGACACTGCATCTATCGGTGCCCCTGTGGGAACCTTCCCTGCAGGCACGCTGGATTTGAGTGAAGCAAACTACCCAGTTAACGAAAATGACGGCACCGTAAACGTAACGGTAAACCGCACGGGAGGAAGTTTCGGTGCGATAACCGTGGATTACGCCACATCAAACGGGACGGCGACCTCAGGGAGTGACTATCAGGCGATCAACAGTACTCTGACATTTGCCGAAAACGAATACAGCAAAGTCATTACCATAAACCTGCTGAACGATTCAGTTTACGAAGGCAGTGAGAGTTTTTCGATAACCCTCTCCAATCCAGGGGGTGGTGCAACACTTGGCACCACGACGACTGCTTCCATAGATATCGCCGACGATGAACCTCCACCCAGTCCGGGTACTCTGGCATTGAGTAGTGCAACGGAGAGCGTTGTGGAGAATACGGCCGGTGGACTGACCCTGACGGTCACCCGCACCGGCGGTGCTGATGGCCCGGTATCTGTTGACTATGCGACGGCTGACGGCAGCGCGTTGCAGCCGGGTGACTACACCCAGGCTACCGGCACGCTGGACTTTCTCGATGGCGAGACCAGCCAGACAATCCTACTGACCCTGACCGACGATGCGACCTGGGAGCCGAATGAAGACTTCACCGTCACCCTGAGCAATGTGGTGGATGCCACCCTGGGCGCCCAGAGCAGCACCACGGTCACCATCACCGATGACCAAGTTCGCAATGCGGGTACCCTGGCCCTGAGCAATGCGACTGTCACCCTGTCTGAGGGCGGACCCGCAATCACGCTGACGGTAGACCGCACCGGCGGTTCGGATGGTACGGTGACGGTTGACTACGCCACTGCGGATGTCACTGCCACAGCACCGGGAGACTACACCGCGCTCAACGGCACACTGACCTTCCTGAATGGAGAGTTGAGCAAGACCCTGACCTTGGCCCCAACCAGTGACACGACCTGGGAGCCGAGTGAGACGTTTACCCTGACCCTCTCCAACCCGGTGGATGCCACCCTGGGCCTGGCCACTGCGACAGTGACCATCAACGATGACGATCCACGCAGTGCGGGCACCCTTGCTCTGAGTACTGCCACGGAGAGCGTTGCGGAGAATGCCGCTGGCGGCATCACCCTGACGGTCATCCGCACTGGCGGTTCGGACGGCACGGTATCTGTTGATTATGCGACGGCGGATGGCAGCGCTGCTGCACCGGGTGATTACGCTGCCCTCAGTGGCACGTTGGACTTCCTCGATGGCGAGACCAGCAAGACAATCCCGCTGACCCTGACCGACGACACGACTTGGGAGCCGGATGAAGACTTCACCGTAACCCTCTCCAATCCAGTGGCGGCAAGCCTGGGCACCCAGAGCAGCACCACGGTAACCATCACCGATGACGACGTCCGTAATGCCGGTACCTTGGATCTGAGTGCCGCCACCGTGACCCTGTCGGAGAGTGGTCCCGCGATCACGTTGACGGTAGATCGAACCGGTGGTTCGGATGGCACGGTAACGGTTGACTATGCCACCGCAGATGTTACTGCCAACGCACCGAGTGACTACCAGGCACTCAGCGGAACGCTGACCTTCCTCAATGGAGAGTTGAGCAAGACGCTGACCTTGACCCCGAACGGTGACACCGTCTGGGAGCCGAGTGAGACCTTTACCCTGAATTTGTCGAATGTAACCGGCGCCACTCTTGGCCTGGCTTCCGCCACGGTAACCATCAACGATGATGATCCGCGCAGCGCGGGCACCCTGGACCTGAGTGCGGCCACTGCGACCCTGTCGGAAGGCGGTCCCGCGATCACGTTGACGGTAGATCGAACAGGCGGTTCGGATGGTACGGTAACGGTTGACTACGCCACGGCGGATGGCACTGCCACCGCGGCCGGTGACTACACGGCTATCAGTGGTACGCTGACCTTCCTTGATGGTGAACTGAGCAAGACCCTGACCTTGACCCCAACCAGTGACACGACCTGGGAGCCAAGTGAGACCTTTACCCTGACGCTCTCCAACCCGGTTGATGCCGCCCTGGGCCTGGCCACTGCGACAGCGACCATCAACGATGACGATCCACGCAATGCGGGCACCCTTGCGCTGAATACTGCAACAGAGAGCGTTGCGGAGAATACGGCCGGTGGACTAACTCTGACAGTAAGCCGTACCGGCGGCTCAGATGGCACGGTATCTGTTGATTATGCGACGACTGACGGCACCGCCAATGCACCGGGTGACTACGCTGCCCTCAGTGGCACGTTGGACTTCCTCGATGGCGAGACCAGCAAGACAATCCCGCTGACCCTGACCGACGACACGACTTGGGAGCCGGATGAAGACTTCACCGTAACCCTCTCCAATCCAGTGGCGGCAAGCCTGGGCACCCAGAGCAGCACCACGGTAACCATCACCGATGACGACGTCCGTAATGCCGGCAATGGATCTGAGTGCCGCCACCGTGACCCTGTCGGAGAGTGGTCCTGCTGTCACGCTGACTGTGGACCGCACCGGCGGCTCGGATGGCACGGTGACGGTCGACTACGCCACGGCGGATGTCACTGCCACAGCACCGGGAGACTACACGCGCTCAACGGCACTGACCTTAGCAATGTAACTGAACGAAGTACACAACGTGGAAGTGGTGCGACCATCTCTGTTGAAGCCGGACCAGCGCGGCAGTAACAGTCAGTGCACCGGCAGCAGTTTCAGCACAGTGACTGTGGACACACATAACATTTTGCCGCTACCTGGTGACTACACCGCCAGCGGCGCACAACCTTCCTTGACGGTGAGTTGAGTAAGCCCCTGACCTTGACCCCGGCCAACGACACAGCGTGGGAACCAAGTGAGACCTTTGCCGTTGTCCGAATGCCAACCAGCGCACTCTTGGTTTGGCTGCCACGGTCACCATCACGCCGATAGTGGCACCAAATGCGGGCACCCTGGACCTGAGCGCCGCCACTGCCACCCTGTCGGAGAGCGGTCCTGCTATCACCTTGACCGTCGATCGTACCGGCGGATCAGACGGCACGGTAACGGTTGACTATGCCACCGCGGATGTCACAGCCAATGCACCGGGTGACTATCAGACACTCAGCGGCACGCTGACCTTCCTGCATGGTGAACTGAGCAAGACCCTGACCTTGACCCCGAACGGTGACACCGTCTGGGAGCCGAGTGAAGATTTCACTCTCACCCTGAGCAATGTGGTGGATGCGGCCCTGGGTCTGTCCGCTGCGACCATCACCATCACCGATGACGACACCCGCAATGCTGGCACCCTGGACCTGAGTGCGGCCACTGCCACCCTGTCGGAGAGCGGTCCTGCAATCACCTTGACCGTCGATCGTACGGGCGGTTCGGATGGCACGGTAACGGTCGACTATGCCACTGCGGATGTCACTGCCAATGCACCAGGAGACTACCAGGCACTCAGCGGAACGCTGACCTTCCTCAATGAGAGTTGAGCAAGACGTTGACCTTGACCTCGAATCGGTGACACCGTCTGGGAGCCGAGGAGACCTTACCCTGAATTTGTCGAATGTAACCGGCGCCACTTTGGCCTGGCTTCCGCCACGGTAACCATCAACGATGATGATCCAGGCGCAGCGTGGCAATTCTAGACCTGAGTGCGGCTAATGCCACCCTGTTTGAGAGTGGTCCGGCTATCACCTGACGATTCGCACCGGCGGTTCGGATGGCACGGTAACGGTTGACTATGCCACCGCAGATGTCGCTGCGCCAATGCCCTGGTGACTACCAGGCCCTCAGCGGTACGCTGACCTTCCCGCATGGTGAACTGAGCAAGACCCTGACCTTTGACCCCCGAACGGTGACACTCAAGGTCTGGGAGCCAAATGAATTTCACTCTTACCCTGAGCAATGGTGATGCGGCCTGGGTCTGTCCGCCGCGACCATCACCATCACCGATGACGACACCCGCAATGCTGGCACCCTGGACCTGAGTGCGGCCACTGCCACCCTGTCGGAGAGTGGTCCGGCTATCACCTTGACTGTCGATCGCACCGGCGGTTCGGATGGTACGGTAACGGTCGACTATGCCACTGCGGATGTCACTGCCAATGCACCAGGAGACTACCAGGCACTCAGCGGAACGCTGACCTTCCTCAATGGAGAGTTGAGCAAGACGCTGACCTTGACCCCGAACGGTGACACCGTCTGGGAGCCGAGTGAGACCTTTACCCTGAATTTGTCGAATGTAACCGGTGCCACTTTGGCCTGGCTTCCGCCACGGTAACCATCAACGATGATGACCATGCAGCGCGGCACCCTGGACTTGAGCGCCGCCAGTGCCACCCTGTCGGAGAGCGGTCCCGCTATCACCTTGACTGTCGATCGCACCGGCGGTTCGGATGGTACGGTAACGGTTGACTATGCCACCGCAGATGTCACAGCCAATGCCCCGGGTGACTACCAGGCACTCAGCGGAACGCTGACCTTCCTCAATGGAGAACTGAGCAAGACCCTGACCTTGACCCCGAACGGTGACACCGTCTGGGAGCCAAATGAAGATTTCACTCTTACCCTGAGCAATGTGGTGGATGCCATCCTGGGTACCCAGACCAGCACCACGGTAACCATCACCGATGATGATCCGGCCCCACCAGCGGGGGCCATCGACCTGAGCGGCGCCAGCTTCAGCGTATCCGAGGCGGGTCCGGCACTGGAGATCACGGTCAACCGCAGCGGCGGCAGTTTCGGAACGGTGACGGTGGATTATACCGGCGCGAACGGCTCGGCGACCTCACCGGCGGATTTCGATCCGGTGAACGGAACCCTGACCTTTTTGGACGGTGTGCTGACGCAGACGATCATGGTAACCCCGGTGGACGATACCACCTGGGAG
>NZ_JAAVSH020000001.1:1240388-1240966 GCF_011947365.2 endosymbiont of Lamellibrachia barhami
GGACCCGCCTCGGAGAGGCTGAAGCTGGCGCCGTTCAGCTCGATGACACCCGCTGGTGGGGTCGCATCATCTTCCAGGATGGTCACCGGCGCCGAGAACTGAAGGCCCAGGCTGGCACCACCGGTCACGTTACTCAGTTGCAGGGTGAACTGCTCGTCACCCTCCCAGGTGGTATCGTCCACCGGGGTTACCATGATCGTCTGCGTCAGCACACCGTCCAAAAAGGTCAGGGTTCCGTTCACCGGATCGAAATCCGCCGGTGAGGTCGCCGTGCCGTTCACGCCGGTGTAGTCCACCGTCACCGTTCCGAAACTGCCGCCGCTGCGGTTGACCGTGATCTCCAGTGCCGGACCCGCCTCGGAGAGGCTGAAGCTGGCGCCGTTCAGCTCGATGACACCCGCTGGTGGGGTCGCATCATCTTCCAGGATGGTTACCGGTGCCGAGGACTGAACACCCAGGCTGGCACCGCCAGTCACGTTACTCAGTTGCAGGGTGAACTGCTCGTCACCCTCCCAAATGGTATCGTCCACCGGGGTCACCATAATCGTCTGCGTCAGTACGCCGTCCCCAAAGGTCAG
>NZ_JAAVSH020000001.1:1241469-1242261 GCF_011947365.2 endosymbiont of Lamellibrachia barhami
GGTGCCCAAGGTGGCATCCACCACATTGCTCAGGATGACGGTGAAGTCTTCATCCAGCTCCCAGGTCGCATCATCAGTCAGGGTCAGCGGGATTGTCTTGCTGGTCTCGCCATCGAGGAAGTCCAAGGTGCCGGTAGCTTGGGTGTAGTCACCCGGTGCATTGGCGGTTCCGTCAGCCGTCGCATAATCAACAGATACCGGGCCATCAGCACCGCCGGTACGGGTGACCGTCAGTGTCAGTCCACCGGCCGCATTCTCCGCAACGCTCTCCGTTGCAGTACTCAGGGCCAGAGTTCCTGGACTGCGAACTTGGTCATCGGTGATGGTTACGGTGGTACTGGTCTGGGTGCCCAAGGTGGCATCCACCACATTGCTCAGGATGACGGTGAAGTCTTCATCCAGCTCCCAGGTCGCATCATCAGTCAGGGTCAGCGGGATTGTCTTGCTGGTCTCGCCATCGAGGAAGTCCAAGGTGCCGGTAGCTTGGGTGTAGTCACCCGGTGCATTGGCGGTTCCGTCAGCCGTCGCATAATCAACAGATACCGGGCCATCAGCACCGCCGGTACGGGTGACCGTCAGTGTCAGTCCACCGGCCGCATTCTCCGCAACGCTCTCCGTTGCAGTACTCAGGGCCAGAGTTCCTGGACTGCGAACTTGGTCATCGGTGATGGTTACGGTGGTACTGGTCTGGGTGCCCAAGGTGGCATCCACCACATTGCTCAGGATGACGGTGAAGTCTTCATCCAGCTCCCAGGTCGCATCATCAGTCAGGGTCAGCGGGATTGTCTTGCT
>NZ_JAAVSH020000001.1:1242547-1266190 GCF_011947365.2 endosymbiont of Lamellibrachia barhami
CCATCGGTATGCTTCGTTTCCGGTTACGTATTGCTCTCCAATCCAGTGGCGGCAAGGTACATGGGCGCAGAGCAGCACCACGGTAACCATCACCGATGACGACGTCGTAATGCCGGTACCTTGGATCACAGAGTGCCGCCGCAATTGTCGGAGAGTGGTCCTGCTGTCACGCTGACTGTGGATACACCGGCGGCTCGGATGGCACGGTGACGGTCGACTACGCCACGGCGGATGTCACTGCCACAGCACCGGGAGACTACACCGCGCTCAACGGCACACTGACCTTCCTCGAAGGGGAGATCAGCAAGACAGTCACGCTGACTCCGACCAATGATACGACCTGGGAACCGAGTGAAGACTTCTCCGTCACCCTGAGCAATCCAGTAGCGGCAAGCCTGGGCACCCAGACCAGCACCACGGTAACCATTACCGATGACGATACACGGACTTCTGGCACCCTGGCTCTGAGTAGTGCAACCGCAACCCTGTCGGAGAGCGGTCCGGCCGTGATTATGACCGTGAACCGCACCGGTGGCACTGACGGCACTGTATCCGTGGACTATACGACTGCGAATGAAACCGCCACTGCACCGGGAGACTACACCGTCCTCAATGGCACCCTTACCTTCCTCAATGGAGAGACCAGCAAGACAGTCACACTGACCCCAATCAATGATGCGACCTGGGAGCCGAGTGAGACCTTCACCCTGACTCTGAGCAATGTGGTGGATGCCAGTCTGGGCCTGTCCACTGCCACGGTAACCATTACCGATGACGATACACGGACTTCAGGTACTTTAGCCCTGAGCAGCGCCACCGCAACCCTGTCGGAGAGTGGTCCTGCTGTCACGCTGACTGTGGACCGCACCGGAGGCTCGGACGGCACGGTGACGGTCGACTACGCCACGGCGGATGTTACTGCTACTGCAGCCAGTGACTATCAGGCAATCAGCGGTACATTGACCTTCCTTGACGGTGAGTTGAGTAAGGCCCTGACCTTGACCCCAACCAGTGACACGACCTGGGAGCCAAGTGAGACCTTTACCCTGACGCTCTCCAACCCGGTTGATGCCAGCCTGGGTCTGGCCACTGCGACAGCGACCATCACCGATGACGATACACGCAATGCCGGCGCCCTGGCCCTGAACAGCACTACAGTGACCCTGCCAGAGAGTGGTCCGGCGGTGATTATGACCGTGAACCGCACTGGCGGATCGGACGGCACAGTAAGTGTGGACTATGCCACGACGGATGGTTCCGCCACCGCGCCCGGTGACTACACTGCCATTAGCGGCACCCTGACCTTCCTCAACGGAGAGACCAGCAAGACAGTCACCCTGACCCCAATCGATGATGCGACCTGGGAGCCGAGTGAAGCCTTCACCCTGACCCTCTCCAACCCGGTGGATGCATCCCTGGGCCTGGCCACTGCCACAGTGACCATCAACGATGACGATACACGGACTTCAGGCACTTTAGCCCTGAGCAGCGCCACCGCAACCCTGTCGGAGAGTGGTCCTGCTATCACGCTGACTGTAGATCGTACAGGCGGCTCTGATGGCACGGTAACGGTCGATTACGCCACAGCGGACGGTACTGCCACCGCGCCTGGTGATTACACCGCGCTCAATGGCACGTTGATCTTCCTTGATGGCGAACTGAGCAAGACCCTGACCTTGACCCCGGCCAGTGATACGACCTGGGAGCCGAGTGAAGACTTCACCCTGAGCCTTTCCAATCCGGTTGATGCCACCCTGGGCGGACAGAACAGTACCGCGGTGACCATCAACGATGACGATACACGCAATGCAGGCGCCCTGGCTCTGAACAGCACTACAGTGACCCTGCCAGAGAGTGGCCCAGCGGTGATTATGACCGTGAACCGCACCGGTGGCACTGACGGCACTGTATCCGTGGACTATGCCACGACGGATGGTACCGCCACCGCGCCCGGTGACTACACGGCCATCAGCGGCACCCTTACCTTCCTCAATGGAGAGACCAGCAAGACAGTCACACTGACCCCCATCGATGATGCGACCTGGGAGCCGAGTGAGGCCTTCACCCTGACCCTCTCCAACCAGGTGGATGCCACCCTGGGTCTGACCACTGCCACAGTGACCATCAACGATGACGATACACGGACTTCAGGCACTCTGGCCCTGAACAGCGCCACTGCAACTCTGTCGGAGAGTGGTCCCGCCGTTACGCTGACCGTGAACCGCACTGGCGGTTCGGATGGGACTGTGACGGTGGACTATGCCACGACGGATGGCACTGCTACTGCGCCTGGTGACTACACGGCCATCAGCGGCACCCTGACCTTCCTCAATGGAGAGACCAGCAAGACAGTCACACTGACCCCAATCAATGATGCGACCTGGGAGCCGAGTGAGACCTTCACCCTGACCCTGAGCAACGCGGTGGATGCATCCCTGGGTCTGGCCACTGCCACAGTGACCATCAACGATGACGATACACGCAATGCCGGCGCCCTGGCCCTGAACAGCACTACAGTGACCCTGCCAGAGAGTGGCCCAGCGGTGATTATGACCGTGAACCGCACTGGCGGGTCAGACGGTACGGTAAGTGTGGACTATGCTACGACGGATGGCACCGCCACCGCTCCGGGTGATTACACTGCCCTCAATGGTACCCTGACCTTCCTCAACGGAGAGACCAGCAAGACTGTCACACTGACTCCCATCGATGACACGACTTGGGAGCCGAGTGAGACCTTCACCCTGACCCTGAGCAACGCGGTGGATGCCACCCTGGGTCTGACCACTGCCACAGTGACCATCAACGATGACGATACACGGACTTCAGGCACTTTAGCCCTGAGTGCCGCCACTGCGACCCTGTCGGAGGGTGGTCCTGCAATCACGCTGACTGTGGATCGCACAGGCGGCTCTGATGGCACGGTAATGGTCGATTACGCAACTGCGGATGGCACTGCCACCGCGCCTGGTGATTACACTGCCATCAACGGCACATTGACCTTCCTCGACGGTGAGTTGAGTAAGACCCTGACCTTGACCCCGACCAGTGATACGACCTGGGAGCCAAGTGAAGACTTCACCCTGACCCTGAGTAATGCGGTGGATGCATCCCTGGGCCTGGCTACTGCTACAGTAACCATCAGTGATGACGATACGCGAAATGCAGGCACCCTGGCCCTGAACAGCACTACAGTGACCCTGCCAGAGAGTGGTCCTGCGGTGATTATGACCGTGAACCGCACAGGCGGCTCGGATGGCACAGTAACGGTTGACTATGCAACAGCAGATGTTACCGCCTCAGCAGCGAGTGACTACACGGCCCTCAGCGGTACGCTAACCTTCCTCAATGGAGAGACCAGCAAGACAGTCACACTGACCCCAATCGATGATGTGACCTGGGAGCCGAGTGAGACTTTTACCCTGACCCTCTCCAACCCAGTGGATGCATCCCTGGGCCTGGCCACTGCCACGGTAACCATCACCGATGACGATCTACGCAGTGCCGGTACCCTGGACCTGAGCAGCGCCACTGCAACCCTGTCGGAGAGTGGTCCCGCTATCACCCTGACTGTGGACCGCACCGGGGGCTCGGACGGCACGGTAACGGTCGACTACGCCACGGCGGATGGCACTGCCACCGCGCCTGATGACTACACGGCTATCAGTGGTACGCTGACCTTCCTTGATGGTGAACTGAGCAAGACTCTTACACTCACCCCAACCGGCGATACCGTTTGGGAGCCGAGTGAAACCTTCACCCTGAACCTCTCCAACCCGGTGGATACCACCCTGGGTCTGGCCTCCGCCACGGTAACCATCACCGATGACGATGACGGGGTTGCACCGGTCATCACGATTCAGGATCAGGTGATTTCCGTTCCCTCAACGGGACCGTTCACTTCGGTTGATCTCGGGGTGGTGACAGCGCTGGATGATGTCGATGGTGCTGTGACTCCAGTGGCTGATCTGACCGGGCCGTTTGCGCCGGGACGTCATCTGATCACTTGGCGTGCCATTGACATTAGCTCAAATATGGCCTCGGTAGTACAGACAGTTGATGTGCTGCCCATGGTCAATTTCGGTATCGACCAACTGGCGAGTCCGGGATCGACGGTCGACATTCCCGTCTTTCTCAACGGCGATGCACCCGAGTATCCAGTTGTGATCGACTATCAGATCGAGGATTTTGACACGACCGACGGGACAGTGGCGCAAACTACTATTGCTGGAACGGTAAATATCGCCGCCGGCGCAGTGCCTTCAAATCAGGCGAGCATTCAATATCCGATCCAGAATGCCGGTGTCGCCAGGGTAGAGGTTACGCTGCTGAATACAGGTGCCAATGCCACCTTCGGTGCGCATAACGTGCATACCATCAATGTGAATGTGACAGAGATAAATCTGCCGCCTGTGGTCATCATTACCGGCTCGCAGAACAACGTGACCACAGCGACGGTATTTGGCGATGCGGGCCAGGTGACAATCACAGCAGTAGTGAACGATCCTAATCCGGCTGACACCCATACCTACGACTGGAGTCAAAGCGATAACGGACTAGCCCTACCGCTTGGGGCGCAGCCCACCAATACCGTTACTTTTGATCCTTTGGGTTTGGTGGATGGAACATACAAGGTGGTGGTCAGCGTGACCGATTCCGCCAGCAATACCATCACGGTGGATAAGTCGGTCAGGGTGCGTGTATCTGCCCCGATTTTCGACGACGACGGTTCTGACTCCGACAGTGATGGTATCAGCGACTTTGACGAAGGCGCGGAAGATGAGGATGAGGATGGTATTCCAGATTATCTCGATCCCCATGACGGCGACTATATTCTCGCCGGTCAGAATGGAGATTCAGATCATTTTCTGCTGATCACTGAGCCTGGTCTTAAGTTGGAGCTCTCCGAGGAGAAGATCAGAGATGATGACTACTCCGCCTACCTGGATGAGCAGGCGTTCATCGATCGGGTCAACGGTTCTGGTGGTGGTGTCGCGGATCCGCAGGATAGTTACACTCATGTAGGCGGTATCTTCGAGTTTGAAATCGAAGGACTTGCGTATGTCGGTCAGTCAGTGCGCATCGTCATACCTGTCCATCAGGCGATTCCCGCCAACGCGGTCTACCGTCTCTATACCGATGATGTGGGTTGGCACGACTTCGTCGTCGATGCCAAAAACAGCGTCTCCTCAGCACCGGGAGAGTTGGGTATTTGCCCGGCTCCGAGGGATGTGACCTACATTGCAGGATTGCATGAAGGGCACTACTGTGTAGAGCTAATGATTGAGGATGGCGGTCTTAATGATGCTGACCGTCGCGCCAACGGTAAGATCGAGGATCCCAGTGGTGTTGCAATCGTGCCCAGTTCGACTCCCACGACGCCCCAGACTTCTTCGGGTGGTGGCGGTGGCATCGGAGGCTGGCTATTGATTTTACTGCTAGGGGTTTGGCTACGGAACATCAGGAGAGAGTCGATGACAGGAATCAGATTGGGTACGGTAAAGCTGCTGATGGGTGGCGGATTCAGGACGTTACTCCTGGCTGGGCTATTGAGTGCTGGCATGGTTTCCACAGTGTCATCGGCGAACGGCCTGTTGTCTCTATACGAAGCGAGTGCGGATAGTGTCGCCGCAACCCTGAAACCGGACTGCGCCTTTCACGCACAGGGGGAGGCGGCTGACAAAGAGCGTGAATTTCCCACTATCGTCGGCGGTGTTAGGAGCGAGGAAAATCAACTTCGCTATCGCCGGGTTATCGCCAGTTCCAAGGGCTACAGACGTTCAGAGCATAACTACCGGATGCCGGAGCGTAAGCTGGTCTCCATGGATGGTCAGCCCACATCACTGGCCACAGAACTGGAGGGTGACAAGCCGGTGATGCTGAATTTCATCTTCACCACATGCACCACTATCTGTCCCGTCTTGTCGGCAACCTTTAGTCAGGTTCGGGAGTCGTTGGGATCCGAGAGCCGGAATGTGACAATGGTTTCGATCTCCATCGATCCGGAATATGATACGCCAGAGAGACTGAATGAGTATGCCCGTCTCTATGGAGCAGATGATCAATGGCGGTTTTTGACCGGCAGGGTTGAAGACATCATCGCTATCGAGAAGGCTTTCGATGCCTACCGGGGTACGAAGATGAGTCACGAACCCCTGACCTTTCTGCGGGCTGATGGAGATTCACCCTGGGTCAGGATTGAAGGAATTGCCAGTGCTGACGATATCGTCAAGGAGTATGAGCGACTGGTTTCACGTTGAAGGTCTCCTGAGAAAATATCTCTAAATGCATAAACAGACAGTTAGTGTAATCTTGGGCTTGTTTCAGCTATTGGTGCTGATGCAAGCCCAAACCGTTTGGGCTGCCGATCCAGATCGCCAGGAACTTGGCCGCAGGATGTTCATGGAGGGGGTACTGCCGTCAGGGAAGCCGATGACCGCCTACATTCAGGGTGATGTCAAGGTTACCGGTGAGCAGGTCAGGTGTGGCGCCTGTCACCGGCGTAGTGGCATGGGTTCCAGTGAGGGACAGCAAGTGGTACCGGCTGTTACCGGTAAATTGCTCTATAACCCGCTGCAGATCCCCACCAGCAGGCCGCCCGCCGCACCGATTTTGCGACCAGCCTACGACGACGATATGCTGAAGGCAGCCCTCATCGGAGGGATCGATGCCAATGGTGCTGCGCTGGATCCCAATATGCCCCGCTATTCGCTGACGGATGAGGAACTCAATGTCCTGCTCGAATACCTGAAGGAACTATCCGCTGAACCTTCTCCCGGCGTCTCCGAAACCGAGGTTCATTTCGCGACGATCATATCCGACAGGCTACCGAAAGCGGAACGCAAGGCGCTGATTGATGTCATGCAGACCTTTTTCAAGCAGAAAAACACCGAAACCCGTTACGAGAGTAAACGCTCAGCCAACCCGCCCTGGCATAAAAAATGGATCATGGGCAACTATCGGAAGTGGCGCCACCACGTCTGGGAGCTCAAAGGCGAGGAGAGCACCTGGCCGGAGCAACTGGCTGCACACTATCGCAGTCAGCCTGTCTTTGCGGTGATCAGCGGCGCGGTCAACGGAGACTGGCGGCCGATTCATGAATACTGCGAGGCCGAACAACTGCCATGTCTCTTTCCGACCACCGATCTTCCGGTGGATTCTGATCAGGACTTCTACTCCCTCTATTTTTCAAGAGGCGTGATCCAGGAAGGGGAGGGCGTGGCTCGTTATCTGCTTAATGCAGAACCGGAAAGGAAAAAGATCGTCCAGCTCTATAATGGTACTGACCGATTGTCGAAGGCGGCCGCTGACGCCTTCGCCGCACAGTTGGAAAAAGCCGGTGTCGGTATTACGTCTATCGATGTGGATGCCGGGGGTGGCGATGTGGACTCGATTTCCGCAAAGGACTGGCAAGGAATCGTAGCAGTCCTCTGGCTGTCCCATGAAGCCATGCAGTCATACCAGCCTTGGCTGGAAGGTAAAAATGGACCCGAACAGATCTATCTCTCTACCACCCTCTACCGGGATCGGGCCAGCAGCCTGCCTGAGGGGTTGAAAGGGAAGACCCGATTCGTTCATCCCCATGAATTGCCGTCTCGTATGCGGCGGTTGCTTGTCAGGTCAACGGGATGGTTTCGGGCAAAGCGGATCTATGCGTCAGATCATCAGCGGATTCAGGCAAACGCCTTTTTTGCACTCAAGGCTGCCGGCGACGCCATGACACATATCCGTGGTTACTTCTTCAGGGACTACTTCATCGAACGTATCGAACACATGGTCGATAATGCCCCCTATACCTCGGTCTATCCACGCATCAGCCTCGCCCCGGGGCAGAGATTCCTCTCCAAGGGGTACTACATTGCCAGGGTGACCGCGGGTGAACGGGGTCGACTTGTCCCGATCATGGAGTGGGGTGCGCGCTGATCCTCACTGCAAAACGCAGCAACTCTTCAGCCCATGCTGGATACAGCGATACTGTGTAGGATGCTGGTGAGGAACGAACCGCATCATTCGCGACAGATGCGCATCGCTACGCTCAGCACATCCTACGATTCCGTGTTCCCCACACTTTTGTGGGGTAGCTGAAAGTTACAAAACGCATAGCATATGGACGAAGCCACGTTGAGGGTGGTCAGGGCGTCGCGCCATCTTCTGCCGGTTGCGTAACCTGTCTGCCGGTTTGATCCAGATCTGAAGTTTTGCTCTGGCGATCCAGTTGCCGGTCTTGTCCTTTGCAGTCCTGGTTGATGCCGTCTCCCTCTGTTTTGATGCCGTCAGGATGGAGGCGCGTCTCAGCTTCGCTGCAATCAGTGCCGGGTAGAGGGTCGTCACCAGCCACGTCGGCATCGGCGGAAGAGTGCAGTTCGGTGTCGTCGTCAGGCTTTAACAACGCATCACCGTTGACATCCAATACACCGAGGAAATTACCGATAGCGAAGCTGAAGGATCCTGCCTGTCCCTTGCTCCCGTTGGCTTCTTGTGCCGTGCCGCCGGCTGCAATGCGGCTCTGGGTTCCTAGGCTTCCGCTGCTGGAACCGCCGGAAAGACCGCCGTTCACGCCGGCGCTGAAGAGGCCGACGCCGGGTTGGGCATCGTCGTCACCGATTCTGATCAGGGTTGCGGAGGTCTGTCCCAGTGCAGAGCCGCTGGAGGGATTGTAGAGCGCCAGGGAGAAGGTCTCGGTAGATTCGAAGATGCCGTCATTCAGAACCTCCACCTCAAACGTGCGGCTGTTCGCCCCAGCGAAAAAGGTAAGGGTGCCGTCTATCTGGATGAAATCGTCCCCCTCTACAGCGCTGCCGGCCGCAGTCCTGTAATCCACCGAATAGGAACCTGAACTGTCCCCCAGACGCTGTACCGTGATTTCGACCCGCCCGTCAGACTCATCAACATTGTACTGGGAGGCGGAGAAGGTGAAAGTTGGCAATGTCTCTCCGGCGTCGTCATCCAGCAGGCTTACCGTGGTCGCAGCCGGGACTCCCAGCGTGGCTCCACCGGTGGCATTTGAAAGGATCAGATCGAATGTTTCGTTACCTTCGTATGTGTCGTCATCCAGCAGGTCTACCGAGATCAAGCTGCTGGTCACGCCCTCTTCGAAGGTCAGGGTGCCCGTCTTTGGTTCGAAATCGGCCCCTGCTGTCGCTGATCCACCTTGGGTGGCGAAGTCAACGGTGATTCGACCGGAGCTGCCGCCCAGACGCAGGACGGAGAGAGTGACCTTGGGGTGGCTCTCGTTAACCGCATAGGATAAGGCCTCGAAGATGAGGTTCCCGGGGCCGTCGTCGTCCAGGATTGTGACTGGGACGCTACTGCGCCCACCCAACACTGCTCCTCCCTGGGGATTGTAGAGGGTGACCTGGAAACCCTCATCCATTTCGTCTTCGCTATCGTCCAGAATTGTTATGTCAAAACTGCGGGCGGTCTCTCCGTCGCTGAAAACCAGGGTGTCGGCTCTTTCCAGGTAGTCGTGGCCCAGGCCGGCAATGGCGGAGATGTCGCTGGTCTGAAAGTCCACGGAGATCTCGCCCACACTGCCACCGATGCGGTATAGGGTCAGGGTCAGGGTTTTCGTCTTTTCGTCGATGCTGTATGCCTTCTCCCCAAACATCAGGATGCCGGCCCCGCTCAGGCCGAGATCGTCGATTAACCAGTTATAGGCACCGGCCACATTGAGCAGCCCATAGCCGAACTCGCCGTCTGCGCCTGCCGGGCCAATATCGATAGAGGATTCCAGCAGCGAAGTTTCGAGCTGGGAGACGGTGGCAGAGGGGAAGGCACTCTTGAGAAGTGCGATAGCCCCGGCTACATGGGGTGCGGCGAAGGAGGTGCCGGAGACTACGTTATAGGTGAGCGGCAACCTGTCGGCAGTGAAGATATTCTCACCGGGGGCGACCAGCTTGGGAAAGGTTCCCCCGTCGCAGGCACCGGGACCACGGCTGCTGGAGATAGCGATGTCGTTATAGCTATCCACCGAGCCGACCGAGACTACAGTGGGATCGTTGGCCGGACTGATGCTCGATTCGGCATTGGGTCCGAAATTGCCCGCGGCGAAGATAACTGAGATGTCAGCCTCTTTCAGTAGCCGGATATCTTCTGCGAACTCCTGGTAGCATTCGTTGATGGTGTTGGCGAACCCCCAGGAGTTGTTGATCACGTCCGGCGCATCGTCGGTAGTGGGATCGCCATCGGGATCCAGCATCCACTGAAACGCCTGGTGGATCGCGCTCAGTGTTGCCTGATTGCTGTCGTCGAAGATCCGGGCGGCGATCCACTCTGCTTCGGGAGCGGCGCCAATCTGGTAACCGCTGGCGCTACCGCCGAGAATCACGCCGGTGGCCTGGGTGCCATGACCGGTAAAGTCCACCGGCAGACTGTGTTGGCCGTAGGGATCGAACCAGCTATTGTCACCGCCTCGCCAGTTATCGATCAGGTCTGGGTGATTCATGTCGACGCCGGAGTCCATGACCCCAACCACGATCCCCTGCCCCTCGAGTCCTGTCTCCCAAAGTGACACCGCGTTGATACTCTCCAGGTTCCACATGGGGAGTCCTGAGGGGCGGTTGCCTGCGGGGGCGGCCAGGGTATAGACGGTATCGATAGAAATGCGCTCCACGCCGGGCAGGGCCGCCATCTCCTCGATCAGGTATGCCGGGATCTCTCCTGCCAAGGCGTTGATGGCCCATAGCGACTTCAGCGGCCGCGGTTCCCCCCGCGCCTTGAGAAAGTGTCTGAGCAGACGCTTGCCCCGGCGCGCCTTGCGCTTCATGGTATCGACAATCAGCGCCCTTTTGGCATGTTGCCGTTTAAGGCGGTGCCCCCGTCTACCCTCCGGGCGATCAGCGCCGACGATCATTTTTACCTCTTTTCGAAGCGCACGGATATTCAGTTTGTCACTGAACCGGATGATTACCGGCAGATCTCCGGTAGAGCGGGCGGCGGTCAAACTGCTTTGCAAGACCGGGGTGAGCGTGGCTGCAGGAATAGATGGAGCCACCAGCCACAGGAGCAGCAGCAGATTGAGTGGAGGGGTGGATGTAATCCGCAAAACCATGGTGTACGACTTTTCGCGCCTATGTGGCCCGAGAGGGGGTGATGGGCGGGAGTGGTGCTTTCGCCCTTTTGCGACCCATCTCAAACGGGAAAAAAGTGCCTGAGTAGGGATTATAGGCAGTGGGGGAGTGAGCTTTTATACCGCCAACTACTACTTGTCGGTACGTGTTTCTACTACTTGGCTCTGGAGGCTACAGCTCCCGGCGCGAACCCAGCCAGAGCCAGTCAGCGCGAGAGGCGGAACATATCGAGCCACTCTGACCCGGATCCTGTCTGCTCCAGCCGTTCGACGATGGCCGTGTGGTTGTTGAGTCGGGCCAGATCAATTGCCTGTTCGCGTTTTTTATTTCTCAGATTGGGATTGGCATTGCCAGCAAGCAGCCGCTTGATGACTGCCTGGTGTCCCTCCCGCGCCGCGAGCATCAGGGCCGAATCGCCGTTGTGGTTTCTCAGGTCGGGATTGCTGCCCTTTTGCAGCAGCATAGCGACGATCTTTTCGTGTCCGAGGTGGGATGCCATCATCAGCGCCGTATTGCCGGTACTACCTGTCTGGTCGATGTTGCCGTTGTCCTTGAGCAGAATATCAACCATGCCTGCTTCGCCCCGGGACGCCGCGAGGATTAATAGCGTCTCTTTCTGCCGATATTGGCGATGGATATTGGCTTTCTTTGTCGATAGCAGTTTCAGACCTTCCAGGGTTCCCCGTTTGACTGCGAACCAAAGAGCATCGTGCCCTGAGTCATCGATGCTACCGGGATTGGCCTTGGCGTCCAGCAGCATCCGGATAAAGTCAGCCTCTTCCATGCAGGCTGCGAGCATAAGGGGGGTTGTGCCGTCTCGTTTCCTGCTATCGGCTGCTGCACCTTGATCGAGCAGTAATGAAACAATATCCCGATGCGCGTTCTTCACTGCCGTTAGTAGCGGTGAGGTGCCGTCATTCAGCGCCGCATCGACCTTTGCGCCTCGGGCGAGCAACTCCCGTACAATCTTGATCTGTCCCTTTTTTGCCGCATGGAAAAGGGGCGTGGCTCCCTCTTCTGTGGCAATTTCGGGATTGGCCCCAGCCTTCAGCAGCCGCTGCACGATTTTTATCTGTCCCTGCCAAGCGGCCCGGGCGAGGGCGGTAAGGCCTTCGGGATCCTGGGCGTTGATGTCGGCACCCTGTTTCAGCAGGGCGTCGACCAGGGAGTCGCTGCCGCGCCAGGCCGCAATATTGAGGGTTGGCCAGCCGGCAAAGGGCTGTTCCTCGCCCGCAACCACCAAGCCGTCAGAGAAGTCGGAGAGTTGCGGTGTCCGCTTGCTGACGCGCTGTTTGACCGGTGTGGGGCGTTCTATTCCCGCCTGTTCCAGTTGGATCACCACGGTGTGATGTTTTCGCCGCCAGGCCAGCTGCATGGCTGACTGCCCCTTTTTGTTGTCGGCTCTTGGATTGGCGCCCCGCTTGATCAACAGTGCTGTGACGGCAGTCAGTCCCTTGCCGGCGGCAAGGATCAGGGCGGTATTGCCCACCGGATCCCGTTGCTCGATGTCGGCACCGGCATCGAGTAACAGACGCGTCTCTTCAAGCTGGCCAAGACGGATGGCAGTATGCAGCGGAGTGTTGCCCAGTCTGTCGCCGATGGAGATATCGGCACCCATTTTCAATAGCTCGGCGACAGTTTGTGTATGTCCGTTGAGTACCGCCGAGTAGAGGGCGGTGCGCATATCTGAGTCGGTGGCGTCGATATCTGCCCCTTGCCGCAAGAGTTCACGCACAAGTCCCAGATCGCCGG
This sequence comes from endosymbiont of Lamellibrachia barhami, assembly GCF_011947365.2. Classification (GTDB taxonomy): domain Bacteria; phylum Pseudomonadota; class Gammaproteobacteria; order Chromatiales; family Chromatiaceae; genus QGON01. The sequence continues at coordinate 1,255,369 of NZ_JAAVSH020000001.1, forward strand.
AGGCCGAGGCATCGATCATGCGTGCAGAAATACCTTCGCCGTTTTTTGCGGCCATGCTTGCGGTGAGTCGCTCAACTTTTCGCTTTGCCTGGCGATGCCCCTGTTCCGCTGCAGTCTGGTACCAGCGCAGGGCCTGTTCCCGGTCGGTGGTGACTCCCCAGCCATACTCATAAAGATTGCCCAGGTTGTATTGGGCTTTGGCAAAATCCTGCTTCGCTGCTTTGCCGAACCAGAAGAAGGCCTTGGAAAAATCCTTTTTTACCCCTTTTCCGGCCCGGTACATGCCTGCAACGGCATATTGAGCCTTTGCATCCCCAGCCTCAGCCAGTTGCTCGTAGATCTCTACCGCCTTCTCGAATTGGCGCATTCGCACTGCGGTCCGCGCCTCTTCCAGTGTCTCCGCAGCAACCGACAGGGGCATGATGGAGAGCAGAAGAGAGCAGAGCAGGGTAACGGTGAAACCCGGGAAATGCCGGAGATTGCGATCATGCGGTGCCATGTTTTGTGTCGACTTCTACGCCTATCTGTTTCAGGAATCCGGTCGGCAGTATACCGCCGGCGCAGACGATGGCCGCATCGTTAGGTATTTCGATGAGGTCTTCCTGTTGTTCAATGGTGACTTGTTTCTCGGTGAATGACTTGACGTTTGAGTTCATCAGGACCTGCAAGGTTCCATTCTCATCTGCAGTTTCCACCTTCTGCCGGTTTTTCTTTTTGGCCCGTGAGAAGGAGCCGCTGCGGTAGGAGAGGGTGACCGTAGTCCCCGGTTGTTCCGCGATGGAGGTGGCGGCCTCCAGGGCGCTGTCACCGCCACCCACCACCAGGACGTGTTCTCCCCGGTATTGTTCCGGGTCAATCAACCGATAGACAACCTTGCTCTGCTCCTCCCCTGGTACACCGAGTTTACGTGGAGTGCCGCGGCGGCCGATAGCGAGTAATACCTTGAGTGTGTTGTACTCGTCCTTCGAAGTGGTGATCCGGTATCCTGCCTTGCCGTGCGGCTCGATGTTTTCCACCTTCTCCTGGTAGCTGATGTGGATCCCGGTCTTTTTTTCCACCCGGCTCCAGAATTCGAGGAGTTCCTCCTTAGTGGTTTCGGTAAACTTTACCTTGCCCACCAGAGGAAGTTCCACCGGTGCCGTCATCACCAGCTTGCCACGGGGAAACTGAAACACAGTGCCTCCCAGAGAATCCTGTTCCACCACCAGGTAGTTCAAGCCCAATTCGTGCGCCCGAAGCGCGGCGGAGAAACCCGCCGGACCGGCCCCCACGATGACTACGTCGTAGTCATGGGGGTGTTGTGGGTTACGGCCTTCCATTAATGCATCGAGCGCCTTGACTCCCTGTTCGATAGCGTTGCGGATCAGACCCATGCCTCCCAGTTCCCCGGCGATGAAGATATCGGGCATGGTGGTTTCAAAGTTGGGCTTGAGCACGGGGATGTCGACTCCCCTCCGTTCGGTGCCGAATACCAGGGTGATGGCATCAAAAGGACAGGCGGTCTTGCAGGCGCCATGGCCGATACAGTTGGTGGGTGCGATCAGCTTGGCCTTGCCGCCGATCAGTCCGAGAACAGAGTGGTTGTTCTGCTCGGGGCAGGCACTGACGCAGCTGCCGCAACCCATGCACCGCTTGGGATCTATCACCGGATGCAGGGAGGCTGGCTCGGTCAGACCGGCTTCCGATTCCTCTTGCCAGATTGAGTGGCTGTGGCGATGTTTAAGCTTCTTCAGACCCAGGTAGATGCCCCAGATCAGGAGCAGGGGGGGGAGGTAGTAGCTGAGGAGCAATACGGACTCTTTCATATTTTAGCGTAGCTGTAGGGCAGTTACGATGTAATCGGCGGTTTGATGAAAATATTGAATAATCATATACGAGGCGAAGTCGTAATGAGCGGAACTATGTTGAATTCTGCACAACAGGTGGCCAGGAAATGAGTCGTGGTGGATTACAATGGTGCCGCTGGATTACGGTCGGTTTTCCGGCTGGTGACTGACATTGCCCGATATTTTGCTGTTATATGCCGACTGGATCAACTGCGACAATCGGATTTTTTCTCCAGAAGGGTGGGTAAAGAGAAAGGATTTTTGCGGAAACTGTATGGCTGTCCCAGGCCCTTGCCGGCAAGTATCAATTTGCGGGTGGCGCAATACGCCGGCAAGATAGGGCAGGAAACAATCCTGCCTGTCTGGGAAAATCGTGGCAATCTCTCGGTTTACACTTTATTTCTTGATCCTGCTGTCAAAAAGTAACGATCAGTGGGAGACGATGCCTTTATTCAAGGCATAAGTGGTAAGCGCCGATGCATTGTGAAGATCGAGTTTCTTCATCAGATTGGCCCGGTGTTTTTCCACTGTTTTGATACTGATACAGAGGAATTCTGCCATGCTCTTGTTGGTGTGCCCCTCCGCCACCAATTTCAGGATCTGTTTCTCACGCTTGGTGATGGTGTCCCATTCGGTCGCAGGTTCAGAATTCTTTTGACCGATCAGATATCCCTGCACAACTTTGTCGGTAATGTCGGGGCTGAGGTAGGTCTTGCCATTCATTACCCGTTCAACCGCGACCAGGAGTTCAGAATGGGTTGCATCTTTGAGGATATATCCGTTAGCGCCCGCATTCAGGCTTGCCAGGACATACTCCTCCGCATTGTGGACGGTTAATACCAGGATCTTTGTCTCAGGAAACCTTTTGCGTATCTCCTGCACGGCGTCCATCCCGTTCATGCTGGGCATATTCAGGTCCATGATCGCCAAGTCCGGTTTCTTGTCCGCGACACAGCGAATGGCTTCGCGTCCGTTTTCCGCTTCTCCGACGACACTGTAATCCGAAGTGCCTTCCAATAGCGACTTCAATCCTGCCCTCAGAATTGTATGGTCTTCAGCGATAACGACTCGTAATTGTTTTTCCATGCACCCCCCCCCACAAGCTGCAATTAGCGGAATTTAGTACTTGATTTACTGGACGAAAACGATCCCCTTTTACTCGATACTCATGTCGGCAGGATTGTCTGCGTCCCTAATGCACTAGGGATTATAGCCAAACTTTCCCTGGATTCATTCGGCGTTATTGCGCAGTTTGCTGTTCAGTGCAGCCCTGATAATGGGATGTCAACACGAAATATACATATTCGTAGTCCTAGTATTAAGGTAAGTCATTGTTTATCTGCAATATACTGGATTTGCTATTGGTTACTACCCCACAAGACAACTGGGGTGTTTACCTACCTGTTAAATTCATCTTTTCCAACTGGGAAACTAGGAGATTTTCAGTCCGATCTTGCCCAATATTACCGGCAGTTATTATTTTTTCTATCATCTAAATTTTCACTATTAAGAGAAGAAAAGCTAAGAGGTGCTTGAAGATGACTGGAATTGGTCGACCGGAAAAGGTCAACGACGATGCGACAGCGGTGGCGTCCTATACGATCGCTGCACTTTTACTCGTATGTAGCGTCGCTATGGTTTTTTATTTTGAGAATATCGAGGTCGTACCTGCCACCACGGCAGAGGTGGAGGCGTTGATATACCAGGATTCGGAGTGTACGTGATGAGTTTTTACATCTAAATACAGCTTATCAAATAGATGTTTTCGCTGTTTGGCCTGGAGTCGCATCGGGAGGGGGCGGGCAATCCTGGTCAAGTGGCTCATTCATCCAGCCTGCGCCGCTCGGCGTGGCATAAATTTGCAATTTCAGCCTGAGATAGACACAGCAGCTCAGGAACAATGCGAACTGTTTCATGTTTCAGCACTGCACAGCAGCCATGGTGTGATCGAAGGCTCATGTTATGGGATTCGTTGCCGATCAGGTGTATGCAGGGAGCGTCGGGCCAGTTAAAATGTAACCGTAATTGGTAAATAATTCCCAAATATTAGCGGTGGTTTTTTCGGGCAGCCGAATCGGCGTCGCCAAGAGGCAGCTTCTACACAGAAGCAAGACGCTATCGATATGGAAACACCAGACAATTATAAACAGGCGAAGTCGCAATGAGTGGAATTGTGTTGAATTCTGTGAAACAGATAGAAAAAAAACGGGCTGCGGCCGACGGTAGCGATGTGCTGCCAGAAAATGGTCAGTTTTCAGGTTTCGGGGGCTGGTTGCTTACGCTATTTGTTACGTTAGTGCTCTATTCTGGCTGGATCAACCGCGATGAACTGATCCTGACGCCTGAAGAGGGACTGGGATATGCGCTCGGCATTGTTGGCGGAAGCATGATGCTGCTGCTGCTGCTCTATTCGTTGCGCAAACGGGTTGGGTGGATGAAGCAGATGCTCACCGTGAAATTCTGGTTTCGTTTCCATATGTTAATGGGTGTGCTTGGCCCGACCCTGGTGATGCTGCACAGCAATTTTCATCTCGGTTCGCTCAACGGCCGGGTGGCCTTGTTCAGCATGATTACCGTGGCGATCAGCGGTCTGGCGGGCCGTTTTGTCTATTCCAGGATCCACTACGGTCTCCATGGCGGCAAAATCAAATTTAACAGACTGAAATCGGATTCCGCGTTGCTGACCCGCAAACTTGGCCGGTTGTTCGAACTGGCGCCAGGGACCAAAGAGCGCCTGGCCCGGTTCGAAGGGCGGGTCGTCAACGTGCATGAAAGCCTGTTCAAGAGCTTCGTCAACTGGCTGCGCATCCGTATCGAGGCCCCTGTACTTTACAGGCACATCCAAAGGGAGTTTAACCGGCAGCTAAAGCAATCTGCCAAGGAATTGGGTTGGAAGCCAGAGCGAACCCGCAGCTATAGAAAAACCGTAAGGTTGCTCATTGGCACACACAAGCGAGCCTCGGTTCGTATTCTTGAACTGCATTTTTACGAGCGTCTCTTTTCCCTGTGGCATGTCCTGCATCTGCCGCTGTTTTTCATGATGCTGGTAACCGGGTTTATCCATATCTATGCAGTCCACATCTACTGAGAGAGAGCCTTGACCGGTTCTGTGACATCATTTTGCGGCTCCCATATACCTTCATTTTGCTGATGTTTGCTTTCGTCCCAAATACAACCGTCCAGGCCTTTGGGGTTTTCGATCGCCTGTTGATGCCAGGTGACGTGATCGAGGGGCATGCGGCGTTTGAGGATGAGTGCGAAAAATGCCACGAAAAGCTTGAACAGAAAAGACAGAGTCAGCTCTGCCTTGGCTGCCATGACCACGCAAATATCGCCAGCGATATTAAGCTGAAGGAGGGTTACCACGGTCGCAAGGCGCAACCCGACAAGGTTTCATGCAAGCACTGTCATACTGACCATAAGGGGCGCGGCGCACGGGTGGTATTGTTCGATGAGAGCTCCTTTCTACACGAAGCGGCGGATTTCAAGTTGAAGGGGCTGCACAAACAGGTCCCCTGCAACTCCTGTCATGAACAGGGCAAAAAGTATTTCGTAGAGTTTTCCTTATGTGTCGACTGCCATAAGGAGGCCGATCCTCATCGCGGCGGTCTGGGTGAGAAGTGCGATAAATGTCATGTGGAGCGTGGCTGGAAGCATTTTGATTTCGACCACAACAAAGACACCGAATACAAGCTCGAAGGCAAGCACCTGGATCTCAAGTGCAAGCTTTGCCATCCCGGTGAGCGTTACAAGAAGACACCTAAGGAGTGTCATCTTTGCCATCAGATCAATGACATCCATGGCGGCAGTTTGGTGAAAATGCAAGGAGTGCCACACCACCGAGAAGTGAACGAAGTCAGGTTCGGATCACGACCGCGATACCAAATACAAGCTGCAATACCGGCATCGTAACCCCCGTTTTGCAACAGTTGCCTGCCAAAGGGCCTCTTCTGTACAAGAAAAACTGGAGGCGATTGTTACGCCTGCCACCGCCTGGATGACGTGCACGAGTGTGAACGGCAGGAGTGTCACAACTGTCACCCATCAAGGGTGGGCTGAGATCGGTTTTGATCACGCAAGATACTAAATTCATCCTGACGGCCGCCATAAAATTGCCTTGCGAGGCCTGGGTCATACCTCTGTGCAGAAAGAGAAACAGGCGCTGGAAAACCACCTGCATCGCCACCGTCATGCCGATGATGATGCATAAGGAGCAACAGGGCAGCAGTGTGTGTCCGGTGTCACAGTCACCGATGGCTGGGACGCGAAAGTTTTTTTCGACCACGATCTGACCCGCCCGTTTCTTTAATCGGCCAGCACAACGCGCTGGCCTGTGAAGAGTGCCATCTCTCCAGCGTAGAATACAAGTGATGAGAAGACCGGAGTGCGTCTCTGCCACTCTGGTGATGATCGCACGATGGGCGTTTGTCCGGCAGGCCTTTGGGGTTTTCGATCGCCTGTTGATGCCAGGTGACGTGATCGAGGGGCATGCGGCGTTTGAGGATGAGTGCGAAAAATGCCACGAAAAGCTTGAGCAGAAAAGACAGAGTCAGCTCTGCCTCGGCTGCCATGACCACGCAAATATCGCCAATGATATTAAGCTGAAGGAGGGTTACCACGGTCGCAAGGCGCAACCCGACAAGGTTTCCTGCAAGCACTGTCATACTGATCATAAGGGGCGCGGCGCACGGGTGGTATTGTTCGATGAGGGTTCCTTTTTACACGAAGCAGCGGATTTCAAGCTGAAGGGGCTGCACAAACAGGTCCCCTGCAACTCTTGTCATGAACAGGGCAAAAAGTATTTTGTAGAGCTTTCCTTATGTGTCGACTGCCATAAGGAGGCCGATCCTCATCGCGGTGGTCTGGGTGAGAAGTGCGATAAATGTCATGTGGAGCGTGGTTGGAAGTATTTTGATTTCGACCACAACAAAGACACCGAATACAAGCTCGAAGGCAAGCACCTGGATCTCAAGTGCAAGCTCTGCCATCCCGGTGAGCGTTACAAGAAGACACCTAAGGAGTGTCATCTCTGCCATCAGATCAATGACATCCATGGCGGGCAGTTTGGTGAAAAATGCAAGGAGTGCCACACCACCGAGAAGTGGAACGAAGTCAGGTTCGATCACGACCGCGATACCAAATACAAGCTGCAATACCGGCATCGCAAACTTGCTTGCAACAGTTGCCACAAAGGGCCTCTGTACAAGAAAAAACTGGAAAAGGATTGTTACGCCTGCCACCGCCTGGATGACGTGCATCGAGGTGTGAACGGCAGGGAGTGTCACAACTGTCACTCCATTAAGGGGTGGGCTGAGATCGGTTTTGATCACGCAAAAGATACTAAATTCATCCTTGACGGCCGCCATACAAAATTGCCTTGCGAGGCCTGTCATACCTCTGCGCAGAAAGAGAAACAGGCGCTGGAAACCACCTGCATCGCCTGTCATGCCGACGATGACGTGCATAAGGAGCAACAGGGCAAGGTGTGTGTCCGGTGTCACAACACCGATGGCTGGGACGCGAAAGTTTTTTTCGACCACGATCTGACCCGTTTCCCCTTAATCGGCCAGCACAACGCGCTGGCCTGTGAAGAGTGCCATCTCTCCAGCGAATACAAGGATGAGAAGACCGAGTGCGTCTCCTGCCACTCTGGTGATGACTCGCACAAAGGGCGTTTGTCCGAGCAATGTGAAACGTGCCATTCGCCGAACGGATGGACGATATGGATGTTCGATCACAATGCTCAAACAGAATTTAAGCTCGAAGGCAGCCACGAAGGGCTGAACTGCCATGCCTGTCACCGGGAAAAAACCTCGGACAAAAAGTTGGGCAAGGATTGTTACAGCTGCCATCGGCAGCAAGATAAACACCGCGGAGCCTACGGCAGAAAATGCAAACGCTGCCATAGCAGCGACTCCTTCAGCGAAGTGAAAATGAAATGATTATTGCGATAAACGCACATGGTGGGACTAGACAAATGGCAAAGGTAAACCTGATGAGAAGCAGATCGATCGGCAGAATGGTGACGATGCTGCTCCTTACCCTATCCCTGACGGCATTCCAGACCGTTTGGAACAGTGCATCCGCTGCGGAGTCCTTCGATCATTTTATGACCGGTTTTCCCCTGACCGGCGGTCACAAGCGGGTCGAGTGCGAGCAGTGCCATACCAACGCCATCTTCAAAGGGACGCCCACCCGTTGCGCGAGTTGCCATAATGGCGCCCGGGCGGAAGGCAAGGGGGCGAACCATATCAAGAGCGAAGATACCTGCGATAACTGCCATACTTCGTCAACCTGGCGGGTAGCCCGTTTTGATCACGGCAGTGTCACAGATACGTGCGAACGTTGCCATGATGGGAACAAGGCTGCGGGCAAGACAGTTGCTCACATAGCGACTACCAATAACTGTCAGTTCTGTCACTCATCCTTCAGTTGGCGCAAGGTTCGAAGGGTCGATCATGTGGCGGTTCTCGGTACCTGCACCAGCTGCCATAACGGAAGTAGGGCATTGGGCAAGGCCAGCGACCACCCGCAGACCACTGCACAGTGCGATACCTGCCACTCCACTGGTCGGTGGGCGATCGCCAAGCTCGATCACACCCAACTTGACACCGCTTCCTGTACACGTTGCCACAACGGCTCCAAGGCCACCGGCAAACCGGGCAGGCACATCAGGACTACCGAACAGTGCGATACCTGCCACACGACTCAGACTTGGCGTGGCGGTGTCTTCGATCATGCCAATGTTGCCGGCACCTGCTCCTCCTGTCACAACAGCGTCAATGCATCCGGCAAAGGCGGCAAACACATCAAGACCAGTGCCCAGTGCGACACTTGTCACACGACCCAGACATGGCTTGGCGGCAGCTTTGACCATGCTGATGCAGCGGGTAGCTGCAGCTCATGCCACAATGGGGCGAATGCCACCGGCAAGCACTCCACGCACATTGTGACGACGGGACAGTGTGACACTTGCCACACGATCCAGACCTGGCGCGGCGGCAGATTCGATCACGCCAATGCAACGGGTAGCTGCAGCTCCTGCCATAATGGTGCGAACGCTGCGGGCAAGCACTCAACGCACATTGTGACGACGGGACAGTGTGACACCTGCCACACCACGCAAACCTGGCGTACCGGTACCTTCGATCATGCAAACGTCACTGGCACCTGCAGCTCCTGCCATAACGGCAGCAGCGCCACCGGCAAGCACGGCGCCCATGTGACCACAGCTTCCCAGTGCGACACCTGCCATATATCGACCAAGGCCTGGACCTCGGTCAACTTCAGGCACGAGAGCGCGGCTGGCAGGTGCTCCAGCTGTCATAACGGCATCACTTCAGTCGGTAAGAGTGCCGGCCATGTGAATACTGCTGCCCAGTGTGATGTCTGCCATACCTCGGAGGCGAACTGGAAGAGCGTGCGCTTCGATCATGGGAGTGTGAACGGTACCTGCTCAAGCTGTCACAATGGCGCCACGGCGACCGGTAAACACTCAGGCCATGTTCAGACCAGCGGCGAATGCAGTCGTTGTCATATCTCCAACTCGAATTGGACCAGCGTGCGTTTTGACCACGGTGCGGCAAGCGGTTCCTGCAACACCTGTCACAATGGGACGACGGCCACCGGCAAGAACGCCGGTCATGTGCAGACCGCCGCCCAGTGCGATGCCTGCCACACTTCCCAGACCTCCTGGAGCAGTGTGCGCTTCGACCACAGCAACGTGACCGGCAGTTGTGCATCCTGCCACAACGGTTCCACCGCGACCGGCAAGCACAGCACTCACATTCAGACAACTGCTGCCTGCGATACTTGCCACACCACCACTACAACCTGGCTCGTGGGTACCTTCCGCCACGATGGCGTGGCAGGCACCTGCAGCAGCTGTCACAACGGTACATCGGCTACGGGCAAACACTCCAGCCATGTCTTAACCACTGGCCAGTGCGATAGCTGCCATATCTCGACCAACGCCTGGAATACAGTGCGCTTCGATCATGGTCTGGTCTCCGGCAGCTGTGCGAGTTGTCATAACGGCACCACGGCTACCGGTAAACACAGTGGTCATGTGCAGACGACTGCCGGCTGCGAAACCTGCCACATCTCACAGACAGGCTGGACCGCCGTGCGTTTTGACCACGCCGGAGTCACCGGTAGCTGTGCGAGTTGCCTTAACGGCACTATCGCTACCGGCGCTAATAGTGCATCATGCAGACCACCGCCGGCTGGCGTGAAACCTGCCACATCTCACAGGATTTTGGCTGACCGCCGTGCGGTTTGATCACGCCGAGTCACCGGTAGCTGCGCGAGCGCCACAACGGCAATTACCGCCACCGCGCACAGTGGTCATGTGTGCATCACCGCCGGTTGCGATACCCGCCATATCCTCTCTCAGACGGGTTGGACCGCAGCGTTTTGACCACGCCGGGTCACTGCAGCTGCGCTAGCTGCCACAACGGCACCACGGCTACCGGCAAGCACAGTGGCCATGTGCAGACCACCGCCGGCTGCGAAACCTGCCACATCCTCGCAGACGGGCTGGACCGCAGTGCGTTTTGACCATCGCCGGAGTCACTGCGCTGCGCGAGTTGCCATAACGGCACCACGGTTGGGTCGGCAAGCACAGTGGCTTATGTGCAGACCACCGTTGGTTGTGATACCTGCCATATCTCGCAGACGAGCTGGAGCGCGGTGAGGTTGACCACGCCGGCGTTACGGCGGCTGCGCGAGCTGCCACAACGGCGTTCACCGCACCGCGCACAGCAGTCATATCTGCGACCACGTTTGCTGTGAACCTGTCATCTCGCAGACGAGCTGGACTGCAGTGCGCCTGACCATACCGGAGTCACTGGCAGCTGTGCGAGCTGCTGTCATAACGGCAACATCACACCGGCAAACACAGCAGTCATATCCAGACCACTGCCGGTTGATACCGCCATATCTCGCAGACGAACTGACCGCAGTAGCAATACGTAACTGAACGGGAAGTACACCAT
>NZ_JAAVSH020000001.1:1266224-1293859 GCF_011947365.2 endosymbiont of Lamellibrachia barhami
GCCGGAGTCACCGGCAGCTGCGCGAGCTGCCACAACGGCACCACGGCTACCGGCAAGCACAGTGGTCATGTGCAGACCACCGCCGGCTGCGAAACCTGCCACATCTCGCAGACGGGCTGGACCGCAGTGCGTTTTGACCACGCCGGAGTCACCGGCAGCTGCGCGAGTTGCCATAACGGCACCACGGCTACCGGCAAGCACAGTGGCCATGTGCAGACCACCGCTGGTTGTGATACCTGCCATATCTCACAGACGAGCTGGAGCGCGGTGAGGTTTGACCACGCCGGAGTTACCGGCAGCTGCGCGAGCTGCCACAACGGCACCACCGCGACCGGCAAGCACAGCAGTCATATTCAGACCACTGCCGGTTGTGAAACCTGTCATATCTCGCAGACGAGCTGGACTGCAGTGCGCCTCGACCATACCGGAGTCACCGGCAGCTGTGCGAGCTGCCATAACGGCACTACTGCCACCGGCAAACACAGCAGTCATATCCAGACCACTGCCGGTTGCGATACCTGCCATATCTCGCAGACGAACTGGACCGCAGTGCGTTTCGATCACGGAGGCGTTACGGGGACTTGCCAGAGCTGCCACAACGGCACCACCGCCACCGGTAAGCACAGCAGTCACGTCCAGACCACGGCGGCTTGCGATAGCTGTCACCTTTCGCAAACTACCTGGACTTCGGTGCGCTTCGATCACAACACGGTGACCGGCAGTTGTTCCACCTGCCACAACGGCAATCAGGCAGAGGGCAAGCACGCCGGTCATTTCCAGACCACGCAGCAATGTGATAGCTGCCACCGCACCACCGGTTGGCTGCCGACCCTGGTCTATCGCCATAACTCGGGAAGTTATCCGGGGGATCACCGTTCCAACCTGGCTTGTACCAGTTGCCATGCAAGCAACAGTCAGGTGGTGACCTGGCGTAACGCAGGTTATGCCCCCGACTGTGCGGGTTGCCACGCCGGGGATTATGAATCGGGTCCGCACAAGAAGCATGAGAACCCTGATCGCAAGTATACGGTTACCGAACTGCGCGACTGCAGCGGTCCATGTCATGTCTATACTGACAGTTCAATGACGACGATAAAGAAGTACAGACAGCGTGAGCACAGAGTGAGCGACGGGGATTTCGATTAACGATGAGTCTTGGGAGTGGTTACCAGGGAATGGTGCCCGGCCCGTTGCGTTATATTCTACAATCCAGTAATTGGTCGGGAGGCTGGTGAATCTTCGCCAAGTGATTCATCGCCTCCCGAGGTTTGTATTGGACCAACCTGTTTCCAAAACAATAATAGACAAAAGGTATGTAATGAAAAAAATAGCGGGAAAGTTCTGGGCAGCCACTCTGCTGATGCTGCTGTCGCTATCGATAACCACCGGAGCCATGGCCAAGTCACGGGTGATGGACCGGATCGATGCCGGGTTCGGGGAGGAGGAGAATCGGATCTCGATCTTTTTCAATCTCCCGGTGCGTGTGGTCAGCGATCTGGTGAACAGTGCCAGAAACGAGATTGTGATCCGCGTGAAACCGGTTGTTACCCCGGGTACGGAAGAGGAATTTCTCACCGGTAGCGAGACCCTCTCCTGGAAGCCGAGTGCCGAGATTCCACTGGAGCGGGTCGTCTTCAATGGAGAACTGATCGGCAACTCTACCATGTTGCTCTCATTCTCCACTTCGATTGGTGAGTATGAGATCACCCAGGGCAAAGGTTTTTTCTCGATTTCTGTGGTGCTGAAAAAGGAGAAAAAGGTTGAAAGTATAAAGCTTGATGAACCGGAGGGAGGGGCGCTGTTTGAGGTGCCGCCCACGGAGATTCCAGCAGTCTCTGAACTTCCTGCTGTAGTGGTACAGCCAGGAGACAAGCCGCAATTCGTGGGCGGAGATTTCGCCCTGAACCTGCATTCACAGCAGCAGCCGATCGATTTCAAGAAGGTTGCACCTGTGCCTGTGCCGACGGGGCGACGGCTCTATACTACGCAGACGGAGGTCGACGACCAGCAGTGGTACCGGCTGCGTCTGGGCTTTTTTCGGTCTGCTGCCGAGGCGGAACGGTTCAAAAAGGAGATCCGTCACTTCTATCCCAATAGTTGGGTGGACCGGGTTTCGGCCGAAGAGAAGTCTCGTATTCAGAGAGACACAGATGCGTCACCCGAAGCGGGGGAGGCACCGCTGATGTTACCGAAACAGGAGGTGAAGCCGGTTCCTGAACGGCTTGCCCGGATGATGGAGAAGGCCCGCGAGATCATGACCGCCAAGGACTACCCGAAGGCTATCCGCATGCTGACGGCAATCATGGAGGAGCCGGACAATCTATTTGCGAAGGAGGTGCTCGAATTGCTCGGTCTGGCGCGGGAGCGCAATGGTCAGATTGCTCATGCCAAGGCGGAATACCGCCGTTACCTGGAGCTCTATCCAGAAGGCTCTGACTCTGTGCGAGTGAACCAGCGTCTCGTCGGCCTGATTTCGGCGGCGGAGCAACCCAAGGAGAAGCTGCGCGAGCCGACCCGGGCAGTTGCCGGCGAGCGGGAAGCGGAGTGGGAGATTTTTGGCAGTTTTTTTCAGTCCTACCAGCGGGACGGCATCGAGAGTGATTTTGTTGACGATGACGAGAGTGTCACCCGCTCTCAGGTCAATAACAGCATCGATCTGAGTGTGCGTCGTTCCAGTGCCGATGTCGACATGCGGCTGCAGTTGAACGGCTCCTATGACATCGATTTGTTGGGCAATGGGTCAGGCAACCGGGAGGCGCTGACCGATGCTTTTTTCGAGGTGGAGCGACGCGCCGAGGGCGTGGTCGGGCGTTTCGGCCGCCAACGCTTCCGTTCGAGCGGTATCCTCAACAGATTTGACGGGGGCGTCATCGGTTACCAGTTTTCCGAGGACGTCAGGCTTAACGTCTATTCGGGTATCCCGGTGGAGAAGTCCAGCGATGTTTTTATCCGCGACGACAAGTGGTTCGTCGGCGGAAATGCAGAGCTGGCCTCACTCTTCTACGATACCGACATCACCCTGTTCGCCATCGAGCAACGGGTCGACCATCTGGTGGACCGCAGGGCAGTGGGCGGTGAGGCACGCTATTTCGACGATCAACGCTCGTTCTTCGGTCTGGTGGATTACGATATCTTCCATAATCGGCTGACGACCTTTTTGGCGCAGACCAACTGGACGCTGAACAGCTCAGCCCAAATTCTTGAAATGGCCTTTGAAATTTGAAATCATCCTGAGGGCCTTAGTGTACAGAACCCTGATAAAAATGTTAATATATCTATTTAAAAAGCCATCCTCAGCGATTTAGCCTATCACCAAATCTGGTTTGTTGGTGTCCAAAACATGTAGTGTGAATAGTTTATGTAATCCGCATTTAAAAAAGTTTAGTAACATCGCGTTTAAAAATGCCTAATTTCACTTCACTTAATGTTTGACCAAACATTAAGTAATTTATATTTGTCTGATGATTTCACAAAAACTACATACAAAGTTGCATAAATGATTAACATGTTGCAGTTGGACAGTAGAGTAAGTTTTTACAAATGAATTTGAAATGAGATCAGCGGAAAAATCGTATTAGAGTTGCCAACCAAGCCTACTCTGTGTTATGAAGCTATTTTTACTGCAGCACATAATGCTTGACCAAGTTATTTATGAAACTGGGTGTATGAATGATATGCTGACCTGCATGCCAATACATACTTGCCTGTTTACTCTAGGTCATTGGCTCATAACTGTGGTTCTGAGCCAGTTTCTCCAGATACAGGCTTAGCGGGAGGTTTATAAATGGGTTTTTCTCACTTGTCAGGTTCCACTAGACCAACCTGTTTAGAATATGAACTTAATGGGTGTCACTTCTCAGTAATGCGACATGACTGCACGTCTTTTTACTTTGGTTGGTTATTTAAACATCAGATTGGTTAATAAAGGTATTCATTTGCTGTTTAAATTGGAAGATTTTTGAATATGTAACAATTTCTTTACATGTGTAGTTGATATATAAATTATATATAAAATATATAATAAAAACTTTTTATGAGGTTTGTTGTTGATTTTAAAAGCATTTTTTATCAATTATATAGCAAACTAGCTACAATTACAATGTTGGTGTATACAATTCTGAAGAAAATGTCTGAAAGAAAATATTACATACATATTATAATGAACTATAAAAGTTTGGCAGTGTCACTTTAGTAAGAGCAACAGCCGCTATCCGATTACCAATCTCTGGAGAGTCAACCCACGGGTCAATCTCTCGTACCGCAACAATGACGATGGTGGGACCCGTATCACCGCCGGCGGGACCCTGCAGGCGGACTACCGCTTCAGAAGCGATCTGGTGTTCGAGGTGGAGGGTGGCGGCAACTGGCATAAAGAGGAGACCTCGGTGTCCACCGATACCTTTCTCGATTACTTTTTCACCCTCGGATATCGCTGGAGTTTCTAAAAGCGATAGGTGATATTTATCTGGAAACCAATTGCGTAGCCCGGATGGAGCTTGCGTAATCCGGGAGTAGGCTATGAATCAGCCACTTATCTTCCTGGATTCCGCTGCGCATCATCCAGGCTACAAATATTCACTTGTTTCCGGACGGACACTTAAGTAACTATATAGCTACCCCACGAAAGTACGGAAAACTCGGAATTGTAGGATGTGCTGAGCGTAGCGATGCGCATCTGTCGCGATTGATGCGGTTCGTTTCATTCGGCAACTGCTCCATGCGTTGCTCTACCTCCTGCATCCATGCAGTCGTCACCACATCCTACATTTTAATGGCCCGTCTGCTTGCAGTGGGGTGGTTTAATTGCTCTGCCGCTCTTTCCAAACGAAGAAGGCGGCGGGGACCACCACCAGAGTGAGCAGCGCTGCGCTCAACATGCCACCTACCATTGGCGCGGCGATCGGCCGCATCACATCCGACCCGGCCCCGCTCGCCAGCAGGATCGGCAACAAACCGAGAATAACGCTGGCCACGGTCATGATCTTTGGCCGCACTCGCAGTACCGCCCCCTTGATCACTGCCTCCCGCAACTCACTCTTTGTCATCTTCCGTCCCTGAGCGGCAGCGATGTTTGCTGCGGTGGTATAAGATTGATTGAGATAGACGATCATCACCACCGCAGTCTCCACCGCGATGCCGGCCAGTGCGATGAAACCTATGCCGACGGCATGTTGGCACAGCCCGGCAGGGCTGCGGTGCCATCCACGTCATCGCAGAAGCCGCGGATATAGACTTTGCGGTAGTCTGCCGCAGCCTGGTCGACACCCCCTGTGGTCGGCGTATTTGGCGCATACCCGTTGTGGTTAGGCAGATACATCATGCCGTCTGTGGCAGCGAGATACAGGTGCCTCACCGCCGCTGAAGCCTGGCCGCTAAACAACGGCATCGCGATCGCGAGTCCTAACAATAAGATCCTCTTCTTCATTTTTCTCTCCTCCGAGATTAACAGGACCAGTGGGAGAGTCCCGTATTCTGCTTCATGCGGTTGATTTTAAATCCTGGCTGACCATTCACCATATATACATGCCAGCCAAAATCTTAAAATCGCCATAAAAAATGGCAAAATCATGAAGCAGCGCATTGAAATTACTATCTAATCGTGCCTTGCCCACTGCCGCTATATTTAAATATCGTTGCTGCTATTGATCAATTTGGTGAAACCCTACTATGATGGGTAGGGTGTTCTTTAGTTTTTGCTTAAGAAACAGGGTGCGCAGTTTGCGGACAGGTCACTGGATTAAGATAAAATATATAAAAAACAATTAGTTATAGATGTCAAGATGGGGAGTGTCGGTATTCTTTACAGTAGTTAGCTGCGGCAACAGAAGGAAAAAAATAAAAAAACAAGAAAAAACAATGGGTTAGCAAAAAAACCTAGGGTATTTACGGTGTCGGGATACTTTCCACTAAGTAATTTCCAGCTGGATGGGTCTCAAGAAACGTGACATATATCAAACTGGTGGCGCTAGTTTTTAGTAGTGGCACATGGTTTGCATGGTATTTCATCAAATAATAGCCTGGCACAGCGGACGGCAAACGGGCGTGAAACAAAAAACATAGCACTTGGCCATATACTACGGGGGATATATCGGATGGAGAGACTGAAAGTCGTCAAGGAATCTGTTGGCGGGCGGCGCGGCCGTCCAGGCATCAACAACATGCCTGAAATGGCCAAGCGGTATGAGAGCCTCGACTTTAGTCCAGTAGAATTGGCCGATGGCCGCATTGCGGGTTGCGGCAGGAGTCATTCCAGTTCGGGTTCAGAAAATCTTCCACTCTCCCTGCTCAATGCCCAGGAGGCGGAACGAAAGCGGATCTCGCGGGAACTGCACGACTCCGTTTGCCAGTCGCTGACCGAAATCAGCCTGCGCGTACAACGCTGCGTTACCCATATTGAGCGGAAAACTGCCGAGGAGTATCTAGGTGATGAGTGGGAGAATCTTTGCTCGTTGCCCCTGTTGGTGAGAGAGGCGCTTACCGAAGTCCGTAATATCTGCATGGCGCTTCGTCCCTCTGTGCTGGACGACCTTGGCGTTCTTTTGGTCATTCAATGCCACTGCAGGCGCCTGCGTGAGACGAAGCCGGGATTTTCCATCGAGACGTCGTTTACAGTGTCGGAGGATCAAATTCCAGACAAGTACAAAACCGCAATTTTTCGTGTGGTGCAGGAGGCGTTGAACAATGCCGTCAAATATTCCAATGCCACACGAATAGTGATCACCCTGCACAGAGAGGGGGATGAGTTATCTCTGTCGATCGAGGACGATGGGCGGGGCTTTGATCTCACTGAGGTCTATGCGAAAGGTTTTCCCGATCAAAACGGTGGGTTGGGTTTGTATAGCATGCCTGAGTGGGTTGAAGGGCTGGGCGGCAGATTTTTTATTGAAACCGATCTAAATCGGGGCACTGCGGTCAACGCGAATTGGCTGTTGGCTGGCTGAAGCCTGCTCCTGTTCTCATTCAATTTCTTTAGGTTTGATTCCCCTCAGCTTGCTACGAAGCGTTCGTAGGAGCGGCGCCCCGCCGCGATTTACCCATCTACGGAGTTTTCGCGGCGAGGGCGCCGCTCCTACAATCTAATACCCCGTCCGCTTGCGGCGGGGATCTTTTTTATAGCGTACAAGCCTTGGAATCTGGAGATGCAAAAAATAGAAAGCTATTTTTGCGCGAGTTCTATGAAACTTTTACGGTTCGGAAAATGACCACTGAACAGAGTCCCGGGACGAGTATGTTACTGCAAAAGCCTGCATTGATCCGGATTGTATATTTGCGACAATGCCCTTCTTACTCTGTGCTAAAGACATGCCAGGGCTGGTTTTTTCGCCGAAGGTCAAATGAGTGAAGGGGCTATAGCCGGAATCATTGAGGATCAGCATCGCAGAGGCTGGCTGGGCAGGGTCTGGTGGAGCGAACTTAAAATAGCGATACGACAATGTTGTCAGGCTGAATCCAAAGAAATAACCATTGGAATTGGCCGTTATATTTGCGTTATGCGGAATCAACACGGTCTCGATGTGCGGCCCATTTTTCAAAAAGTCGAGGAAATACAGGGGGATTGGATTCGCAACGAAGATGGTTTGAATGTCTTTATGGACACCCGCATAGGTGTCGACTCTGCCAGCGAAGGCACGTAATGGCCTTGGGTTGAATCGTTTGAGACCCTGATCCGGATCTCGTTCTATTTCCTGTCCTTTAGCCAAATTATGCTTAGAGGACCCCAGCTGATCGTAAAGTTGGCGTAACCATTCAGACTGCGACATGTGCCCTGCCAGGGTGGTAAGGAAAATCGCGGCTGTAAGGAGCGTGATCAGACGCTTGTGGATACGCAACTTGGGTTTCGCCTGAAACAAGTAGTGGATCGGAAATGCCCAGGCAATCCCGAAAATGGGGATGACAGAGAACAGGTATCTGAGCTCAAAATCCTGCACTCCTCGAGTGATAGCCAATGCCTGTATCCCAATCAGAACCCAGGGCCCGAGGAGAATCGGCCACCACTTCCTGTATCTGCGAATCAACAACGAGCCTAGAGCCAGACCGCACCAGAGTGGATTTAACAGTCGATCCAGCGAAATCTCCGAACCGGATTGTTGGCCCAGCGTCGGTGACAGTATGTTTCTCAATTCGAGTCGCCACCCGAGAAAGGACATCCCGCCTCCCGAATGCATAAGAAGAAAAACAACCAGGTAAATCAAACTGGGCAACGCAACAAGTACACCCTGTTTGGTATCTCGACGAAGCCCGAAGTAGATTAGGAATAAAAGGCAGTATATTCCTCCCTCTGGCCGGACCAATGGCAACAGCCCCACGATGATGGCAAGCGAGGTGTTTCTCTTCTCAATGAGGAGCATGAAAGCCACGGCCAGCATCAAGCCAAAGAGACCTTCCGCGTAGAAACTGGAAGAGAGGATCACGTAGAGAGGCATCAGTCCTACAATCAGAACGGATGCAGCAGCCAGGATAGGGTGACATCCGGATCTAAGGCTGGCACGGGCGATCACTACGAGAGTCACTATTCCTACGAGGGCGTGACTCAATCGCATGACTAGCAGATTGTCGAAAGACAGCGCGGCCACTATCGCATCAAACAGCAGTGCCAGTGGCATAACATAATTCCAGAGGAAAATCGTAGGTACACGGAAGGCATTCTTGGCGGCGAAATAACGATACGCATCGTCAATGGAAAAAAGCTTCCTGCCGTCGATCCAATCGATTTCCAGCCAAACGTCTGGACCGCTTGTGAGGAATGGCACTGTGAGCAGGAGGAGACCCAGCAGCACCAGGCAGATCCATATGAGATCCCGCGAGACAAGGTGCCTAAAGGGATGGTTCCTCATAGCTGGGTCATGCGATAAATATGGAGGGTCTCCGGGAGCTGTTTTTTAGAATATGAATCTTTTGATAAGAAAGTCTAATGTGGCGTAGGGGGAAATAAACGCCACTCTCTACCTGCCAGCAAACTACCGAATGGTCGCAGAGTTGTCAATTAGACGAATCACAGGTTGGAACTCGCCGCATTTGTCGAAAAACTTTACAGTTGCAATCGGCCTGCCCTAAGCTGCGAATCCAGCCTTCCCCCTGGACCGCAGATCCTTGATATTTTCTTTTATTACAGCTAGTTAACAATCTACAGTGGAGCTCTGGAATGAAAAATTAAGGGCACAAAGGCCATAATTTATGGGTATATGCTTAATAATAGGATTTATAATCATTAAAGTGTGTCGGATTATTTTACATTCCTTAACTATATGATGGTTTCTGATATGAACATTACACTGCAAAAACAAAGAGGTATCTTTTAAGGCATAAAATATGCTTGACTTAACATGATGTTCGTGCTGCTTTTTTGGTGATCACCTTAAAGTCTTGACCTTATTTCCGCAGCAACGCTTACGACGACAGGAAAATAAATTTGCAGTGATTTAGAACTCGATCGTGATTCTTCGCTGGATGAACAATAAAGGATATCAAAATGGGCATGCAAAGAGTGAGGGGAATTCTGGTTGCACTGTGGGGTGGTTGCCTGTTTGCTTTCTGGCAGGCCCCGGTTCAAGCGGCAATGTACGCAAGTGACGTAGCGTTTGAGACAACGGACCAGAGCATGTGGGCGCCGGGTGGGGCGGGAATCCTGGATATAAACCATTTCATTGGTCCGCAATGGAACGAGTCCGGCTCGATCGGAGATATCGCTGAGGTCTCTACGCCGGCGATCCCCCTGATTCCGGAAATTTGCCTGTGGGGCGTCTGTACACCTGCGGTGACGATTCCCGCAGTCGATCTCGGAGACTACGGCGCTGAGATTTCCGGCAGCACGGATGGCCAGATCGGTTTTGATCTCGCTCTCGCCGCTGACTCCGGCTCGGTCAACGTGGCGTACCCGGTGGGCACCACGTTCGAGTGGCCTGACCCGCAGGATCTGAGCGCGGGTGCGCCGCTCCTTCTTTCCACCTCGCTCGCCGAGGGCGCCACCGCCATGAGCACGAACTTCCCCGAGGCCTCGTTGACTCTCGATTTTGTCTTCGACGTACACGCGGAGGGGGGATTCGAAGTTTGCGTCGTACTCTGCGGCGCCCTGGATTTTCCGACTATTGATATCAACGAGACGATCAATCTGGTGGATATCGACTCGAATACCACCGCCATCACGTTTGATATTGGACCAATCACCACGACGGCTCAGATTCCGGATCTCGACACCTCGACGGCGGGGACCAACGCCAGTGGAGACCTCGTTTCCTCCGGCATAGGTTCGGATCCCCTCCTTGACGTCGATGTCGACCTTGACCTGATCGCAACAACCCTGCTTGGCCTGCCGCCATTGGGCGCGGAGATTGGAATTTTCGGCGCATCGGTCGGCTACAATCTGATTGACGTCCTGGTTGGCGCCAACGTCCAGGTTGTCCAGAGTTTTACCTTCGACCCGACGTTGATGGTACAGTTGGATCTCAGTGACGGGCAGTCCAAGACTGTTGCAGTGGGGGACAGCGTCCTGTTCAACACACCAGTGGCAAAGGAAACCACCGTCACACCCACTTTTTTTCCTCGACAACACCTTCACCAATACCACTTCCCTGCGGATCGACCCCACGTTCGATCTGGAGATCCTCTCTGCCCATCTGGGACTGGATCTGCCGGGCATAGTGAATGCTTTGGGCGTCCCTGACATTGATATCACCTTAGGACCCTTGTTCGAACAGCATCTGACCACGCCCGGGCCCGACATTGCAGTGTTTGATCAGTCTTGGGCGCTGCCATTTGACCAGGTCATGGCAGCCAATTTTACCATCCGGACGCCTGAACCGGGCGCGCTGATATTGCTGGGTACTGGTCTCCTCGGCGTAGCCGTATCACGGCGCAGGCGTATAATGCCCGCCAGATACAACGCATAGACTGTCTTTCCCCTCACAGCGGGAAGGAGGCCGATTGGGGCCTCCTTTCCGCTTCTCGATTTTGAAAATACAGGTTTATGTAGGTGATCGAAGCATCTGGAAAACTCCTTCCTGTTCATTATGGTGCCTGGATGCGCATCCGTGCTGTACCGTCGATTTTGTCCGCTGAATAAGTGGTGGACTTTGAAACGTGTATGATCACGTTTTGGACAACCTGCTCTGAGTAGTGGTGTCTGCAGCTACCTGCGCCGATACTAAGATCGTGATGAGTCGTGAGATAAATGAAATGGCATTAAAGAAAGGTCTCGGTGTTGCGGTTTTTATCGGCATATGTTTGCAACTGGCGGTCTTCTGGAATACAGCCCACGCAATCTACATCTCGCCACCGGGTTCTGGGCAGTTTTCCGGCAGTACGAAAATCCGTCAGCTTTTGGAGACCCGGCATTTCCGGGAAGTGCTCAAACTGGCCCAGACCCATCTCCAGGACAAGCCGGATGACGGTGAAATGCTGGCAATCCTGGGATACGCGCAGGCGGGGCTTGGGGATTGGCGCGCAGCCCGGTGGAGCGTCACCCGGGCCATTCAACTGGTTCCAGCGGCACGTGCTGACCCATTGCGCTTGTTGTTGGCCAACATCCTGCTGGATATGGGAGATTCGAAAGAAGCTGAAAGAATCTACCAGGCGCTCCTGGCACGTGATGCGACCAATACCAAGGCGCTGCTGGGGCTGGGACTGCTATTTCGCCGTACCAATGACTTGCCCCGGGCAGTGGATTACTTTCAGCGGGTACTCAGGATCGAACCTGAGCAGGAAACGGCCCTCAGAGCACTGATCCAGATCCACATGGAGCGGCGTGATTACCCTGCCATCGCCCGCGTGGCGAAGGAAATTCCTGCAGGTTCCCCCAGCAAGGGCTTGGGGTATTATTTCGAGGCACTGGCGCTGATCCGACGGGAGCAGCCCGACTACCATGCCGCGGTTGACCTTCTGGAAAAGGCATTGGATGTTTCCAGCTCGACCCAGGTGCTATACACCCTCGGATACGTACTCATAAAGGAAGGACGAACGAAGGAATCCGTGCGCCGACTGAAGGAGGCCATAGCACTGAACCCCAACTTCTTCGAGGCGCTCAAGTTGCTGGGGATTATTTCATTGCGGACGGAGCAACCAAAGGCGGCATCGGAGTATCTGGAAAAGGCACTCTCCATTAAAAAATCTCCCGAACTGCATCATCTTCTGGGAAAGGCCTATCTACTCCTGGATCGGAGGGAAGAGGGGGTAAACGAGCTGTTGAAGTCGTTGGTGAGCGCGGATTTGGGTTCTGATGCGCAGTTCGCACTCGAGGGGCTTTACCGTTATATCGGCGGCGATCTGGAGCAATCGGAGATCGCCCTGCGGGAATCGCTCAAGACGACTCCAAACGCACTGGATGCACGTATCCTGTTGATTGCAAATCTGCTCAAACAGGGCAGATTCGAGGGCGCTGCCCGACAAGCGCGGCTCGGGATGGATCTTCACCCCAATCTGCAAGCATTATTGCTCAACCTTTTGGCCCAAGCCAAGCTGGGTGCAGGCGATCTTGAAGAGGCGGAAAAGGCGCTGCTGGCCGCTCTCGAAAGTGACCCGGGTGCAATCCCGGCCCGTCTAAACCTGTCGGGGGTATACTTCAGAAAAGGGCAATACAGTAAAGCGGAGGCGGAGCTGAAAAACATCCTGATGAAGGATCCTCTGCATGTGCAGACCCGGCTCCGCCTCGGCAGGGTCTATCAGGCAACCGCAAACTACAATGCGGCGGAGCGTGTACTCCGCGGCCCTAAGGGCGACGTTCCTCCAGCGCAGCTCTTGCTGCGGGAGTTGGTCTTATTGAAGATCCGCGAACGCGAGCACATGGCCGCGCTCGAGTATGCCCGGATCATGATTACCAAATACCCCAGCCTGTTCGATGGGTTCCTGTTGCAGAGTCAGGTCTTTGCATCCCTGGGCAGGGCGGCGGATGCGATCGAGTCCCTCGACACCGGATTACAAAAAGCTGGCGATAGTCGCAAATCGCTCGGTCTGGCCGCAAAGCTGGCAAGGGTGAATGGTTGGCATGAAAAGGCTGTGCATTACCTACAGCGCCACGAGATGCAGTTTGGACTCGCTGACCCTGTACTTAAGAAATTATATGCCACTGAATTGATAGAACTCGGAAGTACCAGTCTGGCGAGGGAAGTGATTCAGAGCAGCTTGAGTCCGGCGGATCCGGATACAGCCTTTTTGCTGGCGAAAAGCTATATTGCGGATGGCGACCAGGTAAAGGCCGAGGAATATATCGACAGCGCCTTGGAATCAGGCGTATCTGCTGAGGCAGTGGAGAAACAGAGGGCCGAACTGCGGTTGGCGATACATACAGAATCTTTGGAGGAGGCACTGCAATCAAAGCCAGATGATCCTGCACGCTACCATGCCCTCGCCGAGGCCCATGAGTTTCTGGGTGACTTCGACGCTGCGATAGAGACCTATAAAAGAGGCGCAGCAAAAACCCGGCGAAAGTTGCTGTTTCATACACAGATGGCGCGCATCTACCTCAAAAAAGGCGATACAGGGCGCGCGATTGAGCTGGCTGATGATGTCTTGGGTCGGCTCGGAAAGGGATCTGATCCCGCTGGCGATGTTGAGTTTCGTGCCTACGCGGTTCTTGGGATGAGTTGGGCTCGTCGGCAGGATACGGGCAAGGCTGAGGCAGCCCTGGAGCATGCTACCCGCGAAGGAAGTCGATTGGCTACTGCTTTCTACCAGCTCGCAAAGATTAAGCTGGCAAAGGGTGATGCAGAAACGGCGACCAAGTTGTTGAGGTCGGCAATTGGTATCGAACCGACTGTTATTCGTTATTACTTGGCGCTTGCCCAGATTTATCAGCGATCAGGACTTGTTCAGAAAAGTGCAGCGGTATATGAAGAAGGTCTTGCCGCAAATATCGATTCCATACCTCTGCTTAACAATGTGGCGCTACTCTACCTGAGCCTGGGTGAGTACCAGAACGCACTCACCCGTGCGAACCGAGCTTTGGAGCTGGCTCCCCAGGAAGCAAATGTCCTCGATACAGTTGGTTGGGTGCATTTGCAGACTGGGAACCCCGAAAAGGCTGTTCGGTATCTGGAGCGAGCAGTGGATCGAGATTCAAAATCGTCTCTGTATCGCTACCATTTGGGTTTTGGCTACTTCAAAATGGGCGCTGTTAAACTGGCAAAGCGCGAGCTTGAAGAGGCGCTCAACCATCAGGCACACGCGCCCTGGACTCAGGAAGTCAAAAGAGTACTCGCGACAATCGCGAGCCAGGGCTAGGCATCTCTTGATGATCTGCCTTGGGCATCGCGGATTCTGCACTGTCTATAGCACACAGAAAAAACCTTCTGTCAGGGCATGCAGATGAAATATCCGGGTGAGAGCAAGAAATCTACCGCTGCGGGCGACCGAACCTCCCCTAGCCTCGTTTCCCTGAAAAATAGCGAACTGGCATTCGTAGAGAATTGGGTCCGTTCCTATCCGTATAATCGGTATCGGAATTATCCGGTTATCTCCAGGGTTCAAGCCACGAAAACGCTTGCCGATGCCATCCTTGAGCCAGAACCCACGGCACGCCTGTTATGGTGTCGGGATGGGTTGATGCCGACTGGGTTGGTGCGTACTGTCGACCTTCCCTGGGACAGCGCCCTGTACAAGCGCCGAATTGGACGTATCACCCATCTCTGTGGAGATCTGACGGCTGGAGGACTCCGGGGTCTTCTCATGAAGACTGGATTTGACCATCTTTCGGTGCGCGTCGATGCCTCTGACTTGCGCACACAGCGGACGCTTACCCAGATTGGATTCTTCATGGCGGACTCCATTCTTACCTATCTTTCTCATCCGACTTCCGGTGAACCGCCGAAACAACCGATGGCCACCCGTTCCAGAAAGCCACGCAGATACCGTGAATACGAGCCGCGTGACCGTGACCGGATCTTGAAACTCACATCCCAACTGTATGCGCACTATCCGGGGCGATACTCCGCCGACCCAAGTCTTCGTGGACGCGCAGTGGACCGCTATGTGCGTTGGGCAGAGAAATACCTCGACGGAGACGCCGATAAAATTTGGGTTTCGGAATTGAATGGACGGGTGGTTGGGTATCTCGCCTTTCGCTACGATAGGAGACTCTATCGGAGCTTCGGGATCGTGTGCTACGGTTCCGGGCTTGGCGGCTCCAGGGGTGGTGACTACCATGGGTTGTTGCAATACGCACTGACACACACAAAGGACATGTCCTGGCAGTGCGCGGAATTTGACACCCAGATAGACAACTACCCTGTACATCGCATCTACCAGGACTTGAAACTCGAGTATGTACGAGCTGAGTACACCTACCACCTGCATCTGTCATAAGGAATCGGACCTGGGTGGGAGCAAGCGTCCAATGGGTATGCCGGACAACCCGACCATATCTATTACTGTACCCGTTTATAACAACGCCGCTTCGCTGCCCCAGTTGCATGAACGCCTGGTTTCGACCCTTCGTGCCGCAGGATTGGAACACGAGATCATCTACGCCAATGACGGAAGTACGGACAACAGTTACGAAATTCTAGCTGGTTTGCGCGACGGGGAGGGGCGGGTGAAGATCCTGGACCTAGTCAAAAACTATGGACAAAGTGCAGCTATCCTGGCTGCCATAAGTAAAACCAGTGGAGATATCATTGTCACCATTGATGCCGATCTGCAAAATCATCCGGAGGATATTCCAGCCCTGGTCGCAGCGATACGCAATGGTGCCGATTTTGCCAGTGGTATCCGTCTAAACCGGCAGGATTCCCTGCTCACAAGAAGGGGACCGTCCTGGCTTGTGAATCGACTGGTCGGTCATGCATTAGGTGTCAATTTGCGGGACTGGGGTTGTGGGTTGAACGCGATAACGTCAGTGTTGGCCATGGATATCTCTGCTCAGAATCCGCCGCCCGCACTACCAAAAGCGGAAGCTGCCCTGATGGCTTCTTGCATTGCCCAGATACAAGTGGGGCACAGCGAGAGGGAGCACGGGCGCTCGGAATACACTGCATGGCGCTTGCTTTGCTTCAGCGCAGGTTTTCTGCGAAGTTTTTCCATAAGACGCAGCTTTTGCCGGCTATTCACGAGGCTGACAACAGGGATCGACCTGCGCGCCCACGGTTCCATGAAGGAAACATCTGGCACCTCTACTGGTGCAGGTGAAAAAGCCGCGGCCGTATTGGCCTGGACACTCCTGGCAGGCGCAGCTGTCATCGTACAATTGGGGGCGTTACTCTATCGTTCCACGGCTGCAGGCGACCACTTCAGAATTCGTGAAATCCTGGAATAAGCTCCGGTTTCACTTGGCCTGCCCCCGGCATACTGATGCAAACGTATGAGTAGGCGTTAGTGATGCGTATTCCACTCCACAAGGTGACTCGGGATTCTTTGCAGCCAAATAGGACAGAGTGCCAATCCATCGCCACTCCTTTATGAGGCTTAATGTTATTAAATTCCATGGATTTCTTTATTGGCTGGGTCCGCCTGGTGAGAAATGCGGGCTAGATCCCTGGACGGAGTCCCTATCATTTGCTGGAGGGTGTGGTGGATGATTGCGGACTGAGTCGAATCCTCGCTTTGTCCGCAATCGAGTGCTATTTGAGGCGGGGAGCGAAGCGCTGCGCCACCATTTTACGCCTGCTGTTGAGTGCAGTGAGCAACAACAATCCAGCGAAGAACAGAAACAGGCTTGACGGTTCCGGTACGACACTAATTTGTTTGATGCGAAATTTGTCATCGGTTTGTCCGATGGCGGGCGCGATGATCAACTGGTCGATCCCGCTAAGGCCAGAGAGGCTGAAGGGATTGCTAAGGCTTATCTGTCCAGTCGTCTTGGTGAATCCGGCGATGCTCTCCAGGGTGACGAAGTTGAGATCAGTAAAACTGTCGATGCCGTTGCCAGCGTCGGCGTAGAGGGCATCCAGGCCGCTGCCGAGCCAAAGAGAGAAGTGATCGCTGCTGGAGACGCTGCCGAATTCAATGGTCAGGTCCTCCAGGAAAAAATCGAAATCGAAGAGTATCAGATCAATGTTGTCCTGATTATCGATCTGGGCGCTGCTATCGCTCACTTCCTTGTTGACGCCGAGGCCATTGATTTCGTTGCGGGTCAGTTTTGCGTTATTGAAGGTCGGGTTGAAACTGCCGTCGGGATTTTTTACCTGAGCAAAAGCATTGAGGATCAGCGTCTCGCCAGCGGTGGTGCAGTTCACAGCGTCGGTGCTGACACCTCCGGTGCTCAACGATTCATCACATGCAGAGGTTCCGGTGAAATCCCAGGTGACCGCCCCTGCGTAGGCCCCTCCCTGTAATCCGAGAGTCAACACGATTCCGTACATTGCTTGTGATAGTTTCATGTCTTGTTCCCGCTCCGGCGTATGTTAGTCGTTGTTAAAGTAGAGAGTGCACGCTACTTAAATATTGTGATATGCACTTCTTTCTTGTTGATTTACAGGAATATGAGCAAGTCTCATGCCAGAATATAAATTCCACTCTAACTGCTTAAAAAATATGAAAATATATTATGTATTTACGACCAGTAGCTGGCAGATGCGGTGTGTATGTAAAGGATTCCGACATAAAAAGGAAGAGTGTTCATAAATGTCGGGTGTTTGTTACGCAGAATTTACAATTATATAGGAAATAAATTCCATATTTTTCGAAAAAAAACAGACAACATATTGATTTTACATAAATTATGTTTATAAGCAGTTAGTGGATTATACTGCTGTAAAACATTCCGACATCCTGTTTGGGCAATTTCCCGGAGAATCTTTCTCTGTCCCGCAGAGCTTTATTCGTAACCGAGCTTGCGCTGTGTCTCTTCGAACGGATCTCGTAGCACATCTGCCAATTCAAACGGTTTGCGGGGTGGTACGGGACGCAGGGTGTCTTTCCCATATTCGAGAAATTTGTCGTCGGCAGGTAATTCGCAGAAGCTAAGTATGTCCGATAGCCAGGTGTCCGGATCGGCCGTCAATTTCTCGTAGTCGATTCGCATGACATGATCAGGATCATTCTCACACAGTTGCAGTCCCTCCCGCATACTGATGATCCACTCCACAGCGGCCCTGTCGGTATGCTTGTCGAAGGCCATTATCTCGTCCTGATGGCTGGCAAGATCCCGATGTTCAGGCAACAGCTGTTCCACCAACAGTCGCCATTTCCGGTCGTCTCTGCCCCACCAGTCGTGGGTCTCATCGCCCTTGTGAACCGCCAACCGTTGCGACCAGCGGTCGATGGAGGTGCAGGTGTCCCATCCATTGCGCGCAAGGAATAGAAAACGCGCGTTTGGGAACAGTGATTTGATAAATGGAGTGCGGAAGATCATTTCCGGATACTTGTCGACAACCCTGCGCGATCCAGTCATCCGCAGGTAGGCCCCGTAGAGCCTTTGCAGGGTGATCCTGAGTTCATCATTTGTCTGCGCCTCGCTCATGCGATAGTGTGCCGGCAGGCTGCTGTAGTTTCCTATCAGGTCCTCGTTCGGATACGCCGAGTGCCAGAGGGCCTTGGGTTCGTTCAGAAAGCCCACCTCCCTGTGCATCGACAACAGCACTCCGAGGATGGTTGTGCCACTGCGCCCTGTGCCGATGATGTAGATGGGTTTTTCAACCGGCTTCAATTGCGGCAGTCTTTTTGCTGCACCATGGATGCCAAAGACCAGTGGATTGATCCAACGTCCTTTTGTCGTCAGTGGCCGCCCCTCGAACAGCAGATAGCTTATCAGACGCGGCAGCAATCGGCCCGGCCTTGTCTTTACATAGTGTTTGTCAATCTGAGCGATCATTGCTTTTTTTACCTCCGCCTAGCAGAGCCCTCAACTGGATCAATGTACGCTTCGGGTTGGCGATAATTACCCCGAGAACATGCAGCGGCAAGCGCAGTAACGGTAGCAGCAGCCAGGGATACCATCCGGAGCGGGCAACGGGTTCGTAACCAAGCTCATGCATCAGTCCGGCGGCGGCTTTTTCTGCGATCAGGATGTCGCCTTTCGGAAGATGGCCGCGCCAGTCTGCTGAATACGATGCTGAGATGCCCCGTTTCTCGATATTATGCTCAGAGTGGGAGGAACCGACTTGGGGTACGTCGAGCATCCGCTCGTCAAAGGGGATACCCAGGAATGCACAGAGCGATATGAGTTGCTCCTCCGGTTCCAGGGTGAGAGACTCGAATTTCAGTTCGTGATATCTCGGGTGATCCTTCAGATTGCGTCCCTGCCGTACCGCCTTGATCCACAGTTTGATCATGGTGAGGGGGTGATAGTTCGCCAGCACACGCAGGACGTTTTTCCAATGCATGCTGGCGGCACCCCGCCATTTTTTTGTCCAGCGTTTTCTCTGTGAAAAGAGCACCGCGCGTGGATCGCGCACGATCTGCACCACATGTGATTCCGGGAACTGCTCAAGCAACTCTGCCGCATAGAAGATGTTGCGTGGTGTTTGATCGGTAATCAGCATTTCGCCATCCCGCTCCGGGAGATGGCTCAACACATGGCGGAACAGGGCTGCCGCAGGAAAGTTATCAGTCGGCTGCTGCTGGTATAAGTCTGCGATCAGTCTCCCGGCTTGCTCCCGTGCGTCAGCATCCGGCTCTCCGGAGAAGATACCATGTCTGACACGTTGCAGCAGAACGGCGGCGGCATCTTCAGCCATAGCGCGATTCCAGTTTGGATCCCGTTGACGGGGATCCCAGAGCTCACCGAAAAAGTGCAGTTCGTTCAGTGCGAGAACCGCAGGGTGTTGTCCCAGGATTCGATTGAGCATGGTGGTTCCGCTGCGTGAGGCACCGACAACAAATAGCAATTCGCATTCCATCTCTCTCATTGCCTATCCACGCTTGCCGGTGTTCTGTTCGAGCCAGGTGGGGAGATTAGTATATCCCCGTTCGGTGAGAATCTTGTTGAGCTGACGGTTGGACTCCAGGAAGAGATCCTTCGCGCGGGCTTTCTGTTCATCGCTTATGATCTCGCGCCGCTGCGCGGTATTCATCGACTGATACCATCGTCGTAGTACCCGCTTTACCCCAGGGCTGCTGCGGAAGAATCGCTCACCCTTGTCGTTTACCCAGAGCGCGATTCGCTGTAGCGTCCGGTTGCGAAACTGCACCGTCTTATTCTCCACGCCGAGACTGATTTCATCGTATACCGATTCGTCGATCTTCAGCCACCGACAGATCTCATGCAGGAGCTTTGGGGTGTCTGTGCGGAGATCATCGAAAAAAACCACCTTCAGACGCTCTCCGAACACTTCAAACCAGGGTTCGATGTAGTTGGCATAGCGTCCTCCCTCAATACCGAACCATACGTTGTTCTCCCGTTGGGAGAGTTCTTCTTCGCTCATTTTGCGGCAGTGCTCCAGGTAGGACTCCAGCGAAAGATCGGCTGCCAGTTCGAGCATTGTCTTTTTGAAGCGGTAGAAGGAGAGCAGACGACCGACAGGTTCACGCAGCATCAGGATTATGTGCGTGTCGCCGAGAGTCTCATCAATCGCCTGCGCCACGGGTTTGCCGCCGTAGAAATAACCCGGAGTCGACTCCATGATGTGGCGTTCGCCTGAGGTATCCTCGAACTGTGCTGCGTATTCTTCGAGTGGTGCCATAGGTTCAGCATAGCGAAGAGGCAGGAAGTAACAAGTCTCCTTGATCCTCGATGCACCTATCTCCGGGTGGAGAGCAAGATAGGAGAAGAGCGAGGTGGTCCCCGCCTTGTTTACGCCTGCAATGATCAGATTGGGCAGTGCCATGATTTTATTCCCGAAATCCTGAAAGACCAGTGCCTTTACAGGACCTTTCCGTAGACCGTCTCGATCTGTGCCAGATGACGTTGTGGTGAGAACTGTTCGATAACTTTTTTCCTGCCCCTGCGACCCATCTCGACTGCCTCGGACGGATGCTCTGACATCCACTTCATCCACTCTGCCAGTGCCTGGTGGTCGCCCGCTTCGATGAGAAAACCGTCTTCACCCTCAGTCACAACTTCAGGCATACCGCCCATGCGACTGGCCACCACGGGTCGTCCGTGGGCGAAGGACTCGATCAACGCCAGACCGAAGGTTTCGTAGCATTCTGACACGGTGATGGTACAGATGCTGCCGCGGATCAGTTCGCTGAGTTCGTCTCCCTGTTTGAAACCGACATAATGTACATGTTCCATTCCCGGTTTGGACAGGTGCTGCTTGAGCGCCTCACGTTCGCTGCCGTCGCCTGCGATATACAGCGGGACCTCCGGTAACTGTTCCGCCGCACGGAGCAGTGTCCAAAGACCTTTGCTTCTCTCCAGGCGTCCAAAGTAGAGACAATAACCGCCCCGTTCGAAGCTGGGTTGAAGCAAATCTGCATCGATGAAATTGTGTACTGTGGAGATTCTGTTGGCCGGTGCGCCGAGATCGATCAGCTTGTGGCGCTGAAAATCACTGACAGTGATGAAGTGGTCTATCTTGTCTCTGGCGCCAAACCAGCGGGAGACGTACGACTCTGCAGCGCTCAGACAGGAGCGGGCCAGCGAACCCCGGTTGCAGCGGTTTTGCACCGCACGCCAGAAATGCCGGCCGGCACAGGCTTCGCAGGGGCCGTCAGCCGTCACCAGTCCGTAAGTCGGACACACCAGTTTGAACTCGTGCAGCGTCTGTATGATCGGGATACCCCGTCTCTTCAGTGGTGCAAGAATGGAGGCGGTAAGCTGTCCGTAATAGATATGAAGATGGGCAAGGTCGATTCGGTTTTCCTGTAGTAGTTTGGCGATGGCCCTGGCCGCAGGTCTTGAGTAGATGTATCGCAGAAGATCTGCCGCTGAAGGATCGTCGAAGTTGATGCCTTGGGGGAAATAACGGCTCCAGGTGCTTGCCTGGTTGTTCGGATGCTGTGCCGAAAACGGGATAATCTTATAACCGTTGTCAGAGAGTAGCTTGTTTAGTTCGAACCGGTATTTATCCGAACCACCACGGATAAAATTGATTTGTGAGATGCTCAGAATACTATTCATGATGTTTGATGGGGGGCTTGGCGATATCTTTGTTCCACCCATAACCGGAAGCTGACAGCAATCCCACGAGAAACCAGAAATAAAACGCGTAGGCACGGATGACGAGCGTCCGCTCGACAAATGTGTAGATGAAAGTGACGACAATAAGAATCAGCACGGTGACGGCAAGCTTTCGCACGATCGGTGTTATGGGCAGCTGTGATCTGCGAATACGGTTCGCATTGCGTCCCAGTCGCCAGAGCAGGAACATCCAGACGCTGAATCCCAGGATTCCGAAGTAAACCAGCAGCGCCATCCAGTAGACGTCCCTGTAGGAGTTGTAGGTGAGCAGTTGACTGAGTCCAGAACGGTCTGCAACAAACAGCTGGATGGCGTGACCGGGATCAGGCCCGAATCCAAGCAGGTTGAATGATCCGAATACACTGACGGCCGCTTCTCTGAAGAACCAGAGTCGGGAAGCGGTTGCTGACCTGGCCCAATACTCTTCGGACATGAGGTGGCGCATCAGTTCAAACACCGCAACCTGGTGCTCCCGTGCTTCGCGCCCGGAGACGATGTTTCCACTTTCCATCGCGCTGTCCACGGCGATCATCAGGGCGCCCCCAATCATCAGCAATATCACACTCGGTACTATTCGGCGCCTGTCGCCGGAGAGCAGCAGTGCCAGTATGGGGATAAAGGCCCCCAGCACTATCGCTGCCCGCTTGTAGGTTGTGAGTATGCCCAGAAGCAGCAGAGCTATCGCCACGACGAGAAAAAGCGTCTCCCGTAGTGGGCGTGATCTCTCCATGAAAAAATCGCTTGCGGCAACCGACAGGGAAACAAGCAGAAACATCGCCAGGATACCCGGCTGCCCCAGGGTGCCGATGCCGGCGCCGATCCGATCCGTTGTCGGATCTCTGGTGAGCAGGGTCTTGCCGGCGATTTCTGTATCCATCAGACGGAGATAGAAAAACTGCTTGATACCCTCGCCACCGAGGAACTGTAAGATTGCGATGATGGCCTGAATAAGACCCAGAATGATGATCAGGCGAAAGATGATTCTGATCTGCTCCGGTCTATACCTCAAGTTGGCCAGGATATAAAAGAGCACCACATAGCGAAGCAGTGTACGAAGGTTGGAAACTGCCGGTGTCGGGTCGGAGCCGTTTTTTACCAACGATACAAATGCAATCGTCACGAACAGCAACAGCGGGAGATCGACCAGGGTGCGCCTGAAGGGCCGTCCGTCTCCAAGGCGTGTGGTCAGCAGCAGCACGAACAGCAGATAGATCGACGCTTCCACCGCCACGAACAGAATGGACTGCAAGGACTCAGCACCCGGCAGGTAACGCATTACCATCGATTCGAACGGCAGATAGGCGCCGAGAATCAGTGCTGCGTTGAATATCAGGCGGTCCACTCGACGATCTAATTCCCAGTCAGTTGGTCAGCGCATCATCAAAGATGGCTGAACAGAATGAATTGCCCGGTAACTGGAGCCTGTCCCAGCTCCCTGTCTGGCGCGAAATCGCCACCTCGGGCGGCGCAGTCGAGGGGGCCGTTTTACTCCCACCGTTGGTAGCGGCGAGATCCCTGTTGGCAACACAATCCAACTGCCATCGTCCTGCAAGCCTTGAGCCGTTGATCTGCACCTTCAGAACCTGCCCGGCGCGGCTACGGTTGAGCAGCAGGAAATACCATCGCGATCCCGCACCACCCAGGACCGAAGTATTGACCGCAGGAAATCCTGCCGGGAATGCCTGACTTCCCTTGATTTCAGGATTATTGCCGATAGTGAAATCGTAGCGGCTTTCTGCTTTGGCAAGGACTTCACCGATCAGCTGAAATGGAAAGTATGCTGCCCGCTTTACCGTTGCACCTTTTGGCGCCATATCCTTCTTCTTCGCTTTGGAAAAGAGTGAAGGCCACTTGCCTCTGGCCGCAATCTGATGATAATCAGCGAGTGTAATGGTGTCGCTGTTGAGGATGCGGATAAAATGATCGCCGATGAACATGGCATGCAGCTGTGTATTGTTCATGGTGCGATTGCCGAAGCCGCGGATGTTCCATTCTGTCAGCCACAGTGGCATGTCGCCGTATAGATCCCGATAGTATTTCATCGCCGGATCCCATTGTTGTTCAAGTCGGGAGAAGATGTCGCGGTAGAGGATGTCGAGGTTGTCTGTATCCGGCATCCGCCAATAGGCATGCACGGCTATGGCATCGGCGAAGTCGGCCTGTGTCATGGCCTGATCCCATCGCTGTCGATAATCCCCTTTGGATCCCGAATCGGCAAAGAAGCCAGTCCCTGACGCCGGGACGGCCAGCTGGATCTCCGGATCCTCCCTGCGCATGGCATCCGCATGTCTGCGTGCGATTTGCAGATATTTTCCTGGACCGCCGATCAGGTCGCGGTATATACGGATATAGAACTCGTTGCCCAGTTCCCAGCGTTTGATTTTGTATCCCTTCTGTTTGGCGTAGCGCACCCAAGCCGCGCTCTCTTCCGGTGTGCCGGTAGACAGGTTCACAACCACCAGCGGCTCGATGCCAAAGCGTTTACAAAGTACCATGAAGTCGTCGAACGAGAAGCGCCCCTTTCTCAAACTCTGCAGCGACTGGTATCTGTCGAGATTTTCCCGATTGAGACTTGCCGCGCGCGTAATATCCATCTCTTCAAGGCGGAATCCCTCTTCTGCCCAGTGGTAGAAATTAGCTACGGTGCCTCCAGGAAATCTCAACATTACCGGTTGTAGCGGTCCGATATGCCTGATGAATTCGTCATCGAGAAAGCCGAAATGGCCAGGGGCAAGATTGGTGTTAAATCCGTAGACATCGCGATTTAATGGCACTTGTGTTCGGCTGTCTACCTCGATGATGATCTCAGCCTGCGCCTTGGCGAATGATCCCAACAACAGCGCGAAAGCCAGCACAGCAGATCCCACTGACTTTACCCTTGTCCTGAATCCTGTGCCTTGCTGATCCAAAATCAATTCATCACAGTGTTCAGGCACTTGCTTTGGTTTCTATTCACGACTGCCCGCAGTGTTCATGCCAGGGGTATCCACTATCGCCGAACACCAGAAAATAGGGATTCAACATCGATTCCTTTTTACCGTAGCGCAACATGTTGCCTCCGGTGTCAGTCACCCTTCCTCCAGCTGCTTCGACTACCGCTTGGGAAGCCGCCGTATCCCATTCAGAGGTGGGACCCAATCTGGGATAGATGTCCGCCTCACCAGAAGCGACCAGGCAGAGCTTCAGGGAACTGCCCATGCTGATCAGTTCGTGGGGGCCGAGTTCGTTGAGAAAGTGCTTTAAGCTCTCTCCAGCGTGGGAACGGCTGCCCACTACCCGTACGGGATTCTGTCTGGTCCGGGTGGCGGATATCGCATGAGCCTCCCCCGAACCGTTGCGCCGGAATGCGCCTGTTTCCAGGCTGCCGTAAAACAGCAGGTCCAGCGCCGGTGCGTAGACCACACCCAACACCGGCTTGTTGTTCTCGATGAGTGCGATGTTTACCGTGAACTCACCATTTCTCTTGATGAACTCCTTGGTGCCGTCCAATGGGTCTATCAGCCAGAAGCGCGTCCAGGAACGGCGCACCTCGAAGGGGATGCTCTCAGACTCCTCTGACAACACCGGAGTATCCGGGTCAAGCCTGTGCAACGATTCT
The DNA here is from genome assembly GCF_011947365.2 of endosymbiont of Lamellibrachia barhami. GTDB lineage: Bacteria > Pseudomonadota > Gammaproteobacteria > Chromatiales > Chromatiaceae > QGON01. Next base: position 1,291,811 of record NZ_JAAVSH020000001.1, read on the forward strand.
ACGATGATGTTATGCGATGCAAGATCTGCTTCGGTGAGCGGGGAGTTGTCAGACTTCGTCTGTACGTCGATCTCTTTGGCGTAGACATCCATGATGGCCCGGCCCGCTTCGATCGCTATTGGAATGATTTCATTCAGATACATGTTACAAACCTTATATGGTTGGAAAAATGCCAATGTTCGATGAGTGTTCGACTATCCTCCCGTCCGATTGGCAATGGGCTAAACAAGCCCAGTTTCTTGTTGATCATCGGCCTGGAATCACCAGTCAAACGGGCGACCGGTCAACTCTTCCAGCCGTCTGTTGTGCGGGGCGAAATAGGCTTCGAGTCTGCGTCTTGTCGCATCTTTCATGACTGGGATCTGCAGCGGTTTCTCGTTCCAGGCCACAAGCCGCTGTTTCAGTCTGTCGGATACCCTGCGAGGCAGTAGACGACGGATGATTTTTTTGATCGTTCCGCGATATGAGAGCACTTTGGCCAGTTGCGGTGACCTGGCTTGGGCTGCCTTGTTGAAGCGTACTGAGACATCAGGTTCAAACGCTTCATCCACGCCGATCACTGAAAACAGCGCACGACAGATGCTCAGCGGATCCTCCTTTAATTCGTCGAACGCAAATACATGTACTTGCAGGGGGCTGAAAATCTCCTGTAACGCCGCTATCTGATCAGCGTAGATCCCTTTGCTGAGGTAGGTTGTACCGCCATCGCCATCTCTGGATGCATCACCATCGACCGACAGTTCCCGCTCGATGGCTGTCTCAAAATCTGCCGAATCCTCCCAGCCTCGACGTTTGGCATGCCAATAGGCGGAATAGGCCCTGTCGATTGAGTTGCGCAACACCAGTACCACATGTACGCCGGGATTGTGTGCATGAAGACGCTGCACGGCGGTGGGATTTCCGCTGACTGCGACGCTCTTGGCGATAATCCTGATTCCAGTATCAATACAGGGGGAAAAATAGCGGGCATGGGCAGCCGGATATCCCTCTTCGAACTCCTCGTCGTTGACGAAGTAGTTCATCTCCCGTTTGTCATGGGTGCAGATCCGGGGGTGACTTCCGACATACCGAACAAGTGAGGTGGTGCCAGATTTCTCGGCCCCGATTATCATTACATCGATCGGTTTCACAGTGTGTGCGTTCACTTGTTGGAATCCATTACCCTTGTGATTCCCGTTTACCCATTCGTGCTGTAAAGGGCAGAGTGACAATACCCAGATGCCGCCATACCAAGATTGCGGCAACGAGATTCTGGCTTGCCATGGTGACGGACGTTGCCACCGCCGCCCCCATAATCCCGTATCGCGGCACCAGTATCAGGTTCAATACCAGATTGATTGCTACGCAGAAAATAATATTATTTCTCATCAGCTTTTCGTGGCCGGTCATCATCAGAAGATAGGCGACGGAACCTGTGGCCACGTTGACGAACTGGCCCAGGGCAAGGATGGAGAGAATCGTACCGCCCTCTGCAAACTCGGTGCCGAACAACCGCAGCACCCAGTCAGGAAATAGCAGAAATAGAGCCAGAACCGGCAGTGCGAGCAGGGCCATGAGCCGTGCCGCGCCCACTGCAGTGGCCTCCAATGCCTGCATGTCGCCACGCTGATGCAGCTCCGCGAATTTTGGTGCGGAGATGCTGTTTACCGCAATCAGTATGAAGCTTGTAAGCAGAGCCGTGCGCTGGGCGATGTTGAAAACGCCGACATCGCTCGCTGTCCCCCATAATCCGAGAAAAAAAGTCGATGACCATTTGATCGCCAGAGTCAGCAGGGCAATCACCAGCAACGGTCGGGCGCTGCTGAGCAGGGCAGGGGGGAGCGACTGTCCACCTGAGACAGGGGATTCATGCAGAGCACCCTTCCAGAATAATATGGCGATGGCGGTGGTGAGGAGTGCTGCTCCCACATGGGCCCAGACAGCTCCCACAATGCCGAAAGCCGGGGTCAGGATCAGGACTCCGGGGACGGCGAGCGCCGGTAGCCAGACGCTCTGCACGGACACTGCCGCTTTGATTCGTTTGAGTCCCTTCAGAGAGTGGGCGTAGAG
>NZ_JAAVSH020000001.1:1294098-1297664 GCF_011947365.2 endosymbiont of Lamellibrachia barhami
AGCGACCGGTTTGGGGCCAGCCTGTTGAAGCGTACGACATTATCAGGTTAAACGCTTCATCCACGCCGATCAATGGCACCAGCGCACGACGATGCTCAGCGGATCCTCCTTTAATTCCGTCAACGCAAATACATGTACTTGCAGGGGGCTGAAAACTCCTGTAACGCCGCTATCTGACTCTCAGCGCGTAGATCCCTGCTGAGTAGTCGTACCGCTTACTGCCATTCCTGATGCACCACCATCGACCGACAGTTCTACCGATGCTGTCTCAAAATCTGCCGAATCCTCCCAGCCTCTGACGTTCAAAGCGCCAATAGGCGAATAGGCCCGCCGATTGAGTTGCGCAACACCAGTACCACATGTACGCCGGGATTGTGTGCATGAAGACGCTGCACGGCGGTGGGGTTGCCGCTGACAGCGACGCTTTTGGCGATAATCCTGATCCCAGTATCTGTACAGGGGGAAAAATAGCGGGCATGGGCCGCTGGATATCCCTCTTCGAACTCCTCGTCGTTGACGAAGTAGTTCATCTCCCGTTTGTCATGGGTGCAGATCCGGGGGTGACTGCCGACATAGCGAACAAGCGAGGTGGTGCCCGATTTCTCGGCTCCGATTATCATTACATCGATCGGCTTCACAGAGCGTGAGTTCACTTGCCATGATCCATTACACGTTTACCCTTTCGTGCTGTAAAGGGCAGAGTGACAATGCCCAGATTTCGCCATACTAAGATTGCGGCAACGAGATTCTGGCTTGCCATGGTCACGGACGTTGCCACCGCCGCTCCCATAATCCCGAATCGCGGCACCAGTATCAGGTTCAATACCAGATTGATTGCTACGCAGAAAATAATATTATTTCTCATCAGCTTTTCGTGGCCGGTCATCATCAGAAGATAGCCGACGGAACCTGTGGCCACATTGACGAACTGGCCAAGGGCAAGGATGGAGAGAATCGTGCCGCCCTCTGCGAATTCGGCGCCGAACAACCGCAGCACCCAGTCAGGAAATAGCAGAAATAGAGCCAGAACCGGCAGCGCGAGCAGGGTCATGAGCCGTGCCGCACCCACTGCAGTGGCCTCCAGTGCCTGCATGTCGCCACGTTGATGCAGCTCCGCGAATTTTGGTGCGGAGATGCTGTTTACCGCAATCAGAATAAAGCTTGTAAGCAGAGCTGTGCGCTGGGCGATGTTGAAAATGCCGACATCGCTCGTTGTCCCCCATAACCCAAGAAAAAAAGTCGATGACCATTTGATCGCGAGGGTCAGCAGGGCAATCACCAGCAACGGTCGGGCGCTGCTGAGCAGGGCAGGGGGGAGTGACTGCCCACCTGAGACAGGGGATTCCTGCAGAGCACCCTTCCAGAATAATATGGCGATGGCGGTGGTGAGGAGTGCTGCTCCCACATGGGCCCAGACGGCTCCCACAACGCCGAAAGCGGGGGTCAGGATCAGGACTCCGGGGACGGCGAGCGCCGGTAGCCAGACGCTCTGCACGGACACTGCCGCTTTGATTCGTTTGAGTCCCTTCAGAGAGTGGGCGTAGAGGTTGAACATAGCCAGGGGAATGATGCCGAGAGACATCCATAGCAGAGGCTCCGCCAGTTGTGGTTTGCCGAAAAGATCCGCTGCAATGGTGTCGGACAGGAGGGCTGTCAGCAGGGCTACCGGCAGCGATGCTGTCAGGAGGATGCGCAGACACTGGCGGTGCAGCACCGGTATCATCGACCAGTCGCCCTTTGCTGCCTGACGGGCAATCTCCCGCATGGCCAGAATGTCGGTGCCGAACTTACCCAGGGTACTGCCGAAGGTGATGATGGCCAGGGCGAGAAAATAGATACCCACGCCCTCGCTACCGAGGTGACGTGCAAGCAGAATATTCAGTGCGAAGGCCAGCCCCGCAGCTATGATCTTTAATACGAAGGCGGTCGTTGCGCCTCGGATGATCTCCATCAGGTGTTCATTGAGATGATGGAAATTCATGTGCAAATTACCCATCATCCCCGGGGATGGTGTTTGTCACGTTGATCGTTGTTTGTCCCGTTGACTACAATTCCGCACAGTTCAACCCCGCCCTGCGACAGACGTTTGACCGAGTGCTCCAGTTCCGACAGGTTATGCTCACCGGCCTTCACCACCAGCAGGGCAGCGCCGGCGTGTTGGCCTAATATCACCGCGTCGGCAACTTCAAGCAAAGGCGGGGAATCCAGGATCACGCGGTCGTAATGGGTCTGCATGGTATCCAACACTTTCGCAAAGCGCTTCTTCATCAGAAGCTCCGCCGGGTTATTAACTGATCCGCCAGCGGGAAGGAGATGCAGGTGCTCGATACTGGTTTTCTGCAACGCATCGTTCAGTGTCAGGTTCCCGAGCAGGATTTCTGTTAAGCCCGGGTCGCTCTTTTTTCCGAAGTGGTGGTTGAGCCTTCCATTACGCAAATCCGCATCGATGATGCAGACGCGATCTCCCCCACTGGCCAGTACTACACCCAGGTTCGCCGCCACAAAACTTGTACCGACGCCGCTCTTGGGTCCCGTTACCAGGAGCAGCCGGTTCGGTACCTGTGTGAGCACATGGTTCAGGGTCGAACGCAGGCTTCGCAATCCCTCCACTGCTGGATCGTCAGGCTGCATTGCCGCCAGGAGTGACACATCATTACTGCTTTTCTTTTTCAGTCTCTTCAGGTGTCTTTGTGCTTTGCTGTTGGGCAGTGTCACAAATACCGGAATGCCGAGCCTGGCCTCGATCTGGTTCGGATCGTACACGCTCAGTTCCAATGCCCGGCGTAGGAAGGCGCTCAGTACCGCAATGAATAACCCGGCCAGCAGGGCAATGAGAAGAATCTGGGCTTTGCGGGGTTTGACCGCTTCGCCCGATGTCAATGCCGGGTCGATGATTTGTACGTTGCTGACACTGCTTGCCTTCGCTACGCGCAGTTCCTGGGCACTTTTGAGCAGCTCGGTGTAGAGTTTTGTCGTAACCTCCACGTCGCGGGACAGACGCAACATCTGCTGCTGTGTTTCAGGCAGATCCTTGATTTTTCCAATCAGGCTGCGTTTCTCTTTGCGCAGGCGCGTCAGTTGGGCGTCCAGCGCCACTATGCTGGGATGAGCCTCAGTGAATTTTTGTCGCAGTTCGTCCCGGTTCTGCCGCAGCTCGGTGGTCTGTGCATCAACCGCTACGGTGCTTTTCAGGACGGCTTGTGTCTCCAGCGGCAGATCCACAGACCCTGTTTCAGGCGGAAGTCATTGAGAGCGGACTCTGCCCTTTCCATAGCGGCGCGTAGCTCGGGAAGCTGGTCATGCGAATCGAGGTCGCTTTCGACTTCCACGGAAAGAAATCTCGACTTCTGTTCCACAAATATACGGATGATCTCATTCAGGATCACTGCGGTTTCCAGCGGTTGACAACAATACGTAACCAGATCAAAGTACCGATTGACGGCTTGTTTCCTTCGCGGAGAAACGATCTTTCAGTGCCTTGATTGCCGTTAGCCGTGCTTGCCGAACCAAGTTGAACCGGCTTCCAGGATGGGCCTGTAGCCCGATGACCCTGAGCCGCAGTTCGG
>NZ_JAAVSH020000001.1:1297702-1297870 GCF_011947365.2 endosymbiont of Lamellibrachia barhami
CTTTTCACCCCGAATCATCAGGTTGCGGTTGGGCAGCACCTCGATCACGGTCACCGTGATTTTGCCGCTCAACGCATTGCTCTGGGATGAACTGCCCTCTCCCTTGAAGTCGTTGGCGGAAGAGGTACCGAAAGCCAATGAATTGTTATCATTGCTGGCCAACGGGAT
>NZ_JAAVSH020000001.1:1298361-1298908 GCF_011947365.2 endosymbiont of Lamellibrachia barhami
GAGCTGGTCTCCGGTGGTATCGAAAGCGGCAACGTCAACGTGGCCGACGCGCTGGTAAACATGATCGAATTGGGGCGTAAGTTTGAGATGCAGGTCAAGATGATGAAGACAGCCGAGGAGATGGACAGTGCCAGTTCTGCGTTACTGCGCATGAGTTGATCCCACTACAATAATCTGAGGCGCCGCGGTATTAAATGTCATACCGCCGCGCCTTTTTTGCTTTGCTAAGGAGACGTAGGCCGGTTCAAGTGTAGCGGAACCGGCACTGACTCGAAATTGCCTGATCCGCTGCGCTTGATCAGGCCTGCACGGCTTCTCCTGCGAACATTGTCTTTTCTTCCTGATACAGACGGAGTTGGCGAGGAAATTGCATGTTTCAGATTGAAACTGAATTTACGGGAAGCGAGGAACCAACCATGTATCCCTCACTCTGGATAGCAAAAACCGGCCTGGATGCGCAGCAGACGAATATGTCTGTGATCTCCCACAATCTGGCCAACGTCAATACCACCGGCTACAAGCGGGATCGAGCGGTCTTCAATGACCT
>NZ_JAAVSH020000001.1:1299398-1314700 GCF_011947365.2 endosymbiont of Lamellibrachia barhami
ACGGTAGTTACGCTTGCTATTCCCTGGTGATGAACGGTGATTTCGACTTTACCGGCGGCATCCTAGAATGTTAGCGGAATAAACAGATGCATAAATCCTTTGGCGGTGGTATTTCCGCCTGGTCTATCCGTCACCCTATCGGGGTAGTGATGATCACCCTGGCGGTAATGGTTCTTGGGGTCTTCTCCCTGGGACGGCTGGGTGTCGATCTGCTTCCTCACATCATCTATCCCGATGTTCGGGTGCGGGTTCTTGATCCCGGTGTGCCCGCGAGCATTATGGAGGATCGCGTTACCCGCCAGTTGGAGGAGCAGCTCGCCATCACGGAGGATGCCATTCACATTGAGTCCCGTTCCTCCGAGGGACGCAGCGCGGTGGATCTGTCGTTTGCCTATGGTACGGATATCGACAAGGCGCTGCAGGATGCCAGTACCCGCCTCGACCGGGCCAAACGCTTTCTCCCCGATAGCATCGAACCGCCGGTCATCTATAAACGTGACCCGTCCCAACGGCCGGTAGCGGAGTTCGTTGTCAGTTCCTCCCTGCGGGATCCGGTGGAACTGCGCAGTTGGGTCGACTATGAGTTGAGCAAGTGGTTCCTCAACCTGCCCGGTGTGGCTGCCGCAGAGGTTGGCGGAGGGCTGGTGCGTGAGATTCAGATCCAGGTGGATCAGCTGCGCCTGGCTGGTCTCGGTATGCACCTGCTCGACTTGAAGGATGTGCTGGAGTCGGCAAACGTGGATACGCCGGGTGGTCGTCTCATGATGGAACATGGTGAAATCAGCGGCCGCACGGATGGCCGTTTTCACTCGGTGGATGAGATTCTGAGCCTTCCGTTAGCCAACGTTGGTGTGGGTAATCTGTCGGCAATGGTGCGGCTTAGCGAGGTGGCGGAGGTCGAAGACGGCGCAGAGGAGGAGCGGCTGCGAATCCGTCTCAACCAGTTACCTGGTATCAAACTCTCGATCCAGAAACAGCCGCAGGCGAACACGGTAAAGGTGGTGGACAGTGTTCTGGCGCGAGTGGCTGAGTTGCAGGAAAAAGGGTTGATCCCACCCGATATGGAGATACGTCCGGTGGACGATCAGGCACGTTATGTTCGGCGGGCACTGAATAATGCGGTGAACTCAGCCGGTATTGGCGCAATGCTCGCTATGCTGGTGGTCTATCTGTTCCTTGGCAGTCTGCGCCGTACCCTGATCATCGGCAGCGCTATACCCATTGCCATACTGGTGACCTTCATTCTCATGGCAAGCGGCGGATTGACGCTGAATATCATGACGCTGGGTGGTTTGGCGCTTGGTATCGGTATGCTGGTGGATAGCACCATTGTGATGCTCGAAAATATCTATCGGCATCAGCGGGAACGCAGTGGGGCAGACGTAACCGAGGTGTCGGGCAGGGCAGCAGCCGAGGTCAACAGTGCCATTGTCGCCTCCACCACCACCAATCTGGCTGCGGTGCTGCCGTTTCTCTTCATCGGAGGGCTGGTCGGATTGCTGTTTCAGGAGCTGATCTTCACCATATCAGCTGCCATTGTTGCCTCGCTTCTGGTGGCGCTTACCCTGGTGCCCGCACTGGCCGGCCGTATACCAGTGCGACGGGAGGGACTGATGAGGCGCGGTGTGAACCTTCTGATCTCTGCTTTGCAGAACGGTTATGCTTGGTTGACCCGCTGGCTGTTGAAGGCGCCTTGGCTCGTGCCGTTGTTGTTTATCCTGGGGATGGTTCTGGCTTGGCCAATGCTCAGTCAGGGACGGCAGATCTTTCTGCCGGAGATGGATGAGGGGCGGGTCTACGTCAGCATCACGGCTGATCGCGGCATCAATCTGATCCGCATGGATGAAATCGTCAGCAAGATCGAAACGATGTTCGTGCAACAGCCTGAGGTCGAGAGTATCTATACCCAGGTGGGGGGATTTGTCTTTGGCCGCTCCACATATGAGGCATCCAATCGCTCCAGTCTGCATGTCACCCTGAAACCGATAATGGAACGGGGTATCGACAGCCGGACATGGATAGCGCGTATGCAGAAGAAGATTCGAGATGCCAGTCTGGTCGGTATACGGATATATATGCGGGTCTCCGGCATTCGCGGTATCCGCCTGAACCGGGGGGATGACGACATTGAACTGCGTCTGCAGGGGACGGATCTTGAAAAGATGTCCCGGATTGCAGATCGGGTGGTTGAGCGTCTTGGGAAAATCGAAGGCTTACGAAATATCTCTCATACCAGCGAGGACCTGAACCAGGAACTCTCAGTTGTGGTGGATCGGGAGCGGGCCTCCGGTTTTGGTCTCTCAGTAGAAGACGTTGGACGCATCCTGGCGCTTGCTCTGGGAGGTCTGAAAGTCACTGAATTCCTCGATGGTGATCGCAGTGTGGACGTGCGTCTGCGACTACAGCGGCGGGATGTCTCCTCGCCGGCCGATGTGGAGTCGGTGATTATCTTCAGTCGAACGGAACCAAGGGTTCCCCTGCGCCTGGGAGAGGTGGCCAAGGTCGAGCTGGTGCCAAGCCCTGTCTCGATCCATCGGGATCAACAGCGCCGGGTGGTGAATATCAGTGCCTCCATCGGCAAGGATTTGACCCCTGGAGAGGCGTTGCAGTCGGTACAGGGTGTGATAGACGGGATGGAGTTGCCACTGGGTTACATCCTCTACGAGGCGGGCGGCCAGGAGGCGCAACGTGAAGGACGCGATCTGGGATTGCTCCTGCTGGGGCTGGCGCTGTTTCTGGTCTTTGTGGTGATGGCGGTGCAGTATGAATCACTGCGAAATCCCATTGTCATCATACTCAGCGTGCCTTTTGCGGTAATAGGGGTCGCTCTGGGATTGGAGTGGTCGGGGTTGCCGCGATCCATGCCGGTGTTGCTGGGCCTGATCATGCTGGCCGGGATCGTGGTGAACAATGCGATTGTGCTGGTGGAATATATCGTTTTACAACGTCGTGCCGGATTGACGATTGATGCCGCGATCATAGAGGCCGCACGGCTTCGGCTGCGCCCCATCCTGATGACCACCCTGACGACCGTGACCGGCATGTTGCCTCTGGCGCTGGCCTGGGGGGAGGGAGCGGAGATGCTGCAGCCACTGGCGGTTACCATGGTTTCTGGGCTGTTGTTTTCCACCTTGGTGACGCTGTTGTTGATTCCGTCGGTTTATCGGTTGATTGCAGGAAAGGCTAAAGGCTAAAGGCTAAGCAAGTATGTGTCTGGTGCAATCCAATGCAAGTACTTTTTTCTGCCTCCAACAGTGCCGGTTCCGCTGCGCTTGAACCGGCCTACAGATTTTTCTGCACCACGTAGCGACATAGTCCGGTCTCTCCGGCGGAACGGCTATCTTTGACCTTTAACCTTTCACCTACAACATCGTCACCCGATTCCGGCCATTGTCTTTCGACTGGTAGAGCGCATCATCTGCCCGCTTTAAGAGGGTTGTAGTGGTGTCGTCGGCCTGCAGAAAGGTGATGCCGAAACTGCCGGTGACTTGAGTGCCGTTACTGGGTTTGATCATGGCAATGGCGGCTCTGAGCCTTTCACCCAGTTTCATTGTCTTGTCAGCTGTAAGATCGGGGCAGATGATCAGAAACTCTTCACCTCCCCAACGGCCAATCGTATCGTTGCCCCGCACGTTGCCCTTCAACTGCTCCGCCAGATGCTGAATGACTTCGTCGCCCATCTGATGTCCATACCGGTCGTTGATCGATTTGAAGTGGTCGATATCGAGCAGGATAAGTGCCAGGGGTGAGTTGTTTCGTTGGGCGCACTCCAAACTCTCATGCATCACCTGATCGATTTTTCGCCGGTTGTAGAGTTGGGTCAGGACGTCGATCTCTGAAAGGTGGGCGAGCTCCCGGTTCTTGGCCGCCAGCTGCTTCTGTGTGCTGCGAAGTCTGTCCAGCGCATTTGTCAGCTGGACGTTTTCCTCTTTGCGCAGCTCTTCGCGGATCGCACGGGCAGCAATCCCCCGATAGATCGAGGAGATATAGACGGCGAGAGCGGTAAAAAACGTAAGAAAAATAACCCGCAGCGCAATATTGCTGCCACTTACCAATGGGGTGGTGAAGTCTTCGGAGATTGTGCCGAGTTCTATCGTGCCTCTGCTGATCGCCAGGAAAACAATCAGCAGGTAGAGGCCGATGCTGAGTACCCCCGAGAGCAGGGTGAGCCGGGGTGAAAAACGGATGGTGGCAAGACCGATCCAGAGATAGTAGAGCAGGAAGGCCTCGGACTTGAAGGTTCGATAGGTGCCGAAGGCGTAGAGGACGATGGAGAGCAGGAGAATATCTATGGTGACAGAGAGATATTTCAGCCACCAGATATGCCTGTCTCGTTTGAGATGGATATGGAGCAGGATGCCATAGGCCAGGTTAACCAGCGAAGCGCTGATTATGGCAATGAAGGAGGATTCTGGAATCTCATTGCGTATGCTGAACCCCGCCAGAAAGTAGAGGAAGGTGAATAAAATCCTGGCGTTGTTCGCATAGCGCTCGCTTTTCTGCTCTTCTTTGATGAAAAGCTGTTTGAGAAGCGTTGACGAGTTTGTCCGTGTTACTTCGTGCATCCGCTCATTATAGCGGTCATGAGCCAGACAATAACTGAGGAATACCACAACTTCAGGGAAGAATAACCCTTCTTGGTTAACGATACTGCCGCAGATACCACCACTCGAACAGGCGCTTGAGCCAATGGAACAGGCGCATGTTCGGCAGCACGATGTTACGCGTGGCGGTACGGGCCACCAGCATGCCGGAGGTCTGGCTGTCGACGATGCAGACCAGTTCCACCTTGTAGGTCTCTTTGGGTGTCTCCCCCCGGAACTCCGCCAGCAGATTCTTGGCGGCAGCTTCGGCCTGCAGATCGGCCATGTGGGCCTGTTTCGGCATCCAATCGGGGCCGGGAAAGCTGCCGGAATCACCGGCCACGTAGACCTGTTCCATGCCGTCGACCCGGCACTGAGCGTCTGCCTTTACCAGTCCGCCTGGAGAGCGGGGCAGGTCAGTGTTGTCGAACCACAAATTGCCGGTCATGCCGGGCATGAAGAGGATCAGGTCGGCATCGAATTCGCCGCCGTGAGTGATGACCTTGGTTTCGGTGAACGCTTTCATCTTGAAGCCGAGATGGGTTTCGATGTCCCGTTTGGCCATCTCCTGAACCAGCCCCTTCACCGCCTTGGGTCCCAGACGCTGTCCTGGGTTCTCTGCAGGGGTGAAGAAGATGAGTTTGAATTTGTCGCGGCGTTTCTCCAGGCGCAGTTGCTGGTCGATGCCGAAGAGAAACTCGAACATCGGGCCGCCGCGCATGGCGCTGGGCTCCTTGGGATTGCCGGCAAAACCAATGGCGATGGTGCCGCCATCAAGCGCTTGTAAACGGTCACGGATTCTGACGGCTGCCGAAACGCCTTCGCAGGGAGTAATGGCGTGTTCGATACCGGGCAGTTTTTTGATGAACCGGCCACCGGAGCAGATGATCAGCCCATCGTTTTCGATCTTGCCATCGCTGGTGATCAGGACGCGCCCGCCATCCTCCAGGCCGGTTGCTTCAGCAGGGTGATGGGTGACGTTCATGCGCCGGAAGAACTTCTCCAGCGGAATGATCAGGTCTTCGGGTTGGCGCAGGCCGGAGGAAATCCAGATAGTGCCGGGCAGATAGTGAAATTCAGCCTTGGGGCTGACGACGGTGATCTGCATCTCCTTGTCGCCGGCCCGCAGGTGCTGCACAGCCGTCAGTGCAGCAAAACCGCTGCCGACAATGGTTACTCGCTTCATGCAAGGGTGCTCCAGCGCAATTAGGAGGGTGTCACAAAAGCCATCAGGCAGGTTGGGTTAGTGCAGCGTAACCCAACAAAATTAAAACTTGTCGGATTACGCTATCGCTAATCCGACCTACCCTTTAAGATCTTTTCAACACCCTGCATGGGTAAAATGATCCGCGCAGAGAGCCTTTGTCCAGCCGCACACTGGATACCACCCTGCTGATCGGTGTGCGAATAGTATCGGGAGCTGCACCCCGTCACAAGCAGGAATACCCTGCATTGGAAGGGGCACTCCTCTGCTCTGTCAGAGTCCGACCAGTTCTGCGTGCAGACCTTTGAACTGGGTGATGCTTAACAGATCCTGGCCGCTTACCCGTGCTGGATTGTATTCCAGCAGAAAGAGATGAGGGCGACGTTCGTCCACATGTACGGAGACGACGCCATCTCTCTCCCTAAAAGATGTCTGCAACTGATCGAGCGCTGCTTTATCAAGATTTTCGTCGACGTGAATGGTGACGTCCGCCAGGTTGATGTCCACGATGTTATCTCCTCAAAGTGTGTCCCGATTCTGCCATTGAACGGTCGGATAATGGAACAGGTTGTGGCGCAACAGTGCTGCCTACTTACTAAGGATAGCGGAAAATTTGGAGTGATTATCGTGGAGGTTACTCTACCGGGGTAACCCGCTTGCCGTTGCGCAGGCCAAGTATGCCTTTGCTGATGATGATATCGCCGACTTTGAGTCCTGTGACGATCTCGACCCAGTTGGCTATGTGGCTGCCGCTGGTCACTGTGGTGCGCAGGGCTTTGCTGTTTCCATCGAGGAGAAAGACATACTCCCCCGCATTATCCCGTTGCAGAGCCTTGAAAGGCACCATCAGGCGTTGCTTTTGCGCGGTTTCCAGGTTTACACGGGAGAGTTGGCCGGGACGTGCGGCCTGGGGTGTGGGATCTAGCACCACCTCAATGATGCCCATGCGGGTGTTGATGTCCAGTTCCGGGTGGATGCGTTTTACCTTGCCGGTAAACTGCTGGGAGCCGAGGCCATCTATGCTTACCAGGACGGGATCGCCCAGGCTGAGATTGGGCAGCAGCAGATCGGATACAGGTATCTCGATGATAAGCGATTCGGGATCGATCAGCGTCAACAGATGGGTATGGCGGGGTACCACATCGCCGGGTTCCACTAGGCGCTGACTGATAACGCCGCTGAAGGGGGCCTTTATCTGTGTATAGGCCAGCCGGGTTTCCAGAATCTTTTGCTCCGCCACAGAGACTTCAACCTCGGTCCTGGCGCGGGCCAGTTCGTCTTCTGAGGTGGCTTTATATCTGGCCAGATCCTCGATTCGTTTCAGATTGAGTCTGGACTGGCGGGTGGTGGCTGCTGCCTTCTGTAGCTCTGCTTCGAGCAGGTCGCTCTCCAGGCGGGCCAGTAGTTGGCCCTCTTTTATCCGGTCTCCCTCATAAAAGGGCAATTCGGTGATGCGCCCCTCTTCCTGACTGAAGATGCGTACCTTTTGACGGGCGCGCAGAGTGCCGGTGAGTTCATGTTTGAGTCCGGCGGCACGAGGGGTCAGGGTTTCGGTCACCACCAGATGCTTGGTGGCGGGGCGGGACTTTTTGTCAGCACCACTTTTTTTTGCGCTGCCGGTCGGCTCCGTGCAGGCAAAAAGGCCGATGGTAAACAGCAGTGTCGATACTAGCCTGAAAAGATGCCTGGCACGCATAGTGGGTTAACAGATCCTACTTCAGGCTGGTGACTTGTGGTGCACCACCGTTGGGAACGTACGGAGAGTAGTGTTTGATGTCACGCTTGACGTTACGCTGCACGATCACGCCGAGGATCTTGAAACGCTTACCCGTGAGATCGATGGTTGGGTAACCGGCCTTGAGAGCCTGCAGCCGCTTCTTTCCGTCTCCTTCCGAGACGTACTGGCGGAACCAGCGTTCCCCATCCACCTCGGCCACTATATAGGCCCCGGTGGCACAGACTTCGGCCGGTTCGATGACGATGATGCACTTGGCGGGAAACTCCGGCTCCATGCTGTCGTCCAGTACCTGGAGGGGGTAAAGCTCGTTATAACTACACTCGTTGCTCATGATCTGTCTGTATAAATCTGCTTGGTTAACCAGTGTCCATTCGAAAACCCGTATCTAACCACGAAGCGCACGAAGTACACGAAGAAAATTTATTGTTAGTCAATCTGTTACCTTCGTGATCTTCGTGCTCTTTGTGGTGAAAACAGTGTTTCCGGACGGGCGCAAACTATAAAGTGGTCTGCAGATTAAACCTTGGAAAGTCCCGGCTTTATCCACAGAATTTTCAGAGAAATATGCGTTTCTTACGGGGATTCCGATAAAATCCAGTTTTTCACACTGACCACATTCTAGCATGTCCCACTATATTCAATCCCAAAACCGGGTTCACAAGGATAGACGAGATTTTCACAACCTTCGCAACATGCTGCCCTTCCTTTGGGAGTATCGTGGGCGGGCACTGTTTGCGTTGGGCTGTCTGGTAGCCGCAAAACTGGCCAATGTGGGCATTCCTCTGGTGTTAAAAGAGATTGTCGACCTCATGGAAAAGGGCGACAAGTTGCTGTTGGTTCTGCCCCTCTCACTGCTACTGGGCTACGGTGCGCTACGCCTCAGCAGTTCGCTTTTCAATGAGCTGCGGGATGCAGTTTTCGCGCGGGTGCGTTATCGTGCCATGAGGCGCCTGTCCAACCGGGTGCTGAACCACCTGCATGATCTCTCTCTGCGCTTCCATCTGGAACGCCAGACCGGGGCTATCAGCCGCGATCTGGAACGGGGCACCCGTTCGGTCAGTTCCATTCTCAACTACATGGTCTTCAGCATCCTGCCGATGCTGGTGGAGTTCAGCCTGGTGGCGGTGGTACTGCTGACCCAGTACGACATCGTCTTCACGCTGGTCACCTTCGGCACCGTGGCGGTCTATATTGCATTTACCCTGGCGATAACGGAGTGGCGCATGGAGTACCGTCATGCGATGAACAAGCTCGATTCGCAGGCCAATAACCAGGCCTTCGACAGTCTCATCAACTATGAGACGGTCAAATATTTCGGCAACGAACGGTTGGAGCTGAAACGCTTCGATGACACCCTCTCCCAGTGGGAGGAGAATGCGGTCAAGAGCCAGACCTCCATGTCGCTGCTCAATTTTGGTCAGGGCGGGATAATCGCCGTCGGCGTCACCCTCATCATGATCTTTGCCACCGATGGGGTGGTGAAGGGCGAGATGTCAATTGGCGACCTGGTGCTGGTCAATGCCTTTATGTTGCAGCTCTTTATCCCGTTGAACTTCCTCGGCATAGTCTATCGCCAGATCAAATACTCCCTGGCGGATATGGATCTTATCTTCAAACTGCTGCAGCAGGAGCCGGAGATCACCGACGCGCCGGATGCACAGCCCCTGGTGCTGCGGGAGGGGGAGGTTCGCTTCGAGGGTGTGGATTTCTCCTACCAGAAAGAGCGAGTGATTCTGCATGATGTGGATTTCACCATCCGGCCTGGTGAAAAGGTGGCGGTGGTGGGACACAGCGGGGCGGGCAAGTCGACCCTTTCCCGACTGTTGTTCCGTTTCTACGACGTCACCAGCGGCCGGGTGCTGCTGGACGGGCAGGATATTCGATCGGTAACCCGTGACAGCCTGCGGGCGGTGATTGGCATCGTGCCCCAGGATACCGTGCTGTTCAACGAATCGATCCTCTACAATCTCTCCTATGGCCGTCCAGGCGCCAGCCGGGATGAGATAGAGGCCGTCGCGCGTATCGCCCATATCGCAACGTTCATCGATTCGTTGCCGGACGGATATGAGACGGTGGTGGGGGAGCGGGGACTCAAACTCTCCGGTGGCGAGAAACAGCGCATCGCCATCGCCCGGGCGATGCTC
This sequence comes from endosymbiont of Lamellibrachia barhami, assembly GCF_011947365.2. Taxonomy (GTDB): domain Bacteria; phylum Pseudomonadota; class Gammaproteobacteria; order Chromatiales; family Chromatiaceae; genus QGON01. Next base: position 1,309,068 of record NZ_JAAVSH020000001.1, read on the forward strand.
AAGCGGCCGAGAATACTGGTCTTCGACGAGGCCACATCCTCACTCGATACCAAGACGGAACAGGCGATTCAGGAGACGCTGAAAGAGGTGGCGAAGGATCACACGACCCTGGTCATCGCCCATCGTCTCTCCACGGTGGTGGATGCGGACCGTATCCTGGTCATGGAGCAGGGCAGTATCGTGGAACAGGGTACTCATCGGGAGTTGTTGGAGATGAATGGCCGTTACCGGCAGATGTGGCAGTTGCAGCAGGAAGATCGGGAGTGATGGAAAGAGAGGGTTTGGCGTGAAAATCTACCTGGTGGGTGGTGCGGTACGGGGTCGGTTGCTGGGGCTGCCGGTGTATGATCGTGACTGGGTGGTGGTAGGCGCCACGGCCCAGCAGATGGCTGCTGCGGGTTACCAGTCGATGCCGGGAGACTTTCCGGTCTTTTTGCATCCGGAGAGCGGAGATGAATACGCCTTGGCGCGCACAGAGGTCAAAACCGGACCCGGATATCATGGCTTTGAGGTGGACGCAGGGCCGGACATCACCCTGGAGCAGGATCTGCTGCGGCGTGACCTGACCATCAATGCGCTGGCCGAGGATGCCGACGGCAACATCATCGATCTTTGTCACGGACGTGACGACCTGGATGAGGGCTTGTTGCGGCATATCACCCCCGCTTTTACCGAAGACCCCGTCCGTCTGCTGCGGATTGCCCGTTTCGCTGCAAAACTTGGACAATGGGGATTTCGGATTGCCCACGGCACTCACGGGCTGATGAAGAAAATGGCCGCTGCCGACGACCTGCTCAATCTTAAATCTGAACGGCTCTGGCGGGAGATGAAAAAGGCCCTCGCCCAGCCTCAGCCCTGGCGTTTTTTTGAGGTGTTGCATCAATGTGGCGCGTTGCAGCGCCTGCTCCCCGTTTTGGGAGCGTCGATGGGAGATGCGACTGCGCATGGTCATCCTTCCTCCAAAGCGGCAATGGCAGCTCTTCACCGGGCGGTGGATCTGACCGAAGATCTCAGGGTGCGCTTCGTCGCTGTGATGTTCGCCGGGTTGGCGCGAACAGGAGAGATGGCTGAATTTTCCCGACAGTTACCGGTTGAGCGGGAGTTTACGGATCTGCTTGAGTGGGTGCTGACTCACGGGATTGAACTCGATGCCGAAACACCGGCGGAAAACCTGTTGCATATTGTTGCCAGGTTAAAGCCTGTGCAGCAGCCTGAGCGATTTCGGGTTTTTGAGCAGAGCTGCCACGCCCTTTGGCCCGAGAAGATGAAGGCGGCATGGCCTCGCCTGGAACTCGCAGGGCAAGCGTTTTCATCGGTCGACGTGCAGGCGTTGCGCCGTACTGGCTTCGAAGGGGCGGCTCTGGGTGATGCCTTGCAACATGCGAGGGTTGAAAGGTTGCGGCAACGGTTGATGGACTTGTGAAGCCAGAGACGATTCAGCTTCCCGTTGATCAGCCGAGTGCTTCAATCCTGAAAATATGGTTGATGTAGGCTGGTTCAAGCGTAGCGGAACCGGCAATAGCGCCACACTGCGAATTCATCTACGCCCAATCCGCTACGCTTGATCGTGCCCACGCCTTGAGCAGCAGTGACGACTTTTTTGGTGTTTTTACCGGCTGCCAATTCACATCACCTGTGCTGCGGGTTAGAGTGCCCGATTATGAACCCAGACCAAGAACAGACCGTTTCTATTGATTCCACCCAGTCGAGGGATACCGGGGAACCCCCGGTGGTGCAAACGAGCGGATCGTGGGCAGGTTATGCGGACCGCTGGCCGAGCCTGCAGATCCTTCTGACCGGCCACTTGCTCCTGCCTATCGGTCTGTTGGGTATGAGTATCCTGACCAGCCTGGTGCTCGTGGTTTTACTTTACATGGGAATCGGCGCGGCAGAAACGATTCAGCGCCTGTTGCTGGTAAGCATCGTCTCTGCCGGTTTGACGATGGTGCTGGGAATGGCGAGGTTGCGCAGTCAACTGCTACGGCCGCTGGCGACGCTGGAGGATACTGTGACACAGGTCTGTGAGGGTGAACCCGTGGTGACCAATACCCTGAAACAGAGCGGTGTGCTCTCCGCGATGGCCCGAGGCATCGACAGTCTGAGTGAGGAGTTGACCGATATCTATGAGGATATGGAGGTGCGGGTCGCCCGCCAGAGCTCCAAACTGGCACAGAAGACCACCTCTCTACAGCTGCTCTATGATGTGGCTGCCGGTATCAACCAGTCGGAAAACCTGGACGAACTGCTGTTGGACTATCTGCGGGTGCTCAAGCAGATGCTGAACGGCCGCTCTGCCAGCGTTCATCTGGTGATGCCGGACGGTCGGGTACGGGTGGTGGGGAGTATCGATCTCGATAACCGCCTCTATCGTGAGCGGGAGATGCTGCCGGTGAAGCTGTGCCACTGTGGCATTACCCTGTTGCCCGGGAACAGTCTCTGCGATCATGACGCGGTGGAGTGCTCACGGGTCAATGATCGCAGGATGTTCGGCAAGGATGAGATTGAGCGGGTGACGGTTTCACTCTGGCACCACGGGGATGTGCTGGGTTTCTACTATATCTATGTGGACAAACCGGGCATCTACAGTGGACGAGAGGATGTGCTCGACATCCTCAATACCATCGGCAGCCACCTCGGCATGGCGGTGGCCAAGCAGCGTTCGGATAAGGAGGCGCGGCGGCTCTCTCTCGTCAAGGAGCGCACCGCTCTGGCCCATGAGCTGCACGACTCCCTGGCCCAGACCCTGGCGAGTCTGCGATTCCAGGTGCGTATGTTGGAGGAGACCCTGGAGAAACCCGATCAATACCCGGAGGCGCAACAGGAGACCCAGCGCATCCGCCACGGTCTCGATGAGGCGCATCTGGAGTTGCGGGAGTTGATCAACAGTTTTCGTGCCCCGGTGGATCGGCGGGGACTGCGGGCGGCGCTGGAGAAGCAGGTCGAACGTTTTCAGCAGGAGACCGGCGCCCACGCCGTCTTCCAGTCCGATTGCCGGGAGGTGAAAATGAACAGCAGCCAGGAGTTACAGACCCTGCGTATCGTGCAGGAGTCGCTGGCTAATATCCGCAAGCACGCAAAAGCACATACTGTGCGGGTACTGCTGCGTTGTCGTGGAGGAGGGAACTACCTCCTGCTGGTCGAGGACGACGGTGTTGGTTTTGAAGGGGCTGCGCCGGAAGGTAATCCAGGTGAGCACATTGGTCTCTCCATCATGGAGGAACGGGCGCGCCGGATAGGGGGTAAATTGAGTATCGAAAGTGAACCGGGAGAGGGTACGCGGGTGGAGTTGAGAATCCGCCAGGCCGATCTCAAGACCGATGGCGGGAGGTAGTTTATGCGGGTAATGTTGATCGACGATCATGCCCTGTTTCGAATCGGTCTGCAGGAGCTGCTGACGCGCAGGGGTATCGAAGTGAGCGCCATTGGCGACTGTGTGCGGGGCATAGACCTGGTGGAGCAGGAGCAGCCTGATGTCGTGTTGCTGGATATGCGAATGCCCGACATGACCGGGATCGAGGTGTTGCTGCAGCTGCGAAAAAATGAGCAGCAGATGCCGATTATCATGCTGACCACCAGTCGTGAGGAGAAAGATGTCATCGATTCGCTGCAGAACGGTGCACAAGGCTATCTGCTCAAAGACATGGAGCCCGATGAACTCATCGATGCCCTGAAGGAGATCGTGCAGGGAAACACCGTGGTGGCCAAGGAGTTGACCGGTATTCTGGCCAAGGCGGTGCGGGGTGAGAGTCGTGGGCTGGAGAAACAGCCATCAATGTTGGACGACCTTACGCCGCGGGAGCGGGAGATCCTCTGCCATCTGGCGGATGGTCAGAGCAACAAGGTTATCGCACGTCATCTCGGCATTTCCGATGGCACCGTAAAACTGCACGTCAAGGCGATCCTGCGCAAACTGGATGTTCACTCCAGGGTCGAAGCGGCGGTGATTGCGGTGGAGCAGAATCTATGTTTGCGAAACTCGTCTCACTCCGGAAGCCTATAATTCACCTAGTGTAGTAACAACGTTGCTTTGATGGGTTTCGACAGAGCGGTAGGATGGATAAGCCGCAGCGCATCCATCGAGACGGTTGCTGGAAAGGGGGACTGTCGGATTTAACACTGATTGGCTGCTGTTGGAGGTGGATGAGTCCTTCTTTTCCGACCTCTCAGGCTCGACCCCACAGGCGTTAAATCAATGGCCATTCGATGGGGAAGTTGCTCCCTGCTCCGAAAACTCGGGTGCCTTGTACCAGGAGAGTTTCTTCTGCAGTTCCACAACCCGCCCCACGATGATCAGTGTCGGAGGCTTGGGTTTCTCCCGCTCCACCACTTCCTGAATATTATCCAATGTGCCGGTGAAGACCCGTTGCATGTGAGTGGTGCCTTGCTGAACAAGTGCGATGGGCATGTCCCCGGGAGTGCCGTGAGCCTGGAGTTGCTGGCGGATCACGGGCAGTCCGAGCAGTCCCATGTAAAAAACGATTGTCTGATTGGGTTGTGCCAGCATCTCCCAATTGAGATTCATGGTGCCGTCTTTGAGGTGGCCGGTGACGAAGGTGACCGACTGGGCGTAATCTCTATGGGTGAGGGGAATGCCCGCATAGGAGGCGCAGCCTGCAGCAGCGGTGATGCCGGGTACGACCTGGAAGGGGATGCCCTCTTCGGCGAGGGTGTCGATCTCCTCGCCGCCGCGGCCGAAGATGAAGGGGTCGCCGCCCTTCAGGCGCACCACCCGTTTTCCCTCTTTGGCCAGACGCGCCAGCAGCTTGTTGATCTCCTCCTGCCGCATGGCGTGTTTGGAGCGCTCCTTACCGACATAGATGCGCTCAGCATCCTGGCGTGTCATCTCCAGGATCGGTTCCGCCACCAGCCGGTCGAAGACCACGACGTCGGCCTGTTGCATCAGCCGCAGGGCGCGGAAAGTCAGCAGATCCGGATCGCCCGGTCCGGCCCCCACCAGATAGACCTCACCGGTCGATTCCGACAGTTTGGCATCTGCCAGGGCCTTTTCCAGCAACTGATCCGCCTCCTCGGCGTGTCCGGAGAAGATGCGTTCCGCCACTCCACCCTGCAGCACGTTGTCCCAGAACAGGCGCCGATCTTTCGGTTCGCTGAAGGTCTCCTTTACCCGTTCTCTGAAACGGCCGCAGAATTCTGCCAGACGGCCGTATCCCGCAGGGATCAAGGATTCGAGGCGGGCTCGAATCAGACGCGCCAGCACTGGAGAGGCACCGCCAGTGGAGATGGCAGCAACCACGGGAGATCGGTCGATCACCGAGGGAACGATAAAGCTGCAGAGCTTAGGCTGATCCACAACGTTGACCGGGATGCGTTGTGCGTTGGCCAGCTCGGCAATGTCGCGGTTGACTTCACTGTCGCTGGTTGCAGCGATGACGAGATGGCTCTCCGTCAGGTCACCCTCGTCAAAATGCCGCTCCACATGGGAAAGCTGTCCTGCATCTCGCCAGGTGGTCAGATTTGGCGTCAGTTCGGGTGCAACCAGAATAACGGCTGCACCAGAATTCAGCAGGGCAGCGGTCTTGCGTTCGGCGACAGGGCCACCGCCTACCACCAGACAGCGCTTGCTGTTGATGTCGAGAAAGATGGGGAAAAAGTCCATATATTCAATGCTTCAG
>NZ_JAAVSH020000001.1:1314911-1322431 GCF_011947365.2 endosymbiont of Lamellibrachia barhami
TGTGTACTTCGTTTCAGTTACGTATTGCTCGGTGAAGACCGTTGCATGTAGTGGTGCCTTGCTGAACAGAAGTGCGATGGGCATGTCCCAGGGTGCCGTGAGCCTGGAGTTGCTGGCGGATCACGGAGCAGTCCGAACAGTCCCATGTAAACGATTGTCTGATTGGGTTGTGCCAGCATCTCCCAATTGAGATTCATGGTGCCGTCTTTGAGGTGGCCGGTGACGAAGGTGACCGACTGGGCATCAATCTCATGGGTGGGGAGTGCCCGCATAGGAGGCGCAACCTGCAGCAGCAGTGATGCCGGGTACGACCTGGAAGGGGATGCCCTCTTCGGCGAGGGTGTCGATCTCCTCGCCGCCGCGGCCGAAGATGAAGGGGTCGCCGCCCTTCAGACGCACCACCCGTTTTCCCTCTTTGGCCAGACGCGCCAGCAGTTTGTTGATCTCCTCCTGCCGCATGGCGTGGTTGGAGCGCTCCTTACCGACATAGATGCGCTCAGCATCCTGGCGTGTCATCTCCAGGATCGGTTCCGCCACCAGCCGGTCGAAAACGACCACATCGGCCTGCTGCATCAATCGCAGGGCGCGGAAAGTCAGCAGGTCCGGATCGCCCGGCCCTGCACCCACAAGATAGACCTCACCGGTCGGTTCCGAGAGTTTGGCCTCCGTGAGAGCCTTCTCCAGCAACTGATCCGCCTCGTCGGCGTGTCCGGAGAAGATGCGTTCCGCCACTCCACCCTGCAGCACGTTGTCCCAGAACAGACGCCGGTCTTTCGGTTCGCTGAAGGTCTCCTTTACCCGTTCTCTGAAACGGCCGCAGAATTCTGCCAGGCGGCCGTATCCCGCAGGGATCAGGGATTCGAGGCGGGCTCGAATCAGACGCGCCAGCACTGGAGAGGCGCCGCCAGTGGAGATTGCGGCAACCACGGGAGAACGGTCGATCACCGAGGGAACGATAAAGCTGCAGAGTTTAGGCTGATCCACAACGTTGACCGGGATGCGTTGTGCGTTGGCCAGCTCGGCAATGTTGCGGTTGACTTCACTGTCGCTGGTTGCAGCGATGACGAGATGACTCTCCGTCAGGTCACCCTCGTCAAAATGCCGCTCCACATGGGAAAGCTGTCCTGCATCTCGCCAGGTGGTCAGATTTGGCGTCAGTTCGGGTGCAACCAGAATAACGGCTGCACCAGAATTCAGCAGGGCAGCGGTCTTGCGTTCGGCGACAGGGCCACCGCCTACCACCAGACAGCGCTTGCTGTTGATGTCGAGAAAGATGGGGAAAAAGTCCATATATTCAATGCTTCAGTGAGAATTTGGAGTGATGGTGGATTGCCACAGCTGTCGGGCATGGGCGAACAACCCGGTGAAATCCATGCTATTTTATACGATTACTTCATGCTTTTGGCTTGAAATATTTAAACGCATTAATATACTAATGCGCTCAGTTATTCAATATTAGGTGGTAAAACGTGCTGGTACAGGAAATCGACTCTTCCGATCTGCAGACCCGCATCTCCGCGGGCGACGACTTCTATCTGCTGGATATTCGCAGTGTCGGCGAAGTGGCCCAGGGGATGCTGCCTGATTCAGATCATATGCCGATGCATGTCATTCCCCTGCGCATGGATGAACTGCCCAAGGATAAGGATGTGATCCTCTACTGCCACAGCGGTGCCCGTTCCTACCATGCCTGTGCCTATCTGATTCAGCAGGGGTTTAAAAACGTGATTAATCTGCGCGGTGGTATTCTGGGTTGGGCGCGCTCGGGTTATCAGGTGGCTGCTAGAAAAGCTAGCTAACAAATTGAATTTCCATAGGTAAACGGGTTTGTAGCCTGTTTGGCCACTGTTTCGCCAAGAGGTTTTGCTTGCGTTTCAGTGGCGCTTCGCATATAAATTACGCCCTGGATTATTCCTATACATTCTAATACAACCATATTCTGGAGGTCTTACCATGGCTGATTTCGATCAAGAGTTGGATGCAAGCGGACTGAACTGCCCCCTGCCCATTCTGCGTGCAAAGAAGACTCTGAACGGCATGGAGTCTGGCAAGGTTTTACACATCATTGCTACTGATCCCGGTTCCGTGAAGGACTTCGAGGCATTTGCCAAGCAGACCGGTAACGAGCTGATGGAATCCAAGGAAGTCGGCGGCAAGTTCGAATTCCTGATCAAGAAAGGCTGATTTCCAGCCATTGGGTTATATTGGAGACAGTTTAGATGTCAGACACGAAAAAGTTAGCCATCATCGCCACCAAGGGTTCGCTGGACTGGGCTTATCCGCCTTTTATCCTCGCGTCGACCGCTTCGGCCTTGGGTTATGATACCGAGATATTCTTCACCTTCTACGGCCTGCAGCTTCTGAAAAAGAATCTGGATCTGCAAGTGACCCCGCTGGGCAATCCGGGTATGCCGATGCCGATGGGCATGGATAAGTGGTTTCCTGTCCTGGGTCTGACCCTGCCGGGTATGCAGGGCATGATGACCAGTATGATGAAGAAGAAGATGGCATCCAAAGGCGTTGCCAGTCTGCCGGAATTGCGGGATCTTTGTCAGGAGGCTGAGGTTCGGCTGGTTGCTTGCCAGATGACCGTTGACCTGTTTGATATGAATACCGCTGAATTCATCGACGGCGTCGAATACGCCGGTGCCGCCGCATTCTTTGAGTTTGCTGGCGAAAGTGATATCTGCCTTTACATCTAATCCGTTGTAAATTGCAGTTCCAAAGCGCTGCCCTCACAAGGGGTGGCGCTTTTTTTATGTCTGGCTTTTACTAACTATTCAGCACAATTCAATGTAGGTCGGGTTAGTCGCGCGGCAGTACAAGATTGAAATACGGTACGGTGCCTTGCGCGCGACGTAACCCGACAAAGTGCTGTTGGGTTACGATGCGCCCGGAACTTGCTGGCAAAATGAAAGTTTGAAACCATGCGCATCTAACCCAACCTACAAAATAGGCACGTATTCAGCTACCCCACGAAAGTCCGGAAACCACGGACTCGTGAGATGTACTGAGCGTAGCGATACGCATCTGTCGTGATTGATAGAAGCAACATGAACAAGGGCAGATACAAAAAAACCGGCGCGATGGCCGGTTTTTTTGTGGTTGTAGCGGGATGTGGTTTACATAAACGTCTTGTTCACACCAAAACCAAACAGGTGGACGCTGGACTCGTAGTCGCCCACAACGGCACTGGTGCCATTCGTCTCGCCATTGGCGTGGGTTGTCGCAGTTGGTGTGCGGTCTTGAAACTTAACGTACATATAACCGGCGTCGATCGACCAGCCGTCTCCCAGTTGATGGCCAGCGCCAAAGCTGAAGAGGTGGCGGTCGGCATCGGGTACGCGGGGGCTGTAGTAGTCGTCATCCTGCGGGGTTTCATCAAAGGTGTAGCCAGTACGCAACTGTGTTTTTCCAGTGAGGTCGTAGGTGGCGCCGAAACGGTAGGCGTTGACGTCTTTCCATTTGTTTTCGCTGCTGACGTAGTTGATAAGGGAGAGCTCCTTGTTATCCACCACAAGTGTGTCGAAACTGCTCCATCCTGTTCGGGTGATGTCGAACTCCAGCGCCAGCTTATTCGTTGTCTGGTTGCGCACACCGATCTGCAGGCGGTAAGGCACTTCAAGTTCGGCAACCACATTGTTTGAGGCAAAGCCAGGTACCGGTGAGCCGGGAGGAAGGACAATAGTGCCGTCGATGGGGATCTTTGCGGCTGAGTGGAAACTGCCACCAAAGCTCCAGTTGTTCATCACATAGAGGCCGCTGATGTTTAAACCGGCGCCACGGCCATCACCCTCGATTTCAACAGCAGGGTACGCCACGCCCCCATCATTAACCGCCGCATTGAATATCACCTTTTTCATCCAGTAGAGATCGATGCCGCCTGCTACGCTGAAATTGTCGTTGATCATATACGAGACGCTGGGGGAGAAGGCGACGATCTCCAGCTTGGTATTGGTGGGCATGGTTTCACCCAGAGGATATCCGCCAGGATTGGCGGCGCTGGCAGCAAAGGTCTCTGGCAGCCAATCGGTCTCCAGCCCAAAAGGTGCATTGACAGACAGGCCGATCGACCAGTCTTCGCTCATCTGATAATGCGCACTGATGGCGGGAACTGCCACAAGGTCATTGGACTCGCTATCGAATGAACCGTTGCCTGTGGTGACGCTCAGATTGGGCTTGACCAACAGCCCGCCGAGACTGATTGATCCCCCCTCATGGAAAGACATAGCTGCGGGGTTGTAGGCAATTGCGCCGAGATCTTTGTGGTTTGCGACTACGGCATTTGATTGTGCCATGCCGGAAACCGAAAGTTCAGGGACAGCAAAACCGGAAGCGGCGGCTTGTTGAACGGAGAACGCAAGTGCGATTCCGCAGGCCAGGGCCAGATTGTGCAGTTTCGGTGTGTGGGTTTGATGCATGGGTTCCTCCGCCCGTATTTGTATGGTTATTTTTTGCCCTTATTTTAGGCAATCCCGTGAGGCTAAGAGATTCAGGGGAAAAATGCCACCAAAATACGGTTTTTTTTGTGGCGGGGACTAGATTAGCATTCCCTCATAATAGGGTTTTATGATATAAAAGGAATTTATCGGCACAGAAAGCCGAGGCTGAGCAGGGGAAAATAAGTATGGCCGATCGCAGGTTACAAGTATTTCACACGGTTGCGCGCCTGCTGAGTTTTACAAAGGCGGCTGAAAACCTGCACATGACACAGCCTGCGGTGACATTTCAGGTGCGTCAACTCGAGGAGTATTTCAACACGCGACTGTTCGACCGCACACACAACCGGATCAGCCTCACCGAGGCAGGGGGCCGGGTATTCGAATACGCCGATCAAATCTTCGTTCTCTATGCCGATATGGAAAACGCGGTGCGTGAGATGACCGGCGAGATCCGCGGGGCGCTGACCATTGGCGCCAGCACCACCATTGCGGAGTATATGCTGCCCGCGTTGCTCGGTGATTTCGGCAAACGTTATCCGGAAGTCACCATTCATCTGCGGGTTTCCAACTCTGATGGCATCGTCTCCATGGTGGAGAACAACAGTATCGATTTGGGGGTTGTGGAAGCTCCTGTGGGCAACAAGAACCTGGTGGTCAGGGTATGCCGGGAGGACCATTTGGTTGCTATTGTGCCACCCGGCCATGCGTTGGGAAGTTACGCTGCCATCCCGTTCAAGAAACTGCTGGATTTTCCCTTTATCTGCCGGGAGGAGGGATCCGGCACCCGGGAGGTTATCAATGACTATATGTGTGAGCACCTTGATAGCTGCGACAACAACCTGAACATCACTATGGAGTTGGGCAGCCCGGAATCGGTCAAGGGGGCAGTGGAAGCGGGTATGGGTGTTTCAGTGGTCTCCCGGGCGACCATTCAGAAAGAGTTGAAGTTGGGTACTCTGTGTGCCATTAAGCTGGACCCGCCGTTGCAACGTCCGTTCTCCTTTGTCCATCAGAAACAGAAGTTTCGCCTCCGGGTCATGGAGGAATTACTCGAATTTGCCAGTGCTTACTGTGAGAGTCACTCTACTGAGGAAATGTAGCTTTGCAGTTTATGCCAACCCAGAAAAAATTACCTCCAGAGCAGCGCAAGCTGCTCGATTTGTATTTGGTGTTGGATGAACAGAACCGTCAGAGTCTGATGGCGTTCGCCGAATTTTTAACAGGACGAGGTCGAGAGGAAACCCATTTCGAGCCGGAGCCGCTGCAGACGTTCAAGCCGACCCCGCGTCCTGAGAGTGAATCCGTGGTAAAGGCGATCAAAAGATTGAGTGAGAGTTACTTCATGCTGGAGCGGGACCAGATGTTCAGCGAGACCTCGTCACTGATGATGGCTCATGTGATGCAGGGTAGGGGGGCAGTGGAGGTCATCGATGATCTTGAAGCCCTGTTTGAGCGGCATTATCAGCGTTATCGAGATGGAGACTGAATATTCTGCTTCCAACTTCCAGCACCTGGAAAGCAGCCTCGTGACGAGGCAGGGCCTGTTAACAGGCCCTAGACTTTAAACAACCATGCAAGTCATTACAGACTGGTTCAAACGTTACTTTTCCGACCCCCAGATTGTCTCCCTGACGATCTTTCTGGTGATCGGTTTTGGCGTTGTTTTGACCATGGGGGACATGCTTGCGCCGGTGTTGGCCAGTGTGGTGATCGCCTACCTGCTGGAGGGGGTGGCTGGCCTGCTGGAGCGTCGTAAGTGTCCCCGGTTGGGTGCGGTACTACTGGTGTTCAGCGGTTTTCTGCTGTTTGTCGCGCTGGTTGTGTTGGGCTTGCTGCCGCTGCTCTCCCGTCAGGTGACGGAACTGGTGCAGCAGTTGCCGACAATGATCTCGACCGGCCAGCAGGCGTTGATGCAGTTGCCGGAGAGATACCCTGAAATCGTCTCCCAGGTACAGATAGAGGAACTGATTGGCCAGATTCGCAGTGAGATCGGTGGTTTCGGCCAACGGGTGCTCTCCTGGTCGGTGGCCTCGGTAGTCGGCGTTATTACCCTGCTGGTCTATCTGATTCTGATGCCGTTACTGGTCTTCTTTTTTCTCAAAGACAAAGTGGTGATCCTGGATTGGATTATCCAGTACCTGCCTAAGCACCGAAAGTTCGCAGGGACGGTGTGGAGAGATGTGGATCGGCAGATCGGTAACTATGTGCGCGGAAAGTTTTGGGAAATTATTATCATCTGGGCGGCGAGTTATGCCACTTTCTCCCTGTTGGGACTGAATTACGCTTTGTTACTTGGTGTGGCCGTAGGTCTTTCGGTGATCATTCCCTACATCGGAGCGGCTGTGGTCACCTTCCCAGTGCTTTTCGTTGCTTGGTTTCAGTGGGGCTGGTCTCCCGATTTTGCCTGGCTCGCAGCCTCTTACTTCGTGATTCAGGCGCTGGATGGGAATGTGTTGGTGCCGTTGCTCTTCTCTGAAGTTGTTAATCTGCACCCGGTGGCAATTATTGTTGCGATCCTGGTGTTTGGAGGATTTTGGGGGTTTTGGGGCGTCTTTTTTGCCATTCCTTTAGCCACTCTCGTGCAGGCGGTTTTGGCCAGTTGGCCACGGCCCGTCGTAATCGAGGGCCCTGAGTGAATCGGCCCCCGTCCAACCTGGAGGTAACCCCGAAACGAAAGGCACGACACCAGTGGCGTCGGTGCCCCCCGTCGGGGCTTGGCCGGGATCAACTCTTGTTGGTGTTGACGCCAATAATTGAGTAGAGGGGACACCAGCCCATCAATGCGGTAAACAGGGGCACAGCACCGATAGCGCCCCACCAGTTGATTGGGTCGCTCAGGATGAACCCCCAGGCCAGTAGGGCAATACCTACGATAATACGAAGAATTTTTTCTATTCCGCCAATGTTCTTAATCATCTTTTTCTCCTGATCTGTTGATGAAGGAGGCGAGCCTCAATAGCATGAGAGGCAACGCCATGCCCAGAATGCTACTCGTGGCTGCGTCGAATGTATGTGACTTAGTCACATTGGCTCAGCGTGTCCGGATACGCCTAGATGACGCAAAGGTCGCAGAGAGAG
>NZ_JAAVSH020000001.1:1322445-1337336 GCF_011947365.2 endosymbiont of Lamellibrachia barhami
ATCATTGTACTTCGTTCAGTTGCGTATTGCTCCTCGGTAGTGGCATTATTACCCTGCTAGTCTATCTGATTCTGATGCCGTTACTAGTCTTCTTTTTTCTCAAAGAAGACAGTGGTGATCTGGATTGGATTATCAGTACCTGCCAAAACACCCGAAAGTTCGCAGGGACGGTGTGGAGAGATGTGGATCAGTCGGTAACTATGTGCGCGAAGTTTTTGGGAAATTATTATCATCTGGGCGGCGAGTTATGCCACTTTCTCCTGTTATTTGGGACTGAATTACGCTTTGTTACTTGTAGTGTGGCCGTAGGTCTTTTTCGGTGATCATTCCCTACATCGGGGCGGCTGTGGTCACCTTCCAGTGCTTTCGTCGCTTGGTTTCAGTGGGGCTGGTCTCCCGATTTTGCCTGGCTCGCAGCCTCTTGCTTCGTGATTCAGGCTGGATGGGAATGTATTTAGTGCCGTTACTCTTCTCTGAGTTGTTAATCTGCAGTGGCAATCATTTATTTGCGATCCTGGTGTTTGGAGGATTTTGGGGTTTTGGACGTCTTTTTGCCATTCCTTTAGCCACTCGTGCAGGCGGTTTTGGCCAGTTGGCCTGGCCGTCGTAATCGAGGGCCCTGAGTGAATCGGCCCCCGTCCAACCTGGAGGTAACCCCGAAGCGAGAGGCACGACACTGATGGCGTCGGTGCCCCCCGTCGGGGCTTGGCCGGGATCAACTCTTGTTGGTGTTGACGCCAATAATTGAGTAGAGGGGACACCAGCCCATTAATGCGGTAAACAGGGGCACAGCACCGATAGCGCCCCACCAGTTGATTGGGTCGCTCAGGATGAACCCCCAGGCAAGTAGGGCAATACCTACGATAATACGAAGAATTTTTTCTATTCCGCCAACGTTCTTAGTCATCTTTTTCTCCTGATCTGTTGATGAAGGAGGCGAGCCTCAATAGCATGAGAGGCAACGCCATGCCCAGAATGCTACTCGTGGCTGCGTCGAATGTATGTGACTTAGTCACATTGGCTCAGCGTGTCCGGATCTCCTAGATGACGCAAAGGTCGCAGAGAGGGTGTCTTTGCTTCAACGAGTCCGTAGGAGGCTGTCGGATTTAACACTGTTTGGCTGCAAATCCCTGGATGGCGGAAGTGCGGGTAACGCAGGAGCAGTTACCAGTCAAACGGATAAACCCGACAGCCTCCGTAGGCATGATCAAGCGTAGCGGATCAGGCGAAAGATCCAGTAGTACGATCCGTGTTTGCCGGTTCCGCTACGCTTGAACCGGCCTTCTACAGTTGGTCGCTCAACGCCTGGATGTCCAGCAGATCGATACTGCCCCGCTTGACGCTGATTGCCTGGTGGCTTTCAAAATCCTTTAGGATGCGGCTGATGACCTCGCGGGAGGTGCCCAGGTCTGAAGCGATCTCCTGATGTGTTACCTTTATTGCCCGACTGCCATTCGATTCGGCACGTTTTAACAGATAGGCCGCAAGTCGATGGTCAACCCGCCGAAAAGCGATCTCTTCCACCACTGTGATGATTTCGGCGAGACGCTCTGAGATGAGTCCAAAGAGATATTCCTGCCAAACCGGAAACCGGCTCATCCAGTTCTGTGCCTCGGCAGTGGGTATCAACACTGCCTCCAACGCCTCTTCGCAGACGGCAATGGCAGGGAAGGGGGTGTTGCTGATGATGCAGGATGCCGTCAAGATGCAGCTCTCTCCTCTGCCGATGCGATAGAGAGTGATTTCACGGCCATTCTCTCCCAGCTTGTAGATGCGTGCAGTGCCGCTGATTAGCAATGCCAGGTGGGTGCATGACATACCCTCGTGGCAGATGGATTGCGGCTTGTTCAAATGGACGACCGTGGCAGCCTGGAAAAAAAGTCGCTTGAATGTCGGGTCTTTCCGGCGCAGAAAACCGAAGCAGTCGATGATCCGGTCGATTTGTTGGGAATCGGTGATCAAGGTCGGAGGCTCGACTTCATGATTCGCCGGAATTATTCTGCAAATCCGGCTGCATAATATCAGCGTGCTTGATCCAGGCTGGCGCAATCTGATCGGATTTGTCGACTCTGGGAAGGATGATTTTGATATGGGATTCGTGCAGTTTGCTGGAGATGCCGACAATTGCGGCCTCTTCACTGTGCAACAATTTCTTGGACAGTCTGATGAAATTTGCCCCCAGATAGTTGAGTACTTTAAAGGCCGCATCGTTACCGAGAAACCGGGCGAGTGAGATGTTGATGCCCATTTCGCGCAGTGCCCGAATGAAGGCTTTTGAACGCTTTAGATCGAAAGCCAGATCAGCGAGATCGAACTCCATGTGGAGCCCGGTACCCACCAGTTGGCGGCGGCGGAGCTGATCACGAATCCACTGTAAACGCCCCATATCCTCAATGGAGGCAGCTGATTGATGAATGACTATGCTGGTCTGTCGCCCTTCATGGCGCCGTTCATCCAGAATTGAGATTGCTTCCCCGCAGAGCCAACGCTCGACGTCGCTTAGCCTGTCTATGCGTTTGGCGGTTTGCAGAATCTGCTCTGCAGGGATGGTCTCTCCCTGTTCGGATCGAATCCGTGGCAGTAGCTCGTGGAAGATGTAGGCCTGCTGTTCAGTGCTGGCTAAAGGTAGAATGACCAGTTGAAATGCGTTCTCTTCGAGACCCTTCCGGACCAATTCTTCAAGCGGAGTGTCCGATGTTTGAGTGTTTTCCTTTTGAATGTGTCGCCCCTCATTGAACACGACCGTTCTATTCCCTCCAGCTGCCTGTGCGTTGGCTGATGCAAGGGAGCTTCTGGTAACCATTTCGGAGCTGCTGTGATCGTGCCCGTTGTTGAAGCTGATACCAATGCTGGCTTCAAGTCTAAGCTTCAAACCATCGATTTCGAAGGGGGTATCCGATATTGCCTTTCGAATTGCCTCTGCCTGTGCCTCCAGGTTCTTTTTGTGTGGCCGGTTTGCCAACAACAGAATTGAGTCGTCACTGTTGCGCGCGGCCACGTCCTGAGGTTCGACCAGTCCGGCTATTCGGCTGCCGAGCTGGCCAAGTAATCGGTTGATCTGAGTTTCGTTGGTGCCGATGCGAATCTCACTGAGGTTTCCCAGCTCAATATAGAAAACGCCCAATATTTGGGCCGGTGGTGAGGCAGGCACAAGTTGCCTGTCCAGTTGCATAAAGAAAAATCGCCGGGTATGGAGGCCTGTGACAGGGTCCCGTTGATTGGGTGTGGACTGGGCGGAACGGATGTGTCTGGCCCGCTGAATGCGGTTATTGACGGCAGTCACCAGGTGACGGGGACGAATAGGCTTTGAGATGAAGTCGTCTCCGCCGACACTCAGTGCATCCAGCTGTTTGTCTGCATTCTGCTCTCCGGAGAGAAAAACGATGGGTATGCTGACGAACTCCTCCTGTTCTCGAATGATGCTGGTGAGTTCGATGCCGTTGGCCCCCGGCATATAAAGGTCCATCAGGATAAGATCCGGCCGGAACTGATCAAGAATATCCATTACCTTGAGTGGATCGGTGACAGCCAGGGTTTCGATATTGGCTTTGCGCAGAATAACCGCCGCAAAATCCGCCTGAGAAGGGTCATCCTCAACGATGAGTACCCGATAGGTTTTCTCTCTGTCGGGTTTTACCAGTTGCAGAATCTTCCCTGTCAGGTTGGGAATATTGAATGGGGGAGTGAAATAGCCAACAGCACCGATACGCATTGCCTGGAGGCGGAGTTCCAAATCGTTGGATCGGGAGAGAAAGATCAGCTTCGGTCTCTCTATGTCACGTTGTTCAAGCCGCTCCAGTTCATCGAAAATCGGCTTGAGCTGAGCTAGCAGCTGGCAGTCAATGAGTAGGCCGTCAGGCAGCTTCTTTTCCAGTTCACCCAACAGGTCATCGGCCTGGTTGAAGGTCAAAATCTGGCAGTTCTCCGCCTCCAGGGTCTGGATGAGGCTGGGTACGATATCCTGAGCATAACGTAGATAATGCAGCAGACAGCCTTTGCCTTTACCGGCCCCCGTTTTGTTTTGCCCCAATTCATCCACCGCATCATGGAGTGACATAAGGCTTTCGTTCAGGTGGCTTATTACCTCTATTTCAGGTTTTCGATCAGTGTCGAGGAGTGTGCCGAGATAGGCTTCCATCGAATAGAGCGTTTCACTGACTCTGACAAGTCCAAAACGACTGCTGGCGCCAGCCAGGTCCTGAATTCTCTGAAAAAGACGAAATAGTTTGTCGCTATCCCAAGCATTCGATGTGAGTGAACGCCATACATCGTCAATAGCCGTCATGCGCTCCGGCAAGTGCCGCAGGAAAACCTGCTTCAATTCGCCAATGCTCTGTTTATGAATGTTGTTGGACTCAGACATCCTTATGGGTGTTTAGATTTTATTATTGGACAGACCGATTATGAAGTTTTTTTCAAAACCGGGACGACAAGTTCTGCTTGCATAAAAATCATGACAAAAGTTTACAGGATTTTAGAAAGATGTTGAAAAATAATAAACGGGATTATAGTTTTTTTCCATGCGGCCGAAACAGGTTTTATCAGGAGCGAAATAACTGCCTATATGCTAACTTAGGAACGAAAAGGGATTTTGTGGAATGACATATTTGGTGGGAGAGGGCTGCTGGTCCGCAAGGACAGTATGGTTGTCTGATCTGCGTCAGGGCTTGTTGGCCCAGGGCGTGGTTCATCTTGTGTCCATTGAATCTGCGTTGAAACATTCCAGCCACCCTTGTCCCGTGGCTCTTACTGACAGTGTTGATTGATGACGGAAAATAATTTTGAAGATATCAAGGTAAAGGCTGAACAGGTCAGGCTGCTCTATAGCAGTGGCGTTGTACTGATTCTTGCCAATCTGGTGGGAGCCGCCATCTTTTTCTTCATCAACAACGCGTGGGAATTTGCCCGCGGTCAGGTTTGGGGTGGGGTGCTGCTCGCTATCCTGCTTTTACAGGCTGTTTTGACCTTCTTTGCCCGCCGCGCGGCTGTTTCCAATCTGCTCAACTGGCGTTTTCCCTTTCTTCCGGGTGTTTTGTTGTTGGGCTTGGCCTGGTCTGCTGCACTGATATTTCTATTGTTGCAGCCTATGTCCCACGAGTCTCTGCTGAGCTATGCCCTGATTGGCGTCGTGGTGCTTCTCTCTGCTATTTTGCTGACAGTGGATGGCTTGGTGAGCCTGGTCTTTATTCTGGCGGCATCACTGCCGGTGATCCTGAATATGACCCTCTCGGGTATGGGATTACAGGAAGGCGCCTGGGTGGGACTCATCGCCTATCTGCTGGCACTGGGGATCCTCTCCATGTGGATGACGGCCGCTCAACAGCGCTTTCTGCTGATGTCGGCCAACCGCACTTTGCTGCGCGAACGGCTGATGGAGACGGAGACCCAGTTGTCGGAGTTGTCCAATCGTCTGAGTGCGGAAAATGATCAACGGCAGGATGTCGAACGGGAGCTCTCGTTGGCCAAGGAGGCGGCTGAGAGCGCGAATATGGCCAAGACAGAATTTTTAGCTACCATGAGCCATGAGATTCGTACCCCTCTGAACGGCATTCTTCCCATTCTGGAGATGCTGCGGGAGACCAAGCTGGAGAGAGAACAGCGCCAATTCGTCAATACCGCGCTCAACTCATCCCAGCTGCTGTTGAGCATCATCAACGATATTCTGGATTTTTCCAAGGTTGAGGCCGGCAAACTGGAGTTGGAGTTCATCGAACTCAATATTCGTGAACTGGTGGAGCAGGTAACCGTCCTGATGACGAACGCTGCAGTCCGCAGAAAACTTAAAATCAGCTATCGGATAGATCAGGATGTGCCACCCGCAGTCCGTGGAGACCCGATTCGGCTGCGGCAAATTCTGACGAACTTGGTGAGTAATGCAATTAAATTTACCAAAAAAGGTGGTATCTCCGTGGAAGTTTCCATCAGGCACGCTACCCGTACCGAGGTGGAATTGCTCTTTGCAGTACGTGATACCGGTGTCGGCATGTCGGAAGAGGCGGTAGAGAGGCTTTTTCTGCCTTTCTCGCAGGCAGATGCATCCACCACCCGCACACATGGAGGGACCGGACTGGGTTTGGCGATCTGCAAGCGTTTGACGGAGCTCATGAGTGGACGCATTGGGGTCAAATCGAAGAAGGGCAAAGGCTCCCTCTTCTGGTTTGTCGTGCCATTGCGCAAATCGTTGGAAGAGGTGCCTTCGGCGCGACGGGATCTGCAGGGCGCACGCGCCTTGATTCTGGCGCATGATGAGGTTGCCCATAGCATTGCGGCCTTTATGCGGGATTGGGGAATGGTTTTTGAGCAGGCTGCGGATAGTTACGATGCGATATCCAAGCTCCAGGCATCAGCCAACCTGGGAGAGAGCTGGAGTTATGAACTGATCGTTATCGATGGTCGGGTTTCAGCTTATGGAATCTTGAAGATGATCGAGGATATCAAGACCAATCCCATGCTGTTTCAGGTCAAGTTTCTGGTGTTGGACCCCACTGCTTCAGATGCCAAGACCCTTAGTCGTCAGGGCATTGAGATATTGAACGCCCCGGTTCACAGGGTGGAGGTGGAGCAGAGATTCAAACGGATGCTTGATGTTGAGACGGTGTCAGGCGCAGGCTCGGTAACAGCGGAACAGCCTATGCCAAGAATGCCTGACGAATCTTTCGGCTGGGATGATGGGCATGCTGAGATGCTGGATGAGCCGTCAACGGTGGAGATGGCCGAAGAAGCGCCACTACCTCAACACACCCCGCTGGTCGGTAAGGTCCTGGTGGTGGAGGACAATCCGGTCAATCTGGCAGTGGTAAGGAAGATTCTGCAGAAGGCGGGGTTACAGCCAGTCACCGCGACGGATGGTGTCCAGGCAATGCAGGCGGTCGGTAGAGAGAATTTTGATGTTGTACTGATGGACTGTCAGATGCCTCGAATGGATGGTTACGAGGCGACGGACGCCATCCGGCAGCGTGAACAGCAGCAGGGACTTGCCCGACTGCCGGTCATCGCAATGACGGCAAACGCGATGGTGGGGGATCGGGAACGGTGCCTGGCGGCAGGGATGGATGATTATCTGTCCAAGCCGGTCAAGCCAGCGGCGTTGGAAAATATGCTGCGGCAGTGGTTGCCCATGCAGGAGGTGTTGCAAGATCAAGTGGATGTTCCGGAAGATTCTGCTGAATCAGCGGTATTTTCGCAGACTCAGGAGCAGCCAACGGATGTGGAGGGGGAAAAAGTGTCCTACGATGTCATAGATACTGCGGTAGTGGAGGAGTTGTTCGAGATCATGGATGAGGACTTCATTATGGTGCTGGAGAGTTATCTGAACAGTGCGCCTGATCTGATGGATGGAATCAGGCAGGCAGTTCAGTCCAGGGATCTGGACGCCCTGGTGGGGCCCGCTCATTCATTGAAATCGAGCAGTGCCAATGTGGGGGCGATCGAACTCTCCGTTTTGGCCAGGGAGTTGGAGACCAAAGGCCGTGAACGTGATGGAAGTGATCTGAATACCGTCTATGAGCAGATCGCGGATGTATACAAGCTCTCGGCCGCAGCCTTGCGGCAGATCGTCGAGCGAGGCAGTTTGGATTGATAGGTTGCACCCTGCCAGATGAATTAAGCGCCGCCCTTCATCTTTTCAGGATAGCTTGAACTCCGAAACTTGAGTTACAGGTTTTCCGAGGCAAAATCCGCCAGACGGGAACGCTCTCCCCGCAACAGAGTGATATGTCCGCTGTAGGGCCAATTCTTGAAGCGATCGACGGCGTATGTGAGGCCTGAAGTGGTCTCCGTCAGATAGGGCGTATCGATCTGCGCCACGTTCCCCAGGCAGACGATCTTGGTCCCTGGTCCGGCCCGTGTGATGAGCGTCTTCATCTGCTTCGGCGTCAGGTTTTGTGCCTCGTCCAGGATGATGTATTTGTTCAGAAATGTCCTTCCACGCATGAAGTTGAGTGAGTGGATGCGGATGCGGCTGCGCAACAGATCCTCGGTGGCGGCACGGCCCCATTCTCCTCCCTCGGTCTGGGTGAGCACCTCCAGATTGTCCATCAGCGCACCCATCCAGGGCGTCATCTTCTCCTCCTCTGTGCCGGGTAGAAAACCGATGTCCTCCCCTACGGGTACCGTCACCCGGGTCATGATGATTTCCCGGTAGAGGTTCTGGTCCAGCGTCTGCATCAGTCCTGCCGCCAGTGCCAGCAGGGTCTTGCCGGTGCCAGCAGTGCCCAACAGGGTGACGAAGTCGAGTTCCGGGTCGAGCAGCATATTGAGGGCGAAGTTTTGTTCCCGGTTGCGGGCATTGATGCCCCAGACGGTATGTTTCTGGTGACGAAAGTCATCGACCAGCTCAATGATTGCATCGTCACCCTCCCGACGCCGAACTATACCCTCGATACCGTGATCACCCTCCAGGTAGAGGCATTGGCTGGGATACCATTCGCGGGCGTCCGGGCCGCTGACCCGGTAGAAGGTTCGGCCCTCTTCCTGCCAGGCTTCAACCTCTTTCGTATGGTGGTCCCAGAAATCGTCCGGCAGTTTTTCCTCACCGCGATAAAGAAGATTGACGTCGTCCAGCACTTGGTCACTGGAGTAATCCTCCGCCCGAATGCCCAGGACTGCAGCCTTGATGCGCAGGTTGATATCCTTGGAGACCAGAATTACGAGCTTGTGTGGATGTGTCTCCTGTAGCCCCATGGCGGTTGCCAGGATGTTGTTGTCCGGCGTATTGCCCGGCAGGCTGTCAGGTAGATGGCTTATGACGGGGGTTGTCTGGAAGAAGAGGCGTCCAGTTACAGAATCCGCCTGGTTGCCGTTGAGTTGCAGTGTGTTGAGGGACAATCCCTGGCTGATTTCACTGCTGTTGGCGCCGCACATCAGCTCATCCAGAAAGCGGCTGGTCTGACGCGCGTTGCGTGCGACTTCGGACATACCCTTTTTGCCCTTGTCGAGTTCTTCAAGCACCACCATCGGCAGGAAGATATCGTGCTCCTTGAAGCGGAACAGGGCGGTGGGATCGTGCATCAGCACGTTGGTATCCAGGACAAAGAGGCGGTCGTTTTTTGCTTCTGACATCTTCATGTTCCGCGTGGTGGTAGGGCGGCTCTATTTTCCGGCGCGCATCGCCTTGACCGTGTCCAGGACTTCATCGATATGTCCTTTGACCTTTACCTTGCGCCACTCTTTTCGCAGGAGGCCCGACTCATCAATGAGAAAAGTGCTGCGCTCGATGCCGCGCACCTTCTTGCCGTACATATTCTTCATCTTGATGACGTCGAAGGCGTTGCAGAGCGCCTCCTCCTTATCCGACAGGAGTTCGAAGGGAAAGGCCTGTTTCACCTTGAAATTTTCCTGGGACTTGATGCCGTCGCGGGAGACACCGATGATGACTGTCGATTGACGTCGAAACTTGTTGATTGCCGCAGTGAAATCCCGACCCTCCTGGGTGCATCCGGGTGTGCTGGCCTTGGGATAGAAATAGAGCACGACGGGTTTGCCACGAAAATCTGACAGTTTAAGCGTCTTGTCGCTGGTGGCGGGCAGTTCGATGTCCGGCACCGGTTTTCCGATGGCGATAGCTGCCATGGTCAAATATTCTCCTGAGTTCAGCCCTTGACGGGCTCGAGGACGGCATCGAGGTTTAACCCGTCACAGTAGTCCATGAACTCGTCCCGCAACCCGGCAATATGCAGATCGGATGGGATGCCCACATTCATGTGTACGGCGAACATCGGGGTGCCGGTGTGCGGAGCAGCGTAGCTCGATGTCACCATGTCTTCGATATTGATGCCCCGCTCGGAAAAAAATTCCGCCAGGTGGTTTACGATGCCGGGGTGATCCATGGCGACCACGTCTACAGCATAAGGCAGCAGATTTGTGGACGGGGTCGCTCCTCAGTACGTTTGGTGATGATGGTAAGGTCAAGTTCCTGTTCCAGTTCCGGCAGGGCGTTTTCCAGCTTGGCAAGGGTATTCCACTGCCCCTCGATCAGCAGTAGGATAGCGAATTCGCCACCAAGTACAGTCATGCGACTATCGGCGATATTGCATCCATCGTCCAGAATCTTCTTCGAAAGTGCGTTAACGATGCCGGGGCGGTCCTTGCCCAGTGCGGAGATTACAAGGAAGCTGTTTGGAGTGGTCATTTATCTGCGTGTTGTTTTTTCTGAGTGTGCGCCTGAAGCGGGGGGGCATTGAGTACCCGCCTGCATCATGTACGGGCGGCTGGAAAAGCGCCAACATTTTATGGGTATCTGATTCGAAGTGTAACACGTCGACGGCTCCCGTCCGGCAAATCGCTTTTCCAGTCGACTTGTCAGCATCGCAAGTCGCAGGATAACATAGCGGATTGAGCTTGGTACCGAGGGTTTTCGAAGAGATGTTTCGCGGCAGCATGGTGGCGATGGTCACTCCCATGAAGGAGGGCGGTAGTCTGGACGATGAGGCGCTCTATCGTCTGGTGGACTTCCATGTCGAAATGGGGACGGATGCTATCATCGTGATGGGCACCACAGGTGAATCCGCCACGCTGGACGAGACCGAGCACTGCGGCGTGATCCGCAAGGTGGTTGAATACGCTGCGGGCAGGATTCCTGTCATTGCAGGTACCGGAGCCAATTCGACCACAGAGGCGATCAGCCTGACACGCTGTGCCATGGAGGCAGGGGCGGATGCCTGCCTGTTAGTGACCCCCTATTACAACAAGCCGACCCAGGAGGGCCTCTATCTGCACCACAAGGCAGTGGCGGAAGCGGTCGATATCCCACAAATTCTCTATAATGTTCCAGGCCGTACCGCCTGCGACATGCTGCCCGAGACTGTGGCTCGGTTGGCAGAGGTGGAGAACATCATCGGCGTCAAGGAAGCCAGCGGCGATTTGCAGCGGGTGACGCGGATCCGCGAGCTTTGCGGACCCGATTTCGCTATCTACAGCGGAGACGATGCAACCGGCTGCGAGTCGATGCTGATTGGCGGCGACGGGGTGATCTCCGTAACTTCGAATGTGGCGCCTAAGCTGATGCGGCAGATGTGCGAAGCGGCCTTGGCCGGGGAGCGCGAGGCCGCAGAGCGGTTGGATGCTGAAGTGGCGGCGCTGCATGCGGCGTTATTTGTCGAATCCAACCCTATTCCAGTGAAGTGGGCGGTGGTTGAAATGGGCTTGGCGTCGAAAGGTATCCGCTTGCCGCTGACCTGGCTCTCTGAGGTACACCAGCCAAAAGTACGGGCTGCCATGGAGCAGGCTGGCGTCTGCTAAACCAGTAATAATTATCCGCAAATTTGCGGGAACTCAAGGTTATCAAAAGATCGAACCCAGCTATGCTGCATACTGTTAAACGACTGATTCTCATCCCGGCCCTCGCTGTTCTGCTCCACGGTTGCAGCTCAACCGGGGATATCTTCTCCGACAAACAGACGGAGTACAGAAACCAACGGGAGATGGTAGACAACCTTGAAGTGCCCCCAGACCTTTCCCGCTCTGCGATCAATGATGCATTGAGGGTGCCGGAGGCGGGCGCGGCGGGAAGCGCCTCCTACTCGGAGTACGCCACTTACCGGCAGGATGGAGGTTCAACCACACCCAGGCTGGCCGGCAGTACCGTTTTGCCCCATGTGAAGGATATCGAGGTCAAACGTGATGGCAATCAGCGCTGGTTGCTCATCAACGCCACGCCAGACGAAGTCTGGCCCAGGGTGGTGGAATTCTGGCGCCAAAACGGTCTGCTGCTGGTGGAACAGGATCCCACCGTTGGCATCATGCGTACCGACTGGCTTGAGAGTCGGGCAGATGTCAAGCAGGGTACAATCACAGAACTGTTTCGCAAGGTTCTGGACAGCGTCTACTCTTCCGCCACCCGCGATCAGTTTCGTGTACGCCTCGAAGAGGGTGAAAAAACCGGCACTACTGAACTCTATCTGACCCACAGGGGTCTTGAAGAGAAGCTTGTGGAGAAGATTGGAGGCGATGCAGATACCACCTACTGGACGCCACGGCCAAACGATCCTGGCGTCGAGGCGGAGATGCTGCGTCGCCTGATGGTCTATCTGGGCGTGAGCGGGGAACATGCTGAACAGGCGTTGGCGCGCAAAGAGGAGCGCAAGGCACGTTCTGAACTGGTGAAATCCGCGACCGAGGCCTACCTCATCATCAATGAAGGTTTTGCCAGAGGTTGGCGCCTGACCGGCGTTGCCCTTGATCGTGTTGGTTTTGCGGTAGAGGATCGCAATCGCTCTGAAGGGATCTATTTTGTCCGCTACATCGATCCCGACAAGGAGGGCGGCAAGGGGAAGGGCTTCTTCTCTAAACTCGCTTTCTGGTCGGATGATAAGCTCGACGATGAGAATCAGTACCAGGTCAAACTCGAAGCCGAGGGTAAGACGAGCCGGGTAACCGTGCTCAACTCGCAGGGAGAACGTGATAATTCATCGACAGCACTGCGTATTTTGACGCTGCTGCATGAGAATATCCGTTAACTCGACAATCTCATATTTGCCCGAATAGTGACGTGCGTTTTGCGTCGTTGGGAAGTGGCAGCAAAGGGAACGCGCTGCTGATCGAAACCGGCCATGTGCGGGTGTTGGTGGATTGCGGTTTTCCTGCGAGGGAGATCGAACGGCGGCTCGGTTTGCTGGATGTGGCTGCGGACTCCCTGGATGCACTCCTCATCACCCACGAGCACTCCGACCATGTGAATGGTTTGGGGCCGCTTACCCGCCGTTATAAACTTCCCGCCTGGATGACTGCCGGTACCTACAGAGGCGCCAGGTGCGGTGAGATACCGATGCTGCACTGTATCGATAGTCATGCCGGTTCCTTCTCTATCGGTGACCTGAAAATCACACCCTATCCGGTACCTCACGACGCCCGTGAACCCTGCCAGTTTGTTTTTCAGGCGGATGGGGTATCTCTTGGTTTACTGACTGATGCCGGGCACATCACGCCGCATATCGTCGAAAATCTTTCCAACTGCGACGCTTTGCAGCTGGAGTTCAACCACGATACCGAAATGTTGCGCGCCGGACCCTACCCGCCCCGGTTGCAGGCGCGGGTGGGTGGCGTGCTGGGACATCTGAGCAATCGTCAGTCCCTCGAACTTCTGGCGCGTATCGATCATCAGAGGCTGCAGCATCTGGTGGCTGCCCACCTCAGTGAAGCGAATAATTCCGCCGCACTGGTTCGTGAAGGAGTGAAGTTGCATACGCCTCAAATCATTGAACGGTTGACGCTGGCGACACAGCGCTCCCCCACCACCTGGCTGGTGTTATGAAGCGCGTTCCGGCTGTATTGGTTCCTGCTGAATTACTTATAATTCTTTAATTTTCAGGTGGTTGGTTGTATCGTGTGCGAGTTTTAACAATTGAGCGGATCGGCAGGACTGTCTGACCTTTCCGTGTAAGAAAAATTGGGTTGGAGGAGTGATTTATGGCGCATATCGTTGTAGTGGGTGCTGGCACTGGTGGAATGCCCTGTGCTTATGAATTACGCGCCGAATTGGGGCGCGAACATGAGGTGACGCTGATCAACGAGCGGGAGTATTTCCAGTTCGTGCCGTCAAATCCCTGGCTGGCTGTGGGCTGGCGTGAGCGGTCGCATATCACCTTCGATATTCGTCCACACGTGGAGCGTAAAGGCATCAACTTTATCGCCAAACGGGTCGACAAGATCGATGCGAAAAACAACAAGCTCGAGATGGATGGCGGCGAAGTCATCGAATACGACTATCTGGTAATTGCCACCGGCCCGAGGCTGGCTTTTGAAGAGGTCGAGGGCTCAGGGCCTCAGGCGCATACCCATTCGATCTGTACTGTGGATCATGCCGAAAAGACTTATGAAGCCTATCAGGCACTGCTCGAGGATCCGGGGCAGGTGGTGATCGGCGCCATGCCCTTCGCCAGTTGTTTTGGCCCGGCCTACGAATTTTCCTTTATCGTAGATTCGGACCTGCGCAAGCGCAAACTTCGCGATAAGGTTCCCATGACCTACGTGACTTCTGAGCCCTATGTCGGCCATCTCGGTCTGGGTGGCGTCGGCGACTCCAAGGGTTTTCTGGAGAGTGATTTTCGCGCCCACCATATCAACTGGATCACCAATGCAAAGGTGATCAAGGTTGAAGCGGGTTTGATGTTCATTGAGCAGTACGATGATTCCGGCCATAGGATCAAGGAGATCGAACTGCCATTCAAATTCTCCATGATGCTACCAGCCTTCAAGGGTGTCGATGCGGTTGCCAATGTTGAGGGGCTTTGCAACCCTCGGGGCTTTGTCTTCGTGGATGACCACCAGCGCAACCCGACCTATGGAAATATCTACGCTGCCGGTGTCTGCATTGCCATCCCGCCGGTGGAAACGACTGCTGTGCCAACCGGTGCGCCCAAGACCGGTTACATGATCGAGTCGATGGTGACCGCAATCGTGCATAACATTGCGGATACCCTGAACGGCAAGGAAGGCACTACCCTGGCTACCTGGAATGCCATCTGTCTGGCGGATATGGGAGACACAGGTGCTGCTTTTGTCGCCCTGCCACAGATTCCGCCGCGAAATGTCGCCTGGTTCAAGAAGGGGAAATGGGTACATATGGCCAAGATCGCCTTCGAGAAGTACTTCATCCGCAAGATGAAGAAGGGTACATCCGAGCCGATCTACGAGAAGTACATCCAAGATGTTGCATCGGCAAGCTGAATAGACGCCAGAGCATTCTTCGATAAAGCCTGGCCCAGACCGGGCTTTTGGTTAAAGGGCAGGATTAGCGATACGCCAATGTTCAGGCTTGAAATTGTGATGAAGAATTAAAGGTAACTTGTTCCATGACATCTTCTTTGTATAAGTAGGCACCAGACGGTTGGTGTGTCGGTCGGCCAGATTCTTATCGGCGGTGATGATAAATACGTAACTGAACGAAGCATACC
>NZ_JAAVSH020000001.1:1337551-1339028 GCF_011947365.2 endosymbiont of Lamellibrachia barhami
TCGGTTACTACGGCCATAAGAAGATCACGCGGCGCAATCAGGGCCGGAATCTCGCGGGTGTTATCAGTGAGTTGAATCCGGTGCTGCGAGGGTTCGTGAACTACTTCAAGATAGCCAATTGCAAGCGGGAGCTGAACAGACTAATGGGCTGGATACGACGGCGACTACGCTGCATCCAACTGAAACAGTGGAAGAAGCCGAAACGGTCGCATCGAAGGTTGAAGCAGCTGGGCTACAAGCCACCGTTTAAGTTTATCCGGATGCATAGTTGGCGTAATGCAGTCAGTCCCTTAGCCAGCTTTGCCATGCCAAACCGCTGGCTTCATGAGAGAGTTGAAGTTGGTGGATATGGCCAGTACTCAGACAGGTATTTCTGTCTCAGTTATCTGAGATAATTGTTTACAGGAGCCGTATACGTGGTCCGTACGTACGGTTCTGTGAGAGGGATGAGGCGGTGACGCCTCACCCTACTCGATGGTTAAAGGGGCAGGATTAGCGATAATGCCAATGTTCAGGTTTGAAATTGTGATGAAGCGAATTAAAGGTAGCTTGTTTCCATGACATCTTCTTGTATAAGCAGGCACCAGACGGTTGGTGTGTCGGTCGGCCGGATTCTTATCGGCGGTGATGCGCCAGTGGTGGTGCAGTCGATGACCAATACCGACACGGCGGATGTGGATGCCACCGTGCGACAGGTGGCGGAACTGGCCCGGGCCGGGTCGGAGCTGGTGCGCATTACGGTCAATAATGAGGCAGCCGCCAAAGCGGTGCCGTCAATACGCGAGGCACTGGACAAGCAGGGGTTGAGTGTCCCGCTGATTGGGGATTTTCACTTCAACGGCCACCGTCTACTGGCAGATTTTCCCGAATGCGCCCAGGCTTTGGGGAAATATCGCATCAACCCTGGGAATGTGGGTAGCGGGGAGAAACGTGACAGCCAGTACGCCACCATGATCGAGAGCGCCTGCCGATATGACAAGCCGGTACGTATCGGGGTCAACTGGGGCAGTCTGGATAAGGGACTGGTGGCGAGCATGATGGATGAGAATGCCCGTGCGGCCGATCCGCTGGATGCGGATGAGGTGACCCATGAGATCATGGTCAAATCGGCGTTGGACAGTGCTCGCCGGGCGGAAGCGTTGGGTCTCGGCAGAGATCATATCGTGCTCTCCTGCAAGATGAGCGGTGTGCAGGATCTGATCGCCGTCTACCGGAAACTGGCTGCCCGCAGTGACTATGCCCTGCATCTCGGGTTGACCGAGGCGGGGATGGGTTCCAAAGGGATCGTTGCCTCCACGGCTGCGCTGGCGGTGCTGCTGCAGGAGGGGATTGGTGACACTATCCGCATCTCCCTGACGCCGGAGCCTGGTGGCGCACGCACCCAGGAGGTAGTGGTTGCCCAGGAACTCCTGCAGTCGATGGGACTAAGGGCCTTTGCGCCGATGGTAGTGGCCTGCCCCGGTTGTGGGCGCACCAC
>NZ_JAAVSH020000001.1:1339528-1340355 GCF_011947365.2 endosymbiont of Lamellibrachia barhami
GTCGATGGGACTAAGGGCCTTTGCGCCGATGGTAGTGGCCTGCCCCGGTTGTGGGCGCACCACCAGTACTCTGTTCCAGCAATTGGCCAAGGATGTGCAGAGCCACCTGCGTGCTCAGATGCCGGTCTGGCGCCGGCAATACCCAGGTGCGGAAGAGATGTCGGTGGCAGTGATGGGATGCGTGGTCAATGGCCCTGGTGAGAGCAAGCAGGCCAATATCGGCATCAGCCTGCCGGGTACCGGAGAGAGTCCCTCTGCACCGGTATTTGTGGATGGAGAGAAAGTGGCTACCCTTAAGGGAGATGATATCGCGGTGCAGTTTATGGGGATTGTGGATCGATATGTGAAGGATCGCTACGGGCGAAATCCACAGGGAGAATAGTGTTCAACGTTTTCTACACCGTCGCACTGCAAGTAGAAGGACGGATGAATTAATAATTTTCCATCATAAGGTTTAAACCACCGGCTTTAGCCGGTCAGCTTTAGCTGCGATACTGTACCTGTAACCTTGGAGGTAGGCATGGATTACAGATACGGCAGTCATACGGTCTATCAAATAGAGTACCACTTTGTATGGGTAACGAAGTATCGATACAAGGTACTGACAGGAGAGTTGGCGGAACGGGTACGGGAGCTTGTCAGGCAGACCTGTGAAGCGTTCGAGATACGGATTGTTCGAGGGGTAGTTAGCAAAGATCATGTACACATATTGGTGAGTTGTCCTCCAAATATGGCTCCAAGTGAGATCATGAGACGAATTAAGGGGCGCACATCGAGTAAGTTGTTTGAAGAATTTCCGCACGTAAAGAAGAAGTATTGGGGACGGC
>NZ_JAAVSH020000001.1:1340365-1342799 GCF_011947365.2 endosymbiont of Lamellibrachia barhami
TTGCATCAGTATTGCTTTGGATTTCGTTACGTATTATATTCCCTCGATTATGTGATAATTTTCCAACACCAAGGTTTAAACCTGGCTTTAGCCAGTCAGCTTCAACTGCGATACTGTACCTGCTCGCCTTGGAGGTTGGTATGGATTACAGATACGGCAGTCATACGGTTTATCAAATAGAGTACCACTTTGTATGGGTAACGAAGTATCGATACAAAATTACTGACAGAATGGCAGGACAGGTGCAAAGAGCTTGTCAGACAGACCTGTGAAGCCTTCGAGATACGGATTGTTCGAGGGGTAGTTAGCAAAGATCATGTGCACATATTGGTGAGTTGTCCTCCAAATATGGCTCCAAGTGAGATCATGAGACGAATTAAGGGGCGCACATCGAGTAAGTTGTTTGAAGAATTTCCGCACGTAAAGAAGAAGTATTGGGGACGGCATTTTTGGGCACGAGGCTATTTTTGTGCAACAGTTGGTCAGATGACGGAAGAGATGATCAAGGAGTATCTGGAGCATCACTTTGAGCCGAAACCTGACGATGATTTCAAAATGGAGCCTGATTAGGACGCGTCGTTTAGTCGACGCGTATCCGGACTTTCAGTCCGTAATTTGAACCCACCGGCTTTAGCCGGTGTGTTGTTCAGTCATTATTCACTATTTCTTTGATGTCCATTTAGTGACTTCGATATGCTTTCCTTAGCGCGTAATCGTAGAGTTAGTACTAGCACCCCAGTGCTTATGAATAACACGTATACAACCGATAAAGGGTGCATGACCCTGGATACCATAACGCTCAATTCATACCAGAAATATGCATTGGATCCCGCCTCTTGAGCATGTGCTGTACTTGGGGGGAAATAATTGAAAGCCACGCTTACCAATTGAATTGCTAGAAAACCAAGACCACCTATGAACAATAAACTACCAGATATTTTTTCTTTCGTTGACCAAGCTATGCTCCCTGAATAAATGATCATCAACGCGCATATGCTTTGTATTACATAAGACATTAATTATGGTTCACTCTTCTTCCATAGGAAAGTATGTATACGTTGTATGCTTCATGCGACTCTCATGAAGTAGCTCATGCACTACTTTTACTTCTAATGTTGGCTCAATGCCATCGGACATTGCTATGGCTTTTATTATTTGTGGATCTTTTCCTACTAATACCATGGCTTGTTCTTCGGCGCTTATTTTATTACTTGCATCAACTACCTTAGTTACAAAAAAACCCACATGTTTTGTTTTTTCATTAGTAGGAATTTCGTAATTTTCACCTTGTAAAAATACTGCATATTTCATTCTGTTAGCCTGATGCGCTTATTCCTACACATAACGTCGCAAATCACCGGAAGGCAAAAGTGGTGTTTGGTTTGTGTAAAATGAAGCGTAGCGTAATACACAAACCAAACAACGCTTTTGGCTGTCCGAGTGAATTTGCTTTGTTAGATTTTTCATATGCCAAGAACAAGCTTCAGCCCCTCATTTAATGAAAGAAATTGTTTGTTATTTAGCTTGCCAGCTTGATCAGTTAAATATGACTTATCCAGGGTAATTATCTGCGAAACATTAACAACTGAATCTCGGTTAATTCCTGACTTTGATTTTGCTAGCTTGAAATTGCCTGGGGCATTCACTAAGCGAAGATTTGATGTGATAACCGCACAAATTACTGTTTGTATAAGGCTTTGGTTAAATTCATTGGAAGAGATTACAACAACTGGACGTCGGCAGCCTGGCTCTGACCCTCTCGGCTCTTCCATTGATGCCCACCATATTTCTCCTCTTTTCACTACCATTCATCCTCTTGAATAGATTTCAATTGCATTGATATTAATTCCGTATCAAGAGCAGATGACGCTTCACCATATATTGAATTCAATGACTCCGTAACGTCCAGATATTTATGGTTATTCATGTACTCAGAGATGGCAGTTGAAAATAATTCGCTGCGAGACATACCGAGGTGATGTGCCATATTTTCAGCTGCCTGAAAGATAGGGTCTGGAATTGAGATTGCTGTTTTCATAATGAACAAGTATAACCCAAGTTATACTTCTGTCAATGAGCTTTATAAATCTAACGCCTCACACACCGGAAGGCAAAAGTGGCGTTGGTTTGTGCAAAATGGAGCGCAGCGGAATGCACAAATCAACGACGCTTTTGCCTGTCCGAGTGAATGTGTTTGTTAGCTGAACTCCGCACTCAAATAGAAAAAATAGGGAAGAGGGGAGATAAGCTATTGAAATAATATGGAATTTCTTCTTCATTACCTAAGAATTCCTTTTGCCCTTTTGTTTTATGCTTTCCTTTTTCCGCTTTCAGGCGGGTGATGATTCACCAGTTTACGCCTGTTTGGTTTGGTGACCAACTATCCCGCTTCAGCGTATGACGGATTTTGTATTTACCAGAAAATAATAATTCG
>NZ_JAAVSH020000001.1:1342931-1355213 GCF_011947365.2 endosymbiont of Lamellibrachia barhami
AGCTGCAGTTGTAGGTGGCGTATGGGCTGTTTATGTTTATCGCATAAAAAAAGAGAGGGAAACATCAAGTGCTCAACTAAAAAGCATTGAAAAGTCACTTTCTCCACACTTTAATATTTCATGCAATATAAATGTTGAGTGCACAAGCACTTTAGATAATAACAAATTAATTAATGCGGAAGTGTCATTAACGAATGGCAGCAACCATGATATTCGCATTGATCTAATGGGTGTTAAAACGTTCAGAGGCTTCAGACTAAAGAACTACCCGCAGAGCCTTGACGTCGAAAAGACTGTGGGTACTGCGTTAATTGGTGCAGATGTTGATAGCAATCAGCTAGGTGTCCAAAATCACTGGATACTTGAAAAAGGAAATACTCAGATATTTCCGTTTTGCGTTGTTGTCGACAAAGAGGGTTTATATTTTCTTGAATTTAAATGTTACGTTAATAGTGAGTCGGTACAACGCCAATTGAGACAGGCGAGTGGTGAAGACAAAACTTATACCGTACAAGGTAAAAAGTTCATACTGGTTAAATAAGGCACATAACCATCGGGTAAAGCCGACGCTCGTATTAATAGGGGACGTACCACGTTTCCCCGTTTTCCGTGCCACTTCTGGTACTTAGTGCCATTCTTCGGGACAGACCACGGTTTTCTAGCAGCAGTTCATAAGAAATGGTGGTCTGTCTCCTATTGTTCCGTGCAGTCGATGACCAATACCGACACGGCGGATGTGGACGCCACCGTAAGACAGGTGGCGGAACTGGCCCGGGCCGGGTCGGAGCTAGTGCAGTACGGTCAATAATGAGGCAGCCAAAGCGGTGCCGTCAATACGCAGGCACTGGACAAGCAGGGGTTGGGTGTCCCGCTGATTGGGAATTTTCACTTCAACGGCCTGCGTCTGTTGAAGATTTTCCCGAATGCGCGCAGGCTTTGGAAATATCGCATCAACCCTGGGAATGGTAGCGGGAGAAACGTGACACCGGTACCATCATGATCGAGCGCACCGACGGACAGCCGGTACGTATCCCGTCATGGGCCAGTCTGGATAAAGGGACTGGTAGCGAGCATGATGGATGAGAATGCCCGTGCGGCCGATCCGCGGATGCGGATGGTGACCCGAGTCATGGTCAAGTCGGCGTTGGACAGCGCACGCCGGGCGGAAGCGTTGGGTCTCGGCAGAGATCATATCGTGCTCTCCTGCAAGATGAGCGGTGTGCAGGACCTGATCGCCGTCTACCGGAAACTGGCCGCCCGCAGTGACTATGCCCTGCATCTCGGGTTGACCGAGGCGGGGATGGGTTCCAAAGGGATCGTTGCCTCCACGGCTGCGTTGGCGGTGCTGCTGCAGGAGGGGATTGGTGACACTATCCGCATCTCCCTGACGCCGGAGCCCGGTGGCGCACGCACCCAGGAGGTAGTGGTTGCCCAGGAACTCCTGCAGTCGATGGGACTAAGGGCCTTTGCGCCGATGGTAGTGGCCTGCCCCGGTTGTGGGCGCACCACCAGTACTCTGTTCCAGCAATTGGCCATGGACGTGCAGAGCCACCTGCGTGCTCAGATGCCGGTCTGGCGCCGGCAATACCCAGGAGCGGAAGAGATGTCGGTGGCGGTGATGGGATGCGTGGTCAATGGACCTGGAGAGAGCAAGCAGGCCAACATCGGTATCAGCCTGCCGGGTACCGGAGAGAGTCCCTCTGCGCCGGTATTTGTGGATGGGGAGAAGGTGACTACACTAAAGGGAGCTGATATTGCGGTGCAGTTTATGGGGATTGTGGATGGATATGTGAAGGATCGCTACGGGCGAAATCTACAGGGAGAATAGTGTTCAACGTTTTCTACACCGTCGCACTGCAAGTAGAAGAGGACGGATGAATTAATAATTATCTCCTATGTACCCATCAATAATTTAATAGCCGTACTTAAAGTAGGTTTTTTGTTATAATGCCTGCCGAAAGATAGTCTTCACTTGCATGACAACCTTAGGTCAGGGAAACCGTTATGGCTCGAGAGGTAGTGAAAGCAGGTCTATTCTGTATTTTTCTGGTGTCGCTGCCGGCGCTGTCCGGTTGCGTGAGTCTGCCGCCGGAGGTGAAGGCGGAGCTGCTCGAACCCCTCGCGGGCCAGCCGAACAACTTCTCATCGGAAGCGCGTGACAGCCGCAGTTCCGAAACAGCCGGCAAGGGGAACTGAGTAGTGCGCTTGTTGTTGCTTTCCCTTGTTTTCTTACTGACCGCCTGCGCCAATCCGACGCGGCAGGATTTCAAGACCTGGCAGGTGGCCGGTGAGGACCCGCAGCAGTTTCTCAATTTGCCCCTGGTTTCCGGTCAGGTGGTGGTGATCGGCTCCGGCGGCATCATGGATATGGGCATTACCCTGATCCCCGAGTCCTACCCTCCTTACCTTCATGCCGGCATCCTGGTAATCGATGACGGCTCGCCCTATGTTTACGACATCACGGGCGTTGCCGGCTTCAACCTGACTGGCCTTCCACCAACGGATGTGATCAAAGGCAAGGTGCAGCGTATTCCTTTTGGGCGGTTTGTCCGGCGTTACCATCACGTGGCGATCTACGAACCAACGGGCCTGGACATGGAGCGTATTGCGGACTACGTCCGGACGCAGCTCCGTGAGGAGGCGCCTTTCGACCCCTATTTCAATTACGCTGAACACAAAAATCTTTACTGCACCGAATTCATCGCGTTGGCGCTGGAGGCGGGAGGCGCAGAACGTTTCGAGCTCCCTCCGAATCGCCCAAATCGTTCGGTTTCAGTGGTGCTGGATTGGCTGAAGATCCCCGGCAAGGGACTGTTGATGCCTTCAGATCTTGTTGTTGCATCAAAGCGGGTGGCGTTGTTGAGTACCAGACATACACTGAGCGAGATCTATCTGCTCAACGCATTGAAAGAGGAGCTGCATCGTCGTTTCACCTGTGATCAGCGTCTGGGCAACCTCTTCTATTGGAACGGATTCAAAGTGCGACTGAGAAAGCCGGTAGACAGATTCATGGATGCGGGTCTGGCGCTGTTTCCGCTGGATAGTGAGGTTGATGAGCGGGAGGCTCGGCTTGCTGTACGGGAGCTGGCGGACGAGATGTACGGTGAATTGCCCGAAACGGCGGTGCTATCGAGATGTGAAAACGTAAAGCAGGAGAGCGTCGTGGCCGGGCAGTGAAACCAGGTGGGACGCGATTCGAATAAGGTGAGAATTTGGGTGCTATCACCCAATTTGGCGGCGAGTTCCCGGGAGAGGAGCACGTCGGCAAAAAACCGGTACCCGCTGTTTGGCGGGAGCGGAAACAGAAGCGGAGGATAAGACATTGAACAGAATGAGACTGATATCTTTGGTGGCGGTCGCCACGTTAGGCGTGCACTCCACGGCCATGGCGGAGTCCATGTTCGATCCGGGCGTGATGTTCTACGTGAATGTGCCTTTTGGGCAGAGTAGTTCCCGGAACAGCGGTGAAGAACGGCTCGGATTTCGGCTCGACTATGATTCCCGGCAGTTGTGGAATGAGAAAAGAGTGCAATGGGGGACGTCGCGTTTCCGTATGGCGCCACTACTCGATTTCAATATGACTGGAGCCGGTGCGGGTTCGATTGATCTGCGCGGTCAGACGCTTGCCTATTCTCCCGGCGGCGAAGGAGGATCAAGCTCGACCCCCGAGGCCTCGAAAGCGAGCTTTCAAGATTTTCCCTGGCTTTGGGCGATCCTGGGCGGCGCAGCCGCCGGCTTGGCGATCTCCTGTGCCAACGACCAGTGGCCTTGCTTTAAGAGGGATGATGCTGTGAGCGGCGATAGTGTCCCACCAGACGATTATGTCCCCCCACCAGGAGAGCCTACCTAAACTTGCTGCATAAGCGTTCCAGGAAACCAGAAATATGGGCGGAGGGGATACTCATCCTTCCGTCCCTTTTTTGGCGCATAAAAAACTTCCTGATTTTCCCTGCAAATCAGAGATGGTAGGGTGCGCTGTGCGCACCATGACGCTCTTATTCAATAATCAGCCGAGAGAAGGCAATGAGAAAATCTGCAAAAAAACTGTTATTGGCGACGGCGGGCCTGGTTCTGTCCCAAGCTGCCCCGGCGGATGAAGAACCCACACTTCTGGTATCGACACAACGCCTCACCCTGGAGGTGGCAACATCCATTGCCCAGGGTGCAGTTGCGGTCTGCCGCGAACAGGGTATCCAGATTGCCGCCACCGTGGTGGATCGTGAGGGAACGGTACAGGTCGTGCTCAGAGATACCATTGCCGCTCCCATCACCGTGCCGATCAGCCGGCAAAAGGCCTTTACCGCCGTTAACTTCAATGCGGCAACCTCTCAACTCAGTGATCGGGCCGATACGCCGATTGGCCGCATCGACGGGCTGGTGATGTCTGCGGGCGGTCTGGCAATCCAGGTGGGTGGTCAGTTGGTGGGTGGTATCGGCGTCAGTGGGGCGCCTTCGGGCAAGACCGATGAGGCATGCGCCCAAGCGGGTATCGACAAGGTCATTGATGACCTGGAGATGTCAATGTAGGCCTGATCAAGCGCAGCGGATCAGGCAGCTCAAACTACTATTCGAGACGAACCTGTTAGCCGGGCATTACCGAATTGTGATGATGATCGTGGTTATGGTCATGGTCGTGGGGTTCGGCGGGCGGCAATGCCTCCCCTGCAACAACCTTGGTGGCTGCAGTATGTGGATCGGTCTCGCTGGTGGCGACGACCCGGACACCCTGTGATGCCATGCGGCGAATGAAACCCTCTCCGCAGCCCCCGGTAATCAGCACGTCCAGTTCAAAAACGGGATGCTGGCTGCCGCGAAACTCGTGCATACTCATCTCCTTGGGGAGATCCAGCCGCTCGCCTTCGACTATCTGACCACTATCGTCCTGCTCGAACACCAGAAAACGGCGGGTTTTTCCGGCATGACCGGTGACGGTGCGGAAATTCTGGCTGGTGATACCGATTTTCATAATGACCTCAGGCGGCCGCCCGGTTTGAAACGAGTGATCTGGCCCACTCCTCCATAGCCGCATTGGCGACAGGCATGGGGGCTTCCATGAAGGTGATAATGAAATGCCCGTCGGTTTCACAGACGCCGATGGAACGGGGACGCACCGCCAGCTGCATGGGGTCTTGCAGCGTCAGGCCGAAGCAGAAAACGATGTTGACCGCTGCAGTAATCTCTTCAGCAACCTGACCTTCCGGTAGGGCGGTCGTATGGGCGAAATGATCAAAAACTGCGATGAAGCGGGCGCTTCGATGAGCTTCTATCTGTTGCCTGATATGGGTAACTATCTCATCTACAGCACTGAATCGGCACTCCGACCGTTTGATCTCCAGTTGAAAAACAGGGTAAGTCTCTTCCAGCAGTGTTTGCTTCACCTTGCCTACTCCAAGCCGTCTAGTATGTTTCCGTCCAGAAAAATCTATCAATCAGGACAGTGGGAATGCTAAGTGTCATCCCGGCTGGAGGCATTGAAAATAATCAATCTTCGGCGATACGTTGCAGATTGGGGATGTCGAGCAGGAAATGGTTGCTGCTGGTCTCTACCAACAGACTCTGTCGTTTGAATTCCGCGATGGTGCGGCTGGCGGTTTCAGTGGTAATGCCCAACATCGCGCCCATGTCTTCACGGGCGAAAAGTTGGCATTCGCTGTTTTCCGCATCACTGACCAGGCGCAGTAGCAATCTTGCCACACGCTGCTTGGCGGATCCGGTTGAGAGTTCAGTGAGCCAGGCATCGGCTTCGTTGAGGGCCCGTTGCCAGCGGTTGAGCAATTCCCGGTGAAGTTTTGGGTTTTCTTTGCTCAGCTTTTCCACGACTTTGACCGGCAGGCTGCAAGCTTCAGTCGGTTGCAGGACGACGGCATCGTGCTTGTAGTTTTCTCCGAGCAGGCACTCCAGCCCAGTGACATCCGTGGCCCGGATCAGACGGACGATGCGCTGGCTGCCGTCAGGCAGGTACTGTACCAGTTTGAGTACTCCGGAACGGATAGTGTACATGCGGTCGCCGACGTCGCCGGCGCGATAGAGAGTGGACCCTATCGGAAGCGTGTATTGATCGATAGGATCGTGTATCTGTTCAAAATTTTCTTCGTCCAGCCCTGCAAAAAGCACCGATTCCCTGAGCGCACAGGTTTTGCAGTCTGCAGTACCATCCCAGGCCTCTTTGAATGTGACATTTTTTACCATGTTGGCTTTTCCGACGGTATGTTAAGTTGGCTGGTAAGCCCTGTCGCAGATCAAACGCCTGCTTTTTCCCGAGTGTGGGGGCCAGGTTGCACGATAGCAGATATCAGGGTGAGAAAAAGCCTGAATTTATTTCCCGATTTCATCTGAAATGGTGCAAACTGCCCAGTCAGGCAGTTTCTTGATGCTACCATAGCTGCCTTATTGCGTGCTCATGCCTGATGGCAATGGAGGAGATATGGCTGCAGGGCAAGGTGATCATAAATTCTGGATTCTCGGGGTGGATGATGAACCACAGAACCTGGAGATTCTCGAGGAGATTCTGGGAGATCAGTTTGAGTTGACGCTTGTGAGTAGTGGCCGTGCCTGCCTGGACGAGGCAAATGCCGCTCCGCCTGACTTGATTCTGCTTGACGTCAATATGCAGGGGATGGACGGTCTGGAGGCCTGCCGTCGTTTAAAGGCAGAACCCAATACCTCGGATATTCCGGTCATCTTCGTCTCCGCCTACTCCAAACTGGAAGAGCGATTGGCGGGTTATCGGGCAGGGGGTGATGATTACGTCACGAAACCATTCGACGATGAGGAACTCCTGATCAAGGTCAAGCTTGCGCTTGCTGCCAAGCGCCAACTCGATTCGCTTCAGCAGTCCTCAACTGATGCCCTGGATGTGGCGCAAACGGCCCTGTCTGTCAGTGGTGAAGCTGAAGCACTCCTCCATTTTTTAGGCGCTGCCTACCCGTTGAACAGTCGAGCCGATCTCGGCAAGAGCATGCTTGATATGTTCGAGTGTTACGGACTGAGAGTTGTGTTGAGAATAGAGGGTGAAGACGGTGATCTCTACCTCTCCCATGAAGGCGATGTCGGTCCATTGGAGCAGGAAGTGCTGGAGATGGGGCCGGATGATGGACGTTTCATCGATTTTGGACGCCGCACACTGGCCAAATACGGCGGTGTTTCCGTATTGATCAGGAATATGCCGGTAGAAGACGTGAATAGGCATGCTCGCTGGAAAAAAAATCTGGAAATAATGCTGCAGATATCGAATGCAAGAGTTGTCGGAATCGACAATGAGCAGCGATTGCAAAGGCAGGGTGAGACACTGCTGCGGATGCAGGATCTGACGCGGAATATTCTGTCTGACATGCGGAATGCAAATGATTCATCCGAGGGAGTGAGCAGGAGTGGCGTTGAGCGGATTATCGACCAGATGGATCTGCTCCTCGATGCGGTCGAATCTGAAGTCGGGCGACAGTAGGCAGGTCGGCAGGAGATAGATAGGGCCATGCCTGATTTCTTTTCAAACAGTCATATCGCATCTGAACTTTCGTCTGAACTGAGACGCCAGGTCAATGATCGCGGTAGCCGGGACATGGGGAGCCGGGCCGGCATTATCGTTTTTGCCTACCCTGCGCTTGTCTCATTTATCCTCATCGGCAGTACGCTTCTCAGAAGTCAGCTGCAGATCATGGGACCTGTTGCCCTGATGCTGCTTTTCGCCAGCGGCATTCGTTATATCTACTCGAAACGACTCTCCCTGATTGCCGATGAGAGGCTGGTCGAATCACGCAGTGGATACACTTTCTGGAGTTTGGCGAGCGGCTTTCTGCTGGGATTCTTCTCCGCGCTTGCTCTTTACGTCGCCGGGCTCAGCGCAGATGGTTTCGTCATGCTGATCGCCACGGCTGGCATGAGCGGCGGAGCGATAGGTACGATGACGCAGTTCCCGAAAGTCTGGAACATGTTTCTCGCCCTGATCTGGATGCCGGTCATAATAATCAGCCTCTATATAGGGATTCAGGGCGATACCCTGGGTTATCTGATGGTGGTCTATGCCGGTATCTATTGGGGATTTATTCTTCTGGTTGGTCATCGTATTGCTGCCGAATACTGGCAGGGTCAGATCAGTCTGGTGGAGTCGGAGGGCCATGCCCGCAGTCTGGACAAGGCATTGAAACTGCTCGAAGAGAAGGAGAGTGAAGTCAGGCTGCATCGTGATCACCTGCAGGAACTGGTGGCGGAGCAGACCCGGGATCTGCGAGAGGCAATGGAGACGGCTGAGCGGGCAAACCAGAGCAAGTCGGAATTTCTTGCCAACATGTCCCACGAGTTGCGTACACCGATGCACGCAATCCTGAGCTTCTCCAAATTTGGCCTCAATAAGGTCCCAGTGGAGGTGGATCAAAAGCTGAACAAATACTTCTTGCGTATCAATGAGAGCGGCAATCGGCTACTGACACTGCTGAACGATTTGCTCGATTTGTCGAAACTGGAAGCCGGGCACATGGAGTTCGACCTGGAACAGAATGACTTGGAAAAAGTCTTCAATACCTGTCTCGCAGAACAGGAGACCAGATTCAAGGAGCATGAATTGAGGGTCTTCATCGACCCGATAAAAGGCTCAACGCTGGCAACTTTCGATGCGTTACGCATCGGCCAGGTGATTACCAATCTACTATCCAATGCCTTTAAATTCACGCCTGACGGAAAAGCTATCTACATCACCATCGTTTCTGATGAAATCCCTATGGGGCGGAGGGAAGACGATAGTAAAGATTGCAATGCACTGCGTTTCACCATTCGGGATCAGGGTATAGGAATCCCGGAAGATGAACTTGAGGCCGTGTTTGATAAGTTTATCCAGAGCAGCAAGACCAATAATGGTGCGGGCGGCACCGGTCTGGGTCTGGCTATATGCCATGAGATCATCGATGGACATCGGGGCCGCATCTGGGCGGAAAATGCCGATGATGGTGGCGCTGTCTTCAGCTTTATCATTCCCCGTATGCCATTCTGTCCTTAATTCCACTTCAAGCCTGTTAAACTACCCGACTTTTCCTTTGGCGCGACCGGTGGGTCGATAGCTCTCTGCGCCAATCTCCAACGGTGAATCGATGTCGCTGATCAGACTGAGAAATATACAACTTGGATTTGGCGGCCCGCTGCTGCTGGACGGTGTGGATCTCTCCATTGAAAGGGGTGAGCGTATCTGTTTGCTTGGGCGCAATGGTGCCGGCAAATCGACCCTCATGAGGATCATTCTTGGAGAGCTGACCGCTGATGACGGTGAGCGGGTGGTCAGTGGCAGTGTGCGTATTGCACGCCTTATGCAGGAGGTGCCAAAAGAGCTGAAGGGCTCTGTTTTCGATGTGGTGGCAAATGGCATCGGGGTGCTCTCTGAAGTGATAAAACAGTACCATCAGATCAGCACCCGTCTTGCGGAGACGGGTGACGAAACCCTGCTCGAACCCCTGGCCAGGGTTCAGCATGAGCTTGAGGCAGGGGATGGCTGGCAGTTGGAACAGCGGGTCGAGACGGTAATCTCCCGACTTTCGCTGGATCCCGACATGCAGTTCGAGGCACTTTCCGGTGGACTCAAACGACGGGTGCTGCTGGCCCAGGCGCTGGTGATCGAACCTGATCTGCTGTTGCTGGACGAACCTACCAACCATCTCGATATCGAATCCATCGACTGGATGGAGGAGTTTCTGCTCGGTTACGGTGGGGCGCTGCTCTTTGTGACCCATGACCGTGCATTTCTGCGTCATCTCGCCACCCGGATTCTGGAGCTCGACCGGGGGCGCCTGACCGACTGGCCGGGAGACTACGACAACTTTTTGCGCCGCAAGGAGGAGATGCTCAATGCCGAGGCGCTGGAGAATGCCCGTTTCGACAAGAAGCTGGCGCAGGAGGAGGTCTGGATCCGTCAGGGGATCAAGGCCCGTCGCACCAGGAATGAAGGGCGGGTGAAGGCACTGAAGGCGATGCGGGATGAGCATAGCCGTCGGCGGAGTGAAACCGGCCAGGTACAGATGCAGCTGCAGGCGGGCGAGCGCTCCGGCAAGCTGGTGGTGGAGGTGGATGACATCAGCTATGCATGGGAGGGAGAGCCGGTGATCAGAGGTTTCTCCACCACCATCATGCGGGGTGACCGGATCGGCATCATCGGCCCCAATGGCGCCGGTAAGACCACCCTGCTCAATCTGCTGCTCGGGCGGCTGCAACCGGACAGCGGCAGCGTGAAGCTCGGGACCAATCTGGAAGTGGTCTACTTTGATCAAATGCGCAGCCAACTGCGGGAGGATTTGTCGGTACAGGATAATGTGGGTGGTGGCAGCGACAAGGTCGAAATCGGCAGCAGCAGCAGACACATCATCTCCTATCTGCAGGATTTTCTCTTTACCCCGGAACGGGCGCGCACCCCGGTGAAGGCCCTCTCCGGCGGTGAGCGCAACCGGTTGCTACTGGCCAAACTGTTTACAAAACCTGCCAATGTGCTGGTGCTCGATGAGCCTACCAACGATTTGGATGTGGAGACGCTGGAACTGCTCGAAGAGCTGCTTATCAACTTTACGGGGACGTTGCTACTGGTCAGTCACGACCGGGATTTTCTCGATAATGCAGTCACTGCCTGCCTGGTGTTTGAGGGGGAAAACCGGATCGCCGAGTACGTCGGAGGGTACAGTGACTGGGACCGCCATCGCAAACAGCAGCAGGCTCTGCCGGTTGCTTCCGCAGAAAAAGCGGTAAAGTCTGAGCCGAGCCCGCCGAAAAAGGGGGCAGGAAAGCTCAGTTATAAAGACCAGCGTGAGTTGGGTGCTCTGCCGCAACGGATTGAAACCATTGAGAAAGAGATTGGGGCTGTCCAGCAGCAGTTGAGTGATCCTGAA
This sequence comes from endosymbiont of Lamellibrachia barhami, assembly GCF_011947365.2. Lineage (GTDB taxonomy): Bacteria > Pseudomonadota > Gammaproteobacteria > Chromatiales > Chromatiaceae > QGON01. The sequence goes on from NZ_JAAVSH020000001.1 coordinate 1,353,788, forward strand.
GTCTATCAGCAAGGTGGTGACAAAGTTATCGGCCTGCAGCAGGAGCTAATAGGGCTGGAACAGGCACTGGAAACCGCATTCGATCGCTGGGAGACTTTGGAAGCCCAGCAAAGTTGAATCCTGACGACGGAAAAAACCATGCGACAGATGAGTGGATATCTGATTGGCCTGGCACTGTTGCTGGCCGGGCAGACTGCCCAGGCCGGGGCCGCCTGTGTGGTGGTAAAAAAGCTGGGAGACTCCCTGGCGATTGAGTGGGTTGCGGGAGAGGATGAAAGTGTCGCCAACGCAATTGAAAAAGCCAAGGCCCGATTGCGTGAGCAGGGCTGGCACAAAAAGTATCAGGATGCCCATCCCCAGGCCAACACAAATCTCCCCCACGCCCATGCGGTCATAGTACAAACCGACTACAAGAGTGCCATCGGAAAACCCAGAACCAGCTACGGTTGTGGTTACAGCGCCGGATCTGCGGCTCAGGCGGAGCAGGCGGCACTAAAGGATCTGCGTAACTACTCCTGGGGCTGGAAACCGGAGTTTGGCTATAAGGTCTTGAAGAAATTCAGCTATTGAGTTGTTTGCGGGTAACCGTTCAGCGCATCCAGGCCAGTGCAACAATGACAATACTGGAGAAGGCCGGTTCAAGCGTAGCGGAACCGGCAACACTCATGCTCCCTCTCCAACCAGGATTGCCCGATCCGCTACGCTTGATCGGGCCTACGCCACGATTCAACATCTACGGAGTTTTCGGGCAGGGAGCCGCGCCCTAAAGTTTTTCCACCATCCGACGATATATGAGGAAACTCAATTCTCTAGTGAAACGGGGTCCGGAGATGGCGAAAATTCCTGCGGTGGATGATCAGAAAGTGATGCGGGAACTGGTGCGTGTTTAGCTGCGATGGGCACGAAGTGTTGCTGGCGAGGATGGTATACAAGCGATGCAGTTTGCCCGCGACAATGTGCCGTTGATCTGGTACTGAGTGATATCAATATGCCGAATATGAACGGTATCAGTCTTGTCAGCAAATTGCGCCGTCTGGATCACTATGCGGAGACGCCGATCATCAGCGTTGACCACCGGAAAGCGCAGATCAAAAAAGGATAAAGCCAAGCGTATGGGCGCCAACGGCTGCTGTAGCCCTCGACCCCAAAACGCCTGCAAAAGGCGGTGAATACCATGTTGGCAAAAACGGGCCATGTGCTGCCAGCCCGCAGCTGATGGACCCTCTTTCATTGATGTCGGCTGAATTACCCGGCTAACTGCCGGGTAGACAGTCGGTTCTTGGCCAATCAGTACTATCTGCTGTTTTTCTGAGCTACCTTCATCTGGTTGATTCAATCTATCGGCTTGATTCTCGCCGCTTGCTGCGGAAGTGTTCGTAGAGTGGCGCCCCGCCGAGCAAATACGTAACTGAACGAAGCACAACAA
>NZ_JAAVSH020000001.1:1355226-1355614 GCF_011947365.2 endosymbiont of Lamellibrachia barhami
GTCCGGAGATGGCGAAAATTCTTGCGGTGGATGATCAGAAAGTGATGCGGGAACTGGTGCGGGGTGTGCTTGAAGGTGATGGGCACGAAGTGTTGCTGGCGGAGGATGGTATGCAGGCGATGCAGTTTGCCCGCGACAATGCCGTTGATCTGGTACTGAGTGATATCAATATGCCGAATATGAACGGTATCAGTCTTGTCAGCAAATTGCGCCGTCTGGATCACTATGCTGAGACGCCGATCATCATGTTGACCACCGAAAGCGCAGACTTCAAAAAGGATAAAGCCAAGCGCATGGGCGCCAACGGCTGGTTGCAGAAGCCCTTCGACCCCAAACGCCTGCAAAAGGCGGTGAATACCATGTTGGCAAAAACGGGCCATGTGCTGCC
>NZ_JAAVSH020000001.1:1355726-1361813 GCF_011947365.2 endosymbiont of Lamellibrachia barhami
TTGATGTTACGTACTTCGTTTTAAGTTACCTCACGATTCAGCACATCTACGGAGTTTTCGGGCAGAGCCGCGCCTAAAGTTTTTCCACCATCCGGCGATATATGAAACTCAATTCTCTGTGAAGCAGGGTCCAGTAATGAAAATTGCGGTGGATGATCCGAAGTGATGCGAAACAATGCGGGGTATTAACGAAGGTGATGAGCTGCAGTGTGCTGGCGGAAGGGAATGGGCATGCAGGCGATGCGGTTGCCGCGACAATGCGGTGATCTGGTACTGGTGATCAATATGCCAGTGCGCCAGACGGTAGTATCAAATCTTTGTCAGCAAATTGCGCCCGTCTGGATCACTATGCTGAGACGCCGATCTCATCATGTTGATACCAGCAGCTGGAGCTTTAAAAAAGTAAAGCCAGCGCATGAGCATAATGATTGCAAGCCCTTCGACCCCAAACGCCTGCAAAAGGCGGTGAATACCATGTTGGCAAAAAGCGGGTGGCACCGCCGCGGCCCGCAGCTGATGAGCCCACTATTTCGTGATGCCGGCTGAATTACCCGGCTAACTGCCGGGTAAACTGTCGGCTCCCGGCCAATCAGCAGTTTCTACTGCATTCTCTGCTCTATCTTCATCTCTGGCCGGCTCAATTGGGTTATTGCCACACCACCGCGATTGGTAATATTAATAAGAAAAGGCTAATATATTAAAATTATTGCCGATTGTTATTTCCGCTCTATTGCCTAGGTTTTTCAGCATGCAGGATCCCACTTCCAGGTCTGATAGTGATCAGGGACGCGTCGAGGTCAAAGAGACCACCTGTTACATGTGTGCCTGCCGTTGCGGCATCCGGGTGACCTTGCGGGATGGCGAGATTCGCCACATCGAAGGCAATCCCGACCATCCGCTGAACAAGGGGGCGATCTGCGCCAAGGGTTCCTCCGGCATCATGAAGCAGTACTCGCCGGCACGGCTGACCAAACCGCTGCTGCGCAAGCAGGGGGCAGAGCGTGGCAGTTCTGAATTTGAAGAGATCTCCTGGGAACATGCGTTTGAGCTGATAGAGGGACGACTGTCGAAGATCCGCGCCGAGGATCCCAAAAAGTTCGCCCTGTTCACCGGGCGTGATCAGATGCAGGCCCTGACCGGCATGTTTGCCAAGCAGTTCGGCACCCCGAACTACTCAGCACATGGCGGTTTCTGTTCCGTGAATATGGCCGCCGGTATGATCTATACCATTGGCGGTTCCTTCTGGGAGTTCGGTGGTCCCGATTTGGATCGGGCCAAGCTGTTTATCATGATCGGCACGGCGGAGGATCACCACTCCAATCCGCTGAAGATTGCGCTTGCAGATTTCAAACGCCGTGGCGGCCGCTTCATCTCCATCAATCCGATACGCACCGGTTATTCGGCGATCGCCGATGAGTGGGTGCCCATCAAGCCCGGCACAGACGGTGCGCTGATCATGGCGATCACCCATGAGCTGATCAAGCAGGGGCTCTATGATCGTGACTTTCTGATCAAATACACCAACTCGGCGGAACTGGTGGTGGATGATCCCAGCCGCGATGATCACGGTCTTTTCCGTCGTTTCGAGATGCATATCGAAGAGGGCTGTTTCGACCCTGAGAACAAGCTCTGGTGGGACATTGATCTGGACCGTGAGATATCCACCCATACACCTGGTGTCGATCCCCGCCTGATGGGCGAGTTCAAGCTGGAGGATGGCACGCCGGTGAAGCCGGCATTCCAGTTGCTGAAGGATCGGGTCGAAGAGTATACGCCGGAGTGGGCTGCGCATATCACCGGCATCCCGGCTGACACAATCCGCCGCCTCGCCCATGAGATGGGAGTGGTGGCCCGTGATCAGAAGATCGAGCTGCCGATCCAGTGGACCGATACATGGGGCAACGATCATGATTCGGTGATCGGCAACCCGGTGGCCTTTCATGCAATGCGTGGGCTCGCTGCCCACTCCAACGGTTTTCAGTCGATACGCGCACTGAGTATCCTGATGACGCTCTTGGGCACCATCGATCGTCCCGGCGGTTTCCGCCACAAGGCGCCGTTCCCCCGTCCGATTCCCCCCTGTCCCAAACCACCGAATGGCCCGGAGGCTGTACAACCCAATACGCCGCTGGATGGGATGCCTTTGGGTTGGCCTTCGAAGCCCGACGACCTGTTTGTCGACGAGGATGGCGAGGCGGTGCGTCTCGACAAGGCCTTCTCCTGGGAGTACCCCCTGTCGGTACATGGTCTCATGCACAACGTTATCACCAATGCCTGGCGCGGTGACCCCTACAAGATCGATACCCTGCTGCTGTTCATGGCCAATATGGCGTGGAACAGCTCCATGAACACCGAGAATGTGCGCAAGATGCTCACCGACAAGGATGAGAGTGGGGAGTACAAGATCCCGTTTCTGATCGTTGCAGATGCCTTCCAGTCTGAGACCGTGGCGTTTGCGGATCTGGTGCTGCCGGACACCACTTACCTGGAGCGCCATGATGCCATGTCGATGCTCGACCGGCCGATCTCCGAGTTCGACGGGCCGGTGGATTCGGTGCGCATTCCGGTGGTGCCGCCCCGTGGCGACTGCAAACCCTTTCAGGAGGTGCTCATCGAGTTGGGATCCCGTCTCGGTCTGCCCGCCTTTGTCAAAGAGGATGGCAGCCGCAAGTTTCGAGACTACCCCGATTTTATCGTCAACTATGAGACCTCGCCGGGTTCTGGTATCGGTTTTCTTGCCGGTTGGCGCGGCAAGGGCGGCGAGAAGTTCCTCAAGGGCGATCCCAATCCCCGGCAGTGGGAGATGTATAAGGAGAACGGCTGCTTTTACCACTATGAGCTGCCGAAGTCCTACCAGTATATGCGCAACTGGAATCGCGGCTATCTGGAGTGGGCGCGGGCTCACAGCATGATCCGCTACGCAGAGCCCATTACGATTCACCTCTACTCCGAGGTGTTGCAGCGCTTCCGTCTGGCAGCCCAGGGAAAGTGGCCTGGTCGTATACCGCCGTAGCGCCTGCGTAAACGTGTCGAGGAAAATTTCGATCCGCTGCCGTTCTATTCCGCACCGCTGGAACACAAGCTGGTGGATACCCAAACCTATCCACTGAATGCCCTGACTCAGCGGCCGATGGCGATGTATCACTCCTGGGACTCCCAGAATGCCTGGTTGCGGCAGATCCACACCCATAACTATCTGTTTGTGAACCCCCGCACCGCTGAGGCCAACGGCTTTGGTGATGGTGACTGGATCTGGATCGAGTCGCCCATCAACAAGGTGCGCTGCATGGCGCGTTTTTCCGAGGCGGTGGAGCCGGGCACAGTCTGGACCTGGAACGCTATCGGCAAGGCGGCAGGCAGTTGGGGGCTATCCCCCAAGGCGAATGAGTCCCAGAAGGGCTTCCTGCTCAATCACGTTATCTCCGAAGAGCTGCCACCCTGCGAGGCGGGGGAGCATATGTCCAACTCCGATCCTGTGACCGGACAGGCTGCCTGGTTCGATGTGCGGGTGAGGATCTACCCGGCGGAGGCTGGAGAGCCAGAGGTGACTTCGCCCCAGTTCAAGCCGCAGAAGAGAGTGCCGGGTCAGGATCCGAAGCGTGGCAAGTGGCAGGCGTTTGTGGCGGGTGCTTTTCGCAAAAAGGCGAAAATTCAGGAATGAAGAAGCGGGAACGTAAAGACGGTTAATGTTATGACTCAACTCGCACTGGTTATCGACCTCAATGTCTGCGTGGGCTGTCATGCCTGTGTGACCTCCTGCAAGGAGTGGAATACCTCCGGCTGGGCGGGTCCCTTGACCGATCAGCGCCCCTATGATGCCGATCCTACCGGCGTCTTCTTCAATCGGGTACAGACCTATGAGGCGGGCGTGTTCCCCAACACCGAGACCTACCACTTCCCGAAATCCTGCCTGCACTGTGAAGATCCTCCCTGTGTGCCGGTCTGTCCCACCGGGGCCTCCTACAAACGGGAGGACAACGGTGTGGTGCTGGTGGATTACGACAAGTGCATCGGCTGTAAATACTGCTCCTGGGCCTGTCCCTACGGTGCTCGTGAGTTTGATGAGCAGCAGAAGGTGATGAAGAAGTGCACCCTCTGCATCGACCGGATCACCGATATGAGCCTGCCAGAGTCGGAACGCAAGCCTGCCTGTGTGTTGGCCTGCCCCACCCGTGCACGAATCTATGGCGATATTCATGATCCCGACTCTGAAGTGTCGGTGGCGATCCGTGAGCAGGGGGGGTATCCGCTGCAGCCTGAGTGGGGGACTAAGCCCTCAAACCACTATCTGCCGCGTCGCAAGACCCGGATTCAGATCCACGAGGATGAGCTGGTGCGTGTCGATAATCCGTTGAAGAAAGAGGCGCTGCCGACGCTGCCTGAGGCCGGTGAGACTCTGGACGATGTGGCTTGGTAAGAAGGCTAAAGGCTAAAGGCTAAAGGTTAAAGATTTTGTGCCGGACTTCAGGGTCTTTCTGAATCCGGTAAACGGAGAAAATAATGCACCCGGCATTTTCGGTAATATTTCTGACGACGTTGATCGGTGTGGGCCAGGGGCTGTTTCTGGCGCTCTATACCGGTCAACTCTATGCGCTGGCAAATTTGCTGCCTGCGCAGAGCAGTAATTTCTATGCGGTTGGAAGCATGGTCTCTCTGGTACTGTTGTTTGCGGGTCTGATCGCCTCGTTTTTCCACCTGGGGCATCCGGAGCGTGCCTGGCGTGCGGCCACCCAATGGCGTACATCCTGGCTCTCCCGTGAGGTACTGGCCCTGCCGGCTGCCATGGGACTGATCTTTCTCTACGGTACGGTGCACTTTTTCGGTCTGACGAAACCGCTGTTTGTTATCTCCGGCACTCTGCCGGTCGATTTCTCCCTGATTATCGGTGGTCTGGGCACGCTGGCGGTTTTTGGCCTGTTTCTCTGTACCGCAATGATCTATGCCAGTCTGCGCTTCATCAAGGCGTGGTATTCACCGCTGACGGTAGCGAACTTTCTGTTTCTGGGTATTGCCTCAGGGTTCATGCTCGCTTCGGCTTTCTCTGCCTACCAGGGGAATTCACTGGTGGGTTTCTACGGCACTTGGGCGGTGATTGCGACTCTGTTCGGCCTGCTGACCCGTGTTGCTACCCTCTACCGGAACAGCCACTTCAGATGCAAGGTTGATTTGAAGTCGGCAGTGGGTGTTCATCATTCCCAACTGGAGCAGAAGGCCCAGGGTTTCATGGGTGGATCATTCAATACGCGTGAGTTTTTCCACGGTAAATCCCAGGGATTGCTGAACCTGATCCGTTATGCATTTCTGCTGATGGTGTTTGCCGTGCCCGTGATCCTGATTCTGCTCGCTTATGCCCTGGAGTCGGAAACCTTGCCGCTGCTGGCCTTCGGAATCCAATACCTCGGCCTGATTTTGGAACGCTATCATTTCTTTACCGAGGCGCAGCATCCGCAGAATCTCTACTACCAGAGCATGGCGTAGCAATCTGGCAATATTTGACTCACTTGATGTGAAAAGAGGTGAAACCATGAGACGTGCAGTAAAAGTCTTCATTCTGTTCTTTCTTGGCCTGCAAAGCCTGCCGGCCAGCCCCGATGTTTTAGTCCTCGTGCATGGTTATCTGGGCAGTGCATCGTCTTGGGAGACCAGTGGCGTCAATGCTATTTTGGCCCAAAACGGTTGGCAGCGTGCTGGCCTTGCCACCCCTCAGAGGATTCTTCCGGGACCGGGAAGTAACGCTGTCAATAAGGTCTACCCGGTTGAGCTGCCGTCTCTTGCACCCATTGCGGTACAGGCAAATCTCCTGGGGGGTATGATCTCCGCGATCTCTGCCCGGCATCCTGACGAGTCATTGATCCTGGCAGGTCACTCCGCCGGCGGTGTGGTGGCAAGGATGGTGCTTGTCCAAGGTCGGGCTCCCAAGGCCAAGAGATTGATCACCATCGGGTCGCCTCATCTCGGTACTATTCGTGCGGTGCAGGCCCTGGATGCGACAGACAGTTCCGGACCCTTTGGCATTATCAAGGATTTCTTTGGGGGAGATCTCTACGATCTGGTCCAGGACTCCTGGGGAGTGTTGATCGATCTTAC
>NZ_JAAVSH020000001.1:1361999-1409703 GCF_011947365.2 endosymbiont of Lamellibrachia barhami
GCCAGGATTACGACAAGTGCAATGGCTGTAAATAAATACTACCTGGGCCTGTTCCTATGCAGTGTTCGTGGAGTTTGATGGAGCAGCAGAAGGTGATGATATGCACCTCTGCATCGACCGATCACCGATATGAGCCTGCCAGAGTCGAACGCAAGCCTGCCTGTGTTATTTCCGCCCCACCCGTGCACGAATCTATGGCGATATTCATGATCCTGACTCTGAAGTGTCGGTGGCGATCCAGAGCAGGGGGTATCCGCTGCAGCCTGAGTGGGGACTGTTCTCAAACTAATTATCTGCCACGGCGCAAGACCCGGATTCAGATCCACGAGGATGAGCTGGTGCGTGTCGATAATCCGTTGAAGAAAGAGGCGCTGCCGACGCTGCCTGAGGCCGGTGAGACTCTGGACGATGTGGCTTGGTAGCTGACAGGGCCGAGGGTATAGGGCCAAGGGCTTGGGAATGAATTTTGGAATTTTTTGGAAGATGAATGAAGTGACGGAAATGCGATCCGGTTCGCCGAGCCTTTTTCCTCGGCCCTCTGCCCTTGGCCCCTGGCCCTGTTTCAGGAGGAACTGACCATGCATCCCGCGTTCTCTGTTATTTTTCTAACCACCCTCATTGGTGTGGGCCAGGGGCTGTTTCTGGCGCTCTATACCGGTCAACTCTATGCGCTGGCAAATTTGCTGCCTGCGCAGAGCAGTAACTTCTATGCGGTTGGGAGCATGATCTCTCTGGTACTGTTGTTTGCGGGTCTGATCGCCTCGCTGTTCCACCTGGGGCATCCGGAGCGTGCCTGGCGTGCGGCCACCCAATGGCGTACCTCCTGGCTCTCCCGTGAGGTGCTGGTCCTGCCGGCCGCCATGGGACTGATCTTTCTCTACGGTACGGTGCACTTTTTCGATCTGACGAAACCGCTGTTTGTTATCTCCGGCACCCTGCCGGTCGATTTCTCCCTGATTATCGGTGGTCTGGGTACGCTTGCGGTTTTTGGCCTGTTTCTCTGTACCGCGATGATCTATGCCAGTCTGCGCTTTATCAAGGCGTGGTATTCACCGCTGACGGTAGCGAACTTTCTGTTTCTCGGCATTGCTTCAGGGTTCATGCTCGCTTCGGCTTTCTCTGCCTACCAAGGGAATTCACTGGTGGGTTTCTACGGCACTTGGGCGGTGATTGCGACTCTGTTCGGCCTGCTGACCCGTGTTGCTACCCTCTACCGGAACGGCCGGTTCAGATGCAAGGTTGATTTGAAGTCGGCAGTGGGTGTTCATCATTCCCAGCTGGAGCAGAAGGCCCAGGGTTTCATGGGTGGATCATTCAATACGCGTGAGTTTTTCCACGGTAAATCCCAGGGATTGCTGAACCTGATCCGGTATGCATTTCTGCTGATGGTGTTTGCCGCGCCCGTGATCCTGATTCTGCTCGCTTATGCCCTGGAGTCGGAAACCTTGCCGCTGCTGGCTTTTGGGATCCAATACCTCGGCCTGATTTTGGAACGTTATCATTTTTTTACCGAGGCGCAGCATCCGCAGAATCTCTACTACCAGAGCATGGCGTAGCAATCTGGCAATATTTGACTCACTTGATGTGAAAAGAGGTGAAACCATGAGACGCGCAGTAAAAGTCTTCATCCTGTTCTTTCTTGGCCTGCAGAGCCTGCCGGCCAGCCCTGATGTTTTAGTCCTTGTGCATGGTTATCTGGGCAGCGCATCGTCCTGGGAGACCAGTGGCGTCAATGCGATTCTGGCTCAAAATGGCTGGCAGCGTGCTGGTCTTGCCACTCCTCAGGGGATTCTTCCGGGACCGGGAAGCAACGCTGTCAATAAGGTCTACCCGGTTGAGCTGCCGTCTCTTGCACCCATTGCGGTACAGGCGAATCTCCTGGGTGGCATGATCTCTGCGATCTCTGCCCGGCATCCTGATGAGTCATTGATCATGGCAGGTCACTCCGCTGGCGGTGTGGTGGCAAGAATGGTGCTTGTCCAAGGTCGGACTCCCAAGGTCAAGAGATTGATCACCATCGGGTCGCCTCATCTCGGTACTATTCGTGCGGTGCAGGCCCTGGATGCGACAGACAGTTCCGGACCCTTTGGCATTATCAAGGATTTCTTTGGGGGAGATCTCTACGATCTGGTCCAGGACTCCTGGGGAGTGTTGATCGATCTTACACCAGCCCAACCCGGTAGTCTGCTCTACTGGTTGAATGCCCAACAGCATCCGGATATCGACTATATCTCTGTGGTGCGTCCTGGACCGGTGGGTATTGGAGATGAAATGGTTCCGGTCTTCAGTCAGGACATGAATAATGTTCCCGCTCTGGCAGGCAAGTCCCAGCGTTTCGTTGTGGCTGCCAGTCATGAACTACAACCGGTAGATGGGGTGGGACTGGTGAATATTCTCAACAGGGAAGATTAACGCAGCGATTACGGGAACTTTTTTCTGCCTGCGTGGGCTTATAATCAACGAACTGCCGTGGTGGTGAATCCCTGCGGCCAATATTCGAAACATGAGTATTCAGTATGGGTAAAATTATTGCGGTTTTGGTGCTTCTGTCCGTTATGGCCGCACCTGCGTTTTCGGCATCTTACTATTTGGTGGAAAGTACCTTCAGGGATGCAGGTTGCGACTCATTCAAGACAAAGTTGCTGGCCGCCATGGAAGGGCAGGAGATCTATGTCGGTTGGTGTTCTGCCTTGGAAAACTATCTGCTGGTAATCGAATGTAGTTTTGCAGACTGTCGTGTGCTGAGAAAGAATCAGGAAAGGAAAATTCATGGTCTCGACCGTAAATGGTGAGTTACCTGACCAGTATGCCCTCCATCAACAGACTCTCCACCTTTGCACTCAGGTTGCGCACCTGATCTTGCTCATCCGCAATCCCGCATAGCTGGCCACCGGTGATCAGCATGGCCAATCCATGCACCATGGACCAGGTTGCCAGCGCAAGCAATTCAGTCTCTTCATTGCGAAAAATACCGGACTGCTTGCCGCTTTCTATCAGGTTTACCAAGCCCTGAAAGGCGTTATCCGCTGTAGAATCCAAGTTCTCTTTTGGACATTTTTCCATATCGATGAAGCCCCCGAACATCAACTGTGTGATCTCAGGGTTGTCCAATGCAAGTTCTACATAAGCGACACCGGTTTCGATCAGTTGCCGCTTCGGGTCACCGTCAAACTGCATGGCGGCGTTTCGCGTGCGCTCTGTCAATGTTTTGAAACCTGTTTCGGCAATCGCCACAAGCAGTGCATTTTTATCTTTGAAGTGACGATAGGGCGCAGTGTGACTGACACCTGCCTTTTTAGCCAGTTCCCGAAGACTGAACGCATTCGGGCCTTTGTCGCGGATCAGTTCGATTGCAGCGGCGATCAGCGTGCCATGCAGATTCCCGTGGTGGTATGTTTCGCCTGATCTCTTGTTCATTAACAATCTCCTCGGAGGGAGTATATCAGTCGATGTTGACATTGCATACATCTATGTATACGCTGTCAACATTGCTGTATGCATGTTGATACCGGGCTTTGTCCGCCATGAGTTCGTAGGCCTGTTCAAGCGTAGCGGATCAGGCAATAAATTAGGTACAACGCATAGCGTTTGCCGCTTCCGCTATGCTTGAACCGTCCTACATCTGAAATAGAGCAAACAGTGACAGAAGGGAGTGGAAGCGATGCAGAAGGTTTTGGGAGTGCTGCTACTGATCAGTGGCCTGATCGCTACTGAAATCCATGCGCAGGCGTTGGTGACGGCGCAAATCGCCACGCAACGGGAGGTGTTCTCAGGGTTTACCAGGGCACGCACGTTGCTGACACTCTCCGCTGAAGCCTCAGGCAGGGTGGAGGAGATAAATGCTGATGTGGGTGACCGAATCGACGCCAAGCTTCCGCTGGTTTGTCTTGATGACACCTTTATCAAACTGGATCTGCGTGCCAACAGAACTGAGACACAACGTCTTGAAATCGATGTCCGCCACTATCGAAAGCAGGTGAAACGTTTCAGTCAGTTGCTGAAACAGAAGAGTTCCTCCGAGAGCCAACTGGACGATGCGCAACGCAATCTTGACAGCGCCCGCAGTCAGATTGCTTCCCTCAAGGTGCAGAATGAGAAACTGCGTGAGAAAAAGAGCGCCACTGCATAAAGGCGCCTGAAGGTTGGCATCTGGTCGAGCGCCATGTGGAGCAGGGGCAGTGGATCAATGCCGGTGAACCTGTGGCTAAAGTTGGAGATTACAGTCGGTTGCTGGTGCCTTTTGCTCTATCGTTGGCGGAATTTCAGACCCTGCAGGGGCTGGGTGAGAAGCTGGCGCTCTTTCTGCCCGAACTGGGTCAGAGGATGGTGGCAAAGATCGAGCGGGTCTCCCCCTCCTTTGATGAAGCCTCCCACAAGATCTATGTTGAGTTGGAGATAGCGGTAGACGCCGGGACTGCAAGGGGCGGACTGCGTGCTGAGTTGACGCTCGATCTTCCCGCCCGTTCCGGGGCAGTGGTATTGCCTGCAGGGGCAGTGTCGGAACGATATGAGGAGCACTGGCTGAAACGTGCTGACGGCAGTGATATACGGGTTGTATTCCTGGGTCGTGCCAAGGGCAGGGAAGGGGAGTGGGTCAGGGTGACGGCTCCCGGGGTCAAGCCAGGCGATGAGTTCGTCATGGGTGGGGAGTAATCCGGTATGGAATCGGTGGTCCAATTCTCGTTAAGACAGAAGGTTTTCTACAACCTGATGTTCGTCGTTCTGATTGTGGTGGGATTTATCTCTCTCTTTTCTTTGCCGGCGGAACGCTATCCCAATTTTGGTTTTGGAGAGGTGATCATCTCCACGGTCTATCCGGGGGCCTCTCCGGTCGATGTGGAGAGTCTGGTAACCCGCAAGATAGAAGAGGCGCTCGAATCGGTAGATGATGTGGAGTGGATCAGTGCCACATCATTCAGCGGCCGATCCCACATTCGCTTAAAGTTTGTCGATGACGCCGATTATGACGTGCTTTATAACGAAGTGCGGTTTGAAGTGCTCAACGTTATCAGCGAACTGCCGGAAGGCGTTGACCCGCCCAACCTGATCAATGCCAAGGTGCAGGACTGGTTGCCGGTGATCGTGGTGAATTTCACCGGAGATCATGAGAATCGGGCGCTGGCACTGATGGCCAGGGAGATGAAAACCCGGCTGCAGAAGATCGGCGGGATACAGGAGGTTGAACTCTCGGGAGAGTATGTCCAGGAGTTTCACGTCAAACTCGACCCGGAGAAGCTTAAATCCCTTGGGGTCAGTTTCGATGCTGTTGCCAATGCATTAAGCAAGGCGAATGTGTCACTGCCCGCCGGTAAATTCAGTAACGTCGCAGGCGAATTCCTGGTCAAGGTTGATGAGCGCTTCGACTCTCTGAAACAGGTTTTGGGGACAGTGATCCGGGTTGATGCCGATGGCAGCCTGGTACGGGTTGAAGATGTGATAAGCCGGGCCGGGATGGGCTATCGGGATCCAACCGTAATCCCATCGGTAAACGGCAAACCTTCACTGGCGCTGAAGGTGACCAAGTCGGATGCCGGCAATGCCATGGATATCCGTGATGCTGTCGCGGCTGTGGTCGATGAGTATCGTCCCTTGCTGCAGGCGCAGGATGTGGAACTGGTCCTGACCCAGGACTCCACCGTCTATATCAAGGACGGGCTGAACACTCTCGGTATGAATATGCTGGTGGGTATCTCGCTGGTCTCCCTGATTATCTGGTATTTCATGGGCATACGTAATGCCGGTCTGGTTACCATCGGCATACCCTTCTCTTTCATGATCACCATGCTGATCATGTATCTCACCGGCAACAGCCTTAATGAAATCACGCTCTTTTCCTTTGTTCTGGTGACGGGGATTGTGGTGGATGATGCCATTGTGGTGACGGAAAATATCTATCGCCATGTGCAGGAAGGGCGTCCGCTGCGGGAGGCGATCGTCAAGGGGACTTCCGAAGTGGCCCTGCCGGTGATCGCCGCAACCATGACCACGGTGGCAGCTTTTCTGCCGATGCTGATCATGAGCGGAACGACCGGACAGTTTTTTGCCTTGGTGCCGAAGGCGGTCACCTTTGCCATTGTGGCCTCGCTGGTCGAATGTCTGTTGATCCTGCCCATTCACTACCTCGACTTTGGACCCAGAGCCGATAAGAAGATTGCCACTATGAAGCGGGACAATGCTCTGATGCGGGTGTTGCGGCGTTTTACCAGCAGACTGCTGAAACTGACAATGCGCTTTCGCCTGACCAGTGTGACCTTGGTGATGCTGCTATTCGCTGTTGCTGTGGTCGTGTTGGGTCTGTCGGCCAGCGGCAAGGTACCGTTGATCCGTATTCAATTCTTTCCCGATGACTACAAACTCTACTATGTCGATGTGGTGGGACCAGGCAACATACCGATCAGGGTGGTGGACAAACGTGTGCGGAAGATCTCTGAGGCAGTGATGGCGGATGGGCCGGGGATGGCCAAGGCAGCGGCCGGTTATGCCGGTTTCTACTTCAATGAGGATTATGAGCCGGTCTATGGTAACAATCACGGTTCGGTGATGGTGACCATGCCATCGGTGACTGAACAGACGTTTGATGATCCCCTGCTGCACTTGGATCGGATGCGGGAAAAACTCAAACCGATCTTTGAGACAGATGGATTTGAACTGCATATTCACCCGCAGAACGATGGCCCTCCAAGTGGCAAGGACATCAACGTGCGTGTGGTGGGTTCAAATATCGAATCGGTATCGGCCCTGGCGACGGATCTGCTTGATCATATGCGCAAGGATCCGGATATTGGAACACATCTGCTTGATCTGGCAGATGACCGGGGGCTACCGAAACGGGCGATTCAATTTGAAGTACTACAAGATCGAGTGGCTGAATATGGACTCGACAGCGCACAGGTGACGCAGTTGGCGGCCAGTGTATTGGATGGCCGCTATCTGGGTAAATACCGGCACATCGATGAAGAGGTTGATCTCAAACTCTATATCGACCCCGAGCGGCTGAAAGAGCCGGAAAATGCGCTCTATATCCCGGTTGTGGAGGATGCTGAACGTCCTCTCCATCTGGCCGATCTTGTCAGAATCCGTACCTACAATGAAGCTGGAGAGATAAAACGCTATCGAGGGCAAAGAGCCATCAGCCTGAAGGCAAATATCAAACCGGGTGCACCTACCTCAACGCCAACCATCGTGAACGGGGTAAAGCGCTATTATGAATCTGTTCGTGATTTATATCCCGGCGCAACGGTCACTTTTGGTGGAGAGCATGAAGATACGCGGCGATCATTCGAGTCGTTGGCCTACGCTTTCATCATTGCAGTGTTGGTCATGTATGTGATCCTGGCGACGCAGTTTCAGTCCTATCTACAACCGTTGATCATTCTGTCTGCAATCGTCTTTGCGTTGATTGGCGTGGTGTTCGGCAAGCTGGTGAGTCAGACACTCTTCACAGTCAACAGTTTTATTGCTGTCATCGGCGTGGCGGGTGTGGTGGTAAACGATGCACTGGTACTGGTCGATTTTATCAATAAACGTTATCGAAGCGGTATGTCACGCCGGGATGCCATCGTTGACGGTGTCCAGGTTCGATTGCGTCCTATTGTCTTGACGACGCGCACCACTACCCTGGGCCTGCTGCCGATGGCAGTAGGTTTTCCAAGTTATTCGCTCATCTGGGGCACCATGGCTTCGACCTTTGTCGCCGGACTGGCGACGGCAACCGCCTTGACCCTGTTTATCGTGCCCGTTTTGTGGGATCTGTTGCAGGGCTTGCAGGAACGCCGTGAACGCAGAAAAGCGTTGCGGGCAACGAACTGATAAAATCGGTGTCCTGTTTGGTGATTTGATACCCCCCAATGAAATTGCTTGCGCTCGAAACTGCTGCCGAAGCCTGCTCCGTCGCCCTTTCAATCGATGGTGAGATTCACTTGCGCTACGAAGTGCGCCCAAGAGGTCATAGTGAGCTGGTGCTTGCCATGATGGACGAACTGCTGAATGAGGCGGGTTTGGTGCCGTCGCAGCTGGATGCCATAGCATTTGGTCGGGGTCCAGGATCATTTACCGGAGTGCGGATTGCCACCGGCGTGGTTCAGGGCGTGGCATTTGCAGCTGACCTGCCAGTAGTGCCGGTCTCCACGCTTGCTGCCTTGGCCCAGCGTGCCTGCCGGGAGAGCGGCGCTAAACGGCTGTTGCCGGCGTTTGATGCGCGCATGGGTGAGGTCTACTGGGCGGCCTATCATCTTGGTGCGGTTGGGCTGGTTGAATTAGAGGGAGTGGAGGCAGTCGCGAAAGCCGAAGAGGTAAACCTTCCGGATGGCGATGGCTGGTATGGTGTCGGGACAGGCTGGGCTGTGTATGGTGAGCTGCTGGCAGAACGTATGGGCGCAGGTTTGGAACAACAGATGCCTGATCTCTATTGCAGTGCGGAGGATGTGGCCCTGCTGGGTGTGGCGGGTTTTAAGGCGGGGAATAGTGTGGCGCCTGAATTGGCTTTGCCGATCTATCTCCGGGATCGAGTTGCCAAAAAAAAATCGGCGTAACTATTCAGCACAATTCAACATACTAAGGAGAACGCTGGATATGCACCCTTTAGTAATCCGGCCAACTGTTGATGGGTTATGCTGGGCGCAGGGCTTTGTGGGAAAGCGAAAATTAGTTAACGTCTATCCGGAAACCCATATCTAACCACGAAGCGCACGAAGTACACGAAGAAAATTATTTCCGGATGGATGCCAGTTAACGAGTAGGCTGGTTCAAGCGCAGCGGAACCGGCAATGCCCGATCCGCTACGCTTGATCGGGCCTACATTATGGATAGTGGCTGTTTTGTTCAGTGATGTGGCTACTCTCTCGTGGCCAAGGCACTTTTCCAGGATTTCCTGTCTTCCGAATATCGCATGATCGCATCAAGAATCACATCGTTGCGTTTTTTTCTGTGAGACGCTGAATTGATAAGTGCATAGCATCGGGAACCATTCCCAAAACTATTTTCTATGTTATTTATAAATTAATTCACTGACTTGGATTTCCATCTGATTTTATTGTTTTTCAGCCTTCGAATCAGATGTTTTCGTTTCAATAATTTCTGAAAGTTGAAGGATTCGCTGTTCGTTGGATTCGACTTCCGCTTCGATCGCCTTCGTATCGGATTCGCTGTTGGTTTTTAGCAATTCGCTGAGTTCCTGATTACGCGATTTGCGGCGCTCAAGCTCATCACGGAATTGATCGAGCTCTTCTGCCTCATCGGCCTTGTCGAACATGATGGTTTCCGGTGAATCGTCACTGGCTACCAAATCATCCGGCTTGGCACTTGTGTCCGTCGGAATAAATCGGCTCTCCAATCCATATTGGCGCTGGTTCATAAAGGACGGAGAGACGATTTCGACACCGTTTTGGTGCAGTACATCCAATACCATCTTTCGCAGATTCGAGCGGGCAGTCAATAGATGTTTCACTTCCGGCAGAAATCCTGCGATTCGATAGGTTACCGCGTAATCGCCAATCTCGGTGACTTGAACGAAGCATTCGGATAATTTTACCTCCTCTGCTGCTTCGGTTAATAACGCCTCGACACGGGCGCGGGGTATTTCATAACCAAGAGAGAGGGTTGTTGAGATAATCGTGCCAGATCTGCGGACGACCGTGATGGGCGTCGTGATCAGAAACAGATTTGGAAAGATTGTCAGATCCCGGTCTTCGGTCTGGATCTCGGTGTGAAACAGCCCCCGGTCAGTGACTTTCCCGAATTGATCGCCGATACGGATGAAATCCCCAGATCGAAAACTGCGCACCACCCGCAGCATCAGCCCCGCCATGATATTGGTGACAAAGGTGGTGGATGAGAGGCCGATGACACCGGTAAGTACAATGCCGAGCAGACTGAGTATCTGTCCTCGTGCAGTATCCGACATCGGGATTTGAAAGAGCAGGATCAGTATTCCGACCAGTGTCAGGCCTAGAATGAGTAACTGGCGGGGCAGTTTTGCCTCTGCGCCCAGATTGGTGCGCTGGGTGATGAGGAATCTGTTGGATGTCCAGACAATCACGACAATAACTGCGGCAGTGATAAGTGCCGGCATATAGTGGCTGAACATAGGGAATGTATTAGACAGCCATTCCATGATCATGCCTTTCTACAGATTGCAGCACGCATGCGGCTGCCAAGTCGTGTGACGCTCAAAAACCGACTCCGATCCCGACGCCACTGCGGGAGTAGCCGCCGCTACCGACGCCTATGCCGAAGTGTATTCTGGGTTTGGTATCGCGTGCGACTGCTTTCGGCCAAAGATGGGCATCGGCTGTTTTGATGACCGGGAATTGATAATCCGCTTCGCCAACCTTGCCCGTTCTGATTTCACTGACAGGACCGCTTATGGTGACTTGGCGCCCCTTGCTATAGTCGACACTCTCAAGGTATCCCGGTGTGACCGCGATAAAACGTCCGGTTGGAGCGGCATCGAGATCCGGTTTGCCGTTCCCTTGCAAAGGGTAAGCGATCACTTCGAGTTCACTGCTGCTCTTCAGGTTCCGCAATTCCATGATGACACCACCCCATTCCACTGGGGATGTCCCGATACTCTGGTTTTTTTCAGCTATCTGCTTTGGTGTGACTGAGCGATCTCCTGCCGGCGCCCGGGTTTGGGGAGCGGCGCAAGCAGCCAAAGACAGGCACAGGGTGACGAAGAAAATACGTTTGAAATACTTTGTCATAGAGTTGCCCTACCAGTAGTAAGGGTACCTGTATCCAAAAGGATACCAGGGGTCATAAAAGGGATCACGATAGTAGCGATAAGGATAATCCTTCTCTTCCGGCCAGAGAAAGTAGACTTCCGCCTCGACCACTGGATAGGTGTAGTTATAGTCGCCGACACTGCGCTCGATCACCTGGGTGACAGATCCGGTTACGGTGAGTAATCGGTCTTTTGGGTACTCCTCCGGATCGAGAAACCCCTTCACTTTGACCATGAAGCGCCCCTGCCCATCACTGCCTGAATCCGGTTTTCCCTCCGAGGCCAGAGAGCGCGCCAATACTTCGATGAGGGTGCTCTCTTTGCGATTATCCACTCTGATAATGGTGCCGCCCCAGCGAACCCGGGAGCGATTGAAACGCCCGGATGCCTGTTGGACCTCGGCAACCTGAATATCTCCTGGTGGAGCCTTTTTGATCAGTTCTGGCACACTGGAGGAACAGCCGTTCAACAAGCCAGCCAAAATGCAAACGAACAGGCATCGTTGAAAATATGGAGTGCCGGTGCTGATCAGGTATCTGGTAAACATAGAAAACCGCTTTCTGGAGCTATTAGGCCTTTTCCAATATGGCAGAACAATCGCTAATTCAATTGTAGAACGATTTTGCTTACAGAGGGAGTTCCTGCAACCCCCAACAAAGCACGATCCTTTGCGCTGTCTACGGTTTTTATCGGCACAAATGAGCCTGGAGGTCTATTTTGTGAAAATAAACTCTGTCATCTGGTCTTTCAAAGCCTCAATTTCATCGCTGCTCAGTGCCAGCTCATTGATCGCATTGCCAAAAAATTCGGGTATGTTGCTTGCGGTTGTGGATTCTCTCAACAGAATTACGTCAAGAATGTAGTTGGCCGCCTTAATGGTCGCAATCAGCTCTCTGAGTTTTTCATCTTCAATTTCACTGCACGATTCTTGATGGTGGTGAAGAATAGTCAGGCAGATGATCTCGGGTAACTTCCAGCTCTCGGCCAGGATAAATCCGATTAAGGTATGGTTGGTCCCATATCTTCGCTCCTCCTCTTCTATCCACCTCCCAGGGTCTGACTTCGCTATCCTGAGAACCTGGTCATAATCGCTGAAGCGCTTGGCCATAAGGAGGGCGCCGGATTTATGAAAGAGGCCAGCAAGATAGGCTTCATCCTTGGCAACTGAACTGATTGAGCTGGCGATCCAGACAGCGCACTGGGCAACAGCATTGACATCTTCCCAGATCATCTGCACTGCGGGCTCAGTACTGTCGAATACATGTTTCAGCGCAGAAGCGATCACCAGGTTCTTGATGTTTTCCAGGCCCAGCAGAACCGAGGCATGTTGAATGGAATCAAATTTTCGGCCCATGCCGAACGCAGGGGAGTTGATGGTCTTCAGTACCAGTCCGGAAATTGCAGCATCCTGACTGATCATGTCGGCAACTCTAGCTATGTTGACATCTTTCTTCTGCATCTCCTGCTCAATGTTGAGTGCCACCTTGGGCAGGGAGGGAACGGGACTGCCTTTCATTATTTCATAGGCATTTCGCAGTTCTGATTCGGTTGGATAGAGCGCTGAATTCACAGAAGATTCTCGTGTGTTAGGCATTCGTTATATTTTAGCTGTTTGGAGAAGGAATTCCATGCAAACAGGTTGCTTGAGGAATCTAAGGGTAGGATGACAGCTGTTACGGGATCAGGCTGTCCCGCCGGTCGTGAGTGCTTGCAGTTTACTCATTGATCATCCGCTCTTTTTTTGCATCTTCCTGGAAGTAGTAGTCATACTTCCTGTGCATCTGATTCGTGAAGGTCCAGGCCTCATTATAGGACAGGCCGCTGTTCTTCGGGATGATGACCTTGACGTAAAGCTGGTTGGATTCCTGTGCTTTCAAACGAGTCAGTGACTGATCGAGCTGTTTGCGCGACACGGTATTGAAGACTTCGCTCCCGGGCGCCTTGTAATCGATGACAAGCTGCCCTTTGATCTTGGCGAAACGCACCACCACGACAAATTTACCCCGGGAGGTGCGGGCGGGCCGGACAAGTTTGTCGTATTTGATCTTGAGTGCTTGGAAGTCAATCTTCAGATCGGCAAGTGTCTGATCCGAGTCCATATTCTGGGCCTGTGCCACCGCCAGCTCCTCACTTTGAGCGCGATAGGATGTGCGCAGGCTCTTCAGCTCGCCCAAGGTCAATGTATGGCGCTTAGTGAGCCGATTCACATCTTCACTCAGATTTCCAACGCTACGGGTAGCGTCGTCGATGAGTACTTGCAGACGGTTGGTGTCTGTTGTCAGCCGGGTGACCTGCACATTGAGACTGTCTTTGTCGTGGGTGAGCCGGCTGACCTGCACATTGAGATCATCTTTGTCATGGGTAAGGCGGGTGATGTTGCTCTCCAGGTCGTCCCGTTCCAGTGACAGGCTGCTGATCTGGTGCAACTGGCTGGCGATGGCCGCTTCCTGCTGCTCCTGCTGCTCCTCCGCGCGCATCAGCTGCATGCGCATCATCGAGAGCTCATATTCGCGGGAGAGCAGGCGCTCCTCCAGCGTCTGGTTCTCCTCGCCTGCGGTTTTGACCAGTTCCATCGCCTCCTGCTCTGCGGCCATGGTTGAGCGCAGCTGGTCCAGCAGCTCCATGTTGCGGATCAGCAGAACCACCATTGCGAGCATGAATATCATGAGAATTACCGTCATGATATCGGTGAAAGAGGGCCAGAAGCCCTCCTCAGCCTGGGCCGCGTGGTGATTTAGTCGCAGATCGACGAAGCTGTTATCCATGCCGTTTAGTCAGGCTGGCGCAGTCGGAAGCCGCGAATCAGGATGTGTTTGATATCGGCCATGTCGCGGGTGTGCGACTTTGACTGTTCGGCAAAACCATCCAGCGTGTTGAGCATGTGCTGTTCCATCTCCTGAACGGCCTGCTGTGACTGGCCCATCTGCTTGACCAGTTCCTGCATGGAGCGGATCAGGCCGGTGAACTCGTAGAGCACACTGTCGGTATGGACATGGAAACGCGGGATCAGTTCGTTGACCGTGACCTGTTCCACGGCACTGACCAGATTGGTCTGGACGTCGGTGAGCTTCAGGTGGAAATAGCCGAAGATGACGTAGCAGACAATCGCGGTAATGGTGGTGGAGAGCGCCGTGGACATGCCGTGTATCATCATGCCCATGCCACCCACATTGATCGCATTCTCCAGCAGGTCAGAGGCGCCGATCAGGGCGATGGAGAGGGAGACGATGGTGCCGAAAACACCGGTCAGGATCAGGATGTTGTTGATGAACTTCGGCAGGCTGTTGCGCGTGCTCTCGTTGGCCAACAGGGTGGACGCCAGTGAGCCGTGGTTGACCGGGCAGTTCGCTTTGAAGAGTCCTTCCATGATGCGGTAGCGCATCACGATAATGGATTTTTTCGGCAGCTGGGCGTAAGGCTCCTCCATCCCCTCCCGCAGATTGCGCAGGAAACGGATCAGCGCATTCTCTTCGCGGACATAGTGGATGAAGATAAGAACCATGCGCAGAATGCCGATGAAGAACAGCCCGACAATGGTGCCGTTGATGATCAGGCCGGTGCTGGTGAGCTGATCCCGGAAATAGACCTGGTTGATAAAATCGAACTTCCAGACGATCAGTCCCGCGACCAGGGTGGACATGATGACCATCCTGATCAGGATGTTTCGACTGAAGTTACGACGTAACTGTATGCTTCCCAACGCGGCTTCTCCGACGGTGCTGCAAATCGGTTCAGTTTACCTCAGGAGAGTCTGGGAATTAAGAAGAAGATGGTAATTCTTTTCGGGAGACTGCCTAGAGCGGCTTATGAGGAAGATGTCTACGGCTATTTGACGGCAATCGTGGGAAAATCAGACCATGAGCACGCCCCGCATGTCACTGCTGGAGATCTTCGATGCCGCGCTGCAGGCGGTGGACGGCCGCCGCTGCGTAAGGGAGAGGCTGCGGCAGAGGCCGTTAAAGGGCCAAATATCCCTCGTGGCCGTAGGCAAGGCGGCGGGTGCGATGGCCGCGGGGGCCAGAGAGATTTTGGGTGAGCGTATCGTCTCGGCGCTGGTGATCTCCAAGTCTGGCCATCTGGACAGTGTTTCGGCCAGCTTGCCGGGCTGGGAGCTGTTTGAGGCTGGTCATCCACTGCCTGATAATCGGAGTCTGGCGGCAGGTGATCGTCTGATCGCTTTTCTTCAACAAGAACCACAACGACCGCTGCTTTTTCTGCTTTCAGGGGGGGCGTCCAGCCTGGTCGAGTCTCCTGTCGATGGTGTGGGGGGGGATTTTCTGGTTCGCTCCAATCGCTGGCTTCTGGGTAGCGGCTTGGCGATTGGCGAGATGAACCGGGTGCGCAAGGCGCTCTCCCGGATCAAGGGTGGTGGGTTGCTGCACTGGATGGGTGATCGACCGGTGACTGCACTGGCAATCTCCGATGTGCCGGGTGATGAGCCTGGCGTGATCGGTTCCGGGCTGTTGACGCCTGAGGTGATAACCCCCGATGGAATGGAAAACTTTGGTCTGCCAGACTGGCTGGATTCAGTTGTCAGGCAGGCCATTCGACAGCGGCGGATTTATGGGAACCAGAGCCCAGCCATCGAGATCATCGCCAACCTGGGGCAGGCAAAGGCTGCTGCCGCCCGGGAAGCCCGGAAACTGGGCTTCCGGGTAAAGGTGGTGGATGAGTTCGTTGCAGGAGATGCGACGGCGGCAGGCGTGCGGCTGGCTGAAGAACTCAAAGCTGCAGAGCCGGGTATGATGATTTGGGGTGGCGAGACAACGGTGATTCTGCCGCCTGAGCCGGGGCAGGGCGGCCGTAATCAGCATCTGGCCCTGGCCGCTGCTGGGGCGTTGCAGGGCCATGACAATCTTTGGTTTCTCGCTGCCGGTACGGACGGCACTGATGGTCCCACCGAAGATGCGGGTGCATTGGTGGATGGTGCCACGCTGACCCGGGCACGAAATGAGGGTTTCGACCCGGATCAGGCACTGCGCCGGGCCGACTCCGGTTCACTGCTGGAGGCGAGCGGAGATCTTGTGACCACCGGGCCTACCGGGACAAATGTAATGGATCTGATGTTGGGACTGAAATTGTAATGGTGAATGAAAAGAGCCTCTATCAGGCTGCCCGCCGCTGTCTGCTGGAAAAAGAGGTGGAAACAAAGCTGAATCTTACAGACCAGGTGGCGCAGGCCTGGCGGTTGGGGGAGTTGGGACTCAGCGACTGGAGCCCTGCGGACGCTATCGTCGAAGCAGGTCATCCCCCCCGGCCGGAACTGGTGCATCCAAGCCAGTTGCCCCGTCGTGGTCTCGGCACGGAGCAGGGACGTGTGGCACTGATCCACGCCATAACCCATATCGAATTCAATGCCATCAATCTGGCCTGGGACGCGGTGCAGCGTTTCCCCGACATGCCGGAGAAGTTTTATAGCGACTGGATACAGGTGGCGGTGGAGGAGGTGCGGCATTTCCGCCTGCTGCGGCAACGTCTGCGGGATGTCGGCGCCGATTACGGCGATTTTCCCGCCCACAATGGTCTTTGGGAGATGGCTGTCCGTACTGCCGATGATCCACTGGTCCGCATGGCATTGGTGCCCCGCATGCTGGAGGCCCGTGGACTGGATGTCACGCCGGGCATCATGGCGCGCTTCCGCAAGGCGGGGGACCAGGAGACGGTGGTGGTGTTGCAGGTGATCCTGGACGAAGAGGTGGGACATGTGCAGTTCGGCAGCGACTGGTTTGCCTGGCTCTGTGAGCAGCGGGGGGTGGACCCAGAAACCACCTATTTCGATCTGCTGAACAACTTTCTCAACGGCGAAATTCGCTGTCCCCTGCATCGGCAGGCGCGGCTGGATGCAGGTTTTTCGGAACAGGAGCTGGAACGTCTGGAGGCGTTATGCGCGAAACATTGAGATTGCTGTCTGAAAGCCCTAAACCGGCTTGAAGATTTCCACCCTAAGTCCTTCAGGCGACACCACTAATAATTCGGCATGATCGGGATGCCACTCCCCCAAAACAAAACGGCTGACTGCCACGTCGGACAACATGAAGTCGTGTCGGCCGGGACGGTGGGTATGTCCGTGGATCAGACGCCTGACGCCGTGATCCTCCATATATTGCGCCACAGTCGCTTGATTGACGTCCATGATTTCTGCCGCCTTCAGTGAGGTTGCCTCACCGCTCTTCGCCCGGTACTCCCGGGCAATGGCAATACGTTCCGGAATGGCCCTGGAGAGAAACTGTGTGATGAAGGCTGGATCGCGAACCTGTTTGCGGAACGCCTGATAGGGCAGGTCATCGGTGCAGAGCAGGTCGCCATGCATCAATAGCGTGGCTGTGCCGAAAAGATCGATCTGTGTTGGATCATCGATGAGTTCCGCGCCGGTTTGAGCGCAGAATTGCTCGCCAAGCAGGAAATCCCGGTTGCCGTGCATCAGCAGGATTCGGCTGCCACTGTTGTAGAGTCTCTTTAGTGCGGCCTTAATTTGTGGCGCGGGTTCGACTTCCAGATCGTCACCGATCCAGGTGTCGAAGAGGTCACCCAGGATAAAGAGCCTATCTGCGCCAGGGGCGCGGTGTTCGAGAAAATCGAGAAACAGCTGCACCGTCGACCGCCGGTCGCTGGAGAGGTGCAGGTCGGAGATGAAGAGGGTTTCGCCCAATTTAATGCATCCGGTAACTGGCTATTGAGCCAGTAATTATATGGATGATCCCCCTCACCCCAACCCTCTCCCCGAGGGAGAGGGAATGGTAAGGTGGTTTGTGGCCGACATTTAGTCGGTAATTTCCGCCTTCTCGATGACGATATCTTCGGCCGGAACGTCCTGATGACCCGCGTTCGTGGTGGTGTCAACGCCCTTGATCCTGTCGATCACGTCCATACCAGAGGTCACCTTGGCGAAGACGCAGTAGCCCCAGCCGTCCTGTCCCGGATGGTCGAGGAAGCTGTTGTTCGCCACATTGATAAAGAATTGGGCGGTGGCGGAGTGGGGGTCTCCTGTGCGGGCCATGGCGAGGGTGCCGATCTCGTTGGAAAGTCCGTTTTTCGCCTCGTTTTCGATCGGATCGCGGGTCTGCTTCTGGATCATTCCCGGCAGGAATCCGCCACCCTGGATCATGAAATTGCCTATGACACGGTGGAAGATGGTGCCGTCGAAAAAGCCATCCTCGACATACTGCTTGAAGTTGGCGCAGGTGTTGGGTGCGTTCTCTTCATCCAGTTCGATGACGATAGGGCCGAGGTTGGTGGTCAATGTAATCATGTAAATTGCCTGTCTTTTTAGTTAGATTGAAATAGTGCTGGGTCAGATATTATTTAACCACGCTGACCTTTTCGATGACGATGGGAGTGGTGGGCACATCACGCATGCCGCTTTTGATACCGGTCGGTTGGGATGCAATGCGGTCCACCACGTCCATGCCTTCAATCACCTCTCCGAAAACCGCGTAACCCCAACCGTCAGGCTTGGGGTAGTCGAGGGAGAGGTTGTCCTTGTGGTTGATGAAGAACTGGGCAGTGGCAGAGTGGGGATTGCTGGTGCGGGCCATGGCGATGCTTCCGCGTTTGTTCTTCAGACCATTCTTGGCTTCGTTGGAGACCGGATTACGGGGCTCTTTTCTATCCATATCGCTGGTAAAACCGCCACCCTGGATCATGAAACCTTTGATAACACGATGGAAGATGGTGCCATTGAAGAAGCCGTCTTCCACGTACTGGACAAAGTTGTCGACAGTTTTCGGCGCTTTTTCACGATCCAGCGCCAACAGGATATTTCCCTGACTGGTCTCCATCATGACCCGAACCGTCTCCGCCGCTACAATATTTGCAAAGATGCCGCTCAGCAGCAGAGTGAGTAGTGTTTTGAGAAAAAATTGCTTCATGAAGCGATGCCCCGTTAAACCTGATAATTTGAAGATGGCTATGATATAGCTTCTCTCAGGCAGGAAAAAGACCTTTCCGGCTGGGGGATCATCCCACCGATACCTTTCTCGACAAATGTTGTAGAAAACAGGTCTAATAAAAACTTCAAGTTTTCTTGGGGGATGCCGAATTAAATTGTATCGATTAATTTATATTGATGCGCTACGCCTGCGCATTCGGATGAGTTGACAATGTCGCAGTACTCTTCTGTTCAATGGAAAATCTTGCCTGCCATGGCCTGATATTCCTGATTATCATGGCAATTGCCACCGTCTATTCGGCCTATCAACCCAGAAAGCTCAGCTTCTGCCTCCGCCAAGCAGATGACCGATGTGCTAAACGGTTATCTGGACAGCATAATGATGTTGCAACACCATGGCCAATCGGGAGATGCTGCGGGAGAAGATTCTGTCCGCGAAGAGATTGTTGATGTCCGCATGCTCAGAGGAGGCGGTCGTAAGATTTATGGTCAGCTTTGATATCGAAAAGCCGACCAGTGATCTCGCCAGGCGGGCGTTGGTGGGAAGCATCGTTGAGCTGAAAAAGGTTGATGGGGCCAGAGTGCTCACCGTCATCCAACCTTTTTTGCGGAATCAACCACAACGGAACCAACTGCCTGACCACCGCCACGCGCTGCCGGAGGTACAGTGCTGAGTGCCAGTCGGATAAAACCTTTCACTGGCCAAACGGGACGCCGCAATCGAGCGGGAACTCTGGATTGGCGCCGGGATAAATCTGGTGATCCTGTTGATTGGTCTGGGTATAGTCAGTCTGATCATCCACAAAGTCGTGTATCTCCCCTCTGAGCCGTCTGCGCATGACCATGGAGGAGATCGGTTCAATAGCGTGGCTGTGCCGAAAAGATCGATCTGTGTTGGATCATCGATGAGTTCCGCGCCGGTTTGAGCGCAGAATTGCTTGCCAAGCAGGAAATCCCGGTTGCCGTGCATCAGCAGGATTCGGCTGCCACTGTTGTAGAGTCTCTTTAGTGCGGCCTTAATTTGTGGCGCGGGTTCGACTTCCAGATCGTCACCGATCCAGGTGTCGAAGAGGTCACCCAGGATATAGAGCCTATCTGCGCCAGGGGCGCGGTGTTCGAGAAAATCGAGAAACAGCTGCACCGTCGACCGTCGGTCGTTGGAGAGGTGCAGGTCGGAGATGAAGAGGGTTTCGCCCAATTTAATGCATCCGGTAACTGGCTATTGAGCCAATAATTATATGGATGATCCCCCTCACCCCAACTCTCTCCCCGAGGGAGAGGGAATGGTAAGGTGGTTTGTGGCCGACCTTTAGTCGGTGATTTCCGCCTTCTCGATGATGATGTCTTCCGCCGGAACGTCCTGATGACCCGCGTTCGTGGTGGTGTCAACGCCCTTGATCCTGTCGATCACGTCCATACCAGAGGTCACCTTGGCGAAGACGCAGTAGCCCCAGCCGTCCTGTCCTGGATGATCGAGGAAGCTGTTGTTCGCCACATTGATAAAGAATTGGGCGGTGGCGGAGTGGGGGTCTCCCGTGCGGGCCATGGCGAGGGTGCCGATCTCGTTGGAAAGTCCGTTTTTCGCCTCGTTCTCGATGGGATCGCGGGTCTGCTTCTGAACCATGCCCGGCAGAAACCCGCCGCCCTGGATCATGAAGTTGCCGATGACCCGGTGGAAGATAGTGCCGTCGAAAAAGCCGTCCTCTACATACTGCTTGAAGTTGGCGCAGGTGTTGGGTGCGTTCTCTTCGTCCAGCTCGATGACGATAGGGCCGAGGTTGGTGGTCAATGTAATCATGTAAATTGCCTGTCTGTTTAGATTGAAATTTTGCTTGGAGGCTGTCGGATATTATTTAACCACGCTGACCTTTTCGATGACGATGGGAGTGGTGGGCACATCACGCATGCCGCTTTTGATACCGGTCGGTTGGGATGCAATGCGGTCCACCACGTCCATGCCTTCAATCACCTCTCCGAAAACCGCGTAACCCCAACCGTCAGGCTTGGGGTAGTCGAGGGAGAGGTTGTCCTTGTGGTTGATGAAGAACTGGGCAGTGGCAGAGTGGGGATTACTGGTGCGGGCCATGGCGATACTGCCGCGCTTGTTTTTCAGACCATTCTTGGCTTCGTTGGAGACCGGATTACGGGTCTCCTTTTTATCCATATCGCTGGTAAAACCGCCGCCCTGGATCATGAAACCTTTGATGATGCGGTGGAAGATGGTGCCATTGAAGAAGCCGTCTTCCACGTACTGGACAAAGTTGTCGACAGTTTTCGGCGCTTTTTCACGATTCAGCGCCAGCAGGATATTTCCCTGGCTGGTCTCCATCATGACCCGAACCGTCTCCGCCGCTGCAATATTTGCAAAGATGCCGCTCAGCAGCAGAGTGAGTAGTGTTTTGAGAAAAAATTGCTTCATGAAGCGATGCCTCGTTAAAACTGATAATTTTGAAGGGACCAATGATATAGCTTCTCTCAGGCAGGAAAAAGACCTTTCCGGTAGGGAGATCATCCCACCGATACCTTTCTCGACAAAATGTTGTAGAAAACAGGTCCTAATAAAAAACTTCAAGTTTTCTTGGGGGATGCCGAATTAAATGGTATCGATTAATTTATATTGATGCGCCCTACGCCTGCGCATTCGGATGAGTTGACAATGTCGCGGTATATTTCTGTTCAATGGAAAATCTTGCCTGCCATGGCCCTGATATTCCTGATTATCATGGCAATTGCCACCGTCTATTCGGCCTATCAGCAGAAAGCTCAGCTTCTGCGCTCCGCCGAAACCCAGATGACCGATGTGCTAAACGGTTATCTGGACAGCATGAATGCCATGATGTTTACCGGCACCATGGCCAATCGGGAGATGCTGCGGGAGAAGATTCTGTCCCGCGAAGAGATTGTTGATGTCCGCATGCTCAGAGGAGAGGCGGTCAGTAAGGTTTATGGTCCCGGCTTTGATATCGAAAAGCCGACCGATGATCTCGCCAGGCGGGCGTTGGTGGGAGAGCGCATCGTTGAGCTGAAAAAGGTTGATGGGGCCAGAGTGCTCACCGTCATCCAACCTTTTTTTGCGGAATCCAGCCACAACGGTACTAACTGCCTGACCTGCCACGCGCTGCCGGAGGGTACGGTACTTGGCGCCGGCCGTCTAAGCCTTTCCCTGGCCAAACGGGACGCCGCAATCGAGCGGGAACTCTGGATTGGCGCCGGGATAAACCTGGTGATTCTGTTGGTCGGTCTGGGCATCGTCAGTCTGATCATTCGTAAAGTCGTTATCTCTCCCCTGAGCCGTCTGCGCAGGACCATGGAGGAGATCGGTCAACACGCCGACCTGCGCCCCCGGGTGGCAGGTGGTGCGCATGATGAATTTCACTATGTCGGCAAGGCAGTGAACGATATGCTCAACCGTTTTCAGCCCACCATCCATGAACTCAGCACCACGATGGATAATCTGGCGGTCTCTTCCGATGAGTTGGCTCAGGTGTCCGCTTCAAGCCGTGAGGATTTCTCTGAGCAGGGAACCCAGACGTATCAGTTGAAAATCGCTATTGGCGAGATGGCGACCGCTGCCGAAGATGTGGCCAGGAACGCCGCTGGTGCTGCGGAAACGGCAAAAAGTGTTCGCGAACATGCAGCCGGTGGCAAAAACGTGGTGTCAGAGGTCTCCGCGTCGATCAACAATCTCTCAAATCGCGTCGCCGAGGCGTCAGAGGTAGTGCAGAAACTCGCAGGAGATACCCAGAGTATCGGGCAGGTTTTAGCCACGATCACGGGTATTGCGGAACAGACCAATCTGCTGGCGCTCAATGCCGCTATTGAGGCGGCCAGGGCGGGTGAGCAGGGACGGGGTTTCGCGGTGGTGGCCGACGAGGTGCGCAATTTGGCGCAACGAACCCAGGAGGCGACTCGGGAGATCCAGATCAGCATCGAACATCTCGATAGCGCCACGAACCAGGCTGTGACTGTGATGCGGGAAAGTGGAAAGGAGGCGCAGCAGAGTGTCGAGGATGCGGCGCGGGCAGGTGCTGCATTGGATGAGATTACCCTGGCCGTTGATGCAATCACTGACATCAATGCCCGTATTGCTACAGCTTCGGAAGAGCAGTCTGCGATGGTTGTGGGAATCAACAACAGCATCCTTGCTATCAGTGAAGTCACGGATCGTACGGCAGAAGGGGCGCTGAGTATCTCCGAGACCAGTGAAAAAGTTGCCGTTATTGCCGGACAACTGGATCAGATGGTCAATCAGTTCAAGGCCTGATTTCGCCGCAACAATCCTCTTCGGCATGGATTGCCGGCTGTCTCTCTACCCCACTGTTTTGTGAAGCGGGCAGGTTTTCGCTACCATGCGCGCATTTCGCAGACACTCTCAGGGTAGCGGGCCAGCCATGCTCAAGATCTACAACGACCTCAACAACCGCAAAGAAACGTTTGAACCTCTGGAAGCCGGCAAGGTGCGGATGTATGTCTGTGGTATGACCGTCTACGACCTCTGCCACCTGGGGCATGCGCGGGTGATGGTGGTATTCGATGTGGTGGTCCGCTACTTCCGTCACCTCGGCTACGATGTCACCTATATCCGGAATATCACCGATATCGATGACAAGATCATCGCCCGCGCCAATGAAAATGGCGAGCCTTTCATGGAGTTGACCGATCGCTTTATCCTGGCGATGCATGAGGATTCGGACGCATTGGGCATTCAACCGCCGGATGAAGAACCCAGGGCTACCGGCCATATGAGCGAGATTCTCGCCATGATCGACAAGCTGATCGCCAGGGATCACGCTTATGTGGCGGAAAATGGTGATGTCTATTACAGCGTGCGCAGTTTTGCCGGTTATGGAAAACTGTCGGGCAAGTCGATCGACGATCTGGAATCGGGGGCTCGTGTCGAACCGGGGGATGCCAAACGCGATCCGTTGGATTTCGCCCTCTGGAAGGCCGCCAAGCCAGGCGAACCGGCATGGGATTCTCCCTGGGGACAGGGGCGTCCGGGCTGGCATATCGAGTGCTCGGCCATGTCCTGCACCGCTTTGGGCGATACCTTCGATATCCACGGCGGCGGGGCCGATCTGACGTTTCCCCATCACGAAAACGAGATCGCCCAGTCAGAGGGCGCGACCGGCCACCCGTTTGTAAAATATTGGATGCACAACGGTTTTGTGCGCATCAACGACGAGAAGATGTCCAAATCACTGGGCAACTTTTTCACCGTGCGGGAGATTCTGCTGCGATACCAGGCAGAAGAGGTGCGCTACTTCATTCTCACCAGCCAATATCGCAGTCCTCTCAACTACGATAGTGAGCACCTCGACAACGCCCGCGGTGCACTGACCCGTTTCTACACTGCGATGCGGGGCTTGCCGCAGGTTGAGTCAGTCGGAGCTGAAGCTTTTTCCCAGCGTTTTCACGATGCTATGGGTGACGACTTCAACACGCCTGAAGCGCTGGCTGTGTTGTTTGACATGGTGCGTGAAATCAATAAGTTGCGTGATACTGATCAGGCGGCGGCAGCCGGTCTGGCGGCGGAACTGCGTCGCCTGGGTGATGTGCTGGGTATCCTGCAGGATGATCCGGAGCGTTATCTCAAGGGGGGAGAGCCGGGTGCAGATGATGGACTCATGGACGATGAGATTGACGCCATGATCCAGCAGCGTATCGATGCCCGCGTCAGCAAGGATTGGGCCGAGGCAGACCGCATTCGAGACGCGCTGCAAGAGGCGGGAATCCTCCTCGAAGATGGTGCGCAAGGCACCACTTGGCGCAGAGGCTGAATCTCTAATTTTCATAGATTACTCTGAGCGTAGGCCCGATCAAGCGTAGCGGATCGGGCGTTTACTCCGTGAGCAGAGACTGAGGGTATTAATTTGGAACGGCGTCTCGCCGCGATTTATCCCTCTACGGAGATATCGTGACGAAGCATCACTCCGATACCTGACGCTATTATTAAAGAAATCCCCTCCCCGGACGATTATCAAGGACAGATCCTTTGTTTTCTTACGACGCCCAACCAACATTAAAGGGGCGCCGGAGAGACAAAACCTGCTTTTATCGATCTTGATGAGGGAATTTTAATGTCTATCAAAGGACAATCGCTTAGCTCCAGGCTGCTGCTATTGGCGCTCGTCGGCACCCTGCTGATGGGCTCGGCTGCCGCATACGGCGTGATTTCACTGCTCAATGTGCTTGAAATCTATGACTATGCCCTGGACCGCCAAGTCAGCAATGAACGCCAGATGCTCATTATGCAGAGTGACTTTAAGAAGCAGGTGCAGGAGTGGAAAAATGTCCTGCTACGTGGATCTGATGCCAAGAATCTTAATAAGTACTGGGGTAAATTCGAAGCCCAGGAGGCCTCGATAAAGGCAAGTGGGGCAAAGTTGCTGCCCCGGCTGGAAGATGATGCTGCGAAGCAGATTTTGCGATCGTTTCTCGCCTCCCATGAGCAGATGGGGCGTGCCTATCGAGCGGGGCTGGAGAAATTCAAACAGTCTGGCTTTGATCCCAAGGTGGGTGACAAAGCGGTAAAAGGGATCGACCGGGAACCCACCAGAAAACTGGCCGAAGCGGCGGAGAATATCTCGCAGCGGCTCTACCAATCCACCAGTCACTTGCGCGACCAAAGTAGCGATGCGCTGTACGTCAGTCTGTTGATTGCGTTGATTGCGCTGGTTGCTATGGTAGGTTTCACTGTCTGGATGTTAAAACGCGTCATCATCAATCCCACAAAGGATATCTCTGTTTCCCTCAAGCGATTTGCCGATGGGGATTTCAGTGATCTTGATATCAAGCATCATGGCGGTGAACTGGGTGAGGTGGCGGAGAGTGCGATACAGGTAAAAGAGCATCTCGGCGGTATTATCCGTGAGGTCAGGGGGAGTGCCCATGAGTTGACCCAGGCAGCGGGTAGGCTCTCAGTGGCAACCCGCAGCACCCAGGACGATCTGGGGCGGCAGCAGGGCGAAATCCAGCAGGTGGCAACGGCAATGGATCAGATGTCTGCCGTAGTCAGTCAGGTTTCCAGTAACGCCCAAGCGGCCGTTGAGGCCGCGCACAGCGCGGATGCCGCCGCCACTGAGGGCTGTAGGATTGTGGAGGCGGGTATCATTGAAGTCAGCGGGCTGGCACAGGATGTGGAGGGTGCTGCTGATGTGGTGCAGAGCCTGGAAGGGGATGTGGCCAACATCAGCTCGGTACTCGATGTCATCAAGAGCATTGCGGAGCAGACCAATCTGTTGGCGTTGAATGCGGCCATTGAGGCGGCGCGGGCAGGCGAGCAGGGACGGGGTTTTGCTGTGGTTGCTGATGAAGTCAGGACGCTGGCGGGGCGTACTCAGGAGTCAACCAATCGAAGTCGCTGCCAGCATCGCCAGGCCAGGCATCGAACAGCGCCCGGTCTTCAGCAGGCAGACTATCCTCCATCCGGTCTTCCAGGGCCATCAAATCCTCCACCACAGCAGCCCACTGCAGTGCAAATTCCTCCTCCACTCCAATACAGGGGTCACCGCACTTGCAGTCAGGCACTCATCAGATCAGCAGGGGATGAACGACTACCGCCGTGCCCAGAGCTGCCTGGAGCACCGGCATGTCCCTGCAGAAAACGGGTGGGGGGCGCCACGCCCTCCATGGCGACAAGTTCACCACTCGCCTGGGCATGGGTAATGGCGCCCGCAAGCGGCTGTGCGGCGAGGGTGAAAAGGATTACCTCGTTGTCATCGAAGGTGCGCTGCTCAATCTGACGCACCACCAGTACGCCGAGTACCCTGCGATTCTGGATAATCGGCACACCGAGAAAACCATGATAGCGGGTTTCGCCTGTCTCATGGGCAAACAGATAGCGACGATGATTGGGGCATCCGCAACATTGACCGGCTCGGCGCGCTCGCACACCAGCCCAATCAGTCCCCGATGCAGCGGGAGTCTGACTTTACCCAGCAGACTGCAAACCTTCGGTGGCCCGCAGTACATGTTCGCGCCGCTCGAAATCGGTCAGGTAGACGGAACAGACATCGGCGCCCACCGCTTTTTTCACCCGTGTTACGATAAGTTCCAGCGCCTCGCCCAGATCGGGGGCAGCGTTTACCTCTTTGACGATTCGATGCAGGGTTTCGAGCATTAGTCCTCAGAGATCAGGTCAAATAAACAACATGCTGGGGCTGTAGGCATGATCAAGCGTAGCGGATCAGGCAATAGACTAAAAAACGGTATTTGCCGGTTCCGCAAGCTTGAACCGGCCTACGGGCTGCCGATCTTTCAGCGCCGATTTTGCCGCAAAAAGTTCGAATGCGAACGCGCCGGCATACCTTCGGGATAGAGCAGCGGCGCCAACTCCTCCAGAGCACGGGCATAAACACTGCGTTTGAAATAGATCACTTCCCGCACCGGCAGCCAGTATTTCACCCAACGCCACTCATCAAATTCCGGCGTGTCGGTACTGTCGAAACAGAACGAATCCTCTGGACATTTTGTCTTCAACAGGAACCAGACCTGCTTCTGCCCAATGCAGAGGGGTTGGCAGTTCTTACGGATATAACGTGCCGGAAGACGATAACGCAACCAATCCCGCGTTGCGCCCATGATCTCGACCTGGTGGGGCTTCAGGCCGACCTCCTCTTCCAGTTCCCGGTACATCGCCTGTTCAGGCGTCTCATCGCTATTAATTCCGCCCTGAGGAAACTGCCAGGCATTCTGACCCACACGGCGTCCCCAGAACAACTGTCGATGGTTGTTGCAGAGAATGATGCCGACATTGGGCCGAAAACCATCAGAATCGATCAAAGGTTCAACTCTTATCCAGTTAACAGGGTGCTGTGATTTTTCCATAAACCCAGTTTATCGGCAAGCAAATCAGACAACATAAGACTTTGCTTATAAATAAAAATCCGGTACCTTTGGGCTATTGGGACTCTTCGTAGGAAGATCTCAGCAACCAACAGGACTTAACCTATGGCCCTTGCCCTCTTCGACCTCGATAACACATTGCTGGCCGGGGACTCCGACTATCTCTGGGGGACTTGGCTGGTGGAGAACGGGGTTGTGGATGGCGAATTCTACGAACGCGAAAACGAACGATTCTACCAGGAGTACAAAGAGGGCCGGCTCGATATCCTCGAGTTTCTGCGTTTTTCTCTGCGACCGTTACGTGACCATGAACCGGATCAGTTGCTGAAATGGCGGGCAGCATTCCTGACCGATAAAATCGACCCGATCATCAGCACAGGCGCCCGACAACTGCTACAAAAACACAGGGATGCAGGCGATGAGCTGATGATCATCACTGCCACCAACGCCTTCGTCACCGCTCCCATCGCCGAAATGTTCGGCGTGGAGAACCTGATCGCCACCGAACCTGAGAAAATCGACGGCAGATATACCGGCGAAGTGGCGGGAGAACCCTGTTTCCAAATCGGCAAGGTCAACCGGCTCACCCAGTGGCTTGCGCAAAAGGGAATGGATCTGCGAGGCAGCTGGTTCTACAGCGACTCCCACAACGACATCCCTCTGCTGGAACGCGTCGACCATCCCGTGGCAGTCGACCCGGATGAGACACTGCTCCGCCATGCCGGGGAAAAGTATTGGCCCATTCTCAACCTGCGTGACGCAAAATAGGCCATACTTAAGGGGAGTTCTGAATGACTCGGTTATTGTCATCTCGACCGTATGGAGAGATGACAGGTTTCTCTATTCATCCAGAGTTTCCTTAAAGCATCAGCTTATCCAGGCAGACCGCAAAGCATGAACAGAACCGCCTTTTTCGCCGTCTTGATCGTCCTGATTGGCGGCATCTATTATGTACTCAAAACCTCCGACGCCCCGCCGGAACAGGACATCACCCTGACACCCAAGCAGTACATCGAACTGGTGGAGCGAAAAAAGGCGGCCCGCCTCGCTGCCTCAAAGCTGGAGGCATCCATACAGCGCTCCGAAGAAAAACTGAAACAGGCGCGGCAGGAAGCGAATCAGCGCTGACAGATCGAACGCTGGCCAGGGTTTTCCACCGCATCGGCGATAGCGTTTACCAGATCCC
Organism: endosymbiont of Lamellibrachia barhami; assembly: GCF_011947365.2. Taxonomy (GTDB): domain Bacteria; phylum Pseudomonadota; class Gammaproteobacteria; order Chromatiales; family Chromatiaceae; genus QGON01. The sequence continues at coordinate 1,390,641 of NZ_JAAVSH020000001.1, forward strand.
CCAACTCTTCTGCGGTCACGACCTCCAGCAGACGCCGCATGACCTTCGGATCGATAGCCGCCTGCACGGTACGGCCGTCCTTCAGGGTGATATTGACCCCGGCCGCATGCACATGATCCTCTCCCTCGGCTTCCGCAACCAAAATCTCGTTGAAGTCCAGCATCTTGTCGTAGAAGGCCTCAACCCGATCATTGAGATCGTCGTCGATATCCTCCGGCAGCATCACCAACCAGCCCTCATCGCCTTTTGATGTCTCCGGCACCATCTCCTGATCCTGCAAAAACTCAATGAAACGCCGCCATGGACGCTCATCGAAAAAGATATATTCCAGCACCTTACCCCTCTTCTCATTTCATAGAGGTCGGAGTCAATTTTGACTCCGACCTTTTCACCTGCCTTACATAAGCACCATTTAACTTACCCTAAAAGCGGGAAATTTTTTAGTTGCGGACTCACGGTTTGAGCCACCCCCCTTGTTATGGTGACTGTAGCCGCTAACAAAAGGAGCAACAGATCATGCAACGCCGGACCTTCCTGCACACCCTGTTTGGCAGCCTGGGCATCGGGCTGAGTGGACAAATCAGTGCCAACACCCAACTTCTGGAACCGCAACGCCGAGTGTTACTGCAAGAGTCACCTCTGGCCGGTTACCAATACTACCGCGCCTCAGGCATCTGGCAGTTTCTTCAGCTCGGAGAGACCCTGACACTGCGCCGCGAGTCCGCCAACCGATACGACCGCAACGCCATCGCCGTCTGGTTCAAAAACGAACACCTGGGATACGTCCCGCGCAGCGAGAACCGCACCCTCGCCCAGATGATGGACCGGGGCGAACAACTGGATGGGCGTATCGTAAGACTTATGGAGGATGACAATCCCTGGCGGCGGATACGGTTTAGTGTTTTTTTGAGCACATGAAACGGGTTCGGTTATGCTGACATAACAAACCTCTTTAGAGTAAGGTTATTCACGCATGGATGAGAAGGATGACAAACAGATGGGTAACTTTCCGAAGTGCCAGAGCTGTAGTGGAAGTAGGACGGGGCTTTCTCAATGCTACCCCTGGTATGCACAATCAAGGTAAAAGACAGGGTAGGGACGAGAGGTTCTCATGAAAGAGATCTGTGCCAACCAACTGCCCCCAGACATATTCTGGGGCAAACTCAGAACCAGGGATGACCATGCTCCAATAGCTTTTCTTCCTCTGGTACACCATTGCCTGGATGTTGCCTCGGTATTCCGCAAACTTACCGCCCTACCCCTCATCTCACAGCGCCTGGAAACTGCCGCCAGCGTGGTTCTTTCCCCAGCTCAACTTGACCGCCTGGCGGTTCTGGCCCTGCTTCACGACTTCGGCAAGGCCAACCTCGGTTTTCAGAAAAAACCCTTCGATCCCAAGGCACCACGAGCCGGGCATGTTTTTGAGACAGCGCCATTGCTCAATGTGGAGCACTTGGCCAACCAGCTCGCCCAATCACTGGATTGGGGTGAATTGATGAGCTGGTTCGCAGAGCAAGAGACACTGAAAGCCTATCTCTTCGCCATCCTTTCTCATCATGGGCGGCCCATCCATGAAAATGGATTGGGTACAGCTGCACAGAATTACCGCCGGGCAAAAAAATATTGGTGGGTCAGCGATGGCCAGCGTGATCCCTTCCACGCCATCGCCGAACTCATGGAGGTGGCGCGTAAAGCATTTCCTGCCGCCTTTGCCGGAGATGTCCCACGCATCCCGAACCCGCCACAGCTACAGCACCGCTTCGCCGGACTGCTGATGCTGGCCGACTGGTTGGGTTCTCACGACGCTTACTTTCCAATCGACAACGGAAGGGCAAACCGACTGAAACTCGCCCCTGACACCGCCACCCGCATACTCCGGGACGTGGGATTGGATGTCCGCGCCAACCAACAATCCCTGCAAAAACAATCATGGCAATTTGAGCCCCTGTTCGGCTTTCCACCCCACCCGTTACAGCAGGCCCTGGATCAGCTGCCAACGGATGATCCCGCCCACCGCCTGCTCATTGCCGAAGCGGAGACCGGCTCTGGCAAGACCGAAGCGGCCCTGATCCGCTTCTTCCGGCTCTTTGCCTCCAAGGAGGTGGATGGCCTCTACTTCGCCCTGCCGACACGGGTAGCTGCGCGGGAACTCTATCAGCGTGTATTGAAGTGTGTGGAAAAGGCTTTTCCCGACCCGACTACCCGCCCCATGGTGCTGCTGGCAGTGCCTGGTTATGCCAAGGTGGATGGAATAGAAACAAAGCTGCTGCCCGACCGGGCGGCAAGATGTAGTGATGAGAGCGATCAACAGCTCCAGGAACGTACCTGGGCTGCCGAACGCCCCAAGCGATTCCTCGCCGCCACCATCGCCGTCGGCACCATCGACCAAGCCCTGCTCAGCGCCTTGCAGACGCCTCATGCCCATCTGCGTTCTGTCTGTCTGGACCGCCAACTGCTGGTGGTGGATGAGGTCCACGCCTCCGATCCCTACATGCGCCACCTGCTCAGCGAGTTGCTCCGGCACCATCTGGTTGGCAGCCATGCCTTGCTGCTCTCCGCCACCCTGGGAGCGGTGGCACAGGATGCCTTTCTCGGTGCCGCCGGGGCAAGGCGATCTGAGTCTAAACTCAATGATGCGCTCAAAACGCCTTATCCCGCCCTGACCAACGGCGTGGGCGAGCGCCTGCCCCTCGTGGCAGCAAGCACTCGGTCGAAGTCCGTGACGGTTGAGTGTGTCCCCCACCTCTCTGATCCGGGCGCCCTACTGCTAACTATCCAGCAAGCGCTGGCACAAGGAGCCCGTATCCTGGTGGTGCTCAATACCGTGGGCCGCACCCTGGCGTTGCAGCGAGCGGTGGAGGATGCAGTGCCAGCGGATACCCTGTTTCACTGCCGAAATGTCATCACCCCCCACCATGGCCGTTACAGCCCGGCAGACCGGGAACTGCTGGATGGCGCCGTCAGTCAACGCCTGGGTAAGGGGAGTGCCCCCGGCCCCCTGCTGCTCATCGGAACCCAGACCCTGGAGCAGAGCCTGGATATCGACGCCGACCTGCTCATTACCGACCTCTGCCCGATGGATGTGCTACTGCAACGTATCGGCCGCCTGCATCGTCATGATCGAGAACGCCCGACCGGCATGAAAGAGGCTCGTTGTCTGCTGCTTACTCCCGAGAGCGGCAGCCTAGAGGATTGGCTACAAAGTGATGGCGAGGCGACTGGAAGCGCCAAGCGTATTGGACTGGGAAGTGTTTATGCCGATCTGCGAACCCTGCAGCTCACCTGGGACTATCTCCAGCAACACCCACAGATCGAGATCCCCCGCGACAACCGGCTGCTGGTGGAGAGTGCCACCCACCCGGATGCACTGGCGCAATTAAAAAATTCACGTTGGCAAAAGCACGCCCAAAAGCAATTTGGTGCTTTGATAGCTCAAGAAGACAAGGCGGATGGAGTTTCCCTTATTGGCTGTTATGACAAATCTTTTGGCACCTTTGCATTTCCAAAAAAGATGGAAGAAAAAGTTTCAACCCGGCTGGGCTTAAATGCATTACGACTCCCGTTGCCTGTGCCTATCGATAGCCCTTTTGGCATCCATATCACAGAAATGATAATACCTGGCCACATGGCTCCAGAAAGATTGAAAGAAGAAGAGATAACTGACCTAAAACCAACCGAAGGTGGCTTCAAGTTCCGCCTTGGCCCCAAATACTACCGCTACAGCCGTCATGGATTGGAGATCCTCGATGAATCTACTAACTGACCCTGTCTTTCATGCTCAGACCCGCCAAGGGTTGAAGCAGCTTAGTCTGCCAGCCCTCCTTGTTGCACTGGGCCGGGATGAGATTGACTCTCTTACAGGTCTGCAACGCCATCAGGAGGATGCATTTCATATCTTTCTCTGCTATCTCGCTGCCGCAGTATTGGAGCGTGAGCAGAAAAATGACCCAAAACAGGAAAAAGCTTTTTGGTGTAACGCCATCCGCCGCCTTGATGGTGGTGGAGATTCTGCCTGGACTTTGGTTGTTAAGGATATAACTCAACCAGCATTTATGCAGCCAGCCTTGCCTTCGAGAATCTTGTATGAGGAAAAATTCACAAAAAATGGGAAGGCTGAACCGGATGCTTCTACGCCAGATGTTCTTGACTTGTTAGCCACGTCAAAAAACCACGACATTAAAGCACGCAGAACAAACCATGATAGCGAAGAGGCATGGGTTTATGCCCTCATCAATCTACAAACAATGACTTGTAGAAATGGGGCTGGTAATGAGGGCGTTGCACGCATGAGTGGCACCTTCAGTGCTCGAATGAGAGTACAGATCTTGATTAGCAAACGCCCCGGCAAACAATGGGTGAGAGACGTAAAAAAGTTGCTTAAGTACCGCCCCATTATTCTTAATCGAAAGTTACGGTATAAGCCCGATGGCATTGTTTTGACATGGGTTGAACCATGGGATCTTGAGTCCAGTTATATAACCACTGATCTTGATCCTTTCTTTATTGAAATAAGCAGGGCAAGACGACTTGTGATAACAAATAGAGGGATCGCAGCTTATAACGCTAGCGCCTTGCATAGAGTGTTGCCAAAGTCAGTCAGAGAGCAAATTAATGGAGACTTGGGTGACCCATGGATACCGATAGATACAGAGAAATCACAAGCCTTCAACGTTTATTCCGAGGGGTTCACTCCTAGAATTACAAGAGACTTGCTGTTTGGCATTATTGACAGTAGTGAGATTATTAAAAGGCCATATATGCAAGAGCCAGAAGCGGATGACTCCGATTGTTGGTTTTATGCGTCGGGTCTTTCCAGGCGAGGGAAGGATAGTAATACGGAAGGATTCCATAGTGTTTGCATCCCGATGAAAAAGGAAGCTACTCATTTACTTTTCAGTGCAGGTAAAGATCGTGACATGCTCGCTGAAATGAGCGAAGAGGGTCTACATTTAGCCGCAATAATAGAAGGGCTATTAAAGAAAGCCTTACACTCTTTATTGCTTGGGGGGGTGAAGGAAAACGAACTGCCGAAAAGAAAAAAGGATATTCCAAGAGAAGTACAGCAATGGACAAAGGAAGCCCTTCTTGTCTACAGCGAAGCCTGGTCCCGCTACTACTTCGACTGGCTCTGGCGCACACTGGATCACGACGATGAGGATCAGGCCCGTCTGGAGTGGCTGACCGCCCTCAAAGAGAAGGCAGTCAAGGTGCTTGATGACGCCATCGACCGTCTGCCAGAGCGCCAGGGCCGCCGCTACCGGGCGCAAGTCAGGGCCCGCGGCCTCTTTTACGGTTCCCTCTACAAACAGTTCGACGAACTCAAGGAGCAACGTGATGCAAAACACACAGCCTGAACGTGCTGAACACCGCAGTAACCCACTCGCTTCGATCATCGGCTCGATCAGCGGCCTGATCGCCAGCGAACATTTCCCCAACGGCGACCGCGCCGCGCTCAAGCGGATGAACCCGAAGAAAGAACCGCCTCTGAGCTTCTACCGCTTTGCCTTCCGCCATCTGCCGCAGAACTGGCAGGGCCAGCGCAAGGCGTGGCAGGCGATCCTCACCGGCATGGCTCTGATGTCGCCCCATATTCACAACTTGAAACAACCGCTGGGCAAGGTACTGGCAGAAGAACACTTCTCTGAAGCTCGGCTGGAACGGCTGCTGGCCGCCGAGGGCGAGACCCGGCGTACCCTGACCCTGCGTGCCGTGCGTTTCCTGGCGGCGAAAAAGCGGCCCGTCAACTGGGTCGATGTTGCCGGACTACTACTGACCAGCGATGCAGAGAGACGGGAGAAGCTCCATCTGTGCATCGCCGGCGACTACTATAAAAACTTCAAAGAGAAGGAGTAATCATCATGTTTCTGCAAATGCATACCCTCACCTCATTTCATGCCAGCCTGCTCAACCGCGACGACGCGGGTCTCGCCAAAACTATTCCCTTTGGAGATGCATCACGCCTGCGGGTCTCTTCCCAATGTCTAAAGAAGCATTGGCGCGATGCCTTACAAGAAAACCTTAACCTTCCTGATGGACTTAGAACCAGAGAGTTTTTTTCGCGTGAAGTGAAGCGTCGATTGACTGAAGAAAAAGGGGTTACCGATGAATTTGCCCACTCCTTAGTACTGACTTTAGCAAAAGGGATTATTAAATCAAAGGGAAGCCCCGTCGATGAAAATACACTGAGAATGGAACAACCTGCCCTATTTGGTAAACCTGAAGCTGATTTTTTCGTGGCGCTGCTGGCCGAATGCGCCGAGGCAGAAGACGAAAAGGCGGCCAAGGCGCTGCTGGCAGAGCGCCTCAAGACCGACAAGAAAGGCTTCAATGCGATGCTCAGCCAAGCCGGTCATGGCAACCTCTATGCAGGCTTTGAGGGGGCGCTGTTCGGCCGCTTTGTCACCTCCGATATCCTGGCCCGCTCCGACGCGGCAGTACATGTAGCCCATGCTCTCAGCGTCCACCCGGTAACCACCGAAGTGGATTACTTTACCGTGGTGGATGACCTCAACAAGGACGAAGAGACCGGTGCTGCCCACGCCGGTGATATGGAACTGGGCAGCGGCCTGTTTTACGAATATGTGGCCGTTGATATCCCCCTGCTGGTCTCCAACTTCACCGCCTGCGAGCCTAAGGTATGGCGGAAACAGAATGCTACCGATGTCAAGACCACCCTCAAGGCGTTGCTCAAGGCCATTGCTACCGTTACTCCAGGCGCTAAGCTTGGCGCCACCGCCCCCTATGCCCGGGCCGACTTTGTCTTGTTTGAAAGCGGCTGCCAGCAACCCCGCAGTCTGGCCAATGCCTATCTCCAATCCCTGCGCTTCCAGGAGGGTGATGACCCGATGCAGCGGGCCGTGGATGCACTGGGAGGACATCTGCAAGCGGTCGATGGCATGTACGGGGTCACGGCGGATCAACGCGTGGCCGCCACCACCAAGGAGAGTGGCGCCCTTGCTGGCATCTCAGTCAACTCATTGGATGCCGCTATCGATGAGACCTTGAACGCCATCTTCGGAGCCTGATGTGATGGATGCCCTGATACTGCGCTTCGACGCGCCGCTGATGAGCTTCGGCGGGGTAATGGTGGACCAGCACGGCCCCACCGACCGCTTCCCCGGACTGGCCATGCTGACCGGCCTGCTGGCCAACGCCCTCGGTTACCGGCACGGCGACTTTGACAGGCTGCAGGCATTGCAGGCGCGAATTCAATTCGCTGCCCGCTGGGACGTGGAGCCGGAGCCTATCGTCGATTATCACACTGTGGATCTTGGACAGCCCAAGATGATGGGGTATGTCAACGGCACACAACCATTGGGATGGACTACACGGGGCAGCCCTGAAGGACGAGGGAAAGGGAAGGCAACGAAGGAAACTCATATCCGTTACCGCCACTACTGGGCCAATGGCGTCATGACCCTCGCTGTCACCCTCGAAGGCGAAGGCGCACCCAATCTGGATGAACTGGAGGCCGCCTTGCGCCGACCCGCCCGGCCCCTGTTCCTCGGCCGCAAGACCTGCCTCCCCGCCGCGCCCGTTCTGTTGGCGCGAGTCCAGGCCGCTGACGTACTGGATGCGCTCTGCGGCTACTCCGCCCATCCCAGGATTGCAGAGAACGACGAAGAGACTCTGGCCGCCTGCTGGCCCGCCGGCATCCCCGGTGGCGTGCATGCCCGCACGGTCAGTCGCTACGACCAGCGGGAGTGGCGAAACCAGATCCATGCCGGCCGCCGTGAGTACAATGAAGGCCGCATCGAGAGGCCCGCATCATGACCACGCCACTCACCATGCTGGAGCTTCGGCTCAACCCCCAGGGATTGATTCGTTTCGCCCAGGAAAACAATGTCAACCGCAACCGGGATGAGGATCTGGGATACGCTACCCATGCCTGGCTCAAGGCCATCTTTCAAGAACACTCGCCCAAACCTTACCGGCTCATCCGAGGCGCCAATCTCAAGCTGCTCGGGTACAGCTCCGATTCAGGCCCGGACCTGCTGGAACAGGCCCGGACCTTCGCCAGCCCCCTGGCGCTGGGGGTGACCCGAATCGAAGACCTGCAACACGCCAAGTCCATGCCCAACGAATGGCGGCCGGGGCGGCGGCTTGGATTTGAATTGGTGGTCTGTCCCACCAGCCGCAAAGAGGGTCATGAAAAGGATCTCTACCGCCATCGCATGGAGCGGTTGGCAGAAGGGGAGCAGGCTCCGTCGCGGGAGACTGTCTACCGGGAGTGGCTGGAAAAACAGATGGGCGATGCGGCCAGACTGGAAAAGGTCAGCCTTGGGGAATTCCGGTTTGTCTCCCAGCACCGGCGGGGAATAAAGATAAAGCTGGATCGTCCCCAGGCGCTGCTCAAAGGTGCGCTGACGGTAGCAGACAGTGATGCCTTCAACCGTCTGCTGGCCCGTGGAATCGGCCGCCACCGAGCCTTTGGCTACGGTATGCTGCTGCTGAAACCGGCATGAAAGGGGGGCTCTTTCCCGGCCGCCTCGGGCTGGCCGAATCCCGCATCCCCCATGCCGACCGGCACGGCCTGATCTGGCTGTCACGCGGCAAGCTGACCGTAAATAACGGCACTCTCCACTTCACAGCAGCCAAATCTGAGGAGTTGGACGCCGGTGATTACGCCATTCCCTACCAAGGCGTCTCCATGATCCTGCTGGGTCCCGGCTCAACCGTTAGCCACGACGTGCTGCGGCTGTTGGCCCGGCATGGCACCCTGCTGGCCGCAGTCGGTGAGGGCGGCGTCAAATTCTATACCGCCCCCCCCAATGGGGCAGGGACGCTCTGAGGTGGCCCGCCAGCATGCCCGTCTCTGGGCGGACGAAACGGCCCGGCTGGACGTGGCCCGGCGCATGTACGCCTTCCGCTTCGGTCGGGTCCTGCCACACCGGGACATCGCGGTGCTGCGCGGCATCGAAGGGGGGCGCATGAAAAAGACCTACCAAATCCTGGCCGACGAGCACGGCATCCCCTGGAAGGGCCGCCGGTATGATCGTCAAAACCCGAATGGCGCCGACATTCCCAACCAAGCTATCAACCACGCCGCAACTTTTGTGGAAGCTGCTGCCGACGTGGCCGTCGCCGCCCTAGGTGCGCTGCCACCACTAGGCTTCATCCATGAGGACTCCAGCAACGCATTCACCCTCGATATCGCGGATCTTTACCGCGCCGAAATCACCCTGCCAATGGCCTTCACAGTCGCCAAAAAGGCCATTGACAACCCAGAGCTACCTCTGGAACGCACCCTACGCCGAGAAGCCGCACTGCAATTCCGCAAACAAAAGCTGATCGCCAAAATGATCGACCGGATCAAGGAACTGCTACATGCCGATGACCGTGATAGTGACACGTAATGTCTCCGGCCGGATGCGTGGATTCCTGGCCTCCTCCATGCTGGAAATGGCCCCGGGCGTCTACAGCGCCCCCAAGATGTCACCCGCTGTACGCGAACGTGTCTGGAATGTCCTCACAGAATGGTTTACTGCCGAACAGGGGGCATCAGTAACCCTCCTCTGGGCCGACAAAAATCAACCAGGAGGCCAAAACGCCAGAACACTGGGACTCCCCCCCACCAAACTGGTTGATCTGGACGGGTTACTCGTTACCCACCGACCCACCATATAATTTCCACGCTCTTTAACAATTTGTTACTATTCATGCTGTTAGATGCTAGAGCCTCCCCCGCATCCGCGGGGATCGACCTCCACTGACACTCCCCGTGATCCTGCAAAAACCGCCTCCCCCGCATCCGCGGGGATCGACCCTCAACACCTCAGGCAAGATGCTCGCCAACTACGCCTCCCCCGCATCCGCGGGGATCGACCAACTGACCACCCTGCAGCACAAATACCGCGTACGCCTCCCCCGCATCCGCGGGGATCGACCCACTCTCTGATCTAGTTCCTTTTGTTTCTGTCGGCCTCCCCCGCATCCGCGGGGATCGACCCTGGCGCCTTGCCAGACTCCATTTCCCACATCAGCCTCCCCCGCATCCGCGGGGATCGACCCTTCAGCTCATTTGCTTCCTGCACCCAAAGTTCGCCTCCCCCGCATCCGCGGGGATCGACCCTTAACTGGATACGGATCGACAAGAACTAGGTGGCCTCCCCCGCATCCGCGGGGATCGACCTGCAGTATTTGAGATCGAGTCCAGGCCTCAAACGCCTCCCCCGCATCCGCGGGGATCGACCTGCCATACTCTCTTCCAAGCTCATGCCGCTACCGCCTCCCCCGCATCCGCGGGGATCGACCTCAAGTCGCGGGCGGTTGAGTCATGAACGAACTGCCTCCCCCGCATCCGCGGGGATCGACCCCTTGCTAAGTGATTGGGAGAAGTGCGGTCTTTGCCTCCCCCGCATCCGCGGGGATCGACCTGAACCTCTCTGACTATATAGATGCGTATTTTGGCCTCCCCCGCATCCGCGGGGGTCGACCTTGAGTGTTCGGGGGAATTGTCAACCTTGGCTTGCCTCCCCCGCATCCGCGGGGATCGACCCTTTTGCGCGGACCGTTTATGTCCATTCCCGATGCCTCCCCCGCATCCGCGGGGATCGACCTATAACGTCGCAAATAACTGGGCGTTAAAAGTGTTGCGCGTTTTTTGCGCGACGCTTTTAACGCTCCATGTTGATTTGCCTTGTTAGGCGAATTACCAGAACCATATAGAGTTGTCATTCTTTGTACCACCGCGTATCTCTGATTTAACACTAAAGTCATATTCACCTTTTTTGTATTTTTCCAAGGCATCGGTTAGCTTGATAACACCAGCAGAACCAATATTTATCATTAGAACACTGCCATCAATGTTCACAGATATTCCAATATGATCCCTATTGTAATTGAGTTTAACTTTTGAGTAATACTCGTAGCGCCTGTTATAACCATTAACTGATGCGACTTTATCTGTTGTTTTAGTTAGGTTTATTGTCCTTTTCCCTTCATCATGAATTTTCAGGATACTGAACAGTTGTAAGATATTGTCCGTAGATAGTTTGTCGCTACTTAGATGTAAGCCACCATAGCTTCGTTTTGAGTTATTAGCATAATGCCAAATATATAATTTACCTTCCTGATTCCAGTTATTTAAGGCAGTGCTGTTCATTTTTCTACGCCTAACGCCTTGCTCAGCGGCAGTTTAAAGTGGCACGTTTTTGCGTATGCAAAAAAAGTGACGCTTTAAACTGTCCGCTGGAGCTATTTGTTATGTGCTTTCATTGAGTGATGCACCCTTAGATTGGTTGTGATAACTGCACAACAACTCGGCATTTTCTAAAACTGTTTTTCCACCTTTAGCATGAGGTATAACATGATCTGCTTGGTAGTCTGACCAACCAACTTTTGCTTCGTTTTCTGGTTTTTCTTCTCTCAAGCACTGTTGGCAAAATCCTTTTCCTTTTCGGTAAATGATAATCCGCTCAAGCTCAGTAAATGCCCTTTTTTCATCTTTTTCTATTAGTTCTTTGTTATTATCTTGTAGATATTGGAAAAACACCTGACGCAAAATAATATCCCTTATTTCTAAATCTTTTTCGCCTTGCTGCCTTCTATTGCTAAAGGTCAGTAAATCAGTATCAGTTGATTCATCATATGTTTTCCAGCGTGTATGGAAATGATAAATAAACTCTCTGATATTTATTTTGGTGCTGTCATCTATTACATAGTATTTATGTAAATGCCTAATTAGTAAGTATACAGAAATTATAAAATACTCAACTGACAACTCTTTGATGCCAGATGTGGCGTCAAGCATTGGGTCATCTTTGAATATTTCATAGAATACTTTTAAATGACTTTGGTAACTGGCTGTGCCACTTTCTTACTCATTCTCAAAGTCATAATTCCCAATGCCATCATCTTGTTTTGAACTATTAATAAACTCTTCAATTTTTCTATCGCTCAAATCAGCATAACCTTCTTGGTATACTTCGTTCAGTTACGTATTGCTGATGCGAAACTTTCTCTTGGCTAAGGCCTTCAACTTCATCATTAGAATCCACTACTATGCCGTCTGCTGACTTCTGCCCAATCACCTCATGCATTACTGCATGAAGCGCTACCACCGGTGGTGGTCGCAAAGTCGGGCAGATCTCCCCGGGTAAGAGCATGATCTTTCCCTGCACAACTGCCGCATTTAGCATCCCCCATGTTCTCCAGGCGGGTTTCGTGATGTTGTGCTCACTCACCCAGGGGTTCGGCCTTATATGCGATTTCTGTTCGTCAGCTCGCAGGTTTGCACTTAGGCTTCTTTCAGACGGTTGGTCGCCCTTCCGCCCTTGCCATCGGCTAGTACTTTTTAAAGGTGACTTTTCGTCTCCTTTCTGGAATATGTACAGAGGACTTTCACCTCATAAAATCATGCCCATGCCGGGCACACACAAAAAGCTCCAGCGGACAGGCTAAAGCGGCACTTGTTTTGCTTACGCAAAAACGTGCCACTTTAGCCTGCCGCTGAGCAAGGCGTTATGAGTAAAATACATCATCGTGTCTGAACTGAAAAAAATACACTGCAATACATGCAAACGTGAAACCAACCATGAGTTGTTGGCAACACATGATTGTGACTACCATGAAGCAGAGGGCAAAGTGCTTATGTGGTATGAAAATACACGCTATGGATTTTGGGTATGCAAAGGGTGTGATACAGCAATATTAGAAGAAAAGTATACCTGCTCAGGAATGCATGATAGTAATGGAGAAGATATCTACTCCTATGAATATTCTCCTGAAAGAAAAAATAAAGCATCACGTACAGCAAAGAAATTTGCTCATATTAATAAAAAACTAAATTCAGCCTACTTAGAAATCATAAATGCACATAACCAAGGCCTCGTAATTATATCTTCCATAGGGGTTAGAGCTTTATTAGAGGGTATTTGTGTAGAAGAAGGTATAGATGACAATGTAAGTAGAGGTCTAGCCGGTAAAATCAAAGAGCTACAAAATAAAGGAAATATTCCAAAGAGCATAATTGATGGCTTAAATAGCCTGAAATTTATCGGAGACAATGCAGCTCACAGGTTAGACTCAAGTGATACTCACACTATTAAGCTGTCAACTGTCGATTCAAGCGCTGAACGCCGGTTTTGTCTCGAAGATGCTTTCGAGAAGAAGAGCTGTTTATTTCCTCCAACGACCGGTCGCAACAGGCGGCTTGAGTTGAGTTGAGTTACATTTTTTCCATCACACCGAGTTATGTCACATCGCTGTTTAACACTAGGAGAGTCAGCAAAATGAAGAAGTTGATCATCGCCCTCAGTCTGGCCGGCCTCTGCGCCCTGCCTGTCACTGGACAGGCCGCTAAATATAAAGAGGTCTCCGTCAGCAACGGCGGCACCATCACCGGCAAGGTGAGTTTTGCCGGCAAGGACAAAGCGCCCAAACGAACAATGATGTCTGCGGCACAGGTACCCGTGAGATCGACTCCGTCCGGGTCAATAACGGCTCACTGATGGACACAGTTGTCTATCTGGACTACAGGTCAAAACAGGCAAAGCCTTCGACTACGCCTCGATTTCAAATGCAGTCCTGGATCAGAAAGGTTGTGAGTTCAAACCCTTCCTGCAGGTAATGAAGAACGAAACCAAGATCGCAGCCGTCAATCAGGATCCTATCCTGCATAATATCCACACCTACGAGATCATCGGACGCACCAAGAAAACCGTCTTCAACGTAAGTCAGCAAACCCAACACCCGTCACCAAAAGCAGTCGAAACTGGAAGCACGGATCCGCCATGAAGGTTGAGTGTGACGCCCATGATTTCATGCACGGTTTCGTCTTTGTCGCCAAGAACCCCTACTACGCTATGGTAGCGGAGGACGGCACTTTCAGCATCGACAATGTACCCCCGGGCAAATACACCATCAAGGCCTGGCACGGCACTCTGAAGGACCAGAAATCCAAGGTTGAGGTTGCCGCCGGCGGCACCGCCAACGTGGATTTCACCTTCAAGTAAAACCTTGAGGGGACTGTCGGATAGCCTATTCCGGCAGTCTCCCATGGAGACCGGACTATGATATTTTCAAAACGGCTGAACCTGGCGCCGCTCGACTATCTCGCCATCGTTGCCGGGATCATCAATGCATTGGTGATCGGAGCCATCGTCGTCTACTGGTTTCTTAATAACTAAAAGGTGGCAGGTTAAAGGTGACAGGCGACACGTCCTGAATCCTGCGACCTGTAACCTGTAACCTGTAACCTGTCTCCTTTTTATCTATGCCCGCACAAACTCAAGCCAGCTCCAATGCGCCGATAAGGCTACCTACCTATGAATCCATCCTGTTCGCGGTGGACTCTTCCGATCATTCAAACCGCAGCATCACCGAGGCAGTCAATCTGGCTGGCATCTGGAACAGCGCCCTAACTGCCGCCCACGTCTATGCGGCCAAACTGCACGATGTGCGCTTTCGCCAAATGGAGGGGGGGCTGCCGGAACAGTTTCGCGAAGAACAGGAACTGGAGCGCCAGCGGGATGTGCATGACGACCTGATCACCCGGGGACTGTCGATCATCACCGACTCCTATCTTGATCAGGTGGAAAGGCAGGCACAACAACAGAACATCGAACTCAAACGCTGCTCTCTGGAAGGCAAGAACTACCGGGAACTGGCGCGTGAGACCAACAGCGGGAACTACGACCTGCTGGTAATGGGCGCCCTGGGCCTTGGCGCCGTCAAAGGCAGCCGGCTCGGCACCGTTTGCCAGCGTGTCGCAAGACGCAGCAACATCGACATGCTGGTGATCAAGGATCCCCAACATTCAATCAAGAGAGGCCCCATCGTGGTCGCAGTGGACGGCTCCACCCGATCCTACGGCGGTCTGCTCACCGCCCTCGCCCTGAGCAAGGCGTGGGACGTCCCGGTGAAGGTGATCTCCGCTTTCGATCCCTATTATCACTACGTCGCCTTCAATCGTATCGCCGGCGTACTCTCCGAGGAGGCAGGCAAGGTGTTCCGTTTCCAGGAGCAGGAGAAACTGCACGAAGAGATCATCGACTCCGGCCTGGCGAAGATCTACCAGGGACATCTTGAAATCGCGCGGAATATCGCTGCGGATCAGGGCATGCGAGTGGAGATCAAACTGCTCGACGGCAAGCCTCACGACGTCATCAACCGCTACCTGAAACTGGAACAACCCTCTCTGCTGGTGATCGGCAAGCTGGGCATCCACGCCGACGACGAACTCGATATCGGCGGCAATGCCGAGGCCCTGCTCAACGACGTGGATTGCGCGGTATTATTGAGCCAGCGGGAGTACCGCCCGCCGGTGGAGCGCATCGCCGAGGTCACCACCTCCTGGACCCACGAGGCAGAGGTTCGCATGGAGCGGGTCCCCTCCTTTGTGCGCAACAT
The DNA here is from genome assembly GCF_011947365.2 of endosymbiont of Lamellibrachia barhami. Taxonomy (GTDB): domain Bacteria; phylum Pseudomonadota; class Gammaproteobacteria; order Chromatiales; family Chromatiaceae; genus QGON01. The sequence continues at coordinate 1,405,992 of NZ_JAAVSH020000001.1, forward strand.
GGCGCGCATGGCGATCCTGCGCTACGCCCAGGAGCACGGTCATACGGTCATCACCGAAAGCATCGTTGAAGAGGCCACCGCCCAGCTGATGCCGGGACGCGCCGAACAGGCGATGTCCGAGATCGTCGAGGCCTACGACAATGGTGAGTTGAAACGCAAACCCTCTGCCGAAGAAGCCATGCGCTGGGATGAAGCGGCCAAACAACTGCTGCTCACGGTGGATAACCTCAGTCTGCGGGGCAACCTGAGCATGCGGGCGGAGAAGAAGGCACGGGCCGCCGGTCTGCGTATCGTCTCCGCAGAACACATCGAGCCGTTTCTTGACAAGGACCTTGATGAGGGCCGAGGGCCAAGGGCCAAGGGCCTAGGAAAAGAACGCTCTGCCCCACCCTCGGCCCTTGGCCCTGATTCCTCGGCCCTGATACATTGGCAGGCCGCGGCACTGGCCCGTCTGATGCGGGTCCCCGAGGGTTTCATGCGGGACGCATCGAAACAGCGCATCGAAGAGTATGCCAGTGAGCAGGGACTCAGTGAGGTCTCCCTGCAAACCGCCGAAGCGGGACTGGACAGGACCCGGGATGCTATGGCGTCGGCCATGCAGGGCGATGCTCAACCCGCCGCCCCGGCAGCGGAGAAAAAGAGCGCCTGCCCCTTTGCCGAACTGATACAACCCGCACCACAGCCAACGCCCTCCGCCCTTGAACACAGGCTGGATTGGGACAGCGATGCTGAGGCAATGCTTGCCAACGTCCCTGCCGGTTATTGCCGCGATATGACGGTGAAGGCTGCTGAAACCATTGCCGGACAGAGCGGCATGGAACAGATCGATGCGGATTTTCTGGGCCAGGTCATGCAGACCTTCACCCAGGGTTCAGCAACCGTAGAGGAGACAATGCCCTGGAATGAAGGTGCCCGAGAGCGCATCGCCAAGGCGCCTGAGATGGTTCAGGGCATGCTGGTGAAAGAGATCGAGGGTTGGACCCGACGGCAGGGACTCGACCGGGTCGATCACGATGCGGTGGACGCGGTGAAGGCAGAGTGGGCCGAAGGTGGCGTATTCCACCTCGATCCCAGCGATCCCCGCAACGGGAACACCTGACCGGGCCACCCTATGTCTGATCGCGACCTTTTTCTTCTGGCAGTCAACCTCACCCGCCGCTGTAATCTGGCCTGCGACCACTGTTACATGGACGCCGACGCCCGGGAGAGCGGCGGTCAAAACGAACTCACCACCAACGAGGTCAAAACACTGTTGGAGGAGGTCGCCAGCCGCAGCAATGAGACCATGGTGGTGCTCACTGGAGGCGAACCCCTGCTGCGTCGTGACTTGGTGGAACTGGTCAACCACGGCAGTTCACTGGGACTCTCCATCGTGGTCGGCACCAACGGGGTTTTGCTCAATGAGTCCAGGGTACAGCAGCTGAAGGCGGCAGGCGTCATGGGTTTGGGCATCAGTCTCGACTCCCTGGATCCCACTCAGCACGACGGCTTTCGCGGCTGCCCCGGCAGTTGGGAGAAGACCCTTGCAGGCATGGAGACCTGCCGCAAGCTCGATCTGCCTTTCCAAGTCCACTTCTCGGTCACCGAACAGAATGCCCACGAGATCCAGGGCATGATCGACTTCAGCCGGGCCGCCGGCGCCCATGTGCTGAACATCTTCTTCCTGGTCTGCACCGGTCGCGGCGAGTCGATGAGCGACATCACCCCGCAACGTTACGAAGCCGTGTTGAAACAACTGGTAGAGGCCCAGGCCGCCACCAGTGACCTGATCATCCGCGCACGTTGCGCACCCCACTACAAGCGCATCGCCTACCAGCTCGACCCGGAATCCCCTTTGACCCGAGCCCAGGGATACGAGGGCGGCGGCTGCCTTGCAGGCATTCACTACTGCCGTATCACCCCGGAGGGCGGTGTCACCGCCTGCCCCTACATCCCCGATGAAGAGGGAACTATCCGGGAGACGACTTTCTGGCAGATCTGGGACAACTCCCCCACCTTCGCCCAGCTGGCCCACCCAAAACTGGGCGGCAAGTGCGGTAAGTGCGAATATCAACAGCTCTGCAGCGGCTGCCGTGCACGACCCAAGGCCCTCGGCGGCAGCCTGATGGACGCCGACCCCTGGTGCTCCTACCAGCCGGAGGGCAAGCCGATAATCCAGCCACTGGTCCCCGCAATAGCCGATGATGTGACTTGGTCGTCCGAAGCGGAAAAGCGTCTCTCCCGGGTTCCCGGATTTCTGCGCAAGATGGTACGCAAACGGGCTGAAGACCATGTGCGGAAACTGGGAAAAGCTGTGGTCACCCCGGAGCATATGGCGACTTTGGCAAAAAATCGCTTCAAAAACGGCATGCCCTCCGGTCCACCCGGTAACGTCAGTTCCATCGCCGAGGCGGGAGCGCAACCCATCAGCGATGCGCCTCCCCTGCCCTGGACAGCTGAGGCGCAAACCCATCTCGATACCCTGCCCCCTTTCCTGCAGGAGGGCGTCCGCCAGGTGGCAGAAGACGTCGCGCGCAACGAGGGCCGGCTGGAAGTCAACATGAAGCTCCTGCAACGTCTGGAGGATGAAGACGAACCCAGGCGCGCCTTCCCCTGGGATGAAGAAGCGGAACATCTGCTGAAAATAGCCCTGTCCGACCGGGGGCCCCAGGTCAGCCTCTTCGTCCAGCCATCGATGGAAGCCGCAGTGGAACGGGAGGTGAAACGCCGCCGGGCACAGCGGGTGGCCGTCGAGGATGTCGTCAAGGTGCTGGATACCCTGATGGCCGGGGTTGAATGGAATCCTGAAGCACTGGCACGGGTGAAGACCGCCCCCGAATTCGTCCGTGCCGGCATCAAAAAAGCCGCCGAATTCGCCGCCCGCCGGGAAGGCCTTGAGGAGATTACCAGCAACGACCTGACCCGGTTCCGCAACCGCGCCATGATGCGGGCGGTACGGCGCATGAAGGGATTCGATATGAAGACCCTCGACTTCGACGCCTTCAGTATCGCAAAAGAACGCATGCCCCGTCTCAAAGACAACGAACAGGCCGCCAGACGTTTCGCTGAAATTCGCGAATACGTCGAAAGCCACCAGAACCCGGACGGCAGCGGACTCGGCACATTGGGGCGGGACCTGATCGAAAAGATGCGGCGGGAATTGAAGGAAGGTGACAGGTGACAGGTATCAGGGAACAAAACCGGCTCTTCGACTTGGCACATGAGTCTGTAGGCCCGATCAAGCGTAGCGGATCGGGCGGCCAGAGCATGGCGAAGCTTTCGAGGGTGCCGGTTCCGCTACGCTTGAACCGGCCTACAACTCTTTTCCTATTGTCGCTTCAGAACCACAACCAACCTGTAACCTGAATATGATCGAAGCGAATATTCTCATCATCGGCGGCGGTATCTCCGGCCTTTCCACTGCATGGTGGCTGGCCGAGGGTGGCGCTCGACCCGAGGTCTGGGATGCAGCACCACGTCTGGGCGGCAAGATTCGCAGTCATAGTGAATCCGGTTATCTGACCGAGGATGCCGCCGGTATTCTGATGAACTTTCACCAGGAAGTGGATCAGTTGGTTGAGGCATCGGGCCTGTCCGATAAGAAGATTTCACGCGGCACCGATATGCGCCGCTATGTGGTACATAAAGGTGAGCTTCGACCGGTTCCTATGAAACTACCCGCCTTGTTAAAATACCCTTATGAGCAATAATGCAACGGAACCAGTAATAACAA
>NZ_JAAVSH020000001.1:1410111-1417948 GCF_011947365.2 endosymbiont of Lamellibrachia barhami
ACAGGCGTACTTCGTTCCGAGATTACGTATTGCTATTCGATATGAAGACCCTCGACGACGCCTTCAATGCCGCAAAGAACGCATACCCCGTCTGCGAAGACAACGAACAGGCCGCCAGACGTTTTTCACGAAATTCGCGAATACGTCCGAAAGCCAGAACCCGGACGGCAGCGGACTCGGCACATTGGGGCGGACACAGTCGAAAAGATGCGGCCCGGAGTGAAGGAATAGGCGGCTAAGGCTAAAGGCTAAAGGCTTTCAAGTATGTGTCGGTGTTTGTTATGTGCAAGTATTATTTTATGAATTATAAAAACGACAACGTTTGGCTTATCCGGTGGCACGGTCTCCTTTCGCCTTTAGCCTTTCACCTTTAGCCTTATTTAAAATGTGCAACGCGAATATTCTAATCATCGGCGGCGGTATCTCCGGCCTTTCCACTGCATGGTGGCTGGCCGAGGGTGGCGCTCGACCCGAGGTCTGGGATGCAGCACCACGCCTGGGCGGCAAGATTCGCAGTCATAGTGAATCCGGTTATCTGACCGAGGATGCCGCCGGTATTCTGATGAACTTTCACCAGGAAGTGGATCAGTTGATTGAGGCATCGGGCCTGTCCGATAAGAAGATTTCACGCGGCACCGATATGCGCCGCTATGTGGTACATAAAGGTGAGCTTCGACCGGTTCCTATGAAACTACCCGCCTTGTTGGCATCACCCATGTGGAGCCTGCGGGGCAAACTGCGTATGGCGACGGAGTTGCTGGTAGCAAAAGGGGGGCACGAACGGGAGACCGTGAGTGAGTTCATCCGGCGTCGATTGGGCAGCGAAATTCTGGAAAAGGTGATGGACCCTTTCATCGCCGGCACCCTGGCATCTGATCCCGATAGGGCAAATGCCTGGGCCGTACTGCCACGACTGACGGCTCTGGAACGCCGCTATGGCAGTTTTACCAGCGGGATGTTTATCAACCGGGTACTGCATAAAAAAGGCCGCGCCAACATAGCCGAGGCATTTTCATTCCTTGGCGGTATGGCACAATTGACGGAACAGATGGCGGCACACCCAGCCATCAACACGCGCAGAGGCTTCAAAGCGGTGGATATTGAACCCGCAGACAAGGGCGGTTGGCGCGTTACCGGCGTGGACAGTCAAGGCATTGAGATCACCCGCCGTTTCGCACAGCTTGTGATAAGTACGCCGGCACCCGCTGCAGCAGATCTCCTAAACCCCATAAACCGGGAGCTTGGAAAATTGCTGCAGGGTATCGAGTATGCGCCGTTGACAGTGCTCCATCTGGGCATGGCGCGAGATAACATCGCGCATCCGTTGGATGGAACAGGATTTCTCGCCCCCCGTCAGGAACAGCTCAGTTTCAATGGCAATATATGGATGAGTACACTTTTTCCGGACCGGGCTCCCGAGGGTAAGGTACTGCTCACCAGCTATATCGGCGGTGCCCGCCATCCCCATCGTTGCAGTTGGAGTGAACAGCAGATGGTCGGCAACACCCTGCACGATCTGCGGCAGCTGGTGGGAGTGACCGGTGAGCCGGAATATGTCCGTAGGGTGCAGCACACTCAGGCACTGCCGCTCTATCACGGACACTACTATGAGCGCACCGAATCGATCAGGTCACAATTGGGCAAACATCACGGCCTCCATCTGGCAGCAAACTACCTTGATGGGGTTTCGGCCAGGGACCGCATCATTCAGGGCGCTATTACAGCCCAGCGTCTACTCAACAGCAGGCAATCGGTCAGTCGGAAACCCGCTGCTCACGTTAATCCGGCAGTTGTCCACTGAGCAATGAAAAACACTTCCTTACCCATGCAGGAGACAAAAAGCGAATTCAGGCTCTGGCGGCTGATTGCCGCGGTTTTGGTGATCCTGCTGGTCATATCGGCAAGCGCGCAGTGGTATGCACGCAACATCACCCTGCCCAGACACTGTGAAAATCCCCAGGAGACCCTGACTTTGGCGCGGCGGGTGATCACAGAACGCACACCCGCCGGTGAAGGCTCCCGCACGCCCTATATCAAAGCGGCCCGGCTGACATTTCTGATACCCAGAGAGAGCGAAGAGCCCATCGACAGTTACATGGAACGGTTGCGTCACTACCTGGATCAACAATGCCGCTGAGCCCCCCACCTTCACCACTCACCCGATTGAGCCTGGTAAAAGGATTCCTGCAGATTTTTGTGCCGCTGCTGTTGGTATTGGTCGTGGTGGGGTTTATGCACTATTTCACGCTCTACACTACCGAGCGGGTGAGCCGGGAATCGAGTGAAACACTCAATGTCGGCCTGGCGCGCCGCATGATCGCCAGCGATATCAGCGCAGTGGTCAGCGATCTGCTTTTTCTGGTGGAACATATCGAGCGACAAAAGATCTTTGAGATGGATCTTGCAACCATGCGTGAGCAGATCGGTCTGGAGTTTCTCGTATTTGCGGAGAAAAAACGGCTCTATGACCAGATACGCTTCCTCGATGAGCGGGGCATGGAGGTGGTGCGGATCAATTTCAACGACGGTAATCCTGCTGCCATTCCCATTGCAGAATTGCAGAACAAGGCCACACGTTACTATTTTCAGGAAGCCTCTCAGCTGGCATCGGGCAGTATCTACGTTTCACCACTCGACTTAAATATAGAAGCGGGAAAGATTGAATACCCATTGAAACCGGTAATGCGATTCGCCGCTCCGGTTTTTGATGTCCAAGGCAACAAACGCGGCATCCTCCTGTTGAATTTTCTCGGTGATCGTCTGATCGACAACTTTACCCATGCAGCCGCCAATATTGGCGAACATATTGAACTGGTAAACAACGAAGGATATTGGCTCAGCAGCCCGGTCTCCCAGGATAATTGGGGATTCATGCTGGGAAAAGATGCCACATTTGGCAAAAGGCACCCCGTTGCCTGGAGAGAGATCAGCGCATTTAACTCAGGCCAGTTCGAGTTGGGGGATGGTCTGTTTACCTTTGCCACCGTGCATCCTAACCAGGCTGCACTGGAGACCACGGCAGCATCAATCGACGCAGTCGGACAAAACGAACTCAGGCAGGGTAATTATTGGAAAATCATCTCCAGAGTACCGCCAAGCGAAATCTACTCAAGCATGCCGTTGTTTCTGCGTACGCACTTTGCCCTGTATCTCGCTACCTTCATGTTGATCGGCATAGGTTCCGCCTTTCTCGCTTACTCTCACCTCCGTCACCGCCGGGCCGAGGCACAGAGTGAATACGAACAGCGGTTCCGCCATACCCTGGAAAATATTGAACTGGCTGCGGTGTCCCTGGACAGATCCGGCAATATCCGTTTCTGCAACAATCACTTTTTGGCGCTCACCGGCTGGCAACGTCATGAGGTGGTCGGCGAGCACTGGGTGGGAAAATTTTCACCGCGGGAAAGTGATGAGGAGGTCAAACATGTACTGGAGAGAATGGCCAACCCGGAAGATTTCCCTACCCATCTTGAGACCCAGGTGATGACAAAACAGGGGACCCTGCGTCTCATTACCTGGAACAACACCCTCTCCTACGATGCCGAGGGTGAGGTTATCGGCGTCACCGGCATCGGCGAGGACATCACGGAAAAACGCCATGCCGAGAATGAGCTGCATAAGCTTTTCATGGCCGTTGAGCAGAGTCCCAGTATCGTGCTGATCACCGATCACCAGGGAAAGATCGAGTATGTGAATCCGAAATTCACCGAAGTGACCGGTTATCTGCCAAAAGAGGTCTTTGGCAAATACCCCAGCCTGCTGAAATCCGGGGAGACCTCGAACAGTGAATATGAAGCCTTATGGCAGGCAATCTCACACGGGGGAGAGTGGCGGGGAGAGTTCCACAACCGGCGCAAGAATGGCGAGCTCTACTGGGAGGCCGCAGTCATCTCGGCCATCCGCGGTACGAATGGCGACATTACCAACTATCTGGCGGTGAAAGAGGATATCACCGAACGCAAAAGGCTGGAGCAGGAGGTCGAGGCCAGCAATCTGGAGTTGGCACAATCCCAAACCCTGACAGCGATGGGCCGCATGGCCAGCATGATCGCCCACGACCTGCGCAATCCACTCTCCTCGATAAAGATGACACTACAGATCCTGGGTAAACAACCGGGAGTAACCGACGATGACAAGGTCAACGAACTACGTCAGATCTCACTGAGCCAGGTCCGTTATATGGAAGAGATCCTGTCGGACATGCTCACCTACTCCCGTCCCGATGCCATCAACCAGGAGTGGATCTCCCTGGAGAAGGTCATCGACACCGCAGTGGGACTCTCTCAGCGCAAAATCGACGAACACAATGTGCATCTGCAGACCCTCTATCAGCCCGGTCTGCCAACCATCTTCGGCGACGCCAATAAATTACGCCAGGTCTTCTCCAACCTGATCGTGAACGCCGCCCAGGCCACAGAGGCAGCCGAAAACCCGCAGGTTACCATTGAAGCAATGGTGGAACTCGGCGCCCAGGGAACAGGACTACGCATCGAGGTGTGCGACAACGGCTGTGGTATCGACATCGCCGATAAGGCCAAGATCTTCGAGGCCTTCTATACCACCCGCTCTCAGGGTACAGGACTGGGGCTGGCAATCGTCAAACGCATCATCGATCAACACCACGGAACCATCGAACTGCATCCTAATGCACCCAAGGGTACCTGCCTCTCCATAATCATACCGACAACACCACAATCCCCGGAGACGATCGACGATCAACCGGTGGAGGAAACAACATCATGAGCAAGATACTCATCGTGGATGACGACATTGCAAGCTGTCGTACGCTGCAACTACATCTGCAAACCCAGGGATACGATGTCAAGATTGCTCACAGCGTGGAGAGTGGACTGACTCAGGCTGATGCTGACACACCGAAACTCGTGATACTCGACATCCGTATGCCAGGGATCTCGGGCCTCGAAGGACTGCCTGAGTTCAAAAAACGTTTCCCGGTAACCCACGTCATCATGATCACTGCTTTTCACGACATGGAGAGCACTATCGAGGCGATGCAGAAGGGGGCGGATGACTATATCCACAAACCCATCGACATCGACGAGCTGGAAGCCGCTATCGAGAAACTGCTCGCCTTCAGGGACGGCTCAGAGGATATGGTGCCCACGCAAGCGCCACCGAAAGGCAGCAACCCACTCACCATGGTGGGCAGAAGCCGCGCAATGAAAGAGGTCTTCAAAACCATCGGACTGGTGGCAAAAAGCCCGGCGACGGTACTGATCACCGGTGAATCAGGCACCGGCAAGGAGTTGGTGGCGCGCGCCGTCCACCGCGCCAGTGAAAACCCCGAGGGTCCGTTTGTGGCAATCAACTGTGCCGCACTGGTGGAAACCCTGCTTGAGTCCGACATGTTCGGACATGAGAAGGGTGCCTTCACCGGTGCAGTCAGCCGCCAGGAGGGTAAGTTCGCCCTGGCCAGAGGTGGCACCATCTTTCTCGATGAGGTGGGTGAACTCTCCCCTTCAATGCAGGCAAAACTACTCCGGGTACTGCAGTACAAGGAGTTCACCCCACTCGGTGCCAAGATGCCGCAAACCACCGACGCACGGCTCATCACCGCCACCAATCTCGACCTGAGTGAGCAGGTTAAACGGGGGAACTTCAGAGAGGATCTCTTCTATCGCCTGCAGGTGGTGAACGTCCATCTGCCGCCCCTGCGTGATCGCAAAGAGGATCTGATGGATCTCATCCAGACGCTGCTCGGGCGTATCAACAAAGAGCTGCGCCGAAATGTTAGCCACATCTCCAAGGATGTGCTCCAGTGTCTCGAATCCTACCAATGGCCGGGCAATGTCCGTGAATTGGAAAACCTGCTGATGAAGTGCGTCGCGCTCTCCCCCGGTGACAACATCACCCGCGATCTGCTACCTGACAACATTCGCTGCTGCGGCACGGTAGCAACCGCCGGAGAGTCTAAAGAGAAACCGATGGAAGAGTGGAGTCTGGAAGAGATGGAGAAGACGCATGTGGCGCGTGTCCTGAACGCCACCCACTGGCACAAGGGCCGGGCCTGTGAAATTTTAAGGGTTTCAAGGCCACGACTGCGGCGCATGATCAATCAGTTCCAACTCGTCTCACCCACTGGTGAAATCGATGAAGATGAGGAATCGACAACGATCAGCAATGCCTGATCAAATACCCGACTTCAAAGGTTCCTTAAGGAGCATCTGAACGACTACTGATCATGATTCGTCAGAGGATCCTTAAGTAATTCAAACAGCGCTGCCGCCTTGTCATAGGTCTCCTGATATTCCGCCTCTGCGGTGGAATCCGCAATGATGCCGCCACCCGCGCTGAACTGCAGGGTGTTGCCTCTCTGCAGCAACGTCCTGATTGCGATATTGGTATCCATATCGCCATTGAAGCCGATATAGCCAATGGCTCCGCAATAGACGCCCCGCCGTTGCGGTTCGAGCTCCTCGATGATCTCCATCGCCCGCAATTTGGGGGCACCGGTAATGGAGCCGCCGGGAAAACAGGCACGCAGCAGGGTGAGTGCGTTCTCCCCATCAGCAAGTTCACCTTCGACAGTACTGACCAAGTGGTGAACCCGGGCAAAGCTCTCGATCTCAAACAGGCGGCTCACCTCGACACTGCCCGTTGCACAGACCTTACCGATATCGTTGCGCAGCAGGTCTACGATCATCAGGTTTTCGGCCCGATCCTTTTCACTGTTTTTAAGTTTCACCAGAGAGAGTCGGTCTGCGCCGGGATTTTCATGGCGTGGCGCCGTGCCTTTGATGGGACAAGTCTCCACATGCCGTCCCGTGAGATGCAGAAAACGCTCAGGCGAAGAGCTCAGAATTGCGGCGTAGGGAGACTCCAGGTAGGCACAGAATGGCGCCGGATTGACCTTGCGCAGTCGTTTGTAGACCTCCCAGGGCGCACCCTGCACCTCTGCATCGAAACGCTGGGCAAAATTGACCTGATAGCAGTCACCCTCGCGGATGTAGCGCTGGATGCGCTGAAAAGCATCATGGTAGGCACTCTCCGTCAGATTTGAGCGGATATCCGTCACGTGAAAGGGCTCGGATGTGACGTTTGAGGGTCTGCTCAATTCATCGACCAACCGATCCCAGTTCTCTCCGGTTGCCGCATCCCTGCCCTGCCCCACAAGCCAGGAGTTCTCAGCTTGATGATCGATGACCACCGCCCAGTCGTAGATGCCGATAACCATCTCGGGCAGGCCATCGGTATCCTCCGCCAATACCGGCAGCTTTTCGAAACGGCGCGCCAGATCGTAGGAAAACCAGCCGATGGCCCCACCTGTGAAGGGCAGATCAGTGTCGGGAGGCTGCTGCTTAGGCGCAAGATAACGATAGAGCAGTTGCAACGGATCCTGGCTGGAAACAGTGGAATCGTTGCGGGTAAGTATCTCTGTCTTCTCCCCACGCGTTACCAGTCTCACAGTGGGGTCGGCGGCGAGGATATCGTAACGCCCCTGTGACGTCATTGGATAGGCGCTGTCGAGAAAGACCGGCCAGGGGAGATCGCGGATCGATTCGAACAGCCGCGCACTGTCCTTGCAATATGGCAGGCGTTGAATTCGAAGTGTCATGGGGGAGTGAACCGTATGCAACCGTAGGCCGGTTCAAGCTTGCGGAACCGGCAAACATCGTTTGCCATAGCGAGTGATTTGCCTGATCCGCTACGCTTGATCATGCCTACGTCCCCCCTCCCGGCAGGGAAGGGGAATTTAGCCCGCTCAGACCTCGAAGGGGTGACGACGAATGATCGTCTCTTTGCGGTCGGGTCCGGTAGAGATGATATCGATCAGGGTATCACACAACACGCCTCAACAGCCAGGTAGTTGCGCGCA
>NZ_JAAVSH020000001.1:1418045-1457521 GCF_011947365.2 endosymbiont of Lamellibrachia barhami
AAAGTGCTTCGTTCAGTTACGTATTGCTCATCAGGTTTTCGGCCCGATCCTTTTCACTGTTTTTTAAGTTTCACCAGAAGTCGGTCTGCCGGGATTTTCTGGCGTGGCGCCGTGCAACTGATAGGACAAGTCTCCACATGCCGTCCGTAGAGATGCAGAAAACGCTCAGGCGAAGAGCTCAAATTGCGGCGTAGGGGAGACTCCAGGTAGGCACAGAATGGCGCCGGGTTGACGCTACGCAGGCGTTTGTAGACCTCCCAGGGCACCCCTGCCTCTGCATCGAAACGCTGGGCAAGTTGACGATAGCGATCACCCTCGGGTCATAGCGCTGGATGCGCTGAAAAGCATCATGGTGAGCACTCTCCGTCAGGTTGAGCGGATATCCGTCGGCGAAAGGGCTCGGATGTAATGACGTTTGAGGTCTGCTCAATTCATCGACCAGCCGATCCCAGTTCTCTCCAGTTTTGCCGCATCTACCCACAAGCCAGGAGTTCTCAAAGCGATGATCGATGACCTACGCCCGTCGTAGATGCGATAACCATCTCCGGCGAGGCCATCGGTATCATCCGCCAATACCGGCGGCTTTTCGAAACGGCGCGCCAGATCGTAGGAAAACCAGCCGATGGCCCCACCTGTGAAGGGCAGATCAGTGTCGGGAGGCTGCTGCTTAGGCGCAAGATAACGATAGAGCAGTTGCAACGGATCCTGGCTGGAAACCGTGGAATCGTTGCGGGTATTTATCTCTGTCTTCTCCCCACGCGTTACCAGTCTCACGGTGGGATCGGCGGCGAGGATATCGTAACGCCCCTGAGACGTCATTGGATAGGCGCTGTCGAGAAAGACCGGCCAGGGGAGATCGCGGATCGACTCGAACAGCCGCGCACTGTCCCTGAAAAATGGCAGGCGTTGAATTCGAAGTGTCATGGGGGAGTGAACCGTATGCAACCGTAGGCCGGTTCAAGCTTGCGGAACCGGCAAACATCGTTTGCCGTAGCGAGTGATTTGCCTGATCCGCTACGCTTGATCATGCCTACGTCCCCCTCCCGGCAGGGAAAGGTGGATTTAGCCAGATCAGACCTCGAAGGGGTGACGACGAATGATCGTCTCTTTGCGGTCGGGTCCGGTAGAGATGATATCGATCGGGGTATCACACAACGCCTCAACCTTAGCCAGGTAGTTGCGCGCCGCCACGGGCAACGCCGCAAAATCTGTAACACCGACCGTCGACTCAGTCCATCCCGGCATTTCGATATAGACCGGTTCACACTCTTCAAAACGATCCGCGCCCACCGGCGGCGTTGTTACCTCTTCGCCGCCCAGTTGGTAGGCGACGCAGATCTTGATCGTCTCCATACCGTCCAGCACATCGAGTTTGGTGATGCAGATGCCGGTGACACTGTTGATGTCGAGGGAGCGCTTCAGGGCGACAACATCGAGCCAGCCGCAACGGCGCTTACGTCCAGTCGTAGCGCCAAATTCGTGCCCCTTGACGCCGAGGTGCTCACCATCGTCATCAAACAGCTCCGTCGGAAAGGGGCCTGCACCAACACGGGTGGTATAAGCCTTGACGATGCCCAACACATAGTCGATGTAACGTGGACCGACGCCGGTGCCGGAAGCGGCACCACCGGCAGTGGTGTTCGATGAAGTCACATAGGGATAGGTACCGTGATCGATATCCAGCAGAGCGCCCTGGGCACCCTCGAACATCACGCTCTTACCTTCACGCCGCATCTGATGCAGGGTGCCGGTAACATCCTCTACCATAGGCTTGAGCCTCTCTGCCTGAGAGAGCAGGGTATCAAGCACCTGCTGATGGTCGACGGTCTCGTACTCAAAAAGATTCTTCAGCGCAAAGTTATGGTAGTCCATCACCTCACGCAGACGGTTGGCGATATGGTCGGCATCGAAGATCTCGCCCAGACGTATGCCACGACGAGAGACCTTGTCCTCGTAGGCGGGGCCGATACCGCGACCGGTGGTGCCGATCGCCTTCTTGCCGCGCGCCTTTTCCCGGGCCACGTCGAGAGAGACGTGGTAGGGCAGAATCAGTGGGCAGGATTCAGATATGCCCATGCGGGAGGCAGCCGGAATACCGCCTGCTTCCAGCATATCGACCTCATTCAGAAACGCATCGGGGGAGAGCACCACACCATTGCCCACCAGGCAGCGGACATTTTCACGCAGAATACCGGAGGGAATCAGATGAAGCACCGTCTGTTTACCATCGATCACCAGTGTATGACCCGCGTTATGGCCACCCTGAAATCGCACGACGGCTGACGCCTTGTCGGTGAGCAGATCGACGACTTTGCCCTTGCCTTCATCACCCCATTGGGTACCGATAATTACGACATTTTTGCCCATGGCTGTTCTCAATCAAACCTAGTAACCGGGTTTTTATACCCGCAAATCACTCACCGGAAAACCACTTCGGTTATTCCGACCATACAACCCCAGAGTCTCAAAAGACCGAGAGTAATTCTCTAAATTAGTGCCTATCCGAAAACCCATAACTAACCACAAAGAACACGAAGAGCACTAAGGTAAGAGCTCGATCAACAAAAAATTTCCTTCGTGTACTTCGTGCGTTTCGTGGTTAAAATAGTGTTTCCGACCCTTACCGGCTAAGCCGGGTGTAGTTCCCAGCTATCCCCTTCCAAACGCAGCTCTTCGCTGCAGCCCATCTCCCTGGCTCCACCCTGCTGTCCGGGCAGGGCGCAGATAACGCGTCGTCCCGCCGCCCGCAGAAAGGTAATCTTCTCTTGCAGTACCAGGTCCCCGGACCAGGGCGCAAAGATCGCAGGCTCATCCAGAATGTCCCTCTCCTGAGCCGCCATCAGCATCAATGTCTTGAGATCGGTGCTGAATCCTGTTGCAGGCCGCGCCCTGCCGAAGACCTTGCCGATATCATCGTAACGACCGCCTCGGGCAATCTCTTTGCCGCGCTCAGGCACGAAGGCGGCAAACACCACCCCGGTATGAAAATGGTAACCACGAAGCTCAGCCAGATCGAAATGCACCGGGACATTGGGCAGCCAGACCGCGATCTGTTCCGCCATTTTGGTAAGATAAGCCAAGGCTTCGCGCACCGGCTCATCCGCCGCCTGCAAGACTTCAGCCGCCTCGGCAAGTGCACCATCACCGTTGAGCTCAGCCAGCTTGGAGAGCATGGCGGCGTGGCTTTCGTCCAGCTCGAAGGTGTGCAGCAACTCATTGATTTCCGGCAACGCCTTGCGCTGCAAGACATCAAACAGTGCGGCCTCCTGATGTTTGTTCAATCCCGCTTGTCTGGCCAGACCGTTGAATATGCCGACGTGGCCGAGATCGAGATAGACGCTCTGCACCCCGGTCATCTCCAGGGTCTTCATCATCAAACGCAGGATCTCGATATCGCTCTCGACGCCGGCATGGCCGTATAGCTCGGCACCAATCTGCAACGGGCTGCGGGTACCGGCAAAGCCATCACTGCGGGTGTGCAGGACAGTACCCAGATAGCAGAGTCTGTTCGGTTCGTCACTGCTGAAATGGTGGGCATCCATGCGCGCCGCCTGAGGCGTGATATCGGCGCGCACCCCCATCATACGGCCGCTCAACTGGTCGGTGAGCTTGAAGGTCTGCAGATCGAGATCGCTGCCGGTACCGGTCAGCAGGGAGTCGAGAAAATCGACAAACGGCGGGATAACGAACGCATAGCCCCAGCTATGGTACAGATCCAGCAGTTCCCGGCGCTTGCGCTCAATAACGCCCGCCTCCGGGGGGAGTACCTCTTCAATGCCGTCAGGCAGTATCCAGCGCTCGTTTTCCATCGGTTTCGTCAATTTACCAGATAGAGCAGGGCTACACCGCAGAGCATGCTGATAAAGCCGCTGACCCGCAGGGAACGATTCTCCTGCTGTGCGATGGCCGCCATCATTCTACGCATGCCGTCCGGACTGATAAAAGGCCAAATACCTTCGATTACCAGCAGCAAGGCCAGTGCAACCCACAAATCGTGCCACATCTCTTTTCCATAAAAAAACCGGGATCATCCCGGTCCTGTCTGGCGATCCACTGCATCTTCTCAGTGGATCGCCGTTATTGTCCCAAAGCCAGAGAGTCTTGTCTATTCCCCCTGGCGGTTCTTGAGGTAGCGGAAAAAATCAGAATCCGGTTGCAATATCATCACATCGGATCGGTTATTGAAGCTCTTCTTATAGGCATTCAGGCTGCGATAGAAGGCATAGAACTCGGGATCCTGCTGATAGGCCTTGGCATAGATCTCTGCCGCCTTACCATCACCCTTGCCTCGCAACTGCTCCGCTTCACGAAAGGCATCGGCAACTATGACCACCCGTTCCCGATCCGCTTCGGCACGGATTTTCTCCGATGCCTCGCCACCCTTTGCCCGCAGATCCCTGGCCACCCGCTCGCGTTCGGCGCGCATACGCTCATAGACAGATTCACTCACTTCCGGCGGCAAGTCGATCTGCTTGACGCGCACATCGAGGATCTCGACCCCCAACTCTGCCGCCTTGGCATCCGAATCCTTGGTCAGAAGCGCCATGATCTCCGCACGATCACCGGAGATAACCTCCTGAATGGTCCGTTTGCCAAACTCATCACGCAGACTGGTATTGATGCGTTCCGCCAGCAGACGAGAGGTCTTGGCATCGCTGCCACCGGTAGAGCGGTAAAACTGCGCCACATTGGAGATACGCCACTTGGCGAAGGAGTCGACGATAACGTCTTTCTTCTCGATGGTCAGAAAACGCTCGGGACGGGCATCCAGGGTCTGAATACGGCCGTCGAATTTCTTCACGTTGTTCAACACCGGCACCATCCAGTGCAGACCCGGCTCATAGTCGCTGTCGACGATCTCACCCAATCGCAACTTGAGCGCCATCTCCCACTGGTTGATAACGAATGTCGAAGCGTAAACAGCGACGGCAACCACGGCAATCAGCGGAATCAACAATTTACTGTTCTTCATTAACGCACCCTCCTGCCACGGCTCTGGTCATAGGCTTGTGTTGTCGGCGCCTGATTTCTGGCCGTCTCAGGCGTGTAACCGCCACGACCGCTGGATTGATAGCCAGTGTCGGTCCCACCCATCATCTTGTCCAACGGCAGATACATCAGGCTGTTGCCCTCTTTGGTATCCAGCATGACCTTGCTGCTTTGACTGAGTACGGTTTCAACCGCGTCGATGTAGAGACGTTCCCGGGTAACCCTGGGCGCCTTTTCATACTCTTTCAGTACTGCCAGAAAGCGGCTGACCTCACCTTCCGCCTCGGCGATGACCCGGTCTCGATAGGCTTTACCATCCGCTATCTGTCGTGCCGCTTCACCACGTGCCTGCGGCACGATCTCGTTGGCATATGCCTCCGCCTTGTTTTCCAGCCGTTCCTTGTCCTCGCGGGCCTTGATAGCATCATCGAAGGCGCTCTTCACCTGCTCCGGCGGCTTGGCCGGTTGGGTATTCACACTGGTGATCTCCAAACCGGTCTTATAGAAGACAAGCATCGCTTTCGCTTTGGCTTTAATGTCAGCTGCAACTTTGCTGCGCCCTTCGGTCATGATGAAATCGAGATCACTTTTGCCGATGACTTCGCGCACCGATGTCTCAATGGCATCGCGGATGGTCTTCTCCGGGTTCTGATCCTGGAACAGATAGTCACCCGCGTCCTGGATACGGGACTGAACAGTCAGCTCGACATCCACGATATTCTCATCACGCGTCAGCATCGTCGCCTTATGCCGGAATGAGGTAATCTGATCGACATTGACCTTGTAGACCTCTTCAATCGGATAGGGGAGATGCCAGTGAGGTCCCGGTTCAGTCGTCTCGGAATAAGCGCCAAAACGCAAGATCACGCCACGTTCCGCCGGTTCGATGATGTAGATGCTGGTGGCCATCCATATCAGCAGCAGGACCAGAGCAATCGCCCCGATACCAATACCGCCGGGGAGACTGAACCCACCGCCGGAATCCGAGCCGTTGGACTTGCCGCCCCCACCGCCAAACATGCCACCGAACTTGTCCTGAAGCTTCTTTACCACTTCATCCAGATCCGGTGGACCCTGGTCGCCACTTTTACCGCTCCAGGGATCTTTATTACCACCACCCGGTTCATTCCAGGCCATCGGCCACTCCAAATATATCAGTAGAAAAACGTTCGCCACACTCTGTTCCAGACAGAGTGTCTGAAACCCTTACATCGGGGCGAAATAAAATAAATTCAAGACGACAGCTTATGAAATCAGGAAAAAAACAGCTACAGGCCACTTCCACCGATACTCATACCTACCACACACTTCAATCGTCAGGCTGGCATTCTACCAGCCTGACGGACCTAGGGGAACGAATACAATTATGTTTGAATCCGTGATTCGAACAGGGGTTCTTCCTTCAGAAGACGTGAAAACTCCCGCTTTGCGATAGAAAACTCCATCTCCCAACCACCAGCATCGGTGCCAATTTCCAACAAAACCTCGGCACGTTGGTGGAGTATTTTGCCGCGCCCTTCGGTCATGATGAAATCGAGATCACTTTTTGCCGATGACTTCAGCACCGATGTCTCAATGGCATCGCCGGATGGTATTCTCCGGGTTCTGATCCTGGAACAGATGGTTACCGCGTCCACCGGATACGGGACTGAACCGTCATCGACATCCACGATGTCTCATCCGTAAACATCGTCATATGCCGGAATGAGGTAATCTGATCGACATTGACCTTGTAGACCTCTTCAATCGGATAGGGGAGATGCCAGTGAGGTCCCGGTTGAGTCGTCTCGGAATAAGCGCCAAAACGCAAGATCACGCCACGTTCAGCCGGTTCGATGATGTAGATGCCGGTGGCCATCCATATCAGCAGCAGGACCAGAGCAATCGCCCCGATACCAATACCGCCGGGAAGACTGATCCCACCGCCGGAATCCGAGCCGTTGGACTTACCGCCCCCACCGCCAAACATGCCGCCAAACTTCTCCTGAAGCTTCTTTACCACTTCATCCAGATCCGGCGGACCCTGGCCGCCACCTTTACCGCCCCAGGGATCCTTATTTCCACCACCCGGTTCATTCCAGGCCATCGGCCACTCCCAATATATCAGTAGAAAAACGTTCGCCACACTCTGTTCCAGACAGAGTGTCTGAAACCCTTACATCGGGGCGAAATAAAATAAATTCAAGGTGATAGTTTATGAAATCAGGAAAAAAACAGCTACAGGCCACTTCCACCGATACTCATACCTACCACACACTTCAATCGTCAGGCTGGCATTCTACCAGCCTGACGGCCCTAGGGGAACGAATACAACTATGTTTGAATCCGTGATTCGAACAGGGGCTCTTCCTTCAGAAGACGTGAAAACTCCCGCTTTGCGATAGAAAACTCCATCTCCCAACCACCAGCATCGGTGCCAATTTCCAACAAAACCTCGGCACGTTGGTGGAGTATTGCATGCAGGCGTCCATCCCCTGCATTGAGCACCACCCGTTGCTGTACATGCGCTTGCCTGAAAGATTCAGCCAGTACCTGTAACAGCAGATCAAGCCCCGCGCCGGTCTTGGCAGAGAGCCAAACCCGCAGCACATTTCCTTCGTCGTCGCGATCGATGCGAGGCGTCACACTCTCCAACAGATCGATTTTGTTGTATATTTCGATCTGCCTGATCTCATCGGCACCAATCTGCTGCAATACGTCATTCACTTCGGTCAGACACATATCCCGCTGATGGCTGGCAGCATCCACCACATGGAGCAGTAATGAAGCCTCCGTCGTCTCCTGCAAAGTGGATTTGAAGGCCGCAACCAGATCGTGGGGCAGGTTACTGATAAACCCCACGGTATCCGCCAGCACAATGGAACCTTCCCCCTTCAGATCCAGTCGCCGCAGCGTCGGGTCGAGGGTGGCGAATAGCTGGTCCGCTACATAGACACCCGATCCCACCAGGGTGTTGAAGAGGGTGGACTTTCCCGCATTGGTATAACCTACCAGCGAAACCGTGGGAATGTCGGCCCGCGCCCGCCCACGTCGCCCCTGAGCCCGCTGGGATTCCACACGAGCCAGCCGCCGGTTGATCTGGTCAATGCGCTGATTGAGCAATCGCCGATCTGTCTCAAGTTGCGTTTCACCCGGTCCGCGCAGACCGATACCGCCCTTCTGCCGTTCCAGGTGGGTCCAGCCCCGAACCAGTCGCGTTGAGAGATGCCGCAGCTGGGCCAGCTCGACTTGCAGCTTGCCTTCGAATGAACGGGCGCGTTGGGCAAAGATATCGAGAATCAGACCTGTCCGGTCCACCACACGGCAGCCGAACTCCCGTTCGAGATTTCTTTCCTGACTGGGAGAGAGGGTGTGGTTGAAGATAACCAACTCGGCGTTGGTCCCCGCCACGGCATCTTTGATCTCATCCCCTTTGCCGCGGCCGACAAACAGACGGGGATCCGGGCTGCGCCGACTGCCGGTGATAAATTCCACCGGATCAGCACCAGCGGAAACGGCCAGCTCAGTGAACTCGTCGATTTCATCGGGATCACTTACACCACCCAGATCGATGTGCACCAGAACGGCGCGTTCTCCGGACTTGGGACGTTCAAACATAAACGGCGGATACAGACCTTACGGTGTGATATATGGCCTGGAGGAAGAACCGGGCAATCACCTCAAAACAGCCTGCCCGGCCTTTTTTTCGTGTAGAAAAAATCAAAAATTACCCACAGGCGACGCCGACTCGTCTTCTTGCGTTGTGTCGTTGTGCTGGATGCGAATGTTCCTTGCAGGGACCACCGTCGAAATGGCATGTTTGTAGACCATCTGGCTCACGCTGTTCTTGAGTAGCACGACAAACTGGTCAAAGGATTCGATCTGCCCCTGGAGCTTGATGCCATTCACCAGAAAAATGGAGACCGGTACTCGTTCTTTCCGCAGTGCGTTCAAAAAAGGGTCTTGTAAACTTTGCCCTTTGGACATCACAGTTCTCCTTGTTATCTTGTAATAATCTTTGAATAGCCGAAGAGATCAACAATCACCACGGATCATCCCGCTGGTAAAAATAACACACTAACAGAAACAACCACTATCCGGACGATACTGCTGTGTGTCCCCCCATACAGCGAAATTGTAGCACATCGGGAAACAAGCAAATTCGCTACCGCTGTTTCAGTCCGGATTGTTTCAGAAACGGCTAATCAACCGAAGAATCAAAGCCTCCCTCGATCCTCTGGATGGTGAAACCTATTCGCTCTCAGATTGAGTCACAGTCACAGTGACTTCCGCCCTTTCACGCAGATCCTTTACAAGGTCCTCGAAGGACTGCCTTCCGTAATAATTGCTCAAAGTGCGTTTTTCCTGGGCGATTCGCGCCTGGTCAAGCGAATCCACCGAGCCTTCCACGACTGCAGACAGACTAAAGACAGCGAAATCGCCATCACCAAGCCGGGTTACACCCGACACAACCTCGCCCGGTGCAGGTTTAGGCGTACGAAACACCTGGGCCAGCAATTTTAACGGAACCTCTGTACCGCGCCTTTTCACAGCACCGGGTTTCGTAAGCTCAAATTCACCAGCCACGGCATCGATCGGCTCTCCAGCCTTCAATCGTCCGACACGCTTCTCCGCCTCTGCTTTCGCCAGCTTCTCGGCCTGCTCATTGCGGACTGCAGCAACAATCGTTGCCTTCACCTCATCAAGCGCCCGATAAGCGGCCTCTTTGTGATCAAGAACGCGCAGCACCACCGACTGATTCTGGTCCAGTTCAATCAGCTCACTATTGTTGTGTTCGTTCAGAACATCCTCGCTGAATGCGGCACCAAGCAGTTTAGGAAAAGCGAGTATACCGGCCCCACCCTCACGACCGATCCAATCACTCTGCTTGATATCCAGCCCAAGCGTGTTTGACGCAGGTTCCAGACTGCCGGGATCTTCATAGCTGAGGTCGGCAAGCCGCTCTGCATACTCATAATAGATACGCTCCGCCTCACCCCGCTTATAAGCCTTGGTAACCTCATCCCTGACCTCTTCAAAAGATTTAACATCACCCGCCTTGATACCGGTGAGTTTAATCAGATGAAAACCGAAGGCACTGCGCACAGGCGCGCTTAACTCTCCATCCTGCAATGCATAGGTGGCCGTTTCGAAAGCGGGATCCATGATGCCTTTGCCGAAAAAGCCGAGATCACCGCCATTGGCCGCAGAGCCGGGATCCTGTGATGCACTCTTTGCCAATTCAGCAAAATCTTCACCCTGCTCAGCACGCGCTTTCAACGCTTCAATTTTCTTACGGGCTGCGTCGACTTCGCTCTCGTCACCAGACGCCCCAACCAGTACCAGGATATGGCTGGCGCGACGCTGTTCGGGACGACCGTAATTCTCCAGATGATCGTCGTAATAGCCGTGCAAGACCGCTTCATCCGCCTCGATCGTCGCACTGAGGGAGTCTGCGTCGAGCAATATATATTCGAGCTTTACCTGTTCAGGGACGCGATAATTCTGCTGATGTTTTTCGTAGTAAGCCTGGACAGATGCATCGGAGATAGCTTCATCCGAGGCGAATTTCGCCCAAGGCACCGCAAAAAAGGCAAATTCGCGAGCCTGATCCTGCAAACGAATCTTCTCTTTAAGTTCGAAGTCGGTAACAAATGCGGTGCCATTGACCGCTTGTGATAACTGCTCCGAAAGCAGAATGCGACGGATTCGCTCTTCGAATCCCGCTGCGCTGGTACCCTGCAGTCTCACAGCCCGCTCGAAGGTCTCCTGGTCAAAGCGGCCGCTCTTCTGGAACGTGGGCATGCCGAGAATCGCCGACCTTACCAGCCGATCACCCGCACGAAGTCCCATATCGTAGGATGCCTGCAGGATGACCTCGCTGCGGATCATCTCCTGCAGCACTTCCTTACGCATACGCGCATCGTCGAACAGTTCCGGGCGGTAAGCGGCGCCAAGACGCTGACGCAAATCCTGACGGAAATTTTGGTAACGGCTATTGAGTGCACGGTCGGTGATCTCCTTACCATTAACAGTGGCCACTACCGGCTCGGCGCCGACACCCAGGTACTCCTGGATACCCCAAAGTGCGAAAGGAATACTAATAAGAATGACGATGCCCCAGGCAAACCAGCCCTGAGCCTTATCCCTAATTGCCTGTAACATATTGGCTTATCGTTGAATGCTTGAGTGGATACAAAAACGGGGTATCAGATGATACCCCGCGTTCGCTTCGATATTGGCGGAGCGGACGGGACTCGAACCCGCGACCACCGGCGTGACAGGCCGGTATTCTAACCAACTGAACTACCGCTCCAGATATGGTGGGTGCTGAGGGGATCGAACCCCCGACCCTCGCCTTGTAAGGGCGATGCTCTCCCAGCTGAGCTAAGCACCCCAAGTGAAGGCGCGCTAGTTTACGGCATCTTTCAATGCTTTACCAGCCTTGAAAGAAGGAATGTTAGATGCCTTGATCTGAATGGTCTCACCTGTCTGTGGGTTGCGGCCCTGACGCGCAGCGCGCGCCTTCACAGAGAAGGTACCAAACCCAATCAGAGAGACCTGATCACCACTCTTCATGGCTCCGGTAACGGCATCAACCATGCCATCCAGCGCACGACCTGCCGCTGCTTTGGAAATATCAGCGGCATCCGCCATAGCATCTATCAATTCGGCTTTGTTCATTAATCGTTTCCCCTTTGGCTGACTCCGGGTTACACCGTCGTCGAAAAATATTCTGTTATGACTCCTTACCTGGAGCATGCAATCGCCGGGATTTTATACCGGCTGCTCATTGGCCTGTCAAGCAACAGGAACCGCTTTATAACCACGGTTCCCGCTTAATTTGGCCAAGTTTAGTGTTTTGTCAGGTCAGCGCCCTTTTTTTGCGCATTTTTTTCGTTGACCGCACCCTTCCCAGCCACGGGCGCCTCCTCTCGATTCAGCGGCTTGGGCATCTCTGTCAACGCTATCTGCAGCACCTCTTCGATCCAGCGAACCGGCTTGATCTCAAGATTCTGCTTAATATTCTTCGGCATCTCCACCAGATCCCGCTCATTCTCATGCGGAATAATCACCGTGGTGATACCGCCACGAAGCGCCGCCAGCAGCTTTTCCTTCAACCCACCAATGGGTAGCACTTCACCGCGCAGAGTGATCTCGCCGGTCATCGCCACATCGGCTCGTACCGGGATTCGGGTCAATGCGGACACCAGCGAAGTGCACATCCCAACACCCGCACTGGGACCATCCTTTGGCGTCGCCCCTTCCGGAACATGGATATGCACATCGTACTTCTGGTGAAAATCAGGCTCAAGCCCCAGACCGTCTGCCCGGCTGCGGACGACCGTCATAGCCGCCTGTATCGACTCCTGCATCACTTCGCCCAGCTGTCCGGTGTGACTGAGCCGCCCCTTACCGGGCATCAGCGCTGCCTCAAGTTGCAGTAGCTCACCGCCCACTTCAGTCCATGCAAGCCCTGTGACCTGACCGATTTCATCGTGTTCATCCTTGCGTCCATAGCGAAAACGCTGGACGCCGAGATACTGCTCCAACCGTTTAGGCGTGACTGTGATCTTACCTTTAGGCTTCTTCAGCAGAATCTCCTTCACCACCTTGCGGCAGATCTTGGCAATCTCTCGCTCCAGGTTACGCACGCCCGCCTCACGGGTGTAGTAACGCACGATATCACGAATGGCACTCTCTCTAATCACCACCTCATCAGGTTTGAGGCCATTGTTCTCCATCTGTTTATCGACCAGATAACGTTCGGCAATATTGACCTTCTCGTCTTCGGTATAGCCGGAGAGACGAATCACCTCCATTCTGTCCAACAGCGCCGGCGGGAGATTCAGGGTATTGGCCGTTGCCACGAACATCACCTCGGAAAGATCGAAATCAACTTCGAGGTAGTGGTCGTTGAAGGTATGGTTCTGCTCAGGATCCAGCACCTCGAGCAGCGCCGACGCCGGGTCGCCCCGGAAATCCTGCGCCATCTTATCGATCTCGTCGAGCAGAAAGAGCGGATTGCGGGTTTTTACTTTGCTCAGGTTGTTGATGATCTTGCCCGGCAAGGCGCCGATATAGGTGCGCCGGTGACCACGAATTTCGGCTTCATCCCGCACACCGCCCAGCGCCATGCGGGTGAATTTACGATTGGTGGCACGGGCGATGGACTGTCCCAGCGACGTCTTGCCTACACCGGGAGGTCCGACCAGACACAAGATTGGCCCTTTCAATTTGCGTACACGCTGCTGTACCGCCAGATACTCTAAAATACGCTCCTTGACCTTTTTCAGTCCGTAGTGATCCTCTTCCAACACACTCTCGGCAGCGTCGAGATCGTTACGAATCTTGGAGCGTTTTTTCCAGGGCAACCCAACCAGGGTATCGATGTAGTTGCGAACCACGGTAGCTTCCGCCGACATGGGCGACATCAGCTTGAGTTTGTTCAATTCGGCCTGGGCCTTGCTCTTGGCCTCTTTGGTCATCCCGACAGACTCGATCTTTTTGGCGAGATCCTCGATCTCATTGGGCGCCTCATCCAGATCACCCAACTCTTTCTGGATCGCCTTCATCTGTTCGTTCAGATAGTACTCGCGCTGGTTCTTCTCCATCTGGCGCTTGACGCGACCACGGATGCGCTTTTCCATCTGCAGAATATCGTTCTCGCCCTCCATCAGGCCCATCAGATGTTCCAGACGCACACGCACGTCCGCCATCTCCAGGACCTGCTGTTTCTCTTCCAGCTTCAACGACATATGCGCCGCAATCGTATCCGCCAGGCGACTGGGGTCGTCGATGCCGGTCAGGGAGGTCAACACCTCTGGCGGCACCTTTTTATTGAGCTTCACATATTGATCGAAAAGGCTGGTGGCTGATCGCATCAGCACCTCGGTCTCCCGGGCATCCAATTCCAGGGCGTCTCCAAGGGTCTCGAGTTCAGCGGTGAAATACTCTTCGGTATCGACAAACCGGATGATCCCGGCGCGCGCTCCCCCTTCGACCAGGACCTTAACCGTACCGTCGGGAAGTTTAAGCAGTTGCAGGATATTCGCCAGGGTGCCAATACCGTACATGTCATCGATACCGGGATCGTCCACATCGGCGCTCTTCTGGGCAGCCAGCAGAATCTGCTTGTTACTGGCCATGGCAGCATCCAGCGCCTGGATCGATTTATCACGCCCCACAAAGAGTGGGATCACCATGTGGGGGTATACAACGACATCCCGCAGCGGCAGGACAGGGACACTATTCATAGGACCTTCGATCATTGCTGAACTCTTCTGTTCTTGACCCATAACGGCTCTATTCCTCTACGACCAATGCGTAACAAAGGGTCGTCTGGTTAAATATTGGTATAAATCTTGGGCGGCGCAACAACGGCCCACCCATAGAAGGCTCTCCTGCCTTTGATTTTTATATCCCTGATACGCAAATAGCCTAATGTTTGCAACTAAAATACAGGGAGATCAGTCGGCTGAACAGACCGGAGTTATCCCGATGCATGTTCAGGAGGGTTGGGGCTGCCGGGCAGAACTTCAAGGCCTGCCCGGCAAAAAATGAGGATTCCGTGAATGCCGATTGGATTTGGCCCGAAAAGAGGAGTCTCAGTCAGAAGAGGCGGCGATCCGTTGCTGCTTTCCACTCTCGTAGAGCATCAACGGCTCGGACTCACCGGTTATCACTGACTCATCCACCACGACCTTGGTCACTTCATCCATGGAGGGCAGATCATACATGGTGTCGAGCAATACCTGTTCGAGGATGGTACGCAATCCCCGGGCGCCTGTCTTTCGGGCCATCGCCCTGCGGGCGATGGCAGTCAGGGCATCCTCCCGAATCTCAAGTTCACAGCCCTCCATTTCGAACAGCTTGCCGTACTGTTTGGTCAAGGCATTCTTGGGTTCAGTGAGAATCCTGACCAGTGACTCTTCATCCAGTTCCTGGAGTGTGGCAACCACCGGCAACCGTCCCACAAACTCGGGGATCAAACCATACTTGATCAGGTCTTCCGGCTCTACATCGACGATGATTTCACCAATCGAACGACTCTCATCCTTACTGCGCACCTCGGCTGAAAAGCCAATACCGCCTTTTTCGGAGCGATCTCGGATCACCTTCTCCAGGCCGGAAAATGCGCCGCCGACAATAAACAGAATATTGGACGTGTCGACCTGCAGAAACTCCTGCTGGGGATGCTTGCGCCCACCCTGAGGAGGCACCGAGGCAACGGTTCCCTCGATCAACTTCAACAACGCCTGCTGCACACCTTCGCCGGAGACATCGCGGGTAATCGAAGGGTTGTCCGATTTACGGGAGATCTTGTCGATTTCATCGATATAGACAATGCCTGTCTGGGCCTTCTCCACATCGTAATCGCATTTCTGCAGCAGTTTCTGGATGATATTTTCGACATCCTCACCCACATAACCCGCCTCTGTCAGCGTGGTT
The DNA here is from genome assembly GCF_011947365.2 of endosymbiont of Lamellibrachia barhami. Classification (GTDB taxonomy): domain Bacteria; phylum Pseudomonadota; class Gammaproteobacteria; order Chromatiales; family Chromatiaceae; genus QGON01. Next base: position 1,433,466 of record NZ_JAAVSH020000001.1, read on the forward strand.
GCATCTGCGATGGTAAAGGGAACATTCAGCAGTCTTGCCAAGGTCTCGGCCAGCAACGTCTTGCCTGAACCGGTGGGGCCGATCAGCAGGATATTGGACTTGGCCAGCTCGATGTCGCTGTCCTTACCAATGGACTCCAACCGCTTGTAGTGGTTGTAGACCGCCACGGCGAGGACTTTTTTGGCGCGGCCCTGCCCGATCACATATTGTTCGAGGGTTTCATTGATATCATGGGGTTTCGGCAGCTTGTCAGAGGCTTTTTCACCAACCTCCTGCATCTCCTCGCGGATGATGTCGTTGCAGAGATCCACGCACTCATCGCAGATGAAAACCGAAGGACCTGCTATCAACTTCCGTACTTCATGCTGACTTTTGCCGCAAAATGAGCAATACAGCAGCTTGCCGTCGTCATTTTTGCCGTTGTTGTCACCACTCATATCACTCTATCTCCTGCGAGGACACCCTGCTTTGTCTTCAAAGCCAGTCATTCCAATCTTATCCTACTACACCCTTTTAACAAGCCCTCGGATCTTGTAACAGGGCTAGTCGTGTATTTCAGCCTTTATCTATTCAAATTGGCATCAAGGTCCGGTTTTCAAGCCATCCAGGCAATCAAGCGTCACTCTTCAGCCTGTCTGGAACGATCCTCCAGCACATGGTCGATCAACCCATAGGCCACCGCATCTTCTCCACCCAGAAAATTGTCGCGATCAGTGTCGTCGGCAATCTGCTGCAACGACTGGCCTGTGTGTGTGGACATGATGGTGTTCAGACGCTCGCGCAGCAGCAGGATCTCTTTGGCATGGATCTCGATATCCGTAGCCTGACCCTGGAAACCACCCAGCGGCTGATGAATCATCATGCGTGAATTGGGCAGACAGTGACGTTTGCCTTTAGCGCCACCCGTCAACAGCAGCGCACCCATACTGGCGGACTGGCCGATGCACATGGTGCTCACATCCGGCTTGATAAACTGCATGGTGTCGTAGATCGACAGTCCCGCAGTCACCGAGCCGCCTGGTGAATTGATGTAGAGGTGAATATCCTTGTCGGGATTCTCCGATTCCAAAAAGAGCAACTGAGCCACCACCAGGTTGGCCATGTAGTCTTCGATAGGCCCCACCAGAAAGATCACCCGCTCCTTGAGGAGCCTGGAGTAGATATCGTACGAGCGCTCACCGCGCGCCGTCTGTTCGACAACGATCGGCACCAACCCCAGATTCTGCGTTTCAAGACCACCCATGTGGTGTTTATCGGTCATATCACCTGATTCCTTTAGCCCTATCGGAAAATCTTAGCTTACTTGTCAACTCAGCCGAATTACTCCAACCACCCGATTCTGGCGGCGGAACAACCCCACTTTTCGCCTCAGCCCTCGTCGGTCAGGGCAGAAAACGAGGTGTTTTCATCTTCGACCTGGGCGTTTTCCAGCACCCAGTCAACCACCTGATCCTCCAGCACCACATTCTGCACCGCAGCCAACTGCTCGTGGTTGGCATAGTAGTGCTCGACTACCTCTTCAGGCTTTTCATAGCTGGCCGCATACTCCTCAATGGTCCTGCGAACACGATCGGCGTCCAGTTGTATCTCATTCTGCTTGATAATCTCTGCAATCAGCAGCCCCAGGATCACCCGCCGTTTCGCCTGCTCCTCGAACATCTCACGGGGCAGCTCCATGGAGGAACCCGGCACACCGGTGGACATGCGGTTGCGGGTCTGTTCCTGCAACGCGGTTATCTCCTCGTCGACCAGCGCCACCGGCACCTCAGTACCATTGCTTGCCACCAGCAGATCCATGGCCTGACTCTTGATTCGGGCCTTGATGCGCTGGTCGAGTTCGCGCTCCATGTTCTCCCGAATATCGCTCTTCAACTTCTCGACGCCCTCTTCGGAGCCAAACTCCTTGGCAAAATCGTCATTCACCTCAGGCAGCTCTGCTGCAGCCACTTCGTTGACTTCCACCTCGAAGGTTACCGGCTTTCCGGCCAACTCTTCCACCCGGTAATCTTCAGGGAATTTGAGTTCCAGGGTGAGGTTGCCGCCCTTTTCCACACCGACGAGGCCACTCTCGAAGCCATCGATCATGGAGTTGGAGCCCAGTATCAGAGGCACATCATCAGCACTGCCACCTTCAAAGGCCTCTCCGTCCAAGATGCCCTTGAAGTCGATCTTTACCTGATCGCCATCAGCGGCGGCCCGTTCGACCGGATTCCAGGTGATGCGCTGGCCCCGCAGTTTTTCGATCATCCCATCCACGTCGCTGTCGACCACATTCGCAACCGGTCGCTTGAGGATACCCTCTACCTTCGGCGAGTCGATCACCGGCATGACTTCCAGCGTTGCGACGTAGGAGAAGACACTCTCATCATCGGAGGTTTTCGGTTCGATCTTGGGCTGACCGGCAGGGTTCAGACCCTCCTGGAGGATCGCATCCCTGTAACTGGTCTCAATCAGTTCACCATACACTTCCTGCAGCACATGACTGCCATACTGGCGACGCAGCATACCCATCGGCACCTTACCTGGACGAAAACCATCCACCTTGGCAGTCCGGCCGATCTGTTTCAGGCGCTTGGTCACCTCCTGTTCAACCTGTTCAGCAGGCAGTTCCACGGTTACTCGCCGCTCGAAACCTTCACCCGATTCAACCGAAACTTGCATCTATCTCTTCTCCTGCAGACTGAACTGCCAATGATTTTCAAAACAGTTGGGTAATGACAACGTCACACCGCCGGCCGGGTTCCCGATTAAAGGCACACGACTCCCGGATCAGCGGCAGGACTGAATTTGGTGCGAAAGGGGAGACTTGAACTCCCACGGGTTGCCCCACTGGAACCTAAATCCAGCGCGTCTGCCAATTCCGCCACTTCCGCATTTTTCCAGTAATGGAATTTCCAACCGTTCATTATACCGACAGAACCAATAAGTCTCCAACCATGATTCAGCACTACCCTCTTGTCGTTTTCGGTTCCATCCCCAACCAGCGCGCCGATTACTGCGACACCTGTCAATAGTGTCTATCCAGAAACATCGATATTTCTCTCGCAGAGACGCAAAGACGCAAAGGAAGCATTAATTGTCCCTTATTAACAATGCGTTATATCTTTGCGATCTCCGCGCCTTGGCGAGAGTCGTTGTCTTTGGACGGACACTATTTAGGGGGAAGCTGTACAGTCAATGCGAATTTTCTAATAATGGCAGGCGGTTTGAGTCGTATTCGAGAGTTCGCCATTTTGCACCGGCACAACCCTATCCGCTTTCTGCTGATCCTGTCGCTCCCCGCGTTCAGCGCCCCTGCGTGGGCCATGCAATCCACCTCCGCAGAAAACCTTGCGTTTCAGTGGCCTGGATTGGCCGCCATCGCTATTTTCATCCTTGCCATTGTCGCGGTGACCTTCGAAGAGTTCATCGACATGCGAAAATCCAAGCCCATGCTGCTGTCGGCAGGGCTCATCTGGGGACTCATTGGCTGGAGCGAGGTATACCTGGGCCTTGCCCACGGTGCCGAGGCAGCGGTGCGGGACTATCTGCTCAAGTACGCTGAGCTGATGCTGTTTCTGCTGGTGGTGATGACCTACATCAACGCCATGAACGAACGCCGGGTGTTTGCCGCCCTGCGAACCTGGGTGGCCGGACACGGTTTCAGCTATCGCTCACTCTTCTGGTTGACCGGCCTCACCACCTTCGTCCTCTCCCCACTGCTCGATAATCTGAGCACCGCTCTGCTGATGGGCGCAGTGGTCTTTGCCCTCGGGCGCGAGGAGACCCGTTTCACCTCGCTTGCCTGTGTCAATGTGGTGGTGGCAGCCAACGCCGGCGGCGTCTTCAGCCCTTTTGGCGATCTCACCACCCTGGTGATCTGGCAGCACCAGATCATCACCAGTCAGGGGCCGCTCGATTTCTGGTCCTTCTACAACCTGCTGATCCCGTCGCTGACTGGATATCTGCTGACCGCCGCCCTTCTCTATCGTGCCGTCCCGCATGGCACACCCAAAAGCAGAGTCGAAAAAATAGAGATGCTCCGGGGCGGCACTGTGATTCTGTTGTTATTTCTGCTCACCATCGCCACCAGCGTGACTTTTGAAACCCTGCTGCAACTGCCACCGGTCATCGGCATGATGACCGGACTCGCCTATCTGCAGTTTTTCGGCTACTACCTCAAAAAGACCCACAACGACGAGGAACACACCGGTGAGGAGGAGTGGATCGGCGGTCCGCTACCCAGTTTGAAGAAAACACCGTTCGACGTTTTTCAGCGCATATCGCGCGCTGAATGGGACGCCATCCTGTTCCTCTACGGTATCGCGCTCAGCGTGGGGGGACTTGCCTATATCGGCTGGCTCTCGATGGCCGAGGCCGTGATGTATGGCCAGTGGGGCACAGACGTGGCCAATCTGATGGTCGGCCTCTATTCCGCCGTGGTGGAAAACACCCCGACGATGTTCGCGGTACTGGCGATGAATCCGCAAATGGCGCTCGGAGACTGGCTCACCGTTACCCTCACCACAGGCATCGGCGGCAGCCTGCTCTCCATAGGCTCAGCGGCCGGGATCGCGCTGATGGGACAGTCCTACGGACGTTACACTTTTTTCGCCCACCTGCGCTGGACACCTGCGATAATGCTGGGTTTCTGCGTCTCTGTGCTGTGCCATTACTGGATCAACAGCGCTCTGTTTTAAGGGGATTATCAACCGCCCCGGATGTAGGCCCGATCAAGCGTAGCGGATCGGGCATTCAGGCTTGTGCGAAACACTTCCCGCCGGTTCCGCTGCGCTTGAACCGGCCTACGTTTGCCAATTTAAACAGGCACCTGGAGGCCGTCGACTCGCTGAAAACCTCTCGGCAACTTGTTGCCGCGCCGCCCCCGCTCTCCCTGATAGCGGTCCAGATCAGCAGGTTTGAGGGTGATATGGCGTTTCCCGGCACAAACCTTGAGGTGCCCGTCCTCCGGCACCACTGTGAGCGCCACGACAAACTCCTGCCGCGCTTCCACACGCTTGCCTGGAATAGCGATAATCTTGTTTCCCTTGCCTCGTGAGAGTTCCGGCAGTTCGGCAACAGGAAAAACCAGCATGCGGCCTTCGTTGGTCACGGCGACCACCCGGTCTGTCGCAGGATCCCCCAACGTCACCGGCGGCAACACTCTCGCCCCCTTGGGCAGGGTGAGCATCGACTTACCCGCCCTATTCTTGGCAAACATGGCTTTCATCTGGACCCGAAAACCGTATCCCGCATCGGATGCCAGCAGATACCAAACCTTGGGATCTCCGCCCAACACGGCGGAAAACACCGATCCACCCGGAGGAGAGAAACGCCCCGTCAGTGGCTCGCCCTGACTACGGGCGGAAGGCAGCGTATGCGCCAGAAGAGAGTAACTGCGACCACTGGAGTCGATGAAGATGGCAGACTGATTACTGCGCAACCGAACGGAGGCAAGGTAACTGTCCCCTGCCTTGTAGTTGAGTCCGGCCGGATCGATATCGTGTCCTTTGGCAGCTCGTCCCCACCCTTTCTCCGAAAGGATCACGGTCACCGGCTCACTGGGCGTCAGTTCTGTTTCATCCAGCGCTTCCGCCGTTTCGCGTTCGACGATGGGAGAGCGCCGCTCGTCGCCATATTTTTCAGCGTCGGCCTGGATCTCCTTGCGAATCAGGGTACGCAGGCGCTGCTTGGAGTTCAGTGTCTTTTCCAACCACTCCCGCTCAGTCTCCAGCGCCTCCTGCTCTCCGCGGATCTTGATCTCCTCCAGCTTCGCCAAGTGGCGCAGGCGCAGATTGAGGATCGCCTCGGCCTGGCGGTCGGAGAGACCGAAACGGCTTTTCAACTCCGCCTTGGGATCATCTTCATGGCGGATAATCGCAATCACCTCATCGATATTGAGGTAGGCGATCATCAAGCCTTCAAGGATGTGCAGGCGATCCAGCACCTGATCCAGACGGTACTGCAGACGCCGTGTGACAGTTGCTGTACGGAATGCCAGCCACTCCGCCAGCAGGGTGCGGAGATCCTTCACCGCCGGCCGCCCGTTGGTGCCGATCAGATTGACATTGACCCGGTAGGTGCGCTCCAGATCAGTGGTGGCGAAGAGGTGGGACATCAGACGCGGCACGTCGACCCGGTTCGAACGGGGCATGATCACCAACCGGGTGGGGTTTTCATGATCCGACTCATCCCGCAGATCCTCCACCATCGGCAGCTTTTTCGTCTGCATCTGATGGGCGATCTGCTCCATGATGCGCGAGCCGGATACCTGATGCGGCAGTGCGGTAACAATGATATCGCCATGTTCCAGCTCGAACCGGGCACGCATGCGAATCGATCCGTTGCCGGTCTCATACATCTTGCGCAGGTCTGCCGGTGGGGTAATGATCTCCGCATCGGTGGGATAGTCCGGCCCTTTGATATAGACCATCAGATCCTCAAGGGTCGCCTTCGGCGTCTCCAGCAGATGGATGCAGGCGCTGGCAACCTCCCGCAAATTGTGCGGTGGGATATCGGTCGCCATACCCACTGCGATACCGGACGCGCCGTTCAGCAGCACGTTGGGCAGACGCGCGGGCAGCAACGAGGGTTCTTTCAACGTGCCGTCAAAATTGGGTTCCCACTCCACGGTTCCCTGACCCAGCTCCGCAAGCAACACCTGGGCATAGGGTGTGAGGCGCGATTCCGTATAGCGCATTGCGGCGAAAGACTTGGGGTCATCCGGCGAACCCCAGTTGCCCTGACCGTCCACCAGCGGGTAGCGATAGGAAAAATTCTGCGCCATCAGCACCATCGCTTCGTAGCAGGCGCTGTCACCGTGGGGATGAAACTTGCCAAGCACGTCGCCCACGGTACGGGCGGATTTTTTGAACTTTGCGGTGGCACTCAGACCGAGTTCCGACATTGCATAGACGATGCGCCGCTGCACCGGCTTGAGGCCGTCACCAATGTGTGGCAGTGCGCGGTCGAGAATGACGTACATGGAGTAGTCCAGATACGCCTTTTCGGTAAAGTCGCCGAGGGGGACCTGTTCCACGCCCTCGAGTGTTGAATCGATGGTGTCGCTCATAGAGGCAATTCAGTTGCGGGCATATCCGCCCAAAAATTGCCTGAAGATAATACGGAAAGTGACGCGCTTAGGGAATATGTAACGCTTGACCCGGCCGCAAAAGCGGACGGACCGCGGCAAGCAGCAACGACGGCAGCAACCATCCCCCCAATCCCAGCCAGAAACCGGCATTCGACAGCGCGAGTTCCCCCAACATCAGGCCTAATCCAGAGAGCAGCAGCGCCGCCGCGCCGACATAGAGCAGACCATTGATCCAGCCCTCTGAAATACGATGGCTATCCAGAGCAAAGCGATAGATTCCGACCAGAGAAGTGATAGCGAGGTACCAACCAACAGCCAGCAGCGCGAGATAGAACAACCCCGGTTCGCCACCAATCTGCCGGGAGAGATGAAAAGCGACCTGCGCTGCGGTAAAGAGAAAGAAGAGCGCTCCGTAGCGGACATAGGGAACCGGCGAACGCTTCAACCATTCGGGATAGCGCTGCAACAGATAACCGAAAAACGGAAGTGGCGCGACGCCGAACAACAGATTGAGACGCAGCCAGACAGACACAGTCTCACTCAGCAGGTAGTCTCCAGCGGCCAACAGCAGAAAAACCACACTGGCGCTGCCCAGGAGCCGCAGAGGCGTTCGGGTCAGCCATTGCCAAATCCTGGATTTAGGCCGGGCGTTGGCAGAATTTTTCGAGAGTACGGTGATACACATGGGCGGCTAACGGGAGATCTTCAAAATCGAGCCTCATTCGATCACCCCACTCGATGAACCGCCATGATAAATATCAACGGTTCGTCTCAGGGCTGGAGACATAGACATGACTCTGAGGATGGAACGCCGTCCAGGCAAACCAGAAAGTTGATACAGCAGGCACCAGGTCACCTTGAAGATCCTCCACCCAGGCAGAACGGCTCTGACGATCATAACTGACAATGTAGTCGCTCCCGGCAAAATGATCCGTGACCCGCCCACCGGCCTTGTCCAATTCGGAGAAGGGATAGGCCTTCCAGACACCATCGACCTCCAGCCCGATTACACGGGCCTTGGGATGATAGCGTGGATCGGGATTGGCAACCGGAAAATAGAGACCCTCATCATTCTCATAACCCGCATAGGGATCAACCCCATAGCTCCGGAGATAACCGGTATCCTCTGAAAGCACCAGGGTTTCGGGATGCCGTTCCAACCAGCGCCCCCAAGTCGTATGCTCCAGGGCCAGCATCTTCAACCGGCTCCCCTTTTTCTTCCCGGATACCGCCTGATGTTTCAACTGCGACCAGAGAGATTCAGTTTCACGGTCATAGAGCAGCACGTCGCTATTGTAGAGCAGACCAGAGACGCCAAAATGCAAAACACCGCCCCCCATCCTGGCGGAATAGGCCACCCCGCTACCGCACAAGGGACAATAGGTAATCACCACCGGTTCATTACCAATCTGATCATTGACGATCTCATGCCAATTGAGAATCGAAACGGGATAGGCCTTGCTCACCCCGTTTCGGCTGATACCCAGCACCCGCATCTCCGACCGGAGATTCACCGCCTCGTCTGCACGTTGAAATCGGGGATTATCGATAGCGGGGATACCATCCTTTGCCGGACCACCATGATAGATTTCATCGACCGGTATCAGCGCATCCTTCAGATCGAAGCCATTATTTTCGCTACCTGAACATTGAGTCAGTATGAGCAGACCCAACGCAAACAGGATCACAGAGGTTTGTTTTATCGATACCGGACCGGCCATTGAAATGAAGACGCTCTATCTTATTTGGAATATATAGAGATACGCCGGTGGGATACTGGTGGATTCATAAAGAGAATATGTAGGCTGGATCAAGCGTAGCGGATCCGGTATTTGTTGTCTGACTATGAGATATTTTTCCTGATCCGCTACGCTTGATCAGGCCTACATTTCACTCCCCGCTTTTCAGTTTATTGAATATCCGCTGACATTGACGCAATCCCAGCTTGATGTGGTATCTGGATTGAAGATGGTTCTGCAGCAGATGGCTGTCCCAACGCGCCTTGAAAAAACCAAACTCCCTTGGATGGCGCTTGATCGCCCTGCCGAGAGCCGCGAGTGTATCTGCATCCAGTGTGGACGGGCGACCACGCCGCTTCTCGTCAAGCAGCCCCTCCTCACCCTGCTGCTTAAATTGCTCTACCCAGCGTTCAATCGAACGGGGATTTTCATCAAAACATTCAGCGACCTGCTCAGAATCCAGACCATTGTTCACCAACAATACGCAGTGCAATCGATGAAGATAACGATAGTCGGATGACTGTAACAATGAATCCTTTAATCGCTCCCTCAATACCTCGGTTTTAGCAAATTCCCAACCCTGCTTCACGTTCCCGCTCCCAAGGAACACCGCCCGATTTTTTCTAAATTCTTATAGTCCTCAGGTGAAATCCCGTCCGCATTTACCCGCAATCAACGACGCTCTCCTGTCCTGTATTGACCCTTTGCCCAGGAATCTATCGCCTATCCATAGTATGGATGATTTTCTGCCCCTTTCTGACGCCAAACATTAAAAATGAGGGAGATTGATGATCCAGATCAGCAAATCAATGTGATTTCCAACAAGCAGGATCAAGCAAGTCAAAGCGCATCATTCGGTAACACCAACGAATCACACCTGTTACCAAACACCCCAAAACCCAGCCTCTTGAAATAAACACTGGCAACAATCCCTTGTTTTGTTTGACTTTCACGAGAGCCGGAAACGAGAATCCAAGGTGCAGTATCCGGCCTTGCGGGATACGGAATAATAACTACGGGCACCATGGCCAATCCTTCTGATCTGGACCTCACCCATTCAGACGGACTGCCGACAGGCAACCCCGTGCAACCCTGGAGTGATCACAACTATGAGTAATCGCGCAGAAGAGTACTGGCGGGCGAACATCCGCCTGGTAAGCATACTGCTGGTGATATGGTTTATCGTCTCGTACGGATTCGGCATCATCCTGGTGGAACCTCTCAACACCATCAAAATCGGCGGTGTGGGTCTTGGATTCTGGTTTGCCCAGCAGGGCTCTATCTTCACTTTCCTGGTATTGATCTTTATCTATGCCAAACGCATGAATGCGTTGGATCGTGAATTCGACGTTCACGAAGACTAGGAGACGGAGACTGATATGGATCTGCAAACACTGACTTATACCATTGTGGGCATCACCTTTGCCCTCTACATCGGCATCGCCTTCTGGGCACGCGCCAGCACCACCGGCGAATTCTATGCTGCGGGACGCGGCATTCACCCCATCGCCAACGGCATGGCGACCGCTGCTGACTGGATGTCTGCCGCATCATTCATCTCCATGGCAGGCCTCATCGCCTTCAACGGCTACGGCGCATCGGTCTTTCTGATGGGCTGGACCGGCGGGTATGTACTGCTTGCCCTGTTGCTTGCGCCCTATCTGCGCAAGTTCGGCAAGTTCACCGTGCCGGAGTTTATCGGCGACCGTTACTACTCACGCACTGCCCGCATCGTGGCCGTCATCTGTCTGATCCTGGCCTCGGTGACTTATGTAATCGGTCAGATGAAGGGCATCGGCGTCGCCTTCTCCCGCTTCCTGGAAACGGACTACGACACCGGCCTCTACATCGGCATGGGCATAGTCTTCATCTACGCCGTTATGGGTGGCATGAAGGGTATCACCTATACCCAGATCGCCCAGTACTGTGTACTGATCTTCGCCTATACCGTGCCTGCCGTGTTCATCTCCCTGAACATCACCGGCAACCCCTTCCCCCAACTGGGTCTGGGGGGCACCATGGCTGACGGCTCCGGCATGTATATGCTGGAGAAACTCGATCTGGTGGTAACGGAGCTCGGCTTCAAGGAGTACACGACTCAAGTCATGGGCAGTAAGCTGAACATGTTCGTCTACACCCTGTCGCTGATGATTGGCACCGCAGGCCTGCCCCACGTCATCATCCGCTTCTTCACCGTGCCGAAGGTTGCGGACGCTCGCTCCACCGCCGGTTGGGCGCTGATATTCATCGCCATCCTCTACACCACCGCACCCGCAGTGGGCTCCATGGCCCGCCTGAACCTGATGAACACTATTCAGGTGGGTGAAGTGGGTTCTGCCGAGGGCAACCTCTCCTACGCCGAACGCCCCCAGTGGTTCAGGAACTGGGAGAAGACCGGTCTGCTGCAGTACGAAGATAAGAACGGCGACGGTCGCATCCAGTACTACAATGACAAGAATCCAGAGTTCGCCGCCAAGGCCGATGCCTTCGGTTGGAAAGGTAACGAGATGACCAAGGTCGACCGTGACATCATGGTATTGGCCAATCCCGAAATCGCCAATCTGCCCAACTGGGTGGTTGCACTGGTGGTTGCCGGTGGTCTTGCAGCAGCGCTCTCGACGGCTGCTGGTCTGCTGCTGGCTATCGCCTCCTCGATCTCCCACGATCTGATCAAGGGTGTCATGAACCCGAACATCTCGGAGAAGAACGAGTTATTGGCGGGACGTTTTGCCATGGCGGGCGCCATCGCACTGGCGGGATATTTCGGACTGCATCCGCCGGATTTTGCAGCGGGCACCGTGGCCATCGCCTTTGGTCTTGCCGCCAGTTCGATCTTCCCGGCGTTGATGATGGGCATCTTCAACAAGAAGATGAATCGCGCAGGCGCCATCTGGGGCATGACTGCCGGTATCGGTGTCACCATGCTCTATGTGTTCCAGCACAAGGGCATCATGTTTATCCCCGGTACCGCTTTCCTGGGTGATATGGATCCCAACTGGTTTTTTGGCATCTCTCCAAACGCCTTTGGTGCGATCGGCGCAGTGGTCAATTTCTCGGTGGCAATCGCCGTATCCAAGATAACTGCCCCGCCTCCGGAGCACATCCAGCACCTGGTGGAAGACATCCGTATCCCCAAGGGTGCCGCCGCCGCTGTGGAGCACTAATCACTGATCCTGTAAAAACCTGAAACCGGCCCCGCTCACGCGGGGCCTTTTCCTTGAAGAGCTGTTTTGAGTAGTGTTCGTTCTGAAACCCACATCCAACCATAAAGATCACTAAGGCAACCAATTGAATAACAATTATTTTCTTCGTGTGCTTCGTGCGCTTCGTGGTTAAAAAACGAACACCACTCAAAACACCTTTTCCCTCCATATTCGGTTAGTATTGCCCCATGGAAATCGAACTGGTCGAAATCAGAGATTTTCTTGCACAACGCCCACCCTTTGACGCGTTGCCGGAAGAGGCGCTCAATCAACTGCCGAAATCCCTGGATATCCGTTATCTGCGCCGCGAAAGCGACTTTCCGCCTGCTGACAGCGATGACAGCTTCATCTACCTGGTACGCTCCGGCGCCATTGAGCTGAGGGGCAAAAACGGCAAACTGATCGAGAAATTGGGTGAAGGTGATATCTATCCCGTCCCCTGCCAACTCGTCGACCTCGAACAGGGCCACCACGGCACTGCCGTTGAGGACTCACTGCTCTATCTGTTGCCCTGCGAAAAACTCAGAGAGCTGAGAAAAACCTCCGCCACCTTTGATCAGCACTTCAGCGAATCGATGCGGGAACGGCTGAAGCGGGCTGTCGGCGGCACCCGGCCGACGTCCTCAAACAACACCGCCCACATGTCGGTGGAAATCCATGAACTGTTGAAAAAACCTGCGGTTTTCATCAACGTCAACCGCTCGATCCGGCAGGCTGCCCAGCGCATGACCGAGAATAACGTCTCCTCCGTCATGATCCGCGATGGAGACAAACTGGTAGGCATGATCACGGACCGCGATCTGCGCAAACGCTGTATTGCCGAAGGGCTATCGAGCGACCAACCGGCCAGACTCATCATGTCGACCAACCTGGAGAGCATCCGGCATAACGCCCTGATGATTCACGCCCTGTTGCTCATGACGCGGCTGCATGTCCATCATCTGCCGGTTTTGAAGGATGGCAAAATCTTCGGCATGTTGACCGCCAGCGATCTGGCGCGGCAGCAAAACACCAACTCCGCCTTCATCGCCACCGACATCCGCAAATCTAAGACCATCGAAGATCTGGCGCTGGCCTGTAAACGGCTACCCGACCTGCAGCTCCATCTCAGCAACGCCAGCGCCTCTGCCCTGCATATCGGAGAGTCGGTCTCCTGCATCACCGATTCAGTCACCCGCCGCCTGATCGAAATGGCGGAAGAGAAACTCGGCGCGCCACCCGTGCCCTATGTCTGGGTTGCCGGCGGTTCACAGGCGCGACGGGAACAGACATCACACTCGGATCAGGACAACGCGCTGATCATCTCCAACAAGATGAAGCCGGAGCACGAGACCTATTTCGCCGCCCTCGCCAAGTTCGTCACCGACGGGCTGAATACCTGCGGTTACGTCTACTGCCCCGGAAAAGCCATGGCCAGCAACCCCAAGTGGCGGCAGCCATTGCGCGTCTGGTGTGAATACTTCAATGGGTGGATCGACAAACCCGACCCTATGGCATTGATGCTCTCCAGCATCTTTTTCGACCTCAGCCCGGTCTATGGAGACGACAACCTGTTCGAAGCACTGCAGGGGTCAATTCTGGCAAAGACCAAAAACAACGGCATCTTCATCGCCTTTATGGCCTCGAATGCCCTGCAGCACAAGCCGCCACTCGGCTTCTTCCGCACCTTCGTACTGATCCATGACGGTAAACACGATGACACCTTCGACATCAAACATCGGGGCATTGTGCCGATCACCGATATCGCCCGCGTTCTGGCTCTTGCCGGGGGACTGCCCGCAACCAATACCACCGACCGGCTGCGCGCCGCGATGCAGACCTCTTCACTCAGCGAAGAGATGGGGGAGAATCTGGAGGATGCGCTGGAGTTCATCGCCATCCTGCGCATGAACCACCAGGCGGAACAGATCCGCAATGGGGTTCCTCCGGACAACTACCTGCCGCCTGACAGCCTCTCCGAACTGGAAAGAACCCATCTGAAGGACGCCTTCAAGGTCATCCAGAGCATGCAGGAGACCCTGGAAAGCCGTTACCAGCTCGGACGTTTCGGGTGAGTTATGTGGGAACGCTTCCTCAGCAAGGAGTCTCAACGCAAGCGGGCACTGGCCAAAACCGGCCCTGGTGTCATGCAGGATTTCCTGTCGGCACCGCAGGTCGAAAAAAACACCCGCTGCAGCGAAACCGGAATCGTCTCACTGGATCTGGAAACAACCGGGCTTGATCCCGCCAAGCACAGCATTCTGAGCTATGGCTTGGTGCAGATCGACAACATGACCATCCGTCTCGACTCTACCCGCCATGAGATAATCAGCGTGGTGGAGGATATCCCGGAGGCCTCGGCAGTGATCCACCAGATCACCGACGACAGGTCCGCTGCCGGCTCACCGCTGGAAGCGGTCCTGCCTGATCTGCTGCGCATGCTGGCAGGCAAGGTCATGCTGGTCCACTATGCCAGCATCGAACAGAATTTCATCGATGCCGCATGCCGCCGATTGTATGGAGCGCCTTTTGTGATCCCCACCATCGATACCCTGATCCTTGCGCAAAGACGTTTCGAGCGACGCAACCACACCATTCAGATCGGCGACCTCCGGCTCTTCAATCTGCGTCCGCGCTACAATCTGCCGATGTATAAGGCGCATAATGCACTCAGTGACGCGGTGGCGACTGCCGAACTGTTTCTCGCCATGGCCGCCGAGACAGCGCCCCGGCCGGAAAACTGCACCATCGGCCAGTTCCTGTGGCATTAACCGAAAAGGATCATAGACAGTGCTGCTAGAACTCTACAAAAAACTCATCCTGCTGGGCATAGTCATAGGTCCCATCTTCTGGCTGGTAATGACCGATGATGGACAACGCCGCTCCGATTCGGTCTTTCTCTGGCTCAAAGGCGAGAACTCAATCGAATTCAATCTCAAGGAGCTGGATGCCGCATTCACCGAGACCGAACTGAAAACGGTCTATCCTGATATCACCTGGCAGTGCGAAACGCGGGAGACCAGCTTCGGCAATCATCTCTGCCTGACAAGGATCGGCACCTTCAACGGCATCCCGGCAAAATATCTGACACTCTTTTTTTCCGCTCAGCATATCAGCGCCCTGAAACTGATATACCATCCGGGCTACCATGAGCAATTGCAGACCCAACTGCTCCAGCAGTTGGGAGACGCCGAGGATGAGAGCAGAGCGGCGGTAACCGCACCGGCCCCTGACAGCGTCATTCGCTGGCGCACCAACCACGGAGAAGTGCTGGTCAAACGCGAACTTGCCGAGGGTGAGGAGGCGGCTCTTTTCTGGCTGTCACCCTCACGTCTGATGAGCTACCGGCAGCCGGATTCATAAAGCAGTAATACAAGTTAGCGATACTATCCGGAAATATGGACCTTTCGGACAAGGTACTTTATAAACGCAATGAAAGAACCACTGAATCGAGGAGAAAAAGATGGCTGATGAGAAGGTCTACCCAGTGCCTGCCGATTTCGCCGCCCAGGCGAATGTCACCGCAGAACAGTATCAGGAGATGTACAAACGCTCCGTGGACGACCCCGAGGGCTTTTGGGGGGAACAGGCCGAAGAGTACCTCACCTGGTTCAGCAAGTGGGACAAGACACTGGACTGGAGCTTTGGAGAGGACGACCTCCACATCGAGTGGTTCAAGGGGGGCAAGCTCAACGTCTCCTACAACTGCCTCGACCGCCACCTGGAGACCCGGGGCGACCAGACCGCCATCCTCTGGGAATCTGACGACCCAGGTGTCGACAAAAAGATCACCTACAGTGAACTGCACGCCGACGTCAACAAGTTCGCCAACGTACTCAAATCCCGCGGCGTAAAAAAAGGCGACAGGGTCTCCATCTACATGCCGATGATCCCCGAGGCGGTTGTGGCCATGCTGGCCTGCACCCGTATCGGGGCAGTGCACTCCATCGTCTTCAGCGCCTTTTCACCAGACGCACTGAAAAATCGTATCCTCGATTCCGACTGCCAGTGCCTGATCACCGCCGACCAGTCGATCCGTGGCGGTAAGCATCTGCCCCTTAAGGCCAACGCCGACGCTGCGCTGGCCAACTGCCCTGACGTACACACCTCCATCGTCGTAAAGCACGGCGGGGAAGCCGTCGAGTGGACCGATGGCCGCGACGTCTGGTACCACGAAGCACTGGCCTCTGCCGACCCGGTCTGCGAGCCGGAACAGATGGATGCGGAAGACCCGCTCTTCATCCTCTACACCTCCGGCTCCACCGGCAAGCCCAAGGGCGTACTGCACACCACCGGCGGCTACCTGCTGCAGGCAGCAATGACCCACAAAACCGTCTTCGACTACAAGGACGGCGAAGTCTACTGGTGTACCGCCGACATCGGCTGGGTCACCGGTCACAGCTACATCGTCTACGGGCCGCTCACCAACGGCGCGATCAGTCTGATGTTCGAAGGCATCCCCACCTACCCAGATGCAGGCCGTTTCTGGCAAGTGGTCGACAAACACAATGTCGCCAGCTTCTACACCGCGCCCACCGCCATCCGCGCACTGATGGCCTGCGGAGAGGGGTTTGTAAAGGCAACCAGCCGCAAGAGCCTGCGTCTGCTCGGCACAGTCGGCGAACCGATCAACCCGGAGGCTTGGGAGTGGTACAACCGCGTGGTAGGCAACAACAACTGCCCCATTGTCGATACCTGGTGGCAGACCGAGACCGGCGCCCACATGCTGACCCCCCTGCCCGGTGCCACCCCGCTCAAACCCGGCTCCGCCACCCAGCCCTTCTTCGGCGTGATACCGGTGCTGTTGGATGACGAAGGCAAGGAGATCGAAGGCAATCCCGCTTTCGGCAACCTTGCTATCAAACACCCCTGGCCATCCTCGATGCGCACGCTCTATGGAGACCATCGGCGTTTCTACGAGACCTACTTCCAGATGTACCCCGGCTACTACTTCACCGGCGATGGCGCCAAGCGCGACAAGGACGGTTACTACTGGATCACCGGACGTGTCGACGACGTACTCAACGTCTCCGGGCACCGCCTGGGCACCGCCGAGATCGAATCGGCGCTGGTACTGCATAAAAAGGTCGCAGAGGCCGCTGTGGTGGGTTATCCCCACGAAATCACCGGCCAGGGCATCTACGCCTATGTCACCCTCATGGGCGGCGAAGAGTATGTCGACGAACTGAAGGCCGATCTGGTCGCAGTGGTGCGCAAAGAGATCGGCCCTATCGCCAAGGTCAACATCATCCAATGGGCTCCCGGTCTGCCCAAGACCCGTTCCGGAAAAATCATGCGCCGCATCCTGCGCAAGATCGCTGCCAATGAGATCGATGCTTTGGGTGATACTTCGACACTGGCGGACCCTTCCGTTGTTGAACACTTGATCGAAAACCGGGTAAACAAGTAACTTTGAGCCTTGGAAAGAAAAGAGGCGGCCTATGCCGTCTCTTTTTTACTACCCAGATTGATCCACCAGACATGGAACAAACCATGAATAATCCCACACCAGATAGCGCCTGGAGCAATACCTGCCCTGCCGTGGTAATCGACAGCCGACGCATCTCGCCCGACGATACCGATGAAGTCACAGCCATCAGGCTAGGCATCAGCGATCCCGCTTTTCGTTTCCAGGAAGGACAAACCATCGGCGTGCTGGTGCCAGGCTCCCACGCCTTTGGAACCAAACCTCATCATCGCTACTACTCCATCGCCAATGCGCGTGACAGGCAAACCGACGATGAAATCGAGATCCAGATCATTGTTCGCCGTTGCTTCTATATCGATGAGGTCTCAGGCGAACAGTTTCCGGGCATCGCCTCAAACTACCTCTGTGATGCCAAAGCAGGCGACCAAATCACCCTCACAGGTCCATACAAGAGCGTCTTCAACATACCAAAGAAGCGCGATAGCAACCTGCTGATGATCGGGACCGGAACAGGCATTGCCCCCTTTCGCGCCTTTATCCAACGCATCTACAGTAACCACCATGGATGGGATGGAAAAGTCAGACTCTTTTTTGGCGATAAGAGCGGACTCGATCTGCTCTATATGAATGACGTCGACAACGACCTGGCCAACTACTATATGGAAGAGACTTTTGAAGCTTACCAGTCTATTAGCAACAAGTATGTGATCGACGCCGACAAGGCGCTGGAGCTGACCCTGAACGAATACGCAGCAGAAGCCTGGAGCATGCTGCAAGATCCGAAGACCTATGTATTTCTTGCAGGCACCCGCAAAGCCAATGACATGTTGGACAATATTCTGAGCCAGCATGCAGGCTCCGCTGAGGCCTGGGATACCCTGAAACAGAAAATAGAGGATGAAAATCGCTGGTCTGAACTACTCTACCTCTGAGCCGGCGTATTCCGATGAACGCCCTCCGTGTTCAGAACGGGATCAGGGAGCCAACAGATCGACCGGACTGCGAACGCCCTTTCCACCGCGCTGAAGTACATGGGTATAGATTTCAGTGGTAGCCACATTGGAATGGCCCAGTAACTCTTAGCCTGGTTGTCGAATATCGTAACAATTCAACAAGTGGGTCTGGAAGCAGTGACGAAAATTATGGCGGGTTACTCGTTTGTTGATCTTCTGGGTGCCGCACGCTTGACCGCTTTTTGCAAACCGACTCGTAAGATGATGCCTTCTCGTCAGCCCCGACCGGCGATCCGTTGACAAACGTGTGGCGGAAAAATGTGCCAACGCAACTCCTGCCAGCATTGGGTACTTTCTCGCAAGCGCATGGGCAGAATGGGCCAGACCAATCCACCAGTCAGATCCTGATCATATCTCCTTCACCTCATCCAGTTGATTTTTATCGGCTGATTGATGGAGTGGGCAAGGAACCACCCTATCCTTCCCCACTTCCGTCTCACCGTGGTGATCTGCTGGCGGTAGGCAAAGTCAAGATCCATTACCCGCAGCCGCACTCCGCTAGGTCGCAGCACCGGTATACGCCGACGGCAGAAGTCGTGGCGGTTTATCGGACATTTCATCAAGCGGCGACGACCTCAACGACAGACTGGGACTGTGGGCCGCCTTCTTTGCTGTGGTTCCTGCATTGTCACGGGAGCAGCTGAGTCGATGACATCTGCAAAGGAAATAGGTCGCCAGTGATAAAATTTCACTGGCAGCAATTTGTTTGATGACACCAGTTGCTCTTCACTTCTCTATCACTCCTCAGCCCAGCTGAAGAACATACTAGGGCAGAGATTGACACCACAGAGGATTGCTCTTCCTTCTCTGTCACCTCTCAACTGACATGGAACAAACCATGAATAATCCCACACCAGATAGCGCCTGGAGCAATACCTGCCCTGCCGTGGTAATCGACAGCCGACGCATCTCGCCCGACGATACCGATGAAGTCACGGCCATCAGGCTAGGTATCGCCGACCCCGCTTTTCGTTTCCAGGAAGGACAAACCATCGGCGTACTGGTGCCAGGCCCCCACGCCTTTGGAACCAAACCCCATCATCGCTACTACTCCATCGCCAATGCACGTGACAAGCAGGGCGAAGATGAGATCGAGATCGAGATCATTGTTCGCCGTTGCTTCTATATCGATGAGGTCTCAGGCGAACAGTTTCCGGGCATCGCCTCAAACTACCTCTGTGATGCAAAACCCGGCGACCCGATCACACTCACAGGTCCATACAAGAGTGCCTTCAACATGCCGAAGGCGCGAGACAGCAACCTGCTGATGATCGGCAGTGGAACGGGTATCGCCCCCTTTCGCGCCTTTATCCAACACATCTACAGCACACACCAGGGATGGGATGGAAAAGTCAGACTCTTTTTCGGCGATAAGAACGGACTTGATCTGCTCTATATGAATGACGTCGACAACGACTTCGCCAACTACTATACGAATGAGACCTTTGAAGCTTATCAGAGCATCAGCAACAAATATGGCGTAAATGCCGATGAAGCACTGGAACTGACCCTGGACGAACACGCAACAGAAGCCTGGAGTATGCTGCAGGATCCGAAGACCTATGTATTTCTTGCGGGCACACGCAAGGCCAATGACGCGCTGGACAATATTCTGGCCCAGTTTGCAGGCTCCACGGAGACCTGGAATGCGATGAGACAAAAAATGAAGGATGAAAATCGCTGGTCAGAACTGCTCTACCTCTGAGCCGGCGTATTCCGATGAACGCCCTCCGTGTTCAGAACGGGATCAGGGAGCCAACAGATCGACCGGACTGCGAACGCCCTTTCCACCACGCTGAAGCACATGAGTATAGATTTCGGTGGTAGCCACATTGGAATGGCCCAGTAACTCTTGTACAGTTCGAATATCGTAACCATTCTCCAACAGATGGGTCGCAAACGAGTGACGAAAAGTATGGCAGGTTACTCGTTTGTTGATCTTCACCTGGGTTGCCGCACGCTTGACCGCTTTTTGCAAAACCGACTCATGCAGATGATGCCTTCTCGTCAGCCCCGACCGGCGATCCGTTGACAAGCGTGTGGCGGGAAAAAGATATTGCCAACGCAACTCCCTGCCAGCATTGGGGTACTTTCTCGCAAGCGCATGGGGCAGATAGACCAGACCAAATCCACCAGTTAGATCCTGATCATGTATCTCCTTCACCTCATCCAGTTGATTTTTTATCTGGCTGATTAGTGAATTGGGCAAGGGAACCACCCTATCCTTCCCCCCCTTCCCGTCTCTGATGGTGATCTGCTGGTAGGCAAAGTCAAGATCCATTACCCGCAGCCGCATACACTCCATGAGTCGCATACCGGTGCCATAGAGCAGCGAAGTCATTAAGCGAGGTTTATCGGACATTTCATCAAGCAACGACTTGACCTCAACGACAGATAGGACTGTGGGTAGCTTTCGTTTTGGCCGTGCTCGGACAAATCCTTCCATGCCATCGATGTTCTTACCCTCTATCTCACGAAACAGGAAAACAAGCGCATTTAACGCCAGATTCTGGGTAGAGGCGGACACATTGCGCTGTACTGCAAGATACTCAAGATACCGGGAGACCGCATCAGCATCGAGACTCTCAACAGATGTCCAGTGATGAAATGCCAGAAAACGGGCGATCCACTCTCCGTATGTCTGTTCCGTCCGAATCGCCATCCCCCTCAACCTGATCGTAATAACATAGCGCCTGTATAGGTCGGGAAAATGCTGGTAGAAACTAGTAAGCAGTGAATTTCCTGTGGGCACTAATAGATTAGGATCGTCCGCTGCCGCAACTTCACGCGCCAAGGTAGGATGATCAAGATCCAGACTTCGTGCAGTTGTTTTCCAGTAGGCCCAGTCAAAATCGTCACAGCACCTTGATTTGACATGGTGGCAAAACAACAACTGCAACGCATCGATTATCTGCAGAAATCTCCAGCCTTCCAAACCAGGCTGTTGCCCTATTCTTTTGAAATAGGACGCCAAATGATCAGGAGTATGGGAACGTAGCCTGATGGAATCGTAGTACTTCAGATAGGTCTCGACATATCGTGCGTACCAAAGTTGCACACGTTCAGAAATCTTTCTTTTTTCTAGTGTTTTCTGATAGTTGTGCCAGAACAGCGCAACTTTATCGGTGTAATCTATAACAGAATGATCGGTCATTCCAGGCCCTCCATGGCAAGGATTTTATTTCTCGTCAAAATAACGCTAACCTATAACCATAGAAAACACAATATGACGCGACAGCCTATCACCCCAAACAATGCCGCAGCATTTACAAAGATAGGTGGTGCCGCCTATTTTGATGTTATGCGAAGAAAATAGCGGAGTGCTAAATGTTAACCACAAATAATCTGAATTTTAATTGGGACTCTAGTAAATCAGATGATGAACTGGTTTCTGATGCATTTTTGATTAAAGTTTATAACCTATATCAACGCCGTAATGAATGGGGTGGAATATTTAGCAAAACAACAGTTAAAGAGCGATCTTGGGAAGATTATTATTTAACTTTACAAGATGCGAGGGATTCGGCTGAAGAGCAAAGAACCCAGGGAACTGTCTTTATTATTGATGAAATTCCAGCAATATGCATAATAGCTAACAGTGCAGTTTTACTGGCCGCTCAGTTAATGAGTGACAATCCGTTTAAAAATGCTAATTGCAAAAGAATGAAGGAGAGAAGAACTTTAAGTAATGTCAATCAACAAATGCACTCAGATAAGTGGTATGTGAGCGCAATTTACACAGGTCAATTAAACGCTTTAGAAAAACAAGAAAAGTCACCTGAGTATTACGCTCACACCTCAAACTCTACGGGACCAAAGAGTTTTATGGCTTGGAGGATAAAACCAAGAGATATTTCCATAAAAAGCATAATAAAGTGTATTAATTCTATTAATTACGGTAGGAATTCATGAATTCATAATTACAACCATTAACTGTTATGAACAAATAGAGAATCTAGCATGCCAATAGTATTTCAATATGGTTCTAATACGTCCGCCACAAGACTCAATTCAACTACAAGATTGAATGGCGATGCCACAGTAATAGGCTCTGCATTTACACAAGATAAATATGAATTAGACTTCAATGTATGGAGCAGTACAAATCAATGCGCAGCCGCTGATATAGTGCCTGATGGAAGCACTCAAATATGGGGAGTTCTTTATGAAATACCTGAAGGGCTGATCTATAGGCACCTATCTGGTAAAAGAAGATCACTAGATGCCATAGAGGGAGAAGGTGGTAATTATCAACGTACATATATCCAGGTAATTACCAGCACCAATGAGAGCAATTTGCTAAATGCTATTACATATGTAGTTCGAAAGAAAAAACAGAAATTAAAAACCTCACTTGCGTATGCTTCTGAAATTATTAACGGGTTAAAGAGCCACAATGTCCCTAGAAGTTACTTGGAATATGTGAATACTAGAATTCTATTGAACAGCCCTGAACTTGAAGGCTTTTTGCCATCTTTTACATGAATATTCGCATAACAAGGCAAATTCACTCGGACAGTCAAAAGCGTTGTTTGGTTTGTGTATTCCGCTGCGCTCCATTTTACACAAACCAAACACCACTTTTTCCTTCCGGTGATTTGCGGCGTTAGGTATCAAAGCAGAGAAATATGGCGGTAATAAGAAAATCTGAAATACTTAAGCGCTACAATGCAGACCAGTCTTATCTTCTAGAAGAATCAAGAGAAAGGCTGTTCGCATCTGGTCAGCTGAAGAAGGCTTTCGAATCATTTTCATTTTCCGAGCAATATGATGTTTTTCTGTCGCACTCATATGAAGACTCTCGAGTTGTTAAGCAAGTTCGTGACATGCTCCAAAAAAAAGGACATACAGTTTATGTTGATTGGCTTGAAGATTCTCACTTGGATCGAGGAAAGGTAACAAGTTCAACTGCAACAGTACTTCGAAACAGAATGAAAAACTGTTCTTCGTTACTTTATCTGACGTCAGCAGCTGCAGAAAGCTCTGTATGGATGCCTTGGGAGTTGGGATACATGGATGCACGTACTAATCGCGTAGCTGTAGCACCAATTTTCGAAGACGATGAAGATGAGGAAGAATTCTTAGGTAGGGAGTACTTAGGTCTATATCCGTATTTAGATCTGACATCAGATTCATTTTATATACAAAACAGTTCAAACGAATGGGTTGGTTTTGATCGTTGGATGCAAGGTTTCAACCCAGAGGATCACTAAAATGTCTATTAATAATGAATCACCATCTGTACTAGCGCATATTAATGCGGTTCAAGCGATTATCGCGAGACTTTCCAATAATAGCAGTTTGTGCAAAAACTGGTGTATAACATTGTCGTCAGTTTTGCTCGCAGTTTTCATTAAGGAACCAAATCTTCTATTTAGTAGTTATATTTTGTTGGTGCCAGTAATATTTTTCTATCTAATTGATACTTACTATTTGGCATTGGAATGCCAATTTCGTATGCACCATGAGCAGTTTGTCAAAAAGCTTAATCTAGGCGATCTTAATTCTAATGAAATTTTCGTGTTCAATATTGAGCAATATAAATTCAAAGCAAGACAAAAGGCAATATTCTCTTTTTCAACTACAGGTTTCTATGGGTTACTGGCACTTGCAGTTTTGGCG
>NZ_JAAVSH020000001.1:1457541-1459861 GCF_011947365.2 endosymbiont of Lamellibrachia barhami
TTGTTGTACTTCGTTCGGTTACGTATTTATGCATGTTCTCCAAGGCGGGTTTCGTGATGTGCTCACTCACCTTGGGGGTTCAGCCTTATATGCGATTTCTGTTCGTCGCTCGCAGGTTTTGCGCCAGGCTTCTTTTCAAACGGTTGGTCGCCCTTCCGCCCTTACCATCAGCTGGTACTTTAAAGGTGACTTTCGTCTCACTGCGGAATGCGCCCAGAGGACTTTCCTCATAAATCATACTTATGCCGGGCACACACAGGCCATCAGCGGGTGGCAAAAGAAGCGTCACGCCTTTTGCTTGCGCAAAAGCCGCGCCACTTTTTGCTGCCGCTGATGGGCGACGTTATGCCTAAAAGAGAAACGAACATGGACATTCCCCACATTGGGATTAGCTACGAAGAGAATATTCCAGAATCCATTTTTAGTGAATTTATCGACGCTGTGTCCAACGAAAAGTTGGTAATAAAGGTCGAATCAAGGGAGCAAGGCGGCCCGTATGCAGGCATTGAATGGCTGCTGCCTACCGCGGTAATTGCCTATATTAGCAAGTCGTACTTTGATGCATTTTTAAAAGAAATGGGGAAGGATCATTATCTCTTGCTGAAAAAAGGTCTTGCGTCATTAAGGGAGCGGCTTGTAGGTGAGAAGGCTCCGAAAGTAACAATCATTTCCACGCTAGGAAAAACGAATAAATATAATAAATACTCGTTTGTTTTCTCAATTATCGCTGAAGCAGAAGAAGGACAGCGTTTCAAACTATTAATTCAAGAGGGAGTGACTGAGGGGGAATACGCCCGTATTATTGATGCCTTCTTAACATTCCTTGAGCAGTATCATTCCGGCAGCTTAGATAAAAAAATGGTGGAGAAGTTAGTGAGTGTAAATGTTGTGGGTGGTACTTTATTACTGGCATTCAATGATGATATAGGCGAACTTGAGCCTATCGATCCAAGGCCAAAGAACATAAGTAGCAATGCATAACAAGGCAATTTCACTCGGACGCCAAAAAGCGCCGCTCGTTCCTCGCTCTGCTTTTTGGCGCCGGTGATTTGCGACGTTAGCTGTAAAAAAGAGACCGTATTTCATAGGTGGAAAAGCAGTAACCGGAAACCCAGTTGAATAGGATTATTAGTGTAGTCATTCGCAGAAGCGATAAAAGACAACAACGACTCATTAATCGGAGTCATGGATCGCCATGAATTGAATAGTCTGCAAGGCAGATTAGATGTACTGGGGCAAGATAGTAATCATATTGTGTGGAAGAAAGTAAACGCCTCGACATAATGACTATTAGACTTTGCCGCTGCCCAAGCTCAACCCTACAGGAAACAAAAAAATGAAATTTTATCTATTTGCCATAATATTATTGATAACAGCCTGTTTATCCACTGCCTCAGCAGCCGACAATGATACAAGGGAACAGGTAAAGTTCCCGGAAATGATGCAACAGCATATGCTGTCAAATATGCGAGATCATCTTGTAGTCATCAATGAAATACTCATCTATTTGACCACTGATGAAATGGATAAAGCCGCAGATATTGCTGAAAATCGTCTTGGTATGAGTGCCATGAGCTTACATGGGGCAGGTCGTCAAGCCCAGTTTATGCCTGACGGCATGAAAAATATTGGCAGTGGTATGCATCGTGCCGCCAGTCGTTTTGCTAGAAAAGCAGAAGAAGGTGATCCGGCATCAGCCTATAAGGCATTACAGGAAGTAACGGCAGCCTGTGTGGCCTGTCATGCTGCTTATAGAGTAAATTAATTAATAGAAGAAGCTAATCGGGTAAGGGAGGGTCTCTAGCCCTCCCTCCCCACACCACCTGGCATGCGGGTCCGCACCAGGCGGTTCATCAAGCATAGTGAAACTTGATCCATTGTTCTCTAACAGAGATGAGCCCCTGTTTCTCCAACCACTTATTGGTCATTCCAGATTGCGTAGCCAATGTTCTGGCTAAACGATACTCCGCGCTAATTTTGGGCCTGACCTTTCAAGGGAATCCCATTCTTGTAAATAATTCCGGCACCATAGGCTGGAATCTCCGCTCAATCGGAAAACTTCAAATATACATAACATTTGAAAACAAATAAAATTATTTATTTATGCCGGAGTTAATGCTTTATTGATGCATCGTCAACAGATTGTGTTTTTTTATCCTGCCTTACTAGTCATCTAACGATTACAGAGTGTCGAAAAATCAGTAAATTTTTCCGACACACTCTTTCTTCTCCGCAAATTCCCAGGTAATCTACATACAAAAACAAGGTGTTATCTGGGAGTGTCTTTAGTAATACGTAACTGAACGTGAAGTAATACCAA
>NZ_JAAVSH020000001.1:1460008-1466235 GCF_011947365.2 endosymbiont of Lamellibrachia barhami
AAGTATTACTTCGTTCAGTTACGTATTTGCTTGGAGAACATGGGGATGGTAAATGCGGCAGTTGTGCAGGGAAAGATCATGCTCTGCAGGGAGATCTGCCCGACACACGACCACCACCAGTGTGCTTGCTTCATGCAGTAATGCATGAGGTGATTGGGCAGAAGTCAGCAGACGGCATAGTAGTGGATTCTTAACAGATGAAGCGAAGGCCTGAAGCCAAGAGAGAAAGTTTCGCATCATGCTCTATTCTCAGTTTGAACCGACCGGTTCACGTAAGAGGCGATAGGCGCGTTGGTGGGTACGTGATTTTCAAAGTTAATCCGGTTAAGCTACGGTTGCTGTCTGGCTATGGTTAAAACACTCTTGGTAACCAGTACGGTAATTATTGGGAGGAGGGTCAAACTTGCCCATCGCCTAACAGCTGAACTCCGCACTCAAATAAATAGGGAAGAGGTGAAATAAGCAATTGAAAATAACGTTCTTTTCTTCATTCCCTAAGAACTCCCATTGCCATTCTGTTATTCTGATTTTCTTTGCTGTTTCTGACGGTGGATGATTTACCAGTTTACGCCTGTTTTGAGTGATGACCAACTATCACGCTTCAGCGCATGATGGACCTTGAACTCACCACGAAATAAATAATCCGTACTTCGCTTCCTGAAAAATAATCAACAAAGTGCTGATCTTTTGATTTTTAACAGATCAGCCGTTTCGATAAGGCTTTGTTTGTGCGATGCCTGAATTCTTTTCCAGCTTGAACAATTTGTTAGCATTTTTTTGCTGAATATTCATGTTAAATGCCTGCCGTAATATAAATGATCTACACTTCTATTCTTTAATTTCGCAATTTTTGGCATGGTGCCCCATTTTTTAAAATTGAATTTTTTCAGAATAGAAATGCTTGCAAAGTTGCAAGAAAGTAATATCGCAATTAATGATTCAATATTAAGCTTTGGACACTGATTAATTGCGTGTTGTATTAGTAGGTTACCTATACCTTTTCCCTGATTATTATTATCAACGTAATAGCTAATCTCGGCTGTTTTTGAAAATGCAGATCGCCCATGGCGGTAGGGGCTTAATGCAAGATAACCAACAATTTCGGCGTCAACACTTGCAACATAGATAATGTAATGATTTCCAGTATGCTGCTTTAACCAAGGTAGCTTTTCCTTCAGAGAAATTGTCTTCTCATCAGCTGTTTGTGACCCAGAGATGACCGCTTCATTATATATTCTAATAATGTCGTTGTAGTGATCTGATGAGGCTTGTGTAATCATTTTTATTAGTGCTAACGTCTCACATCACCGGAAGGCAAAAGTGGCGTTGGTTTGTGCAAAATGGAGCGCAGCGGAATGCACAAATCAACGACGCTTTTGCCTGTCCGAGTGAATGTGTTTGTGTGTGCCCGGCATGGGCATGATTTTATGAGGTGAAAGTCCTCTGTACATATTCCAGAGAGGAGACGAAAAGTCACCTTTAAAAGTACTAGCCGATGGCAAGGGCGGAAGGGCGACCGACCGTCTGAAAAGCCTAAGTGCAATTGCAGAGGCGACGAACAGGAAACCGCATATAAGGCCGAACCCTGGGTGAGTGAGCACAACATCACAGAAACCCGTCTGTGGAGACATGGGGATGAGCCAAATGCAGCGGTTGTGCAGGGAAAGATCATGCTCTTACCCGGGAATCTGCCCGCTGTGCGCCCGCGAGGTGGTAGCGCCCTTGGCAATGTGCGTGGGGTGATTGGGCAGAAGTCAGCAGAGGGCATAGTAGTGGACTCCTAACGGATGAAGCGAAGGCCTGAAGCCGAGGGAGAAAATTTCGCATCAT
Organism: endosymbiont of Lamellibrachia barhami; assembly: GCF_011947365.2. Taxonomy (GTDB): domain Bacteria; phylum Pseudomonadota; class Gammaproteobacteria; order Chromatiales; family Chromatiaceae; genus QGON01. The sequence goes on from NZ_JAAVSH020000001.1 coordinate 1,461,839, forward strand.
GCTCTATTCTCAGTTTGAGCCGACCGGCTCACGTAAGAGGTGATAGGCGCGCTGGTGAGTACGATATTTTCAAAGTTAATCAAGTTTCTGTACCTTTAGTTGCTTGTCTGACTACGGTTCGACACTCTTGGTAACCGCCTTGGTACGGACCATGTGCCTGTGGTACTTCGTTCAGTTACGTATTGCTAAGCCTTATAAATTTGTATTTACGTGATTGCGCGAGTGAGCATAGAGAATTAAAAACCAGATGGGCATAGTTTAAAAGGTGTAACCTGAAAGCTCAATCAGCCGCCTGATGGCGGAGAAAGGAAATCAACGAATCAAGAAGGCACACGGAGTTCCAGCACGATGACATTGAAATCAATCAAAAAAGCAAAGAGCGTCCGTGGCTTCATCCTGTTTCGTGTCTTACCGAAACAGAAAATTCAGCTAACAAGTGCATCAACCCGGACAGTCAAAAGCGTCGTTCGTTTTGTGTATTCCGCTTCGCTCCATTTTTACACAAAACAAACGCCACTTTTGCCTTCCGGTTATGCTTGGCGTTAGCTGTAAAAACAAATGGAACAACTGATCTCACAATTTGCTGAAAAAGTCGCCGCAGGTGAAGTAGAAATTTACAATGAATTTTCTCTTCAACATGAACTTGGAATATATTTAAGGTGCGCCATTCAAAATAAAAAAATTCAGTTTGAAAGGAACGTATCGTTTTTCGGCTTAGAAAAAATCAAGTATGTGAAGCGAGAAATTGATATTTCGGTGTTTTCAAACGCCGAATCACCAGATGCAGCAATTGAGCTGAAATACCCAAGAAATGGCCAACATCCAGAGCAAATGTTTAGCTTCTGTAAAGATGTTCAGTTTATGGAGCAACTTAAGTCATCTGGCTTTAAAGAAACCTATGTGGTCATTTTTGCAGATGATCGGCTTTTCTATGAAGGAAGCCAAAGTGGCATCTACAGTTTCTATCGTGGTGGCAGTGATTTGTCCGGTGTAATTACCAAGCCAACGGGAAAGAAAGATGCAGAGGTAGTAATTATGGGTAGTTATCCAGTGCGCTGGCATACCGTTGTTGGTGCGCTCAAATACACCGTAATCAAGGCTCAATAAGCAGCTAATTTGATGTTAGCTGTAAAAGAATTCAGACAACGCATGAACAAAGCCTTATCGAAACGGCTGATCAGTTTGAAGTTCAAAGATCGGCACCTGGTTGAATATTTGTCAGAAAGGCGAAGGTACGGATTATTATTTTCGTGGTGAATTCAAGGTTCATCATGCGCTGAAGCGAGATAGTTTGGCAGAATAACGAAAGTAAGAATATTATTTTCGTGGTAAATTCAAAGCCATCATGCGCTGAAGCGGGATAGTTGGTCACCAAACCAAACAGGCGTAAAATAGTAAATCATCTACCGCTTGAAACAGCAACGGGAATCAAAAAGCAAAACGGGCAAAAGGAGTTCCTAGTACGAAGAAAGTTCAAGTATTTTCACTGTTTATCGTCTTCTTCTTCCTATTTTTTCTATTTGAGTGCAGAGCCCATATCAGTATTACTTCGACAGTTGTCGTTTGTTTTGTGTATTCGCTTCGCTCCATTTTACACAAAACAACGCCACTTCCGGCTTCCGGTTATGCAAGACGTTAGGTGCCGCTAACAATGATCAAAGCCAGCTGCAATTTTCCTACTAATTACATTACTGGCCATGATTTAGCTACCAGATACACAGATTCAATCATTATGAATGATCTGCATCAAGAACAAAAGGTGGCTCGCAAACATCTAAATCAATCTGCTGATGGAACATTAATAGTTGCTTTAAGTGTTCTGTAGACTCTTTAGTTATAAATCTAGTTGAAAATATTTTGTTCTATACGAAACAGACGGTACTTGGTCGCTAAGAAACAAGTTTCCTATATTGGTGATGCCTTTAAAAAAATATAGCAAACTAACAAAGAAGAAAGGTTAACCCAAAATTGCTGGTGTTAGTGACGAACAATATTAGAAAATGGAAGTGAGTCCATTATACAGGTGGAAAACAAGTCTTGCATTTTACCGTTAGCGGTAAATTGTTACTATCTGTCCCATTCATGTTCGCCATAGGCCATTATCAAAATATTATTTTCGGGGTGAATTCAAAACCATCATGCGCTGAAGCGATCTGGTTGGGCAGAATAACGAAAGCACGAATATTATTTTCGGGGTAAATTCAAAGCCATCATGCGCTAAAGCGGGATGGTTGGGCAGAATAACGAAAGTAAGAATACTATTTTCGTGGTAAATTCAAAGCCATCACGCGTTGATGCGGTCATGCTGGTCAGAACAGAAAAACTATGAATATTGTTTTCTGGGTGAATTCAAAGCTCATCATACGCTGAAGCGGGATAGTTGGTCACCAAACCAAACAGGCGTAAAATGGTAAATCATCTACCGCCTGAAACGGCAAAGGGAATCAAAAAGCAAAACGGGCAAAAGGAGTTCCTAGGCAATGAATGAAGAAAGTCCAAGTATTTTCAATTGCTTATCGCCCCTCTTCCCTATTTTTCTATTTGAGTGCAGAGTTCAGCTAACAAGTGCATTAACTCGGACAGCCAAAAGCGTCGTTTGTTTTGTGTATTCCGCTTCGCTCCATTTTACACAAAACAAACGCCACTTTCGGCTTCCGGTTATGCAAGACGTTAGGCAAGAACAATGATCAAAAAGCCAGCTGCAATTTTCCTACTAATTACATTACTGGCCATGATTTCTAGCTGCACGAAAGATACACAGGATTCAATCATTGGCGAATGGATCTCTGCATCAAGAACAAAAGGTGGCCTTGGAACATCTAAATCATACCAATCTGATGGAACATTAATAGTTGCTTTTGGCGCCCTTGTAGACTTTAGTTATAAACTTGAAGAAAATATTTTGTCTCTATACGGAACAGACGGTAATTTGGTCGCTAAGAAACAAGTTTCCTATATTGGTGATGATATTATTTTAAAAAATATAGCAACCAACAAAGAAGAAAGGTTAACCCGTACTGCTGGTGCTAGTGACGAAACAATATTAGGAAAATGGAAGGGAGTCCATTATACAGGTGGAAAACAAGTCTTGCATTTTACTGCTAGCGGTAATTGTTACTTATCTGTCCCATTCATGTCTGCCATAGGCCATTATCAAATTAATAATCATATCCTAATAGAAAAAATCAAAGGAAAAGAGCCTTCTGAATGGAAATGGCGTTTTGAAGGTAGGAACCTAATTTTAGAAAAACATGATGGATCGAAAACAGAAACATACGTAATGAAATCAAATGCCTAACAAAACAAATCCACTCGGACAGTCAAAAGCGTCGTTTGGTTTGTGTATTCCGCTGCGCTTCATTTTACACAAACCAAACGCCACTTTTGCCTTCCGGTGATTTGAGGCGTTAGATGCTCTCTTAAAAATCAAGCTAATTTAAAGAACTTTTCACCATCCCATGTAGTATCGTGTTTAAACATTCCCCAGATAGCCAATAGCAGTTTTCGCATGATGGCGACCAATGCCTGCATTGGTTTCTTACCCTTATTCACCAGCTTTTCATAAAAAGCCTTTACATTCGGATCACTCCGGCTGGCCACTAATGCGGGGAAATACAGTGCTTCACGAAGATATCGATTTCCCGCTTTACTGATCCGTCTGGGTTTGTGAGTAGTCTTTCCTGATTCATGGGGTTTCGGATCAAGCCCAGCATGGGCAACCCATTGTGAACTGGTCATATCATCAGGCAATCCAGCCAGTTCTGCGAGGATTCTAGGCCCCGTTTTGCTGGCAATACCCGTGATGGTAATCAGTTGTTTCAACTTAGGTTGAAGCTCCGCATCATGCTCAACAATATCCAGTGCTGCTTGTGCCATGGCATCGATACGCCGTTGTATATGACGCATGTTCAAATCAGTATCGTGTGCGACTACTCGACCAATGATACCCAGACGCGATGCCGCAATATGTCTATTTCGTTCCCGAGTCAACTCCGCAGTCAGTTGAACAATTCGACGTGTAATATGTTGTAATTCCAGCACTTCTTCCCTGGGTGGTTGCCACTTTTTAAAGTCCATTCTGAGGGTGTATTCCAGAATGGCATCGGCGTCCAGCGCATCCGTTTTACCCCGTTGCACCTGTGCCATAGCAAAATTCTTAATGGCACGTGGATTCACCACGGAAACCTCTATTTTGTCACACTGGTGGAGTGCCAGTGCAAAGGGTAATGAGTAAACACCGGTGGCTTCCATCGTCACACGTGCGGTTTTGTGATGCTTGGTACACCAACGGATAAACTGTCGATGACCTAGTGGGTTATTATCAAAAGTAGCCAGGCTGAACTTTTTATCACCGCGCTGTATACGACAAACTAAGTATTGCGAATCAACATCGACCC
>NZ_JAAVSH020000001.1:1466245-1526525 GCF_011947365.2 endosymbiont of Lamellibrachia barhami
GCATCGCATACCGCATCAATACATCTGTGCGCGATTCGCTACTTGATGCTGGTACACAATAAACTGGAAGGTCAGGATTATCGTATCGGAGACATTCGGTCACAGATGCAGGATCAGCTGGATTCACTCAGTTTTGCCGGACGGCTATGGCAAATATTTCGCGCCATCATATCCGGTACGCTCAATGAACTACGGAAAACGCTTGGTTGTTCAGTCGATACTATTATGCTGGCAATTGATAACCGCGTTCATGAGTTTTTTATCCAGAGCCTTCAGCTTGATACATTTACTATGCAATTGGAGCATGATTGAGGGGACGGCTGGGACTGATTTTTGCTATTTTGAACTCCGAAACTTGAGTTTTTTAGAGCCTAACGTCGCAAATCACCGGAAGGCAAAAGCGTTGTTTGGTTTGTGTAATAATAGAGCGTAGCGAAATACACAAACCAAACAACGCTTTTGACTGTCCGAGTGAATTTGCATTGTATGGATAATCATAACCGTTTCCGGGTAAAGTGTGACCCGGGCTTTAGCAGCAACTAAAGCCCTCCTATGTAGTAGCTCGTGATTTGCATGGCTCCTCTTTCGAGAGACCGATAACAAGTGTGAGCGCTACATCGGACACCGAGCTATAAACTCGAATAGTCAACCGGGCATTAAGCCCGTATTTGCAAGGCGGAGTCAGCTTATTATGTCTACCTCAAGTAACGAAAACAATATTAATGTCGGTGTTGATACCGGCAAATCCCAATTGGATATCTACTTCGTTCAATTACATGTGCTCCTTGAAGAGGCCTTGAAGCTCAAGAGGATCGGCTATCTGCACGCCGAGGGTTACACCGCCGGTGAGATGAAACATGGCCCTATCGCTTTGGCAGATACCGAGCTCTTCATAATTACCTTAATGACATGAAGCAGTCTTTACGACAAGATCAAAAGCAATGTGGATGAGTTGTCGGCCTGGGACTCGACCATAGTAGCCATCCACTGAGTATTTTAAGTTGGCCGAAGACATAATCAAGATCACCCTATAGTGGAGTTTTTTGAGATGATGGCAGTTGTGCAGTTGCTTGTGATAGAGATTGCCATCCGGCACGGCAGTGATGTGGATATGCCGCGCAATCTGGCCAATAGAAGTATGACAGTGGAGTAGTAGTTGTTGTCAAACGAGCGAAGCCATCCTTGGGAAAGATCTGGAAGTCTATTGGCTTTTCCACAAGGTTGGCAACGTCCGGCTAAAACCGAAGAGTGGGTATATGAGCAATGTCTTGGAGAATTGCCGGAATCCGTCTTTTCCCAACTGGTTTGTTTTCCTTGGGCTACGCTGATTGATCTGCTTAGGTCCAATAGGCAGCCGAAGGCAGGCCCTTATCTTGATGTCTTGGCTTTGGCTCCTCCTCGAACCACTTTAATTCGCGCTACAGTCTGCCAGCATATCTATGCCCTGGATATGCTGGAGTGGTTTCAAAGGTTAAGCATTACCGATCTTTATTGGTCTCATGCAGTCAGGGATGTGAGAGGAGTAGAGGGGGTCCGTGTACATCCCTTTCCGCTCTATCCGGTTCGCTGTTTCGATAACCCTGATGTTGATTCGCATGAGGTCAAGTCATCGTCCGAAAGAAAGTATCTTTACAGTTTCATTGGCGCCTATGATGCCAATCTTTATCTTTCTCCCGTGAGGAAGTGGATTCATAAGCTGCCCGTTCGCTCGGATGCTTTTGTAAGTGGGCGTAACGAATGGCACTACGAAAAGCAGGTTTATCATCAGCAGATTGGTGGATTCAAGATTGCGGATAGGGACCAGAAATCGCATCTTCAGCAAAGCGAAGAATATTCCCGTGTGATGGCCAATTCAGTTTTTTGTCTTTGCCCCTCCGGATCTGGCCCTAACAGTATACGTTTATGGGAGGCCTTGGGTTTTGGTTGCATTCCCGTGATTTTGTCTGATGATCTGCTTCTTCCTGGAAGCCGGAGTGATTGGAATAAGGCCGTAATCCAAGTCAAGGAAACAGAAATCGCTGTCAGTCAGCTGCCAGCGTTGCTGGAGGATCTGGCTAGCCAGCCAGAGCTGTTGAAGAGAATGCAAGAGGCAGGGCATGAACTGTGGAGATTGTATGGTGAACAAGGGCCTGTAACGATATTGAGCGAGTTGACACAATTGGGTGTCGTCAGAGACAGGGTGTTGTCATAGCTGGGGTACAAACCAGAACTCCGTCTGCTGTCAGTTTCGAGGCGCCTGAATATGCTGCCGATGTTGTTGGTATGTGTACACTTCGCCTGCTTGAGGCGATTCGCTTACTGGGGCTTGAGAAGAACGCGTGCTTCTACCAGGCGACCACCTCCGATCTATTTGGGCTTGTACAGTATAAAGGGGGGCGTTACTTAATATCATGGAAGATTCAAAGACTACCGTCGGTGGCAACTGGCCTGGATGCCGACATCCTTACTGCACAAACCACTGCCAGGAGGAGTTAGACTGGCCTTCATACCTTGAAGCTCTTGGTTAGCATCTTTGTCACTATCTTGACAAAGGCACCATATTGACGTACATAATAAGTATCCGTTATCGTTTTTTCCTCAAGGTACATATTATGAACGTTACTGCTGAAAAAAATGAGCGAATCAACTTACGCTTGAAAAAAAGCGCCAAGAGTCTCATTGAGCGCGCAGCAAGCTTCGAGGGTAAGACTGTAAGCAACTTTATTCTGTCCAGTGCCCTGGCGACTGCCGAAAAGACCATTCATGAGCAAGGGTATATCCAGCTCAACGAGTTGGATGCGCAATGTTTTTTTGATGCATTGGCCAAACCAGTCGCGTTCAACAGCAAGCTGACTGAGGCTCTGGCGGAACATGATCGCCGCGTAGTTTCCAAATAAGCGAAGTTCATGACGGATGCTCCCCAAGGACATGGGATGATCACAAACGGCTCTGAAAATGGCCTCATCATCATTGAGCCTTTAAGCAAAAACCACAAACGGAGTGCTTTCGATTGCGGTATAGAATCCCTGGATGACTACCTGAGGTATCGGGCCAGCCAAGACATAAAACGCCACGTCAGCCGCGTGTTTATTGCCTGCGGCCCCCAGGATAAAACAAAGGTGTTGGGCTACTACACGCTCAGCACCCTCTCCATCGACTTGTCGGTTTTGCCTGAAAAAATAGCTAAGAAGTTACCCAGGCATCCTATACCAGCTGCTCTCATCGGCCGTTTGGCGGTAGATACTTCAATGCAGGATAAGGGTATAGGCAAAATGCTCCTTGCCAACGCCATCAAGCGCACCCAGGCGGTAAGCGAAGCCAGCATATAGAATTAGGAAGAAAATCACATGAGATGCACGTTCTACGTATTGCCCATGTGTCGCAAAGCATTTAGTTCACAAGCTTCAGCATATGCACAGATAGAACCAGAAGAATTCTCATGGGTAAGTGGAGAAAATTTACTAACCAGCTACGAATCAAAAAGTGGTGCAGGATTGCTTTTCTGTAGCATATGCGGCTCAACACTTTGTGGTACATATAAAGACAAAGTTAATGGAGAAGGTGATCCAGAAATAGAGATTTGGAATGCATATTTTTGTAGGTTCTAAGGCATCCTGGGAAATCATCCCTGAAGGAGTTCCACAACATGATGAATGGCCACCAAAAAATGCCTAACAAAAAGCTCCAGCGGACAGTTTGTTTGGTAGCCAAATTGAAACCACTCAAAATATTCGTGCCATATCAGAAAGTTGTGGATACGGCTACTTTATCTATGCCACATGGGTATAATATCGCCATTACCCTTTGATGACATTAATATGAGCAACGAGATAAATTACAAGAACAACCCCACGGTGTTGGTTTGAAAAGCTTGTTAATTGAAATGGTAGATCAGTGTGGTTTTGAGATGCTCTTTGCCTATTTAAATATCAATTGCTTTAAGACCAATCCAAGCATTGATTCCAGTGTGAAGTTTCTAAAAAAAACGGATTGGGCGCGTGAAAAAATTGAAGCCTTCTATTTGTATGAGTTTAACAACTTACCTAGGGCATCTTCTGAACAGTTTTTATTACCTCCAAGAGAGCGGATTATTCCAGAAGACCAAACGCCGGGTAATCCTAAGGAGCTGAGTTTTGAAGATGCTGAGCGGTTACGCGAAAATCGTGCAAATAAGTCAGCTGCACGAAAGCCGTGGGTAGGGCAGCACTCGGGAAAGAGTATCGATCCATGGGCTAATCGTAAAAATAAAACCTAAACGATTACGGAACGAATAGATGCCTAGAGAGCTAGATAAATTGTTACTTAAAGTCGAAGAAAATGCCTAACAAAACAAATTCACTCGGACAGTCAAAAGCGTCGTTTGTTTTGTGTATTCCGCTACGCTTCATTTTACACAAATCAAACGCCACTTTTGCCTTCCGGTGATGTGAGACGTTATGTGCACAATAAAATCAAAGATCTGTTTTTGTAATGGTGATAGCGAAAACAGAATTATTTTTTTCACTATAAAGTAGAGAGCACAATATGAGTAAAGGTACAGTAAAGTGGTTTAATGCGGACAAAGGCTTCGGTTTTATTACTCCGGAAGATGGCAGCAAAGATCTGTTTGTTCATCATTCAGAAATTCAAGCCGGTGGCGGATACGCATCACTGAATGAAGGTCAGGCCGTTGAGTTTGAAGTGGGTCAAGGTCAGAAAGGCCCATGTGCAAACAAAGTTAAGGCTTTGTAAGCGATAAGCACATAACAAAAAGCTCATGCTGAAAACCGTGAGTTACGGCCTTGAAAAACAGGCCTCCACTCACGTTTTCAGCATAGCTTGGTGTTAGATTCAAGGAATAAACAAAGAAGCATGGATATACCCCTACCACAAGAATAATAGGGGACGCACCACGTTTTCCCGTTTTACGCGCCACTTCTGGTACTTGATGATCGGGTGTGGTACGAGCTGATCACGGGTAACGTGGTGCGTCCCCTATTGTTTAGTACTTTACGCAAGTGTGATAAAGATGGTGTTCACTGCCGCACAGGCAGCTCAGAAATCGATTTCAGCCTGCATCTGTGCAATGGTGCGGTTCACTGCCGGACAGGCAGCTCAGAAATGACTGAGGTCAAAACTTTTGACCTAATCCAAGTTCACTGCATGATAGGCAACTTAGCTTCATTATTATAGATCTTGTAATAATTGCATTTGCTGCAAGCATCTATCTTGCCTTCAATTAATGCTCGATATTGTATAAAAATATCACTATGGTCATAACATGAAGTACCCTCAATTTCCCAGCATTGTAGGTCATCAATTGTGCGTCTAACACAATCCGCCTCTTCGCAACATAAAAACTCGTAACATTTTTCCATGGCAAATAACCAAAAGTTAAATGAGAAAGTACTTATTCTATACTTAAAATGAAAAATTTTTAATAAAATTGACTGCCAAAATACTTTTTCAGTCTGATCCAGCTAGCGTTTTTGACGCTTTTTATTCGTTTTATTTCCGTGCTGAGTCCGGCCTGTTTTTTGTGGCTTGGCTGATCTGAGGTTGGGACGTTTGCCACTCCTGCCTTTGCTGTTTTCGTCTCTCCCCCCCCTCTTTCGGCTGCCAGCTTGGCACCAGGTGGCGTTTGCCGTTGCCGATCAGGTCTGCCCGTCCCATACTTTTTAGCGCTTCCCGCAGCAGGGGCCAGTTTTTCGGATCGTGATAGCGCAGGAAGGCTTTGTGCAGACGACGCTGTTTCAGGCCTGTGGCGACAGGGAGGTGGGGAGAATTCCGGCGAACCTTCTTCAGTGGATTTCGACCGGTATGATACATGGCAGAGGCAATGGCCAGAGGGGTCGGCAGAAAAGCCTGCACCTGATCCGGCCGAAATCCGTTTTGCTTCAACCAGAGGGCAAGGTTGAGCATATCCTTGTCTGTTGTGCCCGGATGTGCGGCGATAAAGTAGGGGATCAGATACTGCTCCTTGCCCGCCTCGGCAGAGTATTTGTCAAACAGCTTTTTGAATTTGTCATAGCTGCCGATTCCCGGTTTCATCATATGTTCCAGCGGGCCGGATTCAGTGTGTTCCGGGGCGATCTTCAGATACCCGCCGACATGGTGAGTGACCAGTTCCCTGATGTATTCCGGCGAACGTATCGCCAAATCGTAACGCAGGCCGGATGCGATGAACACCCGCTTGATGCCGGGCAGTTTGCGGGCGCGCCGGTAGAGTTTGAGCAGTGGTCGGTGGTCGGTGCCCATGTTTGGACAGATGTCCGGGTAGACACAGGAGAGGCGCCGGCAGGCAGCTTCGATCTTTTCGTCCCTGCAACTGAGTCGGTACATGTTGGCGGTGGGGCCGCCCAAGTCGGAGATGTTGCCGGTAAAACCGGGAACCTGGTCACGAATCGTCTCCACCTCGCGGATGATGGAGTCCTCCGAGCGGCTCTGGATGATGCGTCCTTCGTGCTCGGTGATTGAGCAGAAGGTGCAGCCGCCGAAACAGCCGCGCATGATGTTGATGGAGAAACGGATCATTTCCCAGGCGGGGTTCTTCGCCACCCCATAGGCAGGGTGGGGTTTGCGGGTGTAGGGCAGTTCGTAGATCCTGTCGAGTTCTGTGGTGGTCAGCGGGATCGGCGGCGGATTGAGCCAGACATCCCGTTTGCCGTGCCGTTGCACCAGCGCGCGGGCGTTACCGGGGTTGGTCTCCAGGTGGAATACACGGGAGGCGTGGGCGTAGATTACCTCATCCTCCACCACTTGATCGTAGGAGGGGAGCCGCACCAGGGTCTTCTCCCGATCGAGCTTGCGGGGACGATTATGGGGTATGACTACCTGAGGCTGTGGGCAGTCAGGTGCCGCCTGATAAGGGTCGGGATGGAAGGCTTTGGGACCGGGTGTGTCGAGTTCAGTCGAGTCGATGACTGTCCGGTCAGCCGGAATCTGTTGTGACATGAATCCGGTGCCGCGAATATCTGTGATCTCGCTGATCTTCTCTCCCGCTGCCAGCCGGTGCGCCACCTCCACCAGCGCCCGTTCCGCGTTGCCGTAGATCAGCAGGTCGGCCTTGGAGTCGGGCAGAATGGAGCGGCGTACCTTGTCCGACCAGTAGTCATAGTGGGCGATGCGGCGCAGGCTGGCCTCGATGCCGCCGATGATGATCGGCACGCCCTTGAGCGCCTCACGGGCGCGCTGGGCGTAGACGATGACGGAACGGTCCGGGCGCTTGCCGCCCTCGCCATCCGGCGTGTAGGCGTCGTCGCTGCGGATGCGCCGGTCTGAGGTGTAGCGGTTGACCATCGAATCCATATTTCCGGCAGTGATGCCGAAAAAGAGGTTGGGCCGCCCCAATTGCAGGAAGTCTTCGCTGTTGCGCCAATCCGGTTGGGAGATGATGCCGACACGAAAACCCTGGGCCTCCAGCAGTCTGCCCACCAGCGCCATGCCGAAACTGGGATGATCCACATAGGCATCGCCAGTGACGATGATAATGTCGCAACTGTCCCAGCCCAGGTCGTCCATCTCCTCCCGGGACATGGGCAGTACGGGTGCAGTGCCGAAACGTTTGGCCCAATGGGGGCGGTAGGAAAATATGTCAGGTGCGGTTTGCATGAGCCGATAATGATTGCCACAGAGGAATTAAGTTAACGTAACCAACCCTGGCCCCAGAATCGAGGATTGAAAGTTGCATGGGTCTCGAAACGCTCACAGGCTGTTTAGCCATTCCACCCCTAGTTCCGGCAGAGAAAAAACCTCAGGGAATTTTAAGTTAGCGTAACCAACCCTGGCCCCAGAATCGAGGATTGAAAGTTGCATGGCCCTCGAAACGCTCGTGGCTGTTTAGCCACTCTACCCCTAGTTCCGGCAGAGAAAAAACCTCAGGGAATATGCCCTGCGCCACGCCTGCGATGGAGAGCAATATAACAAACAAAAATAACCACTTCGCGGTGTGTCCGGCTGAACTGTCTGGTGTGATCTGCAGGGGTTGCACTATGCCGTACATCCAACCGATAACCAGACACATCATTATCTGGCTTAATGGCGTGGTTAATACACCGCTGATCTGTGAGTGAAATGTAGCAGCAAGCAGTGCTGCAGTCAGCGAAAGGTGGACCGGGTTTGCCGTGGTTCGCTTTACCCAGATGGTGAAGTTGGAAATGGCCAGGAGAGAGACCATCAGTAGTACTGGAAGTCCCCATTCAGAGGCGATTTGCAGCATGCTGTTATGAGGGTGTGCAGCATAAGGGTTACGAAAATATGCGTAGTGCAAGGGACCCGTACCCAGAAGTGGATTGTCTTTAATGAGCTGGAGCGCCTGTTCCCACAATGCCATCCGGCTGACGAGACTCTGGGCAATAGCGGCAAAATTGTCGTAGCGGAGCTCCGGTACAAAGACAGTGAAGTAGATAAAGAGTCCGGCCAGCAGGGCGTAAAATTGTATGAGCAGCCAGTCCCGGCTTCTGCCACGAAAAATAATCGCGACCACTATCCATCCAATAAGCAGCCCCAGAAGACTTCCTTTAGACCCATTGGCAATGGCAATAGCCCACCAGGTTCCGGCGATCAATAGCGTGGATAAAAAGATCAGTTTACGCCTGGTTGGTGTGCTTTCCTGAGCAAGGAATATTGGCAGCGTGATCAGAGGAAGCGTCCAGGTTAGGAACTGGCAAAGAAAGCGGCTGTTTACGAAAATCGGGTGAAAATAGAAAATCCTGTCCTGAACAGCATGATCAATAAATGATTTTATAAATGCACCTTCATAGATGATTACCGCGAGCACAATGATGAGAACCAGTATCTTGTCGTAAGCGTTGCCGTAATGGTGCCGCTGGGTTGCAATAAACAGCGTAAAGAAGAAAAGAAGGGCAACATAGCTGAGGGAGAGAAAAGCATCTTGGGGGATGGGTGCAGCGATGGAAGAGATTGAGCCGAAAATGATAATGCCGCTGATCAGCAGTTTCGTTTGATGGGTTAGTCGGGAGAAAAGGGTAAGCCATGACTGGCGTTCTTTTTGGGAAATGAGCAGTATCAGACAGATACCAAATAGTAATGCTGTTTCCAGTATGCGTTTGGTGTCATAGGGGTTGTCTTCCGACAGGAGAAACCTGGAGAGCCGGCCATTTAGCGCAAACGCAAAAAAAATAGCCAATGGAGCCGAGATAATCTCAGCGCTGGAACTGCGTATTTTTGTCATTGTGGAACCATTTTTCTGCATGGATTTTTATATCATAGTTATTCTTTCGGCAGGATTAAGGTTTCTCTTAATTGAATTACATTTGCAATCCGTTGGGAAGCGTATTAGCTTGCATGTGGGAGTCGGCCGGACAGTCGCTGTTTTACTTTTGTGAAGCGGAGGAAAGTCCGGGCTCCATAGGGCAGGGTGCCAGGTAACGCCTGGGAGGCGAAAGCCTACGGAAAGTGCCGCAGAAAATATACCGCCTAAGTCTCTTCGGAGGCCGGTAAGGGTGAAATGGTGACGGTAAGAGCGCACCGCGCTGTCGGTAACGATAGTGGCAAGGTAAACCCCACCCGGAGCAAGACCAAATAGGGGAACATTGGTGCGGCCCGCACTGTTCCCGGGTAGGTTGCTTGAGGTGTGTGGCGACGCACATCCCAGATGAATGACTGTTCTCGACAGAACCCGGCTTACAGGCCGGCTCCCACTTTTCCCCCTCTCTTTCCGTTGGTCCGGATTTTCTCCGATTTTCTTGATACTCCACTTTAGGTTTGAGCTTTAATCTGCTGTATTTTCAGTGGAAATCTACTGCTTATTCCTGTGTAACTTCCTCTTGTAACCCCCTGAACACAAAAGACTTTTACCCTAATTAACCTTGACAGATCCAGGTATCGGCTCCTAAGATGGATGGAAAGTGGGATAAAGTGGGTAAAAAGGGAAAATTTTACCCAAGGGGGGAGTTTTTTGTTTCGTGGTGTCTCCAAGCTCAATCTGGATGCTAAAGGCCGTATGGCGATACCGACCAGGTATCGCGACGGGCTGGTGGAGACCTGTGCCTCTCAATTAGTGATTACTGGGGATAAAGATCGTTGTCTGTTGATCTATCCTAAACCAGCTTGGTTGGTGATTGAAGAGAAACTCAAAAAGCTTTCCGCCTTAAGCAGATCAGCCCGGAACCTACAGCGACTCTATATCGGCTACGCCCATGAAACTGATATGGATGGCCAGGGGCGTATTCTCCTGCCGACAGAACTCAGAGAGTTCGCCAGTCTCGACAAAAAGGTGGCGTTGGTGGGACAGGGGGACAAATTCGAGCTCTGGGATGACGCGGTCTGGAGTCGGCAGCTTGATGACTGGCTCAATAAGATCGATGAGGAAGGGCTGGAACTGACTGAAGAGCTGGAATCGCTCTCGCTCTGATGATGGAAGAACCGAGAGCACACCGGCCGGTACTTCTGGACGAGTCGGTGGCAGCACTGGCTATTCGTCCGGATGGCGTCTATATCGACGGTACCTTCGGGCGTGGCGGACACAGTCACTTGATCCTGGAAGGTTTGGGTGAAGCCGGCCGTTTGATCGGTATCGACAAGGATCCTGAGGCCGTTATCCATGCCCAGGAGGCATTTGGCGGAGATGGCCGGTTTGTTATTGAGAGGGGTAGCTTCGCTATGTTGGCGACGATTGCAGCACAGCACGGGGTGGCGGGAAAGGTCGATGGAATTCTGTTGGATCTGGGGGTCTCCTCACCGCAGTTGGATCAGGCGGAGCGGGGCTTCAGTTTTCTGCAGGAGGGTCCACTCGATATGCGCATGGATCCAGAGACGGGGTTCAGCGCTGCCGACTGGCTGATGGGTGCGGAGGCGAAGGAGATTGCGGATGTGCTTAAAACCTTTGGCGAAGAGCGTCATGCGCGGCGTATCGCCCGTGCGATTGTGGCAGCCCGTCAGGAGCAGCCGATCAGGACCACACGCCAGTTGTCCGAGATCGTCAGTGCGGCCAATCCCGCCTGGGAGAAGGGTAAACATCCGGCCACCCGCAGTTTTCAGGGCATCCGGATCTTTATCAACCGGGAGCTTGAGGATCTGGAGCGTTTTCTGGACCAGGTGCTGGACGTGTTGGCCCCGGGCGGTCGGTTGGCAGTGATCAGTTTTCACTCCCTTGAGGACAGAATGATAAAGCGTTTCATGCGCGATCAGGCGAAGGGTGATCGTTTTCCGCCGGGTGTGCCTGTGACCCAGGCTCAGTTGAATCCAAAGTTACGGCTGCTGGGCAAGGCCATCCGGGCCGGCAAGGCAGAGATAGAGGAAAACCCCCGGTCCCGCAGTGCGGTGCTGCGGGTGGCGGAGCGGCTCTCATGAGCTACTTCAAATTCCTTCCGCTGGCTGGATTGATGTTGGCGGTAGTGCTTTCCGGCGTCAGTGTTGTCTATGCCAAGTATTTGAGCCGCAAGGCATTTGTGGAACTGCAGGTGCTGCATGCCGAGAGGCGGCAGATCGATGTCGAGTGGGGACGCCTGCAGTTGGAGGAGAGCACGCTGGCGACCCATGCAAAAGTTGAAAAGGCTGCGGATCGGGAGTTGAAAATGCACCGGCCGCGATGGGGTGATGTTGTGGTGATCAGGCGCTGAAGATGGTGGGATCGAAGAAAAAGCGGGGACATGCTGAGAAGATCAAGGTGCCGAGCTACAAAGCTCGCCGCCTTTTTCTGCTTGCTGTGCTGGCTTTTGCCTTCGGTTCTTTGATCTGGCGTTCGGTTGAGCGGCAGGTATTCGAGACGGCCTTCCTGCAGCAGCAGGGGGAGAAGCGTTATCTGAAACCGATGAAGGTGCGGGCGAGCCGCGGCATGATAACCGACCGGAATGGCGAACCGCTGGCGATCAGTACCCCAGTGAAAAGCATTTTCGCTAACCCTCGCAAACTCAAGGCCGACGGTAAAACCATTGGTGCGATTGCTTCTATCCTGGATCTGAATCCTGACAGGGTACGGCGTCTGCTGGCCAGTGACCGGAGGTTTGTCTATCTCAAACGGCGCGTCAATCCGGATGTGGCACAGCGGGTAAAGGCGTTGGATCTGGAAGGGATTGGCCTGGAGTCGGAGCACCGGCGCTTCTATCCCAGTGGCGAGGTGATGGCCCATATGGTCGGGCTGACGGGCATTGACGATCAGGGACTGGAGGGGATGGAGCTGGCCTACAATGAGTGGCTTTCCGGAGTGAATGGCGCCAAGCGGGTCATCATGGATGGTCGCCGCCGGGTGATCAAAGAGGTGGAGAATATCCAGTCCCCACGTCCGGGTAATGATCTGGTATTGAGTCTCGATCGGCGCCTGCAGTTTCTCGCTTATCGGGAACTCAAGAAGGCGGTGATGGCCCACAGAGCGGTTTCCGGCTCAGCCGTAATTCTGGATGCCAAGAGTGGTGAGGTGCTGGCAATGGTCAATCGTCCCGCCTATAACCCGAACGGCCGCCGCAGCAACCACCGGGGTAGCTTCCGCAATCGCGCAGTGACCGATGTGTTTGAGCCGGGATCCACGGTAAAGCCCTTTGTGGTGGCCGCTGCATTGGAGCAGGGACGTTTCAAGCCGGACACGCCGATCGATGTGAGGCCCGGACTGCTGCGCGTTGGACGTCATCTGGTCAAGGATTCGCACAACTACGGCCGCATCGACGTGGCAACCGTGTTGAGTAAATCGAGCAATGTGGGCGCCAGCAAGATAGCGCTTGCACTTAAGCCGGAGATCCTTTGGAAGCTCTACTCCCAGTTTGGCTTCGGTCGTTCGGCCGAAAGCATGTTTCCCGGTGAATCATCAGGCCGTCTGCCGCATTTTTCGGATTGGAGCCAGTTTGAACAGGCCACCCTCTCCTTCGGCTATGGACTTTCGGTGACCCCGCTACAGCTTGCCCGCGCCTACGCCGTATTGGCCAACGATGGGGTGAGACTGCCGGTCTCCCTGTTGAAGGTGAGTGAGCTGCCCAAGGGTGAACGTGTGGTACGTCGCTCCACCGCGCGATCAGTGGTTCACATGTTGGAAGCGGTGGTGGCCAAAGGCGGTACCGCACCGTTGGCGGCAATCCCCGGCTACCGCGTGGCGGGCAAGACCGGCACCGCCAAGAAGTCGGTTGCCGGAGGGTATGCGGAAGACAAATATCTCTCCCTGTTTGTCGGCATGGCGCCTGCGAGTGATCCACGTCTGGTGATGGCGGTGATGATTAATGAACCAAGGGGTAAGGATTACTATGGCGGCAAGGTGGCAGCACCGATATTTTCCAAGGTGATGAGCGGTGCATTGCGGCTGCTCAATATCCCACCCGATGCACCGTTGGTGGTGACGCCGTTGCTGGCGGGTTCAGGGGAAAGGCGCTGATGACCGCACATGTGAACGCACAGGGCATACTACTCTCCGAGTTGCTTGGCGGGTTTGTGAGCGTGACCCCGAAAGAGGACCGGGTGGTCACAAATATCAGCCTGGACAGTCGCTTTATAGAGGAAGGCGGACTCTTTCTTGCCTGTGTGGGGGGGAGTGTCCATGGGCTCGATTTTGTCGATCAGGCGATAGGGCAGGGTGCAGCCGCCATCGTTTGGGAACCGGACGGCGTGGTGAACGAGCGCAAAGCGGAGAGACTGGCGGCAGAGGTGGATATTCCACTTTTGCGGGTTGAGAACCTGGCGCGTCAGGCAAGCCTGTTGGCAGCACGCTTTTATGGCTATCCCAGCCGCTCCATGACGGTGATTGGGATTACCGGCACCAATGGCAAGACCAGTGTCAGTCATCTGCTGGCGCAGGCGCTGGAACCGGAGACACCCACCGGCATCATCGGCACCTTGGGGGCGGGTTTTATCGGTGCGTTGATTGATACCGGTTTTACCACCCCTGATGCGGTGACGCTGCAGTCACTGCTGGCGCAGCTGAAAACCGAAGGGGCAAAAGCGCTGGTGATGGAGGTCTCCTCCCACGCGCTGGCTCAGGACCGGGCAGCCGCGATCCATTTTGATATTGCCGTATTCACCAACATCAGCCGGGACCACTTCGATTTCCACGGCACCATGTCGAACTACTTTGCCGCCAAGCAGCGGCTGTTTCACATGTCTGACCTGTGCTGCGCGGTGATCAATCTCGATGACCCCTTCGGTCCTGAACTGCTCGATTCCCTGGCAGCTGATGTAGATGCGGTGGTCTATTCGGTGAGTCCGGAGGCCTGTCCACCGGATGGTATCAGTGGCTGGATCAGGGCGGAGGTCATCCTGCCCGCTGCCGACGGCATGGAGATCCACTTCTCCAGTCAGTGGGGCAGAGGCGTGTTGCATACCTCCCTGATGGGCCGGTTCAATGCCAGTAATCTGCTCGCCGCTCTCTCGGTCTTGCTCTACAAAGGCTGGGCGCTGGAGCAGGCTTTGGCAAAACTCTCAACGGCTACAACAGTAGAGGGACGCCTTGAGCGCTTCGGCAATGATGAGCGTCCCTGTGTGGTGGTGGATTTTGCCCATACGCCGGATGCCCTGGAAAATGTTCTGCTTGCGGTGCGCAGCCACTGCGCCAGTCGCATGACTATCGTTTTTGGCTGTGGTGGGGATCGGGATAGAGGCAAGCGGCCGCAGATGGGGCGTATTGCCGAGCAGTATGCGGATAACATTATTGTTACCGACGATAACCCCAGGAGTGAGGAGAGTCGCGCCATCATCGATCAGATACTGGCTGGGATGGAGCATCCCGAGCAGGCCAGGGTCGAGGCTAATCGGGCAGAGGCGATCCGTCTGGCGGTGCTCAGCGCCGGGGCGGAGGATCTGGTGCTGGTGGCCGGAAAGGGTCACGAGACCTATCAGCAGATAGGAGATCGGAAGCTGCCGTTCAGTGACCGGGAGCAGGTTATCCAGGCGCTGGACGATTGGCGGGATGGGGGTAACTGACGATGCTGCTCTATCTGACCGATTGGCTTTCGCAATATGACACGGCATTCAATGTCTTTCAGTATCTGACACTGCGTACCATTCTCGGGGTACTCACCGCGCTGCTGATCTCATTGATGGTCGGCCCGGTGATGATCCGCAGACTCAGTACCCACCAGATCGGGCAGACCATAAGGGACGATGGTCCGGAGACCCACTTCTCCAAGGCCGGTACGCCCACCATGGGGGGAGCGCTGATCCTGGTAGGAATAGCCGTCGCCACCCTGCTTTGGTCCGATCTGGGCAATCGCTATGTCTGGATCGTGCTGTCGGTGACGTTGCTGTTTGGCGTCATCGGCCTGGTGGATGACTACAAGAAACTGGTACTCCAGGATCCACGCGGACTCGCCTCCCGCTGGAAATATTTCTGGCAGTCGGTGGTGGGCCTCGGGGCCGCCTGCGTGCTCTACTTTAGCGCGCAGAGTCCGGTGGAGACGCAACTGTTGATCCCCTATCTAAAAAATGTGGCGTTGGATATCGGCCCCTGGTACATCCTGCTGACCTATTTGGTCATTGTGGGTTCATCAAATGCTGTGAATCTCACCGATGGCCTGGATGGTTTGGCGATACTGCCGACGGTGATGGTGGGTGGGGCGCTGGGTCTGTTTGCCTACCTTACCGGACACGTTGACTTCGCCGCCTATCTGAAAATCCCCTATATCCCAGGACTGGGTGAACTGATCATTTTCTGCGGCGCTCTGGTGGGTGCAGGGCTGGGGTTTCTCTGGTTTAACACCTATCCGGCGCAGGTCTTTATGGGAGATGTGGGCGCACTGGCCCTTGGCGCTGCCTTGGGCGTGGTTGCGGTTGCGGTACGCCAGGAGCTGGTGCTGTTCATCATGGGGGGAGTCTTCGTCATGGAGACCATATCCGTGGTGCTGCAGGTCGCCTCGTTCAAACTCACTGGGCGACGCATCTTCATGATGGCGCCCTTGCACCACCATTTTGAATTGAAGGGTTGGCCCGAACCCCGGGTCATTGTGCGTTTCTGGATCATCACCGTCATCCTGGTGTTGGTCGGATTGGCGAGTCTGAAGATCAGATGAGGGATGGAATGCAGGTCATGGCGCAGCAAGCAGGTAAAATCCTGATTGTCGGTCTGGGCAAGACCGGGCTCTCCTGCGCCCGTTATCTTATGCGGCAGGGTGTGCCTGTTGCAGTGACCGATAGCCGTGAGCAGCCGCCCGGGTTGCAGGATCTGACCGATGAGATGCCGGATGTGGCGCTGTTTCTCGGTAGTTTTCAGCCTGAGGTATTCCTCGCAGCGGAGCAGCTGGTAGTCAGTCCCGGCTTGTCGTTGCAGGAGCCCTTGATCCAGGAAGCCCAGCGGCGGGGCGTTGAAATCGTCGGTGACATCGAACTTTTCTGCAGAGCGGCACAAGCCCCTATCGTTGCCATTACCGGCTCGAATGGTAAGAGCACGGTCACCATGCTGTTGGGTGAGATGGCCCGTGCCGCCGGGTTGAATGTTGCCGTTGGCGGCAATATTGGAGAGCCGGCGTTGGATCTGCTGGATGAAACAGTGGATCTCTATATTCTTGAGCTGTCGAGTTTTCAGTTGGAGACGACTCAGTCCCTGAAGGCCGATGTGGCAGTGGTGCTGAACATCTCCGCAGATCATATGGATCGCTACGCCTCACTCGATGAGTATGCGAAGACCAAGGCGGCAGTTTACCAGAACGCCAGGGTTGGCCTGGTCAATCGGGACGATTCGCGGGTCGTTTCCATGAGCGGTGCTGCCAGCGCTGAGTCGGGATTTACCCTTGAGGCGCCACTGAAAGACGATTTCGGCATTTGCGAGAATGCAGAGGCCCGCTGGTTGTGCCATGGAACCACCCCCCTGCTGCCTGTGAGCGAACTGAAGATCCCAGGTTTGCACAACCAGGCAAATGCGCTGGCCGCCTTGGCGCTGGGTGTGGCGGTGGATCTGCCCATGCAGCCGATGTTGGCTGCCCTGCGGGGTTTTACCGGCCTGTCTCACCGTACCCAGTTTGTCGCTGAAAAAGGAGGTGTGCGCTGGTACAACGATTCCAAAGGCACCAATGTTGGTGCGACCATTGCCGCACTGGAGGGTCTCCACCCCCAGAACGGAGAGAGCCGCAGCGTGCTGATCGCCGGTGGCGACTGCAAAGGGGCGGATTTCTCCGAGTTGGCGCCGGTAGTTGAACGCACCGCCCGAGCAGTGATCCTGATCGGACGGGATGCCCAGGTTATCGAACAGGTGCTTTCCGGCAGGATTGTTGTGGAGTGTGCGGAGAGCCTTGAAGCGGCAGTGAACCGGGCAGCGGAATTGGCAAAACCTGGAGACCGGGTGCTGCTCTCACCGGCGTGCGCCAGTTTCGATATGTTCCGCAATTATGAAGCCCGTGGTGAAGCCTTCATTCAGGCGGTTGAGGGGTTGGTGTCATGAGTGCCATGGCAAGACCACAGGCGATCATCGGCGGTAAAGAGGGCGTTCTCTCGCCACCAGTCATTGACTACTGGCTGATGGGGGCTGCACTGATCCTGCTCATGTTTGGTCTGGTGATGGTGGCCTCCTCTTCCATGTACGCCGGTGAGCGTATCGCAGGATCGCCCTTCTTCTTTGTGATCCGCCACACCATTGCGCTCTGTATTGGACTGGTTGGCGCTGTGGTGCTGTTTCGCGTACCTGTCTCAACCTGGGAGAGGGCAGGGCCGGTACTGGTGTTCGTCGGTTTGGTGATGTTGGTGCTGGTATTGATACCGAATATCGGTAAAGAGGTGAACAATGCGCGGCGCTGGATTCCACTGGGGGTCTTCAACCTGCAGAGCTCTGAGTTCGTGAAGTTGTTCATGGTGATCTATATCGCCGGTTATCTGGTGCGCCGTCAGAGTGAGGTTACCAGTTCGCTGTGGGGTTTTGCCAAGCCAATGATACTGGTGCTTCTGACCAGTCTGCTGATTATGCTGGAACCCGATTTCGGCACCACGGTGGTGCTCTTCGCCACGGTCTTGGGCATGCTCTTTCTGGGCGGAGTCGTATTGTGGCAGTTCACTATTCTGCTGACATCCTCTGCCCTGGCTGGTGGCGCACTGATCTACTTTTCAGACTACCGCTGGCGGCGGATCACCGCCTTCATCAACCCTTGGGATGACCAGCGGGATAGCGATTACCAACTGGTGCAGGCGCTGATCGCCTTTGGCCGTGGTGAAGTGACCGGTGTCGGTCTCGGCAACGGCATACAGAAACAGTTCTATCTGCCCGAGGCGCATACCGACTTCATTATGGCGGTGATTGGAGAGGAGTTCGGTCTGATCGGAACCCTGGGGGTGATTTTCCTGTTTGCCTTCATTACCTGGCGCGCCTTTCAGATCGGTACCCGGGCGATGGCCCGGGAGAAGCGTTTCTCCGCTTATACCGCCTACGGTTTCGGTATTTGGATCGGCCTTCAGTCGTTCATCAATATCGGGGTGAACGTGGGGTTGCTGCCCACCAAGGGTTTGACCCTGCCCTTTATAAGCTACGGGGGTAACAGCATTATCGTCACCTGTCTGGTAATCGCCGTGCTGCTGCGTATCGATCATGAATTGCGGCAGCAGAGTGACGGCGTAAAGCCGGGAGGCCGCTCATGGAGCCGCGTGTGATGGTGATGGCAGGCGGCACAGGCGGACATGTCTTTCCCGCGCTGGCGGTGGCTGACTGGCTGATGGCAGAGGGCATTGCTGTCTTCTGGCTGGGTACGCGGCGGGGAATGGAGGCGAAACTGATCCCGCAGCGGGGCATTCCTATGGAGTGGATCGAGGTCCGTGGCGTTCGCGGCACGGGTCTGCTGCGTCGGCTGGCAGCGCCTTTTGTGATTTTGAAGGCACTCTGGCAGACGTTGCGGATACTGCGCAGAAACCGCCCGAGTCTGGT
Source organism: endosymbiont of Lamellibrachia barhami (assembly GCF_011947365.2). Classification (GTDB taxonomy): domain Bacteria; phylum Pseudomonadota; class Gammaproteobacteria; order Chromatiales; family Chromatiaceae; genus QGON01. Next base: position 1,484,979 of record NZ_JAAVSH020000001.1, read on the forward strand.
ACTGGGGATGGGGGGTTTTGTCTCTGGTCCGGGTGGCCTGATGGCACGCTTGTTGGGTATTCCACTGGTGATTCAGGAACAGAATGCAATCCCGGGTTTTACCAACCGTCTCCTCTCCCATTTTGCGACTCGGGTATTCGAGGCGTTCCCCGGCAGTTTTGACACAGCCAGGAGAGCGGTTGAGTCGGGCAATCCGGTGCGCCTGGAGATCGCTGAACTGCCGGAACCTGCAACGCGGTTCGAGGGCCGGGTCGGGCCGTTACATCTGCTGGTGCTGGGCGGATCCCTTGGCGCCCAGGCATTGAATGAGACGGTGCCAGCCGCACTGGCCCGGCTGCCGGTTGGACAACGGCCCGAGGTGCGCCATCAGGCGGGCGAACGGAGCTATGACACGGCGGTCTCCGCCTATGAAAAGCATGGAGTAGATGCGGATATCAGCGCCTTTGAGCACGACATGGCGGGTGCCTATGGCTGGGCTGACCTGGTGATCTGCCGGGCCGGGGCGCTTACCATTTCAGAGCTGGCGGCCGCCGGGTTGGGTGCAATCCTGGTCCCCTTCCCCCATGCGGTTGACGATCACCAGACCCGCAACGCGGCCTATCTGGTGGATGCCGGTGCTGCACAACTCGTCCCTCAGACTTCGCTGGATGCAGTCACCCTGGCAGATATGCTGGAAGCGCTGTTGGCAGATCGAAAGATACTATTAAGTATGGCCGTCGCTGCACGCCGATTGGCACGTCCCGATGCCGCAGAACGGGTAGGCCGGGCCTGTCTGGAGATGATTGAAAGATGAGTGACAAGAATCGCCGCCGCCACGCCCCCGACAGCATGGGCCGCATGCGCCGCATCCATTTTGTGGGTATCGGTGGTGCCGGTATGAGTGGTATCGCCGAGGTGATGGTGAATCTGGATTATGCGGTTTCCGGATCCGATCAGCGTGAAAGCGCGGTGACCCGGCGGTTGGCTGGATTGGGCGCGCAGATATTCATCGGTCATGTTGCGGAGCAGGTCAGGGATTGTGATGCCGTAGTGATCTCCAGCGCCGTGAAAGCGGATAATCCGGAAGTGCAGGCTGCCAGAGAGTGGCGTATCCCGGTGGTGCCACGAGCGGAGATGCTGGCGGAGATCATGCGTTTCCACTACGGCATCGCGGTGGCAGGTACCCACGGCAAGACCACCACCACCAGTCTGGTGGCGAGTGTGCTGGGAGAAGCGGGGCTGGACCCCACTTTCGTGATCGGTGGACGCCTCAACAGCGCCGGCGCCAATGCACAGCTGGGAGAGGGAGACTATCTGGTGGCGGAAGCGGATGAAAGTGATGCCTCATTCCTCTATCTGCAGCCCATGCTGGCGGTGGTGACCAACATCGATGCCGATCATATGAGCACCTATGGCGGCGATTTCGACCGTCTTCGCGGGGCCTTTCTGGAGTTTCTTCACCACCTGCCTTTCTATGGTCTGGCGGTGCTCTGTATCGATGACGCCGAAGTCCGTGGGCTGTTGCCTGAGATCACCCGGCGGGTGCGCACCTACGGATTCTCCGAAGATGCTGATGTGCGGGCGGTGGAGGTCACCCAGAAGGGGGCGATCACCCGTTTCGGATTGGAGTGCGAGGGCTGGAATCAGGATCTGCGGGTCACCCTCAATATGCCGGGACGCCACAATGTGTTGAACGCCCTTGCGGCGATTACCGTAGCGCTGGAGCTGGGTGTCGAAGAGGCCAGTATCCAGCGGGCGTTACAGAATTTTCAGGGGATCGGCCGACGCTTTCAGACCAGCGGCGACTGTCTCGTGGGCAATGACCGGGTGATGTTTGTCGATGACTATGCACACCACCCCAGCGAGATAGCCGCCACTCTGGCGGCAGTGAGGGCCGGTTGGCCGGAACGGCGTCTGGTGCTGTCTTTTCAGCCCCATCGCTACACCCGGACCCAGGAGCAGTTCGAGAATTTCGTGCAGGTGCTCTCGCAGACCGACGTGTTGCTGCTTACCGAGGTCTATGCCGCAGGGGAAGCGCCTATTCAAGGTGCGGACGGGCGTGCGCTGAGCCGCGCTGTGCGTATGCGCGGGCAGGTTGATCCGGTATTTGTCGAGCTGCTGGAGGAGTTGCCGGAGGTCCTGGCCGGACTGCTGCAGGAGGGAGACATAGTCCTCACCCTCGGAGCGGGCAGTATTGGAGCCATCGCTGCGGATTTGCCGAAAAGACTGTGTGAGGGGATGGTCGGATGAATAAATTGTTCGATATGAGTCGGCTCCATCAGGGTTGTGGGGAGGCCTTGAATTCCGCGCATCTCCAGCTGTGCTTCGGCGTGGCGCAAGACCATGAGAAAGATGGGCTGCAGCAGACCGGGCGGAATCGATCCCTGCTTTCACCTCATCGACCAGATGATCAAAGATGTGTAGGGGAGCCCCGGAAATGATGCCTGCGCTGGACGAACAATCGCTGCGGGGTGAACTGCTGCTCGACGAGCCCCTGTCCGGTCATACGACCTGGCGGGTAGGCGGTCCGGCGCGTCGTTTCTACCGTCCTGCGGACAGCGCGGATCTGGTGCGGTTTCTACAGCAGTTGGAAACGGATGAACCGCTGCTCTGGCTGGGTCTGGGCAGCAACCTGCTGGTGCGTGACGGTGGTTTTCCCGGCACGGTGATTGCCACTCAGGGTCGGCTCAACAGGCTGGAATGGCGGGACGGGTCACGGCTCTACGCGGAGGCGGGCGTCTCCTGCGCCAAGGTGGCGCGCACTGCGGCGCGGGCGGGTCTCTGCGGGGTCGAGTTTCTGGCGGGTATCCCCGGCACACTTGGCGGTGCTCTGGCGATGAATGCCGGTGCCTTTGGCGGTGAGATCTGGGATCAGGTGAAACAGGTGGAGACCCTGGACCGTTACGGGGAGGTGCGGAAACGCACTCCAGATGACTTCGATATCGGCTATCGCAGCGTAAAGGGTACTGCAGGGGAGTGGTTCCTCTCCGCCGAACTGCAGCTGCAGTCGGGGGATGTGAGCGCGTCGCAGCAGGTGATTCGGACGCTGTTGGACCGGCGTGCGGCGACTCAGCCCACGAGTCTGCCGAGTTGTGGTTCCGTATTCAGAAATCCGACTGGTAACCATGCGGCAAAACTGATTGAGGCAGCAGGTCTCAAGGGGACGCGGATTGGCGGTGCACAGGTCTCTGAAAAGCACGCTAATTTCATTATCAACACCGGCGATGCCACTGCGGCGGATATCGAGGCGTTGATAACGAAGGTGCAATCTGAGGTTGAACAGCGCAGCGGTGTGCTGTTGGTACCGGAAGTCCACCGGGTTGGAGAGGCGCGGTGAAGCGGCGGCAGAAAAAAGCGCCGCTCAGCCGGTGGAAAAAGGGGGTGATCCTTCTGCAGGTGTGGGGGTTTGCACTCCTGTTGTCCGTACTGGGTGGAATTGGCGCAGCTTGGGGGATTGCCCAGCTGCAGGATCCAAAAGTGATGCCGCTGCGGGTGATTGGGATCGATGGAGAGATATTACATCTCGATCCAAAGCTGCTGAAACAGACAGTGATCAAAGCCATTCGCGGTAGCTTTTTCAGCGTCGACCTCAATTTAATCCGCGCCGAAGTGGAAGGATTGCCTTGGGTGGCCAGTGCAAGTGTGCGGCGGGTCTGGCCCGATACCCTGCGGGTCAATGTGGTGGAGCAGGTGGCGCTGGCACGTTGGGGTAAGAGGGGGTTGGTCAACCAGCAGGGGGAGATCTTTCGTCCTCAGCGGCTACCAAAACTGCCTGAACTGGTGACTTTGGAAGGGCCGGAGAGCAACGCTGCCGCCATCAGTCGTGACTTTCTGCGCATCGAGGCGCTGCTGAAGACCGTGGAGCTGGATCTGAAACATGTCTTGGTCGATGCCCGTCAGGCGTGGCGGCTGAAGACCCGGCAGGGTCTGACATTGAATTTGGGACGATCTGACATCGCCCAGCGGCTGGCACGTTTTGTACGGCTCTATCCCGGCTTGGGAGATGGTAAAGAGGGGCGGTTGGAAACGGTGGATCTGCGTTACACCAATGGATTTACGGCACGCTGGAAGGCGTTGCCGAAGCAGGAATTATCAACAGACAATCCGGCTCGGCAGAGCGGGAAAAAACGGATTGCAGGACTTTGAATGACCAAGAAAAGTGAAAAAAATCTGATTATTGGCCTGGATATCGGCACCTCCAAAGTGGTGGCCATCGTGGGAGAGGTCAAGACCGGTGATGAGATAGAGGTCATCGGCATCGGTTCCCACCGCTCACGCGGGTTGAAGAAAGGGGTCGTAGTGAATATCGAGTCCACGGTTCAGTCGATTCAGCGGGCGGTGGAAGAGGCGGAATTGATGGCGGGCTGCGAGATCCACTCGGTCTTTGCCGGTATCGCTGGCAGCCATATCAGCAGCCTCAACTCTCACGGCATCGTTGCGATCCGTGACAAAGAGGTGACCCAGGGTGATGTGGAGCGGGTGATCGATGCGGCCAGGGCGGTGGCGATCCCGGCGGATCAGAAGATCCTGCATATCCTGCCCCAGGAATTCATCATCGATGAACAGGAGGGGATCCGCGATCCCATCGGTATGTCGGGTGTGCGCCTCGAAGCCCGAGTGCACATGGTCGCTGGCGCCGTCAGCGCGGCGCAGAACATCATCAAATGCGTGCGCCGCTGCGGTCTGGAGGTCGATGACCTGATCCTGGAACAGTTGGCGTCGAGTTACTCGGTCCTGAGCGATGACGAAAAGGAGCTGGGGGTCTGCCTGGTGGATATCGGCGGCGGCACCACCGACATAGCGGTCTTCACCGGTGGAGCGATTCGTCACTCCGCAGTGATCCCCATCGCCGGGGATCAGGTGACCAATGATATTGCGGTGGCGCTGCGCACACCGACCCAGCACGCAGAAGATATCAAGATCAAATATGCCTGTGCCCTGACCCAGTTGGCCACCAACGATGAGAGCATCGAGGTGCCCAGTATCGGTGACCGGCCGCCGCGCAGGCTTTCGCGTCAGACCCTGGCGGAGGTGGTTGAACCCCGTTACGAGGAGTTGATGACACTGATTCAGGCGGAATTGCGACGTAGCGGTTTTGAGGATGTGATTGCGGGCGGCGTGGTGCTGACCGGCGGAAGTTCCAAGATGGAAGGGGTGATCGAGTTGGCGGAAGAGGTGTTTCACATGCCGGTCAGACTCGGGGTGCCGCAATACGTCACCGGGCTGGCCGACGTGGTGCGCAACCCGATCTATTCCACCGGCGTCGGGTTGCTGCTGTTCGGTAACACAAACCGGAGTCGTGGTGTGGTGGATCTCTCCCATGATGGGGGAATGAAAGCGATCTGGGAACGGATGAAGAATTGGTTTCAAGGTAATTTTTAACTTTATGTAGTGCAGGCTGTTGGCAGACAGACGGGCGGATAAAAGAGGAGATAGGCAATGTTTGAACTAATGGATACACACAGTCAAAACGCTGTGATCAAAGTGGTAGGCGTAGGCGGTGGCGGTGGCAATGCAGTGAACCACATGCTGACGGGCGAGATTGAGGGCGTTGACTTCATCTGTGCCAATACCGATGCGCAGGCACTGCGCAACAGTGAGGTGCGTACGCTGTTGCAACTGGGTTCCGATATCACCAAAGGCCTGGGTGCAGGCGCAGATCCTGAGATAGGCCGGCGGGCTGCCCTTGAGGATCATGACCGGATCCATGAGGTGCTGGAGGGGGCCGACATGATCTTCATCACTGCTGGCATGGGCGGCGGCACAGGTACCGGCGCAGCGCCGGTGGTTGCCCAGGTGGCCAAGGAGTTGGGCATTCTGACGGTGGCGGTAGTGACCAAGCCCTTTGGCTTCGAAGGCAGCAAACGCATGAGGATTGCCGAAGAGGGCATGGCCGAACTGTCGAAGAGTGTCGACTCCCTGATCACCATTCCCAATGAGAAGTTGTTGGCGGTGCTGGGCAAGGATATGAGTCTGTTGAACGCCTTCAAGGCGGCAAACGATGTGTTGCTGAACGCGGTGCAGGGCATTGCAGATCTGATTACCCGTCCCGGCCTGATCAATGTGGACTTCGCTGACGTGAAGACAGTGATGTCGGAGATGGGTGCGGCAATGATGGGTTCAGGTGAGGCAACGGGTGAGAACCGGGCCCGTGAGGCGGCGGAGAAGGCGATTCGCAGTCCGCTGCTGGAAGACATCAACCTGTCAGGCGCAAAAGGTATTCTGGTCAATATCACAGCGGGTCTGAACCTCTCCATCGGCGAGTTCGACGAGGTGGGCAATACCGTGCGGGAGTTCGCTGATGAAGACGCCACTGTGGTGGTGGGAACGGTCATCGACGGCGATATGCAGGAGGAGATGCGGGTTACCGTGGTCGCCACCGGACTGGGTGATCTGTCTGCGGCCGAATTACCGAAACCGGCTCGTCAGGCCGATGCGGGACTGGAACTGGTGGGTACGGATGTCGTCAAACCAGGCCCGACTGACTACAGAGAGCTGGATCGTCCGACGGTGGTGCGCAAGGGTTTGGCGGCCAAATCTGCCGCCGAAGCGCCGACAAAGACCAGTCTCGACTACCTTGATATCCCGGCATTCCTGCGTCGTCAGGCCGATTGAACTTTGTGGGATAGCCGCGTTCAGAGTGTTGGAGTTTCAGGGTGGTGCAGCGTGCCGGGGGCGGAATCAAATTTGGTTCCGATCCCGCATGTTCAAAGAATGCGACGGCCTTTTTGTCGGATAATTTGACATGTGATAACATTCCCGCGCTCATAAAGGTCAATTTCTCAAGGGAGCGAAAACGGCAATGATTCGGCAACGCACACTGAAAAATGTGATTCGCGCCACTGGCGTCGGATTGCATACAGGTCAAAAGGTCTATCTGACCCTAAGGCCTGCTGCGCCGGATACAGGTATCGTATTTCGCCGGGTTGACCTGGATCCGGCGGTGGAGATCCGTGCCTGCCCGGAAAATGTCGGTGACACTCGTCTCTCTACGACCCTGATGCAGCACGGTGTCAGGATCTCGACGGTGGAACATCTGCTTTCAGCCCTGGCCGGACTCGGTATCGATAATGCCTATGTCGATGTCAGCGCCCCCGAAGTGCCGATCATGGACGGCAGTGCCGGACCCTTCGTATTCCTCCTCCAGTCTGCCGGAGTGGAGGAACAGAACGCGGCCAAGCGCTTCATCAAAATCAAGCGCAAGGTCGTGGTGGAGGATGGAGACAAACGCGCCAGTTTTGAACCTTTTGATGGATTCAAGGTGAGCTTCGCCATCGATTTCGATCATCCGGCGTTTGAGCAGCGGGCGCAGTATGCCAGCGTCGACTTCTCCTCCACCTCATTCGTCAGAGAGGTGAGTCGCGCCCGGACCTTCGGCTTCCTGCGTGATATCGAGATGCTGCGTCAGCGGGAACTTGCCCTCGGCGGCAGCATGGACAACGCGGTGGTCGTGGATGACTATCGGGTGCTGAACGAAGATGGTCTGCGTTACGAAGACGAGTTCGTCAAACACAAGATCCTCGACGCCATCGGCGATCTCTACCTGCTCGGCCACAGCCTGATCGGCGCCTTCAGCGGCCACAAATCGGGACATGCCCTCAACAACCGCCTGTTGCGGGAACTGATGCAGGACCAGGATGCCTGGGAAGAGGTCACCTTCGACGAGACCGAAAAGGCGCCTATCTCCTATATGAAGCCTGTTCAGGTGACCTGACTCAATCTCCGGCTTACGCCGAAAAAGGCCGCTTCCGTCTGGAGGCGGCTTTTTTTTGCGGCGAACTTTTTCCTTTCGGCGGCAGAATTGGGTGACATTCTAAGATTGACAAACACCTCATCATGGAAGGAGCGGCGCTATCGCCGCGATTTGCCTAACTATGGAGTAATCGCGGCAGTATGGTTCATTGCCTCCGTCCTGTTTAATCGTTGAATGCATCCACACCACCTGAAGTGTTCTTGTCCATCGGGACAGAGAAACAGCAGGAAGTGAGGAAAACCATAATCGAACGACAAGATGGGAAAGAGAGTTTTTTGGGTGGGAGCGCGAGTGTTTTTTTGAGCCGGTCTTTTACTGATTCAGATCAATATTTCGGTGCGCAATTAAAGAATATTCTTCCCATATGGCCTATAAAAAGTTTAGAGGGTTCTATTTTCTGGAAGGATTGAATATTTGGAGTCGTTGTTTTCTGGTTCGATATTTACGAAGTTTTGGCAGATGGTCAGAGGGCGCTGACGTAAGAAAAGTCTGGGAGCGTGATTGTATAAATTATATTCCCTTCGCGCTTTGTTCCAATAATAAACATGGCGTCCTGTGGTTTGGTGCTTGCAGCGTGTATGCAGCAAATGGAGGTTGTTATGCGAACATCAGCTTTATTTTTTTTGGCAGCAATAGCCATAGCGTCAATAGCCGGTCAAGTCCATGCGTGGGGGCAGCTAACAGTAGACGAGTTGAACAATAAAATTTCAATGTACGTACAGTTTGGACCAGATTCATGGTACCAAAGTAGTGTAGATGCTCAACAAGACTTTATTAAAGGTGCGCGTGTTGGCATGGAAATGTGGGAATCAGTAATCCCTGAGTTGGACGTTGTATGGAAAGGTAATCCTGAAGATACTAACATAATTCTATCTGTAAAAGATTGGAGTCCTAGTTCATGGACCGCTCTCTCATTTTTTCCAAACGGGTTCCGCACAGGGCTAACGTCGAACTGCACTGATCAGTATCAATGTGAAATACGATTCCACGATCGTAATAAACAAGACTTTAAATATAATTCTTTGCTGTACAAATCAAAAGAAGATGCATTTTTTTCATACCAACCTGCCACATACCCGCCTGTCTACTATCATGGGTCTCCAATCGATACCTGTGAAGAAGCTTCGTCAGAACCCGGTAATATTGGCTTCATAGATGGAACCACTTTCACCACACCATTCAACCCAAGTGCTCAGGTTTCTGATTCAAGCAACCAAGCATCAATAATCATGTTTCACGAGTTTGGGCATACGTTGGGCATGCAACATTGGCGTCTACCAGTAGATGAATGGATTGACTATTATGGAAATCCGAATCCATCTGGTGGTGATCCCATAATCACTGTAGACAAAACACTCTACCCTGACCTTCCTGATGAGTATTATGGCGGTGGAACATGTAAGGATCCATGGATAGGAGACCTTGACTTAAATGCACCTATGGTCACTAATCATTTTGCAGATGTAAGTGGTACATTGCCAGAAGGTATACCAGTCGCACCACTAGTACACAATACCCAAGTGGTTTTTTCATCTGATGTGGATCGTCCGTTTATGCAGAATTACGATCTAACCTACCCGCACACGAGCAAAATTATCGTCATGTCAAATATCAATGAGGACTATTATCACACCAACAATTGGTATGACGCGATATATCGGATGTTTGAAACGGAACTACTTTACACAGATAGATACTATGTAATTGATCTGGACTCCAATATTGTTTCAACATATGTAGGAACAGGCGAATCAGGTGATTTGGATGGTGATATCACTGCAGCCAGCTTTAATGCCCCATCTGGTTTTTTTGTTGATACAGATGGTTCTCTATACATTGGTGACAGTGGCAATAATAAAATCCGCAAAATCTCACCTGATGGGATAGTTTCGACAGTAGCTGGCACCGGCGAACAAGGCTATAACAATGGCCCAATCAATACTGCAACCTTTACTTCACCGGCTTTTTTCGGAAAGGATAGCAGTGGTAACTCATACATTATTGAGGGGGCAGGGCATCACATAAGAAAGATTTCTGCCGAAGGTGTTGTTACAACATTTGCAGGAACCACTGGTGTGGCTGGTTATGGTGATGGGGTAGGTACATCTGCCCTGTTTAATAACCCCAATTCATTGGCGATTGATTCGAATGATAATGTTTTCGTATCGGATGGTGGTAACAATAGAATAAGAAAAATCTCTCCTGACGGAATGGTTACTACATTTGCAGGAACTGGAACTGCTGGCTTTGCAGATGGCCATAGGTTATCAGCGCAATTTGACTATCCTGCAGGCGTTGCCGTTGATAATGTTGACAATATATATATTGCAGATTACCAGAATAACAGAGTTCGAAAAATCAAGGCGGGTACTGACAACGTTATTACGATCGCAGGCAATGGATCTAATGGGGTGGTTGACGGTTTTTATCCAATCGCAGAATTTGGTTCCTTGTCGGATATTTTTGTAGACGATACTGGCAATATTTATGTTACAGAATATTTTACAAGAGTGGTTAGAAAACTTACGCCTGTAGGTAATGATAGTTACGAAGTCAGTACAATTGCCGGTGCTTTCACAGAGGATGCTGGTTATCAAGATGGTCCGGGAAGCATCGCAAGATTCCATAACCCATCTGACGTTGGCGCAGATTCAAGAGGCAATATCTTTGTTACTGATCACACAGACCATAGAATAAGAAAAATAAGCACTGCAATTCAACTAACAGTTAATGGATCTAAAGTTGGTGGCCGCATCAATAATGCTGATACAGACAACTGGTTTGAGTTCACAGTGTTGACAGAAGACTTATTCACAATTGAAACGCATTCAGGATCTTTAAACGATACTTACATTTCATTATACGGGCCGAGTGATGAATATAGACTATTAAAAGAAGATGACGAAAGTGGCGTTGGAAACGCAGCAAAGATTATTACGCATCTACTTCCAGGCGCATACAAAATAAAGGTGACCGCGCCTGATGACACAGTCGTCCAAGAAGGTGCTTATACCATTAGAGTCACCTCATCCTCTTTATATCTAAATTTAGATGGAACGCATACGGACGGCAATATTTCTTTTGCGGGTGACAATGACTGGTATGAGTTTGATGTTATTACAAGGGGAACTTACACCATTAAAGCTTCAATGGTTGCAGTATCACAATTAAAAAATGCCCACATGTACTTATATGGCGATGGCTCCGCAGGACAGAATATCCCGACCACTCTTGTTGAAGAATCCAAGGATACAGTTAACATCGGGGAACCTTCAATTATGAAGGCAGAATTAGACCCAGGAAAATACTGGCTTAGAGTCAGAGCTGAAGAGATGGATGATACAGGCGCTTACGAACTCACTATTACTTCCAGACTACCACCCATTCCACTAACTAACGGCCCATGGACCGCAGTCGCAGGAAATCCATTGATATTCGATGGAACAGCATCATATGCCCAGAATCCCGGTACAACTATTGTGTCGTATGAGTGGGATCTGGATGGTGACGGTATCTTCAACGAAGAACTTGATGATGGAATCATCACTTCACCAGGCATAGTGACCAAAACAATTACATTGCCAAGTTCTGGTGTTGCCGTATTAAAAGTAACAGATAGTATTGGTGACTCTGCAGAATCAGATGCTGAGATCATAACGATCGGATTGGCCTTTGTAACAAACTACCAAAATTGCTGGGTCAATCGTTTGACGCGCTTTATCAGTCGTTATGGGATTATTGTTACTATTAAGAATATTGGCAGTGATGAAATAGAAAATCTCGTGCTGACACTAACAGAGGTACCTAGCAACCGCTTTATCTATGTTCCAGCCAAAACGTCGGAATTGGGTAACTTGGCACCTGGTGATGAAGCCACTACCGCATGTAATCCTACCACCAAGGAAGCTGACATTCAGACCACCCTCAATCGACGCATCCCACCAGACGGCAGTTGGAGTTGGGAGGCTGAATTCGACTTGGGTGGATCTCACTATATAATTCCAAATCTTCCGCCGCTGGCGCCGTAAGTATGGATGAGGTATTTGGGGTCTATCTAACCGGGGTGCAGGTCTTGCGATAGAGCATGGGTGGGTTCCCTTTTTATCTGCTCCCGTGCTTACTCAGGCGCAGCAGCGCCTCCCGCAGTTCGTCTGATTCGGTACACTCGGCGGTACTGCGAATCATCTCGGCGCTCTCTGCGGAAAGGGTCAGCGGTTCCTCCGGGTGGTGCCGTTCGGCCGGTGCCGATTGGGGCAGGAATACCTTGATCTTGATACTTTCCAGCGCCACGCCTTCGGACTTCATTTTTTCCCGCAAATCCCGTCCCAGGTAACGGAACCGGCTGGCCCAGGCGGGTGAGTCGACAAACAGCACCAGCCGGGTTTCATGGGGTACAGCTCCGATGCAATGGTCGCCCAGGGGTTCGGGCAGCAGCTGGCGAATCCTGGCCAATAGCGCCGCATGTTGCGCCAGTTTTTTGTTCAGGGTTTTGATCGATTCCCGGGAGCCAAACAGCTCTTCCAGCGACTTCATCTTGCTTTGCATGGGCAAATCATAGGAGAATGCGCGGCTGTATGCCATCGCAATTGGCAGAGAAAGGCCTAAAGGTTTCGGCTTAAGCGGTCGATAAATGCTGTAGTTCCCCCTGAAAATCCCGGATAGAACTGGTTAAATGAAGATCATCTACCTGCGTGGCATCGGAAAGAGCTGTAGTACTACAGGACGTTGTCTATCGGCAATCACCCTACTTGGACTGCTTTGCGTCTTTGGCGCAGGCATGCTCTTGACCGGTTACAAAATGGGTGTGCAGGACGTGACCTTTCCTGAGCACCAGCTGGTGCGTTCCCTGAGAGATACCTTCATTCAGGAGCGCCTTCTGCTGGAAGATACCAGGACCGATGCCCAGGAGCGCATCGATGGCCTGGCCATGCGGCTGGGGCAGTTGCAGGCCAATCTGCTGAGGTTGGATGCCCTTGGACAGCGTCTGGTGGATATCGGCAGCCTGGATAAGGGTGAGTTCAGTTTCGAGGCGCCGTCAGCGGTGGGTGGCCCGGTAGTGGCTGAAGTTGCGAAATCGCAGTCGGTGCTGCCGGAGATCCTGAAGGATATGGACAGTCTGGAAGCGCTTATTGCGAACCGGGAACAGCAGTTGATGTTGCTGGAAGATCTGATTATGAACTCGGAGCTGGAAAAATCCGTACACCCTGCCGGTCGTCCCGTGGCCAAGGGATGGATCTCCTCTTACTACGGCATGCGCAACGATCCGTTTACCGGTAAGCGCACCATGCACAAGGGGATGGACTTCGCCGGCAAAAAGGGCTCGGATGTGGTTGCGGTGGCGGCAGGCGTGGTGACCAAGGCGGGCAAACAGAGTGGCTACGGTTACCTCATTGAGATCAATCACGGCAAAGGTTACGTTACCCGTTACGGCCACAATGCCCAGGTTGATGTCAAAATCGGCGATCGGGTGCAGCAGGGTCAGACCATCGGCAGCATGGGTTCCACCGGCCGCTCCACAGGTCCTCACGTCCATTTCGAGGTGCTGCGCAATGGTAAAACCGTCAATCCCACCAAATATATCCGTTCCAAGCGCACCGAAGCGCGAGCCTGATTTCCGCAAAGCTCTCTTTTTCTGAAATCCTGTTGGTCTTGAATCCAGCGGATTGATCCGCATATTTGCTGGAACAGTGCCGGATAAGGTGCTGGAACAGCATCATCACTCCATCTTTCCCCTCCTGTCTTCATGAAATCGATGGCATGGGGTATGATTGCCCGATTTCGCATTTTTCACGGACACCAACAACTACATGGTCACCAATATCTTCAAGAAGGTCTTCGGCAGCCGCAACGAGCGTCTGATCAAGCGGATGAGCAAGAGTGTTGCTCAGATTAGTGCGCTGGAAGCGGATATGGAGGCGCTTTCGGATGAAGCGCTGAGTGCCAAGACTCAGGAGTTTCGCGAACGTCTGGAGAAGGGGGAGTCTCTCGACTCACTCCTGAACGAGGCCTTTGCCGCAGTGCGTGAGGCGGGGCGTCGGGCCATGCAGATGCGTCACTTCGACGTGCAGCTGATCGGCGGTATGGTGCTCAACCAGGGCAAGATCGCGGAGATGCGAACCGGTGAAGGCAAGACCCTGGTCGCCACTCTGGCGGTCTATCTCAATGCCTTGCCCGCCAAGGGTGTGCATGTGGTGACGGTGAACGACTATCTGGCCCGTCGCGACGCGGTCTGGATGGCCAAGATCTACCACTTCATGGGGCTGAGTACGGGTGTCATCAACTCCTCCGGTGGAGCGGGGTCTGACAGTGCATCCTACCTCTATGATCCCGAACACAATGGTTCCACGGGTGGCTTCCCGCACCTGCGCCCCGTTGAGCGTAAAGCGGCTTATGCCGCTGACGTGATCTATGGCACCAACAATGAATTCGGCTTCGACTATCTGCGCGACAATATGGCGTTCAGCGGAGAGCAAAGGGTACAGCGTCCCCCTTTCTTTGCCATCGTGGATGAGGTGGACTCCATCCTCATCGATGAGGCACGTACACCGCTGATTATCTCCGGCCCCACCGACGACAGTTCCAATCTTTACCAGGCGGTCGATGCGATCATTCCGCAGCTGACGCGGCAGGATCCCATCACCAACGACGAGGGGCAGCCGGACTTCGGTCCCGGTGACTTTTCGGTGGATGAGAAGGCGCGCCAGACCTTTCTCAGCGAAGAGGGACATCAGCATGTGGAGGATATGCTGACTGAGGCCGGGCTGCTGGATGAGAACGCAAGCCTCTACGATTCAGCCAATATCATGCTGATGCACCATGTGAATGCGGCGCTGCGTGCCCATGCTCTGTTCCAGAAGGACGTGGAGTACATCGTCAAGGATGGGCAGATCGTTATTGTCGACGAATTTACCGGCCGCACCATGCATGGCCGCCGCTGGTCCGATGGGCTGCACCAGGCAGTCGAGGCCAAAGAGGGTGTGGAGATTCAGCACGAGAATCAGACGCTTGCCTCGATCACCTTCCAGAACTATTTCCGGCTTTACGAGAAACTGTCGGGTATGACGGGTACTGCCGATACCGAGGCCTTCGAGTTTCAACAGATCTATGGATTGGAGGTAGTGGTCATCCCCACCAACATGCCCATGATCCGTGACGATAAGGGTGACCTGATTTTTCTTACGCCGGATGAGAAGTATCAGGCGATCCTCGAAGATGTAGAGGATTGCGTGAAGCGGGGTCAGCCGGTGCTGGTGGGCACCGCCTCTATCGAGACCTCGGAACTGGTCTCCAATCTGCTTCAGCAGGCCAATGTCGAGCATAAGGTACTGAACGCCAAGCACCACGAGCACGAGGCCGAGATCGTAGCTCAGGCCGGTGCGCCGGGAGCCGTTACCATCGCCACCAATATGGCGGGCCGTGGTACGGACATCGTGTTGGGCGGCAATCTTGAGACTCAGTTGGCTGTGTTGGGAGAGGAGCCGGACAAGGTAAAAGTCGATGAGATGACTGAGACGTGGGGGTTGGTTCACAAGCAGGTCATTGAGTCTGGTGGTCTGCACGTGGTGGGTACCGAGCGCCATGAGTCCCGCCGTATCGACAACCAGTTGCGGGGCCGCTCCGGCCGCCAGGGTGATCCGGGTTCAAGCCGCTTCTATCTTTCGCTGGACGACAGCCTGATGCGCATATTCGCCTCCGACAAGATGAGCGGTATCATGAAGCGGTTGGGCATGGAGGATGGCGAGGCGATCGAGCATCCCTGGGTGACCAAGGCGATCGAGAATGCGCAGCGCAAGGTTGAGGGGCGCAACTTTGATATCCGCAAACAGCTGCTCGAATACGATGATGTGGCCAATGACCAACGCAAGGTGGTCTATCAGCAGCGTAACGAACTGATGGAGACGGAGGACATCTCCGAGACTATCGCCAGTCTGCGCGCCGACGTGGTGGATGTGGTGATGCACCGGTCTATCCCCCATGAGAGCCTTGAAGAGCAGTGGGACATTCCCGGACTGAGTCAGACGCTCTCTGATGAGTTTAGTGGAGAGTGGCCGATCCAGCAGTGGCTGGATGATGACCATGATCTGCATGAAGAGACTCTCCAGGCGCGTATTGAGGAGACGCTCAAGGCTGAGTACCAGAAGAAAGAGGGTTTCGTCGGTGCTGAGGGGATGCGTCAGTTCGAGAAGGGCGTGATGCTGCAGACGCTCGACGGTATCTGGAAAGAGCATCTGGCCGCGATGGACTATCTGCGCCAGGGGATTCACCTGCGGGGATATGCGCAGAAAAATCCCAAGCAGGAGTACAAACGCGAGGCTTTCGAGATGTTTTCCAACATGCTCGACAGCATCAAAACTGAAGTTGTGGGTGTTCTCGCCAAGGTTCAGGTACAGATGCCGGAAGAGATGGCGCTGCAGGACCACTCTCAGCAGGACACTGACTTTGAGTTCAAGCATGAAGAGTTTCATGGCCTGACCGAAGAGGAACAGACGGTGCCGCAACAGGCCGCTGCTGGAAAGGAAGAGCATCAGCCGTTTGTGCGCGAGGGACGCAAGATCGGGCGCAATGAACCCTGCCCATGTGGTTCTGGTAAGAAATACAAGCAGTGTCATGGGCGCATCGCCTGATCATGGGGGGTGACGTCTACTCTGTCCCCGGCATTCGCCTGGGGGTGGCGGCAGCGGGCATCAAGTATTCCGACAGGAATGACCTGCTTGTCATAGCGTTACCTGAGGGGGGGTGTTGCGCCGGCGTCTTTACCCGTAATGCGTTTTGTGCGGCCCCGGTGCAAGTGGCCAAACAGCATATGGGGGCAGAAGCCCCCCGTTATCTGCTGATCAATTCAGGAAATGCCAATGCCGGCACCGGCGACCAGGGCATGTTGGATGCGCAACGCTCCTGTGCGGCGCTGGCTGAGGTTACCGGCTGTAAGGCTGCCCAGGTTCTGCCCTTCTCCACCGGTGTGATTGGTGAGAATCTGCCGGTCGATTGCATTGCACAGGCGCTGCCGAAAGCGATTGAGTCGTTGGATGAGGCGTCGTGGGAGGTGGCCGCGGCGGCGATAATGACCACCGACACCCGCCCCAAAGTGGTATCCCGACAGTTTGATCTGGCGGGAGAGACTATCACTGTGACTGGCATTGCCAAAGGCTCCGGTATGATCCGGCCCGATATGGCCACCATGCTGGCCTATCTGGCAACGGATCTGGCCGTGGATGTTTCGCTGTTGCAGCAGTGCCTGCTCGATGCGGTCCAGCCCTCCTTCAATAGCATTACCGTGGATGGGGATACCTCCACCAATGACGCCTGCATGCTGCTGGCCAGTGGCAAGGCCGGGGTTGAATTGGTGTCTGATGTCGATTCTGAGGCATACCGGAAACTGAGTCAGACGGTCACCGAGGTCTGCATGTCTCTTGCGCGTGAGATAGTGCGGGACGGCGAGGGCGCAACCAAACTGGTCGAAGTGCTGGTGGAATCCGCAACCAGTGAGCGGGAGGCGAGATCGGTTGCCTATACTATTGCCCACTCCCCACTGGTCAAGACCGCGCTTTTTGCCTCCGACCCCAACTGGGGGCGTATTCTCGCCGCAGTGGGGCGGGCTGGCCTGGAAGATTTGGTCATTGATCGGGTGGAGATCTGGCTCGATGACGTATGTATCGTCCGGGATGGGGGACGCGCCGCAGACTATACGGAAGCGGCAGGACAGCAGGTGATGGATCGCGCCGAATTTACCATCGGTGTGAAACTGGGCCGAGGTCATGCCGCAACACGGATACTGACCTGCGATCTTTCCTACGACTACGTCAAGATCAATGCTGAATACCGAACCTGATGGATTGACCTTGACTCACCTCACCACCGTAGGCCGGTTCAAGCGTAGCGGAACCGGCAACGCCCGATCCGCTGCGCTTGATCGTGCCTACGTCTTGAGCAACTTCAATCAAGAAACCAAAACAGAGTGTTGATCCACGTCGCCGCCGCAGCTATCGAGGACGACCAAGGCCGCATTTTGATCGCCCGCCGTCCGCAACATGTGCATCAGGGTGGACTCTGGGAGTTCCCCGGCGGCAAGCTGGAGGCGGGTGAGTCGCCGCTGCAGGCGCTGGAACGGGAACTGCTGGAGGAACTCGACGTCCGGCCGCTGCGGTCTGAACCGCTGATCCGCATCACCCATCACTATGAAAATCGTTCCGTGCTCCTTGATGTCCACCGGGTGAGTGCCTTTGCGGGGACGCCCCGGGGTGTCGAGGGCCAGCCGCTTCGTTGGTGCAGACCACAGGAGATGCGTCCGGAGGTGTTTCCTGCGGCAGATCGACCGGTCATTACTGCGCTGCAGTTGCCGTCTCGTTATCTAATCACCGGCGCAGATTCATCACGGCCGGAACAGTTTCTGCGGCGCCTTGAACAGGTTTTACAGCTGGGCGTACGTATCATCCAGTTGCGCGCCCATGAACTCTCAGATCGGGATTACCGGGGACTGGTGGATGCAGCCAGGAAAGCAACTGGAAAGGTGGGCGCCCGCCTCATGCTGAATCGTCCGGACAATATCCTGGACTGGGCCGGGCTGGCGGATGGTCTGCACCTCAATCGACATACATTGATGTCACTGCAACGACGTCCTGCGAACGCAGGCCTGGTGGGGGCCTCCTGCCATGATCCGGAGGAACTTGCTCGCGCTGTCGATCTGGGACTGGACTACGCGCTATTGTCACCCGTGCTGCCGACGGCCAGCCATCCTGATGCGGAACCTTTGGGGTGGGAACGGTTTGAGGCATGGGTCGATCAAGCCAATCTTCCAGTCTATGCGCTGGGGGGTATGCGGTTGGAAACGATGGTTGAGGCAAGGCGACGTGGCGCCCAGGGTATTGCGGCTATTCGTGGATTGTGGCCGGAAAACTGAAACAGTTTTGGACTCAGTCCTGGAAACCATACTCCTTGATCAACTGCTGTACGATATCGATCGCCTCAGGGGCGCTGTTCAGAAAACTGAAACCAGAATCGTAGAATGACCGATTGATGTCGTTGCTGCTCCAGCGGCAGGCTGCCCGAAACTCAATCTTTTGCTGCTTGCCTTCGATACCTGGCAGACGGATCTCCAGCGAAAACTCTTTGTCTTTGGGGATTGGCTGGTCACTGAGCAGCATCAATCCCTCGCTGGAGATGTCGACGACATGTCCAAGCAACTGTTCGTAATCAGTCTCCCAAACACGCAGATAGTAGATGAGGTGGCGCCGCTTGATTTGGCGACGATCATCCCCAGTGCTTTGTTCGTTCTCATCGTATTGAAAGGGTTTTGTAATATACATGCCAAAGATGCTCCTTGCTTGAGCGGGCGGGGTGCTGTCTGTTTCTGTTGTTGGACGGACAGCGGCATCAATCTATGTTAGCTTTTCGGCAGATTGCGGTTTTTCTTGACCCAAGCTGCAATAAAAGTCTCTTTGCCGAGAATAAATAGGGAATGAATCAGATGTTTTCTCGCCTTTTTTCAAGGGAGTTGTTGCATAACTCAGAGTATCAGTCGGCTTGGGTACGTCTGGCGATCTGGAGTTTCAGTGTTGGTTATATCGGGCTTGGCGCCTGGACCGATTACTATGTGGTCGATGTCGGGCAGTACTATCTCTTTTTCGGTTTCTTCATTCTGCTCTTTCTGGGCCTGCTGATCAGTATCTACTACGTGCCAGAGATGCCGGCGCGTCGCTACGTCACAGTTGTTTCCGATATCGTTGCCGTCAGTCTGGCAATATTTCTCACCAACGAGGCAATCAGCCCCTTCTACCTGCTCTACATCTGGATATTCGTCTCCTACGGAACCCGCTATGGCAAGCGGCTGTTGAAGGTAGCCTCCATCCTTAGCGTCTTCGCCTACAATGTTGTGTTGATCGCCCTGGATGAGTGGCAGCAGCACACCTTCGAGGCCTTTTTCTTCCTGTTGCTGCTGGTGGTGCTGCCGATGTACCAATACTCCCTGCTGCGCAAGTTGCATGAAGCGCGGCAGGAGGCGGAACAGGCCAATAAGGCGCGGGGGGATTTTCTCGCCACCATGACCCATGAGCTGCGTACTCCGTTGATTGGGGTGATTGGTATGTCGCGGTTGATGCAGTCCACCCGCCTGGATGCGGAACAGCAGGAGTATCTGCACTCAATCAAGGCCTCGGCTCAACTGCTGCGGGCATTGATTGGGGATATCCTCGATTTTTCCAAGATCGATGCCAACAAGCTGGAGCTGGAAAGCAGTGCCTTTGAAATCCGGGAACTGCTGCGTGGGGTCACTTCAACCTTGGCAACAGAGGCGCAGGAGAAGCAGGTTGAGCTGATCTGCCAAGTGGATGCGCGGCTGCCCAGAGAGTTGTTGGGAGATGAACTGCGGCTCTCTCAGATTCTCTTTAATCTGCTGGGCAATGCGATCAAGTTTACCGATGAGGGAGAGGTGGTCCTGCGTGTCTTGCTGGCTCCGGCTGACGATAAGGTAACCGTGCCGCATGTTCGGCTTGAGGTGGAGGACACGGGGATCGGCATCCCGGCTGAGAAGCTGGAGAATATATTCGAGATGTTCTGGCAGGCGGATGTATCGACCAGCCGTCGCTTCGGTGGTACAGGCCTCGGAACCACGGTGGCTCGTGACTTGGCGCGCCTGATGGGGGGTGATATCGGGGTCAGAAGCAGGCTGGGTGAGGGAACCTGTTTTTGGGTAAAACTCCCCCTGCTGCCGAAGGACGGCAGTAAAAGTGGGGTTAAACCCCCTGTATTGTCCGGCCGCCGCTGTCTACTGTTTGAGGCCAACGATACGGGGAGGTCCGTATACAGCGAGGTGGTGACGGCGTTGGGTATGGAGGTAACAGCGGTCTCCAGCGTGGATTCACTGGCGCAGATGCCGAAACGGGCCTGGGAGCTGATTCTGCTCTGTGATTCAGTCAATGGTATAGATCCGGAGATCGTGCTGAACCAGCTCGATGAACATGTGACCGGACAACCTCCGGTGCTGTTTGCCGGCTATCGAGGGCGCAGGGTGGACCTGCCGGCACGGGTGATCCCGGCATTACTGAAGCCCTTTCTTGTCGATCAGTTGGCGCAAGCCGCAGTGCGGGTGCTACGTGGGGAGAGTGCGAGTGGTGAGGATGAGGCGGCATTTTCCAAGCGTGGAGGCCGGCGTGCTGAAGACAGCGGTGTGAATATTTTGTTGGCGGAAGATAATTCGATTGCAGCAAAGGTGCTGACGACGCTGCTGGTGCAGAAGGGGCACCGGGTGATTCATGCCATTGATGGAAGAGAGGCGCTGGAGGCGGCGACGAGTAACGAATTTCATCTGGCCTTTATCGATCTTCGTATGCCGCATCTGGATGGCTTTGATTTCACTCGTCTCTATCGTGAACAGGAGCCTGAGGGACTGCACATGCCGATTCTGGCGCTCACTGCCAATGCCGCAGAGGATGTAATCGAACAGTGTCACGAGGCCGGAATGGATGGCTTTATCAATAAGCCGGTAGAGCCGGAGCAGTTGGATTTGGTGATCTCCAGATATGTGCAGACGCAGGAATATGAGTAGCGGTTATGAGTGATCTGGTTGAACGGGCGGCACTCTATGCCACCCAGGCCCATGCGCGTATCGATCAACGGCGTAAATATTCCAATCAACCCTACGATGTCCATCTGCGGGCGGTAGCTGAGATCGTGTCGGAGGTCACCGATGATGAACACATGATCGCAGCGGCCTGGCTGCATGACACGGTGGAGGATACCACTGCCACGGTGCGCGATATTGAAACGACCTTTGGTCCGGATGTGGCGGCCCTGGTATCGGATCTGACGGACATCAGTCGTGCCAGTGACGGCAACAGGGCGGTGCGTAAGGCGATCGATCGCGATCATACGGCAAAGGCATCGGTTCGGGCGAAGACCATCAAGCTGGCGGATCTTACCGATAACTGCCGGGATATTTGCAAGCATGATCCCCGTTTTGGACGTGTCTATCTGGCGGAGATGACGGCGCTGCTCGAGGTTCTTGAGGAGGGCGATGAGCGGTTGAAAAAGCAGGCTCGTAAAGTCTGGGCACGCTGTCAGGAGAAGATTGGTCACGATCCCGCCGCAGTGTCAAACTCAATAGCGGCGCCTGTACGTACCGGTATCGGTGAGAATTTTGAACAGAGACGTGCCCTGCGATTGTTTACCAAGTCGTTCTCTGCGCGGGATATTGCCGAGCCCCTGGCTTCATTCGATGCGGAAACATCGGCAAAATCTGTACGCAAGATATTGCAGAAAAATGGCTGGTCGGTAGTCGGGTTGCGGGATGACGGATTGGTCAGCGGATATGTTCATGAAGAGGATCTGCTCTCCGGTTTTTGCCGGGATCACCACCGGTCATTTGCCAGGGGACAGGTGCTGCGTGAGACTGCATCACTTTCCGATGTGATACATGTTCTGACCCGGCATGAGAGCTGTTTCGTCTCCATGGTGGGTGGCGTTTCCGGCATTATTTTGCGGGAGCATATACAGAAACCGATTGTGCGCATGTGGCTGTTTGGCATGGTCACCATCATAGAGATGAATCTGGTGGAACGGATTGAGAGAATCTTTCCAGATGATCTTTGGCGTGAGCAGTTGAGTGAGTCGCGCCTGGCCAAGGCGCTTGAGATGCAGCAGGAGCGCACCCGCAGAGGTCAGTCCGGTCGTCTTCTGGACTGCCTGCAATTTTCCGACAAGGCCAAGATCCTGATCAATGATGACAGTCAACTGCAATCGCTTGGATTCGACAGCCGCCGCACGGCCAAGAATGTAGTCAAGGAGTTGGAGTCACTGCGTAACAACCTGGCCCACTCCCAGGATATCGTCGCGCACAACTGGCCGCAGATCGCACGAATGACGCAGCGGATCGAGGAGTTGATTCTTTGGGATGGGGAAGAAACGGTGTAGAGATCTGCATGAGTCGTGTGGGAGGTAGTTCCGGACTTTCACTCCTGGCGTCTGCCGCCGATGAACGACACAATGAGAAATTCTTCAAATCCAACAAAATTCTCCTGTCGACAAAGGAGACATACCCAGTTTCTCAAGTTGACACTTAAAAGGCAAAATAGCTAATATAGCCGCCCCGAAATATGACTCTTCCTCACGACTTATGACAGCTTCTTTCACCACTCCCGCAGTCGTCATCGGCGGACTGATACTGCTGCGGCAATTAGAAGGGACAGGTATTCCCTTCGTTTTGATTCCCCGTGCGCCCAAGGATCCCAGCGTCTACTCACGATTTTATCGTGGCGTTGGTTTGACCATGGAAGATTTAATGGAGAATGAGACGCTGTTTCTTGAGCGTCTGATTGAATTGGCAAAGGGCTATTCCGAGAAACCGGTCCTCTTTTTCGGTGATGATTGGGTGCTCTTTTTTGTTATCAGGCACCGGGAGGTTCTGTCGGAATATTTCCGTTTCACCATGCCTGAGCAGCGGATACTGGAAGAGTGTTCGGACAAGATGGCATTTGCCAAGCTTGCCCAGGAGTATGACCTGCCGGTACCGAAAGGCCTGGTGGAGTCCCCTTCCCTCGATTGCGCCCAGATCGAAGAACAGATCGGCTACCCCTGCGTCTTCAAACCCGACTCCCACTTGGGTTGGTTTGAGTCAGAGGCGGTAAAAGATGCGGGAGATATGCCGCAGAAGGTACTGCTGGCGCAGAATCGTGAAGAGTGCGAGCACGCTTTGTCAGGAATCCGTAAATTCACCGAAAAATTTGTTGTACAGGAGTTTATTCGTGGCGGCGAGGAGGAGATCTACTCCTTCCATACCTTCGTCGGTCGTGATGGCAAGCCGGTGGCTTCATATGTCGGCAAAAAGATCAGGACCTATCCCTCCATGGGTGGGGAGAGTAGCTACGTAGGCCTGATTCGCGATGACGAAGTCACACGGCTCGGACTGGAAG
Source organism: endosymbiont of Lamellibrachia barhami (assembly GCF_011947365.2). Classification (GTDB taxonomy): domain Bacteria; phylum Pseudomonadota; class Gammaproteobacteria; order Chromatiales; family Chromatiaceae; genus QGON01. The sequence continues at coordinate 1,508,613 of NZ_JAAVSH020000001.1, forward strand.
TGGCTGAGAAACTTGGCATTCGTGGTGTCATGAAGATTGACTTCAAGAAGGATGTCGACAGTGGCCGCTATTTCGTTTTGGAGATTAACCTGCGCTTCACCTTGTGGAATCATTTGGGCGCACGGGCAGGCATTAATCTGGCGGAACTTGTCTATCGGGATCTGTGCGGTCTGCCAATGGAGGTGCCGGGTGACTATAAAGACGACTTGCGTTGGTTACATCTGGGCCGCGATTTTCGTTCATTCGTCAAAGACTACCGCCCGTCCGGTCAGCTCACCACCTGGCAATGGCTAAGTTCTTTGATGCGGCCGAAGGTCTACGCTATGTTCGAGTGGCGCGATCCCATGCCGTTTTTGGTGAAGACCTTCGACTACATGAAACACAGCATCGGGAAGCTGAAGTAGTCCTCTCGCCCGTTAACCACACTGGATCAGGAGTCCATGCGCTCTTTCAGCGCATCGAGGCTGGAATCATCCGCCGTGCGAGGGAAGAGCCGGTGACGCAGGCGACCTGCCTTACGCCGAAACCTGTCGTATAATCCGCTAAACCCATTTGAGTTCTTCCGGCGCCACTTCTGCTCTATGGAGCGTTGCCAGGATGTTTCATGATCAAACTCCACTCTGCGGAATGTCACCTTCCCCGCATCGGGATCATAAAGCACATAACTGGCCCATTTCACCTCGCCCCTGGGCTCGCCAACTGTCCCTACATTGACCAGGAACACTCCATCATCCTGGAGTTCTATCTCGCCGTCTCCCAAGGAAATCAAGCTGCCGTCTTCCTGAATCCTAGTCGCCTTGGTGAGATGGGTGTGTCCGAAGAATGCCAGCGGGGGCAACCCTCTCTCCCTGATGATTCTGACGGCCTTGCGTAATCGCTCTTCCCGGGACAGGTACTCATCAACCTTGTCCGGAGAGCCGTGAAAGGCGCAGAATTTCTCCTCTACGATCATCAAGGGAAGCGTGCGGATGTACTCCCGCCATTCAGGTTTGAGCCGTTTTCTTGCCTGGGTTGAGGAGTAGAGTGCGTAGGGACTGCATGCCAGTGGGGCCAGCAGGCCTGCGGCAATCAGGTCGTGATTGCCTGCGATCCACTCGATATCCTGGCTCCGCAGCAGTTCCATGCAGGTGTGCTGATCCGCATTGTAGGAGGCAAGATCGCCGAGGCAGATGATCCGTTCCGCTCCAACGGACTTAATGTCGTCCAATACGTGCCGTAAGGCATCGATATTGCCATGCACATCAGAAAAGAGGGCGATAGTCCCCATGTGATTTAGGCGCCGCCCAGCAAACCGATCTCGTCAATGTAGCGTCCTGAGGGCCAGATCTCCTTGGAGAAAAGCAGCTTGTTTTTCAGCTTTGACGGGTGGGCGATGAATAGATCGTAGCCATCCCGTTCCTCCGCTCCCCATCGCCGTTTATGCTCGCTTCCACCACCCAGAAAGTCGTAACCGGAGATGCCTGCATCGATGCACCGCTCAATCACTTCAGTACGCAGCACATTGCCTGAGCCTTGCACATAGTCGGGATCAAAGCCCTCCTGCAGTTGCAGAAAGACACCATTGTAAACATAGCCGATCTGGACCGATTTGATCTCCCCGTGGTCTGTGAGTGCGATCAGCCACAGCCAGTCGTTCTTCAGGGCGATGCGAGAAAACTGGCGATAGAATTCAGCCTCGTAGGGCTTGCGACGAAAGGCGCCTACCTGGCCATCGAGCTGCCAGCGTCGGTAGTGCAGCTCGAACAGGGTCTCGATGAATTGGGGGAGATCTTCCGGTTTTTCACAGAGTACCACCTCGACACCTTCGGTATTGAGTAATTTGCGGCGCTTGCGGCGCATCTGCTGTCGGCGCTTGGAGGAGAAACTCTCTTCATAGAGCTGCATCGAGTCGGGGAGATCGAAGTAGCTGAAGACTGTAGTACGCGAGTGGTGCAACAGTCCCTTCTCTTCGCAGGCTGCCTTGATTCTCTCCATGGCCCCTGTCCAGCCCGCCATGCGGGGCATCCAGATGGTATCCCAATCCGACTTTGCAGCCAGCAGGGCATCCGCAATGGCGGACAGGGCCGCCGTCTCTACATCAGGATCGACGATCCAGTCAGCGTACTCGGAGCCGGTTGCATGATCCGCCATCATACGCAGGGTGCGGAACGGGAGCACTTTTAGCAGGCGCAGTTCCGAGACATAAAACGGCACCGCTCCAACCAGTCGTCCATTTTCATCGCGCACGGTGACGACAAACGGCTTAGCGGCTTCCTGCGTGACCTCGCGCCAGGTCTGCAGCCACTCCCAGGTGAGGAAGATCGTGTTGGAGCGTGACCGCTGCAACAGATCGTTCCACTCCTTGGCGAGCGGGTCGAAGTCGGACCAGCGGGTGATTATTTTTGTTTCCAGAGATAAATGTTTGGCAGTCACGAAATTCACTTTATATTAGAGAGATAGGAATTTGCTTTTGTGATGGGAGATGGATTTAGCCGCACCGTCCAGTGCTTGGCTTTGGTTCCATTTCATTGTTCTTCTCATCGCGGTTTTTAAGCAGAGGGTCATTCTCGCCACCCCTCAACCCTACTGTCAACCGGGACGTGTCATTTCTGAGAAATTTCCACTCTGCCTATAATTCGGCGTACCGGGATCAAGTCGGCGGCGGCAGAGTATTGACCTGATCTCATTAACAAGTTTGATCTCCTCTCGGCTAATTGACCCAGCTCAATAATATGTCGGTTATATGACGGTTTTGTTACAGTACCTGATGCGGAAATGCACTAACAGGAGTAATATGTGCATGAAAAATAACTATTTCAAAAAGCGTGAGAAAAATGCTCATGAGGGGGATCGTATTGGCCTCAGAGGGAGGCGAAATATGACAGAACAACTTAACGCGGCAACAGAGAATAACGACCCGTCCGCACCTTGGGCGATTATCCGTTTGGATGCCGATAATCAGTGTCTCAACACAATGAAGATGATCCTTGGGGCTGTCGCTTACAAAAGATTGGATCTGCAGGTTGATCTTGTTCCAACCCCCTCGATCGCTGCCTCCGGTGCATGTGAGATGGAGAGGGCGGAGGCGCTATGGCTGAGTCATGGCAAGTATTAAAACTGCTTGCCGCATTTCGCGGCGGCAGTGACGTCCAACGAAAAAGGGGGGGAGCCTTTTGAGATACAAAAATTTCGTCTGAATTTAAAGGATGAAGAAGATCCACTGACTGGGCTTCTTTGCGTCGCCTTTTGCTTTCGGCTAAGGGAAGGGTCACCTGCATGGCGGTGGCTGTCTTTACCTTGTGCGCAAAGGCCTAGGTTCACGCTACGTGATTTATCGATGTTAATTACTTATACGGAGACATACATGCGGACAACCAACCCTATTGCTTCCCTGTTGGGAAGCAGCCCGTTCAAGCCACTGCAGGCCCATATGCGCATCGTTGACGAGTGCGTTAATGAGGTTCCTGCCCTGTTTGATGCCTTGGTGGCGGGAGACAACACGGCACTTGTCGAGCAGAAGGAGAAGATTTTTGCAAAAGAGGGCGAAGCGGACATCCTCAAACATAACCTGCGGGCACACTTGCCAAAAAGCCTGTTCATGCCGGTCGATCGCCGTGATCTGCTGGAGTTACTGGACATGCAGGACACCATTGCCAACGTCGCACAGGATATCGCCGGCTTGATGACGGAACGGGATATGTCGGTGCCTGAGGGCATGGCTGAGCCATTGGTCGCCTTTGTGCAACGCTGTGTCGATACCTGCAATCATGCTGCGACGATCGTCGAAGAGCTGGATGAGCTGATCGAGACCGGTTTTCGGGGCCGCGAGGCCACTAAGGTGCAGGAGATGGTCGAAGCGCTCAGCAAGCTGGAAGATGAGACCGACGACATGGGGATTGCACTCGCTCAAAGCCTGTTTGCAATGGAGGATGATCTCAAACCCGTCTCTGTCATGTTCTGGTACCAGACGCTGCAGGCAGGATAGCAAGGATTGGCGGATTACGGCGAGAAGGTTGGTGACCGCGTTGGTATTGACGTTCGTTGATCGAGTCATCACCTCCGGCATCAGGCCGGATGGCTGACATCATTTTATTTGTTTAACACGTCTGGCGTGTGGGGAGGCTTTTTTGCCTCCGGCCAGGGGAAATTGAGTAATCCAGCAATGGAAATTATCTCCGAATGGGGTTTTTTGTTTATCGGTATGGCCGTCGTCTTTGGTCTCTATATGAGTTGGGGTATCGGCGCCAATGATGTCGCCAATGCCATGGGCGTGTCGGTAGGTTCCGGCGCCATCACGGTCAAACAGGCCATTATCATCGCCGCCATCTTTGAATTTGCCGGCGCCTTTATTGCCGGTGGTAGCGTCACAAGTACCATCCGCAAGGGGATTATCGACCCTGCCAGTATCGCCGGATCACCGGAGCTGCTGGTGTACGGGATGTTGGCGGCCCTGTTAGCTGCCGGCATCTGGCTGATGATTGCCTCGACCAGGGGCTGGCCCGTCTCTACCACTCACACCATCGTCGGTGCTATCGTCGGCAAGATTATGAGCTCGAATTAATCCGTGAATACTGATGAGTACTAGATATTTTGCCTTATTATTTTTTCTCATATAGATTTACAACTATAAAAAGGATGTACTTTAATGCCTTAATAGACAGTATATGGTTGAGAAGAGAAAACAGTTCATTATTTCAGCCATCACTGGTATTCGATGCTTCTTTCATTTGCTGACGCCTAAATATGGACAGGACAGCGAATACCTACCTCCATCATATCGTGCATGTAGTCATTCCGCACACAGCGTTCCGATCATTCTTCACAAAGTAAATGGTGGCAGGAGATTATGTCTGGCAAGATTAATGGGTCTATCCGGGTTTCCCAATGATTTTTCACTGATTTAATGACTTGATTTTAAACGAAAACACGGGCTTCATTCCTTCTGTTGATTGGCGTCGACCAGAAGGAGGAGAAACCCGTGAGCAACCTGAAGTTGCTAAGCAAAATATTACGCCTGAAAGGCATGAAGATCACCAGTTTTTGGTTCAAAAATCGTGATAGAGAACTGCATCTTGCGATCAAGCCATACAAAAATGGCTGCCGCTGTCCAGAATGTGGGCGGCGTGGCCGGATCGTGCGCTATGCAACCGAGCTTCGCAGGTGGGAGGATCTCACCCTCATGGGCATGAAGGTCCTGTTCTGGTATGCACCGAAGGAGATCCAATGCACGACGCACGGGCGCGTACAGGAGATGATCCCATGGGCGCCACCCTATTCACGCATCACCTACCGCCTGGAGTGGCGCATCTGCGCCCTGTGCCAGATCATGATTCAGAAGGCCGCTGCTGAGATCTTGAAAATGGCTGCCTCGACGTTGTCCGATCTGTTGCACCGCATTATCAACCGGATGAGAGATGGCCATAAGATCCGTGGCGTAAAGACGCTCGGAGTGGACGAAATCTCCTTCTGCAAAGAGCGCAAATTTGCCACCCTGGTCTATGATCTGGACCGCTCCCACATCCTCTGGGTAGGCCTGGGTAAAGGCAGCGAGACTATTGACCGCTTCTTCAACGAGCGACTGAGCAAGGGACAGAAATCCCGTATCCTGTGGGCCAGTTGTGATATGAGTCGCGCCTATACTGAGGCGATCAAGCATCACTGCCCCAATGCCACGCTCGTCATCGACCGTTTCCATGTAGTGAAGGCGCTCAACCAAGCTGTAGACGAGGTGCGCAAGGATGAGTGGCGAGTCCTCGACACCCATGGCCGCAAAGCGATCAAGGGGCTGCGTTGGTTGCTCAGCATGCATTCCAGAAACCGCACCAAGGGAAATACCCGCTTCCTCAATAGCCTGCGCAACTCCAACCGCCGGATCCACCGCGCCTGGGTACTCAAGGATGAGTTTGAGCATTTCTGGAATTACAGCTATCGCGCCTCGGCAGAGAAGTTCCTCAAGCGCTGGATTACTGCCGCACTGCAAAGCCGTATTCCTTCGTTGCGCAAGTTTGTCGGCACACTGCGAAATCACTTCGAGAACATCCTTTCCTTCGTCGACAGAAACTTGACCAATGCCGTTGGTGAGGGCCTTAACCGCATTGTCAAAATCGTCAAAAACCGAGCTTCTGGATATCGCAATCTAGAAAGTTTCGCCGACATGATTTACCTGACCATTGGTGACCTCGATGTTCCTGCGCAGATTCCCAGTCATTTGCGTACACTGTGAGATAGCCTTGAATCCTTATGAAACAGCTGAATTACCGCAATTCACTAGTTGGTAAATCCGGATATAGCCAATTAATTGTTTGCTGAATGATATCACTGACCGCTCAATGTGATGGTCTTCTCACCTCCATCCTCGAGGATGCGAATCACCCGATCCCTCCACATCTCCCGAAACTGCTGCAGGGTGGATGGTTCTGCCTGGCCTTGAAGAATTTGTTGCAGCAAGGGGAGCATGTCGGGGTTGGGTGGGATGCTGGCCGGGTCATAAGAGACGCTGACGGAGTCACCGTTATCTGCACGGGTGAAGATAAAGCTGCCAGTGGAATCGGCGGTGAAATACATCAACCCCTGACGAACATATCGGTCTCCAAGTCCATGAAAACCGTTACGCCCGGCGGCACCGGTCAATAGAGTGAATACCTGGCTGATGGGGCCATTCACCCCTTGGTCTTCAGCGCCGGCGATAGTGACACGGATCGCTCCACGCTGTGGGGTCTCCTCACCATACAGTGCCTCAAGGGCATGGATTGCCATCAGAAATGCACCCGCTACCGTAGGACAGGCGTGACCGGAGAGTTTCACCACATCATCGAAGGTGTAGTGAAAATGACCGTCCCCGGCACCAAGCAGATCGGCCAGAGGATCGTAGAGTGTGATGGTGGGTGTCGTAGGGAATTTTGTAATCATATAGCGCTGCTGATTGTAGATGAGGAGTTGTGAATGATACTGAAGTTTGGGGTCAAAGTTTGGGGTCAGAGTAACAACTCCAAGAACAGTTGTTACTCTGACCCCAAACTGCGCAAAGGCCAGCGTGATTATGTTAGGGAAACTATCCGTTTACAACCGAACCAGCAGCATCTCTCCAGGGTGGAGCTGAACAAGGAGCATGGCAGTATCGTCTTTCCACTGCAGCCCGTAATGCGGGTGGCTGCACCCATCCATACAAAGAACGGCACTGTTTTTGGTGTGGTGGTTATCAATGCCGATTTCAATGCCTTGGTCGATCCCTTTGATGCACCTCCAGCCAATGTCTCTTTCATCATGGCCGATCAGAAGGGCGACTATCTCCTTCATCCTGACAAGGATCGGCGGTTTAGCCATGCACTGGGTGGGAGCCCCGGACTAGAGAAGGATTATTCCACATTCAAACAAATGCTGCGTTTCCATGAAGGGTATGAATTCCAGGATCTTACGGAACAATCGGCAAGCTTAATTGAGACCCATCTGCGTTACAATCCACTGGATCAGACACAGCAAATTATGATAGCGGCCCTTGTATCTCACGATGTGATCAATGAACTTTCGCAAGGGTATGGGCGGCGTTTGACATTTGGCGTGGTGATAACAGTTTTTCTCATCAGTATTGGGATGGCCCTGCTGGCCCGACGCCTGACAAGGCCGATCAACCAGCTCACTATCGCGGCTGACAGAATTGCCAAAGGTGATGAGGTACGCATTCCAGCCATTGATCGCCGTGACGAACTGGGGCAGATGGCAAACGCCTTCCAAACCATGCTTAATCATCTGCATGCCACACAGCAGGAACTCGAACACCTGGCAACCCACGACGCCTTAACCGGGCTGTATAACCGCAAGGCTCTGGAGAATCGAATAGAAGAGGAGTTGCATAGGGCGGCAAGGTATAACCGCGATCTTTCTGTGTTTCTGTTGGATATAGATCATTTCAAGTCGATCAACGATACGTATGGCCATCTGTCCGGGGATTCAGTACTTCAATGCCTGGCAAAGGAATTGGAGGTTTCGATTCGTAAAACGGATTATGTGGCCCGTTATGGCGGTGAGGAATTTATCGTTGTCCTGCCGGAAACTCCACTTCAAGAAGCCATGGGGCTGGCGGAGCGTCTGCGGAGCAGTATTGCAGCTCTTTCTGTCCCACTTGATACGGACACAAAAATCAAGATGACTGCCAGCATAGGTGTTGCTGCCTTTCCGGTACATGGCCAATCCTGGCAGGATTTACTGGGAGCTGCGGACGCTGCGATGTATGCAGCGAAAAACGCCGGGCGCGATCAAATAAAGACACCTTGAATAAGGGATTCTGGGAGGGATAGGTGTTCGGTGCAGTCGAAGACTTAAATTCATGCTTCTTCAGTCAGCAGTGAGTGTGAATCACATATCCCCCGCGATTTCTAAAGTTTACCAAGGAGAACGTTGGATAGGCGGCATCCCCAATTGAGGGACGCCGAATATACATCCCTGTAGGTTCGACGGCGGCTTCTCGGCAACTGCACCTGCGTTGTTCTACCTTCCCACATCCATGTGGGTCGCATGCCGCCGACTCGCTCATTTGTGTATGTCGCCTGTCCTATAAAGTATTTAGTAGGTTTGAGTCTGCTGGGATGCGGTGAAAATGATTAGACTCTTACCAGCTTGGGCCACAGGAATCCGGTACTTTTCCTGTAGTCTTCGTATTCCGCTAGGGTTCTCATAAACTTACGCTCTTCAATCTTGGCGCGCACGATCTGCAGCAATACTGCGCCGATAAAAAGATAGAACCCCATAGGTGTTCCGGACAGGATGGCGATCCCAAAGATATGTACGATCTCACCGAAATAGAGAGGATGCCGGATTCTGGTGTAAGGGCCTGTAGTCACTAGTGTAGCGTCCTAAATTGAAGGCATATTAAGTGGTTATTGGTATAATCCTGCTATTCATGAATGGCAGGATTATTATGTATGAGAGTAGCAGCAAAAATCACATTATCTAAGAGAAATTGTGTGATGTAGTGGGCTTATATTTAAATCCACCTGAAAACGCTATTGTCTTTTGTGTTGATGAGAAGACATCAATCCAGGCGTTGGACCGCACGCAACCGGGTCTTCCATTGAAGAAAGGTCGCTGTGGAACCATAACGCATGATTATAAAAGAAACGGTACGAGTACACTTTTTGCAGCGCTTGATGTTGCTACTGGAAGTGTGACGGGTGAGTGTTACCAAAAGCATACGCACAAAGAATTTCTTAAATTCCTGAAGAAGGTTGAAGGTCAAACTGACAAAGATAAAGACTTGCATATTATTGTTGATAATCGCGCACGCATGCTACGAAAGTACGAAACTGGCTGAGGCGGAATAAACGTGTATTTCTGCATTTCATACCGACCAGTTCATCATGGCTTAATTTGGTAGAACGATTTTTTGGCGTACTTACAGAGAACTTAAAAGGGGTATTTTTACTCGGTAGTTGAGCTGGAAAAAAAGATTATTGAGTATATCGATAAGAACAACAAAAACCCCAAACCTTTTGTTTGGACAAAATCTGCTGAAGACATTTTAGAAAAAGTAAACCGTGCGCGATTAACCCTTGATAATATACAATCAAATTAGGACACTACACTAGTGTGCGGACGGCGGCACGCAGACCAAAGGAGCGTTTCAGGTAGCTGATCGCCCATATGCTGAAAGCAGCTCCAAAGAGACCTATTATGAAACCTGTCATGGTGAAATAGAAACTGAACAGTGGTGTGATGCTTCTGAAAATTTCCAGTGTTTCCGGTGAATAATCGGGCACGAATTGCCTGACTTGTGGAAAAAATAACAGTGTGAAGCCAATGACAGGGACGAATACGGTCAATAGTGGAAACAGGTTTTCCCAAAATCCCTGGGGTTTGCTTTTAGCCTCCCCGCGCACAATAAAACTGTAAAATGCAAGAAAATCAAAGGCCAGCGCTGTTATGAAGTAGAGGATGTAGGTTAACTCGTTAGTAAGATAATAGGCGCCAACCTGTCCATATTGACCCATGCTGCCGATGTTTTTCAGCATCATCCAAAGATTTGGATTGTCAGCCAGATAGCTCCAGAGTCCATAACTCTTGCTTCCGACGATCAGGGCAAAGAGCAGGATGGGCGCTCCATCCAATTTGATTTTTTCGCTTAACGTCATGTGTAGCCATCCATAGTGGGCGTTCTTGATGGGATCGCCTGCATCAAGATAAGAATAAATCTTGTTTGGATTGATAACTGTCATAGTATTTTACTGTGGTATTTGTAGATACTAACAGTAAGCCTGATGGGCGGGGGTGGATATTTTGAATCCTGTAACAGGCTGGTGGAGTGGTGTCTATGAAATGGCAATCTGTCATCAGGTCTTTTGGATTTCTGGGCCTTCTTGTGTTTTTACCGCCTGCATTCGCTGCAGAGGGTGAGGCATTCACCGAATCCGTGGTTATATTCAACACCATCTGCGCAAAATGCCATGAGGCACAATGCAGTGGTCGATTGAGTTTCGACCAGGCCTTTGAGAAATCAAGCAGTCATGTCCTGAGGCACTACGGGCAGGCATCCGGCAAGCAATGGCTACAAAAGGAGTTGTTCGACATTCTTAACTTCATGAAAGAAAAATGCGCCTATTATCCAATACAGACTCCTATACCTTCAAAGAGAATTTGGAAAACAGATATTTTGGATAAATTTACGACTTTTATGGAGAGAAACTATTTCATTCCGCTAGGTCACTTTACTCCGGGGCAGTATCGTATTGAACTGGAGCTTGAGAAAGATGCAAAGGTTATCACTCATCTTATATCCGGAGAGTTTGAAATGGCGCTGGAGGATTGTTACTTATCAACTGATCGAAGGGTGAATATTCCGGTTCGTATTGAAGAGCCGGGAGATTACTACTTTCGCATGTATCCGAAAACGCCTGTCAGGATTCTCAGATTTTCAATACTCCCACAGGAAAGCAATGGTCAGCAGGGTCTAAAGACTCTTATGTGACTAACCTTCTATAATAACGAAGGAAACAGACATCTCCGGTTTACATGCATTCGCGTGTGAATCCATATGATTTACTATTCTGGCCTGCTATATACTGGGATACGCGTGGTTAAAATCCTACTGTTCTCCGTATTGAGTGGTGTCATAATGGAGTCATTCGAGAGTGGAATTTTCAGTGTTCCGACGATGGTGATTGATGAAAGACAAAGCTGTTTCAGGACTCATTGGAATCACATTTTTGCGTTGCTATCTGAATAGTTATCATGGATTTTGAATGGGTTGCCGTTGCGCTGGGAGATGTTGCCTGGATCTCACTGGCTTTTTTTCTGGGTTTTCTGGCAAAACAGATTGGATTGCCGCCGCTGGTGGGGTTTCTGGCGACAGGTTTCGTGCTCAATTACCTGGGTATCGTAAGCGGCGAGATGCTACAGAAGCTTGCGGATCTGGGTATCACCCTGCTGCTGTTTACCGTTGGCCTTAAGCTGAATCTCAAGGTCCTGATAAGACCTCAGGTCTGGTCGGTGACACTTCTGCATATCGCCTTGATTATTGTCCTCTTCGGGGCGGCAATATTTGCGCTTGCCTTGATGAGTGTGCCGCTCTTCTCCGGTCTGGATCTCAAGCTTTCGTTGATGCTTGCCTTTGCCTTGAGTTTTTCCAGTACGGTATTCGTCGTCAAGGTGCTGGAGGAGAAAGGGGAGATGAAGTCCCTGCATGGCCGGATCGCTATCGGCATCCTGGTGATGCAGGATCTGGCTGCAGTCATCTTTCTGGCGGCATCCACAGGGAAGCTCCCGTCACTCTGGGCACTGTCGCTGTTTCTGCTTATCCCGCTGCGACCGTTGTTGCACCATCTGTTACAGAAAACGGGTCATGGTGAACTGCTGATTCTATATGGTCTGGTGCTGGCATTGGGCGGGGCTGAACTCTTTGAGTTGGCCGGGGTGAAGGATGATTTGGGGGCGCTCGTCTTGGGGGTATTGATCTCAGCCCACCCAAAATCGGCGGAGATGGCCAAGTCTATGCTGGGTTTCAAGGACCTGTTTCTGGTGGGTTTCTTTCTCTCCATCGGCATGTCAGGTCAGCTTTCGTTGGAGGCATTGATCATAGGGGCCCTGTTGGTGCCTTTTGTTTTCGTTAAATCCGCGATCTTTTTTGCGCTGATGACCCGTTTCAAACTGCGGGCGCGGACCTCCCTGTTGGCAACGCTTAACCTGACCAACTACAGTGAATTCGGCTTGATCGTTGCGGCCATTGGCGTAACGCATGGTTGGCTGGATGGCGAGTGGCTGATCGTTATCGCTATTGCACTCTCCCTCTCTTATGTCGTGGCGGCCCCACTAAACAGCAGGGATGACAAAATCTACAGCACATTCAGAGATTATTGGCGGAAGTTTCAGCGCAAGGAGAGGCTTCCGGATGACACGATTCTGGATACGCTCGGTGCAACCATAGCCATCTTCGGCATGGGCAGGGTAGGCTGTGGCGCCTACGATAAGATGCGTGTACTTCATGGTGAAACTGTCGTCGGTATCGATTTCGATGCCGATTTGGTCAAGGGACACCAATCGATGGGACGCAAAGTGCTACATGGCGACCCCAGCGATGCGGACTTCTGGGATAAAGTAGAGCAAGGGCATAGTATCGAACTCGTCATGCTGGCGCTGCCGAATCTTCAGGCTAATCTGGATGCCCTTGAGCAACTACAGGAGATATCTTTCTCCGGACGTATTGCTGCAACGGCAAGATTTTCAGATGAGGTGGAATTGTTGCGACAGTCAGGTGCGACCGCTGTTTTCAATATCTACACTGAAGCAGGCGCCGGTTTTGCTGAACATGTTGAGGATCTAGGTCATGCCCAATGAAACAAGGTCACTGGTAGGGTGTTTGACTGGATTTCCAATGTTCTCTAGTAGAGTTATTTGATGAAAAAAACGACCGAAAAAGAGTATGTCGCTCCCTGGGAAAAGGCCTTTGATCGGGTATTGACTCCTCTGGAAGAGTTTATTCACCGACAGACTACCAGTGGCGTTCTGCTGATGCTCTGTGCGGTTGTGGCGCTCTATGTTGCCAACAGCCAATGGAATGAGGCCTACCATCATCTGTTGGAACTGCCGTTTACGATCGGCGTGCCGGGGTTCCAACTATCCAAGTCGCTGCATCACTGGATCAACGACGGTTTGATGGCGATCTTCTTTTTTGTGGTCGGGTTGGAACTCAAGCGTGAGATTCTTGTGGGGGAGCTTGCCGATCCGAAACATGCGGTGCTGCCGATAGTTGCGGCTATTGGCGGCATGCTGGTACCGGTTTTTTTCTACATCAGTTTCAATCCGGAGGGGCACACCTTAAATGGCTGGGGTGTGCCGATGGCCACCGATATTGCTTTTGCCTTGGGCGCCTTGGCATTGCTGGGCAAGCGGGTTCCCAAGAACCTGCTGACATTTCTGGTGGCACTGGCGATTGTTGATGATCTGGGCGCCGTTTTGGTCATTGCGCTGTTCTATACTGAGACAATAAACATTCCTGCCCTGGCCATTGCAGCTGCCATGCTGGGATTGCTGGTTTCATTGAATCTTGGTGGAATACGCCGTCCTTTACCCTATATCCTGCTGGGTATTGTGCTCTGGATAGCGATGCTGAAGAGTGGCGTTCATGCAACGCTTGCAGGCATCTTTCTGGCCTTCACTATTCCCATGCGCCCAAAGTATGATCCGGACCGTTTTCTGTCGCAGATCAATGGGATGGTTGAGCAGATCAAACGGGCCTACCAGCGTGAAGAGAATATCGTCATCAATGACGAAATGCGGTCACGGGTTCGGGCCTTGGGAGAGGGTGTGCAGTTGGTGCAGGCGCCTGCTCAGATTCTGGAGCGTAAGATGCACTTGCCGTCCGCCTATCTGGTGATTCCCATCTTTTCTCTGGCCAATGCAGGTATCCCAATCGACTGGTCCTCTTTGGGTAGTATCGTCACTCACCCGGTTTCAGTGGGCATAGCTGCTGGTCTGGTTCTGGGAAAGTTGATTGGCATCGCAGGCTTCTCCTGGGTTGCCGTGAGACTTGGTTTGACCTCGCTGCCACATGGTTTGAACTTCAAGCACATTATCGGTGTAGCCCTGATGGGTGGGATCGGTTTTACCATGTCGATATTTATTGCGGAACTGGGTTTTGCTCACCATGCTGAAGATCTGTTGATGGCTAAAACCGGGATTCTGTTTGCCTCGGCGCTGGCTGGGGTTTCGGGCTTTCTCTGGCTCTATTTTACCCATGAGAAGAGTGCCGAATAGCTTTCCATCCGTCGAAGCTCATTGAAGGTGGTTTCTAACCCATTCAGGCAATTGTCTACCCGGCATTGGTTTTGCAATGAAGTAACCTTGAGCAACATCACATCCGAGGTCTGACAGAAGATCCCATGTCTCCTGGTTCTCTATGCCTTCGGCAACCACCTTCATACCCAGTTCGTGTCCCAGCAGGATAGTCATCTTCACAATGGCCAGCGCCTCCTTGTCGGATGTGGCCCGCATGACGAAGGACTTATCGATCTTCATTTCGGAAAATGGGATGCGATGCAGTTGCTGCAGAGATGAATAACCCGTACCAAAATCATCGATTGAGAGTTTGATCCGCTTCATTCTCAGGCGGGTCAGAATGTCGAGGGATTTGATCAGCTCCTGCATGAGGGTGGTTTCAGTCACTTCAAGGGTGACCTGGTCAGATCCCAGGCCATATTGCCTGATCTTCACGTCAATCAATTCCGGTAGATTGAGGTCTTTGAAATTACAGGGCGCCATGTTGATGGCGACGCGTGTCTTCAGTCCCGCAGCCATCCACTCGCTGACCTGTTTGAATGCTTGCTGAAGCACCTCTGCCGAGAGCTTGTCCATCAATCCGAATTGTTCGGCCAGTGGGATGATGATATTCGGCATAAGCAGTCCGTGGGCCGGGTGGCGCCAGCGAATCAGGGCCTCCACGCCAACCAGTGAATTATCAGAAAAATTCACTTGTGGTTGAAAATAGGGTTCAAGCTCGTCGTTGTTGATCGCCCGTTGCAGCTCCTGTTCAGAGGGAAACTCAAGAAGTTCGATTGCATCGTGTGGTCTGTTTTTAGGCGGGTAAACAATCGCGTTGAGCATATCCTCCAGTTCTCTGTAGCGAATCGGCTTGGTCAATGTACCGACTACGTGGAGGCCCTGTTCGGAGGCTAGTTTCTGTGCGGAGTGAAGTACGCCGATGTCATAGCCACTGATCAGAATGATAGAGGCAGTTGAAGCCCGCCCGGCCATAGTGCGCAGGAGTTCCACTCCATCACGTCCGGGCATGATCAGGTCAAGTACGACCAGGTCAATGTCGTCCGAGAAGTACTCTTCGAAGCTGTCCGGGCGGTGAATGGCGATTGCTTCGTAGCCTAAATCCAGCGCGACATCACGCACAAACACACCGATTTCCGGTTCATCATCGATCACCAGCAATTTTCTCTTGTCAGCCATGACTTGTGTGGTCTATTGCTTTGCGCAACAGCGCCTCAACCTCCTCTAGGCGGAAAGGTTTGGTGAGTGTGCCCAGCAGATTCAGTCCGTGTGCCGTGGCGATCTGGCCGGCGCCTCTGAGCAGGGCCTTGTCGTAACCGCTGACCATAATGATGGCGGCTGTGCACCCCAGGTCGGCCAGTGTGTTGATCAACTCAAATCCATCGGTATCCGGCATGAACAGGTCGATCACGATTACATCATGGTGGGATTGGGTTTCTGCTTCCAGAAGTGCCTTTGCGCTGATTGATACTTCTGACTCAAAGCCAGTCATCTCACCGACATCCGCGATCAGTGCGGCCATTTCCGGATCGTCATCAACGACAATCAGGCGTGGTTTACTCACGATTCTTCTCCATCCAGGATCTCTCGAATTCGTTTCATCAGATCGTCTCTGCTATAGGGTTTTGTCAGGAGATTGGCGGCAACGTGCGCCTGAAAATTTCTGGCGGCCGCCTTTTTGGTGAAGCCTGATGTGAACAATACCTTGAGGCCGGGGTTGAGTTCATTGGCCTGTTCCGCCAGCTCATAACCGTTCATTCCACCGGGCATCACCACATCGCTGAACAGCAGGTTGATATCGTCTCTGGATTTGAGGACCGCAAGGGCTTCCGCCCCCCTGGTCGCAGTATAGATTCTGTAACCTGCCTCTTCCAGGTAGTCCCTGGCCAGATCCAGCAGGTCGTTTTCGTCATCGACCACCAGGATTGTCTCATGGCCTTGAGAGGGCAGGATTTCCTCAGGGCCTGTCTCTGGAGTTCGCTTCGCCTCTTCAATAGTACGGGGCAGATAGAGCCGGATGGTAGTGCTGACTCCGGCCTCCGAATAGGCTTTGACGTAACCGAAGGATCGCTGGGCAAATCCGTACACCATGCTCAGTCCCAGGCCGGTCCCTTTCTCTGGTGGTTTGGTGGTAAAGAAGGGGTCGAAGATTTGCTCCATGATCTCCACCGGGATGCCGCTGCCGGTATCGCTCACCGCCAATTGCAGATAGTCGCCGGGGGCAATGGTGGGATTCAGCTCGGTATAGGCCGCGTCCAGCTGCCTGTTGGCGGTCTCAATGGTGAGTTTTCCACCCTGTGGCATGGCGTCCCGCGCGTTGAGGATCAGGTTCAGCAGGGCGTCCTCGAGATCGCCGGGGTCGATATGGGTCCGCCAGGGGGCATCGGTCAGCTGCAGTTCCACCTCCACCGCCGGGGTCACCGAGCGGGCAATCAGACTCTCCATGCCCCGTATCACCTGATTGACGTCGGTGGGACGCGTCTCCTGTGACTGCTTGCGGGAAAACCCCAGCAGTTGCCGTGTCAGGTCGGCGGCGCGCAGGGCGGCCTTTGATGCCGAGTCCACCCGCTTGAGGGATTTGTCGTTGTCTCCAACCAGGCGTTTGAGAAAGTCGAGGTTGCCGATAATGATGCCCAGCAGATTGTTGAAGTCGTGGGCGATGCCACCGGTGAGCTGACCGATGGCGTCCATCTTCTGGGCGCGGCGCAAGACTTGTTCAGCGGCTTTCTGGCCGGTCAGGTCAGTCACAAATGCGACTGCCGCCAAGGTTGTGCCTTTGTCTGTGTGCAAGGTGATAGCGTTGAAATAGACCGGGATGTTATGGCCGTCACGGTGGCGTAGCTCGACCTCATAGTTGCGTCTGCTGGTTGTGTCTATCCGTTCCATTTGTGTCAGGAAAATTTTCTGGTTCTCTTCATCGGCGAAATCCAGGGGGGATCTTCCTATCATTTCATCTGTCCGATAACCCAGCATCTCGCACAAGCGCTGATTCACCTCCAGAGTCTGGTGGTCAGGTCCAATCAACCAAACGCCTTCAGGTGCACCTTCAAAGATAGTGCGGTAACGTTCTTCGCTGTTTTTCAGCGCCTCCTCAGCCAGCTTGCGCCCTGTAATATCCCGCACCACGGCGATGAGCTGTAGGCTGTCGGGTAACCTGCTGAGGCGGGCTTCGTACTGTCTGGGGCCTTGCGGCATTTCAAGGCAATATTCGTATGTGGCCAGCCCTCCCTGCGTGTTTACCTTGGCCAGATTCTCATCAAACTGGCTGGCGACTGCGGATGGAAGCACATCCTGCATGCATTTGCCGAGGAAGGTCTCAGGCGGTACGTATAGGGCAGATGTTTGTTGGGCGCGGTAGTCTCGTATGGTGCCGTCCCTGTCCATAAGGAAGAACAGGTCCGGCAGGGCCTGGAATACGGAATTCAATACCAGTTCGCCCTTGCGCACCTTGGCTTCGGCCCGTTTGAGTTCGGTCAGGTCTACATCGATACTATACATCTCCGGTTCATTATTTTTGTTCCGGAACATAACGTGGCTTGAAAAAACCTCTACCTGCGAACCATCAGCCCTGCGCAGGGTCAATTCTGAAGAGGGGATCTCTTTCTCCTCTTCCACCCAAGTGTCGATGGCCGAAATTACCTGTTCACGCATTTCGTCTGGAATAATGAGGTC
>NZ_JAAVSH020000001.1:1526770-1537056 GCF_011947365.2 endosymbiont of Lamellibrachia barhami
TCGTTACGTATTGCTGTGGCGCAGTTTGACCTCATAGTTGCGTCTGCTGGTTGTGTCTATCCGTTCCATTTCAGTTGTAAAAATTTTCTGTTCTCTTCTATCGGCGAAATCCAGGGGATCTTCCTATCATTTCATCTGGGTCCGATAACCCAGCATCTCGCACAAAGCGCCGATTCACCTCCAGAGTTCGGTGTCAGGTCCAATCAACCAAACGCCTTCAGGTGCACCTTCAAAGATAGTGGTAACGTTCTTTCGCTGTTTTTCAGCGCTCTCAGCCAGCTTGCGCTCCTGCAATATCCCGCACCACGGCGATGAGCTGTAGGCTGTCGGTAACCTGCTGAGGTGGTTGTACTGGTCAGCCTTGTGGCATTTCGCGTTATATTCGTATGTGGCCAGCCCTCCCTGGGTGTGTTTACCTGGCCAGATTTCATCAACTGGTTGGCGACTGCGATGGAAGCACATCCGCATGCATTTTGCTGAGGAAGGTCTCAGGCGGTACGTATAGGGCAGATGTTTGTTGGGCGCAGTAGTCTCGTATGGTGCCGTCCCTGTCCATCAGGAAGAACAGGTCCGGCAGGGCCTGGAATACGGAATTCAATACCAGTTCGCCCTTACGCACCTTGGCTTCGGCCCGTTTGAGTTCGGTCAAGTCTACATCGATACTATACATCTCCGGTTCATTATTTTTGTTCCGGAACATAACGTGGCTTGAAAAAACCTCTACCTGCGAACCATCAGCCCTGCGCAGGGTCAATTCCGAAGAGGGGATTTCTTTCTCCTCTTCCACCCAAGTGTCGATGGCCGAAATTACCTGTTCACGCATTTCGTCTGGAATAATGAGGTCTTCCAGTTGCTGGCCGATGGCTTCATCTTCCGCATAACCATAGAGGGATTCGCTGGCTGGATTCCAGTAGATTATGCGGCGGTTTTTGTCGCAACCCTGCACGGCTATTGCATCTGTATGTTCGAACAGGCGGCTCAATCGTTCCTTGCTTTCCTGCATTTGCGACTCATCGAGCTTGCGTTTTGTAATGTCCTGGATGACCCCACTTAACCCTAATACCTTTCCGCTTTCGTCCTCTATCTGCCTGGCCAGGCAGTTGATCCAGCGAATTTCGCCATCAGGGCGGACAATACGATATTCTATGTCGTGTGGCCGACCATCCTCTACCGCGCATTGCAGGGATGAGAGTACGGGATCCCGGTCTTCAGGATGGAGAAGGCTGGAGAGAAATTCCGGGCCAACTCCATCGGTGGCATCAATGCCAAAGATGCGAAAGATCTCATCCGACCAGACAGCCTTCATTGTGCCGGCGTCGAGCGTCCAGTTTCCTATGTGGGCAAATGCCTGAGCTTCTTTCAGCAGTTTCTGCTCACGGCCAAGTTGTTCCCTGCTCTCCAGCAGCAAATCGTAATGAGCGTTGCGCCGTCGCTCGAAGAGGAGAAACAGAGTCCCCCCTGCCAGCCCAACCAGTATTACCACCACTCCAAGGATGTAAACCAGACGCTCAAACTGCCTGACTTGAGCAGCCATATTCTGCTGAACGGCTGTTTCGGCCTCATCTGCACTGGTGATGACTTTGGCGAATACCTCGTCGAAGCGCTGATCCTCTCTCGATCCGGCGAGACTGCTTTGGGCCTTTTCAAGGCGATTTAGTCCGACACTTTCAAAACGATCCATGTGATCCAGTGTCTTGAGGATCATGGCGCGGGGGATGGGATCATCAAGCGCCTGAAATTGCCCTTCCCGGTTTTCTCCCCCCTCCAGCATTGCGTTGGCGTACCAGCGTGCCCGGTTGAGATGCTGCCAAACCTGCTCCCGGTCCACCGTTGGATCCTGCTGCACCAGTTCCTCGAACCAGAGGTGGTAGAGGCTCAGTTCATACTTGACCTCCATGGCGGCATCGATCAGAGGTGCGCTCTGCTTGGCGATTCTGAGCGCAATTCCTGAAGATGAGATGAGGATGGCCAGGGCGGCAACCACGGCCAGGGTTACGATGACTATCACGCGTAGCGGTGAGCTGCCTGTTGTCGTCATTTCTGTATGGCTCCTGCTATGCCATGGTTCGTATTACGAATGAACGGATCAATCATCGAGTGCCTCCCGCACCCGCCGGGCTAATTCCGCCTTGCTATAGGGTTTGCTCAACAGGGAAGCGGAGAAGCGTACCTGACCGTTTTGCGCCACTGCTTTTTTAGTGAAACCTGATGCAAGCAACACCTTGAGTTTCGGATTTTTGGCGGTCGCCTGCTGGGCCAGTTCATAACCGCTCATGCCGGGCATCACCACGTCGCTGAAAAGCAGATCTATCTGCCTGGCTTCGTGCAGTATCTGCAGAGCTTGCTGGCCACTTCCCGCAGCGACTGTTTGGTAACCGAGTGATTCCAGATGATGGCTGGCTATCTCTATCAGATCCGCCTCATCATCCACCACCAGGATGCTCTCGGTTCCCTTGGGTAATATTACTTCGTTGTCGGTCGAGTGAGCGGATTTCTGAGGCTGGTCTCCTGAGCGGGCGAGGTAGAGATGAATGGTGGTGCCGATGCCGGGCTCGGAGTAGGCCTTGATATAGCCCTTGGAGCGCTGCACGAAACCATACACCATGCTCAAGCCCAGGCCGGTGCCTCTGCCCTCGGGTTTAGTGGTGAAGAAGGGCTCGAAGATGTGCTCCAGCGCCTTGGCGGGGATGCCGCTGCCGTTGTCGCTTACCGCCAGTTGGACATAGTCGCCCTTGTCGACGATGGGGTTTTGCTCTTCATAGATGGCATCGAGCATCCGGTTGGCGGTCTCGATGGTCAGGCTCCCTCCGTTGGGCATGGCGTCCCGGGCATTGAGGACCAGGTTCAGCAGGGCGTCCTGTAAGTCGCCCTGGTCGATCTCGGTCAGCCAGAGTCCCTCCGCCAGCTGTAGCTCTACCTCTACCTCCGGGGTGACCGAACGGGCGATCAGGCTCTCCATTCCCCGGATGACCAGGTTCAGATCTGTGGCGCTGATGTTTTTTGACTCGCGCCTTGAGAAACCGAGCAGTTGTTTGGTCAGGTCTGCCGCACGCAGGGCTGCCTTGGTGGTGGTCTGCACCCGTTCACTGGCCTTTTTGTTATCCGCTACCAACTGCTGTAGAAAGTCGAGATTGCCGAGCATGATGCCCAGCAGGTTGTTGAAGTCGTGGGCGATGCCGCCGGTGAGCTGGCCCACCGCCTCCATCTTTTGCGCCCGCCGCAGGCTCTCTTCGCTCTTCAACCGTTCGGTGATATCGAGGAAGGTCGCCACTGCCCCCACGACTTCACCGTCTCGCCGGATCGGATAGGCGGAGATCTCCACCGGAAAACTGCTGCCATCCCGGCGCCAGAAGATGTCTTTGGCTGTGAGGGTTGCCTGACCGCCACGCCAGGCACTGGCGACGAGACACTCATCCAGTGAGCGGGCTGTGCCAATCCGCCTTGGAAATGATGCAATGGCGGGGTGTACTTTGCTGACCAATTCGCCGGCATGCTGATAACCCAGCATCCGGAAGGCAGGCCGATGACAATAGTGCAGCGCCTTTCAGCATCCAGGCTTTCATAGATCGCCCGCTGGCGGTGTGGAATGAGCAGATCCTGCACTTGCTGCTCACTCTCCGGCGCGACGACTGGCTGTCTGGCGCTGTTGCGCCATGTCGTTGAAGGCTGAGGCGAGGTCACACACTCATCGTGTCCCGGAACCGGCACCCAAGTATCGTAATCACCCTTGGCCAGATCGCCCGCCACCGACTGGATCACTGGCGTCAGCCGGCGGGTGACCCATCTGCGCAGCGCAACCAGGCGCCGAAGGCAAAGGCGACGGCAAAGGGCGAACAGGTGTCCCCACATTTGTGAAATGTGTTGAGCCAGTACTTCGTCCTCGATGAAATGGGCGGTAGTTTGATACCATCAGGCCGCGTAGATCACCCAGCTGGTATTCATACGATGGCGTATGTTTCGCGGGATGGTCAGTGGCGCCTCTCGTCACGTTTACCATGGCACTTCAGACAGTAATTCTCGATCCAGATGGGACTCGAAAAGTGGAAATAGGATTGGCATCCGGTTGGCGGTCTCGATGGTCAGGCTCCCTCCGTTGGGCATGGCGTCCCGGGCATTGAGGACCAGGTTCAGCAGGGCGTCCTGCAAGTCGCCCTGGTCGATCTCGGTCAGCCAGAGTCCCTCCGCCAGCTGCAGCTCTACCTCTACCTCCGGGGTGACCGAACGGGCGATCAGGCTCTCCATTCCCCGGATGACCAGGTTCAGATCTGTGGCGCTGATATTTTTAGACTCGCGCCTTGAGAAACCGAGCAGTTGTTTGGTCAGGTCTGCCGCACGCAGGGCTGCCTTGGTGGTGGTCTGTACCCGATCACTGGCCTTTTTGTTATCCGCTACCAAGCGCTGCAGAAAGTCGAGATTGCCGAGTATGATGCCCAGCAGGTTGTTGAAGTCGTGGGCGATGCCGCCGGTGAGCTGGCCCACCGCCTCCATCTTTTGCGCCCGCCGCAGACTCTCTTCGCTCTTCAACCGTTCGGTGATATCGAGGAAAGTCGCCACTGCCCCCACGACTTCACCGTCTCGCCGAATCGGATAGGCGGAGATCTCCACCGGAAAACTGCTGCCGTCCCGGCGCCAGAAGATGTCTTTGGTTGTGAGGGTCGCCTGACCGTCACGCCAGGCACTGGCGACGAGACACTCATCCAGTGAGCGGGCTGTGCCGTCCGCCTTGGAATGATGCATCATGGGGTGCATCTCTTTGCCGACCAATTCGCCGGCATGCTGATAACCCAGCATCCGAAGGCAGGCCGGATTGACAATAGTGCAGCGCCCTTCAGCATCCAGGCCATAGATCGCCTCGGCGGTGGAATCGAGCAGATCCCGCACTTGCTGCTCACTCTCCCGGCGCGACGACTCGGCTGTCTGGCGCTGTTCCGCCATGTCGTTGAAGGCTGAGGCGAGGTCACACAACTCATCGTGTCCCCGAACCGGCACCCGGGCATCGTAATCACCCCTGGCCAGATCGCCCGCCACCGACTGGATCAGCGTCAGCCGGCGGGTGACCCATCTGCGCAGCAACCAGGCGCCGAAGGCAAAGGCGACGGCAAAGGCGAACAGGTGTCCCCACATTTCAGAAATGCGTTGAGCCAGTACCTCGTCCTCGATGAAATGGGCGGGTAGCTTGATACTCATCAGGCCGCGCAGATCACCCAGCTGGTATTCATACGATGCGGCGTATGTTTCGCGGATGGTCAGTGGCGCCTCGTCACGTTTACCATGGCACTTCAGACAGTACTCCTCGATCCAGATGGGACTCGAAAAGTGGAAATAGGATTGGCCCTGTGAGTTCTTGAAGGGCACCAGACGCTCTTTCTCCTTGGGGTTGGCGCGAAACCAGGTCATCGCCTCCAGTTCGATCTCGTCCGCCTGATTGTCCGGATTACGGGGGCGGTCGGAGACGTTGTTGAAGCTCAGTCCGCTGTCGCTCCAGTTCCGAAAGTCATTGGAGATCCGGTTCATGGCGTGGGCAGGCAGAAAACCGAGGGTTTTTTTGTTCAACGGGAGGCCGCTGTCGATGAACTGGTGATGGTAGACCCGACGGGTGGCCATCAGGACCCCGCGGATCTCCAGCGCATCCTGGCGCAGGTTTGCCAGCATCTGCTCATGAGTCTGCCGGTAGCCGATGATCTCCACCAGGGTAAAGGTGGCCATCAGCACCGAACCGAAAGCGAGCAGTAGTTTTGAATGAAGCTTCATTGCTTACAATATGTTGTCCTTAGTCATCTGAAAATAATAGAAGCACAGCTGGCTTTGGGCAACAGTCATCAGAATGTGGTGATGTCGTATTTTACTGATATTTCACAACCTTCTTCCTGCTGGAGGGGATTTGGTGTTGCTGCTGTATCAGATGGGGGGGGTCGATCAGCAGGCCGCAGATGATGTCTCCACCGCGTTGCAAAAGGTGAAAACCGTCTTTCTTGGCGGATATCAGCAATTCAGAGAGCGGATATTTGCCCAGCGGAAGACGGGCGAGTATCCGGTTACCCCTCAAGAGTGGCTAAAGGCCTCAACCCAGGCCATAGATATCGTGCTTGATCTGAACCGGGCCGTCAGTCGTTTGGCGGCCTCTGGGCTGGGATTTGCGAATAGCCATTCAGAAGCCCAGCTTTGGCTGACCTCGGCTCTTTTATTGCTGGGGTTGCTGCTTGCCATGTCTGAGATAGCCGGTGTACTTTCAAAAACCCGCCGGATTGAACGCTTTGAAACAACCTTCGTAAATGGCATCGAGGCTAAAGATCTGACCTTGCGGCTACCCGCAGACACGGTGGATGAGCTGGGTCATTCGGCTGAGGCGTACAATCAGCTTTCGGCGCAGATCGAAATACTTGTCACCCAATCGATGAGCGCGGCTGTCTCAGTTGCAAATGCCGCCACAAAGATGGGGGACGTGGCCAAACAGACCCAAAACGGCATTCAAATTCAGCAGCTCGAAACAGGAGAGGTTACGGACAATATTGATCAGATGGTGGTCAGTATCAGGGAGGTGGCGGCGAATTCCAATCAGGCTTCCGAGTTGGCCAATCAAGCCAGGCAACAGGCGACGGAAGGTATGGGCGTAACCCAGGACAGCATCTCGGCCATCAATGCGCTGGCCCAGGATATTCAGCAGGCTGAAAGGGTGATGCACCAGCTGGAAACCCATAATCAGGAGATCGGCGGTATCGTGGCGGTGATTCGCAGTATCGCCGAGCAGACCAACCTGTTGGCCCTGAATGCAGCGATTGAAGCCGCCAGGGCAGGTGACTCCAGGCGGGGCTTCGCCGTTGTTGCGGATGAGGTGCGGAATCTTGCCCAGCGCACGCAGGAGTCCACCGAGGAGATCGAAAGTATTATTGACCGGCTCAAAGGCTCAAAGGCTCAACGGATGAGGCGGTAGTGGTTATGAAACGGAGCAGCGAACAGGCCGCACGAAGAACTTCATCAAGTGATAATCGAGATCGTCAAGCTCAAAGGCCAGGGCAGAACAGAGGAGGCAGAGTCTCTTTTCCAGCAGCTCGATGCCCTCTCCAGTGAGGTTGTCTCTCTTATCGAACAAGTGGAACGGCATTTGGGTATTGAGGTGGCACCGCCCAAGAGCAGCCGTGAGGATGCTTTCACGAAAGCCGTGGATGATGTGTTGTTCTAACTCGGATTCCGGCGTTCAAACCAACCTGAAAAGATGACGGGCAGCGTTTGATTATCTGGTAGGGTGCGCCATGCGCACCAGAAAAAGCAGCAATCATGGTGCGCGGGTTGCACCCTACGTTCGTCACATTCAGAGAAGCTGCACCCCATGCGGACCAGGCACTAGGCCACGGCGTGGAAGTTTGAGGCTGGTTCATATACTATGAAAGGTTCCCTGTGCGGCTCAGCCCGCTTTGTTACCCGGAGTGAAAGAAAAGATGGCTCGCGTTACCGTTGAAGATTGTCTCGATTACGTGGATAACCGGTTTGATCTGGTTCTGCTGGCGACCAAACGTGCCCGGCAACTGGTTAATGGCGTGGAGCCGCTGATACCTTGGGAAAATGACAAACCGACGGTGGTGGCGCTGCGGGAGATTGCCGACGGTCTGATCACCCACCAGGACGTGGATGCCGCAAATTTGGCGAAACAGGATGTCGTGGTTGATGACGGGGCTGTGTTCGATGTCTCTCCAATGGTACAGCCTGGCGCATAACACTCCCTGGTTTACACTGCAGGGCAAATCCCGTTGGATTTGATCTTGCATATAGGTGGGAAATCGGCACAGAATCCATCATAGGTATGATGGAGTGCTGAATGAGCAACCTGCTTAATCAAACTGGCTACCGGCTGGACGCTGATCAGGAAAAACCCCGTTTTCTGATCAGTGATCTCTGCGCCTATCTGGAAAGCTATCTCGACTCCGATCAGGTGCGTGAGGTCTATCGCGCCTATCTGTTCGGTGCCGAAGTCCACTCCGGCCAACACCGCAAAACCGGTGAACCCTACATCTATCACCCGGTCGCCGTCGCACGCATACTCGCTGAGATGCGTATGGACCACAATTGCCTGATGGCGGCGATTCTGCATGATGTCATTGAGGATACCCCCACCGCCAAAGAGCAGTTAGCCGATACCTTCGGTGCGGAGATCGCCGAATTGGTGGACGGTGTCAGCAAGCTTTCCAAGATCGATTTTCAATCCCAGGCCGAAGCGCAGGCCGCCAGTCTGCGTAAGATGTTGCTGGCGATGACCAAGGATATCCGGGTCATCATGATCAAACTCGCGGACCGTTTGCACAATATGCGTACCCTGGGGGTGATGCGTCCGGAGAAGGCACGCCGTATCGCGCGCGAAACTCTGGATATCTATGCGCCAATCGCCAACCGTTTAGGCATCAACAGCGTCCGTCTTGAGCTCGAGGATTTGGGGTTTGCCGCGCACTGGCCGATGCGCTACAGGGCGCTCAGGCAGGCGGTGAATGAATCGCGCGGACAGCATAAAGAGTTGGTTGCGAATGTAGAGACCTCGCTGCTCAACCGTCTTGAACAGGAAGGGATGGATGGGCATGTCTACGGGCGGCAAAAACATCTCTACAGCATCTACCGCAAGATGCAGGAGAAAAACATCACCTTCTCCGATGTGGTGGATGTCTTCGCTTTCCGCATCATCGTCGACCGGCTCGACACCTGCTATCGTGTCCTTGGTGCCATACACAACCTCTATAAACCGATGCCGGGCCGCTTCAAGGATTATATTGCCATCCCCAAAGCCAATGGCTACCAGTCGTTGCACACGGTGTTGTTCGGGCCGCAGGGCATTCCCATAGAGATACAGATTCGTACCGAAGAGATGGACCGGCTTTCAGAGTCGGGCATTGCAGCCCACTGGATGTATAAGTCCGGGGACTCCGGCAGCATTACGATGAGTACCCGTGCCTCTGACTGGCTGCAGAATCTGCTTGAGATGCAGCAGGGTGTTGGTGACTCGGTGGAGTTTCTTGAGCACGTCAAGGTTGATCTTTTTCCGGACGAAGTCTACGTTTTTACCCCTCGTGGCCGCATTATGGTATTGCCGAAAAGCGCTACGGTGGTCGACTTTGCCTATTCCGTTCATACGGATGTGGGTAATACCTGCGTAGCGGCACGGGTTGACCGGCGCCTGGTTCCATTGCGCACTCAGCTGCGCAATGGCCAGACTGTCGAGATCATCAATGCCGAGAATGCCACCCCGAGTCCCGCCTGGCTCAACTATGTGGTGACAGGCAAAGCGAGGGCCAATATTCGGGCATTTCTGAAGAATCTTCAGGGCCAGGTTGCGGTTGATCTGGGTCGGCGACTGCTTGAAAGAGAGCTTAAACGGTTCCAGACCAGCCTGGATGCACTGGGCGAAGAGAAAATACAGCAGGTACTGGAAGAGTATCGCCTGGAGAGTCAGGATGATCTGTTGGCGGAGATCGCTCTGGGTAACCGCATGCCGTTGCTGATAGCAAGACGTCTGGCAGGAGAGGATTTGGCAACGTCGGTGGAGACGGCGGATACTCCAGGCGCAGAGTCGGCCGGGGGGCTCTCAATCAAGGGCACCGAAGGCATGGTGGTCAGCTTTGCCAATTGTTGTCGGCCGATCCCTGGCGATCCTGTGATGGGGGTGTTCAATCCGGGCAAGGGTATTGTTATCCACAGGCATGGGTGTCGAAACCTGGGTGAATTCAACAAACAGGGCCACAACTGGATCGAGGCACAGTGGGCGTCGGATATTGAGGCGGAGTTTGCCACGGAGATCCGGGTTGAGGCGGGCAATCGCCGGGGTGTGCTGGGTTCGGTGGCCGCGACGATTTCGGAACAGGGATCCAATATCGAAAATGTGACTTCCCAGGAGCGGGATGGCCTCTTCTCCACGCTGGTATTCGTCATTACCGTGAGAGACCGGGTGCATCTGGCCAGAATCATGCGCAGTCTGCGG
Source organism: endosymbiont of Lamellibrachia barhami (assembly GCF_011947365.2). Taxonomy (GTDB): domain Bacteria; phylum Pseudomonadota; class Gammaproteobacteria; order Chromatiales; family Chromatiaceae; genus QGON01. The sequence goes on from NZ_JAAVSH020000001.1 coordinate 1,536,729, forward strand.
GTTATTCCCTCTGTATTGAAGATATCGAGACAGAGTATTTAGGTAACTATCCAACACAATACAACGTAGATGCCATGAGGGGGTATTTGAGCTAAGCCTCTATTAGGGAGTATAGAAAGAGGACTTAGTGATGAAACATGCTCAAACACCCCTGATGGAAAGTATGGCAGCTGCCCCGGCAGTTTTGTACCTGGCATTCGAATTAGGTGTTAAGACTTGGCACCTGAGATTCGGAAACGGAGTTCGCCATAGAAACAGAACCCTTAACGCACGAGACCTCTTCAGTCTATGGCAGGAAATTGATACGTAACTGAACCAGTACAATTTT
>NZ_JAAVSH020000001.1:1537378-1571861 GCF_011947365.2 endosymbiont of Lamellibrachia barhami
AAAGTATGCGCTTCGTTCAGTTACAGCCAATTGCTCTTATGCTGTTGCGGAATTATTAGTCCGCGGTCATCAGCTGGACATTGGTCATGGAGTTTTTTGGTTGGCGCGCCTTTCGCAACAAGAAGCAGGTGGGCTCTCTGGCGGGTTTGACGGGAACGCCCTTCAATAGTGGCAAGATTCAGCATGAACAGGGGATCAGCAAGATAAGGCAGAAGTCCCCAGTGCAAGGGCGATCGAGATGAAACTGGTTATGGGTGCGATTACAGCCAGCAGCAAAAACACCAGCCATTGGGTTTCCGCCAGCCACTATGCAGGGGAGGCAGTCGGCAACGCAAGATCGGCATTGTTGCTGTGGCCCGACGCCTGTTGATTGATCTATGGCGTTATCTTGAGGAGGGGATAGTCCCTGAAGGGGCGATTCTGAAGCAGGTTTGAAGAGATAGGATATTTGGGAAGCCGATCGAAAGATGAAACCGTTAACGTTGCAGCCGTTGTTTGAGGTATCCGGACCCAACCTGGGTCGAATGATAACTCGTACCGTTTCTTGTAGATGGGGTACTTCTTCATCGGTTCACAAAGGCGCCAGAGGCGCATACAGCATAAGGTTTCCGGCGACAGAGCCGGGACGGATAGAAGGTGGTATCAGGCCAGATAGGGCTGATCGCCTACTGAACTGAAGCAACGCAATATCAGCGGGAAACGGAAGCATTCGTCGGCATAAGGAAAGCGTAAAACACAATCGTAGTATCAGGTTGTCCACCCATAGCCTGTCACTGCGCAGAAATATGAGGACTGCAATCATGACAGACTATGCGTGGACAACCTGATTGATCTAAATCAGAGGTTTGGTGAATAATTCCCCATAGAAGGTTGGGTTACGACGCACACGCATCTAACCCGACCTATGGCAGAATCGTTCTATATATATAACCTTATCCAAACTTGTCAGGAGTCGTTTCAATGAGTCGAGAGATTATTCGCACCGATCAGGCACCCCAGGCTATCGGAACCTATTCACAGGCAGTGAAGTGCGGCACTACAGTCTACCTCTCAGGACAGATTCCGCTGGTGCCTGAAACCATGGAGATGGTGGATGGAGATGTCGAAAAACAGATCCGCCGTGTATTCGATAATTTGCAGGCGGTGGCGCGTGCTGCAGGCGGCACGCTTGCTGACGTGGCGAAATTGAATGTGTTTCTCACGGACCTCAGCCATTTTTCCGTGGTGAATCAGGTGATGGCAGAATATTTCAGTGAACCCTATCCAGCGCGCGCTGCCATTGGTGTTGCCTCCCTGCCGAAGGAAGCCGCGGTGGAGATGGATGCGGTGATGGAGCTGTAATGTTCAGCAGGGATGCCGGTTCCACTACGCTTGAACCGGCCTACAGTGGTAACTTGGCGTAGCGGCATTCGAAAAGACAAGGTGTAGGCCTGATCAAGCGTAGCGGATCGGGCAGTGATCGCAAGAAAAAACAATAACCAGTCAATTGCACAGGAGATAACAGTAATGAAGAATCGTCGGTTATTTATCAAGAGCGGCATTGTCGCGTTGGTTTTCTCTCTGGGTCTGTCCGCGCCAGTGAGTGCAGCAAAACGTTATGTGTTCAGCGGGGGGCCTGCAGGCGGTACGTTTCAGGTGGTTGCCAATGCGGTTCAGGTTTACGATCCGGTGAAAAACAACAAGGCCTACAAGGTCAAGGCCCAGTCCTCAGCAGGTTCAGTGGAGAACCTGCGCAAGGTGAATAAAGGACGGGCGCACTTCGGCGTGGTCTATTCAGGGCATGTCTTCCTTGGTCGTGAAGGCCGGTTGAAGAATGATAAAAATAAGTATGAAGATGTCCTGGCACTCTCCTATCTCTATGGCGCCCCTGCCCAGTTGGTGGTGCGTAAGGGTTCCGGCATCAAAAGCGTCAAGGACCTTGAAGGCAAGAAGGTGGGTGTGGGTAATGCGGGTTCAGGAGCCTTTGCCAACTGCGAACTCTTCTTCACCCACATGGGAATCTGGGACAAGATCAAGCGAAATGCCATGGGTTATAATGATGCCGCTATGGCGTTTGGCAATAATCAGTTGGACGCCTTCTGGCTCTTTACCGCTTTTCCCAGTGGTGCGGTGATTATGGCGGCACAAACCAATGATATCGATCTTATCGATCTCAGGACCGATGCGAATTCGAGCGGTTTCTTCAAGCGTTATCCCTACTTTTCCGAACTCTCGGTACCTGCGGGTACCTACAAAGGGGTGGATTACGAGACACCCTCCTTTCAGGATTCAGCGCTTTGGGTGGCCAATGCCAAAGTGCCAGATGACGTGGTGTACGATATGTTGTCAAAGGTCTATGCCGATGAGGGTTTGGCTCACATGCGTGGGCAGAAGAAAACCTTCAAGGAGATGAGTATCGAGACCGGCGTCAAAGGCATCGTCACACCGATGCATCCGGGGGCAGTAAAATTCTGGAAAGAGAAGGGCATGCTGTAAGCATTGTGTGGTTGAAGCTGACGGGTTCAAATGAACCCGTCAGCTTCACTATGAAGGCGTAGCGATATGTTTGAAAAACTGCACAAGGTTGAGCGATGGCTGTTCGATATCCTGGCGGTTTTTCTGGTGCTTTTCTACTCCTACTCTGCGGTATTGGAACCGGCGGCCACTCAGTATCATCGTGGCATCTATATTATCGTTACCTATGTCCTGGTGTTTCTGCTCTATCAATCGAAGAGCCGGATCGGCAGGGGTATCGACTATCTTTTGATCCTGCTATCCATTGTCGCTATCGGCTACTGGATGTTCAACTTTGAAGTGATCAACTATCGCGCTGGAGCTGAGACGGAGCTCGACAAGGTGATCGCGATGGTCGGTGTGCTGCTGGGTATCGAGTTGGCGCGCAGGGTAGTGGGCAATATCTTCGTCATCATTGGCAGTATCATGCTGTTGTACGGCGTCTATGGCGACTATATGCCGGATCTCATCTCCCATGCCGGAGATACCTTTCCCGATCTCTGTACCAGTATCTTCTATAAGAGCGATGGCGTTTTCGGCATCATGGCCAATGTTCTGGCTACCTATATTCTGCTGTTCGTGGTGTTCGGCGCCTTTCTGGAGAAGAGTGGCGCGCAACGTTTCTTCATCGATTTTCCCCTGGCTGCAGTGGGCCATAAAGTGGGCGGGCCCGCCAAGGTGGCGGTCATTGCCAGCGGTCTGTTTGGCTCTATCTCCGGCAGTGCCATTGCCAGCACGGTCTCTACCGGCGCCTTCACGATTCCGATGATGAAGAAGGCGGGTTTTAAACCCCATGTGGCGGGGGCGATAGAGCCGGCCGCCTCCATCGGTGGCATGTTCATGCCCCCCATCATGGGCGCGGGCGGTTTTATCATGGCCGAGATGACAGGTCTGCCCTATTCACAGATCATGCTGGTGGCCCTGTTTCCCGCCTTGATGTACTTCTTCAGTGTCTTTGTCATGGTTCACTATGAAGCGAAGAAGTACAACATCGTGGGTGAACGTTCCGCCGAGAGTGCGATGGAGATTCTCAAGAAGGAGTGGTTCTATATACTGCCTCTGGCGGTGATCACCGTCCTGATGCTGATGGGTTATTCACCGGGTTATGCGGCGATCATCGGTATCGTTACCTCTATCGCCATCAGCTGGTTCAGGAAGGAGACCCGCATCGGGCCAAAGGGTTTTGTGACGGCGGCGCGAGCCGGAGCGGAGAACAGTCTCAAGATCGGCGCCACGGTGGGTGTTATCGGCATTATCATTGGTGTGCTGACCTACAGTGGGCTGGTGCTTACCTTTGCCGACATAGTCATCGAGCTGGCGGATGGAAAACTGTTTATCACCATTCTGCTGATTGCCCTGGCTTCGCTGGTATTGGGTATGGGCGTGCCGGTGACTGCGGCCTATCTGATTACTGCGGTGGTGGCGGTGCCTGCGTTGACGCATTTGGGGGTGAATGAGCTTGCAGCCCATATGATTGTCTACTGGCTCTCCCAGGACTCCAACATCACACCGCCGGTCTGCATCGCCGCGTTCGCCGGCGCCACTATCGCCAAGGCCAACATGTGGAAGACAGCATTCACCGCATTCAAGTTCGCCAAGTTTCTCTATCTGGCGCCTTTTCTGTTTGGTTATGTGCCGGCATTTTCTCTGGATGGCAGTGCCATGGATATCGTCCTCGTCTTTATGCTTATCATTGTCGGCACCTACGCTTATGCCTGGTTCCTGAGTGGCATCTGGCTGCAGTACTTCAGAAAAGCCGAAGATCAATAAGCCGCCTGAATTAAGATGCAAATCAGCTATCATTGGGCAAACAGGTCAAATAACAGATAAATTTAGAGTGGATAGAGACTTACAACAACTCATCGAAGTCAACGTCAAGGGACGGGTGTTCGTCACCTGTAGTTCCCGTGGGATTACCGATCTGTCGATAATCCAGTACTACGGTGATGTGATCAGACAGGCGATAGAGGCGGGCATAAGTGGCGATGCCTCTCCATTGGCATTCAATAGACTGTTGGATGAACAGATCGCGTGGTTGGAAGCGGAACTGGATCGCGAGAGTGATGCTCGCGAGGAACAGGCGAATCAAGTGGAAAAGGATGGTGAGTCACCTCAAAAGAGAGTGAGAAAGGAGAGTGGCTACGTTCCTAAAGCTAAATCGATGCCCGAAAAACTCGCCGACCGTCGGGCAGGTATGGACGCCTTGCTGAAAAATGAGTGTGTCACGCTGAAACTGATCACACCGGGGCAGGCCAAAAAGATGACCAGAAGGTTTCTCGGCAAGGATCCAAAGGTCGCCGAAGAGGAAGTGGTTGTGGAATTGCGCAACACGCTCTATTCCCAGATACGCCAGTTCATTCGCAGTCACGAAGGTGGGCCCTGGTCGTCTCATAACGCACAGAGCGATCTGCGCATGGATATTGCTGCGACCAAGAGTGTCAGGGCAGTGGTAACCTTGACCCAGCATATTTTCAATGAGCGGGATGAGTGGCTGCAGGAGAATAAAGGCGGTCTGGCCGGGCGTTTTTTCGGTGGCCGTTTTTGGACCAAACGTTGATTGCGAGACGCACTTAAATCAGTCGGGAAAAACATGGGTAAACAATACGATTCGATCAATGACAAGCTGGTGGACTTCATCATTCGGCAGCAGATCTTTTTTGTAGCTACCGCAACGGCGGATGGGCGTATTAATCTATCACCCAAGGGGATGGACAGTCTGCGTGTGGTCAGTCCGAATCAGGTGGTTTGGCTCAATCTGACCGGCAGTGGCAACGAAACAGCAGCCCACCTGCTGGAGAGTGACCGCATGACCCTGATGTTCTGTGCCTTTGACGCTGATCCGAAGATCCTGCGGTTGTATGGTCATGCAACGGTTCATCATGAGGGGAGTGCTGCGTGGGATGCCCATATCGGACGATTTCCCAGTCTGCCGGGGGCGCGTCAGATTGCGGTGATGGAGGTGGATCTGGTACAGACCTCCTGCGGTTTCGGGGTCCCCCTGTTCGAATATCAGGGTGACCGGGATACATTGAAGGAGTGGGCGAACAAAAAAGGTGAAGAGGGGATAAAAAAATATTGGAAGGAGCGCAACAGTGTCAGTCTGGATGGGAAGCCGACGGGGATGGGGGAAAGAAAGGTTAAAGATTAAAGATTAAAGGCTAAAGGCTAAAGGCAAAAGGCTAAAGGCAAAAGGCTAAAGGCAAAAGGTGGCCGTGCCAATGGATAGGCCAAACTCCGTTGTTGCTGCCGCTGTGGCTGTAGGCCGGTTCAAGCGTAGCGGAACCGGCAACCTGAATCGTTCTGCCAAGGCCCGGATGCCCGATCCACTACGCTTGATCGGGCCTACATGGTGAAACCTGTTACTCCCCGCAAACCGTCACCGTAACCCGCCGCCGATGAGGGTGGGTGCGATGTTCCCAAAGATAGATGCCCTGCCAGACTCCCAATCCCGGGCGTCCATCGATAACCGGAAAGCTCATGTCCATGTTGGTCAGGATGGAACGGATATGGGCGGGCATGTCGTCCGGTCCCTCCTGGGTATGATCGAATATCCTGTCCCCATCAGGTACCAGACGTGACATGAAACGCTCCAGATCCTGACGCACGGTTGGATCGGCGTTTTCACAGAGGATCAAAGAGGCACTGGTATGCTGGATGAATAACTGGCAGATGCCGGTTTTGATAGCGGATTGCCGGACGATCTCTTGAACCTGACTGGATATGTCATAGGTGCTGCGTCCCCGGGTTTCGATCTGAATCGTCTCCTGTACCACCATTTTTTATTCCCCATACTATCTGGCATGCTATGGGCCGAAGTGTAACTGGAACCCACCGCGATTGAAAAAGGATCACTCACCGATAAACCTGGAATCCTGCCCCATCACCGCCCTCAAGCGGGTGGGACCAAAGGTTGCCGAAAAGCTGGCGCGTCTGCGTATCCACACCATTCAGGATCAGCTCTTCCATCTGCCGCTGCGCTATCAGGATCGTACCCGGGTGCAATCCATCGGCTCGCTACGCCATGGGGATCAGGCGGTTATCGAAGGGGAGGTGGAGCTGGCCGATATCAAGTTTGGCCGCAGGCGTTCATTGCTGGTGCAGATATCGGATGGGACCGGCTCGCTTCTCCTGCGCTTCTTCTATTTCAGCAATGCCCAGAAGAGTAATCTGAGCCGGGGTGTCCGGCTGCGCTGCTTCGGCGAGGTGCGTAACGGCCCGAACAGTCTGGAGGTGGTGCATCCTGAGTATCAACAGATTAACGCCGAGACGCCATTGGCGGTGGACGAGTTCCTGACACCGATCTATCCGACCACTGAAGGGGTGCATCAAATCACCCTGCGAAACCTCAGTGACCAGGCGTTGGCCTGGCTCGAAGAGCAGCCTTCCACACTGCAGGAATTATTGCCGGACCAACTGCTACAGCGGTTCAGGCTGCCCGATCTGGCGGCAGCAGTTCGTTATCTGCATCGGCCGCCACCGGATGCACCTCAGCATCAGTTGGCGGAGGGTCTCCACCCTGCCCAACAGCGACTGACATTCGAGGAGTTGCTGGCCCATCAGATCAGTCTGCGTGAATTGCGTCAGCGCCATCAACAGACGCCGGCACCAACCCTGCCGGGGAGTGGGCATCTGTGTGACAGCCTGCTGCACAGGCTGCCCTTCCAACTGACAAGTGCGCAACAGCGGGTGGTGGCGGAGATAGCATCGGATCTCGCCCGGCCCCGCCCGATGCAGCGACTGGTGCAGGGGGATGTGGGTTCCGGTAAGACCATCGTCAGTGCATTGGCTGCGCTGCAGGCGGTGGAGTCCGGCTATCAGGTCGTTTTGATGGCCCCCACCGAACTGCTGGCGGAGCAGCACCTGCGCAACTTTGCCGACTGGCTGACCCCGTTGGGGGTGGAGATGGCCTGGCTCACAGGCCGTTTGAAGGGCAAGCAGCGGGAGCAGACTTTGGCGCGGGTGGCAGACGGTGGCGCCAAGGTGGTGGTGGGGACCCACGCGCTCTTTCAGGGGGATGTAAGTTTCTTCGGCCTGGGTTTGGTGATCATCGATGAACAGCACAGATTCGGCGTCCACCAGCGCCTGGCCCTGCGGGAGAAGGGGACAAAGCAGGGGCGCTGGCCCCACCAGCTGATCATGACCGCCACCCCCATTCCGAGAACCCTGGCGATGACCGCCTATGCTGACCTCGATATCTCCATCATCGATGAGTTGCCGCCGGGTAGAAAACCGGTGACCACGGTTGCCATCCCGGACGGTCGCCGCGACGAGGTGGTGGCGCGTGTACGTGCCGCCTGCGCCGAAGGTCGTCAGGCCTATTGGGTCTGCACCCTGATCGAGGAGTCGGATGTGCTGCAGTGCCAGGCGGCGGAAGATACCGAACGCCTGCTGGTGGAAGCGCTGCCGGAACTGCGGGTGGGTCTGGTGCATGGCCGGGTGAAGCAGGAGGAGAGGGAGGCGGTCATGGCCCGCTTCAAAACAGGTGAGTTGGATCTCCTGGTGGCGACAACAGTGATCGAGGTGGGGGTGGATGTGCCCAACGCCAGCCTGATGATTGTCGAAAATCCGGAGCGACTGGGTCTGGCCCAACTGCATCAGCTGCGGGGGCGAATCGGACGGGGTAGCACAGCGAGTCACTGCGTGCTGATGTATCATGCGCCCCTGTCGCAGAATGCCAGGCAGCGGTTGGCTATTCTGCGTGACTCCAATGACGGTTTCGTGATTGCCAATAAGGATCTGGAGATGCGAGGTCCCGGCGAGGTGCTGGGTACCCGGCAGACCGGGGAGATGCAGTTGCGTATCGCCGACCTGGTGCGGGACCAGGATCTGCTGGACGACGTGCGGGAGGCCGCCGACCTGATGCTGGCATCTTATCCGAAAAATGCAGCGGCACTGGTGCGCCGCTGGCTGGGTGAGCGGGCCGAGTATGGTAAAGTTTAATGGTTTTTCAGTAGGTCGGGTTAGATGCGCGTGCGCCAAGTTTTAATTTTGCCACGTGTTTTGCAGCGCATCGTAACCCGACACTGTCTTTGTCGGATTACATCGCGCATAAACATTGTGCAGAATCCCTGTTTAGTGCGATTGCGCGACTAATCCGACCTACGTCGTTTTGTGTTGCGGTAAGAGAAGAAGAATGAACATCCCAAGATCAACCATTCGGCTACTGTTACTGATTTTGGCGCTGAGTCTGTCATCGATTGGCGCGCAGGCTGCGGAGATCCGGGTGGCGGTCGCCTCGAACTTCAGTGGGACAATCAAGGAGATCGCTCAGCGGTTCGAGGCGCAATCCGGTCACAAGGTGACCCTGAGTGTGAGTTCCACCGGCAAGCACTATGCGCAGATCCGCAACGGCGCCCCTTTTGATCTTTTTTTTGCAGCGGATACCCGTCGTCCCAAACTGCTGGATGAATCAGGTCTGATTATTTCCGGCAGCCGTTTCACCTATGCCGTTGGGCGGGTCGTATTGTGGAGTCCCAAAGCGGGTTATGTGGATAGGCAAGGGTTGGTACTTGAGCAGGGTGATTTTCGTTTCCTTGCCGTCGCAAATCCGAAGCTTGCCCCTTACGGCAGAGCGGCAAAGGAGGTGCTGCAGCTCCGTGGTCTGTGGAAAAAACTGCGCGGGCGTATGGTGCGAGGTGAGAGCATCGGCCAGGCTTTTCAATTCGTGAAGAGCGGCAATGCAGAACTGGGATTCGTCGCCTACTCCCAGATAAAACAGCCGCATAGCGAGCCTGCCGGATCGCTCTGGGAAGTGCCCCGGTCACTCTATCGGCCCATCGAACAACAGGTGGTTTTGTTGCGGGATAGACCTGCTGCCAGAGCCTTGCTGGCATTCGTCAAAGGAGATGAGGCGGTAGCAATCATCAGAGGCTACGGTTATGGAACAGAGGGTGATGGCTGATGTTGGATGATGGCGATCTCGCCGCACTCTGGATAACGCTGCGATTGGCGGGGCTGACTGTGGTGATTCTGCTGTTGCTCGGCACCCCGCTCGCCTGGTGGTTGTCCAGAACCCAGCGGCGTTTCAAAGCGGTGGTGGAGGCCGTGGTGGCGCTGCCGCTGGTGTTGCCGCCAACGGTGCTGGGATTCTATCTGCTGGTGGCTTTGGGACCCAACGGGCCGGTGGGTGGCATGATGATGGCGCTGGGGGGTGAGCCACTCGCTTTCACCTTTGCGGGTCTGGTGATCGGTTCTGTTTTTTACTCACTCCCTTTTGTGGTGCAGCCCCTGCAGGGGGCGTTTGCTGCCATTGGACACAGGCCGATGGAGGTCGCCGCTACCCTTGGCGCCTCACCGCTGGATCGGTTCTTTACGGTTGCGGTGCCCCTTGCCCGTCCCGGTTTCCTCACTGCGACAGTACTCGGTTTTGCCCATACTGTAGGCGAGTTCGGCGTGGTGTTGATGATTGGCGGTAACATCCCCGGTGAGACCCAGGTGCTCTCCATTGCGATCTACGACCATGTCGAAGCGCTGGAGTATGGCCATGCCCACTGGCTCTCTGGAGGCCTGCTGCTGCTCTCCTTTCTGTTGTTGTTGGCGGTGTATGTCCTGAATCGCCGCTTCAAGGTTGTGTGACCGTGACGATCGAGGCACGCTTTCTGATCGAACGGGGCGACTTTACCCTGGATGCTGATTTTATAGTGCCTGCGCAGGGGATTAGCGCAATTTTCGGGGCCTCCGGCTGCGGTAAGACGACCCTGTTGCGGGCCATTGCCGGCCTTGAACAGCCGGCCAGAGGTTATCTGAAGATAGCAGGAGAGGTCTGGCAGGATGGTGACCGTTTTTTGCCCCCCCATCAGCGGCCCCTGGGTTATGTCTTTCAGGAGGCGAGCCTTTTTCCCCATCTTTCGGTGCGGGGGAATCTTGAATATGGCTACAAACGGCTCCCGCTGGAAGCACGGCGGGTCGATTTCGACCGCGCGGTCACCCTGCTCGGCATCGAGCCCCTGCTGGCCCGTCGTCCCGAAGGACTCTCCGGAGGCGAACGCCAGCGGGTGGCCATCGCCCGGGCGTTGCTCACCAGTCCCCGTCTGCTGTTGATGGATGAGCCACTGGCGGCGCTCGACCGACAGAGCAAGAGAGAAATCCTGCCGTTTCTCGAACGGCTGCATGAAGAGCTGTCGATTCCGGTACTCTACGTCAGTCATGCGCCGGATGAAGTGGCCCGGCTCGCCGATCAACTGGTGCTGTTGGAGCAGGGTCGGGTGAGAGCCTCCGGTCCGATTGGTGAGATGCTGACCCGTGTCGACCTGCCGCTCGCTCATGGTGACGAGGCAGAGGCGATCGTCGAGGCGAAGGTCACAGAGCATGACCAGGCGTTCCATCTCACCTACCTTGAGTTTCCCGGTGGCCGTTTCACCGTGGCGAGAAAGGATCTGCCCCTGGGGCAGTCGGTGCGGCTGCGTCTGCTGGCCCGGGATGTCAGTCTGAGCCTCGAACGGCACGAGGGCACCAGCATCCTGAATATCTTTCCGGCAAAGGTCGAAACCCTGGCTGATGAAAATCCTGCTCAGTTGATGGTGCGCCTGGATGCCGGGGGCGTGCCGATTCTCTCCCGTATCACCCGCAAGTCAGCAACTAATCTTGCCCTCGAACCGGGAAAGTCGGTCTATGTGCAGGTCAAGACAGTTGCGCTGTTGGGCTGATTGGCGGCATGATTTGTCCCGGTTTTAACGATTTGGGAAACATCGATGGGTAATTCACTGCAGGATCAGTTCCTGAAAGCGGGCCTGGTGGACAAACAGCAGGCGAACAAGGCGAAAAAAAACGTCCATAAAAAGAGCAAACAGCAGCGCAACAGCAAAGAAAAGATCGTCGATGAGAACAAACTGCGCGTGCAACAGGCCCAGGCGAAAAAAGCCGCACGGGATCTGGAACTCAATCGTCAGCAGAAAGCGCAGGCTGAGCAACGGGCGATTGCCGCTCAGGTAAAACAGTTGATCGAGATGAATCGTCTGCCCAGGGACAAGGCCGAGGTTCCCTACAACTTCACCGAAGAGACCAGGATCAAAAAGATCTACGTGACCGATATCCAACACGACCAGCTGAGTCGTGGACTGCTGGCGATCGTCCGGCTTGGCGCGACCTATGAACTGGTACCCGCAGTGGTGGCAGAGAAGATACGGCTCAGGGACGAGGCAAGCATAATCCTCATCAACGAGTCGCAGAAGAGCAGTGACGAGGATGATCTCTATGCTGACTATAAGGTGCCCGACGACCTGATGTGGTAGCGGGCAAGGTGCGCGGTGCGCACCTTGCTTCTGCCCACGCACCTAGAAAAAATCTCCGGAAAGTTCAGGCTTGTGTGACAGCGTATCACCTGTCCAGTCACTGCCATTTTTCCGAATCTGGTGAGAAATGCATGCCAGCTATGCGATAATCCCCCCTTTTTTACAGGTGCGTATGTCTTGCAGAAACACTCTCCGAAAAAGTCAGTGTTGGAACCTAACTGGTCCGGCTGGAGGCAGTTGCGCTTTTCGTCTGTTCCAAAGGGTGTGCTCGGCTGGCTGCGGGATGAGGGATCCCTGACGCGGCGGGTGATACAGGCCTGTGCCGGTGACTTCCGGGTACGGGTATTGCACCAGGGTTGGGGGACGCCGCTCTACAGTGAGGGACAGGTGCTCAGGTTGCGGCGGGGAGAGACTACCTTGGTGCGGGAGGTCGAACTGCTCTGTGATGAAACCCCCTGGGTATTTGCCAGAACCCTGATTCCCGCAACCAGCCTTAAGGGACCAGCCAGACGCCTGACCCTGCTCGGAGACAAGCCGTTGGGGGCGGTGCTGTTTTCAGATCCTAATGTACATCGGGGGATTACCCAGATTGCTCGATTGCTTCCCCGCCATCCCCTATTTGCCGCCGCTACTGCGCATCTGGCGCGCCCACCGGCTGAACTCTGGGGAAGGCGGACCCTGTTCTATATCGCCGGGCGTCCGTTGCTGGTGAATGAGATATTCCTACCGGATATTCCTCGGGATGAAGGCCGATGAGTGGGCCAGAAGTCAAACTGGAATCGCTGCAACCCGGTCCGGTCTCCTGGCAGGAGCGGCTGCGTCGATATGCGCTGCTGATCCGTCTCAATCGTCCCATCGGCATCCTGCTGTTGCTCTGGCCGACACTCTGGGCACTCTGGGTGGCGGGCGATGGCCAGCCCCCCTGGCAGATTGTGCTGGTCTTCATCTGTGGCGTGGCGCTGATGCGTTCCGCCGGTTGTGCCATCAACGACTATGCTGACCGACACATCGATGGCCTTGTGGAGCGCACCCGACTAAGGCCGATCGCTGCGGGGCTGGTTACTCCCAAAGAGGCGCTGGGGGTATTTGTCGTCCTCTGTCTGATCGCCTTTCTGCTGCTCTTCTTTCTCAACTGGCAGACCAAACTGCTCTCGGTGGGGGCGGTGCTCCTCGCAGCTGTCTATCCCTTCATGAAGCGCTACACTTACCTGCCCCAAGTGGTACTGGGCGCTGCCTTTGGCTGGGCGGTGCCGATGTCTTTCATGGCGGTGGGTGAATCCCTGCCGCTGGTCTCCTGGGTGCTGTTTACCGCCACTCTGCTATGGGCGCTGATCTACGATACCCAGTACGCCATGGTTGACCGGGATGACGATCTCAAGATCGGCGTAAAATCCACCGCGATCCTGTTTGGCCGGCATGACCTTCTGATCATCGGCATCCTGCAGTTGGTAATGCTGGGATTGATGGTCTGGGTGGGTGTGTTGGTCGAGCGCGGCTTGCTCTACTATCTTGGTGTGGCGGCTGGCGCGGTCCTGTTCGCCCATCAACAATTGCTTACCCGCGAGCGGGAGCCCAAGGCCTGCTTTGATGCCTTTCTCAACAACAACAACTTCGGGCTGTTGGTGTTTTTGGGACTGATGCTGGATTATCTGTTTTCTGTTTGAATGTGATTCTATGTAGGTCGGGTTAGCGCAGCGTAACCCGACGGAACCCTCCAATGTGTCGGGTTACGCTGCGCTAACCCGACCTACCCGAAATTATACGCATCGCAATGGTCAAGGATGACGACATGGAATACCGACGCGCTTTTATCCCCGGAGGCTCTTTCTTCTTTACCCTGGTAACGGATAAGAGGAGACCTTTATTCCATGATGGAAAAAACGTGGGTACCCTGCGGGAGGCGTTCCGCAACGTAAAAATAAAACGTCCTTTCGATATCGACGCCATCGTGATCATGCCGGATCATCTGCATTGCATCTGGACGCTGCCACCTGGCGATGAGGACTTTTCCACCCGCTGGCGGCTGATAAAGACCTGGTTCACCAAACATTGTCGGGGTGACCTGTATGTCTTATCAGAGGAAGCCCGGCGACAAGCAATTTGGCAGCCTCGTTTCTGGGAACATGTGCTACGTGACCAGAACGATTTCAATCGGCACGTCGAGTATATTCATTACAACCCTGTAAAACATGGATATGTAATCGCTGCCAGGGAGTGGCCATACAGCAGTTTTCATCGCTACGCTGATGCCGGAATCTATCCCGCCGATTGGGGCGGCGGTGGCATGGATTCTAAAGGCATTGGCCGTGAGTGAAGGGTGGCTGTCGGATTACGCTGCGCTAATCCGACCTACACATTACCCGCCGCACTTGATCCAGCCGTAGGTCGGGCTAGCGCGACGTAACCCGATACTTCGGTGTCAGGTTACGCTGTTTATCAGGGTTTGAATCTTTCCAGATCCTGGTTGGCGATGCGGCCCTGGCCTGAGCGGATCTGGCCTCGTGTCTGCTGAATCAGTTGATCACGCTCCTGCTGGGTGCCGTATTGGGGTTCCTGGTAGATATCCCGCCAGATCGAATCGTTGCTGGGCGAACCCACCTCACGCCTGATCTGCTGCACATCGGCATTGAGTTCCCCCCGAATCAGATTGACGACGATTCTGCGTTGCAGGTCGGCGGGCTGGGTATTGTTCAGCTGGGATCTGACATTGTTGATAAAACCTGTCGGGGAGCGGCCATAGGTTCGACCGCGCACATGCCGATAGTGGTGCAGGTTGATCGCATGGCCTTGGGCGGTCCTGCTGGCGGCGTGGCGCTGCATATTTTGGGCACCGGAGGAGTTCGGATTCAGGTTCGTCCTGAAACAGGGTAACGAGGCCGCGTGGGTAAATACGGTGTTCTGCGGTTGATGATCGGGGGTGATCCTGTCGCTCACGGCCCTGGGCATGGAGGCGTAGGTGCCGACCATGCCTTCGAGACGATATTTTTCCCTCACCCTGCCCCAGTTTCTCTCACCGGAGAGCAGTTGCCGCAGCAGGTTGGTCAACTGGACCTCCTGCTGCATCATCCGCTGTCTGAGCTGCTCCTTTTGTGCGGCGGTGGCGTTGTTCCGTTGCGCCTGCTGTATCTCTCTTGCCAGTGGCGCGATATTGTTTTGCACATGATCGCGTGCCTGGTTCCACTTCTGCAGTTTGGTCTGCTGCCCGGTTCCTGAAAGATTGTTCCGTGCTGCCTTGTATTCGTTCAGAAACTGCATGGCGGGTCTTGGAACGCTGGCGATCATCAGTCGTTGCTGATTGCCCTGGCGCTGGAAGTAGATCGAGTGACTTGCCCCGTCCGCACTGAATCGTCGGCGGAATCCGAGCCAGTTGATTACCCCTGCGACCGCCGCCCGTGCACGTCCAGCCACTGCCTGGCCCCCCGCCAACAATCGCCGTCCCTGCCGGGCGATCCAATCCACCATCCGGTCGATGGCGCGGTCCACTCTGGCCTGGATGCGTTGGATAATCGAGCGGATGCGTCCGGCGATGCCGCCGAGTCCCATCAGGCGGGCGAGGAAACTGATCACCACAGGGATGGTCCGGGCCATGGTCTGTTCGACGTAGTTGGCGGCCTGCTCCAGGCGTCCGGCTGCGATGTTGCTGACCGATTCGAGCACGGAGTTCACCACCGCCATGATCTGGTTGATTCTCTCGATCAGGAACATGATGGTGTTGTAGATAGCCAGGATCGCCTGGATTACCGCTCCGGCCGGATTGAACATGGTGGCCAGACGGGTGATCGCAGCGGTGACCACCCGGGTGATCACCCAGTTGCGGATGGCCCCCATCACGATCTCACGCAGATTGCCCTGGATGAACTCCACGATCTGCTGCCAGGCGGCACCAGGACCTTCAGTGACCAGGGTACGCAGGAATCCAAAGAGGGTCTCCAGCCGTGAGACGTTGGCCTCACCCAGCAACCGCACCAGTCGTGGACGAATGCGGGCATAGGTGATGCCGAGAACCTGCAATACCAGAGAGATGATGCCCTGCAGGTTGAAGGTTTGGGGCAGTTGCAGACCGGCGCCCTCCAGTGCCCCCAGCAGCCAGCCCACCAGTCCGTTACGCAGGTGGGTCAGGATGTTGCCCGCAAACTGACGGAAGCCCCGTGCCATCGCCTGGATCAGGTTGCGGATAAAGGCCACCGGATCGTTGATGATGGTCATGAAGGTGTCACGACCGCGCTTGAGGATCGCCAGCACTCGTGCCCCACCGGCCCCCATCACCCCTTCAAAGATGAATTCCAGAATCTTCTCCGCCACGGCTGTGGCAAAACGGATGATGCGTCGCACCGGTGCCCGGAACAGTGCTACGACACGCTGAAATGCCGCCACCGGGTTGAGCAGGTCGGTAATGGAAAAGCTGTTCCAGGCCTGGGTGAAGAGCGCGCGGATCATGTCCCAGGTTAGATTTAGCCGGGTGATCTGCGCGTTGAGCCAGGCCATGGCCCGTTCGATGGCGCCGGACTGTTGCAGATTCTGGAACTTCTCCTCACCGCCGGGCACGAAGCTGAGGAACCCGCGGATGAAGTTGCTGGCAGTACGCGGTACCGGCTGTTGTGTGAATGGATTACGGCCGATGATTACCGTAAACAGGTGGAATCCGGGCACACTGTCGGCATGACGTGAAAGCCAGTCGAGCAGGGCATCCTTGATGAAGCTCAGGACCGTCGTGGCAACATTGCGGGCAAAGCGGAAAGCACGGCTGATGAAGGGTCCGAAGATATTGAGTACGCGGTTGAAGGCGGCAACCGGATTGAATACATCCTGGATCGAAAAGCTGTTCCAGGCAGTGATAAAGAGTGCGGAGATCTCGACAATGGTGAAATTGAGCAGGGCCAACTGCGGAGTCGATCCAGGCGCGGTGCGCTCCAGCGCGCCCCATGTTCCCGCATCTTCCGCCAACTCACGGGTGGCGCCGATCCAGCGTCGAGGAACTCGGCGATGATCTGCGCCGTGGTGGCAATCACGGGTGCGATCGGTTAACGGGTCGCTCAACGATGATCATGGATTATCAGCCGGTAGCCGGGCAGCCCCGGCGCAAGACCGCGCAGAGATTGCTGACAGGAGCGTTGATCAGTTCAACCACCTTGTCGACCAGCTGCCCGGCGAGCGGCGGACGTCCTGACGGGGGCGAAGGTGTTGATCAGAACGCGCCGGTTATAGGCAACGAGGGTCGAGCCAGGAAAAATTCCATCGGTCGTGAACGCTGAATCGGGCGTTTCACCGGTCCACATTGAGCCTGAGTGCCGCAAACGTGCATTGACCCATTGAATGCGGCATCGACGATGCCCAGTTCAGTCGGTTGTCGAAGAGCCGGATGCCAGTACGGAGGCCAGTCCGGGTCAGGATGTTGCCCGCAAACTGACGGAAGCCCCGTGCCATCGCCTGGATCAGGTTGCGGATAAAGGCCACCGGATCGTTGATGATGGTCATGAAGGTGTCACGGCCGCGCTTGAGGATCGCCAGCACTCGCGCACCACCGGCCCCCATCACCCCTTCGAAGATAAATTCCAGAATCTTCTCCGCCACTGCGGCGGCAAAGCGGATGATGCGTCGCACCGGTGCCCGGAACAGCGCCACGATGCGCTGGAATGCCGCCACCGGGCTGAGCAGGTCGGTAATCGAAAATCTGTTCCAGGCCTGGGTGAAGAGCGCGCGGATCATGTCCCAGGTTAGATTAAGCCGGGCGATCTGTGCGTTGAGCCAGGTCATGGCCCGTTCGATGGCGCCGGACTGTTGCAGATTCTGGAACTTCTCCTCACCGCCGGGCACGAAACCGAGGAACCCGCGGATGAAGTTGCTGGCAGTACGCGGTACCGGCTGCTGTGTGAATGGATTACGGCCGATGATTACCGTAAACAGGTGGAATCCGGGCACACTGCCGGCATGACGTGAAAGCCAGTCGAGCAGGGCATCCTTGATGAAGCTCAGAACTGTCGTGGCAACATTGCGGGCAAAGCGGAATGCACGGCTGATGAAGGGTCCGAAGATATTGAGCACGCGATTGAAGGCGGCAACCGGATTGAATACATCCTGGATCGAAAAGCTGTTCCAGGCAGTGATAAAGAGTGCGGAGATCTCGGCAATGGTGAAATTGAGCAGGGCCAACTGCAGGTCGATCCAGGCTGCGGTGCGCTCCAGCGCCCCATGTTCCCGCATCTTCGCCAACTCCTGGGTGGCGCCGATCAGCGTCAGGAACTCGGCGATGATCTGCGCCGTGGTGGCGATCACGGGTGCGTCGGTTAACGGGTCGCTGCTGATGATCATGGTTATCAGCCGGTAGCCGGGCAGCCCCAGCGCAAGACCGCGCAGGGTGCTGAGCAGGGCGTTCTTGATCAGTTCAACCACCTTGTCGACCAACTGCCCGGCGAAACGGCGGACGTCCCTGACCAGGGGGGCGAAGGTGTTGATCAGAACGCGCCGGTTATAGGCAACGGGGTCGAGCCGGAAAAATTCCATCCGGTCGTAGGCTTGCTGAATCAGGCGTTCCACCCGGTCCACATTGAGCCTGAGTGCCCGCAAACGTGCATTGACCCAGTTGAATGCGGCATCGACGATGCCCAGTTCAGTCAGTTTGTCGAAGAGCCGGATGCCGAGTACGGAGGCCAGTCCCATGAAACCTTGCAGCAGGTTTCGTGGCGTGCGGGCAACCGTTTGGCCAAGCAGTGGGTTATAGCCGATGATGACGGTAAGCAGGGTATAACCGGGGATGTAGCGGGCGTAGCTGTTGAGGCGTCTGCCGATGAAGCCGGGCAGACGCTGGATGGAAGGTGGTGCGCGGGTGATTCTGTCGCCGGAGCGTGTGGCCTTTCTCTGGATTCCCGGTGTGGCCGGACGACGTTGCACCGCACCGCCCTGCTGCACGACGTGGGTCAACTCGTGGGCGAGCAGGTGTTTGCCCGCGCTCGACTCCGGCGCATAACGACCCTGCCCAAAGTAGATGTGACTGCCGTGGGTGAATGCCTGGGCATTGATTTGTCCGCTCATCGATGCGGCGCGCTGGCCGGTATGCAGACGCACACGGCTGAAGTCTGCCTGGAAGGCTGACTCCATCGGCTGGCGCAGGGTCGATGGCATCGGGCGTCCGGCACCCTTTGAGTTTTGCAGATGCGAGCGAAAACCCGGGCCAGGCTCCGGTGGGCCACGTGCCGTTGCTGATCGATGCAGGGTACGTCTGGGCGACCGGTTACGTCGCTGGCGGTTAACTGCCAAACCAGCGGATCGGTGAATCGTTGCAGGTGCCTGACGTAATCTGTGGATTGGGCTGCTGCCGAATCTGTGGGATGCCCGTGGGAAGGGTGGCGGTACGCCGGATCGGTAGCGATAGTGTTTGGGAGTGCGGTCCACGGCCGCTTCATCCTCTTCAGGCTGTGTCTGCAACTCCTCCTCTTCCTCTTCGGGCTGCCGCCGGAGTGTCTGCAGCTCCTCCTCTTCCTCTTCGGGCTGCCGTCGGAGTGTCTGCAGCTCCTCCTCTTCTTCTTCGGGCTGCCGCCGGAGTGTTCGGTAACCTTCTCCTCTTCCTCTTCAGTTGCCGCCGGAGCGTCTGCAACTCCTCCTCTTCCTTCGGGCGCCGCCGGAGTGTCTGCAGCCTTCGCTGTTGCCGGAGAGTCTGCACTCCTCCTCTTCCTCTTCGGGTTGCTGTCGAGTGTCTGCAACTCCTTTCTTTCTCTTCTGGGCTGCCGTCGGAGTGTTCGCAGCTCTCCTTCTCTTCCTCTTCGCTGTCGCTGAGTGTCTGCAGCTCCTCCTCTTCTTCTGGGCTGCCGCCGGAGCGCCTGTAACTTCCTCCTTCCGCCTCAAGTTGGCGGTAGTTGGCTGTCTGGTGTCTGATCGCTATGAAAGAAGGCGGAGTGGCCAACCGGGCAAACGACATGATCTCGCCATTGTCTTCAGCTTCCTCAACTTCGTGGGGACTGCTAGCTTGGTTGACCTTGAGTTTTGCCTGCACCGGATTGGCGGAGATAAAGCTTCAGATGCGAGCGAAAACCCGGGCCAGGCTCCGGTGGGCCACGTGCCGTTGCTGATCGATGCAGGGTACGTCTGGGCGACCGGCTACGTCGCTGGCGGTTAATTGCCAAACCAGCGGATCGGTGAATCGTTGCAGGTGCCTGACGTAATCTGTGGATTGGGCTGCTGCCGAATCTGTGGGATGCCCGTGGGAAGGGTGGCGGTACGCCGGATCGGTAGCGATAGTGTTTGGGAGTGCGATCCACGGCCGCTTCATCCTCTTCCGGCTGTGTCTGCAACTCCTCCTCTTCCTCTTCAGGTTGCCGCCGGAGTGTCTGCAACTCCTCCTCTTCCTCTTCGGGCTGCCGCCGGAGTGTCTGCAACTCCTCCTCTTCCTCTTCGGGCTGCCGTCGGAGTGTCTGCAACTCCTCCTCTTCCTCTTCAGGTTGCCGTCGGAGCGTCTGCAACTCCTCCTCTTCCTCTTCGGGTTGCCGCCGGAGTGTCTGCAGCTCCTCCTCTTCGGGTTGCCGCCGGAGAGTCTGCAACTCCTCCTCTTCCTCTTCGGGTTGCCGTCGGAGTGTCTGCAACTCCTCCTCTTCCTCTTCGGGCTGCCGTCGGAGTGTCTGCAGCTCCTCCTCTTCCTCTTCGGGCTGTCGCCGGAGTGTCTGCAGCTCCTCCTCTTCCTCTTCGGGCTGCCGCCGGAGCGTCTGTAACTCCTCCTCTTCCGCCTCGGGTTGGCGGTGAAGTTGGCTGTCTGGTGTCTGATCGCTATGAAAGAAGGCGGGAGTGGCCAACCGGGCAACGACATGATCCGCCATTGCCTCAGCCTCAACTTCGTGGGGATCGTTGGGTTTGCTGACCTTGAGTTTTGCCTGCACCGGATTGGCGGAGATAAAGCTTTTTTCCGGTTTTGCACCCTGATGGTTAAAGAAGGGCTGCCGACTGATTCGGTTTGACCGCTGCTGTTTGTCGGCGTGGGTCGACATGACTCAGCCCCACTCCACGTGCAGACGTTGATCCATCCAGGGCAGCTTGATGATGCTGTAACTCCATGGCAGACGTTGCAGCAGCATATCCTGGGGCAACGGGTTGACCCTGAGTCTGGGGGGGCTCCGGTTGGGTTCCAGACGGCCTTCACGCTGCAGAAAGGCCTCCCGCAAGCCGTCCGGACTAGTGGATTTCAAGGCCTTCCAGTGATTGATGGTCGCCTTAAGCAGTATGTCGCACTCACTTTTTTGTTCATCGGTGGGTGAATATGAAATCAGTGGTTCTTCGGTGGGGAAACCGCAAAGGCACTTTTCCAGCGCCAGATCGTACTCGACGTGTTGGTTCTCTTCCCAGACAAGATACTCCAGCAGATAGACCGCCCGATGCCGGGCTTGAGCGTCAACAAATGATTTATCGACGACCAGTCCTGTGCCCTCGAACAGTGGCAGCAGGAAAGGCGACAGCAGGATGATTCCTGCGCTCTCGACATAGACTTGGGTATCGCTGGCCTTTTCTCTGTCACCACTCTCCTGAATGGTCTTTTCGATGCGGTCTGTCAGTTGGATTAACTCGGCTGCTTCAGACTCGGCTGAGGTTTGTGGCTGCCTCCGCAGTTTGAGATCAGCATGGGTTTCAGTCCGCATGTGTCCTGCTTTACTGCGCTTTTTGGCGTTTGCTTCAGGTGCTGGCGGTTTGGGTCTGCCGGTATCACTCTGGCTACCGATTGCCCGTTGCAGAAGTGTGGCCAGTGACCGCTGCCAGCGAGGTGTTGTTTCTGTCGTTGGTCTACCGATTCGTCTGCTGAGCGTTTCATACAGAATAAGCAGAGCCTGGCGGGAAAAGTGCCGGACGATAATAGCCGCTGCTGTCTCCCTGTTTTCTGCACGGGAACGGCTCGTTGCAATGAGAAAAAGCAACTTCTCAGTCTCACCGCTCTCCCAGGCCGCCTTTGCTGCCAGTTTTCGGATGGATTGAGTCTCTCCTGCGGGAATCTCATGTTCGATGACCCCGCTGGTCAGTGCAGGCGGGATGTGCTGCATCAGCCGTTCGAGTGCGGGTGGGTTTCCATTGATCACGACTGAGAGCGTCTTGATCAAAATTTCCGGTCTCTGCAGCAGTTGTGTCAGATGTTGAGACTCCATCCAGGGCGGCGGTTTTTCAGACCACCAAGGCAGGACGCCCTGTTGCAGATAGTATTGCAGACTTTCGAGGGTACGCTGCTGGAGAGAGAGTCTGTCTGCTGACTGGCGGCTCTCCTGGTCGGATTTCTCATGCGACAGTCGATATTTTTCAAGCGCCTTTGCCAGTTTGAGACGTATGCCCGCTGTGAGTTGGGACTCCAGCGCCTTTTCCGAGAGATGGCCGAGATCGATCTCCAGACGGTCGATGCGCCAGACACTCTCTGTACCCGCTGTCTGTTCCTCAAAAACCTCATCGAGGATGAGCGGCAGCTCGTGATTGCCAAAGGTGGAGAGGCGGTCCTGCAGGCTCCGGGCATCCTCCTGGCGGGGAACCCGGATTTCGAAGGTCTGTTTCTGCACCTGATGTCTGGACATGGCCTCTCTTCAATCCGGCTAGAAAGCACCGGATATCTGGCCCAGTTTTCCTTTCACCATAGCATTCATCTCACTGGTACCTGTACCCTCTTGAATGGTCGCAAATTCCTCGCCGACCATCTGGCGTGCTTCAGAACCCGACAGATCGAGGGCGGCATCACGCACACTACTCATGAACTGCTTGTCGGCAGCGGTGGGCGTGGCGTTTGCATCATTGACCCGGGAAGTTTGTGAAGCCTTTACGATCAGTTCTGCGATACGCTGTTCCGTTTCCATGAATTTGTCTTCGTCACCGCTGACTGCGAGACCCTTGTCCATGCGCTCTTTGATGGCATCTTTCTCTCTTTGCGCCCTGAGTATCTCTGCTATCACCAGCGTCTGTTCACGGTCGAAACCATATTGTCCTGCAATTCCGGGCGTCTGCCCCCACGAACCGAAATCAGGGTTTTGCGCGGCGGCGTAGAAACCACTGCCGACATTGAAGCCGTTGAACTGATACTCGATGGCCTGGGCCTGGTAGGTGATCTCCATTTGAAGATCTTCCATCGTGGTGGTTATCCGCGTATCCACCAGGTTCAGTCTATCTTTGAGCTGTAGGCCCTGGATGGTGAAGATGGGCATGTCTATCTTGTCTATCCACCAGACCGGTGGTTTGAAGACCGGGAGGTCTAATTCTGGCGCCGTCTCCTCCTCGGGTTCCAGGATCGATGGGTCGAAGTAGCTGTAATAGGGGAGACAGAAATCCGCCAGCACTCGACTGCCGGATGCATCGTAGACCAGCACGAATGTTCCGCCTCTGGGTACGCCGCCCTGATGTTCCAGCCCCGGATGGTGTTTCAGGAAACGATCGAAGATCGACTCCTTTCTTACCTTCTTTTTGCGTCTCTCCCAGAGATCCAGAAGCTTTTCGAAGTTGAGAAACTTGCTTCCATCCAGCAGTGATCCTGCCGGTGTGGGCAGGATCGGCCGGGCGACCTTTTTGATGTCGGTACTCACCGCTTTGGCCTGAACAGCGCAGATGTTCACTTTTTCGTGAAACGCCGTGACCTTTGCTTTGTTGAACTCTGCAGCCACCAGTTTTTTCGGCATGAAGGGGATGGCTTCGGTGACCTTTAGCTGCAACTGGCCGGCCCTCTGCCGTGGCGCAGAGAAAAGTGCTTTGGGAGTGGTTGGCTCCAGTTCATCGACGCGGCTGTCCTGCAAAACAGTCTGTTGCAGATCGGTACCGAACTGCCCCGCCCGTTTAAGGGTGTGGCGGATATCCGCCTTCTGCAGATTGAACAGGATATCGATGTCGGGAAAGTGAAACGGACGGAAGAATATCGGGTCGGCATCTTCCAGTTGGATCGCCTCCACCTTGAAGGCCAGATTGTGTCTGCGGGCCATGGTTTCCAACTCAGTCTGCACATCCTTGACCTTCCTGCCCTGATGGCCTTCGATGCGGATAAAGTCGTAATCATCGATGGATTGGCGGTAGATCGAGTTGTGGGTGTGGTTGCTGTAGTCGCTCATGCCATAACCGGGGATCCGGTCGCTGCGTTGTTTGCGGCTCAGATCGAAGTTCCATAGCTCGTTGATGCGGGGTTGGCTGTTGGTGTCGAAATAGGCGGGGATGGCACGCTCTCCCAGCGGGGCAATGGCTTTGCGGGAGGGGGAGAGACGGATCTCGCCAGCCGGTTTTTTGAAGTGGCGCAGCATGGCGTCCATGCGCCGCAGCAGAAACATAAACCGTCTCTTTTTTTCATCTTCGGCACGCAGTATCGGGGTTGCCTGGAAACGGTAGCGATAGGCATCATCCACAATCCCCTCTTTGTGGGCCAGGCCAAGTACCAGGTGTTTGGAAAAGCTGGCGGGGTTACCCATGCAGTTGTCGTCCAGTTCGAACAGCGCCTCTCTGCACTCGTGATAGGCTTCGATCAGATCCTTGAAGAAGCTGTAGACGTACTGGATGCCCTGGCTGTTGTTGGTGACCTGGAAACGTGCCTGGCTCAGGCGCAGACTCCACTTGCCGCTGCTGTAGAGTTGCTGCATGTTCGAGGTGAACAGGCCATTGGTGGGTGCGTCGTCAAACGCCTTGCCCAGATCGAGCTTCATCTTGTCGATGGCGGTGATGTAACGCTTGGCCAGACCGTTGTTGCCGTCGTATTGATTGATCGTGCCGACGTCGAGATCCAGGCGGGGGGCGTCCACCTCATTCATTGCCAGATACTCATCCTTCGGTGTCAGCGGGAGTTTCGGCAGCAGCTCTTTAGGCGCCAGCAGAAGTTTAAGGTTGGCGGTGCGGGTCGGACCACGGTTGTCGCAGTCGCTGGCGTTGCAGAGATCGTTCTCCTTGATATAGGTCTCCTGATAGAGCACCAATACCAGTTGCGCGAGCTGAGCCTTTGTCAGGCTCAGTGGCTGTGCATCCACCTCACTGCCATCCTGCAACAGTTCGATCAGTTGGCTGCCGGGCCTGAGCGGTTGAATATCCAGAATCGGTTCGATCGGCTGGATACCGGGTCTGACTGGCTGAATTTCCAGACGCGGTTGTAGCAGCAGTCGATTGCCGCTTATCACGGTTTTCTTCCTGACAATCTTCCTGGCGTGGAAGGGCGGGTACTTTGCGGCATCGTCTGTAAAAATCCGATAGTGGGTAAAGCCTAGTGCCTCGGTTATCTGCAGCAGATCCCCCTCGCTGGTAACGCCGACTCCTGCTTCAAGCGCCACCCGGTTTGCCGTGGCCTGGAATGTCAGTCCACAGACAATACCCTGGCCCAGCAAACGGGCGCGGGTGAGTCGATGCTGGCCATCGAGAAAATTGACTGCCCGATTGAGTTGGCCGGCGGTGAGTACCTGGTTATCGGCAAAGTAGTCGAAGTCCGGCACAGGTTCATTCAGTGAGGTGAGTTCGATTTTGTCGTTCATGGCAGCTACCTGTAGCTAGTTCCCTGGTTCATTGCCCAGATGGGTCCGGTTCAGGAGGATCGGCCGTTCACCCTCATCCTCCTGGCAGTCGTGCAGTTCACCGGTCGGGTAGACGCTGTGTATCTGCTGCAGGACTGCGATTAATCTGTTCAGATGCCGGCTGCTTTTCACCTCTCCGGCGGGGTGGCGTGCCCGATAGTCGAGCCAGGCGTGGTAATGCTCTTCGAAATTGGCCATCTGTTCGGCGTCCACGAAACAGATGCGCGGCAGGATGTGGGCAGGCATCTCCATGCGAATGGTGCGTTCGACGAAATGGCGGAAGTCGATATCGTGCATGCGCGGCGCATAGGCCGGGACTAAAACATGAACCTGGCAGGAGTAGGGGTCGATCGGCTCTCCCGCTGTCCCGCAATCGCTGTCGGGGCAGACGGAGAGGAAGTTGTCCCCGACCAAGGCCGAATCAGCCGCTGTTCTGAATTTTCGTGGGCGCAACAGCAGGTTTTCGATGATGTGCATTCCTTCGGCGTCGTAGACCCGGTTGATCGCCTCCCTTGTTCCGGCAAGGGCGGCATCCCGTGAATCTGTTGTGTCGAAATACTCGATACGCCGGGCGATGATCTCCTGTTTATCATCCACCAGATTGAAATAGTGGCGACCGTTTTTTGCGGTCTCTGGCTGGTAAGACTCTTCGAATCTGCCGAAGTCCAGGGCGATGCGAAGCTCTCTGACGGCATCTTCCAGCGTCTTGTATTTGGTGCTGCTGCTGAGCAGGATCTTGTTGCTCAGGTTGTCCTTTATGCGGAAGCGGAAGTCGTTGTCGGTATCCTGATCGATCTGTTCGTAGAGGTCGGTGTCGAGCAGGGCCAAATTGCGGCGGCGGATGCTGCGGAAGCCGAGCAGGCGTCCCACACGATGCTGTATCCCGGGAATATTCGTGCAGCTGTCCCAGATCTGATCCCGCTCGGTGATGTCAAAAGCGCTGCCGCGCCGGCGGCTCAACAGCGCATACTCCTGCAGGAAACGCGCCTTCTCCTGGATCAGCCGCAGGCCGTTGTTCTCCAACCGCAGGCGCTGCATCTGCAGGGCGTATTCAGTAAATCGTTCACCAAAACGGGCCAGCAGATGATCGAGGAACTGGTTGCGGCGTCTGCTGTCCGGCTCTGACTGCCGGTCCAGCGCATCCAGCAATGTCGCATAGTCGCCGTGGCTCTTGGGATCGACCAGTTCACTCACCTCGCCGATGCCGGGGACTACCTGGGAAAAGTAGGTATGACGCAGTGCCGGATCGGCGGAGAAGAGGCTGCCGATCTGGCGTAACTGAGTGAGATAGTTGGCCAATAGCTGATCGAAGAGCAGGAGAAATCCCTGTAGCTGCCGGGCCTGGCTGCGCCGGGTCCTGGTGGCGTGACTCGGCAGTCCGGTGGGCTCGACGCCGTAAGCCGGCGGCAGTTCGTGTTGGATGGAGAGATAGCTCTCCACCGCGACGGAACGGCTGGCCGGGGTCGGCAGATCGCTGGTTGTGGCCTGATGTTGCCGGGCCTCCTGCTGTAGCTGTTGCAGTGCCTTTGCGACTTCGTCCGGATCCACCCGGTAGGGCAGCAGATCCTTGAAGAGGTGCAGGGCGCTCTGTTCGATGTCGAAAACCGGTCTGCGGTTACTCTCCAACTCGATGTTCCAGGGGTCGCCAGATGTCTTGGCGGCTGCGCCCGATTGCAGGATCAGCTTACGCACCGCCGTCACGCCCTCTGTTTTTACTATTGCGTCGATAAGGTCGGCGGCATTGACCTGAGTCGGCAACTCGGCCTGTTGCAGATCCTCATCCAGCAGGAAACCGTGGTCGAGTTGTGGGCCGGAGAAGATCTCATCCGGCGCCAAACCCTTTTTCAGCAACTGCTGCAGGGTGTAACGGGGGACCGGTGGTGACAGGCGCTGTTGCATGGCGTGGATGATGCGGGCGCAGGTCAGATCGATATCGGCCGCTTCGGTGAGTTCGATGTCGGCGCAGACCCGGATAGCCTGCTCGCGGATCAGATCGATCCCTGCCAGGTCTTCGCAAAGGTTGCGGTGTTGATGGAAGACTTTTGCGACGTCGGTGGTGATCTGTTTTGTCAGCTTCTTGGTGATACGGTCGTGCGGTTCCACGCGCAGTCGGTAGAGGCCGTTGAGTCTGTACTCGCTCTGGTTGTGATCCTCCGGTGGCGCAATTGTCGTCTGGGTGCCTCTGCTGCAGTCAACGAAGTAATTGACGCTGTTGTCCTGCTCGATCCAGATATTGCGCACCATCGGCACCTGGTCGATGATAAGTTTGCGCAGATCGATGACGGTGACCGGTTCAGTGGGCAGGATCTCCAATGCAGAGAGCAGGGTGCTGTGCTGCTGCAGGGCCTGATGCCTCTTCAAGGTTTCGGCGTCGGCATCAGCCGGGACTGCCAGCAGATCGGCCATCGGCAGGCGGGTGCGGTAGCTCAGGTCTGTGATGGCGTAGCAGAGCAGTTCCAGGATGGTGATGCCCGGATCGTGGGCATTGTAGTCGGTCCACAAGTCGTGGCTCAGCGCCTCGATATGCTCCAGGCCTGACTGGCGCAGTTGGGCGTAATCGAGTGCTTCTGCCCTGTTCGGATCGCGGCGAATGGTGAGGGACTCTTTCATGCGCTTCCCCCGCTGGTCGCATCACGGATGGTGTGTTGGTGATGGCTGGTCAGTATCGCCTTCGGATTCTGTGAAACCATTTCATCCCGGTCGATCTCGGGAGTCTCTTCGGTGGGCAGATGGTAGAGCTTCAGCTGCTGCACATAGTCGACGGAGGGCTGGTCCATGATGAAGGCGAGCAGCATGCTTTTGTGGATGCGTCCGCCAAATGCGGGCATCGTCGTTGCGTCGCCGGTCCAGGGGGCAAGGTGCTGTTGCAGCGCTTTCTGCAG
Source organism: endosymbiont of Lamellibrachia barhami (assembly GCF_011947365.2). Lineage (GTDB taxonomy): Bacteria > Pseudomonadota > Gammaproteobacteria > Chromatiales > Chromatiaceae > QGON01. The sequence goes on from NZ_JAAVSH020000001.1 coordinate 1,565,459, forward strand.
TGCCTGGCTGGCAGCGCCAAACGGGTACTCCGGTTTGAAAGCGACCGCGATGTCGAGACGAATTTTTTCGTAGTCCGGATTAAAAACCTTGGCGCTGGCAAATGTGCTGTTGAGTGCTGCCAGCAGTTTGTCGATTCTGCTTTCAGTATCCTTGTCGATACGTGGCTGCAGGGGATCGTAGGCCTTACGCTGACGGATGTCGGGAATGACCACCAGAGAGACATGCCCTGGGCCCGGCAGGTGGGGCAGGCATTTTACCCGATAGAGTTCGGGGAATGCCTGCAGTACCAATCGCTCATAGTCCCAGAGTGTGACTGCCCGCTGTTTGTGGCGCAGGCGTTCACTGACTCGGGTATAGAAGGTTTGGTCGCTCTCCTTCGCCTGGCCGCAAATCGAAGCATAGGGTTGGCTGGCCCCTTTGATGCCGTCCAGAGATTTTACGGCTTTGCCGATCGATTTCGGTGGCAGCGCTGAAGACAGATGTGGAGGATTTTTCCCTGCCTCCAGCAGGTGTGCAGAGGCTGCCTGAGGGTGCAGATCGATCAGGTGGCAGACCGCATCGCTGTTGTTTTCCACCCTGGCTCGCAGCCAGATCAGGCCCTGCGGCATCCAGTGGTTTGTCTGCGGGGGGCGGGCAGGAATGTTGATCCGCAGAATGCCGGAGGTGAGCAGGCCGTTGCTTTCGTCAAAGAGGATCTCCTCCTCTGTCAGGTCACGCCAGTGATCCGACTCCAGCAGACTCCAGATTACAGTTTCGATATTTTTTTCCGGGTTTGCGCTGCCCTCGTCCACCTGAATCAGCAGATCCAGGAAGGCGGTGTCCGGCTGCTCCTTGAGGCCGAGGAAGAGTTGCCCTTCCGGGCTTGAGTCCGGCAACAGGCGAATCTTGTCGTTTATGGAGGCATCGAGCTGTGATTTCAGGAAACCGTGAACCTCCCGCTGCCCGAACGGGGTGGTCTGGTAGAGCCGGATCTCGGCGCCGATATAGGCGGCAGCATTTCCGTCAGTGGGATCGACCCAGCCGGTTTGTGCCTCGTAGGTGAGTTGGACCGATTCCAGTTCCGGCGTATAAGGCGGGTTGGGGATGGCCATCCCGGAATCCTGCGCCATGCTTTTCGCCAGTACGATGGGGTAGTCCTGGTGCAGAAAATCCCGCTCGAGGCGCAGTTTGATATAACCGGGACGGTTGACGCCCTGCAACTCTTTGACTGAGGGGGTTGCTGCTTTCCTGGCAATCAGGTTCAGTGGTAGCAGCGAGAAGCTGCTGATCATGTTGAAACCGGCCCACGGAAGCGCGCTGAAGGAGCTGTGGGTCTGAAGCGGCATGTAGAAATAGTTTAGCCCACAGGCACGGTTGTGAGGTGGAAGCCGCAGGTGGTGAGGGTCTGGTCTTGAGGAATCCGGATACACTCTATGAAGTCAGTCGCAGCCCCAATGCACTCAAGGTAAAGCGCTTCGATGATCGGGGGCAGGGTGGTCGGCTACCGGCCCGGAAAGGGCAAATATACAGGAAAGGTTGGTGCACTGTGGGTGGAACTGGAGGATGGCAGGCGTTTCTATATCGGTAGCGGCTTGAGTGATCGGGAACGGGGGGATCCTCCATCGATAGGTTCGATCATCACATTCAAACACCAGGGCTATACCGCCAACGGGATTCCCCGGTTTGCATCGTTTCTGCGTATCAGACAGACACTTTGAATCTAACTTTCCGCAGCTTCCAGCGACCGATAGTAGGAGCGGCGCCCCGCCGCGATTTACCCAACTACGGAGTCATCGCGGCGGGGCGCCGCTCCTACAATTAAATACTCTGTCTGCTTGCAGCGGGATGGTTTATTTACATATTCACACCATCACCATCCCATATGAAGCTACCCATGAGGGCATTTCCATCGAGATGAAGTGTGCGTGTGACTTCGAGTGTTTCCATGTCGATTTCAAAAAACACACCATCATGGCTTGCAGCGCTATAGAAATATTTCATGTCCGGACTGACTGCTGAAGTGTGCGCTTGTGACTTGTAATCCGGACGGAGAGGCGGAACTGGCGACTTCAATGTTCTTCAACCAGCTGTGATCGGTAGTATCGATCACTGTCATATATGTGTCGTTGTGATTGGTGACAAATGCGAGATCACGCATCGGTGCAAATGTTGTGTGACCGGAACCAACGCCCGTTTCAATCATGGTTTCAACACTCATTGAATCCTTATTGACAACAAAAACGTGGCCTTCAGTGGAACCAATATAAATATGGATGCCGTTTGGATGGAAGTCGGCATGATGGGCCCCCATTTCTGCTGGATCCAGCATTTCAGGATCGTAATCGCTAAGGATAGCCTCACCGGTTTTTATCATCCTTTTTCTCTGGATTTTAAAACGCAAAATTGAGGGTGATATCTGTGCTTCCTGATTCCCCTCCGCAACTGCGAAAAAAGTGTCGTTCTCCACATCTAAAGGTGACTTGAAAATATGGTGTACTGAAGTCGGGGCGGCGAGGGTTGAGAGCAGGTCACCGTTACGATTCCATAGCTGAATCTGACGTGCAGCCCGATCGAGCATAAAGAAACGCTGATCATCTACCCAGAGAGGATGACCTGTCGCCAGTGAACCACCATAGTCGTGTGGTTCAGAGAGTTCATTATAACCCACAACTTTTGTCACCACGCCATGATCAACACGTATGATGCTGGTCATTACCTTGTCACCGCCGGAAATCAAAGAGAGCCCTGTGTCAGCATTAAAGTTCGTGGAACGAGGTTTATGCTCCAGTTGAATCTGGCCAATATTTTCAATGGCATAATTGTCTACTACTGTCACAGACTCTGTTTTACGGGTTAAAGCATAGGCTTTGGATATACCCTGTTGATCGATGCCATACGGTCCGTCGCCTGTCTCCTCAACGGTTTTTAGCAACTCCATATTATCAACGTCGATAATAAAAACCCGATTGGCATCCCAGTCCCCATAATAGGCCAGATTTTTCACGCCGTAGATATTGTCACTCACATATCCATCCTGATTGACATAACCAGGATTCTGGTGATTTGAGCCTGCATGTTGGGGGCCGTGTGCGGCATGTAAGTTTATGGTCGTAAAGAACATTGAAAACAGTAATGCTGTGTATTTGAAATGTTGTTTGTCCCGCATAGGTTTGCTCCCGTGGAGTGATATCAATAGTTAACAAGAGTGCTGTTAACTCGATTTCAGAACAGATTGGTTTGTCTGATCTGGTTCTGCGGAAGCTTGCCACTGAATGTGGCGAGGTATTGTGACCGGAATCAAAATGCGCACGGTGGAGAGTCACAAAAAAAGCAATACAAATCAGTATGTTGTGTCATATGACGCAGTTGTGCGTCAACTGCCGCAATAACTTTTCTGAACCGCGGAATGGATTCATTTTGTGTTGCGGAATGGTTTATTGTCTGAAGGCCAGTCGTGGGTCAGCACGTTCGGTCAGGAAATTCCCGGTCAAACCCTTATAATTACCGCTCCTATCATTCGGAGTATGAAATATGGGGATGTTCACCTGGATTATTCTTGGTTTGATCGCAGGTATTCTTGCCAAGTTGCTGATGCCTGGGCGCGATGGCGGGGGCATGATTCTCACCACCCTGCTTGGTGTAGCTGGTGCCTTTATTGGCGGCAAGATTGGTCAATTTGCCGGTATTGGTACACCCAGCGGTCTCGACCTGATCAGTATCGCCATGGCAACAGGTGGCGCCTTCCTGCTGCTGTTTGTTTTCCGTCTGCTGCGCGGTGGAAAAAGTGGTGGTGGCAGCGATTGACTGTCTCAGTCGGATTCCTCTAATGGGCTGCCGTGCCGACGAGACGGCGCGTCATGTGCAGCCGAACATCGGCCGATTCCGTGATGACGTGGAACAGATGGTGGGGACCGGTGGAGTTGGCGATGATGGCGTCAAGGTCGTCGCGCACCTCTCGATAGATCTCCAGCAGTCGCAGATCGAAGCGGTGCAGAGCTTGGGTCAATGGATCCTTGCGCTGGCGGGCGAGGATGGTCTCAGCACCATCCTGGTGTAGGTTGCCAAGACAGATATGCACGGCCGAGAAGAGCGTCACCCAGCCGCTGAACCAGAACATCATGTCGATATCGAACACCTCGCCTTCGGGAACCCGGCCCGCCAATACCTCCTGCAATAATCCCTGATCCTTGACGAACTCACCGGCTTCGAGGGTCTCCGCCCGGCCATAGGCGTCGATGGTGGAGCTGGTGAGCAGGATCGGACGGTCCGGATAGCGGCTCAACACAAAGCTGGCATCTTTTACCAACTGCCCCCGCTGCCCCGGACTCATCGGGTTGATCTTCTGGCGTGGGGCGGGAGTGGTCGAGAGGATCTGGAGCTGATGTTTACGCCGTCCCAGCTCTTCGGCCAGCCGGTTGAAGACGCCTCGTTTGAAGAGATCAATGGAGAAGTTGAGGTGGGTCTGTTTGTGCAGCAGGCCGAGTTGTATGCGACTGTAGCGGGGTGCCGCCTCGACGATGTTGGCGATGCGACTGACCGGGATACGCTCCTTGAGGCGGCCGTTCTTGTTGACCACCACCTCCTGATGGAACTCATCGAAGCTGATCTGTAACAGGATCGACGCCCTGGTCCACTTTTTTGGACGCTTCTCAAGCGCCTCGGTCATGCGACGCAGTACTTCATTGGTGGTCTTTTTATCCACCGCGAAGTCGCCGTTGAGCAGGATGGCGAAGGTGCGGATGTGAGACATCTCGCGGATCGCCCGATAGAAGTGATCCATATGGCGGGTCAGGTCGCCGCCGGTGAAGAGCACACTGTCGGTCAGGCTGTCCACCAGCTCCATCACCGGCCCGGCGTCAGGCCGATCCTTGCTCGGTGGACGCCAGATAAACATGCAGTGGCGGCAGGTCTGGGGACAGCCCATTGCCGGGATCAGTCCCAGCTTGGCAAAACGACCTGGCTTCACCGGCTGATCCGGCAGCGCATCCACCAGCGCCAGTCGCTGCTGATCGGTATCCCCCAACATCTCCCGGTAACGATCCCGCTCCCGGTGGCCCAGCTCGCTGTAGGCCTTGGCCGGCGTCTTCTGCAGCAGACCCAACTCATCCCAGATCGCGAGCGCCCGCCGGGCCAGCGCTTGCGGGTCGTTATGACACCCGGTCAGCAGCCGTTGCAACTGCTGACGCTGTACAGGTCCCTCGTCATCTGCGCTCAACCAGTGGGCAATGTAACCCTGGATGAAACCACCGGAATCCTTTGCCTCATCGAGCAGGCGGATGAGAAATCCCTGCGGACCCTTGCTGAAACTCGCCAGCACTTCGCTACGAAATGGGGTGGCAACCTGTTGCCTCAGCCAGTGATAGATGTAGAGGTAGCTCATGAGGAAGGCGAGGTCTTCCGCATCGGGCCGGATACCGAGCAGACGGAGCATGCCACCCGAGGTCAAGCGATTGACCTCGGATTTGAAGCGTAATCGCAGTGCGGGCAGATAGTGGCGTTTCAGTTCGGCCTGACTCTGGCCGACAGCAGGTTGGGCGGTCTGCAGGCTCATGTGCATGATCCGATGGCTGGCGTAGGCCTATTCTACCCTTGATGCGACAGGGTAAAACCTCTGATTCACCGCTCTTATTTCTCTCACCGTGATATTCAGTTGCTATGATGGCCAGCATGATAAAACGCAGCACATTCAAACCGGCCTGGTGGCTGCCGGGTCCTCACATGCAGACCCTCTGGCCGGTGCTGGCACGCCGCCGTCCTGCTTTTTCATCGATGAATGAGAGAATCGAGCTGCCGGACGGTGATTTTCTGGATATTGTTTGGCCCGACAAACAGCCAGGGGAGACGGTGCTGGTGCTGCACGGACTGGAGGGCTCGATCGATTCCCACTATGCAGGGACCTTGCTGCAGGCGCTTGAACGACAGGGCTTCAATCCCGTGTTTATGCACTTCAGGGGATGCAGTGGAGAACCCAACCGGTTGCCCCGTGGTTATCATTCTGGGGAGACGGGGGATCTGGACACTATCGCCAGGTTGATAGCGCAGCGAACGAACAAGCCATTAAGTGCGGCCATTGGTTTCTCTCTGGGGGGAAACGTCCTGCTCAAATGGCTGGCTGAAAAGTCTTCGGATTGCATGCTGAAAACAGCGATCGCCGTCTCCGCGCCTTTTCGCTTGGAGGACTGTGCCGCACGGCTTGAACGGGGACTCAGCAGGCACTATCAGAACCATCTGCTGAAAAGAATGAGACAATCCTACAAAGCACGCTTCAGCCGCATTCCATCCCCGCTATCGGTCGATGTCGATCGGCTGGATAGTTTCAGAACGTTTGATGACAAAGTTACAGCCCCACTGCATGGCTTTGCCGGTGTGGATGATTATAACGGCCGGTCAAGCTCACGACGATATCTCAACAGATTGGGGCCC
>NZ_JAAVSH020000001.1:1572156-1581210 GCF_011947365.2 endosymbiont of Lamellibrachia barhami
GCACTTCGCTACGAAATGGGGTGGCAACCTGTTGCCTCAGCCAGTGATAGATGTAGAGGTAGCTCATGAGGAAGGCGAGGTCTTCCGCATCGGGCCGGATACCGAGCAGACGGAGCATGCCACCCGAGGTCAATCGATTGACCTCGGATTTGAAGCGTAATCGCAGTGCGGGCAGATAGTGGCGTTTCAGTTCGGCCTGACTCTGGCCGACAGCAGGTTGGGCGGTCTGCAGGCTCATGTGCATGATCCGATGGCTGGCATGGATCTATTCTACACTAGAGTTCTCGACCCTGACCCGAATGGAGCTGACTTATGGCAACAATGTTCGTGTGGTCAATGGCTTGCCAAATACTTAAAAAATGGCGCATGTTGTTGGGTTACGGCCAAAAAGACGGCCTAACCCAACCTATCCAAGAACGTAGGGTGCTGTGCGCACCAAGATTGCTCCAAAACGTGAGTTACCATGATAAAACGCAGTAGCTTCAAACCTGCCTGGTGGCTGCCGGGTCCTCACCTGCAGACCCTCTGGCCGGTGCTGGCGCGCCGTCGTCCTGATTATTCGTCGGTGAACGAAAGAATCGAGCTGCCGGACGGTGATTTCCTGGATATCGTTTGGCATGACGAACAGCCAGGGGAGAGTGTGCTGGTGCTGCACGGACTGGAGGGTTCGATAGATTCCCACTATGCAGGGACCTTGCTGCAGACGCTTGAATTACATGGCTTCAATCCCGTGTTTATGCACTTCAGGGGGTGCAGTGGAGAACCCAACCGGTTGCCCCGTGGTTATCATTCTGGGGAGACGGGGGATCTGGATACTATCGCAAGGTTGATAGCGCAGCGAACGAACAAGCCATTAAGTGCGGCCATTGGTTTCTCTCTGGGGGGAAACGTCCTGCTTAAATGGCTGGCTGAAAAGTCTTCGGACTGCAGGCTGAAAACAGCGATCGCCGTCTCCGTGCCTTTTCGCTTGGAGGACTGTGCCGCACGGCTTGAACGGGGACTCAGCAGGCACTATCAGAACCATCTGCTGAAAAGAATGAGACAATCCTACAAAGCACGTTTCAGTCGTATTCCATCCCCGCTATTGGTCGATGTTGATCGGCTGGATAGTTTCAGAACGTTTGATGACAAAGTTACAGCCCCACTGCACGGCTTTGCCGGGGTGGATGATTATTACGGCCGGTCAAGTTCACGACAGTATCTCAAACAGATTGAGATACCCACCCTGATTCTGCATGCAGAGGATGATCCCTTCATGTGGGCCGGGACGATTCCAGACGCGAATGAACTCTCCTCTTCTACTACCCTGGAGTTGTCGACTCACGGAGGCCATGTCGGTTTTGTCGCAGGGACTCTCCCATGGCGCCCAAGATACTGGCTGGAGGAACGGATCATCGATCATCTGCAGGAGGTATTGTAAGGGGCGACCCCTAATTCCTCTCAGGCAACATTTGCCGTATCAAGATCTGTCACGGTTTCAGCCCGCTCAACCATCTTATTCACAATGGCGTAGATGCCCACATGCCGGTTGGGGCTGAGATGCTCTGCCAGATGCAGTCGTTTGAACAAGTCATCGACATCCATGGCACGGATCTCTTCGAGTGTGTGGCGGGAGAGCAGATCAACCAACAGCGCCAGCACCCCCTTGATGATCGTAGTGTCACAGTCACCGCGAAACCGGATCATACCGGGCTGTTCAGGTATGGCCTCAGCATGGACATGTACGGTGCTCATACAGGGTCTGACCCAGTTCTCTTCGGTCTTGAATCTATCTGGCAGGGGAGGCAGCGCCTCACCCAGTTCCACCAGATATTGGTAGCGCTGTTCCCAGTCGCCGAGAAACTCGAAGTTGTCTACAATTTCATCGATTTTAGTCATGTCTACACTTCATGTTTCAGGGGTCAGAGTCAAACCACCCACCCAAGCCGTATCTACCGCTGTTCTTTGCGAGGTTTGACTCTGACCCCTCATGCTACATCAGACCCAGTTGAAGTTGAGCCTCTTCGGATATGAGATCCTGGCTCCAGGGAGGCATCCATACCAGACGAACCACCGCATCGGTAACACCGGGTACTGCATCGATTACCCGCCCGACCTCATGGGGTAGGGTGCCCGCCACCGGGCAGTTGGGCGCAGTCAGAGTCATCTCAACCAGGACCTTACCCGCATCATCGAACTCCAGGCGATAGATCAGCCCAAGGTCATAGATGTTCACCGGAATCTCCGGATCGTGAACCTGACGCAGCGCCTCTATCAGTGCCTCACGGGTCAGCTGCGGAGATCGCTTTTTTGCCAGACTAAACATGGCTGGAACTCTCCAGGCGTTGCCGGATGACTTCGTCGAGTTGTTTTCGCAGGGACTCTGATTCGAAGCGTTCGACTATTTCACTGGCGAAGCCGAGACAGAGCAGGCGTCGAGCCTGCTCCATATCCAGGCCTCTTGAACGCAGGTAGAAGAGAGCCTCTGAATCAAGCTGGCCTACAGTAGTGCCGTGGCTGCACTGTACGTCGTCCGCAAGGATCTCCAGTTGGGGTTTGGTATCGATTTCGGCGTGGCGCGAGAGCATCAGATTGGCATTGGAGAGGTGGGCGTCGCTCTTCTGCGCCTGCTCGCGCACCAGTATGCGGCCATCGAAGACGGCGCGACCCTGACCGGTGAGTATGCCTTTGAAATTCTCCCGGCTGCTGCATTCCGGCACTGCATGGTCGATATCCAGATGATAATCCACCAGCTGGCCGTCGCCTGCCAGATAGAGACCGTCCAACTCGCAGTTGGCGCCCGGCGCGCTAAAGCGGCTGTTGATCTTGGTGCGTGACCAGCCGGCACCGAGGGAAGCCGTTACCAGCCGGTATTCAGCCTGTGCCTGTAAGCCAAGATAGAGTTCACTGAGGTGATAGGCCTGTGGATTCTCCTGTTCGACCCGCTGATGGCGAAGATGCGCCCGTTCGCCGAGCACAATCTCACACACCAGATTGGTGAAGTGCTCCTCATCATCCAGAGAGAGATAGCGCTCCACCAGGGTGGCGCTGGCATCCTCCTCCAGGATGATCAGATGGCGGGGACGCAGGCTGAGACCGGCGGCCGCACAGGAGGTCAGATGGAGCAGTTCAATGGGGCGCTCAAGCTGGATGCCGGCGGCAATGCGGATGACTGCGCCATCCTGCATCGTCGCCATGTTGAGGGCGGCGAAACCCTGCTCGCCGGTTCCGGAGAGTGACCCCAGGGCCTCAAGGAGTGTTTTGTCCCCCGCCGCCATGACGTTGTTCAGACTACTCAGCTGCACCCCCTCCAAATCTGTATCGGAAAGCTCGCGCTGAAACTGTCCATCGACGAAAACCAGTCGTCCGGCCACGGGTTCGCTAAGGAACCGGCTTTTCACTGAGTGTGGAGTGAAACTGCGCTGGGCATCATCTGTAACAAAGCCTTTTTCCAGCAACCCCTTGATGCTGGTGTAGCGCCAATCCTCCTGACGGGCATTGGGGAATCCCAGCTCTCTGAATCGACTGACCGCGTCGCGGCGTTTATCTGTCAGCCAGAGACCGTCACCCATCGGCAATTGATCGATGTGACGTTCGGCGGCCTGTTGATAGTCGGCTGCCGAGAGGGTTTGCGCATTCATGCCGCCGCCTCCCCGGTGAGCCAGCCGTAGCCGCGCTCCTCCAGTTCCAGGGCCAGCTCCTTGCCACCTGAACGGACGATGCGCCCCTTTGCCAGCACATGCACATAGTCGGGTTCGATGTACTCCAGCAGACGTTGATAGTGGGTTATTACAATCATCGCCCGTTCCGGTGAACGTAGCATGTTTACCCCGTCAGATACGGTACGCAGTGCATCGATGTCGAGCCCCGAGTCGGTCTCGTCGAGAATCGCCAGGCGCGGCTCCAGCATGACCATCTGCATGATCTCGTTGCGCTTCTTCTCGCCGCCGGAGAAGCCGGTATTGACCGATCGTTTCAACAACGTCTCATCGAGTTTTACCTGCCTGGCCTTCTCGCGCACCTTTTTCATAAAGGAGATCGCGTCGATCTCCTCCTCGCCACGGGCGCGGCGAATGGCATTCAGAGATTCCCGCAGAAAGGTCATGTTGTTCACACCCGGCAGTTCCACTGGATACTGCATGGCGAGGAAGATCCCCAGACGCGCCCGCTCTTCGGTCTGCAGCGGGAGCAGGTCCTGGCCGAAGAATTTCACTTCGCCGGAGGTCGCCTGGTATCCGTCACGGCCCGAAAGGATATGCGCCAGGGTGCTTTTACCCGAGCCGTTAGGACCCATAATGGCGTGGACCTCACCTGCTCTGACCTCCAGATCGATCCCCTTGAGGATCTCCTTGTCTTCAACGGTCGCTTTCAGTTGTTTGATCGATAACATATTTACAGCCTCATCTATTTTAGAAGGTGTCAGAAGGGGGGTGTTATCCCACCGCACCTTCCAGACTCACCGCGAGCAGCTTCTGCGCCTCCACGGCGAACTCCATGGGCAGCTCCTTGAAGACCTCTTTACAGAAACCGTTGATGATCATGGATACCGCATCCTCCTGTGACAGGCCGCGCTGGCGGCAGTAGAAGAGTTGGTCCTCGCTCACCTTGGAGGTGGTCGCTTCATGCTCCACCCTGGCGGTGGGGTTTCTCACCTCGATATAGGGAAAGGTGTGGGCGGCACAGCGGTCGCCGATCAGCAGGGAGTCGCACTGGGTATGGTTGCGGGCGTTCTCCGCGCCGGAGGCCACACTGACCAGACCGCGATAGGCATTGCTGCCGTGCATGGCGGAGATCCCTTTGGAGACGATAGTGCTGCGGCTGTTCTCGCCGTAGTGATACATCTTGGTGCCGGTATCCGCCTGCTGATACCCCTTGGTCACGGCAACCGAGTAGAACTCACCGACCGAATCCTTGCCCCGCAGCAGGCAACTGGGGTATTTCCAGGTGATGGCGGAGCCTGTCTCCACCTGGGTCCAGGAGATATGGGAACGGTCGCCACGGCAGTCGCCCCGCTTGGTAACGAAGTTGTAGATGCCGCCGCGGCCCTCGTTATCCCCCGGATACCAGTTCTGCACCGTCGAATATTTAATCTTCGCATCTTCCAGCGCGACCAGTTCCACTACTGCTGCATGTAGCTGGTTCTCATCGCGCATGGGTGCGGTGCAACCCTCCAGATAGCTCACATAGCTGGCAGCGTCGGCGATGATCAGGGTGCGTTCGAACTGTCCTGTTTTGGCCTCGTTGATACGAAAATAGGTCGAAAGCTCCATCGGGCAGCGCACGCCCTTGGGGATATAGACAAAGGTGCCGTCACTGAATACGGCGGCATTCAGTGCAGCAAAGAAGTTGTCCCGGTCCGATACCACGGTGCCCAGGTATTTCTGGATCAGCTCGGGATGCTCGCGGATCGCTTCTGACATGGAGCAGAATATGACGCCTGCCTCGGCCAGGGACTCGCGGAAGGTAGTGGCCACAGAAACACTGTCAAACACTGCATCCACCGCCACACCGGCAAGGGCTTTCTGTTCATCGATGGGGATGCCCAGCTTTTCATAGGTGGCCAGGAGTTCCGGGTCGACCTCATCGAGACTTTTGAGGTCAGTTTTTTTCTTCGGCGACGAGTAGTAGGAGATCGACTGATAATCGATCGGAGGATGGTGTATCGAGGCCCAGTTGGGTTCCTTCATGGTGCGCCAAAACCGGTAGGCCGCCAGCCGTCTTTTCAACATCCACTCCGGTTCGCCCTTGCGCTCGGAAATGGTTCGGACGACACCTTCGTTGAGGCCGGGTGGCAGAGTGTCTGACTCAATCTGAGTGACAAAGCCTTGGGCATAATCTGACTGGATCAGCTCGTCCATACTACTATCTGGTAAACCCATGCTGTTGCTCCGATCATAACCTAGTAAAATACTGTGAAATTGGGGTAAATTTTTTCAGCCTGACTGATTAATCGGTTGCTCGCTTCGCATTGCAGCCTTTCATTACGCCCCAAGGGGCGGGGAATTACACCCAGAGCGATTAACGGGTCCTCAACTCTCCTGTGTAGCTTTGCCGGCAACGGGTGCGGCTGAGAATAAGGCAGAGACCTTCAGCGAGAACACCGACGGCAATAAAGACCACACCCGGTACAGCAGCGGACAGGAGCAGAAACAGGAAACCCAGTCCGGCAAAGAGCAGGGCCATGGCAAGCACAGGTCCCCCGCAACAGCGTCTGGATATCATTCGCGAATTCCACATGAGTACACCTCTTCCGGTTTCATGGCAGCAGGCTGCTATAACCTAGTAATACAGTCAGGAATTATTTTTTACAAGGGGAATACCCAAGATAAAAATCATGGGATATGCTTGAAATTAGAATTATTGCTTATTTAACAGATGGATAGCAGGTGTGTGAGTTGTAGGTCGGGTTAGATGCGCATTCTTGCGAAGATCAGTTTTATCACTGAGTTATGTGCGCATCGTAACCCGACGGTGATCTGTGGAATTAACCTGCTTCATTCGCCTCAGCGGTCCGGTAATAGCGTTCCGGCCCGATCGTTTTCAGCAGCGCAAGGGCGATAAGTTCTTCATCGACATCACCCTGCTGGCTGAAAAGGTGCTGAATCTTGCCTTTGGCTTCGGGGACTGCGGCGTTGATGCCCGGCGTGATTGCCTCACCCATGGATGAGACCATACATCCCTCCGGGGCAACGTTCAGAATCAGGTCATAACCCTTTTGCAATTTTAATACGGCTTCGCCTACATAGGGGATAAATTCACCCCCCGGACGTTTAGTGGTGATGACCGATTCTGCTATCTTGAGTATCTTCGGCATTGCCTCCGGCATCTCCAGGCCAGCCGCTTTATAGAGCGGTTTGGCGATGATGCTGCGTAATATGAAGTGCACTGCCCTGAGACCAATCAGCCGTAGCTGCTTCTTGCGTTTGTAGCGGGTGATGCGTTTGCGCTCGGTTTCATCGACAGGGCGTTTGAGTTCGGATCTGCTTTCATCGATAGCTTCGCGTGCACGCATCAACATACCTGCGAGTTTGTAATCCAGAAAACTCCATACCGGCGTGTGGGTCAGGGTAAATTGCCGAAAGCCCAGAGTGGCCAGCAGCGTCCTATGGACAGCCTCGTACTGGGCGACACGCATATAGGCTTCGCCGTCGATATGGATGCGAGTCGGGGCACCTTTGAGCGGCTGCGCACACCACTGGCGGGCAAAAGCCTTTATGGGGCGTTTCATATCAGACCGATGCAGGCCGTAGGCAAAATAGTTGACCAGGTAGTTGATGCCGGGAACCTTGGCAAAGGCATCCGCTATCCGCAATGCAGCAGCTGAGGGCCGCATCTTAAACTCGATAAGATGGTGCAGTTCCTCTTTGAGCCTTCGATACGCCTGCATAAAGGTCTGGTATTCAGCATAGTCCCTGCACTGAGAGCTGCCATCGGCCAGGAGCTGGTGCAGCACACCCTGCACAATCGCACTCTGCACCCCCCGCACGAAGACCCAGGCAGGGAAACCGGTATTAAACCCCTTGTTCTCATGGCCAACGAGAAACTGCATCACCAGCGCTTCGGTTTCGTCTTTGCCTGAGTTCTTCTGCTGATTGATGAAGATCTTGTGGGTTTCGACGTACTGTCCCTGGCGGCAGGGTCCCAGTCCCTTATTGTTGAATATCAGCAATCTTGTCTTGTTGATAAATTCAGGATCGTTTTCCTGCTTGCGGCGTTTGAAATCCTCCATTGCCGCCATCACATCGCCATACACCGCAGCCAAAGGGGCGCAGACAGAGTCACCCGACATGGAACGCCCATCCTTGATGGCGGCCTGGAGATCGTAATCCTCATCGTAGAGGTCGATACAGGTAAAGCCGGCGCTGCGGATGACTGAGGTCAGCCCCCGAGTGTCCGATAGTGTCGGGAAGTAGATCGCATCGGTTTCCGGGTTGAGGGGATCCTGGTTGACCAGACGGTCGAGCACCTTCACCTCGAAGCCCTCATCCTCCACACTCTTCAACTCCTGATGCAGTCCCGATTCCAGTTGCTTGACGTAGGTGTTCATGCGGTTTTCGAGATGCGCCAGCTCTTTGATCGCCGCATCGGACTGGATCAGCAGATAGGGGCGCTTTTTGGTCAACTCGGCAATCAGCGGATTGGTGACGCTGTCGGGGCCACACAAAAAGGTCGATACCTGCACCACCGGCATCAGGCTATCAGAGCCTTTTTCCACCCGCTCAAATACCTGTCTCAGCCCGGCATGGCCGGTTACCCTGTGTAGTTCACGTCTGCTGCAGGCATCGGCCAGGGTGGCGATCATGTGGGGATTGCGCCAATAGAGGTGTTTGAACTGGGGGTTGAAGTCGACATCGAGGAGATAGCTGGGGATGCCCATTATGTTCTTGTCCCGCAGCAGTCGCCCGACGTGGCTGTCATAGATGCCGGGATTGAGGATATATTCACGGCCCATCACCAAGGCGATTTCGCGCCCATCGTCGATGGCTTGAGTGGCCAGTTCGGTGGCAAAATCAGCGGCCGCCTCTTTTAGTCCCCGTTGGGCCTGCAACGCCGCATCGACGATGTTGCGGAACTGTTCATACTCAACCTGCTTGCCGTAATGCTCAAACACTGGCTGCAGGCGTGGATAGATCTTCTGTGCGATCCGCTCCGCATTCTGTAGTTTGAGATCCAGAAAAAACAGATAGATGCGGCTTTGCGGGTGTTTGGATTCAGTGATCTTTTTGGCCACCGCCAGCCCACCCTGGTTGATGGTGCAGGTGCGCCCCAGGGAGTGTTTTGCAGGCAGGAACTCGATCTGTGGGGCCAGAATCATACCGTGTGGTTGTGCGCCCAGGCGCAGGAACTGGCCAACAACGCCTATATAGTGGGGCAAGGTGTCGATGAAATGCGGCTGGCATCGATGATATCGGACGCCTGCAATATTGTCCACCTCCACCGGGACTTGTGTGAAAAACAGTATGAAATGATGCCCACCTGAAATGGCGAAAAGTTGCGCGGTAATACCCGCCGGTTCGGGTCATCGGAGTGGGGCAGGCGGTCGTTGATAAAGAGCAACTGAACGGCGGCTACCAA
>NZ_JAAVSH020000001.1:1581505-1584997 GCF_011947365.2 endosymbiont of Lamellibrachia barhami
CTCTTTGATCGCCGCATCGGACTGGATCAGCAGATAGGGGCGCTTTTTGGTCAACTCGGCAATCAGCGGATTGGTGACGCTGTCGGGGCCACACAAAAAGGTCGATACCTGCACCACCGGCATCAGGCTATCAGAGCCTTTTTCCACCCGCTCAAATACCTGTCTCAGCCCGGCATGGCCGGTTACCCTGTGTAGTTCACGTCTGCTGCAGGCATCGGCCAGGGTGGCGATCATGTGGGGATTGCGCCAATAGAGGTGTTTGAACTGGGGGTTGAAGTCGGCATCGAGGAGATAGCTGGGGATGCCCATTATGTTCTTGTCCCGCAGCAGTCGTCCGACATGGCTGTCATAGATACCAGGGTTGAGGATATATTCGCGGCCCATCACCAAGGCGATTTCGCGCCCATCTTCAAGCGCTTGGTTGGCCAGGTCGGTGGCAAAATCGGCGGCCGCCTCTTTTAGTCCCCGTTGGGCCTGCAACGCCGCATCGACGATGTTTCGAAACTGTTCATACTCAACCGGCTTGCCATAGTGTTCAAACACTGGCTGCAGGCGTGGATAGATCTTCTGTGCGATCCGCTCCGCATTCTGTAGTTTGAGATCCAGAAAAAACAGATGGATGCGGCTTTGCGGGTGTTTGGATTCAGTGATCTTTTTGGCCACCGCCAGCCCACCCTGGTTGATGGTGCAGGTGCGTCCCAGGGAGTGTTTTGCAGGCAGGAACTCGATCTGTGGGGCCAGAATCATACCGTGTGGTTGTGCGCCCAGGCGCAGGAACTGGCCAACAACGCCTATATGCGGGGCACAGGTGTCGATGTGAAAATGCGGCTGGGCATCGATGATATCGGACGCCTGCACATTGTCCACCTCCACCGGGATCTCCAGTGGTGTAAACAGTGAGGCGAAAAACATCGCCCACTCCGAAACGGCGAAGCTGCGCGGTATCACCAGCCGGTTCGGGTCATCGGAGTGGGGCAGGCGGTCGTTGATAAAGTCCCAGATCTGCTTATAGCTGTCCGGACTGCCTTTTTGCTTGAGGCCTTTCATGGCCTGCACTTCGTTGATTGCAGTGCAACCGCCGAGGGTGAAGGTGAAGCGATTGCCCTCACTGCCGAGGCCGGTGAGGTGGGCGCGATTGCAGCGCGCAGCCTTGTCGCCGCACACGGCTCCCTTGCAGACCACGATCTTCTTCTTGTAGTCCTTGTCGATGAAGGACTCAAGCTCGACCTCCAACGCCGTGGAGGAATTCTGCTCCGCCAGCGATTTGATCAGCCCGATACAGGCGCGGTGGCCCGGATCCGGTGGCACCAGGCAGTAGATATCATCGCCCACATAGCGCTGCATGCGCTGGGCAACCGCGAGTGGCAGCGGTTCACTGAGCATGGTCTGACCATGAAGCAGGGCGACCGTATGCTTCGGCAGCTCGATCTGGCTCCAGAGGCTTCTGGCCATGTTCTCCACGATCGCCCAGTTGGCCGAAGCGAGAATCTCGCCGAGTTCGTAACCATCCGCCTGCAGCTTGCGGGCGTTCTCCATCAAAAACACCGCACAGGTGGCGTTGATGACGTAACCTTTGTCGGCATTGAAGGCCAACTCACTGGCCACGCTGATGTCGTCCAGAAAGAACATGGAGGTCAGGGTATCGATCAGGCTGCCGGTTCCGGCGGAACACTTGACGTTCATTGCGTTGTCAAACAGTTCAGCTTTTTTCAGTGCAATGGAGGAGATCTTTGTGTCCTCACCGCCAATATCGACCAGCAGGCAGAAGTCCTCATTGATGTCCTCGATGCCGCCCGCCTTGAGGCGTTCGATATGTTCACGGGCATAGTCGATGGAACCGCGCGCATGGGCGTAGTTCTCCACCAGCACCGACACCCGGTCTGCCAATTGAGGATAGATGTTGATGAGGGATTTTTGCACCTGGTAGCGGGCGCTGCCCGTCAACCCGATCTGGCTGATCTGCAGGGTTTTCAGTCCCTTGGTGATGATGTCGGCAAAGATCTTTTTGATCGTATCGATGGTATCGCCGGCATTGGAGTAGGCGCCCTTATAGAAGATGACCTGACCCGAGACATCGCTGATGACCAGCTTCGCCATGGTTGAGCCCACGTCCAGTCCCATCATGACGGGTGTGTTGCGCAGCTGGGCGGCGTCAAAATGGGTCGGTGCGATATTGGGGATACGCTGATAGAGGCGCCGCGCCTCAAGATCTGCCTTGATGTCAAACATGGCCGGATATTCGCTGAGCCTGGACGTCTGCACAACGCGGCGATCCGGTTGGGCAAAGTTGCCATCGCCGATGATTTTGCGCAGATGCTGTAATCCAAGCAGGGGAAACCTGCCGCCCTCATCGTAGCGTACCTCTGCGGCGCCGACGGATTCGAGATAATCTCCGGCGCAGTCACGGGCAAACTGCCAGGCAAAGATGCCACCGCTCAACCACACCGTAGCAAAACCGGGTTTGAGCTTTTTACAGGCCTTGAGCACCTCGGATTTCAGCGTCACCGCCAGGGCGAAATCAAGGGGAATGCCCTGATTCTTGTCGGAAATCGTCGCCGAAGAGGCAAACACACCGCAGCGGTCAGCGCGGATATCGACGCCGTCACGGCGCGGGCGGTTCTCCTTGCCGAGGTAGTCGCTCAACAGTGCGTCAACCGCCTCACGCTGGATATTGAGTTTTTGCAGTACCCGGTCGAGGTTGACCCCCGAGCCTGCGCCGCAACGCGGATTGACCACCAGCATATCGTTCTTGAGATTGCCCTCGGTATCGACACCTATGGCCATATAGCCTGAAGCGGAGATTTCGATGATGCCCAGTGGTTTGCCTTGCAGCAGGCTGCGTGCCGCTGACCACAGCGCAGCCGAGCCAAGTACCACCTCTCCCTGGCCGATATAGCGGTGCACAATCTCCTGCAGTTTACCCGTGATAGTGATGCCTGTTTGCTCAGGCAGTTGGTCAAGTCCAAGCCGGGAAATCGTACCGCCGAGATCTTCGTTGCTGGCTATTTCAATGCTGCCGAGTTCGGTACCCGCTGGGTCGCAGGCCAAGACCCGGACACTGTGGACGCCGGCATCAATATAGAGGTTCGCGCAGTGGGGAAGTAACCCGGTAAACCAATCGGTGGTGGAGTGGTCTGGCTGCCGGGTCATTGGTGAAAGCTATTCATAATTGCCAGGAGATTCGTTCAGAGGCTCCTTAGCGTACAGTAAACAGACTGTAGGGCACCAGAGGCGTTGTGAAACCATCTGTTGAGCAGGGGAATAGACGGAGTAAGTGTCTAATCTACCCTGTTATTGCCCACCACTTACAGCTCTGAACTGAATGACTTGGCACTCAGTTGGTTGCTTAGTGAGGGCTATAGGCACACGGAGTGCTATGGCGACCAGTCAGGCTTCTCTGAATGTGGCGAACGTAGGGTGCGCTGTGCGCACCATGATTGCTTGAACTCCGAAACTTGAGTTCGTAAAAATGCCACTGCGGTAGGGTGTCAT
>NZ_JAAVSH020000001.1:1585481-1586323 GCF_011947365.2 endosymbiont of Lamellibrachia barhami
ATGTTGTACTTCGTTCAGTTACGTATTGCTCTCTGAATGTGGCGAACGTAGGGTGCGCTGTGCGCACCATGATTGCTTGAACTCCGAAACTTGAGTTCGTAAAAATGCCACTGCGGTAGGGTGTCATTTAGAAATAAATCTCGTGCAAAAGTAAAAACGAACGCATTCCGTACTTGTGCAATTAAACAGACAAGTTATACTTGTTCAATATACCGTACAAATACAGGAGTATTCGATGAGGGTTGTTAACTTTTCAGACGCCAGGAACAGGCTAAAAAGCGTCTTAGATCAAGTGGTTGAAGATTCAGATTACACTGTCATCTCACGAAGGGATGCCGAAGATGCTGTTGTCATGTCTCTAGACCACTTCAACGGGCTAATGGAAACGGTACATCTATTAAAGAGTCCAGCCAATGCGATGCATCTAGCAAAGTCGATCACACAATATCGTTCAGGAAAAGTTGAAAATCATGGTCTAGTTGATGATTGAAATAGTGGTATGGACAAAAGAGGCATGGAGAGATTACGTTTACTGGCAAGGTCAGGATAAAAAAACGCTGAGGCGTATCAATAAGCTAATCTCTGATACCCAGAGAACCCCATTTGAAGGCATCGGTAAGCCCGAGCCGTTAAAAGAAAATTTATCCGGTTTTTGGTCTCGTCGTATCGATGAAAGTAATCGTTTGGTTTACGTGATTGACGACAATCGACTTACGATTATTTCCTGTCGTTATCACTATGAAAAATGATTTCAGGACCACTGACACGGACAGAAAATAAGCCGAAGGTTTCTGCTACAGTCATTCCATACCTGCCGATCAACTGGATAAATTTCTATAGGG
>NZ_JAAVSH020000001.1:1586823-1588111 GCF_011947365.2 endosymbiont of Lamellibrachia barhami
TATCACTATGAAAAATGATTTCAGGACCACTGACACGGACAGAAAATAAGCCGAAGGTTTCTGCTACAGTCATTCCATACCTGCCGATCAACTGGATAAATTTCTATAGGGTAGGGCTTTTCCTTGATGCAACGTAGTATTGATTGAGGCGTTTCTGGTTAACTGGATTATTGTCACCATAATCCTGTGGAAAGATATTAAACTGCATTGCAATCAATTGGTTAAGATTGTTTTTGTTTCTCGCTATGCTTAATAATGACAATCACCACAATCCGAGAACATCAGGACTAAGGATGGATAAAGACACACTATTGATCACAGGCGGTGCAGGTTTTATCGGATCGGCAGTTATCCGTTATCTGATAGAAGAGACCGGGCACACGGTTGTCAATGTCGACAAGCTGACCTATGCGGGAAATCTCGATTCGCTCATGTCGGTAGCCGATGATCCTCGGTATCATTTTGAGTTGGCGGATATCTGCGATGCAGAGGTCATGCGCGATATTTTTCTGCGCTACCAGCCATCGGCCATCATGCACCTTGCTGCGGAATCCCATGTGGATCGCTCTATTGACGGACCCTCAGAATTCATCCAGACCAATGTGGTTGGCACCTGTATCCTCCTTGAGGTGGCTCGTAACTACTGGTCAGACCTGAATGAAAAGCAGCAAGAGAGCTTCCGTTTCCATCATGTATCCACCGACGAAGTCTATGGAAGCTTGGGAAAAACCGGTCTGTTTACCGAAGCGTCCCGCTACGAACCCAATTCACCCTATTCAGCCAGCAAGGCCTCATCTGATCACCTGGTGCGTGCCTGGCATGAGACCTATGGCCTGCCGGTGGTGATTACCAACTGTTCCAATAACTACGGTCCCTACCAGTTTCCTGAGAAGCTTATACCCTTAATCATCCTCAATGCACTGGACGGTAAGCCTCTTCCCATCTATGGCAAAGGTGATCAGATCAGAGATTGGCTCTATGTCGATGATCATGCCAAAGCACTCTACCGGGTACTTTCTCAAGGGAAAGTGGGCGAGATCTATAACATCGGCGGCCATAATGAAAAAGCCAACCTTGAAGTGGTTCACACGCTCTGTGCTCATCTTGATAAACTGGTTCCCAACCACCCGGATGGAGTAGGAGTCTACGCTGATCTCATTACCTATGTTGAAGATCGGCCAGGCCACGATCAGCGTTATGCTATCGATTCCAGTAAGATTAAGAGAGAACTTGACTGGGTCCCTGAAGAGACCTTTGAGAGCGGTATGCTGAAAACCGTTAAATGGTA
>NZ_JAAVSH020000001.1:1588121-1621116 GCF_011947365.2 endosymbiont of Lamellibrachia barhami
TCAGTTACGTATTGCCTACAATGAAAACCAACCTTGAAGTGGTCCACACGCTTTGCGCCCACCTCGATGAACTGGCTCCCAACAGTCATGAAGTAGATGCCTACGCTGATCTCATTACTTATGTTGAAGATCGCCCAGGCCATCACGATCAGCGCTATGCCATCGATTCCAGTAAGATTAAGAGAGAACTTGACTGGGTTCCTGAAGAGACCTTTGAGAGCGGTATGCTGAAAACCGTTAAATGGTATCTCGATAATTTGGAGTGGTGTCGAAGAGTGCAGGACGGCAGCTATCGCAGAGAACGACTGGGCCTGAATAGTTCAGTGAGTTAACTATTCACCGCGAAGCGCACGAAGGACACGAAGATGGAGTTTGACCAGCTGTCAAAACAAGTGATTGGTTGCGCGATCGAAGTACATCGGGAACTTGGGCCCGGCTTGCTGGAATCCACCTACGAAAAATGTTTGGCGCATGAACTAAGAGGACACAATATTGAATGTGTTACTCAAATGGCTCTGCCTGTTGAGTATAAGGGTCTCGCTCTGGATTGTGGGTACCGTATCGATCTTATGGTGGCAGGGAACCTGATTGTTGAATTGAAGAGCGTAGATTCAATCCAGCGGATTCACGAAGCTCAGATACTAACCTATATGAAACTTGCGGATATCAGAACAGGGCTACTCATCAACTTTAATACCACACTGTTGAAAAATGGAATTAAACGCCTCGTACTCTAAAAATCAAAACCTTCGTGCTCTTCGTGAGCTTCGTGGTGCCTAGTACCAAAGAACAGGAAACACAATGAAAGGAATTATACTCGCCGGTGGTTCTGGAACACGCCTTCACCCGGTAACAATAGGCGTTTCAAAACAACTCCTCCCTATCTATGACAAACCGATGATCTACTATCCGTTAAGCACGCTCATGCTGGCGGGAATCAGGGATATCCTTGTCATCACTGCACCTACCTTCAAAGAGCGTTTTGAAGATATCCTTGGTGATGGTGCTCAGTGGGGGCTAAATATTCAGTATAAAATTCAGCCCAGGCCTGAAGGGTTGGCACAGGCCTTTATTCTGGGTGAAGCGTTTATTGGCGATGATAACTGTGCTCTGGTCCTGGGGGACAATGTCTTTTACGGACACTATCTTAAAGAAATCCTTATTGATGCCGTAAACCATAAGGATGGTGCCACAGTATTTGCCTATCATGTCACAGACCCTGAGCGATACGGGGTTATTGAGTTTGATGGCAGCGGTCGTGCAGTCAGTCTAGAGGAAAAGCCGGAGAATCCACGCTCTAATTTTGCGGTAACCGGCCTCTATTTTTATGACGATCAGGTCGTGGAAATTGCTAAATCATTAAAACCATCACCACGTGGTGAGTTGGAGATAACTGATATCAACCGCATCTACCTGGAAAGAGAGCAACTCAATGTTCATCTGTTGGGCAGAGGTTCCGCATGGTTGGATACAGGTACCTATGATTCATTGCTTGCAGCCAGCCAGTTTGTACAGACTCTGGAACTTCGTCAGGGGCTAAAAATATCCTGCCCCGAAGAGATCGCCTGGAGAAATCGCTGGATTGATGATGAAGCACTGGAAAAACAGGCAACCGCATTGTCAAAAAACAGCTATGGGGTGTATCTGGAAAGATTGCTCAAAGAAGGTCGAAGTTAAGAATGAAAGTGATCGAAACAGAACTACCGGGCGTATTGATTATCGAGCCGAAAGTTTTTGGTGATGAGCGTGGCTTCTTCACAGAAACCTGGAATAAGCAACTCTATACCGATGCAGGGATTGCGGCTGACTTTGTGCAGGACAACCTCTCCATGTCACGTCGAGGGGTGCTACGTGGGCTGCATTTTCAGAATCCCAATGCCCAGGGGAAACTCGTCACGGTCCTTCAGGGTGAAGTTTACGATGTGGCACTCGATATTCGTCATGGTTCACCCACGTTTGGACAATGGGCATCGGTAAGCCTTTCATCTGAAAACAGGCGGCTGATCTACATTCCAGAGGGTTTTGCCCATGGATTCTGCGTAACCAGCGAGACGGCTCTGTTCAGCTACAAATGCACCGACCGTTACAATCCGGGTGCTGAAGGCAGCATACTTTGGAATGATCCAGACCTGGCTATCGATTGGCCGATTGATAGCCCGGAACTCTCCGCTAAGGACCGTCAAGGCATACGCTTAAAGGATTTCCCAGTCGAACGGTTACCCGATTACTTTCAATTGCGCCAGGGGTCGGAGTCAAACCGCGCAAATAATGATGGTAAAAACGATGTGGTTGGGGCGGTTTGACTCCGACCCCGTAAATCAAGAGACTCTCGCCAAGACGCAAAGTACGCGGAGGAAGTGCGCAAACAATGATTTCTTGGCGCACTTGGCGTCTTGGTGAGAGTAATAATCTTTTCAGGTTGCCCAGAAATAGTTTTAAAGACGTGAAAAAAACACGAATTCTAATCATCGGCGATCAAGGCCAAGTTGGCTGGGAACTTCGACGCACCATGGCCACACTGGGCGATGTCATTGCCATCGGCCGCAAAACTCACCCAATCGCTATTGACCTTGCGGATCCCGACACCATTCGCAAAGCAGTGCGGGAAATCAAACCCGACTGGATCATCAACGCCGCCGCCTACACAGCTGTCGATAAGGCTGAAGAAGAACATGAGCTTGCCATGGTGGTAAATGGCACAGCCCCCGGTATTCTGGCAGAGGAAGCAAAAGCCATTAAAGCCACACTAATCCACTACTCAACAGATTACGTGTTTGATGGCAAAGCAACCGAACCCTACAAGGAAGAGAGTCCAACAAATCCACTAAGTGTCTACGGAAAGACAAAGCTGGCCGGTGAGAAGGCGATTAAGGCAGTTGATGGGCGATATCTTATCTTTCGAACCAGCTGGGTTTATGGTTTTCGGGGTCATAACTTTCTGATGACAATGCGGCGCTTGGCGCAAGAGCGCGAGGAACTTAGGATTGTAGACGATCAGTATGGCGCCCCAACTTGGTGTCGGCATATTGCAGAAGCAACCAGCCAAGCTGTTTCGCAATGCGTAGTAAATTCGGATTTGGTTGATGAGAAGCGGGGACTCTACCATCTGAGTTCAGATGGAATGACGACATGGTATGGCTTTTCAAGACTAATATTTGAATTGATGCGGGAAGCGGGTGAAAAAATATTACTCCAATCTGCAAAGCCTATTACGACAGAGGAGTATCCACTTCCTGCACCGAGACCAGGATATTCAACATTGGATAATACCAAGCTGCGACACCATTTCGGTGTGGTGCTTCCTGACTGGAAATTAGTGCTGGATCAAGTGATGAAATAAACTTTAGTTTTAAACAATTGTATTATCAATGGGTTATGTGAACCAGGTTTCTCCCCGCGCTCGATATGGCAATTGATCAGAGATTCCTTAATCTGTAGACTACACCGTTTAGGTTTATTGCCCCCCTTTTTGAGCGCTTTTTATCTCCCTGGTATGGAAACTGTCAGAAAAATCACTCTGCTCATATTGATGGCCTGTCTGGCGTCAGTCACAGGATGTGCTACCTCTATAAGTGCCCCATCGGCTAAGACAGAGACCGTGCAGAAGGATGTTGCAACCTATTCCGTCAGCAATCCCCTTGAATCGGCCATTCTCTCTGAGATTACAACTATGAACCCTGGGGTGAGAGGTGCAGTGGGTTCGGTCATATTCGTTGCAGGCGAGTTATACACCGCAGCAAGTGGCAGGCGCTGCCGGCCTGTTACGATTACCGGGAATCCCACCCCTGGGGCCACCAGAGGACGAGTGGCCTGTAATGACGGACACAATTGGTTTTTCTCCGGAGATATCTTTTTAACGGGTTCCGTAAAGTGACTGATATTAAACAATTTTATGGAGTTCGGATGGGGATGGATCGGGTGAAGAGGCGTTTCATCACTCTGCTTATCCTCGTAATATTTTATGGTTTGGCATGGTCACTCCACGCCGCAGAGGTCGTTTTACCCAGTCCTCCAGTTGCCGTTCAGCAAGAGGACGTGATCGAGCCATTCGGTGCAAAACTTTTCAGCGGAAATTTCCTTAAGACACGAGGTGACGGGCTCAACCCCAGCTATATTCTTGCCCCAGGTGACAAGGTAGCCGTCGCTGCGTGGGGAGCGGTGACCATAAAAGATATCTATACCATCGACAGTCAGGGTAATATCTTCATGCCTGAGATAGGTCCCCTGAAGCTCGAAGGGGTGAAAAATGCCGATCTGACCAGTACCGTCAAGGCACATATCCAGAAGGTCTACACCAGCAATTTTGATGTTTACACCAATCTTGCCACTGCACAGCCGGTTGCCGTCTATGTGACAGGCATGGTCAACAATCCTGGCCTCTACGCCGGTCTTCCTTCCGACAGCCTTCTCTATTTTCTCGATCTGGCGGATGGCATCGATCCCAAACTGGGCAGTTACCGAAAAATTGAGATCATCCGCGCTGGAAAAACCATCAATACGACCGATCTCTATGATTTTATCCTCAAGGGTAAGATCGTCTCACTCCAACTGCAGGAGAATGACACCATCCTGGTCAAACAGCGTGGGGCCGTTATTCAGCTTGAGGGCAATGTGGCTCGAAGTGCGCTGATCGAGATGAAGTCAGCAAGTTCATCGGGAGGTGAGATCCTCAAGGTGATCCCCAAGGCTGCACAGGCCACTGAGGTCACTATTATCGGCATGCGCAGTGGTCGGCCGGTTAAGCAGACCATGTCACTTATGACCTTTCTTGGTTACTCCTTGCGCGATGGCGATACGGTAACACTCAGGGACGATGGGCGTGCCAACACCATACTGATCAATATCCAGGGCGAATTTAACGGACCGGCCACGATGTCGGTAAAGCGTGGTTCCCGTCTGGTGGATGTGCTCAACCACATCCCGGTCGATCCCAGGTTGGCAAACACCGCGGCGATTTACATACGCCGTGTTTCGGTGGCCGTGGCGCAGAAGGACGCTATCAGTGATAGCCTGTTCCGTTTGGAGCGCAGCTCAATGCTGGCGTTATCCGGCTCCCATGGAGAGGTGGGGATTCGTGTCCAGGAGGCCGAGATGATGGCCAAGTTTGCCGAGCGGGCCCGCCTGATTGATCCGCTGGGAAGAGTGGTGACCTTGCAGGATGGGGTCCAACAGAATATTCTGCTGGAGCCTGATGATACCCTCGTCATCCCCACCAATACACAGCTTGTTCGTACGGTCGGTGAGGTGATGATGATGCATGCCGTCACTCATCGTGAAGGCTGGACGGCAGAACAGTATATCGTGCCGGTGAGCAATACGTAACTGAACGAAGTACAATATGTGGAGCAGCAGTTGGTAGCACGGTGACTCACCAAGCTTTCCAAGCAGTGTCTGTTGGAGTTTCAGAATAGATACCAGATCTTCAGTCCTGAGCAGCAGGGGCAGTCTCTCACTGCCATCATGGACATTCTGGAGGGTGAACTCAGTCAGGAGAAAGCCAAACTAAAACAGCTTCTTGGATTTCAAAAGAGTAACTCCCCACAAGTGATCGCCAGTAAGGAACGTATTCGGGCGCTCACGGAGCAGATAATCGATGAAAAACGTCGATTGATCGGCGAAGGGGATGAAGAGCTGAACGATCTGATGGTGAAATTTACTAACCTTCAGCTCGATCTCGAATTTACTAAAGACGCCTATGCCTCTGCTCTGGTCGCCCTTGAGCAGTCAAGAGCAGAGGCCTCAAAGAAGATGAAGCACCTGGTTGTCATCAGTAAACCCTCTCTGGCCGATGAGGCAAAGTATCCGGAGAGAGTCTATATCCTGGTTACGGCACTCATCGTATTGGTGATGCTGTTTGGCATAGTCAGAATGACGATTACCACAATCAGGGAACATCAGGACTAAGGATGAATCCGCGCATCGAGGCAATGCTTGAACTTAATGGGAAGACGCAATCTGAAGGACATGGATTGCTTGCTCCGATTGCAATGCCCTTCCACCTTCCTACCCCAATCTATGGTGCCATGCTTGCAATTTGGCACCTGCGCCCGATTTTGCAGCGGCGCTTTCCTTTGCATGAAGGTAGGCCAAAAGACTTCGTCCGGTTTCTTGCTTGGTGTGCCATCGAGGGACGACGACAGTATGCTATTTTGCGCTCAATACCAGCGTGGGATGCTGCCTTGGTGCGCCCACTAATACTGCCTTCCCTTAATAATGACCGTTGGGCCGATGGCTTTTCAGTTGCAATGTTCTTCTACGGGGTCGTGCGCTATCGCTATTTCGTTGCGCCCATGCTGAGGGATGCTAAAGCCCGGCACCGCATAGCACGCGCTTTTTGGCGTGGCGAACGCCATAAGTTCATGCTTCCTAAAGCAAGTTTATGGCAAGTTGAATTTTTTCGTCGGCAGTTTGGTACTCCAGATTCGCTGATTGCCATGCTTCGGCTTAAAAGAAAAGATGTTGGAAAAAGTACACTGCAGCTGGTCGAAACGTTTGGTCTGGCCGATGTTCAGCAAACCCTGGAAGCACACGCTGAGGTTAAACAACTACCTATTGGAGATCAGTGTACATCCCTAACGGAACCTGATAAGGCCCTGTTGCCTGCAGGACAGAGCCGATTTTATCTTCGGCTCCCCAAGCTGGTGTTACGAAAACTTGCCTGGCTTGGGGTGCGTTTCAAGCGCCGTCCCACCCAGTTTCAGCTGGCCAGCATTACAAACCGCATACCGATAAGCCAACGCCCATTATCACGATCAACCGACCCCTTTGGCGTAAACCTGTTCGGCTACGCGCAAGGCGAGATCGGCATTGGCGAGGATGTACGGCTGCTTGCCCTGGCACTGAAGTCTCATGCCATTCCTTTTTGCATCGTCAATGTCAAACCGGGTGATAATGTTTCGCAAAAAGACAAAAGCGTCGATCAATGGATCGTCGATGAGCCACGCTACGCTATAAATATCTTCTGTACCACCGGCATCGAGCAGGTACGCTACGCATGTGAGCGGGGCCTCGATCTGTTTGAAGATCGCTATAATATCGGTTATTGGCCCTGGGAGTTGCCCGACTGGCCCGCAAGCTGTACCCATGCGTTCAGCATGGTGGATGAGCTATGGGGAATCAGCCACTACACTGCCAATGCCTATCGAAGGGCACAGTGCCCCGTTTACGCGATGCCGCTCTCTGTCACAATCGACAGTGTGGCCCCGATGGGGCGTAAAGATTTCGGCTTGCCTGAAGAGGACTATCTTTTCGTCTTCTCATTCGATTTTAACTCCACACTCGTTCGCAAAAATCCAGTAGCCGTTATCCAGGCATTTCAGTGCGCCTTTCCCAGCTCCGATGGAGGCAGGAAGATTGGTTTGGTCGTCAAGGCGAGTCATGTCAAGGCGGGAAATAAAGCGTGGAAGCGGATAAAGCGTCTTATCGATGCAGATCCCCGTATCCATCTTATTGATGCTACATTGCGCAGGCCTGAGGTACTGGCACTCTACCAATGCTGTGACTGCTACGTGTCGTTGCACCGGGCAGAGGGGTTTGGACGAGGGCTCGCAGAGGCACTGATGCTGGATCTTCAGCTTATCGCCACCGGTTTTTCCGGAAATCTCGACTTTTGCACGGAAGATCGGGTCGGACTGGTGCGCTATCGGCGACGGGATGTGCGTCGCTTGGAGTACTTCCATGCCGATGGCCAAAGCTGGGCAGATCCAGATACCGATCATGCTGCGGAACTGATGCGAAGCATCCGCACTGATCCAAGGTCCGTGGAACCAAAGGCATTTGACTTCAGCCCTGCTACTGCAGGCACCCGATATGCGCAACGATTGAATGAAATAAAACACCAACTCAATCTAGCAGGGGCAAGACCATGTTGATACCTGTTGTACTTTCCGGTGGTGCCGGTACCCGCTTGTGGCCGGTTTCGCGAGAAGGACATCCGAAGCCCTTCATTCGTCTGGCGGATGGCGATACTCTGCTGGAAAAAACCTATTCGCGTGCTATTGGTTGCGATGAAGTCAGAGAAGTACTTACCATTACCAATCGCGACTACTACTTCCAGAGTAAGGATTGCTGGAGCAGAAGCATACTTGATGACGTGATTCCCCGGTTCCTGTTAGAACCAACTGGGCGAAATACTGCCCCAGCGATACTCTTGGGTGCGTTAAAGATCCGTGATCGGCATGGTGAAGATGCGGTCATGCTTGTACTGCCAGCCGACCACCTGATCAAAGATATGGTGGAATTTCGTGCCGATGTAGAACGAGCACGTGAACTGGCAAAACAGGGTTACCTCGTCACGTTTGGTATACAGCCCACCCAGGCGGAGACCGGCTTTGGTTATATCCGCGCCGGCGAAAATATTGCGGAGACGCAAGGGGGATTTAAGGTTGTCAGATTCATCGAGAAACCGCCGCTCGATGAAGCCGAACGGATGATCACAGAGGGTGGGCACTACTGGAATGCGGGCATGTTTTGCTTCCGTGTGAGCGATTTGCTTTCTGCTTTTGCACGTCATGCGCCAGATATGTTGGCGGCGGGCGAACATTGCTGGGAGGCGTCGCATTGTAATCGGCAGGATGCCTACTGTGAACTCGAAGCTGATAGCTTTTCGACTTTGGAAAACATTTCCATCGATTATGCCATCATGGAAAAAGCCGATAATGTCGCCGTTGTGGCAGCCGGCTTCGACTGGAGCGACATCGGTTCCTGGCAGGCACTGGCAGATCTTGCTGAACCCGACGAACAGGGTAACCGGGCATTGGGTGAAGTCGTCAATGTCAACAGCCGCAACTGCTTTGTACAAAGTGAGGACCGGCTGGTAGCTACGCTTGGGCTGGAAAACATCATGATTGTTGACACCCCGGATGCGCTGCTCGTAAGCCATCGGGATCAGGCCCAGAATGTGCGCGAGGTAGTCAAAAAGCTCAAGGCGGAAGGCCATGAATGTTATAAGCTTCACCGTACTGTCTCCCGCCCCTGGGGTGCTTACACAGTGCTGGAAGAGGGCAGGCGCTACAAAATCAAACGCATTGAGGTCAAACCCGGCGCATCGCTGTCACTGCAGATGCATCACCACCGCAGCGAGCACTGGATCGTGGTACGTGGCGCTGCCAGTATCATCAATGGTGAAGAAAAGATGTTGATCAAAGCCAACGAATCCACCTACATCCCCGCAGGCCATAAACACCGGTTGGAAAACCCCGGTGTGATAGATCTGATTATGATCGAAGTGCAGAGCGGTGAATACCTGGGTGAAGATGATGTCGTTCGCATCGAGGATAACTACGGTCGGCGTATCAAGGATCACTACGACAGCTAATAGGAGCGAGACAACCCACGAAAACCATGAAATCGCAATCGGCTATCAAACAAGATGACACATACATGAACATAGTGGTAACTACCGGTTGCCTGCATAGCGGTTGGGAAACCGCATTTCCAGCCTTGCGGCAGCTAGGACTTGAAGAGGGTGGAGACTCCTTCGCTAAATGGTATGACAAGCTGTTCCAGGAGGCTGGTGTAACGGATCTGCTTCAGCTCAATCAGCCTGTCCAACCCAGCCTTGATCTGGCAGAAAAGGCGGCTGCGCTGTTCTCTGAGGGAGCTGATACTCCGATGTTGTGGGCGGATAGTCGAAGCCTGTGGCTGCTTGATTTCTGGGCCACGACATTCCCGCAAGCGAAGTTTCTGCTCTTTTATATTCGCGCAGAGAGTGCATTGGCCTACGCACTTCAGCAAGGCGTGGATCCTGAGCAGTTCATGGAGGCCTGGTATGCGTCGAACCAGGTGTTGATACACTTTCAGCGCCGCAATCGCCGCCGTAGCCTATTGCTCGACGCAGAGATGGCTGCACAGCAGCCGGAAGCATTGGCAGAGGCCTGTCAACGCATCGGGCTAGTGCTGCAAGCTGCGAACCCGTCACCTATTCTTACTACCGCCGCTCCTGCACTGGAGTGTCTGCTGGCCAGCCAGTTCCTGGGCGAACAGCCGGCCATTCAAGACCTGCAAATGGAGCTGGAGGCGAGCGCCCAACCCCTGGGCGAGACAACGGCCCATGAATCCCCTCAGCCGCTGGAGGTGTACCACAGCTATCAGCAAGGGCAAGTGCGAGTTGAGCTGCTGACACAGGCAAGGGATGAACAGGCGAAACTGGCCGTAGAGCGCCAAGACCAAATACAGCAACTGACCAAGGTGCGAGATGAGCAGGAAAAGCTGGCTACTGAACGCCAGACACAGCTCACCCAGGCCAAGCAGGCACAAGAGAAGCTGGAGGCGGCCAACAAAGAGACCGGGCAGGAAAACGAACTGCTCTTGCTACAGCTGCACCAAGTACAGGAAGAACTCGAAGCAGTTTTCCTGCAAAAACAGCAGATCGGCCAAGCTCAGGAGGAACAAGGCACTAAGCTAAAGCAGCTCCAGCAGGAACTGGATGAGGCCAAAAGGCACTTTCAGGCAGAGGAGAAGATACGGAAAGGATTAGCGGGTGAACAGCAGAAGCTTCAATCGCAGGTTGGGCAACTGACCAAGGCAAGGGACGAGCAGGCAAAGCTGGCCACTGAACGTCAGGCACAGCTCACCCAGGCCAGGCAGGCACATGAGAAGCTGGAGGCGGCCAACAAAGAGACCGGGCAGGAAAACGAACTGCTCTTGCTACAGCTGCACCAAGTACAGGAAGAACTCGAAGCCGTTTTCCTGCAAAAGCAGCAGATCAGCCAAGCTCAGGAGGAACAAGGCACTAAGCTAAAGCAGCTCCAGCAGGAACTGGATGAGGCCAAAAGGCACTTTCAGGCAGAGGAGAAGATACGGAAAGGGTTAGCGGGTGAACAGCAGAAACTGCAAACGCAGATTGAGCAACTGACCAAGGCGAAGGACGAACAGGCAAAGCTGGCTACTGAACGTCAGACACAGCTCGTTCAGGCCAGGCAGTCACAAGAGAAGCTGGAGGCGGCCAACAAGGAGGTCGAACAGGAAAATGAACTATTACTGTTGCAGCTGCACCAGGTACAGGAAGAGCTGGAACACTATTTCCTGAAATACCAGGAACTGGTACGGGAATTAGAAGAACAAACTAAAGCCGAATCCAGCGATTCCGAAGAACAGCGAGAGCCAGAGAAGTCCAGACCGACCCGAGCCTCGAATATTACTGCACCCATCCGCGCCCTTACAAAGCCATTCAGACTCACGAACAAGGCGAAGAAAAGAGAGAAGGTGCTTGTCAATCTGCTGAAAGGTTCCGGTCTTTTCGACGAGACTTGGTATCTTGCCGAGTATCCCGATGTGGCCCAAGCTGGCATCGATCCCGTTCAGCACTATCTGTGTTACGGTGCATCAGAGGGGCGTAACCCATCGCCTAAATTTGATACCACGTTCTATTTGACTACCAACCCCGACATCGCCCAAGCAGAAATCAACCCACTGATACATTATCTCAGGTATGGAAAAGAGGAGGGCCGGTTGCCATCACTCCAGGGTATCAGCGCATGGACGCCATAAAGTGTGGTTGCTTTTGTGAACAACACAATTGAATAAAGCCAATACCGCCTGTTGATATGAAAGAAGGTACAGACACCATTCAGAAGCAGGCAAGCCGGCAAACAACAGTATCTGTGGTGTACAGCGCTCAATCAAAACTACCTGCTTTATAGAGCAGTCAATCGCAACGTATTGACCACTTTAATCAGGATGTTGCGCTACTGGAGCTGGTAATGAGTCACTGGACGGTCGGTTCCACTGACGGCTATTCTGTCTCGTCTGGCACAAGAATCCGATGGCCGACTGCGCTGGCAATCGGAAGTGGATCAGTAAGGCCAGCTCACGCAAATCCAGTAACAAGGCCGTAGCGATGGCCCAAGGTTCATTGTACTTCCGTTGGTGCGGCAGTACTAAACCAACTGGTGGTGCTGCGCCTGCTCTCCGCCCTGAATGATCCGGTTTGGATGATGATATCTCCAGCACCTTGCCCGCGGATTTCTATCGCAGAGACATCAATGCCTGTGCTTCCTTCTAATGCTGCATTGCGAGTAATCAGAGTCAAGGATCGATCAGTATTCAACAGGAGTATGCCACTCCCTTCGCCGCCATTATTAAATGTTCCAGAGGTAGAGATACCATCAGTGGCTTGCAGGATGATATCTGCATTCGTTCCTTCGATTTCGGATTCATACACGGTAAAACTGGCCGGAATCTCTGTAAATGCTATGGTTGTATCGCCATCATGAGAGAGCACGGTTGCCGAATCGCCGGCCTCGTTATCACTACCGTCTGAAGTTCCGCCAGCAATGGTGATCGTGCCAGGATCGAGGAGGAGCGTCCCCTGACGGCCATCCGTTCCAGATAGATCAGTTGTTCCTCGATAGATCAAACCCTCTTTGCCGGAAACCTCGGCAAAACCACCACTGCCTGAATTGCTGTCGCCTTTAGCACTAATGGTTCCGTAGAACTTGGTAAATTCATCCGCCCAAACGATGACCTTGCCGCCATCACCCTCAACAATGGCATCCGCCTTGATCTGCACATCGGCCCCGACATAGGTTCGATCCGCATTCATTACATCCGGATTACCCCCCTGGTAATCACCGCCGACCAGCACTTCGCCGCCACCGTTATGGCCGGAGGCGTCAATCGTTGCGTTGCCGAACAGCCCAACCTTGTCGCCCAACACCTGCACGCTACCGCCTTTGCCTCCAGCCTTGGATTGGGCGCTGGTGGTGCTGTTATCGGTCAGAAGCGTGGTATCGGCTGATTCCAGTTTCACCCGCCCCCCATCACCGGCGCTGCCATCGGCAACAATAGCGCCGCTGGACGTGATGCGGTCGCCTGCAACCTCGACGCTGCCGCCTTTGCTACCCGACGCATCCAACTTGCCGCTATTGGCCACCAACCCGCCAAACCCGGTCAGCCGAATCTTGCCGCCGGATTTGTCGATGCTGCCGGCGTGGATCACGCCTGTGTTGTTGACCACTTGACTGAATACGTCGCGGGCGGTGTGGCCGGCGAGGATCACAGTGCCGCCTTCGGCACGGATCTCACCGGAGTTGACGACTGCCGCTTGTGCACCGCTGTCATTTCCCAGCACTGCCTCATCGACGCGGAAGCGGATCAACCCGGTGCCGTCAAAATCGACCACGGCCTTGCGGCCGGAAGCAAGGTGGACGTAACCCACGTCGGCAACGATCAGCCCTTCATTGCTGGCGGTACCGCCCACCATAACGACGCTGCCGCCGGTGGCGGCCTCGATCAAACCTCGATTGATTACGCTGCCGGGGGATTGGCCGTCAGGCAGGCCCAGCTCATATTTGCCATCCATGAACTTGTCCGGATCCATGTCCAGGCCTGCGGCGATGAGGCTGCCGACGTTGACGGTGGCAGTACGGCCGAAGATGAGGCCGTTGGGATTGGCGAGAAAAACCCGTCCGTTGGCTTCGATGGTGCCGAAGATCTGGCTGGGGCTCTGGTCGAGGATGCGGTTGAGGACGGCGGAGGAGACGGAGGGTTGCTGGAATCGCACCAGTTCCTGGGCCTGGACGTTGAAGCTCTGCCACTCCAGAGCCAGGTTGTGGGACTGCTGCTGGATCAGGGTGGTGTTGGCGTTGGGTGCGCTGATCGCGCCCTGACCGCCGACTACCTGTCCCCCCTGGGGGCCGGCCAGAACCATACCCGGCTGGGCGAGCAGCAGAGTGGCTGGCAGGACGATTGCCATCCGTATGTAGTGTGTTAACTCTTTTAAGGCGAAGCAGGCCTCACCCCGACCAGTGGCAGCCTGGCCTACGCGTGCCGTTTTCCTTCGCTGATGGCGCCTTCTCATGGCTGAACTCTCCGACGATCTCCGACCTCACCACGCTACACTTCGCTTAATATCAGTATGGACTATTTTTTGGCTCTACCCATTTTACTATAGTGTCTTAGTTTGACCTGAATTCCCATTACTTAAGCATAATAATATTATATTTATCATAATGATATATGATATTTATTGCTTTAATTCCAACAATAGCAATGCCTATCAGACACTGTCAAAAAAGCTGGAGCAGCATGTTCACAAATAACTGAGGATCTCTTTCATTGCTCGGTTCCCGATCCCCCAAGGGCGTGGCCAGCGACATGTTCATACTGAAGCGGGAGGTGTTGAAACCCAATCCAAACCCGGCGCCGCTGAGGGCGATGGATTCATCCTCATTGTCCAGAGGATTGTTGAGCCAGCCGCTGGCATGATCCACAAAGAGCGATACGGTAATCGCCCGCCCCCAGGTGGTGACGGTGGAGCCGGCGATCCAAGCGGGAACCGCAGTCTCCTTGAAAAAGGGCAGTTTCGATGACCACTCCAGGGAGAGGAAGTAACCGCTGTCGCGCAGAAACTCGGCAGTAGGATAGGCCCGCACACTACTCGGGCCGCCCAGGGCCATCTGTTCCAGGGAGACCAGCAGATCCGGCGAATACTGCCCGTTCACCCGCAGCCAGAGCATGGTGTCGGCGAAAAACTGCTGTTTACGCACCGCGCCGAAGACGAACTTGCCGAAGCTCCCTCCGGCTTTTGTCCCGTCACCGCCGGTACGACTGGAATTGGGGGCATTCTCTCCTTCCATCGCCCCGAACAGGCCCCCGACTCCCCGGTGGTAGGCGACGTTCAGACGCAGCTGGTTGGAGCGCCCCGCCGGTGCTAACAGTTCGTCGGAATCGAGGAAATCGAGACCAAAGTTGAACACCGACAGTTTGTCCTGGGCGGTGACTATATCCGTTTGGCGGGTCTGGGCATCTTTGAGCGTCAGCCCCGCAGAGGCAGCGAGACGGGTGCGAAAGGTCTGCCAGAAGACCCGGTCGAGGGTGAGGTACATCTGCTCGGTCACACCGTCGATCTCGAACACCTCCAGTTCCTGGCCAATATCGAACTGGTTGCGACTGACTCCCATACTGACATGGTAGTCCGGTGTAATGATCGGCCGCATGTAGTCAAGGGCATAGAAGCGACCGTTACTGGGACTGACGTTGTTGAGCAGCGATGCCGAAAGCCGGTCGGCAGCGCCGGTGGGGTTGTTCCAGTCGAGGGTCAGGCGACCGCGATAGATGCCGGAATATTCAGAGCCGGAGTTGTCCAATGAAAAACCGAGGTTGAAAGGGTACTTCTCTTCGAAGACCTCCAGCTCCAACGCGGTCTTGCCCACCTCTTCGTCGGGGTAGAAGGTCAACTGGGCGCGACGCTCTGCCAGACGCAGTCCGGGGTAGTCCCATACATTGAGCAGAGACTGGGTGATTTCGCCACGGGTAACCGGCTCATCCACCAGTTTGTCGAAGGGTTTCAACAAGACTTCAGGCGCATAACGCTGATTGCCCTTGACCGCCACCTTGCCCAGCCGCCCCTCAAGGAGATGGATCTCCACTGAGGCGTTTTCCACCGTCTGGGGGGGAAGAAAAGCGGTATCCAGGATTCTGTCGCGCTCGCGGAAAAAGTTGGTTACCCGGACGGAGACATCCTCCAGGTCGAAGATGGAAAATTGGTTTTCATACTCCTGCAGAACCGATTTGAGCAGTTGATCAAGTGCCGGATCCTGCACCGGCACGGCACAGAACTCGCCATATTCGGTGTGGTTGCAGTCGACATCGAAGGTGAGCCGTACATTGATGCCCGCCTGGTCGAACATGGCGAACTGCTTGCGGTAAGCCTGCAGCACCTCGTCGAGCACCTGCTGCAGTGCATCGTCCTGCAGATTGATGTCGCAGGTAAAACCGCGTTCGCTCTTGGCGCACTTGCCTTCGAACTGCTGGATGGGAATGAGTCGCTTGACACTCAGACGATTGACCTCGACCCGATTCTCGTCCGGGACGCGTTCCCGTTTGAGTGGGACACGGAAACCTTTGATGGCCTCCTCCGCCCCCTCTTCGGGCAGTGGGATGTCCAGCACCGGCCCCGGAGTGTCCACCTCCCGCGGCATTGCAGGAGCGGGGATAAGTGGACCGGCGGACTGAACCGGTCCGATGCCGGAGAACACCAAGACGAGAGTGAGGACCCGGATCAATCCCCGGCTGCGTTGTCTTACACCGACTACACCCATTGCCTCATCCCCAGCCCGCCGACACGCCTTTTCGCAAACCCCAATAAAGCTTACGATACTTGGGAAAGTATATGCCCATGTTCGGCAAAGACAACCGAAGCGGCTAATGAAAGGTGCGATTATCATTGATATTTACCGATCAGTTGCAGAAGATATAAGATTGACCACCTGATCAGGTAATCCGTATAGCGCCCCGTCTGGTTATACCGATCCTGACCCGGATCATGGAAGCGAAATTGTCCCAACCCAATTTGGATCATCAGTCTCTACCACCCATGAAACTCTGTCTGAACGTCACCACCTACCGCAATCAGCCGCCTGTCACTCCTTTGTCGGCTGAGTTCGACGAACAGGGCGGTACCCTGGGACGTTCTGCCGGTAACCTTTTCGTGCTGCCCGATCCCGAACGTTTCATCTCCGGCAAACATGCGGCCATTGTCTTTCGCGACGGCAGCTTCTACATTACCGACACCAGCACCAACGGTATCTATGTAGGAGGCAGCGAGCAGCCGTTGGGGCGCGGCAACAGCGCGCCGCT
Source organism: endosymbiont of Lamellibrachia barhami (assembly GCF_011947365.2). GTDB lineage: Bacteria > Pseudomonadota > Gammaproteobacteria > Chromatiales > Chromatiaceae > QGON01. Next base: position 1,604,703 of record NZ_JAAVSH020000001.1, read on the forward strand.
GAGCAACGGCGACCATCTGCTGATCGGCGACTATGAGATCGAGATCGTTTTGGAGGGAGACGCAGGGGCTGCGGTCCCTGCCTTCGGCGAAGACAATCCTTTTGCCGCACCACCCCCGCCCCCTGCAGCATCGCCTGCCGTTGACGCTTTTTTCCATGAGAGAGAAGCGGACGACGATCGGGTGGACACCACGCCCACCACCAACTCCCTCTTTTCCGCACCACCGGAACCAGTCGCCTCTCCCGTCACCGGTTCGGAACGGGATGATGTGCCGGTGGAAAACGAATTTTTCCAACCACCCCAGGCCATCCCCGAGGATTGGGACTCACTGACAGAAGCCCCGTTGTCGGCACCGCCACCGGCTGCAGAACCTGTATCTGAACCCCATCCGGCACCACCGCCCGCAGCCAAGTCTGCGGTCGCGCCGAGTCCTCCGGCGTCCGTTCAGGATCAAGAGGCGTTGCGCCTGATCCTCGAAGGCGCCGGCATGCCGCAATTCGACATCCCAAAGGATGCAGCACCGGAAACCCTGCGTACACTGGGCGCCCTGATGCGGGAGATGGTGGAGGGCCTGATGGGGGTGCTGCGCGCACGCGCCGAGATCAAGAGCCAGTTCCGCATGCAGCTCACCACCATCCGGCCGGTGGAGAACAATCCACTAAAATTTACCGTCAGCGTCGAAGATGCGCTCTCGCACCTGTTCAAGCCTGACAACAACGCCTACCTCTCTCCTCTGGATGCAATCCAGGAAGCGGTTGACGACATCTCAGCCCATCAGATGGCGGTAATGGCCGGCATGCAGGGCGCACTCTCCGCCATGCTGCAGCGTTTCGAACCGGAGGCCCTGGAGCGATTCTTCCAGCAGAAGGGGGGACGCAGCCTGCTGGAGAGCAAAAATGCCTGGTACTGGGAGCAGTACTCGGAGAAGCACAAGGAACTGCTGGCGGAGGCCGAGGACAATTTTCAGGATCTCTTCGGCGAAGAGTTCGCCCGTGCCTACGAGGAACAGATCACCAGGCTGGCCAGAGGTCGCAAAGACTGATCGAGTGGAGTTACCGGTTCCGCTACGCTTGAACCGGCCCAAAACAAGTTGGTCTCAATAATCTGATCAGTTGCTGCAATTCAGAGAACGCCGTGCAGGCCCGATCAAGCGTAACGGATCGGGCGTATGCGATTAACGCCTGGATCATAAATCGTGACTCAAAAATCCGATCAGCAAAGTTCAGAAAAAAAGTGTCGGCGAAAGAGAATGGATTTCCGGGAATCCGTTATACTGTTTATCGAAAGTACCCGATCAATCCAACCGCCAACAGATGTGCGCGGTGAAAATGTGTCGGGCAGACTAGGTTTAGGGAATACCAGCAACAGACCCTGAACGTCGCTTCGCGGTATGCGAACCGGATTGGGGATGGGTATTGATGATCCAAGGAGAAAACATGCGGTCCCGTCATTTGCTTCTGTTCTTCACCCTGATACTCTCCCTCCTGTTTATCGGATGCGGCGAAAAGAAGGCGCCTCCCCCGACCCAGCTCGCCGCCAAATTCCTCGCTTCGCTCCATGTCAATCCCAACGCCGAGGGCACCCCTTCACCGGTGGTGGTTCGCTTCTACGAGCTCAAGACCCCGGGTATCTTTGAAGACACCGATTTTTTTACCCTGTACGACGGCGACATCGCAGTACTTGGCGCCGATCTGGTGGCCAGGAATGAGTTCAAGGTCATGCCCGGCAAGACGCTTCCGCTACTGCGGGAACTCGATCCCAAAACCCGTTTTATCGGCGTTATGGCCGCATTCCGCGACCTGAATAACGCTATCTGGCGGGCGACTGCCCCCATCGCACTCCATCAAGTCAACGCCTATACCATCCTGCTCGGACGCGGTGAGGTTTCCATTTCGGAGACCAAGCCTGCGAGAGACGACGAACAAAAGAAGAAATCCCAAGAGCCACCCATGAATTTTTGACCCGGGACCCCGATATGACCTGGCGCAACAAAATCATCTGGTCGGAAGGCATGTTCCTCCGGCCTCACCACTTCCAGCAGCACGATCGTTATCTGGAAAACCTGCTGGAATCGCGCTGCGCGCCACTCCGAGCCTACGGCTGGGGCATCCGGGAACTGAGTATCGACAAGGATCTGCTGACCCAGGGAAAATTGTCGGTCTCCCACTGTAAAGGGGTATTGCCGGACGGCACCCCTTTCGACATCCCTGGAGAGGACACACCTCCACCCATACTTGAGATACCGGAGAACACCCACGACACTTTGATCCACCTGGCCCTGCCCGCCCGCCGACAGGGGGCCGTGGATGCCGACCGCAACGACATCCCGGAGGTACTGGCCCGCTACCTTCCCAGGGAGCAAGAGGTGGACGACAGCAACGCCGGCGCCGATACCAAGGCACTGGTTCAGACCGGCAGCCTGCGTCTGCGTCTGATGCTCGACGGCGAAGACCGCAGCCAGTTCATCTGTATGCCTCTGGCACGGATCATGGAACTACGAGCCGACATGAACCTGCTGCTCGATGAAGCCTTCCTGCCTCCGGCCCTCGATTGCCGGGCCCATCGTCGGCTGCACGGCTTTCTCGATGAATTGCAAGGGCTGTTGCACCATCGGGGCGAAGCCCTCGCCGGGCGTATCACCGCCTCTGGCCGGGGCGGAGCGGCGGAGATCGCTGACTTCATGATGCTACAGGCGATCAACCGGTTGGAACCCCTGTTCACCCATCTGGCGCAGATGGAGGGACTCCACCCCGAAGCCTTCTACCAGATCGGCTTGCAGACAGCCGGGGAACTCTCCACCTTTACCTCGCGGGAAAAACGTCCCCCGGAACTGCCGCCCTACCGTCACGATGATCTGCAGGCGACCTTCGAGGCGTTGATGAACGCCATGCGCCAATCCCTGAGCATGGTGCTGGAGCAGAACGCCGTGGCGATCCCCCTGCAGGAGCGTAAATACGGTATCCGGGTCGCGACGCTGGCCGACCGCAGTCTGATCGACAGCGCCAATTTCGTGCTGGCCGTGGGTTCCCAAATGCCTACCGAAACCCTGCGCAACCGTTTCCCGGCGCAGATCAAGATCGGACCGGTGGAGCAGATCCGCGAGCTGGTCAATCTGCAACTGTCAGGCGTTGCGCTACGACCGTTGCCGGTTGCGCCCCGGCAGATTCCCTACCATGCCGGACTGACCTATTTTGAACTCGATCGCAGCAGCGAACTATGGAAACAGCTCAAGAGTTCCGGCGGATTCGCCTTCCACATCGGTGGCGAGTTTCCTGGTCTCGAACTCGAATTCTGGGCTATCAAAGGGTGATCAACCGTGACTACCGACGACCCCTTTTTCGACGCTGACGGTGACGACAGCGACCGTACGGTGATCCGTCCCATGCCCGGTGGCAGACGGCCGGGCGCGGGACCTGCCACACCCCGGGCCGAACCACCGCCGATGCAGCCCCAGAGGCCGGTTCCACCGCCCGCACGCTATGCTGTCGACCGGGGCCTCAATCCTCTGGTGACCGCCGCCGCCCCCCTGCTCTCCCTGCTGGGCAAACTGCGCAACGCCCCGAGCCACCCGGACGTCAACGGCCTGCGCCGACGCATGGAGGAAGAACTCCGCCTCTTCGAAAGCCGGGCCGCTTCCGCCGGGATCGACCACGAGAGCATCTTCGCCGCCCGCTACGCGCTGTGCACCGTGATCGACGAAACCGTGCTCAACACCCCATGGGGCAGCAACAGTCCCTGGAGCACAGAGAGCCTGCTGATCCTCTTCCACAAGGAGGCCTGGGGCGGCGAGAAGTTCTTCCAGATGTTGGAGCGCATGCTCAAGGATCCGGCCCGTTTTCTGGAGATGCTGGAGCTGATGTATATCTGCCTGAGCATGGGCTTCGAGGGCAAATACCGTATTCTCGAAGGTGGCAGCCGGACCCTGGAGCAGATCCGCGACAGCGTCTATCGCACCATCCGCATGCAGCGCGGTGAATACGAGCAGGATCTTTCGGTCCACTGGCGCGGTGAGCAGATGGGCGACAACACCCTGCGCCACTACATCCCGCTCTGGGTGGTAGCCGCACTCTCCGGCGTACTGCTGCTGAGCACCTTTCTGGTCTTCAGCTACTTCATCAACGACACCTCGGCCCCCGTTTTCAAAGACGTCTACGCGGTAGGCCGTGAGACTCCACCGGAGATCGACTCCGCCCCACCACCTCCACCACCGGTGAAGGACGATCTCTACGACCGGGTCTCCGGCTTCCTCGAACCGGAGGTTCGGAAAGAGCAGGTGGAACTGATCAACAATGATTCCGACGTGGTCATCCGCCTGCGCAACAAGGGACTCTTCGGTTCCGGCAGCGATCAGGTGAAGTCAGGCTTCCGGCCCTTGCTGCAACGCATCGCCGAAGCCCTGGCGGCCAATGTCGACGGCCCTGTCCTGGTGGCCGGGCACTCGGACAACATTCCGATCCACACCCTGCGCTTCCCCTCCAACTGGCACCTCTCCATGGGACGGGCCGAGTCGGTGGCTGGGATCCTGCGCCAGGATGCTGCGATAAAGGGTGAGATCGTTGCCGATGGCCGTGCCGACAACGAACCGCTTGTGCCCAACGATTCGTCGGAGAACCGGGCCAGAAACCGCCGTGTCGAGATAATCCTGGAGAAGTGATGAGCAAGATCGCAGGGTTCTTTAAAAAGCGCTGGGTAATCCAGCTGCTCGGGCTGATCGCCCTGAGTATCATCATCTGGTTTATTGGCCCCCTGATCGCCATCGCCGGCATGGTGCCGCTGGAAGGCATGATCGTGCGGGGTCTGGTGATCGTCTTCCTCCTCCTGTTATGGGTGCTCTATCTGCTGTGGCATCAGCTGCGGGCACAGAAGGCCGACAAGGCGATGATGGAGGAGATCAGCCAATCCGACGCGGCGCCAGGAGCAGAACAGTCGGCAGAGGAACTGTCGATCCTGCAGGAGCGTTTCGACGAAGCCCTGGGGGTATTGAAAAAGAGCGGCAAGGGGAAAAGCGGCAGTCAGTACCTCTATGAGCTGCCCTGGTACATCATCATCGGTCCACCGGGATCGGGTAAGACCACTGCCTTGGTCAACTCCGGACTCAACTTCCCGCTCTCCGACCGCTTCGGCAAAGATGCCATCCGTGGCGTGGGCGGCACCCGCAACTGCGACTGGTGGTTCACCGAAAACGCAGTGCTGCTCGACACCGCCGGGCGCTACACCACCCAGGACAGCCACGAGGCCGTCGACTCCGCAGCCTGGCTCGGTTTTCTCGATCTGCTGAAAAAACACCGCAAACGCCGCCCCATCAACGGCATCCTCATCGCAGTCAGCCTCTCCGACATGATGCTGCAGACCGAGGAGGAGCGTAGCCTGCACGCACGCTCAGTGCGCAGCCGCATCCAGGAGCTGAACGAACGGCTGGGAGTGAAGGCGCCGGTCTACATGCTGTTCACCAAATCCGATCTGGTCGGCGGCTTCACCGAATTCTTCGAGGATATGGGCCGCGAGGACCGGGCTCAGGTCTGGGGCATGACCCTACCACTGGAGGCAGCAGAGAGCACCGAGGGGGCGGTAAGCCGTTTTCCCGACGAATTCGATGCCCTCCTGCGACGCCTCAACGACCGGGTACTGGCCCGCCTGCACCAGGAGCGGGACATTCAGCGACGCAACCTGATTTTTGCTTTTCCCCAGGAGATGGCATCGTTAAAGGAGCCCCTCAGTCGCTTTCTCGACGGCGTTTTTCGTCCCAGCCGTTTCGAGGATCGGCAACTGCTGCGCGGCATCTACTTCACCAGCGGCACCCAGGAAGGCACCCCCATCGACCGGCTGCTGGGCAATCTGGCCCAGAACTTCGGCCTCGACCGCATTCGGTTGCCCGCCTTCAGCGGGCGCGGCCGCAGCTACTTCATCCAGGATCTGTTCCGCAGCGTCATCTTCCCGGAATCGAGCCTTGCCGGCAGTGACAAGAAGGTCGAGCTGCGCCGGGCCTGGATGCAACGTGGCGCCTATAGCGGGGCAATCCTGCTGACTATCCTCACCGCGCTGGCCTGGACCACCAGCTTTACCCGCAACCAGGTTGCGGTCGGCGATCTGGAAAATAACCTGGAGGACTATCAACAGTCGATCATCGACCTGGACTACCGCGTCACCGATTTCCGTCAACTCCTGCCACCCCTGGACGACCTGCGCGCCGCCACTGAAGTCTACCCGGAGGAGACGCCCCTTCTCATGGGCATGGGACTCTATCAGGGCAAGAAACTGGGACCCGCCACCGATTCTGCCTACCGGCGGACTCTCCAGGGACGCTTCCTCTACAGCCTCGGCGCACGGCTCGAGGATTATCTGCAGAGCCGGGAGCAGAAAGACCTGCTGCGGGAGGCCTTGAAGAGCTACCTGATGCTGGGTCACCCCGAGCATCTGGATCCGGAACAGATCAAACTCTTCATGTCTGTGGACTGGGGCAACCGGCTGGCCGGCGACAGCGAAGCCCAGAACCGATTGATGAACCATCTGGAGAGCCTGCTCGACCCCCGCTTCAAACCCCTGCCCCTGAACCTCAAGCTGGTGGCCCAGGCACGGCAGGTGCTGACCGAAATACCCCTGTCGCAGCAGATCTACAGCCAGATACGCCAGCGATCGGCAGCGGATCGCAGCAAGGATTTTCTGCTCGGCACTGCCTTGGGCCGTCATGGCGACCTAGTCTTCGGCGTCAACGAAGGGAGCCTGGAAAAGACCCGTATCCCGGCCCTCTACACCCGTCGGGGTTTCTATAACATCTTCCTGCCCCAAACCCTGGAGCAGGCGGAGGCGGCGCTGAGCGAAAACTGGATCCTGGCCGATACGGACGCCGGTGAGATCAGCGATGCCGAGGCGCTGCGTTTGGTGAAAGCGGTCAAAGATCTCTATGCAGAGGACTACATAACGGCCTGGCGCGGCCTGCTCGATGGTATGCGCATCGTCAAGATACGCTCCCTCCCCCAAAGCGTGGAGGTGCTGGACGTGGCTTCCGGTCCCTCTTCCCCCCTGCGCAAACTGTTGCGGGTAGTGGCCGACAATACCACCCTGAGCAAAGTCCCGTCCGATGAGAAAATGGCTGCCGCCGCGGACAAGGCCAAAGGGGTGGCGGATATCGCGGCGGAATTGAGCACGACTGCCTACCAGAAGAAAAACCGCCTGGAACGGCTGATGCGGGCGGCCGGCAAGTCAGGCGTGGAGACCCCAGGCAAATCCCTCGACCCAGTCGCAGTGCAGGTTGAGGAGACCTTCGAACGGCTCATCGAACTGGCCAAGGCCCAGGGTGACAACCCCGCTCCGCTGGAAGGTCTGATCGGTGATCTGGGCGACCTGCACGCCTCCCTGGCCGACCTGGAAGCCGCCGGCGGCAGCGCCGCACTGGCCGCTGCCAAACAGCGTGCCTCCGGTTCCAAGGATCCGACCAAACGGCTGCAACGCCGGGCCAAGCGCCTGCCCAGACCGGTCAACGAGTGGATCTACGCACTCACGGAACGGGGCTGGGGCGTGGTGGTGGGCAGTTCCCGCAACGAACTGGCCAAACGCTGGCAGGCGGAAGTGCTGCCACTCTGCCGCCGCGGCATCCAGGGCCGCTACCCACTTACCAAGGAGACCGAGAAAGAGGTCACCCTGAGCGACTTCTCGCGCTTCTTCGGCCCCGGCCAGGTGATGGACAAGTTCTTCGAGGAGAACATCAAACCCTTCGCTGACACCAACCGCAGTCCCTGGCGCTGGAAAAAGGCTGGTGGCCACCCGATGGGCGTTTCGGCGAACACCCTGCGCCAGTTTGAGTACGCAACCCGCATCCGCGAGGTCTTCTTCGCAGAAGGGGGCAAGCGGCCCAAGATCGCCTTCAGTCTCAAGCCCTCCTACCTCGATGCGGAGGTAAGCCGCTTCCTGCTTGATCTCGACGGCCAAAAACTGAGCTACCGTCACGGACCGGCCCGCAACACTCGCATGCAGTGGCCTGCCCCCGACGGCAGCGGGCAGGTCAGAATCCTCTTCGAGAATCTGAAAGGCCGTACCTCTGCCGATTCCAAGGACGGCGTCTGGGCCTGGTTCAAACTGCTCGATCAGGCCGAGGTAAAAGATACCGCGATGGCCGACCGTTTCTTGGTGAGCTTCAGCCTCGGGGGACAAACGGCGCGTTTCGAACTGCGGGCCGACAGCATCATCAACCCGTTCCGCATGCCAGAGTTGGAGGCATTCCGTTGTCCGGCGAAACTCTGACCCATGCGGCCCCACAGGCCAGCGGTTTTTTCGGCAAGTTGCCGAGCCACGGCGACTTTCTCACCCGCCGCCTGCCCCGTGGTTTCACCGACCCCTGGGACCGCTGGCTGCAGAACGCAGTGGCGGACAGCCGTGAGCAGCTCGGCGAGGACTGGCTCGACATCTACCTCACCAGCCCGATCTGGCGCTTTGCCCTCTCGACCGGGTTATGCGGTGAGACCGCCTGGTGCGGCATCCTGATGCCCAGTGTGGATCGGGTCGGCCGCTACTTTCCTCTCACGGTGGCGGCTCCACTGCAACCAGGCGGCAACCTGACTGCCCTGCTGCATGATGATGCCCAATGGTTTTCACGTTGCGAGGAGCTGGCGCTGGCTTCCCTGGCAGAAGAGATCCCTCTGGAGGATTTCGATCAGGCCCTGACCGATCTGCCACCACCGGCGATCCCGCCCCGTCCAGGAGCCGTCAGCAGCGATAGCATGGGAAGACCGGCCTGGCAGTTCGAACTCCCCTCCCTCGAATCCGCATTCCCGGTGAGCGATGCCCTAAACCAGACCCTTTTGGAACGGGCCTTTCCCGCCTACAGCCTCTGGTGGAGCGAAGGCTCGGAACGGGTCCGTCCCTCCCTGCTGGTCACCGAAGGCCTGCCGCCGATTCAGGGTTTTGCCGCTCTGCTCGACGGTAATTGGGTCAACTGGAACTGGAGTCAATACCGGGTTCCTCTACCCCCCTCACCCACTCTGGAGAGTGACAACGGGAGTGAACCGGAGACCAGCAAGCCAGCGAAAACAGAAGCCAAATGAACGGGACGACCGCCGTATACTGGGAATCCACCGCATTGAGCAACGTCGGCAAGGTACGCAAGCTGAACGAGGATGCCTGTCTCGACCGGGTTGAATCGGGCCTCTGGGTGGTGGCGGACGGCATGGGGGGACACAGTTCGGGCGACCTGGCCAGCGGCATGATTGTGGAGCGGATGCAGCAACTGAACCTGCCGGAAACCCTGAGCAAGAAAGTGGATCTGCTCGAAGAGACCCTGCTCGACATCAACCAGCAACTGCTGGCGGAGGCATTGCGTCGTGGTGGCAATATCACCATCGGCGCCACTGTAGTGGTGATGCTGTCCCATGCCACCCATCTGTTGCTGCTCTGGGCCGGTGACAGCCGCGCCTACCGTTTTCGCGATGGCGAACTGACCCAGCTGACCCAGGATCACACCCAGGTGGAGGAGCTGGTGGCAGAGGGTCTGCTACTGCGGGAGGACGCGGAGAACCACCCCGCCTCCAATGTAGTCACACGTGCGGTGGGGGCGATGGAAGAACTCTATGTGGACATGGACGATACCCGGGTCGAACCGGGCGACCTCTACCTGCTCTGCAGTGACGGTCTCAACAAGGAGGTGCAGGACAGGGAGATCGGGGAGATCCTGGCCATGCAGCTACTCCCAGGGGACTACTGTCAAAGGCTCATCGACCTCGCCCTTGAGCGCGGGGCCAGGGATAACGTTACCGTAGTGGTGGCCCGAGCCGACGCGGGGCAGCCTGAACGGATATGACCGACTTCAGGATCCTGTTGAACGGACTCAGTCAAGGCAGCATAAACGCCGACGAGCTGATCGAACGATTGTCCCAAATCGCCGAAGAGAGCCCGGAGCAGATTCCCGCACTGATTGAGGCGATTGACGAAGGCTTTCGCGTGGGACATCTACCACCCCAGATCCACGCCATGCTGCTGGCCCGGATCAAGAAACCAGCCCCCGCCGATGCGGAAACTCCAGTGCCACCACCCGGCGCAGAGGAAAAGAACCAACAGGATGAGAGCACCCGCATCGTCGGCAGTGACGATGCGACCCGGGTGGTCACCGGTCCCGGCAAAGAATCCGTAATCGATGACGAAGCGACGCGCATCGCCACCGGCCCGGCGTCACGCCCCCCTGTTGACGACGAGGCCACCAGGATTGCCACCGGGCATACAACCCCGCCCACTTCACCTTCCCAAACCTCCAACACACCCTCCTGGGCCAGTACCAGCGGCATGGGGACCACCACTGCGTCACACCGGATCAGCCACGAACCCGCGGTGGGTGACATCCTCAACCAGCGTTTCGAACTGGTGGAGGAGATCGGCCGCGGCGGCATGGGCGTGGTCTTCAAGGCACTGGATCAACGCAAAGTCGAGGCTAAGGATCGAAAACCTTATGTCGCCCTCAAGCTGCTGAACGAGAGTTTCAAGCAGCACGCCGCCTCCCTGATGGCACTGCAGCGGGAGGCGCGCAAGGCCCAGGATCTGAAACACCCCGACGTCATCGGCATCTTCGACTTCGACAAGGACGAACACGGTAACTACTTCATCGCCATGGAGTTCCTCGAGGGTAGCCCCCTCGACAAGGTCATCAAGAAGCTGCGCGGCACCGGCATGCCGCCGGAGCAGGCGCTGAAATTGATCACCGAGATGAGTCTGGCGCTGGCGGCCGCCCACAATCACAAACCGGGCATCATTCACTCCGACTTCAAACCCGGCAACGTCTTCCTCACCCAAGATGGTGAGGTCAAGGTGTTCGATTTCGGTATCGCCAGGGCGGCCAAGCCGAAGATCCCTCTGGCCGGCAGCGATGTCACCGCCTTCGATGCCAGCACCCTGGGGGCACTTACCCCCACTTACGCCAGCTTGGGAATGCTGGAGGGCCAGGACCCCGATCCCCGGGACGACATCTATGCCCTGGCCATCGTCGCCTACGAACTCTTCACCGGCGGCCGTCCCTTCGGTCGCCTGCCCGCCACCGAGGCGCAAAGCAAGGGACTACGTCCGGAACGGGTCAAGGGGCTGAGCCGGCGCCAGTGGAAGGGGCTGCAGCGGGGGCTGGCCTTCAAACGCGAAGACCGCACACCCAGCGCCGAAAAGTTTCTCGACGAACTGACCCCGAAGAGATCCCGGCTGCCGCTGATTGCCGGGCTCTCGGTCATGGGTGCCGGACTGCTGGGCTGGCTGCTGGTGCCGGATTATCTGGAGAGGCAGCGCGCAACCGAACTGGCGGCTCAAATTGAGCGCGCCAAGCTTGCCCAAATCCCCCTGCTGCTGGAAAACGCCACCGAACTCAGCCCCGAATCCCAACGGTTATTATCCGCCAAGGCGGTGGCCCGTCTCATCGGCATCATCAACCAGGGCACCCAGAATCAGATTCGGGAAGGTCTGCAGGTAACAGAGGAACTCCCTCCTGCTCAGAAGCGCGAGGTGATCTCCAGCGCCCGTGAGGCGATCCTCACCTATTACATCAGTCTGGCTGACGCCGCCTTCGCCCCCCAGGAGGGGAGCTATGACTATGTCGCTGCGGAACGGCAAATGGCCCTGGCCGGCGCCCTCTTTACCGATTCGATCCAGGTCTTTCGCACCACCCAGCGTATGGAGGATGCCCGCAATGACCTGCTCAATCGCCTGGATAGCCGTTTCAACGAAAACCTGTCCGCCGGGCGTCTGCTACCCGATCCGGTGATGGATGATATGGCAGATGTGCTCGGGATCCTGCGCCAGCTTGATCCCGAACATCCGCTGCTCACTGATCCACGTCTCGCCAATGCCTACAGCCAACAGGCAAGCGATCTCCTGGCAAAAAACGACGTGGACCGCGCCGCCATCCTGGCGGAAACGGGTCTGAAACAGTTCCCTGACGACATAGCACTGGAGAATCTGGCGGCCAGAATCCATCTGCTGCGCAACAAAGAGGAGGCCCAGGCCCTGTTGGTCGACCTGCATCGGGATCTCAAGCAGAGGCTCCCCGGGATCGACACACTCGATGGCTATCGGGAACTGGAAAAACCACTTGAGCAGTTGCGGTTGATCCAACCCGGCGATCCACTGCTCAGCCAGGCTGAAACGGGTTTGCGCAAGTTGCTTCAGCCACAGCTTGAACGCCTGATCTCACAGGAAGCGTGGAGCGACGCCAATACCCTGTTGAAACAGTTTGCCGGCCAACTCTCCAACGACTATATGCGAACACAGCAGAAACGTCTGCTTGACGGCAAGCGCGCCCCGGAACTGCTGGCTCAGGAGATCGCCGAGCGCAGACAGACCATCGAACAGTTGACCACCGGGGCAAAATTCACCGCTGCCTGGGAACAGGAACTGGACACCGCACTGAACAGTCTCAATAACCTGATCGAGGCTGACGACCCCTGGCTCAGCAAACAGGGAGAGAGGATCGGCCGACTCTACCTGCAGCAGGCAGAGAAAGAGCGTAGCGCCGACCAGTTCGCCAAGGCTGGTGCCCTGTTGAGTCAGGGTAAACATTTTGCACCAACCATAACGAACCGTTTCAAGGCGGAACGCGGCTTGCTGACCTCGGCGGAATCAGCCTGGGAGCAAGAGAACAGGGAGCGCATCCAGCTGGCCCGGATAGAGGGTGCCAAACAATCCCTGCTCACCCAGGCCAAGGCAAACGACGTCACCCAGGCCAGCAAGACGTTGCAGGAGTTGCAGCGGGAGTTACCGGCGGCTGATCCTTTTCTTCAGGTCACCGGGCCCGAGGCCATCGGCAGGGCCTATCTTCGTCTGGCAAAGAGGCGGGCAAAGAGAGATGACTTTGTCGCAGCCATAAAACTGGTTCGACACGGTCTGTCGATTGCGCCTGAAATGCCGGAACTTACCGAAAAACTGGGGGATTTCCAACGCAAAGTCGAATTTCAAAAAGTTGGCCAGGCATTGAAAAAACAGCCTCCGAAAAAACTTCATGCACAAGAGGCCGAGTTACAAAAGTTGCGACAAAAATACCCCGAGCAGTACCCGGTGGCCGAGAAAAAATATGTCGCTCTGCTCATCAAGCGTATTGAAAATGCAAAGAACCCGGCTATCTCCACCTCCCTGCTCGCCGTGGCCAAACAACTCTTTCCCGATAACCGGGCATTGACAAAAGTCGTGATCACCAAGCCGCTGAAACCGTCAATTATTGCCGCGCGCGGTTTAGCGGCAGTCGACGCCGGACGCCTCAATGAGGCCAAAAAGCTGCTGCAGGAGGCAAAGAAAAAGGAGTCGGGCCACCCCGATCTGGCACGCCTCGGGAAGTCCCTGAAGGTACGCCAGGAACAGGCAAAAAAACATTTTTCCGATCACCAGACAGCATTGAAGACGAAAGACCGCAAACAGGCCATCGCCAAGGTGGAACAGGCTATCGAACTCTGGAACGACAATGCCACCTTCAAGAAAAAACTGAAGGCGTTACAACAGCCCGTCTCCAAAGACCGCTGCAACCCAAAATATGCCGGTTACGGTAAACGCAGCAGCAAGTTCCGCTGTTACGATCTGCTGGACGGCAAGCAGCGCGGCCCCATTATGGTGGTGGTACCTGCCGGTGCAGGAAACGTCACACCCTACGCCATCGGCCGCTACGAGATCTCCGTCGGCGACTACAATACCTATTGTCGGTTGAGCGGCAAGTGCAAACCCCGTGCAGGCACAAGCACCAAGCTACCTTTGAACAATATCTCACTGCAGACGGCTCAGGCCTATGCCAAGTGGCTGACCGGGAAGACCGGCCACACTTACCGGCTGCCACGGGAGGATGAATGGCTACACGCCGCCAAGGCAAAAGGGCGTCAGCCCGCCGGTTCGGACTTCAATTGTCTGCTGCGCAGTGGCGGTTCGGTGGTCAAGGGTGGCGCGCCCATTGAGGTCAATGTGGCACCGCAGAACGCTTGGGGCCTGTTCAATTTTGTGGGCAACCTGCAGGAGTGGGTAAACAGTTCAAACGGGATCAAGGTCAGGGGCGGCCATTTTAACTCACCGGCAGACACCTGCAGTATCAACCTCAGCCAGAAGCATGGGGGTAGTGCCGACAAGGTGACTGGATTCCGGCTCCTGCGTGAGATCAAAGGGTAGGCCATGAGCGACACGCAGCCCAAAATCAGACTACGGCAACTGGCACGGGAATTCGCCGAGGGCCGCATCGACCGGGAGAGCTATCGCGCCCGGCGTGCCGGGTTGTTGGATGCCCTGTCTCCAACGGACAAGATTGCTCCGGCTTCCGGCAGGAAGGCAGCCGCTGCCACAAACCGTTCCATCCTCCCCCTTGCCGCCACTGCCGGTAGTCTGTTACTGGTGGCGGGGGTCGGACTGTTTCTCCTCTTCACCGGGGATGGCGAACCGATATCGACACCGCCAGTTGTACCGACTGAAACACAACCGCCTCCCCCCATGGTTGAACCTCCCCCACCCCCCATGATTCCAGAAACGGAGGAGACACTGGTGGCGGTGCTAAGGGCATTCGTGCTGTCAGACGACTGGCGTGAGGAGAGCCGGGAGCGGCTTCTGCAAGAGTGGCAAAGCCGGGGAGCAGAGGCTAAAGCGAAGGCGAGATCATCACGATGGTTCCGCGACCTGGAAACCGATTTCCAGTCACGTCTTGAGGAGGAGCGCGGACTGGCCACCAGCAGTAATGGGGATAAGGTGAAATCGCTATTGGACTTTAGCCATCGATTGGAGCTGCAACACGCCATCGCGGAAAAAACGCCGATCATCGTGCCGACCCCGGAGAAGAAACCCCGCCCGGTTTCTCCCCCCCCGCCCCCTGTCGAAAAACCAGCCCCCAAAACCACACCCAAACCTGTCACGACGCCACCCAAGTCTGTGACCACGGTAGCCCCGAAACAGAAGATGGCATCGTCCATCGAAGCTCCGATCAAACAACCCGTTGCCAGCGAGCCGGTGAAACAGAATGCCGAAGAAAAACCGGCAGCCTCCCCCTCACGGAAACAGTCAGCAAATGTGGAGATACCCGTTCCACCAGGGTGTCGTCCAAAGTATTCCAGCCGATATCGGCTTCAGTGCAGGGATCGTCTGCAATTAGGTGAAAACGGACCTTGGCTTGCAGTGCTTCCTGGTGGACTTTTTGCCATGGGCAGCAGCGAAAAAACGCAGGAAGAACCCGTACATCAGGTCAACATCGCCTACTCTTTCACCATCTCAACCCATGAGGTCACTTACCGGGAGTACGCCAGGTTCTGCAGGGCCATAACCGGAGAGTGTCCCGAGCAGCCTTGGAATCGTGACGATCTTCCTGTAGTCAACGTCAGTTGGGACGACGCCAAACGCTACACGGCCTGGCTCTCGAAGCAGACAGGCAAGGGCTATCGCCTCCCCACCGAAGCTGAGTGGGAGTATGCGGCGCGGGCGGGCAGCACCGGCCCCTATCCCGTGGCCGAGGCCGATCTCGGCAGTTATGCCCACTATGCCCGTCACGGCGGCGAGGACTCACCGCAAGCCGGCAAGCCACAACGTACCAATCCCAACGCCTTTGGCCTGTTTCACATGGCCGGCAATGTTCGGGAGTGGGTGTTGGACAACTGGCGTAATAATTACATCAACAGCCTTGGCGATGGAAAACCCCGTTTTGATCCCCAGTCGAAACAGCGTGTGGTGCGCGGAGGCAGTTATAACGACTCAGCCAGTGCTCTGCGTTCATCCGCCAGGGCCGCCCTGCTCCAAACCCAATCCGATCGCTATACCGGTTTTCGTGTCGTTCGGGACATCTATCTCAAACCCGGTCGGGCTGACCTGGAGAGATGGGGAGACTGGTGGTTGTCACAGCAGGACGCAGCCCACTACACGGTGCAACTCTTTGCCCTCAACCAACTGAACAAGCTGGAAGATCTCATGAAACGTCATCCGGGTCTGGCCCTAAAGGTCGTCAGCGCGAACGATAAAGATTTCAAATACCGGATTCTTTACGGGCTCTTCGCGACAAAAACCGCCGCCGAGGAAGCTTTCAACAAACTGCCAGAAGCTTTACGGAAACAGGTACCCCGTCTGGTGATTAAGCAGATTGGTGAGTTGTAGGGTGAAAAAAAATCCGCACATGGCGAACACTGAGGAACGTGTAGGGTGTGGTGAGTAAAACGAACCGCATCAATCACGGCTGAATGCGGTCAAAGAATACCCACGAGATAATTGTTTCGGCAAGGAATCGGGCTGAAGGAGGACCCTGGTCAAATTCTCCACACCGCTGTCGGTCTGGGTTTCCCGACATTTCGATCTCCGTCTTCAGACTATGTATGCCGTTACCATAGTGTAGCGATCCTGTGAACTGAGGAAATTCACGCCGGTGCCGCTGAATCAACGGGGCATTGCTGCCAAAGTAGTAGCGCAGCCCAAGGAAATAGTAGCTGTAGTCACCCTCACCCTTGGCTGCACC
>NZ_JAAVSH020000001.1:1621454-1622317 GCF_011947365.2 endosymbiont of Lamellibrachia barhami
GGAGTGGGTGTTGGACAACTGGCGTAATAATTACATCAACAGCCTTGGCGATGGAAAACCCCGTTTTGATCCCCAGTCGAAACAGCGTGTGGTGCGCGGAGGCAGTTATAACGACTCAGCCAGTGCTCTGCGTTCATCCGCCAGGGCCGCCCTGCTCCAAACCCAAGCCGATCGCTATACCGGTTTTCGTGTCGTTCGGGATATCTATCTCAAACCCGGTCGGGTTGACCTGGAGAGGTGGGGAGACTGGTGGCTGTCACAGCAGGAGGCAACCCACTATACGGTGCAACTCTTTGCCCTCAACCAACTGAACAAGTTGGAAGATCTCATGAAACGTCATCCGGGTCTGGCCCTAAAGGTCGTCAGCGCGAACGATAAAGATTTCAAATACCGGATTCTTTACGGGTTCTTCGCGACAAAAACCGCCGCCGAGGAAGCTTTCAACAAACTGCCAGAAGCTTTACGGAAACAGGTACCCCGTCTGGTGGTTAAGCAGATTGGTGAGTTGTAGGGTGAAAAAAGATCCGCACATGGCGAACACTGAGGAACGTGTAGGGTGTGGTGAGTAAAACGAACCGCATCAATCGCGACAGATGCGGATCAAAAGAGCCTTTGAGATGGTGTTTCGGCAGATCGGGCTAGAGGAGGGGACCCTGGTCAAGATTCTCCACACCGCCGTCGGTCTGGGTTTCCCGACGTTCGATCTCCGTCTTCAGACTATGTATGCCGTTACCATAGTGTAGCGATCCTGTGAACTGAGGAAATTCACGCCGGTGCCGCTGAATCAACGGGGCATTGCTGCCAAAGTAGTAGCGCAGCCCAAGGAAATAGTAGCTGTAGTCACCCTCACCCTTGGCTGCACC
>NZ_JAAVSH020000001.1:1622327-1643729 GCF_011947365.2 endosymbiont of Lamellibrachia barhami
TTGTTGTACTTCGTTCGGTGCAGCAATTGCTCTGTTGGACTCAGTGGCATAGTTGTAGCGGTTCGGTAGCCGTCGTTTCGGTGACTGGTTTATCAGGTGTACATGATAACAAGCAAACAGGTGTAGGATCGGGAAATGTTCCTAGGCTACCCGGGTGTAAAGTTCGAGCTGGCGCACCGCCAGGACCTGCGGAGGTACTTCGTTTATCAGGATGGTCGCCGCAGCTACAGTGGCATCGGCAAGCCCGTCGCCATTGCTGTCCACGACGAGATCGAAGCTGTTGGCCTGACCGGAGCCGGATCGTGATCCGGGCTGTACCACCGGGTCCAATGGCCACGCCGCTGTAGCTCAATAGCGTCGCCTCTCCTGCACCTGTCGGCACGCTCACGCCGAGATCGAACAGGCCCGATCCGGTGCCGGTCACCTCGATAATGTAATCTACGGCGTCGAGGCGCGATACCAGGGCGAAATCAGCCCGACCACCGTTGGTGATGATGGGAACCACTTCGGCGTAGGGCAGTGTCTGGTCAGTGCCATCCGGTCCCGAACCTGCGGCATTGCCCGCCCCGTCCAGGATGCGAAGCTTCACCGGTGCCGGGGCGTTGCCCAAGCCTGCGATCGCGACCAGATGCCCGTCTCGGGTTACCGTCTGGCGGGCGAAGGCGTCGAGGAAATCGAGCAGGCTGGATGCAGTAACCCCAGGTTCAAACAGAGCACCGAACTCAGCAGCCAGGGCCGTGCCGGCGTTGCTTTGGCGCAGCAACTGATCGAAGCCGTTATCCAGGGTGCGGTCCCCCAGCCAGTCGAGCAATAGGTCCTGCAGCACACTGGTCAGAGGTTCGCCGAAGGCCACTCGCTGCCCCGCCTCACCCAGCTCACGACCACGGTCGATGACAGTCTGGTGACGCACGAAGGCAACATCCGCGGGCAGAGCACCAGAAGGCGCAGTCGCGATGCTGTAGGCCTGCCCCAGTACCCTGAGTGCTGCACTGACCAGCCCATCCGGCAGGAAACGGGTGGTATCCGGCAGCACGATGGCATTGGGTGAAAGCGGGATACCCCGCTCACCCACCCCGGTGGTGATCTGGAAACGGCCGGTCACACCCGGCTCCGAATTGAAGGAGGCAGCGGTGACCTGCCCTGTTTTCTGTGCAATCAGCGTGAACTTCTGGGTGAAGGAGTCCCCCGGCAGCAGGGTGTCGATGACAATCGTCGGCTCGGTGTTGGGATCCAGAACAGCCCCGGACACACCACGTTCGTCGAGATTGACGGTCACCAGATTTGCAACCGTAGTCGATGTGTTGGTGATAGTGGCATAGAGGTCGTAAGGCTCGCCGGAACGGATAGTACGCGGATGGACCAGGGTGATACTAAAGGTTGGATCGCGCACCAGCACTGCGCCGATAGCTGCACCCTGAATCTCCACCGGCCCCGAGGGCAGGCCTTCCAGGATGCCGCTGAGTGCGATATTGACAGTATGAAAACCCTCTCGCAGACCTTCGACCAGGAACTCGCCAGCCCCTTGATTCTGGGGCGGGATAGTCCCCACATCGTCCGCCGTTCCCAGCTCTCCATCCGGACCTGGCTGCACTACATCAATGACAGGTTGTACGCCGATCCCTTCAATGCGGGCCAGACGTAGCGGATCGTCACCGGGCTGTTCAAAAGAACCCGAGACAAGGTCTTCCCCTGCCGGCAAGGTGATCTCAGCGGTGAGATCCCGCACCGAGAGCAGCGAACCGTCCGGGGCGACGTTCGCAACCGTCACCATCACCGAGAAGAACTGGTTCAGAAAGGCGATATTTCCAGGAATCACCACCAGGCCGGTGATGGGCGGGGCGCCGAAGGGTCTGGGGTCTCCATCACCGGCCCCGGCCTCCATGAAGGGGATGGCGGCAATCGAAAAATTGAGTCCGGGCCGATCGAAATCATCGGGCAGCTCAACCACCTGCCGCCCATTCAGTTCGGCATTGACCCGACTCAACAGAGCGATCAGCTCCGGAGTGGTTTGCTGGAATGCCAACAGCTCCCGGGTTGGCAGTGCCACCGGCAGTCTGATCTTGAACGTATTTCCATCGACGTTGAGAGCAAGTTGGAACTCACGTATATCGAAGTTGTTCTCGTCGATGACGATCCCCTGTTCGCGGATCTCGTCCAGGGTCAACGGACGGGAAGTGACGCTGGTCACCAGGATCTCGCTGATCACCTTGATGGGCACCAGGCCCGGAGTGGCGTCGAGCAATGCCTCCCCGTTTTTCACCAGCTGGATCTGGTCCAGAAAATAATCGCCAGGCAGGGCGAAGGGCGGGATAGGAATGGGATCTCCGGGGCGCACCTCTATATCGATAGCGGGAAGCGAGGGACCGCGCAACTGGGCCTGTACCCGGGTTTCGCTACGCAGACGATCCAGCGCCGCCTGGGCCTCGGGACCTGCCCCGGCAGGCAGGGTCAACCCGGTGTTGACGATAGTCGGGATGTCCTTGGGGACGGTCAGGGCTGGAGGATCGACGGTGAGCTGGACGCCGATGATGTCGAACTGGAGTTCTGCGAATGATTGAGCAGCTGCCGTCCCGTTCAGCAGCAGCAACAAGACCATGCCAAGCAAGGAGATCATGCTCGGATTCAGTCTCAGCCATTGGTACTTGTGACTTTTCATCGCATTTGCCTAGGTGTTACATCGCCTCTTATGGTTCGTCGTAAGTGACATCAACATGGGTGAACAGATATTGTCCTCCAAGAACAGCGGTGTCCAAGAGCAGTCGGACTTTGATACGGTACCGTTGAAGGTGCTCGAGTGGTGATTCAATCAGCGATGTGAGATCGCGTCTTAAACGCCGAATATCCTTCTCATCTGTTGTCACATTGAACGTCTTACTGCTGACCAGTTGCGGGATTCCGTTGGAGTCCATATCGTCCAGGTCGTAGACGTAGAATTCGGCCTTCTTGACCCGCGGATCGCGCCATTCGACGGTGAAATCGTCATCGGTACCTATGTGAGCACCGAAACGAGGGAAAGTGATATAAACAAACTGATCGATAGCGATACCGCGTGGCCGGTGAAAACGTTTCTTTTCGGTGGAATCCGGGGTGCGATAATCGTAAACCCGCGTCGTTACCTCTTCCTCACAGGCCGGGGACAGAGGCCCACTGGCACCTCCAGATACTTTTTTGCACACGGGGATGACGGAAAAGTAGGCCCTATCGGAACCTTCGCTGAATTCACTTACAGTAGTAGAAAAATGTTCGATGAAGTCATCTGTGATCGGTTCGTCGTGGATAATGCTGATGGCCCCACCGCCGCGCCGGAAATCGGCAAAACCATTCTGTATAAACTGAACACCTTCATCGAGCGTACCTGCCGCGCCGGTCGCCGTCGTGCCGCTGATGGTGAAGCCGAGATCCTCCAGACGGGCCCTGACCAGTTCGGAGTCCAAAAAGTCATCCACCACGACGTCCTTGTACGTTATGGGCGAACCAAAACCGGCATGGCTCGCTACGGCGAACCTCCCGCTCTGGGCATACACCAGGTCATTGGTAAATAACAGTGCTTCATCCGGGCTGGGAAGGAGCGGTGAGGTAAATGTTGCACCTGATGACTGTAGCGGCAGGAGCCCTCTCCTTGGCCATAGATGCGCATCCAGCGGTATTGCAGGGGTCACGCCAACGACACCCTGAAACATTTCAGACGGCAATTGGGCAAAGGCTGGATGGGGGCCGACGCCTTCCGACTCAGAACCGCTGGGAGGTGCTTGCTGGAACTCCCTCTGTGCGATCAGATCCAGGACGCCGAAGTTACCCGTTTGATGAAAGGCAACAAGCGCCCTTGAGGATGAGAAAGGATTATTTATCGGTCCGGGTGTCGGTCTGAACGACATGGCGAACGGTCGTTTGACGAATACCTGTGGTTGATAGGACTGATCGAGAAGGAGACTGTTATCGCTCGTACTGACGTTCCACCCGAAAAGGACCTCGGGAGGGAAAAACCAAATCCGGTCGCCCTGCAAGTAGGTTCCACCAGTCACTTGGTGGGTTTTTGCGGCAAACGTCCCGGTATACCCCGGTGCACTCAGCAAGGTCTTGCCTTTTTTCAGGTCCTCCAGAAGATCGTGCAAGAGATCCGCATAAACACCCGAGATCTGTGTCACAAGATTGCTTAACCCCTGAAGCAGACCATCAATACCGCCCGAGGTTGCGCTTGAAGCCGCGCCGATTGCCTGACCACCTGCCAGGGCCTCGTAATATTCAGGCGGAAACTTACCATCGAGAATACCCTGGTACTCAAAGACACCACCATTCAGGAGATACAGGTACTTGCCATCCGCGCTGACCGCTACATCCG
Organism: endosymbiont of Lamellibrachia barhami; assembly: GCF_011947365.2. Classification (GTDB taxonomy): domain Bacteria; phylum Pseudomonadota; class Gammaproteobacteria; order Chromatiales; family Chromatiaceae; genus QGON01. Next base: position 1,626,667 of record NZ_JAAVSH020000001.1, read on the forward strand.
AGGGTTCATCGCCACCCACAGTGGATCCGGGATTCTTCATGAGCATCATGAGCTTCTCGACCCCATCCTGTGGATTAGTTGATGGCCAGTTCTGGTAATTCATGGACAGCGATAGATAATCGGAAAAATCTGTTTGCAGCCCCTGTTCGGGTTTGGCGTCCTTATAGAGATCCACATTGATTGGCAGTATGGCACCGGGTTGAGAGCCCTTCCCCCTACCTGTGGAGAGACAGGCATAGAGTGTCTTCCCATCGGGGGAGAGTTCGAGGCAGGAAACCATGGTCACTTTTTTATACCCACTGAGAGTGGGAATGCCGATATCGAACAACTGCCCCAGATTCACCCGCCTCTCATCAAATGCAGTGATATCAGCGGGTGTCATATTGGCCGTGTCCGGGAGATCGGACAGTCTATTGACCAGTTTGCGTTCTACGATATTGATGATGATGATTCCCCTGGTACCTCCCACATAGAGGAGTGTGCGGTCCTTGGAACAGACCATTCCAGGCCTGTTGGTCATCAGCTTCACTTTTGACTGAGAATTGCCTGCATCCGGGACTGGGAATTTGGCGCCGGAGAACGGGTAGAAGGCCATCGGCTGCATAAGCGGCGTATAAAACTGCATCACGCCGTCTCCCAGGTTGCCGGACGCATCCTCGACCACGACAAACAGGAAGGGGCCGCAGGTTTCAAGGGCCGTCGGCCGAGCCCCGGTCAGGGTCTGAGAATCAACATCGAGTTTGAGCGGCACGACCTGGCTCAACCCCGGCTCACCTGTAATCGGATCCACATCAATGGCAATCAATCGTCCCAGCGGCTGCCCGGGCCCATTGAATGCATCCTGGTCTGCGACGTATATCGCCTGTCTGTCCAACCTCGGCAACACTTCATGCACCGCACCCAGGGCGTTCAGGCGCTTCATGTCGCCCTGATCCCAAGATGAGGAGTTATCCTTTGCGGTCTCCAGCAGGATCTTCTTCAGCTCGGCTGGCTTAAACCGGGGCACCGGCGGATCCGGACACACGTCAGCGCCAGCGGCAGAGCAGTCGTGTATGGCTTGAAGCATGCCGGCAACTCCGGCGACCATCGCGGCTGCATAGGATGTGCCGGTTCGATTCATATAAGGCAAATCGGGATTGGGAGCCCATGAGGAATTCACGACCAGGATATCCTCTGCAGGGGCAGCGAGGGTGATGGTGGGTCCATAGTTGCTGCCCGGCAGACGTCTGCCCTGGTTACCGGGATGTACGGTCATGCCACCGACTGTCATGACGTTTCCAAGGGCAGGGCCGACCGACAGGCTGCCTGGACAGTCATACTGGCCGCTCCTGTCATCATTCCCGGCCGGAACGATGACCAGTGTCCTGTCAAGCATGTTCGCCAGCACTGGGGTAAAGAGACTGATGCAGCGTTGTTGTTGTATCGAGGGCGAATCATAATCCCAGCCCCAGCCCAACACGACGACATCCGCCATAAGGCCAGAATCATTCGCTATCAACAGGAGTGACTGGGCGGCCTGAAAGTTGGTCGCCGGACTGGCGTAGATGGAGAAAGCATTATTGTTTTTATTCCTTATCTGTTCACCCTCGTCTGGTTGGTAGATCCCGCTGAGTATGCCGTTCACCACTGTGTTGTCGTTATCCATGCCGACTATACTCACCATAGCGGTGCCATGGCCCGAATGGTCGGGAGAATATTGAACTAATTCAGTTGTACAGGGGCCGGTCTCTAGGCCGGGACATTCAAGCTCGTGTACCTGTGTATGGGCAAAATCGAACTCTTGCAAAACGATTGGACTGAACCCCCTGTCAATGAACGCAATATGCACCTTCGCGAAATTCGATGGATCGTCGAAAGGAGGTGTCCTGCGGATACGTTCTGTGGCCTCGAAGATCCCTGCCAGACGGTAGGCATCACTATGGTGATTTGCTACGCCATCGCGGGTATCCAAACGCCCGCGAGAATCGCCAAGCGCATTGCGGGAGGCAAAAAGCACTCGTGGTTCCACGTCCAGGGTCTGCTCAAGGGCATGCAGCCCCTTGATGGTTTCTATCGCCGGAAACTCGAGCAGGTAGGTATTGGACAAGGGGAGATAACCGACCACCTGGCCATCAAGACCCAACGCCAGATCTTCAACCTCGGCCCCTTCGACGATGGGCCGGAAGCGGACGATCAGCTGGTTGACGACGATCTCCAGGCCAGTCACCGGGTCTCGCCTGACGCTGTCCGGGTCGAGCCGTGAGCCGGTGGGTGTGGGGGGCGGACCGGTATTGCCGGTCAGGAACTCGGGTCCACTGACCCTCTGGGAGCCGACTACCACCTCTACCGGTCCGTCTGTGGCGTTTGCAGGCACCAGCACCTGCAGTTGGGTAGACGTCGCCGAGACCATCTCGCCCATGATGCCGCCAAACTGCACCATGTTTGCCGAAGGCAGGGTGCTGAATCCGGAGCCGGCTATCGTGACCAGGGTGGCGGTTCCACCAGCGGCAGGACTCACGGACAGCACTTCCAGTGGCCCCGCCTCTACTGAGGTCCTCAGACTGTAGTCGAGAAGACCCGCACCGTTACCGACCTCCAGATAACTGTCGCCGGCTAAAATATCGAACTCGAAGCTACTGAACTCGGCTTCGGGAGTGAATACCGCCAGCACGCTGCCGTCTGAGGAGAGGAGACGCACCGTCACGTCACTCAGCGCCGTGCCCTCCGCAAGTTCGAGGATGAGCGTCAGGGTACCGCCGGTCGACGAGGTCATCCTGAAGTTGTCTATGGCATCTGTACTCCCGTCGAGTCCACCATTGATGGGCAGATCCTGATCGATGATCGACGCAGAGCCCAGGGTATCGTTCGGCTCGATATCCCCACTCGCTGCTGTGACAACCAATGACTCCGCATCTATCAGGACGTCGCCGGAGGCGGGATCGATGATGGAAGCTTCAACCGTATAGGAACCGGCGCCCAAGGATTCCACGATTCCCGCCAGTGCGACCCCGGAGTAATCAGTCACTGCGGTCATCGGGGCCAATCCGGAGTTCAAGATCGAGAAACTAATCGTAAGCCCTTCCAACGAACCTGTACCACTGATCCCGGCCTGCATCAGCACTTGTCCCCGGTCGGTGCGCACTGGGCCGGTGAATGGAGCCAGATCGATTGCCGCCACATCGGGAGGCGTTCGAAACTCCACCGCGATTCGAACAGAATCCGTAAAGGCACCGTTGGAGACAGACACGACGCCGAGACCTTCACCAGTGGCGCTGATCAGGCCATTTGAGTCCACGGTGACAACATTCGCGGCGTCCGAATCGTACTGGGTTCCCGAATCGAGAGTGAGGTCGGCGTCCGACTGATCTGACATCAGGCCCGTCACCTGGAGTTGCACCTGGGCGCCGGGGGTCACCAGGGTGAGGGATGTCTGATCGAGCCGAATCCCTGTCAACGCAGGAGGCTGTTGTACGTCGATGCCGACATCGGCCCCACGCCCCGCGTTGGAAACCTGGACCGTGGTTCTACCGCCCGCTACTGCCGTCACCAAGCCCTCGGTATCGACGGTGGCAACGGTCGTGCCCAATGGGCTGTACTGGGTCCCGCTTGAGGAGCCGGTTAAGTTGAGTGAGAGTCCATTCGAGAACTGCCCTCCCACCGAGATCTGCGCCGTTTGTCCATCGGCGGGGATCGTCATCTCTTCAGGTGCGACGAACAGGGATACAAGCTCTGTATCACCGATATCCGGGAGCGACAATTCCAGATCGAACCGATCCAGCAATCGACCACCCTGGTCCTGAATCTTGAGTGAGACAAGGCTGCCGGTGGATGGAAGATCACCGATCCGGGCGACCAATAGGTTGCTCCCACTGCTCAATGGCGCCGATGTCGTGCCATCAGGAAACTTTACGACGGTCTCCCCCCCGGCGCTCGGGACCTCTTCAATGGCGAGATAGAGGCCGGAACGGGGAGGAATCACTGCACTGACTGTGATCTCGAGTTCGTCATCCGTCACGAAGGCTACGCGGGAATCGAGAATCGATTGTTCCTCACCGGCAATGGCTGCCACCGGGTCGCGCCGAATCTGGGTGAATGCCGTGCGCGGAGGTAGCAGTTGCACCACTGTGAGCCCACTGGCTCCATCCGCCACATAACCCACACCGCGGGCAAGATCCAGTGCAACAGACCCCGCCGAACCCGATGTGGACACTTGACCGAGCACGCGGTCGTCCAGGGTATCGAAATCGAGATCGATGGGCTGGATGCTGCTGGGTCCGGACAGATCCATCAGGGCTACACCGTCGGGGCCGCTTCCTACGAAAGCCAACCCCTCTTCACGGGAGAGCGCCACACTGTTGACCGTGTGATTTACCCGCACTGCACTGATCAAGGTCGGGTTTGAGGGAATCCGCAGGTCGAAGAACTGGATGGTGCCGTCGGCGCCGTTGGCGACCACGGCCAGATCGAAGATCTCGGTACTGGGATCGACAGATCCATCACCGTTGACATCCATTTCGAAGCCGGCGATGCCCGCAACACCCTGGGCATTGCCGGTGGTCGATACATTGCCGATGAACGCCAGGGAGGCAGCATCGAGAACGGTCAGACCATTGATCCCGGCAACCAGCAACTTGTCACCGAGTACGGCGACATCGTTTGCCGTCTCCAGCGTACTGGCCGGGAACCGCGCACTGAGTGCGCCACCGGGATTGGCAGGATCGTCGGGAATAGCCTGGCCGGTATCGACGCTTTCGACACCAATGGTCTGAACTGCAACCAAGGCTTGTTGACCAGGTCCCACAGCTATCGCCGTTGGTAAACCGGGGGAGTCGGGTACGCCGGTCTGCGGGGTCTGACCAGCGGGGGTGCTGAGCTGGGTGCTGCCGAGCATCAGAGGAGTGTCTGCAGTGTTGAGATCGAAGACCTGCAGCAAGCCGGCATCCGCACCACTCACGGCATAACCCAGTGTGCCTGTGACCGGATTGCCATCACGATCGATCAGGTTTGCACTGTCCAACAGCGCAACACCGGACACGCCTCCAGCCACCGGGATCTCATGGAGCACTGCCGGCGCATTGGCCACGCTGATATCGACGATGGAGAGACCGGCATCCCCACCGACAAGGGCAAGATTACCAGACACCGCCACATCCCGTGCGACATCAAGCGCACTTCCATCGAGGAGACGCGGCATGAAGGTGGTGAACTCGTCCCCGAAAGGCTGCGCCAGACGCGCACCGGAGAGCGCCAATAATCGGGTAGAGATCCCATAACGATAACTCCGACCAAAACTCCAGCGCCGCATCGGAGTAAATATGACGCGAGTGGCATCACCTGTAACAGTGGTACGCCCAAAGACTCGATTGCCTGCACTATCGGTGACGACGATATTTCCACTCAAGGTCGTTGTATCAATGGGCTCGGAGAATTTGAATTTTAGCGAGTCGCCAATATCGACCAGCGCATCTGCTCCGGGCCTTGCGTCCACATACAGGGTACCGGCCACCGCTCCCAGCGGCTCACCGATGTCCAGACTACCGATAACCGGCGCCTGTCCCGAGGCCATGCCGTTTACCCCACCGGTGACCGGATCGTTGAACGATAGTAAAAATGCCGTGGCTGCAACTACCGGCAGATTAAACGCTGCATTCGGCCCTTCCGTCTCGAATACGAAGGGTGTCCCATCCAGAGAAATAGTGGCCGCAGACCCTGTGTTCCGCCCGGTTACAACCACCAGCGGCTGGTCTGATGCCACGACCACATAGATGGCGCTGGATGTTGCACCCGGTAGATCGCGGCCCGATGTCATCAGCATGGGAGTTCCGTCCACCTCGACGATCTCCAGCCGGTCGACCAGGGCCAGCTTTGGCTCGCCCGCAAGCTCCGTGAGGCGCATCAACAGCAGGTCCGGCGTACCTACCAATGCAGGCGGCACCGGCAGTTCGAGGTGAACCCGCGCCGCCGGGGCGATGGCTGAAGCGGAAAGCTGCTGGTTGGGCAGACCTTCGGTCGGTGCCTCCAGGTAGAGGGTCGGGAAGGGGGTGACGAATCCCTGCTCGAGCAAATTTGTATTCGGAGCACCGCCGACGATGAGGGTCGTAGTATCGAGGTTGTGGCGCTCACCGCTCTCATCCTCGACCCTGGCATTGAACTTCACCGTTCCGTTGACCAGAAAATCCAGCGGCACGATCAGCGATCCACTGCCCGCAAAAGGCGCACTGCTTATAGTCACTGGCGCAAAGCGATCCTGGCTCTCTTCCAACAGCAAGCTGGAAAGGCGTTTGAAACGCCCGCCATCGAGTAACAGGTCGAACTGGTCGATGTAGCTGAAGCCAAACGGTAATGCGGGAAGAGCCGGGGCATCGGCCAACGGTTCGATCCGTAGTTGAGTTGGTTCGGCCAGCGCGCCGGGAAGGATCGAGGCGGTACGCCCCTGACCGTCGTCGGCGGAACCCCGGCATCGCCAAGTCCACTGTGCCATCCTCGCCCTCAAACTCCGTGATACGGACTGTGAGTTCCTGGCCGGCAGCATTGCGGAAGGTCAGTCCCAGTTCATCGCCGATTGCGGCCCCAATGCGCAAGCGGAATGATCGTCCTCCTGGGCCAGTGTCGAGAAGGTCTCCTGACTTGCCAGATTGGTGATGGTGACGCCACTGCCCGCCTCGGCGGAACCTGGCTCGCGATAACCTGCACCCTACCCTCCTGTTTTTGCTATGTAGAGAGTAATGACGAATCGACATTACGCGATTGGTCACCCTGGCGGCGCGAACGCGATGCATTCCACCATGAGGATGGCCACCGAACCAGTCGGCCGCTGCCAACGATCTGGTGCTGGCGCAGATCTGGCCCGCAGTAGGCGGTGAAGCGCAAGGTGCCTGTTGCGGTCTGTGCCGAAGGCCAAATGCGGTAAATGAAGTGTGATGAAGTAGGTAATAATTGCGGGAAGGCTGGCTGGCTGTTGTTTACCGATGTGAATACTGATGATAGTTATGCCTTGGCCGATGATGGTCCGCTGCTGCGGGTCTGGGGTGCACCGGGTGGCGCGATGACGGTCCTGGCGGCGCCGGATTTCGTTCGCTTCACCGTCAATGGTGAGCTGGATAACGCTAACGATCTATCGATCACCACAGAATTGGCACATTGTACGGGGCAACAGGGCCGGGCGTTCACGGTTACAGCGACTGGGTATGTCTCTGTGGCCAGGGCGGCCTGTAACTGAAGTTGATGGCGGGAATCGAAATGAGATCCAGACAGAGAGAGACATCAACAAACCGCAATGCAGGTTTTACCCTGATGGAGGTGCTGGTCACCGTCATCATCCTCTCCATTGGATTGCTGGGGGTTGCGGGCATGCAGTTCAACTCCCTGAAGAGCAACCAAGGTGCGCTGCAATCCTCATTGGCGACCATGCTGGTGCTGGATGGCGCTGATCGGCTGCGCTCCAACACAACCGGAGTGGCCAATGCCGAATATAACCTGATATCTGCAGCCGTTGCAGATCCGGGGTGTATCGATGCTGCGGCGGGTTGTACGCCGGCACAACTGGCCGATTACGATGCCTCCGTCTGGTTTGCCAATATTGCGGATCTGCTGCCGGGAGGTCAGGGGGTGATCTGTCTCGACAGCACCCCGGACGATGGCGCCGGCACCCTGGACGGCAGCGGGGTTCTCAATCAGGGCGATGCAGGATGCGATGGGGTTGCGACCAATGGTCTGAATCAGTATGTGGTCAAGGTCTGGTGGGATCACGATCGGGATGGCGTGTCTGCCGTTAACACCCCGCTGCGGCGTTTTGTGATGAGTGTGATCCCATGAACGATACTATGATCAACCGCCGCTACAGCCAGGGCCTGACCCTGGTGGAGCTGATGATCGCCATCGTCCTCAGCGTGATCCTGATGGCGGGCGCGACCTCGATCTTCATGGCCAGCAAGCAGACCTTCAATCTGGAGGAGGATCTCTCCAGGGTGCAGGAGAACATGCGTTATGTGGCCAACCGGTTCAGTAACGATCTGGCCGGCAGCGGTTTCTATGGCTGTTTTCCCTCCAATCGCAGCAGCAACACGACCGTGACCAACACGGTAACGGACAATGGTACCACCAGTCCTACGCTGCTCTACGATTTCTCCCAGGTAATCAGTGGGGTGGATGGCGGGACTGTGGGTGGCGTGGAACAGCCGGATGAGGTGGCTGTTCATTTCGCCCTGGCCGGTACAGAGGTGCCTGTGAACGGCACCATGGGTACCCAGGTTGGTGATGTGCCGGTGGATGCCAATGCGCAAAACTATGCCGACCTGTCCAGGGGAGACATCGTTTCAGTGAGTGACTGCAATGCAGTGGCAGTCTTTCTGATCACTGCGGTTCCTGCGGGAAGCCTCAACCACGACGCGAGCACAACCATTGATGGTGCCAGCAACTTTGCCACAGGCATAGAGCATATCTTCGGCCACATCGACTACTCTTCTGCGTCCGTCTACAAAATGGATGCGGTGCACTACGAACTGCGAACGCTAACGGCTGACGGCCTGACAACCAGTGGACTCTATGCGACCCGGCTTGGCAATGCCAACCGGCAACTGCTGATTGCAGGGGTGGAGGATTTTCAGGTCACCTATGGCATCGATCTCAACTCAGACGGCACTGCTGACCGTTATGTCGACTGGGACGCCGTGGGGGCAGCGATCAACGATGTCACCAGTCTACACGTCACGTTAACGATCAATCCGGGTGACCCGGTGGCCCAAGCCCAGGGTAGGGATACAGATTATACGCGGGATCTTGAGTTCACGGTGAAACTGAGAAACCGGGATGGAGACATATGATGGTAAAGCAGCCTGAAAACAGCAGCCGGATCCCGCGGTGGCAGCCTGAGCGGGGCGCGACGCTGATCTTTGCCCTCATGCTGCTGATGGTGCTGACGGTACTCGGTATCTCGGGTATCAGCAACTCGGTGCTGGAAGAGCGTATGTCGGGAAATTTCTACCACGCCAATACGGCCTTTCAGGCTGCCGAGACAGCGCTGCGGGTCGCTGAAGAGTGGCTGGATGCTGAGGTTTTTGGTCATGCGAGTGGTTGGGAAGGTGGTGCGAAGGACATGTTTAAACTCGGCGGTACCGGACTACAGGGGCTTTATGACTCTTCTCGAGGGGCGCTAAATAACGACAAAATTTGCCAGGGTCAGGCAGGTTGCGGTTTCGATCCAACCGATGAAACCGACTGGTGTGATGCCGCCCCGCCTGCATGCCCTTTAGCCGACGGTTTCGTCACTTTGGGCAGCAACGATCTGGGTACCGGGGTGCTGGCCCCCGTGGGGGATCCCAACGACGCAACGAATCGGGTGGTGGCGCAGCAACCCCGTTTCATTATCGAGTACATCGGCGAGGCGGATGTGCAGATACCACTGGAAGTCGGGCAGGTGGTTGCACCCTCGAAACTCGCCTTTCGTATCACCGCTATCGGCTGGGGTCAGGAGTTCACGATTCGTGAAGTCCTGCAGAGCCACTATCTGATATCCCAATAATTTGGGATGGATGAGGTTTTCATGAACAAACTGAACAGAATGATGAAGCAGATTAGCGCAAACCGGCAGTTTCGGCGTGGTGTTCACTACCTGGGCGCAGCCATGCTGGTGCTGGTCTCATCCAGCAGTAATGCTTCCCCTGGCCCCCTGTCGCTGGCTCCTTTGTTTCTGCAGCAGCCGGTGCAGCCTAATATCTTTTTCATGCTCGATGATTCCGGCAGTATGGATTGGGAGGTGCTGTTGAGTAAGGGGGCGCTCGACTGGTTGGGGACTCTCGGGCTGTCCGACTGGGAGCAATATATACAAAGCCTGGGTAACGTGGACTTCAGCCCAAGAGACCAGCCCCCCCACCAGTTCGCGAGGCAGAGACACTGTGCAGGTTACAACGTACTGGCATACGACCCGACCCAGACCTATACGCCTTGGAAAGGGGAAAATTATTATGGCGTCCCCTTCGCAGGTCAGGTTCCCACCAATGCAATGATTAACCCCTATACTGGAGCCACCAGCAACGACCTTTGTCACAACAGGCAGGGTGATGTCCATGATGTTAGTGAACTTGATAATGCTCACGGTCTTACCTGTAATCTTCTGACCGAATTCAATACCGGTGGCGCTTTCTATTTCCTCTGGAACGACGCCAACAGTGATGGTGAGTATCAGGATGGCGAGTGTCCGACAACGGATGACGACCGGAAATTCGTCGCACTGTTGAATGAGTTCGGGACCGAGGAAAATCCCAACTCCCAAACCAACTACGCCAACTGGTTCAGTTACTATCGCAAGCGCGAATATGTCATGAAGCGCGCCATGAGCGAGGTTATTCAGGGGTCTACGGACCGCCTGGGTCTGGGCACCATCAATCAGAACGTCGCGGTGATCGGTGGCGGCGAAGTGGGTGCCGTGGTCAAGGATGTGGATGATCAGACCCTACCCATCAACCAGGATGCAGTGGTAGCCAAGAGTACCCTGCTGCACAGCCTGTTAAATGTCAGGCCCAGTGGTGGAACGCCATTGCGCCAGGGCCTGGAGAATGTGGGAAAATACTTCAAGAATGAGATGAACAGCAGTGCGCTGTTTGGCTTTACGCCACCGGACGATCCGGATAGTGCTGCGGGCCATTCACCTATCCTGTCGGCTGAGAATGGCGGCATCTGTCAACAGAACTTTGCCATCGTGCTTTCAGACGGCTTCTGGAACGGCAATGATCCATCGGTGGGCAATGCTGATGGTGATGGGGATACCGACTACGATGGGCAGTCCTATGCAGATGACGAATTCAATACCCTTGCTGACGTGGCGATGGAGTACTACGAAAACGATCTGCTGGACGGTCTGGCGAACGAAGTGGGCAGTGTTGCGATTACTCGTGGCAGCGATGACAACCCGCAGCAGCATCTGGTCACCTTTACCGTTGCATTTGGTATAACAGGCACCATTCCCAACGAGGACCCAGCGGGCGGTCCCTGCCTGCCCCCCAACCGCACCGATTCCCTTGGTGAGCAGAACTGGCCGTCCCGTTGTGATGAGAGCCTGGCTGACCGCTGGCCGACCCCGGATTCCAACACCTCGACCACGGTAGACGATATGCTGCACGCTGCCTGGAACGGCCGGGGTCTCTACCTGAACGCAAAGGATCCTGATGATCTGATCCGGCGGTTCCAGGATGCGATCGGCAATATCTCATCCCGCGAATCAACCGCAGCGGCAGCGGTGGCGGTAAACTCCATCAATCTGGTGAATGGGGATTTCATCTTCCAGGGGCGTTTCGACTCCACCAACTGGAGCGGCGAACTCAGGGCGATCCAGATTGGTCTGGACGGAAATGGTCAACTGGCCTGGACCACGGCCACGACCCTGGATCTACGTGCAGACCCCAGGGTGATGGTTACCTACAACGGCACTCAGGGCATAGGTTTCCATCTGCCGGTCGACTATCAGTCCCCCGGCGATAATGAGATGACAGCGGCCCAGGTGGCGGATCTGATGACCAACGCACCATTTGCTGCGGATACTGAAGATGCGGACGAGAAGGCAGCCAATCAGGCCTATGGCGAAAGTCTGGTGAACTTTCTGCGGGGTGATCACGGCAATGAAGGATTTGATCCCACCGATTTCCGCTCCCGTGGCGGTCACAGGCTGGGGGATATCATCCACTCCGCGCCGTTCTATGTCGGCGACCCCTATGCAGCGCTCTATCCTGACAATATCGAGGGTGGTGGTGACAACTCCTATCAGCAGTGGGCGAATGTCGATGCCCTCGGTCGGCGAAAGATGCTCTACGTCGGCGCCAACGATGGCGCATTGCATGGTTTCAACGCTGTGACAGGTGAAGAGGTATTTGCCTATTTTCCACAGGCTGTCTATTCCAGTGAAAACCACGGAGGCTTGCACTGGCTGGCGGATCAGAATTATGATCACAGCTACTATGTGGACCAGACACCGGTGGCGGCAGAGGTTTTTGTCGATTCACCCAGCGATAATCTGGGACGCCGCTGGCGAACGGTTCTCGTGGGTGGTTTGCGGGGCGGCGGCCGGGCGCTGTTTGCCCTGGATGTCTCTGATCCCACCGATTTTGACGATGAGGCCACTGCCGCGGGCAAGGTGTTGTGGGAGTTCACCCATGACGACCTTGGTTATACTTACAGCCAACCGACGATTGCCCGGTTGAATGGTCCCGTTGTGAATGGCGCCAATACCGGGCGCTGGGCTGCTATCTTCGGTAACGGCTATAATCCCGGCCCCGCTTCAGACGGCAAGGCCAAACTCTTTATCGTCTATCTGGATAACCAAGCGCCTCGGTTTAAGGTCATTGATACCGGCATCGGCAGTATCGCCAATGGCGACTGCCTGGATGCCACCAGTAACTGTAACGGTATGTCGACGCCCGCAGTACTTGATCTTAGTGGTGACGGCATTGCTGATCGGGTCTATGCAGGTGATGTTTTGGGTAATCTTTGGGCGTTCGACCTCTCCAGTGCCGACTCCAGTCAGTGGGGGCCTGCTTTTGGTACGATCGACACCCCATTACCTATGTTTAGCGCAAAGGATGACGCTGATAATGCCCAGCCCATCACCGGCAAACCCACGGCAATATTCCATCCCAGCAAAAGGGATCTTGCGACTGAACCGAACCTGATGGTCTATTTTGGTACCGGTCAATATATTACCGAGGGTGACCTTACTTCTGCCGGGACCCAGAGTTTTTACGGCCTGTGGGATAGCGGCGCACAGATTGCAGTGGCCCGTGATGCCGTATTGGTCGAGCAAACGGTTACGGAACAGATTGTGAATGTTGATGGTGAGGATGTGGACGTTCGCCTGCTGAGTGACCATCTGGTGAACTACGACTTCAAGAAGGGCTGGTTCATTGACTTTCCAACGGCTAAAGAGCGAACTATCGTCAGCCCCGTTGTTTTTGGTGACTATATCTTCTATGTCACGCTCATTCCCTCCGGCAACACGTGTGGCGCCGTCTCCGGTCAGAGTTGGCTGATGGTACACAACATCACCAACGGGGGTGAGCCCAACTCGGTTGCCCTCGACATCAATAACGATGGTAATTTCGATGCTCAGGACAAAGTGGGCGGTGAAAATGTAGGTGGCGTGAAGTCGGGTTCGATCTATTGGCAGCCGTCGTTGGTCAGAATGAACGGCAAGCCCACAATGATCCTGCCTACCGATGGTGGCGGCGGAGGCGGCGGTGGTGGTGACGACCCCGATCCCTGCCAGGGCGTGGACGCTGACTGTAACAGCATGCCTCCCCCTGCGAATATAGGTAAGCGTTCGTCCTGGGCCAGGTTCCGTTTCTAACAGTTGCCTCTGTGGCAGGAGTTTAAGATGAATCGAAGTGGATTAGAGAGAGTAAAGCTGGGTCTCGGCATCTGTCTGCTCGCCACAACGCTGCTCAGTTCCATGGCGATGTCGGAAGGCCGCTTCGGTGGATTTTTGGGGGCGGGAAGCGGCGAGGGAATCGCCAATACAGTAGGCGAGGATGGTGGATACCAGTCGGCAAATAATGTCATGAGCGGGCCATTTGACGGCGCCAACCCGAAAACCCACAAGCTCTGGATCGATGACACGGTGTATCTGATGCACCCTGCCATGAAGGTGATAGGCGGCCCGGCAAAGCTCGGGCTGCTCTCTGCCATCCAGCGCGGGGAGATTGTGGAGATCTCCGTTCAGTTTGATGAGACGGGGGCGACACTACCGGTGGTCACCGAGATTCGTCGTCTTCAGTGAAGCCGGATGGATTCAGAAGTAGGTCGGGTTAGATGCGCAATGGCACAAAGCTGAAATCAGGCAAATATTTTACGCGCATCGTAACCCGACAAAACAGTGTCGGGTTACGATGCGCGACAGGCTAGGCCAGGAAAGTTAAGTTCGGCGCACTGCGCATCTAACCCGACCTACAGATAAACCATTGTTTTGTGGTGTCTCTCTACGGACACCAAACCCGAGGATAGACAGATGATTTCAATGCGACTGGCCAAGGGATTCACCCTGATTGAATTGATGATCACGCTGGCTGTTATGGCAATCGTCGTGGCGGTGGGTTATCCGATGTACACCGATCAGGTGCTGAAGTCGCATCGGGTCGATGCCAAGAGTGTGCTGATGCAAGTGGCCCTGCTTCAGGAGCGCTTTTACACCGTCAATGGCAACTACGGTACTGATGTGCAGTTGGGGGCGGAGTATACGAATGTGATCAATGGTGTGGATCGCGATGGCGATGGCAATGGCGACTATTACACTTTTGGGGTGGACGAAGATCCGGACAACAATGCGTTGACGGATGATTTTTTGCTCACGGCCACAACCGCCGGTGCACAGACAGGCGATGCCGATTGCGCTACGTTTACCATCGACCAGACTGGCGCCAGAGCCGCTACTGGCGCGGACACCGACAACTGCTGGTAGGCCTGCGCCGGATCCGGCACTTCCAAGGAAGATTATTTCTGCAGCGCCTTTGGCAGCGAGAAGACCACCTCTTCCCGCTTTCCACTGCTTTCATCCACTTTTTCCGCGCCCCACTGCATGAGTTGATCTGTGACGGTCTTGACCAGAACCTCCGGCGCCGAGGCTCCAGCGGTTACGCCAATGTGTGCCATGCCCTCCAGCCAGCTTTTATCGATATCCTCGGGACCATCGATCAGATAGGCAGGTGTGCCATATTTATCGGCAATCTCCCGCAGGCGGTTTGAGTTCGAGCTGTTGGGCGAACCCACAACGAGGACCATGTCGCACTGTTCGGCCAGATCCTTGACCGCATCCTGGCGGTTCTGTGTCGCATAGCAGATATCGTTTTTCTTCGGCCCGGCGATATTGGGAAAACGCGCTTGCAGAGCCTTGATGATACGTGCGGTATCGTCCATGGAGAGGGTGGTCTGGGTGACGAAGGCGATCTTGTCCGGCTGGTCGATCTGCAGAGCTGCGACGTCCTCCGGCGTGACCACGAGGTGGATGTGGGCGCTTTTCTCCTGCTGCAGGCACTGTCCCATCGTGCCTTCGACTTCGGGGTGCCCCAGGTGGCCGATCAGAATGACCTCGTAACCCTCCCCGCAATAACGGGCCACCTCCAGATGAACCTTGGTTACCAGTGGGCAGGTGGCGTCGAAGATACGCAGATCCCGTGCTTCGGCCTCCCGGCGTACTGTCTGAGAAACGCCATGGGCGCTGAAAATAACCGTGTTGTTGTCCGGGATGTCTGAGAGTTCATCGACAAATATCGCCCCGCGTTTTCGCAGACTCTCTACTACGAAGCGATTGTGCACCACCTCATGCCGGACGTAGATAGGGGCGCCAAGCAGGTCGAGGGCGCGCTCCACGATTTCAATCGCACGGTCGACGCCGGCACAGAACCCCCGGGGGTTGGCTAGCAGAATGTCACTCATGATCCGTCTGTCGTCTGGGTGGTGGCAGGCGGTTGCACATCGAGGATGGAGACACGAAAGGAGACCTCCTGTCCCGCCAGTGGATGGTTGAAATCCACCACCACCCGCGCATCTTCAAGCGTCAGGATAATACCGGCCAGTTCGTCTCCGGCCGGGGTGTCGAAGGCGACCACCTGGCCGGGTTCCAGCACCATCTCCGGTGGAAAATCCTCCCGTGGCACGGGGTGGACCTTATCTTCGTCCCTCATGCCGAATGCCTGTTCAGCCGTTAGCATCAGGGTCTGCTCCATGCCGGAACGCAGACCATAGAGCGCAAGCTCCAACCCTGCGACCATGCTGCCGTCACCCATGTTAAAGGTGAGTGGCTCTTCACCATAGGTGGAGAGCGCCTCGGTACCGTCTGGCAGGGTCAGGGAAAAGTGCAACGTGACACCGCTGCCGGGGATGATTTTCGGTCTCATCTCATTCATTCAGTTGTCCATCTCTTCCATACTGACAGGCTTGATGGGGTGTAATGCGAGTTCGCATTTCCCATTGCAGACCGGGAAAGCATAACGGATTTGCATATAATTTCGTATGGCCTATTATATATCTAAACCATGAGGTTAGATATGTGGTGTAACATTATGAAATTCAAAAATAAAAGAGATAAATTATTCCTGCCGACCTATGAGGTGCGTGAACTTTCCATGAAAGAGGCATTGCTGATGCTGGCAGGGGAGAGGGAAGTGGACCGTCCCACGCTTATTCAACGTGCGGCAGAGAGATTGGCGGGCGTCTCACGAGTGTCGACGACAGTTACGCTGTAAAACAGATAACACGTCGGGTCTGTAGGTCTGATCAAGCGTTGCGGATCAGGCATGAGAAGTTAGAGATCAGGCGAGTAGTTCTTGGGTAATGAAGAGGAAACCCAGAGCACCGATAAGCACGGCAACGGCGACATACTGAGCAACGATACAGATTCCCGGCAGGTCGTTGCAGATCTTGCTATAACGGCAGAGCTTGCAGTTTTTCAACTTCATACCTCACTAACTGCGGAGGCCGGCCGCAATCATCGTCTGCGACCTGGCAATTCTTCTGGAACCCCGGAGGCTATGCTTGAAAGGCTTCCCTGGAAGCTCATCCAATCAAGCTGGGACGGGATCGTTTCGTCTAGGTATTAACCCTATATACGAAAACAGATCGTCATCTTCGCATAATCCCCAATGCTGGAACAAGGGGATTTTGTCACAATTACCAGAAAATTTGTAAGTGCATGGTTTGAAAAGACTTTCTTGTCAGGTTCTAACGTATTAATATGTGCTTCCCCTAAATTCGCTGGAACTGCACCATGTTAATAGATGGCCCCCTGAAAATCGGTGTACTTGATCAACCTGAGATGCCTGGGCGTGAGCTGCACTTCACCTTTACCCCGGAGTTTCAGGCCCTGGATCAACAGGCACAAGTGGCACAGTTTCAGGCGTATTTGCAGACCCTGCAGCAGGAGATCCACTCTCTGAAAGACGATGATCAGAACCGGGCGGGTATGTTGATCGTGCAACAGATTGCCGAACAGCTGTTGCCACATCTGCAGGGGGGGGATCTGGAGCTTGACGAGACCATCGTGGTGGAGATGGGACGCGACGAATCCAGCCTCTCTTTGATGAATCTTCTTGGCTGATGGCAGCTGC
>NZ_JAAVSH020000001.1:1644229-1651410 GCF_011947365.2 endosymbiont of Lamellibrachia barhami
TCAGGGTCTGCTCCATGCCGGGACGCAGACCATAGAGCGCAAGCTCCAACCCTGCGACCATGCTGCCGTCACCCATGTTAAAGGTGAGTGGCTCTTCACCATAGGTGGAGAGCGCCTCGGTACCGTCTGGCAGGGTCAGGGAAAAGTGCAACGTGACACCGCTGCCGGGGATGATTTCCGCTCTCATCTCATTCATTCAGTTATCCATCTCTTCCATACTGACAGGCTTGATAGGGTGTAATGCGAGTTCGCATTTCCCATTGCAGACCGGGAAAGCATAACGGATTTGCATATAATTTCGTATGGCCTATTATATATCTAAACCATGAAGTTAGATATATGGTGTAACATTATGAAATTTAAAAATAAAAGAGATAAATTATTCCTGCCGACCTATGAGGTGCGTGAACTTTCCATGAAAGAGGCATTGCTGATGCTGGCAGGGGAGAAGAGGGAAGTGGACCGTCCCACGCTTATTCAACGCGCGGCAGAAAGATTGACGGGCGTCTCGCGAGTGTCGACGACAGCTACGCTGTAAAATCGATAACACGTCGGGTCTGTAGGTCTGATCAAGCGCAGCGGATCAGGCATGAGAAGTTAGAGATCAGGCGAGTAGTTCTTGGGTAATGAAGAGGAAACCCAGAGCACCGATAAGCACCGCAATGGCGGCATACTGAGCAACGATACAGATTGCCGGCAGGTCGTTGCAGATCTTGCTATAACGGCAGAGCTTGCAGTTTTTCAACTTCATACCTCACTAACTGCGGAGGCCGGCCACATTCATCGTGTGCGACCTGGCAATTCTTCCGGAACCCCGGCGACTATGCTTGAAAGGCTTCCCGGGAAGCTCATCCAATCAAGTTGGGACGGGATCGTTTCGTCTAGGTATTAACCCTATATACGAAAACATGCCGCCATATTCGCATAATCCCCAATGTTTGAACAAGGGGATTTTGTCACAATTCCCAGAAAAATTGTAAGTGTATGGTTTGGAAAGACTTTCTTGTCAGGTTCTAACGTATTAACATGTGTGTCCTCTCAATTCGCTGGAGCCACATCATGTTAATAGATGGTCCCCTGAAAATCGGTGTACTTGACCAACCTGAGATGCCTGGGCGGGAGCTGCACTTCACCTTTACCCCGGAGTTTCAGGCCCTGAACCAACAGGCCCAGGTGGCACAGTTTCAGGCCTATCTGCAGACCCTGCAACAGGAGATCCACTCTCTGAAAGAAGATGATCAGAATCGGGCGGGTATGTTGATCGTGCAACAGATTGCCGAACAGCTGTTGCCACATCTGCAGGGGGGGGATCTGGAGCTTGACGAGACCATCGTGGTGGAGATGGGACGCGACGAATCCAGCCTCTCTTTGATGAATCTTCTTGGCTGATGGCAGCTGCCTCATATATTTTCGAAGGCACCGGCGAGAACTTCGACCGCCTGGTGCTGGAGAACTCGCGCAGAGGTTTGGTTCTGGTCGACTTCTGGGCGCCCTGGGTAGGGCCCTCAATGCGACAACGTGAGATGCTCAGCAATCTGGCGCAGGAATACGCAGGACGTTTTCTGCTGGTCTCGGTGAATACCGATGAGCAGAAACCGTTGGCAGAGCGTTTCGGTGTGCGCAGCCTGCCGTCGTTCAAACTGTTTAAGAACGGTGAGATGGTTGCTGAGTATCATGGCGTGCAGCCGGAAGCGGATTACCCGCGCATTATCGATGAACATGCCGCCAAACCCGTCGATCAGGTCAGTGCCGGGGCGATTGCCGCCTGGCAGACGGGCGATCCGGACAAGGCATTGCAACTGCTGGCCGAGGCGGTAGTCAACGAACCGGACAACTTGGCCTTTCCTGCGCTGATGGCCAAGATCCTGATGCGCCAGAATCGTATTGACGAAGCGTATCAGTTGCTCAGTTCACTGCCGGAGGCGTTTCAGAATGAGCCGCAGATCAGTGGCCTGCTGGCGCATCTCGATTTTCTGCAGACGGCTGCCGGGGCGGATGCAAAAGCCGATCTTGAGGCCCGTATCACAGCGACGCCCGAGGATGCCGAGGCGCGTTATCAGTTGGCGTCGGTCTGTCTGCATGAGGATGAGATCGAGCAGGCGTTTGAGCATCTGCTGCTGCTTTCGCGACAGATCCCGGTCTATCGTGACGGCATCGCCCGCAAAGGCATGAAGGCCCTGTTGGATATGCTCGACCCCGCAGATGAGCGGGTCAACCGCTATCGAAAAGCGCTCTATCGTCTCAACTATTGAAAACGTATCTTTTTCAGCACCATTGCTATGGCGTAGGTCGGGTTAGACGCGAGAAGTGGCACATAACCAGAGTCCGGCACAATGCTACCCTTGCGGCGTAACCCGACAAAATAGTGTCGGGTTACAATGCGCGTCAAACTTTGTGATGGAATTCAAGTGTGGTGAAGCGCGTATTTAACCCGACCTACAAAAAATGATTGTTTGATGAAAAAGCGGAATAGTTACTGAAATCTATGGAATCACCCGCCCCCCGTATTGGATTCGTCAGTCTTGGATGTCCCAAAAATCTGGTGGATTCCGAAAGGATTCTAAGCCGGCTCCGGGCCGAGGGGTATGAGATATCACCCTCTTATGACGGTGCTGAACTGGTGGTGGTCAATACCTGTGGTTTTATCGATGCTGCGGTGGAGGAGTCACTGGATGCCATCGGTGAGGCGCTCAAGGCGAATGGTCGGGTAATCGTCACCGGCTGCCTTGGCGGCGATGAGCAGCGTATCCGCGATGCCCATCCCCGGGTGCTGGCAGTGACCGGAGCCCACGCCTATGAGGCGGTGATGGATGCGGTGCATGCGGCCTTGCCGGCGCCACATGATCCCTTCATCAGCCTGCTGCCCCCGGAGGGGGTGAAACTCACGCCGCGTCACTACGCCTATCTGAAGATCTCGGAGGGCTGCAACCATCGCTGTACCTTCTGCATCATTCCGCAACTTCGGGGTGATTTGGTGAGCCGTTCTATCGGCGAGGTTATGTTGGAGGCGGAACGGTTGGTGGAGTCGGGGGTGCGCGAGTTGCTGGTGGTCTCCCAGGATACCAGTGCCTACGGTGTCGACCTGAAGTATCGTCCCGATTTCTGGAACGGGCGGCCACTGCAGACCCGCATCAGGGAGCTTGCTGCTGCGCTGGCTGAATTTCCCGCCTGGGTCCGGCTGCACTATGTCTATCCCTACCCCCATGTGGGCCATCTGATCCCCCTGATGGCGGAGGGTCATATCCTGCCCTATCTGGACATGCCCCTGCAGCACGCCAATCATCGATTGCTGCAGTTGATGAAACGGCCCGCCGCCACCGAGAAGGTGCTTGAGCGGATAATCCGGTGGCGTGCCGAGTGCCCCGATCTTACCCTGCGCAGCACCTTTATCGTCGGTTTTCCCGGGGAGACGGAGGCGGAATTCGAGGAGCTGCTCGATTTTCTGCGTGTGGCGCAACTCGACCGGGTCGGCTGCTTTGCCTACTCTCCGGTGGATGGGGCAACAGCCAATCGGCTTCCGGACCCGGTGCCTGAAGCGGTTAAAGAGGCGCGTCGCGCCCGTTTCATGGAGGTGCAGCAGGAGATCAGCCGTGAGCGGCTACAGCAGCGGGTCGGTCAGGAGATAATCGTACTGGTGGACGAGGTGAACGAGAAACAGGTTATCGCCCGCAGTGCGGCGGATGCGCCGGAGATCGATGGGCGGGTGGTGATTCCCGGTAGCTGGGAGCTGGAGCCGGGGGATTTTATACAGGTGCGGGTGAGCGGGGCGACTGCCCATGACCTGAAAGCGGAACCGGTCGATGTTGATGAAGTGTGAAATAAGCGCTTCCCTGCGCTTGCCAACCATCCGGCAGGACGGATTTTTTGGAAATATTTAGAAGGCGTTGCCGCTCGTTTTGCCAAGCTTCTTCAGCATCGTGGCCAAGGGGCAGAAACCGGTGAAAGCGGACTGCAGCAGGTTCAGGCCGACAAAGGCGGTGAAGTAGAGCCAGTAGTCGTTGTGATATTGTGAAAGTGCCAGGCTGGCCAGGATGGCGATACCGGCGAAAGCCAGCACGATACGTTCGATGTTCATAGGTTTGCCTCTAAACTGTATATAGGGTGGCCGGATTCAAGACCAACTGGAATCCACGTCTAACGGCGTCGGTCGCCGGAAAAATATGATATTAGCATTATCTTATATTTAGTCAAGGACAAGTTTTTTGTATGGGTGATTCCATGGCGCAGCAGCAAAGCCTGATTTCAGCACTTCAGCGTGCGGAGGCCTACCCCCATGCGGTGGATGAGATCGAACATATCGAAACCCATATCTCCCATCTTCTGCTGGCGGGAGCGTTCGTCTACAAGATCAAAAAACCGCTTGATCTTGGGTTCCTCGATTTTTCCACCCTGGAAAGGCGGCGTTACTTTTGTGAGGAGGAGTTGCGCCTCAACCGGCGGCTGGCCCCGGAACTCTATCTGGATCTGGTCACGATTACTGGAGATCACGATACTCCGGAGATCGATGGCAAGGGCGAGATACTCGAATATGCCGTAAGGATGCGGCGATTTCCCCAGTCCTCACTGTTTGACCGGACCCTGCCGGACAGAGAACTGGTGCTCCGCCTGGCCCGCAGGGTCGCCCGTTTTCATGCCGTGATTCCCGCAGTCGACCCGAGGGAGTCCTATGGACAGCCCCAGTCGGTGCTGCAACCGATGCTGGAGAATTTTGCCCATATCAGGGCTGCGCTGGATGAACGGGCGGGGAACGGGAAACTCGCTTCGCTGGAAACCTGGACCCGGAAGCGCATGGAGCGGTTGCTGCCGGTTATCCGGCAGCGGCGGGAGCAGGGACATATCCGGGAGTGTCATGGTGATATGCACCTCGGCAATATTGCCCGGTTTCAGGGGCGGATCTGTATCTTCGATGGGATCGAATTCAATCCGCAGTTGCGTTGGATCGATACCCAAAGTGATATGGCCTTCCTGCTGATGGATCTCCAACACAAAGGGTTGCAGCAGGAGGCTGCAAGCTTTCTCAACGCCTATCTTGAGATCTCCGGGGACTACGATGGGCTGCCGCTGCTGCCGTTCTACCTTGTCTACCGTGCCATGGTGCGCGCCAAGGTGACGGCGATCCGCCTGGCCCAATCCGGCCTGAGCAGGGATGAGAGACGTTCCACTGCAGCGGAGTATGCTGCTCACATCGATCTTGCTGCCCGCCTGAGTCAGGTCATGCCACCGGCCCTGATTATCACTTTTGGGTTCTCCGGGTCCGGCAAGAGTCGGGTCGCAGGCTGGTTGGCGGAACATCTGCCTGCCATACAGGTGCGCTCGGATGTCGAGCGCAAACGGCTGTGCGGTCTTCTCACGGGCGAGTCACTGGTCTCGGCGCCGGATGAGGGGATCTATAGGCCCGAAGTGACAGAGGCAACCTACACCCGTCTGCACGCCATAGCGACTACAGCCATCCAGGCAGGATTTACCACGATCATCGATGCCACCTTTCTCGATGCGGGAGCGCGCGACCGTTTCAGAAAACTGGCGCAAACTCAGGGTTGCCCATTCCTCATCCTGGCTTGTCATGCCCCGGTCGGGCTTTTGCGCGAACGTGTGCAGCAGCGCAACCGGGAGGAGAGTGATCCCTCAGATGCGGATCTCACCGTACTGGAGCGCCAATTGAAAAAAAGTCAGGCGTTCTCTGTCGCCGAACAGCCTTTTCTGCTTGAATGGGATACTACAGAAGCGCCCTCATCCGCACTGTTGGAACAGATCAGCGCCAAGTTGAATCTGCAGCGCTGTGAATGTGCTGAAACGAGAGAGTAACCATTCAGCACAATTTGACGTAGGTCGGGTTAGATGCGCAGTGGCATAAGCTGGAATTAGGCAAACATTTTATGCGCATCGTAACCCGACACTGTCTTGTCGGGTTACGATGCGCGGCAAGCCTGGCTGCGAAATTCAAGTTTGGCACACTGCGCATCTAACCCGACCTACAGCGAAACTGTTGTTTAAATGTGGCGATGAACAGCCGCCTTAGAGATTGAGTCAATACTGCCATGAAATTCCCCCACCTTCCCACCGGTCAGCGTTTTCGTTTCCAAGACAAGCTCTACACCAAGATTGGTCCACTTACCGCGAGTGAGGAGGGGAGCGGCAACAACCGGCTGATGATGAAATCGGCGGAGGTCGAACCGCTGGATATGCAGGTTGAAACAAAACCAAAAGGGTCGAGGTCACTCTCCGGGCAACAGATCAGAACCCTGTTCGATCAGACCTGTCTGGATTTTGCGCGGGCCAATCCTGGCGACGAGACGAAACAGTTGCTGGAACTCCTCCAGAGAGATTTCTACCGCCGCTTGTCTTAGCCGGCAGCAATCAGAAAAACCCCGCCGAGCATTACCGCGCCTGCCAGCAGATGGCTGCGCAGACCGGTCTCACGAAAAATGAAGGCGCCGAATAGGATGCCGAACAGCAGACTGGTGCGTTTGACCGCAATCATATAGGCCACTTCCACCTGCTCCAGGGCGATGAAGTGGGTGATCAGCATGATCCCCATCAATCCGGCGACGCCGAACACGGGCAGCGGTTTGCGCCAGATACGCCGGATCGATAGCGGTTTTGCCAGCAACGGTAGCAGTGCGACGCCCACAAGGGCGAAATAGAGTGGGCCGAACAGTTCCGGCGCCATGTACTGCATGGCGCCTTTTCGTTTGCTCTGCGAAGCAGGCAAACCTTTGTCCTTCCGGAAAGAAGAGGCGTCACCCATCGAGGGGTAGACAACTGATTGGCAAAGGGCGCAGCGCTGGTAACGCGGGTCTGAAGGGCAGCTGCGAAGTAAGCGACATACGCAAGTGAACCTGGTTCGGCACAACAGGTGGGCCAGCCTTGCGAAATAGGGCGAAGCCCACATCGGTCAGGCCTGTGTTGGTGATATGTTGCTTACCGGGAAGCCTAGGTAACGGGGAAGCTCGTACAGTCCTTGTTTTCGCTCACCAACAAAGAGGAGACTAGATGTTTGGGAGTGTGAGGGTGATGAGCCTGTAGTGATGAAGTTCCGCCAGGGAAGCCTGGGTACAGTGGAGGAGAAACTGGAATGACCATCGACGGAGGTTCAGTGGGCTTGGTGACAGCCAAAAAGTTGACATGCAAAGAAGGTGAAGTGGCAACCAAGTCTAATCAGAGCACATGTAACTGAACAA
>NZ_JAAVSH020000001.1:1651544-1691890 GCF_011947365.2 endosymbiont of Lamellibrachia barhami
GCCACCGTTTAAGTTTATCCGGATGCATAGTTGGCGTAATGCAGTCAGTCCCTTAGCCAGCTTTGCCATGCCAAACCGCTGGCTTCATGAGGAGTTGAAGTTGGTGGATATGGCCAGTACTCAGACAGGTATTTCTGTCTCAGTTATCTGAGATAATTGTTTACAGGAGCCGTATACGTGGTCCGTACGTACGGTTCTGTGAGAGGGATGAGGCGGTGACGCCTCACCCTACTCGATCTCCCACTGCGGTAAAGCTATAGAGAAAGGCAACACTCAGCATGGTAAGGGGGCCGGGGTTGCGAAAAATATGGGTCAGCGGGTTGCCCCAGGTGCGCCACTCCCGCAATTCAGCCTGATCGAAATTCAGCAGCCAGGCCCCTGCCACCACCAGCAGGATGCCGATGAAGCCGTCACCGCTGACCGACTCCCCCAACAGCAGATAGCCGACCAGGGTGACAAACACAGGGGTAAAGGCCAGATATGGCAGGGTTTGTGACAGAGGATAATCCCGGATCGCCCGAATATAGAGCAGCATCGCCAGGATCTCCAGCGGCACGATGGCGGCGACCCAGCCCCAGAAGACCCAGGGCAGTGCGGGAAAAGGTTGGCTCAACAGCAGAGGCGATACCAGCAGTCCGGCCAGTGTCAGGCGCACGAAGGCCAGTTCCCGTGCCGAATAGTCGGAGAGTTTTGCTTTGGTCAGGGTATCTGCGGCGGCGAGACTGAAGGCACAGAAGAGGGTCAGAGGAAACCAGTCCATTGTGGCTGGTCAGTGCACTACTGATTAATAGGATGCGGCGGTCTTTTCGCGCACCCGAATGACGATATCCACATCCTCAAGGAGGGTGCCTTGAGGAAGATCGCTCTCCACAAAGAAGGGATTCAGGTGCTCTTTGATATCGATCAGATCACCGGTGTCCACATTGTAGAAGTGGTGGTGGGGTTGGATATTGGAGTCGTAGAAGGTGCGGGATGAATCGACAAAGATCTCCCGCAACAGCCCCTTTTCAACAAACAGGCCCAGTGTGTTGTAGACAGTTGCCTTGGAGACGTAGCTCTGTCCCGGCTTCACGCTTTCATGGATCTGGTCAGCGGTCACATGCTGGTGTTTGGCAAAGAGCTTTCCGGCAATCGTCAGACGCTGCTGCGTCGGGTTGATCCCATGCGCCCGCAGTCGCTGCTCCACATCTGCGGAGAAGGTTGTTGGAGGCGTGGATCTATACGCTTTCTCAATCATGGAGACAATTATAAATCATTCTCATCAGGAAAAGCGAAAACCGGAAACATCCATACTCGTTTCAGGGACGGATGTTACCCAGTGGGTCTCTTCAGCAGATCCCTGTTGTCGGTCACCATCTGTCGACCCAGATGAAATCCCAGCACACGATAGGCTTCGAACTGTTTCTCATCGAAGAACTGGTCGGCCGTGGATTCATCGGGGAAGGCCGGATGGGCTTTTTTATATCCGAGAAGGTCTTCTGGCAAATTGCGGACGTAGGTCGTTTTTATCAGGATCAGCGTGCCGTACTCAGCGCTGCTTTTTGCCCCCGGATACTTGATTGTCGCACGGACATAACCGGCGTCGGCGTATGGGATCTGTTTAGGGTCTTTGTGGTTACACTCATTGTGCGTCGATGGAATCAACGGACTCAGGCCCTCTTCGAATTCAATGCACACACCAAAGTCGGTACGGACCTTCTCGATGGCATTGGCAAGATCGCCGAACTGAAAATCGGGGTCGGCGCCGGCATCGCAGACAACGATCAGTTTCAGATGCCGCCGGATCAATTCATAGATGCCGAGGTTTTCGAAGTGGCCGCCGTCGCTCAGTTGCAGAAAAGATTCTTTTTCCGTCAGTTTCTTCCATGGCAGCAGTGGCCAGCTTCCAGGAGAGAGGAAATTAGCCACCTTGGCCCATCTGCGGCATTGAGGGTCTGGATTGCTCACCCAGACACCCAGGCCGAGATTCAGAAACACCATCAGTCGTGACAGCAGGGGCTGACGGGTCGGGCCCTCGCCGCCGACGCCGGTATTCGGATTGGCAGCCGCCCCGGAGATGGCCATCGCGGTGGAGAGTGTCAGATCGCCACCCATATAGCTTTCGGTGCGGTGCCAGCCGGTGGCGTTGCTTCCGCAGAAACGTGGCGAGAGGAGAAAGTTGTCTCCGCCACGTCCACGGTATTTGTTGATGCCGGACTCCACCAGGATCACGTTGGCATTGATCAAGTGATAGGGACCGACAGCGGAGTCCTTTGGATCCTCTGTTTCCACCGCACACATATCTTTCAGCGCGCCGATATCCGCCAGGGGCGATGCCTGGGAAGGTCCCGGACTGCCGGCCAGAACGCGGCCGACATCCGGTAGATAGGACTCCATCAGGCGGTCACGGTAGTAACGATGAATGGAGAGATAGTTGATGCTGGCAAGCCATCCGATAAAGCTGGTGACCGCTACCCCCAATGCCAGATACCACCCGGCATCGATGTTGCTGCTCTCTGCGACCCGAATCGCCATGTAGTAGGTGCCGACAAAAAGCCCCAGTGTGAGCAGCACGGATGCGATGAAGGCGAGCAGACCGGTGGAGAGTTTGCCCTGATCCTCTTTGCCGGATTTGAAAAATGAAGCCATCGCTGCAAGTACGCCGCCAATGGTGCTCAGCAGGGCCATCAATGGTCCCTTGGTATCATTGGCAATGTAGATGGTTATGTCCGCCTTATTCAGATTCGGTTGCAGAAGTTTGGCAATCAGCTCGGTCAAGTCAGGCAGCCATCCCAACAATAGCAGTGCAGCACCGAGGGCTAGCAGGTAGGGCACCCATTTTTCATACTCCCGGCGCAACTTGTACCAGACAGTAATCCGCGACCATGCGCTTTTGTACGAAGAATTTTCCACCTTATGGGTTTTGCTCGACCAGCGGGTCAGAACGGCGTAAACAATCGACAGGACAAGGAAGGTGGCGAACAGTGCAAGGCCGCCAAAGGTGAACACGGTAACGTCACCATAGACCTTGTCTGTGAACCAGCCGTTTTCCGCCAGTAGAAAGAAGACCAGCAGTAGCCAGGGAAGGAATACCATAATACTGATGAACATGCCCCGCAGGATGACGCCGATCAGCGAGAGAAAGGTGATGCCGTCACCCGGTGTCAGATAGTTACCGTGTTGACGCAGATAGCGCAGGATGGCGGCGCCCCGGTAGTCGTCGCCACTGAGTTCAACCTTGTCGCCTTTGTCTGCTCCATTGTGCGGGTCTGCATCGCGGTTACGCAGTTTTGTGCCGTAGGGGAAGTCATCCACGGAGACGCCGAAACGGATTTTGGGTGCGTTGGAGTCGTCATAAGCCTCCTTACGCTGTTTCCCCTCTGCCCATTTGCTGTGCAGAATCCAGGTCAGTGATGAACCGATATAACCACCGCCAGAGACGGTGGAGAGATAGTCGAACCGCTTCATGATGCCTTCGCGGGCCAATGCCTGCATCACGCCAAGACAGAAGGTGGCGGAGCGGATACCGCCGCCGGAGAGGGCCAGGCCCGTCAGGTTTTTGTCTGTGGGTTCAGCCTGTGCGTGATTTTCACGCCGTTTGCTGATGTACTCATCCAACTCCTCCTGCATGATCTTCTCATCGGAGAAAGAGCCATCACTATTTCGGTAAGGAAGATAGGGTTCTTCGGTGGATTTTGCAGACATTTGTTCATTCCCTGGATTGGTTTTTTGTTGGCATGGAGGCGTTTTGTTCCTCACTTACAAGACTAGGCGAAAACCAGGTATTAAGAAAGATGCGGGTCGGATCGAACACATAGGCCAGTATCGGCTCAGACTTTGCTGAATCGAACCTCTTTGCCCGATCCGCTACGCTTGATCAGGCCTACATGGGTGGGGGATCATAATCGTCCTTGGTTGTGAAATAACCTACATCCCAGAAATGTAGGTCGGTTCAAGCGTAGCGGAACCGGCAATTTCGTCTGAATGATCACGACGCGGCGTTGCCGGACCCTTCCGGAACCAGAGCCGCCGCCTGCTGAATCAGCTCAGGACCTGCGTCGGGGTTATGGGCATGCTCGCTCAGATGGCGGCGCCAGGCACGAGCGCCGGGACAGCCGTGAAAAAGTCCGAGGATGTGCCGGGTGATGCGTTTGAGTGGAATACCTTTTTGGCACTGTAACTCAACAAATGGCAGGAGACTCTCCAACACCTGATGACGGCTGGCCAGAGGTCGTGTATCGCCATAAAGCCGGTGATCGGCTTGCGCCAGAATCCAGGGATTGTGGTAGGCAAGTCTCTTGCGTACCAATTTTACTTCATCCGGGCGGATGAGCAGACAACAGAAGTTACAAAAGTAATGGAGGCTGAGGTCGGAATCGAACTTCGGCGATCCACGGCTTTGCAGGCCGCTGCAGATAACCACTCTGCCACTCAGCCTATGAGAGGCTCAGATTCTACCACCATTAAGGTGGCAAATCTTGAAACAAAAAAGCCTCGGTTTAGCCGAGGCTCTTGAAAATATTGGAGCGGGAAACGAGATTCGAACTCGCGACCCCAACCTTGGCAAGGTTGTGCTCTACCAGCTGAGCTATTCCCGCGTCACATAAGAACGAGGCGTATTTTAACGACACAGGTGCTACTGTCAACCCCTTTTTCCCTAATTAAAGAGGGATCAGAGGTCCACTCCCTCTCCAAGCGACGAAATCAGTAACGAAAACCCTCACGCACCGGCAGGGTAATAGTCACTAGGTTCTCACTTTCAGCCCGTTTCATATTCTCCACATCGGCATCCCTGGGAATCGAAATGCGTTGACTGAAACTGCTCGAACTGCGACTGTAACTGTAGCTACCCTGCTCATTGCTCCGTTCTGCCTCCCGGCTGGTATCATTACTGATCACCAGGAATCTTCCCTTCACATTCACCTGAACCGCTTGGGGATCGATGTTTTCAGTATGGATCCTTACCACATACCCCGCTTCGCTCCTGCCCTTTTCAATTCTCAACCGTTGAAAATGACGAAAACCGGAAGCTTGGTAAGGTGATCCCACGTATCCCGGATATCCATAGGGCGGCTGGGCATTCACCAGGAAGGCAAGACTCAGCAACACAGCCAAACTCAATATTGTCAGTAACCGTTTCATCTTTTACTCCTTTGCAGTCTCATGGCTGGAGCCATAAGGCGCTGCATACTTCTCACTATAAAACACTTCAAACTCTGCCCCATCTTTCCAGGCATCTGCGGGCAATCCCGCCTTTCTCGCCAGATAGGTCAGCGTCTGCTCCCGATTCCAACCCTGCTCCACCGCAACCTCCGGAAGAAAAACCGCACTTCGACCCTGTTTTGTTAAAATAATGCCCTGTTGACCCACTTTGAACGCTTCGTAGTGGGCAATGGGACGCGGAGGCGTCAGTACGCTCACCTCAATCTCAAGCCCTTCCAACTCTTCCGGCGTTACCGGCGGAAAGCGGCGGTCCCGTACCGCTGCATTGCCACCATTCTTCAACACAGCCTGGAAGAGTGGGTCGCGTGGCCGGATATAGCCGATGCAACCGCGCAACATACCATCCTTCTTGAGAGTCACGAATGCCCCGGATGGCCGCTCAAGCTCCGGCGGCAGATTGCGCAACCACTGCTCGCCTTCATGCTTGTCATCCAGTACCGCACGCCTGACTCCGGCCACGGCAATCCGGTGTAATATCTTGAGCTGCTCGCGACTCAGCCTCCCGTCTGAACCCTGGCTGTCAGCGATTGCTGTCTGGGCACTCACTGCAATCACCACGTAGCTGACCGAATTTTCATAGTCGCCGGTCAGTTGACCACTGGTCTCATAGACCAGCTGTTCCAGTTCAGCCGAGACCGGCAGCATGTGCAGCAGTAGTGCAATGGGACGAAATCCACAGATGGTGATGCCGGTGCGCTGTTGATAGTCGAGAAACCCCCTTGCATCCCCCTCCACTATCCGTTCAATCGCATCCCCATCCAGTTGCTGGATATTTGCAGGCGTCTCATCATTCAACGGAAACGGCGTATAGCCAAACCGTTTGCCATAGTGTGCGAAGTCGCTGGAGACCACCACCAGGGTTTGCTCATCCGCCAGCTCCCGCAGCAGTTTTGCTGCCTGCGGGTAGGTCTCATCGTCCATCTGCCCCACCAGTACCGGCACCAGTTTCCAGCCTGGTTCCAGCACGCGTTGCAGCAGCGGCAGTTCAATTTCGATGCTGTGTTCCCGTTTGTGTGCCTCTGTATGGGCACTGACAAGGGGAGATCTGCGCAACTGCTGCACTGCAACCTGATCCAGCGACACAGTGCCCAGCGGAGTCTGATAGGCAGCCACATCTGCAATAGAGAGTCCCTTGAAGGCGCTGTAGTGGCTGGGCGCCAGCAACAGAACCCGTGTGAAATCCATGCCGCGCACCAACCTGAAGGCTTTGGCTGCGGTTGGCCCGCTGTACATGTAACCGGCGTGGGGAACGATCAGCGCCCGGAGAGGATTTTTCGCCTTGGGCCGGACATCGGAAGGGTCATCCAGAAAGCCGTCCACAACCTTGGCCAGCTGTAGCGAATTATCCGGATACCAGGCGCCTGCAAGCACACTCTCCCTGACCTTTTCACCCGCAAGGGAGTGGGATATCAGCAACAGCCCCGCCACCAGCAGCGCGGCAATTATCCATAGCCGAAACTGACCGAATCTCATTCTTCTCTCCCCCTATTCGTCTGATCCCCTGGGCCGGTAGTAGTCCGCCTCACGCATGGCCATTTTCTTCTCCCGCGCGCTTCCAACCGTCCAGGGGAGGGCCACCACTCCTGCGAGCATACCACCCAGCACTCCCAGAAAACGTCTGCGGGAATGCCTGTTGCGTTTCATCATCTCTCTCATCCTCATTGCCAGACTCCCGGAACCGGCTCATTACAGGTCGGGCAGCGACCGTCGCTGGTCAGGTTGTATTCACTGATCAGGAAACCCTCTCTCTTGATCAACAGAGTGCCGTCGACCGGACAGTAGGTTGAATTGCCCATATGTCCTGAGATATTGCCGATATAGACGTATTTCAACCCCGCATCCATCGCCTCCTGACGCGCACGATCCAGGGTCTCTCCCGGCGTCGGCGGCAGGTTGCGCATCCGGTACATGGGATGAAAGCGGCTGAAGTGGAGGGGAGTACCCTCCCCCAACTCACTTCTGATCCACTTCGCCATGCGCCGGATCATGGAGAGATCATCATTCAGCGTCGGGATAAGCAGATTGGTCACCTCCAGCCAGACCCCCTCCTCCCGAAAAGTCACCAGGGCATCCAATACCGGCTGCAGCGTTGCCCCGGTGGTTTTGCGGTAGAAACCGTCGTCGAATGCCTTCAGATCGGTGTTAGTGGCATCGATCACTTTGCAGAGACGGCGCAGAGGCTCGGTATTGATATAGCCGGCGGTGATGAATACATTCTGCATCCCGGCCTCATGCGCCAGGATACTGCTGTCATAGACATATTCGTAGAAAACCACCGGATCGGAGTAGGTGTAGGCGATGCTTTCGCAGCCCTGATCTCTGGCCAGGGCAACGAGATCCACGGGGTCAGCGTTGAAGATCTTCTCTATCTCCTCCCCGCCACTTTGGGAGAGTTGCCAGTTCTGGCAGTTGAGGCAGTGCAGGTTGCAACCTGCCGTCGCAATGGAAAACACGGGTGAGCCGGGATGAAAATGGTAGAGCGGTTTCTTCTCCATCGGATCGACGTGCATCGCAGAGGGCCGTCCGTAGGTGGAAGCCAGCAGTTTGCCACCAATATTAACCCGCACCCGGCAGTCACCTGCCCCCCCTTCGGGGATCACACACTTGCGCGGACAGAGTTCGCAAACCACCTCTCTCATGGCGTACCCCTGGGCTTGCGTTGCTGCAACTCCGCTGGTTTGGCGACGTGGAACCACTCAGCTTCATGAGCGCTCAACTTGCCGCTATCCAGCCTTTCCTGGAAGATTTCCATATCGATTCGCCGCCAGCTTGAGCCGGTCATCTCCGTCTGTTGCTGCCCGACCAGAAACAGCGCGATCACGACCAACGTCAGGCTCAACAGCCCGACGAGTCTGTAATCACTGCTATGCCAATGTCGGATCGCTTGCAACATGGAGATCATGGCCCAAATTTTCCGCTTCCTTCTAACAGTTTAGACAGAAACTTCCGGCCTGTGTTTTACCCGATTACCGCTATCTCTCCTTGCCGAACCCACGGAGCTTGAGATGGGTATCCCTGCCGGTAAGACAGCGGTTGCAACGGATACAGTCGATATCGAAGGTTTCCCGCACTCCGAGGTCACAATGGTTGAAACGGCGCTCCGGCGCCAGTCGCTGCAACAGGGCAAATTTATTGCCGAAGGCCAAAAACGCCCCCAGCGGGCAGAGATAACGGCACCAAAAACGGTAGTGGAACAGCGCGCCCAGCAAGACCAGCAGCAGAATTCCCAGCATCCATTCAGGCCAGTGCTCACCGAATACATACTGCATCGGATCGAATAGTGCCCAGGATGAATCACCGCTACCCCATACCACAATCAACAACAAACCGAGCAGCAGATACTTCAAAAACCGCAGCCGGGAATCCAACGGGCGGCTGGCATAGCTGCGCAAACCCAGCCGATGCCCGATTCGGGAGACAAACTCCTGCAATGCCCCAAACGGACAGAGATAGCCACACCAGACCGGACCAAACAGCAGGGTCGTAACAAGCGCAAATCCGATCAGCAGCCAGTGTTGCGGATTATCGGCAATAGAGGAGAAAAGCCCAAAACCAAGATTGACCAGATCCACCTCAGTCACCTGGCTGTTGAGCCAAAACCCAAGAATCATCAAGGCAGCGAACTGATAGATCAATCTGCCATTTTCACTGCCTGAAAGATAAACGGGAAAAAACAGCAGCAGCAGTCCCACTGTCACCATAAACTCAGGAGAGTACCAAGCGGGTTGTGCCTCCTCTTGTGATGCGGCTTGGGCAAAACTTTTACCGAACGCGGTTTGCCCTGCCACGCGAGCCGCCTGGTTGATCGATGCCAAAGCCGCCTCACTACTGATGGTCGCTCCGGTGAGGGCATCAACACGGGAGAGCGATAACGGCCCAACCGAGAGGTCCATGCCTGCAAGCCCGGTAAGCCAACCATCGATGCCGGAAATATAGGAGGGGGTCTCATTGGAATCGATATAACGCACCTCCCGCAATCGCCCCTTTGCATCCACGGAGAGCAACAGGTTGATCGGTCCGGCAAAACCCAACACCTCCGGCGCCACCGCCATTGTAGCCAAGGCAAAAATATCGGCAGTACCCTTTGGAACCGACCCAAGATAGTGGATGAAAGGCATTTCCTTCAGTTCAAACACGCTCGATTCACTGACTGTCGCCAGCAATTGATCACTGAAATGGAGTTGAGGCGCAGGTTTTATGGCCTGCTGATACTGTGCCCAGGCAAGACTCAGCAACACGAGAAAAACCAGCCTCCACCCCAGATTGGGCCAGGGAAAGGCGTGTCTGCCCCTGAGCTGTAGTGGCGTCATCCTTTGCGGCGCTATTGCAGTAAACAGCAATGGCAGGAGCATCAGTAGGGTGAAGATCGCCAGCAGGTAGCTGCTCCACTCGATACCAAGCAGCGGCACCATCAACGCCCCGGTCAGCAGTCCGCCAACAGCGCCACCCAGGTTATCCGCCGCCTGGGTTATGCCACTGCTACGCACCACCGCCGCCTGCTCCAACTCGGTGATCTTTACTGCCAACGGAAATCCTGTGCCCGCCAGCAGCCCCAACAGCAGCGAGATCAGAAGATAGCCCCACTCCTGCCAGCCAATCGCCAACTGACCAAGCCAGTTCAACAGATGGGGCAGCGCAGCCAGAAATATGGTCACCAGTATCAGTACGATCCCCAGGCGGAGGGCAGGACGATCGGTACGAGCCAGCAGACTGCCCGCCCCTGCCCCTAACGCCAGACCGGTCATAAAAAGCCCATTGAGCAGGGCCACCCGCTCAAACATAAAGCCGATATGGGACTGGTAACTGAACAGCACGGCAAGCTGGGCGGCCATCGCAACCAGTCCGAGCACGAAGAGGATCAGCGTGGATGCCTTGCGCAGACGGCTGCTGCGTTGACCACCTTCAAGTGAGGTGCGCAGCAGCCAGAGCAGAAGAAAC
The DNA here is from genome assembly GCF_011947365.2 of endosymbiont of Lamellibrachia barhami. Lineage (GTDB taxonomy): Bacteria > Pseudomonadota > Gammaproteobacteria > Chromatiales > Chromatiaceae > QGON01. The sequence continues at coordinate 1,661,685 of NZ_JAAVSH020000001.1, forward strand.
AGCAGCATCGGCAGCAAATAAGCCCAAATTCCCACACCACGCAACTGTTCCATCCAGTCGGCAAAGCCAGAGGCGCTGAACTGCCCCCACAACAGCATGTTCAGGTAGTAGGTAACGGGCCGTGCATCGCTGTTGCGTTCACTGCCGGGCTGCTCCAGCTGATCCCGCACAAAACGCACCTCATCATCCGGCAAGATCGTGTAGAAAACTTTCGCCGGGAACCGATGATCTTCGAGCGGGATATCCAGGTAGCGCAATTCCAGCTCCGACGCCGATTCAGTCACTCGTCCGGCAGCGGTGGATGCACAGAAGAGATAATTATCACCGGGTGCGACCGCTACATTTGGCAACACCTCCCGCAGCGTGCGAAAGACCGACCCGCTGAAACTGCGAACTGTGCGCCCGAGATAGTTGGAGGCGCCACTCACGCGGGTGCAAAACACCCCGTCTGACGCGAGTTGATGCCGCACGCCCTGATAGAACTCCGAGGTAAAATAGCGGTTGCTGTAGGCGCTGGAAGGGGTCGCATTGAGCACCAGCACCAGATTGTAGTGTTCGGCCACCGGTAAGCTGTTGAGATAGCGTCGACCATCCATGAAATGAATCTGGAGACGGGGATCGGCCAGTGCCTTGCGGCTCTGCTCCGGCAGGTAGGGCATGACTTTCCGAAAGGCCTGCTCATCCTCTTCCACCACGTCGATTTGGGTAACCGGGTAGTGCAGCAGCTCCACCGCCAGGCCACTGGCAAATCCGCCGAACAGCAGTACCCGTTTTGCGCCTGCCGCCTGGGACATGAGATAGGCAGCCTGTTGACGAATCTCGAGCGGCAAGGGAAAACTCTCTGCCACCTGGCCGTTGTTCACCAGCGTCGTCTGCCCGCCAAAACCCGCTATAGCCAAATGCCCATAGCGAGTCTCCGTCGCATCGAACAACTCCAGGCCCGGCTGCAAGGTGGAAAAACGCAGGGTCTCCATCTGCCGGTCGAGCCAGGGACTGACGACAGGTAAAGTAATGATTAAACCGAGAACTGCCAGCAGGATGGCTGGCCAGCGTGATCCGGCGCTGCTTCGTTTTAATTTTAGCGCTGTGACCGCCAGCAACAGGGTAGTCACCCCAAGCGTAGCGGTGATTCCCAGCCACTGTATAAAGACAAAGGTGAAGAGCACCCCACCCAGCAGGGCTCCAAGTGCATCCGCAATGTAGAGCCTGGAGATATCCCTGACGGTTTCCTGATTCCCCCCATCACCGGCATAATCCCGCAACGCTTTGCAGGCCAGCGGAAAGGCGAAACCCAACAGCAGGCTGCCGGGGGCGACAATAAGAAAGAGGGAGAGAAAGAGCTCCCCCAGTGGTACGAATTCGCTGGCGGAGACATCCAACAGCAGACGCACGGTGCGTAACATCAACACCTGCAGGATCAGTACCAAAGGTAGCAGTAGCAACAGGCGGCTGATCCAGGGCAGAGGATCCTGCACCATAGGCCGTTCCCGCCAACGCACCACCAGCAGGGAACCCAGTGCCAGCCAGAAGAGCCAGCTGCCGAAGAAAGCACCCAGACTCACTTCGTTGCCGTAGAAGACCACCAGCCCCTCCCTAATCAGAAGAGCCTGCACGATCTGGGAATAGGCGCCCAGAATCAGGATGGCAAGAAAGATCCTGCGGCTGGTTGGCATACCACTAGTCTAGGTGAAATTGACCACCAGAAAATACCAATAACCCGCAGGCCTGATCAAGCGCAGCGAATCAGGCGTAATGCGCCATGAATGATCAGCTTATGCCGGATCCGCTACGCTCGATCCAGCCTACATTTCGAGTGGGATGGGATCAGGTTGCTCACTCTTTTTCCAGTTCACCCTCAACCACAACCTGGCCCTTCAAACTGGGCCAGGCTGCACGCAGGTAGATAATCATCGACCAGAGCGTCAGAATCGCCGATATATAGAGCAGTACAAAACCGACTGTATGGATCGGCAATCCCCACAAGTCTTGCTGAATGATCAGTAGCAGAATAGCCAGCATCTGAACCGCAGTTTTGAATTTGCCAATGACAGACACCGCCACCTGAGCCCGAGCCCCCAGTGCGGCCATCCACTCCCGCAGGGCCGATATGGTGATCTCACGTCCGATAATGATGGCGGCGGGCAGTGCCAGCCAGGGGGTGGGTTCCGACTGCACCAGCAATAACAGAGCAACGGCTACCATCAGCTTGTCGGCAACCGGGTCGAGAAAGGCCCCAAAGGGCGACACCTGTCCCCAGCGGCGGGCCAGAAATCCATCCAGCCAGTCTGTGACTGCAGCCAGAGAGAAGACGGCGGCGCAGCCTATCCGCGCCCACTCGACCGGCAGATAGAAAATCAGCACGAAGACCGGTATCAGGACGATCCGCAGCAAGGTGAGAAGATTGGGGATGTTCCACATGCTTAGCTAATCTTCTCCATGAAAGGTCTGATAAATCTGTTCCGCCAGCTTCAGACTGACGCCCTCCACCCGCGATATATCCTCGATGCCGGCCCGGGCAAGCTCCTGCAGACCACCAAACTGTCTCAGCAACCTTTGGCGCCGCTTGGGACCGATGCCGGGGATCTCCTCCAGCACCGAGGTTCTGCGTCTACGCTCTCGACGCTGTCGATGAGCAGTGATGGCGAAGCGATGGGCCTCGTCCCGAATCTGCTGAACCAGATGCAGGGCGGGGGAGTCCGCAGGCAGTATAATCGGCGTATTGCTGCCTAACAAGAAGAGCTGCTCCATTCCGGCTTTTCGATCCGCTCCCTTGGCCACGCCCACCAGAGTCAACTCGGAAATCCCCAACTCCCGCAGACTCGCCTCCACTACGCCGAGCTGCCCCCTGCCGCCGTCGATGAAGAGGATATCCGGCAACGGCACCTCACCTTTTTTGATACGGGTGTAGCGGCGTTCCAGCGCCTGCTGCATGGCGGCATAGTCGTCTCCCGGCGTGATCCCCTCAATATTGAAACGGCGATAGTCGGACTTCAGCGGCCCCTGCTCGTTGAACACCACGCAGGAGGCCACAGTCAGTTCACCTCGGGTATGGCTGATGTCGAAACACTCCATGCGAGCGGGCAGTTCCGGCAGATCCAGTGCCTGTTGCAGCGCTTCCAGCCGCCCCTCCATATCGATACGGCTGGCTAACCGGGCCTTGAGCGCCAGCTCCGCATTGCCTTCGGCCATCCTGAGCCAGCGAGCCCGCTCACCTCTGACCCGGCTGCTGAGACGCACCTTGTGTCCCGACTGGTTACTTAACACCTCTTGCAGCAGGGTTCTGTCCTGCGGTTCCTTATTAAGGATAATCTCGGAAGGCACCGGTTTGTCGAGATAGTATTGAGAGACAAACGCCGACAGCACACTGGCCTCACTGGCCCCGGAGGGTAACCCCGGGTAGAAACTCTTATTGCCCAGATTGCGTCCAGAGCGGATAAAAAAGACCTGCACACAAGCACTGCTTCCTATCAGGGAGACCGCCACGATATCGAGATCGCCGCCCTCCCCGCTGACATACTGCCGCTCCTGAATACGCCGCAGCCGTTTGATCTGATCCCGGTAGAGCGCCGCCTTTTCAAACGCCTGTGTCTGGGAGGCTGACTCCATGCGCGCCACCAGTTCATCGATCACACGGTTGGCCTTGCCTTCCAGAAAAAGCACCGCATGTCGCACATCTCTGGCGTAGGTCTCTTCATCGACCAGGTCGACGCAGGGGGCATCACACCGTTTGATCTGATACTGCAGGCAGGGCCGGGAGCGATTGCGGAAGAAACTCTCTTCGCACTGACGCACGGAGAAGAGTTTTTGCAGAATCTGCAGTGTTTCGCGGGTCGAACCGGCACTGGGATAGGGGCCGAAATAGCGCCCCTTACCGGTGCGGGCACCACGTCGAAAGCTCAGACGGGGAAACTTCTGATCAGTGGAGAGATGGATGTAGGGATAGCTCTTGTCGTCCCGCAGCAGAATGTTGTACTTGGGCTTCAGCGACTTGATCAGGTTGTTTTCCAGGATCAGCGCTTCCGCTTCGGTATGGGTCACCACCACCTCGATGCCCTCGATCTGGGAGACCATCAGCTGGATACGCCGGTTCAGGGAGCGACTGAAGTAGCTGCTGACCCGCTTTTTCAGGTTCTTCGCTTTGCCGACATAGAGGAGTTTGTCATCCTGGCCCAGCATCCGGTAGACACCGGGACGGGTGGTCAGTGTCGAGAGGAAAGTCTTGGCATCAAAGCCGGGGTGGGACGGTGTCTCACTCATGGAGCACATTATACCGACTTAAAATAGCAGAAGGTCGGAGTCAAACAGCGCAGTGCCGGAACGTCGATCGCGAATGATGCGGTTCGCAAGCTCACCTGCATCCTACGTTCCGTTAGATGTCTAAAGCAGTTTCCTTGCACGGGCAAAAACCGCATGGAACATCTTGGGGGTGAGACGTTTGGTCTGGGTGTTGTAACGGCTGCAATGGTAGGAATCGAGCAGCCGCAACCCGCTGGGTAGTTGATGCTCGGCAGCATGGCCAAAAAGATAATCCTTCTGCCTACCATCGCAGGCCTTCACTACCGCCTTATGGGCAATGGAACCGAGCGCAAGGATCACACTGTTCCCTGCAAGCATCTGCAACTCCTCCCGAAGAAAACCGTTGCAGGCGTTGATCTCAGCACCCACGGGTTTGTTCTGTGGCGGCAGACACTTCACCGCATTGGTAATACGGCAGTTGTGCAGTGTCAGTCCATCATCCGCAGAACGGGATTCCGGGGCGCTGGCGAAACCGAATCTGTGCAGCGTTTCATAGAGCAGGATGCCGGCATGGTCACCGGTGAAAGGACGGCCGGTTGCATTGGCCCCGTGCATACCTGGCGCCAGCCCGACGATGAGCAGCTGGGCGTCAGGGGCGCCAAACGGGGCTACCGGGCGCGCATGGTAGGCCGGGTAGTCGGCTTTGACCTGATCAAGAAAGGTCGCCAGCCTCGGGCAGAGACGGCACTCCAGATTGAACGGCATCAGCTCTGGCCGTTGTCGTTGAGGATACCGTAACGATAGGCGAGACGGGTCAGTTCCACATCGTTACGCACATCGAGTTTCTCGTAGATGCGCTGACGGTAGGTACTGACGGTCTTCGGACTCAGGCAAAGCCCGTCCGAGATCTCCTGATTGCGTTGACCCTCCAGGATTAGCAGCATGACCTGCATCTCCCGTGATGAGAGTTCCTGGAAAGGCGTTGCGGACTGACGCTTCCAATCGGTAAGAATATGTTTTCTCGCCATCTCCGACGAGACATAGGGTTCGCCTTGGTGGACAGTGCGGATCGCTTTGATCATCTCCTCTGCCGGACAACCTTTTGTAAGGTATCCTGCGGCCCCAACCTCGTTTAGCCGGGCGGGAAATGGATCGTTATCAAGTACGGTCAATGCTATGACTTTCAGGGCAGGATTGATACGCAGGATGCGCCGGGTTGCCTCGATACCACCGATGCCCGGCATATTCACGTCCATCAAAACCACATTGGGAGAGGTCTGTTGAACCATCTGCAGCGCATCTTCACCGCTGGCTGCCTCTGCCACGACTTCAATATCAGAGGCACGTTCGAGAATACCCTTGACACCGGTTCGCACCAACTCATGATCGTCAACCAGCAATACCCGAATCATAGATTCCCCATAAAACACTGAAAAGCTGCGTCCCGCATCTGCATTCACCCATGCCTAAGCACCCGTGGATTCTACAGTGTTGTTAACAGTTGAGAAACAATGTACTTGCTTACAGTGCTTCGAAGGCATGGACACCGGAAAACCCGGCCCCTCCCGGGTTGAAACTGTGTCCCTGCAGCACACAATAAGCCAGCCATTTAGAGAGAAAGAGATTGATCTTCCAACGTTGTTCGAGCGTAGGATTATCGCCCCAACGCTTGAGAGGCAGTGCCGACTGGCGAATATCGATCACATCCACCTGTCGTGAATCGTGATAGACACGCAACATTGCGTCAGGGTCGGGATAGTGCCCGGTGGCATGGGGGAAATAGTAGGTCAAATGGAGAAGTGTTGTGTATGGTGTCTGCTCCTTGATCTCCAGATGCAGATCCATGCCATGATCAAGACATGAGAGCAGCTCGCCTTTGATCAAGTGCAGCTCCGGGGCCATACGCATCAGCAGGCTATAGTTCTCTTCGCTGAGATCGATCACCACACCAATCGTTGGCCGCCCACTCAGCAGACTTCTCAAACTCCAGGGATAGTAAGGTGCTCTCATGATCCTGAAACCGGTGATCGACGCATATGAATTTTAGCTGTCTGCCCCATAAAAAAAACCCCGGCAGTCCGAACTACCGGGGTTTTCTCTTCAATTCAACAGAATAATCAGGCGTTCTGCTCGCCCTTCTGTTCTTCCTCGATCTGGGCACGAACCTCATCCATGTCCAGTCCACCGGCCTGGCCAATCAGCTCCTTGAAAGCTGACTCCGGCAGTGCGCCGGGCTGGGAGAAGATGATGATCTGCTCGCGGAAAATCATCAGGGTCGGAATGGAACGAACCTGGAACTGCATTGCCAGGTCCTGCTCATCCTCTGTATTGACCTTGGCAAAAACGATCTCGGAATGACCCTCCGAAACCTTCTCATAGGTCGGCGCGAAGGAGCGGCAGGGACCACACCAAGGCGCCCAAAAATCGATAATCACAAAATCGTTGTCGGAAATGGTCTCGTTAAAATTTTCTTTGGTCAGCTCTACGACAGCCACGTTGCAGCCTCTTAAATCCAGTGAAATCCGCCAGAATAATATCAGGACGTTCTAATAAAGTCATCCGTCTGTCAGACGGGCATCACTTTAATTCTTCGGTTGAGTTTCTTCACAAAAAAGCCGGGGAAATCCCGGCTCTCTGTTTCCAGGCCTGTCTCTTCAGCCCAGACCGGTAAAAATCTGGTCGCGAATACCATCGACGCTACCGACACCGTTGATCTTCACATAGTTGCAGTCTTCCTTTTCATAGAATGCGATCAGCGGCTCAGTCTGATCGTGATAGATCTTGAGGCGAGCCTTGACAGTCTCTTCCTTATCGTCGTCACGCTGAATCAGATCTTCGCCGGTTTCGTCGTCTTTACCCTCAACCTTTGGCGGGTTGAAGACAATATGATAGGTACGACCGGATGCGAGATGCACGCGACGACCGGCCATACGCTTGACGATCTCTTCGTCCGGCACATCGATTTCCACCACGGCGTCGATCGGCACACCCGCTTCCTTTAAAGCTTCCGCCTGAGGAATCGTGCGGGGAAAACCATCGAACAGATAGCCGCCCTTGCAGTCATCTTCGGTGATGCGTTCTTTTACCATGCCCATGATGATGTCATCGGAAACGAGACCGCCTTCATCCATGATTTTCTTGGCCGCCACGCCCAGCTCGGAGCCCGCTTTGACGTGAGCCCGCAGCATATCGCCAGTGGAAATCTGGGGAATACCGTACTTTTCCTTGATGTAGTTAGCCTGGGTACCTTTGCCGGCGCCGGGGCCGCCCAACAGAATCACGCGCATGATGAAGCTCCATCTGGTGTATGTTTATGGTGAACCGAGTCTGACACAGCACTGCCCGGCCGACTATTCGAGGCTATCAATGGGTGGATATATGGGTCTTATGGTGATTGATGAAGAATATCGAAACGTAGGCCGGGTTACGATGCGCACAAAGCCAGGTGGCAAAACCCGGCTTGAAACACTGCGCATCTAACCCGACCTACAGAAATACCACTGTGTGCGAACGCTATTTACCCGACAGATTCAGCATCAGGCTATTCAGGCGCCGTACGAAGGCGGCCGGGTCGTCCAACTGCCCCCCCTCGGCCAGTTGCGCCTGGTCGAACAGAACCTGGGTCAGATCCCCGAAACGGGCCTCATCGTCCTCGTTTTCCAGACGTTCCACCAGCGGATGCTCCAGATTTACCTCTATGATTGGAGCGGTGACTGGCGCGTCCTGACCCACGGACTTGAGTACCCGGGCAAGGTTAGCGCTCATATCGTGATCTTCCACTACCAAACAGGCAGGGGAGTCGGTAAGCCGGTGGCTGATGCGCACCTCTTTGACACCTTCGCCAAGCACCTCCTTCATCTTTTCCAACAGGCCCTTGTGCTCCTCCGCCTGCTTCTCCTGAGAAGCCTTCTCTTCTTCGTCATCCATGTCACCCAGGTCGAGTTCGCCCTTGGCCACGGACTGTAGCGACTTACCTTCATACTCGGTAAGACCGGACACCAACCATTCATCCACCCGGTCGGAGAGCAGCAGGACTTCAATGCCCTTTTTCTTGAAGACCTCAAGATGGGGACTGAAACGGGCTGACGCAGCACTTTCGGCGGTGATATAGTAGATTTTCTCCTGTCCATCAGGCATGCGGGAGAGGTAATCATCCAGCGAGACATTCTGCTCATCGCCTTCATTGTGAGTGGAGGCAAAACGCAGCAGCGCTGCAATCTTGTCCTTGCTGCCAAAATCCTCTGCGGGTCCCTCTTTCATGACCTTGCCGAACTGATCCCAAAAGATCTGATACTTTTCCGCATCGTTTTTCGCCATCTTCTCCAGCACACCCAGCACACGTTTGGTGTTGGCCTGGCGGATGGTGTCGATCTTGCGGTTGTGCTGCAGGATCTCACGGGAGACGTTGAGCGGCAGGTCGTCGGAATCGACCACTCCCTTAACGAAGCGCAGGTAGCGCGGCATCAGTTTTTCCGCCTCGTCCATGATGAAGACACGGCGCACAAAGAGTTTCACCCCGTGTTTCTGATCCCGGTCCCACATATCGAAGGGGGCGCGACTCGGAATGTAGAGCAGTGCAGAGTATTCGTTATTACCTTCCACCCGGTTATGGGCGTGGGCCAGCGGCGCTTCGAAATCGTGGGAGACGTGCTTGTAGAAATCGTCGTACTCCTCATCTGATATCTCAGATTTGGCGCGCATCCACAAAGCGGTACCGGTATTGACCCGTTCAAATTCAGGGGTCTCGGGTTTCTCTTCATCCTCACCGTAGAACTCTTTCTCCATTTCAACCGGCATGGAGATGTGATCGGAGAACTTGGAGATGATGCCGCGCAGACGGTAGCCCGCCAGGAACTCCTTCTCATCCTCCTTGAGGTGAAGGATTACATCGGTACCCCGACTTGGCTTATCGAAGTTTTCAATGCTGTAGGCGCCCTGCCCGTCCGACTCCCAACGCACACCATGCTCCTCACCCAGACCGGCGCGGCGTGTAACCAGTGTCACCTTGTCGGCAACGATGAAGGAGGAGTAGAAACCGACACCAAACTGGCCGATCATCTCGCTGTCCTTACTCTGATCACCCGTCATCGATTCGAAGAACTTCTTGGTGCCGGAACTGGCGATGGTGCCTATGGTCTCGGCCACCTCATGTCGGTTCATGCCAATGCCGTTATCGGAGATGGTAAGTGTTCCCGCCTCCTCGTCGAAGGTGACGCGGATCTTCAGATCCGGATCGTCTTCGAAGAGAGCGTCATCGGTTAGCGCCTCAAAACGCAGCTTCTCTGCCGCGTCCGAGGCATTCGAGATCAATTCGCGCAGAAAGATCTCTTTGTTGCTGTAGAGAGATCGTATAACCAGGTTCAAAACCTGACTGACTTCCGCCTGGAACTCCAGGGTCTCTTTTTGTGCTTCAACAGACATGGGTGAAAGCGACCTCCATCGCAGTCAATAATCTACAATCCTGCCAGTTCGGATAAGAATAGTGACAGTAGTACGGTAAATTTTGGCGGATTCTAACAAATCCAGAACAATAAAGTGGGGATAGACTGGTTCGAATTCAAGCGGCAGACGTATTTAACCATATGATGGGGTTCTAATTAGGGCTTCGACTGTGGTTGAATAGGCACCCTCAGCACTCACTCAACGGGAAGATCACGATGGAAATGTCTACCGTCAATACCCAGCCTTTTTCCGATCAACGCCCTGGCACCTCCGGACTCCGCAAAAAGGTAAAGGTATTCCAGCAGCCCCACTACCTGGAAAATTTCGTCCAATCGATCTTCGACACCCAGCAGGATCTGAAAGGCGGCATCCTGGTCCTTGGGGGCGACGGCCGCTTCTACAATCGGGAGGCGAGCCAGATCATCATCCGTATGGCCGCCGCCCACGGGATCAGCAAAGTCATCGTCGGCCAGGGAGGACTGCTTTCCACCCCCGCTGCATCCTGCGTCATCCGAAAATACAAGACCGACGGTGGCATCATCCTTTCCGCCAGCCACAATCCCGGCGGCCCGGACGAGGATTTCGGCATCAAGTTCAATACGCCCAACGGCGGTCCGGCGCCGGAAGGGGTGACCGAGGCCATCTATGCGGCGACCAAGGCAATCAGCGAATACCGTATCGCCAAAGGAGAGGCGGTCGATCTCGATACTATAGGCACCCAGACACTGGGCGAGATGGCCATTGAAGTGATCGATCCGGTCACCGACTATGCGGAGCTGATGCAGGAGCTATTCGACTTCAAACGCATCCACCAGCTTTTTAACTCCGGCATGTTTGTGATGCGCTTCGATGCAATGCACGCAATAACCGGTCCCTACGCCAAACGCATTCTGGAAGAGATCTTGGGCGCGGCACCCGGCACCGTCATCAATGGAAAACCCAAAGAGGACTTCGGTGGCGGCCACCCCGACCCCAATCTGGTTCACGCCAATGAGATCGTCGTGCTCTCCAGTGGACTGGATGCCGTGGATTTTGCCGCCGCATCGGATGGCGACGGCGATCGCAACATGGTCCTGGGACGGGATTTTTTCGTTACCCCCAGTGACAGTCTGGCGGTCATGGTCGCCAATGCACACCTCATCAAAGGTTATTCAGAGGGCATCAGCGGCGTCGCCCGCTCCATGCCTACCAGTCAGGCTGCGGACAGAGTCGCCGAAAGTCTGGGGCTGGAGTGTTATGAAACTCCCACCGGCTGGAAGTTCTTCGGTAATCTGCTGGATGCAAAGCGCATCACCCTTTGTGGCGAAGAGAGTTTCGGCAGCGGTTCTGACCACATCAGGGAGAAAGACGGACTCTGGGCGGTACTCTTCTGGCTTAACCTGCTGGCAGTGCGCCAGGAGCCGGTGGACAAGATCGTCAAAGATCACTGGCACCAGTTTGGCCGTAATTTTTATACCCGCTACGACTATGAAGGGATCGACAAAACCGCAGCTGAAGCGCTGATGCAGCACTTGCGGGATCACCTCACCGAACTGCCCGGCAACCCACTGGACGATTACACCGTCGACTATGCAGATGACTTCACCTACACCGACCCGGTAGATGGCTGCGTTTCCAAGAACCAGGGCATCCGCATTGGGTTTACCGATGGCTCCCGTATCGTCTATCGACTCTCCGGCACCGGCACTGAAGGCGCCACCCTGCGGGTTTATCTGGAAGTCTATGAGCCGGATCCTGCAAACCACGGCAAAGAGACTCAGACAGTGATGCAACCCCTGGTGGAGATTGCTAAATCATTGGCGGAGATCGAGAGCAGAACCGGCCGCAGCGAACCGACGGTTATTACTTAGTGCCCGTCCGGAAACACTGTTTTTACCACGAAGCACACGAAGAGTACGAAGGTAAGAAATGGATTAACAATAAATCTTCTTCGTGTGCTTCGTGGTTAGATATGGGTTTCCGGATAGATGCCATTTAAGTGTCTGTCCGGAAACGCTCCTGAAAACGCAAATGTAGGCCCGATCAAGCATAGCGGATCGGGCGTTTGAGGATCGTATGTTGCCGGTTCCGCTACGCTTGAACTGGCCTACAGTTATTTATTAGCGTTCATTGGCGTTGTTTGCGGATGATTATTTTAATTCCATAGTGCGTGGCTAACCTGGAACATCTACAGCAACTCGTCACCCGGCTTATCTCCTGCTTGGAGACAAGGCCGGAGATCCCCGACTTCGAATCGGATGCACTCATCTATGCTGACGCACTGCTGAGACGATATCGTCTATCTGAAGAAACGTCTGCCCTTCGACAGTTGATGGTAGTCGGCCCCACCCAATCGGGTAAAAGCAGCCTGGTCAACCTGTTGCTGGAGGAACCGCTGGCGGAAGCGAGTCCCCTCGCCGGTTTTACCCAACACCCCCAGGGATTTGCCACAGTCGCGCTCAGCGAAACGCAACAGCTTGCAATCGCAAAACAGTTTCCCGGCTGGCAACTGAAGCAGACGCTCGATGCTGCAGACCCTCTGGGTTATACGCTTCGAGCCATCAGCAGTGCCAGCACAGGCTTTTTCGTGCCCGCCATTGTCTGGGACAGCCCCGATTTCGATTCGGTCAGCTCACGCAGCTACCGGCAACGCGTACCTGTATTGTGTGCCATGGCTGACCTTATCCTCCTGGTTGTCAGCCGGGAAAAATACGCCGACCAGTCTGTATGGCAGTTATTACGACTCATCGCCCCACTGCATACGCCACTACTGATTTGTCTGAACAAGACAACTTTGGAAGAAGCTGAATTATTGGAGCGGGAGATTCGGCAGCGACTGAAAAAAGAGCAAATCGAAGCCCTCGACGTCATACCTCTCCCTTTCGTAATGGGAGACGAACAGCTGCAAGCCACTCAGAGCGCAACCGAACTGCGGCGGGCCATCAGCGAACAGCTCGGACGACGGCCACAACCCTTTCCAGCAAATCATCTGCAACAGCTACTGCAACAGCACTGGCCGAGCTGGACTGAAACAGTACGCCAGGAGATTGCCGCAGGGCAATATTGGCAATCACTGGTTGAAGCCACTATCGAGGAATCCATCGCGCTCTATGAACGGGACTATCTCGAAAATCCGCACTACAGTGACACCCTGCAACGCACCCTCGCCCGGCTGCTTGAGCTGATAGAGATTCCGGGCATTGCCGGGGGACTGGTCAAAGCCCGTGAACTCCTTTCCTGGCCCGCTAGAAAACTACAGGCCATCTATCGTCACAAGAGCGGCAAGTCCGCTTCGACCAGCCCGGACCACGAGATCAGCGTATTGACTGATGCAGTAAACCACCTGTTATTGAGGTTGCAGCGGGAGATCGGAGAGCAGGCGATATCTGGCCAAAATGTGCCAGGATGGTGGCAGAGCCTGTTGAACCAATTCTCCTCCGAGCGCAAAACAATCGAAACACAGGCGCTGGAAACGGCGAAACACCATCAGCAACTTTTCGAGAGTGAAATCGAAAACGCAAGCCAGAGGCTCTTTATCCATCTGCAAAAACACCCCGCCACTCTCAACAGCCTGAGAGCCGCCCGTGTCACCGCAGATGTCGCTGCACTGGCGTTAGCACTGAAGACCGGCGGCATCGGGCTGAACGACCTGATCCTCGCCCCGGCGATGCTCTCATTTTCCACCCTGCTCACCGAGGGGGCACTGGGACACTACATGCATACTGTGGAACAGGACTTGAAGGCAATCCAATTGAAGGCCGTCAGGGAACAGCTATTTGCCGATGTGCTGAAGCGGGCACTTTTGGGGTTGCCGGAAAATCTCTCCGCCCCTGGACTCTGCCTCATCGACCAACAACAACTGTTTGCGGCAGAGTCGGAGCTGGAGGCCTTGACACAATGATCGAACAGTTCAAACAGCAGTATCAGGGCCTCAAGCAATGGGCCGAGACCGCGCAGCAGGATGGCTGGCTCAACAGCAGCGATCTGGCGCGGTTTCAGCAGATCGAGCAGCAACAAGCCGACACGCTCTTTGCCCAGCAGGGGCAGCGTCCTTTGATCGTCGCCTTCTTCGGTGGTACCGGTGTCGGCAAGAGTAGTCTGCTCAACCGTCTTGCCCGGGCGGACATTGCCCGCACCGGTGTGCAGCGTCCCACCTCACAGGAGGTAACCCTCTACCTTCACGAAGATTATCAGCTGGGAAAACTACCAGACGAACTACCTGTTGAGCATACCCGGATCGCCTACCATCAGGATGAGACCCGCCGCCTGATTGCATGGCTCGACATGCCTGACTTCGACAGCGTGGAACAGTCACACAGGGAGCAGGTAGAGGCCTGGCTGCCCTATATCGACTGGCTGGTCTATGTGGTCAGTCCCGAGCGCTACCATGACGATGTCGGTTGGCGTCTGCTGCAACAGCGTAGCGCAAAACACCACTGGCTGTTTGTTATGAACCATTGGGATCGGGGGTCAGATCCGCAATTGGAGGACTTTCGACAGCGATTACAAAAAGAGACATTCGATACACCCAATATTCTGCGCACCAGTTGCCGAAAAAACGGGGGTGACGACGACTTCCCTCAGCTGGAACAGACCATCAATCATGCAATCGAAGCACACGGGCTTGCGCTGCTGCAACAGCTTGGCATACAGGCACGGCTCAATGAACTGCACGCGGTTGAACAGGCGCTCAGACAACGCCTCGAAGGGTTTGGGCGCTCTGAAGTGGCCGATGCCTGGCAGGAGACCACAGTAGAGTGGCTTAATGAGATCGAAGATGCGCTTCTGCTCAATCGCACGGTCCTCAAGCAGACACTCCTGGCGCAGGAGCAGCTATCGCAATCCCTCTTCAAGCGTCAAACAACCCTGCCCACCTCGCTTCCGACCACGAAGCAAGTGATTGAACAGATCTGGAGTGAACGCTTCAACGACCTTATCAGTGACTTGACCACAGAACTCGAAAATCTGCTTGGCCAGCATGACATCCCGGTAACCCCTTATGCCGGACCACTCACTGCCATTCCAGAGAAGCTGCAATCGACTTTTAAGGCGCAACTGGAAAGCTCCGTAGGCAAGGCGCTGGTCAAACCAGGCACAGCCGTACAACGATTTTTCTATAAAATAACGGGGGAGATGAGTTGGTTTTTGCCGCTATCGGCAGCTGGGTGGGCAATCTATCACATCATTAGCCGTTTTCATGCCGGCACTCAGGGAGAGGGGCATTTTCTGGGCATCGACTTTGCCGTCCACTCAGGCCTGCTGATTCTGCTTGCCTGGTTCATTCCCTGGCTGGTGCAAAGAAAACTGCACCCTTCGATCGCAGGCACCCTCTCAAAAGGACTCACCGAAGGCATTCATGCAGCAGTCGATGCCTGGAAATCAGAATTTGAGTCACTTTGGCTGGAACAGGAAGGAAGCCGTCTCAGCCATCTTGAGGCATTGAAAAACAGACCATCTCCCCAATAATCCCTATTGGTAATGGCTTGTTCCTGTTTTTTGTATAGAATGTGCGGTTATCATGACCGCAATCAGGAGAAGTAAACTTGAGTAAGAAAACAAAGAACGACGAGACCCAAAGACCCAAAGTCAGCAAAAAGAGTGTGACCAAAAAGAAGGTGGCTGCCAAGAAAAAAGTTGTCGCCAAAAAGAAGGTGGCAGCTAAGAAAAAAGCTATGCCGGCCAAGAAAAGGGTTGCCGCCGCCAAACCCGCTAAGCCCGTAATCAGTCCCCGCGAACGCTACGAGATGATCGCCACTATGGCCTATTACCGGGCGGAGCAGCGCAACTTCGATTATGGAAGTGACCAGAACGACTGGTTTGAGTGTGAACAGATCGTGGATGATATGCTGGGCAACAGATAAACCTCTATCCGCTAGAACCTGTAGGCCTGATCAAGCGCAGCGGATCAGGCAACAAAGCGGCTTGCCGGTTCTGCTACGCTCGAACCGGCCTGCAATGAAAATGCAATAACAGATAGTTTGAAGCGCAGGCACGGCTAAAAGCCCGTGCCTGCGTTATTGCCTTTTAGAACTTCACTGAACCTTTCACCCAAAGCTCACGGCCAGGCTCGTTGACCTGGATCGCTTCAGGGCTGAAGGGATCAAGATTTGCCCGATTCACATGATAAGCGTAGCTCTTGTCGAACAGGTTGTTGACACCAAAGCGCACATTGGCGCTATCGGTTACAGCATAACTGCCGAAAAGATCGAGCACTACCCACCCTGCAGTCTCCCCGACATCCTGACCACTTCCGTCAATGATATCGGCCCGCGTCTGTTCGGCATTCGCTCTGACGGTACCGCCAAAATCCCAAGCACCTGTGGTGTAATCCGCACCCAGGGTCATCTCAAGCGGCGAGATCTGGGCGATGGGACGACTGTCGGTGGTATTTTCCGCATTCACATAGGCGAGACTTGCCCGGCCGGAGAGTGAGTTCGATATGAAATAAGATCCTTCCCACTCCAGTCCATAGAATCTGGCTTCGATGTTGCGGTAGATGGTGGCTCCATTGGCGAGCAGAATACCCTCCTGGCCACGCGCCCGATCCCGCAGAATATAGTCACTGACATCATTGTAATAGGCAGTAAAACCGCTCGACCAGACATCTCCGTAGACCTCAAAACCTGCCTCAATCTGGTGATGTTGTTCAGGGTCGAGTTCCGGATTGCCCACCCAGTCCAGCACCATGGCGCCCATCCTCATGAAACTGGCAATATAACGTTCACTGGCATCCGCCGTGCGCACGCTGCGGCTGACACCCATGAAGAGATTGCCATTGTCGATGGCATGTTCATAACGCAGAAAACCGCCGATATTATTCTCGTCACTGCTCTCCGATGCCTGAGCATAATAGAGCGCATAGAGATCATTCGGCGTCGGACTCATACCTACCTGCGGCTTTTCGGCACCCCTTGAAATGGAGGCATTGACCTTGTCGTAACGAATACCCGCCTTGAGGCTGTCATCCTGATTCATCGGCATCGACAATTCTGCGAAAAAACCTGTCTGCTCCAGTTCAGCTCCTGGCCACATGATCGACTGCACTATTGTCGGATCAGTGGTCAGCATCATATCTGCAGCCGTCAGACGCTCTGCATCACGGTCATTTTTCTGGTAATCGACACCCAGGGTCAGCATCTTGTTCCCAAACATCAGGTCACCACTGGCACGCCCACCAAGCGTGTCCGAGGTGGTCGGCGTCTTCGCATTTGACATCGCCGTACGTTCCCGCAGAGAGTAGTTATCCATGAGGTGAGTGACATCGGTCTTGTAGATGTTGGCTTTCAAAGCGGTGAATGGCCCCACCGTCGCCTGCCGGTCAAACTTTAATCGAATATTGTCAGAATCGCTCTCTGGAGAGTCCATGTTGGCGCCGGAAAAGAGTACATCACGCTCTCGATTCGCTTCGAGATTGAGTTCAATCCGGGTATCCTTGTCTGGTGTATATCCCGCTGTCAGATTTCCTGAACGGGTGTTATAAGCAGAACGAACCTCCTGACCATCGCCATCCTCGTAGTTGTCTGCGTCCTTGTAGCCAAACACACCCCTGACATAACCGGTCTCGGCACCGGCCGCCAGATCAGCAGAGATCTCCTTGGTCCCGGAGTTGCTCTTATAACCGGCATCCACCTTGCCCTTGAAGTGATCACCCTCATCGAACTCGGGTACACCGCGCTCAAACAACACTGTGCCGCCACTACCGCCGCCACCGTAGAGTACCGTCTGGGAACCTTTGATTACGGTCACACTGTCGTAACTCTCCATCGCAGAATAGGCAGTGGGAGGATCCATTCGGTTGGGGCAGCCGCCATGGATATAGGCACCATCCAGCAGGATATTTAGGCGATTCTGGCTCTGGCCGCGAATGATCGGCTCGATTCCATGGCCACCCATGCGCGCGCCGGAGACACCTGTGACACCACGAAGCAGATCAGCGGCATCTGCCGGCATGCCCTGGGATGGCTCGTCCAACGGCATGACAGTTAGCGCGGGAGAGGATTGCGCCTCACCTTCGACCACAACATCGGAAAGCACTTCAGGTTGGTCGGCCGCAAAGAGCGGTTGGGCTGCCAACATACTGCTGATGGCTACTGCAAGGGTCTTCAACTTCATGGATCCTACCTCTTCTATTGTTATATTCCATCCAATAAAGCAAAGAGGGTGCCAACTTTTTATCTATTTGTTATTCAATAACTTCCTTTGATACCAATTGAATGCCAGCCCGATAGAGTGTGGCATTTCACTCACTTGATGTGTCATTTGGCGCAATCGCAATGCCGGGAATCAGTGCCTGAAACCTCGTAGGTTGGGTTAGGTACACATCACCGCTAAGAAAAACATTTCCTCCAAAGCCAAGCGTGTACCGTAACCCAACACTCTCCGCGAATTTCAAGCCCAAGCGTTGGGTTACGATGCGCTCAAACAGGGTCGATAAACAGAAAGCGTGGCTGTGTCGCGCTTCTAACCCAACCTACATTTCTTGCAACGGCAAGATCGAGATGGGAGCTATTCTGCAGCCAGATACTCAAGCCACTGTTCGGCCTGATGGCGCTCCTGTTTTTTTACCGAAGCGTCCCGTGCCTTGGTGAAAGCGTCGATAGCCTGCTGACGACGTTCCGATCGGGCATATGACGTACCCAATAACAACCAGTCACGAGCAGAAGGTTTTTTCTTTCTTTCGATACCCCGCTGCAGTCGGGTTGCAGCGGTTTCCCAAAGCTCCAGCTCAATCAATAATGATCCCCACTTCAGGTCCGATCTGCCACTAAGATCGATATTAGACAGGCGTGAAAAAATCGGCAACGCTTTCTCAGGCTCGCGGGCCAGCACCCACGCATCGGCCAGCAGACTCAGATTTCGGACATTGGCCTTGAGCAGTCCCGACATTATATGGATTTCCACCAGCTCAGCTGCATCCAGCGGCATATTCTGGTGCAGATAGAGGTTGGCAAGACGACGAAGCTCCCCCGCTTTCAACAATCCCTTCTCGGCCGCCAGCGCCATCACCGCTGTGGCCGCCTTTTCCCGCTGCTGCTGCATCAATACACCGGCCAGTTGACGCCAATAATCTGCATTGTCGGGAAACATTCCTACCATCTTTTGCAGCAGTTCAGCAGCCGGCTGCAACTGCTCAGTTTCCAGATAGAGTCCAACGAGCAGCTGATACCAGGACTCTTCAACTTCGTCCGACTGTTTGATCGCGAGTTTCAGTGCCTTGATTGCCGGTTTCCACCGTGCCAGCGAACGATAGACCTGCGCCAGTAGCACGTACGCACGGGGAGGTGGCTGCTGTTCCAACTCAAACCATAACTGCAACAGTTGCAGCGCCGCTTTGGCATTATCTTCCTGCAACTGTAACTGAGCCGTGGTGTAGCGCAGGCTATGGGTAACCTGATCTGGCAGGGCTGATGAGTTGATCGCCCCCATGAAATGGGTGATGGCAGCGGGATAATCATTCAGGCCGATAGCAACATAGCCATAGGTCTGATGAACCAGGGCTGTTTCGTAGCGATTGTCTGCCACACGAGCCAATAATCCATCCAGCTCTTCGGCAGCCTCTGTATATCGTTCGTGACGGATCAGCGCCTCGACTAGAAACAGATAGTCGTATGTGAGCTGAGTGGCGATGTACTCATCTCCACCGTCTTCTTCTGCCTGAGTGCCAAACCCCACCAGCAGGAGCAACAAAATGGGCAGACCCAACCACTTCATTTTTTCTTCATCGTAAAGTGGATGGTCTGACTTGCAGATCGGGAAACGGCAATCCCATCCTCAACTTTAGGTTGAAACTTCCAGCGCCGAATCGCCCGTAGTGCCGCCTGCTCGAAATAGCCCACAGGTTCCGCCTTCAACACCTCTGGATCACTCACTGAGCCATCGGCTGTGATAGTAAAGTTCAAGGTAACGCTGCCCTCCACATGACGCAGCAACGCCCGTTGAGGGTAACGTGGCGCAAAACGCAGCAGCGGTATAGGATCAGAGGAAGGGATAAGCGGCATCGCAGGCGGACGAAAAGCGCCAAGATAGGGACCCGAGCCAATGTTCAGAGGAATATCGATCTTCGGCGTATCCCAGTTCGGCAGTTTGTTTCCTGGCTGCTTGAAAGAGAGCCGTTGAGGTTGCGGTGCGCTGGGCGAGGCTGTTGGTGGCGGTTGATCCGGTTCATCCGACAGCTCTGGTGGCGGAGGTTCCGGCTCCGCATTCAGGCGTATGAAATCCACCACCAAGGGTTCGGCCACTGATCGGTCGAGCGTTGTACTCTCCCCGATCACCATGCGCTGCATGACCCAGAAGAGGGCTACATTCACCAACAGGGCAAACAGGATTGCAGGAAGATAGGCCGAACGGCTCATCCCCCGGCATCCTGTGAAGCGGCAATTGAAACACTCTCCACCCCTGCCAGACGCGCCTGATCCAATACCCGCACCACAGTGCCGGTAGGCGCCTGTTCATCAGCCAGGATCACCACCGCCCCTTCCGGATTCTCCGCATGCAGACGTTCAACATTGGCGCGCACTGCCCGTAGATCAATGCGGCGTTTATCGATCCAGACCTCCCCTTTACGGGTAACGGCTATGAGGATGCTGGCACGCTCCTTACGAACTGCTGTAGCCGCACTGGGCCGGTCAATATCAACTCCGGTCTCTTTCACAAAGGAGGAGGTCACCATGAAAAAGATCAGCAGAATGAAGACCATGTCGATCAACGGCGTCAGGTTGATGGTAACGCCGCCACTTTCAGATTCAGTATGCCGGTGGCGCATCAGGTAATCTCCCCGCAACATGTTGCATCCTGCAGGCGGTGACGCAGATCACTGACGAAGTAGAAGCCGGAGAGTGAAGTGACCAGCCCCGCCATTGTGGTGATCAGAGCACTGGAGATCCCCCCCGCCATGCCACGAATGTTGCCGGTACCGTGACTTGCAATGACATAGAAAACATCGATCATGCCCTCCACAGTCCCAAGCAGACCAAGCATCGGCAGGATCTGAGCCAAGGCAGTGATGAGGGGCAAACGACTCTGTCCCGCGATCCTGGCAGCCCCGATTCCGGCAAACCAGATACGGCTGTAACAGAGCGTGATCATGCTCCACATCAACAGCGACAGCAGCAGGATCAGCCAGAGCACAGGTCCGCCCTGCTCCAGGAAGCGCAGACTATCGGTTGGCAGCCACTCAATCAGCCGTTCCACCGGATTCCGCCCTATGCGCCACCATTGCAGCACTCTGTTCATCAAGGATCTGGATCAGCCGGTTGCTGCGGCCGGAGAGATAACTGTGCAGCAGCACCAGAGGTATCGCTACCGCCAGTCCCAGCTCAGTAGTCACCAACGCCTGGGAAATGCCGCCGGACATCAGTTTTGGATCGCCGGTTCCAAACAGGGTGATCGACTGAAATGTCTCGATCATGCCCGTAACTGTACCCAACAACCCCAGCAGGGGGGCAACAGCTGCCAGGATACCCAACATCGGCAATCCCCGCCTCAGTGCAGGCAACTCTTTCAGGATGGCCTCGTCAGAACGCAATTGTAGCGCTTCGGCATCGCTATCGGCCTGCGTATTCATCGCCAGCATCAGGCGTCCCAAGGGATTCTTCCCGGATGCCGAACGATTACCAATCTGCTTTTTAACCCGGCGTCCGGTAACGAAGAGTAAAATCAGTCGTTCGAGGGTCAGCAAAATACCCACCGCGCCCAAGCCGATGATGATGTAACCGATAACCCCACCCTGCCGAATGCGCTCCAGCAGAGTGGGTGACTGTACCAACAGCGACAGAATTGCGCCGCGGGAGGGATCGACCGCCATGGTTTCAATTGTCTCTTCGGCGGCCTCAAATTTTTTCGCCATCAACTGAAAACGCGGAGTGGGCTGCCGGCCCAACGCCATCAGACGACCGCTCTCCGGCAGATAGCGTAGATAACGTCCGTTGGATATGGCGTTGAAGGGACCAATCCGGGTAACCATCTCATTCTGCTCGACCCCATCGCTGGTAATCACGGGGGTTTCAAAACGTTTGATTTTACCCGCTTCCACCAGACGTTCGAGAAACAGTTGCCAGAGTGCCTCCAGTTTTTCAATAGAGGGAAGCTTCTGACTGCCCGCCAATTCATCCAACAACAGCAGATCCTGTGGTCGTTCCACACTGATCAACGAAGCGCCAAAAATATTCCGACTCTCGGATGCCACCTGGCGCACACTGCCGAATAGTTCGCCCAAGGTGCCGCTCTTCTCTTTCAGTTGAGCCCGTTGCTCGATCAGACGCCCCTGATTTTCAGTGTAGCGCTGATCCAACTCCAGCTTGCGCTGTTTGGCAATGGCAAGCGCCTGTTTGGCCTCATCGAGCAGGCGCTCGCGCTGATCCCGTTGTTCGAGAAACCGCTGCTCTCTCGATCTATCCCGCTTCTGCTGCAGTTGCCTGGATTCACGCACCTGCTGCAACAGACTCTCTAGAGAATCAGCCTTGGCAGCAAAAAGCAGACTGCTTTGGGATAGCATCAGCATAAACAGCAGAAAGAATAATTGCTTCATGGCATCCGCTCCGGCACGATCAGAGGGAGTGGCATCAGATCGGGGGGAAGCCGTTTTTCGGCAATCTGTAGCGCCCTGTCGATCTTGCGGTTGTGTTCCTGCGCCAGCGGTTCCCAACGGGAAACCGCTCTATTCCAAATACCCGCGGCCTTGCCATCCAGCGTCAGGTAGTAGAGCGCAACCCGTCCCAAGCGCAGAAAGGTCACCAAACGCGGTTCACCATCGAGTTCCAGTTTTCCGCGGTAGGATTCGATGGTTCGCCCGTACTCGGTCTCCACCTGGTAGGCCTCCAGCAAACGACGATAACGCTCGGGAAGAGTGGCATTGCTCTGTCCCTCAAGATCCTGCAACTGTGCAATACGTTTGGCACGCTCATCCGGTAGAAAAGGTGTATCCAGTTCGACAAAACGATCCAACACGTCCAGCATCCGTTCCATAAGCGGTTCAATTTCGCGACGGGTGTTATCGATGGAGAGAAGTTGCTCGGCAAGACGATGAAGCTCTTCGTCCTGCGAGGCTACGAAACGCTGACGATGCTCATTGTACTGTTCCAGTCTTTCCAGTTCTGCAGAGACCTGACGATAGCTTTCCAACAGATTGCGGGACTCGTCGTCGAGTTGCTCGACCCGCTTCTGCGAATCGATAGCCTCACTGACCGCCCTCTGCTGCTCAGAAAGTGCTGCACTGAAGCTGTCAGCCATAACCGGAAACGGTAGAAACACAAGGAGTACGACAAGCCGGAAAAGTCTCATCAAAAAGACCAAAAATCGCATAATCGAAACATTACCCAAAAATCAGAGTCAACGAAAAACAGCCAAATTATATATAGATTGGAAACCTTTCATGACACGACCACCGTTCAAGCTTGGCCATCCACATGATACCCGAGGTTTATACCTTAAAAAGGGTAAAGACAACAAATAGGCGGCAGTTGAACATATCGTAAAATATTCTGAATTGACTTACATCCATCCTCCCCGGATCTCAGTCCAACCAAGCCGTGATTTACACAATGCAATAGCGCAATAATTCTCTGTTAAGCCGGTAATGCCTATGTTAAATAGGGGGATACTTGGGGTATGAACTGAATCACACACTCAATCGAAGCAAAATCAAAGAGGGAGAAAGAGGATGGCCTATAAACACCGTCTGCATCGAAGTGAACTGGCCGTGCCCGGCAGTAACGAGCGAATGCTGGAGAAAGCCCCCAAGGCGGGCGCCGATCTCGTGTTTCTTGATCTGGAGGACTCCGTCGCCGTCCCCGACAAGGAGCAGGCCAGGAAAAATGTCATCCATGCGCTGAACAATTTCGACTGGTCAGGCTGTTCCGTCTCGGTGCGCATCAACGGGCTGGACACCCACTTTTGCTATCGCGACATCATCGATGTTGCGGAACAGGCGGGTGACAAACTGGATACTTTACTGGTACCCAAGGTCGGTCAACCCTCCGACCTGCAGTTTGTCGCCCTGCTGCTGAAACAGATCGAGGCAGCCAAAGGGCTGAAACCGATCAATCTGCATGCCCTGATCGAAACCGCCATGGGCATGGCCAACGTGGAGGCCATCGCCCAAGCCTGTCCCGACAGGCTGGAAGCACTGGTCTTCGGCGTTGCCGACTACGCCGCTTCCACCCAAGCCCGAACCGTCAGCATGGGGGGACCCAACCCAGACTACTTGATGCTCGACACGCCGGATGAAAATGGTAACCGGCAGACCTGTCTGGGCAATCAGTGGCACTTCGCCATGTCACGGATAATCGTTGCCTGCCGCGCCTATGGCCTGCGTCCCATCGATGGACCCTTTGGCGATTTCAGCGACCCGGAGGGCTACCTGGCTGTGGCCAGAGCCTTTGCGGCACTGGGCGGTGAAGGAAAATGGGCGATTCACCCCTCACAGATTGCCCTGGCCAATGAGGTCTTCTCTCCCGGAAAGGCCGAGGTGAATCGCGCCCAGCGCATCATCCTGGCGATGGAAGAGGCCGAAACTGAAGGCAAGGGCGCGGTCAGCCTGGAGGGAAAGATGATCGACGCCGCTTCTATCAAGCAAGCTCAGGTTGTGCTTGAAAAGGTAAAACAGATCAGCAAACAAGCGGTCTGAAGGGGACAGGCGTGGATATTCATGAGTATCAAGCCAATGAACTCTTCGACCGCTTCTTCGCCAATGCATCCAACATCGCACCCGCAGCGTATCTTTTAAGATCATTGGCCTGATCTGCTGCGCTTGATCAGGCCTAACCCGGGGTGAGTTGTTGGTTCTCACGCAGGTTGCTGAAATTACAAGATTGAAGACCATGATTCGAATCACACTTTTTCTCACCCTCCTGGGATTCATCACCGGGATATACGCCGCCCCCAAAGCCGAGCTTTGGCCGCGTTGGCAAACCCATGATGAAACCTCATCACTTTTGGTCGACCACGCCCCCTGGCAAGACTTTCTCGATAGTTATCTGTCTCAGGGTGGCGATGGCATCACCCGTGTCGACTACGCTGGGGTCAACAGTGCAGCGAAGGCAGCGTTACAGGCCTACCTGAATCAGCTGCAACAGACCCCTGTATCCCGCCTCAACAGAGATCAGCAGCGCGCTTTCTGGATCAATCTCTACAATGCCGGCACCGTGATGGTCATACTCAATCACTATCCGGTGGACTCCATCCTCGACATCGATATCTCTCCGGGTATCTTCAGCAATGGCCCTTGGGGCAAGAAGCTCTTTACCATCGATGGCCACAAAGTCGCGCTCGATGACATCGAACACCGTATTCTCCGTCCCATCTGGCGTGACCCTCGACTCCACTATGCCTTGAACTGCGCGTCTATCGGCTGTCCCAATCTGCAGCAAAGCACATTCACGGTATTAAACACTGAGAGTCTCCTGGAACAGAGTTCGCGTGAGTACATCAATCATCCCAGAGGGGTAAACATCGAAGATGGAGAGTTGATCGTCTCCAGCATCTATCATTGGTTTAAAGATGATTTTGGCGGCAGTGATCAGCAATTGTTGGCACATTTCCGGCATTACGCGGAACCGGCGCTTCTCACATGGCTATCTAAGATCGATGAGATTGAAGACCATCATTACAACTGGCAGCTCAACAGCGCCAAATAGAGGGTGGCGCACATGCCTCTGCGTCCTGGGTGTGCTATTTCAAATCACAGGGTGCAGCACACTGCAAACCGAGCCGGCAGCGGTCGGCAATGCAACGGCCGAATGCCTGGCACTGTTTCAACAGGCGGACGCGCTGGTTTTGCAAGCCGGTACAGTTGATGGTGGATTTGCACGTATCCCCGATTTTCCCTGGTTGCGTACCAATCGTTTCTTTGCTTTCCTCTCCAATGAAACCCTATCTACAGACAGTTATGCGCAGTGGCTCAGCCAACTGGAGCAGATGGACCGTGAAGCCCGGCACATAGAATTAAGCAATGCCGACACCGATCCTTCGCTGGAACAACAATTGCACCTTTGCCGCACAATACTCAGCACAGAACTACTTGGGGAGAGAGAGAAACGGTCACAACTGCAGCGCATAATAAAGGTAAACGACAACTACTCATCCCTACAAAGAGCAATTGGCCTCTACCCCATCACAGCCATCTTTGTTGATATCGTCGCCAGCAACTGGCGGGATAAATCAAGGTTGCGTTTGAGTGGGACATCGGGCAGACAATCTGATGCGGTGTCTGTACGTTATATTCCCCCTAGCGGGAAAACGATAAGCAGTGACAGAGTGGCAAATATCCTCTCAAAAGCCACCGCCAACCCCCTCAAACTTCCCGACGTGGATGGAATAGAGCTGCAACAACTGCTGCTGAACTTCGCACCAATTTGGGTCGTTGAGACAGAAGATGATAATGACCGCATCGGCACACCCAGATTTGATTCCAACGGCAATCCACCCTATATCGATACCAGCAGGCCGGTAGTCTATACGTACAAAAGCTTCACCCACTGGCAGGACAATAACCTGCTGCAGTTAAACTATGTCATCTGGTTTCCCGCCCGCCCACTGGAGAGCCGTTTTGATATTCTTGGAGGCCATCTGGACGGTTTGAACTTTCGGGTTACCCTCTCTCCCTCCGGCCAACCGCTGCTCTATGACACCATCCACAACTGCGGCTGCTATCACACGCTTTTTCCCACACCGTCCCTGACTTTCCAGCCACCCTCAGGTGCTGAACCACCTCTCCTGGCCGACACGGTTCCTGAATCTTCTCAACGCAAGGAGATAAGACTCACCGCAGGCGCACATCACATCCGCAAGTTCGCTAACTCGATCCTGGATTCTGGCAAGCGTTACGAACTGATCGATTACCAACAACTGACAACCCTCCCGCACACCTCCGGCAATCGTTCGCTCTTCTCTGAGGACGGGATCGTACAAGGGACGGAGAGAGGGGAACGCTGGCTGCTCTGGCCGATGGGTATAACTTCGCCTGGCGCAATGCGTCAGCGTGGCCGTCATGCCACAGCCTTTGTGGGTCGCCGCCATTTCGACGACCCGGATCTGATGGAGCAACTGTTCTTTCCTACAGAAGCAGACTGATCAGATTCAATAATATTCCTTGTCAACCATTCCCATACTGGTGCGTTTTGCACAGTGAGACGACCAAAAAGCTGTCGTCAAATCATTCAAACAACGCTTACCACTAGAGGTAATAACAATGAAATCACTGCTCGCAAAACTCACCATTCTGGGTCTTCTCACCACTGTTGCCTTCAGCGCAAGTGCCGGACAGGGTCATGTCAAGGGCAAAGGCTGGGCTCAGGGTTCTGGCGTCGTCCAAGGCACCGGCATCGTCAGGGGTTCAGGCACCGCCAGCGGGAAAGGTGTTGTTGTCTACCGCGACGGTAACGGTAACATCCAGTACAAAAAGGGTTCAGGCACCGTCTCCGGCCGGGGCATAGCCATTGGTAAGGGTGCTTTTGCAGGCACGGGTAAAGCCTATGGCAGAGGCCGGGCAGCCGGGAATGGCAGAACCTGGAGATAACGCCTTTCGGCGTGCCGGGGCGGCGTCAAATCAGCTGGATGGTGTATGTATACTTTTACAGTATGCCAGCCTGATTTGACGCCGCCCCCTCATGAGGGGCCCACTATTTCCAGTAGAAAAACAGGTTAACCCCAACCACTTTTTTTGCAAGAATGGCCCTATGCAGGGTCAATCCGACAACAATTCACTTCGCCGGCAGCGACAACGCCGAACTTTGGCCAACGCCTTTCAAAAGATGCTGCCCGCAGAGGCTGTCATCTATCGGGAAGAGGAGTTGGTCCCCTATGAGTGCGATGGACTCTCTGCTTACCGGCAGGTGCCCCTGATCGTGCTATTGCCCTACGATACAGGCCAGGTTCAGGCCATCCTTCGCTACTGCCACACCAACAAAATACCCGTGGTGGCGCGCGGCGCCGGAACCGGACTCTCTGGCGGTGCACTGCCCCATGAAGATGGCGTACTGCTCAGTCTGGCGCGTCTGAATAAGATCCTGGAAGTCGACCAACCCAATATGCGCGCCAGGGTGCAGCCGGGTGTGCGCAATCTGGCGATCAGCGATGCCGCCCGGGCTCATGGACTCTACTATGCACCCGACCCCTCCTCCCAAATCGCCTGCTCCATCGGCGGCAACGTAGCGGAAAACGCAGGAGGGGTACATTGCCTGAAATATGGTCTGACCGTGAACAACCTGCTGGAAGTCACTCTGATCACCATTGAAGGAGAGCAAATCACTCTGGGAGGTGGCGGTCTCGACAGTCCGGGGTTCGATCTGCTGGCGCTAATGACCGGTTCTGAAGGCATGTTGGGGGTGATTGTGGAGGTTCTGGTCAAGCTGCTGCCGATACCCGCCAAGGCTCAGGTCATCCTGGCGGCATTTGACGAGGTAGAGGCCGCAGGCAATGCGGTTGCCGTTATCATCGCCAACGGCATCATTCCTGCCGGGCTGGAATTGATGGACAACCTCTCCCTGCGCGCTGCAGAAGCGTTCATCCATGCGGGTTACCCGGTGGAGGCCGCTGCCATTCTGCTCTGTGAACTGGATGGTAGTGAGGATGAGGTTACGGTTTCGGTGGCATCTGTCTGTTCTATCCTGAAGCAATCCGGAGCCAGCGAAGTGCGCATCTCCAGGGATGAGGCCGAGCGGCTGCGTTTCTGGGCCGGACGCAAGGCTGCATTCCCGGCGGTGGGTCGACTCTCACCGGACTACTACTGTATGGACGGCACTATCCCCCGCAAGCAACTGGCGATGGTACTGAAAAAAATCGCCGGGATGTCTGAACGCTATGATCTCCGCTGCGCCAACGTCTTTCATGCCGGGGACGGCAATCTGCATCCTCTGATTCTCTACGATGCCAATATCCCTGGTGAACTGGAAAAAGCCGAGAGATTCGGCGGCGAGATATTGGAACTCTGCGTGGCAGTAGGTGGCACCATCACCGGTGAACACGGTGTGGGTTTAGAGAAAATCAACCAGATGTGCGCGCAGTTCCCCGATGCGGAACTTGAGATCTTCCATGCAGTAAAGGCAGCCTTCGACCCTGATAACCTGCTCAATCCCGGTAAGGCGATCCCCACCCTCGCCCGCTGCGCCGAATTCGGTGCCATGCATGTGCATGCCGGACAGCTGCGTTTTCCTGAACTGGAGCGGTTCTAAGTGGACAGCAACCAAGACATCAGTGAAGTACTGCAAGCCGAAGTGGTTCAGGCGGTGGAGAGCGGACAACAACTCTGCCTGCGAGGAGGCAACAGCAAAGGTTTCTACGGCCGCGAAACGACAGGGGGAATTTTCGACCTGAGCAAACACCAGGGCATTGTCAATTATGAACCCACTGAACTGGTCGTCACTGCCCGTGGCGGCACGCTGCTCTCCGAGATCGAGGCAGTTCTGGCTGCACAGAATCAGATGCTCCCCTTCGAGCCACCGCATTTCACAGAGGCAGCGACAATCGGCGGCGCCATTGCGAGTGGTCTCAGTGGCCCCCGCCGTCCCTGGTTTGGTGCTTCCCGAGATCTGCTGTTGGGGATCACACTGCTGGATGGACGGGGACAGATTCTGAACTTCGGCGGCCAGGTGATGAAAAACGTGGCTGGATATGACCTCTCCCGGCTCATGGCCGGTGCCTTGGGCACCTTGGGCATCCTGCTGGAGGTGTCGATAAAAGTCCTGCCTCTGCCGCCGCAGGAGACAACCCTTTTATTCGAAGCCGACACAGAGAATGCTCATGCAATCACGCAGCGTTTAAGTCTGGATGCCGCCCCCATCTCCGGCAGTTGTCACATGGATGGACAACTGCACATTCGGTTTGATTGTGATGAAACCCGAATATCACAGCTCCAAAAACGCTTCGGCGGTGAACGGTTTGAAGATGCTGAAATGTTCTGGAGAGCACTTCGGGATCAGCAGTTTGCCTTTTTTCAGACCGACGCCCCGCTCTGGCGACTGTCACTGCCACCAGCAGCTGACTTTAGTCTAGCGGGGAAACAGCTCATGGAATGGGGTGGTGCATTGAGATGGTTCAAAGGAGATCACTCGATGGAGGCCATCCGCTCCGCCGTCAGCGCAACCGGTGGTCACGCCACACTGTTTCGAAATGGTGATCGCAGCGGCGATATCTTCCATCCCCTGAATCCCACTATTGCATCGCTACATCAACGCCTGAAGTCAGTATTCGACCCCAAATTCATCTTTAATCCGGGACGGCTCTATCCTGAATAGACCAGCTTGTTTTTATTGGCTGCCGACATACGTTTGATCTCCATCTCCCGCCTCGCGCCTCCATGTACGCACAGATTCCAGGTGTGTAGAGTAAATCAACCGGCAGTCTGCTACGAGTGTACTTGGCACCCTGCCCTGAATTATGTTTCTTGACCCGTGCAGCCACATCTTTGGCAATCCCGGTATAGAGCGAGCCGTCACAGCACTTCAGGATATAAACGTGCCAAAAATCGGCCGGTTCATTCATCTGAGAATCACGCTTTCAGCCAGGCAATAGCCTCAGCAAATGCCGCACCGCCGAAGAACATGCGTAACCCCCAA
>NZ_JAAVSH020000001.1:1691975-1692952 GCF_011947365.2 endosymbiont of Lamellibrachia barhami
TAGAGGATCAGGTAAACATGCCCACCGCCTACATCGTCCGTACAAAAAATGTCTCTCACACCGTCATCACCCAGCCAGTATGTCAGTGCGTCATCACTACTTGACTCTGGCATAACCCAGCCTTCTCGACTAATTCCGAGCAAGCAATGAGGTATAAATTCTCGATCCTTCCCGAAGTATAGTGAAATTAGTCCGTCATCCTCATAAAACAGTATAGAGGTCACGTTAATTGCGTTTACATACTCGGATATAGAATATGAGCCATAATCAGTACGGATATTCGTTTGCTTGAATTCATTCTCCTCACATTCGCGCAAAATATCTCTAACCTCAATCAGATTAGCTAAGGAAAGATCAGCAAAGCGTTTGTCTGCCCAACCCCTATCTTTCAGATACTCTTCATTTAAGACAGTTGACAATGGCGTTTCAGACTGTGAATAGAGGGAATTACCTTGAATGAGAGACTGTCCAAATCCTTTTTTCGCAACTTTGATATT
Organism: endosymbiont of Lamellibrachia barhami; assembly: GCF_011947365.2. Lineage (GTDB taxonomy): Bacteria > Pseudomonadota > Gammaproteobacteria > Chromatiales > Chromatiaceae > QGON01. Next base: position 1,692,473 of record NZ_JAAVSH020000001.1, read on the forward strand.
GTTTTTTACGGCCTTCTCAGCTATCGAACGATAGGCACCCAACAATCCAAACTTCTTCCCGATCTTATCTGCTCTTAATTTATAGCCTGGTATCAATAGAGTCTCGTAGTTATCAGTTTTCTGGATCATTGGGTGAAACCGGGTTCCTCTAGTCAATCTCAGCATTAGCAAGTCAAAGGGTAATTTCATTTTTCTCTTATCCGTAACGTTACGAATAAGATCAATGTAATGTAACCAGATAGCAGCTGTCGCAATGACATTCTTACCCTCAGGATTACGCATGCGGCTGAGATCTGTTCTCAAGCTCCCAGACGAGGATTCCTCAAGATCACGAGGTTTGAGTCCTTCATCCTCCCATATGCGCTGAAAATTCCTTGCCAACTGCACCCTGTCTTCCTGCGGTATTCGCCGATCCCATTCACGCATCGCAGTGTAGGCACTACCCCCTTCTTCTTCTATTTTCTGTTGCCGCTTTCTCTG
>NZ_JAAVSH020000001.1:1693437-1722708 GCF_011947365.2 endosymbiont of Lamellibrachia barhami
TGCCAAAGCCCAAACTACTCGACAGCGCCCTCGACACCAAGAATTTACCGACATTCCCCGCAATGTGGAGCTGAGAATATTCCTGAGCGTGGGCCACCACCCTGTGCGAGAACAAAACACTGGCGGCGAATGACCTGCTGCTGCCGGAAACACCGCTGGATCACAGCAATACCAAATCCGATCAACCTGGGCGATGCTCAGGATATCGAACGTATGACGCAGCGCGCTGGAAGAGACACACTGATTCCAACCGCCGCCGCAAAAGAGATCGGCGGCGAGCCTGCGTTCCTGCGCCACTATTGGAGAAGCTGGGGATTGATTGAAGGTGAAAGGAGAAAGGTGAAAGGCTAAAGGCTAAAGGCTGGCAAATCGAAGATTTGCCTGAATCTTGTGTCAAACCTGTAGGCCCGATCAAGCGTAGCGGATCGGGCACCCAAGCTTTGGCAGCACATTCCAGGTTGCCGGTTCCGCTACGCTTCTTCAGTCACAAAGGGCAGCAGCGACAGCGTTCGGCTTATCCGGTGGAATGGCCTCCTTATAGCCTTTCGCCCAAAAAATCGTTTACCGCCTGAGATTAACTGCAACACAATCTCCTCCTATCCCCCAATGTGACAAAAAATGTCACATTCTGACACCCAGGGCACAGGACGGCACAGATATTGCTAGCCATTTAATTCTTTCCAACGCCAATATCAGATAATAAATCGTCTGAATAACAGTTGTTTTTCAATTAGTTAGCTCGCTCCCCACTAAAATGCGCTGCAGTTCCGCACTGTATGGCACGAAGCCTGCGATATCAGGGCAACCAATTCGATATTGTCGAATTCAAGTTTCAAACGCAGTGACCGATACAACGGACACCAACCAAGCACATGAGGCACGAGACTAATGAAGAAACTTCAATCAGGTTTTACCTTAATCGAGCTGATGATCGTGGTCGCGATCATCGCCATCCTGGCCGCCATTGCGATTCCAGCCTATAACGGTTACATCAGTGAGGCCAACCTCACCCGTGTTGACACCGCGTATCAGGAGGGCGTCAACTTTGTCCGCGCAGAGATGTCCCGACGTCAGGCTATAGTCGCCCGTGGAGGTACCTTCCCGACAATTACCCCCGCTCTATGGACCGCTGCCCTTAACACTGATGGAGGCACCGCACCAGACGGCAACGACGCATTCTTAGAAGGATCTGCCACCGGCACCCTTGCGGGACAAGTAGGTGTCACGGGCAACGGAACCGACGGCAGCCCAGTTGTAATTGCTCGCCCAGCCTTTGATCCGGCAGATGACGCGAACACCGCATTGGTAGCACAAACGGCCACTATCGACATCAACGGCGTAGTTAACTATGGAAGTTAACTCGGTTAACCAACACAGCAGGTAGCAGGCACAATATGGGAGGAAGCGGCATCACGACCGCTTCCTCCTTTTTGCATTTTTTTCCAGCAGCCTTTAACCATGAATGGGTGTAACTCATTCGATGTAAACATGGGGCAGAAAACATGAAACACGGATTCTCCAACAGCCATGGTTTTACCCTGGTGGAACTGATGATCACCGTGGCCATCATCGCTATCATCTCCGCGATCGCCTTCCCCGCCTATCAGGGTTACGTGGCAGAGGCCCGCATCGGCACCGCACGTATGAACACCGAACCCCTGCGACTGGCGCTGGAGGACTTCTTCCTCGATAACAACGGCTATGTTGCCGGCCAGTGGGATGCCGACGCAGCCGGGACAAGGACACTGGACGATGCAGGCAACTTGGGCTGGCGGCCCGATGGAGACGGCGGCAACTATGATTATGTGGTGGCAGCGCCCGCAGCCCCCGGTACAATTGCCACTGGCTACAGTCTGACCGTAACCGATACGAATGATGCCGCCGCCACCATCACCTGCAACCGTGATCAGACCAACGGCACCTATGTCTGCAATTGATCCCTTGGGTATTGCAGGCTATATTGCCTTAAGTAGATCAGCTGCTTGCAGACTGTTTTTGAAGCAACACATCCAAATGTGATTCGTTTCCCTGTAGCATCCGGCCTGATCCACTAGACCCGGCAGCAACATACCGGCGCATAATAACCAGAGACAGCAAGGCAGAGGCAGAAAGATTCCCCATCGAATCGATCTCAGGACAGGATGGCTACCACCAAACCCAAATTGAAGCTCAGCGGCATGGCTCGCGGTCTCATTCAGGACGACCTGATCTCTGAAGAGCGGGCGGAAGCGGCTTTTGCCGAGGCGCTGAAACAGCGTGCCCCGTTTGTCACCCATCTGGTCGAGAATCAACTGCTCAACAGCCTCGACATCGCCATCTCCGCCTCCCGCAGTTTTGGTGTGCCTATCTTCGACCTCGACGCAGTGGATTTGGATGTCCTGCCGCGGGATCTGGTGAATGAAAAGCTGATACGCGCCCACCATATGCTGCCGCTGTTCAAACGGGGCAATCGGCTCTTCATGGCGGTCTCCGACCCGACCAAACATCGGGGCCTCGATGAGATTCGCTTCAACACCCGGCTCTCATCCGAGGCGATCCTGGTCGAGGAGGACAAACTCACCCGCCTGATCGAGCAGGTGCTGGAGGCCCAGGACACCAGCATGGACGACCTGCTGGACACCGATCTCGACAACCTGGACATCAGCAGCGGCGAAGATGAACCCCCGGGTGAAGGGGACCTGGATGTCGATGAAGCCCCGGTGGTGCGCTATGTCAACAAGATCCTGCTGGACGCCATCAACGTCGGGGCATCGGACGTCCATTTCGAGCCCTACGACCAAAAATACCGCATACGCTATCGCCAGGACGGCCTGTTGCGTGAGGTCGCATCGCCACCCTCCAACCTGGCGAACCGTCTGACCAGCCGGGTCAAGGTCATGTCACGCCTGGATATCTCGGAGCGTCGCATCCCCCAGGATGGGCGCATCAAGATGAAGCTGTCGAAGAACCGTTCCATCGACTTTCGCGTCAATACCTGTCCCACACTCTACGGAGAGAAGGTGGTACTGCGTATCCTCGACCCCGCCAGCGCCCAACTCGGCATCGAGGCATTGGGTTTCGAGCCGGAGCAACGCGAAGTCTTTCTCAACGCCATCGGCAAACCCTACGGCATGATCCTGGTAACCGGCCCCACCGGCAGCGGCAAGACCGTCTCCCTCTATACCGCCCTGAACCTGCTCAACAAGCCGGAAGTCAATATCTCCACCGTAGAGGATCCGGTGGAGATCCAGGTGGCAGGCATCAATCAGGTCAACCAGAACGCCAAGACCGGCCTCACCTTTGCGACCGCGCTGCGCGCCTTTCTGCGCCAGGACCCGGACATCATAATGGTGGGCGAGATACGCGACCTGGAGACCGCCGAGATCGCGATCAAGGCCGCCCAGACCGGCCATCTGGTACTCTCCACCCTGCACACCAATGATGCCCCCCAGACCCTTACCCGCCTGGCCAACATGGGCATCCCCCCCTTCAATATCGCCTCCTCGGTTCTGCTCATCCTGGCGCAACGGCTGGCGCGCCGGCTCTGCGACCACTGCAAGACGCAGGACGAGCTTCCCACAGGGGCTTTGCTGGAAGAGGGTTTCACCCAACAGGAGATCGACGAGGGATTTACAATCTACAAACCCGTAGGATGTGATCTGTGTACCAACGGCTATAAAGGACGCGTTGGTATATTCCAGGTTATGCCGATTTCCGAAGACATGGGCAAACTGATCATGGAGGGGGGTACCTCCCTGCAACTGGCCGATCTGGCCGACAAGGAAGGGGTTGCCAACCTGCGCCGGTCCGGATTGCGCAAGGTCAGATCCGGCATTACCAGTCTCCACGAGATCAATCGGGTAACCAAGGACTAATCCATGGCGCGTGCAGCGAAAAAAAGACAACACAAGAGCCACCTCTACACCTGGGAGGGCAGCGACAAACGAGGCGCCCGCATCACCGGCGAAACCCGCGCCACCAACGTAGCGCTGGTGAGGGCGGAGCTGCGGCGGCAGGGTGTTGTCCCGCTCAAGATCCGCAAGAAATCCGCGCCTCTGTTCAGCGCGCGCAAGAAAAGGATAAGCAGCTCGGATATCGCCATATTCAGCCGTCAGCTGGCCACCATGATGACCGCCGGCGTCCCCATGGTACAGGCCTTCGAAATCATCGGACGGGGACACGAAAACCCCTCCATGCAGGATCTGATCCTGGCAGTAAAAGCCGACGTTGAAGGCGGCACCGCACTGGCGAATGCACTGAAGAAACACCCCTTCCACTTCGACGACCTCTTCTGCAACCTGGTCCAAGCCGGTGAACATGCCGGTGTGCTGGAGACGATGCTGCACAAGATTGCGCTCTACAAGGAGAAGACCGAGTCGATCAAGGGCAAGATCAAGAAGGCTGTCTTCTACCCGATTGCGGTCGTCCTCGTCGCCATCGTGGTCACCGCGATCATCATGATCTTCGTGATTCCCCAGTTTGAGCAGCTCTTTAGAGGGTTCGGCGCCGACCTGCCTGTCTTCACCCGGGTTGTCATCAACATCGCCCATGTGGTGCAGGACTGGTGGTGGGCCATGGTGGGTGGGGTCGTCCTGGCCGGCTATCTGATCGGCGGCGCCTGGAAACGCTCCCGCGCCTTTCGTCATCGCGTGGACCGCATACTGCTGAAGCTGCCCATTCTCGGCCCGATTCTGAACAAGGCGGCTATCGCCCGTTTTGCCCGCACCCTCTCCACCATGTCCACCGCCGGAGTACCCCTGGTGGAAGCCCTGGAGTCGGTTGCCGGCGCCACCGGCAACGTGGTCTACAGTGACGCCGTGCTGCGCATGCGGGAAGACGTGGCAACCGGCCAATCCCTGCAATTGGCGATGAGACAGCGCCATCTGTTTCCCAACATGGTGGTCCAGATGGTCGCCATCGGCGAGGAGTCGGGCTCCCTGGATGACATGCTCGCCAAGGTGGCGGATTTTTTCGAGGAGCAGGTGGATAATGCGGTCGACGCCTTGAGCAGCCTGCTCGAACCGCTGATCATGGTCATCCTCGGCACCCTGGTCGGTGGCCTGGTGGTCGCCATGTACCTGCCGATCTTCAAGATGGGCTCCGCAGTACTGGGTTAGCATCTCTTGTGAAAGAGTGACCGGAGCCAAATTTGACTCCGGCCCCGGCACACCACTCCCCCCTAACCATCGGCCAACCCTGTGTCTGTAATCATCTTCCTACAGCAAACACCCTGGGCTTTTCTGCTCTTCAGCGGTCTGCTCGGCTTGGTGGTCGGCAGTTTTCTAAATGTGGTGATCCACCGAATCCCGGTCATGATGGAGACCCAATGGCGTCGCGAGTGCAGCGAACTGAATGGAGAAGATGCGAATGATCAGCCCTCCGCCCCCTTCAATCTGAACCACCCCGCCTCCCACTGCCCCAATTGCGGCCACAAAATCCGGCCCTGGGAGAACATACCGGTACTCAGCTGGATTCTGCTCAAGGGCCGCTGCTCAGGATGCAAGACGAGAATCAGCCCACGCTACCCGGCAGTGGAGATCCTGAGCGGCATCATGACCCTGGCGGTAGCCTGGCATTTCGGTCTCAGCTGGGAGGCGCTGGCGGCAATGACCCTCACCTGGGCATTGATCGCTCTGAGCCTTATCGACTTCGATACACAACTGTTGCCCGACAGCATCACTCTGCCCTTTCTCTGGCTGGGACTGCTGCTGAGTCTCAACGGGATCTTTACCGATAGCCAATCAGCCATCATCGGCGCCGCCGCCGGTTATCTCGCCCTCTGGAGCGTCTACCAGCTCTTCAAGCAACTGACCGGCAAGGAGGGCATGGGTTACGGTGATTTCAAACTGCTCGCCCTGCTCGGCGCCTGGCTGGGCTGGCACTACCTGCCGCAGATCATTCTGCTCTCCGCTTTTGTCGGGGCACTGTTCGGCGTCACCATGATCCTGTTCCGCGGCCGGGACCGCAATATCCCAATCCCTTTCGGTCCCTACCTGGCCTGCGCCGGCTGGATCAGCCTGCTGTGGGGTGACGCCATCAACCATACCTATCTGCAATGGGCAGGCCTGCTTTAGTCGTCGTCCTCACCGGCGGCATCGGCAGTGGCAAGTCCACCGTCTCCCGGCACTTTGAAAAGTTGGGCGTACCGGTCATTGACGCGGATCTGATCGCCCGGGAACAGGTGGCGCCCGGCGCACCGGCACTGGATGAGATCAGGGAGAGATTCGGTGCCGCCGTTATCACCCCGATGGGTGGACTCGACCGTGACAGGATGCGCGGCATCGTCTTCGAGGACAGTACCAAGCGCCTCCAACTGCAACAGATCCTGCATCCCCGCATCCGTAGCGAGATGCAGCTTCGCCTGGAGCAACTCGACACATCCTATGCCGTACTGGTCATTCCACTACTGCTGGAGTCGGGGCAGAACAGCCTTGCCGACCGCATTCTGGTGGTGGATACTCCCGAGGTTCGTCAGAGAGAGCGGGTCCAGCAGCGTGACGGACTCAACGAAACGCAAATAGAGCAAATCATCGCCGCGCAGGTCGATCGCCAATCCCGCCTTGCAGCGGCAGATGATGTCATCAGTAACGACGGGGACCTCCAGGCGCTCGAAAAAGCCGTCGAACAGCTGCACCGGCGTTACCTCGGTATGGCAGAGCGGCGGCTAATCTCCAGTTGACCTTGTCTCCTGTTATGGGTAGAATCCCGCCTCTTTCCGTGTGGGGTCCCTCCCGCATTTAGGATCAACAGGTTTTCTTGGGGATAGGCTATGTATGCGGTAATTCAAACCGGCGGCAAGCAGTATCGCGTCTCAGAAGGCGACACCGTCAAGGTGGAAAAGCTGGACGTGGAAGAGGGTGCTTCTGTCGAACTGGATAAGGTTTTGATGGTTGCTGACGGTGAAGATATCAAGGTCGGCACACCTTATGTCGATGGCGGCAAGGTAACGGCCACTGTGAAATCCCACGGTCGTGGTAAAAAAGTGAAGATCATCAAGTTCCGTCGTCGCAAACATCACATGAAGCGTCAGGGACATCGTCAGTGGTACACCGAACTGCAGGTGACCGGTATCAGCGCGAGCTGAGGAGAGAACAAAATGGCACATAAAAAAGCAGGCGGCAGTACACGTAACGGCCGCGATTCAGAATCCAAACGTCTTGGCGTCAAGATCTTCGGCGGTGAAGCCATCAGCGCCGGCAGCATCATCGTGCGCCAGCGCGGTACCCGCTTCCACAACGGCGTCAACGTAGGCGTCGGCAGGGATCACACCCTGTTCGCCAAGGCTGACGGCAAGGTTCTTTTCGAAGTAAAAGGCCCGCGCAACCGTAAGTACGTGAGCGTGGTCACTGACTGAGCCTGCCTCTGACCGGATCAGCAAGGGCCTCGTCTTTGACGGGGCTTTTTGCTTTGTGGCCCCTAAACATATCTGCAAGAACGCTTGCAGGGGTCAGTGTCAAACCGGGCTGAGCTGTCAGCAGTTGATATTGCGTTGAGCGGTTTGACTCCGACCTCAAACTGAACATCTCTCCAGAGACCAACAATAGCTTATGAAATTTGTCGACGAAGCCACTATCAAGGTTGACGCCGGTGACGGCGGAAACGGTTGTGCCAGCTTCCGCCGGGAGAAATACATCCCCCGGGGCGGCCCCGATGGCGGTGACGGCGGCAGTGGCGGCAGCATCTATCTGATTGCCGACAGCGGCCTCAATACCCTGGTCGATTTCCGCACCCAGCGCATTCACCGGGGAGAGCGGGGGCAGAACGGCATGGGAAAGGAGAGAACCGGCCGCAGCGGCAAGGATATCTATGTACGCGTACCCGTAGGCACCAGAGTCAAAGACGATGAGACCGGTGAGTCCATCGGCGAACTGCTGGAGCACAAGCAGGAACTGCTGGTAGCCCAAGGCGGCGCCCGGGGAATCGGCAATGTGCACTTCAGGAGCAGTACCAACCGCGCCCCACGCCAGTTCACCCATGGTATCCCCGGTGAGTGCCGCGAACTGCTGTTGGAGCTGATTCTGCTTGCAGACATCGGCCTGCTGGGCATGCCCAACGCCGGTAAGTCGAGCCTCATCAGTAAGATATCCAGCGCCCGCCCAAAAGTGGCGCGCTACCCTTTCACCACCCTCTATCCCAATCTGGGCGTAGTGAGGCTGGGACGCGACCACAGCTTCGTGGTAGCGGATATCCCTGGCGTCATCGAAGGCGCGGCGGACGGTGCAGGCCTTGGCCTGCACTTTCTCAAACACCTCTCCCGTACCCGCCTGCTGCTGCATCTGGTGGATATCGCGCCATTGGATGAATCGGCCGATCCCGCTGACGAGGTGCGCCGCATCGAAACGGAACTGGCACACTACTCCAGTGAGCTGGCGGTGCAGGAGCGCTGGCTGGTACTCAACAAGAAAGACCTGCTGCCCAGCGGCGAACTCGAAGAGCGGCAACAACAGATTCTGACCGAACTGGGATGGACCGGACAGGTTTTCGTTATCTCCGCAGTAACCGGTGAAGGCACCCAGGAACTGGTCAGTGCCCTGATGGAGCGACTCGAAGTACTCTGGCGTGAGACGCAGACGGAAGAGGTCGAAGAGGCGCCTTGGGACCCACTGGAGGAGAAGTGACGGGAAATGATTTCACGCGACTCGATCCCCACTACCAAACGCTGGGTCATCAAGATCGGCAGCGCCCTGCTAACCTCTGGTGGCAAGGGCCTATCGCAGGAGACCCTGTCACCCTGGGTTGAGCAGATGGCACAACTCCGGCAGGTCGGCCACGAGATCGTACTCGTCTCCTCAGGCGCCGTCGCCGAAGGCATGAGCCGTATGGGGTGGCGACGCCGCCCGCACAACCTCAACGAACTGCAGGCGGCGGCAGCCATCGGCCAGATGGGACTGATACGCGCCTACGAAACCTGTTTTCAAAAACATGGCCTGCACACTGCCCAGGTCCTGCTCACCCGCGACGACCTCGCTGACCGGCCCCGTTATCTCAACGCCCGCAGCACACTGCGCACCCTTGTGGAACTGGGCGTGGTACCGGTCGTCAATGAAAATGACACCGTGGCCACCGAAGAGCTTCGCTTTGGTGACAATGACACCCTGGCAGCCTTGGTGGCAAACCTGATAGAGGCGGATCTGCTGCTCCTGCTCACCGATCAGGAGGGATTGTTCGATGCCGATCCCCGCTTTAATCCCAAAGCTACCCTGATCAATGAAACCCGGGTGGACAATCCTCAACTTGACGAGGTGGCCGGTGGCAGCGCGAACGGTCTCGGCTTGGGCGGCATGGTCACAAAGGTGCGGGCCGCCCGACTGGCCGCTCGCTCAGGCACCGGCACCATCATCGCTCCCGGCGCCAGGCCGGGGGTTTTGGCGGAAATAGCCCAAGGCAAAGAGATAGGCACCCTGCTGAAACCCGTCCAGGAGCCTCAGGCCGCCCGTAAACGCTGGCTTGCAGGCCAACTACAGGCACGAGGCTACCTCACATTGGATGATGGTGCGGTGCGCGTGCTACAGGAGCAGGGCAGCAGCCTGCTGGCAGTGGGCGTAACTGATGTCAGCGGTGAATTTGCCCGCGGCGAAGCGGTAGTCTGTCTCGATAGTTCAGGCTGTGAAGTGGCCCGTGGGCTTGCCAATTATGATGCCCAGGAGGCCCGGCACATCATGGGGCAGCCGAGCAGCCGGATAGAGGAGATACTGGGTTATGTGGATGAAGCGGAGTTAATCCACCGGGATAATCTTGTATTGCTTTGATTGTATGAAATCCCACCCGCATAAGCCGAAAACCGGATACACGGCGAAGCAAGATCAAAACTATCAGGCATAATAAAACCGGCTTTCGCCGGTTTTCCTACAGGCGCGGTCGATTACAACTTACAGCGCCTTGATCTGAGCATTCAGACGGCTCTTATGACGCGCAGCCTTGTTCTTGTGGATCAGGCCCTCATTGGAACTGCGATCAATCACGGGCACAGCACTCTTGAAGGCCTCTGCAGCACCCTCCTTATTGCCTGCTTCGATCAGACTCACAACCCTTTTGACGTGGGTGCGCATGGTGCTGCGACGGGACTGGTTGTGCAGATGGCGCTTGTCGGATTGACGTGCGCGCTTGCGGGCTTGGGCTGAATTGGCCAACTTTTGACTCCTGAACATTCATAAAATCGGAAGGGCGCGTATGTTGCGCAATAACCCAGCAAATGTCAACCCTTCTCTACGACTTCTTAAAAACTGCCGATTTTTTCACTACCTTATTATGAAATGGGCTTATACTCTGTGGCTATAATAAGTACAACAACGAATCAAGGACAGTTCACTGGCTTCTTTCCTCAAACCCTTTGCCACTGTCGGCTCAAATACCATGCTCTCCCGCATCTTCGGGTTCGTGCGAGATCTGGTATTAGCGCGCCTGTTCGGGGCCGACGCCGCCACGGATGCCTTCTTCGTCGCTTTTAAGATTCCGAACTTCATGCGTCGCCTGTTCGCCGAGGGGGCATTTTCACTGGCCTTTGTTCCGGTATTGACGGAGTACCGCAGCCAACGCTCCTTTGCGGAACTGAAGGAGTTTGTCGACAAGATGGCTGGCACCTTGGGCACGGTGCTGCTGTTGACGACCACCATCGGCGTGATCGCGGCACCACTATTGGTGATGATCTTCGCGCCAGGCTTCATCGGTGAGGATGAGGGCAAGTATGAGCTGGCAGTGGAGATGCTGCACCTCACCTTCCCCTATCTCTTCTTCATCTCTCTCACTGCTTTCGCCGGTGGCATCCTGAACGCGCACAATCGCTTTGGCGTACCGGCCTTCACCCCCGTGCTGCTCAATATATCGCTGATCGGCTGCGCACTCTTGCTTTCGCCACGCATGGAAGAGCCGGTGATGGCGCTGGCTTGGGGCGTCCTTATCGCCGGTGGCGTGCAGTTCATATTCCAGTTTCCTTTTCTCTACCAGTTAAACCTGATTCCGAAACCCAAGGTGGCCTTCCGGGACAAGGGCGTAATCCGCGTCCTGCGGCTGATGATTCCCGCCCTGTTTGGCGTCTCTGTAAGCCAGTTGAACCTGCTGCTGGATACGCTCATCGCCTCTTTCCTGGTTAGCGGCAGCATCTCCTGGCTCTACTACTCGGACCGCCTGATGGAGTTTCCGGTGGGTCTTCTCGGGGTTGCTCTCGGCACCGTGATCCTGCCCAACCTGTCGCGCAAACACTCCGAAAAATCACCCGAGGAATTTTCCAGCACTCTGGACTGGGCCCTGCGCGTCACGGTGTTGCTGGGCATTCCCGCAGCTGTAGGGCTGCTGCTGCTGGCAAGCCCGATGTTGATCACCCTGTTCCACTCCGAAGCCTTCACCACCAACGATGTCGTCATGTCGTCCCGGAGCCTGATGGCCTATGCCCCCGGCCTGATGGCCATCATTCTGATCAAGATCCTGGCGCCCGGCTTCTACGCCAGACAGGATACCCGTACACCGGTACGAGTTGGCATCATCGCCATGTTCGCCAACATGGTTTTCAATATTATTTTAGTGTTTCCTCTGGCCCATGCAGGCCTTGCCCTGGCTACGACTCTGTCGTCGATCCTCAATGCCTACCTGCTCTACCACTGGCTGAGAAAAGAGCAGATCTATCAACCAAGTCCTGAGTGGAAACTTATCTGGCTGCGCACAGGGGCAGCAGCAGCAATAATGGGGGCTCTGCTCATCTGGGGCAGCGGTGACACTGACACCTGGCTGCTACTTGGCACCTGGGAACGCATCCTCCACCTTACGTTTTGGATCATACTTGGCGCCAGCGTCTACTTTTTCGTCCTCATCGCTTCCGGAGTCAGACTGCGCCATTTTCGTTCCGCGTAAGAAGGTGACAGTCTGTTCGGTGCTACCGGATGCAATCTCTTTTTCTAAATACGGCCATCTTTAGCCTTTGACCTTTTGCCTTTTGCCTTTAACCTTTTTTTCTTCATCCCTTATAATGAACCGCTTCAAACAAGGCGGCTTTTTTTATGCAAGTCATTCGCGGCTTACACAATTTGAGAGCAGAACACCGGGGCTGTGTGGCCACCATCGGCAATTTCGATGGCGTACACCTGGGCCATCAGTCAGTTTTTCAGCATCTGCTCGAAAAAGGGCGCGAATTCGGCCTGCCCGCCACAGTAGTGACTTTTGAGCCCCAGCCCCGCGAGTTTTTTCAACCTGACGGCGCACCTGCCCGGCTCACCCGCATGCGGGAAAAGCTGCAGGCGATGAAGGATATCGGCATCGAGCGGATCGTGATCCTGGAATTCGGCAGGAAGATGGCGTCGATGCCAGCCGTTGCCTTTGTTGAAGAGTTGCTGGTCAGCGGTCTCGATGCCCGCTTCCTGTCGGTGGGCGACGATTTCCGTTTCGGCATGGGACGGGAAGGCGACTTCCATCTACTGCAGTCCATGGGAAATCAGCATGGATTCGAGGTGGAAAACATGAACACCTTCAAGCTGGATGCCGATCGCGTCAGCAGCACCCGCATCCGGCAACTGCTCACCGAGGGCAACCTGCAGGCGGCAGAGTTGTGCCTGGGGCGTCCCTATCGCATCTGTGGCCGCGTGGCGCACGGAGACGAACGTGGACGCACCATCGGCTTTCCCACCATGAATGTGAACCTGCATCGCCGTGTCAGCCCGCTACGCGGCGTCTACGCCGTCAAGGTCCGGGGCCTGGGTAAACAGCCACTGCCCGGCGTGGCCAACATAGGTACGCGTCCCACGGTGGAGGGAGACACCCGTTATCTGCTGGAAACCCACCTGTTCGACTTCGATCGCTCAGTCTACGGTGAGCATGTTCAGGTGGAGTTTGTACACAAACTACGCGACGAAAAGAGATTTGACTCATTCGAGGATCTGCGCAGACAGATTCTGGACGATGCAGCGGCGGCGCGAATTGAGCTTGGGGTTTAGCGCGAATAACTTGTAGGCCTGATCAAGCGTAGCGGATCCAGCCTACATTCTGATTCGAGACCCTCTGATAACAGCAAGATACTTTGCGCATTGAGCCGGTTTGCGGTTCAATAGCCCACTTTTGTTGAAATCCACCACAGGCAGCCGTCCGTGAGCGACTACAAGCAGACCCTCAACCTCCCCAAAACCGCCTTCCCAATGCGTGGCAATCTGGCCCAGCGCGAGCCGGAGATGCTGAAAAAATGGGAGGAAAACAATCTCTATGCCAGGATCCGCGAGGCATGCGCCGGACGACCCAAGTTTATCCTGCACGACGGCCCTCCATACGCCAACGGTAACATCCATATCGGTCATGCGGTCAACAAGATCCTCAAAGACATCATAATCAAGAGCCGCACGCTGGACGGTTTCGACGCACCTTATGTGCCGGGATGGGACTGCCACGGTCTGCCTATTGAACTCCAGGTGGAGAAAAAGATCGGCAAACCCGGCGCCAAAGTGACCAACAGCCAGTTCCGCAAGGCATGTCGCCAATATGCCGCCCAGCAGGTGGAGAGTCAGCGTAACGATTTCAAACGCCTGGGCGTACTCGGTGAGTGGGAGAACCCCTATCTCACCATGGACCATGGATTCGAGGCGGATATCATCCGCTCTCTTGGCCGCATCGTCGAGAAGGGCCACGTGCACAAAGGCTCCAAGCCGGTTCACTGGTGTACCGACTGCGGCTCGGCGCTGGCTGAAGCAGAGGTGGAGTACCAGGACAAGGACTCTTTTGCCATCGACGTGCGCTTTCGTGTGCTTGAGGAACCGGCGCTGTTCGACCGCTGCCACCATGTGCCCGATGGGCAGGGCGAAGGTCCGGTGCATTTTGTGATCTGGACCACTACACCCTGGACCCTGCCCGCCAACCAGGCAGTGGCGCTCAACCCGAGCCTGGAGTACGCAGTGGTGCAGTGCGACGGTCCACTCGGCAAAGAGCGCATGGTGATTGCCGACGCCATGCTGAAGGATGTGATGGATCGCTACAGCATTGAGAAGTATCACGTCATCGCCTACGCCAAAGGCGATGCCTTCGAGGGACTCAAGCTGCAACACCCCTTCTATGACCGTCAGGTGCAGGTGATTCTGGGCGAGCATGTCACCCTTGAGGCGGGTACCGGTGCTGTACACACCGCCCCCGGTCACGGTCTCGACGACTATGTGGTCGGCGCCCGCTATGGCCTGCCGGTGGACAATCCAGTGGGCAACAACGGCTGTTTCGTGGAGGGCACCGAACTGTTCGCGGGCCAGCACGTCTTCTCCGCCAACGAAAAAGTGATCGAAGTGCTCAAGGCACGCGGCGCACTGGTGCGCGAGAAACGCCTCAACCACAGTTATCCACACTGCTGGCGCCACAAAACCCCGATCATCTTCCGCGCTACCCCGCAGTGGTTCATCAGCATGAACCAGGCCGGGCTGCGCCAAGCCGCAATGCGTGAGATCGACAGCGTCGAATGGCTGCCCGACTGGGGCAAGGCACGCATCCAGGGCATGGTGGAGAACCGCCCGGACTGGTGCATCTCACGCCAGCGCACCTGGGGTGTGCCGATCACCCTCTTCGTCCATAAAGAGACCAACGAACTGCACCCCAACTCCGCCGAACTGGTGAAAGCCGTGGCAAATCGGGTCGAGGAGAAGGGCTTTGAGGCCTGGTTCGATCTCGACACCCAAGAGCTGCTGGGAGACGAAGCCGCTGACTACACCAAGATCACCGACTCACTGGATGTCTGGTTTGATTCCGGAGTGACCCATCAGTGCGTACTGCAGGCCCGTGAGCAGCTGCGCTTCCCGGCGGATCTCTATCTCGAAGGCTCCGACCAGCACCGCGGCTGGTTCCAGTCTTCCCTGCTCACCTCGGTGGCGATGAACGACTGCGCCCCCTTCAAACAGGTGCTGACCCACGGCTTCACTGTCGACGATAAGGGCGAGAAGATGGCCAAGTCGAAGGGCAACGTGATGGCGCCACAAAAGGTGATCAAGAACCTCGGCGCCGACATCATCCGGCTCTGGGTGTCGGCCACCGACTACCGCAACGAGATGACCGTCTCGGACGAGATCCTGAAGCGCACCGCCGACGCCTACCGCCGCATACGCAACACCACACGTTTCCTGCTCAGCAACCTCAACGGGTTCGAGCCGGCGCAGAACATGGTAGCACCGGGCGAGATGATCGAACTCGACCGTTGGGCGGTGGACCGCGCCCTGCGGCTGCAGCAGGAGATCATCGAAGCCTACAAGCACTATCAGTTCCACCTGATCTACCAGAAGGTGCTCAACTTCTGCGTCACCGATATGGGCGGTTTCTATCTCGACGTGATCAAGGACCGGCAGTACACCACCCAAGCGGACAGCCTGCCGCGTCGCTCCTGCCAGACTGCGATGTACCACATCGTTGAGGCGATGACCCGCTGGCTGGCCCCGATTCTCAGCTACACCGCCGATGAGGTCTGGTTACATATACCGGGAGAACGTGGCGAGAGCGTCTTTCTCGAAAGCTGGTATTCGGGACTCTTCTCTCTGGATGACGATGACCGTTTTGGCCGCGCCTTCTGGGAGCAGGTAATCCCGGTACGCACTGCGGTATCAAAGCAGCTGGAGTCCCTGCGCACCGACGGCAAGATCGGTTCCGCCCTGGATGCAGAGGTGGAGATCTACTGCGACGGTGAATTGCGGGCAACCCTCGACGATCTGGGTGAAGAGCTGCGTTTTGTGCTGATCACCTCAGAAGCCCGCGTCCTTCCTCTGGCAGCCAAACCCAATGATGCAATAGAGACCGAAGTCGATGGACTCTGGATCACACCCGCACCCTCTAACCTGCCCAAGTGCGTGCGTTGCTGGCACCATCGGGAAGAGGTGGGGGTGGACAAGAAATATCCTGATCTCTGCAGCCGCTGTGCCACCAATGTCGCCGGAAAAGGCGAGATCCGGCGCTTTGCCTGAGGTCCCCATGCAACGCTGGCTCTGGCTCTCACTGCTCGTCCTCCTGCTCGACCAGGCAACCAAGCAGTGGGCGGAGGCGGCGCTGTCCGCCTATCAGCCATCCACCCTGCTGCCGTTCTTCGATCTCACTCTGATGTATAACAAGGGGGCTGCGTTCAGCTTCCTCAGTGATCAGGGAGGATGGCAGCGCTGGTTCTTCATCATCCTGGCACTGGGCGTCTCCGCAGTGTTGGCCGGTTGGATCTGGCGCCTTAAACCAGCGGAAAAAACCATCGCCGTCGCCCTCTCACTGATTGTTGGTGGCGCTATCGGCAATGTCATTGACCGTTTGCTTTTTGGCCACGTCATCGATTTTCTGCACTTTCACTACCAGGAGTACTACTGGCCCGCATTCAACATCGCCGACGCCGCAATCACTGTCGGTGTCGCGCTGATGATCTTCGACGCCCTCTTTTTTTCTGCCAAACATAAAACAGACTGACAAACCTTTCTCTGCAGCCAACCTATTTCCCTGCTATTTTTAGGCTATAACAATCATAATCCCCAAGCAGCAGTATCCGATCCACCCGGAGGTGCAAGATGCGACTGGAGGAACAGGCGAGGATTCACGCCGCCACGCAAATCAATACCGCAGAAGTTCTCGAAATAGACGGCAGACTGATCGCCACCGATAGCGACGGCTATCTGGTGAGTGCAGAAGACTGGAGTCCGTTGGTAGCAGAAACCCTGGCGCAGAGAGACGGGGTCATGCTGGGCAAGGATCACTGGACGCTGATCGACTTTCTGCACCGATTTTACCAGGAGTTTGACATCGCACCGGAGATGCCGATACTTTCACGCAACCTCTGTAAAGACCAGCACAACTGCCGCTGGACGAGGAGCTACATCAACAAACTGTTTCCGGGCGGCGCCAAGATGGCCTGCCGCTATGCCGGGTTAACAGCCCCGGTAGGAAGGAGTTGCCTGTAGTTATCAATCCGGCAATTAAATCAGGTGCATTTAGCAGGTTGGATTAGCGAAGCGTAATCCAACGTTGCTCTGCATCTGAACTGATGGGATTGTCCGATGCTTTTTTGTATGCCGGTTCAAACGTGACGGAACCGGCTGCGTTGGGCTTTGCTTCGACCTCAGCACCCGGTCTACCTGGCTTCGTCCAAGTTCGTCACCAGGGTTTCAACCTCAAGCTGCAGACTTCCCACCAGCTCATCCACACCCGCCAGTTCACCACGTTTCGCTCTTTTCTCCAGCTCTGCGGCCAGATCCCTTGCCCGATAGGCAGAAAAATGGCTGACCAGCCCCTTCAATGCATGGGCCGACCCGGCCATGACCGCAGCATCGTCCTCATCCATTGCAGAGATGATCCGGTCAAGGGTGGCCGGGACCCTTTCAACAAACATCTCAATCATCTGTCCCAACAGCTTTTCGTCACCATCGATGGTTTTCAGCGCAGCCTCTCGATCCCAAACCACCGGCCGCTGCCCAGGCTCAGCGTCCTCTATGAGATCTACATCTGTCCCGGCCTGATCCGGGGAATCAACCGCTTCCTGGGGGGCCAGCAGCAACCAGCTGGAAAGCAGACTGGCAAGTTCGCCAGGCTGGAAGGGCTTGCTGATGTAGTCATCCATGCCGTGATGAATCGCCTCTTCTCTCGCCCCCTCCATCGCATTTGCCGTCATCGCGATAATGGGAGTCCGATCCCCACCACTCAACGCTTCACGATTACGAATCATCCCTGTCACTTCATAGCCGCTCATCCCCGGCATCTGGCAGTCCATGAGAATCAGGTCATACTCCACCATCCGGCTCTTTTCGATCGCCTGTTGTCCATTCTTCGCCTCGTCGGGAGAGATGCCTAACTTCTCCAGAATCCCCACTGCCACCATGAGGTTCATCGGCTCATCGTCAACCACCAGCACAAGTCCCTGAAACCGAGGGAGGATCTGCTGCGCTCTCTTTCCTTCTCTCCCCTGTTGCAACATCGCATTATCCCTTGTACTGAAGAGGTTACTCAGCATCTCGAACAGTTGAGCCTTACGAACCGGCTTGGCCAATACACCATCGATCTTGCCCACATCATAGTCACCCACCGAGCGCCCACCCTGAAGCAGGGATACGATCTTTATACCATTGGTTGCAGGATCGTTCTTCAGACCTTCGACATACTCCCTCCCCCCGGATTCAATGGCATCACAATCCAGCAACAGCAAATGGTACTTCTGCCTCCCCCGAACTGCATTCTCATGCAGAATCTGCATCGCCTGGGGGTAACTTGCACAGGTGGAAAGTTTCAGGAAGGGGTCTGTCTCAAGGTAGGTTTCCAGCACAAAACGACTGGTTGCACTGCCTCCCACAATCATGACCCAGCGTTCGGACCCGTCACTCTGCGACGCTATCCGGAAAGGCTCTGCCTTTGAAACATGCATCAGCGGAAGATGAAAGAAGAAGCTGGAGCCCCGGCCCACGCGGCTGGTCATACCGAGCTCCCCACCCATCATTCTGACCAGTTCCTTACTGATACTCAGCCCCAGCCCTGTGCCACCATATTTTCGTGTGACGGAACCGTCACCCTGGGTAAAGGGCTCAAAAAGATGCGCTTGGTCGTCTTCCTGAACACCGATACCGGTATCTTCAACGGTAAAGCGTATCCACTGCTTCCCGCCGTGTTCCTCCGTGAGTTCAACCTTCAGAAAAACTCCACCACGATTAGTAAACTTTACCGCATTGCTCACCAGATTGGAGAGCACCTGTCTGATGCGGGTCGGATCGCCGCTGAAGACCCCGGAGATGGAGTTTGCGATGTAGCAGTTCAACTCCAGATTCTTACTGTTGGCGGACTCCACGAAGAGCGATGCGGTCTCCTCCACCAATCGGCCAAGATCGAAATCCACACACTCCAATGTCAGTTTTTCCGCTTCAATCTTGGAGAAATCGAGTATGTCGTTATCTGCTGCGCTCTCTCCTTCTCTCCCCTGTTGCAACATCGCATTATCCTTGTACTGAAGGGTTACTCAGCATCTCGAACAGTTGAGCCTTACGAACCGGCAGCCCAATACACCATCGATCTTGCCCACATCATAGTCACCCACCGAGCGCCCACCTGAAGCAGGGATACGATCTTTATACCATTGGTTTGCAGGATCGTTCTTCAGACCTTCGACATACTCCCCTCCCCGGATTCAATGGCATCACAATCCAGCAACAGCAAATGGTACTTCTACCTCCCCGAACTGCGATCTCATGCAGAATCTGCATCGCCTGGGGGTAACTTGCAGGTGGAAAGTTTCAGGAAGGGGTCTGTCTCAAGGTAGGTTTCAGCACAAAACATTGGTTGCACTGCCTCCCACAATCATGACCCAGCGTTCCGGACCCGTCACTCTGCGACGCTATCCGGAAGAGCTCTGCCTTTGAAACATGCATCAGCGGAAGATGAAAGAAGCTGGAGCCCCGACACGCGGCTGGTCATACCGAGCTCCCCACCCATCATTCTGACCAGTTCCTTACTGATACTCAGCCCCAGCCCTGTGCCACCATATTTTCGTGTGACGGAGCCGTCGCCCTGGGTAAAGGGCTCAAAAAGATGCGCCTGGTCGTCTTCCTGAACACCGATACCGGTATCTTCAACGGTAAAGCGTATCCACTGCTTCCCGCCGTGTTCCTCCGTGAGTTCAGCCTTCAGAAAAACTCCACCACGATTAGTAAACTTTACCGCATTGCTCACCAGATTGGAGAGCACCTGTCTGATGCGGGTCGGGTCGCCGCTGAAGACCCCGGAGATGGAGTTTGCGATGTAGCAGTTCAACTCCAGATTCTTACTGTTGGCGGACTCCACGAAGAGCGACGCGGTCTCCTCCACCAATCGGCCAAGATCGAAATCCACACACTCCAATGTCAGTTTTTCCGCTTCAATCTTGGAGAAATCGAGTATGTCGTTGATGATGTGCAGCAGGGAATCGGCGGAATGTCGTGCAGTATCCAGATAGTCCCGCTCTTTACCCTCCAGATCGGCATCTTCCAGCAGGGCCAACATCCCCATCACCCCATTCATCGGGGTACGGATCTCATGACTCATATTGGCCAGGAATTCACCGCGCGCCTTCACTGCGGAGAGCGCCTCATCCCGTTTGCGGCGCAACTCTTCCAGAGCATGGGCGAGACTGCGTTCATTCTGCCTGAGCTTCTCCAGGATCTCGGCAGAACCCAGAATGTAGTTGATGCGCTGTAGCAGTATGGGCCACTTCACCGGTTTGGTGACGAAGTCAGTGGCCCCCATGGTGTAGGCGCGCTCCACCGCTTCGATGTCACCGCGGCCTGTCACCATGACGATAGGTATGTCCTTTGTTTCCATCCGTCGGTGCATACGGCGGCAGGTCTCAAACCCGTCCAGCAGCGGCATCTCCACATCCAGCAGCACCAGATCGGGCTGCTCCTGCTCGAACAGCTCCAGGGCTTCATACCCCTCGGTTGCTTCCAGCACCTCAAAGCCGCTATCCTCCAACACATCCTTGGCGATCTGTCTTGCCGTGATCTCGTCATCCACGATAAGAATCCTGGGGCCACCCGTATTCTCACTGCCAGCCGCGCCGCGCTCATCCGCTCCCAGCTCTTTCTGCACCAAGCCTTGCAGGGCATCACCGACACGACTGTACTCAGCCTCAATGGCCGCCAGACGTTCCGGGGCATTCGCCAGTTGCCCGGCCCGGCCTTCAAGTTCGAGGGTCTTACAGAGACTTGCCAGTTCGGTTGCAGCCAGGTTGCCACTGGCGGCACTCAGACTATGCGCAGCCTGGGAGATGGCACCTGCATCCAGGGTCTCAACGCCATCGAGGAGGTTGTCCAACAGTCTGTGGGAGCTTTCAAGATAGACCTTTACTAGCCGGGAGAAACGACCCTGCCGCTTTCCATTGTAGTGGGTGCGCAGTTTTTCCATCTTTTGTGGAACCAGCGCACCCTTCGAAGAAGATTCATCCATCACCTCCTGCAGCTCATCACCCAATTCCGGCGGCTCACCTGACACAGGCGTAAGCCACCGTCCGAGCGTACTGGCCAGATCTGGCAGCTCAAAAGGCTTGGCGAGAAAATCATCCAGCCCCTGTTGGAGGTACTGATCCAGATCCTGCGCCGAGGTCCTGGCGGTGATCGCCACGATAGCAAGCCGCTTATCCGAGTCATTTTCAGTCCGTCTGATTGCCTGAGTCGCTTCTATGCCATTCTGCCCCGGCATGTGGATATCCATGAGTAGCAGATCGTAGGAGAGGCGACGTACTGCCTCGATGGCCTGTTCCCCATCGGTAACGATATCGACCTGGCATCCCAGCTGCTGCAGCATGGCCTCTGTCACTTCCTGGTTGACCGGGTTATCCTCAGCCAGCAGTACTCTGGCTGCAAAAACCGGCAGGGTCACACTCTCGGCAGTCTGACCGGCAGATTTCAGTTCACTCTCCCAATTCTCCGAAGGAGCAGCAAAACCGGCGGTGAAGCGGAAAGTGCTGCCACACCCCGGCTCACTCTCCACGGTGATGTGCCCTCCCATCAGTTGAGATAACTGCTGTGAGATTGAGAGCCCCAGGCCCGTTCCACCGAAATAGCGGGAAGTTGAACCATCCGCCTGAGTAAAGGCGGAAAATATCTCAGACTGCTTCTCTTCAGGAATTCCGATACCTGTATCGGTTACCTGAAAACAAAGCGGTATCGCCTGCACTCCATGCTCCAATCGACTGACAGTAAGCCGGACCTCGCCGCTTTCAGTGAATTTGATGGCATTACCCAGGAGATTAGTCAGCACCTGACGCAGACGCGTTGGATCGCCCTGCATCCCGCTGGGAACATCCTCTTCCAACTCATATTCGAGACTCAGACCTTTGCGGTGTGCAGGTTTTTTGAATAGTTCGCAGGTCTCCGCCACCAGCGTCCGGAGATCAAAATCGACAGTTTCCAGATCCAGCCTGCCTGCCTCGATCTTGGAAAAATCGAGCAGATCATTGACGATATTGAGCAATGTGCCGCTGGAATTACGGATCGTGTTCGCATAGTGAAACTGTTTCTCATCAAGTTGGGTTCCCAACAACAGTTCGGTCATGCCCAACATGCCGTTCATGGGAGCACGGATTTCATGGGTCGCATCCGCCAAAAAGCGGGATTTGGCCCGATTTGAAGCCTCTGCACTGCTCTTTGCCTTGGCAAAGTCCCGTATCTTTTTTTCCAGCTCGACATGCTCGCGGCTGAGTTGACTCGTCCGCGCCTCAACCAGACGCGACATGTCCGAACTGTACGCGGATATCGAGGTATCGCGACGCTGAATCGCTTCCAGCAGATCATTGATGCCTTCGTAGAGTTTGCTAAATCCTGTGCGCTGCTCGGGTTTCAGACGTAGTGTGTAGTCACCGTCACTGGAGAGTGACTTCAGTGCCTCAAGCAGTTGATCCAAAGGAACGGAAAACCGCTTTTCCATCCAAAGCGCAACAAACAGAATGATTGCCAGGGTAAGGCCTGAGACCGCAACCAGGGTTGCAACAGAGGGAAAATGAGGCTCCGCAAAGAGCGGGGAGATGAAATAGAGCAGCGTGAAGACAATCGTCAGGGCAAGTACTGAAATCAGCAGCAGATTGACTATCAGCTGGAAACGTACTGAGGCCCCCCTCAACCCTTTCATTGCACAGCACCTTCTCTGAAAAGCGTACTGGGAACAATGATCTCAGGCCGTGCCGCCACATAGAACAGGCGTGCGCCCGCGCATCTTCTTTGTCCGCAAAAAATCAACATACCGAAGACAGCCCCCAAAACATATCACTTCTTTAAATGCGGCTGCCCCGACGAATCACTTCCATATGTATTAAATTGGTGGCTACACGCTCTATGGCGCACTTGTCACGCTCATTCGCTCCATTACCGGAACCAGCCCACATACTGTAACCTGAAACAGCTTGATCATCATCAAAAAAACAACCTTTCTTTAACGACAACTCTTTGATATATCGATATTTGGATCAAATTCACCATTGCAGCAGCGGCGGCCAGAGGCAGCGCATGCTGAAGTAAAACACACTCATGAATCATCTGTCCCCATCACAGCCCCCCGCACCAACTTGATATGGATGCGCAGGTCATAGAGCTGACCGGAAAAAGAGAGGGGCACATCAATCTTCATCACCTCCTCCCTGAGATCGAGCAACGCCCTCAACAAAATCTCTTTTTGCTCTGCAGTCAGCGACTTACGACTCATGCCGTCAAGCACCTCCAACTGACTGTACCAGCGATAGATACGGGCCCGCATACGCCAGTTATAGATCGGCGGCATGAGTTTGAAGAGCGGCAACAAAACCATCACCAGGGGCAGCAGCATGATTTTCAGACGATCCACCAGGGTAGCCGCCCAAAATGGCAGATAGCGCTGCAGAAAAGGCGCTCCATGCTTGTAGAAACGACCAGCCTCATCGCTGAGAGGAAACTCCAGAAACTCGGAGGTGGGAAAATCTCCCCGCGACCCAAACCAGCCACCATTACCATGCACCTCATCCATCGCCTGCAGCAGCAGGTCCGCCAACGCCGGATGCAGTGAATCGTTCATCACAAGATTGGCGACCGGGGCCAGCAGGCTGACGGATTCCGCAGGGATATTCGTCTGCAGATCCATTGCCCCTTCCGGCAGATTAACACTGGAGAGAAAATGGTGCCGACGCGCATAGGCATCCACCCGATGGAAGTTCATCAGATGGATCCCAGGTTGCTCGAGTAGCGTTCGAACCAGCGGAGCGGTGGGTGAGACGACGAATACCGCAATCTCCACATCACCCTTCACCAATGCCTCCAGCGCCTGGCGTCCACCCAGTGAGACCGTTTCAATAGCCTGCTCATCCACACCATTGTCACGCAAGAGAAAAAGCGTCAGCGCCTTTGTTCCACTGCCGTCAGTACCCACTGCGACTCTTTTTCCAACCACATCAGTGAGCTGTCGAAGCGGTTTATTCCCGCGATAGAAGACCCACATGGGTTCATACTCGATACCGCCCAGGGAGCGCAACTCGTCCGTTGTCCGGACTGAACCCGTACCACCCTGTACAAACCCTATTTGAGCATCGTGCCGCTCCAACAGCCCCAGATTTTCAATGGATCCCGCAGTTTCGAGGATATCCAGCCGCACCCTCTCCCTTGCCAGGATCTTCTTATAGCGCAGGGCGAACTGATAGTAAGCCCCTTCAGTGCTGCCTGCAGCAATAGTCAGGTGGTTAGGCGGTGGGGGCACAACGAACTGATAGGCGACGCCGAAAGCGAGCAGCGCCAGCACCAGTGCAGGCCAATAGGTGGAAAAAAGATGTTTTTGTTCTTTTACTGTTTGTTTCGGCATCACCTTCACCCGCTTTGGAGCAAGCCCATTTCACCTAAACAAAGTACAGCAAATAGCGGTAAGATCAATCCCAACTCATCCGATCCTCTGACTCCCAAAGATGCATACAGGCCGCCTCGTACTGACCCCGGAAGATGCTTTTTATGTTCCGGCTGATATAGCGGATCTGCTTGCGCGATTGCGTGACATCGATTTTATCGACGCACCCATCCTCCCGGAGAACGAGGCGGATTATCTGTTGGGCGAGCGCTTCATGCAGTTGGTCACGTTCATGGGGTGCTCACCTTACATACAATTGAAACCCACAGAGGATAACCAGCCTTTCTGTCATCTGAAGATAGACGGCCCCTACACTGATCCGGTATTTCTAGGGGGGAAAAACAGCAATGCGCCCAGCTGTAAAGCGTGCCGTAAGCGCATCCCGCAATGGGAGGCTCTGATAAGGGCCTGGTTAAAACAACCAAAGCATTATCGGGCGACATGCCCACATTGCGGCAATCTGCAGAACCCGGCAACCTACAACTGGCGACAGGCGGCAGGCACAGGCCGTTTCTTTCTGCTCGTGGAGAATATCTTCCCCCAGGAGGCGCAACCGTCGGCAGCGCTGCTCAAAACACTACAGGGAGATGAAGACAAGGCTTGGTGCTATTTTTATATTCAGGATGACTGATCCGCTCACTGGGTAGTCGACTGGGATGGAGCTCAGGCCACTTCGCAGCAGTTTTTTCCCTTACCCTTGGCCGTGTAGAGCGCCTTGTCAGCGCGCTCGAATACAGCCTCGACCGTGTCGCCCTCCGCAAAACAGCTGATGCCACAGGAGATGGATACCTGAACTGCCTTGGTGCCTGAATGAAATCCGCTCGCGCCGACTGCCTCACGCATCTCTTCCGCCACGCTCAGCGCCTTTTCCTGATCTGTGCCACAAAGCAGGGTGACAAACTCCTCTCCGCCATAGCGGGCGATAAAATCTGTTTCGCGAAGTCTTTTCCGGAGTGTTTTCGCAATGATTCTCAGGGCGCTGTCACCCGCCTGATGGCCATAACGATCATTGATTTTCTTGAAGTCATCCACATCCCAGACAAGCATGGAGAGCGGCTCTCCAAACCTTTTCCAACGCGCAAACTCCTGACTGACCCGCTCGTCATAGGCCAACCGGTTAGGCAGCTCTGTAAGCGCATCCTGCAGCGCAAGATGATGCGCCTCGACCATGCGAAAGCGTATATCATCCGATTCCTGCTCCATCTCCCGCAGGCGCTCCCGCAGGGCACGCTCATCGACTTCAGCATTTTGGTAACGCTGCTCTTCATCCGCGAGAAACTGATCCATACTCAGCTGGATGCGATCCAGACGCTCCGCAACAGTCCGCTTCAACTGCCCCAGATCCGTCGCTTCCCGCACTGAGGATTGGATACCACCCACATCGGAGGCAACTGCCACATTCAGCCGGCGCCCACTCTTTATCGCTGCTTCCCGACTATCATGGCCACTTCGAAGATGGGTATCGAGTTCCTGCAGTCGTCGGGTCAACTCTTCGAGAAAACTTTCTGTCTCCTGAATCTCTGTCTGGGCATTACCATGGGAGCGGGAGATCAGCTCCAACAGATCCCGCAACACCCTGACCCACTCATCCGCTGCAGATTTATCCGCCAACCGGCTTTGAAAATCAGAGATATCAGTGCCCCAGTTTCCAGGCCAACTGGCGCGATCCAACAACTCCATCAGCATGTGGTTAGGCGTATCCCCCTCACCGTCCCCCTTTCTGCTGCCGAGAAGACGCCCCAACAGGCCATCCTTAGGAGGAGTTCCCTCAGTAACCGCATGATTCAACAGTGCCGCCAAGCGATCCAATTCGGTTTCCGCCACATGCGCGGGGTCACTCAACAGATGGCTGAAAAGCCTTGAAGCCTCGGACATTTCGCTCTTCGGCAGCTGCAGACGCGATACCAACTGACCACAGATCTTCAGCGGTTCAGGCCCCGCAAAATCATCGCTGTCCGGCTGATGAGCCAGACTGTCTGAAAGGGCGTTCAGCCGCTCATTCAGGGCGGGCTTGACACCGTTGCGGACAGCGTCACGAATACTTTTCAGATGAGGGTCAAGATTGGGATCCATCCCGCTGGTGGCGACTGTCAAACGGGAAATGGCTCGAACCAGAAGACCTTCGGTTTCGGCACGGGAATCCAGCAACTGCTCGTGTTGCAGCAGCAACTCCTGGTATGCCTGCTTCCAGTCCTTTTCGTCGGCCATCGTGAAATACTTCGGTTACAATCCAGAGCCCGCTACAGGACGCTCATCAAACAACTTTTCAATAACCCATCGCATGCAGGATGCGGTTCACAAGTTCGCCAACACCCTACGCCCGGTTGTTTCTGCCTGGCAGCGATATACCTGCGACAGCCTCCTAGATTATCAGCGCAGGAGAGAAAAGCAACGTATCAATCAGGCTGCCTGGGCAAGTCTTACATTCGCCGGCAATTCGATTTCCAGACTGATCGGTAGATGATCAGAGTGGGCGTAGTCCAACACCTCGGCCTTGGCTACACGCAGGCTTGGGGAGGCCAAAATATGATCCAGCCTGCGATTGGGTCGCCAGCTCGGAAAGGTTTTGAGATCACAGGAGGTTCCCTGCAGATCAGTATTGTCCATCAGGAAACGGAACTCCCGGGATCCACAGCCACAGTTAAAGTCCCCCATCAGGATCAGGTGGGAGTAGTGGGACACCAGCTCACTGATATAGGAGAACTGCCGCAACCGCGCACGCCGACCCAGGGCCAGATGCATAATGCAGACACCCAGCGGTTTTTCGCTGGTGGCAAATTCCATCAACATCGCGCCTCGACCTGGAAGTCCTGGCAGGCGATGTTCCACAATGGTGCTGGGATGCACCCGGCTAAGGATGCCGTTGCTGTGCTGGGCCAGTTTACCCAGGCTACGGTTTACCTGCTTATACCAATAAGGGAAACCCGCCTGCTGGGCGAGATATTCCGTCTGATCCAGAAAGCCACTGCGCAGACTGCCTGAATCCACCTCCTGCAGCCCCACCAGATCGAAATCTTTGAGTAGGCGGGCAATACGATTCAGATTTGCCAATTGGTTGCGATGGGGCAGAAAATGCTTCCAGCTATGGGTGACATACTCCCGATAGCGGCGGGTATCAACGCCGGTCTGAATATTATAACTGAGCAGACGCAGGCGATGGCCGTCCGTCTTGCCCACGCCGTGTCTCTCTATCTGTCTCTGCATCTGGTATTACCCCATGCCCTGCCCGTCAACCGGGATATGTTCGCCCTATCTTTAATACTACGGCATATAGTGGAAAAAACTTGAATCTGGGTCGAAAACAACAAAAAAAGGCGGCCAGAGCCGCCTTTTCCACCATTCGTGACATGAATTTACTTATTCAAGCCCTGAATATACTGAGCCACTGCTGCAATCTCTGCATCAGTCATGCGGGCAACGACGCCTTGCATCATTTCGCTGGCGTCGTTGGTGCGGGCAGCAGAACGGAAATCCTTCAACGCCTTTTCAGTATAGATGGCATGCTGTCCAGCGAGTGCCGGGAAGTTTGCATCCGGGTTGCCGGCGCCTGCAGGACCGTGGCATGCCATGCAGGCCGCAACGCCGGTTTCAGCGTTGCCGGCCCGATAGAGGGACGCACCCGACTCCGCTTTATCTGCGGCTGCGGTACCCATGGTCCTTTTCTGGCTGCTGAAGTAAGCAGCGAGATCAGCGATATCCTGATCATCGGCCAAGAGCGCGGCCTGAGCCGTCATCAGGGGATCTTTGCGGGCGCCTGACTTGAAATCCCTGATCTGTTTTTCAATGTACTTGGGGTGTTGACCCGCCAGCTTCGGCCACTGCGCATTTAAACTATTACCATCAGGGCCGTGACAGGCCATGCAGGCTGTTGATTTACCCTTGCCGGCCTCGGCATCACCAGCAGATTGGGCGCCGCTTGCGACAAATACAAGTGCGATGGAAACAGTTACTAGCCATTTATTCATGTTCAGTCCCGCTGTTTTCGTGCCTGGATTCAGTTTTCAGCAGGCCCCAACCGGAAACACCACAGCTTGTGGCTTGATTCCAATCGAACCCGATAACCATAAAAAAGCTGCGAAACTATACCAGAATCTTCTAATAGAGGTCAAAATATCGGGACTCACCCAATGATGCTTGTCCTGGCATGGAGCCACAGCGTATGTTTGGACAGCTATTTCGAGGAACCCACATGCAGCAAGATCCTGATGCCAGCATCGTAAACAACTGTTTTGCCATTGTTTTCACGCCGAGCCGGCGGCGTAATCGCTTTCCTGAAAACTGTGTCGATGTCGTGGCATCCGCTGAGGAGGCGATGGATCGGGCAGATGCAGCCGGCAATACCTATGCGGCCCGAGTAGTTGGGCCATCCCGGTCTTCTGAGGGGGTCCGGCTCTACTACCTGGAGCAGTGGCTCGACGGAAGGTAACCCGGAACCTCATTTTCAGGTTAAATCTGCAACTTCGCCAACTCAGCGACGATGACAGCAGCATCAAGGTTGTCGTAGTCCGCCCGATTGGTTGTCGTTACGCCGCCAGCCATTTCATACCAGGCATAACCGGTGGTCCAGGGGGCGTACTCATAACTCCCCTGTTTTCTGCGGGGCAGGCAGTAGAGGCAACCGGGACGGTAGATCAGATTGTAGCTAATACCTTCCCGGTGTAATTCGTTCAGGTAGGCCCAAGCCTCAGGCGCGGAGCCAAAGCGCAGGCAGTCCACCGGATAAGGCACCTCCCCTCCGTTGTGCCCCCACTGTTCCGTTTCCAAAGGAAGGGGCTGTTCCCGCACAAACATCTGGAAGTGCAGATGATTGACAGACGCGAAGGCGCCGTAACTGTTATAGCCGAAACCGACCCCCGGCAGGCATCCGCCCAACTCTTCAGTCAGATTCCAGATATAGAGATGATAGAGATGTGAAAGATACTGCGGCTCCCGCTCCCTCCGCTCCGGCACCAGCAGGCCGTGAAATTGGGCGAATGGAAACTTGTTGTAGAGCAGTTCGACCTCCAATCCGTG
>NZ_JAAVSH020000001.1:1723009-1726350 GCF_011947365.2 endosymbiont of Lamellibrachia barhami
TTGACGCTTCGTTCAGTTACGTATTGCTCCTCCCCTCGAATTTATTTGCCCCCGCATTCCGTTTCCAAAAGGAAGGGGCTGTTCCCCGCACAAACATCTGGAAGTGCAGATGATTGACGGACGCGAAGGCATAGCCAACTGTTATAGCCAACCGACCCCAGCGAGCATCCGCCCAACTCTTCAGTCAGATTCCAGATATAGGATGATGAGAATGCTTGAAGATACTGGCTCCCGCTCCTCCTTCCAGCACCAACGACCGTGGTGGGCGAATGGAAACTTGTTGTAGAGCAGTTCGACCTCCAATCCGTGTAACTCCCCCTCCCAAAACACCTCTTTACGCAAAAAGGGTTTGTTGAAATGGAAGCCCCGGGGATCGAAGGGGCGATGTATTCCGGTAACCTTTTCTCCTGTCATCCGCGCCGGACGGAAGGCCCGGATGTGATTGAACTGTAGTTCCCACTCGTCTGCCCGCCGGAACTCTGTCAACGCCACTCCGTCAAAACCAATCGCCATCAATTTAAGAAACACCACCAGATCGTCCGGGGCCGCGGGAACCTCCCGCCCTTCGGAGAGGCTTTCCCGGCAAATCTCCGCCAGCTGTTCGAAACGATATTGGAGGGGCGCTTTTAGTGTTGCATGGATCCTGGGGTCGAAAGTCGCATTGGCGAGACCCAGGATAAAGACGCCAAAGCCTGGCTGTTCCAGGAGATCCTCGAGCCCAGCAAGAAAAGCCTGACGAAAAGTTTCGATGGATAAAAAAGGGCTATTCGACATATCGGATCCGGCACTGGCAACTGAGTCAGAGGGGCCTAAACAGCCCCCAAAACCCAATCACTACATGTGCGACATTTTCTTCATGTGCATCCGGATCTTGCGTACGGGCACCTGCATGGCCTTGGTGGAGCCATCCTCAAACAACAGTGTGACCGGTACATCCACTCCCGGCTTCAGTTTTTGTTTCAGGCCGATGAGCATGAGATGCAGCCCGCCAGGCTGTAGTCTGACCTGCTGGCCCGCCGGCAGATCGACCTGCTTCACGGGACGCATGCGCATCATGCCGCCCTCCATGGTGTGGGTGTGCAACTCCACCACCTTGGCGACAGGGCTCTGCGCCCCCACCAAGGCATGCCCCTGCTGATCACGGTTGGTCAGCCCCATGAAGGCGGCTGTATTGGGCTGTCCCGGCGGCACCCCGCGCACATATGGGTCATCGACATCGACCATACCACCGACATCTCCCGCAGAAACCTGCGCCCCAACGGCAAGCAGAAGGGCACCAGCCAGGACATCAAACAGATTCAATCTCATCACTCTCTCCAAAAATATTCGTCGGCATATTTGAACCTGACGCCGCCCCTTTGTTCCCCAATAACTACCTGGATCATCTTTCTACTTTGTCACATCTCAACAGACAAAAAAACAGGGGGCGGCGGTTTACACCGCCACCCCCTGTTTTCAACGCTACGCGGTGGCATCAAACACTACACCACCGTCATAAGGCGCATCCTGCGATTACAGAGTACTCAGCCACTGGGCAATCGCCTTCATCTCATCTTCGGAGACCATTGCCATGATGCCTTTCATCGCAGCAGTCTGGCCATTGTTGCGGGCACCGCTCTTGATGTCTTTCATCTGATTGAGTGCATAGTCAGCACTCTGTCCGGCCAGCTTGGGGTACATCGGCATGATCGGAGTCTTGGCATCCTGGCCATGGCAGGAGAAGCAGGTCTTTGCCTTGAAGAGTGCGGCGCCATCGGCGGCGGCAACGGAACCAATCATTCCCAGGGACAGGACGGCAGCGCTGGCGGTCAGCACCAAAGTTTTCATCTGCATAATGAGTCAACCTCTAGTTTTGAGTTGGAAAAACTTTTTTACCTGAATCCTTGGAAACAGGTTGTAACCTTGGGCGGTGTAAATCTTACCCCGCACCTTGACGCGGTTGGAGGGTATATTACCATCGAGTAAATCGTCCATACAAAGGACATTTATCAATCAACAGCCTCTCAGCGGATTAGACTATGCCCCTGTCAATGGCTGCCCCCCTTATCCGACATGTGGGAGAGGTAGAGTGCCAGCCCGAGCAGGGCGATGCCACCGGCAAACTGCAACAGATCCATGGGGGTGTTGAATTCCATGCTCAGGGCGAACTCGAAATAGCGCACCACCAGGATCATCATCACCACCTTGGCCAGGCGACTCTTGAGGTCGTCCAGGCTGGTGATCATCAACACCTTTGAGGCCCCTTCACTGTTCTCCGCCTGGTCGATCCTGCTGATGAAGAGTTCGTACAGCCCAAGAGAGAAGATCAGCAGCACCGTGGCCAACAGATAGCCATCCACAATCTCAACCACATGGGTCACCGTTTCGGAGCGCAACAACACACGGGCTTCGGCTGTCAGATCAGGTGAGGCGTAGTGCGCCAGGTGTCCGATCATATAGACCGCATCCACCGACGTCATATAGAACATAGCCAAGGCCGCTGCCAGACTTGCCACCACCGCAGACAGCACCACAAGGCGACTGTTCCAAAGAAAACTTTCAAACATTTTTTCCAAGGTTTTTACTCCAAAAAATTAACCCCCTATTATTCAGGCGCTGAATCTCGGGTCAAGCATGTATGCCTGATCCGCTACGCTTGATCAGGCCTACTTTCGCTCAATTCAGGGAAACCATATTTCGGAACCGCTCCTTTCGCCTTTCGCCTTTCTCCTTTCCCCCTCCGCCTTGTAGAATACCCGACTTTTCCACTCTCAAGACCCTAGCTTAAATGATCGAATTCATCCCAGGCCAGCGCTGGATCAGTGATACCGAGTCTGAACTCGGCCTTGGCACCGTGCTGAAGTTAGAGGGCCGCACCGTCACGCTGCTCTTCATGGCAGCTGGAGAGACGCGAGTCTACGCGATGCAGAATGCCCCACTGACACGCGTGCAGTTCCATACCGGCGACAGCGTGGAGAGCCATGAGGGTTGGAAACTGCGCATCTCCAGGGTGACTGAATCCAACGGCCTGCTCACCTATCGGGGAGTACGTGAGGATGACAGCGAAGCAGAACTGACCGAAGGCGAACTGAGCAATTTCACCCGCTTCAACAAACCTCAGGACCGCCTGCTGGCGGGGCAGATCGACCCGATGAACTGGTTCGACCTGCGCTACCATACCCTGAACAAACTCGGACAGCAGGAGAAATCCCCCACCTACGGCCTGGGCGGTGCGCGCATCGATCTAATCCCCCACCAGCTCTACATCGCCCATGAAGTGGCCAAACGACCTGCACCCCGGGTACTGCTTGCCGATGAGGTGGGCCTGGGCAAGACCATCGAGGCCTGCCTGATCCTGCACC
>NZ_JAAVSH020000001.1:1726657-1744212 GCF_011947365.2 endosymbiont of Lamellibrachia barhami
CATTATTACGTATTGCTATTTATCAATCAACAGCCTCTCAGCGGATTAGACTGCGCCCCGTCAATGGCTGCCCCTTATCCGACATGTGGGAGAGGTAGAGTGCCAGTCCGAGTAGCGCAAATGCCACCGGCAACCGCAACAGATCCATGGGGTCTTGAATTCCATGCCCAGGGCGAACTCGAAATAAGCGCACCACCAGATCATCAGTCACCACCTTGGCCAGGCGACTCTGAGGTCGTCCAGGCTGCAGATCATCAACACCTTTGAGGTCTCCTTCACTGTTCTCCTTCCGCCTGGTCGATCTTGCTGATGAAGAGTTCGTACAGCCCAAGAGAGAATATCAGCAGCACCGTAGCCAACAGATAGCCATCCACGATCTCCACCACATGGGTCACCGTTTCGGAGCGCAGTACCACGCGGGCCTCGGCTGTCAGATCAGGTGAGGCGTAGTGCATCAGATGCCCGATCATGTAAAACGCGTCCACCGACGTCATGTAGAACATGGCCAAGGCCGCTGCCAGACTTGCCAGCACCGCTGTCACAACCACCAGGCGACTGTTCCAAAGAAAATTCTCGAACATTTTTTCCAAGGTTTTTACTCCAATAAATCAACCCCCCTATTATTCAGGCGCTGAATCTCGGGTCAAGCATGTATGCCTGATCCGCTACGCTTGATCAGGCCTACTTTCGCTCAATTCAGGGAAACCATATTTCGGAACCGTTCCTTTCGCCTGCTTCCCGTTACCTTGCAAGAAAGCCTACCCCCGCCATCCCTGGCGCCACCTCCTAACGCTTTATCACCCCCGGCCCGAACTTCCTGTCCGGTCGTTCGCTACGCTGCGAAGGTCCACTGGACCTTCGATCGTAGCTCACCCTTTCGCCTTTCGCCTTTCGCCTAGTAGAATACCCCGTTCCTTTACTCCCGAGACCCTAGATTCAATGCCAGAATTCATCCCAGGCCAGCGCTGGATCAGTGATACCGAGTCTGAACTCGGCCTTGGCACCGTGCTGAAGTTAGAGGGCCGCACCGTCACGCTGCTCTTCATGGCAGCGGGAGAGATGCGCGTCTACGCGATGCAGAATGCCCCACTGACACGCGTGCAGTTCCATACCGGCGACAGCGTGGAGAGTCATGAGGGTTGGAAACTGCGTATCTCCAGGGTGACTGAATCCAACGGCCTGCTCACCTATCGGGGAGTACGTGAGGATGGCAGCGAAGCAGAACTGACCGAAGGCGAACTGAGCAATTTCACCCGTTTCAACAAACCGCAGGACCGCCTGCTGGCGGGGCAGATCGATCCGATGAACTGGTTCGACCTGCGCTACCATACCCTGAACAAACTCGGACAGCAGGAGAAGTCCCCCACCTACGGCCTGGGCGGTGCGCGCATCGACCTGATCCCCCACCAGATCTACATCGCCCATGAAGTGGCCAAACGACCTGCACCCCGGGTACTGCTTGCCGATGAGGTGGGCCTGGGCAAGACCATCGAGGCCTGCCTGATCCTGCACCATCAACTGCTCACCGGTCGCGCCAGCCGGGCACTGATTCTGGTACCCGACCCTCTGGTCCACCAGTGGCTGGTTGAGTTGATGCGCCGCTTCAATCTGAGATTCAGTATCCTCGATGAGGCGCGTTGCCAGGCTATCAGTGAGTCGGGACAGGGAGACAATCCGTTCCACGCCGAGCAGCTGGTACTTTGCAGTCTCGACCTCTTCAGGCAGAATTCCGACCGACTCTCCCAGGCACTGGAGGGAAGCTGGGATCTGCTGATCGTGGACGAGGCCCACCACCTCGTCTGGTCGGAGGATAACCCCAGTGCCGAATACCTTCTGGTTGAATCCCTCGCCCTCAACACGCCGGGCATACTCCTGCTCACCGCCACCCCTGAACAGCTCGGACGGGAGGGCCATTTTGCCCGTCTGCGCCTGCTCGATCCCGACCGTTACTTTGATCTGGCCGCCTTTCTCGAAGAGGAGCAGAGCTACCAGCCGGTCGCCAACGCGGTTGAAACCCTGCTGACGGATGGGGATCTCTCTGCAGAATCTGGCGACCTGTTGCTCAATGTGCTTGACGATGAGGAGGGAACAGCGCTGTTGCAGCAGCTCCAGGACCCCGCAACCGACAGCGGCCACAAGACGCAGGCGCGAGATGCTCTGGTGGAACTGCTGCTAGACCGCCACGGCACCGGCCGGGTTCTGTTCCGCAACACCCGCACCCGCATCGAAGGTTTTCCCGAGAGGGAGCTGCACGCCTATCCCCTGCCGCTGCCGGAACCCTATGAACTCCCCCTGGCTGAGCCACTGTCTGCGGCCCAGCGACTCACGCCGGAACGCCTCTATCGCGGTACCGGCATCAAAGTCTGGTGGCGAATCGACCCGCGGGTCGACTGGATTCTCCGTTTCCTGCAGGAGAACCCCACAGAGAAGGTGCTGCTCATCTGCGCCCATGCCGATACAACCATTGAACTGCAGGAGGCACTGCGGCAAAAGGCGGGCATCGGGGCAGCGCTTTTCCACGAGGGGATGTCCATTCTGGAGCGCGACCGGGGTGCGGCCTGGTTTGCCGATTCGGAAAACGGCGCCCGCATTCTGCTCTGTTCCGAGATCGGCAGCGAAGGGCGAAACTTCCAGTTTGCCCACCATCTGATCCTGTTCGACCTGCCCCTCGATCCGGATCTGCTGGAGCAACGCATCGGCCGGCTCGACCGAATCGGGCAGACAGAGACAGTCAAGATCCACGTACCCTACCTCGATCCCGGCCCACAAACCGTGCTGCTGCGCTGGTATCACGAAGGTCTCGACGCCTTCCGCCACAATGTGCCGGGTGCCCACGGCATTCTCTCCCAACTGCACCCGGTAGTGACCCAGGCGCTGGAAGAGGATGATGAAACCGAGGCGCAGGAGCTGCTGTTGGAAACAACCCGCAAGCTCAGGGAAGAGACCTTCGAAAGATTGCAGCAGGGACGTGACCATCTACTCGAACTCGGTGGTTGCCGTGAGCCGATGGCAAGTGAGCTGGTGGCAACCCTGCACAGCCAGGATCAGGCGCCAGATCTGCAAAACCATATGAACCGGCTGTTTAACAGTTATGGCCTGGAGAGTGAGGAACTGGGACTCGACAGCATGATCATCCGTCCGGGAGAGCAGGTTCTGGCCGGAGGTTTCCCTGGTCTTCCTGAAGAGGGTTTGACCCTCACCTACAGCCGCGCCACTGCGCTGGCCCACGAAGACCGGCAATTCTTCACTTGGGAACATCCGCTGGTGAACAGCGCCATGGAGATGGTGATCGACCAGGAGACAGGCAACAGCTCAGCGGTGGGTTACAAAGATAGCCGGATCGCTGCCGGTCAGCTGCTGCTCGAAGCCCTCTACGTGGTCGAATGTATCGCCCCCCGCAGCCTGCAATCCGGGCGCTTTTTGCCACCCACCCTGATCCGCGTACTGGTCAATGACAAAGGGGAGAGACTCGACCATCAGATCAGCTGCAATGAACTGACCGACCAGGGCAAACCTTTGGGCGCCCGCACAGCCGCACCGGTAATCCGGCAGTTTCGCAACGCCATCCAAAAGCTGGTGGAACTGTCTGAGCAGAAGGCACAACAGCAGGTGCCCGAACTGATCGAGCGGGCTGCAAGCGAATGATGGAGAGCTATACCAGCGAGATCCAGCGCATGGTGGCGCTAAAACAGTACAACCCCAACGTACACGACGAGGAGATCGAAGCGCTGCAGGCTCAGGGATTGGCGCTGCACCAGCATTTGCAGGACTCTCGACTGAAGCTGGACGCAGTTAGGTTGGTGGTTACATTATAAAAGACAGGAAAAAGGCCAAAGGAGGCTACCCCAATGGAAAGACCGAACTCTGTCGATACCATTGTTGGAGGTATATAGACCGGTTCGAGCGTGGCGGAACCGGCAACCTCAATCGGTCGAATGCCCGATCCGCTACGCTTGATCAGGCCTACAGGAAAACGCGGTTTCAAGTAATAACTGCAATTAAATGCACCAACGGCTCCGTTTATTTCCAGGTCCGCTCTTGTATGGAGGCTGATTTCATTCAGTGACTTTTCCCCAAATCTTTGAGGTCACGCAATCTTTTGTCATGCTGCTGTCCGGCGCTCATAAACACCATATCCCCAATAGTTATTACCCGGATCATGCGGGCCGGTCCAGCCACTTTTCAATAGTGCTTTTGCAATAGAGCGATTTAAAAAACCATGGCCAATCAGAATCACAGAACCCTGCTTTTCTGCAATCGCTTCAAGTCGGCTTGCACCGGACAAAGCCCTCAACCGTGCCTCCCGGTGTGATTCAGTCTTTGATGAGTATCCCAAAAACCATAGTACTCGAAAAAATACAGCCCATATTTCGGGAGGCAACTTTGGGCTTGGCCAATTGGCAGAGGGCAGTTCCATCTCTCTGAAGATCGACGCCTCAAAATCCACCACTTCGACTCCCAGCATTTCTGCTGACTCAATGGAACGCGGCAGGTCGCTGCAGACAACAGCATTGCAGCCAGCGGCTATTTCAACAGCCTTTTCGGATGGTCTTTGTGACCTTTTCAAACCGGCGGAATTGTATGATTTGATCCAGTGACGGAGTTCACTCGCCCTCAAGCGACCCAACTCGGGAACGTCGGGTTTGCCGTGCCTCAACAGAACTATCCGCATGCACTAAAATCCTCAATCAGGCCAACAACTGATCCAATGCGCCGATCACCCGTGCCGCAGGCATCTCTTGAAGGCAGGCGCTAAAACTCGCCTTGTGCCGGTCGCACCCCTCTTCGCGGCAAGGCACGCAATCCTGCTCATAATGCGGCTGCAGCAACAGGACGTTACCCTGCCGCTGATATTCACTTGAGACCATGGAGAAAGGCGGATTCTCCGCATCATAATCCTTGGGCCAGGGCCCCCACTTCACCGGATTGCTTGGACCATAGAGGGCCAGGGTGGGAATACCATTGGCTGCGGCCAGGTGGGTCACAGCGGTATCCGGACCGATAAAGCAACGGGCGCCGGCGAGCAACATGGAGAGTTCACCAAAGCCGAAGCGAGCCGAAACATCCATCACCTCATCGGGAAAGCCTGTAGCCAGCTCCAGGCAGAATGCCCGTTCCTCCGCCTCCGGCCCTCCGGTAATGACGACGCGCAGACCGCGTTGTGTGAGTGCGTCCACCACACTCTCCCAACCTGCCTTTGTCCAACGTTTATAGTGCCACATGGGAAAGGGATGGATAACGGCAAAGGGTTGGAGAGCCGGATCAAATCCCAGGACCTCACCGAACCGGGACTCGCCGGTCACCGTCCTTGGCGGCACCACTCTCCTCAGCGGTTCGATGCCGAGCACCCTCGCCAGCATCAGGTTCTGTTCCACCGTATGCGTGTAGACGTTGTCGAGCAGGACCCAACCCTGATTGGTCCAGCGTTTCCAGAGGTTTTGTGACCGCAGATCCGGTACCAGGCCGACCCGTTTTGGTGCTGCCAACAGTCCGTAGATATTGGGGCGGTCACCGGCCAGGGTGGAGACGGCGAGATCGTAGCGCCGGAAGATACGCCGCAGCAGTTGCCAATACTGCCCCCGATCCGGGTGCTCTTCAATCTCGATCATCTCATCGAGATCCGGGTTACCTTCCAGCATGTTCCCCTTGCGGGCATAGACCAACACATCGATGGTGGCTTCCGGCCAGGCACGACGCAGGCTGTGGAGCAGAGGTGTGGCGAGCAGCACGTCACCGATCTGGCGGGTGGCGATAAGCAGCACCCGGCGGGGTATCCTGCGCTTGGCGGCAGCCAACGGCTGGCAGTGCGGCAGTTCAACCATCTATTTCCACCCCCTCATCCAGGTATTGATTGACGCCGCGTTCCGCCACCGGATCACGCTGCCCGGCCAAGGCGTCTTCAAGCCGTTTTACGTTTTCGGGCTCCAGGTCTCTGGCGTGTTCCCGGTGCCACAGGTGCAATACAGGCACGGCATAGTGACCATCCTTGCGCTGACACCCCCGGGCCATCAGGCGCACTACCAGATCCGCGTCCTCATGCCCCCAACCCTGGTAGCTCTCATCAAATCCGTTGACCCGCAAAAAATCATCCTTCCAGACCCCAAGATTACAGGAGCGGGCTCCCTGCCATCTCGCGGCACGGCGTTTGCGCCAATTCGCATCCCCTACGCGCAGCAGGGGGAGAAGCCGGTTGACCTCGCCCCGGAATCGGGCGCCCAGCCAGCAGGAGAGGTTCCAGCCAGCAGGTTCGTCTCTCCCATCGAGTACGCGGGCGCTCAGTGCCTGATTCATCAACATGCGGTTACCCGCCAGGAACCAGCCCGGTTCCGCCAACGTCCTGTGGCGCACGATGAAGTCGGGAAAGGTCAGACAATCCCCATCCAGGAACAGAAGGTAGTCTCCGCTGGCCCGCGCCGCAGCCCGGTTGCGTGCGCCAGCCGCACGGAAGCCGCCATCGGCCTGCCACACATGGTGTACAGGGAACGGCGCCAGGCTCTGCCCGCTGCGCACGACATCTGCCGTCTCCGGCCCTGAACCGTCGTCGGCGACGATAACCTCCAGGGGCGGGCTCTCCTGTCGCGCCAGGGAGGCCAGCACTCTCTCCAGCGCCTCTGGCCACTGGTAGGTGACGACTATGACACTCACCGCTGGCGTCATGGAGAACTCACTCGCCACCCGGCCTGCCGTGCGACTCATCGGCCCGGCGCTGCTGCAGGTAGTGGAGCTTCACGTATTTATAGTAGACCCCCTCCGCATTGGAGACCGCGAGCAGAAAGCCCTCCCGCCCGTCAAGAAAACCGGCCTTGAAAAGCCAGGTACGGAGGAAGGCCCAACAACCTCGCAACACAGCCCGGCCAACGCCACCCTGCCTGCCTTGCGCCAGCAGTCTCTGTGCCCCCGCGCTGGAGTAGCGGTTGACCTTGTCCAGCACCTGTTCCGGCGAGTCGAAGCTCTGATGTTGCAGGGGAAAACGCAAGCGTCCAGCCGCCCCCCTGAACAGCAGGCGTTCGTGCACCAGATCATCGCTGAACTCCGCACTGCCACGGCGAAACAGTCGCGCCACATGGTCGGGCCACCAGCCACTGTGCCGTATCTCCCGACCACAGTAGGAGGAGAGCCGGGGCATCTCATAGACACGCTCTCCGCCCTCACCAAGGATCACCGTTTCAATCTCGGCACGCAACGATTCGCTGACCCGTTCATCGGCATCCAGAGAGAGCACCCAGTCGCTGGTGGCATAAGCCAGGACGCGATTTTTCTGCACACCGAAACCCTGCCAGTCGCTATCGACGTAAACCCTGTCGGTATACTCTCGGCAGATCTCCGGGGTTCCGTCATCACTGCCGGAGTCGAGCACAACGATCTCATCCGCCCAGCATACCGACTCCAGGCAGGGTCGGATTCGAGCCGCCTCGTCGCGCGTGATGATGACCACACTCAATCTGCTCACATCCATATTCGCTTTTCAGATTGGACGATTCCTGCAAACAGGCGTCCCGTCGACATCCCGAAGAGGAGAAACAGCAGCAGCATCAATTTTGCCGTCATATCGAGGTTTATTTCCTGACCAGGCGGTAGTGTTTCTTACTCAGTTCCATATTGAACCAGCGTTCCAGTTTCATCGCCAGGCGGTGTTTGCGCTCCTTGCGCGTGGGGGGATGGCTGGGGTCGGGGGCAAAATGTTTCTCCGCCTCCGCAGCCAGCCAGGGTTGAACCACCGCAGGATGGCTGCCCTCAAAAGGTCTGACCGCCTGAGGGTCGATGGCATAGGTCTCGAACTTTGGCGGCTCATGTCCCCAATAGCGGCTCACCTGATTGATTTTCTCCCGCATGCGTGCCGCACTGCGTAC
This sequence comes from endosymbiont of Lamellibrachia barhami, assembly GCF_011947365.2. Taxonomy (GTDB): domain Bacteria; phylum Pseudomonadota; class Gammaproteobacteria; order Chromatiales; family Chromatiaceae; genus QGON01. Next base: position 1,734,508 of record NZ_JAAVSH020000001.1, read on the forward strand.
ATGGCCGTAATGATAGATCGGCGCACCGGCCAAGGCCGCCTTTGGATAACGCCCCTGCTTGTTCTTATCCATAACCACGAAGAAGAGACCGTCCGGGGAGTAGTTGCGAATCGTGTTGCGGATGATGCGCGGAGCCCGGCGGTACCAACCGGGACTGATCGCCACCCAGTCGGGACTGCCGTAGAAGTGAAAATAGTCGAAGACCAGGGCCTCCACAGCCGAATCGTCCAAATAGCGCTCCATGGTAGCGCGGATAGTTTCCAGATCCTGCTCATGCAACACCTCGTCACCCTCCAGGTAGAAGGCCCAGTCGCCGCTGCAGTTGAACTGGGCGATCATCTTCTGCTGCGCGTAGACATAACCCCGGTCCTGCATGGCCTCATTCCAACGGGTATCGATAATACGGATTTTGTCGCTGCCGATAGCCTCGATACGCTCTCGGGTACCATCGCTGCTTTCACCCAGGGCGATGACAAACTCATCGCAGATCGGCAATACCGAGCGAATGCTCTCCTCGAACGGATATCCCAAAAGGTTCCCGTTACGCAAAAAGGTAAACCCACTAATCTTCATGATGACTCCTGATCTGAGCATCCTCTGACATCAACTGCGCAAGACGGACAAAGACCGTCTCGGGCGCCAACGAATCAAAACAGACCGGATCTCCCCCAGCCGCCTCAGCATAGACACACGTCCGTTTCAAACAGGGGGCGCAATCGAAATCCACCTCAAGATTTACCTGAGATTCACCAACCACACCCGTGAGTGAAGGTCGGGTAGGGCCATAGAGAATGACAGCGGGTACACCAAGCGCGCCAGTCAGATGCGCCAGACCTGTATCCACTGCGGCCACACCACGCGCACCGGCAATCACACCGGCAAGCCCTGCAAGATCGAGTTTTGGCAGCACTTCGGCATTGCCCATATCTTCAGAGAGCCGCTCTGCCCGTTGCCTTTCCGTATCGCTTCCCCAGGGCAGAAAAACCTTCAACCCGGCGTTACCGGCAAGTCGGATCAGCGCCCGCCAATCCTGCTCCGGATAGTGTTTGCTCTGCCAGGTCGTGCCGTGCAGAAACAGCAGATAGGGTTCATCCGTCAGCTGCTGTTGAAAACCCCCGCCGTCGATACCGTAATCCGGATCTGTTCCCGGCATGGGGTAACCCAGCGCGTGGGCGAACAGTTGGCGCACCCGGGTAATCGCGTGCAACCCCTTGGGTATGTAGAGAGGATGAGTATAGGCCAATGCCGCCAGTGGTTCCCGGGCCGAACTCTGATCCAGACCAAACCTTGGGCCGTGGGTTTTTACCGAAATGAAGGCGCTCTTCAGCAGACCCTGAGCATCGATCACCGCATCGTAACGCCGTGTTCTGACTGCCGACTTGAAGGCTCGCCACTCCCCGTTGCGCCAGGTCTTCACCACCGATCGACGCCAGCGGCGCATGGCCACGGGTATCACTTTGTCCACCGCCGGATGCCATGCAGGAATCTCGGCAAAGGCCTCCTCCACCACCCAATCGAAGCGGATATCCGGCAGTGCTGCCGCCGCATCCGTCAACGCAGGCAGTGTGTGGACCACGTCTCCCAGGGAGGAGGTTTTGATCACCAGCACCCTCATTGGGGCAACCCGTCCAGCGCCTTGGCGATCATCTCCACCGGCATCTTGCGCAGACAATCAAGATGCCCCAGGGGACACTCCCGCTTGAAACAGGGGCTGCAGTCGAGTCCCAGGCGGACGATCTGCGAGCGTCTGTTCAACGGCGGGGTAAAACCAGGATCAGTGGAACCATAGACAGCCACCAGCCGCCGGTTGAGCGCTGCTGCAACATGCATCAGGCCGGAGTCATTACTCACTACCGCATCAGCCAGTGAAAGCAGATCCACCGCCTGTGCAAGACTGGTGCGGCCACTCAGGTCGACACAGCGACCCTCCGCCACCCGGTTGACCGTTTCACACACCGGCTGGTCTTTTTCGGAACCAAACAGCCAGACATCCCAACCCGACTCGATCCGCTGCCTTGCCAGTTCACCATAGTTGCCCTCGGGCCAGCGCTTTGAAGGACCGAACTCTGCCCCTGGACAGAGTGCCAACAGCGGGCGTGACCCCTTCTGCAGACCAAGATCCAACATCGCCTGCTGCACATCCACCACCTGCACCTCCAGTGCCGGCGGATTTATCTCCGGCAGAGCGGATTCATCGGCAGGAGAGGCCAACGCAACAAACCGCTGCACGGTCATGGTCAGATGCTGCTTGTCGAGTTTGCGAAAATCATTCAGCAGACCGTAGCGCATCTCGCCCAGCCAGCCGGTACGCACCGGAATACGGGCAAAAAACGGCACCAGCGCGGATTTCAGTGAGTTGGGCAGGAGGATCGCCTGCCCATAACGCCCACGCAAGAGACGACCCAGACGCCAGCGATCCACCAACCCCAGGCGCCCATGTCCGACGGGCATGTCGATCGCTTCATCGACCTCGGGCATACGCGAAAGCAGCGGGCGGCTCCAGGCGGGCGCAAGCACGTCGATCGCAACAGACGGGGAGCGCTGTTTCAGCGCCTTGAACAGGCTCTGAGCCATCACCATGTCGCCGGCCCAGGATGGGCCGACCACAAGTAAACGGGCAGAGGGGGAGTGGGCAGAACCCAAACGGGGTCAGTCGGTCAACTGATAGTGCGCGCCACAATAGGGACAGACCGCACTACCGGTTTTTTCGATGGGCAGGAATACCTTGGGATGCATGCTTGCTACGGCCTCACGGGTACGGGGGCAGCTCAACGGCAGATCGTTGCGCGACACCTTGACCACTTCCCGTCCGAAGGACTGGGTATTTGCTTGTGACATGGGCTTATCTCCTGCGACTACTTTCGATTGAGCGGAATTATACCAGTGTCAGCCACTCCGGGTTCTGTTCCCGGCGGCCATGTACCTGGTCGAAATACATCGTCTGCAACTTCTCGGTAATCGGGCCGCGACTGCCGCTGCCGATGGCCCGGTTGTCCACCTCCCGAATCGGCGTAACCTCTGCAGCCGTGCCGGTAAAGAAGGCCTCGTCGGCAATATAGACTTCATCGCGGGTAATACGCTTTTCGACCACCGGAATATCCAGCTCCTGCGCCAGACTCATCACGGTGCGGCGGGTGATGCCGTCCAGGGCGGAGGTCAGATCCGGCGTGTAGATCACTCCATCACGAACGATGAAGATGTTCTCACCGCTTCCCTCCATGACAAAACCGCTGGCATCCAACAGCAACGCTTCATCGTAACCGTCATGCAGCGCCTCCTGTAGCGCCATCATGGAGTTCATATAGTTGCCGTTGGCCTTGGCGCGGCACATGGTGGCGTTGACGTGGTGACGGGTGAAGGAGCTGACGCGAATGCGAATGCCCTTGTTGATACCGTCATCCCCCAGGTAGGCGCCCCACTCCCAGGCCGCCGCCATGACGTGAACCTTGAGGTTGTCGGCGCGCAGCCCCATACCCTCGGAACCGTAAAAGCACATGGGCCGGAGGTAGGCGGAATCCAGATTGTTTTCACGCACCACCGCCAGCTGGGCCTCGTTGAGGGTGTCACGATCGAAGGGCATCGGCATACCGAGAATATGGGCGGAGTTGAACAGCCTGTCGGTATGTTCCTGCAAGCGGAATATCGCCGTCCCCTGTTCAGCATGATAGGCGCGCACCCCTTCGAACACCCCCATCCCGTAATGGAGAGTATGGGTGAGCACATGGATCTTCGCTTCGCGCCAGGGCACCATCTCGCCATCCAGCCAGATAACTCCGTCGCGATCGGCCATTGTCGACATCATTGTTCGTCTCTCAATTTAATTTTTATGATCGTAGGGATCGGAGTCAAATTTGATATAAGCAACGAGGCTTTCAGTGCTGTTATGCCCATCAAATCTGACTCCGGCCCCGTCACCACAACCCCTTCACAATTCCCGCTTAGATCTGCATCAGGGAAAACCAGGTCTTTCTCACCTGCGCACGTTCATCCAGCAGCTCCTCATCGGCAATCAGGGCGGGCTGATCCATCAATGCATTGCGGTGGTATCTGGCACGAAACACCCGGTAGGCCTCCGCCAGCTTTTCGGCGGCGCCGCCCTCCAGCAAACCCAGCCGGGAGAGGGTCTCCAGCAGACGGACATTGTCCGTCCAGGCCAGCAGATCCGGGTAGTCGCGCACCCATCGCAGGACCGCGTATTGAACCATAAATTCGATGTCGACGATACCGCCCCCCCCCTGCTTCAGGTCGAAGCGGCCACCGCCGCTTTTATCCAGATTGTCCCGCATCTTCTCGCGCATCTTTACCACTTCGGTGCGCAAAACCTCCGGATCCTGCACCTGGTTGAGGACCTCCCTTCGCGCCGTCTCGAAACGCGCTTCCACCTTAACGTCCCCGGCAACCACCCGCGCCCGGATCAATGCCTGATGCTCCCAGATCCAGGCACTCTCTTGCTGGTAGGTCTCGAAGGTATCCATCGAACTGACCATCATGCCTGAGTTGCCGTTCGGCCGCAGCCGCATATCCACCTCGTAGAGAATACCCAACGGGGTCAGGGTGGTGAAGAGTGAAATGATGCGCTGAGCCAGGCGGGCGAAGAAAAGATCCACCGAGATGGGGCTCTCGCCGTCGGTCATGGCATGCATATCATCGATGCCGTGCAGAAAGACCATATCCAGATCCGAGCCGTAACCCAACTCGATGCCCCCCAGCTTGCCGTAACCCACCACGGCAAAACCTGTCTCACCCGCCTCCAGCCCCGCCGGGCGGCCATAACGCTGCACCGTATAGTGCCAGGCCAGTTCGACCACCTTTGCCACCACGGTCTCTGCGATGGCACTCAGATAGTCGCTGACCACCATCACCGGGATACGGCCGGTGATATCCGCCGCCGCCACCCTCAGCTTGTTACTCTGGGCAAACTGGCGCAGACGATCCATCTGCTGTTCCAAATCATCCTCGTCCACCCCCCCTAGCAGGGTGTTGAGTTCGGTCATCAACTCCTGCTGTTTCAAGGGCGAGTAGAGACGGCGTGGATCGAGCAGTTCATCCAGCAGGATGGGATGGCGGGTCAACAGCCTGGCGATCCAGGGACTGATTCCACTGAGGTGCACCAGTTGGGAGAGCACGATAGGACTCTCCACCAACAGGGCGATGTAGGCGGTGCGCCGCACGATCGATTCCAACAGACCGAGCACAGGCTCCAGCGCCACGTCGGATTGATCGATACTTCCCACCGCTTCGAGCAGCAGCGGCATCAAACGATCGAGGCGTTCCAACCCCTTGGTGCCCATTTTTCTGCAACCATGACAACCGCGAAACAGGGCGATCCTCTCCAGCGCCTTGCTTCCGTCCTCGAAACCGGCCTCCTCCAGCGCAGCAACAGCATCGGTCTCATCCAGCGTATCTTTCCAGACCCCAATCAACAACTGTGCATCTTCGTCGCCATCGGCCTGAGGGGCGGCAAATACCATGTCGAAATGGCCCTGCACCCGTTGACGATGGCTGGATAGTTCTGTCTCAAACGCTGCCCAGTCCGCAAAATTCATCGCCCGGGCCAAACGCAATCTGCCGGCATCATCTGTCGGCAGGAGATGGCTTTGTCGATCAGCCCAGGCCTGGATACGATTCTCCACCAAACGCAGGAACTCATAGGCCTCCGTCAATTCACGCACCACATATTCGGGCAGATGGTTCCGCTCTGCCAGCAGTTGCAGTACCGGCAGGATGGGGCGGATCTGTAGATCCACATCCCGGCCTCCGCGAATCAGCTGGAAGGCCTGGCCGATGAACTCGATCTCCCGGATACCTCCCTGGCCGAGCTTGACATTGGCGTCCATCCCCTTTTTATGCAGCTCCCGGCTGATCAGTATCTTCATCTCACGCAGGGATTCAATGACCCCGAAATCGAGATAGCGCCGGTAGACGAAGGGACGCAACATCGCCATCAACCGCTCACCCGCCGCACGGTCGCCCGCCACCACCCGCGCCTTGATCATGGCGTAGCGCTCCCACTCCCGCGCCTGGGACTCGTAGTAACCCTCCAGGGCATCGAAACTCATGGCAAGGGGACCGGCACTGCCGAAGGGACGCAACCGGGTATCGACCCGAAAGACAAAACCGTCCGCGTTGACGGTATCAAGTGCCTGTACCAGACGCTGACAGAGGCGGATAAAGAACTGCTCGTTGGTCTGGAAGCGGCTGCCGTCGGTCTGTCCCATCTCCGGATAGCAGAAGATCAGGTCGATATCGGAAGAGAGATTGAGTTCCCTCGCCCCCAGTTTGCCCATACCGAGAATCACCAGCGGTTGAGCCTCACCCACTTCGTTGCGTGGCGCCCCCATCTCGGTGCAGGTCCATTCATAGAGCAGCGAGAGGGTAAGCCCGATAGCGGTATCGGCGAGGGCCGACAGGTCTTCCAATGTCTCTGCAAGTGGTGCCCAGCCAGCGATATCGCGCCAGATGATGCGTACCATCTGAGCACGGCGGAACAACCGCAGACACTTGTGCAGGGTGGGCTCATCAGAAACATCCCGCAAGACTTCACTGAGCTTGCCGGCCATTTCGCCATCGGTAAAACTGCGTTTCAGATCACCTTCGGTGTAGAGCGATGGCAGCAGATTCTCATCCCGCAAACAGCTCTGCAAAACATACTGGCTCGCCTCCCAGACCCGCTTCAAAGCGGCGAGAAAGTCGGCATCCGCCGCAATCTCAGCCCCCTTCTCACCAACCTGTTCCAGCCAAGCCTGCCAGTCGGACTCGACCTGCTGCTGTAGTCGTTCGGGGGAAGGTGCATCCATCGTAGGCTCCTGGGCTGGCGATGATAGCTTCGCCATGACGATATTAAAGGCACTTTGATACAGCAACTCGCAGGCCGGTTCAAGCTTGCGGAACCGGCAATCCATGCCTTCATGTCAACCTCAAGTTGCCTGATCCGCAAGCTTGATCGGGCCTACGGCGAAACGATTATGCCACGCCCCGACAGCCAGACACGATCCAACTCCCAATGCACACGTTTGATCTCAGGATCGGCAACTACCAGATCCCGCGCCTTGGTCTGCACCTTGGCCAGGTTTTTCTGAGCCTTCTGAAATCCATCACTGGCGGGGCTTTTGCCCGCTACCTGAGGAAAGAGGATACCCAGCACCCGCGCCACTGGCACCTCCGTGGACCTTGGTGAACTCATTACCGCAATGCCATTGCTGATGCGCAACACACGAAAGGCGTAAGGGAACGCTGCAATCTCCGCATCCGCCTCCAGCAGATCATTCAGGTCGGAAGCCTTGGGATCCTCGTAAAGAAAAAGCACCAGTAATCCCAGCACAAAGATACCAAGACCTATCGCATAGTTTCGGGTTCCGCGATCCATAATCAACGCCCTAATATAAAACAGTGGTAAACAAGACTAGCAATCCGATGAGAACAGCGCCTTGCGAATTTTCAACGGCAATGCCTTACGCTCTATGCAGGATTCAGCCAACCGATGTGCGGAAAGAGATCATTCCAGACCCATGACAAGGTCTATGAAGAGTTGACTTCGCAGAACCCGATCCACCTTGGTTGGGTCGGGATGATAAATACTCCAGCGACACCGTTTCTCCCGGCTTCAGTCCCAGAGCGCAAGAATCGTGGCCATCGCACGGGTGAATTCGTCGAAGGAGTGGGGTTTTACAATGTAGTCGTCGACATCGTATTCGAACGCGGCGGCCCGGTCTTTCGGCTCATTGGACGAGGTCAGAACGATGATATGAAGTTCATTGAGTTCGGGATCGCCACGCAACTCACGCAAAAACTCGATGCCGCTCATCTTCGGAAGATTGAGATCCAGAAGAATGAGCGCCGGCGGTGGCGATATCTTTTCGAACCCGTCCCCTCCTCGTAGCATGCTAAGTGCTTCCAGGCCGGTTCGGGCGATATGCAGAGGGTTGCTGATTTTGTTCTTCTTCAGGGCACGCTGGACAGTCATGATATCGACCCTGTCGTCCTCGATCAGCAATATTGTCTCGTCTCTGTTCAACATAACTCGCTATTCCCGGTCTGATACCTTGTTTTCATTTCCGGCCGCACTACTCAGAAGAACGGTTCTTCGGCCAGGTGAAGTAGAAACACGCGCCCTCTCCGACAGCAGACTCCAATCTTATTGTGCCGCCATGCTCTTCCACAATCTTCTTGACCAGCGCCAAACCGATACCGGTGCTGCTTTCGAAGTCACTCGACTCCAAGATCTGAAACATCATAAAGACTTTGTTGTGATATTCCGGCGCTATTCCCTTGCCGTCGTCGCATACGGAGAATTGATAGACATCTCCATAACTTTCACCCTTTACCCGGATCTTTCCCTTATCTCCACCATGGTGTTTCATACTGTTACTGATCAGGTTGGAGAACACCTGGCCGAGCTGGAGCCGGTCAACGTACAGGGTTGGCATTTCACCCTTGATCTTGATCGTGAACCCTTCGGGAGGGGAGAGTGAATCGATAATCTCGTTGACCAGCTCTTGAGTGTCGACCTGATTCTCTGAATCAGCAGTCTTTCCAACCCGGGAATACTCCAACAGTCCTTCGATCAGATCATGCATCCGCCGTACGCGGTCGCGCAGCAGGGCGAGCTGCTCCCTCGATGCATCATCCAGTTTGTCAGCGAGATCCTCCTGAATCCACTGAGCGAGGTTGCTCACCGCCCGCAAGGGGGCCTTCAGGTCGTGAGACGTCACGTAGGCGAACTGTTCGAGATACTGGGCCCTTCGTTCGGCCTCGGTCGTACGGTAGGCGACACGATGCTCCAGCGTCTCGTTCAGGTTCTGTAGCTCCTGCTCGGCGGATTTACGATCAACCACTTCCCGGTTCAAGGCCTGTACAGCCTCCCACAACTGTGACGTTCTCTCTTCGACCTCCAGTCGCACCTGCCTGGCCCGCCCCACGAGGGTTGCCACGTAGATGATGAGCAGAGCAGTAAAAGCGATGCCTCCAAAGAGGATGATCCAGCTGCTCCAGGTTTCGGCCTGGAATTTTTCGGCGGCAGGATTGCACACCACCTCCCACTGTTGGGTCCCGACCGAGATCCTTTGACTGTAGGTTATCTCCGAGGTTTCGACCTCGGTGCCGGGTGCCCGGCCCCCTCTCATCCGGGAGAGATGGGTATAGATCAGCTGCCCATCCCCTGTCGAGTGTCCCTGGTAGAAGTGAAGATCGACCCCTCCAGAGCGAAGACTCTCCAGAGCCCGCTCGACAATATCGCCGACACTGAAAATGCCGAGCGCAAATCCTCTGATCTCGGGGGATGCCAGAGCCGGATCATCTTCCTGTTTCTCGCTCTTGAAGAAGACAGGAACCGCCACCATGACGCCCGTCTTCTCACCGCCTTCGTCCATTATGGGGACACCGGGAGAGACCTGGAGTGTTCCGGTGAGTTCCGCCTCCCCAAACAGGGTTGAAACGATCGGATTGGCGCCCACGTTGAAGCCCAATGCCATTTTGTTGCTCTGATAGGGCTGGATGTAGAGGATAGGATAGTATACAGGCCGATCGCGGCTCTCGATCAGCTTGCCCGAAAGGTCATCCTCCGTAATCCGGAAGGGAGGAAAACTTTTCTGAGCCTCCTTGATGAAGGCGGACCGGTTCTCAGCGAGCACCACGGGCACCCACTCCAGGGCCTTGATGCCTGCCTGGCGTTTCAGGGCGGACCGACAATTTGCAAGGCTGGCGATT
>NZ_JAAVSH020000001.1:1744574-1758281 GCF_011947365.2 endosymbiont of Lamellibrachia barhami
TGGTATGCTGGATTAGGTTACGTATTGCTCCTTGCGAACACTTTCCCAGCAGCAATGCCTTGCGCTCTCAATACTGATTAAACTTAACCGATGTACGAAGAGATCATTTCCAGACCCATGACAAGGGTCTGAAGAGTTGACTTATGAACCCGATCCACCTTGGTTGGTCGGGATGATAAACCTCCTCCAGCGACGTTTCTCCCGGCTTCAGTCCCAGAGCGCAAGAATCGTAGCCATCGCACGGGTGAATTCGTCAGAAGGTGGGGTTTTACAATGTAGTCGTCGACATCGTATTCGAACGCGGCGGCCCGGTCTTTCGGTTCATTGGATGAGGTCAATACGATGATGTGAAGTTCATTGAGTTCGGAATCGCTGCGCAACTCACGCAAAAACTCGATGCCGCTCATCTTCGGAAGATTGAGATCCAGAAGGATGAGCGCCGGCGGTGGCGATATCTTTTCGAACCCGTCCTCTCCGCGCAGCATGCTGAGCGCCTCCAGGCCGGTTCGGGCGATATGCAGAGGGTTGCTGATTTTGTTCTTCTTCAGGGCACGCTGGACAGTCATGATATCGACCCTATCGTCCTCGATCAGCAATATTGTCTCGTCTCTGTTCAACATAACTCGCTATTCCCGGTCTGATACCCTGTTTTCATTTCCGGCCGCACTACTCAGAAGAACGGTTCTTCGGCCAAGTGAAGTAGAAACACGCGCCCTCTCCGACAGCAGACTCCAGTCGTATTGTGCCACCATGCTCTTCCACAATCTTCTTGACCAGCGCCAAACCGATACCGGTGCTGCTTTCGAAGTCACTCGACTCCAGGATCTGAAACATCATAAAGACTTTGTTGTGATATTCCGGCGCTATTCCCTTGCCGTCGTCGCACACGGAGAATTGATAGACATCTCCATAACTTTCACCCTTTATCCGGATCTTCCCCTTATCTCCACCATGGTGTTTCATACTGTTACTGATCAGGTTGGAGAACACCTGGCCGAGCTGGAGCCGGTCGACGTACATGGTTGGCATTTCACCCTTGATCTTAATCGTGAACCCTTTGGGAGGGGAGAGTGAATCGATAATCTCGTTGACCAGCTCTCGGCTGTCGACCTGATTCTCGGAATCAGCAGTCTTTCCAACCCGAGAATACTCCAACAGTCCTTCGATCAGATCGTGCATCCGCCGTACGCGATTCGCTTTTAGCAGGGCGACTGCTCCCTCGATATCGGTTTGTCGGCAGAGATCCTCCTGAATCCACAAGGCGGGGTTTGTCCACCGCCCGCAAGGGGCCTTCAGGTCGTGAGAGACGTCAAACAGGCGAACTGTTCGAGATACTGGGCCCGCTTCGTTCTGGCCTCGGCCGTACGGTTGAAACGACGATACTCCAGCGTCTCGTTCGGGTTCTGTAGCTCCTGCTCTCGGCGTTTACGATCTTCCCGGGTTCAGGTATAGCTGGCCTCCCGGCTGTGGGCGGTCCTATCGCAGGCCTCCCGATCACTTACTTACTGTGCCCACGAGGGTTGCCACGTAGGTGATGAGCAGAGCAGTAAAAGCGATGCCTCCAAAGAGGATGACCCAGCTGCTCCAGGTTTCGGCCTGGAATTTTTCGGCGGCAGGATTGCACACCACCTCCCACTGTTGGGTCCCGACCAGGATCCTTTGACTGTAGGTTATCTCCGAGGTATCGACCTCGGTGCCGGGCGCCCGGCCCTCTCTCATCCGGGAGAGATGGGTATAGATCAGCTGCCCATCCCCTGTCGAGTGTCCCTGGTAGAAGTGAAGATCAACCCCTCCAGAGCGAAGACTCTCCAGAGCCCGCTCGACAATATCGCCGACACTGAAAATGCCGAGCGCAAATCCTCTGATCTCGGGGGATGCCAGAGCCGGATCATCTTCCTGTTTCTCGTTCTTGAAGAAGACAGGAACCGCCACCATGACGCCCGTCTTCTCACCGCCTTCGTCCATCATGGGGACACCGGGAGAGACCTGGAGTGTTCCGGTGAGTTCCGCCTCCCCAAACAGGGTTGAAACGATCGGATTGGCGCCCACGTTGAAACCCAATGCCTCTTTGTTGCTCTGATAGGGCTGGATGTAGAGGACAGGATAGTATACAGGCTGATCGCGGCTCTCAATCAGCTTGCCCGAAAGGTCATCCTCCGTAATCCGGAAGGGAGGAAAACTTTTCTGAGCCTCCTTGATGAAGGCGGACCGGTTCTCAGCGAGCACCACGGGCACCCACTCCAGGGCCTTGATGCCTGCCTGGCGTTTCAGGGGCGGACCGACGAATTTACGAAACTCCCGGCGGTCCACAACCTCCGACGCCGCAAAAAAGCTGGCGATATCCTGGACTATCCCCAGGGAGTGCTTGAGCTCCCTCTGGACGACCAATATACGGTCCTGGGCTGCCTCGCGGAATGCGATTTCAACCTGGCTTCTCTCCCAGCCCAAAGATTGTATAAATGCGGCAAGCGTTAACAACACGCCTATCACCGCAACCAGCACAACGGGAAAGTAGCCCCACCAGATCGACTTTGCATCCTGCGGCTTCTCCAGAGACGGCCAGATGGCCAACCTTGCGAGGACTCTCTTCGCCATGTGCCGTTTCATCTCAGGATTTGGCCGGAAAGTGGCGGGCGATTGTATTGCTGATGTGCATCAGGATCTCATCCATCGCCTCTTCGATTTCGCCGTTGATGATCAACGGGGTCTTATGCTTCTCCGATTCCAAAACCAGATAGGATTGCAGTGTCCATATCTGGTCGAGTTGTTTCAGGTAACGGGAGGAGGCGCGCTCAGGTTGCTCCCGCTCCCGGTGTTTAAGGCGTTTCGCAAGCGTCTTTTTGTGAGGAACGACCAGCATCAGGGAAACGACGATGGCCTGGTCCCGGGCGATGTCCAGTTCGAGTTTCGAAGGTAACACATAGACGCCATCGACGATCAGGTCGTGGCTCTCCTTGACGGCCCGGTAGATCGTCGCTTCCAGTCCATGCTTGACTATCTTGAACTGGGAGAGAAAACCCCGGATCACCGCTGCGTGATTAGGCTCAGACGCTTGTTCTCTGTCTGTCGCCAGCCCCCGCCAGGCCTCAAAACTTGAATAGGAGAGGGTGGGGATCTCTGCTGGCGGAAGATAACAGCGAACGATCTCCCGCATCATATCGGTAGATTGGGTTCTGACAATATTCAACTGATAGGCCAGTTCCGTTGTCAGTGTGCTCTTTCCCGTACCCGTTATGCCTCCAACCAGGACGATCAAAGGAAGACCGCTCTCTTTGAACCGTCGCCAGGAGAGAAACCGGTCAGCGGCCGCTTGGGAGCAATGCGCCGTCAGGCGCTCATACACAATCTTCCTGAGGACGACATGATCGATAACCGTCTCTTCCCCCTTCTTCAGGGAATCGTGTACCTGTTTCGCTGTCTCCAGCGCGTCTGCGCGATCAATGGCGCAAGCCTGCAGTGAACGTGAGAGTATGCCTGCTGAAAAAGGGATCTCATCAGTAGCGGTCTGAACCATAATCTGCCGTTCCCGGGATGACCCCAAGTCGTAAGATTTCGCCAGTGACGATCCAAAGCGTTTCCGTACTTCAGCCGAGACCCGCTCTCTGAGTGTGTCGGTGGTGATTTTTCCCTTATTCTCAATATTGCTGCGAATAGACTGGGCAACCAGGTAGGCATCCTGAAATGAAAGGCCGGCGCGCACAAGGGACTCCACCAGCACCCCCCGCAGGAAGGGAATACTCTCGCCACTGGCACTCTCGATAATGAATAGTTTACCCACCTGCTCCTGCCATCAAAAAGAACCAAGGCCCGGTCTGGACCGATCCAGCATTTCCACGGGGATCGAGATGGCGCCGTCACGCACAAACCCCGACGGTTTACCGAGTTCGTCGTAGCGGACGCACTGATCCCCTTCGAACATGAAATCGCCGATATAGCGATGGGTAATCTTGCGTTTAAGGTTCTCCGCGTAGGGCAATCCGAGAAATCGGCTGACAAATCCTCTGATCACGCCGGCGTGGACCACGACCAGGAGGGTCTCATCCTGGTGCTTGGCTGTCAGTGACTCGAAAAAATTCACGCTGCGCGCCTGCATCTGTCTGAAACTCTCGCCGACTGGATAGACGAAATCAGGATCCTTCTTGTGCTGGGGAAAGTTTTTTTCCACCCATGACTTGCTTTTGCGGTACAAAGTACCGTAGTTGATCTCATTCAGCGCCATTGTATCCTGGATCAAGGGGATACCCCGCTCCCGCGCATAGAACATCCCCGTCTGACGCGCCCGTTCCAGATAGCTGGTATAAACGGCAGAGAACTGAATGTTGTGCTCATTAAGAATCGCATCCACATAGGTCAAATCCGCCTTCCAGCCTTTGACCCGTGGCGCATCCCCCCAACCCATGATCAGGCCTGCCTCATTGATGATGGTCTTGTAGTGTCTAACAACGATGGCGCGCATGATTTTGAATAAACCCATTCCCGAGACAATGCTCTGATGGGATCATACCCCGCAGGTTTCGCAAGACTCAACCAAAAGAGCGTCGTGGCGAATGGCGGGGTTGGCCCGACAAGCGAGGCGGAAGCATGCCAATGGAGTTCTAGGCGACATGCCGCTCTTCCCAGTCACACTACTCACCGGAATCCGTCTCATTTGGAAGAGACGAAGACAGTTCGACATGACGCAGTATGGTTATGAAGGCATCCAGATCGATTGGTTTGGTCACGTGATCGACCATGCCGACAGCCAGACACTTCTCCCGCTCCTCTGCCAGGGCATGGGCAGTGAGTCCTATGACCGGTAGTTCCGGGGCCATCTCCCGAATCTGACGGGTCGCTTCGTGACCATCCATCAAATGACCCTGCTGTATTGCATGAATCCCCGCCGCCCCGCTAACGAGGCGGCGGTTCAGTAGTTGTATTCCTCCGAGTGGGATTTAACCCCCTGCAGAGTTTGCAGGCGCTTCCTGCTCAAATACCTTCTGCTCTGGCGTCAGATCTTTTGCACCGGTACCAGGCATTATTTCGAAACCCAAATCAAAATGCACCAGCATGGTCTTCAACTGCTCGAATACCTCGCGATTGCCCTCGAGTTTCGCCTTGCCCGACTTGATCTGGTCGTCAAAGCTGACAGCACCCATCATGGTTTTTTCCAGGTCAGCGCGGTTTAGCGTGATAGTCAGGTCGGCATCGTCGGCCTGGTAGCCTTCGATATTGGTCAGTGTGGCATTACTGAGCTCGACCACGAACTTCTCATCATTATCCGGTGTGATCAGGTTGATTTTAAACTCATGACCTTCGGCCTTACCGCTGTCAAGACGTATCGCCAGAAAATCCAGCCACAATTCAGTGGTCATGGCGCTGATCATGTCTGGACCAGCTGTCTTGGGTGAAGCGCCCGTCGGAATACCAGAACGCAGTTCGTAGGCCGCAGCCAGGAAGCTGTTTCGCACACTTGGACTCTCCTGCTGGTAGCCGATCTGCTCGAATATATCGGCCAACAGATCCTTGGCTTCCTGATTCTGTGGTTCCGCGTAAACCAGCTTGTTCAGTATCTCCTGGGCATGGCGGTATTTGCCTTCATCATATAGCGCCTTACCCTTGGTGATAATTGGTTTGGAACCCCCCATCATTTCAACATACAGTGGCGCCGAATCCTCAGGAGAGAGCGGAATCAATGTAGCGGGATTTGCGTCCCAGTAACCAAGGTATCGGTTAACAACCGCACGGCTGTTGTGTTCCACAGAACCATGGTAGCTACGTGCTGCCCACTGTTGTTGAAGACTTTTTGGCACCTCGTACACATTGTGGATTTGGTTAACCGTCACCCCCTGATTGGCCAGATGCAGTACACCATTATTCAAGTTGGCATAGGTATCGCGCTGCGCCCGCATCACCTCCTGAATTCGGTCTTTACCCCAGCGAGGCCAACTATGAGAGGCGAACATCACCTCGGCATCTTGCCCGAACAGGTAGAGCGCCCTGTTGATCTGCTTGGACCATTCCAGTGCGTCCCGCACCAATGCACCGCGTAGCGTATATATGTTGTGGATAGTGCCGGTGATATTTTCTGCCGCCCAAAACGCTTTCAGGTCAGGGAAATAGGTGTTCATTTCAGCAGGTGCTTCCGTGCCTGGTGTGTTCTGGAATACCATTTTAACTCCGTCCACGGTCATCTCTTCGATATCCTTCTCGATGATCACTGTAGGTGGAATAAGCCCTAAATTGCCTGCTGCTGTATTCTTGCCGATAGACTGATCTACATGACCGAACGGACTACGGGGCAAAAGCACACCGTACTGGAAGAACATGCGCCGGGTCATGGCATTACCTGCATAGACGTTCTCCGAAACCGCATGATCCATGAATCCTACCGGGGCGATAATCTTCACTTTTCCGCTGCGAACATCTTCAATGTCGACAACGCCTCGCACGCCACCGAAATGGTCGGCATGGGAGTGGGAGTAGACCACGGCGACCACTGGCCGTTCACCCAGTTGCTCATTGATGAACTTCAGGGCCGCCGCTGCTGTTTCCTTGGCGGTCAGTGGATCGAACACGATCCAGCCCGTGTCGCTCTTGATGAAGCTGATGTTGGCCAGGTCGTAGCCACGCACCTGGTAGATGCCGGGAATGACTTCGTACAGGCCATAGTTCATGTTCAAGATGGCCTGGCGCTGAAGTGACGGATGAATGCTGTCGAAATCCTTGCCCTGTAAAAGCCATTCGTAGCTGCCCATATCCCACGCTACGTGTCCGGCTTCGGCCATGATCTGCTTGTATTCAGGGGCAACGATGAATCCTTTTTTCTGCTCTTCAAAGTCCCGCTTGTCTGCAAACGGCAATATCTTGCGCTGTTGCTCCTGCAGATTGATGGTGTATTGTGAAGGTGATTTGCCTTTGGGATGGAAGTGTTTTCCCTCCATCGCCCCCGCATCGTTCTGCACACCGCCGCCTCCGGCTGCAAAAGTTGCTCCAAAGCCACCGGTCAGCAAGGTGGCACATGCCGTCATCGCTATTATCCCTTTGTTCTTCATCGCTCATTACCTTGAATATGTGTGAATGTACTGAAGCTGCATCGAAGAGTGCCTTGAAAACCGACCCGTCTTTCCAAGTAGATTATGGTATATTTATTGAGTTCTTCATGTGCCCATGAAATATTTTTGTCACGCTCATGCCCGTGATATGCAGCATCCATATAATCATTGGTCAGCAGCATTATCAGGAGGTTCAATGTATAGCAGGAAAGCCAACACATTCCTAATCTTGTTGATTGTCTGGATGGGTTCATGGGCCACGCCATCGCAGGTGAGTCCTCACCTTCAGCTACAAGCCCATGACATCAATCAACTCCCCACTGGTGATAACCTGGCAGTAGATCATGTTGAGAATCTCCAACTCTTGCCTGTGGAGTTCATCCGTCCCAGCTGCGCAACAATCCTCAACCAGAATCACGTTGAAGCTCTCATCCGCCAGACTGCGCACTGTTGAAGAGATGCACTGATCAGTAAAGATCCCGGTAAGCACCACATTCCTGATCCCCATGTTTTGAAGTACCAGACGCAGGTTGGTCCCGGTAAGCGCACTGTCAGTGGTTTTGGTGACGACAATCTCTCCTTCATGTGGTGCCAGCTCGGGAACAATCTGGGAGTCCTCTCTCTCCTTCGGCATCCTCAGGTAGTTCCAGCCCGGCTTTTTCTGACTTAGGGAACGGTCTCGCCCATCCTCCAACAGACAGGCGATGCGGGCATGGAGCACGTCTATTCCATGTTGCCGAAAACGGTTTTGCAGATTGGCTGTCGTCGGGATGACGATCTCATGCATGCGCTTGAAGAAGGGCGCCCAGCGGCGCTTTTCCTTCGGGCCATCCGGCGGCGTCAGGTAGGCATTCTGGACATCGATACTCAGCAATGCGGTTTCGGCTGCGGGAAGAGACAAATCCGGCGGCTCCGGCGCGCCTTCGTAGTAGAAGGAACGGTAGGCGGTTTTCCAATTCATTGGCATCTCCTACGGCCCAGCCCCTAGCATCAATTGTGCTTAATCAAGGCAGGCAACATCGATTACTGCAAGATAACAGGTCTTATCTTCAATGCTCAATAAAACCGATGGACGCCGCAATAACCGCCGATAGCGCTCAGATGGGCCGCAATACCGGTTCTCAGACTCTACCCGCTTTCACCCACGTGCCGGGAGGCTGGCCTATCTGGGTCGGCATTTTTTCGGAGATGAGCGAATTTGCGATGATGTTCATCGTCTACTTCATCGCCAAGTCACACTATCCGGAACTGTTTAATGAAGGCCCCACGAAACTCAATACGCTGGCGGGCGTACTCAACACACTGGTTCTGCTCACCAGCAGTTATTGCGTCGCCAAATCGATGCAGGCCATCAGACGGGACGACTCAACAGCCTGTGTACGTTGGTTGTGGCTGGCGATCATCGCCGGGGGCGCCTATCTGCTGATAAAGACCTGGGAGTACCACTGGAACGAAAGCATGGGTATCTCAAAAGATACCAATACTTTTTTCACCGTCTACTACTACACCACCTTCAACCACATGCTGCATGTCGGTTGGGGCAGCGCCGCCATATTATGGGCGATCTTCGGTGTGAAACGTGGCAGTTTCACGGCGCAGAGTCATGGGGGTCTGGAAGCAGTCGCCGTCTACTGGCATATGATCGATCTTGCCTGGATCGTCATCTTTCCACTGCTCTATGTCTTGCGTTAGAAAACAACAAATGTAGGATGCCGGTTCGCAGGCTCACCACATCCTACATACCATGGTTTTTTTAGCATTGTGTGTTTGATAAGAGGACGCAATCATGTTTACCAACAAGAGCATCGACTTTGTCTGGATACAGCTCATGCTGCTGACGCTGCTCAGCGCCTTTATCGCGGAAACTGCCGATACGGGACTGGTGGTTATCATCATCGTCGCAGTAACCATCGGCTACAAGGGACGCATGATCGTTGATCACTTCATGGAACTCATCAACGCCAACCGCTATATACGCGCTTCCATGAGACTCTATTTCTATGTTATTCCGCTGATGATTGTGCTGACCTATCTGTTTCCTGAAGCCATAGTTCACGCGACGACGTTACGGTGAAGAGGCCCTAGACACCACCACTGTGAACCACTTCATAGTAAAGCTTTTCCAGCGCCTGTTTGTGAAGGGTCTCTTCCCGCGCCAGAAAAATAAACAGGTCATGAATAGCGCCGGGCTCGGTGCTCTCCGCCAGGGCCGTATACTGTTCCATCGCCGCCTGTTCTCTGCCTAACGCATATTGCAGCACGGTCTGATCATCCGGGTTTTCACCGAGATCCGGCAGTTGGATGCAATCTGAAAAACGGCTGTCACTCACCGGTACGGAAACCGCACGCTCCATCTCATTCTCGATCGACGGGTTCGCCGCCAGTTCATTGAACAGATCAAAATGCCCCTGCTCCTCTGCCGCCAGCTCCTCCACCAGATAGCGAATGCGCTTACTCACATTGGGGATCAGCGCGGTATAAAAATCCCGGGCGGTGCGTTCGAACTCGGTCGCCACTTCAAGGATCTCTTTGAGACTCTTTTTCGACTGCAGACGATCGTAACCGCCTTGATGGCCCTCCCCTTCATGACTCATGGTCTGTCTCCTGTTGGCCAAGAACAGCCTCTATGCTGGCCGCCACCCGATGGCCGTCAGCCACCGCATGCACCACATCCGGGCCGTTCACACAGTCACCTGCCGCCCAAAGCCAGGTCTCCGAGGTTCGGCCTGCCTCATCAACCTGGAGTCGGCCACGATTCCACTCAAGCCGCTCGGTCAATTCATCACCCAGCAGACTGACATCCGACATCTGGCCGATCGCCTCGATCACCATCTCCCCTGCGTGAACCTGCTCGTCACTTTCATCATAGGATGGCGCAAAGCGGTGCTGCTCATCGAAGATCGACAGTACCTTCCAGGTTCGCAGACCTGTCAGCCTGCCCTTTTCATCGATTTCACAAGCCTGGGGACCCCGGCTGTCGAGAATCTCTATCCCCTCTTCGATCGACTCATTTATCTCCACCGGGTCGGCAAGAAAATTGGCCCGATCCTCCAGCGCAGTCAGGGTGATTTTGCTCTCTCCATACTGCTGCCGTTGCAGCCGCGCCAGACTGCGGGCAATATCCATCGCGACATTACCGCCGCCGATCACCACCGCCGAACGGGGCACATCAAAAACCTCATCCGCTGCAATCTTGCGCAGCAGATCCACCGCCTTGGTGACCTGCCCATGTTCCGAACCGGGAATGCGGGTGGAGCGGCCAAGTTGCAGGCCGAGCGCCAACAGCACTACATCGTTATCCTGTCGCAGTTGCGCCAAGCTGATGTCAGCGCCGATACGGGTGTTGTATTCGATGGTAACGCCCAGTGAGGTGATGACATCCACATCCTGATCGAGCATGTCGAAGGGCAGACGGTACTCGGGGATACCATAGCGCGTCATACCACCCGCCTCTGCCTGAGCCTCGTAGACGGTTACCTGATGCCCGAGTTTCACCAGATCGAAAGCTGCGGTAAGACCGGCGGGACCTGCACCAACGATGGCAATCTGTTTTCCGCTCAGATAGTCCACCTTGTCCTGCGCCACAATCGCCCTGACCGTTTCGTGATCGACCGAGTCCATGGCAAACCGCTTGAGCCAGCGAATCGCCACAGGGTCGCCGCGCCGACCTATCGAACAGGCCGTCTCGCAACGGTGGGTACAGATCCGTCCGCAGACGTGGGAGAAGGGATTGGTGCGGTAGATCTGCCGCACCGCCTCCTCCATATCCTGCTGCCAGATGGCGCGGATATACTCAGGCGCATGCATATGCGTCGGACAGGCATCGTGGCACATGCCGCACTGTACACAACGGGAGGCCTCCGCCACCGCCTGTTCAAGGTTATATCCATCGACGATCTCATCGAAATTATCGCTACGCTGGTCCGCACTGCGCTCCCCCATCTCTCCCCGTTCAAGGTTGAGCAGATCGGAGTCGGCAACCTTGCGCCAGCCATAACCGTAGAATTTTTTATGGATTCCATTGGGGTCGGGCAGGATGAAGTAGCTGTCGATCTCCTCCTGGGTGCAGGTATGCACATACTCTCTGGAGAGAGAGATGGAGCCGGTGGGGCAGATGTCGACACAGAGGGCGCACCAGCAGCAGCGGCCATAGTCGATGGCGGGACGCTGGTTGCGCACCCCCTTGACCGGATCAGAGGGTAGACCAGGGATCTCGATCATACTGATGGCGGCATTGTCGCAGATCTTCTGACAGGAGCTGCAACCTATGCAGAGCTCCCAGTCGTTGATATGAAAACCACGATAGCTGAGAGAGGCAAGACGCGGCTCCAACGGCTCTGTCACCGCCTTGCGAGCGAAGAACTGCAGGCTCTTCAGCGGATTGAGGATGCTGCCCTTATCCTTGTAGTCGATATCGCTCATCAACGATCCACCTCCGGCGGACAGGCATCGAGTGAAAACATGATCTGCGCCACATCCTCCAATCGCGCGCCCACCGCGAGCTGCTCCAGCACCTGAACGGCGTGCATCGACGAGGGACCTCGCACATGCACCCGGTAGGGCTTTTCGCCACCATCGGAAACCACGTAGTAGCCCAGCTCGCCTTTCGACGACTCAACCCGGGTATAGGTCTCACCCGCAGGGACATTCCATGCCAGAGGATTGGGAATCCGAGTGCGAACAGGGCCGCTGACCGAAGGCAGTTTTTCCACCACCTGACGCACGATATGGATGCTCTGTTTCAACTCCTGACGCCGCACCAAGGTGCGCGCCCAAGCATCTCCCGGCGCTTCCGTTGGAATATCGAAATCTATCTGATCGTAGACAAGGTAGGGATCGTCGCGGCGCACATCGAACGCCAGTCCGGTGGCGCGCAGGTTCGGCCCGGTGACCCCCCACTCCAACGCCTGCTGCTGATTCATCGGGCCGGTATCCTTTGCCCGGTCGACAAAGACCTGGTTGGTAAAGAAGAGGTTGTCGTAATCGGGCAGGCGGGACTCGATATAGTCCATGGTGCGGCTCACCCGGTCGAGGAACCCTGTTGGCATATCCCGACGCACCCCACCGGGGATATTGTAGATGTGGTAGACGCGCCCGCCGGTCCACTCCTCGAAGAGGTCGAGTATCTGATCCCGGTCGGCCACCCCCCAATACATGGTGGTGTACATGCCGGTAGTCGCCGCGTGGCCACCGAAGGTAAACAGGTGTGCGGCGATGCGCGACAGTTCAAGCTGCAACACCCGCAACCACTGGGCGCGCTCCGGCACCACCATGCCACACAACGCCTCCACCGCCATGGAGTAACAGACCTCCATCGGCACGGGATCGGGAACGCAGATGCGGGGCACCAGGGCAAGATTCTGGATCCACAACCGCCCCTCCATCAGTTTTTCAAAACCGCGATGCAGATAACCCCCATCGGCACGGGCGGCGACAACCACATCGCCGTGCAGTTTTACCTTCAGGGCATAGTTGCCCTCGATACCCGGATGGTTGGGTCCGAAGTTGAGTTCATACTCATTGCTTGGCGGATGGCTTATCGCCTGATAGTTTTCCGGCCTCATGGTTTTTTCTGCCTCGCCTCTTCAGGCGTCTTGACGATCCCGCCACCCTGCTCGGTGATCTCCTTCAGCCAATCCGGCTGATAGTCCTTCCACTCGAAGGTCTCGTTCACCCAGGCCTCGGCATCGAACTCCTTGCGCATCGGCGGCGGGCCGTTCCACTCGGTAAGGATAAATTTACTCATGTCCGGGCTGCCTTCGAAGTAGACACCGAACATTTCGTGTATGTCCCGTTCGAAGAAGGCGGCGGGTTGGTAGAGATCGAACACCGACACATAGATGCCAGGTTCCCGTGCGATACGGATATGCGCCGAGACCAGTGACTGTGATTCGTAGGACCAGAGCTGATAGACCAGTTCGAACTGACTCTCGTCGATCCAGTCGACACAGGTAATGGCAGAGAGGTGCACATACCCGGCCCGTCCCCGCAGCAGTTCCAACAGGGTCGGCAAGGAATCGGCGGCTATATTTCGATCCGCACGCGTCGGGATCCTACGGCGAATCTCAATCCCTTCTATCTCCCAGCAGATTATCCAGCCAGGGGTATTGGTCTTACTCTTGGGACTCCCCTTCTTCTCCAGGCCACCGATCGGAAAGAGGTCTGCTGCGTCGGCGGGCTGGCACTGTTGTAGCAGGCGGGTGTGTCCACCCTCTGTTTCCCGATCGGCAGATCGTATTGCAATGCCTCGCCGATCACGTCGTGAGGTCTGCCAATCTACATCACAAAAAGTGCCGCTGATTGCCCCAGATACCAATCGTAGCGCCGATGGTAGTCTTCAAAGCCATCAGCTTCATCTAACGCGGATTCAGTCATCCAGCTTACGCACACCCTCAACACCGCCTCCGGGCGCAGCATACCAGCCAGCATAGAATCACCGGGAGATACTGATCGAGCTGCTTGGCGGTGGCGTAACTCTGCCGACATGCCCCAGTGACGGTGCAGGAGCAGATACCGATGACATATTTTGGCGAACCCATCTGTTCGTAGGTCAGGATCACCCGCTTCAGGGGTCTTGATGGAACCGTAACGGTAATCAAGCGGGATATCGCCTGCCTGGGCGTCACCATCGGCTGGATACCCAACCGCTCCATATCGAAGAGCAATACGTAGCGTA
>NZ_JAAVSH020000001.1:1758363-1782380 GCF_011947365.2 endosymbiont of Lamellibrachia barhami
GTCACTCTCGGAGCCAGCGCCATCAATGAGGGTGGTCTCATCCTTGCTGATAACGATCTTCTTGGCGGAACCCAGCTCCTCCAGTCCGGCCTTCTCCAGGGAGAGACCAACCTCTTCGGAGATCACAGTGGCGCCGGTCAGGATAGCAATATCCTGCAGCATGGCCTTGCGACGATCGCCGAAGCCAGGCGCCTTGACTGCAGCAACCTTGACGATACCGCGCAGATTGTTGACCACCAGAGTCGCCAGTGCTTCGCCTTCCACATCTTCAGCGATGATCAGCAGAGGTTTGCCGGACTTGGCAACCGCTTCCAGTGCAGGCAGCAGATCGCGGATATTGGAGAGTTTCTTGTCGTGCAGCAGGATGAAAGGATCTTCCAGTTCTACAGACATGCTCTGCTGATTGTTCACGAAGTAAGGGGAGAGGTAGCCGCGATCAAACTGCATACCTTCGACCACGTCCAGCTCGTTATCCAGGGCGGTACCCTCTTCCACAGTGATAACGCCTTCCTTGCCGACCTTCTGCATCGCCTTGGCAATGATATCGCCGATGTTGACATCGGAGTTGGCGGAGATGCATTGATCCGGTCGGCCACCCCCAATACATGGTGGTGTATATGCCGGTAGTCGCCGCGTGGCCACCGAAGGTAAACAGGTGTGCGGCGATGCGCGACAGTTCGCTGCAACACTGCAACCACTGGGCGCCCGGCACCACCATGCCACACAACGCCTCCCACCGCCATGGAGCAACAGACCTCCATCGGCACGTGGGATCGGAACGCAGATGTGGGCACCAGGGCAAGATTCTGATCCACAACCGCCCCTCCAGTCATCAGTTTTCAAAACCGCGATGCAGATAACCCCATCGGTATCGGGCGGCGACAACCATATCGCCGTGCAGTTTTACCTTCAGGGCATAAGCGTTCGATGCCCGGATGGTTGGGTCCGAAGTTGAGTTCATACTCATTGCTTGGCGGATGGCTTATCGCCTGATAGTTTTCCGGCCTTCATGGTTTTTTCTACCCTGCCTCTTTTCAGGCGTCTTGACGATCCCGCCACCCTGCTCGCGGATCTCCTTCAGCCAATCCGTTGATAGTCCTTCCACCTCGAAGGTCTCTTTGCTCCACCGCCCGCATCGAACCTTGCGCATCGGCGGCGGCCGTCTCCACCGGGGCGATAAATTTATTTCCATGTCTGCTGCCTTCGAAGTAGACACCGAACATTTCGTGGATGTCCCGTTCGAAGAAGGCGGCGGGTTGGTAGAGATCAAACACCGACACATAGACGCCAGGTTCCCGTGCGATACGGATATGCGCCGAGACCAGTGACTGTGATTCGTAGGACCAGAGCTGATAGACCAGTTCGAACTGACGCTCATCGATCCAGTCGACACAGGTAATGGCAGAGAGATGCACATACCCGGCCCGTCCCCGCAGCAGCTCCAACAGGGTCGGCAAGGAATCGGCGGCTATATCGATCCGCACGCGCCGGGAGTCCTTACGGCGAATCTCAATCCCTTCTATCTCCTGCAGCAGATTATCCAGCCAGGGGGTGACCGTCTTACTCATGGGACTCCCCCTTCTTCTCTAGAGAACCACCGATCTGAAAGAAGGTCTGCTGCGGCTCAAGCGGTTTCTGGCACTGTTGTAGCAGGCGGGTGTGTCCACCCTCTGTTCCCGATCCGGCAAGATCGTAATGCAATGCCTCGCCGATCACGTCGGCAGGGGTTTGCCAATCATCACCAAAGAGGTGCTGCTGATTGCCCAGATACCAATCGTAGCGCCGATAGTAGTCTTTCCAGCCATCAGCTTCATCGCTGCGGATTCGATCCATCAGCTTACGCATACCCTCCAACACCGCCTCCGGGCGCGGCATGCAGCCGGCAATATAGAGATCCACCGGGAGATACTGATCGAGCTGCTTGGCGGTGGCGTAACTCTGCCAGTACATGCCCCCATTGACGGTGCAGGAGCAGATACCGATGACATATTTTGGCGAACCCATCTGTTCGTAGGTCAGGATCACCCGCTTCAGGGTCTTGATGGAGACATAACCGGTAATCAGCAGGATATCCGCCTGCCTGGGCGTCACCATCGGCTGGATACCCAGCCGCTCCATATCGAAGCGGGATGTCATGGCCGGAGGCAGTTCGATGGCGCCACATCCGGTACAGTAGTGCAGCATGAACATGGAGCGGGAGCGGCAGAAGCGCATCAGTTCATCGAATACCCTGGCGAGGGGATTCGTGCGACTCTGGTCTACCGATGCTTCGATTGGGATATCTATCTCTTTCATACGGGCAAAGATCCTAATGCAGTTTTCTGTAGGTCGGGTTAGATGCACATTGCATCAATTCTTGATCACTTCGCCTGGCTTTGTGTGCATCGTAACCCGACAGTGGTTTGTCGGATTACGATGCACACAAAGTATTGCGCCAGATTCAGGTATTGTGCTGTTGTGCATCTAATCCGACCTACGTGTTCTCATTACTCCCAAATCAGTGCATCACAAACGCCAGTCCGAGCAAGCCGATCATCACCGGCCATTTCCACATCAGGCGAATCATCTGCTCCGTCTTATAACGGGGAAACAGGAACGCCACCGTCATGGGAATGGCCACCACGGCGAAAACCTTGATCAGGAAGAAGAGCCAGTTTTCCCCGCCGCCGAGAAACAGCGACACATACAGCACACCAGCGGTATAGAGCTGAAAGCACTGCATCACGAAAAGACCGCCCAGGTATTTGCCGCTCATCTCCACCATCGGACCGGTGGCGATCTCCGCCGGGGCGATATAGATCTCGAAAGGCTGCTTGCCTAACATGCCCTGCAGGGCAAAAAGTCCGGCTATGGCCAGCAGCGGCATCGTTATCGCCCCCCATCCTGCAACCCCACCTGCCTGTTGTATCGCAATGATGTCTACCAGATTGGTGGTGCCGAAATACCAGGCCACGCCGAAAACCACGATGACAAACGGCACATCGTAGGCAAGCATCGCCGTCAACGCCCGGGCAATACCTATGGAGCCGTTGGGGTTGGCACACTGACCCACGCCGAGCGCCAGACCCAGCGAGGGGATCATCATCAAGTAGACCAGGGTCACCAGGCCGCCTTTGTCCGCGATGCCGTCCATGCCCGGCACCGGCAGCAGGGTCTCCGCCGCCACATAGCCGCCCACTGCCATGATGATACCGATATCGTGCATCCAGCCATGGGAGATCTGGGTCTTTTTGCCGTAGAGTTTTACGATGTCATAGAGCGGCTGCATCATAGGCGGGCCAACCCGACGCTGCAGTTTGGCGCCAATCCTGCGCAGCATCAGCACCATAAAGAGGCCGACGACAAAGGCCACCAGCGGCATCAAAACCAGTTCCATCAGCAGGGTTTGAATACTCATCACAGCAATACCCAGGTCAACGTTACAACGACAGTGACCAGCAGATAGATGGAGGGGTGCAGCGCGCCGTAAAGCCGCTGCATAAGACTCGCGGCGATTCCCAGCAGGGATCCCAAGGTCGACTCAAGCCAGACGAAACTTTCCCGATACCAGGGTCTTATCAGGTGCATCAGGCCGGCATAGAAATTGTCGCTGTAGTGGTAACGGGTTTCGGCCGTCAGAAAGTGGCCACCCGCATAGTTGTCCAGTTGATGGACCTGCCGGGTGCGGCCGCCGGAGTAGAAGAGCAGCGCACCAACACCGAATCCGGCAAACAACACCCCCACCACCCAGAGCATGTCCAGGGAACCGCTTGCCAGCTCGACGCCGCCGAGGGTGTTCTCAACCACCGGCAGGCCGACAGCCGACTGCACCAGCGCCACCCAATCCAAAACCAGGCCCGGCGCCACGCCGGTCGCGAAGATCAGCAACATGAGAATAATCATCGGCGCCACCATGCTCCAGGGCGCCTCGCGCACCTCAACATGTTCCACCCGCAACTGTCCCAGAAAGGTGTTATGGATCAGCTTGTAGACCGACAGAATAGTGCCCAGGGTGCCGATTATCGCCCCCAGGAAGAGTAGAGGCTCGCCCTCGATCATCAATGAGCGATAGACGAACCACTTGGAGACAAAGCCGTTCATCGGCGGTAACCCGGCCAGCCCGATAATGCCCACCAACATGGCAAAAAAGGAGATCGGCATGCGGGTGATCAATCCACCAAGCTTGTTCAGATCAGCAGTCCCCGTGCGAAACATCACGGCAAATACCGCGAAAAAGAGCACGGCCTGATTGGTCGCATAGTTGAAGACGTGCAGCAACCCGCCGGCACTGCCCAGGGCATCCCCCATCACCAAACCCAACAGCATGTAGCCGCCCTGTCCGATGCCGTGCCAGGCGAGCAGGTAGCGGGCATCGTTCTGGCGCAGCGCGATATAGGTCGGCAGGATAATGGTCAGCACCGCAATCCAGGCCCAGAGGTCGCGCATATCCAGAAAGGTAAAGGGGATCGTCAACTCGCTCAACCGCGCCAGACCGATCAACTGCACCAGCACCAGGATGAAGGCGTAGAGTCCCATGCGGGCAGAGATGGCACCGAAGAAGGCTGCGCCGGGTCCCGGTGTCTCGGCATACGCCGCAGCCTGCCAGAGATGGAACGGCAACAGTCCCATCTTGACCGCAAAACCTGAGCCAAACAGCCCCACCAGCAACCAGACCTGTGGCTGCGACAGTTGCGGTATCACATCGATGATCTGTCCGTACTGCAAGCCACCAGCATGGGACCAGAGCAGAACGATTCCCGCCAGGATCGCCATTGCGCCACTCATGGCGTAGGTGATGTAGCGCATAGCTGCCTGAATCGCGCGGCCGCCCGCCACGGCCATCAGAAGAAAACTGGCCCAACTGACCAACTCCCAGCCGATGAACAGCGCCAGCAGATCACCGCTAGCCAGCAGGATCAGCATGGAAAAGACGTTCGCCGCCAACGCAACATGCAACAGCCAGAGATTGCCGCCTCGTTGGCGAAAGCGCTCCCCCCACTCGCCGCTGGCGTACCAGCTGCTAAGAAGGCCCGCACCCAGAGTGATGACGGCAAAAAACCAGGAGAGGGCGTCGAAACGCCAACTCATCTGCTGGCCGAACAGTTCAACCTGCAACGAGAAAGTCACAATCGAGCCATCGACGATCCGATCCGCCATCTTCACCAAAAACAGCAACTGCCCAGCGTAAAACACGGTGGCAACCTTGCCCGCGTAACTGAAGCGTCCCAGCAACAGCGTCAGCGCCAGGGTCAGACCGGAGAAGAGCAGCAGTTCATCCAATGGCGTCACAGCAAACCCCTCAGTGGATGGCCGAAACAGAAAAGACAGTGTCGAAATAGAGCACCGGGTCAGCCGCCTGCACCGCCACCCCTTCAAGCCAGGCTCCAAGCGGGCCCATAAACAGCATGCCCGCAATCAGCAGTGCGGAGAGCAGAAAAGTCGTACCGAGATTCAACCAGTCGTGATCGGTGGCGACCGCCACACTACTATCCTCGGCCGGTTGAAACAGGTTCATCACCACCCGGAACAGATAATTGGCCTCGATCACTATCGACAGCAACACCACCCCGAGAGCAACCTGGTAGATCACTGACTGCTGCGCCGCAAGACCGGTAAAGAGGAGAAACTTCGCCCAGAAGCCGGGGAGCGGCGGCATGCCCACCAGAGAGAGTGCCAGCAACACAAACAACCCGCCGGCAACGGGAGAGGCGAGTCCGGCTCCCCGCAGTCCCGCCAGCGAGCCCCGCCAGCGCTCAGCCAGCAAAAACAGTGCGGGTTTGACCAGCAGGTGGTGCAGCGAGAGCGCCAGACCGGCAAACAGACCGGTTTCACCGGGAATGGAGAAGGCAATAAAGATGACCCCCAACTGCCCGATAGAGGAGAAGGCCAGCATGCGATTCATATCCTTCGCCCGCCATGCAGCCAATTCGCCACTGATCGCTCCCAACAGTCCCAGTATCAGCATCAGCTGCAGCGCCGATTCCTGCTGAAACAGCAGCACCAGCAGGCGCACGATCACCAACACTGCCAGCTTGGAGACCAGTCCCGCCAATAATCCTGACACCCGGCTCGAAGCAGCAGCGTAGACCTCAGGCACCCAGCTGTTGACCGGAAAGAGTTCACCCTTCACCCCGACACCCAGCAGAATCAGGGCAAAGGCAGACATTCCCAGAGGGGTGTTCAACGCCTCCGGAGCCAGCTGGGAGAGTTGCGCCAGATTCAGGGTGCCGGTCAGAAGATAGACAATCGAGATGCCGCAAAGCACCAGCACGCTGCCCAGGCCACTGAGGATCAGATAGCGCAGACTGGCGGCAAATGCTGCACCACTGCGGGTGGCCGCCGCCAGACCAAAGGAGGCAACCGAGATCAGCTCATAGAAGACGTAGATATTGAACAGATCGCCGGAGAGCGCCAGACCGCAGGCGGAGGCTGCGAGCAACAGCGTCAAAGCGTATTGACGCGGCTCCGTTTCATTCCGCCAGGGCCACAACAGCAGGCTCGTCACCAGCGTCAGAAAGGTGAACAACAGACTCAGCTGGTCCACATAGAAATTGATCCCCAGAGGTGGTTGAAAACCCCCCAGCGCAATGGAGAAAGGCCTGCCCTCCATTCCCAGCCAAACCTGCAGGGTCAACAGAATGGCATAGGCAAGGGTGAGCGGCCCCAGCAGCCGCCCCAGCAACGGAGAGACCCGCGACAACACCGGAACAATGAATGCTGCAAGCAGGGGCAACACCACGGCCAGCACAATCGTGTTCATCTGCCGTCGCCCTCAGCCGCAGGCAGAGGCCGCCCGCCCACCGGCTCTTCCAGACTCTGCGGCAGCGGCGTTCCCGCCTCTGCTGCCAGATCGGTACTCATGCGCCGTTGCAGCTCCCTGATATCCAGGGTTTTATAGGCCCCGTAGGCGCGTAGCGTCAGACTCAATGCCAGTGCCTGTACACCGACACCGATCACAATCGAGGTAAGCACCATCGCCTGGGGCACAGGATCAACCATGGTTTGCGCAGCGGCACCGCCGGTAAGAATCGGCGCAATGGCATCCCATCGAAAACCGGAGAGCATCAGCAAAAGATTGGCGCCCGCCTCGGCAATCACCAACGCCAGGATGATACGAAACAGATTGTGCGACAGCACGATGCCGGCAATCCCGATCACCACCAGACCGATGGCCCCGGCATACAGTACCGTTCCTATCTCGATCGGCATCATGGCTCATCGACCTCCACATCGGCGAGACGGGCCATCAATCCGGCCAGTTCCGCCCCCACCTTGAGACCCACCGCCAGATAGAGCAGCGGCAGGGTTCCGGCAGAGACCAGTCCACCCAACACACCGTTATCCAGCAGTGGCTGGAGAAACTCGCCACCCTGCAGCAGGGCTGCCAACCCCGTCAGGATAAAGACCGCTCCGGCCCCACCCTCCACTATGCTGAGTCCGGCATGA
The DNA here is from genome assembly GCF_011947365.2 of endosymbiont of Lamellibrachia barhami. Taxonomy (GTDB): domain Bacteria; phylum Pseudomonadota; class Gammaproteobacteria; order Chromatiales; family Chromatiaceae; genus QGON01. The sequence goes on from NZ_JAAVSH020000001.1 coordinate 1,765,789, forward strand.
TTGATCGGGGTCTCAGGACGCGCCAATAACGGCAGAAAAAATGCGGCCGCGAGGATTACACCTCCCTGAAAACCACCACCGGGGGTGAGATGTCCGTGCAGGATGATATAGAAACCCACTACCAGCATCAGGGGAAAGAGCAGCGCGACACCACTACGCAGGATGAAGCCGCCAGGGGGATCACGGCGTGCATCGGTCCGGCGCCTGCCCAGCACCAGACCCGCCGCAGCCGAGGCGGCAAACAGAATCGAGATCTCCCCCAGGGTATCGATGCCGCGATAGCCGAGCACCACCGCAGTCACGATGTTGGCCGCGCCCACCCGATCCGGCGCATCCGCCAGGATACCCTGCCCAACGAGCATGGGCGCCTGGGCAAAATCAAACTGATTGAAGATGACCAGCAGCAGAAAGGCCAGTCCGCCGACAAAGACCAAGGCGGCCAGATTACGCATCTTTCACCCGCCCCAACCCAAGGCGGCGCAAAGCCAGTGCCAGGATCACACTACTGAGACCAGCACCAACTGCAGCCTCCGTCATCGCCACATCCGGCGCCCTCAACAATACGAACAGCACCGAGAGCAGCAGCGAGACCAGGGATGCAGCAGCCACCGCCGCAATATGATTACGCACCAGCAATACAGTCACCGCAGCGACCAACATCATGATGACAATAAATGCAGCTACCCAGATCATGCCGACTTATCCTCTTGAGGGGCTTTCAAGGCCAGAGGATCCGAAGAGGCTCGCTGCCAGGGCTGAGTCCCTGCCAAGTGGATGGCACGGGCGATTGAGGATGAACCCACTGGATTGGTGAAAAGGATAAAACCGGCAATCACCAGCAACTTGGCCCACCATCCAGGGTAGAGCAATCCTATGCCCAGAATGAATGATAGCGCGCCCAGTGTAACCGCCTTGGTACCTGCCTGGATGCGGTTATAGGTATCCGGCATGCGCAGCAATCCCAAAGCACCCAACAAGGCAAACGCGGCACCAATCAGCAGGAACAGATCCGCCAGCAATCTCATTGACGGCCTCCCTCTATTGTTCTTGCCAGCGCAACCACACCGACGAAGGCGAGAATGCCGTAGATCAGCGCCACATCGAGATAGAGGGCACTGCCGAACCAGGCTGCAACACCCGTCAGTCCGGCAGTGATGATTACGGAAATCGTATCGGCACTGACAATGCGGTCGGGCGCAGTGGGGCCGAGAATCAGGCGCAGCAGACCCAGCAGAACAGCAACACCAAGCATTGCTGCAACGATCAGTTCCAGCGAATTGAGTGTCATCTCAGAAAACCACTCAGATGGCGTTCAAATCCTGCCGCAATCTCTCGTGTCGCCGCTTCGAGATCAACACCGGGGGAAACATCCACCCAATGGACCAGGATATGATTGTCTTTAACATCGACAGAGAGCGTACCGGGTGTCAGGGTGATGCTGTTGGCCAGCATCAGGCGGCCCAAGGTTGAGCGTAATCCGGTCTCCACCTCCACCATCCTGGGATTGATCGGCAGGGAGGGGGAGAGGATTCGGCGCGCCATATCCAGGTTGGCGCGTATCAACGCAACAAAAAAATATCCGAGATAGCGCAGCAGATGAAGCGGCGCATCGATGCGTAGTTTCACCCCGCCGAAGATCAGCAGATGGGGCGCAGACACCAGCGTCACGACCAAAGAGACCAGGCCGCCTAATATCAACTCCTGTCGCGAAAGCTCACCCACCAGCAACAGCCAGAGCAGATAGACCGTGGCGAATATGAACAGATAGTGCGGCAGAGTGAGAGGGGGGGCCCTGGAAATGTTATCCATTATCTATCTTTTTTGTAACCAAGCAGACGACCGTGTACAAGAAACATAATAGCAGGTATAGATGACCACAAGATGACACAGATCAGCCGCAACACCTGAAACCTGCCCCGCCAGTTGCTCGAATATATCGGCGAACAAATCGAATGCCCACGCCACCCACAAGTTACTGCACAATGCCTATATAGCGACCTCGAGGAGAAATAATTTAGTTGGCGCAAAAAAAAGCCCCGCGCCTTACGACGCGGGGCTTTTTCGGCTCAGTTGAGCAGATGGATAGGGGGGGCTTACATCATGCCTCCCATGCCTCCCATTCCACCCATGCCGCCCATTCCGCCCATGTCACCGCCAGGTGCAGCAGCGTCCTGAGGCTCTTCGGCCACCATGCATTCGGTGGTGATCATGAGACCGGCCACGGAAGCGGCGTTCTGCAGTGCGGCACGGGTCACCTTGGTGGGATCCAGGATACCCATCTCGACAACATCGCCGTACTCATCGGTCCCGGCATTGAAACCGAAGTTACCCTCACCCTCTCGTACCCTGTTCAGCACAACAGAGGGCTCGCCACCGGCATTGGCCACGATCTGGCGCAGCGGCTCCTCCATGGAACGGCGACCGATAGCAATACCGACATCCTGATCATGGTTGTCCCCAGTCAGATCGCCGAGTGCCTGCAGGGCACGTACCAGAGCGACGCCGCCGCCGGGTACGATCCCCTCTTCCACGGCTGCGCGAGTCGCATGCAGGGCGTCTTCCACACGGGCCTTCTTCTCTTTCATCTCGACTTCTGTGGCTGCACCAACCTTGATCACGGCCACCCCGCCTGCCAGCTTGGCAACCCGCTCCTGCAGCTTTTCACGATCATAATCCGAGGAGGTATCTTCAATCTGGGCGCGAACCTGCTCGACACGAGCCTTGATGTCACTCTCGGAGCCAGCGCCATCAATGAGGGTGGTCTCATCCTTGCTGATAACGATCTTCTTGGCGGAACCCAGTTCCTCCAGTCCGGCCTTCTCCAGGGAGAGACCAACCTCTTCGGAGATCACGGTGGCGCCGGTCAGGATAGCAATATCCTGCAGCATGGCCTTGCGGCGATCACCGAAGCCAGGCGCCTTGACAGCAGCAACCTTGACGATACCGCGCAGATTGTTGACCACCAGAGTCGCCAGCGCCTCGCCTTCCACATCTTCAGCGATGATCAGCAGAGGTTTGCCGGACTTGGCAACCGCTTCCAGTGCAGGCAGCAGATCGCGGATATTGGAGAGTTTCTTGTCGTGCAGCAGGATGAAAGGATCTTCCAGTTCTACAGACATGCTCTGCTGATTGTTCACGAAGTAAGGGGAGAGGTAGCCGCGATCAAACTGCATACCTTCGACCACGTCCAGCTCGTTATCCAGGGCGGTACCCTCTTCCACAGTGATAACGCCTTCCTTGCCGACCTTCTGCATCGCCTTGGCAATGATATCGCCGATGTTGACATCGGAGTTGGCGGAGATAGTGCCGACCTGAGCGATCTCCTTGTCGTCGAAACAGGGGCGTGAGATCTCTTTCAACGCTACAACAGCCGCCGTCACGGACTTTTCGATACCGCGTTTCAGATCCATCGGGTTCATACCGGCAGCAACGGCTTTCAGGCCTTCGCGCACCATGGCCTGAGCCAGTACGGTTGCAGTGGTGGTGCCGTCGCCGGCCACGTCTGAGGTCTGGGAGGCGACCTCTTTCACCATCTGTGCGCCCATGTTTTCGAACTTGTCGGTAAGTTCGATCTCTTTCGCCACGGAGACCCCGTCCTTGGTGACGGTCGGGGAGCCGAAGGACTTCTCCAGCACCACGTTGCGGCCTTTGGGACCCAGGGTAATTTTAACAGCGTTGGCCAGGATGTTGACGCCGTTCATCATGCGCGAACGAGCCTCATCACCAAACTTAACTTCTTTTGCAGACATGTTTCTCTGTTCCTAAAGTAGATATATTTCTAGTAGTGATCGGTTCCGGCAGCGGGGTGCGGATTAATCCTCGATCACGCCCATGATGTCTTCTTCGCGCATGACGAGAACCTCGTCACCACCGATCTTGACCTCAGTGCCGGAGTACTTGCCGAACAACACCTTGTCACCAACCTTGACTTCCAGGGGATGCACCCTACCTTTATTGTCAACCTTGCCGTTGCCGACTGCCAGCACCTCACCCTGCATGGGCTTCTCGGCAGCTGAGTCGGGGAGCACGATGCCACCGGGGCTGGTGAGTTCTTCTTCCATGCGACGGACGATCAGACGATCGTGCAGCGGACGAATATTCATCTACTGAATTCTCCTAAAATTGGGATACAAAACGATTAATCTTCAATTTTCGGGATATGCATTATTAGCACTCACCCGAACTGAGTGCTAATAATAGGGGCAAATAACAGAGAGTCAAGAGGAGGACCTCAGCGCTTCATATAAATAAGCGGTGTGTGAAATAGCCCCCACATGACGGCACCAAGATATAAGGCGCACGAGGATGGCTGATAAGATGGTTTCAATCTCTGCGGGTTTGATTCTCCACAGCTTGCTGCGAGTACCTGTGGTACAGGGGCGTCTTTGCCAGTGAACAGCCCGTTATTGTCGGGTTTCAATCCGACGCGGAGGTGGGCACTGCATCAAAATAAACCCGTCCCCTTTTTCGTTCGATTTCCTATCCTTCGCTGTGCGAAAAGGGAAATCCGTCCCTCTTTTTCTTAGACCCCACTTATTCCTAAAGTCTATCGGCTGCCCGCAGCGCAGCATGAATTGTTGCGAACGGTAACAGCAAGGACAACTCGGCATCGATAAGAGAAATGGCGCCATAGCCCGCATACCACCGTGCCGCTCTTTTATTCTTGGCATCGATCAATAGAGCAACACCTCCCGCCTGGCTGGCAACCCGAAGGCAACGACGCCCTGCCGTGAGTAATAATTGCCCACCCAATCCTGCACCTTGCACGCTCCGGTCAACCGCCAAACGACCGAGCCTGAAAACCGGCACCTCATGGCGAGCCAGCCCGTGCTTGATGATGGCTGGTGTACGTTCATAGGCGATGGAAGCGGGACTCAGGCTGTAAAACCCGAGAATCCTTTGAGGGAAGGCATCATCAACCGCCAGATAGGTTTTTGCGCCGCCCTTTTCGTGGCTTTGGCGCGCATAGCGCTGTAAAAACGTGTTCAGCTCAACATCACCGCAATCAAAGGTTTTTCGATCATGATGTTTGCCGATTGGCTCTTCATGCCAGAATGGAAGCATCAGGATTGTTTGGGCAAGGCAAACGCTGCGGCTTTCAATCGCTCATTGGGTTCTGGAGGAGAATCCAACAGCTCCAGAACGCGTAAACTGTCAGTTTCGGTCAATTTAAGCTTTTCATCTTGTTCAATCACCTTGCGCGCAGCCGAGACAACATTACGAATAACGAATTCTGTCATATTGGTGTGTTGTAATGCGGCCGCACGCATTAACAAGGATTTTTCTTCGGATGCGATACGTAATGACATTCGGTCATTACCTTCTACAGCTACTTGAGGCATAAGGAGTGACTCCTAATATTTGTACACATTGAAACTGTACATGATTTTACCCGATTATTCAACACAAAGTGGCACAAAGTGGGGTCAGATCAAACTTTTCAAGCGAATCCGCTGCCAAATGGTTTCGGTTTTCCTTTTTTTGGTCGTCCCATTTTGGCGGGTTTCACCCGCCGCCCATACAACTGCTCAATCTCCAATTTGAATCTCTCTCCTCCCAGGGCAAGCCCCTTGTTTACTGCGGAACGGATATCATTGAGCAATTCGTTATCTACATGGGCAGAAAAGAGCGCCCGGTATGCCCTTTGTCGTTCATCCCCTGTTTCCCCTAATCGCAGATACTCTTCGTGGGGCGTCCATAACGCTATTTTCTTGCCGAGGGCATTGCTCTGGTAGCTTGACCAGTGATACTCCGCCGGGTCATTTGTCATACATGCCCTGACAGGGTTCAACTCGATATATCTCTGGCATTGCAAAAGGTAGTTTTCGGACTGCACAAGGCTCGATTTGAATCGCCCCTCCCACAGGGTGCCGCTACGCCGGTATTCACGATTGAAATAGCGGACATACCGCCTTCCGAGGGCCTGCATCATTTTAGAGATGCCTTCTTCAGCATGGGGGGTTGCCAACAGATGAACATGATTGGTCATGAATATCCAGGCATGGGTGGTGACAGAGAATTCCTTGGAGTACCCCTCCAGCAAGCTGGCATAAAAAGCCATGTCCTGCTCGTTGGCAAAACAGACTTGCCGATTATTACCGCGCTGAATTATGTGCTGGGGTATGCCCAGGGGGCCTATACGAAGTAGACGTACCATGGTTGCATCCTTGTAACCGTTGGAAGCTATATTCTAGCCTAAAGTTTGATCTGACCCCACTTATACGTAGACTTTGCGGATAAGACGCGCCCAGGCAGAGCGGGCCGCTTTGACAAAATCAGGGTCTGTGGGGTCAGAGTCAAGCCGACTGACAACATCGCGAATATTTACCAGCGTATCGCGGCTTGACTCTGACGCCTTCCGGCGCTCCCCACGGCTGCGACTGCTGTACCAACCGTAGTAACGCACCAGGTGCTCACCCTTGTCGGGGATATGCCGCAACAGCAGCTTCAACCATTCTGCGCCGGGCATGATCTGAAAATTGCGCTTTAGGGTGGCATGCATTTTTGATCGATAAACCACCACACCCTGTTTGGGCTTGTACTCCATCTTCTCCAAAGCAAAGGGGTTGCGGATCATGTAGCGGGCAAGTTGCTTGCGGCCCTCCGGGTCGTCTGCACCGATCTTCACGCTGTTATCGACCGAGAAACCGCTGTGCCTCTAGGTGCGCAGGTTCTCCGCCATCTCCATGCTGATCGCTTCATCCTCGACCAGATAACCCAGCATATCCTTCCTGAGTTGCTGTTCGAGCAATGCGCCCGGCACGGGCGGCAACACCAAAAAAGTACCACCCACCGAAAAGACGCCATCCGTTACCAGCACATGAATGTGGGGATGGAAGTTGACCAGATCGCCGAAGGTTTGAACAAAGAGGATAAAACCGGGCCTGCCCCATGGGGCAACTTCACGATAGGCATCTGCCAACAAGCGGGAGACAATACGGCAAAACTGCGATAAGCGTCTGCGCAGATGGAAGTGCGGCCTCAACAGCTTCGGCAGGGTGAAGACATATTGCCGATGGGGAACGGGGTTCAATACCTCATCTTCCACCCACTCGCCATAGGCCAGCATACGTTTCTGATGGCAGCTAGGGCAGAAGTAGCGCGTCTTGCAGGAGAAGGCGAGCAGGTAGTCATGGCCGCATCCATCGCAGTAGATTCTGGCAAAGCCCTTGTGCAGATCACCGCAATCGACGAAGCGTGCAAGAACCTGTGATTCCACATCACGGTGAATCGCGCCCGCAGTAGCCAACTCCCCATAGTGCCTTTGCACGCACTGATAGAGCGGACTAGCACGAGGATTTCTCGGGCGATAAACGCCCGTTGAAGGGGTTGCCTCCCTGCAAACCATGATGCCCTCCTTGGCGTTAGTAGTATAGACGCAGTGTGTCGAAAGGGGTCGATGAGATGGTCTTCTCCCACACCACGAATCGGCGTCTATGCACCATGATGGAGGTGTAACAACTATCAAGGAAGCGGGAGCTGAACAAGCCAGGTTGGGCAAAGCGTAGCGTGCCCAACATTCACGGCAATTCCGTTGGGCACGTCGCTATCGCTCCTTTGCCCAACCTACGGACTGGGAAACCCGAAGGGCAATCAGCCCGATAGGTCGATAAGGACGGCACGCACGCATTTCATCGAGGCCAGGGGGGATGCTCCCCGTTTACAGACCGGATATACGAGAGCAATCCTGTCCCTGTCATTGAGGCAACAAAGTCTTGCAAAACGGGAGGTGACCATATACGGGTTTCAACCCGACGCGGAGGTGGGCATAGCGAGGGGGGTTGTCGGAATGAGTTCCGACCTACGCTGGAGAGAAATTGCTGAAGGCGTACCCGCGCCATGAATACCCCGTCCGCTTGCGGCGGGGTAGTTGATTACGAAAACCTTATATCTTCGGGGATTATCATCACTCTTTTGTTCTTGATAATGGTGGCGTAATAGCACAAATATTTTATGCTGTAGATTTCCACCATGATAAGGATCTATGCCATTATCCTTAAAAAGAACCGGGTAGCGACATGTCTAAAAGAGAGAAAAAACCTTTTCGCTGGGGCAGATATCTACTGCTTGCCATTCTCATGCTGCCGCTGGCCGTGGTTTTTCTCGCCTATCGTGCAAGCGAGAACCAACCCCTGGTTATTGAATCACATCCACTGGATACGGATGCCGCCGTCAGACTCAAGAAACTTGCCCAGGAGATAAAGCATAAGGTGCTGTCAACCGACGAAATTGCCAGCATCACTATCACTCAAAAGGATATAAACGGACTGATCGCCCTGGCTACCCGTGGTATAAGCCGCCTGCACGGTCACGCCAACATCACCCCCTGGGAGGCCCAAGGCACCTTCTCACTTTTCCTGCCGGAAAATCCCTTTGGGGATTATCTCAATCTGCAGATAGGGGTTGCCCCATCGGAATATGGCCTGCGGCTCTCGCAGGTCAGCATCGGCAATCTGGAGGTTCCAGGCGGGGTCGCCATGGGATTCGCTGAAGGCGTACTCAACCAATTTCTGGGTGAGGCCCAGGGCAGCCGCTTTATCGAGGCAGTGCAGAGCGTGAAGACCGAAGGGGAGAGCATCTCCGTCACTTTCAAACCCATTCCCGATATCAAGGCGCGCCTGAAAACCGCTGTACATCGGGTAGCGGAGGTGCGGGATAACCTGAAGTTATTGGGCGATCCCAAGCATGTAAGGGCCTACTACAGCAGACTCTGTGAGCTGGATCGGCTCTACAGCCACGACCTCAAAATTTCCGCCATTCAGTACATCGCCCCCGTCTTCGAACTGGTGCAAAAACGCACTCAGCTCGGCATGTCGGCCCGCAAAGAGAACCAGGCAGCCTTACTGGCGATTGGCATCTTTCTCGGCAGTAGCCGTTTCGAACCGCTGATCGGCGACATCCGCTCGGTCGCAAAAGAGGGCTGCCGCGATGAACCGCCGAACGTGGTGTTGGGCGGGCGTCATGACATGGTGCAGCACGTCTTTATTACCTCGATCATGCAACTGGTCACCGACAGCGGTATGAGCTTTGCCCTGGGAGAGTTTAAGGAGATTCTCGATACCGGTAATCTCAGTGGCGGCCTCAGCTTCAGTGATCTGGCCGCCAATCAGGTGGGCATCAAATTCACTGAGCAGCTCATCTCATCTGACAGCAGCGCCAGACATGCGCAGGCAATACTCTCCAATGCCGTGAGCGAAGATGTCTTCTTTCCTGAGATAAAGGACCTGCCGGATGAGATCCCACGCAACCGCTTTGAAGCCGAGTATGGCAGTCTCGACGATCCCCGCTACCGCGCCATGCTGGAGAAGATCGAAGCCCGCATAGAAAGTCTGCCGGTTTATTCGAGATCGGGTTGAAGCACCTTACTTTCCCGCTCCATCATCATCCCGCCGGTATTCACCCTCGATGATCCGGGGTGCCCGCTCTCTATTTTCGGTTTCCGGAGTGGAAACCGGGCGCATGATGCCCGCCCCTTTCAGTCCTGCAGTGAGCAGCCAGCGCCTGAGTGGCGGCACCAGAAAGAGGAAACCCACGGCATCGGTGATAAAACCCGGTAACAGCAGCAGAATCCCACACACCAGCAGCACTGCCCCCTCCATCATCTCCAGGGCCGGCACCTCATTGTGGTTCATTGCCTGCTGCACCTTGCCTAAGGTCGAGAATCCCTGCGCACGGACCATCCAACCACCAAGCAGAGCGGTAAATACCGTCAGAAAAATCGTGGAAAAGGCGCCTATCTGCGAACCCACCTGAATCAGAAAATAGAGTTCGACCAGTGGGATTCCGACAAACAACAGGAGGAAAAGAAAGAGAGGATTCATGCCTGCTCACCCGCCTGGCGTCGCGCGCGTTTCGCCTTGATCACGCGCACTATGTCCCAGAACATGCCGCCCACCGAACCCCAGAAACCACCCAACAGGGCGCTCAAAAAAAGCGGCTTTTCAGCCAGTTGGGCAAGCAGCGGGTAAGGCCAGGACGCGGCAACAGACGGCAGACTGAGAGCCACCACCAACGCCCCCAGAAACCCTGCCAACAACCCATGCAGAATTCCGGCCTCCTCTGCGTTGCGGGCAGTAACCAGCCCCACCGCAATCCAGAGCGACGTGGCTGTAAGGAATTGTGGCCCGGTCGCAGTTTGAGCGCCAAGGAGAATACCCAGCAGAATCAGACTGAGGGTAAGAACGACGAGCAGCAGAACGCCAAATAAAATTGCACTATATTTCATCCAGCGCAGCTTACCCTTAGGTGGCTATCGGATTCAACGCTGCTTGAGCACAAATCTGGAGACTGGCCCTTCAATAGAGTATCTTCCCTTCATGCCGACGAAATTGCTCTTGGTCCATTGCACCGTCCCCGACCACCAGACCGGCGCCCGGCTTGCCGAAACCCTGGTTTCCCAAGGTCTGGCCGCCTGCGTCAACATCACAGCACCTGTCACATCGGTCTACCGCTGGGAGGGCAAGCTGGAATCGACGAATGAACACCTGCTGTTGATCAAGACCACAAAACAACAATATGACGCACTGGAAGCGCAGATCCGGGCACAACATCCCTATGAACTTCCAGAGATCATTGCAGTCCCTGTAGAACAGGGCCTCGGTGGTTACCTCGACTGGGTGGAAAAATGCACAACAACAAATTCCTGATTTCACTGTCTCTTTTATTTGCGAGCCTGGCGCTTCTGCTGACCCACGCCAATGCAAATGAGGAGCCGCCGCCACCGGATCAGGTTTTCCCGATCCGGGTAACCACCGACGGCCCGGACCATCTGCTGGTGGAGTGGAACATCGCAGACGGTTACTACCTGTATCGGGACAAGATTCGCTTTGAAACCGATGCCATCGGTATCGAACTCGATGAACCGGAACTCCCTGCGGCAGAACTCAAGCACGACGAGTTCTTCGGCGACCTCCCTGTCTATCGCGGCCCCGTCACTGTTCGTTTACCCATCAAACGCAGCCAGGGTTCTCCGGACACACTCAACCTGCAGGCCCGTTCCCAGGGCTGCGCCGATCAGGGTATCTGCTACCCGCCACATCTGCAGGAGGTCCAGCTCAAGCTCGAACCGATGTTGATTGCCGGCGACCCCCTGACCAGCAGCACCAGCCGCACTTCAAGTCTGATCGACAACAGCACCCCACTCTTTGCCAACGATGAAGGAGAGCTGCTCGCCCCGGAAGAGGCCTATAAACTGGCGGTAACGGTGGAGGACGGCACCCACCTGCGCCTGCTCTGGAACATCGCCGACGGCACCTACCTCTATTACGACAAGATCAAGCTGCAACTGGCCGACAACGACAATGTGGTGCTGGGAAGTTACACCCTGCCGGAACCGGAGATCAAAAAAGACACCATCACTCCGGAGGGCAAGATCGGCGATGTGCCGGTCTACCACGATGGCATCGACCTCTCCGTGCCGCTGATTCGCGGCAGCAGTGCTGCCGAAAACGTCACCCTTGAGGTTGCTTACCAGGGCTGTGCCGAAATTGGGGTCTGTTACCCGCCGATACGTAAAACCTTCGATCTCGCGCTGCCGACGCTCGCCTCAACCGCAGTAGCCACCCCGATGCAGGCGGCAAGCACGCCGCCCCCACCCGCCGCAGTTGAGAACCAGCCGATTTCTGAACTGGACGAGATCGCCGCCACCCTTGAGGGCAGCAGCACACTGGTAGTGGTCGGGGTCTTCTTCATGCTGGGGCTGGGACTCGCCTTTACCCCCTGCGTCTTTCCCATGATCCCGATCCTCTCCGGCATCATTGCCGGACAGGGCAAACACATCACCACCCGCAAGGCGTTCACCCTCTCGCTGGTCTATGTGCTGGCCATGGCGCTCACCTATACTGTTGCCGGGGTTCTGGCCGGACTGTTCGGGGAGAATCTGTCGGCCGCCTTCCAGAATCCCTGGATCCTCAGCACCTTCGCCCTGATCTTCGTCCTGCTCGCCCTCTCCATGTTTGGTTTCTATGAGTTGCAGCTGCCCAGCGGGCTGCAGAGCAAACTCACCGATATCAGCAACAAACAGCAGGGGGGCTCCCTTTTCGGCGTCGCCATCATGGGCTTTCTCTCCGCCCTGATCGTCGGCCCCTGCGTTGCGCCTCCCCTGGCGGGTGCATTGATCTATATCGGCCAGACCGGTGACGCCGTACTCGGCGGACTGGCCCTGTTCGCCCTGAGCATGGGCATGGGAGCGCCACTGATCGCCATCGGCACCTCTGCGGGCAAGCTGTTGCCCAGAGCAGGCAGCTGGATGGATGCGGTCAAGGCGGTCTTCGGCGTGACCATGTTGGGCGTCGCCATCCTCATGCTGGAACGCATCATTCCAGCGGACATCGCCATGTTCCTCTGGGGCATGCTGCTGGTCGTCTCCGCCATCTACATGGGCGCCCTGCGTCACCTTGAGATCGAGGCGGGTGGCTGGCAAAAACTCTGGAAAGGTCTCGGCATGGTCTTTCTGATCTACGGCGCGCTGCTGCTGGTGGGCGCCGCCGCCGGTGGCAAGGACACCCTGCAGCCTTTGCGCGGCTTGGGCTTCGGCAGTGGAGGCGGAGAACAGGCAGCCCACGGACTGACCTTCAAACGCATCAAGAACCTGGACGATCTGCAACGGGAGGTCAGGGTTGCCAGCACCGCAGGCAAATCGGTGATGCTCGACTTCTACGCCGATTGGTGCATCTCATGCAAGGAGATGGAGAAGTACACCTTCTCCGACCCGGAGGTCATAGCGGCATTGAGGAATACCGTACTGCTGCAGGCGGATGTCACCGCCAATGACGCACAGGACAAAGCGTTGCTGCAGGGCCATTTCGGCATGCCGGGACCACCGGCCATTTTTTTCTACGGCAGTGACGGCAAAGAACGCAAGGCCTATCGGGTCGTCGGTTATCAAGAGGCTGGGGTGTTTGCCCCCCACGTCAGGGAAGCCGTCCGGTGATTACCCGGGTTCTGCAGATCCTCCTGATCGGCTCACTGCTTGCTGGTGTCTGGTTCGCCAGTCACATAATAAATTCGGAACCACGCCATGCCGACAGGAGCGGCGCCTCCTCACCGATTACCCATCTACCGTCATACAGACTGGTCAATCTGGCAGGCAAGGCCCACCACACCAGTCAATGGTCCGATAAGGTGGTGATTCTCAATTTTTGGGCATCATGGTGCCCGCCCTGCCAAACGGAGATGCTGGCCCTCTCCGAGCTACAGGATGAGTGGGGCGATACCGGCCTGCAGGTGCTGGGCATCGCCATCGACAAAGTGGATGAGGCTAAGACATTTAGCGTTTCACATCCGGTAAGCTACCCGCTCTTCAGAGGCGGCATGACCGAAGCCAAACTCTCCAAACGCATGGGAAACCGACTCCTGGAACTCCCATTCACTGCCGCCTTCGGGCGTGATGGCCAACTCATCTTTGCCCAGGCTGGCGCAATTCCGTCCGCCAGCCTGCGCAAGCATATCGAGCCCCTGCTTTAGATCTTTGGGACAATCCCGCAAAAAGCGTCGACAGAAGAGGTGATCACTCAACTTTGCACCTCAAATTGTAACGATCATGGTGAATTCTGCATTGAAACTGGACAAAACCCCCAGGATCTTGCAAAATCGGCTCGTCATTCACGGAACCTCCCTGAACCGCCGGCTGACACGGCGGGCAATAGCTTCGGCGAGGTTCTTAAGTCTCCGCTTTCCAGCCCCGGATTTTCAATACATGGCGACCATTCTGGTACTCAACGGCCCCAACCTGAACCTGCTGGGTACTCGTGAGCCGGAGCACTATGGACGCGACACCCTCGATGAGATCCGTACTCGACTGGAACAGCAGGCGGAAAGCGCCGAACACCGGCTGAACTTTCATCAAAGCAATGCAGAACATGAACTGGTGGATTGGATTCACGAGGCCTACCAGCAAGGAACCGGGTTCATCCTTATCAACCCGGCCGCTTTCACACACACCAGCATCGCCCTGCGGGACGCCCTTGCGGGCACCAAGATTCCTTTCATCGAAGTACATCTCTCGAACGTACATGCCAGGGAACCGTTCCGCACCCACTCCTACCTTTCAGATATTGCTGTCGGCACCATCGCCGGACTCGGCGCCCAGGGATATGAACTCGCCCTCCAGGCCGCCATCCGCCGCCTCGACCACAGCGACAACTGACGAGATCGACAACCATGGATATCCGCAAAGTAAAGAAACTGATCGAACTGATCGAAGAGTCCGATATCGCAGAAATCGAGATTCACGAGGGAGAGGAGTCGGTTCGCATCAGCCGCCAGAACGCCTATCCCGCAGCATTTGCACCTATGCCCGCCGTGCAGGGGGTTGCCGCAACGCAAGCCCCTGCGACAGCCCCGCCAGCCGAGGAGGAGCCGGAAGAGATCCAGGGCCACGCCGTGAAGTCTCCCATGGTCGGCACTTTCTATCGCGCCCCTTCACCGGGCAGCAAATCCTTCGTTGAGAAGGGCCATCAGGTGGCAGTTGGTGACACTCTCTGCATCATCGAGGCGATGAAGATCCTCAACCAGATAGAGAGCGACAAGGCCGGCACGGTCAAAAAGATTCTCGTTGAGAACGGCCAACCGGTCGAATACAACGAACCCCTGTTCATCATCGACTGAGCACAGCCATGATAGACAAGATCGTTATCGCCAATCGCGGCGAGATAGCACTGCGTATCCTGCGTGCCTGCAAAGAGCTCGGCATCAAGACTGTTGCCGTACACTCAGAGCCAGACCGGGATCTGAAACACGTCCTGCTGGCCGACGAGTCGGTCTGCATCGGTCCGGCGCCCTCGGCTGAGAGTTACCTCAACATTCCGGCACTGATCAGTGCCGCCGAGGTCACCGACTCCATGGCGATTCACCCCGGCTACGGTTTTCTCTCCGAGAATGCCGACTTCGCCGAGCGGGTGGAGAATTCCGGCTTCATCTTCATCGGTCCCACCGCCGACACCATCCGCACCATGGGTGACAAGGTGGCTGCCATAGCGGCGATGAAGAAGGCAGGCGTACCGACCGTACCCGGTTCCGACGGCCCGCTGGATGGCGATGCCGCCCGCACCAAGCGACTGGCCAAAGAGATCGGCTACCCGGTAATCATCAAAGCCTCAGGCGGCGGCGGTGGACGCGGCATGCGGGTAGTCCACTCCGAAGCCAGCCTGCTCAACTCGGTGGCCATGACCAAGGCGGAAGCCAAAGCGGCCTTCGGCAACGGCACGCTCTACATGGAGAAGTTCCTGGAAAATCCACGTCATGTGGAGTTTCAGGTGCTGGCCGACACCCACGGCAACGCGGTGCATCTTGGGGAGCGCGACTGTTCCATGCAACGCCGCCATCAGAAGGTGGTGGAAGAGGCTCCCGCCCCCGGCATCACCCCGGAACAGCGCGCCGAAGTGGGGGAACGCTGCGCCGAGGCCTGCCGCCAAATCGGCTATCGCGGCGTCGGCACCTTCGAATTCCTTTACGAGGACGACGAATTCTATTTCATCGAGATGAACACCCGCATACAGGTTGAACACCCGGTCACAGAGATGATCACCGGCATCGACATCCTGCGGGAACAGATCAAAATCGCTGCGGGTGAACCCCTCAGCTTTAGCCAGGATGACGTCACCATCAGGGGGCATGCCGTGGAGTGCCGACTCAACGCTGAAGATCCGACCAACTTCATGCCCAGTCCCGGCACGATCACCCAACTGCATATACCCGGCGGCATGGGCGTACGCTTCGAAAGCCACATCTATAACGGTTACCGGGTACCGCCCCACTACGACTCCATGATCGGCAAGCTGATCACTCACGGTGATACCCGTGAATCTGCTATCGCCCGCATGCGCATTGCCCTGAGCGAGATGGTCATCGGCGGCATCAAGTGCAACATACCGCTGCAGCAGGAGATCATGAAGGACGCCGCGTTCCAGGCAGGCGGCGCCAACATCCACTATCTGGAAAAGAAGCTTGGATTATAACCCAAGGCGAAAGGTTAAAGGTTAAAGGAACAGACTTCCTGAGACCTTTAACCTTTTCTCTTTAACCTGAAAGTTTGGGCTGCCGGTTCCGCTGCGCTTGAACCAGCCTACCGTACTTTCACAGCAGTAACGACAAAGTGCGGCCTATCCGTCGGCACGCCCACCTTTTGCCTTTTGCCTTTTGCCTTTAACCTTATTCCTTATTCCTTATTCCTTTTGCCTTATGCCCTCCTGGCTCCAACTCTCCATCGAAACCGACGCATCCAAAGCGCCTCTGCTGGAACTTCTCTTCGAGGCGCTTGGCGCACTCTCCGTTACCCTGGGTGACGCAGGCGATCAGCCGCTGTTGGAGCCCAAACCCGGCGAAGAAAAATTGTGGAAAAACACCCGGGTCACTGCGCTTTTCGAGGGAACGCACGATACCGACCGGCTGCGCAGTGAAATCAATCGTGCCCTGAAGGAAGAGGTCAGCCGCAACCTGCAGGTGGAGCGATTGGAGGACAGGGCCTGGGAACGGGTCTGGCTCGATCAGTTTCGGCCGATGAAATTCGGTCGCAAACTCTGGGTATGCCCCGATGGACAGCTACCGGACGCCCCCGAAGCTGTGGTGGTGGAACTGGATCCTGGGCTTGCCTT
>NZ_JAAVSH020000001.1:1782877-1810699 GCF_011947365.2 endosymbiont of Lamellibrachia barhami
AGTTTCAGATGCAAACTGTTATGGTTTTTTGCTGATTTTGTTGATTGAGGACAAAAACCAATCTGATTGGACGGTTTTTCTGTTTCCCTGTTCAAGAGAGTGAACCGACAGGGTATGGGGCGTGGACTGTAGGGATCCGGCCAACCCCATCAAGGCCCAGCCGCTGCGCCAACCAAACCCAGCACACTCTCGCCGGAGAGGCCGTCGAGCGCGGTTCGAGTGCCTCGGGTGTAGTTTGGATGCGCATCAATGGCATTTTCAAGATTGGTGGTGATATTCGCCTCGCTCATCGCCAGCGCGGCCACGACATTTGCTTCTGATACGGAGGGGTCCTGAACGATAATTCGGCTGCATATGTCCCGATAATGCGCAGTATTACCCTTTGCCGCCAAGACCATTGCCCATTGCAGCAGAGCGCTGGTGGCTGATCTTCTGTAACCGCGAATGGCCGCAGGTTGTTCTGCAGCCGGGAGCGCCAAGATCTCATCCATTATATATCGCATCTGGCTGGTATAGGCCCGTGCCTCGAGTTCAAGCTCACGGCGTTGTGTGATACCTGCACTCGCGGCGTCATCGGCGGCGTGGGTCAATTCATGGATGACCAGTGCTCGCGAATCAATCGCCGCAACGTCCAGATTGGTCGGCAGATAGAGCGTATCCCCTTTTTC
This sequence comes from endosymbiont of Lamellibrachia barhami, assembly GCF_011947365.2. GTDB lineage: Bacteria > Pseudomonadota > Gammaproteobacteria > Chromatiales > Chromatiaceae > QGON01. The sequence goes on from NZ_JAAVSH020000001.1 coordinate 1,783,546, forward strand.
CTGGTCTCTCCTGCCTATCGGTGAGTAGAAGGCACCGGCGCCATTACCTGATGTCAAGCTACGGAAGGCACGGGGGATCAGTGCATCGATCTTTATCTGGCCACTCCTGATCTGTCCTGCGGTAGGATGGCCTGCTGTCCGGGCGATGACATAGACGATCCCGGCCATCACTTTATCCCCCGAGCTACTGTCGGATGCCGCATTCAACATCGCACCCAATACTTCAAGGGAGGGAATGCTGTGTGTTTCCATATAGGCAATCAATGCAGTCGCCTGTCTCTGGAACTGCGGACCGGCGTGTCGAAGAATCTCTGTGGTTGCCGCCGCATCGACCTCAGCCAATAAGACCATTCCACGTTCAAGATCAACACCCAATGTCGTGATGGCTGTCCACAACTGCAGAATGAGCGCATCCGGTATCTGCTCCCGTCCGATATTTCGCACACGCTCACGGTTGGCCGCAGTGATGGTGTTGATTACGATACTCAGCGTCCCGGTTCCGTGCGCCTGAAGCAATGGGACATTGACCGGATTGAGCATCGACGCCATCAAGAGCCGTTCAGCGTGGTTTACCGTACCTCTGACCTGCAACGCGTAGATACGCAGTGCGTTGAGTTCGTTATCCGTCAGGGCGCCATCCCCGACAAAACGTTTTATGCGCCTGAAGAATCCGGAGGTGATACCACTACCGACCCGAAACAGATAGTTACCGGTAGGCACGTTTGCCGCATCGAGTTCAATCTCCCGTTGGATCATTGAAGACCGTTGCAGGCCTCCAGCGCCACGATTCTGTTGCACCACATGAGTCAACTCATGGGCCAGCAGGTGTTTTCCGCTTTTCGTTTCGGGATTGTACTTTCCCGAGTTGAAATAGATATCTTTCCCGTGGGTAAACGCCTGGGCGCCGACAGCTCTGTTCAAATTGACGGATTCACTGTCTGTGTGTAGCCGTACATCACTGAAGTCGAAACCCAGCGATTGCGACATCTCCGTATGGGTTCGTTTTGGCAGTCTACTGCCGTTTCCTTTGGAGGATTGCAATCTGGCCGCCATGCCGACTGGCGCGGAGGGTGCAGCTGGCCGGTGACCGGCCCGCCGCTGAATGGTGAAGAAGCCCTGCTGTTGCGAGGATGAAGCGTGTTCAGAACGCTGGACAACTGCGGTGGCGACGCTATCGGCTTCCTTCTCATACTGATCGCCGGGCTGTCCGATCGTCAGCTTTGCCTGAAAGAAAGCGCCCTGCTGAGTTCTTTGCCCCGATGTCTTGCCGACATGGGAGAAAAAAGGTTGCTCCTGCCTGTCAATCGCTTGGATTCCACACCGCCTGCGTGGACGATACGCTCTAATGTCCCTGTTCATGATATCGGTGTTTTTCAGATCTTTCCTTAAAAGGTAGACCACTCTTCAATGATCTGCCCGTAGAAGCGCCGTTCCGGCACGATCCAGCGTGGTGGTGGAATACAGGCGCCTTTTCGCCGCGGAGGCGAGGAACACATGATAGATCTTGCGATCAGCGGGTTTCGGCGACGACATGGTTCACCCCTGGCTACAACGGTGGAATATAACCTGCGGATCTTTTGTTGGAAATTCAATTCCGTACATCTCAGGATCATCGGCATCTCGACCGCAGGAAGGGGTCTCCTGCTTGTATCCCGTTGGCAGCAATATAGCACGAGATCTCTCCCTACGGTCGAGATGACAAATGATCAGGGATATCGCAGGTAATGCGGAATCAGACAACCCCATCAAGGCCCAGCCGCATCACCGACCAAATCCAGCACACTCTCACCGGAGAGGCCATCGAGCGCCACGAAGGTACCTCTGGCGTAGTTAGGAAGTTCCGCAATGGCGTCTTCGAGTCTTGTGGTGATATCCGCAACACTCAACGCCAAGGCAGCCATAACATTCGCTTCCGATACGGTGGGATCCTGTAGCAGGATACGCGTGCAAATCTCCTGATAACGCGCGGTATCCCCCTTTGTCGCCGATATGAGTGCCCATTGAACCCATACACTGGCGGCCGATTGCCTGTACTCACGAATGGCCGCTGGTTGCCCGGCAGCCGGGAGTGCAAGGATCTCATCCATCGTGTATTGCAACTGGCTGGTACGGGCCCGAGCTTCGAGTTCAAGCACCCGGCGGGGTGAGATGCCTGCACTCGCGGCATCATCGGTAGCGTGAGTCAGTTCATGGATGACCAGTGCTCGCGAAGCAATCGCCGCAACGTTCAGACTGGTCGGCAGATAGAGCGTATCTCCCTTTGCCTCATCGGTCCTGCCTACTGATGAATAGAACGCAGCAGAACCGTCACCTGAGGTGATACGTTGGTAGGCACGGGGTATAAGCGCATCGACCTTTATTTGACCGCTTCTGATCTGCCCCGCAGTGGCGTGGCCTGCCTTCCTGGCGATGACATAGACGATCCCGGCCATCACCTTATCGCCGGAACTGCTGTCGGAGGCCGCATTCAACATCGCGCCCAATACCTCCAGAGCGGGAATAGTGTGCATCTCCATATAGGCGACAAGCGCGGTTGCCTGTGTTTGGAATTGTGGACCGGCGTGCTGCAGGATCTCTCTGGTTGCCGCCGCATCGACCTCTGCCAATAACGCCAGTCCACGTTCAAGATCGACGCCCAATGTGGTAACGGCATCCCATAACTGCAGCATGAGTGCATCCGGTATCTGTTCGCGTCCTATATCGCGAACATGCTGACGGTTGGCATCGGTGATCGTGTTGATCGGAATGGAGAGGGCACCCGCCCCATGAGCCTGAAGCAAAGGAACATTGACAGGGTTGAGCATCGCCGCCATCAAGAGCCGTTCAGCGTTGTTGACTGAACCTCTGACCCGTAGTGCATAGATACGCAGTGCATTGAGTTCGTTATCCGTCAGGGCGCCATCACCGACAAAACGTTTTATGCGTCTGAAGAATCCCGCCGTGATACCGCTGCCGACGCGAAACAGATAGTTGCCGGTAGGCACGTTTGCCGCATCTAGCTCAATCTCCCGTTGGATCACTGAAGACCGTTGCAGGCCTCCAGCGCCATGATTTTGTTGCACCACATGGGTCAACTCATGGGCCAGCAGGTGTTTTCCGCTTTTCGTTTCGGGATTATACTTTCCTGAGTTGAAATAGATGTTTTTCCCGTGGGTAAACGCCTGGGCACCGACAGCCCGGTTCAAGCTGGCGGATTCACTGTCTGTGTGTAACCGCACATCACTGAAGTCGAAACCCAGCGACTGCGACATCTCCGTGTGGGTTCGTTTTGGCAATCTACTGCCGCTTCCCTTGGTGGATTGCAATCTGGCCGCCATGCCGACTGGCGCGGAGGGTGCAGCTGGCCGGTGACCGGCCCGTCGTTGAATGGTGAAGAAGCCCTGCTGTTGCGGGGATGAAGCGTGTTCAGAACGCTGGACAACTGCGGTGGCGACGCTATCGGCTTCCTTCTCATACTGATCGCCGGGCTGTCCAATCGTCAGCTTTGCCTGAAAGAAAGCGCCCTGCTGAGACCTCTGCCCCGATGCCTTGCCGGCATGAGAGAAAAAAGGTAATTCCTTCCTGCCTATGCTCTGAGTTAAGCTGCGTCTGCGTAACCGATGGACGCTAATATCCCTGTTCATGATGCTGGCGTTTTATTCGAATCCTTCCCGAAGGATAGACCACCCGTCACAAATCTGCCCGATCCGCTTCGCTTGATCGGGCCTACAACCTGGACATAACAATTCGCTGCGAAGGCGCGGGTCCAAGGTGAGTCTGCCGGTCATCACGTATTCTCAAGCAGTTTGGTGACCTGCTCCTCAAGCTCTCCCGGGCTTTTATGCAGCCGTTTGGAATAGAGCCAGTTCACATGAGCGCCGACATTGAGCAGACCGGTTTGAGCCTTGGCACGGTCACGGGCACGCACGGGTAGATTTTGACTCAAGGATTCGCGCCACTGTATAAGCCTTCCTCGTTTGCGTGTCTTTTCACCATCCAGCACACAAAACAACTGCCGTTGTGTCACTGCAAACCAAGTACGTTGTTTAATGGTGCGGAACAACAGCACTCCATCGACGACGGATTCTCCAGTCTCGCAGAATCCAGACTCGTCTATCAGTTTGCGCACACCGTTCCAGGTATAGAATTCGTTGCCAGAGGCGTTCTTCTCCTTAAACGGCTCTGTATAGATGGGTTGTGTGGAAATGGAGGCAGCGATGATCTCCTCAACAATTTCTGCCTCTTCGTCCACCAGCTCCTGTCCGCTCCGTTCGCTCTCCAGTTGTTCATCGATGCGCAGGGAAAATTCGACCAGTTTCTTCTCCCATTCATGCTGCGGCAGCTCCGACATAGCCTGCCCCGAATCGAATATCTGAATCTCCTGCAGCCAGGCGGTTTCGCGCCACAGGCAGGGACGGATGATGAGTGGAAAGATGGCGAGTTCGCCGCTGTTGGAACGGTCGATCAGCAGTGGCAGCTCCTGTTCGAGGATAAACTCGGAGGCTAAAAAGTCGGTGGAAACCAACAACACAGCCACCCTCGCCTGCCGGATGGCATCCTCTATCTCCGGCTTCCAGTTGCTGCCGAGATCGATCTGTTTGTCCGACCATGCACGATACTGAAACCTGGCATTCTGATACAGCTTCCCGCTTTTCAGATCCTGCGCTTTCAAGCGGGTAAACTTGAGAGAATCCAGGAAAGCTTTAAACCGCTCATGCCAGTCATCATCGAGATGACTGTAGGAGATGAATATATTAATTTCCCTGCTCATTGGCTTTTAAACGAATCAATGTAGGAGCGGCGCCTCGCCGCGAGTCAGACTTGAAACCTGTTCTCGCGGAGAGGCGCCGCTCCTACGGGTGGTTCATATTGTTCATACCATTATTGTTGTCAGCCGCTACCAAAGCATTACAGCCGTTTCACCCGCCGCATTGGCCCAGTAAAGACGAACGCGGAGAATATAGGTTGTGCCTTTCATCAGTCGATGTTCGATTTTGGCATTGTAGTCACTACCGCTGTCATCATCGGCTTGAAGATAGATGGGATCATCGGTTCCATCGTCCTCAAAAAGCACCATCAAAGTATCGGCTTCTCCAAAAGACTGCATGGTGTATTTACGGGTTGTTTTCGGCTTGATAACCAGATTAACCTGCCCGCCCGCTTCTATCTGAATAACTTCAGACTGAAACGGTATCAGATCGACATAATCTTTTTTTCTCAGCGCCGGATAGAAATGCTGTGCCCAGGCTTTGTCTTTGGGTGACAGGTCGGCAGCCGGATGAATACCAGCAGAATCGTAGGGGGGCGGCCCTTCAATCAGCGCAGCACGGAATTCGTAATGCATGATGGAGTTGCTGTCCCAACCCGAACCCTCCACATCACTTGCAGAAACCGGATCCAAAATATTGCTGTCGATTTTTCTGCGACTCCAGTTATTCGGTGGACCGCTGAAATAGTCGTAGACCCCCTGCCGGTTCCACTGAATACCAGAAAAAGGATTCTGATGTTCATGTTTGGCGCCGAGGGAGTGGCCGATCTCATGCAGCGCCGTATCCTTGCCGTGGGATGTGGTCAGCGACCAGCCAAAGTTCATCGTTCGCCGACTTATTGAAACATTGCCCATCGGGTAGGTGCCGATATATGACCAGGAACCTTCGTCCTGATCAAAGCCGATCCTGATTTCAGCTTCATCGAGATTCCTGACTTCAACAAATTCAAGGCCGATACCCAGATCCTTCCACTCCTTAAAGGCTTTTCTCACCGCACGCTTGTCCGCTGCACTCCCTGTCCATTTTGTGGGAGAATTATGTTTCGCGTGTTCGAAAAAACAGTAATGGATAACCGTACCGTTTACCCAAATGTTATCCATGTCCAGGATAAATGCAGCCCGCCCCGGATCGACATCCTGCGGCACTTGGCGCAGTGCCATTTCCGGCATATCACAAAATTTACGACCCGCCTTTTCAGCTTTAAACGCACTCACCCTCTTAGCTCTTCTTGCTCCGGGTTTTTTCTTCACCGCCATACCATCCTCCTATCCATATCTTGGTTTTGGTGTATAGAGAGATATAGCACATACAGAATAAAACTCTCAAAAACCTGGGAGAAATGGCCTGTAGGCCTGATCAAGCGTAGCGGATCAGGCAGAGACCCTGGCCTACGGTTAATCGATGCGGAAGCACCTGACCCGATGGGTCATTGACAGCGCCGTTTCAGCAGGATATCCAGCACTGCAGGCTGCAACGGCCACAGGACAACGGGGATGAAAATGACAACCCTGCGGCGGATTGGCGGGTGACGGCATATCCCCCTCCAGACGGATCACCGAACGTTGAAAATCCGGATCGGGCACAGGCACGGCCGAGAGCAGCGCTTTGGTATAGGGATGTGCTGGCGACCCCAACACCTCATCGACCCTGCCCTGCTCCACGATGCGGCCGAGATACATCACTGCCACCTCATCGGCCAGATAGGAAACCACCGAGATGTTGTGCGTGATGAAGAGGTAGGATAACTCCAGTTCCCGCTGCAGAGATTTCAACAGGTTGAGGATCTGCGCCTGCACCGACACATCCAATGCACTGGTGGGCTCGTCACAGACAATCAGTTGTGGCTCCACCGCCAGAGCGCGGGCGACACAGATGCGCTGACGCTGACCGCCAGAGAACTCATGGGGATAACGCTTGGCTGCATCGGCATGCAGACCCACTTGCTCCAATAGCTGGCTGACCCGCGCCTTGCGATCTCTTTTTTTACCGATTTTCTGCGCACGCATCCCCTCGGCAATGATCTCCCCCACCAGCATGCGCGGGTTCATGGAAGAGATGGGATCCTGAAAGATGATCTGCATGTCTGCGCGACGCCGGCGCAGCGACTTTCCCCTCAATTGTGTCAGTTCGTCTTCACCAAACTTCACCCGCCCATCGGTGGGCCGGATCAATTGCAATATGCCCTTGCCCACCGTGGTCTTGCCGCAGCCAGACTCGCCCACCAGAGCCAGGGTTCGCCCCTTGGCGATCGACAGAGCGACACCATCCACTGCCCGTACCTGGCCCACCACGCGCCGAAACACACCTTTATGGATGGGGAAGTAGACCTTGAGATCCGTTACATCCAGCAGGGATTCGTCTCCCGCCCGGGACAAACTATGGGTTTCCGCCTCGACGGCTATATCACTCAGCGTGGGCGTGATCGGGTCGTCAGCATAGATAAGGCAGCGTACGCCCTGCCACTCGGTCAGGCCGACCCAGTCGGGGATTTCACTACTGCAGCGAGGAACCGCCTGCTCGCAGCGATCGGCAAAGCGGCAACCCGAAAACTGCTGGTTCAGCGGCGGCACCGTCCCTTTGATGACCGCCAGCTTTTCATCCCGTTTGTGACTGTCCGGCAGAGATTCGAAAAGCTTGCGGCTGTAGGGGTGTTTGGGGCCTTTAAAGAAGGCGCCGACATCCGCAGTCTCAACGATCTGCCCCGCATACATCACCGCCAGCCGGTCGGCAGTCTCCGCCACCACACCCAAGTCGTGAGTGATGAGCAGAATCGCCATGCCAGTCTCCTGCTGCAACTGTTTCAGCAGGTTCAATACCTGGGCTTGGATAGTGACATCCAACGCTGTGGTGGGTTCGTCAGCGATCAACAGTTCCGGCCGCCCTGCCAGTGCCATGGAGATCATGACACGCTGTTTCATGCCGCCGGAGAGCTGATGGGGATACTCTCTGGCACGGCGCCGGGGGTCGGGGATACCGACAGAATCGAGCAGTTCCACCACCCGTTCTGTTACCGCTGCCCCACTCAACTTGTCATGCAGGCGCACCGCCTCGGCAATCTGATCGCCGATGCGCAACACCGGGTTGAGAGAGGTCATGGGCTCCTGAAAGATCATGCCCATACGGCCGCCCCGCACCTGGCGCATCTCCTGTTCGGAAAGAGTCAACAGATCGAGACCGTCAAGTTTGACATGCCCCCCACTGATGCGTCCGGAGGGGGGCAACAGGCGCATCATGGAGAGGGCCGTCATCGACTTGCCGCAGCCCGACTCCCCCAACAGCGCCAGCGTCTCGCCCTTGCCGATGGTCAGATTGAGACCATCCACCACCCGCACCGGATTCTGCTTGTTGCCGAGCCGGGTGTGCAGGTTTTCTATTGCTAACAGGTGATTTTTCATGGGCAATATCACTACCGGCTGGTGCGCAGTCTGGGATCAAAGGCATCCCGCACCACATCCGAAAAGAGGTTGGCGGAGAGCACCAGGGTAAACATGAAAATCAATGCTGCAGCCAGCGACCACCAGACGATCGGCTCGCGAGCCATTTCGAGCCGGGCGCTGTTGATCATGTTGCCCCAACTGTTCATGGTCGGATCGACACCGATGTTGACGTAGGAGAGCACCGCCTCCGCCAGCACCAGGCCGCTGAAGTCGAGCACCAGTGTGATCAGCACGATGTGCAGTACATTGGGCAGGATATGACGGCCGATGATAGTAAAGTGGCCGACACCGAAGGCCTGGGCGGCCTGCACATACTCCAGTTCCCGCAGCTTGAAGGTCTCCCCCCGCAGCATACGGCAGAGACCAGTCCAGCTGGTCACCCCGAGGATCATGCAGAGAAAGAGCAACCGCAGGTCGGCCCGCTGGGTCAGACTGGCAAACTCCGCTTCGTGATTGCTCATGTAGATCTGCATCATGAGAATGGCGGCGGCGATCAGCAACACCCCTGGAATAGAGCTGAGGGTGGTGTAGCTGTATTGGATCAGATCATCCACCCAACCCCGGAAATAGCCTGCCATGATGCCGAGCAGGATCGCCGCAGGCAGCATCACCATGGTCGTCAGGGTGCCGATCAACAGTCCGGTGCGAATACTCTTCAACCCCTGATAGAAGACATCCTCCCCCACTTTGTCGGTGCCTAAGAGGTGATACTGAACCGCCAGTTCGCCCAGGATAAAACCGAGCACCAGTAGCACGCCCAGTGTAATGAGCACAGTGCGCCAGGGGATTGGCGTCTCATAGCGAATCACCCGTGACTGCATCTGCCCGAAGGTCAAATTTTCCCGCCTCGCCATCAGCGCCACAAACAGGACGGAGAGACCCAGCCAACAGACTACGCCCTCCAGCGTTCCGTGTATGACATTAAGATAAATATCGGAAGCCCAGTCGAGTTCAGGGTCTGCCAGATGAGCGCCGCCGAACTTCAGCCTGGGATAGTCGCGTTGACTTTTTCCACCAGCCAGTTCGATGGTCTCCTTGGCGTAGAGGTGTGTTGCCAGCGGGGCCGAATAGGTCTTCTCGGTGCGGGTGCGCAGGGGGGTGACCATGAGATCGAAGAGGCTCAACACCTCGGCGGTCTCCCCCTCTGTACCATCCATATCGGGATGGTAGTGAATGGAGTCGAGCAGGCCGATCAGGATATAACAGGAGAGCACCACCAGCGCCCCCATACCCACCCGGCTGCGCGCCACATGCCGCCAGGGGGCACGCAGATGTTCCCGCCGACTGGCGAACAGGGCAAAGCCGACAGCCAGTAAAACCAGCAGGAAGACCAACGCGTCAGTCCAGAGAATCACCAGATCAGGCATGGAGGTTCACCACACTTTCCCAGGGGGAGGCGTCAAACCGCCCAATCATATTCCATCTACCCAACGCCCAGCCCGGTTTGACTCCGACCCCTATCTCCCAGCTCCAGCTCATTGCAGGCGCACCCTTGGATCGACGATGGTGTAGGAGATATCGGTCAGTATCAGTCCGATGATGTAGAGCACGGAACCGAGAAAAACCATCGCCCGCACGATGGCGAAATCCTGCCGGTTGATGGCATCGATGGTGTAACTGCCGAGGCCCGGTACGCCAAAGAAGGATTCGGTGATCAGGCTGCCCATGAATAGCAGCGGCAGCACCGCCACCACCCCGGTCAGGATCGGGATCAGCGCATTCTGAAAGACATGGCCAAACAAGACCCATTGCTCACTCAAACCCTTGGCACGGGCGGTACGCACATAGTCCTTGTTGATCTCCTCCAGAAAGAGTGTGCGGTACCAGCGGGTGCCAGCACCGATACCGCCGATAACCCCGATGATCACTGGCAGGAGAAGAAACTTGATCGCACTCAACCCCGTGCTGTAACCCGAAATCGGCACCAGATGAAGCAGCTTCCCCACCAGATACTGCCCACCGATAATGTAGAAAAGCGCCGAGATCGACATCATCACCACGCAGATCACCACTCCCCAGAAATCGATATAGGTGGCGCGAAAGAAGGCGATCAGTAGGGCGAAGGTGATATTCAGCGCCAATCCAACCAGTAGCACCGGCACCGCAATGGCAAGACTGGGCCACATGCGCTGGGAGATGTCGTAACCGATATCGCGGCCACTGTCGGACACGCCGAAATCGAACTGAAACAGCTTCACCGACTTCTGAAAGAAGATGGTCCGGGTGATCTGTCCAGTACCCGCCTCGGATTCATTGTAGAGCATCGGGAGATCGTAACCCCGCTCCGCTTTCCACTCCTCGATGGCGGCGGGAGTGACGCGCTTCATACCCAGATTCATGCGCGCCATGTCATCCGGGGAGTTGACCACGAAGAAGAGCAGGAAGGTGATGATGTTCACCCCGATCAGGATCGGGATAGCGTAGAGCATCCGCCGTACAATATAGGCCATCATCGTGCAGCACTCCTCTCCCGGCGTCGGAACAGCACAAAGGCGGGAATCAGGGAGAGCAGCAGGATCACTAGAGTACCGACCACCGGCCAGAGCACGGGTTGATTCCATGCCAACTGAGACTCATGGCGCAACGCAGGGTCGACCCGTTTGTACTTCAGCGTGTTGTTCGCCATCAGATTGGGTTTTACATTGTGATACCAGGCGTGGTTCAGGGAGAACGCCTTGGAGTGATATCCAAATAACCAGGGGGCGTCCCAGCGCAGTATCTCCATCATCTGGTCAATAATTGCCATCCGCTCGGGGCCATTATCCATGTTTTTCATCCGGCTGAAGCGTTCGTCGAACTCAGAATTGGCATAGTTGGAAGCATTCTCCCCTCCCCCGTCCGCCTTGGAATTGGGGCCGTAGAGGAGGAAGAAGAAGTTCTCCGGATCGGGGTAGTCAGCATTCCAGCCCCAACTATACATCTGCCCGGTGCCCTTGCGGATCTTCTCCTGAAAACGGTTGTAATCGGTAGCGCGAACCACCAGCTGGATGCCCAACTTGGTAAACTGTTTGCGCCACCAGTTCATCCTCGCTTTGTCATCCGGACCTGTCGCCACGGCATCATAGTAGAGCACCAGTGGTTTACCTGTGTCCGGATCCCGCCCATCGGTATAACCTGCCTGCTGCAGCAACGCCTTCGCCTCATCGAGAGAACGGCGTTTGGGTTTACCGTCCATCACCTCGTAGACGTAGGGATTGATTCCCTCGGGTCCCGGCCGGTTGCCATAGATGCCCGGCGGAATCATTCCCTGTGCCGGGATGCCCCGCCCATTGGCAAAGATGGAGATAAACTCTTCGTAGTCCGCCGCAATGGCGATGGCACGACGCAGCAGCCGCGCCCGTTCAGAATCCCCGCCAACCACCGAATCACGCATATTAAAGCCGAAATAGCCGATGGAAGTCTGCACCGCAGTGGTCAGATGAATCCCTTTCTGCCGCATCGACTCCGTCAGACCCACCTCGCCCAGATCACCGAACTGCACTGCCTGATCAAAACTGTCTGACGAGATACCCGATGTATCGTAGTAGCCCTGCAGGAATTTATTCCAGTAGGGGATGGTCTCCTTCTCCAGGCTATAGACTGCCTTGTCGACAAAGGGCAGCGGCAAACCGGCGTCCTGCAACAGTCCGGCCACGATGTCCTCGGGTTCACCCACTTCGGGATAGGACTCTCCATGAAAATTGGGGTTGCGCGCCAGCACCATGCGCAGGTTGGGGTTATTCTCCGTCAACATAAACGCCCCGGTGCCCACCGGATACCAGTCCAGTTTGATGTTGCGCTTGCGCAACCCCGGCTGGGCGTAGAAGCGGTCCGCCTCCCAAGGCATGGGGGCAAAGAACGGCATCGCCATCCAGTAGATGAACTGGGGATATTTGCCCTTGAGACGGATGCGATAGCGGTAGTTGTCCACCACCTCCACACCGGGCAGATCATACTCCCGCAGATCAATATAAGGACGCTCTTCTCCGGTCATCTTCTGCAGCCGTTTGTCCTCGGCGCTCAGGTGCTCGGAAAACGCCTTGAAGCCGACGATATACTCATTCATCACCCCGGCGATGGGGCAGTGAAAACGGGGAAAAGCGAGGCGTTTGATCTGGTAAACGTAGTCCGCCGCCATCAGTTCCCGGCTGCCGTCCACCGGCAGATCAGCCAGAGTATGCAGCGATTCCAACTGATCATCATTCAACTGATGGTAGAGAAATTCACCCGACTCATCCCGGGCAAACAGGGGATGGGGTTGAAAGCGGATACCGGGTTGAATGGTGATCAGGTAGTCACTGAAGGCGATATCATCCACCGGGGCACTATCCGGCAACGGCTTACCGTCGGCATCCAGATAGGTGACTTGGGGCATACCCTCACTGGTCAGAGGCACCAACTCATAGGGCCGCTTCAGAAAGTGGTACTGCAGCGGCGGCTCATAGATCTGGGCGATAAACTCATACTCATTGGAACTGTAGGAGCGGGCCGGATCGAGATGTTTGGGGCGCTCGGAAAAGGAGCGGTAGAGTACCTGACTGGACATCTCGCCGGCGGGGTGAGGCGAGTTCCAGGGGGAATCATCGCAACCCGTCAGCAGCATGCCAATCAGCAACAGACTGCAGAGTCCTCTCAGTTTTATCAATCTGACGCGCATAAAATGGCAGGATTCGCCCTTTTCGATTCGGGAAATTTCGGGTAACTTAGTTAGTTCTTAGTTTAGTGTTCATCCGGAAACACCTCTTTTACCACGAAGAGCACGAAGTTAAAAAATTGATTAACAATGCGTTTTCTTTGCTCCCTTCGTGTCCTTCGTGGTGAAAACAATATTACTTGGCGAACACTTGTTAATTGTGGGAATCCGGTGCTACCACGGATCGCTATCCGAATGCCGGAGCAATCGGCCACTGGCCGCATTATCCGCAATTCTGTTTGATGACACCACCAAGGAATTGTTCCATGGGTTTTTTGCAAGACAAACGTATTCTTATCGTTGGCGTCGCCAGCAACCGTTCCATCGCCTGGGGCATTGCCGAGGCCATGCACCGTGAGGGCGCACAGCTCGCCTTCACCTACCAGGGCGACAAACTCAAGAGCCGGGTGCAGAAGATTGCCGATCAGTGCGGCTCCGACATTGTACTGCCGCTGGATGTCGCCAGTGACGAACAGATCGATGCCGTGTTTGAGGCGCTGGGCAAGAAGTGGGACGGCCTGGAGGGCATCGTCCACTCCGTTGGCTTCGCCCCCCGCGACCACCTGGAAGGCAGATATCTGGACAATTTGACCCGTGAGGGTTTTGCCATGGCCCACGATATCAGCGCCTACAGTTTTGCCGCATTGGCAAAGGCAGGCATGCCGATGATGCAGGGCCGCAACGCATCGTTGATCACCATGAGCTATCTCGGCGCCGTGCGCACCGTGCCCTTCTACAACGTCATGGGAGTGGCCAAGGCGAGCCTGGAAGCCAATGTCCGTTATATGGCCGACTCAATGGGTCCCGACGGCATCCGCGTGAACGCCATCTCCGCCGGTCCGATCCGCACCCTGGCGGCATCGGGCATCAAGAACTTCAAGAGCATGCTCGACGAAGCGGGAAAAAAGACCCCGTTACGGCGCAACGTCACCACCGCAGAGGTGGGCAATGCAGCAGCTTTCCTCTGTTCTGACCTCGCCTCCGGCATCACCGGCGACGTGTTGTACGTCGACTCGGGATACCACATCCTGGGGGTGTGATTCGTACTATCCGAAATGCGTAGGAGCGGTGCCCCGCCGCGATCAGGTCGTGGTTTCGCGGCAAGGTGCCGCTCCACGGGTTGAATGGACGAACACAGAGCTAAACAATAAAGCGCCCAAAACGGGCGCTTTATTATCGCATCAAAACAGGATCATCAACCGCTGCGGTACTCCGCAATACCAGGATTACCCTTCACGCCGACCAGTTTCGGGGTGTTGATCTTTTTGATCTTCACCGTCTTCTGGTGACGCAGGTAGTCACCCACCACATCCCAGATGGGACGACCGGGTGACTTTGAACCCACCGTGGCCCAGCCGGCAACCATATACTTCTTGCCGGCATCGATCAGGGTGCCGTCGTTCAGGGTCATATTGGTGATGCGCTTGCCGAAACCCTTGCCCGGCTCACAGACATAATCCAGGCCACCAAGCCGCACCATGTCCCCACCCTGCTGATAATAGGGGTCCTTGTTGAAGAGGTTGTCGGAGACATCCTCCAGGATCGCCTTGATGTCGGCACCGCTCATCTCCCGGCGGTAGGTCTCGGGATAGGTGATGCAGGTCTGATCCATGACGTTGTCCATGGTGATCGTCTGACCCGGCAACACGGTGGTGCCCCAGCGAAAACCGGGGGAAAGTGAGATCTGGGCATCGTTGACCTCGGTGAGGGCATCGCAGATCACCTGATCGAAGGTGCCGTTGAAGTTACCACGGCGATAGAGGGTCTCCTCCGCCACCGCCAGTTTCTCATCCAGCTGATCCTTGTAGGGGGCGCGCGCACCATCAATGTAGGCCTGCATCTCCTTGTCTGCGGGGAGCAGGTTGGAGAAGACCGGCAGCAGCCGGTAGCGAAAATCCCGCACCTTGCCACCCTTTACCTCCAGATCCATCACACCGAGGAACTTGCCGTTGGAACCGGCATTGGTCACCAGGGTCTTGCCGCCGGCATTCTTGACGATCGTCGGGGCCGGCATACCATCGTGGGTATGGCCGCCGAAGATGGCGTCGATGCCGCTGACCCGGGAGGCCATCTTGATGTCCACATCCATGCCGTTGTGGGAGAGCACCACCACCACATCGGGCTTCTCGTTTTCACGCACCATATCGACCACCGCCTGCATACTTTCGTCCTGGATGCCGAAGGTCCAGTCCGGGATGAAGCGCTGGGGATTGGCGATGGGGGTATAGGGGAAGGCCTGGCCGATCACGGCGACACGGGCACCACCCACGTTCTTGATCACATAGGGCTTGAAGGCGAAGCCCTCGTCTTCGTCAAAATCGGCAAAATCGGCAAACTTGTAGTCGAACAGGGCATCGTCATTTACCTTGACGTTCTGCGCTACGAAGTCGCCTTTGAAATCATGGATATTGGAGATCACCTCCTTGTCATGATAGGTGAACTCCCAGTGACCGGTCATCACATCCACACCCAGCATGTTGCAGGCACCGACCATATCTTTACCACGGGTCCAGTAGGCTGTGCCGGAACCTTGCCAGGTGTCACCCCCGTCCATCAAAAGGGTGTTACCCGACCCCCGCTCAGCACGGATACGGTCCACCAGCGTTCGCAGATGGGCAAAGCCGCCGATCTTGCCATACTTGGCCGAGGCAGCATTAAAATTGAGGTAGCTGAAGGCGTGAGACTCAATGCCGTTCGGTGCGATACCGAAGTGGTTCAGCAGTTTGTCACCCACCAGGTGCGGCGCCTTGTTGAATGCATAACCCAGTCCCAAATTAACATTGGGTTCCCGGAAGTAGATGGGATTCAGCTGTGCATGCGTATCAGTAAAGTGCAGCAGAGGTTGTCCATGGTGATCGTCTGACCCGGCAACACGGTGGGGTACTAGCGAAAACCGGGGAAAGTGAGATCTGGGCATCGTTGACCTCGGTGAGGGCATCGCCAGATCACCTGATCGAAGGTGCCGTTGGAGATTACCACGGCGATAGGGTCTCCTCGCCACCGCCCAGTTTCTCATCCAGCTGATCCTTGGGGGCGCGCACACCATCGATGTAGGCCTGCATCTCCTTGTCTGCGGGGAGCAGGTTGGAAGACCGGTAACAGCCGGTAGCGAAAATCCGCACCTTGCCGCTACACCTCCAGATCCATGACACCGAGGAACTTTGCCGTTGGAACCGGTGGTCACCAGAGGGTCTTGCCGCCGGCATTCTTGACGATCGTCGGGGCCAGCATACCATCGTGGGTATGGCCGCCGAAGATAGCGTCGATGCCGCTGACCCGGAGGCCATCTTGATGTCCACATCCATACCGTTGTGGGAGAGCACCACCACCACATCGGGCTTCTCGTTTTCACGCACCATATCGACCACCGCCTGCATACTTTCGTCCTGGATGCCGAAGGTCCAGTCCGGGATGAAGCGCTGGGGATTGGCGATGGGGGTATAGGGAAAGGCCTGGCCGATCACGGCGACACGGGCGCCGCCTACGTTCTTGATCACGTAGGGCTTGAAGGCGAAGCCCTCGTCTTCGTCAAAATCGGCAAAATCGGCAAACTTGTAGTCGAACAGGGCATCGTCATTTACCTTGACGTTCTGCGCTATGAATTCGCCTTTGAAATCATGGATATTGGAGATCACCTCCTTATCATGATAGGTGAACTCCCAGTGACCGGTCATCACATCCACACCCAGCATGTTGCAGGCGCCGACCATATCTTTACCGCGGGTCCAGTAGGCTGTGCCGGAACCTTGCCAGGTGTCACCCCCATCCATCAAAAGGGTGTTACCAGGTCCACGCTCAGCACGGATACGGTCCACCAGCGTGCGCAGATGGGCAAAGCCGCCGATCTTGCCATACTTGGCCGAGGCAGCATTAAAATTGAGATAGCTGAAGGCATGGGATTCGATGCCGTTCGGTGCGATACCGAAGTGGTTCAGCAGTTTGTCACCCACCAGATGCGGCGCCTTGTTGAATGCATAACCCAGTCCCAAATTAACATTGGGTTCCCGGAAGTAGATGGGATTCAGCTGTGCATGCGTATCAGTAAAGTGCAGCAGAGAGACATTACCAAACTTCGGCACCTCATAGAGATCGGCGGGCTGCCGGGTTGCCGCAAAGATCGAGCCGGGCATCATGCCGGCAGCGCCGGCGAGCCCCATCAGGTGAAGAAACTCACGTCTGGAAATAGACATTCTCTTTTAATCCTCCTGGTATCAAAGACGATTTTTCATTTTGGTGGCAAGGGGGCGGAGTCGAGACTGAAGGATTCCACGACATAGAAAACCTCTTTTGCCTCAATCAGATTTGACCCCCATGAGATTCCAATATTTTGTACTGCACCCATCACGCTTTATTCGTCTTCAAACTGGGGCAAAAAGTTGCCGCAAGACCGGTATTGTTTTTGCGTAAAAAAAGTTGGCAGGAATAGAGGAGGCGCCTGTCAGAGCTCTCCAATAACCTTTCCTGCCAACATCAGGGCTTCCCCCCACTGGCTCCGGGCTGGTCAGGGGAGTATTTATTATCTAACTCTATGTCATATAAAGAAAATTCCCAATTACGCCAAACCCTATTACGGTTTTCCATAATTCCTGTCCATGGACAGCATCATGCGCATCAGGTGGGACAATGTATCAGCATGCATCTTCTCCATCACTTTGGATCGATGCGCCTCGACAGTCGACAGGGTGATGCCCATTTCATCGGAAATATTTTTGTTGCGTTTACCGGCAACCACCAGTTCCACGACCTCCCGCTCACGAGGCGTCAACTGCTCAAAACGATCCTGTATATCTGTAAGCCGCAGCACTTCACCGCGCCGATTGGCATCCTGCTCGATGGCACGATGCACACTGTCCAGCAATGTCTGGTCGTGGAATGGTTTTTCAATGAAATCCACCGCTCCATTCTTGACCGCACGCACCGCCATCGGCACATCACCATGACCGGTAATAAAAATGATCGGCGGGTAGATAGCTTCTCCCTGTAGCCGCTCCTGAAGCTCCATACCGCTCATGCCCGGCATGCGGATATCCACCACCAGACAGCCCGGAAGGCTGGCGTCGAAGGCATCGAGATAGTTCCCGGCAGAAGCGTAACAGGCAACCGAAAGGCCCACGGATTGCATCAAAAGCTGTAGTGCGTTGCGCACCTCTTGGTCATCGTCCACGATGAAGACTGTCGGCGAGTTCTGTTCCATACTTCAAGTACCCGTTATTAGTGGAAGGGTAAATTGGAATTCCGCTCCGCCATCGGCTGGAGTAACAGTGCTAAGTCTACCACCATGGGCGTCGATGATCCCGTAACTGATGGAGAGCCCAAGTCCCATACCCTCACGTTTGCTGGTCACAAAGGGCGCGAACAGCGTATCCATGATATCGGGATTGAGTCCCGGCCCGGTGTCCCGGACCGTCACCAGAACCTGCTTGTCACGTAAACCGGTGAGGATGAGCAGTTCACGGTCCGATGCCGGCATATTGCCCATCGCCTCAATGGCATTGCGGGCAAGATTAAGGATCACCTGCTCGATCTGTATCCGCTGAACGTCAACCCTGGGCACCTCCGGATCGAGATCCAGTTTCACCACCACATCGGCCCGGCGAATCTCCGGGCGGATCAGTACCTCCACGCTCCGCACCAAATCGTTGATGTCGACCTCAGCACTCTCCAGCGGCTCCTTTTGCACCATGCGACGCAGCTGGCGAATGATCTCCCCCGCCCGTTCAGCCTGTGAAGCGATTCGGTCCATCACATCTGCACAGACCTGTTTGTTCTGCGAACCGGACTCAAGCATACGGATGCTTGCATGGGCATTGGTTGCAATCGCAGTTAATGGTTGATTCAGTTCGTGGGCGATGCCTGATGCCATCTCACCCAGTGTACTGAGCCGCGCCACCCGCGCCAGCTCATTCTGATGCTGACGTGTTTCATCTTCCGCCTGCTTGCGTTTGGTGATATCACGAAACACCACTACGCTTCCCAGCGTCTTGCCAGATACATCCCGGATCGGGGTACTGGTGTACTCCACGGAAAAACTGTTGCCGTCCTTGCGCCAGAAAAGATCATCGGAGACATGCCTGGGCTGGTTGTCCCGAAATGCCTGGTAGACGGGGCAATCCGCCTGGGAGTGAGGGGTACCGTCCGCATGGGTATGGTGCAGAATCTCATGCTGGTTCAGGCCGATGAGGTCCGCCTCCTGCCAGCCTGTGATCTCCACCGCAGCACGATTGACGAAGGTGGTGTTGCCCAGAAGATCCACGCCATAGATACCGTCTGCCACCGAGTCGAGGATCAGTTCATGCTGCTGTTCCAGTTGCACCTTGGCGCCATGCAGCTCCCGGTTGAGTCGCATCACCCATAAAGTCATGAAGGCCATGAACAGAAGAAAAGCCAAGCCGCCCAGCAGCCAGTACCGGTAGCGTTTGATGGCATCCAACAAGGTGAAACGCCCCGGTTCCGCATAGGGTGACAGTGAAAGCTCCTTGAGTAGCTCATGCACCGGCTGATAGTCGAGGGGAATCGTCCACCCGGCATATTTGCCGGAGATCGCCGCAGGGTGATCGTGGGGCATATTCAACAGTGCCACAGCCACCTGTTGAGCCAGATCATTCGCCGTATGGCTGACCTTACTGAACGGCCACTCCGGATAGAGCCGGGTACTGTGGGCAAAAGGAAACTCGGGGCTGGTCAGCGGATTGATGATATGGAACTCATCCAGGTCGATGACCCCGGCATTTGCCATGCGCTCCAGAATATCCGTGCGCACCGTACCAACATCCACCTTGCCGTCACGCACCGCCATCACCACCCGATCGTGGATGCCACCGAACTCCAGCCTTGCAAAATCGTGGTAGGGATCCAATCCTGCGGACCTCAATTCGCGCCACGCCATCTGAAAACCACCGAGAGAGGTCGCATCCACCGCCATCAGCGAACGTCCGCGCAGATCTTCGAGATCCTTTATTTCCGCATGATCCCGACGGGCGAACAGTACGCCGCCGAAGATATTGTAGGGCACATCCCCACGCCGGTTGTTAAGCGTGGCAATACGTGAGACACGGAATTTTACTTCCAGATTGACGTAGATACCCGGATTCACCAGGATGAAGTCAACCGCACCCTGCAGCACCGCTGGATCGACCTCATCGAAGTCGAGGGGAATGATTTCAAACTGCTTTTCCGGAATGGCATTTCCCAGATACTCGGCCGTGGGACGCCAGGCAGCCAGTGTCGCCCGATCACCGCGGTGACTCAGCACCCCGATACGGACCAGATCCCCTTCGGCACCGGCAGTGCCACAGAAACACCCTAGTAGGGACAGCAAAACGAACGGCACGATTCTTGAGTGAAATAGCAACACCAGGAAAATCTTCACCCCGCGCAAGTAGAGAAAACCAACACCACGCCTGCCAGGTTATTCCGTCAATTTACGTAACTTACTGAACAGGCTCTTGCTGTTTTTCTCCTCAGCAAGCGCGACCTCCTCGCGCAGGAGCATCTCTTGCGTCTCCTTTTCACGCTGCTTTTTTTCCCTCTGTAGCCGTTTACGGATTTTTTCCTTCTCTGAGTCAGAAATATCCAAACTATGGAGCTTTTCATGTTTGCGCAGGATAAAATTACCCAGATCATCAAGCCATTTCTCGGTAATTTTTTCAGGCTTGTAGAGATGACGCTTGATGGAAAATCCTTCAAAATTCGAGGTGATCATGCGGATGCCACCCTGTTCAGGATCGGCCTGAAAGAGAAAGATCACTTCAACCTTGACCTGCACCTGAAAGGTGAGGCCGACCGGCCGCTGGTCCATGTCCCTGACCGGCCACTCAGCAAAACGCATTTGCTGGCTTTCCAGGAAAGACCGTGTCGCATCTGCGTCCGACTTGGGGGTAACCGAAAATTCCAGTTCGTTCTCTGTCGCACAGTTGAAACGCAAACGGATAGTTTTGGTCTGATCGGTACTATCCGCGTTGACAATATAATCCTGTTGCCGTAATCCCTGAATTTCCCCATAACCGGGCAGTTCATAAGTACAGCTGACATCCGGGTTGACAAGCTGCAGCTGCTCCGCCAGTTCGCTGAGATAACGCAGGATCGCCCGCATGCGAGGTCGCAGGGCCGACTGGTAGAGGGCTTCCTGCCTGACCTCAGGCGAGTCCTGTTCGTTATCCGGTTGCTGAAGGCGTTCAGCCTCGTGTTTTAATTCATCAAGCAGGGACATGGTGAATCTTCGGTAAAATCGGTGGTTTCAGTCTTTTCCCTATCGATATTCTCAGGCTTCACTGCCATTCATCCCACCTTATTCATAGCGGGTCCCCATCAGGCTAGGCGATACACCCACCTAAATCAAGGATTTCGATTCTCAAGACGTCATACACAGACATCCTACAAAGACAATCTTTTCACGCCCTGCTGCAAGGGGTAGAGTGCCGATTTTTCCATGTAGAGATAGCCTATCAAATGAAAAGGATCAGCCAGTCGATCGCCGAAACACTCTCCGTCAGGCAGGCCCAGGTCGATGCCACAATCCAACTGCTGGATGAGGGCGCTACTGTCCCTTTCATCGCCCGCTACCGCAAAGAGGCCACCGGCGGCCTCGACGATGCCCAGTTGCGCACCCTGTTTGAGCGTCTCGGTTATCTGCGTGAACTCGAGGCACGCCGGGAGACCATCCTCTCAAGCATCGAGGAGCAGGAAAAACTCACGCCGGAACTGAAGCGTGACATCCTGGAAGCCGACACCAAAACCCGGCTGGAAGACCTCTATCTGCCCTATAAGCCGAAGCGCCGTACCAAGGCACAGATTGCGCGGGAGGCGGGACTGGAGCCACTGGCACTCTCACTGTTGCAAGACCCCAGCCTGTCACCGGAACAAGCAGCAACTGAATTCATCGATGTGGACAAAGACATCGGGGAGACCAAGGCCGCCCTGGACGGCGCCCGGCAGATTCTCATGGAACGCTTCGCAGAGGATGCTTCCCTGATCGGCCGGCTGAGAGAGTATATGCGCGATAATGGCCAGCTAAGCGCTGCCGTCGTCTCCGGAAAAGAGCAGGAAGGCGCCAAATTCTCCGACTATTTTGAATATAGTGAGGCGATCAGCAAAATCCCCTCCCACCGTGCCCTGGCACTATTCCGGGGGCGCAATGAAGGCGTACTGAGTCTAACCCTTTCGGTTGCAGAGAATCCTGGCGGTGGCCAGCCCTGCGAAGGCATGATCTCCAAGGCCAACTCCATCAGTCAGCAATCCAGAGCCGCCGATGACTGGCTGTTGGAGACGGTGCGCTGGGCCTGGCGGGTGAAGATCTCCCTCCGCCTCGAACTGGAACTGCTCTCCGCACTGCGGGAACGGGCGGAAGAAGAGGCGATCCGGGTCTTCGCCAGCAACCTTCACGACCTGCTGCTGGCCGCACCTGCCGGCCCCCACATCACTATCGGCCTGGATCCCGGCCTGCGCACCGGCGTCAAGGTGGCAGTGGTGGACAGCACCGGCAAAGTACTGGGGACCGATACCATCTATCCTCATGTCCCGCAGAGAAAATGGGATCACGCCATGGCCCGGCTTGCGGCATTGGCCCAACGGCACAGAGCCGAACTGGTGGCAATAGGCAACAGCACTGCCTCACGGGAGACCGACAAACTGGCGGCGGAACTGATGCAGAGGCATCCAGAGCTGAAACTGCAGAAACTGATGGTCAGCGAAGCAGGCGCCTCTGTCTACTCCGCTTCGGCACTCGCCTCACAGGAATTGCCCGGCATGGATGTCTCCCTGCGCGGTGCGGTTTCCATCGCGCGTCGCCTGCAGGATCCGTTGGCGGAACTGGTCAAGATCGATCCCAAATCGATCGGCGTCGGCCAATATCAGCACGACGTAAACCAGGGGCGTCTGCTCCGGTCCCTCGAAGCCGTGGTGGAAGACTGTGTCAACGCTGTGGGCGTCGACGTCAACACCGCTTCCGCTCCCCTGCTGGCGCAGGTATCCGGCCTCAGCAACACCCTGGCACAGAACATCGTCAGCTTTCGCGACGAGCATGGCGCCTTCGACAGTCGTAAGATGTTGAAACAGGTACCGCGGCTCGGCCCCAAGACCTACGAACAGGCTGCCGGGTTCATGCGCGTGATGAACGGCAGCAACCCGCTGGATCGCTCATCGGTACACCCGGAGTCCTATCCGATAGTAAAAAAGATCATCGAGGAGAGCGGCTGCCGCATCGAAAATCTGCTGGGCAACCGCGATGAACTCAAAGCACTGCAACCGGCAAATTTCATCACCGAGAAATTTGGCCTGCCCACGGTTATAGACATCATCAGGGAACTGGAAAAACCGGGCCGCGACCCCCGCCCCGATTTCAAGACCGCCAGCTTCAAAGAGGGGGTGGAGAGCCTGCAGGATCTGAAACCCGAAATGATCCTGGAAGGCATCATCACCAACGTCACCAACTTCGGCGCTTTCGTGGACATAGGCGTCCACCAGGATGGACTGGTGCATATCTCCAACCTCTCCAACAAATTCGTCAAGGATCCCCGGGAGGTGGTAAAAGCCGGTGACCTGGTGAAAGTAAAGGTACTGGAGGTGGACATCCCCCGCCGCCGCATCGGCCTCACCCTGCGTCTTGATGACAAAGCCGAACGCAAACCGGTGGCAAAACAGCGTCAGGAGATGGCGCATAAACCCCATAAAAAACCCGCTCAGGCGCCAATTGGGAACAGTTTGGCCGCTGCTTTCGCCAAGGCACACAAGGACTGATCCCTCTGCATATTTTTAGGCGGGTATCGCTTTCTTGGTTTTTTCAACAAATACGGCTATGGTTGTATGCGTCAACACTATGTCCAATCCCAGAAAACAATAAGCCTCATGCAGTTTCAACGAACAGCTTAAATAGATCCTGTAGTGCGGAAGAAATGGGTTTAAGGAAATCTTCGATTTTATTTTGCTGGTCCCATCGAAACGAGAGGAAGTTCCCATGAAAAAACAGTTTTTGTTGAGTTGCTGCATCGCGGCAGGGTTAGGTATAGCCAATATCCAGACAGCAGCCGCCTTCAATTTTGGCGACGCGATGAGTCCGAATAAATGGATGAGTCCCAACAAGTGGATGAACAATAACAACAATAAAAATAACGACTACAGGGACGAACGGCGGGATTATGATGATCGTGATTACGGTTACGACAGAGGCCCCAACCAAGGGTATGGCGCTCCTCGGGGCCAGGGCTCCTATCCGGGTCAACAGGGTAATTACGCAGATCCACGACAAGGTGGTTATCAGGGACAGCCACCCCAGGGCATGCCAGGCGGCCAAGGTTATGGAGGGGCACCCCAAGCCGGCGCAGGGACTCATCAATTCAGACCGCAGCCTCAAACCCAGGGCGCGGCCCCTGCCGGAGGGGTACAGGCGCCTCAAGCCGCACCAGCCCAAGGTGCGGGCTACCCACCCGCGGGAGGTTACTACCCACCACCCAGAGGATATGCACCCGGTTATGGCACACAGCCCTACGGCGCGCCTTACCCGAGGTACTAGCCTGAACAGCTGATCGTGCAGGTAGGTATCGAAAAAGCCATGATGTAGGTCGGGTTAGCGATAGCGTAACCCGACAAGCCTTTGATTTTGTTGGGTTACGCTGCGCTAACCCAACCTACACTTAGCTTTGCACTTCGCAGTGAATTTCGGGTTGCAGAATTCCGGGGAGATAAAGAGGGAGATAAAGGGGAGGAGATAAAGGGAGATAAAGGGAGATAAAGGGGACGCTACCCTTTAATTATCAGCCGTACAAAGTTATCATAAGGAATGCCAAGATTAGCCCGAACAGTATTCCCTGGAATCCCGCACCACATTACGCAACGTGGAAACCGTCGAGAAGATGTATTTTTTTCAGCGGACGACCGAATACGCTATCTGGATTGGTTGAAAGAGTACACCGAAAAACATCAGGTAGATGTATTGGCATATTGTTTGATGACAAACCACATTCACCTCGTGCTAGTCCCTACAACAGAAGATGGATTGCAATCAGTATTAAAACCCCTGCACATGCGCTATGCGCAGCATATTAACCGGAGCCAAAGCTGGAAAGGACATTTGTGGCAGGGTCGGTTTTTTTCATCCGCACTAGATGAAATCTACACATGGGCAGCAATACGTTACGTTGAACTCAATCCAGTACGAGCCAGAATGAATCGAAAAGCAGAAAAATACCCTTGGTCTAGCGCAGCTGGGCATTGCGGCCTGAAAGAAGATTTACTTATTTGTAGAAAAGCAGACTGGCAAAAACAATTTGAAGCAATAGGAAACTGGTCGCAGTGGTTGGCAGAAGGTGATAATGAGGTTGAGTTAAATCATTTGAGGCGAAATGCAGATAAAGGTCTACCCTGCGGACTAGAACCATTTATCTCCAGGCTGGAGAAGTTGTCTGGGCGATCATTACGATTCAAGCCTCAGGGTCGACCAAGGATTGAGAGTTAAAGGGTAACGTCCCCTTTTTCTCTAGTGTAGCAGGAATTGGGAGACCAGGGAGCGGGGCTAGGGGTCGGAGTCGACCCAGCTACGCAGTGACGTCACTGCCTTCGCTCTAAATTGACACTGTGCCGCTCCCAGACAGACTCGCTCTCGACTCTGTCCCTGGAGGGCTGGGCGGGGCCTGACAGACCAGGGGTCGGAGTCGATTCTGCTACGCAGTGACGTCACTGCCTTTGCTCCGATTTCACACTGTGCCACTCCCAGACAAACTCGCTCTCGACTCCGACCCCTGAAATACACTAAAACGGATCAGGAGCACTGCTCTTTTTCGGCGTGCGCTTTTCCGGCATCGTGGGTTTGAATCGCCCCGTTTCAAGATCACGCAACAGATCCTGACAGGCCTTGAGGCGGGTGGGTTTCAGACGCTTGCCCTGCATGGCTATCAGCTCAACGGAATGATGCGCAGGCAGCTTTGCCAGCAGGGTAAAGGTGACTGCATCGTCAGTCGTATGGAAAGACTCTTTGATCTCCGGCCTTATGTTCCATTGCTGCGCCAGCCGCTTACGGATTTCCCGTTTGAGTCGTTCAGGATCACTCTGTTTGCGTTCAGAGGGGAACAGACTGCTGGAGAAGTGGGCGAAAAGCCTGTCGGTAGCGATTGCCAGTAACTGTTGTTCTTTCTGCACCTTCATATCCCACAACAGGCAGCAGTAGGCTGTATAGTGCTGCATCTCTAGCTCTGTATGCGTCAGCCACCCGGCATCAGCCTGGCGCTTTATGGCGTCATACAGGCCACTCTGTTGCGAGACAGCGGTGAGCAGTTCGGGGTTCTCCCGCAACTGTCGCCAGAAAAAGAGCTGGGTTTCGGCATCGTCCATGTGCCGACCTTCGAGGTAGCTGAAGAAACGCTCACGCAACAGGCCTTCCCCGCGCATAAAGGCGATTTGCAGATAGGCCGGTAATTCGTTGTCGTTGGCGCCGGGCCAGCGAAAGGCGCGGTGAAAGCGGGTGGTGATATAGGCAGAGAGAGGGGAGATGATCTGCCTGAGTTGTTTTGCCATGCGGTGTTTCCTGACCTTATGGTGTGTGGGTGGGGTCGGAGTCGAATCAGCTACGAAGCAATCCCACCTGCATCGCTACAATTTCACTTCATGCTGCTCCCCGGCAACCTCGCTCTCGACTCCGACCCCTGAGCCAAGGAGATAGTAATTGATGGAGCGGACGACGGGATTCGAACCCGCGCTACCCGGGGGCAACCGGAATGTCGGGCTCTGAAGGCCCGCGTGCTACCGTTACACTACGCCCGCGTTAATGTGATTTATACCACCGAAACCGGTAACTGTCAGATCAGGTCGCGACTACTACAAATTATTGCGTGTCTGGGCCGATCTGCGTAAAACAGGTTTTTCCAGTGCCATTTTTCTCTGACCCGGTTTTCGCATTTTCACTAACCCTACGAACCAGTAACACTGATATGACAGACCAGCCTGACACAGAAGCCAACAATGAACCGCTGTTCACCCCGGTTGAGGCCCGTATTCTAGGCGTGTTGATGGAGAAACAGCGGACCACGCCGGACAATTATCCGCTCACCCTCAACGCACTGGTACAGGCCTGCAACCAGAAGACCAGCCGCAACCCATTGATACGAGCTGACTGACGCAGGGGTTGGCCACGCCGTCAACCTGCTGCTACGGGACGAACTGATCCGTTCGAGCTTCCCACGGCCAGGCGGGCGCTATGAACAGAAACAGCGAGCATCGCAGGCAGTCGGGAGGAACAGGCGTGCTCTGTGTCCTGCTGTTGCAGACCCAGACTCTGGTGAGCTGCGTACCCATGGAACAATACGTAATGA
>NZ_JAAVSH020000001.1:1810973-1823692 GCF_011947365.2 endosymbiont of Lamellibrachia barhami
TGGTATGCTTCGTTCAGTTACGTATTGTGATATAGGCAGAGGGGAGATGATCTTACAACGAGTTGTTGCCATGCGATTTCCTGACCTTATGGTGTGGCTGGGTGAAGGGTCGAGTCAGATCAGCTGGCTGTCCACCTGCATCCTTCAATTTCACTTCATGCTGCTCCCCAGCAACCTCCATCTCGCTCCGACCCCTGAGTAAGGAGATAGTAATTGATGGGCGGACTGACGATTCGACCCGCGCTGCCAGGGCAACCGGAGAATATGTCGATACAGGCCCGCGTGCTACCGTTACACTACGCCCGCGTTAGTGATTTATACACGAAACCATTTAACTGTCAGATCAGAATTCGCGACTACCAAATTGTGCGTGTCTGGGCCGATCTGCGTAAAACAGTTTTCCAGTGCCATTTTTCTCTGACCCGGTTTCGCATTTTCTACTAACCTACGAACAGTAACACTGATATGACAGACCAGCCTGACACAGAAACTAACAGCGAACGCTGTTCACCCCGGTTGAGCCATGTTAGGCGTGTTGATGGAGAAACAGCGGACCACGCCGGACAATTATCCGCTCACCCTCAACGCACTGGTACAGGCCTGCAACCAGAAGACCAGCCGCAACCCGGTGATGCAGCTGACCCAGGGAGAGGTTGGCCACACCGTCAACCTGCTACGGGACCGGGAACTGATCCGTTCGAGCTTCTCCGGCCGGGCGGAGCGCTATGAACAGAAACTTGGCAGGCATCTTGAACTTGATCGGGAGGAACAGGCAGTGCTCTGTGTCCTGCTGTTGCGCGGACCCCAGACTCTGGGTGAGCTGCGTACCCATGGTTCGCGCCTGGCGGATTTTTCCGGCCTGGAGGATGTCAGAGACGCGCTGGAACTGCTGATGGCACAAGATCCTTCACTGGTGGCGACCCTTCCCAAGGGGCCGGGACGGCGCGAAGATCGATACGTCCAGCTGCTGAGTGATGAACCGAAGGAGGAGCTGTCTATGGCTGCTGCGACGGAAACAACCGGAGAAGCTGATCGCCTGGCGGCCCTTGAGGAGGAAGTCCGGCAGTTGCGGGCAGAAATCGACACATTGTGGCGGTTGACCGGGCTGCAGAGACCATCATCGGAAGAGAAATAGTCTTTCGCTCTCACCTCAAAGCTTGACCCGTTGCCCCCTACAGAAACGGGTAATCGGTATAACCTTTTTCATCGCCGCCGTAAAACGTCTCGGGATCTGGCTCGTTAAGTCGTGCACCCTGAGCAAATCGCTCAGGCAGATCCGGATTGGCGATAAACAGCTTGCCGAAGGCAACCAAATCAACATCACCCGGTTGCAACGCCTGCTCGGCCCTGGCTTGAGTATAGCCATTATTGGCCATGTAGAGGCCGCCAAAGCGGCGCTTGAGCTCATGATAATCCACAAGGCGATCTCCACCCAACATATCGCCTTCCAATACATGCAGGTAGGCAAGCTGATGCCCGCGCAACATATCAGCAACTGCATTAAACGTCGCTTGCGGCTGTGAATCCCGAATGTCATTGAACTGGTTTTCAGGTGACAGGCGCACGCCGATACGGTTGCCAGGCCAAACTGTACTCACCGCTGTAATCACTTCATCCAACAGGCGCATACGGTTTTCAATACTGCCGCCATAGGTATCAGTTCGGGTGTTGGTGCCATCGCGTAAAAACTCATCCAGCAAATAACCATTCGCTGAATGGATTTCCACTCCGTCAAAGCCTGCGTCCCTGGATCTTTGTGCGGCTGCCGCATAGTCTGCACACAAACCGGGGATCTCTTCGATGGTCAGGGCACGGGGGGTCTCAAAAGGCTGCATGCCCGCATAGGTCACAGCATCACCTTCAGGCCGGATGGCCGACGGCGCTACCGGCTGAATGTTTTCGGGCAACATCGAGGAGTGAGATATGCGCCCCACATGCCAAAGCTGGATAAAGATACGCCCGCCTTCGGCATGCACAGCATCGGTTACCTGTCGCCATCCCGCCACTTGCTCATCGCTGTGGATCCCCGGTGTTGCGGGATAGCCAACGGCCTCGGGTGAGATCTGACTGGCCTCGGTAATAATCAACCCGCTACCGGCCCGCTGAGTATAGTACTTGGCATTCAATGCCGTGGGCACATTGTCCTCACCGGCCCGATTGCGGGTCATGGGCGCCATCACGATACGATTCGGCAGTGTCAGGCCACCCAGCGTGAGCGGGGTAAAAAGATCGATATTATCCATTATTCACCTCACTTTCTCAGCAGCTTGAAGGCATCGTTGCCGGTTTGCTCAAGCCAGTCCTGAACCTTTTGCGCCGCCGGATCGCGAGTGCCAATCATGACTTTATGACCACGACCGGCAAAGCCGGCACCCAAAACGCGACCGACATCGCCCGTTCCCAAAATACCTATTTTCATGTCAGCACCCTCTATTCACGAATGGTAGGAGAGCGGGTTTAACTGCCCCGGTTTCGTTGATAACAGTAATGATAGGGCATTATCGACCCCGTATTTTGGATAAGAGGATGTTTGATATGTTTCTGGCTTTCTTCTTCCGACGAAAACCCATATCTCAAACGCAGGCCGGATCAAGCGTAGCGGATCCGGCGTGGGTTGCCTGTTCGTGGCAGACTTTGCCTGATCCGCTGCGCTTGATCCAGCCTACTTCTTGATACCCACACCCCGGTGCAGCAGGTTCAGGCTATAGGCCGACAGGGCCAAAATAAACGAGAGAATGATCACTATCGCAATACCCAAATCGATATCCGAAACGCCAATAAGACCGAAGCGGAAGGCGTTCACCATATAGAGCACCGGATTGGCCATGGAGACATCCTGCCAGAATTGGGGCAACAGCTGGATGGAGTAGAAGACGCCGCCAAGATAGGTCAGAGGTGTCAACACAAAGGTCGGCACGATAGCGATATCGTCAAAGGTGTTGGCATAGACCGCGCTGATGAAACCCGCCAGGGCAAACAGGATCGAAGTCAATACGAACACCAGCAGCGTGACAGCGTAACTATGTATCTCAAGATCGGTAAAGAACAGTGAGACCAGTGTCACCACGCTGCCGACGGCAACGCCCCTGGCCACTCCTCCACTGACATAGCCTGCCAATACCACCCAACTCGGCACGGGCGCCACCAGCATCTCATCCACATAGTGTTGAAATTTTGCGCTGTAGAAGGAGGAGACCACGTTGGCATAGGAGTTCTGTATCACCGACATCAGGATCAAGCCCGGCACGATAAAATCGATGTAACGGAAACCCTCCATCTCTCCGATGCGATCACCGATCAGCGTACCGAAGATAACGAAGTAGAGGCTGGTGGTGATCGCCGGCGGCAGTATGGTCTGGATCCAGATGCGGCTGAAACGCAGCACCTCTTTGATGACAATGGTGCGATAAGCGACAATATAGCGGCTCCAGCGGGTCACGCTTTGCCCTCCGCTATGCGGCTGCGATCCCGGTTCACCATGTTGATGAACATCTGTTCCAGACGGTTCTGCTTGTTGCGCATGCTGACAACCTCGATACCGTTGCGGGAGAGCGTTTCGAAGAGGTCATTGACGGTTTGCCCGCGGGAGAGTTCCACCTCCAG
This sequence comes from endosymbiont of Lamellibrachia barhami, assembly GCF_011947365.2. Classification (GTDB taxonomy): domain Bacteria; phylum Pseudomonadota; class Gammaproteobacteria; order Chromatiales; family Chromatiaceae; genus QGON01. The sequence goes on from NZ_JAAVSH020000001.1 coordinate 1,814,577, forward strand.
CGTTACGTCATCCACCTGCACCAGGACATATTCGGCCAGTTCAGGCAAACGGGCGAGTGCCTCACGCAGATTGAGTACGAAGGTCTCCGTGTGCAGACGGCTCAGCAGTCCCGAGAGCGAAGACTGCTCCACGATCCGGCCGTGGTTGATGATGGCGATGTTGCGGCAGAGGCTCTCCGCCTCTTCGAGATAGTGGGTGGTAAGAATGATGGTGGTGCCCTGTGTGTTGATCTCACGCAGGAACGCCCACATGGAACGGCGGATCTCGATATCCACCCCGGCAGTGGGTTCATCGAGGATCAACAACCGCGGCCTATGCACCAACGCACGGGCAATCATCAGACGGCGTTTCATGCCACCGGAGAGCGCGCGGGCCTGTGCGCTGCGCCGATCCCACAGATCGAGCCGTTTCAGACTCTTCTCCGCCCGCAGATAGGCCTCGCTTCGGGGTATGCCGTAGTACCCCGCCTGATTGACCAGGATCTCCACCACCGGCTCCCACTGATTGAAGTTGAACTCCTGAGGCACCAGGCCGATGGACTGCTTGGCTGCTTCACGCTCCCTGTCGGTATCATGGCCAAATACCGCCACCTGTCCGGATGATTTGTTGACCAGGGAGGCGATGATACCGATGGCAGTCGACTTTCCTGCACCATTGGGACCCAGCAGTGCAAAAAAGTCCCCCTCTTTTACATCGAGATCGATACCTTTCAGTGCCTCAAAGCCGTTGTCGTATCTCTTGTGCAGATTTCGAATGGAGAGGGCGTTCACGGCAGGACTACAACAGATGGATGATGACCGCCTATTCTACAGATAATTGGCCTGCAGGGGGCAGAGTCAAACCGGACAGCGCGGCAGGTAATTAAGATTGAGTTGAGCGGTTTGACCCCACCCCCGCCGCTTCGCAGCAAGCTGTGGGGATAGCGATTAATCCGGAATTCCATCGAGTCGCTGTTTCGTCTCTGCCCACAACGCCTCGTAGGCCTGTGCTGCTACTCCTCGCAGGGCATACTCGGCCACAGGCATGCGGAATATACCCATCCGCTCCACATCACTGGCATAGGGGATACGGGTCTCCATGACCTCGCTGTGCGTGGCAGGCAGGTTCTTCATGACATCGAGATGCATCCGCTTGCGCCGGTCCACCATGGAAAAGAAGGGCATCAACTCCAGCCCGTCTATACGATGGCCATCAAGAAAATCGAGCAATTGGTCAAAGGTTCGCAGGGAGAGGATAGTCGGAATCAGGGGCAACATCAGGCCATCGGCGGCACGAAAGATGTTTTCCGAGACCAGCGAGATACTGGGCGGACAGTCGAGAAAAACATAATCATAGGCACGGGAGAGGGGACGCAGCAGTCTCAGCAGCTGTTTGGTAGGCTTGCTGGCAGTCTCCAGCCTCAGATCCATATTCCGATAGGAGAAGTCCGCCGGCAGAATGTCAAGGTTGGTAAAGTCGGTGGCCTTGACCAGCGAATCGAGATCGACCTTGCCCTTCACCAGGCGTTTACTGCCGCCCTTTACCTTCGGTTTGACGCGAAAATAGAAGGTCGCTGCAGCCTGGGGATCAAGATCCCAGATCAGGGTGCGGTAGCCCTCTTTCGCCGCCAAGTAGGCAAGATTCACCGCCGTGGCGGTCTTGCCCACCCCACCCTTGATGTTGTAGATGCCGATGATCTTCATGCAGCCCCCTTGCCACCAAAGAGTTTCCTGAATGTGTCGCGATTGTCCTGCGCGGCAAAGTCGGTAAACAGGGCCGCGAACTCAGCCCGGGCCTGCTGTTGCTTCGCCAGCAGATCACCCACCAGAATGCCCATCGCAATCACCGGTCGGGCGCCGCTTCCCTCTTTCAGCATCTGCTCACCAAAATCCTCCAGGCTCTCCGCCTGCACCTGCATATCCTGAAAGTCGCCGAGATTATCCAGCAGGATCTTCATCGCCTTGATCACCTTGCGAATATCGCGCTTGGGATAGAGACTCTGAAAAAACTCCATGAGATAGCGCAGTTTCTTGCACGATTTGCGCAGCTCGTGAAGCGCGTCCGCCGGGGAGTCCGGAGTAATCGCCAACCCCTCTCTCAACACCCGATGATAGATCTTGCGAATACGCAAATCCGCCACCCTCGCCGACGGCTTCAGGGCATTGACCTCAACCGGCGCCTCCGCCAGTGGCGACTCCAGCCAGTTACGCCAATCCTTCATCAATTTCCGGAAATGGGGCGAGTTGATCTTGCGCACCAGAGCACGCTGCGCACCCTGATGATGATTCACCAGGAAGTCGCGAAAGGGATCGAGATCGGCTTGCACCACTGCCGGCAGACTCGCCTGAAGATCAGCGAATTTCAGCAGATAGACATCCAGGTCACGGGTCGGTCCGGTGATCTTGCCGATCCATCCCAAACCCTGTTTGAAACGTTCGATATCGCTTTCGGCAAAGATGTTCTTGACTTGCCCCAGCAACGAACGGCTGCGGCGCACCGCGACCCGTAGATCGTGGAGAAATTCCGAATCAAGATTTGCCCGGGTACCGGAAATGTTCGCTTCCATGGTATCCAACAGGCCCAGCAGTATCTTTCTACCAGCAACATCAGCACGCTGCTCAGGGTCGAGTCGATAGTTGAGCTTGGATGAGTAGTCCCCGGGTCGCCGGCCAATTCCGTCGAGCGCGCCGATGAACAGCGTCTGGGCCGCCACCTCTAACCCCAGACTCTCCAGATCCGCCTGCATACGCAGGAGCGGTTTTGGGTAGCCTTTAAGCGGCAGCAGGGTGAGGGTCGGTTCCAACGGACCCTGCTGTTTGCCACCCTTGGAACTGTAACGATTCTCTTCCAGCACAATCCGAACAACCGTCTTCTCCTCCCTGTCGAGCAGCCGCAGGGTTCGCAGATGACGATCCACCCTGACCAGTGGTAACAGTGTACGCATTTCGAGTATCGGGGAGAGTCGCTCACGCATCTCGCCGACCGGTAGGGAATCGCTGAATCCAGGGGTCTGCTGCAGCGCCTCACATGCCACTTGCTCCCCGCTACGGTGTTCAATCAAGCAGAGACGGCCACCCTCCGGAGACTTTTCGAAGGTCAGTTCCGCACCCGCCTGCCAAACCCGCCAGTCGAAACTGTCGAGAAAGACCAGGCTATCATCACTTTTGGGGGCTTTCAGGAAGCGGTGGGATTGGGCCAGCGCAGACTCGACGCCGTCCAGTCCCAAGTCGTCAGGCAGAGTGTATTTGATCGGCTGCAGCAACATTGCTTTGATTCCAAGACACAGAGGGTTGGAAGAGTAACCGACACCCTATGTGGCAGGCAATCTCAATTGACGCATCCATCTCTGCGTTTTTTCAGCATCGTTTCCAGACGGACAGCCGGTAGGAGCGGCGTGGCGCCGCCCCTAATCTAAGGGGGATAAAACTTGGATCAGTGGGTAACAGGGATGCGGCGTGGCTGCAGTGCAGCTCTCTTCCTGATCACCACTTCCAGTACACCGTGATGGGTTGCCGCGCTGATCTCTGTATCGTCGGCCATTTCGGGCAATTTGAAACTGCGGCGAAATGCCCCTTGAAACCGTTCGCGGTGACTGTAGTCCCGCTTTTCGTTCTCGGCATCCACCATCTTACGTTCACCGGAGATCTCCAGCACGCCATCCTCCATGGAGACCTCGATCTCTTCCGGGGCAACACCGGGGATATCCATCGTCAAGCGATAGTGATCTTCAGCCTCATGAATATCCACCGCCGGTGTCCAGACGGATGCTGCGGCAACCTGTTGCTGTTTGCGCGTCTGCATCAGACTGTCCATCTCGCGGCCAAAGTCGTGTAGCTGGATCCAGGGCTCATTGTGAAAAATGCTCATTTTTTCGTTCTCCAGAAATTGAATTTTGCTGTTGTCTGAAGAGATTGGGACACACCCTGTTTTTTCAAGTGCTGATATGTAAAACGCGATAATCCCGAAGTAAAAAGCGGTTGTTGTTCCTTGAAGCGGGCTCTATACGCAACTTATACTCGCATCCAACATCGACTTAACGAACACAGGTGCCGATTTCCACGGCCCCCTACAGGCAGCGACGCTATGAACACACCTATCTTCAATCCCCCGATCCGTACCCTCATGGGTCCCGGCCCCTCGGATGTGCATCCACGCATTCTGGAAGCCCTCTCCCGTCCGACCATCGGCCATCTGGATCCGGCCTTCGTCGGCATGATGGAACAGACCAAGGCGCTGCTGCAGTACGCATTCCAGACTGAAAACGCACTGACCATGCCGGTCTCCGCCCCCGGTTCCGCCGGCATGGAGACCTGCTTCGCCAATCTGGTCGAGCCGGGTGACAAGGTCATCGTCTGCCAGAACGGCGTCTTCGGCGGTCGCATGAAAGAAAACGTGGAACGTTGCGGCGGTACCCCGGTAATGGTGGAAGACGACTGGGGCACCTCGGTCGATCTGCAGAAGGTCGAGGAGACATTGGAAACCAACCCCGATGCCAAAATCCTCGCTTTCGTACATGCGGAGACCTCCACCGGCGCCCAGTCCGATGCCAAAGAGCTGGTGGCGCTGGCCCATGCCCACGACTGCCTGACCATCGTCGATGCGGTGACTTCCCTTGGCGGCACCCCGGTAAAGGTGGACGAATGGGAGATCGACAGCATCTACTCCGGTACTCAGAAATGTCTCTCCTGCACCCCTGGTCTCTCACCGATCAGTTTCAGCGAACGTGCCCTGGGGAAGGTGCGCAGCCGTTCCAGCAAGGTGCAGAGCTGGTTCCTCGACCTCAATCTGGTAATGGGTTATTGGGGTAGCGGACAGAAGCGTGCCTACCACCACACCGCGCCGGTGAACGCGCTCTACGGCCTGCATGAATCGCTGCGCATCCTTGAAGAAGAGGGACTGGAGAACGCCTGGGCCAGACACAGGAAGATGCATCTGGCACTGAAGGCCGGTCTGGAGGCGATGGGGCTCTCCTTCATCGTCGACGAGGCACACCGTCTGCCCCAGCTCAACGCCGTATCCATTCCCGAGGGAGTGGACGACGCAAACGTCCGCGGACGTCTGCTCAACGAATACAACCTGGAAATCGGCGCCGGTCTCGGCGCACTGGCCGGAAAGGTCTGGCGCGTCGGACTCATGGGCCACAGCGCCCGGGCAGAGAACGTCCTGCTCTGCGTTGGCGCCCTGGAGGCGATCCTGAGCGACATGGGGGCACCAATCAATACCGGCGTAGCCCTGGCTGCGGTACAGAAGGCGCTACAAGCTTAAGGAGCCGGCAGAGACATGATCGGCAGACCCGGTCCAAGGCAACGCCGTGCGGTTTTCTTCCTGTTGGCGATCTCCGTTTTCGCCATCAGCTACTATCTGGGCAACCGCAATAAAACCGGGGATGCAGTCCCAATCTCCGGCGTGGTGATGCGCCCGCCAACCCCGGCCCCGGAATTTCAGCTTTTCGATCAGTCGGACGAACCCTTTTCGCAAGAACAACTGCAGGGGAGCTGGGACCTGCTGGTGCTGGACCCACAGTCCGGCACTGCCTCCCCCGCCTTCTATCGCATGGTTCAGGTCTACAATCGTCTGGCTATCGAATCGGAGTTGCAACGTCAGACCCACTTCATCTACGTTCCCAGAGAGAGCAGTGACGACATCAAGGCTGGCGCCGGCAGACTCGGTCCCAACTTTATCGCACTGCACGGTTCAGGGCGTGAAGTCGATGAAACTTTCCTGCGTTTCGGTGTGTCTGAGATCACCGACAACTTCACGCTCTACCTCATTGACCCCGAGGCGCGGATTCATGCACTGTTTACCGACGTGCAGGATGCGGCTACCATCGCAGCTGATCTGAAGGCAATTATCAGCAACCAAAATCCATGAAAAATTCTCCTGCCGCCCGGCGCGACGTCCCTGAAACCATTGGCAACAAACTTTTTGTAGGTCTCCAATACCTGCTGCCGCACCACCTTTTATCGGCAATCATGTACCGCATCACCCGCTCGGAGTGGAAACCCTTCAAGGATCTGCTGATCCGCAAGGCCATTGAGTGGTATCGGGTGGATATGGATCTGGCGCTGGAGTCGGACCCGGCGGTCTATCGCAGCTTCAACGACTTCTTTACCCGCGTCCTGCGACCGGATGCGAGACCCGTCGCTGCGGAACAGGACGCCATCACCTCCCCCGCCGACGGCACACTGAGTCAGGCAGGGGATATCGAGAGCGGCTATCTGTTCCAGGCCAAAGGGCACGACTACTCCCTGTTGGAACTGCTGGGTGGCGATATCGAGTGGAGCCGCCGTTTCGAGGAAGGCAGTTTTGCCACCATCTACCTCTCACCAAGAGACTATCATCGCGTGCACATGCCGTTTTCCGGCACTCTGAAAAAGATGATCCATGTGCCGGGACGCCTGTTCAGCGTCAACAACACCACTGCCTGTATGGTGCCCAATCTCTTTGCCCGCAACGAACGGGTTGTCTCTCTCTTCGAAACCGAGGCAGGACCCATGGCCGTCATCCTGGTGGGCGCGATCTTTGTCTCCAGCATGGATACCGTCTGGTCGGGCACAGTGACCCCTGTTGCAAAACAGGTACGCGAATGGCACTACGCAGAACAGCCGGCGCCTGCAGATATCTCCCTTGAAAAGGGAGAGGAGATGGGACGCTTCAATATGGGTTCCACTGTAATCCTGCTGTTCGGCCAGGATGCCATGGACTGGATGGATGAGCTGACGCCGGAGATGCCGCTGAAGATGGGTGAGCAGATAGGTCAGGCGCAGGCAGCATTGAAATAGGCTGTGTTCCTGTAGGAGCCGCGCCCCGCGGCGAATCGGCATTGCGGTGAAACACCGACACCTTTTCGCCGCAGGGCGCGGCTCCTACAGGCAAGCCCGCCATTTTAGAACCGAACCATTATCTCCTCTGAGTAAGCCGATTCAACGCCCTCGTTATCGATTGCGGTTACCGCCAGATACCAGACTCCGTCACTGGGTAGCGTAACAACGTGGGATATCATACTGTCCGCCACCTCCCACTGCTCGTAGTTACCTGGTTCCTGGCCGTAATAGACGCGATATGATTGAACACTCCCACCCTCACTGGGTGTCCAGGTAATCTGCACCCGATTGCTGGGTGCCTCACATGAAGTGATACAGGTGACGTCCACACTGACAGTGGCGGTGGCACTGTCACCATCGAGATCGGTTACCTCGTAGACAAAGCTGTACCTGCCTGAATAACCGGCAGCTGCCAGATAGATGACCTCATTACCTGCTGTGAGGCTCAACTCCCCTTTGGTCGGGGATTGCAGGATGTGCAAACTGATCGGCCCATCCTGCAGACCGGTATCATTGGCCAACACAGCGACCATGACAGATTCACCCGCAACGACTGCGGCCAGATCATCGACAGCTACCGGCTGATGGTTGAGTCCTGTGACCAGAATGGAAAAAGGCGTCAGCTGGCTCGTTACCGTTCCATCGCTCACCGAGATGGCAACATCCATATATTCACCGATATCAGACTCGGCAGGTGTGCCGCTCAAGGTGCCGGTTGCGCTGTCGAAGTTCAACCATGTGGGTTTTCCACTGACGGCAAAGGTCATACTGTCACCGTCAGCATCAGAGGCATTAGGGATAAAACTATACGCTTTGCCTGCGGAGACCTCAGCAGCAGGTTCACCGCCAATCACAGGCGCTCTGTTGACATTAGTGACTACCAAAGTGAAGGGGGAGAGTGCAGCACTCGCCTTTCCATCTGTTACCGATAGACTGATATCCGAATAGCTGCCTGCGCCATCGAAACCGGGAGTGCCGGAGATAACGCCAGTTGCGGAATCAAAACTTGCCCAAGCAGGCAGATTACGAACACTGAAGATCAGTTTATCGCCATCAGCATCATCAGCTGCGGGGGCAAAATGGTAGGGGGTATTTTCCGCCACAATCAATACGGGTTGACCGGTAATTGTCGGCGCATGATTCGGTAGCTGTGGATCTGTAGTAGTGCTGACATGCTCAAACGCCCCCATATCCGGTGCTGCGCCATTGTATTTCAGGGCCACGCCCTGGCCTGCGTTCCAGCTCAGTGTACGGTCGAGGGTGATGGTGTGGCTGGCGTAGTTGATCCCGACGATAATGGCAGTCTCATTACTGCCCTGTAGCTGGATCTCATCCCCGGCCTCACCGTCGATGCCGAAACCGTCGTAGAAGTAACCGGCATCATCGACCACCAGGGTGGCGCCGCTGCCGCTACCCACGGTGGTGGTGAGGAACCGTCCGGCATCGATCATCGGGCTCGTGGATTGGAGGGTAAAGACGTGGTTGACCTCATCCACGAATTGCGGATCCTGCTCCAGGTTGTTGACGTAGAAAGCCGGTTTAGTGTTCTGCGCATCGACCAGTGAGATGCCGATGCTGCCCCAGTGTCCGATCACATTATCTCCCAGGTTGCCGGAGAAGAAGTTATTGCTATCGAATTGATAACCCGACATGTCGTTGCGGTAGACGTGCTGGTAGGGCGCATCTGGCCTTTCGCAGTCCGTGTTCCTGTTGAGGATGTTGTTGGCGAAGAGGTTGTCCTCAAAGCCCCCACCGAAGAGTCCATCGTGGCATGCCGCCGCAGAGGTTTTTGTGGAAGACATTATGTAGACCTGGTTATGGTGTTGAAACGGGCTTCCGGCTATAGTTCTGCATGCCGAGCCCGGAATTGTTCAGACAGGAAGACATTCTGGCGAATGATGCCGTTTTGGCCCGCATATTGGATACCGCTGCTGCCGGAGGTGCTGTAATACGAGCTGGTTTTGGCGTACGGTTTCCACTAGGGTTGTACTTGGTGGCGTCGAAGAAAGCCCACGTTATCGCAGTCATAGATCTCGCCGATCTTCTGATCTCGTTATCGAATGGTTTCGCTGCGGATCACGCTGGAAGTTGCCGCACTTGATCACCCAGCGTATGGTTTGCGCGCACGAAGGTATTGCCTCCACCAGTTGTGATCCGACTTGATCTCAGGGGTATGTTTATCCTGTGAAGAGTCCTCGATGGTGTTGTTATAAATCTTATATGGTTGCCTCCTGAAAAGAACAGGCCGGTTTTGGCGCTGGTGCTGCCGTGGTTTGCCCAGCAATACGTAACTGAACGGTATTTGCCACCAA
>NZ_JAAVSH020000001.1:1823967-1842844 GCF_011947365.2 endosymbiont of Lamellibrachia barhami
TACGCCATTTATTGTTGGGATGATCAGCGCTGACATCCTGCTACCGTGAATCACCGCTGTGGCAAAAAGCGCATGGCGTCGCCAGCGATTGATTTTTCCTGCGATCAGTACGGGCGTCTGCGGCTACCCCAGTTAAAAGTGAGGCTGCCGACGTCTTGCAGCCGAGAGAGGCAGGTGGATGATTTTGCGACCGCCTGCTGTTTCAGTGCTGCAGATGCAGATCGATACCGTAAACTTTGCCGAGAATGTATATGAAAGAGAACCGTCAATGATGTCCTGGTTAGATAAGATTCCATTACAAATGATTGTATTGCCAGCAGTTCTGCTGGCGTTGGCCCCGTTCTATCCTGAGCCGCATCTATGGGAAAAACTCAAGATGCTGGCCGACGGCACGCTCTCCCGTCCCATCGACATCTTCGATCTACTGATGCATGGAACCCCAATGCTGATTTTGGTGTTGAAATTGATTCGCGGGACGAAAGGGGCGGATACGGCTGGGTGAGAGGGCTTGAAACTTTTTTGCGGTGGTCATCGTAAACCGTAGCACCGAATGCCCGATCCGCTGCGCTTGATCGGGCCTACAGGCGGTGGGCTTCTTCGTAAAGAAGATGCGAGCTGCAATCCCTGGCGGAGCATAAGCGTTCTTTTTAACCCCCGCCCCGGATTTCCTGTCCGTACTTCGAAGGTCCACTGGACCTTCGGTCACGGCTCACCCCACGAACTTTCCGCTTTGGAGGCGCTGGGCTTCCATCAGTTCCAGTTCACGGGAGCCGGAGATGACGACATCGTGGCTCGGTACGAAGTCGAGTGTTGGGTCAAGCCGCTCGTAAGGCACGGCGTTCAGGATCACTTTCATGGCATTGAGCCTGGCCTGGTGTTTGTCGATAGAGCGAATAATGGTCCAGGGTGAGTGAGTTGTATTGGTGCGTTTTAACATCTCATACTTCTGGTTTGTGAACTCGTCCCATCGATCCTGGGCCTGGACGTCGATCTCGGAGAGTTTCCACTGCCGCAGAGAGTCGGTCTTGCGGCGTTCGAAGCGGCGAGCCTGCTCTTCTTTGGAAACGGAAAAGTAGAGTTTCACCAGAATAGTGCCCTGGCGCACCAAATCCTTCTCAAAACCGGTTACGCCGATCATAAAATTTTCGTGCTCGTCAGGCGTACAGAATCCGAAAATGGGTTCAACGATTGCACGGTTGTACCAGCTGCGGTCGAAGAGTACGACTTCACCACCACGGGGACATTGGGTCACATATTTCTGGAAAAACCATTGGGTCTTCTGCACTTCAGTAGGTTTTCCGAGGGCGACGATACGGTAGTGTTTCTCGTTCATGTAGCGGGTAACACGGCGAATGGTGCCGCCCTTGCCCGCTGCGTCTCTTCCCTCGAACAGAATGACAAAACGAGTGCCGGTGGACTCAAGATACTGCTGCATCTTGATCAGTTCAGCCTGATAGGGTTTTAGCTGCTCTTCCCGGTTGAAGCGGCGGATGGCCTTCTTATTTCTCTTCTTTAAATTCGTGTTTTCTGATACTAGACGATCATGCTCCTGCAGTAGTTCATCCAGGCGGATAGACTGGTCGTTGTAGATGATGTTTTCAGGGTTCTGGACGTCATTCATGATCGTTGTCCTATTAGTCGTTGTGTCCAAACAAGACGCATATAATATGCTTTTTTGCAGCGGCTTGCCGTACTATCGGCGGGGTAGATGACCAGGGTCAAAAACGGTAGGCTGAGTCAATCTGCTCCCGGGTCAGGATACCCAAGATACGATATGCGCCACGATGTTTTTGCCGCTCCACGAAGAGTGCTTCCGCGCCGCTCTCCTGAAGTTTTTCGCGGGCTTCCTGCAGACTGGCCTGCATCGTCACGCCGGCAAGCTGATAGCGCCGTGCCGGAATAGAGAGCAAGTCTATATTCTGTTCCTCGGACTCCTCCAGATACCGCGCAAGATCGAGGCCCCGCATCAGGATGGCGGGTTCATCTTCTTTGTTGATAACCAGCCACTCAGTCGCCAGTTTTATAATATGGTTGGCGGAGGTGTGATCCATCTCCCTCTCACAGCGCAGAAAATTGTTATTCATCACGCTGGCAACGCCGACACGCCGCAGTGACTGCATCACCGGGTCGGTACGATAATCAAGGCCGCTCGATTTGAGGATGGTGATAAAGAGGGACTGTTTGCGGAAGAGTTCGCTGCTGGTGAGACTGGCTACCACGATCACCAGCATGCCGGGCATCACGATCTGCGGGCTGAAGGTAAGTTCGACGATGGCGGTCAGCGCAGCAAGCGGCGCCTGCAGACTGGCGCCCATCATGGCACCCATGCCGATCAGTGCGTAGAGACCCGGGTCAGAAACATCCCCATCTATTAGGAGTCCGGTGAGCGGCGCAATAAAGCCACCGATGGCTGCGCCAATAAAGAGCGCAGGCCCGATCATGCCGCCAGGTATGCCCAGGCCGATGCTGGCGGAAGTGGCGAGCATCTTGGCAAAAACCAGGACCAAAAGCAGTTCAATAGCAAGTTCTCCAAGCAGGATGTCGTTGACTGTGTCGTAGCCAATGCCCAGCACCTGGGGGACGATGACTCCCAAAAGACCGACGATAATGCCCCCCAGCAGGGTGCGTTGCCAGAAGACCAGCGGCTTGCTGTAGGTGGAAGTGACCTGGATAAGCTGGTTGAAGCCGGCTGCTGCCGTACCTACGACGAGTCCGAGCAGCAGCAGAATCGGCGGCTCCTGCATCGACCCCAAGGTCAGCACTGACATATCGAAAGCGCGTTCGTCACCGAGAAAGTAGATGGCGATGCTGTTGGCACTGACGGCCGCGAGGATGATGGGCATGAAGCTGGCCAGGGTGTATTCCATCATTACCACCTCCAGGGCGAAGATCACCCCGGCAAGTGGGGTGTCGAAAGAGGCTGCGATGCCTGCCGCAGTGCCACAGCCGACCAGTGTGCGGATGGTGTTGTTGGGGAGTGAGAGTTGCTGTCCGAGCAGTGAGCCGCTGGCTGCGCCAAGAAAAACGTGGGGTCCCTCCCGGCCGACTGAATGCCCGCTGATGATGGCGATCGCAGCACCAACAAACTGCAGTATGAATTCGCGTAGGGTGAGATAGCCCTGGTGGTAGGCGAGTCGTTCCATTACCCGGGCAATGCCGAGAACATAGAGACCTTTAGACCAATTGTGAAAAATGAACCCCAACAATAGACTGCCGATGACCGGTAGCAGGAAGCGCAATAATGGCGGCAGTGCCTCGTAATTTTCCGGCAGACCACCAGGCAGTAGTCCGGCCTGGCTGCCTTCCACCGCCAGTCTGAAGGCAACGATTACACCGCCCGCAAGAAAACCGGTGATCAGACCCAGGCCTGAGAGCTGTATCAGCGCATCCGGTCTGGAGAGGTGAATGCGAATGCGGTGCATCCAGTTTGCCAGTTGTTCGGACAGCAAGTTTTTGAGATCCCAGGGTTGAGACAGAGAGGGCGTGTGAACCGCTCTGCTCCATCTGTAGTAAAATGGTACGTCCGCGAAATGAAATCGCATTCAATCAGACCTAAACCTTAACGGAGCCCGTGACTTTTGTCAGCCGAAACCATGCAACTTCACAAGCCGAATGCCTATGAAACCTCTACAGAACAGGCGCTGATGGAGCGGCTCCTGCCGTTGGATAACGCCCGTATCCTGGAACTGGGATGCGGTGCTGCCTGGACCACCCGGCAGTTGGCGGAGCGCTATCCGACCTCCCGCTTTATCGCCACGGAGGTCGATCGGGTACAGCATGAGAAAAACCTGCAGTTGAACTTGCGGAACGTGGATTTTCGTATGGAAGGGGCACAGGCGATCAGTGAACCGAACAACAGCATTGATATTGTGTGGATGCTGAAGTCACTGCATCATGTCCCAGCCGAGCTGATGCCGGCCGCGATGCGGGAGATCCACCGGGTATTGAAGCCAGGGGGGGTGGCCTACTTCTCTGAGCCGGTCTATACCGGTTCGTTCAATGCTTTGATGTCGCTCATCCACGATGAGAAAAAGGTGCGTCAGCTGGCCTTTAATGCCATCAAAACAGAGGTGTCATCCGGTGTATTCGACCTGCGGCAGGAGCTCTTCTTCGAAGTGCCCGGCACCTATACCTGGGATGAGTTCGAATCGCGCTTTCTCAAGGTGACTCATACCAAGCTGGATATCGATGAGGCGCGATTTGAGCAGATCCGCAGTGCATTCATGGCCCACATGAGCGCGGATGGCGCGCATTTTCTGAAGCCCCATCGGGTGGATCTGTTGATTAAGCCTATGTAGTGCGCCTTCAATACGTCCAGAGGGCATGGCAAGTTGATCGCTGTCATATCAGTTTATGGTTAAATTATGTAATTCTTCCCTCTTGTCATGCGGGGTTAAACCTGCTTAAATGAGAATCATAATTATTTAGGTATTTTCATAGTGTCTGCGATGAGTCTGGGAACTGAATCTGTCACCGAAACCGTCTCACTGGCTACCCTGCCGGTAGGCGCGCATGCCCGCATCCTTGAGGTGAAGGGAGGACGTCAGATGACGCGGCGTCTGCTTAGCCTTGGTCTGCGAGTTGGCTCGGAGGTGGATGTGCTTCAGCACCGGGGTCGCGGGGTCGTGGTGGCAAATGGCGGTGTGCGCGTGGCCCTTGGGGGCGGCGTGGCCGAGAAGCTGCTGATGTCACTCCTGGACAACAGCACACCGTAGATACATAGATTCGAAAGGTAATCATGGGCTGTTGTGAAAACGACGAGCAGACGCCTGTCCGGTCGTCGGGCGACAAACCCTTGACAATCGCCCTGGCGGGAAATCCCAACTGTGGCAAGTCAGCACTCTTCAATGTCCTGACTGGCATCCGGCAGCGTACCGGCAACTGGCCCGGTGTCACGGTGGACCGAAAAGAGGGCCATTTCGATCTTGAGGGTGACGATGTCACCGTCATCGACCTGCCAGGTATCTATTCCCTCGACGCCGCCTCCCTGGATGAACAGGTGACCCGTGACTATCTGTTATCGCGGGATGCGAACCTGATCATCAATATTGTCGATGCAGCCAATCTGGAGCGTAACCTCTATCTCACGGTACAGATGCTGGAGATGGGGGTACCCCTGCTGATCGCTGCCAACATGATGGATGTGGCGCGCAAGCGCGGCATCGATATCGATTTTGAAAAGCTCAGTAGTGAAGTGGGTTGTCCCGTACTGCCTATCGTCGCAGTGACCGGGGAGGGCATCATCAAACTGAAGGGGGCGATTCAGGATCTTGCCTCCGGTGCTGTCAGCGGCGGTTTTGCTCTGGCACAGGAAGAGGTGGTGGAGCAGGCGATTACAGAGATGGAGCCGCTGCTGCAAGAGATGCCGGAGCGGGCCAAACGTCGCTGGATACTGCTGAAGATGCTGGAGGAGGATGCCTTTGCATTGAGTCATGCCAACGCTGTTCTCGAGACGAAAGTGAATGAGTGGCAGCAGGCCATAGAGAATCGTGCAGGCGAAGAGGCGGATATCCACATCGCCGATGCCCGTTACGGTCATGCTCACGCCTTGGCGCAGACCGTGGTACATGAGCGCGGTAAGGCGGGCAAGACGCTCAGTGACCGCATCGACAAAGTGGTATTGAATCGTATCTTCGGCATTCCGGTCTTTCTGGCGGTGATGTACCTGATGTTCATGTTTGCCATCAATATCGGTGGCGCCTTTATCGACTTTTTCGATGGCGTGGCCGGGGCTATCTTTGTCGACGGCTTCGGCCTGCTGCTCTTCGATATCGGTTTCCCCGACTGGATGGTGGTGATGCTCGCCAACGGAGTGGGTGGCGGCGTTCAGGTGGTGGCCACCTTTATCCCCATCATCACTGCCCTCTATCTCTTTCTCTCGGTGGTGGAGGATACCGGCTACATGGCCCGCGCCGCCTTTGTGATGGATCGCTTCATGCGTTCCATAGGTCTGCCGGGCAAGGCGTTCGTGCCGATGATCGTGGGCTTCGGCTGCAATGTGCCGGCGGTGCTTGCGACCCGTACCCTGGAGAGTGTTCGTGAGCGCAAGCTGACGATCCTGATGAACCCTTTCATGTCCTGTGGGGCGCGACTGCCTGTTTATGCGCTCTTTGCCGCAGCCTTCTTTCCCACCAATGGCCAGAACCTGGTTTTTGGGCTCTACATGATCGGTATCACGGTGGCGATTCTCACCGGAATGATCATGAAGCGGACACTGCTTTCGGGTGAGAGTACCGGTTTCATGATGGAACTTCCCCCTTACCATATGCCGACGGCAAAGGGGGTCGCCCTGCGCACCTGGGATCGGGTCCGACTCTTCATCAAGGAGGCAGGGCGGGTGATTATCCTCATGGTGTTGGCGATCAATGTGCTTAATTCCATCGGTACGGACGGCTCCTTCGGTAATGAGGACTCAGAGAAATCGGTACTCAGTGCGGCCAGTAAACTGCTGACACCCCTGTTTGCACCACTGGGTATCAAAGAGGACAACTGGCCGGCGACCGTGGGTATCTTTACCGGTGTTTTGGCCAAAGAGGCGGTGGTTGGCACCCTGAACTCCCTCTATACCGGGTTGGCCGCCGCAGAGAACGGAGTGACAGAGGCGGCCCCCTTCGACTTTTGGCAGGCGCTGCTCGAGGCTGCAGCCACGGTGCCCGAGAACCTTGTGGGGGTGAAAGATCTGTTGGGCGATCCTTTGGCCCTCAACGTGGGTGATGTTAGTTCTGTAGAGGCGGCCGCAGAGGCCCAGGCGGTGGATGTCAGTCTCTTCGGCGCCATGGCAGCGCGTTTCGACGGACAGGCGGGCGCCTTCGCCTATCTGCTCTTTATCCTGCTCTATTTTCCCTGTATTGCCACCATCGGTGCGATCAAGCGGGAGGCGGGCGGCGCTTGGGCGGCCTTTGTGGCTGCCTGGACCACCGGTGTTGCATTCATGGCGTCGAGTATCTTCTATCAGGCTGCCACCTACTCCCGACATCCAGAGAGCGCCATGGCATGGATCGTTGGGTTGCTGACCCTG
This sequence comes from endosymbiont of Lamellibrachia barhami, assembly GCF_011947365.2. GTDB lineage: Bacteria > Pseudomonadota > Gammaproteobacteria > Chromatiales > Chromatiaceae > QGON01. Next base: position 1,830,986 of record NZ_JAAVSH020000001.1, read on the forward strand.
TTGGTGATAGTCGTCATTGGATTGCGTTTCTGGTCACAACGGGAGCAGCGGGAGATGCAGGGGGTTGAGATATGATTCTTGCAGATATCAAACGTTACCTGATAGCGCGCAAACAGGCGAGCCTGGCGGATATCGCCATGCACTTCGATGCCGACCCTGACGCGGTGCGCGGTATGCTCGAACACTGGATTCGCAAGGGCCGGGTGCAGAAGCACAGCGTCTATGCCTCCTGCGGTTCAAGCTGCGATAAATGCGACCCCGCGACCACCGAGGTCTACAGTTGGGGCGGATCCGGCGAGGCAGTTCAGGTGGTGCCGGTGGAGTTCAATGCCGGTTGTCCGGGGGAATGAAAAGAAAGGCAAAAGGCTAAAGTACCGTAGGCCGGTTCAAGCGCAGCGGAACCGGCAACCTAAATGGTTCTACAAAAGTCTGAATGCCCGATCCGCTGCGCTTGATCGGGCCTACATGTTTGACACAAGATCCAGGAAAATCTTTGATTTGCCAGCCTTTAGCCTTTAGCCTTTAGCCTTTAACCTTCTTTCCATCTCCTCAATCCTCTTCGCCTCCACCGGCTGACTGAACAGAAACCCCTGCACCTCCCGGCATCCCTCTTTTAGCAGGAAGTCGCGTTGGGCCTCGGTCTCCACCCCTTCTGCGATTACGCTGAGTTGCAGACTGTTGCCGAGTGCAATGCTGGCGCGAATGATTGCTTCGTCATTTGGGTCTTTGGTCACGCCGCAGACGAAGGATTTGTCGATCTTGAGCCTGTCCAGCGGGAAGAGCTTGAGGTTGGCGAGTGATGAGTAACCTGTCCCGAAATCGTCTATGGCAATGCTGCATCCCAGCGCACGCAGTTTTTCCAGGCTGCTGCAGGCCCGCTCTTCTGTCTCCAGCAGGGCGCTCTCGGTGATCTCCAGTTCCAGACGTTCGCCCGGCAGACCGGTCGTTTCGAGAATATTGCTCACCATATCGACCAGTCCGGGATTGTTGAGCTGGCGCCGGGAGAGGTTCACGCTAACGGGAAAGGGCTTCAGTCCCGCCCTGTCCCACTGGATCGCCTGGGTGGCAGCGGTTTGCAGCACCCATTCTCCGATGGGTTCGATAAGGCCGCTGACCTCTGCGATGGGGATGAAACGGTCGGGTGAGACCAGCCCCATACCGGGATGGTTCCACCGTATCAGGGCTTCGACACCGATGAGTTCGCCGCTGATCAGATCGTATTGCGGCTGGTAGAGCAGAAAGAACTGGCCGAGTTCCAGCGCCCTGCGCAGGCTGATCTCCAAATCAAAAAACTCGAAGGCGGTATCAGTCAACTTCTGGGTAAAGAAGCGAAAGGTGTTTCGGCCCTGCTCCTTGGCGCTGTACATGGCGGAATCCGCCTGTTTGGTCAGTTGGCTGATCTCATCGCCGTCATCGGGAAAGATGCTGATGCCTATACTGGCGGAGATCTCCAGTTCATACCCTTTTAGCGGGAAGGGTGCCGAAAAGGTCTGCAACAGGTTTTTTGCAACCATGGCGGCATCTTCTGCCCGTTGCAGATTCTCTATGACCAAGGTGAACTCATCGCCGCCGATCCGGGCGATCATGTCCTCTTCGCGGGCTGTCTGGCGCAGTCTCTCCGCAACCTGGAAGAGCAGGTCGTCGCCAACATGGTGTCCCAATGTATCGTTGATGTTTTTGAAACGGTCCAGATCAAGGAAGAAGACGGCGCCTCTGCGGTTGACTCGCTTCGAGCGGTGTATCGCCTGTTCCAGCTGTTCGTGAAACAACGTGCGATTCGGCAGGTGAGTCAAAGGATCGTGGGTGGCAATATATTCCAGCTCTTCCTGGGAGCGCTTGAGTTCTGAGATATCACTTAGAACGAGGGCGTAGTGGGTTATTCTCTCATTGCTGTCTTTGACTGCGTTGATGCTGAGCCAAAGGTGGTAGATCTGACCATTGGTGCGGCGGCTCTGTATCTCCCCGCGCCAACTGCCCTTGGCGTCGACAATAGACCAGATGATACGAAGCTTTTCCTCGCTTGCGCCGCTTTGCAGAAAGCGTGGTTCTTTCCCGACAGCTTCAGCTTCCGAGCGACCTGTGATATAGGTGAATGCACTGTTGACGAAAATAATATGGTGTTCCCGATCGAGGATCACCATGCCTTCGGTGACGGCCTCGAATACGGTGGAGGCGAGCCGCCGGCGAACCTCCGCCTGTTTTCTGTCGGTGATGTCCCTGGCCAGAGTGATCACCGTTTGTTCTCCGTTGAGTCGCAACTTGGTCGGCGTCATGCGAGCCTCGAACCAGCGTCTGCCTGCTGGAACATCCAGTTCATATTCGAGGATCTGCACCTCCTGCGTATCCAGCGCTTTCTGCAGCAATGCCATGAAGGTGTCTGCAACCTTTGGAGGGAAGATCTCTTTGGGGTGTTTGTTGATGATCTCATTCTCGGGACGGAAGAGTTTGTCGTCCCGGGCCTCTGAGAAGATCTCATGATAGATGCCCTGTGCATCCTGTAGAAAGAGCAGATCCGGCAGCGCATTGGCGATCGCTCCCCATCGTGCCTCGGTTGAGTCTTTGAGTCGCTTATAGAGTTCATGCATCTCGTCGGAGGAGATGGTCAGGGATCGTTCGAGGGTGTAGCGATCCTGGTCCGACTGCCCATAGGCACGGTCGATGTGCGGCAGTAATTTACGCCACTGATCCAGGGTGGGGGCGGTCTCTGAAGCAGGGTCGAGGCCAGACTTTTTAAGCTGCCGGCGCAACAGGCGGTGCATTATTCATCTTCCCAGATCAGGGTCAGGGTCATGGTCTGATTGTGCAGGTCGCAGCGTCCGCTGCTCAAAGGGGAGAGTTCGCCGTAGGAGTAGAAACCGATCTGCCTGGTTTCTGCGGGCAATCCCTCCAGGGTTGCCTCTATCTCCTCTTCCGTGCGTTCACCGAGCACCAGCCTGCGTCCCACACAGCTGATGGCGATGCAGAGGACCGGGCCTCCGTGATAACGGCTGAGGTCGATCTCTTCGACGGCTGTGGCCGCGCCGTCGATCAGGCGGTCGAAATTGGCGCGCATCAGGCGGACGAAGCTGCCCTGCGGAATATCACCGGCGAAGGTGATTGACTGTTCGGTCTCGTCGACAGCCAGGATGGTGCGCACCTTGGGGTCGTCTGTGGTCTCCTGGTCTCGCATGGAGAGTGGAAACAGCAGACCAGTGGCCGGCAGACCGGAGGCGCGCTCTCCAAGATAACGTTTGTAGATATCAAGTGCGGGTTGCCCATCCAGTTCGTAGAGTATGTTGTCGACTGAACGGGTAACCTCCCGTTCATGGCCCAGCAGATCCCATCCCCCCTTCGAGCCGTATCCGATGGATATCTTGGAGCCGTACAGGCCCAATGCGCAGATCAGTTTGGCGCTGCGAAGCCCGTCATGCCAGACCCAGGTCTGCTCGAACCGGTCGTCGTCCCCAGCCAGACCGCCGGTGACTGTGATGTGCTTCGGCAGTGAGCTATTGATGCCTTCGATCAGCTGGCTGCCGTTGACGCCGAGGCCTTCGGATAATACCAGTATGCCCTGTAGATCGGTGTCCAACAGCGCGGATGAGATTTGATGTCCCACGCGAGATGAATCACTGGTTTGTGCCAGCTCGGTGCAGGCAACCCTGAGGCGGGTCTCCCGAAAGCGGAGTACCGCCACTACCAGACCGTTGAGGGAGAGTTCATCGCCGAATATCTCTCCGGCGGATGAGCAGCCGAGTATGACGCTTTGGGCGAAGCGCCCCTCCAGCCACGATACGGCGTCTTCGATCAGCGAGTAATCGGGCGCCCCGAAAAAAAGCACGAGGGTATTCGGGGAGTCGAGGTTGTGGTCAGGTTCCCTGTCCCAGCCGTTGCCGGGAGTGAAACGGTAGGTTTCAAGTTCCATGGTGCAAACTCATCAGACATTGATCGTTGATCAAGGGTACAGCCTTTATCGGCTCAAAGCGCCGAAACATTAGGACTTTTGTTCTTGCGTCGGATTTGTGCCGGCGATCAAGGTGTACCCGGAAAGATTATGGGCTATTTTTTGAGTTTTATCACCAGTGTGCTGATGCGGTTCTCTTTAGCCAGTTTGAGCGCCTCATTAAGCCGCTGACGGCTGTTGTAGGGGCCACTGCGAACCCGGTGGTAGGTGTCCCGGTTGTTGATGCTGACCTTTTGGATCTCCGTCTCGATGCCGATCAGGGCGAGCCTCGCCTTCATGCGGTCGGCGTCTGCATGTTTACGGAACGAGCCCATCTGCAGGATGTAGGAGACCCCCTGTATCACAGTCGGCTTCTTGTCGGGTCGGGTCGGGGGGGCGGGTCTTGCCGGCACCTCGCTTTCGATGATCTCATCCTCCGGGATCACCACCTCCATTTCCGGCAGGATGGTATAGAAATCAAAGCGTGGTTTAGGCGCCTCTTGCTGTTCCGGTTCAGTCTGCCTGGGATGCGTTGCCGTGGGTTTTGGCGGCGTAACCCCGGGGATGTGTCCCTCTGCCAGATCCTGGCCCAGCTTCAGCCATACCAGTCCCATGATAAATGCCCCGACGATGAAACCGGAAAAAAACCAGAGGCTGCAGTTGCCATGGTGTTTTTTGTTTTTTTGTTTCGGCGCGGCGCGGCGCTTGTAGTCGACCATGGGTTACATGCTCTCCGGGGCGGAGACACCGAGCAGCAGCAGGCCATTGCGCAATACCTGACGGGTGGCCAGGATCAGTTTCATGCGGGCGTCACGCAGGGCAGTATCATCAATCAGGAATTTGTGTGCGTTGTAGTAGGTATGAAAATCGTTGGCAAGATCGCGCATATAGTGCGTGAGTTGGTGTGGCTCTTCGTGGGTGGCGGCAGCTTCCACCACTTCAGGGTACTTGGCCAGGGTGACCAGCAGGGCCTGCTCGTGGGCTTCGGTGAGACAATCCAGGTTCTCAGTGCCGGCGCTGGGCTGAACGTCGATCCCCCTGTCTGCGGCTTGGCGTAATACGCTGCAGATGCGTGCGTGGGCATACTGCACATAGTAGACCGGGTTGTCGCTGGACTGGGATTTTGCCAGATCCAGGTCGAAGTCGAGATGTTGCTCGCACTTGCGCATCATGTAGAAAAAGCGGGCGGCATCGGCCCCCACCTCTTTGCGCAACTCTCGCAGGGTGACGAAGGAGCCTGAGCGGGTCGACATCGGTACCTTCTCTCCGTTCCGATAGAGGATGGCGAACTGCACCAGCAGCACGTCGAGCTTGCTGTCGTCATCGCCCAGAGCCTTCAATGCGGCGCGCACACGGGGTACGTAACCGTGATGATCCGCGCCCCAGATGTCGATCACCCGGTCGAAGCCGCGTTCCAGCTTGTCCATGTGATAGGCGATGTCGGAGGCGAAATAGGTGGTCTGGCCGTTGTCACGCACCACTACCCGGTCCTTCTCGTCGCCGAAGGCGGTGGAGCGAAACCAGAGGGCGCCGCCCTCTTCGTAGACGTGGTCCGACTTGCGCAGGCGCTCGATCATCTTGTTGACCGCACCGCTCTCCATCAGGGTGCGTTCCGAGTACCACTCATCGAAGTCGACGCCGAACAGTGAGAGGTCATCGCGGATGTCATCGAGAATGGTATTGAGCCCAAGCTCGAATACGAACCGGTAGCGATTATCGCCGAGCAGCTCTTTGGCGCGTTGGACCAGGGCGTCGATGTGCTTTTCCTTGTTGCCGCCCTCCGGCTCGTCGGCGGGAATGTTGTCGAAGAGCTCCTCAGTGCTGTGGCGGTAGCTGTCGCCATGATCCCGGTGCAGGGTGGCGGCGATGTCCCAGACATAGTCGCCCTTGTAGCCGTTGGCCGGGAAGGTCAACGCCTCGTCACACAGCTCCAGATAGCGCAGCCAGACCGAGGTGCCGAGGATATCCATCTGCCGGCCGGCATCATTGACGTAGTATTCGCGGTGCACCTCATAACCCACCGCCTCCAGCAGGTCAGCCACAGCGGAGCCATAGGCGGCGCCGCGTCCATGTCCCACGTGCAGCGGGCCGGTGGGGTTGGCGGAGACGAATTCCACCTGCACCCGTTTGCCTGCGCCCAGATTGCTGCGACCGAATGCGGAACCCTGTTCCATGATCGTAGGTATCAGCCGATGATAGGCAGCTGGCGCCAGATAGAAGTTGATGAAGCCAGGGCCGGCGATCTCGGTACGTTCCACCTGACCGGAGTCCGGCAGTGCGGCCACCAGCTTCTCCGCCAGATCCCGGGGTTTACAGCGGGCGACCTTGGACAGCACCATCGCCACATTGGTGGCAAAGTCTCCGTGTTTGCTGTCGCGGGTACGGTCGATATTGGGAACGGGGATGGCATCGGCGGGGATAACCCCATCATCGCTGAGCTGCTGGAGCGCCCCGGTAACCAGGGACTGGATCTGGGTCTTCATCGTCTTCGTTCGGTTTGGACTGCGGAAAACTGACGAGAATAACAGGAATGGGGGAATCCGTCTGTGCCGGTTCCGCTACGCTTGAACCGACCTACAGTATTTCGCCACAACCAGGGATGGTTGGTCATGATTCATTTTTCATGTAGGCCCGATCAAGCGTAGCGGATCGGGCAAAGACGTTCGATTAAGCTAAGGGGTTTCAAACGCCCCCATATCCGGTGCGCTGCCGTTGTATTTCAGGGCAACGCCCTGGCCGGTATTCCAGCTCAATGCACGATCGAGGGTGATGGTGTGGCTGACATAGTTGATCCCGACAATAATGGCAGTCTCATTACTGCCCTGTAGCTGGATCTCATCCCCGGCCTCACCGTCGATGCCGAAACCGTCGTAGAAGTAACCGGCATCATCGACTACCAGGGTGGTGCCGCTGCCACTACCCGGAGCAGTGGTGAGGAACCGTCCGGCATCGATCATCGGGCTCGTGGGTTCGAGGGTGAAGTCGCGGTTGACCTCATCCACGAACTGCGGATCCTGCTCCAGGTTGTTGACGTAGAAAGCCGGTTTTGTGTTCTGCGCATCGACCAGTGAGATGCCGGTGCTGCCCCAGTGTCCGATTACATTATCCCCCGGGTTGCCGGAGAAGAAGTTGTTGCTGTCGAATTGATAACCCGACATGTCGTTACGGTAGACGTGCTGGTAGGGAGCGTCGGGCCTTTCGCAGTCCGTATTCCTGTTGAGGATGTTGTTGGCGAAGAGGTTGTCCTCAAAGCCACCGACTGAAGAGTCCATCGTGGTGATGCCGCCACAGAGGTTTTTGTGGAAGACGTTGTTGTAGACCCGGTTGTGGGTGTTGAAACGGGCCTCCGGGCTGTAGTTCTGCATGCCGAGTCCGGAGTTGTTCGCATAAAAGACATTCTGGCGAATGATGCCGTTTTGGCCCGCATATTGAATGCCGTTGCCGCCGGAGGTGCTGTAATAAGCGTTGGTTTTGGCAAAGGTATTGCCTTCCACCAGATTGTACTTGGTGGCATCGTGAAGGGTGAACTCGTGATCGAAGCCCACGTTATCGCAGTCATAGATCTCGCCGATCTTCTGGATTTCGTTATCGAAATAGTTATTGCGGATCACGTTGAAGTTGCCGCACTTGATCACCCAGAGCGTGTGACTGGCGCGCACAAAGGTGTTGCCCTCCACCACGTTGTGATCCGACTTGATCAGGGCAAGGTTGTCCTGTGAAGAGTCCTCGATGGTGTTGTTGAGAATCTTGTTATGGGTTGCCTCCTGAAAGAACAGGCCGGTCTTGGCGCTGGTGCTGCCGTGGTTTGCCCGCAGGAAGCTGTTGTACTGCAGGATGTTGTAATGGGCGTTGAGGGCGTACATCCAACGATAGACATCGTGAATCCGCAATCCCTGCAGAATGAGATACTGGCGGTTTGAGATGTCGATGGCCGGACTGAGGTTGGTGCCGGTGATCGTCGCCTGCTCCGAGTCGTAGTTGCGATAGGTGATGTAGTTGCCGGGTGTGCCGGAGTTCTGCGGAATCAGCGCCTCATTGTAATCGCCCTCGCGAATCAAAACGGTTTCACCGGCGACAGCCGTTGCGGCGGCCCCGCTCAGGTTGCGAAAGGCCGTTTCGGAACCTGCGCCGCAGGCACGGCTGCTGGCATCATAGTCGTTGCAGCTCGATGCGCCGATGAGCGGGTCGACATAGAGGTTGTTGTCCCCGCCTGGTGCGGGTGCGGTGACAGTGATCTGGAAGGCGTTCAGTGTTGCGCTATCGGTACCGTCGGAGACAGTGATGCCGATATTGCTATAGCTGCCTGCCGTGCCTGCGCCAGGTGTGCCGGAGAGCTGCCCGCTGGCGGTGTTGAAGCTGGCCCAGGCCGGCTTGTTAACGATACTGAAGGTCAGGTTATCGCCATCCGGATCAGAGGCGCTGGGGGTGAAGCTGTAGGCTGTGCCCTCTGTGGCATTGCTGGCCGGTGAGCCGGAGATGCTCGGTGCGCTGTTGGTAGTGCTGGTGACAGTGAGGGTAAAACTGGTCAGTGAGGCGCTATCCGTACCGTCGGTTACGCTGATGAGGATGTTGCCATAACTGCCGGCCGTGCCGGCGCCAGGCGTGCCGGAGAGCTGCCCAGTGGCGGTGTCAAAACCGGCCCAGACTGGCTTGTTAACGATACTGAAGACCAAGTTATCGCCATCCGGATCAGAGGCGCTGGGGGTGAAGCTGTAGGCCGAACCCTCGGCAACGCCGCCCGCCGGTGAGCCGCTGATGACCGGTGCCTGGTTTGTGTTGCTGACAGTGATGGAAAAGCTGGCCAGTGAGGCACTCTCCGTGCCGTCGGTCACGCTGATAAGGATATCGCCCCAGATCCCGGCATCATTGTAGCCTGGGTTGCCGAACAGTTGGCCGGTGGTGGGGTCGAAGCCGGCCCAGTTCGGTCTGTTGGTGATGCTGAAGCTCAGTGCGTCACCGTCCGCATCGAATGCGCTCGGGGTAAATGTATAAGTCGCTCTTTCGGCAACACCGGTGGCCGGTGAGCCGGTGATGGTTGGTGCGCTGTTGTTATTGCTGTTACTGCTGACGACAATAGTGAAGCCCGCCAGTGAGGTGCTCTCTGCGCCGTCGGTCACGCTGATGCCGATATTGCCATAGCTGCCGGCCGTGCCCGCACCAGGTGTACCGGATAGATTTCCAGTCGCAGTGTTGAAACTGGCCCAAGCCGGCGGGTTGCTGATACTGAAGACCAGCGCATCGCCATCTGCATCGGATGCGTTGGGGGTGAAGCTGTAGGTTGAGCCTTCAGCAACATTACCGGCAGGCGATCCGGAGATCACCGGTGCTTGATTGGCATTGCCGATCTCCTGCAGTCCATTCTGGATGGCGGTTGCGAGGCGGGTAGTGCTGTCCGCAGGAAGCCCATTGCGGACGGTGGTGACGTCACTGCCGGCAGTGAGGGCAGCAAGGCCGCTGTCGATGTCGTTGAGTATTGCTGTCGGGTCGAAATTGCCTGCTGTTGCCAGCGCAAGACGGGTCTGCTGTATCAGGTCACCGGTGATCATCACGTGATCAGTGCCTGCCTGGGAGCCGGGCAGAATGGCCGCGATGGCGTCGTCCATGGCTAAGGTGACATCCAGCCCGTTGACTTGAAGTTGGTTGATCATGGTCTCCAGCAGTACCGCACTGGAGATGACCTGGGCCATGTCTGCGATCTGAAGTTGGCCATTGCTGCCATCCAGTTGGCCGTCGACAAGATCATCCGCCAAGTGGCCGATCAACTCATCGACATCGATGCCGGGATTTGTGCCTGCATCGCGGATGGCATCGCGGGTGCGGCGCAGCCACTCCCCCATCGCTTCCGATGATTTTATGATCTGGGCTACATTGTTCTCCACAATTTCGGTGTGCAGCAGGTCGTTGATCTGCTGTGTGTCCAGCCCGAAGGCGAATCGAGTGAGGACGGTGTTCTGTGCAGTTTGCATGTTGGCGGTGCTGATCCCGCCGGGTAGTCTTTCCGCCAACGCCATGATCAGGCTGGAGTGGGGCGTCATGTTTGCCCGGGTTTCTTCCGGCGCCAGGATGGTGCTGCGAAGATTGAACTCGGGTGCGCTTCCGGTGACCAAGTCGGTGCCGCCAGTTGCTTCGACTGTAAGGGGGTAGTCCTCTGGCTGAACCTCGACAGTGAAGTGGTAATCTGCCTGGGCGTCGGAGCTGGTGGTTGCCAGTATCCGGCCGGCGGCATTGCGCAGGGTGACCTGAGCGTTGACTACCGGGCCGTCGCCCACGCTGCCGACAAAAGTGGTTTTGTTGGCGGTCTGGTCCGTTCCTTCGTCGGTAGTGCCACCGCCACAGGCTGCAAGCAGGAGAACCAATAACGTGGTGAGGAAGGTCTTGGAAAAAGTATTATTTAACATGACTGCACATCTTTAATTTATAAAACTGGGTTGATGTCCATATTTAACGCCAAGTCTGCCAGAAAGTTTAGGGAGCAGATTCCATAAGCAACGGAGGAAGCCTTCCAGTTGTGCAAAATACGACCTTTTTCACATTTTGTCTGTGCGCCAGTTGGCTCTCTGAGGGAGTGGACTGGTGATTGGGAAACTTCTTTAGCGGGAAAAGAAATTAGATTCCTGTGGGATTGTCAGCAGACCTTCATTTCTCTGTCACTGCCATGTCATCCGGCGGTTTTATTCTGCACCGCAAACAGCGCGCCTTTCCCGGCAAGGCAGTGAACTGTTCCATGCTGGGGATTTGCTTTGAAGCGGAGAGTCTGACGTTGCCCAGCGGCGTGCTGGTGGAGGTTGATCTTCGCAGATACGGACGTAACTGGCGGATGATGGGGATTGTGGTGCATACGTCGCAGTCGGGTATTGGAATCATGTTCCGTAATCACCAGCCGGAATTCTATGAATCGGTGGTTGCAGGGCAGGTCGTGGCAAAAGTTGAGCATCAGCCGGTCGTTGAAGTATCGCTCGTTAGTCCAGGTTTGACTTCATAAATTCCGTCAGATCGTCATCGTGGTGTAACAAAACTCCGCTTTAATTGGACACCAACTCATTTTTAGGAACCTGAGATGGTTGCGCCGACAATTTTAGTGGTGGATGACGAATCTGCCGTGCTTGAGATGCTTCGCTTCGTTCTGGAGCAGGAGGGGTTTCATGTGGTAGTTGCGGAGGACGCAGCGGTCGCGATCAAGCGGATGCAGCAATCCCCACCGGATCTGATCCTGCTGGACTGGATGTTGCCGGGCATGAGCGGCATTGAGCTGGCCTCCCGCTTGAAGTCTGATCAGGTGACTGAATCGATTCCGATCATTATGCTTACCGCCAAAGGCGAGGAGGATGACAAGGTCAGGGGGCTTGAGACCGGTGCCGAAGATTATGTCACCAAGCCGTTCTCCGCCCGTGAACTACTGGCACGCATCCGGTCCGTTTTGCGGCGTGTATCCCCGCTATTTGACGAAAGCAGGATAGAGTGCAGCGGACTCTGTATCGACCCGGCAAGCCATCGCGTGATGGTACAGGACAAAGCCGTTGAACTGGGCCCCACTGAGTTTCGCCTGCTGCATTTTTTCATGACGCACCGCGAGCGGGTCTACTCCCGCTCACAACTACTCGACCGGGTCTGGGGCATCAATATCTATATCGAAGAGCGTACGGTCGATGTGCATATCCGTCGTCTGCGCAAGCGCTGGAACCCTATACACTTGAAACGATGGTGCAGACGGTGCGGTGCGGGTTACCGTTTCTCTTCACAACCTGACCTAACGCTGTTCCATTCGATCGGAACTGTAACGGTTTTGCCATATTGGAGCAGATGGGATTGTGGAATGAGTGAAAGATCGACTGGAGAACCACCAGCACCAGCAACTCATGCGGTACCTTAATCACTATTACCCGATCCGCGGCAGCAGTCGGGCCTACGTCAGAATGAGCAATACGTAGAAAAGAAACTGG
>NZ_JAAVSH020000001.1:1843019-1877780 GCF_011947365.2 endosymbiont of Lamellibrachia barhami
TACGCCATACATGGTATTGCTATCTGTAGTAGTGCACCGATAGCGCCCAAACGCCCCATATCCAGCAGGCGCGCCATTGTATTTCAGGGCTACGCCCTGGCCTGCGTTCCGCCTGGCACGGTCGAGGGCAGGCATTGCGAAGGATCCCGACGATAATGGCAGTCTCATTACTGCCCCGTAGCTGGATCTCATCCCCGGCCTCACCGTCGATGCCGAAACCGTCGTAGAAGTAACCGGCATCATCGACCACCAGGGTGGCGCCGCTGCCGCTGCCCACGGTGGTGGTGAGGAACCGTCCGGCATCGATCATCGGGCTCGTGGATTGGAGGGTGAAGACGTGGTTGACCTCATCCACGAATTGCGGATCCTGCTCCAGGTTGTTGACGTAGAAAGCCGGTTTAGTGTTCTGCGCATCGACCAGTGAGATACCGCTGCTGCCCCAGTGTCCGATCACATTATCTCCCAGGTTGCCGGAGAAGAAGTTGTTGGTATCGAATTGATAACCCGACATGTCGTTACGGTAGACGTGCTGGTAGGGAGCATCGGGCCTTTCGCAGTCCGTATTCCTGTTGAGAATGTTGTTGGCGAAGAGGTTGTCCTCAAAGCCCCCCACTGAAGAGTCCATCGTGGTGATGCCGCCGCAGAGGTTTTTGTGGAAGACATTGTTGTAGACCCGGTTATGGGTGTTGAAACGGGCTTCCTGGCTATAGTTCTGCATGCCGAGTCCGGAATTGTTCGCATAGAAGACATTCTGGCGAATGATGCCGTTTTGGCCCGCATATTGGATACCGTTGCCGCCGGAGGTGCTGTAATACGAGCTGGTTTTGGCAAAGGTATTGCCTTCCACTAGGTTGTACTTGGTGGCGTCGTGAAGGGTGAACTCGTGATCGAAGCCCACGTTATCGCAGTCATAGATCTCGCCGATCTTCTGGATCTCGTTATCGAAATGGTTATTGCGGATCACGTTGAAGTTGCCGCACTTGATCACCCAAAGCGTATGGCTTGCGCGCACGAAGGTATTGCCCTCCACCAGGTTGTGATCCGACTTGATCAGGGCAAGGTTATCCTGTGAAGAGTCCTCGATGGTGTTGTTGAGAATCTTGTTATGGGTTGCCTCCTGAAAGAACAGGCCGGTCTTGGCGCTGGTGCTGCCGTGGTTTGCCCGCAGGAAGCTGTTGTACTGCAGGATGTTGTGATGCGCATTGAGGGCGTACATCCAACGATAGACATCCTCTACCCGCAATCCCTGCAGGATAAGGTATTCGCGATTGGAGATGTCGATGGCCGGACTGAGGTTGGTGCCGGTGATCGTCGCCTGCTCCGAGTCGTAGTTGCGATAGGTAATGTAGTTGCCAGGCGTGCCGGAGTTCTGCGGAATCAGCGGTTCGTTATAGCTGCCCTCACGAATCAAAACGGTTTCACCGGCGACAGCCGCTGCGGCGGCCCCGCTCAGGTTGCGAAAGGCCGTTTCGGAACCTGCACCGCAGGCGCGGCTGCCAACATCATAGTCGTTGCAGCTCGATGCGCCGATGAGCGGGTCGACATAGAGATTGTTACCCCCGCCTGGTGCAGGTGCGGTGACGATGATCTGGAAGGCGCTCAGTGTTGCGCTCTCGGTACCGTCGGAGACAGAGATGCCGATATTGCCATAGCTGCCGGCCGTGCCTGCGCCAGGTGTGCCGGAGAGTTGTCCGGTGGCGGTGTTGAAGCTGGCCCAAGCCGGCTTGTTGGTGATGTTGAAGACCAGGTTGTCGCCATCCGGGTCAGAGGCGCTGGGGGTGAAGCTGTAAGCTGAACCTTCAGCGACGCTAGCTGCAGGCAAGCCGCTGATAGCTGGCGAGCGGTTTGTGTTGCTGACGCTGATGGAAAAGCTGGCCAGTGAGGCGCTCTCCGTGCCGTCGGTCACGCTGATAAGGATGTCGCCCCAGATCCCGGCATCATTGTAGCTTGGATTGCCGAACAGTCGACCGGTGGTGGGATCGAAGTTAGCCCAGTTCGGCCGATTGGTAATGCTGAAGCTCAGGGCATCACCGTCCGCATCGAAAACGCTTGGAGTGAAGGAGTAGGTCGCCTTTTCTGCAACACTGGTGGCAGGCGAACCGGTAATGGTTGGTGTGTTGTTGTTATTGCTGTCACCGCTGACCATGATTGTGAAGCTGGCCAGTGAGCTGCTCTCGGTACCGTCGGTCACGCTGATGAGGATGTTGCCGTAGCTACCTGCTGTGCTGGAACCTGGCGTACCGAAGAGTTGACCGGTGGAGGTGTTGAACCCGGTCCAAAACGGCTTATTGCTGATACTGAAGAGCAGGTTGTCACCATCCGCATCGGATGCGCTGGGGGTGAAGCTGTAGGTCGAGCCTTCCGTGACACTATCGGCAGGAGACCCGCTGATGGTCGGCAGACGGTTTGTGTCGCTGACAGTGATGGAAAAACCAGTCAGTGTAGCGCTCTCCGTGCCGTCAGTTACACTAATACTGATAGGACCGTAGTTGCCTGCAGCATCAAAGCCGGGGGTACCGGAGATGCTCCCGGTTGCAGGATCAAAACTTGCCCAAGCAGGCAGATTACGGACACTAAAGTTCAGTTTATCACCATCGGCATCATCGGCTGCCGGCACAAAATGGTAAGGTGTGTTTTCTGCCACAACAGATGCAGGGAGACCGGAAATGGTCGGTGCATGATTCGGTAGCTGTGGATCTATAGTGCCACTGCTGTCGCTAACCTGGTAGTTGATGACCAAAAGAGCGGCTTTATCTGCCTTGCCGTCAAAAGAAGAGGCCACACGACGTCCGCTACCTTTTATGACCACTGCCAGATGATTCCCGGCTTGCCAATCCGGTTGGTCGACCGCAGCCTGTATCAGTGCAGAGATGTCGGGCGTCCGTTGCCCAGCACCTGCTCTTCCCCTTTTTCTCCACGCAGGTGGAGACCATGCAACGGAATTTGCAAAAAGCGTGCGTGATGAAACGTTATAACTGCTTTTCTGAAACGGCACTGCATCAGGCGTCTGTTCCACACCGATTTCAAGACTACTGCCCCTACGGGAAACCTTATCGACCGTAAACTGAAGGTTCGCTTCATCGATGCGGGCGCCCTGTGGCAGATCTACAGCGAAGCGAAGTCCGACAACCTGATACTCACCATCGTATATCAGTTCAATATCAGAACTATTGGCATAGATATTTCCATCCTCTTCCTCTTCCACATCATCAAGAGATGAGGAGATACGACTGGTGAACTGTTTTGAAACTACAGGTTCTTCTATCACCGGCTCCTCGGGAACAGGAGCCGTCTCGCGATTTGTGTATAAAACAGACAGTAGCGGCGCCTTATTCATTTCGCCGTCATAAGAGGATGCAGTACGCCGGCCACTGCCTTTAATAACAACGACAATATGGCTTCCAGACTTCCAGTCAGGTTGATCGACTGCCGCCTGTATCAACGCTGAAATATCGGGCGTCTGCTGTGCTATACCCGCTTCCCCTACACTCGTCCAAACCGCAGGAAGCCATGGCACACTCTGACGAAAAAAAGTACGGGTGGAGACGTTATAACTCAGATTTCTGAATGGCTGCGCATCCAGACTATTTTCCAGATAAATCCCCAGACTTGTCGGGTCGGTTGAAACCTCATCAACGGTAAACTGAAGTTTTGCCTCGTCGACACGAACACCTTGCGGCAGATTCAGGACAAAGCGGAGTCCAATAACTTGATATTCATCATCGTATATCAGCTCCAAGTCAGAACTGTTAACGTAGATGTTGCCACTCTCTTCCTCTTCCACATCATCTATGGAGGCCGAGATTCTCTGCTCAATACGTGTTGACACAGCACCTGCATCAGCCTCACCGGCTTGCACACCCGTGAAAAGCGGCAACACTAAAAACACACATAGGATAATGAACAGAGAAAAAGAGAACCGCTTGCAAAAAATACTTTCCAACATATTGGCAACCTGCAAAACAAATTAGTTATGGCTACATTGTTGGAAATTACTGGGTGGATGAACAGTTCATAAAATCAAACATGTGACACATTTTTTCACACTGATTTCAATGTGTGATGCCCGCCTGATTTATGCATATACTTTTAGAACAAACAGATTGTTTTTATGTTTTTGTGAACGAAATCAATCGCTAGAATATTTGTTCGTTGACCTTCATATAACCTGAAGATTAAACGCAAAAAGCGCAAGGTTGTAGAGAGTGAAACAACTCTACGACCTTGCGCTTTTTGCGTTGTTCGCGGAAAAATCTCTTTCCCTGCAATGAAATGTCTATCGCTGCAAGCAGCGGGGGATTTAACCCCAAGGGATTAAAAGGTTAAACTGACTTCTTCAGCGAAACCGGACTCAACACCAAGACTGTCAACTGCAGTCACTGAGAAATACCAGGCGCCACCACCAGGAACCGTCACATCATGAGGTCATCGTGTCAGCCACGACCCACTGGGTGTAAACACCTGACTGGGTTCCATAGTGAACACGGTACTCCTGAACTCCCACACCACTGCTTTGACTCCAGCTGATTCTGGCCATGTGTGTCGTGCAATCTCCCTCGCAAGTTACACTGAGGGTCACGGTTGCCGTGGCACTCTCACCGTCAACATCCACAACCTCGTAGGTAAACGAATCCAAACCACTGTATCCAGCATCCGGGAGGTATGAAAAGGTATTATCCCCGTTGATCGAGAGACTCCCCTTCGTTGTATTTTGCAGCACGCTCAGAGTAATCGGCCCATCCTCAAGGCCGCTGTCGTTATTCAGTACAGCGATCGGCGCCACCTGCCCCGCCGTTGCAGATACCAGATCATCATTCGCAACAGGTTGATGATTAATGCGCAGCACATTGATGGAAAATGCTGCGAGTGCCGCGCTCGATACTCCGTCGCTTACACTGATACGAATATCATTGTATTCACCAATGTCGTTCCCGGAGGGAGTACCACTGAGTCTGCCATTTGCGCTGTTAAACACAGCCCAAGAGGGCATGTTGATAATAGAAAAAACAAGCGGGTTATTATCCGCATCGCTGGCAACAGGCGTAAATTGATATAGCGTGTCTTCAGTCACCTCATTCAATGGGGCGCCGCTGATCGTCGGCGCACTATTTGCCAGAGTCACAGTAATCGCAAAGGCAGGCAATGAGGCGGTGTATGCGCCATCGGAAACCGAGATCCTGACATTTCCATAGTTGCCAGCATCTGCTACCGAGGGTGTTCCAGACAGACGTCCTGTCGATGAATCAAAGGTAGCCCAG
Source organism: endosymbiont of Lamellibrachia barhami (assembly GCF_011947365.2). Classification (GTDB taxonomy): domain Bacteria; phylum Pseudomonadota; class Gammaproteobacteria; order Chromatiales; family Chromatiaceae; genus QGON01. The sequence continues at coordinate 1,848,278 of NZ_JAAVSH020000001.1, forward strand.
GCAGGTTTGGACGTTATGGAGAAGGTCAACGCATCTCCATCCTGATCAACAGCACTCGGAGTAAACTGGTAACTATTGCCCGTTAATACCTGAGAGGGTGGTTGACCGCTGATTACGGGGGCACTGTTTACCAAACTCACACTAATCGTAAACCCGGGCAGCGAGACGTTATGTACGCCATCGGAAACAGCAATTCCGACATTTTCATAGTTTCCGGCATCTGACACAGAAGGCGTCCCAAACAGACGACCTGTCGATGAATCGAAGGTTGCCCAAGCAGGTTTGCCCGTAATAGAGAATGCCAACGCATCTCCATCTTGATCAGTAGCACTCGGAGTAAACTGGTAACTGCCACCCGCCACTACCTGGGTGGGCGCCAGGCCACTGATTACCGGCGCACGGTTCACATCAGTTACGGTGATGGAAAAAATTGCGAGAGACACAGTCGCAGCCCCATCGGTTACGGATATGCTGATGTTGGTATAGGTACCTGATTGACTGTAATCCGGCGTTCCAGACAGTCCGCCGTTTACCGCACTGAAATTTGCCCATGAAGGCAAATTGCTTATCGAGAATACCAAATCATCATTATCTGCATCCACGGCTACTGGCGTGAAAACATAGCCCTCACCTTCAGCTACTGTAAGTGCTGGAGTGCCTGACAATTCAGGTGGCTGATTGGGCTGTACAGGGTCTGTCCCGGTGTCGCCGGTATTCCCGTCATCAAAGTAATCGACATTCAGCAGAGGTGCACTGGCAGCGTCGCCATCATAAGATGATGCGGTTCTTCTTCCGCTACCCTTGATGACAAGAACAACATGCTGCCCCGGCTGCCATTGGGGTTGATCCACTACTTTTTGAATCAACGCAGCAAGGTTCGGGGTCTCCTGCTCATCACCGGACTCACCAACAACATTCCAGTTACCCGGCTTCCAGCTGACGGTTTCGGAAAAAGTTGTCCGGGAAGAGACGTTATAACTGCTGTTTGCGAAACTTTCCGCATCAGTAACGTGTTCTGCAGATATTTCAAGATCACCTGTTCCAGTGGATACTTCGTCAACGGTAAACTGCACACTGGCTTTATCGATAACGGCACCCTGCGGAACATCCACCACAAACCGCATGCCTATTACCTGGTCTTGATCATCGTTGATCAATTCCAGGTCACTGCTGTTTGAGTAGATGGCTCCACTGACCTCTTCTTCAACATCATCCATCGATGATGAGATACGACTTGTTGACGTCTTCAGCGCAGCACTTCCAGTTGCATCTGAAACAGAGGAGGTATCCTCTGTTCCACTGCCGCATGCAGCAAGTGAGAGAGCAGTAACTACTACAAATACGAGCTTTCTAATCTTCGCAAACATCTGCGTCAACCCATTGGTAATCAATTCAATGGGGGTGAGTCTAGTCGTTAGGAAAACAGAAAAAAGCGACCTTTCAAAAACATGTGAAACCCATCCATCACTACTGGTGAAAAATGTGACGACTTGCTAAATCCAATAACTATTAAACGAAATAAATGAGTATTTATCTAAAGTGTGAGCGTATTCCGAATTGCCTTACGGCATCTGATAATTGCACTAACCAGCGCCCATCCGGAAACAGCGACTCTCGCTAAGACGCTAAGATCGCAAAGTTATAACTTATTGTTATTCAACGTATAATAATTGTTTATTGGCGTTCTTTGCGCCTTTGCGAGAGTAATCTTGATGATTATGGATGGGAATCAATTATGCGACCTGATGATATCGGATGCGCAGGAATAGGCGATACCACTACCTGGCACAGTTTTATTGCGCTGCAAGCCCCGAGGAGAAGCGAATCTCACCGGTTGGATCCACAAATACCGCCTCAATACCCGGTAGCCGCTCCACCAGCGCCATACCAGCCGGTTCGCCCATAACAAACAGCGCCGTGGCCAGCGCATCCGTAGTCACCGCCTCCGGCCCCACAATCGAGACACTACGCACCCCTTCGGCCGAGCGGCCCGATTTGGGATTCAGAATGTGATGGTGGCGCACCCCATCCAGCATAAAAAAACGCTCATAGTCGCCAGAGGTCGAGAGTGCCGATTCACTCAAAGGCAGTAACGCCTTAATGCCCTTCCTGTCATCCGGATCGCGGATACCCACCCGCCAGGGACGGCCGCGTCGGTCGCCAAGAAAACGACTGTCGCCACCCGCGCTCAGGGTGGCGTGTTCGATGCCGTGATCCCGCAGGATCGTTATGCCCCGATCCACCGCATAACCTTTGGCGATCCCGCCCAGATCGATACGCACCTGCGGCCGGGCAAACCTCACGCCGGCCGGATCCTTCTGCAGCAAAACATTATGATAGTCGATGGCGGGCAGCAGCTCCCCCAGCGTCGCGTCACTGGGTTTGATGCCACGCCGGTAGTCGTAATGGTAACCGACGCTGGCAAAGGTGATGTCGAATGCCCCGTCCGTCAGCTCCGATATCTGCCGTGCCCTCTCCAGCAGCCTCAGCAACTCGCTGCTGATCGCCACAATACCCTGACTTGCCTCCCGGTTGATCCGTGACAACTCACTGTCGGACCGGAATGGGCTCATCAATCGGTCGATGCGGTGCATCTCCTGCAACACTGCCTCTATGGCAGCCTCACCCTGTTCCACCGACTCACACCACAGTTGCAGAGTGATTCGGGTACCCATGATATCGGCGCCGCGCCATAACCACTGCGCCTCGACACCGAGGCTGGCAAACCCCAGCAGCAGCGCCAGCACCCGGGCCGCAACACCGCTCATGAGGGAAGAAAATCGATCGGGTAAGAGACAACAGTGGTCTCCACCTCTTTGGAGCCAAAATCGAACATCCTTATTCTCGCGAGCAGCTTTCGCTCCAGTTTCCGGTTCTCCAGCTCAGAGGAGAGCAAACGACAGGTAGTCACCTTGCCTGAGGGTGCAATGGTAATCTCCAGCAGCATCTTTCCCATCAATGAGGGGTTCTTTCGCAGGGCTCGGTTGTAGATGGAGTAGAGCGCCCCTTTGTTGCGATCGAACACCAGTTGAACCTCCTCTTCAGTACGCTGGGCAGAGTAGTCTTTCGCCACCTTTTTGGCCCGGCTACCGCCACCTCCGTTGCCCTGCACTGCGGATCGCACCTGGGTCGTTTTTCGCCCGCTCAACCCCTGAGAGCCGGTATCCCGGCTCAGTTTCGCAGTATCGATGCCGTCACTGCCACGGGAGGCACCCGCAGTGACCAGCGAGCGCTCCACCCGGTTTGCCTTGTTCCCCGCCTTGGAGAGGCTGCGGGATGAGGCCACGCTGCTCACCGCCGGCGCAGAACGCAGATCCGCCAACTCATCGGCAACAGCCAACAGACCCGACCGGCTCGCCTTGCGTCTTGCGGCGGCCGGGTCGCTCTTTTTTGGCTTCTTCGCCACCTTGGAAGGCGCTCTTTTCGGCCTTTTTTTCACTACCGGCTTGGGCTTGGGTTTCGGTTTGGAAACCGGTTTTGGTTTAACCACGGGTATCACGACATCCGGCGGCTTGCGCTCCACCGGTTTTATCGGCCGACGCTCCAGAATGAGTTTCGCCAGTCGCGGCGGAGTGACGCGTGTAAACCGTTCCTGTTGCGGCAGCTCCACCAGGGAGAGCATCATCCCAAGCAACAGCGCCGCCACCAGCATCGCCAGTTGCAACCGGCGGAACTGCCGGTCCTCCCAGTGCGCATTGTTCCATGGCAGTTCCAGTCGATGTGTCATCACACTCATAGTGCCACCTCCGACTCACCCTCCTCCGGGCGTCTCACTACCGCCAGGGAGATATTGCCAAACTCGCTCTCCGCACAGGTCAACATCACCCGTTTCAGCAGACTGTAGGGGACCTGCTTGTCCGCCATGATGGTGATCTCACCTATGCCGCCAGCATCCTTCCCCGTCGTCGGAAGCGCTATTTTCACTCGTTCATCCAGCGCCTGTCGCAACGGCTCGATCATCTCCGTGGTGGAGTCCGCCAGCCGGTCTAACCGCACCACGACCTCTCCCTGCAACCGAATCTCCTCTGTATTGAGCATCACCACCATGGTCTCTTTTGCGCGCTGCTCTGCGCTCGATTCAGGCAGCTTGAGGGCCTTGGCGTTGGGCAGTACCTGCACCTCTGAGGAGTTCACCAACAGGAAAAATACCAGAATAGTGAAGATATCCATCAGCGATACCAGGTTGATGCCGCCGCGTCCCCGGTTGCGCTTGTGGTGCCGTTGCATCCGTTTCGCCCGACGTGACATCTTCATGAACCTTTACCCTTGGTTGCCGCCTTTGGCAGCGGAGGTGCATCGCCCAGGGAGATATCGGGAAACAGCTCCGCCTGCACCACCGAACCTGCCCGCACCAGATCGGTAATCCGCACCCGGTCCATCACCTGCACCAAATCGTCATATGAGACCTCCGGCTCCGACAGGATGTATACGTTGCGCTTTTCGGGATAACGCGCCTTGAGCGCCTGCAGCACCTGTGAAAGCCGCTGCAGATGTTGTCCCGACTCCTGCTGTTCGATGCGCTGAATCAGACCTCCACGACGGTCAGCAATCTCGATGGCGTCGTGGCGCACAATGACCTCCAGCTGGAGCTCTCCTTTGGCAGCACTACTGCCCTCACTGGCCGGTGGCAGGTGAAGATCCAGCACTGCCATGCGTGAGAAGGTGGCGGTGATCAGGAGAAAGGGCACCAATATCACCATCAGATTCATGAAGGCGGTGATATTCAGCTCCGCCTCTTCTGCATGGCGGCGCGACCGGCGTCTCATTTTGCGCTCCCGGCCCGCTCGGTGACGATATTGAGGAACTTCACAGAGACCATCTCCAGACTATCGACAACCTGGGTGGTACGACTCTGCAGCAGCGTGTAGACAAGCAATAGCGGGATCGCCGCCATCAAGCCGAAAGCGGTGGTATTCATCGCCACCGAAATACTCGCGGAGAGCAGATCCGCCTTCTCCACAGGATCGGCAGCAGCGACTGCGGTAAAGGCGTTGATCAGACCGATAATGGTTCCCAAGAGACCAAGAAGTGTGGCGATATTGGCCAGGGTGCTCAGATAGTGAGTGCGTTTTTCAAAACGTGGAATCTCCTCCATCAGTCCCTCTTCCATTGCCATCTCGATATCTCCCCGGCGTCGTGCATTGTGGGTTCGGGACAGACCGTAGACCAGGATGCGCCCCAAGGCGGTGCTGGAGTCGCTGGCGGATTGCAGCGCCTGTTTGAATTCACCTGCATTCAGCTGTGGCAGCACCTTCGCCCAGAAACGACTGTTGCGCAGTTTTGCACTTGCCAGGTAGACGTAGCGCTCTACAGCTATCGCCAGGCCGAGGGCAAAAATCAGCAGGATCGGGTACATGAAAGTTCCCCCCTCCTGGAAAAATCGAATGATAAAAAGATAGTTGTCCATAGTGGTTCCTCTGTAGCGATTATTCAGATTGATCTCTTAACAAACCTTGTTCTGTAGGTCGGGATAGATGCGCATTGCGTCGAGCCCGAGCTTTACCACCTGGCATCGCGCGCATCGTAACCCGACAACGATTTGTCGGGTTACGTAACGCACCAGATGTCGTGCCGGCATCAGGCTTCGCGCGGTTGCGCGACTAACCCGACCTACGGTGTATGGTCGTACGGCGTTTCGTTCATGGCTGGTCATTGGCGTCACTGAAATAGTCGAGCTGCCGCCGAAACACCGCCCTCTCCAGCGGGACCAGCAGATCGTCTCCTGTCTTCAGCGGCGGCATGCCCAACGGGTCACCCGGCCCCGATTTCCGCCAGGGCACCAGATAGAGCACCTGCGGGGACTCCCGGCTGCCGATTACCGCCGTGCCGTCCAGTTCCAGCCGCTGCTCTGCCTGGGCCGCCCACGGATTCAGCAACGCCGCCAGCAGCAGCGCCCATCGAAAAACACCTCTGTTTCTACTCATTTTGCCCCTGCCGCCAGTCTCTCCCCGGTACCAATGCGTCTTTTCAGCTCTATGATCCACATTTTTGTCTCCTGTTTGCCATCGGCGGAGAGTTCCGCAAACTGCTGGTAGTGGGCCAGTGCCTGGCGGGGTTCGTCGAGATAGAGGTCATAGAGGATGCCCAGATTGCGGTGAGCCAAAGCATGGTCCGGCTTGCTGTTCAACAGTCTCCTGTAAACTGTCAGGGCCTCCTGGAAACGCCCCTGTCGTCGCAAGAGAATCGCCAACTGGTGCTGAGCCACGGCATTGTCCGCGTCGATCTGCAACACCTGGCGCAATACCGTCTCCGCAGCTTCTGTCTGATTCCCCCTGAGCAGCAGGATGCCCAGGTTGAGCTGCGGCGAAACAAAACCGGGGAACTCATCCGCCAGCACCCTCAGCAGTGGCTCGGCCTCCTCATCCCGGCCATCACGCATCGCAATGAGCGCCTGGCTCAGCTGCAAGCGGGCTTGTTCCGGCAACTCGGGCACACTCTCCCGCTCTGTTTTTTCCAACGGCGGTGACCCTGCTATAGCAGGTGACGCCAGATCCCGGCGCGGTGCCTGATTAGCGCAGCCCACCAGCACCAAGGAGAAAAAAAGGAGGCCCGCAATCGGTCTAACGCATCTCATTGAACACCCGCTCCCCCTGTTCCTGTTTGGCATAACGCGCCGGGTTTAATTGCGCCAGCTGACTGAAACTTTGACGCACCCAGTCGTCATAGACACCCTGCGCCGCCCGACGGGCGTTTTGCTCATGGGCCTCGATCGCCTTCTCCTCGAAGGGATATGCCTGCTCCTCGAGTAGCAGCTCATACTGTTCCAACTCTTCCGCCGAAAGCCCGGCAGGACGTTCCGATGTCAGCAGGGACTCGCCGAAGAGCCGATAGATCTCGGCCAAGCGGAAGGTTGCCAGGGTGGTCACATCGGCCTGGGCAAAACCCGCCGCCAGGTCATAGGCTTTGATGGCGCGCTGCATCTGGCGCTTTTTGCGCTTCAGACTGCGCGCCAAGGGTCGTTTCAGAGAGATTTTCACAAAGGCCGTGTATTCCGGTTCGGCCAGCCTCAACGCCGCCTGGGCGGCGAGATAGCGGCTGCGTTCACTACCGGCGGCACCAGCCTTGCGCTCAACAGCAACGAGCTGGCGCAACCAGTAGTCACGCTTGGCGGGTTCATGCAGCCGTTGATAGAGTTCCACCAACTGCTGGCGGGCCTCCATCGCCGGTTCCAGAGGCTGGGGGAAACGTTTTATGTATATCTTGAATGCAGTTACCGCCCGCTTGTCACTGCCTGCCTTCTGGTAGAGTTCCGCTGCCTGCCAGGCCGCCTGCTGCTGTACCTCTGTCGCCAGAGGCGCAACGGCAACCCGCGCGAACACCGCCGCAGCCTCCAGCGGCTGCCCATTTTGCAGATAGGCAAGGGCCAGTTTGCGCTCGACATCGATCGTCAGCTCATGCTCGGGATAGCGCTGACGAAATCCCTCCAATACCCCGGTAGCCGTCCCCCACTGCCCCGCAGCGATCAGGCTGGCCGCGCCATCGTATTCAGCAGTGGTACGAATCGACGCATCGGGCACCACCCGGCCCACGCGCAGATAGTGTTGGGCCGCTGCCGCTGCCTCGCCCTTTTCACTCAGGATCCGACCCTGCTGGTAGATAGCCGCCGCAAGCTTTTCCCGGATCGTCCCCTGCCCCGCCTTGTCCCCCGCCGACAGTTGCAGCAGCTTGTTGTAGCCGGTTTCCGCTTCAGCGTAGTCGGCCAATTCGAAGGCGGCGTGGGCAGCCACTGCCCAACTTACCCTTTGGCCCTTTACATCCAGCCCGGTTTTACCCTCCAGGCTGCGCTGCGCCACTTTTCTGGCCTGGCCATAATGCCCCAGCTGAAACAACTGTTGGGCGCTACGACTCAGCACCCCGGCGGTTCGTTTGTCAGCGGGGAAACGGTCAGCAAATCGCAAACCACTCTCTGCCCCCTGACGCTGCCACGCCTGGCGCTGGACCTCAGGCAGGAGCGACTTCTGTCGATCAAAGGCGAGCAGTGCCGCATAACCCGCCTCGGCGGCATCTTTGTGAGGTGGATAGTCGTAAGCAGTGCGCTGGTACTCCACTACCGCCTGGCCAAATTCACCCCGCTCAAACTGCAACTCCGCCAGTAGAAAGTTGATCCGACCGCTTTGTGCCTCGCCGGGAAAACGGCTCAGGTAGTGGCGATACCAGACAACCGATTCGCTGAACCAGGTATCGCGCTGCCCCTTTTTTACCTTGCCGGGCTGCTGTGCCAAGGCATGATAGTGGCTCGCCAGATCCCGCAGATACTTTCGCAGATGGGGGGTGAGGGCGATCCGGCTCTCGTGTTCCAGTCCTTTCCAGGCCTCACCATCCTGCCGGTAACGTTGCGCCAGCTCTCTTTTCGCCGCCAATGCCTGGCCGGGAAAACCGTGGCTCTGGAAACTCTCGATTGCCAGCAGTTGGAGCGACGGCGCCTGTGGATGGCTGGGACTCCGTCGCACGAATGAAAGATAGGCATCAGCCCCGTCGAGGACACGCTCCTGTTTGAGATAGAGGTTCCCCAGGCTGCGATAGACCCGATGCAGCCAGGGACGTTCGCCGTTTGACTGAAAATATCGGTCGATCCCTCCAGCGCCCCCCTGCTGGGTAAAACAGAGGCTGGTGACCCGCAGGGTATCCTGCATCAGCTCCCGGTCACTGGGCGTCAGGGTTTTGCTGTCGAGGCGGTTGAGCGTATCCGCACGCAGATCGAGCAGCGCCACGAAGGCATCCAGTGCCGCATCGAATTGTTGTTGCTTGAACAGTGCCCAACCGAGTTTGAACAGGGCCCGCTGGTGGAACGGCGAATCCCCACCCGCAGCAACGGCGGCAGCATAGGCTCGCTGGGCTGCGGCATAGTCAGCACGGGTGAACAACCACTCGCCCCGTCGAAACTGCGCCTCCTGGAAATAGAGACTCTCCGGATGTTCCCGCACCAGACGATCAAGGGTCTGCTGCGATGCCTCCAACCGGCCGACCAGCACTTCAGCCCGGGCCTGCTGATAGTAGAGCCGGTCACGCCCGGTTATGTCGTCATTCTGCTCCAATAGTTGCCGATAAAGTTTGATCGCACTGTCGAAGAGAACCTCCGCCGACAAACCTTGGGCCTCCCCTGCAAGCCGCCGTTCGCCCTGCCCCAGTTGCAGGTCCGCCAACCGCCGGGTCGCTTCATGGGTCAGCTCGGGGGGCGCAGGCTGCTGCAGCAGCGCCCGGTAGTCCTCCATCACCCTCTCAGGCGTCATTGCCTCGACCGGCGTTGCTTCCACCGCACTTTCCCGGCTCGGCAGACTGGCCAGAGTGGGTGGCTCGGGCTGCCGCTGCAACCAGGAGACACACCCCTGCAGCAGGGACAGGAGCAGTATCAGAGTCAGGACCTTCATGGTCTCGCCTCACTGCGGGCAGCGGCCCGGTCCTGCAGCTGAGCCAGCGCGAAGCGAGTCCGGATCTGCAGCGCCTCTAGGCCCTGCCGGCGCTGCTGCAGCGATTCGCTGGCCAGGCGATTCAGCGCTCCGGCCTGTGCCTTCAGGGTCACATTCACGCTAGATTGCAGCTCTGCAATGCGCACTTTCAGAGATTCGATGCGCCCCGAAAAACCTTCGAAACGGCCGGGCGCCTGCTCTAACGCCCCTTTCAACCTTTCACGAAGTTGCCGGCTCTGCTCCAGCTCATCACCTGTCGAACGGAGTAATTTGCTGAACTGCCACAGACGGGGTTTGAAGTCAGTCTCGACCTGCCAGTTCAGCAGCCCCTTCATCAGCCTTAGCCGCTGGCGTTTGCTCTCCAGTTGAACAGCGTCACCCATTTGGTTCATTTTCGCTTCAATCGCCTGCATACGGGCCAGTTGGGCCTGCTCTTCGGCATTGGCCAACCGCAGTGGCAGACTGTTGTCAGCCAGCTCTTTTTGCATCTCAAACAACTTTTCGCGACGCTGCTGCAAGCCCTGCAGACGCTGATCGGATAGCGCCGCCTCCACCCTTGGCAACTGCTCGGCATAGGCGGCCTGCCGCACCTCCAGCATGTGGTCGTAGGTCTCGATGGTGGTGGACCAGCGGTGGAGATTGGCGCTGAGAAAACCCACATCGACATAGTCGCCGTAGGCCTGCTGGAAGCGGTGCTTTGCCAGCAGTCCCCGTAGACGACGGCGCTGATCCGGATCGCCCGCCAACAGCAACCCGCCTGTTTCACCTCCCCCGTCGAGCGTCGACAGATCCGGCAGCAGCACACCCTTGGCCACTGCCTGTATCGACAGGCCCAGCTCGGTCAGCTCCGTCTGGTAAAATTGCAGCGCCTGGCGGTAGCGTTTGAGGGCCTCGGCTTCCGCCCCCAACTGCTGCAGCGCCTGGGGAGCCAGCAGCAGCCCCTGCTGCACTGCCGGGTCGTCCAGATCCCGTTGCGCCAACTCCATCCAGGGGGTCAGCGCCTCTTCAAACTGGTCTTGGTGGAAGGATGCCCAACCCAGCGCCAGCAGCGCCTGGTTGGAGTGGAGACCCTGCAACCGCACTCGCTGCAGCCGCGCCTGCGCCGCAGCACTCTCCCCGGCTTCGAGCAACAACTGTCCATGCAGCAGATTGGCGCGGTCGCGCAAGGCACGGTGCTCCTCATCATCGGCGTCGAGCCCGGCCAGCTGATCAAGCAGATCTCGGCCCTCCTGCTCACTGCCCTGACCAAGCTGCGCCAGTGCCCGGTTGAAGAGATGAAATCCCTGCCACGCTGACCTTCCATCAGGAGACACCAACCGCTGTATGGCGAGCGGGTGGTCACCCTGCGCCATTGCGATCAGACCGGCCAGCTCGCGCTGCTGTTCATGCAAATTATCGGGCAGAGCATCGCCGATGCGCGCGAAGGCTGCGGCCGCCCGTTTAGGCCGACCCTGCTGCTGATGCAGCCGCGCCAGCTGGAACCAGGCCCGGTCACGTACTGCGGGTTTTGCCGCCTTTTCCAGCAGCCGCTTGAACAGCTGTTCCGCCTCGTCGTAGAGACCGTAGGCGAGATAGAGCCCGCCCAGGACCAGCTCCGGCTCATCACCCTGGGCGGTCATCGCCCCCTTGGCTTGGGCCATTTGCAGGTGGGTAATGGCAGTGAAGTTGCGCTGTTGGAAGAGCTGGAACAGCGCCTCGCCATAGTGTAGATCGCGCACCCCGGTCTCGGCCGGTACAGATCCACCCAGCGTCGCGCTGCTCAGCAGAGCCCCCAGCAGGCCAACCCCCAGCCGCAAGATGAAACCTGCCTGGCTCACTCCCACTCCCGGACGTCAAACTCCGGCTGCTGCCTGGCTTCCAAATCAACGATCCGCAGCTCCAGCAACTTGGGGCTGACCCCCTTGGAAAAATTGAGGCTGGTGGCGCGACGATAGTCACGACCGGCAGGACCGATGCCGGTAAAGAAAGCAACCAGCTCATGCTCACCGCTCTTCAGATTGCCGAGAAAGAGCCGCTGCACCCCGCCACGGCGTAGCGCCGCCAGTTCCCGCTCGGTGTAGAGGTGGTTGGCCAACGCCTTGTCATCGATCTTCAACTGCACAGAGTCAAGGGTGAAGAACTCACCCAGGTCGAGAGAGAGGAAGACCGAGACCTGGGTGTGGCCGGGAAAAAGCAACTCTTCCTCCAACAAAAAGAGATCCCGGTTTAGCGCCACCACTGCCTTCTTCAGCGACCGCACCTGGCTCTGCAGGTCGGCGGGTTCGTCTGCCTGAGACTGGCCCACGATGGACAGGGACAGCAGCAGGGCTGACAACTGGAGGATTTTCGACAGTCTGGTTTTCATCAGAGCGTTCCATTGACGATGGGTTGGAAGGCAGTGAGCTGGTCAAGCATCGTCGCGTTGCCCAGTCCGTGGCCGGGAAACCGTCCGCTGAAATCACCCTGTTCCCCATGCAGTGCCATGTAGTTGAGCACCACTGTTTCCACCAGCAGATTGACGTTGTTGGCTGCGGGGGCGGCGCTGGTCTCCACCGAACCGTCGCCGCGAAAGAAACCGATCTGCTGGTGCTGCGCCTGCTGTTCCAGGGTGGCGCCGAGCAACCCGGGACGGCCCGCCGGATTGTAGACCAGGAAGCAGGAGGCTGCGGTTGAACCATTGTCGCCGGTCCAGACCCCTTTTCCTCGCCCCTCAATGGAGTTGTCCACCGCACCGTTACTGGCCACTGAACCGTCACTGAAAACGTAGAGCATCAATGGCACCCCTAGCCGCGCTGCATACTCCAGGCAGGCGCCCATGCAGCGTCCGGCGCGCAGATCACGGATCTCCCCCACCGACCGGTTGCCGGTGTGATAGTCAAAGCCACCCATGGTGATGGTGCCGGCGCCTGCATAACCGTTGAGCACCAGCTTCATCACCGAAGCGGTCTTGCGGAATTCGCTCTCCCCGTCGTACTCCGCCTGGCTGAATATCGGCCCGATGATGTCTGGATCCAGGGAGGGGTTGAGGGCGGCGGGGTCACCGTAACGGTCCACCAGGTCGGCACTCTTCACATAACCACAGCGCACCAGTTCCTTGATCACTGCGTCACTGCTGATACGGGTATCCACCCGATCCAATCGCATGTCACTGATGCGCTGGATCGACTCCATCACCGCCACCGCATCCCCCTGGCTGAGCAGCCCTACCAGTTTGCCGGTGTCCACCAGCCCGGTGACATCACTGGGGCGATCGACCTTGGTGGGACGCAGGCTGGGGTCGATCATTCCTGATGGCGCCACCGAATTGCCGCCCGACTCGGAATTGCGTGAGCCGATCAGGGTCAACAGCTCACCGTCGGCGCCTGCGCGGTTGATGCCGTACATCGGGTTGTGGGGGTTGTTGCCGGTATCGTTGTCGGAACGCGCCGGGATCACCGCACCGTTGATGTTGGCGGCGGTGGCGGGAGAGACCCGCTCCAGGATACCGCGCAGAAAGGCGCTGTCGGAGTGAAAACCAAGCCCAAGATCACTGTTGGTGAAATCACCGGATGCCGACTGGGGGTTGGCCAGCGGCGGGATCATATCGCCTGGCAGGCCGAGGCGGCTATATCCGGCGGTCGTGAGAAAATCGAGTTGCCCCCCCTGCCCACCCACCAGCACGTTGGAACCCGCAATATTAGCGCCACCGGCCAGGTCGAAACAGATGAAGGGAATCTTGCCGGCCCCCTGAACAGCAATGCCGCAGGACTGTTTCAGGGTCTCCAGATCACTGGAGAGGGCAGCACTGGCCTGGCGTGGATTGGCGAACAGTCCGAACAGTGTGGGCGCGGTCACCGCGCCAAGCCCGGCGGCCAGCCCCTGGCGGATGAAATCACGCCGGCTGACGGGGCGCGGATGGTCCGGGTAGAGCAGTGGCGTGTCCGGGGAGAGGTTTCTGACTCGTCGTTTCATCACTTTAATCCGTCTTATTGCAACAGCAGAACTGCACTGCCGAGCAGCGCGGCGCAGTTGGCTTTGACCACCACACCGGTGCGACCCGGTTCACAACCGGCACCACAGGCGATCAGCAGGTCTGTGAGTTGATTCAACTCAGTGCGCACATCTGTCTCACTGGGCTGATCTGCCAGGCCTCCGCCCAGCATCCGTGTCATCAAAGGATCAAGCATCAAGTCACGGCTGGTGGTAAAGGCGCTCTGCGGCTCGCTGTCGAAGGGGAAGCCGGGGAAGTAGCCGCTGCGCAAGACAGGGTCGTCCACCAAAGCATTGCAGTATTCGATCGCCAACTGCGACACCGCCACCTGATGGGCGGAGAGGAAACCCCCGATGGTCTCAATCGCCGGGAGTTGCTGTTTGACACTCTCGAAGGTGGCGCTCACCTCCGGGCGGGTCGAACTGACACCGGTCAGCGCTGACATGCTGGCGTTGATCTCATCAAAAGTGCGCAGCCCAATCACCGATTGCGGCTCGCCATCAGCAGGAGGTGGTGGGGCCAGCGGCAGCGGTTCCGTATAGACGTTACTCTGGCTGCCAAGCTGTTCGAAACTGAGGAAGAATTCATCCCCCGCCACGCCCAACTCACTGGCGATCGCCGTTCCAAGTGGCGACAGCAGTTGGCCCTGTTCGGCCGAATAGGCGCTGCCGCCAAGGGTGAGATCGAGATTGTCGTAGGCCTGGCCCACCTCCACCTCGCGACCGTTCATACCGAGGCGCATACCGACTAGGGGGAGACCCGTGGGTTGCACACCCGCATCCAAACTGATGAACCGGGGCTGGTTGAAGAGATAGCTGTAGCTATCGTACTGGGTGACTTCAAACAGGATGTAGCTCTCCGGCAAACCCACCAATTCACTCACGCTGAACAGCAGGAAGTACTTCTCCCCCACGCCGGCCACCAGGTTACGGTCGATCTGTTCAGGTGTCAGGGCGCGATTGTGGATTGCCAGCATTCGAAGTTTGCCCTGCCAGGGACGGTTTCCCGAAACCTCGTTACCCAGCACCAGGGCGAAGGTGTCATCCCAATCGTTCAGATTGCCACCCGGAACCGGGTCGAGATCATCGGTGAAGCGGCCATTGACGTAGATGCTACGACCATTGACCGGGTCGAAGGTAACTACCACATGCTGCTGAGTGGCCTGCAGGCGTTCATCCGCATCGGCGGTGGATAGCGCAGGTTCACCATTCGCTCCGGTCTGGTTGGAACGCTGCAGAAAGTCGTAGTTATAGCGGGTCTGGCCCAGGGTGAAGTTGCGGATATCTGTGCCGCCGGAATAACTGACAATACGAGCCGGCCCCTCCTGAGTCACATTGGCCGGCACCACCCAGGCCTCGATGGTGTATTCACCAGTGGCCTGAATCAGCTCATTCAGCTTGCTGCTGGCGCCAGTGGAACCCTGCGCCTTGCCGCCGCTGAATTCGAGTCCCCAGCCACCGACCCAGGCCACTTCGCCACTGAGGGTCAGATTGAGTCCCGGCTCCACACCGCTGGTGTCGAAGGCGATATCGCCTTCACCGGCCTTGAATTCATACAGGGCGATCTGATTGGTCTCGTGACGGCTGCCGCCGCTGGCGATCACCCCGTCGGCCAGGTTGAGGGCCTTGCTCAACACCAGCGCGGGATCAACCGGTGAGATCGGTACCTGGGCGGCAAAGGCGGCCACCTGGGCCTCCATGTCATCCGCATCCGCCAGGCATTCGCCGCTCCAACAGTTGTGAAACTCAGTACGCAACCGTACCACCAGGCGCGATGCCTCCGGCCGGTTCAGATCGAGCTTGGAAGCCACTGCCGCGTAGGCCACCGCCACATCGGGACCGGCAAAGTACGGGGCCTCTGGGGTGACGGCATTTTCGTTATGACACTCGGCACAGTGGCTGGTGAGCAGTGGATAGACAGTGACGGAGAAAAGACCGAAATCGTCCGGCAGGAAACGCGAGTCGCCCACTTCCTTGATCGGCGGGGCCTTGAGTTCGATCTGACGGCCGCCACCAATACCGCTGCTGTTGGCCCAGGCTTCGATATAGGCAGTGATAGTGTCTGCGCAGGCAATATCACTGGCAAGCCAGCAATTGTGCCCACCGCCTGTCTTGGTCACCAGACGTGAATCACCGGGGCTGACCAGATCGACCTGCGAATTGGCCGCATTGTAGGCCAGATTGACATCATCGTTGCGCGCAAACAGGGGCGACTGACCCCCTTCACCATGGCAGTTACCGCAACGGCTGGTGGAGCGCAGATTCTCCCACAGACTGATCCGAAACGCCTGGACATCACTGGTACGTGCCGCCGGTCCCTTGTAGCTGCTCTCCTCCTGAGCACTGGTGGACGGGATCTCGCTGGTGCTGACACCCTCCATGCAGCCATTCAACGACACAGCGGCGAGTAGCCATAACCCGCCAATCAACGCCATTCTCTGTTTAGCGCCTATCATCTTTAGCCTCATATCTTCGCTGACCACCCGCACCGCTCAATCACCCCGGCAATAGACCGCCGATTCGGCGAACAGTCGTTTCAGACTGTAGTTATCGGACTTGAAGGAAGCGCTCATGGTTTCGACCTGGGAAAAATCGGCGGCGTCCACCGGCTCCCGCAGGCAGACGCTCTTGAAGACCTTTTTTGCCTGACAGCTGGCGAATGCCTGGCTGTTGGCCAGTTCCACACCCATGGATTTGGCACCGTTGCCACCACCGGGCAGAACCGGATCCCAGCCAAGCAGGGCATTGGGTCCCGTGCGCCAGTAGTTGTCCCAGCGATCATCGGTCGTCACATAGCCATATTTGAAGTTATCGGCATTGATCAGGTACTTGGCTTGTACCACTCCCGGCGTATAGACGAGGCGACCTGCGCTTTCATCGAAGTCGTAGTAGGCATAGGCCTGGACCAGTGGATCCATGCCGGTGTGACAACCGATGCAGTTGTTGAGAAAGAGCCGGCTGTCGCCGCCTGGACTGCGGGGAATATCCTGACGGATGCGGTCAGCGGAGCGGGTGGTATCCTTGATCTGTTCCAGGTCGACACACAGATGATTCAACAGGGTGAATCGGTACATGGATCTGTTGGTACCGGCGGAAAAGAATGCCCTGGCCGCCTGCCGGGTGGTCACGATTCCGGCCGTGGCGGAGACCGGCAAACCACCGGCCAGCGACTGCTGTGTCGCCACCAGTCCTGCCTTGAGATCGATTCCGCGCTGCTCCAGCGCCTCATAGTGATCATTGTTTGCAGACGAATAGCCGGGCAGGCCCAAGGCCGGATCACCGATATAGAGCAGATCCGCTGACAACAGTTGGTTGAAGGGCACCTCATCGCGCACCATGCCGATCACTGTGGCGGTGTAGTCGTTGAGCGGCACGAAGCCGCTCTGCTCCTCATTGCTCCAGGGAGCGGCAAAATTCTTCAGGGTCACGTTGTAGAAAGCCGGGTTCTCCATGGCGATATAGGCCGCAGCAACCGGGTCGTTGTTGACGTTTATCTCCGTCTCCATTTGGTCCAACACCAACTGACTCGGCGGCACCCCCGCAATGCGATCGTGCATCCGCCGGGCCTGTTCCTTTGCACCCGCCAACAATGGGTGGGAGATAACGAGGAATAGAACCAGACAGCCCAGCATCAGTGCATCACTGACCGACAATCCCCTCCTTATATGTAGACCCATTTTTATCCTCACCTTGTATATATATCGAATGCCTTACGATAAAAATTTATTCTGCGCAATAAACGGAACTGCTTTTTATTATTCAAGCCAACCACATTGGCCAGTGATATTTTTCGATTAACACATACTCTGCTTACCGAATTAATATTTTCATTCACCCAATGTTTTTACTGGCAGATATTTATTATTATCAATTAAGTCTGAAGCACTCTTAATCTTCAGAATAAGACCTGGAAAATATCTCTTGAACTAAATAATGCAGGCATGGATGAGTTGTTTCTGTGACTTGGATACAAATCCCACCACACCCAATGTGACCACCTTTGCAGTTTTTATACGGCTCTCCCATTCATAATGAACTCACTTGGTTGAGCACGAATAAAAAGAGACGAATGCAAAAAACAAAGCACTGGCAAATCTTTGTTACCAACCCGGAAAAATATTTCGTTTGACATTTTTCTGCTCAACAGATCGGACCAATTCTTTAATTTAATAATGGATTATGGAGATCATCGACTGATGTTCTTGTTTACTTTTCTTAAGAAACATCCGACGGCATGCCGATATCTTTCCGGCATCCTGACTCCAATCTTATTGGTTGCCTGCGGTGGAGCCGAGCAGACAGCAGACCCTGTGGTAGTGGACCACCCGGTTGCCTATGTAAAACGTCCTGTCACCGGTATCGAACAGGAGGACATGCGCCGCCTGATCACCTTCAATGCCGGCGCCGATCTCTACCTGCGCGAGCGCGCATCACCCAGCGCAGATGAGCGCAATCTCACTCGTCAGCTCACTGGCGGGAAGGGGGACGTTCGGGATCTGCAGGTCTCCTATGATGGCGAGCGACTGCTGTTCTCACTTCGTCTGCCTCTGATCGAAGGTCTGGATGAGGCGGACCAGCCGAGCTGGAACATCTGGGAGTACCACCATGCCGACAATAGTCTGCGCCGCGTCATTATCTCCAATACCCATGCAGAAGCGGGCCATGACATCGCCCCCCACTACCTGCCGGACGGCCGGATCCTGTTCAGTTCCAGCCGGCAGAAAAGTGCCAGGGCGCTGCTGCTGGACGAAGGCAAACCACAGTACGCCGCGATCAACGAATCCGGCCAGGAGCCCATATTCGTGCTGCATGTGATGCAGGCAGACGGCAGCGAAATCCAGCAGATATCCTTCAACCAGAGTCACGACCTGGATCCCACAGTGCTGAGCGACGGACGGGTGGTGTTTAGCCGCTGGGAACGCAGTGGAAACGAGGCAATCGACCTCTATCAGATGAATCCTGACGGCACTAATCTGCAGCTTCTCTATGGCGCAGACAGCCACGCCACGGGAACTGATGGGGCAGCAGTGCAGTTCCTGCGCCCCCGCGAACTGCCTGACGGCGGCTTGCTGACCCTGTTGCGACCCTTCAACAACCTGGATGGTGGCGATCTGGTGCGGATCGATATCGATAATTTTGTCGATCACAACCGTCCGCTCAGCGGCGGCGAAACCCTGCCGGGCACAGCTCAACCGCCAGCCACGGTAAACCTGGTGCGCACCGATAGCGCCCCTTCCACCGGCGGTCGCTATCGTGACGCTTTTCCGCTCCGGGACGGCACAGACCGGCTGCTGCTGAGCTGGAGTCAGTGCCGCCTGCGGATCGAGAGTCTCACCCTGCCCTGTACAGAGGAAAATCTTGCCGACCCCCGCGCAGTGGAAGCCCCCCCACTCTACGGCATCTACGTCTATGACCCGGACGAGACAACGCAGATGCCAGTACTCAGCCCCACCGACGGAGTGGTCTACGAAGAGGTGGTGGCGTTACAGGCGCGCAACGCCCCCGCCATAATCTTTGACAATATCCCCGACATTCTGCTGGCGGAAGAGGGCGTAGGGCTGCTGCAGATCCGCAGCGTTTACGATCTGGACGGCCAGGACACCGCCGTTCCCGACCTGGCCACTCTGGCGGATCCGGCGCTGACCACAGCCGATCAGCGTCCACTGCGTTTCCTGCGTCTGTTCAAACCGGTGGCACTCCCCCCCGACGATCTGTTGGATATACCCGGCAGCGCCTTCGGTCGCAACCGAAGCCTGGGAATGCGCGAGATCCTCGGTTACGCCCCCATCGAACCCGACGGCTCGGTGAATATCAAGGTTCCGGCCGACACCCCCTTCAGCTTCAGCCTGCTCGACCGGAACGGGCGGCGGATCGGCGATCGCCATGACCACTGGCTGCATCTGCGTCCCGGCGAAACACTCACGTGCCACGGCTGTCACGACCCGGCGGATACCGTACCTCACGGCCGCAAGGACGCCCTGCCGGTGGCAGTCAACGTCGGCGCCCTGGGTGACGGCCTGCCCTTTCCCAACAGCGATCCGGCGATTTGGGCCAACCAGGGCGAGACCATGGCCCAGGCCCGCGGCCGCATCAGCTGCCAGAGTGACTGTGCCGCCCTCAGTCCCAACGTCGATCTGCTGTTTGAGGATCACTGGACCGACCCGGTTGTGCGGGCAAAGGATCCCTCTTTCAGCTATAGTTACGCTGACCTGAACGCACCGGCTCCCACCACCGAATCCTGCCAGCAGAACTGGTCCCGTCTCTGCCGCACGGTGATCCACTATGAACAACATATCCATCCTCTCTGGAATGTCCCGCGTCCGCTGCTCGACGCAAACGGCCAGCTGATCGAAGATCACCGCTGTAACCAGTGCCATGGAACCATCGACGAAAACGGCGCCCTACAGGTTTCCGCCGGCCAGCTCGACCTGAGTGACGGCCCTTCGGACGCTCAATCCGACCATTTCAAGGCCTACCGGGAACTGCTCTTTTCCGACAATGTGCAGGAGATCATCAACGGTCTGTTGCTGGATCAGCTGGTACAGGACACCGACGGCGAGGGCAACCTCCTGTTTGAAACCGACGCAGACGGCAATCTTATCCTTGACGCCGACGGCCTGCCGATCCCGATAATGGTGCCGGTACGCGCCCCCGGACCCTCGATGCGGGCCGGTTCCTCACAGACCAGCTATTTTTTTGACCGCTTCACGATGGGCGGCTCCCACGAAGGTTATCTGAGCCCGGCCGAACTGCGGCTGTTGTCCGAATGGCTCGACATCGGTGCCCAATATTGGAACAACCCCTTCGATATTCCCGTCGAAGATTGAACCCGATGGCCGCTGCCCGCCCTCGCTTATTTCTGATCTACCTGCTTCCGCTCTGGCTGTTGAGTACGCTTGCAGCAGCGGAAGAGCGCTACCGGGAGGTGGAGATCAGCGCGCCCTACATTGAGTTGCAGACCGGCCCGGGACGCGCCTTTCCCGCTATTCATGCCGTGGGGCGGGGCGAGCGGGTGGAGATCCTCAAACGCCGCACCGACTGGTTCAAGCTGCGTACCCACAAAGGCGTTGAGGGTTGGATCCATCTGGATCAGCTCAGTGGAAACCTCGACCATCAGGGCGAGCCGTTGCATCTGGATGCACCTCGACTGGACGACTTCAGCCGACGCCGCTGGGAAGCGGGCCTGCTGGGCGGATATTTTGAAGGCGCCGCCCTGCTCAGCACATACGGCGGCTTCGCCCTGTCACAGAATCTCAGTGCCGAGCTCGCCTTCTCCCACGCCTTGGGGGACGTCTCAAGCCAACTGATGGCAGACATAAATCTTGTTGCCCAGCCTTTTCCTGAGTGGAGAATCTCGCCCTTCTTCACCATCGGCACCGGCCTCATCCACACGCGGCCACGCAGCACCCTGGTGCAGAGTGAGGATCGCACTGACCAGACCGCCAACGTGGGACTCGGGGCGCGCTTCTACCTGGGACGCCGTTTCATGTTGCGCGGTGAATACAAAAATCGACTGGTGTTCACCAGTCGTGATGACAACGAGGAGTACTCGGAATGGAAATTAGGTATCGCTTTCTTCTTCTGAAAAGCCGGCCGATCAGACGATCTGTCGGCTTCTGGCTGCTGCTAGCGCTGCTGCCATGGCAATCCCTGTCAGCAGCCGGGGGGATGGAGAGCGGCAGGGAGCCGGTGATTCTACCCGACCTCGATCGGCGCGAGATCGTCGAGCCTGAGATCGACACCGAAGACTTCGAGATCAGCCTGTTTGCCGGTGCGCTCAGCATCGAGGACTTCGGCACCAACCCGGTCTACGGCGCGCGTCTCGACTACCACCTCAGCGAAGATTTTTTCCTGCAGGCGGATGCAGGCTACTCCCGCGCCAGCAAGACCAGCTATGAACTTTTAAGCGGTAGCGCGCAGCTGCTCACCGACAGCGAACGCGATTTCACCTACTACAACCTCTCTTTGGGTTACAACCTGTTACCAGGAGAGGTATTCATCGGCAAGGGGAGAGCCTTCAACAGCCATCTCTATCTGATCGGCGGCGCCGGCAACACCACCTTTGCCGGCGATGACCATTTCAGCATCAACCTTGGCCTGGGGTACCGTTTTCTGCTCACCGATGCCTTCGCCCTGCGTCTTGACGTGCGAGACCACCTCTTCGACAGTGACCTGCTGGGGGAGGATAAAACCACCCACAACATCGAGTTGAGCGGTGGCTTGAGCCTGTTCTTTTGAAATCAGGAGCCTTAAGAATGATAAACACTGCCAAACAACACCCAATATTAACCGCCCTGGTGCTAATGCTATCACTGCATTTCACCCCACTATGGGCGGCCTCTCAGCTGGCCCCCGACTTCACCTTGAAGAGTCTGAGCGGCGAGAACCTGCGTCTCAGCGAACTGCGCGGCGAAGTGGTGATGATCAACTTCTGGGCAAGCTGGTGCGGCCCCTGCAGACAGGAGATGCCGCTGCTTGAAGAACTTTATCAACGCTACCAGCCACTCGGTTTTACCCTGCTGGGGATCAACGTGGAGCAGGATGATGCCAAGGTACGCAAGCTGGCCAAGGAGCTGGGGGTGAGCTTTCCAATCCTGTTCGACAATGACAACCGGGTCAGCAAAAGCTATGCCGTATCCGCCATGCCGACCACCCTGCTGATCGACCGGGATGGCAATCAACGATTCCTGCATCAAGGTTTTCGGCCCGGTTACGAGCAAGCCTATCAGGAGCAGATTCGGCAACTGGTGAAGGAGTAGACCATGCAAGCGACCACTCTCTCTGCGGTGCTCTTAGTGCTGACATCATTGGCCGGTTGCGCCGTGGAACCCTGGGTCAAACCCTACGAACGGGCCAAGCTGGCCGATCCGATCATGAGCTTCAGTCGCAATCCGGTGGCAGAAAGCTACCTGCACCATGTCTATCAGGCACGAGAGGCTGCGCGCGGCGCCGAAGGTGGTCAGGGAGGCGGCTGTGGCTGTAACTGAGATCAAACAAACGAACCGACTGCTGCTGATCGGCAGCTTCGCCGTTGCCTTGCCGGTACTGGCGGCACAACTGCCAGAGGAGCGGGCGGATGCCATGTACCACCTCTACGACGGTGGCGGAGTGACAGTCAGCGGCCCCTCCATCCTGGTACGCAAGCAGTTTGGCGAGAGCCTTTCAGCCTCCGCCAACTACTATGTCGACGCCATCTCCAGCGCCTCTATCGACGTGGTGACCACCGCCAGCCCCTACACTGAAAATCGCACTGAAAACAGCGCATCGGTGGACTACCTGTATGGCAACTCGCAGATGAACCTCGGCTACACCAGCAGCGAGGAGAGCGACTACAGCGCCGATACGATCCATTTCAGTATCGGACAGGATCTGCTCGGAGACCTCACCAACGTTACCCTGGGTTACAGCCGGGGCAGTGATGAAGTACGACGCAACGGTGACGCTGACTTCAGCGACGAGGTGACGCGCAACAGCTTCAGTCTCGCCCTGAGTCAGGTGGTCACCGCCAACACCCTGTTCGCCCTCTCCTGGGAGACCATCGCTGACGAGGGTTTTCTCAATAACCCCTACCGCTCGGTGCGTTATCTCGATGCATCCAGTCCAACAGGTTACAGCTTCGAATCCGAAGTCTACCCCCGGACCCGTACCAGCAACGCACTGTCGGCCCGCCTGCGCTACCATCTGCCATATCGCGCGGCGCTCTCGGGGGAGTATCGTTACTTCACCGACACTTGGGGCATCACAGCCCACAACACCGAACTCGGCTACACTCACCCCCTGGGAGACAACTGGACCTTCGATCTCAGCTACCGCTATTACACCCAGAACGCCGCAGATTTCTACAGCGACCTCTTCCCGCGGGTTCAGTCACAGAACTACCTGGCGCGTGACAAGGAGCTGAGCAGTTACTCCAGCCACTCGGTCGGCTTTGGGATGAGTTACAAACTGCAGCGGGAGAGCTGGAAACTGCTGGACAGCGCCAGCCTCAATCTCGCCTACAACTATCTCTATTTCAACTACCGGGATTTCCGTGATATCAGCCAGTCGGAAGCAGTAGGACAGGAACCGCTCTACGAACTGTCCGCCAATGTGATGCGGCTCTATCTCTCAGTCTATTATTGATTGCAGCATTGGACGTTTCCGGGCGGGGCTAGAGTAAGAATGTAGGTCTGATCAAGCGTAGCGGATCGGGCATACCAACATTGACAGCGCGCATGGAATTGCCGGTTCCGCTACGCTTGAACCAGCCTACATCCATTGATGTGTTTCAGCATGTGGGATGGGGTGAGCTTGCGAACCACATCCTCAGGCACGCAGATAGGGAAACGCCAGAACCTCTTCGATAGACGCCACATCCGTCACTCGCATCAAGAGCCGGTCTATGCCCAGAGCAACACCGGCACATTCTGGCATCCCGGATGCCAGACCGGATAGTAAATTTCTGTCCATCGGCACTTTCGGCAAGCCCCTCTCTTCACGGGTCGCATTCTCCTGCTCGAATCTGCACTGCTGCTCCTGGGCATCGGTCAGTTCATGGAAGCCGTTGGCGATCTCAATCCCCTCCAGATAGAGCTCGAAACGCTCAGCCACGGCTGGCGTACCCTGGCGCACCTTTGCCAATGCCGCTTGACTGGCCGGATAGTCGAATAGAAAGCTCAGCCGCTCCTTGCCAAGGTGGGACTCGATGCGCTGGGTCAGCAGCAGGTCGAGCCAGGCATCCGCACTATCCAGAGACAGGGTTTCCGCATCGGAGATGCCCGCATCGATGGCGCATTGACGCAAGCTTGCAGCCGAAGCGGCATGCGGATCGATGCCAAGATAGCGCTGAAAAGCCTCCCCGTAGCTCACCCGTTCCACTGGCAGGGTGGATGGCAGTACGGCATTCACCAGGGACGCCACCTCATCCATCAGAGCAAGGTGGTCAAACCCCGGCCGATACCACTCAAGCAGGGTAAACTCCGGATTATGCCGAGTGCCGAGTTCCCCTCCCCGAAATACCTTGCAGATCTGATAGATAGGCCCGCTGCCCGCCGCCAGCAGGCGTTTCATGGGGAATTCCGGAGAAGTGTGGAGATAGAGGGTCTCCCCGCGTGCCGCACCGGGGCCAGTGTAACGGGTGGTGAAACTCTCTATGGCGGGGTCGGTCACCCCAAAGCGGGAGCAGACGGGGGTTTCGACCTCCAAGACCCCGGCCTGCCTGAAAAATGACCGGATACCCGCCAGCAGCCCCGCCCTCGCCCGCAGCATCTCCTGCGTGGCAACGGGGCGCCAATCCGTATTTGCCAAGTCGCCGGAAGTCAACCTTCCTTGACGCGGGAAACATACTCGCCGGTGCGAGTATCGACTTTGATCATCTCGCCGATCTGGACAAAAAGCGGCACCCGAACCACGGCGCCGCTCTCAAGGGTCGCCGGTTTGCCACCGCTGCCGGAGGTATCCCCCTTGAGGCCCGGGTCGGTATCTGTAACAGTCAGCACCACGAAGTTCGGCGGTGCAACGATGATGGGGGAACCGTTCCAAAGGGTAATGGTGCAGAGATCCTGTGCCTTCATCCACTTTATGGTATCGCCGACGGCTTTTTCGTCAGCACTGACTTGCTCGAATGTCTCGGGATCCATAAAGTGCCAGAATTCGCCATCAGCATAGAGATACTGCAGATCAACCTCCATGACATCAGCCGCTTCCACCGACTCGCCGGATTTGAAAGTCTTCTCCAGCACCCTGCCAGTCTTCAGGTTGCGGATCTTTACCCGGCTGAAGGCCTGGCCTTTGCCTGGTTTAACAAATTCGTTCTCAATGATGGCGCAGGGATCACCGTCCATCATGATCTTCAGACCGCCCTTAAACTCGCTGGTGCTGTAACTTGCCATGACTTCCTCACGAAACATATCGATTGCGGCGCATATCATACCTGAGAGCGGGTTAACTTTGCAGACTCCTCTTTGGCAGCAGGCGCTCAGCGAGGCATTTACCCGGCCGGCGACACTGCTGGACTACCTCGGAATCGAACGAGACAGCATTTCAGTGGAATTCGGCTCCGAATTCAGCATGCGCGTGCCCAGAGGCTTTGCAGCCCTGATGAGGAGAGGCGATCCAGAGGATCCGCTCCTGCGTCAGATCCTGCCACTTCAGGATGAGTCGCTGCATGCGCAGGGTTTCTCCCGCAATCCCGTCGGCGACCTGGAGGCCCATGCAGTTCCCGGACTGCTGCACAAATACCATGGACGCGCGCTGCTCATCACCACCGGCGCCTGCGCCATACACTGTCGCTACTGTTTTCGGCGCCACTATCCCTACGAAAACGGTAGCGCCACGCCTCGCCAGTGGGAAACGCTGCTCGCCTATCTACGCGAACATCCAACAATCAACGAGGTCATTCTCAGCGGTGGCGACCCGTTGATGCTGAGTGATGAAAAACTTGGCCGGTGGATGCAGCAACTCAGCGAAATCCCCCATCTGCAGCGCCTGCGTCTGCACAGCCGCCTGCCGGTCGTCCTTCCAGAACGCATCACCCCTGAACTACTCGCCCATCTGCGGGAAAATCGTCTCAAATCCGTTCTGGTGATACACGCCAACCACCCGCGTGAACTCTCCAACAGAGTGACCGAAAAGTTGAAGGCATTGCAGAAGGCCGGCGTACTGCTACTGAACCAAAGCGTGTTGCTGCGTGGCGTCAATGATCAGACAGCGGTATTGGTGGAACTCAGTGAACGCCTGTTCGAGGCGGGGGTCATGCCCTATTATCTGCATCTGCTGGATCGAGTGGAGGGAGCCGCCCATTTTGAAGTCGAGCAGGAGCGCATCCGCGCGTTATATAGTGGCCTGTTATCCCGCCTGCCGGGGTATATGGTCCCCAAACTGGTGCGTGAGACCGCCGGAGAGACGTCGAAAAGACCTGAAGGTTTCGATCTATCAGAACAATCCTCAATCCACTCCGATTCTTGTCAAACAACCTCACAATAGCCTCGTTGCATAGAAGAGGTGAGGCGGTCTGGTAAAACAGGTTGAGGAAGTTTCGGGACGAATGAAGTATGCCTGCGAGGCAATATCCCGCTGGTGGGTTGTGTCGAATTGTAGAGAAGACCGGTCAGGTCAACCCTGGCCGGTCTTCCAAAAGACTGCGGTGTAAAAATTACAGCGGCGTTACGTCTTCAGCCTGGGGGCCTTTTTTCCCTTCACCTACGGTGAACTGAACTGACTGTCCTTCCGCCAGGGTCCGGCGACCAGTCCCTACGATTGAGCGGAAATGAACGAAGAGATCGGCACCATTTTCCCTTTGGATAAATCCGTAACCCTTCTCATCATTAAACCATTTAACGGTGCCTGTTTGCTGTTCAGACATTTTGAAGAACCTCTGTAATGTTAGTAAAACAGCCCACTCAAACAGTAGACTAACATTCTGATTGTAGTTTTTTGCGTACGGATTAGCAAAAAAACTGACCTGCCAACTTTACCGACCGGACAAATGAAGCTTACAGGCACATGCGCCAAAAAAATATTTTATTAATCATGAAGTTATCAACCTTCAGGTGACACGAAAACCGCATGAGTTTCTCCGCAGGTTTGATGAAAAACCTCTAGTCGGCCAGAATCACCCTACCCGTCCCAAGCTTCTTCGCCCGATACATTGCTTTATCACAGCGATCGAGAAATTCATGCGAGGATTCCCCCAACCTGAACGCAGCAACACCCATTGAGGCAGAGACGTCAACCAGCGTCTCGCCAGTGCTCGGGCGCTTAAGCACCAGCTTCTTGATATTTTTCCGTAGATTTTCCGCCAGACTAAAGGCGCTGGTAATACTCGTTTCCGGGAGCAAGAGGGCAAACTCATCTCCCCCGATGCGGGCACTGCAATCACTCCCCTTGGTATGTGTTTTCAGAAGTTTCCCGATTGCGCTCAGTACCTTGTCACCCACGAGATGACCATGTGTATCATTGATCTTCTTGAAATGATCCAGATCCACCAGTATCAGCGAAAAGTTTGCTGCTCGCCGGCGCTCTGCATCAGCAATCAGATGATCCTGTGTTTGATCAAACCCCCGGCGGTTAAAGACTCCCGTCAACACATCGATGTATGCCACTTGCTTGGCAGACTCCAACTCATCCCTGAGTCTCTCCATCTCATCGGATGAGGTCGTCATCTGGCTCTCCAGCCGCTGGCTCTCCATCGCGAGTACACGAGTATCCGACATGATGTCAGTCACGACAGCGAGCACATCTTCAGCCTTCTCACTCTTGGCCAACCGATTGATATGTTGCTCGAGTTTTTCATTTGAGACAGCCGCTTTGCCTGCAAGATCCACCAGTGCACCGATAGTCTGGGCGACGATGGCAAGCAGCTCCTCTCGTAGATCTTGCAGAACCTCACCATCGCAACTGTAGAGGAAACGCCGGAAGAGTTTATCCGCATCCTCCTGTGACCAAGCTGCCTGACCCTCCAGAAACCTGTCGACTTTCTCTCTCAAACGGGCATCTCTTCCCGCCATATAATTGTAGAAGAGGGAGAAGTTGACAGGATTTATGGGAAGCTGATGTTTGGCGAGCAGCGGGATGGCCAAGCGAAAAAACTCACCGGCCTGATCCGGCGTATCGGGATGAAACAGTGCGGGGCTGGCACTTTCCTCTTTCTGTTCTTTCATAACGGATAGTTTAGCTAAATGGAGAGAAATCAACCGACTTTAAAATACCACTATTAACGATTCAGGTTAAGAACAATGCTTTCGTATTGCGCCTGTTCGGAAGGTTTCAGAAGGGTCATCCAGACAAACTAGCCACCTGTCAGTTTGTGTCCATGCTTGTCAATAATACGGTCGATCTCCTTTCTGGCATAGCGGCACAAACTGGCTTGAGCGTCACGTGATGCCGCCCTGCCTTCCGCTAAATCACCGATAATAATA
Organism: endosymbiont of Lamellibrachia barhami; assembly: GCF_011947365.2. GTDB lineage: Bacteria > Pseudomonadota > Gammaproteobacteria > Chromatiales > Chromatiaceae > QGON01. The sequence continues at coordinate 1,876,530 of NZ_JAAVSH020000001.1, forward strand.
ATATTCTCATCGTTAAGTGTATTTGCGGGTTTCGTGTAGTTAAAGCTTCCGGCAATGATAACGCTGTCATCGATAACCATCAGCTTGTGGTGGAGCTTTCCGAGTCGCCCAGGACTCCAACCCCGCCCCTTTCGCGCCAGATAGACTTCGGCACCACTCTCGGCAAGTCCCTTGCTCGCGGCCCAGTACTGATTGCCCTGCCCTGCATCAAAGACGCCTCTGATCGGAATCCCCCCCAACCGGCGTGCAATCATGGCATCATCGATACCTGAGGACTTGGAGAAGGTAAAAATTGCAAAATCGATCCGCTCTCGCGCCTTGAGCATCTGCTTCATGATCTCCATCTCGGGGGAGTGGTCGGGCGCGAACAGGACCTTGACCCTGACACCCGACACATCGACCTCCTTCGGCGCTTTACGGCTTTTGAAGTGGCGTTTCCCAAAGGCACCACTCCAGATCTCACGGAATTCGCTGGCATACTCCCTAGCCACTTTCTGATCCTGGACAGTGACAAGATGATTCAGGTTTTTCTGGGTACCGGTAGGGGTGAAGTTGGTGGAGCCTGTGAGTACCGCACTACGATCCCGAACCATGAACTTCTGATGGAATATTCTGGGATTATAGTCGAGTTTTGCATTGATGCCTGCACGATGCAGGGCGTTTAACATCGAACGATTTTGCTCTTTTTTACCACACTGGACAAACACGTCATCAAGATCTTCGCGCTCGATGAGATAGTCCCCCTCGAGCACAAGCCTGACGCTAACCCCATTATGCGCTGCGTTAACCAAAGCCCGGGCTATCGGTTCAGACTCAAGTTCCTGAATGGCCACATCAAGCCTTTTTTGTGCCTGCTCGATAAACTCCACTATGGGAGATTCGAGATCATCCGGGCCGCCCAGTTCTTGCGGCCCCATATAGAGGCGGAGATCACCCAACTCGAGTGGCATTTACCTGACTCCTTTCAGTAATCGTGAACCAAGCATCCAGGATGCCGGAATAAGGAACTATTCTAGTTTTAACACTTAATCCTATAGCCTGCCAGCACGCATTCAAGGAGATATCGACAGGCTCAAAGCGACCCACATCTTCAGGCAATAAAAAAGGCAGAACCCTCAGGTCCTGCCTTTTCAAGTCCTCACCCCCCAAAAGGGAATGAGGCCTGCATTGCGTTCAATGCAATGCCAAATCGCAGCTCAATAACTTAGAGCGGTACGATGTTCTCTGCCTGGGGACCTTTCTGACCCTGGG
>NZ_JAAVSH020000001.1:1878083-1910782 GCF_011947365.2 endosymbiont of Lamellibrachia barhami
TTGGTATACTTCCCGTTGGTTACGTATTGCTCCTTGCTCGCATTTATTACTGATTGCCTGCCTGCATCAGGCCGCCTCTGATCGGAATCCCCCAACCGGCGTGCAATCCTTGCATCATCGATACGCGAGGACTTGGAAGGTAAAAATTGCAAAATCGTCCATCTCGCGCCTTGAGCATCTTCATGATCCATCTCCGGGGGAGTGGTCCCGGGCGCGAACGGACCTTGACCCTGACACCCGACACATCGACCTCCTTCGGCGCTTTACGGCTTTTGAAGTGGCGTTTCCCAAAGGCACCACTCCAGATCTCACGGAATTCGACGGCATACTCCCTGGCGACTTTCTCATCCTGGAGAATGACAAGATGATTCAGGTTTTTCTGGGTACCGGTAGGGGTGAAGTTGGTGGAGCCTGTGAGTACCGCACTGCGATCCCGAACCATGAACTTCTGATGGAATATTCTGGGGTTATAGTCGAGTTTTGCATTGATGCCTGCACGATGCAGGGCGTTTAACATCGAACGGTTCTGCTCTTTTTTACCACACTGGACAAACACGTCATCAAGATCTTCGCGCTCGATGAGATAGTCCCCTCGAGCACAAGCCTGACGCTAACCCCATTATGCGCTGCGTTAACCAAAGCCCGGGCTATCGGTTCAGACTCAAGTTCCTGAATGGCCACATCGAGCTTTTTTTGTACCTGCCCGATAAACTCCACTATGGGAGATTCGAGATCATCCGGGCCGCCCAGTTCTTGCGGCCCCATATAGAGGCGGAGATCACCCCACTCAAGTGGCATTTGCCTGACTCCTTTCAGTAATCGTGAACCAAGCATCCAGGATGCCGGAATAAGGAACTATTCTAGTTTTAGCACTTAATCCTATAGCCTGCCAGCACGCATTCAAAGAGATATCGACAGGCTCAAAGCGATCCACATCTTCAGGCAATAAAAAAGGCAGAACCCTCAGGTCCTGCCTTTTCAAGTCCTCAACCCCCAAAAGGGAATGAGGCCTGCATTGCGTTCAATGCAATGCCAAATCGCAGCTCAATAACTTAGAGCGGTACGATGTTCTCTGCCTGGGGACCTTTCTGACCCTGGGTAACAGTGAACTCGACCTTCTGGCCTTCAACCAGGGTTTTGAAACCCGAGCCGGTGATGGCGCTGAAGTGTGCGAACACATCGGGGCCGGATTCCTGCTCGATAAAACCAAAACCTTTAGATTCGTTGAACCATTTAACGGTACCGGTGGTAGTAGACATAATCATATCCTATTAAATCAAGAGTAACTGAAGCCTTTTGACAGGCCGTTTAACTGGAAGCTTTGCTATTACTTATGAAAAACAGGACGAGGCATTAAAGACTGTCATCGAAAAAGTGTGCATAAACATAAATATAAGACGTACTTTCAGGTTCCACCGATTATATATAGCTTTTACCCATAGTCAACGAGTATTCCCATGAAAAAGAAACTTACAGCGATTGCTCACCGTAAGCCTTTGATTTCATTAGTTGAAATGAAGAATTTGAACTTCCGACCATTGGATTTATGAGTCGGAGAAGAAAACAAAATACCCTTATTTTTCTAACAGTTACCTTAGCATCGGAGGCCCACCTGTCATCTGGAACCCCAGGAACTTGCCAGTGCCAGTGTCCAGGCAGGGAATTTCATAACCAATTGCCTGGGAGGCACAAGCTCTCTTCTGATGTGATGGCACTCCAGCCAGCATAGGGATAGTCTATCCTGTCAACATGGAGGTATCCGACTATGCCTATTCAGTCCCAGGTGGAGCAGAGTCTGGCGGAGATCGATTTTGCCGGCCTTACCAACAAACGCAATTACTACCCCTCTCCCGCCGCCTGGGAGGATGAGCTACTCTATTTTCTCTTTATTGACCGCTTCTCCGACGGAAAGGAGTTCGGGAACTTCTCCGATATCGAGGGAGATCCGGTAAGCCCGGACGACAATCGCTCCACACCGCTTTTCAATCTCCAACATGATGCTTTCAGGGCCGATTGGGATCAATGGTTTCAGGATGGTCGCGGCTGGTGCGGTGGTTCCATCTCCGGCCTGCAAGACAAACTGGGATATCTCAAGCGCCTCGGCGTCAGCGCAGTCTGGTTGAGTCCGATTTTCAAGCAGGTAACGGGCAGTGACGACTACCACGGCTACGGCATTCAAAACTTTCTCGACGTGGATCCCCACTATGGAACCCGCGAGCAACTAAAAACGTTCGTGGCGGCAGCCCATGAGACCGGTATCCGGGTGATTCTCGACATCATCCTCAATCATGCCGGGGATGTCTTTACCTACAAGAATAACCATACCTATTTCTATCACCAGGGGAGACGCTGGCCGGTTCAGGGTTACCGGAAGAGACAAGGCGATCCCGGCAATGTCCCATTCGGGCATCTGGAAACCCATCCCGACGCCTGGCCGGACAGTGCCGTCTGGCCCAGCGAATTCCACTCCCCTGAAAGCTGGGCTGCGCAGGGACAAATCCGCAATTGGGATGCTTATCCTGAGTACCTGGACGGCGACTTCTTCAGCCTGAAGGAGCTGTATCATGGCCGGGCCAACAAAGACCCGGGAATCGCCTGGGACGTTCAGTGTCGCATCCGGGAATTTCACCACTCTCCAACCCTGGAACAACTCTGCAAGGTCTACCAGTTCTGGATTGCTTATGCCGATATCGACGGCTTCCGGCTGGATACCGTGAAACATATGGAGCCTGGCGCTGTGCGTTACTTCGCCAATGTTATCCACGAGTTCGCCCAGTCCCTCGGCAAGGAGAACTTCTATATCATCGGAGAGATCACCGGCGGGCGTGGCCACGCAGTGAATCTGGTCAACACCACCGGCATTGATGCCGCCCTGGGCATAAACGACATCCCGGACAAACTGGAATACCTGGCCAAAGGCTACCGCAGCCCGGGCAACCCTGATACCGATGAACACGAAGGCTACTTCGACCTGTTCCGCAACAGCCTTCTGGACGACAAGCACACCCACCAATGGTACGCAAAACACATCGTCACCATGTTCGATGACCACGATCAGGTGGGCACCAAGCATAAGTATCGCTTCTGTGGTGACCACCCCGAGAGTTACCGTTACCTGCCCCTGGCGCTGGGTTTAAATCTCACCACGGCGGGGATCCCCTGTATCTACTACGGCACCGAGCAAAACTTCAATGGCTCCGATCCGCGCAAGGACCGGGACGACTACAGTGATGCCTTTCTGAGGGAGTGCATGTTTGGTGGTCCCTTCGGATCATTTCAGAGCACCGGCAAGCACTTCTTCAAAGAAAACCATGAAACCTATCAGTTCATCCAACGGTTGAGTGAAGCCCGGAGAAAACACATCGCTCTACGCCGTGGCCGTCAATACCTGCGGCAGGTTTCGCAGGATGGAGAGCACTTCTATTACCCTGAACTTGTGGGTGAACAACTGAAATGGGTCGTGGCCTGGTCACGCATGTTCGCAAGCAGCGAATGCCTCTGCGCCATAAACACCGCGGACAAGGATTTGGAAGTTTGGGTTACCCTCGACCACCCCACCCATCGAGCAGCCGGAGAACTCAGCTGTCTGATCTCCACCGATTCCGGGCAGCAGGGACAGAGGGTTCCGGTACAGGCGCGCAATGGATCAGCCATTCATATTCGCGTACCGGCTTTTGGTTTTATTGTCTATGGGTGAAAGATGAAACATTAAATTGAGGATTAATAGGACTGCGCAGACCATCATGACCAGACTCATCCTCATTTATTCACGTTCCAGCGCCGGTGAATCCAGCGCTTCTTGCATTGTTTCATAGCCTAACTAAGACACCTTTTAAATATTTCCTTTTTCCACACTCAGCCACCTGACTGAACCCCATATCTAACTTCAATCCAGTGGATCATTGGGTATTACTCCCCATATAAGTTGTAGGTTTGCAGTGCAAAAATGAGCGCTATTCGATAGCCCACGCCATAATAATATCTGCGTGGAAATAGTCTTTTTTACACGGACTGACCATGACCCGAAAATGCGTTCTCATTGTGGACGATTCCCGCACTGCCAGGGAAGTTCTGAAAAAAAAGCTGATCACTTACGATATTGATATCGATAGCGTTGAATCTGCCGGAACCGCCGTTGATTATTTGGTGAAAAAACTTCCCGATGCCATTTTCATGGATTTCGAAATGCCGGGGATGGATGGCTACCAGACCTTGAGAGTGCTCAAGTCGAATGCCCGAACAGCAAAAATCCCTGTAATGATGTACACCTCCCGAGAGGAGGGGCTGACAGTCAGCCAGGCACGCGCCCTTGGCGCGGTTGGTGTATTGCCGAAACTGATGGGGAAAGAAGAGGTGCAAAGCGCAATGGAGCAACTCAATTTGCTCACGGCGCACGAGTCCACAGAGGTAGTCCTGGACCGAGTGGAAGACTTCGATGTAGAGAGTAGCGCCACGCATAAGGTCTCAGAGGGTGGCACAAAGATGGATGAGTCGATCAAAAGTGTTGAGTCAGCCCGAAACCATGATCAGACAAGGAAGCGAATGAAGCGAGTCTTCGACCTCGTGAAAGATTTTGGGACATCCCAGTCCCCAAAATCGACTCCTTCAAACAACCTATTGGTGTGCCCCAGTCGTCCCGGTCACTGACACTACGCGACAACCTCGCAAGCTCGTTGCCGCTCCGTAGTCGCTCCGAGATGACTTGACGCCGTGTTCGAATTACTACTTTGCTTCCTCTGGCGCGCTACGCGCACGACGGAGTAAGCAGTGCGGCCTCACGGCTACCGGGGAATACCAGCCTTCGCTTCGCTCTCCATGGCTGGCAGCGAGCGCGGATACTTGCACATCAGCATCGGTTGATCAATCAGGAATTCCAGGTCACTTCGCAAGAGACCCAGCAAAATCTGTTACAGCGTTTTGATGATGTCGAGGGGAAATTATCGGAAGCTAGACTCATGCTGGATAAAAAAGCTGGCCGACTTTCGAATGGAGGCTTGTTGGTACTGCTGCTGTTTTTCGCTGCGCTGCTCTATTGGACCATCGGCAAAGAGAGGGATCTGGAGCAGAAAAAATATGCCCGCCAACTGGCTGCGCTTGAACAGGACCGAGGGAGACTTGCCGATCAGATGAACATGCTTGAGCAGTTGACTGCCAGGCAAAGTGCTACGTCACAGATGTGGTAGTTGCGGAGGACGCAGCGGTCGCGATCAAGCGGATGCAGCAATTCCCACCGGATCTGATCCTGCTGGACTGGATGTTGCCGGGCATGAGCGGCATTGAGCTGGCCTCCCGCTTGAAGTCTGATCAGGTGACTGAATCGATTCCGATCATTATGATTACTGCCAAAGGCGAGGAGGATGACAAGGTCAGGGGGCATGAGACCGGTGCCGAAGATTATGTCACCAAGCCGTTCTCCGCCCGTGAACTACTGGCACGCATCCAAGTCCGTATTGCGGCGTGTATCCCCGCTATTTGACGAAAGCAGGATAGAGTGCAGCGGACTCTGTCTCGACCCGGCAAGCCATCGCGTGATGGTACAGGACAAAGCCGTTGAACTGGGCCCCACTGAGTTTCGCCTGCTGCATTTTTTCATGACGCACCGCGAGCGGGTCTACTCCCGCTCACAACTACTCGACCGGGTCTGGGGCATCAATATCTATATCGAAGAGCGTACGGTCGATGTGCATATCCGTCGTCTGCGCAAGGCGCTGGAACCCTATACACTTGAAACGATGGTGCAGACGGTGCGAGGTGCGGGTTACCGTTTCTCTTCACAACCCTGACCTAACGCTGTTCCATTCAATCGAACTGTAACGGTTTTGCCATATTGGAGCGGGTGGGATTGTGGAATGAGGTGAAAGATCGTCTGGAAGAACCTGGCACCGGCAACTCCATGCGGTACCTTAATCACGCAATGCCCGATCCGCGACGCTTGATCGGGCCTACGTCTGAAATGTGCATGTTATTTGTTACTTCAGACTAAAACATCTCCTGCGGGTCGACATCCACCGACCAGCGTACCTTGCGCGCGTTGGGCAGTCTCTCCAGTTGGGCGATCCACTGCCTGAGCCACTGCTGCAGATTGCCGCGGTCGTTGGCCTGGATCAGCAGATGAGCGCGTACTTTGCCCGCCCGTCGTTCCATGGGTGCAGGAACGGGTCCCCAGAAACTCAGCTTGTCAGCCCCCGGAATCTGTTGCCCGGCAGTTGCCGCCACTTCCAGAAAATCGTTCGGATCGGTCTTTCCAGTTGCTTCCGCACGTAGCAGCACCTGGTGGCTGAAGGGAGGCAGTTCCGCCAGGCGCCGTTCCGCCAGCGCTTCTTGCGCAAAGGCGCAGTAGCCCCGATTGATCAGGGTGTGCAGGAGCGGATGGTCCGGATGGCGGGTCTGGATCAGCACCCGTCCTGGTTTGTTGGCCCGGCCGGCGCGGCCCGCCACCTGCATGAGCAGTTGCGCCATGCGTTCCGAGGCGCGGTAGTCGGTGCCGAAGAGTCCCTGATCGATATCGATAATGCCCACTAAAGTGACATCAGGGAAGTGGTGACCCTTGGCCAGCATCTGGGTGCCGATGAGCAGTGGGAAATGCCCGGCACGAATCCCTTTCAGCAGTTGTTCCAGGCTGCCCTTTCGCCGGGTGGAGTCCCGGTCGATGCGGGCGATGGGCGTATCGGGAAAGTGCTGCTGTAGCGCGGTTTCGAGTCGCTCGGTGCCTTGTCCCAGTGGGCGCAGTTCAGGGCTGCCGCACTCCGGGCAGTGGGTTGGCTGGCGTCGTTGAAAGCCACAGTGGTGGCACCAGAGCAGTTTACTGTTGAGGTGCAGCGTCATGCGTGCATCGCAGCGGGGGCAGTCGGAGAGCCAGCCGCAGGCGTGGCAGGTGATGACCGGGGCAAACCCACGTCGGTTGAGAAAGAGCATTGCCTGCTCTCCGCGTTGCAGGGTTTTGCCGATGTTTTTCAACAGCGCAGGGGAGAGGCCGCCATCGAGTCTGGCATTGCGGATATCCAGCAGGTCCATCTTCGGCAGGCTGGCGCCACCCACCCGCTCCGGCAGTGCGATGTGCCGGTAACGCTGCAGTTCCACATTGCGCAGACTTTCAAGGGAAGGTGTCGCAGAGCCAAGCAGCACTGGACACCCTGCGCGACTGGCGCGCACCACCGCGAGATCCCGGGCGGAGTAACGAAACCCCTCCTGCTGCTTGAAGGAGATATCGTGCTCTTCGTCGACGATAATCAGTCCCAATTCCGGCATGGGGGTAAATACGGCGGAGCGGGTGCCCACCAACACTCTGGCCGTCCCATCGCGAACTGAGAGCCAGTTGCGTTCGCGTTCTCCATCTGCGAGGCCCGAATGGAGTAGTGAAACGCTGCCGCCGAGTCGCCGTTCGAAGCGACGGATCAGCTGTGGGGTGAGGCCGATCTCCGGCACCAGCACGAGCGCCTGCCCGCCCCGCTGCAGGGCCAGCTCGATGAGCGAGAGATAGACTTCGGTTTTGCCGCTACCGGTAACGCCTTCCAGCAGAAAGGGGGCAAAATTGCCGAAGTGGGATGCGACCTCTCCGGTCACCGCTTTCTGTGTTTCTGTCAGGGTGAGGCTGGTGGGTGTGACTGTGTGCGGTTGATCAGCAGGTCGTGTCTCAAGCAAAACGGGTTCGATCCAGCCTTTTTGCCGCAAGGTTCGCAGTATGGCGCTGCAGTCACCGCACTGTTGTGCCAGGTGGTTTGTGGTGAGTCCTTCTCTTGTGGTCGACAGGGCCTGCATGAGGCTCCGCTGTCTCGGGGCGCGCTTCAGGCTGGCGGATTCGATGGCCCGTCCCGCCTGAGTCTGCCGCCACCCCTTGCGGCCGTTGCCGGTGGATAGCGCGCATTTGCGCAGTTTCACCGGCAGGGCGTGGAAAAGTACATCACCAAGGGGGTGCTGATAATAGTCTGCGCTCCAGTGCAGCAGGGCGATGTCCTCTGCGCGGAGCAGGGCTTCCTGGTCGATGACCGCCTCAATCTCTTTCAGCCGGTCGCTGGCAATTTCACTGTGGGAGGGGGTATCCCAGAGTATGCCGCAACGGCTGCCTCGGCCAAAGGGCACCTTGAGGCGTATGCCGGGAGTGAGATCTGTCCCCGTCTCCACTGTTGGAAGGTAATCGAACAAGGTGCGCAGTGGCCCCGGCAGGGCGACGCGGAGAAAGCGGTGACTCGTCATGCCGGGACTCTATCACTAGACATGATGTTTCACGAGGCGAAACAAATCAGTTTTTCGAACGAGGCGAAAAATGGTGTCCCTGCCAGAAAAATCACTGACTTAGCGGTGAAGTTTGGGGTTGCGGGGTTTTTCCACAGAATCTGTGGATAACTCTGTGGGGAAATTTCAGGTGTTTGCCTCCAGGCCTTGAAAATAGTGGAGATCTGTTAATCTGCGCAATATTTGCACTGTTTTGTAAATTACAGGTAAAACAATGAGTTACATAATATCATCTGTTACTTATTTGCAAAGTGTGTCGAGTGGGAGGAAATTCCTGTAGAGAAACAGTCAGTTGTGAATAAGCAAGTCTATTTGACGGCGCGGGATGGTTGTTTGGGTGGGTTGTCAACCCTTTTCTGGCTGAAACGTTAGAGAATATAGGGATAGGGCATCTGCGGCTTCTGGTGGCGGTTTCCACGTCCGTGCATAATCACAGGGTGAAGTGGGCGTGGGGAGGCCGGAGTGGGGACTCTGCTTTGAGGCAGGACCGAACGGAACAGAATCAGCAGGCGTTGGACGCATTTCTTGCCGGGGTCGAGCGACGGGCTTTTCTCATGGCGCGGAGCGCAACCGGGCAGCCTGAGGAGGCGTTGGACCTGGTGCAGGATGCCATGTTTGCCTTTGTCCGTGGTTATGGAAAGCGGCCAGAAGATGAGTGGGGGGCGCTGTTTCACCGAGTGATGCAGAATCGTATTCGCGACTGGTATCGCCGTCATAAAGTCCGCAGCCGCTGGCGGGTCTGGTTCGGTGGCGAAACTGCGGATGATCGGCGGGAAGATCCGATCCAGACTGCACCGGATCCGGCGATGCCGGATCCTGCCCGTGCACTGGCGCGCAGCGATGTGGGGGATGCCTTGGTGGAGGCGGTTGAAGCCCTGCCGCTACGGCAGCAGCAGGCATTCATTCTGCGCACCCTTGAGGGTCTTGATGTGGCGCAGACTGCAGCAGCGATGGGTTGTTCCGCAGGCAGTGTCAAGACCCATCTTTCGCGCGCCATGCTGGCGTTGCGAAAAAAACTGAAAGATCATTGGCCATGAACAGAGAGCAGGACAAGGCATTTTCAGACTGGGCGAAAGCCAGGCTCGATGAGCAGATGGAGACGCTCGATGGAGAGACGCTCTCCCGTCTGCGGCAGATACGTGCCAATGCGGTGCAGGAGGCCAAGTTGCAGAGACGCACACTCTGGAGCCGGGGTTTGGCCTTTGCCGGTGTGGATGGCGGGGGCAATGGCATGTCTTGGGTGCCTGCTGGTGGCTTAGCGATGGTGGCGATGTTTTTGGTCGTTTCTGTGTTGTTCATGCAGCGGTCGGTTGATGGTCTCTCTGCGGATTTTCTGCCCGTGATGGAGATCATTGCTGCGGAGGATGAGATCGAGCTCTACGAGAACCTGGATTTCTATCGTTGGCTGGAGGCGGGTGCAACGGATGGTTCTGCATGAATTCGTCGAAAAGGCGCATGCCGATGGCTCTCATCTGTTGTGGAATCCTGACCCAGAGTGCTGTGGCGGAAGAGGCGTTGTCGATGGAGATGTTGGAGTACCTGGCGGCATGGGGGGAGCTGGAAGACGGCGAATTGGTGGATCCGGTGGAGCTGCTGGAATCATCGCCGCAGTTGGAGATGTCAATGCCGGAGGACGCGCGGCCGGTGGAGGGGGAACAAAGATGAAGAGACATTTTGGTCTCGTGGTGTTGTTTTGCTGCCTCTCTCTGCTGACTGGGCCGCTGTTGGCTGAAGTTGTAGCCTGGGAAGATCTGCCGCCTAAAGAGCAGAGGCTGTTGAAATCGGTGGAGCCGAATTGGGATGCACTGCCGGAAGAGAAACAGAAGCTGTTGCGCAAAGGCGCTAACCGCTGGCACAAGATGACGCCTGAACAGAAGGCGAAGGCCAGGAAAAACCTGGCGCGCTGGAAATTGTTGTCCGAAGGAGAGAAGCAGCAGCTGACCAGCAAGTATGAGTTGTTCCAAAAACTGAGTCCGGAACAGAAAAAAAAGCTGCGCAAACGCCGGGAGTGGTTCAAAAACCTGTCGCCGGAAAAGAAGCGTAAGTTGCGGCAGCGATGGCAAAAGTTGAAGCATGACCCGCAAGCAGAACAGAAGATCAAACGCTGGCTGGATCGGCAGCCCTGATGCCCAACTGGCAGTCCATCGTCGATCATATCGGTGAGGCCATCGGCGAGCCTTTCAGTCCGGCTACACCACGTTCCGTTGGCGGAGGATGTATCAACTCCGCAGTCAAACTCCAGGATGGCGAACGTACGGTTTTCGTGAAGTTCAACCGTGGGTCGCTAATCGATATGTTCGAGGCCGAGTCGGCAGGGCTGGATGAGATGGCGGCTACTGGCGCCATTCGCATTCCGCAACCCTATTGTACCGGTGTGGTCGATGGTCAGGCCTATCTTGCCATGGAGTATCTGGAGTTGGGGCGCAGTGGTTCCGAGGGCGCTGCATTGGCCGGGAGACAGTTGGCGGAGATGCACCGGACTGTGCAGTCAGCGTTTGGCTGGTGGCGGGACAACACTATCGGCTCAACATTTCAGTCGAACACGCCAGACGAAAGCTGGCCGCTCTTCTGGCAGCGCCGGCGCCTCGGTTTCCAGCTGGAACTTGCCGGCCGCAATGGATACGGCGGGGCGCTACAGCGCATGGGGGAACGGCTTCTGTCGGCGTCTCCTGCGCTGCTCGACCATAGTCCCAAGGCATCTCTGCTGCATGGAGACCTCTGGGGGGGGAATTTAGCCTACGATCTACAGGGGAATCCGGTTATCTTCGATCCAGCCGTCTACTTTGGAGACCGTGAGGCAGATCTGGCGATGACGGAGCTGTTCGGTGGATTCGGTGGCGACTTCTATGCAGCCTACCATGAGGCCTGGCCGTTGGATCCAGGTTACTCAACCCGCAAGACGCTCTACAATCTCTATCATATCCTCAACCACCTGAATCTTTTTGGTGGCGGGTACCTGGGGCAGGCAAGCGGAATGATGGAGCGGCTGCTTGCCGAGTTGGGTTGAGGTTGCCGTCCGGTAGGGGTTGAAATCAAACCGCTGGACGCTATAGTCATTGCCCACCGCTCTGTCCGGTTTGACTCCAATTCTTAGCCATCAAAAACAGCGCGCTGTCGTATTTACGCGACGGTGTGGCGTCGAATTCCAAGGGGGTTAAGGTAATCCCTTATTGCATAGAGCGTATTCATTCATGTTTAATGCGGCGTAACGAGTACAAATAGCCCTCGATAAGAAGTGGCTAACTCAATAATACTCAGGCGGTTTTTAATTTGAATGCCGTCCAACAGGAGGAAGCATTAATGCAACTGCGCAAGCTTGTCGCCGCAATCGCGGTCGTTCCGGTACTTTTGTCCGCCGAGGCTTTTGCCGGCGTTTCCAAGGATCTCCCCATGCCTTCAGGCACGCCGGATGCCAACGCCATCGCTGATCAGGTCTACTTCGTCAACCACTTCTATTCGCTGAAGAACTACGGCATCACCAAGAAAGGCAGAACTTTAACCGTGCTGATCAACAAGTCGCAAGGCAAGAAGCCGACCACTATTGCGCTGGAACGGTATCTGAACAACGATTACAGCGGTGGGGCGATCAACGCAATGGATCTGGCGATCTTCCGCTCCGGTAAGCTTAGGGGCACCGGTATGTTGATCACCGACTACGCCGATGAAAACAAGAGCCAGGCCTACGCCATCTGGCTGCCTGCGCTGCGTAAGATCCGCCGTTTTGCAGAGCCGGCCCACGATGATGCCTGGGGCGGCACCGACTTCACCTTTGGTGATGTCACCCTGCGCAAGCCGAAGCATGAGACCCACGAACTGCTGGGGACAGAAACCTTTAACGACTGCCTGGGGTCCATTCCTGGCGTGAAGGTCAAGAATCTGAAAAATCCGCCGGATGCCGCTTGCCAACACAAGGGCAAAGAGGTCTACAAGCTGAAGAGCACCACCAAGAAACAGAACTGGTGGTATGACCATCGAGTCAGTTACGTCAATACCAAGACCTTTGCCGATTACCGCACCGAATTCTTCAAGGGTGGCGACAAGATCAAGGTGATCGATCGCAACTGGGTCAGTCTCGATCAGGATGATCCACGTGCTCAATCCTGGGCCTACTGGTATGGCAAGACCTTCGCTTCCGGCCATGAGACCTGGGCGGTGATTCCTGATGCGGTTGTGAAATTCAACCAGGATTGGAAGCAAAGTAAATGGTCGGAGAAGACGCTGCGTAAGATCAAGCGTTAACGTTTAAGGGCAGAGGTGCCGGAGAAGGCATTGCTGCCATAACAACAGACGGACCGCCCAATAGAGGCGGTCCGCACTAAAAAATTAGTCGGCACACCCTGGGGATTCTGCTGCTGGCTACCTGCGAGGTTTTGGGAGGATTTATGTATAAGCGCTCCGTGCTCTATCGGTCCATGCTGGCGGCAATGCTGCTGCCTGGTGCCGCACTGGCTGATATCGAAGTCAGTGGTTATCTGAAAAATGAAACTGCAGTCTTTACCAAGTCGGGTCAGCGGACCGGTCAGGCCAAGACCATGCTGGACACCGCCGAACACAATGCCGGCGACCTGATGAAGTTCGAGAACTCCGCGCGTATCTTCTTCAATGGCGATATTGGTGAAGAGAGTTCATGGCACGGTGAGTTGAACCTGATCTACGATACCGAAGGTGTCGATGATTACAAAGGCCACGAGAGCGATACGCAGAACGACTGGTTCAGGGAACTCTACCTCGATACCGTCGCTTTTGGCTGGGACTTCCGTCTTGGTAAGCAACAGGTGGTCTGGGGAACAGCAGATGGTATCAAACTGCTTGATATCATCAACCCTACCGACTACCGCGAGCTCAACCAGAACGCTATGGAAGATGCGCGTATACCGATCTGGATGCTCAACGCGGAAAAGAATATTGGTGAGAGTGGAAATATCCAGTTCATTGTTTCACAGGTGGAACAGAACAAGATCCCAGGCCTGAATGCCTCTGGTGATCCAGAGCAGCCCTTTCTGATGAAGGGTGTCGACTCCATCACCGGTGGCGTCAATGGTTTTCTTAACGTAGCGCCTGCACTGTCGAAGGTGGCGCAGAGTTTTTCCGATGCGGCGCTTCCTTTCTTTGGTTCACCCATCGGTCTGGTTCCCTTTACTACCTTTACGGTCGACTTTTTCGTGAACGGTCCGGCGGCTATGGGAGGCAACGACGGTGATCCGTCCGCATTGAACGGTATCGCACAGTATGGTCTTTTTGCCGGTGACCCGAACGGTAACTACGGTGTGACCAATCTGATGCCAATCACCGGGCTGTTGCCGACAGATACGGGCTGGAATCCATTGAATCCCACCTCGGCCTTTGAGTACATGGGGAATGCGACATTCTCCACCTTCAATACCTTTGCCAGTGCGACGAGTCGCTATGTGACCGACTATCCGGATGATATGGACGCCAACTTTGGTACTCGTTATAGGCACAGTATGGATAGTGGACTGAACTTCTCGGTGAACTATTTCTACCATTACGATGCGAATCCATTCATTGAAATGGACTGGTACGACCCCAACACCAACGAAAAGCTGCAAGTTCAGCGGGTAACGCCGGGTGCCGGCGGCATGCCGGATACGACGACCAATCTTACCGCTGCTCAAGTCGGTAGTGATTTGACGGTTGATTCGACCACAACGATCCTGGTCAAGAACGCGGCAGGTGCGTATTACGGAGACTTTGATCCAGTCACGGGTGCACCGAACGCTAACACCACAGCGCCTGAACTGCGTTTTACGGAAAAACTGAATCGCATCCACAGTCTCGGCGGCGCCCTCGATTATGCGTGGGATACAGGTTCCATGGGATCGATTGTGCTTAGAGGCGAGGTTCTCTACAACAAGGATGAGATGCAGCCCGTGGTTGACAAACGGCTGCTGGCTGTTGGCGACCTTACCAATGCGCTGGTTATGGAAGAGGCAGACATGCTCAAGTATGTGCTGGGCGCGGATGTCACCGTCATGACCAACATGCTGGTAAGTGCCCAGTTCATCCAGTTCTGGAATATGGACTTTATTGATGTGGATCGAACCTGTAAAACGCAGGTGGGTGGAGAGTTCGACTGCTCCAGATACACCGGCGACATGCCCACCATGAACATGAGCAACGGCATGTACAAGGCGGAGGAGTTCAAGGAGTTCTACTCACTCTTCTTCTCCAAGCCTTTCGGTGGTTCCCAGGAGCATCGCTGGAACAACATCGTCATGTACGAAGAGAATGGCGGCTGGTGGAACCGTTTCGACGTGGAGTACAGCTTCACCGACGAGATCATCGGCGCCTTCGAGTGGAACAACTATTGGGGTGAAGAGAATACGACTTTTGGCCAGTTCGCTGACTCATCAAATGTACAGCTGGGACTCAAGTGGATCTTCGAATAAGTTTTCTATGATATCTGTATTTTGATCTAAACTTAGGCAGACAGCGGCATATTACCGCTGTCTGCCTTTTCTTTTTTACCCTTCCGGTAGAGGTCTTCGCTATGAGCGATGCTGCAACCAATAACAAATCAAATAACTCATTGGCCGAACGTTATGCGGCCTTTGTAGTCCGTCACCGCAAACCGCTGATGTTTCTGTTGTTGATCATGACGGTCATCACTGCGCTGCAGGTCAAGAATCTGGATATGCGCAACGATCCTGATACCCTGTTGCCGCCCAGTAACCGCTATGTCGCTACCAATCTCTATGCCGAGCATAACTACGGCATGGGCAATCTGATGGTTGCCACGCTGCGGATCAAAGAGGGTGATGTCTACCAGGATTGGTTTATCAACAAGGTACAGGAGATCCATGAAATATTGGTCTCTCTGGATACCTCCCGGCCTTCCAACTTCATCGACATCGCGGCGAAGAAGATCAAATATATGGGGGCGGATGAAAATGGACTCGTTTTCAAACGGCTGATTCCCACCGAAGGCATCAGCAGTGACCCTGCAACGGCCAAAGAGCAGCTCGCCTTTCTAAAAGAGGGTATCGAAGCAAACCCTGTAATGGGGCCGATGTTGGTGGGGTTTGAAGACACGGATGGCAATAAATGCGAATTTTCTGAGCGCATCGCAAAAAACTGTATCGCCAAATCGCTCTTTATCATTGGTGACTATACCGACGAGGTAAAAGAGATCTACCTGCCCTGGGTACGTGAAGTACGTGCCATGATGGATGAGCATGGTGCGGATGACCGCTATGAGCTTTTGGTGGCGGGTGAGCCCTACTTTCTTGCCTGGATGCTGGCGGACCTGGTCAACAAATGGTGGCTCTTTGTCATCTCATTGGTGATCGTGGTTGCGGCGCTCTGGTTTGAGTTTCGCAACTGGCGCGGGGCGCTGTTCCCGATGATTGGCGTCGGCGCGACCATCATTTTGACCCTCGGTCTGATGGGTTTTACTGCATTCAAGTTGACTACCATGATGGTGCTGACTCCGATGTTGCTGTTGGCGATCGGTATTGGGCACTCGGTACAGGTGACCCGCCGATTTATGCAGGAGCAGGCGAAGGGGGTTGAGTGCGAGACCGCCGCCAAGATTTCGATCTCCCATACTATCGTGCCGGCCACGCTCTCAATCGTGACCGACATGGTGGGTTTTGCCACCCTGGCGACGGTGGATATCTCCTTCTACAAGGCATACGCCTACTTCGGTATGTTCGGCATGCTGACCCTGCTGTTCTCAACCACGACATTGATTCCATTGCTGATGCTCAGCTTTCCCTGCAATAAAGTGGAGGCGAATCAGGAAGAGGCCGAACTCGAACGGGGGTGGGAGACCAAGGTGGGGGGCTTCATCTCCGGTCTGCTGGCAGGACCGGGCAAATGGCTGCCGATTGCTTTTGTCGCGTTGATCTTCGGTGTGTCGACCTACTATACCGATATCCTCAACGGGACTTCCGACGATCTGATGCCTGGCGTGGAGAAGGGGATCAACTACTCCCGTGCCGCATTCAAGGAGCAGTCAATCACCATTCAGCAGATCGAACGTCTGAATGAGATCATGCCCGGGGTTATCTCCGTGACCGTGCCGATTCGAGGCAAGGAGCCGGTGGTGGAAACCTGTGTCGACGAACCCTTTCCTGAAGAACTCTTCGATATCGAGGATATGGGCGAGCGCCTGGTACAGTGCGAGAAGTACAAGACAAAACTTGGATGTTGGGATCCCGATCCCTGCGGGGCTCAGGGAATCTTCAATCAGGCAGATGTGTTGGCGGATATCGAGGCGATGGAGGAGTGGATGCGCGCCCATAAGTTTATCGGCTTCACCGGCTCCTATGCGCAGTACATCCGTCTCCTCAACATGCTGTTGACTGCTGAGCCGGGCACCATGCCGGACATCAAGGATCTCTACATCCCGACCTCTGCCAAGCTGCGCAGCATCGATCCGGAAGACGATCGCAGTGGTGACGATATTGTGCAGCTCTACAATGGTCTGCTGGAGACCATGACCGATGATGGTGACATGGACTCCTTCGTTGCAGGATTGGGTGATGGCGTGATAATGGAAGCTTTATCCAGCACCATGGGTCCGAAGGGGAACCCATGAAGGTCACCCGTGGTGGTCAGCAACGGTAATATCGGGGATCACAAGAATGGTCCGGTTTTAGCAGGTCGAAGGTTGTTCGGTCTGCGCGCGGGTCCGGTGGAAGACCTGTCGGGGTGACCTGTGGGGTTATCCGTGGAGGGACCCGGCTATGTCAGGCCTGCGGTTGGCGGTTTCCTTGGGGCGACAGAGGCGACCCGGGAAGTCAACGGTTGCTTAGCTGGCTCTCGGTCCACATGCTGGTAGCGATGATCTTCGTCTAAATTTGCGGCACTGATATTCCGCTCGGTGACGGTTTCGACGATCTGGTTGTTTGTACGTTTGTCGCTCTCTATGCCCAGTACGGTCTTGGCGGCTACTTCACCAGCGTGAAGAACTGGTCCGGCAATCTCGCCTTCCATCTGCAAGTTGCATTGAGTATCGCCAATGGGACTGGGTGTCGACTACGGCATCTATATGATCTCGCGGCTTCGAGAGGAGATGCAGGCCACCGCCGGTTGGACAAAGTCGCTGGAGAACACCCTGAACACTACCGGATCTGCGGTCATTGTCTCCGTACTGGTGTTGCTGGGCTGTTCATCCGCTGCTGGTGTTGATCCAGCGGAAGCACGGGGATTGGGTATCGTTGAGCGCTTCTGATCGATGTGGTGACGGCGCTGTGATGTGCCTTACTGGGGAATACTCAGTCGCGGTGTAGTACTCGGTGATCACAACCATCACAGCAGTCAGCGCCAGACCGATCAGGGAGGAGCCAAACAGCGCTATGACCGGGTTGGTGACGCCTTCGATTACCACGTCAGCCATCATGTGGTCAGTGACAAAGTAGAAGGCCACTGCGGCGATGATACCGGCAACGGCCAGACCCTTGTAGAGGGCGATCATGATCCTGGCATCACCCTCTTTCGTCTGCACGAAATAGGTGCCGATTATGGAAGCGATGATGGAGACGCCGCCGAGCACCAGTGGGTAGGTGATCGCAGAGCCACCGGTGACCAGCAGGCTACCAAGCAGCATGGTGGCGACCACGGTGACCGCGTAGGTCTCGAACAGGTCGGCGGCCATGCCAGCGCAGTCGCCCACGTTGTCGCCCACGTTATCGGCGATAACGGCAGGGTTGCGTGGGTCATCCTCAGGGATGCCCGCCTCTACCTTACCGACGATGTCAGCGCCCACATCCGCACCCTTGGTGAAGATGCCGCCGCCGAGTCGGGCAAAGATGGAGATCAGCGAGCCACCGAAGGCGAGGCCGACCAGCGCGTGCAGTGCATCACCGTCGGAGACGCCCATGCTGTGGAGGACGGCGTAGTAGCCGGCGACACCCAGCAGACCCAGGCCAACCACCAGCATGCCGGTGATGGCGCCGCCGCGAAAGGCGATCTGCAGTGCGGCGTTGATGCCGTTGTTGGCGGCTTCTGCGGTACGCAGGTTGGCGCGAACCGAGATGTTCATGCCGATGTAGCCGGTAGCGCCGGAGAGGATGGCGCCAATGGCGAAGCCGATGGCGGTGGCGGTGCCGAGGGCCGCCCACAGTACGACGAACATGATCGCGCCGACGATGCCGATGGCAGTGTACTGGCGGTTAAGGTAGGCGGTGGCGCCCTCCTGTATGGCAGCGGCGATCTCTTTCATTCGATCGTTGCCTTCCGGCTGTGCCAGTATCCATTTGATGGATACAACTCCATAAGCCAGTGCAGCAACGGCACAGACCAGACTAAAAATTAGTTCGTTACTCACGTAGGAACCCTCCTCAACGTATTAATAGATTGGATAACGGTTTTTTGGTCGATATTTCTTCGGTCGCTAGCCGCGCTTCCCCACGCGCAGACTTACTACTTTCTAATATTCCTAAATGCCAAATCTTTGACTCGAATCAAATCAGGCAAAAAATATAGAGGGGCGCTGAAACAGCCCCCCACGATCTTTGGCCTTAGATTTCGAATTTTTCCAGCTTCTGCGGCACTGCCGCGCCTTTCATGGTGACGTACTTGGGCATTCCATTGTCGTCATACTCGGGGTAGGACTCGCCCTTGATCAGCGGGTAGAGGTACTCCTTGCATTTGTCGGTGATACCGAAGCCGTCTTCGGTGATGAAATCCATCGGCATCATCTTCTCGACATTGGCGACCTCGCTCAGCGGGGCTTCACCGATGCTCCACTTGTAGGGATTGGAAGATTCGCGAACCACGGTCGGCATGATGGAATTCTTGCCTTCCAGCGCCTTTTCCACAGCGGCCTGGCCCAGGGCATAGGCCTGCTCGACGTCAGACTCAGAGGCCAGGTGACGAGCCGCGCGCTGCAGATAGTCGGCCACTGCCCAGTGGAACTTGAGGTCCAGGGCATCTTTGACCATGTTGGCGACGATCGGAGCTGCGCCGCCCAGCTGGGCGTGACCGAAGGAGTCGCGGGTGCCCTGTTCGGCCAGGAAAGTACCATCAGGGTAGTGGGCGCCTTCGGAGACGCAGATAGTGCAGTAGCCGTGCTCTTTCACCTTGGCATCGACTGCAGCGATGAATTTCTCCTTGTTGAACTCGATCTCAGGGAACAGGGTGACAACCGGGATGCCGTAGTCCTCGACCAGCGCGCCAGCGGCGGCGATCCAGCCGGCGTGACGACCCATTACTTCGATTACGAAGATCTTGGTGGAGGTGGCAGCCATCGAGCGCACGTCGTAGGAGGCCTCCAGGGTGGAAACGGCAATATACTTGGCTACGGAACCGAAGCCTGGGCAGTTGTCGGTGATCGGCAGGTCGTTGTCCACGGTCTTCGGCACATGGATTGCCTGAACCGGGTAGCCCATTTTTTCGGAGAGCTGGGAGACCTTGTAGCAGGTGTCGGCAGAGTCGCCGCCGCCATTATAGAAAAAGTAGCCGATGTTGTGGGCCTTGAAGATCTCGATCAAACGCTCATATTCACGCTTGCTCTCCTCCAGCCCTTTCAGTTTGAAGCGGCAGGAACCGAAACCGCCGGAAGGGGTGGTCTTCAGTGCGGCGATATCCTCTGCGGACTCCTGGGAGGTGTCGATCAGATCTTCGGTCAATGCACCGATGATGCCGTTGCGGCCGGCGTAGACGTTGGCAATCTTGTCGCTGTGCTTGCGGCAGGTCTCGATGACGCCACAGGCGGACGAGTTGATGACTGCGGTCACGCCGCCGGACTGGGCGTAGAAGGCATTCTTTGCTGTCATATCTGGCTAACTCCCTAATTTAATAGCGGAAAAATGGATATTGTCTGGAACTTTATTTCAGGTCGCCCCGCTCTTTGGCCGCATAATCGGCCTGTGTCTGCAGCAGGGAGACGATACATTCGGTCAAATCGTCATATTCATGGACGCCGGTACCGTACTGCTGGTATCCCCGGTAGAAAAATTGGCAGCGGTATCTACGGTCGCCCGTCTTGAACAGCACGAAGTTGCACTCTTCCTCGTTCCAGTAGACGACAGGGCAGCTTGTGAGCTCTCTGTCAGAGAGCATCAGACGTATCTCTGCGTCTGCGAGCTGCAAAGGCACATCGCGATCGTAGCGCTCTTTGAGGGTGGTATCGATGATCCAGCGCTCTGTGTCGGTAATATCTGAAATTTCCGGCATGGGGGGGAAGGTCTGCAGTCCGTCAATTAAATCAAGCCCAGAGTCGCCGGGCCACGGAGGTCGAAGCATAATCGATTGCCCCGGATGAGTACATAAACTTCGTTGACTTTAGGGGGATTCTTATATTAGCTTACCCAAGCTGATCAACGGCGGCCAATCCAAAACTTGGATGCAGTCATGGAATTTCCTAATTAGCTGATGGTGTAGGGCATGGGACAGCGTTTTTTTCGCTTCCTCCAGCGTTTGGGACATGGGTGTTTATCCAAATTTGGCTGCGGGTTGGCCACACATTTAAGATACCACTTAACTAAAGGGGAGTGGCGATGAGAATCGTTCTGCTTGGAGCGCCAGGATCGGGTAAGGGAACCCAGGCCAAAAAGATTGTGGGGAGATACGGGATTCCCCAGATCTCCACCGGGGATCTGCTGCGGGCTGCTGTGGCGGCGGAGTCTGAACTGGGCAGGCAGGCCAAGGAGGCAATGGAGTCGGGGCACCTGGTTTCCGACGATATTGTCCTGGCCATGATCCGGGAGCGTCTGCAGGCCCAGGATGTGAAGGAGGGATACATTCTCGACGGTTTCCCGCGCAATCTTGCTCAGTCCGAGACCCTTGACGGCATGCTTGATGCGTTGGGTCAGCCTTTGGATCTCGCGATACTCATCCATGTGGAAACCGATGCGCTGATGGAGCGGCTCGTGGGGCGGCGCAATTGCGAGTCCTGCGGTCAGATGTACAACATCTACAGCAATCCCACTATCGTCGAAGGTGTGTGCGACAAGTGCGGCGGCAAGCTGCATCAGCGGGTGGATGATAATGAAGAGACCATCAGTCATCGGCTGCATGTCTATGACAACCTGACCGTGCCGCTGATCGATCATTATGATGAACAGGGCAAGCTACGTCGGATCGAAGGCGCAGGGGAGATCGAAGAGATCTTTGCAGGCGTTTGTCAGATTCTGGATGGAGTCGCTGCATCCCCTGTAGCTGAGGTGGAGACGCCGCTGCCGGAAAAGGATGATGAGGTGATGGAACCGGAACAGATTGCACCACCCGAGCCGGAGTCTGAGCCTGAGGTTGTTGCGGTGGTCGAGTCAGAGCCGGTCGCAGTGATGGAGGCGGTTGAAGAGAAAGTGCCTGAGAAAATCACGGTGGCGGAAGAGAAGGTTGTTACGAGGAAGAAGGCGCCAGCCAAGAAAAAGGTGAAGGCGAAGAAGAAGGCCTCCTCTAAGAAAAAGGTAGCTGCTAAGAAGAAGGTGTCCACCAAGAAAAAGGCATCGACGAAGAAGAGGGCCTCCTCTAAGAAAAAGGTAGCTGCTAAGAAGAAGGTGTCCACCAAGAAAAAGGCATCGACGAAGAAGAAGGCCTCCGCCAAGAAAAAGGTGGCCGCAAAGAAGAAGGTGTCCAGCAAGAAAAAGGCATCGACGAAGAAGAAGGCCTCCGCCAAGAAAAAGGTGGCTGCGAAGAAGAAAGTGTCCAGCAGGAAAAAGGTGAAGGCGAAGAAGAAGGCCTCCGCCAAGAAAAAGGTAGCTGCGAAGAAGAAGGTGTCCACCAGGAAAAAGGTGAAGGCGAAGAAGAAGGCCTCCGCCAGGAAAAAGGTAGCTGCAAAGAAGAAAGCGTCCACCAGGAAAAAGGTGAAGGCGAAGAAGAAGGCCTCCGCCAGGAAAAAGGTGGCTGCGAAGAAGAAGGTGTCCAGCAGGAAAAAGGTGAAGGCGAAGAAGAAGGCCTCCGCCAAGAAAAAGGTGGCTGCGAAGAAGAAAGCGTCCACCAGGAAAAAGGCATCGGCGAAGAAGAAGGTCTCCGCCAAGAAAAAGGTAGCTGCGAAGAAGAAGGTGTCCACCAGGAAAAAGGTGGCGGCGAAGAAGAAAGCCTCCTCTAAGAAAAAGGTGGCTACCAGGAAAAAGGTAGCCGCAAAGAAGAAAGTGTCTTCCAAAAAGAAAGCGGCTGGAAAGCGGCGGCGGTAGCCCCACTCAATCCATTGCCTGATGAGAAAGGACTCCCTGAATTGGGAGTCCTTTTTTGTGGCGCCCAGAGAGCTTGTCGGTG
Source organism: endosymbiont of Lamellibrachia barhami (assembly GCF_011947365.2). Lineage (GTDB taxonomy): Bacteria > Pseudomonadota > Gammaproteobacteria > Chromatiales > Chromatiaceae > QGON01. The sequence continues at coordinate 1,900,503 of NZ_JAAVSH020000001.1, forward strand.
GGGCGCCGCTCCCACAATTTAATTAATTACTCCCTCCGATTGCGGAGGAGATAGTTAATTCTTTTTTTCACCCGCTCGCCGGAATTCAGTGCCGTGGCACCCGGAGCAAGGTGGGATGTGCCCGGTTTTTTTGAAATGCATCTCTTTGCCGCAGCTTGAGCAGATCAGTGTGCCGGGCCCGGTGACCTCACCTGTGTGGTATCGGGATGCCTCTTTTGCCCGTTCTGCGATCTTGTTCAGCTCCAGCTTGGTCTGATCCGCCACTCTGGAGAACATTTCGATCATTCGGTCTTCCACCTGATGGACATCAAACTGCCACCACTCGGATAGCTGTTCCCCGGTCTCAATCAAGTAGTGCGCGGCATCTTTCACATCCCGCTCGACATAGCCGGCGACCTTATCCGCCTCCTCGCGGCTCAGTTCACCCAGTTCGACGGCCTTCTCCTTGGCATCGTCAAAATAGTCCTTGAGACCCGGGATGGCATTCTCCTTTGTCGATTCAATGGCATCATGCACATGCTCGAGAATCTCCTCATAAGCGTCTGTGAGTCTGTCCAGTGGATTTTTGTTGTCGGGATCTGTCATGGTCTGCTCCTTACCGCGGTCTCACCGCAATTTTCTGGTTCTTCTATTAGTAATAATGGATGAAATTTACGCGTTGGCAAATGATCCGGGCCAATTGAGATGGTCTTCGAACCAGGAATGGTGAAATTTACTGACCGTTTCATGAGAAACTCTGTTATTACCCATTGGCTGCAATGGTGCGCAGGCTGCACCCAAATTTGAGAATCTTCGTGACCACCACAATGAATGAAATCGACCGGAAACGTTTTCGTGAAAGCCTCAGACGCTCCACAGCGAATGATCAATTTCTTGATCGTTTTTACGACCGCTTCGTTGGCCAATCCGATGAGGTTGCGGCTTTTTTTCATAACCGGGATATGCCGCAAATCAAGCAGAAGTTGCTTACCACCCTGGAGATGCTGGCTGACACAACAGAGGGTCAACCGGGACTGGGGATGTACATGGAGATGCTGGGAAAGATACACCGGCGCCTGAATGTGGAACCTCGTTTTTTTGCCGGTTGGCGAAAGGCATTGGTCGAGACAGTGGCGGAATGTGATTCGGAGTTCAGTGAAGAGACTCGTCTTGCCTGGGAGCGGGCGATCGACCATGTGATTGAGCGAATGTCCGACCCAACTTCCTGAATGTCTGAGGTTAGGTTATCCTTCCGCGATTATCCGAACACATTTTCCCGAAGCCGGACCATGCAAAATACCTACGACCCCCGTCAGATAGAACAACAGACCCAGGCTCATTGGGAGAAAGAGAAGACCTTTAAGGTGGTTGAAGATCCATCGAGGGAGAAGTTTTACTGCCTCTCCATGTTTCCCTATCCCAGCGGCAAGCTGCATATGGGGCATGTGCGTAACTACACTATCGGGGACGTGATCGCCCGCTATCAGCGTATGCAGGGAAAAAATGTGCTGCAGCCAATGGGTTGGGATGCATTTGGGCTGCCGGCAGAGAACGCGGCGCGCAAGAACAAGGCTGCGCCTGCGGGCTGGACCTACGACAACATCGAATATATGAGGCGGCAGCTCAATAGCCTCGGTTTCGGTTATGACTGGGACCGGGAGTTGGCCACCTGCCGGCCCGACTACTACAAATGGGAACAGTGGCTCTTCACAGAGCTCTATAAAAAAGGTCTGGTCTATCGCAAGAACGCGGTGGTCAACTGGGATCCTGTGGATCAGACTGTGCTTGCCAATGAGCAGGTGATCGACGGCCGCGGCTGGCGTTCCGGGGCGCTGGTGGAGCGCCGCGAAATCCCCCAGTGGTTCATCAAGATTACCGACTACGCCGATGAGCTGCTTGATGAGATCGATAATCTGGAAGGCTGGCCCGACCAGGTACGCACCATGCAGCGCAACTGGATCGGCCGCTCTTTCGGTGTGAAGATGGCGTTTGGTATCGAAGGCTCGGATGAGAGCCTGACCATCTTTACCACCCGCCCCGATACGCTCATGGGCGTTACCTATGTGGCGGTAGCTGGTGAGCACCCGCTCGCGCTGCAGGCTGCGAAGAGCAATACTGAAATCGCCAGGTTCGTTGATGAGTGTCGCCAGGTCGGCACCTCCGAGGCGGATCTGGAGACCATCGAAAAGAAGGGTATGCCCCTGGGTATCAACGCGATCCATCCGGTGAGCGGCGAGCCTGTGCCAATCTATGCTGCCAACTTCGTGCTCATGGGCTACGGTACCGGCGCAGTGATGGCGGTGCCCGGTCACGACGAGCGCGACCATGTCTTCGCCAGCAAATACGGTATCCCGATCAAACAAGTGATTCACCCGGTGGATGGCACAAATATCGACATCCAGGCCGCCGCCTACATCGAAAAGGGTGTGCTCAAGGATTCCGGCCCCTTCAACGATCTCACCTCCGAAGCGGCTTTCGATGCCATCGCCGAGTGGCTGCAGGCGCGTAACAAGGGAGAGAAAACCAAGAACTTCCGCCTGCGCGACTGGGGTGTCTCCCGCCAGCGCTACTGGGGTACGCCGATCCCCATGATCCACTGCGACAAGTGCGGCACCGTGCCGGTCCCGATGGCGGATCTGCCGGTGGTGCTGCCGGAGGACTTCGTCTACGACGAGGACACGATCAATCCGATCAAGGCTGATGGCGAATTTGCCAAATGCAGCTGTCCCGAGTGTGGCGGTGCGGCCCAACGTGAGACCGATACCTTCGATACCTTTATGGAGTCGAGCTGGTACTACGCCCGCTACACCTGCCCCGGCGCCGAGACCATGCTCGATGAGCGGGCTGACTACTGGCTGCCGGTGGACCACTACGTCGGCGGTATCGAACATGCGGTGTTGCATCTGCTCTACGCCCGTTTTTTCCACAAGCTCATGCGCGATGTGGGGCTGGTGCAGAGCAGCGAGCCATTCACCTGCCTGTTGACCCAGGGCATGGTGGTGGCGGAAACCTACTACCGGGATCAGAGTGACGGCTCCAAGCATTGGTACAACCCGGCTGAAGTGGAGGTGGAACAGGACGAAAAGGGCCGGCCGCTGAGCGCCAGCCTGGTGGCCGATGGTCAGCCGGTGAAAATCGGCGGTATAGAGAAGATGTCGAAGTCGAAGAACAACGGCATCGATCCCCAATCGCTGATCGACCGCTACGGTGCCGATACCGTGCGTCTCTACACCATGTTCACCTCGCCGCCGGAGCAGTCGCTGGAGTGGAATGACGAGGGGGTTGAGGGTGCATTTCGCTTTCTCAAACGTCTATGGGCGTTAGCTGTGAAGGGGTCGGAGTCGTTTTTCGATAAATCGAAAAACGACTCCGACCCCGAGATGGGGGAAGCACTGAAGGATATGCGGCGTGAGATCCACGAAGCGCTGAAAAAAGCGGTTTTCGATTATGAGCGCCAACAGTTCAATACCGTCGTCTCCGCCTGCATGACCATCGTCAACACCCTCTATAAGTTGGGTGACGAGAAGGCGGATCTCATCGTGCTGCATGAAGGTCTCGGCATCGTCTTGCGCCTGCTCGGTCCCATCGCCCCCCACGTCAGTCATCATCTGTGGCGTGAACTGGGTTATGGCGATGACATCCTGACCGCAGACTGGCCCCAACCTGACGAGAATGCGCTGAAGCAGGAGAGCATTCAGTACGTCATCCAGGTCAACGGCAAGGTGCGGGCCAAGATTCAGGTGCCGGTGGATGCGGATAAGTCGAAGGTGGAAGAGATTGCCCTCTGCAATGATAATGTGCAGAAGTTCGTTGGTGATGCCACCGTGCGCAAGGTCATCGTTGTACCCAACAAACTGGTGAGCATTGTTGCCAAGTAGCTGGGTCGAAGGAAAATGGCGTTCCGGTAAAATGCAGAGCCGTAGGCCCGATCAAGCGTAGCGGATCGGGCAATCCTAATGACGGGAAATCGATCAAAAAGTGACCATTAAACGATACAGGAGAGTGGCATGAGGGCGAGACGCTGGCGTAGCGTTTTTTACCTGTCGACCTTGCTGATTCTCGCTGGCTGCGGTTTTCATCTGAAGGGCTACCATCAGGCGACGCCCAACCTGAATGGCCTGTTTGTGGAGAATGGCGAAAATCGCAAGAGTCTGGCGGGGGTTCTACAGCGGGATCTGCGGGCATCAGGCGTGGCCCTGGCTGCCGATGCGGCGGAGGCGAAAAATCGCCTCTCACTCACCGAGATATTCAAATATCGGGTCCTCTCCGTCGATGAAAACGGCAAGGCGCTGGAGTATGAGTTGCGCTTGAAGAGTGACTTTTTCGTGGTGGATCGTGAGGGTAAAGCCGCGCTGCCTGATCAGCATCTGGAACTTGTGCGTGAGTTGACCTATAGCGGTACGGACGAACTGGGCCGTCGCAACGAGGCTAAGCTGGTGCGTGGTGATATGCGTACCGATATGGCGGATCAGATTGTCCGGCGCCTGCAGGCGCAGCTGAACTAGGCTCTGACGCATGCGCCTGCACAACGACCAACTTGCCGTCAGTCTGAAAAAAAGCCTGGCGCCGATCTATTTTCTCACTGGTGATGAACCCTTGCAGATGGGTGAGGCCGCCGACCTGGTTAGATCCGGTGCCCGGGCACAGGGTTACACCGAGCGAGAGGTGCTGGATCATAGCCCTAATTTCGACTGGAACGCCCTCAGCGGTGCTGCAGACAGTCTCTCCCTGTTCGGCGAGCAGCGTATCCTTGATCTGCGTTTGAGCAGCGCCAAGGTGGGGACTGAGGGCGCCAAGGCGCTAACCGCTTATGCTGCCAATCCACCCCAGGATACGCTGTTGCTGATCACCGCGCCTAAACTGGAGCGCAGTCAGCAGAACAGTAAATGGGTGAAATCGCTGGATCAAATCGGGGTGCTGGTACAGATCTGGCCGGTGGAGGGTGCGCGCCTGCCACCCTGGATCGAGCAGCGCCTGCGTGGTGTCGGCCTGATTCCCGAGTCCGGCGTGGTGGAGATGCTGGCAGAGCGCATCGAGGGAAATCTGCTTGCCGCTTCCCAGGAGATTGAAAAGCTGCTGCTGCTTCAGGGGCCTGGAGTCATCAGTGCTGAGCAGTTGGCGGCGGTGGCCGACAGTGCAAGGTTCGACGTTTTTGGTCTGGTGGACACACTGCTGCAGGGGGATGCCGCGCGCGGGTTACGCATGCTGGATGGACTGAAAGGTGAGGGGTTGGCGACGCCTGTGGTGCTCTGGGCGTTGTCCCGGGAGATACGGCAACTGGCGGTCATGTCCCACGAGATTGAGCAGGGCGGATCGGCGGAGCGGGTGATGGGGGCGTACCGGATTTGGGATAAGCGCAAGCCTTTAGTGCGTCAGGGGTTGAAACAGCGGGCGGCCCACTGGCGGCGACTGCTCATTCTCTGTGCAAATGTGGATCGCACTATCAAAGGGATGGGCGATGGGGATCCCTGGTTGTTACTGCAGGATATTGCGCTGGGTATCTCCGGCAGGCGATTGGGAAAAAGTAGAAGCAGGCCGGTTCAAGCGTAGCGGAACCGGCAATTCCGCACGTTCTGCCGACCATGGAACGCCAGATCCGCTACGCTTGATCGGGCCTACAGCGGTAAATATCTGTCATTGCCGCTATCCTGCCAGCTACCGATTTACGCAATCCTGTGGGAGAGACCACCTCCACATCCGGTCCATACTTCAGTATATCCATGATCAGTTCCACCGGATTGTGATAGGGAATGCACAGCTCATAACGTCCATCCTCCAGCCAGCGGCTCTCCTGGGATGGGTGCCACTGCTCTTTTGCCACCCAACGAGCACGTTCGGCGGTGAAGTGGAGCACGGCTGTCTTGTCGGATTGGCCGCTGAAGATGCCGTAAGCCGATTGATAGTGGTGATCAAGCTCGTCTTCGTTGATATCCCGCGCTTTTTTCTCCAGCACAGCGCTCTCGGAAATGGCGTCGAGGGCAAAGGTCCTCAGTCCCTTGCGCAGATGGCACCAGGCATCCAGATACCAGTTGTCCCGATAGTGGGTGAGGCGCTGCGGGGAGACTTCCCGTGCCGTGGACTGATCCAGTGAGCGGCTGTAGTAGTCGAGTCGCAGTCGCTTTCTCAGGGCAATGGCGGTTGCCAGGTTGGAAAAATGATCTCCCGCAGATCTGGCTGCGGCTTGCAGGATGCGGATGCGCCGGGTTATCTGCTCCCCTCCTGCATGTTGGCGCCTCAGTAGTTGCTCGATGTGACGCCGAAGAGGTTGCAGGTGGCTCCCAAGCAGACCGGGTTGTACCTGTTCCAGCAACTGCTGCATGCTCAGCAGGGCATAGAGTTCCGAGGCATTGAACCAGAGTCCAGGCAGCTGATACATCTCCCCCTCGCCCTGCGCATATCTATAGCCATTGAAGGTGCGGTCATAGACGATGGGGGCGTTGAGAAAGAGGCGCATCTCATCGATGAGACGCTTGACCGTGGCGCGTGAGCACTCCAACTCCTCCTCCAGCCGCTTGCGGGAAACCGGGTGGCGGGCCGCCTGCAGGATGCGGTTGAGTTCGAATATCCGGTCAAACCGGTCCAATATTAGCCCTCGTCAGCTTTGGCGTCGTTGCGGGGTTGATCCAGCGACCAGAGCCGTTCGAGATGGTAGAAGTCCCGCACCTTGGGCAGCATGACGTGGACCACTACGCTATTGAGGTCGACCAGCGCCCACTCCCCATCATCAAGCCCCTCTGAACCCAGTGGGGTTTCACCCGCCTGTTTGGCCTTGAAGGCGACGGTCTGTGCGATGGATTTTACGTGTCTGTCCGAGGTGCCGCTCGCCACTATCATGATGTCGGTAATGCTGGTTTTTCCTCTGACGTCGAGTGTTACCACGTCTTTGGCCTTCATATCGTCGAGGGTCTCGAGGACCAGGTCTTTAAGCTCTTCTACCCGCATGTTGTTCCTGTGATTGATGGATTTTCCCTGATTGTAACCTATGGTGGTCTCAGAGATAGAGCTTTTCCTGCTCGATAATCTCCAATACGGCATCAGGGAGCAGGAAGCGGGGGCTATCTCCGTTGGCGACCATGGCCCGAATGCGAGTGGCGGAGATATCCAGCTGGGTAACGGTCTGGAACAGAATGCGTCCCCCGGGTTCAGTACTCAATTCGGTGGGGTCGGTAGTCTGCCGTGGCGTTAAAAACTGTTGCAGGGGCGGGTCGATTTTAGTCGGCTGTCCCGGGCGGGTCATGATGATGAGGTGGGCAAGCGTGGCAATGTCCAGCGGGCGATGCCAGGAGAGAAAGTCATTAAATGCGTCGCTGCCCATGAGCAGGCAGAGGGGCTCCTCTTCACCCAACTCCTCACGCAGTGAGAGCAGCGTGTCGATGGTGAAGGATGCAGTTTCACGCCGCAGTTCACGCGCATCGACCACGAAACCGGGCTTGTTGGAGATCGCGGCCTCGACCATGCGTAAACGAAGTTCGGCCGGGGTGCCCGGCTGTTCGCGATGTACCGCCTGTCGCAGCGGGATCAGGCGTATCTCATCCAGCTTTAGGGCCAGTTTGACGTCCAGCGCAGTGCGCAGGTGGCCGAAGTGAATGGGATCGAAGGTGCCGCCGAGAATGCCGATCATGTGAAATAGAGGTTACTGGCGGATATGGCCATCGCCCAGCACGATATATTTGACCGAGGTAAGCCCTTCAAGGCCGACCGGCCCACGGGCATGAAATTTGTCGGTGGAGATGCCGATCTCGGCCCCGAGGCCGTATTCAAATCCGTCCGCAAAACGGGTGGAGGCGTTAACCATCACTGAGCTGGAGTCCACTTCGGCAAGAAAACGGCGCGCCCGCGTGTAGTTTTCAGTGATGATGGAGTCGGTGTGTTGGGAGCTGTGGGTGTTGATGTGGTCGATGGCCGCGTCCAGACCCTGCACCACACGGATAGAGAGGATTGGTCCCAGATATTCGGTATCCCAGTCCTCGTCGGTGGCGGCAACCGCATTGTCGATGATCTCCAGGGTACGCGGACAGCCGCGCAAATCCACGCCCTTCTCCTGCAGCGGTGCGGCCAGCATCAGCAGTGCCTCCTCGGCGATCTCTTCCGCAACCAGCAGGGTTTCAAGGGTGTTGCAGGTGCCGTAGCGCTGGGTCTTGGAATTCATGGTCACATCGAACGCCTTACCGATGTCGGCCTGATCGTCGATATAGACATGGCAGATGCCGTCGAGATGCTTGATTACCGGCACCCGGGCATCGCGGCTGATCCGCTCGATGAGCCCTTTGCCGCCACGGGGGATGATGACGTCGATCGACTCCGGCATGGTGATCATACTGCCAACGGCTGCCCGGTCGGTGGTGGCCAATACCTGTACCGCATCAGCGGGCAGACCCGCTTTCTCCAGGCCGCGCTGGATGCCAGCGGCAATGGCCTGGTTGGAGTGGAAGGCTTCGGAGCCGCCGCGCAGCACCGTGGCATTGCCTGACTTGAGGCAGAGTGCTGCGGCATCTGCGGTCACATTGGGGCGGGATTCGTAGATGATGCCGACCACCCCGAGAGGCACCCGCATACGTCCGACCTGAATACCGCTTGGGCGATAGTTCATATCGAAGATCTCGCCGATGGGATCTGCCAGACCTGCAATCTGCCGCAGTCCCTCGATCATGGAGTCGATGCGTGCCGGAGTGAGTTCCAGACGATCCAGCAGGGCGGCATCGAGTCCCTTGGCGGCACCGGTTTGCAGGTCTTTTTTGTTCTCGGCCATCAACACGTCGCGATTGCTGTCGAGATCGTCGGCGATGGCATTCAATGCGGCGTTCTTTTCGCCGGTGGTGGCCGCAGCCAGGCGGCGGGAGGCGGTACGGGCCTTTGCGCCCAACCCGGTCATATATGCGGCGATATCGGTGATTTCAGTCATCAACTCATCTCTTTTCGGGGTAATTCAATTCTATCGGTATTAGCACCGGACCAGGCAGCCCGTTGGTCTGGACAGGAGGAGATCCGGAAATTCTACCAGAAGTGGCTCAAGTTTCCTCCAAGTGGGCTGATCGTGGCACCGCCCTCTGGAAGGGAGGGCGGTGGTTGTTTGCCCTATGGAAACTTCAATGCTACTCAGACAACAGTTTCTCGATAACGGCATGGGTTGCAGCGATCAGAAGATCGGCATCCGTATCGGTAATCTTTTTGCCGCGCTGGGCTTCAATGGCGCTGATCAGGGCATAGAGCCTGTTGACAGCAGAGACATCATTGTCGGTGTTCACGTCATCCAGGGCGCCGATTGCAGAGTCGAGCTTTGCATCCAGGCTGTTGGCGAGGCCTTCTTGGATATTGAGCGTAACAATCGTTTGAACCACATCGGTGAGCATATCTGCAGGCGGAACCCCCTCCATGTGCAGGCGTTTTACGTCCACTTCGGAGATTGCCTGGTCATAGACGCGAATGTCATCGATATCTCCACTCCAGTATCTCCGCTGATAGCCATGCGACGAAAGGCTGTATCCGAACAACAGGCTGGTATTATTGTAGACAGTCTTTACATCGTCAGCGGATTCAGACAATTCGCCGTCGACCCAGAGCTCACCATGACTGCCATTCTTATTGATGACAACGTGATGCCATGTGCTGTCTCTGAAATCCGCAGTGGAATCGAAGAGGTACGTGCCATCGATGCCTACTCCGCCATAACCTTCATGGGTCTTGAATCTGATTTCTCCTGTCAGTCTTGGCGGATTTACAGGTCCGAGGCTCAAGTAGAAATCATGATAAGGAGTCGTTTTATCGATGATCTTCTGGCCATAACTGAGACTCCAGTCGCCGCCTCCGTCATTCAGGAACCAGAGGCTGACCGAGTAGCTGGGCCAGGAGGGAAAATTCAAGCTCGTCCCAATCTCGATATAGCCACTGGAGCCGTCGAAATTGTATGCGCTGTTTGCAGTGCCGAACCGGTCGAACGTCAATGCGGCGCCTCCATGAATCGTCCCGTCATAACCATGATAGGTTTCATCGATTGCATTGCCGTTGAAGGGGTAGTCGGCCACCAGACTGCCGGATAGGTCGGCATTCACCATGCCGGAAATCAGCAGTGCTGTGGCAAGTGCTGTAAATTTGGAGATCCTCATTGTTAACTCCTTGTCTCTGCATAGCGCGTGGATTGCACGAACTATCTTCAAGACATAGTTGATGAGTCAACGAGGGACAGTAGTTTGTTCACCGGGGGTGCGTAAGGAGTTTTGGAAAACCGGGAGGCTATCCAGCGCTCCCAGACATCTCCGTTTCGATCTCACCCTACTCTCTCTCCCCTGACGCAACGCTGCTCT
>NZ_JAAVSH020000001.1:1910893-1932134 GCF_011947365.2 endosymbiont of Lamellibrachia barhami
CGGATGATGCCGACCACCCCGAGAGGCACTGCATACGTCCGACCTGAATACCGCTTGGGCGATAGTTCATATCGAAGATCTCGCCGAGGGATCTGCCAGACCTGCAATCTGCCGCAGTCCCCTCGATCATGGAGTCGATGCGTGCCGAGTGAGTTCCAGACGATCCAGCAGGGCGGCATCGAGTCCTCGGCGGCACCGGTTTGCAGGCGGTCTTTGTTCTCGGCCATCAACACGTCGCGATTGCTGTCGAGATCGTCGGCGATGCAGATCAATGCGGCGCGTTCTTTTCGCCGGCGGTGGCTGCAGCCAGGCGGCGGGAGGCGGTACGGGCCTTTGCGCCCAACCCGGTCATATATGTGGCGATATCGGTGATTTCAGTCATCAACATATCTCTTTATCGTGGTCATTCCATCCTATCGGTATTGGTGCTGGACCAAGCTGACCGTTGATCTGGACAGGAGGAAATCCGGGAATTCTACCAGAAGTGGCTCAAGTTTCCCCAAGTGGGCTGATCGTAACACCGCCCCCCGGAAGGGAGGGCGGGGGCTGCTTGCCCTATTAGAAACTTCAATGCTACTCAGACAACAGTTTCTCGATAACGGCATGGGTTGCAGCGATTAGAAGATCGGCATCCGTATCGGTGATCTTTTTGCCGCGCTGGGCCTCAATGGCGCTGATCAGGGCATAGAGCCTGTTGACGGCTGAGACATCATTGTCGGTATTCACGTCATCCAGTGCGCCGATTGCAGAATCGAGCTTTGCATCCAGGCTGTTGGCGAGGCCTTCCTGGATATTGAGCGTCACAATCGATTCGACCACATCGGTGAGCATATCTGCAGGTGGAACGCCCTCCATGTGCAGGCGCTTTACATCCACTTCGGAGATTGCCTGGTCATAGACGCGAATGTCATCGATATCTCCACTCCAGTATCTCCGCTGATAGCCATCCGGCGAAAGGCTGTATCCGAACAGCAATCTGCCCTGGTTGGGGATGAGCGTCTTTACGTCTTCAGAGGTATCGGACAATTCGCCGTCGACCCAGAGTTCGCCATTATTGCCATTTTTATTGATGACGACGTGGTGCCATGAGCTGTCTCTGAAATCCTTCGTCGAATCGAAGAGGTAGCTATGGCCGCCTTCATAGGTCTTGGATCTGATTTCCCCTACTTGTCTTGTTGTGCTTTCAGGTCCAAGACTCAAGTAAAAGTCGTGATAGAAAACCGTTTTATCGATGACTTTCTGGCCATAACTGTTACTCCAGTCTCCACCGCCGTCATTCAGGAACCAGAGACTGACCGAGTAGCTGCTCCAGGAGGGGAAGTCCAGGCTTGTCCCGATCTCGATATAGCCACTGGAGCCGTCGAAATTGTAGGCGCTGTTTGCATTGCCGAACCGGTCGAACGTCAATGCGGCGCCTCCGTGAATCGTCCCGTCATGACCATGATAGGTTTCATCGATTGCATTGCCGTTGAAGGGGTAGTCGGCCACCAGGTTGGCGGATATCTCGGCATTCGCCATGCCGGAAATCAGCAGTGCTGTGGCAAGTGCTGTAAATTTGGAGATCCTCATTGTTAACTCCTTGTCTCTGCATAGCGCGTGGATTGCACGAACTATCTTCAAGACATAGTTAATGAGTCAACGAGGGACAGTAGTTTGTTCTCCGGGGGTGTGTAAGGAGTTTTGGAAAACCGGGAGGCTATCCAGCGCTCCCAGACATCTCCGTTTCGATCTCACCCTACTCTCTCTCCCCTGACGCAACGCTGTTCTACCCAAGCGGCGCCTGTGTGGGAGGTTCGCAATGAGCCGAATAGCATTCGCCTAATTAAATTAGTCCGTGAATACACTCTTCGTGAAAGTCCGAGTGTTTTAGTGGGAATTAACTTTTATCAAAGCAGCACAATACAGGCTCTGGTACATTGCCTCGCGTTTGATGATTGGAAAGTGTTAATTCATTAAGGAATCCGCAGATGACAGCAGCAGTCGCAGTCGCAGAAAAACAGAATCGATACCCGCCCGGTGATCTGGTAATCTGGATCTTCATCCTTGCGGAGCTGCTGGTTTTCGCCGCTTTCTTTTCCGCCTATGCCTTTACCCGAATGAACAATGTTGAACTCTTCAATGAGTTTCAACAAACCCTGGACAGGCAGGCCGCGCTGATCAATACATTTGCACTGATCACCAGTTCCTACTTTGTGGTGCGTGCCGTCAGCGCAATCAGAGAAGGGAACAAACAGCACTGTGTTCGCTGGCTGCTTGCCGCCCTGGCAATGGGCGTGGTGTTTCTGGTGGTCAAAGGGGGTGAGTATTCGCACCACTTCGGCGAGGGGATCAACCTCAGCACCAATACCTTCTATATGTTCTATATCTCCCTGACCTTTTTTCATTTTATGCATGTGATCATGGGTATGGTGATTTTGGCCGCCGTGGCGGTCAAGGCCCACAAAGGCGGCTACTCTGCAGAGGAACACACAGGCGTGGAGACTGGGGCCTCATACTGGCATATGGTGGATCTGCTCTGGTTGATCCTCTTTCCCCTGGTTTATGTGATGCGGTAATGGAACGATGAGCAGACAAACAAAATTTGGTATCCGCCCCTGCACCTGGGTCTATCTTTTCCTCATGTTTTTCAGTTTCGTCACCTTCATGATCGGTCAGGCGGGTCTGAGCGGACTGGAAGTGGCATTGGCTGTGCTGTTTCTTGCCTTGATCAAAGGGCAGTTGGTGGGTCACTACTTCATGGGATTGGGCGCGGTGCGCGGAATCTGGCGCTGGCCTGTCTTTATCTGGCTGTTGATTCCAGGTATTTTGATCAGTACGGCTTTTTACCTCTCTTACTCAACAGGCTGAATCACATTGACCAAGCTGCCATTTTATAAACCCCAGGGCAACGAGATAGCGCTTTTCGAGCATGCCTACAAACATCAACTACCGATGCTGATCAAAGGCCCGACAGGATGTGGAAAGACGCGTTTCATCAACTACATGGCGGCTAAACTGGGGCGGCCCGTCTACACAGTGGCCTGCCACGACGATCTCACGGCAGCAGACCTGGTAGGCCGTCACCTGATCGGTGACAGCGGCACCTTCTGGAGTGACGGACCCCTGACCCGGGCGGTGCGCGAAGGGGCGATATGCTATCTGGACGAGGTGGTCGAGGCGCGCAAGGACACCACGGTTGTGTTGCATCCGCTCACCGATGATCGGCGTATTCTGCCTATCGAACGGACGGGTGAGACCCTGCATGCTCCGGCAGAGTTCATGTTGGTGGTCTCCTATAATCCCGGATATCAGAATCTGCTGAAAGGCATGAAGCCGAGTACCCGGCAGCGCTTCCTGGCGGTCAGTTTTGATTTTCCGGAAGCCGAACTGGAACAGGAAATTTTGATCGGTGAAGCCGGGGCTGACGAAGTACTGGCAAGACGTCTGGTCACCCTGGCTCACGCACTACGCTCACTCAAGGATCACGACCTTGAAGAAGCGGCATCCACCCGCCTGCTGGTCTACACGGCGACCCTGATTCTGGGTGGATACGACCCGGTCGAGGCCTGTCGCGCTGCACTGGTCGAGCCCCTGACCGACGATGAGGAGACGGCAGCAGCACTGATGGAAGTTGTCGACATTACTTTCGGAATATAGGAACCGCCCCAATGAGTGACGACGATCAGGGTAAGCCACTGGCTATCATCAGCGAAGGACTCTATCTGCTGAATCTGCTGTTTCCCATTTTGCCAATGATTGGGCTGGGCTGGCTCAGGTATCGTCATCGCAACAGTGAATTCGACCTGGTGCGCAACCATCTGCCCCAGGCGTTTATCGGGGCCTGCATCAGTAGCGGCATCTTTGTCGCCGCCAACCTGTTGGTCCTGCTCCTTGGCGGCTATGGCTCTATCTCGTCGCTGATTATCTTCGAGGTCTACTTCATTGCGGTCGTGCCCCTGTTTCTGATTCCCGGTTTGATGGCGTTGATCAAGGCGATGTCCGGGCAGCAATACCGATACCCGCTGATCGGACGCAAATATGCGCGTTGAGCGCCAGCGCCTGCGTTCCTGGTTTCAGGCGGGTTTCTTTAGCCTGTTTGTACTCGCGCCGCCCCTCGACCTGTTTCGCTTCGATCTGAACCTGAACCACTTCCTTTTTCTTGGCATGCACTGGACCCTTGGACTGGATGAGCTGGTTGCCGGCGAGATCAGTGGTCTCGAGGCGGGTTTCAATATCCTGATCCGGGGCTTTGTTCCACTGCTGTTGATTGGTGGCGGGCTGATCTGGATTGCCCTCCGCTATGGCCGTCTCTACTGTGGTTGGCTTTGTCCCCATTTCTCCGTGGTTGAGACCATCAATCGTCTGATGTTCCGTGCCAGCGGCAAACAGACAATCTGGGAAAAGAGTCCGCAGCCGGAACAACAACCGGATGGGGCAATCATCAAACCCGAGAAGAAATTCTGGCCGCTGACCTGGCTTGCGGCGCTTGGCTTCGCCTTCCTCTGGGCGGTGGTGTTGCTGACCTACCTGCTGCCGCCATCAGAGATTTACCACAATCTGTTACATGGCTCTCTGACGCCCAATCAGGCGCGATTCATTGGTGTCGGTACCCTGTTGCTGTTTATCGAGTTCATGTTTGCACGTCACCTCTTTTGCCGCTTCGGCTGCGCCATCGGGCTTTTTCAGAGTCTTGCCTGGATGGCCAATGATCGCGGCATGGTGGTGGGGTTTGACAGGAACCGCGCGCGACTCTGCGGTGACTGCAGCAACGCCTGTGACAACATCTGTCCGATGCGTCTGAAACCGCGCACTATCAAACGGCGCATGTTTACCTGCACTGAGTGTGCTCAGTGCATCTCCGCCTGTGAGCAGGTTCAGGCGCCACTGCGCCAGAAAACCCTGCTGCATTGGGTGACGGATGAAGCGGCCATTACGGTTGCAACCGGTCGTCCGGCAACTGCAGAAACCGGCTCGTCAGATAACGACCTTCAGGAAGTCTCATAAGTGGAAGAGAAAGTCGGTGAACTCTGGCATCGTTTGATTACCCGGATGGCGCAGACCCGTCATCCGGAAGCGGCAGTGAGACTGAATGAGATCCACACCACCGTCGGAATTCTCTTTCGAGCTCTCGGCGGTGATGGGGGTCTGCAGGTCGAGGCGGCCCACGCCAGTGAACACGGAGCGCGGCGTAGTCTGCTGCACCGTATCGCCGGTGACAGCAAGCGGATGGAGCTCGCCTGGCGGGATGAAAACTCCTTGCACCTGCCGGCGGTTATAGACTATTTTTCATCGACCCGTCTCAATCGTGATCTTTACATCTGGCTGGCGGCCCTGGCCGTGGGAGATCATCAGGAAGAGGAGCCCTGGTTCAGTAAAAACCAGCGGCTGACGGTGGAAACCCTGGCCCGTTATCCTGGCTTGCGCGCACGTTATCTGCGGTTGGTTGAGGCGCATCTGGAACAGCGGATTCATCCCGACAAGCGGCTCGTTGCGGAAATTGCACAGGAGGCGGCGATCCGTCAGGCGCTGATCGAACCGGGGAGTGTGGAGAGGCTTCCCCAGGCCAAACGTCCTCCGCAGCCGGTTCCGCTCTGGTTACATCCCTTCCCCCCGATTGTTGCGACCGATATCGCCAATGACAATGAAGAGCCAGGTGCTGCCGGACGGGGTGAGATCAAGGATCTTGAAGAGGAGGAGCGGCGGCAGGGTGAGCGGGCTGAAAAGCTCAAAGGCAAGGATCGTGGGCTGATCACCATCCGCATGGAGACGATCTTCACCTGGGGCGATTTCCTCAATCTGGACCGTAGCTCTGAAGAGAATGACGACTTGGATAGTGCGGCAGATGCGGCTAAAGATATGGAAGTGATGAGCGTCAGTCGGGATGCCAAGGCGTCCACCAGCAAACTGCGTTTCGATCTCGATCTTCCTGCGGCCTCTGAAGACGATCTGATATTGAACGAAGGGGTTCTGCTGCCTGAATGGGACTATAAAAAAGGGCAACTGATACCCGATCTCTGTCGTGTGGTTCCCATGGTCGCGGCCAATGCAGAGCCGATGGCGCTGCCGGATAATCTGCGACGAACTGCGAGAAAACTGCGTGCCCAGTTTCAACAGCTTGCCCCGGCCCGCATCTGGCATCGAAATCAGCAGGATGGCAGCGAGATCGACCTGGATGCCTACCTGCGTTTCTCCACCGACAGGGAGATCGGACAGGCATCTACCAGTGATGGTTTATATCGGAGTCTGCGTGTCGGTTCCCGCGATCTCTCCTGTCTGCTGTTGGCGGATCTTTCGCTCTCCACAGACACCTGGGTGAATAACCATGCCCGTGTGATCGATGTCATTCGCGACAGTCTATTCCTCTTTGCTGAAAGTCTTGCCGCCACCGGTGACCGTTTTGCAATGTATGGGTTTTCATCCCGCAAGCGTGATCCTATTCGTTTTCATCAGTTGAAGACCTTTGATGAAAACTACAACGCCAATGTGCGTGGCCGCATCAATGCCATCAAGCCGGGTTACTATACCCGGCTGGGTGCGGCGATTCGTCAGAGCACCAGGTTGCTCGAAACTCAGTCTTCAGAACGGCGGTTGTTATTGATTCTTACAGACGGCAAACCCAATGACCTGGATAAATATGAGGGTCGTTTTGGTGCTGAAGACACCCGTATGGCAGTCATGGAAGCACGTAAAGCAGGCCTGCATCCCTTCTGTATTACCATTGACAAACAGGCGGGTGATTATCTGCCCCACCTCTTTGGCCAGGGAAATTATGTGTTGATCCGGCAACCTTCCGACTTGCCGAGAGAGTTGCCGCTGCTCTATGTTCGCTTGACCTCCAATTGACATATTCTGCAAAATTAATGGCTGGGTTACCCAGTTGAAGTCGTCCGGTTCAAGCGCAGCGGAACCGGCAAACGCTCCCGATTCTCTGCGATTGATCAGGCCTGTTTGGCAGGTAGGCTGAGCTTAGGGTTTTGGTATAGACTGACAGCTCCTCTATCGTCTGTATTTGAGAAGGAGATATGTCGGATCACCCGGACTCCAGAATGCTTCAGGCCCTGACGGGGCATATTCTGAGGCACAGGAAAACCTCCTATATTGCGATCACTGCCGCCCAGACACTTATGTTGGTCGGGCTCTGGTCAGCCTATTCGCATTTTATCCTGCTGCTCTGGTTCTTCTCCATGCAGGCAGTGGCGCTGCCTCATTTCATCATTTCCCAAAGGTACGCAGGCAGAGAACTTACACCAGGTCAGATAGGATATATCAAGGTTGTTTTCATTGTTTATACACTCATCAGCAGTGCGTTATGGGGGTCGCTCACCTGGTTGCTGACCGGCACCTGGGATATTCACGCCTTCATTGTCCTCATGCCGATGCTGGGTATCTTTGCAGGCGCCATTAATCTGGCTGCAATCTTACCCATCTACTTTTGTTTGGTGACCCCGATTCTTCTGCAGTCGCTGGCCGTATTTCTGTTCACCGAAGCGGCGAATCCTCTGCTGGCCGGGTTATTTGCCATCTACTATGCAGGAATGATCAAGTTTGCCATCGAGCTGCACAAAATGCTGGTGCACACCTACAGCTTGCAGTTTGAACTTGAGTCAGCCAATGGCGAACTTGTTGTGCAGAAAAAGACTGCGGAAAAGGCGAACATCGATAAGTCGAGATTTCTTGCCGCTGCCAGCCATGATCTGCGTCAGCCACTCTATGCGATGGAGTTGTTTCTTGGTGGCTTGTCCCAGGATAGGGGAAGGGATAACCGGGTCTATCTGCTTTCGCGTTTACGGAATGCACTGGACAGTATGCAGGAGATGTTCTCCGCTTTACTTGATATGTCACGTTTCGATGCAGGTGTCATTGCGCCTGCCAAGGCCAGCGTTTTCGCGAACCATTTGTTGCAGCCGCTTAGAATGAAATTCGATGATGAGTGTATCAGGAAGGGCATTCGGCTAATCATTCGCCCATGTAACCATTGGATCTACAGTGATCCGATTTTAATCCAGAGGGTACTTGAAAACTATATTTCCAATGCCGTGAAATACACGGATTCCGGTGGAATTCTGGTGGCTTGCAGGAGACGTGGGGAGGGTTTTCGCTTTGAGGTATGGGATACCGGCAGAGGTATCGGGGAAGATGAGGTTGATTCGATTTTCGATGCCTTCCATCAACTGGACAATCCGGAGCGGGACAGACGAAAAGGCGTCGGCTTGGGGTTATCCATCGTTGAACAGGTTGCCAGCCTGCTGGAAATACCGGCTGGTGTACGCTCCCGGCATGGCAAAGGTTCCGTTTTCAGCATTGACGTACCGCAGGGGGAGGCTGAGCAGGTGCTATTGGCAGAGCCGGATGACTATACGCCGGTTGATGATGATGTCTTCGTGGATCTTGTGGTTTGGCTGGTGGATGACGATGTTGATATTCTGGAGGGACTTCAGCTTCAGTTGGAGACCTGGGGCTGCATTACCCGAACCTTCGAGTCACCCGAGCAGGTTCAGGCGTTGATGGCAGAGGCGTGTGATCCACCCGATCTGCTGATTAGCGATTTACGACTTCGCGATCACAGAAATGGTTTTGAGGTGATCGAGATAGTCCGTAACCGAAGTAAAAAAGCGGTCTCGGCTATTCTGATAACTGGTGATACAGGCCAAGCGGAGTTGCAGGAGATCAGCAAGGCTGGGATTCCCCTGCTGCACAAACCGGTTACCGCAGAGAGGCTGAGGCAGACGATAGCCAATGTGATGAAATCAATCAAAGATGTTTCTGCTGTCGGCTAGCAGCTGTGTTCTGTTTTTGACGCCGATCCTTTCCAGCACCATGCTCACATGCATTTTTACTGTACTTAAGCTGATGAACAGCTCATCGGCAATCTCCTGATTGGTTCTGCCCTTTATGAGCAACTCATAAATTTCCTGCTGGCGCCGCGTCAGTTTGGCTTTTTTCGAGAGGTGGGTATTGACGTCCGTCAACGCTTCCTGTGGCACATAGGGTGTTCCGCTGAGGACCAGATCGATGGCGCTCCTCATGGATTCAAAGCTATGGGTCTTGGGGATATAGCCTGAAATGCCGCGGGACAATGCCGTTTGAATGACATCCGGCTCACAATGCATGGAGACGATGATCAGGGGTGTGTCAGGGTGTCGTTCCCGCACCGTATCAAGACCCTGGAAGTCGACCATGCCCGGCATCTTGAGATCCATGAGAATCAAATTAGCATCCGGGTGATCCTGAAGCAGGTCGAGCATCTCAGGCAGGCTGGATGCTTCATAACAGACGGCGTCCGGTTCCAGCATACTGCGCAAACCCTCCCGGAACAGGGAGTGATCATCAGCCAGGATAATCTTCATGTTTTTCGCTCAGTTAGGAACGTCCCCAGGTAGAACTTATAGCACAAAAACCTCCCAAAGTACGTACTAAAGTCTGTATCGATTAGTACCTGCGACCAATACCGTTCATCTTATTCGCTTTGTAAAATTGTGTGTAATTCCTTATCAGCCATGTATAGCAATTTAAGTTTATACGGTGAATAGGGATTAAAAAATTCAAGCGTTTCCTAAAAGGTCTTTTTCTTTGATGGGGCGCGAACAATAACAAAGGGGAAAAGAGATGAATAAAAAAATCGTCTTCACACTGTCATTAGTCGCTCTGTTATTTACTACGTTCACGACGCAGGCATCGCTTATTCGCGATGATGCGAATGGCTGGACGACAGATTCAGATACCGGACTTCAGTGGCTGCACCTGGATGAAACCGTAGGCCTCTCATGGGGTGAGGTGGAGAGCGACGTCGGTGGCTGGTGGGGTGATAGTTGGCGCTATGCGAGCAACGATCAGATCACCGGGTTGTGGGATCACGCCGATGTGACTTACCACGTATTGAACCAGTTGCACGGACTTAACGTGGATGGCATGGAATGGTTTTTCGATAACGTCATGGGACTCACATCAAGTGGAGCCAGCCGCTATGTCCGCGGTGTCTCCGCCGATCAGGTGGCTGGTGATCCCACAAAAAGATACACCCCTTACGTCTACCATGCCGTCATGAACGGCACCGCATCCTTCTACCTGACGGATAGCGGCAGACAGTTCAATTCAACAGATGCTGCTTCTGATATGGGTCACTGGCTGGTGCGGCAGGCCAGTGTGCCTGAGCCCTCAACTTTGGCGCTTTTTCTCCTTGGGGGAGTGCTGTTTGCTGCTCGTGGCAGACGCAATCTGCGGGGATAAGTCGTTTTCTGTTCGATAAGACAGAGATGAAAAGCCTGCATTTCTCCTGAAATGCAGGTTGAAATAATCAAGAACAAAAAAGAGCGATGTGAAGATGAAAAACAAGACCCTTGGGCACGATGGTGCCGGATCCTTTGACCTGTTCAGCCCACTTCTGCGGTTGATCTCCTCCCGGACAGCGAAAATACTGCCTGTCTGGCTCTTGCTAATTGCCCTTCTTTTTCCTGCTTACGTTTCGGCAGCCATCATCAGCACGGTGGCAGGGAATGGTGAAGGTGATGCGTCCTTTACTGATGTCTACAATGGTGCGCTGGCGACAGCGGTTGCCGCGAGGCAAGTGCAGGGACTTGTGACCGATGCCGATGGCAATCTCTATTACAATGCCAACACCCATGTGGTGAAGCGCGACGCCACAACCGGGTTGCTGACCCTCATTGCTGGCAACGGCACCTTCGGTTTTTCTGGCGATGGTGGACCGGCAACCAGTGCGGCATTGCAGGGTTTGGGTGTCTCAGGATTGGGCTTCGACCTGTCCGGCAATCTTCTTATCGCTGACGCCTTCAATCACCGTGTTCGTGTGATCGACAGCCTTGGAACAATACTGACACTATGGGGTGATCCCTCCGTCAGTGGCCTTGTTACCGATATGGAGTATGACGGAGGGGGCACCCTCTTCACCGTGGACAACACGAACAGCCAGATCTGGGTTACTCCGCCAGGTGGTCCTACCTTCATCTTTGCCGGACTCGCCCCGGCCTCTCCCGGCTTCTCCGGTGACGGCGGGCAAGCCACCCAGGCGCAATTGAATTCTCCTTGGGGGCTGGCGCTTGATGCTGCAGGAAATGTCTATGTTTCTGATACCAACAACCATGTTATCCGGCGCATCGACCGCATCACCAGTGTTATTACCACCTTTGCTGGAACGCCAGGAGTAGCCGGTTACGGAGGAGATGGTCTTCCTGCAACCGGGGCGCAATTGAGTCGGCCTCGTGGCATCGACTTCGACAGCGCAGGCAATCTGTTTATAGCTGATAATGGGAACGGCCGCGTGCGCCGGGTTGATGCGGTCACCGGCATCATCACCACAGTGGCGGGGAGTGGCGCTAAGGATCAGTATGGGAGATTCATCTCCTCCGGTGATGGCGGCGAAGCCACCAGCGCCGGCCTGCGTGCAGCGACCAACGTGGCGCTGGATGCAGACGATAATCTATTCATCTCCGATTACCACCGGGTGCGCAGAGTAGCCTTCTCCGATACCGCACCACCTACAGGTACAATCTCTATCAACAGCGGTGTCGATTACACCAACTCGGTAAACTTAATCCTTGATCTGACCTGTGATGACGGGGGTGGTTCGGGTTGTGCTCAGATGCGATTACGAACGCTTCCCTGGAACTACAGTGCATTCCAGCCTGTTGTGGATACGCTTGACTATAGAGTGGGCCTCGAAGGTGTTAACACAGTTGCTGTTCAGTTTGTTGATGCCCTTGGCAACCTGAGTGCTGAATTCTCTGCGAGTATCACTGTGGACGTCACTGGCCCTGGGACCGCCCTAATCACCTCTCCGGTTGATCGCGATATAATTGGGACAAGTACCCCAACCTTCAGCGGTACTGCAGAGGCATACAGTACTGTTACCCTGAGTGCTTACAGTGGAAGTTGGATACCCATCGCGATGGTTACCACCGATGCAGTTGATAACTGGACCACGGTTGTTCCGCCACAGCCCGATGGACTCCGGACTTATCGTGCCATTCCCACCGATCGGGCGGGAAACGTAGGGTGGGACGGTAATAGAGTCAGTGTCACCTTCGATACGACCGCGCCGGCGCCTCCGGTGATCACCCAACCGATCAATGGTTCATCGACAGCTGACAGAACCCCAACCTTCAGCGGTTCGGCAGAGCAGAACAGCACAGTCACACTGTATGACGGCGTTACTGTGATGGGCGCTGTCACCACTGTGCCTTTCCGCACGAGTTGGTCGTTCACACCTACGACTCTCTTGGGTGGTGGACTTCACGACATCTCGGCCACTGCTACCGACGGGCTCGGCAATGTCAGTGCCGCATCGGCGGTGATCTCCGTCACTATCATCGTTCCCAACAGTGTGCCTCCGGTGGTGACGCCGCCGGCAGACGAAACTGTGGCAGCAGTGGATGGCTCAGGAACGCCGTCGGCAAATCTTTCCACTTTTCTCGGCGGAGCCACCGCTGTAGATGATCTGGACGGTATCCTGGTGACCAGCCATGATGCACCAGCCACCTTTCCGCTGGGACCGACCATCGTTACCTTCAGCTCCACCGACAGTTCAGGCAACATAGGTACTGCAACCGCAGTGGTCTCCGTGGCCGACCAGAACGGCCCGGTGGTTACTCCACCGGCCGATGCTATCATTGACGCCGTAGACGCCAGCGGAGCGCCCGCCGCCAATGCGGCGGCATTCCTCGGCGGCGCCTCTGCGCTGGACGATGTGGACGGTGCAGTGGCGGTTACCCACAATGCGCCTGACCCCTTGCCGTTTGGAACCACCACTGTGACCTTCAGTGCAGTGGATGCCGCCGGTCATACTGGTACAGCAACAGCAACCATCACTGTGGCTGACCAGGCCGAGCCTGTGGTTATGGCACCTGACAACGTCACCCTGGCAGCTGTTGATGCCAGTGGCGCTCCTGTGGCCAATGCCGCTGTTTTTCTCAGTGGTGCTTCTGCTGCGGACGCGATAGATGGTGTTCTTGCAGTCACCCATAATGCGCCAAATCCACTACCGCTTGGAGCCACGATTGTGACCTTCAGCGCTACTGACGCAGCAGGCAATATCGGCACGGCAAGTGCAACGGTGACTGTGACAGATCAAGCTGCACCAGCAGTCACACCACCAGCCGGAGTCACCCTGGCTGCTGTCAATGCTGGCGGTATACCTGCAGTCAATGCTGCTGTCTTCCTTAACGGAGCCAGTGCTACGGACAACGTGAATGGTGTTCTCACTGTAACCCATAATGCGCCTGACCCCCTGCCGCTGGGAACGACAACCGTCACTTTCACAGCGATAGATGCGGGTGGCAATACAGGAACAGCTACAGCCGCTATCACCGTGATCGACCAAGGCGTTCCGGTAGTCACACCGCCCGGCAATGTCACCCTGGCTGCGATTGATACCAGCGGGACACCGCTGGCCAATGCTGCTGCCTTCATTGCGGGGGCATCTGCTTCGGATAACGTGAGCGGTGCTTTGAGTGTAACAAACAACGCCCCCGATCCACTGCCGCTGGGTGCTACCACTGTAACCTTCAGTACCGTAGATGCTGCCGGTCTCACAGGTAGCGCCACTGCGGTGATTACGATCACTGATCAAGGTGATCCAGTGGTCACACCGCCGGCTGATGTTATGCTTTCGGCTGTTGACGCAAACGGTACTCCCGTGGTCAATGCAGTCGCCTTCCTTAATGGCGCAGTGGTTGCTGACAACGTGGATGGAGCTCCAATTGTAACCCACGATGCGCCGAATCCCTTGCCGATGGGAGACACCACAGTGACCTTCACTGCTACAGACGCCGCTGGTAACACAGGCGCCGCTACTGCTACGGTTACAGTCTCAGACAATACCGAGCCGGTAATTTCTGCCGATGTGGGGCTGGCGCTGTTTGGTAATGCAGCGCTGGGCGGACTGAATGCCACTGCGGCGGAGATCCAGGATCTAATCAATGGCGCAACGGCACAAGACAATGTGGATGGAGCTGTAAGTGTTGCCGATGATGCGCCTGGTCTCTTCCTGTTTGGTAGCACCACTTTTTCCTTCACTGCAGTGGATGCAGCAGGTAATGAGACTAACCGGACGGCTACAGTAACAGTCAATAATCCAAGTGCAATGGGTGATGATGCGCCCGCAGCTTCAGGCACTGGACTGACCATCGGTCAGTCGAATAATGTCGGGCTCGACCCGAATGCGACGACAACAGACACAGACGGTGACGGCGTGGATGATAATCAGGAGGTCGGTGACCCGGCGAATCCGTCAGATCAGGATGGCGACGGTGTGCTGGATCTCTTCGAAAGCGGGAATGCCGCCAGTGATGCCTCTCATGTGAATGGCTTGGCCGCAGAGACCGGTACGGTTGATCTTCAGAGCACAGGCCAGAATCTGAGCCATGTAACGAGCAGTGCAACGATTGCAGGTGCGCCGAGTGGGGTCGCCTTCCCATTTGGTGTAATCAGCTACGAGACGACAGTTTCTGCGCCAGGCGCCAGCCAGACCGTGCGTCTTACCTTCAGTGAGGCGCTGCCTGACGGATTGGTGCTCTATAAAGTGGATCTGGGGGGGAATTACACGGAGATTCCCACCGCGCAATGGAACCAGGTCGATGCGAACAGTATAGATCTGACGCTCACTGATGGTGGTCCGTTCGATCTGGATGGCTTGGCAGATGGGAAAATTGTCGACCCTCTGGCACTAGGTAGTGATCCCGAGGCACCTGAAAGCAGTAGTGGTGGTGGCGGTAGCACTTCGCCGTGGCTTTTCCTGCTCTTTCTGCTGGTTATGTCACGTCGTGCCAGAGGATTTGGAAGCCATTCCAGAGGCTAATGTAAACGCATTACAACGTTAGCCGAATTATAGGGGCCTGCATTGCAGGTCCCTATGTCAGTTACCCTTCCCTTGAAATTTCCATACTTGTACATTGCATTCTGAATGCGCTGCCAATTCGCTACATCCGCCTGCCCGGCGAGCGCACAAGCGAAAAATAAGCTTTATGTAACTCGGAAAGAAAAGCAGATATCAGAAGAGAAGCCAGTAATTTTACAGGTTGCTCTCGATGATCGACAGAGAATTTATTGGATGCGTTTAGAGATCGAAGTGCTTTACGCTGCTTCAAAGAGATCATTTGCAGTAGAGAGATTTAGCGCGATTGGTATAGAAATTGCGGTGATGCCTTAAAAGTAAATGTTACTGATTTCCTGGAAATGGAATGCGTGGCTTTTATGCATATCTGCCAAAATAAGCAGTGGGAGTGTTTGGGTTCTGAAGAAGTGATTTCGGCGGGGGATGAACGAGTGCCGCTATCGTCAGCAACGATAGCGGCAGAAGCTTTCAGTCAATCCGCTCTTTGAGTGCTTTGAGTGCAGTGAGTTTTACAATTTTGCGTACGGGCTTTGCTGCGATCTTGATCGATTCGCCTGTTGCGGGGTTGCGGCCCATGCGTGCCTTGGTGCGAGGTTTTACAACCCGGCGCACCTTTACGCCAGTGTCAGGAATTGTGAACTCACCGGAGCCACGGCGTTGCAGATGACGGGTGAGCAGACTGCTCATGGAGTCGAAAACTGCGGCCACCTCTTTGCGAGTGAGGCCGGTGTCCTCTGCTATTGCGGTAATAATCTGGGTTTTGGTCTGTTTGGTGGTGATGGCTTTCAGGCGAGGTGCTGCTACTGCCGCCGCTTTCTTAGCGACAACTTTTTTCTTTGCAGCCTTTTTCGTGGTTTTCTTTGCAACTTTCTTTTTTACGACCATTGAGAAACTCCTGGGTGGACTGTCTATTCGAGAATAAAATAGCACATAAATCTTTAAGGGATAGTAATGTATCAATAAATAGCAAGGATTCAATCATGGATTGTAGCGCTATTTTTTCATAAAACTTTAATTTTTTTCTCGTTTTTGTTTTTTTATCGTCATTAACAGCGACCTTTTTTCATTGGAGATACGATTGTGAAATTACTTTTTAGCTTACTCATTTTATTGCTGTCAGCCACAAATGTATGGTCGAAGGATGTGGGAGGTGTCACGCTTCCTGAGCAGATAAATATGGATGGCAGTGGTGTGACACTACAAATGAATGGGGCTGGGATCAGAAAAAAGTTCTTCTTCTCCATCTATGTCGCCGCACTCTACCTGCCGGAAAAAACAGGGGACGCTGAAAAAATCATCAAAGAAGATGTTGCAAAAAGAGTGCTGATGCATATTGTCTATTCCGAGGTTGATAGGGAGAAGTTACGCTCCGGTTGGAAGGATGGGTTTTCCAATAATCGAAGTGCGGATGAGATGAAGGCGTTGCGAGAGCGCCTCGATAATTTTAATGCGATGTTCGAAACGCTGCACAAAGGAGATGTGGTGTTGCTCGACTACCTGCCCGGTCTTGGCACCAGAGTGACTATTCGCGGTGAACAAAAAGGCACCATTCCCGGCGCTGATTTCAACCAGGCGCTGATGAGTGTCTGGCTGGGTGGTTCACCCGTGACCAGTAGTTTGAAGTCAGCGTTATTGGGTAAGTAATGCGGTAGAAGCGATGAATTTCATAGGGGTCGGAGCCAAATTTGATTGTAGCAACAGGGCTTTCAGTGCTGTTGCACCCATCAAATTTGACTCCGGCCCCAGCGCCTTAAACTGTCTTGGTAGAGAGCCAGACGCCGCCGCGTCGTTCATCTCCTGCGCCGATGAGTTCGCCATCTGCATCCAACATTACCGTATGGGCACCGCCAAAGAAGAGGTTTTTACTATCCCATTGTCGTTGATGCGGGAATTCTGTGACGAGATGGCTGGAGACCCTCGGATCTCCCCCAGGTTCCATGCTGAGCAGGTCTTCTTCAAAATGGATGCGCGGAAAAGCGACGGCCTGTTGCAGCGGCATGTCGAAATCGATCAGATTGGATAGCACTTGGAGGATAGCACTGCGAATCCGGTTTGAACCACCGGATCCCGTAACAACGATCCGTCCTTGATCAAGGAATGCCAGCGTCGGCGACATCATGGAAGCGATGCGTTCATCTTCAGGCCAGTTGTGAAATCCACAGGGATTAATGTCCTCTTCCCCCAACATGTTGTTCATCATGATGCCGGTGCCGGGAATGACATAACCCGATCCCTCGCCATTGGATAAGGTCATGCTTGCCAGATTGCCCTGTCGGTCCAAAATGCTGATTTGGGTCGTGCCCCGAGTGCAGATGCCGCCTTTATGAAGTCGTTGCCGGTACTCTTGTAGAACATCTTCATTCAGCAGTTTTTCTATCTTCCTGCTTTGTGTTGTGCGCAGATGCTGAGTCAGGCGGATAACCCGAAGCAGTCTTCTCAGGTGATCTGCGCTGCCCGGCATATGGTTGCCCAGGGAGTGTGATTCCAGTAATGCGAGAGTGAAAGCGATCAGTGTGCCGCCAAGGGACGGTGCTGGATTGGTAAAGATGCGCGCCTGCCGGTAACGTCGTTCAAGCGGTTTTCGTTTTACAGCCTGATACTGTTTTAAGTCGTGTGGGCGTAAGTGCCCTCCCGACGCCCGGCAGGTATCGGTCAGTTGTTGACCCGCCTCTCCAAGATAGAAAAGTGCATCCCCTTCCCGGCAAAGATGTTCGAAAAAAACTGCCATCTCCGGTTGTTTGCGCGTTTCACCTACCTGCGCAAGCTGGTCGGTGCTGATGGTTGAACTGTGTAACTGAAATGCGGCATTGCTGGATCGGAGAATCGGCTGCACGATCCCGGAGATCAGATGCTGGAACGGATTGATTCTGACGCCTCTGATGGCAGCATTTATGGCCGGCAATGCCAGCAGTTTGAGCGGCATGCTGCAGCGTTCCCGATGTATCGCAAACATCCCTTTGATGAATCCGGGTGTGGCGATGGAGCCCATGCCGATATGAAAAGTCTGGCTGGCGTTGCCGAAATCAGCCACAATGGGATAGATATTGGTGGCGGCTTCAGGCTGCTTTCGAGAAGGTGTGTGGGCGAAAAAATCGTAGACCAACGGCTCGGCATTCACCGGGCGGGCGGTAAGGAAACCACCGCCACCGAGCGACGCAAGCACGGGTTCCGCCACACAGGCGGTAAGCATGGCCGCAATAGCGGCATCAAATGCGTTGCCCCCCTCCTGCAGGATCTGTAGGGCTGCGTTAGCAGTCTCCTGATGACCTGCTGCAACTACGCCTCCCGTTGTCTTTTTTTTTCGCACGTTACTTTTAGTTCCAGGAATGAAAAGACTGTTTTTGCTGGTCAGTTTTCAGAACTGTGACCCGTTACGATACCTTATGCAAAGCGGATCATGCTTTGATAGGTATAGGGTTCCCCTTCTTATTCAGCTTTTCTGTATCTTGCCGCTATCAAGCATAGTAAACGCAAACAGAACAGGAACTTAACTCCTAGAGGCGAACGCATGGCAGTGGCGAAAACACAAAAAGATGATGCCCTGCTGAAAAATCTGGTCCCCCTGAATACCTTGTCGGACGAGCAACTCGGCCAGCTGCTGAGCCGGATCGTGGTCGAGAAGGCAGTGAAAGGTGAATATCTCTTTCACGAGGGCGATACGGATCATCAGAATGTCTACCTGCTATCCGGCAGCGTCGGTCTGCTGTCCGGCAAACGGGAGGTGGATGCTGTTGCCAGTGGTACCCAGACGGCTCGTTTTGCCTTGGCTCATCAGCTCCCGCGTAAACATTCCGCCAGGGCGAAGGGTGTGGTCACCTTTGTTCGCATTGACAGCCGAATGCTAAGCAACATGTTGGCGCGGAGTCAGAAGGCAAGTTACGAAGTCAATGATATCAAGGAGCAGAGTAGTGGGGACTGGATGACCCTGTTGCTGCAATCCTCCATTTTTCAACAGATACCTCCCGCCAACCTTCAGCGCGTCATGATGCGCATGGAAGAGGTTCCAGTCACCGCTGGCGATGTCATCATTCGACAGGGGGAAGAGGGGGATTACTACTATCTGATCAGCAGTGGTCGTTGCAGTGTGGCGCGCCAGCCCGAGCAGGACAGGCCGCCTGTGGAGTTGGCGCAACTTCGTGCCGGTGACAGTTTTGGTGAAGAGGCGCTCATCTCCAACGCCCCACGCAGCAGCACCGTCACCATGGTGACCGATGGTGTGCTGGTACGTCTCAGCAAGGTGGACTTCGTTGATCTGGTAAAAAGTCCCCTCTCCAGAACCCTAAAATATAAAAAGGCCAAAGCCAGAGTCAAGGACGGCGCGCTCTGGTTGGATGTGCGTCCACCGGAAGAGTATGAGGCGGGGCATCTGCCGGAAAGCCTGAATATGCCCTTCTTCTCGCTACGCTTCCAGGCCTCCAGTCTGGCTAATGACAGGGAGTATGTCGTCCATGGCGACCAAGTGGGACAGGCTGCCACCGCGGCTTATCTATTGATGGAGAGAGGCTTTGAAGTCTACGTGCTGGATCAGGCATGGGATGTAGTGGCTCCGCTTGCCGGTATTCACGTTGCCGGGGAAAAAGTCGACAATGTCATCGACTTCAAGCGGGAAACTATCGAGGCGAACGCGCCTGAAAACGGCCAGCCGGATGAAGGCGCCCACATGGCGGAGTTTTACGCTGAGCAACAGCGTGCCGACGAAATGCAGCAGCAGTTGGAGGATGCAACCCAGGAGTATAAGAATGTTCTCAATCGTCGTCAGACTGAAGTCAAACTGTTGAAACAGGCATTGGTGGTTGCGCGCCGCCGGTTGGATGAACAGGAACAACAGTTTCAGGAGACCAGGACAGCACATGAACAGAAGATCGGCGGTCTGCAGGAGGCATCGGCCAGCGCAGAGGATGACCAAACTGCGGCAGCAGAAGAGATAACCTCCCTGCGGGGGAAATTGACCCGGTTGGATGAACAGAATGCCCTGGATCAAGGGCGATTGAAAGAGGAGCTGACCGGGCTGCAGATAGAGTTCTCAGAGACGAAAGAGTCACTGCAGGAGACCAAGGCTGCAGCTCAGACCCGGGCTGAAGAGAGTGCCGACAGGCAGACGACGCTGGAGCGGCAACTTCAATCCATGCAGCAGGGGCTTGATCGTCTACGGGAGCAGTCGGCAGACGAACAGGCCAGACTGACCCGCGAGCGCGATGAACTTTCTGGAAATCTGGGAACTTTTCAGCAGCAGTTGGATGAGCTACGCGCGGGCGAGCAGGCGCGGCAGAAGCAGGCTGAGGAGAAGCTTGCCGCAGTGACGCAGCAGGTGTCTGCTGCCGAGGCGGCGAAGCAGCAGCTGGAAAAAGAAAAACAGACCCTGGATAGTGAGCGGGATGACTTGGTGTCCCGCTTGTCTGAGAGTCAGCGTGAGCAGGAGGCCCAGAAAAACGCAGGCGTCGAGCAGGATGAGGCCAGGCAGGCAGCCCTGCAATCACTCACCAGTGAGCTGCAGCTGGTCAAGGATGAGTCGGCACGTTCCGCCGAGCGACATGCGCTCTCGCTGGTGGGGCTGGAAGAGGCCAGGGAGAGTCTGAAAATGGATCTTGCCGACAGGGATGCCCTGTTGGAAGAGCAGACACTGACCGCAACCCAGCAGGCAGTAAAACTTGAACAACTGGAGCAGTCCCAGCAGGAGGCGGAGGCGAGGCAGCAGGACTTGACTGGGGAGCAGTCGGAACTGGAAGCGCGTCTCGCTGCGGAGCAGCAACAGGTTGCAGAGCTGAAGTGCGCCCGAGAGGATCTCGAAGAGAGTCGAACGGAACTGCAGAAGGCTTTGGCGGATCTGCAGCAGAGCGCGTCGGAATCTGAAGCTGGTCAACAGGCTGAGCTGGCCTCCTTGCGTACCGGGTTGGATCAGGCCCAGGCCGAAGCAGGCGATAAACAGCGTCTCTACGAAGAAGTTGCTGAGGCCTTGTCGCATGCAGGAGAAACCACTCGTTCGCTTGAGGGGTGGAAAGCAGAGATTGAGGCCAGTGCCGCACAGCAGAAACAACTTGCAGATGAACTGCGTGAATCTTTTGAAACGGCAACATATAAAGAGCCAGGTCGAAACAGCACAGAAAAATATGAACTGCGTGCGAAAGTGCGTTTGGCAGGTGTGGTAGTGCAGATACACAAAGCCAGGTGTTTTGGCAGCCCTGAAACTGGAGCAGACACAGGCGGAGTCTGCCGGCCGGCATCAGGAAATTGCATAGTGAGAAGCGGCGGCAACGCCCGAAAAACAGGCAGAACACAGAGAAAAATGCACTGGCAGCCTCACAGGAAACAGACGCTGAAACCTGCGTCTGTTCGTTCAGTGAAATGAAGACGAAACCGCCTCTCTGGAGAAGCGCTTACCGCCTGGGCCCAGCGGGAGAAGCAGCAGCATCTTTCGTA
>NZ_JAAVSH020000001.1:1932400-1936780 GCF_011947365.2 endosymbiont of Lamellibrachia barhami
GTCAGTTACGTACGTTGAGTTCCGTTGAAGAGTGACACTGACCGCAACCTACAGGCAGTAAAATCCTGAACAAGGGAGTAGTCCCAGCAGGAGGCGGAGGCGAGGCAGCGCAGACTCTGACTGGGGGAGCAACGGAACTGGAAGCGCGTCTCGCTGCGTGAGCAGCAACAGGTTGCAGAGCTGAAGCAAGTCTGAGAGGATCTCGAAGAGAGTCGAACGTAACCGCAGAAGGTTTTGGCGGATCTGCAGCAGAGCGCGTCGGAATCTGAAGCTGGTCAACAGGCCGAGCTGGCCTCCTTGCGTACCGGGTTGGATCAGGCCCAGGCCGAAGCGGGCGACAAACAGCGTCTCTACGAAGAAGTTGCTGAGGCCTTGTCGCATGCAGGAGAAACCACTCGTTCGCTTGAGGGGCGGAAAGCAGAACTTGAGGCCAGTGCCGCACAGCAGAAACAACTTGCAGATGAACTGCGTGAATCTTTTGAAACGGCGCAAGGCCGGGTCGACACGCTGGAAAACGAACTGCACGCAGTGCGGTTGGCAGGTGATGATACAGATACACAAAACCAGGGTGTTCTGGCAGCCCTGAAAGAAGAGCTGGAACAGACACAGGCGGAGTCTGCCGGCCGGCATCAGGAAAATTTGCATGGTGAAGCGGCACGGCAGCAGCTTATCGAAAAACAGACGGAACTGGAAAATGCACTGGCAGCCTCTGAGGAGCAGACTGAAACCCTGCGTCATTCGTTCAGTGAAATGGAGACGAGAGCCGCCTCTCTGGAGGAAGCGCTTACCGCCACCAGACTGGCGGGAGAAGAGGCGGCGGCATCTTTTCAGGAGCAGCAGGATAATCTGTTGCAGACCCTGGAACAGGTTCGCGCCAATGTCGTTGACAAACAACATGCGCTGAAGCAGGCAGGTGAGACAAGCCAGCGTCTGATAGAGAAGAAGGCGCAGTTTAAGTCATCCCTGAAGGAAGAGCGCGGTGTGACAACAGCGCTACGCGAATCTCTGGAGCAGGCGGAGGCTCGTGCCACCGGCCTTGAGCAGCAGTTGTCTGCCGCGCAAGCGTCGGAGGATGAAACGGCGGCCCGGCAGCAGGAGGAGCTCACAGTTCTGCAGCAGGCGCTGGATGATGCCCGCCATGAGATTAACGGCAAACAGCAGCAGTTGGAGTCGAAAGCCGAGTCGGATCAGGCAACGGGCGACAGGCTGCAGGAGCTCGAACGTGCGCTGGAGACAGAGCAGGGAACAACCGGGGAACTCCAGCAGTCATTGCAAAACAGCGAGGCGCGGGCTGCAACGCTTGAAGGAGATCTCGCCACTGCGAAACTGTCGCTGGATGAGACCGCAAGTCGCTATCTTGAAGAGCGGGATGCGCTGCAGAAGCATCTGGATGGGGTGCGGGGCGAGCTGAATGACAAACAGGACTTGCTGGAGGCAGAGCAGCAGACTACAGCCGATCTCCAGGCAAGCCAGCAACAGTTGGAAAGCAGAACGGCCACCTTGGAACAGGATCTCACCACTGCGAGGAAGAGCGGTGATGAAGTGGCTGTGCAGTATCGTGAAGAGCGTGATGCGCTACAGCACACCCTTGATGAAGTGCGGGGTGAGATAGAGAACAAGCAGAAGCTGCTGGAGACGAAAGAGCAGATCGCCGGTGAATTGGCCGACCGGCAGAGTGAACTTGAGGCAGCGCTTGAAGCCGAGCGGCAGTCGGTGGCTGGTCTTCGGGAATCGCAGGAGCGGATGGAGGCGAAGGCCGCCTCACTGGAACAGGACCTTGCCGCGGCCAAGGCGTCCGGTGATGAAATTGCCGAACAACACATTGAACAGCGGGATGCCTTGCAACAATCCCTGGAGAACGCCCGCAACGAAATAGAGGATCACCAGCAACAGCTTGAATCGGCTACCGTCTCGGTTGATGTTTTGGCTGAAGAGCGGGCCGCCTTGCGGAAGACGATCGAAGATGAGCAGGGTGCTGGCGCTGAGCTGCGACAGGCATTGGAGCTTGCGGAAACCCGCATCGTCACCCTGGAACAGGATCTTGCATCGACCAGAGAGGCGGAAGATGAGTCCGTGGCGCGTTATCGCGAGGAACGGGACAAGCTGCGGCAGTCGGAGTCGGAGCTGCAGGCCTTGCTGGAACAGGAGCGGAAATCTACAGTTGCACTGCAAGTGACGGTTGAGGAGACGCAACACCGGTCTGGAGAGATTGAGGGCGAATTGCAGGCTTTACGGGATGAGTCGGCGGCTGAAGAGAGCGAGCGGCAGCGTACGCTGGAGCTGTTGCAGACCGAGAAAAAAGTGGTTGAGGAACGGCTTGCGGCGATAGAAACGGGAAGCCAACAACAGCTGGCTTCACACAAGGATGAGTTGACCCAAGCCGGGGAAACGCTGGCCACTTCACAGCTGGCATGGAACGAAGAGAAGGAGCAGCTCACGCAGGCGCAAAATAGTGCCGAGCTGCTGAGCGCAACCTTGCAGCAGCAGCTTGATGAGGCCAAAGAGGATCTTGAGCAGACGACAGCGGCCAGGACTGCCGGTGAAGCCCGGAATAGTGAGGCGTTGGCTCAGGCGCAGAAACAGATCACGGAGCTACAGCGGACTGTCGACGGTTTGCGTGAAGTACAGCTGGAGATGGAGTCTGAGTTTGAAGATGATGTGGAATCCGAGATCCAAAAGCTGCGCACCGCTCTCGGGAAAGAGGAGAAGCGGCGCAGAGATGCGGAACAGCAGGCGCAGCAGGTTGATTTCCTGAAACGGGAACGGCAGGTTCAGGAGACGGCAGTAGAAATGCTCGAAGAGGATTTTGAGGAACTCACCAAAGATAAGACTGCCCTTGAAGGAGAGCGTGACACCCTTTCCAAACAGCTATCGGATCTGCGGGATCAATTCGATGTTTTGATGGGTGAGAATGATCAGTTGCACTCAGAGCTGGTGGAAAACAAAAGTACAGCCGAAGACTCTGAGATGGCTGACACGCTGCTTGACCAAATGGAGCAGATGCGTCAGCAGAAGGAGTCAGTGGAAGAGGCACGGGATCGAGCCGAAGGGCAGGCGAAGCGCCTGAAAAAAGAGGTAAATGAACTGCGCTCGGTGATGGAAGAGTATGTGGAACAGATCCAGACTGTACAGTCTCTTGGCGCGAACGATGAGGTTGATGCGTTGCGCACGGAACTCAACATGGTGCGTAGCCGGGCGTCTGAGGATCTGGAGCAGATGCGCCATGCATTGGATGCGGCAGAGAGACGGAGTAAGCGGCAGTCAGGGCGTGATATGAATGAGGTTGCGGCCCTGCAGGCGACGCGGCAGGAGCTCGATTCGATCAAAAAGGCGTTACGGGAGAAAGAGCAGACCCTGCGTATGTCGCAGAGACAGTGCCGCACATTGGAGGACGCCATTGAAGATCGTGACGGCGAGGTGGATCGTCTGGGCCGCAAACTTGAGGTGTTGCTGAGGCAGGCGGGCGGTAATTCCCGGATGGCTGATGAGTCGGAGCCGCTGAATGGTGGTAATCTACATACATCTGAATTGGAGTTCGATGACAGCGTCGGGGAGGCAGGTTCCGCCTCACTCGACGGCCAGGAGACCTCCAGTAAACGTCGCTATTCTCTGGGTGGTTTGTTCAAGAAAAAGAGAGATAGCTGATCATTCAGTCAAATCCTCATCTCAGTTAGACGCTGCCTGTTTTCTGTAGATCAGCCCCGGACGGTCTCTTCTCCATGCGTATATTGTCGGTCGGTATTGCGACCCTGGATATCATCAACACCGTTGCCGCCTACCCCTCGGAAGATGAGGAGTTGCGAACCCTTGAACACAGGGTTGCCCGCGGAGGCAATGCCACCAATACCCTGGTGGTTTTGAGCCAATTTGGCCATGCCTGCAGTTGGGCGGGCACTATCGCCGATGAGCCGGACAGCCGTTATATCCTGGATGACCTCACGCGCTATGGCGTCGATCTCTCCCTTGTTGTTCATCACGCCAGCGGCAAGGTTCCAACCTCCTATGTGGTGCTGAGCAGGGAAAACGCCTCCCGTTCCATCGTCCACTATCGTGACCTTCCGGAATACAGCGCGGTAGATTTCAGTACCGTTAATCCCGCCGAGTTCGATTGGATTCACTTCGAAGGTGAAAACAACCCGAGACCTGCAAATGTTGCAGCGAGTGAAAGAGGGTTTTCCGCAGTTGTATTCTCGCAGGTAGAAGCCGCGAGCGAGCATCGACGCGTTGTTGGCATTGCCGGATGTGCTGTTCTTTTCCAAAATTGTTTTGCCGAAAGTCGCAGGCATGTGATACTTCCCTCACTTATAGCCATGCGGAGATAATCCGCAGGCGCTGCTGTTTCGCCACAGGGCGATGAGGCATGGATGCCAAGCGGATGGC
>NZ_JAAVSH020000001.1:1937010-1942874 GCF_011947365.2 endosymbiont of Lamellibrachia barhami
ACCTGTTGTACTTCGTTCAGTTACGTATTGCTAGAGACGGGTAAGCGGCAGTCGGGGCTTGATATGAATGAGGTTGCGGCCCTGCAGGCGACGCGGCAGGAGCTCGATTCGATCAAAAAGGCGTTACGGGAGAAAGAGCAGACCCTGCGTATGTCGCAGAGACAGTGCCGCACATTGGAGGACGCCATTGAAGATCGTGACGGCGAGGTGGATCGTCTGGGCCGCAAACTTGAGGTGTTGCTGAGGCAGGCGGGCGGTAATTCCCGGATGGCTGATGAGTCGGAGCCGCTGAATGGTGGTAATCTACATACATCTGAATTGGAGTTCGATGACAGCGTCGGGGAGGCAGGTTCCGCCTCACTCGATGGCCAGGAGACCTCCAGTAAACGTCGCTATTCTCTGGGTGGTTTTTTCAAGAAAAAGAGAGATAGCTGATCATTCAGTCAAATCCTCATCTCAGTTAGACGCTGCCTGTTTTCTGTAGATCAGCCCCGGACGGTCTCTTCTCCATGCGTATATTGTCGGTCGGTATTGCGACCCTGGATATCATCAACACCGTCGCCGCCTACCCCTCGGAAGATGAGGAGTTGCGAGCCCTTGAACACAGGGTTGCCCGCGGAGGCAATGCCACCAATACCCTGGTGGTTTTGAGCCAATTTGGCCATGCCTGCAGTTGGGCGGGCACTATCGCCGATGAGCCGGACAGCCGTTATATCCTGGATGACCTCACGCGCTATGGCGTCGATCTCTCCCCTGTTGTTCATCACGCCAGCGGCAAGGTTCCAACCTCCTATGTGGTGCTGAGCAGGGAAAACGCCTCCCGTACCATCGTCCACTATCGTGACCTTCCGGAATACAGCGCGGTAGATTTCAGTACCGTTAATCCCGCCGAGTTCGATTGGATTCACTTCGAAGGTAGAAACCCAACCGAGACCCTGCAAATGTTGCAGCGAGTGAAAGAGGGTTTTCCGCAGGTTGGCTGTTCTCTGGAAGTGGAGAAGCCGCGGGCAGGCATCGACGCGTTGTTGGCATTGCCGGATGTGCTGTTCTTTTCCAAGGTGTTTGCCGAGAGTCGCGGGCATGCCGATGCCGCTTCCCTCCTTATGGCCATGCGGGAGAGTAATCCGCAGGCGCTGCTGTTTTGCGCCTGGGGCGATGAGGGGGCATGGATGCTTAAGGCGGATGGTGGCATGCGGCATCAGCCGGCAATACAGCCTGCAGAATTGGTGGATACGCTGGGGGCCGGTGATGTGTTCAATGCAGGTGTGATCGATGGTCTGTTAAGAGAAAACAGTGACGAGAAGGTGTTGATGCAGGCAGTCAGGCTTGCCGGAATCAAGTGTGGACAGGTGGGTTTTGGCATGAAAAAACCGGGGCATTATGATCCGCTCTTCTAACACCGCGTACAGCGTATGGGGCCAGTCAGAGAGGGGTATGAATTCCAGTGAAATTTCAGTTGTTTGAGAAACTGTGGCAAACTGAACCCTCTCTAAAATTGAACCTGATTCCTCTGCCCTGGCGTTCTCCCCGTTTGGCTTCAGGTTCATTATGTGCTCCCCACAGGCTCCATAGCTGAGTCGCAGGGTAATCAGGAAATACTAAACATGTTTAAAATTGTTTTATCAAACCAGACGCTCCTTCAACTTGCGTTCTCAAACAGAATAGGCAGAGCGCTCGTTCGGGGGAATCTTCTGAAACTGTCAAGCTATAGCGACAGAAGTGTAGCGGATCATATTTACACATCAATTAAACTGAACAATAGAACTTCTAAAGAGAGTAGAGCAAACAGGTTTCAGGATATCGATCAACATACGGTAGACTTGCTCAAGGAGTTTGATAAACCGGTTTTTCACGATGTTGGAGTGTCGAGCGGCATTACTTCATTTGAACTTTATAGCCGGCTTCAGGAGCAGGGTGTCAGTTGCAGTTTTAATATTTCTGATAAATTCGCAAAATTTTACTACGAGAAAACGCCCCTCTATACAAAAATATACGATTCTGAAAAAAAATTCCTCAATGGATATGTTGGCCCAATTTTCGCCGACCAGGAATCCAGCGGTAAATTTTTTATCACTCGATGGGTATTTCAGCTTTTGAACAAAAGGCCCGTATCGAAAGAGTTGGGCGCCATACTGTTATACGATCCAAAGGTTCTTTCCTGCATAGCCAATAAAGAGATTTTCCATCAAAATTATGACATTTTTGCCGCACCCATGGATGAGAAGTGTTCATATCTGCGCTGTATGAACCTGCTGAATAAAGGTTATTTCCCGGATGAATTAATTATAAAAGGGGTGACTAATCTATTTCACTCAATAACGGAAGGCGGCGTATTACAGATCGGTCGTACTGTGGATGGGGTGAATTATGTGTCATTTTTCCGCAAAAATGATCAACAGCTGGATGTGATTAAGCATCTTAATGAAGGAACAGAAATACTCGGCCTTATCGATTCCATCGACTTCAAAACGCATTAATTTGACCAGTGTAAGAAGGCGCTGATCTGTAGAGGGATCGGACATAAAAAAAACCGGGACTCTATGTCCCGGTTTTTAACCGTGGCGCAGGATCAGTCGAAATAACGTAAGAAAATCGCAGGATCCACGTTGGCCAGATCGTGCGGCAACCGCTGTTCTTTAGTGGAAGTGGCTTGAACTTCCTGCAATCCCGGTTCCACCGTGGGGATGTCTTCCGCAGGGGGTATCATCCGAGTTGCTGGTGCTTGAATGGCAGGCGAACCCGATTCGACTAATCTACCCGTGGACATGTCATAAACTCTTTTCATGACGTACCTCCCTACATTGTCAGAACGTTGCTTTCACTCAATGTGTCGGCGGGCCGGCTTGTTTCTTTAGCCTGTGTAATTTCGCAGCACATTTTTTGTTGGAAATGTGAACGCATCGCCTTGAAGTTACATCAAGTATTTGAAGCCAGTCGCAAAATCCCCATCTATTCTTCATTATCCAGTTGGTCCAGCGGATTTATATGGGTATCTCCTGCGGGTTTGTCGAGAGCGACGCCATAGTCATCCTTGCTAATGTCATAGGAACCGGCCCAATCCTCTGGCGGGGCGATGCTCTGGGTTTCCAGTGCCACCCAGTCTTCAAAATCGTACTCTTCGATAGTGCCGTCGTAGAACTGGACCTCGATGGATCGATCTTCTGTATCGTAGGCCACGACCTTAAGGTTCTCCCCTTCATTGGTTTTGAACCAAGCCCCCACTTTGAGTCTAGGGATGTTCATCTTCACCTCTCTCCCGGTTGTAACTTCTTACCTACTATCAATTATGGCACCGGAGATCGTCTCGTCCATTGCGCAAAGTCATTTAATCTATCCAGTTATACGGGTTATTAAAGAGATCTATGCGCAAAGTGTTCCCGTTGAATTAGAATGTTTAGATGGAAATTGATGGCAATCACTTCTCTGGTACCCTGCTTTGGTGGCTGGGCGCCCTGTACGGCGTAGCATTATTTTATGCGCTACGCATGTCGCCTTGGCGTCGCCTGACGCAGAAGGGGCAGTTGCATGTTTTTCTGGGCGCCATCGTGGTGTTGATTCTGCTGTGGCATATACGGGGGCAGATTCAGCCCGGTCTCTCCTTTCACCTGTTGGGGGTGACCACGGTGACCTTGGTGTTCGGCTGGTCTTTTGCGCTGATCATCGCCAGCATCGCCCTGCTGGCGGTGACGTTGAATGTCGGTTACGGCTGGGAAGGGTATGTGCTCAGCATTATCACGGTGGGCCTGTTGCCGATCACCCTGTCCCAGATATCCCTGGTGCTGGTGCGCTCATGGTTTCCCAAAAACTTCTTTATCTATGTCTTGGGCAACGGCTTCATGACGGCGTGGCTGGTGGCCTATATCAGTGGTTATGCGGCGGTGGGCCTGCTGGTCTATAGCGGCACCTATACGCTGCAGGCGTTGCAGCTCACGATTATCCCATTCTTTCCGCTGATGTTTTTTCCGGAGGCGATTCTCAACGGCTGGATCATCACTGCCCTGGTGCTCTACTGCCCTACATGGGTCTATTCATTCAGTGATGAACTCTATATCAAAGGCAAGTAGTTCCCGCCTCGGTGTTCGTATTAGAATGGCGTCTGATGTCTCTATTTCAGGAGTAAGACTTTGAGCTGGTGGGGAAAACTGGTCGGCGGGGCCTTTGGTTTCATGCTTGGGGGCGCGCTGGGCGCCGTGTTGGGCGCGGCGTTGGGTCACAAGTTCGATAAGGGTCTCGAAGGAATGCCCGGCGGTGGCGCCGAATGGGGTGCGGGAGGCCGTGAACGGGTGCAGACCGCTTTCTTCACCGCCACCTTCTCGGTGATGGGGCGCATTGCCAAGGCTGATGGCCATGTCTCACCGGACGAGATACGTCTGGCGCAGGCGGTGATGGAGCAGATGTCCCTGTCTGAGGAGATGCGCCAGACCGCAATCCGGCTTTTCAATGAAGGCAAGGCGGACGGTTTTCCTCTGGATGAGGTGCTGGAGCAGTTCCGTGTCGAGTGTCATCGGCGCAGCACGCTGATCCAGATGTTCATGGAGATCCAGATCCAGGCGGCCTATGCGGATGGGCGCATGGATGCGGCGGAGGAGTCGCTGCTGCTGCATATCTGTGCACGTCTGAATATCTCTGAATTCACCTTCCGCCAGTTGGAGAGGATGATCCGGGCGGAGCGCCACTATACGGGGGCTGGTGAAGGACGGCGTCAGGCGCCGCGGGAGCGATTCTCCCTGGACGATGCCTACGCTATTCTCAATATCGGGGCTGATGCAACGGACAAAGAGGTCAAACGGGCCTACCGGCGTCTGATGAGCCAGCACCATCCCGACAAGTTGGTCTCCAAAGGCTTGCCCGAGGAGATGATGAAAATGGCCGCCGCGAAGACCGATGAGATCCGCAAGGCTTACGAGCGGGTGAAAGAGGCGCGTGGGATGAGGTAAAAGCAGGCGAAAGGTTAAAGGCAAAAGGAGACCGTGCCACCGGAAAGGCCGGACTTTGTCGTGGTTGTGTTGTAGGTCGGTTCAAGCGTAGCGGAACCGGCAGCCTCAATCGTTCATCAAAGCCTGAATGCCCGATCCGCTACGCTTGATCGTGCCTACGCACTTTCAGTTAGAAAAAGAGCTTGCATCCGGTGGCACCTGACACATACTTCACCTTTCACCTCCCTGCCCCTTGCCTCCAGTCCCGCTCCTGCCTATCCTTACCAATCTGCAATGCACGGGACGAAGAAGCCCGTCTTGATCTGATTTTACCGCCTGCCAATACCCTGTGGAGGGGAAAACATGACCGATACCTTCGACCCTATCCTGCTCAACTTCATCTATGCCATCTTTGGCGGTCTGCTGACCATCTTTTTCATGTGGTTTGGTTGCAAGGTGTTCAGTCATATCGTTAATTTCAGCATTCCGGAGGAGTTGAAGAACGGCAATCTGGCGGTGGGGGTGATGATCATGGGAATCTTTATCGGGATCGGCACCGCGCTGGGGTTGGTTATCGGACTTGGCCTGAATTGATGGAGACGCGGGCCACATTGCGCTGGTTTCTGTTACTGGTGCTGCTGCCGGGGCTGGCGCTTGCCGGGGTGGCCAAGCATGTTAAACACAAGCACTGGACCAACGACTACGACCGCCACTTTCGTAAATACACCAAGCACTACTTTGGGCCACATTTCGATTGGCACTGGTTCAAGGCGCAGGGGATTGCCGAGTCTGGACTGCGGCCCAATGCAAACAGTCCCGCCGGGGCCCGTGGATTGATGCAGATCCTGCCTTCAACTTTTGAAGAGATTAAAGAAAAAAACCCTCACTTCACCAATATCGAGGATCCACGCTGGAATATTGCGGCGGGCATCTTCTATGACCGCATGC
>NZ_JAAVSH020000001.1:1943387-1946359 GCF_011947365.2 endosymbiont of Lamellibrachia barhami
GCCCCTTGCCTCCAGTCCCGCTCCTGCCTATCCTTACCAATCTGCAATGCACGGGACGAAGAAGCCCGTCTTGATCTGATTTTACCGCCTGCCAATACCCTGTGGAGGGGAAAACATGACCGATACCTTCGACCCTATCCTGCTCAACTTCATCTATGCCATCTTTGGCGGTCTGCTGACCATCTTTTTCATGTGGTTTGGTTGCAAGGTGTTCAGTCATATCGTCAATTTCAGCATTCCGGAGGAGTTGAAGAACGGCAATCTGGCGGTGGGGGTGATGATCATGGGGATCTTTATCGGGATCGGCACCGCGCTGGGGTTGGTTATCGGGCTCGGCCTGAATTGATGGAGACGCGGGTCACATTGCGCTGGTTTCTGCTATTGGTGCTGCTGCCGGGGCTGGCGCTTGCCGGGGTGGCCAAGCATGTTAAGCATAAGCATTGGACCAACGACTACGACCGCCACTTCCGTAAATACACCAAGCACTACTTTGGGCCACATTTCGATTGGCACTGGTTCAAGGCGCAGGGGATTGCCGAGTCTGGACTGCGGCCCAATGCAAACAGTCCCGCCGGGGCCCGTGGATTGATGCAGATCCTGCCTTCAACTTTTGAAGAGATTAAAGAAAAAAACCCTCACTTCACCAATATCGAGGATCCACGCTGGAATATTGCGGCGGGCATCTTCTATGACCGCATGCTCTATCGGAGGTGGAAAAAGGGGCTGCCCACAGAACAGCGCCTCTCTTTTGCACTGGCGAGTTACAACGCGGGATACGGCAACGTCAACAAGGCCTATCGACGCGCCAAGGGCAAACACGGTGAGGTGAAGAGCTGGCATCAGGTGGCGCCCTATGCGCCTA
Organism: endosymbiont of Lamellibrachia barhami; assembly: GCF_011947365.2. Classification (GTDB taxonomy): domain Bacteria; phylum Pseudomonadota; class Gammaproteobacteria; order Chromatiales; family Chromatiaceae; genus QGON01. Next base: position 1,944,250 of record NZ_JAAVSH020000001.1, read on the forward strand.
GTGAAACCCGCCACTATGTTAAGCGAATCAAGGAGTTGATGCAGGTGGAATAGCCGTTTCGCCCTCAATCTCCATGCCGGCGGCCACGCGCCTGGTCCAGTTACTGACCCGCTGCTGCAGTAGTGACTCCATGCCGTGAAAAAAGTGATCCGCACCGGTGATGCGGCTCTGTCTGTAGTTCGGGTGCGCGGCTTTATTGGCTGCGATACGGCGTTGCTTGGCGGTGGCGACAACACTCTCCAGATCCCTGCTGCCGTAGAGATCCAGCATCGGAATGGAGACTTTTTCAATGGCTTCCAGTACCGGATTCCCCTCTTTTCGAGCTGGGGTGGGCAGGCCGATGGCGATATAGGCGCGCACCGCCTGCGGTTTTTCGCTGGCGAGAAACTCCAGTCCCATGCGTGCGCCCAGACTGTGACCGATCATCACCAGGTTGGTGTTCTGCCTCTGTTTGAAGAAGTCGATGGCAGCGTGAATACGGGGATAGGCCTGCGGAATCAGCGGCAGATATTCACGGAATGGCGCATCGCTTGCCGCCACTGGCAGCTGGATCGAGAGGGTATCCCAGGCGTGTTCCGGCAGATAGGTGCGTAGCGGCTGGATAACATCCTGCCAGTCTGGATTGGCCCCCATCCCATGCAGCAGGATCACCCCGCCCCGGGTCTCCTGTGCATCGGTCTCGGTGTGGATTGAGAGGAAACGGTGCCCGTCCGCTTCGAGCCAGACCGGTTCGCCATCGAGGATGGCGTCGACGATCTGGTCGGCGATGCGCTGCTCCCGCGCCAGGTCGGCGGCAAAGGCTGTCTGGCTTAGGAAAAGCATCAGCAGTAACAAAGATTGTCGTAGCATGGTTTAGGTTCCCAATCGATCCAGCCTTAAATTTAGACCAGATTTCCAACCTCGTCATGCAAATTGTCCGCCTTTGGGGTAAAGTGTCGCGGCAAAAAATATTCGGGGCTGGGGGCTGTGCCTTCCAGCCGGTACCCGGTGCCGATTGACGGCACTGGAGACCTAAACTTCAGGAGAGAGAATCATGGCTCGTCAACCCGATCAGATCGCACCGTCCATCCTGTCGGCGGATTTCGCCAAGCTGGGCGAGGAAGTGGATAACGTACTGGCATCCGGTGCCGAGATCGTCCACTTCGACGTCATGGACAACCACTACGTACCCAACCTGACCATCGGCCCGCTGGTCTGCGATGCACTGCGCAGCCACGGCGTTACCGCCGATATCGATGTACACATGATGGTCAAGCCGGTGGATCGCATCATCCCCGATTTCGCCAAGGCAGGCGCCACCTACATCACCTTCCACCCTGAGGCTTCTGAACATATCGACCGTTCCCTGGCCCTGACACGAGAGCATGGCTGTAAGTCTGGTCTGGTGTTTAATCCGGCCACCTCGCTCTCCTATCTGGAGCATGTGATGGACAAGGTCGACATGATCCTGCTGATGTCAGTTAATCCCGGTTTCGGCGGCCAGAGTTTCATCCCGGGGACCATGGACAAGCTGCGCGCAGCACGCAAGATGATCGACGACTCCGGTTACGACATCCGTCTGGAGATCGACGGTGGCGTAAAGGTCGATAATATCGCCGAGATCAAGGCGGCTGGTGCAGACACCTTCGTTGCCGGATCCGGCATCTTCGGCTTCCCTGGCGACTCCGATGCCAACCGCTATAACACCATCGTCGGCAAGATGCTGGCTGAGCTGGCCAAGGTCTGATCCTGTCTGGTGTTGAAAACGGGGCCTTGTGAGCCCCGTTTTTTGTGTCAGCCACGAACTTTGCCAATTTCCACAGGCAGGGCGTGCAAAATTTTATCGATCCTTCCGTATCCTTGGTCCTTTTTAATCGCCAGGCAGGTAGCAGGTTATGAGTCTCAAGCAACCCAAAATGATCCTTATCGATGTTGATGGAACCCTGGTGGACAGCGTGCCCGACCTAGCTTGGTGCGTTGATGAGATGATGAAACAGCTGGGACGTCCCGCTCATGGCGAAAAGAAGGTCCGTGACTGGGTCGGCAATGGGGTGGAGCGTCTGGTGCGGCGCGGATTGATCGGCCAGCTCAACGGTGAGCCTGACGAAACGGATTTTGAGAAGGCCTATCC
>NZ_JAAVSH020000001.1:1946757-1982097 GCF_011947365.2 endosymbiont of Lamellibrachia barhami
AATGTTGTACTTCGTTCCAGTTGTATTGCTCTTTGCCATGCCAAACCACTGGCTTCATGAGGGACGAAGTTGGTGGATATGGCCAGTACTCAGACAGGTATTTCTGTCTCAGTTATCTGAGATAATTGTTTACAGGAGCCGTATACGTGGGTCGTACATGCAGTTCTGTGAAGAGGGATGAGGCAATTTGACGCCTTCCACCTATAAATGTGTCAACCACGAACTTTGCCAATTTCCACAGGCAGGGCGGTACAAAGTTACTATCGATCTTCCGTACTTGATTAAAGCTTTTTGAGTTGCCAGGCAGGTAGCAGGTTATGAGTCTCAAGCAACCCAAAATGATCCTTATCGATGTTGATGGAACCCTGGTGGACAGCGTGCCCGACCTGGCCTGGTGTATCGATGAGATGATGAAACAGTTGGGACGTCCCGCTCCTGGCGAAGAGAAGGTTCGTGACTGGGTCGGCAATGGGGTGGAGCGTCTGGTGCGGCGCGGATTGATCGGCCAGCTCAACGGTGAGCCTGACGAAACGGATTTTGAGAAGGCCTATCCGATCTTTCTTGAGCTCTATGCCGATAATACCTCCAAGCGCTCGCTGCTCTATCCCGGTGTGCGAGAGGGTCTGGATTATTTGAAGTCCGCCGGTTACCAGCTTGGCTGTGTCACCAACAAGGCAGCGCAGTTCACAGTGCCGCTGCTCAAGGATCTTGGAATACACGACGAGTTCGATATCGTGATCTCCGGCGATACCCTGGCGAAAAAGAAGCCGGATCCGATGCCGTTGCTGCATGGGGCGGAACACTTCGGTGTCGATGCCTCGGATGCGATGATGCTGGGGGACTCAGTGAGTGATGTGAAGGCGGCCCGCGCCGCCGGTTTTCAGATCGTCTGCATGAGTTATGGTTATAACCACGGGGTCGATATCTGCGAGGCCAATCCCGATGCTGTCATCGACTCCATGGCTGAGATTCAGGGCCTGCTTGAATCTGCCGCTTGAGCTGTATGGCTGTTTTGGATTATCGTAGTCGCTCACTTTGAATTTGATTCAGTTGCCGAATCCATAAAGAACCTGATATGTACCTGCTTTCACACAACACGATCCTAAAGACCGGCACGCGATGGCGTTGGTGATTCCGACCAATCGTCCAACCGTTGTTTTGTCTGTTGTGTGGAGAGGATCATGACCCCTCAAGAATTCGCTGCCCTGGCGGCCCAGGGTTTTAACCGTATACCTGTCGTTTGCGAGGTGCTTGCCGATCTCGACACGCCTTTGAGTGTCTATCTCAAACTGGCGGACGCGCCTTACACCTATCTCTTCGAGTCAGTCCAGGGTGGTGAAAAATGGGGTCGTTACTCCATTATCGGCCTGCCGAGCCAGACCTTGGTGCGTGTTATGGGGCATCACGTCGAGGTGGAGTGTGAAGGCGAGGTGATCGAGTCTGTCGAAGTCAGTGATCCTCTGGCGTGGATCGAGCAGTTTCAGGGGCGTTACAAGGCGGCTGAACTGGAAGGGCTGCCCCGCTTCAACGGCGGCTTGGTGGGCTATTTTGGCTACGACATCATTCGTTATATCGAGCCGCGCCTGGGAGAGTGCCCCAATCCCGATCTGTTGGAGACCCCGGATATATTGCTGATGGTCTCAGATGAGGTGGTGGTATTCGATAACCTCAGCGGCCGCATGTACCTGATCGTGCACGTCGATCCATCTGCTGGTGGAACGTTGGAGAGCGCACAACGACGTATCCGTGAACTGATTTTGGCGATGCAGCAGGAGGCGCCCCGTGGCGGCGGTGAAGCCGGGCGGGAGATCAAAGAATCTGACTTCGTCTCGGGTTTTACTGAATCCGGTTACAAATCGGCGGTGAATCGCGTCAAGGAGTACATCCTGGAAGGCGACTGCATGCAGGTGGTGATCTCACAGCGGCTGTCGATCCCGTTTCAGGCGCCGCCGCTCGATCTCTACCGGGCGCTGCGTGGCCTGAATCCATCCCCCTATATGTATTTCCTCAACCTTGGTGATTTCCATATCGTCGGCTCCTCGCCGGAGATCCTCACCCGGCTGGAGGACGGAGTGGTCACCGTGCGCCCGATCGCCGGCACCCGCCGCCGCGGTTATACCGAGGAGGAGGACAGGGCGCTGGAGGCGGAGCTCCTGGCGGACCCCAAAGAGCTGGCTGAGCATCTGATGCTGATCGACCTGGGACGCAACGATACCGGGCGGGTCGCCAAGGTCGGCAGTGTGGAACTGACCGACAAGATGATCGTGGAGCGCTACTCCCATGTGATGCATATCGTCTCCAATGTCACTGGCGATCTGAAGGACGGCATGACCGCTATAGACGTTTTGCGGGCAACCTTTCCAGCGGGCACCGTGAGCGGTGCGCCGAAGATCCGGGCGATGGAGATCATCGACGAACTGGAGCCGGTGAAGCGTGGGGTCTACTCGGGTGCGGTGGGTTATCTGAGTTGGAACGGCAACATGGATACCGCCATCGCCATCCGTACGGCGGTGATCAAGGACAAGATACTGCATATCCAGGCGGGCGCAGGCATTGTGGCGGACTCCATTCCTGAACTGGAGTGGAAAGAGACCATGAACAAGGGACGAGCGGTGTTTCGTGCGGTTGCACTGGCGGAAGCGGGGCTGGATCGCCATGCCTGCGCGGAAGAGGGGGTCTGATCATGTTGCTGATGATCGATAACTACGACTCCTTCACCTATAACCTGGTGCAGTATCTGGGAGAGCTGGGTGCCGATGTGCGGGTCCATCGCAACGACGAGATCAGCATTGATGAGATCGAGGCGCTGCAGCCTGATCATATCGTCATCTCCCCTGGCCCTTGCACCCCTGCCGAAGCGGGTATCTCGGTGGAGGTGATCAAGACCTTCGCCGGTCGCATTCCGCTGCTTGGCGTCTGTCTCGGACATCAGTCGATCGGCCAGGCCTTTGGCGGCAGGATTGTTCACGCCCGCGAGGTGATGCACGGCAAGACCTCCCCCATCCATCATGCGGACAGCGGTGTCTTTAGCGGGTTGGAGAATCCCTTTGAGGCGACCCGCTACCATTCGCTGGTGATCGAACGGTCCACACTTCCTGACTGTCTCGAGATTACTGCCTGGACTGAAAAAGCCGGAGAGCTGGATGAGATCATGGGCGTGCGCCACAAGACACTGGACGTACAGGGCGTACAGTTTCACCCCGAGTCGATACTGACTCAGCATGGTCACGACATGCTGCGAAATTTTATCGAGGGTGGATAGCCTGGGGGGCTGGATCGCAGGTGAAAAAAAACCGCATCAGACCGCCGCTCCATCTGCTGGTCGTCAACGCAATCGGCAGCCTGCTTTTTGGCTTGGGGCTGGCTGAATATATCGATGCTGCCAGCCTGGTGCCTGCCGGTTGGCGGTTCGAGCACTATGCGCTCGTCATGCTGTCGGTGGGGGCGGTAATGATGGTGCCTTTGACCCTGTTTTTGGTCAGGGCGGCGTTGGCCCATGTGGCTGATCTGGAGAACAGGCGCTAAATGGTCGATAGATTTCACGACACAGGTGGGGCGGTTTGACTCCGGCCTTTCAGGTGCCTCGGACAAAAAGTTAAAGGGGGAGTACCAATGGAGATGCAGAAGGCCATCAACAAAGTCCTGGCTCGTCAGGATCTCGACTCCGACGAGATGACGGGCGTCATGCGCACCATCATGACCGGTGGCGCCACGCCGGCGCAGATCGGCGGTTTTCTTATCGGCCTGCGTATGAAAGGTGAGACGGTGACGGAGATTGCCGCCGCCGCTGCGGTCATGCGTGAGCTCGCCAGCGGCGTCTCGGTAGGCGATCTGCCGAATACTGTGGATATCGTCGGTACAGGCGGTGATGCCTCCGGGACCTTCAACGTATCCACCGCCAGTATGTTCGTGGCGGCGGCGGCTGGCTGCCATGTCGCCAAACATGGCAACCGGTCGGTCTCCAGCAAGTCGGGCAGTGCCGATGCACTCGAGGCTGCCGGTATTCGCCTGGACCTTACGCCTGAACAGGTCGAGCAGTGTGTGCGGGAGGTGGGTGTGGGTTTCATGTTTGCGCCCGGCCACCACAGCGCGATGAAATACGCCATCGGCCCGCGCAAGGAGATGGGGGTGCGGACTGTTTTCAATGTGTTGGGTCCCCTGACCAATCCTGCCGGTGTGCCGAATCAACTGTTAGGGGTCTTCAGTGAATCGCTGTTACAGCCACTGGCGGAAGTCCTGCAGAAGCTGGGCAGTCACCACGTTATGGTGGTTCACTCCCGTGACGGGCTGGACGAGATCAGCATTGGTGACGCCACAGATGTGGCGGAATTGAAAGAGGGTCAGATCCGCCGCTATACCATTCAGCCGGAGGAGTTCGGCATCAGCCGCGCGGCGATCAGTGAAATCACTGTGGAGGACGCGGCGCAGAGTCTCAATGTGATTCGTGGTGTGCTGGAAGACCGGCCGGGTCCGGCCCGGGATATTGTGCAACTCAATGCGGGTGCGGCCATCTATACTGCGGGGCTGGCCGACACACTGATGGACGGCATCAACAGGGCGGACCAGGCGATTGCCAGTGGCGAAGCCCGCAGCCGTCTGGACAGGCTGGTGATCCTGACCCAGAGCTTTGACTGAGATTGACTCCGACCCCACTGGTGACTGAACCGAATACAGAAGCACAATGAGCGATACCCCCGATATTCTGAAGAAGATAGTCCTCCGTAAGCAGGAAGAGATTGCGGAGCGTTCTGCCCGGATCTCCCTGCAGGCCTTGAGGTCGGAACTTGATGCGGCTGAACCCTGCCGGGGGTTTGCAGACGCTATTGCCGCGAGGATTGCAACAGGCGGGGCAGGCGTCATTGCCGAGATCAAACGCGCCTCTCCCAGCAAAGGGTTGCTGCGTGAGGACTTTCGTCCGGCGGAGATCGCCCGGAGTTATGCAAAGGGCGGGGCGGCCTGCCTGTCGGTTCTGACCGATATCGATTTTTTTCAGGGCAGTGATGAGTATCTGAAACAGGCCCGCTCTGCCTGTGACCTGCCGGTCATCCGCAAGGACTTTTTCATCGATCCCTATCAGGTCTACGAGGCGCGCACCATGGGGGCCGACTGCATCCTGCTGATCGTGGCCTGTCTGGAAGATGGGCAGATGCGGGGACTCAATGATCTGGCCCATGAGTTGGGAATGGATGTGCTGATCGAAGTACACGATGAGCCGGAACTGGAGCGGGCGCTGAAGGTGGAAAACCGCCTGATCGGCATCAACAACCGCAATCTGCGCACTTTTGAGGTGAGCCTGGATACCAGCCTGCGCATGTTGGAACGAATTCCCGATGATCGCATCCTGGTGACCGAAAGCGGGATTCACACCCGTGACGACGTGGTCCTGATGCGTTCAAACGGCGTGGATGCGTTTCTGGTAGGGGAGGCGTTTATGCGGGCCGATGATCCAGGGGAGAAACTGGCAGAACTGTTTTTTTAGGCGGAAGGCGAAAGGCGAAAGTGCCGCAGGCCGGTTCAAGCGCAACGAAACCGGTAGCCTGAATTGTTCTGCCAAAGCTGTATGCCCGATCCGCTATGCTTGATCAGGCCTACATGTTGGTAGTCACGACAGCGTCCGGCTTTTCCGGTGGCACGGCCTCCTTTGGCCTTTAACCTTTCGCCTTCGACCTGTTTTTTATCTCGTCCCAAACACCACAATCGTCTTTCCCTTGACGCTGATAAGTTCCTGCTGTTCCAGGTTCTTCAGCACCCTTCCTGCCATCTCTCGTGAACAACCGACAATGCGTCCAATCTCCTGGCGGGTGATGCGGATCTGCATGCCGTCCGGATGGGTCATGGCGTCAGGTTCTCTGCAGAGGTCCAGCAGGGTACGGGCGATGCGGCCAGTGACATCGAGAAATGCCAGATGTCCAACCTTGGCGCTGGTCTGTATCAGCCGCTCGGTGAGCTGGGCACCCATGGCGTAGAGAATCTCTTTGGTATACTCCTGCAGATCGCCATCGAACAGCTGTTCCAATCGCTTGTAACTGATCTCGGCAATCTGGCAGGGGGTGCGGGTGCGTACCATGACGCTACGTTTGGGAGCCGGAATAAAGAGACCCATCTCGCCGATGAATTCTCCTTTGTTGAGATAGGTGAGGATGATCTCCTTGCCGTCGTCGTCGTCTTCGATATAGACGGCAACCGACCCTTCGATCAGGTAGTAGAGCACATCGGCAGGGTCGCCAATATGGATGATCTCGGTGTTTTTTGGATAACGCCGGCGATGACAAAAGGAGAGGAATCGCTGAAGGTATTCCGGATCCTGAGGCGGTGGTTGTATGATCGATATGATCTTTCTGCTCGACGTCCTGGTTAATGTTTCAATAGCTTAGTGGCAGCATAGGCACCAACGCAAGTTTAGCAAGTCCTGTTTGTTGTTGAAGGATAGCTGGTGTACCGTTAAATGTTGATGACACGGACACTTACATTTTCAATGATTCATTGGATATCATAGTGAATGAAGTTTCGGTTCGTCGAGGTTAAAAGGTGGCTGAACTGTAAATTTATTGTCGAAATGTAATATTTTTTTCGGAGTTGTGATGAAGGCACGGGTTAAATGGGTGCAGGACGCCACCATGCTGGGTGAATCGGGCAGTGGTCATGCTGTAGTAATGGATGGTCCAGCGGAACATGGTGGGCGCAATCTGGGAGTGCGGCCAATGGAGATGCTGCTGCTGGGCATGGGGGGGTGTACCGAATTCGATGTCCTCAGCATGCTGCGTAAATCTCGCCAGCAGGTGACAGACTGCGTGGTGGAACTCGAAGCGGAACGCTCCGCATCCGAGCCGAAGGTGTTCACCCGCATCCATGCCCATTTTATCGTCACCGGCAAGGGGTTGAGCGAAAAGCATATCTCCCGTGCAATCTCCCTGAGCGCTGAGAAATACTGTTCCGTCTCCATCATGCTTGGGCAGATGGCAGAGATTACCCACGACTATGAGATCCGTGATGCCTGAGGCTGCGAACTTCGATGCGCTCATCTCCGAATTCTACAAGGTTTGGTTTCGCTACCATCCCGTGGCGGCGATCTTTGCCGGTGTGCCTGGCTATGAAGGCCTGTTGGCCGCCGATGGTGACGACGATGTCGGAGCGCTCTCCTCCTGGTTGAGTAATCTTCTACTGGGGCTGGAAGCGTTGCGGTTCGAGGCGCTTGACCCGGATCGGCAGCTCGATCTTCAATTGATCTTCGGGGCTGCGATGATAGAGCACCGCATGCTGCTGGAGCAGGATTGGCGTCACCGCGACCCGGCCCGTTACCTGCCGTTGCGCTCCCTGCAGGAGTTAATGGTGCGCCAGCCGGCCTCCCTCTGTGAATCGCTGCAAGGGATATTGGAACGCACCGGCAACTATCTGCGGGATGCGCGTACGCAGCTCGCGGAACTGCCGGAACTGGTCTCGACCCTCTGGCTGGCAGAGGCGTTGGAGATGTCGGAAGCCGGTCTTCCCTGGCTGCATCGGCTTCATGGCGAACTGCCTCAGGCCCATCAATGCTGTGCCGAGCAGGGGCGGCTGCAGGAGCTTGGTTCGAGTGCGGCAGAGGCGATCGAGGATTTCCGTCAGTTTCTGATCAACGACCTGGCCCCCGAGGCTGCGGGGGGTTCCGATTGTGGCCCCGAGCAGGTGGACCGGTTGCTGGCCCATCGGCACCAGCTGTCCCTGACAGGAGAACAGGCGTTGGCACTGGCGCGACAGCAGCAGGCGCGCTATTTGCGCCATCTCGACGAGTTGGGGATAGACCAGGAGGCGCTGAGAGATCAGTATGTTTCCGAATCTGACCTCTCCGGGGATGCCAGGTGTCAGGCCTACCGCGAAGAGAGTGCCAGGTTCAAGGCCTTTGTCGAAGCGCAGGATCTGCTTGAGCTGCCGTCACAGCCACTGGAGTTTCGGGTTACCGATGGCTGTTTCAGCCGCCCCGACTGCGGCAGTTATCTGCGCAGCGAGAGTGGGGGGATCCTGCTGATCCCGGACGAAACGCGGCAATTGAAGGGTGGTGAAACCCTTTCGGCTATTCGTCTGCGCTGCCTCTACGGTGGCTGGACCGGGCGTCACTACCTGGCTTTGGCCGGTGGTGTGCAGGCCCATAGCCTGGTGCGGCAGATCAACCCGTCCGCCGCTTTCAAGCGTGGTTGGGCGCACTACATCAGCTGGTTGCTGGAGGCGCGAGGTTTTTTCACCCGCGAGGATATGCTGCTGCTGGCTCGCCGTCGCCTCGCGCTGGCGGATCTCGAATTTCACATGGGGCGTTTGGACAGCCATCAGGCACTGGGCCGGTTGCAATCCCTGCTCGATCAACCCGCCCCCGGTTTGGCCGAGTCGCGGCTGATCCATCTCTCCAGGCGGCCGACGGATGCCTTCATGGCGTTGATCGGCGTCGCATTGATAGAGCAGACAAGGGAAGTTGTGCTGCGTCAGGAGCCTGAGCTGTCGCTCAAGGCGTTTCACAGCCGGTTGTTGGCGCATGGTGCCGTCAGTCTGCCGCTGGTGGTAAAGCGCGTCTTTGGGGAAACGGTTTGGGAAGAGGTGTCTGGGACGGTTCTGGGGCAGGTGACAGGTTAAAGGCTAAAGGTTAAAGGCTAAAGGAGGCAGTGCCAGCTGATAGGCCAGGCTTCGTCGTAACTGTTGTGGGAGATTTGCCGGTTGGTTCAAGCGTGGTGGAACCAGTCGTTGCATATATTCTACCAAATCTGAATGCCCGATCCGCTGTGTTTGATTGGGCCATCACACTTGTCGGCAATGGACTGTTTCCGGGTGAAGCTCAGGCTGGCCAATCCTTTAACCTTTAGCCTTCCCTTAAAAATACCAAACCGATTTCGTCATCACTTTTGAGGTGAATTTCATCGCCTGTTTGACGGGTTCCGGTAGTTCGGCGCCACCCGCTTCGAGGGCGACGGTGGCGTGGTGGATCTCATCCTCTTTCATCTGTTCCAGGATGGCGCGGCTCTTTTCGTCCTGGGGCGGCAGGCGGTTCAGATGGTTGTTCAGGTGGGCTTCGACCTGATGTTCGGTCTCTGCAACGAAGCCTAGACTCCATTTGTCCCCCGCCAATCCTGCAGCAGCGCCCATGAGGAATGATCCGGCATACCAGAAGGGGTTGAGCAGACTTTTGCGATTGTCCAACTCCTGTAGCCGTTTTTCGCACCAGGCGAGGTGGTCGTTCTCCTCCTGGGCTGCGCGTTCCATGCTCTCCCGCACATCCGGCAGTTTCGCGGTCAGCGCCTGCCCCTGATAGAGCGCTTGGGCGCAGACCTCGCCGGTGTGGTTGATACGCATCAGACGGGCGGTTTCGTCCCGTTCCTGGTCACTCATCTCAGACTCTGGGATGGTCTGTGCGGGGTTGCTGCGCTCGGTGACCTGGGGGCGTCCAAATAGGGTGCGCAGGACCTGGTCGATGCCGATCAGCAGATTGTCGGCTGGGCTGTAGTTTCTCTGTCTCATAGGGAAAAGATAAGCCTGTCTGACTTACTGTTCAAGTCCAGTTGCCGTGTCAGCAGTTCTACGGGGTGTAGTACCTCGATATCGAGCCCGGCACGCTTGATCTGGGTGCGAAACTGCAGGGTGCAGCCAGTGCTGCTGGTGACCAGTATGTCGGCCTTTGTCTCTTTCAGCAGTGCGATCTTATCCTCACCAAGTGACTGGGCGAGTGCTGGCTGGGTCAGTGGATAACTGCCGGCGCCGCCACAGCAGATGGCGTTTTCCGGCAGCAGGAAGGGGATGAGGCCGGGTATCCGCTGCAGCAATGTCATGGAAGAGTCCTCTGATGCCGAGCATGGGCGGTGTACCGCCACCCTTGCCTTCAATGGGGTGAAATGGAGTGTCTCCGGCCAGGGTGTGTCGAGCAGAAACGCTGAAATCGTCTGCAGACGTGGCGTGGACCGGGTCTGTTCCAGCAACTCCTTGTGACAGGCATCGGCGAGGGTGATGAGGGCCGTGGGTTTGGATGAGACGAACACTCTGCTGTTTTGCTTGCCTAGCCGGTCAGCCTCTTGCGGGAAACCGTTGTGCCGATGCAGGGCGCCGCAGCAGACTTGTTGTTTGGGTACGTTCACCGCAAAACCCAGGTGTATGAGCAGGCGGATGGCTGCATCTATCACCGGGCGATCCGCCTGGCTGGAAATGCAACCGATAAAAAGTTGCACACTGCCGCCACCTGCCGTGGTGGCTGGGGTGAGGCCAGAAGGAGGGGGTTGGTAAACCGGCATTACCGATGCCAGATCTGCCAGCTGTCTGAGAGGCTTTGATGGCGCCTTTTTCATCAGACGCAACACGCCGGTACGGGACAGCAGCGGCAGCAGACGGGTGATTTGGCCGAAAAGTTTGCGTTCACTGAGCAGGTTCAGGAGTGCCCGGCGCAGCGGCCTTTTGACGCCCGCTGACTGCTGCAGCATGGCGTGGGCTGCGTCTATCAGTTCGCCATAGGCGACTCCCGAGGGACAGGCGGTTTCGCAGGCGCGGCAGTTGAGGCAGCGTGCCAGATGTAGCCGCAGAGTGGGTGTCGGTGACAGTTCACCACTGGCCAGTGCCTGAATCAGCGCGATTCGGCCCCGAGGTGAATCCGCTTCATTCGCCAACTTGCGGTAGGTCGGGCAGTGAGGCAGACAGAGCCCACACTTGACGCAGCGGTCAGCTTCTTTCAGGAGTTGTTCTGGGGTCACGGATTGCTGAGGTATGGTAATCAGGGTTAAGGCAGGCACTATAATAGCGGTTAATCGGATTGTAATCACAACGGCAGGCAGACATGTCCCACTATCGCCACCATCTTTTTTTCTGTACCAACCAGCGGGACGATGGCCGTAGCTGTTGCGCCAGGTTTAGCGCGGCAAAGATGCGGGGCTATCTGAAGGCGAAGGTCAAGGCGCTGGGTCTGGCCGGTCCCGGTGGTGTTCGCATCAACTCCGCGGGTTGCCTGGACCGCTGCGATAAAGGGCCGGTGATCGTGGTCTACCCGGAAGCGGTCTGGTACACCTATATCGATGGCGAGGATCTCGATGAGATCCTGCAACGCCATCTGATCGACGGTGAGGTGGTGGAGCGGTTGAGGATCCGCTGACTGGTGCGTAGGCTCGATCAAGCGTGGCGGATCGGGCATTCGGGCTTCGATGAATGATTGAGGTTGCCGGTTCCGCTACGCTTGAACCGACCTACCGTGCCTTGATCTTGGTCGCCCCACACCGTTTGCAACGATAGCGGGTGACCAATCGTCCCCGCTTCACGTCGAATGACTGTTCGTTTTGCACTTCCCATTTGTGGAAACCCTCCCGGCACAATCCCCTGCCTTTATGTTTCTCGCTGAGTTTGGGGCGATTAAAAGGTAGAATGTCCGCCATCTTGTGAACTCCGACTGTATCGACTTCGATTATGCCCGATAACCGCCCTGTCTTTCATATTCTCGCTGTGGGTTGGGATCATCCCGCCTGGCAAGGCAGTTTCTATCCTGATGACCTGCCGGCGGATTGGCGGCTTACCTACTATGCCAATGAGGTGCCGGAGGGTGCCGATGTGCTGCTGTTCATCGAGGGCGAGCGGATGGATATGGCGGTGCTGAAAAATCTGCATCAGCTGGCACAACTGCTGGGTCTTGCTTGACCCCACCACAGCCCACCGACACAATGGCGACTCTCGTTCACGAAGGGATTGAATCTCAAAATGTCAGGCCACTCCGGCAGCGCTGAAATGCCGATCGTCAAAATACGCGGGCTCCATTTCGCCCATGGCAGCCGGGTGATCTTCGATGGCATCGATATCGATATCCCCCGTGGCCGGGTAACGGCGATCATGGGGCCGAGCGGCACGGGCAAAACCACGCTGCTGAAACTGATCGGGGGCCAGTTGCGGCCCGATGCCGGCTCCATCGAGGTGGATGGCATCGACGTGCACCATCTCTCCCGGCGGGATCTTTTCCGGCTGCGAATGCGCATGGGCATGCTGTTTCAGAGTGGCGCTCTGCTCACCGATATCGATGTCTTTGAGAATGTCGCCTATCCCCTGCGGGAGCATACGGATCTGCCGGAGTCGATGATCCGCATCCTGGTGCTGATGAAACTCGAAGCCGTGGGGCTGCGGGGCGCCCATGATCTGATGCCGGCGCAACTCTCCGGCGGCATGGCGCGGCGGGTGGCGCTGGCGCGGGCCATTGCGCTGGACCCGATGATGGTGATGTATGACGAGCCCTTCACCGGCCAGGATCCGATCTCCATGGGGGTGCTGGCAAAGCTGATCCGGCGTCTCAACGACGCAGTGCAGATCACCAGTATCATGGTCTCCCACGATGTGGAGGAGACGTCGGCCATAGCCGATCTGATCTATGTGATCTCCGGTGGCAAGGTGGTGGAACAGGGCACGCCGGATCAACTGTCGATATCCACATCCGATCAGGTGCGCCAGTTCATGCGGGGGTTGCCGGATGGACCTATGAGGTTCCATTATGAGGCTCCGCCTCTGGTGGAGGACCTGCTTGGATCCGGGAGGAAGCACTGATGCTGGACGCGCTGGCCCGACTTGGGCGCCACGGCATGGCGGCGCTGGAGCGCTTCGGACGTGCTCATCTGCTGTTCCTGCAGATTGTTGCCGGTATCACCAGTCTGCTGCCGCGTCCCGGATTGCTGGTCACACAGACCTATTCCGTCGGTGTGCGCACCATTCTTATCGTTACCGTTTCAGGCCTGTTTGTGGGCATGGTGCTGAGTCTGCAGGGTTACTATGTACTCTCCCAGTTTGCAGCCGAAGACAGTCTTGGGGTGATGGTTGCGGCCTCACTGGTGCGGGAGTTGGGACCGGTGGTGACCGCGCTGCTGTTCGCCGGTCGGGCCGGTTCCGCGCTGACCGCCGAGATCGGTCTGATGAAGGCCACTGAGCAACTTTCCGGGCTGGAGATGATGGCGGTAGACCCGGTGCGCCGTATCCTCACGCCGCGCTTCTTCGCCGGTCTGATCTCCATGCCTGTGTTGGCGGCCCTGTTCAGCGCCATCGGCGCTCTGGGCGGCTATTTTGTCGGGGTGGGGCTGCTGGGTGTGGATGACGGTGCCTTCTGGAGTCAGATGCAGGCCAAGATCGACTGGAATGAGGATGTGATCAACGGGGTGATCAAGAGCCTGGTGTTCGGCCTGGTCTGCACCTGGATTGCCCTGTTTCAAGGTTACGATTCGGTACCGACCTCGGAAGGTGTAAGCCGGGCCACCACCCGCACCGTGGTCCATTCGGCACTGGCGGTGCTGGTGCTCGATTTTGTTTTAACGGCGATGATGTTTGGAGAGTGAATGATGAAGATTAGACAGGTCGAGATCGCCGTCGGCGCCTTTATGGCGGCGGGGCTGGTTGCGCTCTTTTTTCTGGCCATGCAGGTGAGCAATCTGGGTGCCTTCACCACGGGTGAGGGTTACGAAGTCACCGCGCGTTTCGACAATATCGGCGGCCTGAAGGTGCGTTCGCCGGTGGCGATGGCGGGGGTTCGTCTCGGTCGGGTGGTGGAAATTCTTTATGACCAGAGCAGTTACGAAGCGTTGGTGACCCTGCGCATTGAATCCCAATACGATCAAATTCCTGACGATACCTTTGCCAAGATCTATACTTCTGGTTTATTGGGTGAGCAATATATCGGACTCGACCCCGGCGGCAGCGAAGAGATGTTGGCGGACGGCAGCGAGATCACCATGACCCAGTCCGCCCTGGTGCTGGAGGAGATTATTGGTCAGTTTCTTTTCAGCAAGGCGGAAGAGAAGGGTTTTGAATAGGACGGGATCTGTGAGCGAGGCGACTATTTTTCGTGAGGGCGCTTTTCACTTTCGGGTGGAGGGGGATTTGACCTTTTCTACTGCGCGGAGTCTGCTTGCCCAGTCGCAGGAGTTGTTCAACCCCTCTCAGGGGATCTCCATTGATCTTTCACATACCAAGCGTACCGATAGCGCAGGTCTGGCGTTATTGCTGGAGTGGATGAAGCGTGCGCAGGATCATGGGGCGAGCCTGGAGGTCTCCGGCATGCCGCAGGCGCTGATTGCTATCGCAGGACTGTGTAATCTGGAAGATCTGCTGCTGACGGTGACCACCAAGACGCCTTGAAAGCGTGTCGGCTGACGTGGACCAGTCTCCGATTTTTCTCACCCTCTTCCTGATATTTTCCGGCGCGGCGGTGCTGGCCACTGCCGCCCTGCTGGTGCGTCAGGCGCTACTGATTTCATATATCGTACTGGGTGCGTTGTTCGGTCCCTGGGGGCTGCATCTCATCGGCGACCCGGAGACAGTGAAAGAGATAGCCCATATCGGCATCATCTTCCTGTTGTTTCTGCTTGGCCTGGACCTGCAGCCGAAAGAGCTGCTGGGCATGGTACGCAAGACCACGCTGGTTACGCTCTTCAGCGCCCTCATTTTTGCATTCATCGGTGCGGTTCTGGCCTTTTTGTTCGGTTTCGACCCGATCGAGTGTCTCGTGATTGGCGGGGCCGTGACCTTCTCCAGCACTATTATCGGCCTGAAGTTACTGCCGACCACGGTGCTGCATCATCAACGTACCGGTGAGATCATGGTCAGCATCCTGTTGCTGCAGGATCTGCTGGCGATAGCCATGCTGTTGATGTTGCAGGGCGGCAGCAGTGAGATGAACCGGATGCTGCACATGGTTCTGCTGTTGCTGGCACTGCCGTTGATGGTTGGCGGCGGTTGGCTGGTTGCCCGGTATCTGCTCATACCCTTGATTCGGCGTTTCAGCAAGATCAAGGAGTATATCTTCCTGATGGCGATAGGCTGGTGTCTGGCCATGGCTCAATTGGCAGGTGTGCTGGGGTTGTCGCATGAGATCGGCGCCTTTATTGCCGGCATCTCGCTGGCGACCAGTCCAATAGCGATCTATATTGCTGAAAGCCTGAAACCGCTCCGGGATTTTTTTCTGATTCTCTTCTTTTTCTCTCTTGGGGCCGGTTTCAATCTGGAGATGTTGCCTGCAGTGGTGTTGCCTGCACTACTGTTGGCGGGGCTGCTGCTGTTGATCAAGCCCTGGGTCTTTCGTCGTCTGCTCTATCATGCTGGCGAGGATAAAGAGCGTAGTCGAGAAGTGGGCTTCCGCTTGGGACAGCTCAGTGAATTCTCCCTGCTTGTCGCGGTTCTGGCCTATGATCTGGGGGAGATCGGGGCAGAGGCTTCATATCTGATTCAGCTCAGCACTCTGTTTACTTTTCTGGTGTCGACCTATTACATCGTGCTGCGATTTTACACACCTATGGCCATTTCAGACCGCTTGCGGCGGGACTGATAAATTTGAAAGGGAAGGGAAATTGAATGTGGGAGCTCGCTGAACGGGTCGAAATCATTTTAGGTCTGATCGCATTGGCGCTGAGCCTGATATTTTGGTCAATAAATAAATCTGTCGACTGGCGGAATAAGAAGAACCGGGGCTATGTAGAACTGGAAACGACACAAGCTCAGACAGGGCTTGCGGTGCCGGACTGTTTCAATGACAGTTACAGTTCAAGAATGGCCACGTCCAAGAGTGACATGAAAGTGGTTCTGGCGTTAAGGCGTGCCTCTTTCAGCGGTAAGGTGATTGTCCCCGACAGGACCTATTGGGCCTGCCAGCGTCTGAATGCCTATGCAATGAAGGTCGTTTTCGATTTCACCGGGACGCCCATAGGATATTGGGGGGTGGTGCCGGTGACGGAGGAGACCTACCACAGTTTTCTCGACAACAAGATCTCCCATGAAGAAATCCTGACCCGGGATGCGTTGGGCTGGAGGTCGATTGACCGGGGCAACGTCTATCTCTACATCATTGGTATCGCGGTGCCGCCGAAAGGTGGAAAGCGGAGTGATGAAGATCATCGGAATTCCGGCAAGGTAATGGGCGATCTGGTGGCGTTCGTCCTTTTTCTCCTGGCCCGATTGAAGGTGAAGGGGGTGTTTGTCTACCCCAGCACGCAGAATGGGCTGCGCACCCTAAAACACTTGAAACGTTCGAAGCGTCTTAACCACTTCAAGTCACTCAGTACTGGGGTAAATATTGGCGGAAATGAAAAGCAGCCCCTCTATTTTGTTGAGGAGCAGAATATCGGGCGGTTCAGAGGTGAACTGGATGGGCTGCTGTCGGCGATCAAGGGGCTGCCCATCTGGGATGAACAGGAGAAAAACCGTTTTCTGCAACTGCTTGAGTCGATCTGACCGTGCCACGGCACTGGTACTGCCCCGGGGCGTTTGGAGTGGAGATGGATCTGGTTTTGGCTGAGGATCGCTCCATTCTCCCGTTTTGCCCCGATTTTCGTTATCATGCACGGTTTTTCCACACAGCCGACAGATCCGGGAACAGAGTCGATGGATAAACTGATCATCAATGGTGGAGGTCCCCTGTACGGTGAAGTCCGTATCGCAGGGGCCAAGAACGCGGCGCTGCCCATTCTGGCGGCGACGCTGCTGGCCGATGGGCCGATGAGCGTCGGCAATGTGCCGCATCTGCACGATATCACCACCACAATGGAGCTGCTGGGTGGTATGGGCATCACCCTGGTGGTGGATGAGAAGATGAGTATCGAGGTCGATACGAGCACCATCAAGGAGTTCTACGCGCCATACGAACTGGTTAAGACCATGCGCGCGTCGATCCTGGTGCTGGGTCCTATGCTCAGTCGCTTTGGTCAGGCCGATGTCTCTCTGCCGGGAGGCTGCGCCATCGGCTCCCGTCCGGTAAATCTGCATATCGACGGTCTGCGGGCCATGGGTGCCGACATCGATGTCGAAGGGGGCTACATTCGCGCCCGGGCTAAACGCCTGCATGGTGCGCGTATCGTAATGGACATGGTTTCCGTGACCGGCACAGAGAACCTGATGATGGCGGCGACCCTGGCCGAAGGCACCTCGTTGATCGAGAATGCCGCGCGGGAGCCGGAAGTGGTGGATCTGGCGGACTGTCTGAACAAGATGGGCGCCAAGGTGAGTGGCGCCGGCACTTCCACTATCACCATTGAGGGCGTGGAGAGGCTCAACGGCACCCACTACGATGTGCTGCCGGATCGTATTGAAACCGGTACCTACCTGGTGGCGGCAGCGATGACCGGGGGACGGGTAAAGGTGCGGGATACCTGCCCCGATCTGCTGGATGCAGTGACTCAGAAGTTGCGGGAGGCGGGTGCTGATATCGAGGTCGGCAAGGACTGGATGACACTCGATATGCAGGGCCGCCGCCCCAAGGCGGTAGACGTGCATACCGCGCCCTATCCCGCGTTTCCCACCGATATGCAGGCCCAGTTCACCGCGCTCAATTCGGTAGCCGAAGGGGTGGGAATCGTCACTGAGACCGTTTTCGAGAATCGTTTCATGCATGTGCAGGAGCTGCAGCGCATGGGCGCCAGGATTCGCCTTGAGGGCAATACGGCCATCTGTACCGGGGTGGAGCGCCTGACTGGCGCGCCGGTGATGGCTACCGACCTGCGCGCTTCCGCCAGTCTGGTGCTGGCAGCGCTGGTGGCGGATGGTGAGACGCTGGTGGATCGTATCTACCATATCGATCGCGGTTACCAGAATATAGAAGAGAAACTCTCCGGACTGGGTGGCAAGATCCGCCGTATTCCCAGCTGAAGCGTCAGGCAAAATAGATGAAAAGCATGAAATTTGACGTACCTGTCACTATCGCACTCTCCAAGGGACGCATCTTCAAACAGAGCCTGCCCTTGCTGGCGTATGCCGGTATTGAGCCGTTGGACGATCCGGAGACCAGTCGCAAGCTGATTCTGAACACCAATCACGAACAGGTGAAATTGGTGATTATCCGCGCCACCGACGTGCCGACCTATGTCCAGTACGGGGCGGCGGATCTGGGGGTTGCGGGCAAGGATGTCTTGCTGGAGCATGGTGGTGAGGGGCTCTATGAACCCCTCGATCTGAAGATTGCCCGCTGCCGTATGATGACTGCCGGCTTTAGGGGCGCAGTGGCCGACAGGCCGGGACGCCTGCGAGTCGCCACCAAATATGTGAAGAGCGCCCAGCGCTACTACGCCTCGCTGGGGCAACAGGTGGAGATCATCAAGCTCTATGGCTCCATGGAGCTTGCGCCCATCGTCGGGCTGGCGGACCTGATCGTCGATCTGGTTGAGAGCGGCAACACTCTGAAAGCCAATGGACTGGTGCCGCTGGAACATATCGCCGACATCAGTTCCCGCTTGATCGTCAACAAGGCCGCCTGGAAGATGAAACACGCCACGATGATGGCGCTGAAAGAGGCGCTGGCTGAGGCCGTGGAGCAGAGTCAGGCGTAGATCAGTACGTAAGCCCGATCAAGCGCAGCGGATCGGGCGTTCCTGAATGATATGTCGTACGGCGTTGCCGGTTCCGCTACGCTTGAACCGGCCTACGTCTTTTGCGTTCCTAATAACATGTGGGGATCAAATTCATGACCGACATTCGCCTTCTGAACACCGCCGATGAGGGCTTCCAGTCGCAGCTGGATGCGCTGCTGGCCTGGGAGTCGGTATCCGACAGGGCGGTGAACGCCACCGTCAATAATATTATCGACGAGATTCGTGGGCGGGGTGATGCGGCGCTAATCGATTTCACCAATCGCTTCGACCGCTGGCAGGCTGCGAGCGCGGCAGATCTGGAGATCCCGCTGGAGCGGCTGGAACAGGCTTGGCAGCGGATCCCGCAGGCGCAGCAGCAGGCGCTGCAGGTTGCTGCAGGCCGGGTGCGTGCTTACGCCGAACACCAGAAGATGGAGTCCTGGTCCTATACCGAGGCGGACGGCACACTGTTGGGTCAGCAAGTGACTTCGCTGGAGCGGGTCGGACTCTATGTGCCCGGCGGCAAGGCGGCCTACCCCTCCTCAGTATTGATGAATGCCATACCCGCCAAGGTGGCCAGCGTGCCGGAGCTGATCATGGTGGTGCCGACGCCGGGTGGCGAGCTGAATGAACTGGTGTTGGCGGCGGCTCACGTCTCCGGTGTGGACAGGGTCTTCGCCGTCGGCGGCGCCCAGGCAGTGGCTGCCCTGGCCTACGGCACCGAGTCGGTGCCGCCGGTGGACAAGATTGTCGGCCCAGGCAACATCTATGTCGCTACCGCCAAGCGGGCGGTGTTCGGTCAGGTCGGTATCGACATGGTGGCTGGGCCTTCCGAGATCCTGGTGATCTGCGACGGCAAGACCGATCCTGACTGGATCGCCATGGATCTCTTCTCCCAGGCGGAACACGATGAGGATGCACAGTCGATCCTGGTCTGCCCGAATGCCGATTACATCGCCCAAGTGGCGGCGAGTATCGACAAGCTGTTGCCCACCATGGAGCGCCGGGAGATCATCGCCACCGGGCTGCGGGTGCGTGGCGCACTGATTCAGACTCGTGATATGGATGAGGCGGTGGAGGTGGCGAATTTCATCGCACCTGAACATCTTGAGTTGTCGGTGGAGGATCCGCAATCGATGGCAAAGCGGATCCGCCACGCCGGGGCGATCTTCATGGGGCGCTATACTGCCGAGGCGATGGGTGACTACTGCGCCGGGCCCAACCATGTACTGCCCACCTCCCGCACTGCGCGCTTCTCTTCTCCTTTGGGGGTGTATGACTTTCAGAAGCGCTCCAGCCTGATCTTTGCCTCGGCTGCAGGGGCAGTGACCATGGCGGAGACCGCCTCGGTGCTGGCCCGTGGAGAAGGTCTCACGGCCCATGCACGCTCTGCAGAGTATCGCGGGAAAAAATGATGGTATCGGTAGTCACACGTTCAGTGATTACCTGTCCACAGTGCGGGCATAGGGCCGAAGAGGAGATGCCGACAGATGCCTGTCAGTGGTATTACGAATGCGCCGGTTGCGGCGAACTGCTGCGGCCAAAGCCGGGTGATTGCTGTGTCTTCTGCTCCTACGGCAGTGTGCCCTGTCCGCCGGTTCAGCAAGAGGGCGGTTGCTGTGGGGCTGGATCATAGAAGATGTGGCTCGCAGTTTTGCTGAACATCTCGACAGGGTAAGCGATGAGCGATAACGAAAAACTGAACCAGTGGGTGCGTCCCGAGATCCTCGCCCTCTCCGCCTATCATGTGCCGGATCCCGGTGACATGATCAAGCTCGATGCCATGGAGAATCCCTACACCTGGCCGGATGAGTTGCGCCGGGAGTGGCTCGACCTGCTGGCGGGGGTGGATGTAAACCGATACCCCGACCCTCAGGCCGCCGACCTGAAGGCGCGGTTGCGGCTCTCGATGTCGGTTCCCAAAGGTGCGGATATCATCCTCGGCAACGGTTCCGATGAGCTGATCCAGATGCTGGCGATGAGTGTTGCGGCCCCCGGTCGGACAGTGTTGTCAGTGGATCCCGGTTTTGTCATGTACCGCATGATCGCCACCTTCTGTGGAATGCGTTATGCCGGTGTGCCGCTCAAAGAGGATGACTTCAGCCTCGATCTGGAAACCCTGCTGGCGGCTATCGAAAAAGAGCAGCCGGCGCTGATCTTTCTTGCCTATCCGAACAATCCTACCGGCAATCTGTTTGAAAAAATCGCCATCCAGGATGTTATCGAGGCGGCCCCCGGTTTGGTAGTGGTCGATGAGGCCTACGCACCTTTTACCGATGAGAGTTTCATGGGTCGCTTGGGCGAGTTCGACAATCTGCTGGTAATGCGCACCGTCTCCAAGATGGGGCTGGCAGGTCTGCGGCTGGGATTGCTGGCGGGTCCGGCAGACTGGTTGGGAGAGGTGGAGAAGACTCGTCTGCCCTACAACATCAATGTGCTGACCCAGGTCAGTGCTGAATTTGCCTTGGCCCACCAGCCGGTGTTCGATGAGCAGACCT
Source organism: endosymbiont of Lamellibrachia barhami (assembly GCF_011947365.2). Lineage (GTDB taxonomy): Bacteria > Pseudomonadota > Gammaproteobacteria > Chromatiales > Chromatiaceae > QGON01. Next base: position 1,967,546 of record NZ_JAAVSH020000001.1, read on the forward strand.
ATGCCATCCGTGAATCGCGGGGGCAACTGTTTGCCGAACTCCAAGGAGTGGCGGGTGTGACCCCCTATCCATCCGACGCCAACTTCATCCTGCTGCGCGTTCCGCAGGGCAGGGCGATCTCCCTGTTTGAGGATCTGAAGGGGAGAGGTGTGTTGGTTAAGAATCTGCATGGTGCCCACCCGCTATTGGAGGACTGTCTGCGGGTCACCGTGGGGGCGCCGGATGAAAACACGGCCTTTCTTTCTGCGATTTCCGCTTTACTTTGATGTATATCATTTGAAGCTTCCATAGGCTGAAGTAGTTTCCCTTGGGCGGCTAAGGGATTACCCGAATCGACATCCCCAGCTGGCCAAAAAGAATAACTCCTGAAGTCCGTAGTTTGGAGGAGCCTCAAATGAAAAAATATGTCCTATCGCTTGCTCTATTGGTAAGTGTTTCTCTCTCAGTACCTGTCGAAGCGACCAACGGTTACTGGACCCACGGTTATGGGCCAAAATCAAAATCGATGGCCGGTGCCTGTGTGGCCATGGCCTTTGGCGCCATGTGCGCGGCGAGCAATCCAGCCTCCCTTGCGGTCGTCGGTAACCGCATTGAAGTGGGTGCCTCACTGTTTGCCCCCAAACGGGGTTATACCGCTGACGCCAACCTCCCGCCGGGAATGGCGCCCATTGAGCCGGGCAAGGTTGGAAGTGAAAATGATCTCTTTCTTATTCCCCATTTTGCAGCCAATTATATGTTGGATGAAGTCAGTTCCATCGGCATTGCCATTGGCGGCAATGGGGGTATGAATACCGAGTACGACAGAGCGGTGTTTGCACGTTTTAACCCGACAGGTGATCCCCAGTTCGATGCATCGAGCCCGACCGGCATCGATCTGAAGCAGATGTTTATCGGCATCAGTTATTCGCGTTTGCTGAATGAGCAGCACTCGATCGGCATCACACCGATCATTTCGATTCAGTCGTTCTCGGCTACCGGGCTGGAGCCCTTTAAGCTGATGTCTGAATCGCCTGACCATGTTACCGGTAATGGCACCGATGTCTCTTACGGCGGCGGCCTGCGAGTGGGCTGGCTGTGGCAATTCGACGAACAGTTGAAGATTGGCGCCTCCTACCAGACCAAGATGTGGATGAGCGATTTCGACAAGTACAAAGGTCTGTTTGCGGAACAGGGCAACTTTGATATCCCCGCCAACTTCGATCTGGGTTTCTCCTATATATTTCTACCGGACTGGACCTTCTCCTTCGATTTTCAGCGCATCCTCTTCTCCGGCGTCAACGCGATCGGCAACACATCAGTCGGTCCGGTTCCGCCGTTGATGGGTTCGGATGAGGGTTACGGATTCGGCTGGGATGACATGAACGTCTACAAATTTGGCCTGCAGTGGTTCTACAGCCAGGATCTGACACTCCGGGCCGGTTTCAGCCAGGCATCCAAGCCTTTCGAGAACCAGCAGGCGCTCTTCAACCTCCTGGCGCCCGCAGTGGTTCGACAGCACTACACCGCCGGTTTTGGCTGGAGACTGGAGAGCGAGAGCGAGATCAATGTCTCTTTCATGTATGCGCCGGAAGAGAGAGTGGGCGGTACGAGTCCGATGACCGGTCCCCAGACCGGCGAGATATGGATGAGTCAATGGGAGATTGAGGTGGGTTGGGCTACCAGTTTCTAGATGAAGAAGGTGACAGGTATCAGGATCGTTTTGATTTTCCCTCCCCCGCGGGGAGGGAGTCATTCTGTCGTCTTGTAGGCCAGTTCAAGCGTAGCGGAACCGGCAACCTCAATCGTTCATCAAAGCCCGAATGCCCGATCCGCTACGCTTGATCGGGCCTACGCACTTTCAGTTAGCAAAGAGAGCTTGCATCCGGTAGCACCGGACACATACTTGTTTCACCTTTCACCTTTCACCTTTCACCTTTCACCTTTCACCTTTCATTTGCCACCTTTTTACCCAGTTCCCAGAGGGACACCCCAGAGCCTTCTATGTATAATCCGACGCGTTCGCGGCGTGATTTGCACCGGGTCGTATCTGCAAATCCCCTTTGTACGGATGCACCTGTCGAGAAAGTAAAATAACTATGTGCGGTATTGCCGGCTTCGTCCTTAATAATCCCATCGAATCCCCCCAGGCCCTGCTGAAGCAGATGGCGGATCAGATTGTCTACCGCGGTCCTGACGATGAGGGGTTTTACGCCACCGACAGCGGAGACGGGCGCTACAGCGTCGGGCTGGCCCACCGCCGCCTCTCCATCATCGACCTTGGTGGTGGACATCAGCCGATGGCTAATCACCGCGGTACCACCCAAGTGGTCTTCAACGGCGAGATCTACAATTACCGGGAGCTACGGGGGGAGCTGGAGTCCAAGGGTTACGTTTTCCACACTACCTCTGATACCGAGTCCCTGCTCGCTGCCTATGACGAGTGGGGCGAGAACTGCGTCGACAAGCTGGAGGGCATGTTCGCCTTCGCTCTCTGGGACGAGGAGCGCCAGCAGCTCTTTATCGCCCGGGATCGCTTCGGCAAGAAGCCCTTCTACTTCTGGCGCAGGGGTGACGAGTTTATTTTCGGCTCCGAGATAAAGAACCTGCTGGTGCATGAGCGGGTTGCCCGGGAGGTTGACCGGAGCGCAGTCTGGGACTATCTGGCCTACCGCTATGTGCCTTGGCCCCGCACCCTTTTTCAGGGGATCGAAAAGCTGCCGCCGGGCGCCTGCGCAGTGTGGAAAAACGGTGAACTTGCGGTACGCCGTTACTACACGCCCCCGGATCGCGATCCCCGCCACTCCACTGTCGCTGTGGCAGACCCGGTGGCCGGTTTCATGCGGGAACTGGATAAGGCAGTGGAGAGCCGCATGGTGGCGGATGTGCCCTTCGGCGCCTTTCTCTCCGGCGGCATCGACTCGTCCGCTATCGTGGGGCTGATGAGCCGGCACAGCAATGAGCCGATCAAAACCTTCTCCGTGGGTTTTCAGGAGTCTACCTACAGTGAATTGGGTTATGCCAAGAACATCGCCGATCAGTTCAATACCGACCACCATGAACTGACGGTCTCCCAGGCCCACCTGATGGATGAGTTGCCCAAGCTGGTGCGCTTTCGTGATGCGCCGGTAGCCGAGCCCTCTGATATCCCCATCTACCTGCTGTCGCTGGAGGCGCGCAAGACGGTGAAGATGGTGCTCACCGGCGAGGGCGCTGACGAGTTTTTGGGGGGTTATCCCAAGCACGGTTTCGACCGTTACGCGGACTACTACCGCTATGTGCCTGACTTGCTGCAGGCGCCGATCAACACGCTGGTCAACGCATTGCCCTACAAGTTTCGCCGGGTTAAGACCGCTGTTGCCAATCTGAGCCTGAAACAGTGGGAGGAGCGCATGCCGCGCTGGTTCGGCGCGCTCAACTGGCGTGACAGAGAGGCTCTGGCTGCCTTCCGTGTCGACGGATACCAGGGCTTCGAGGGGCCGCCCTACGACGTGGCTGCCGACAACAGCAATCTGCGCCGGATCCTCTATTTCGACCAGACCAGCTGGCTGCCGGACAACCTGCTGGAGCGGGGCGACCGCATGACCATGGCCGCCTCCCTGGAGGCGCGTATGCCCTTCATGGATCACAATCTGGCCGCCTACATCTCCTCCCTGCCTGACGACTGCCGCATCCGTAACGGCACCACCAAGTGGTTGTTGCGGGAGGGCATGAAACAGATCCTGCCGGAGTCGATTCTGGAGCGCCCCAAGGTGGGGTTCCGGGTGCCGGTGAACGAGTGGTTTCAGGGTCCGATGAGGGACTACCTCTGTGACCATATCCTGAGTGCCGACTCCCGTACCGCTGCCTACTTCAACCGGCCGGTATTGGAGCGTTACGTCAACGACCACGTCAATGGTGTGCAGAACCACGAAAAACTGCTCTGGGCGCTGCTCAATCTTGAGATATGGCACCGGGAATACGGGATGTCCGCATGAGCTCTCTGGCCTGGAAGATCAACCGCATCAAGGCGATGGATCCGGCGGAGATCCTCTTCCGGGTCGGCCGGGTGGTCCAGGGAAAGTTGGAGCGCCAACGCATCGACGGAGGCTGGCAGCCGCATCCCAGGCAGCCGGTAAGTGGTCGCGGATCCCTGTTTCAGGGTGACTCGCAAACAATCATTGCACAGTGGCAGAGCGCCTACGGTGATCGACTCGGCGGTTACGAGACGCTGCTCAGCGGCGAGGTCGATATCTTCGGCCACCACAAGGTCAGCGTACTGGGGGATTTCAACTGGCATCGGGATCCCGAGTCCGGCATTGTCGCGCCGCTGGTCTACGGCAAGGGGATCGATTACCGGGACAACGACCGGGTAGGCAACTGCAAAACCCTCTGGGAGGTGGCCCGTCATCCCCATCTGGTGCCCCTCGCCGTGGCTTATGCCGCCACCGGTGACGCCCGTTATGCCGATTTGGCGGTGGGCCAGATCGACAGCTGGATCGAGCAGAACCCCTTTGGACTCGGTGTGCATTGGTGCAGTACCCTGGAGGTGGCCCTGCGCCTGGTGGCCTGGGCCTTCGTCCACAGCCTGCTCTCTCTGCGCGATGCAAAGGGGCTCTTCGGACGGGTGAAGGATCCCACCGCGCTGGGGCTGGCCATCTATCAGCATGCCCACTTCATTCGCCACTTTCTCTCCCGCCACTCTTCCGCCAACAACCATCTGATCGGCGAATTGACTGGCCTCTGGGTCGGCTGCAACGTCTTCGACCTGGGCGATGAAGGTGAGACCTGGGCTGCGCAGGCAAAGCAGGAGCTTGAAGCCGAGGCGGTGAAACAGGTCTTCGAGGACGGGGTCAACCGGGAGCAGGCCAACTACTATCACCTCTGGGTGATGGAGTACCTCTTCCTCAACCGGCTGGTCGGGGAGCGTTACGGCAACCCCTTCAGCGACACCTTCTGTTCCCGGGTGGTGGCGATGGAGCGCTTCATCAGTGCGCTGCGTCCGGTGGGTGGGACGGTGCCACAGATCGGCGACTCTGATGACGGCGTGGTGGTGCGCTTTGAACCGAAGGATCCGGCAGACCCCTATCGGGACGTCTGCTGCGCCATTCGTACGGTGACAGGCCAAGGCTGCAGTGGCGATAAGCTCCCGCAAAAGGCCTTCTGGTACGCCCTGATGGCGGGCAGTGAGGATGAAGGCAGCGCCCAGGCAGCGGAAGATCATGCAGCGCCGGGTGGTCTGCTCTTCTCTGATGGTGGTTACGCGGTGTTGAAGGGCAATGGTGCCCACGTCATCTTTGACGCCGGACCCTTGGGCTATCCCTCCATTGCGGCTCATGGTCACGCCGACGCCAACAGTCTGCTGCTGGCCCTCAATGGCCGCTGGTGGCTGGTGGATCCCGGGACCTACTGCTATCACACCCAGCCTGACTGGCGGGACTACTTCCGCAGCACCGCCGCCCACAATACGGTGGAGATCAACGGCCACGACCAATCCCAGATCGGCGGCGCCTTTCTCTGGCTGCAACACTCCCGGCAGCACCTGGAAGGGCTGGAGATGACAGCGACTTTCAGCCGCATGAGTGTGGCGGGCAGTGTTACCGGATACGCCGATCGGAGTGTGCGCCACCAGCGCCGGGTGACCTTGGTGACGGAGCAGCGGCAGTTGCGGGTTGAGGACGAGATCCATGCCGATGCCGTCACTGCGGTGCGGGTCTTTTTCCACTTCCATCCCGATGTGACGCTGCAGACGGGGGATGCCCCCCACCAGTTTCGAGCGCGTATGCAGGGCGTGGAGGAGATGCTTGAGATTCATGGCGATCCCGCCCTGCAGTGGCGAATCCACCGTGGTGAGGAGCAACCCCCTCTGGGTTGGTATTCCGAGAGCCTGGGCAGTCGGCAGCCCATAGATGTTTTGGTGGGTACCCTAAAGGCGGAACCCGGTGAACGCTTCAGCTGCGATTTCACCTGGTAGCCCGGTCCTGTCTGCGGATCAATCCAGGCATTTCTGTGAACCCACCGGCACAGCTGATACTGACCGTTGACTACGAGGTCTTCGGCGACGGTTCCGGACAGCCCCGTTCTTGCGTGCTGGAGTCGACGGAACGTATCCTCGCCATTGCCGAATCCCGTGGTGTGCCGCTGACCCTGTTTGTGGAGGCGCTGGAGTTTGCCGCCATGGAGCGGGAGCCCGCCTGTCAGACTCAAAGTGATGCGGTGAGGCTACAGCTGACAGAGGCTCTGGCCAGAGGTCACGACCTGCAACTGCACCTGCATCCCCAATGGCGGGGCGCAAAGCTCGATCCAGCGGGGAATTGGCAACTCGATCTCTCCCGCTGGCGCATCGGTGATCTCCCCTTCCATGAGGTGGCAGGTCTGCTGGAACAGGGCAAGGTATGGCTGGAGGAGTTGGGTCGGCAGCAGCGTCCAGACTACCGCTGTATCGCCTTTCGCGCCGGGGGGTGGTGCATCCAGCCGTCGGCCCTGGTGCTGGCGGCTCTGTCGGATCAGGGTTTTCTCATCGATTCCACGGTGGCTCCAGGGTTGCGCAACGCCACTGTCGGGGAGTGGAGCGATTTTCGTGATGCCCCCGATCTGCCTTTCTGGAACGTGGACCAGGATCTCACTGTTCCGGTCTCCCATGGCGTGTGGGAGTTCCCCATTCTCACTGGTCGGGTGGCCCGCCTGGATCATCTGAAGGCCTTGCGTAAGGCCGGGTTGGCAAAGGGCTGTCAGGGTTCCTACCGGGGGCCGGGTGGGGCCGCCGCCCGGTTATTTGGCCGGCTCAATCGATTGCGGCAACTCGGTACAGTGATGCTTGATTTCTCCACGTTACCGGCGCCGCAGCTGATTGAGATCACCCGTCAGTGGTGTGAGCGTTTTGCCGGGGAGCCGGCGTCGCTGCCGCTGGCGGCCATTGGTCACAGTAAGAACTTTACCGCCACCTCGGAACGGGCTCTGTCGGAGTATCTCGACTGGGTGAACGGGCAGGGGATCGTCGGCACTACCTACCCGGATGCCCTGGACTTGATCAGTAGCGGTTGATGGTCCGATTTTATCGCTGCCAGCGCACGGGTTCCCGCGATTCAGGCTCAATCCACAGCCGGGTTTTGCCCGTTATCTCAGCGTGTGGAGGGTGGGCGTTCCTGGGATATCACGTCGACCGTAAATTTGGCATTACCTCTCCACCCTCTGACGCTTAATACCGATCCCGGTGGCTCATTGGCGATAAGCTGCATCAATTCATGAGAGTTGTGGGGCCTGACCCCGTTGACCTCGGTGATAACGTCGCCGGGGCGCATATCGGCCCGGCTCCCAGGGCCATCCTCGAGTACGCCTGTGATCAGAATGCCTTCAACGGCATGCAGGCCAAACGCCTCGGCAAGCTTTTCTGTCACATCCTGTCCCTGTATGCCCAGCCAGCCGCGCACCACCTGGCCGCTTGTGATCAGCTGGCGCATGATCCCCTCAGCCAGATCGAAGGGGATGGCAAAACCTATGCCCTGAGAGCCGCCGCTCTTGGAGAAGATTGCGGTATTGATGCCGATCAGCTCGCCGCGGGCGTTGATCAAGGCGCCGCCTGAGTTACCGGGATTGATGGCCGCATCCGTCTGGATAAAATTTTCGAAGGTGTTGATGCCGAGATGGGTGCGGCCGGTGGCGCTGACGATTCCCATGGTGACGGTCTGACCGACGCCAAAGGGGTTGCCGATGGCGAGTACCACGTCACCCACCCTTTGTGTATCAGAGTTGCCGATGGGTATCGCCGGCAGGTTGGGTTCATCGTCTATCTTCAATACCGCCACATCCGACTCTTCGTCGCTGCCGATCAGGCTGACGTTGACGCTGTGACCATTGGCGAGCACGACCCTTATCTCATCGGCGCCATCGACAACGTGATGATTGGTCAGCAGATAGCCGTCCTCTGAAATAATGACGCCGGAACCCAGACTGGTATCGCGCCGCTGCCGGATCTTTTCCGGGAGAGCGTCGCCAAACAGGTGTTGCAGTATCGGATCCCTGAATCGCAATGTCTGGCGTTCAGTGGTAATCGTGGCCGTAAAGATATTGACCACGGAGGGCGCGGCAATGGAGACTGCGTCTGCGTATGAGTAAGGCCCCGGTTGTCTGGTGATCTGTTCTCCTGCTTCTGATCTGTTGAGTTCCGGTTCCGGCGGCTTGTTATCGTGCAGCAGTCCCGGTACCAGGAAGAGAATGAGGATTGCGGCTGCAATGCCGGCAGTTACCGAGGTGAGCAGAAATGAGAGGAGTTTTCCAATTCGCATAGTAGGGTAACCTAACATGCCATCAGTTCCACTGTCAGGACGGGATAATCATGACCAATATTCACTCGCTCGAAACCTACTGCAATGACTGCCTGAGTGTCGGCGGCTTCGATGACTACTGCCCCAATGGATTGCAGGTGGAGACGGTTTCAGAGGTGAAGCGGTTGATGGCGGGTGTTACTGCGAGCCAGGCCCTGATCGACGCAGCCGTCGACTGGGGGGCGGATGCGCTGTTGGTGCATCATGGTTTTTTCTGGAAAGGTGAGGCTGCGGCGCTCAGGGGGATGAAGGGACGTCGAATCAGCGCCCTGATCAAGGGTGGGGTCAATCTGCTGGTTTATCACCTGCCGCTGGATGCGCATCCGGTATGGGGTAACAATCGTCAGTTGGGGGAGCGGTTGGCCTTCCCAAATCCAAAGGTGACTGAAGCGGGGAATGGCCTGCTGTGGCGCTGTGACCTGGAGGCTCCGCTACAGACGGTAGAGTTACAGCGGCGCTTGCAGGCGGTGCTGGGCCGGGCTCCGTTGCATATCGACTCAGGTGGTGGCGCAATTCAAAGCGTAGGTTGGTGTACCGGAGGCGCTCAGGGTTTCATCGAAGAGGCGGCAGATCTTAATCTCGATGCCTATATCTCAGGCGAAATATCGGAAGCCACAGTGCATGTCGCCAGAGAGCGGGGCATACACTATTTTGCTGCTGGTCATCATGCCACAGAGCGTTATGGCGTACAGGCATTGGCTGAGCACCTGGCAGAAAGGTTTTCACTGGATTATCGTTTTTTCGATGTCGATAATCCTGCATAGAGAGGCTTGCTTTTGATCTGGGGCAATAATGAGTAGAAAAAGTCCCGCCAGTCTTGACCTGTTGATGGGCTTGGGGGAGAATGCGCGGTCAATTTTGGGGTTTTTAAGTATATTCTAATGTCCTGAACGGCTAGGGTTGTTGCACATGGCTAAAATGTGCCGATCTGTCCAGAAAATCGGGGAGTCTGAAAGATATGAGCGCAGATGGCGTTGATTTGAAAAGGCGGCGTACTTTAACGCTGGCCACCAGTGCGGTCGGTGCGGTTGGCGCCGGATTCGTTGTGTATCCTTTCCTGGCGGCCTGGGCCCCCAGTGAAAAAGCCAAGGCGGCAGGTGCGCCGGTCGAGGCCAGCATCGGCAAGCTGGAACCGGGGCAGATGATGCGCGTCAAATGGCGCGGCAAACCCGTCTGGATCGTGTTTCGTACCGAGCAGAACCTGAAGGATCTGCCGACTCTGGATGCTACGTTGCAGGACCCCGCATCTGACGATACCGGTCAGCAGCCTGACTACTGCAAGAACCCCTTCCGCTCCATCAAGGAGAAATATCTGGTGGCGGTTGGTATCTGCACCCACTTGGGTTGCTCACCCACCTATCGCCCAGAAGTGGCCCCGGTCGACCTGGGGCCTGAGTGGAAAGGCGGCTTTTTCTGCCCCTGTCACGGTTCCCGATTCGATCTTGCTGGCCGCGTCTACCTGGGCGTACCGGCGCCGAAGAATCTGGAGATTCCCCCTTACCAATATCTTTCCGATACCAGGATACTGATCGGTGCTGATGGAGGTGCTTCCTGATGAGCATGATGCAGAACTTCGTCGGCTGGATCGACGACCGCTTTCCGATGACCAAGGTGTGGAACGAGCACCTGGCGCAATATTACGCCCCGAAGAACTTCAACTTCTGGTACTTCATGGGCTCCCTGGCGATGCTGACGCTGGTGCTGCAGATCTTCACCGGCGTATGGCTGGCGATGAGCTACAAGCCAGATGCAGAGATGGCCTTCGGCTCGGTCGAATACATCATGCGCGATGTGAACTGGGGCTGGCTGATTCGCTACATGCACTCCACTGGCGCCTCCGCCTTTTTTATCGTCATCTATCTGCACATGTTCCGTGGGCTGATGTACGGTTCCTATCGCAAGCCCCGCGAGCTGTTGTGGATCATCGGTGTGATCATCTACCTGGCGATGATGGCTACCGCCTTCATGGGTTATCTGCTGCCCTGGGGCCAGATGTCCTATTGGGGGGCGCAGGTTATCGTCAACCTGTTCTCTGCGTTTCCGGTGATCGGTCCTGAACTGGGTGTCTGGATCCGTGGCGACTACGTTATCTCTGATGTCACCCTGAACCGATTCTTCGCCCTGCACTTCCTGTTGCCGTTCGTATTGGCTGCGCTGGTCTTCGTTCACATCGTCGCCCTGCACAAGGTGGGTTCCAACAACCCTGATGGCATTGAGATCAAAAAGGGTCCCAAAGGCAACAGGTGGAGTGATACTGCTCCCGCTGATGGCATCCCTTTTCACCCCTACTACAGTGTGAAGGATATTGCCGGCATCGCGGGTTTTCTCTTTCTTTTCGCGGCGGTGATCTTCTATGCTCCGGAGATGGGTGGCTACTTCATTGAGCATCCGAACTTTGAGCCGGCCAACCCGTTGAAGACGCCTGACCATATTGCGCCGGTCTGGTACTTCACCCCCTTCTACGCGATTCTGCGTGCGGTGCCTTCGCTTATGGGTTCTGCCTTCCCGGGTGTTGTTGCCATGTTCGGTTCAATCCTCGTGATGTTCTTCCTGCCCTGGCTGGACAAGAGTCCGGTCAAATCGATCCGCTACAAGGGTACGCTCTACAAGACCATTCTCTGGTTGTTTGTTGTGGATTTCATCATCCTGGGCTACCTGGGTACCCAGCCGACGACTGACCTTTATATAATTATGGCTCAGATCGGAACCATCTACTACTTTGCATTCTTCCTGCTGATGCCCATCTACAGCAAGATGGACAAAACCAAGCCTGTACCAGAGAGGGTGACCGAATGAAAAAGCTGATTGTTGCATTTTTGTTGGCTATGGCGCCCGTAATGGGAATGGCTGCCGGTGGCGCCCATCTGGATCATGCCGATATCGACGTGTTCGACCAGGCCTCGCTGCAGCGTGGCGCCAAAGTCTTCATGAACTACTGCCTGAGCTGTCATTCGGCCAAGTACCAGCGTTTTAACCGCATGGCTAAGGACCTGGGTCTGACCGAGCAGGAGGTGAAGGAGAATCTGATGTTCACCACCGACCAGATCGGTGGCACCATGAACATCGCCATGCCCGCCGACAGGGCTGAAGAGTGGTTCGGAACTGCGCCGCCAGACCTGAGCGTGATCGCCCGGGCGCGTGGTGTGGACTGGCTCTACACCTACTTCCGCAGCTTCTATCAGGACGACGCACGTCCTTTCGGTGTGAACAACATCGTCTTTCAGGACGTCGGCATGCCCCATGTGCTGTGGGAGCTGCAGGGTGCCCAGAAGGCTGTGTTCAAGACTGAGAAGGGCGCCGCCGGTAACGATGTCCAAGTGTTCGATCACTTCGAGCAGGTTACCCCGGGAACCATGAGCCCAGAAGAGTACGATGGGACTGTTCGTGACCTGACTGCATTTCTGAGCTACGTCGGTGAGCCGATTCAGATGGAGCGTCAGCGCATGGGTAAGTGGGTGCTGCTCTTTATTGCGGTATTCTTTGTTATCGCTTACATGCTCAAGAAAGAGTATTGGAAAGACGTTCATTGATACGGCGATAGTCGTTATCTGAAACACAGGGCGCACAGTTGATGTATACTGCGCGCCTTTTTTCGTTCGTTATTTTTTGTTTCCGGTTGATTCAAGTCCTTATGGACGGTTTCACCGGTCAAGCTTGGAGAGGTATCAATGGCGGCGGTTGCTAACAAGCGTTCAGTAATGACCCTCTATTCGGATCCGGAGAACCCCTACTGCCACAGAGTAAGGATGGTGCTGGCCGAGAAGAACATCACGTTCGAGGTCAAGGACATAGATCCACTCAATATGCCTGAAGCATTGATGGAGCTTAATCCCTATGGCACATTGCCAACCCTGGTGGATCGGGACCTAAAGCTTTATGAGTCGCGCATTATCATGGAGTATCTGGACGAGCGTTTTCCCCATCCGCCGTTGTTGCCGGTAGATCCGGTCTCCAAATCGACCTCGCGACTGCTGATGTATCGGGTCGATAACGATTGGTATAGTCAGTTGGATATCATCATGGCAGGCAAGAAGGATGCAGCCAAGGCGCGTAAGGAGTTGCGAGAGAGCCTGATTTCGACTGCGCCGGTGTTTGGCGCCAAACCGTTCTTTATGAGCGATGATTTTACTCTGGTCGACTGCGCTATTGCGCCATTGCTGTGGCGTCTGCCGGTGTTGGGGATTGAGGTCCCTTCCTCCGCCAAGGGTCTGCACGAGTATGCGGCAAGACTCTTCGAGCGAGAGTCATTCGTCCAGTGTCTCTCTGAAGCGGAGCGGGAGATGCGCGGTTAACATGGTTCAGCATAGCTGCCAGTGACTTCGAATAAGCCCTATATGATCCGGGCTCTCTACGATTGGCTGGTGGATAACGGAGAGACGCCCTATCTGTTGGTCAATGCCGACGATCCACAGGTGATGGTTCCTCAGGATTTTGTGAATGAGGGGCGCATAGTGCTGAATCTGAGTCCGTCCGCAGTGGTTGGACTTGAACTGGGAAACGAGTGGATCAGTTTCAGCGCACGTTTCAATGGTAATCCGGAGGATGTTCATCTGCCTGCGGCGGCAGTGCTGGGGATTTACGGCAAGGAGAGCAACCAGGGTATGTTATTTCCTGACGAGACAGAAACTGCTGCTGAACACCCTGATGACGAGCCTGATCCTCCGGCTTCAGGTAACCGTCCTGCTCTACGGGTGGTGAAATAACACTAGCTGGCTGTATTTCTTATCTGGATGACGGGCCTGTCTTGGCTAGTGCGACTCGTCACTCTCCCAGGTTTCGATATGCAGCAGCTCAAGCTGGTTGCCCAGCATTATGATATAGCCTGTCTGTCTGCCACTCCCCTCCTGACTGTAGTCGAACTCATAGAGTCGGCGGAATTTCAAACCTGCGCGTATCCATCTCACTCCGATCCTGCGTCGGGCGACGGTTTGATCGAGAAATTGCACACCTTGAGCATCGCAGGCGGCACGGCTGATGCGGGTGGCGTTCTCTCTGACTTTGAGACTGTCGCGCCAGAACCAGATCAGCAGCAAAACAATCAGTAGTAAATTGAGTGTGGACGTCGACATACCTGGGGATTATTACGATGGGCCAGATACGGATTGTACAGGGAGATATCACCCGACTTGAAGTGGATGCTGTGGTCAATGCGGCAAACTCAACCCTGCTGGGCGGTGGGGGCGTGGATGGTGCAATTCACAGGGCGGCTGGCCCCGATCTGCTTGCCGCATGTCGGTCTCTCGGTGGCTGCCCGGCAGGTGAGGCGCGTATCACGCCCGGATTTCGATTGCCTGCAAAGTGGGTGATCCACACAGTTGGGCCGGTCTGGCAGGGTGGAGAGAGAGGAGAGTCAGCACTGCTGGCATCCTGCTACCGTGAATCACTTGCTGTGGCAAAAGCACATGGCGTGGCCACGATTGCTTTTCCTGCGATCAGTACGGGTGTCTATGGCTACCCCAAGCAGCAGGCTGCCGCGATTGCCCTTGCAGCCATGAGAGAGTGGGTGGATGATTTTGAAAAGATCATCGCCTGCTGTTTCAGTGCTGCAGACGCAGATCGATACCGTAAACTTTGCCGAGAATGTATATGAAAGAGAACCGTCAATGATGTCCTGGTTAGATAAGATTCCACTACAAATGATTGTATTGCCTGCAGTTCTGCTGGCGTTGGCCCCGTTCTATCCTGAGCCGCATCTGTGGGAAAAACTCAAGATGCTGGCCGACGGCACGCTCTCCCGTCCCATCGACATCTTCGATCTGCTGATGCATGGAACCCCAATGCTGATTTTGGTTTTGAAACTGATTCGCGGGACGAAAGGGGCGGATACGGCTGGGTGAGATGGCTTGAAACCTTATTACGATGGTCATCGTAAGCCGGTTCAAGCGTAGCAGCACCGAATGCCTTATCTGCTGCGCTTGATCGGGCCTACAAACGGTGGGTTTCGTAAAGAAGATGTGAGCTGCCGTCCCTGGCGTGGCATTAGAGTTCTTTTTAACCCTCGCGCCGGACTTCCTGTCCGGTCGTTCGCCGCACTGCGAAGGTCCACTGGACCTTCGATTACGGCTCACCCCACGAACTTTCCGCTCTGGAGGCGCTGGGCTTCCATCAGTTCCAGTTCACGGGAGCCGGAGATGACGACATCGTGGCTCGGTACGAAGTCGAGTGTTGGGTCAAGCCGCTCGTAAGGCACGGCGTTCAGGATCACTTTCATGGCATTGAGCCTGGCCTGGTGTTTGTCGATGGAGCGAATAATGGTCCAGGGTGAGTGGGTTG
>NZ_JAAVSH020000001.1:1982519-1996575 GCF_011947365.2 endosymbiont of Lamellibrachia barhami
GGAGGCTACATCGGCGCCCACCTCTCCATCACCAAAGGGAACCGCTGGATCAAGCGGGGTTTCGAAATCGTCACCCTGCTGGTGGGCAGCAAGCTGATTATCGGCTAACTTACTAAAACGTAGGCACGATCAAGCGCAGCGGATCGGGCGCCCTTGAATTGACAGAACACGATGGGGTTGCCGGTTCCGCTAGGAGGCTGTCGGGTTTATCCGTTTGCAGCCAAACAGTGTTAAATCCGACAACCTCCTAGGCTTGAACCGGCCTACTTCAATTCGGTCCGGCAACTCAGACTCCGTACTCGTTCCGGTAGGCGCGGATGCGCGACAGCGACTCTTCGGAGTCGGGTTTCTCCCCCAGATATTCAACGAGCTGTTCCAGGGCCACGATGGAGGTCACAGGTATGCCGTAGTCACTCTCGACCTCCTGAATGGCAGATCGCTCCCCCTTGCCACGCTCCTGGCGATCCAGGGCGATGACCACACCGGCGGGTGTGGCGCCGAGATCCTTGATGATCTCTACCGACTCCCTTACCGAAGTGCCGGCGGAGATGACGTCGTCGATAATCAGTACGCCACCGTTCAGTTCATGGCCGACGATGATGCCGCCTTCGCCGTGGTCCTTGGCCTCCTTGCGATTGAAGGCATAGGGCACGTCCCGTCCATGGTGGTCGTAAAGGGCGGCAGCGGTGACTGCAGCCAGAGGAATCCCCTTGTAAGCCGGTCCATAGAGCACGTCGAACTCAATACCGGAATCGACGATTGCCTGGGCGTAGTAGCGGCCCAGACGGGCCAGGCTGGCCCCGGTGTTAAACAGTCCGGCATTGAAGAAATAGGGACTGATGCGACCTGACTTGAGGGTGAATTCACCGAAGCGCAGCACCGCCACGTCGAGGGCGAAGTCGAGAAACTCGCGCTGATAATTCTGCATGGGTTAGTTCCGATTATATTGATGCGCGAATTGTAACTTAGTACACCTACAAGGTGATAGCTTGGGAAATGATTGCCGGAGACGCCTATAATGGCCGCGGTTTTTTGCAGATTGAATCCATCGGTTACCACAGGAGTCTCAGTGCCCAACCCAAGCAGTACGCTCACCAGCTGGCTGGATGCCTCCAGGGTCTACTGGCATCCCCGGGTGCGGGGCATGCTGTTCCTTGGCTTTTCCGCGGGGCTACCGCTGTTGCTGGTGTTCGGTACGCTCTCTTTCTGGCTGCGGGAAGCCGGCGTTGAACGCAGTACGATAGGGTTTGTCAGTTGGGTGGCGCTGGCCTACGGTTTCAAGTGGGTGTGGGCGCCGCTGGTGGATCGCCTGCCCCTGCCGCTGCTGACCCGTCTGCTGGGACGACGGCGCAGTTGGATGCTGCTCTCCCAGTTTTGCATCATTGCGGGCCTGGTCGGCATGGCCTTGTCGGATCCACAGGAGGGTCTTGCCCGTTTTGCGCTGCTTGCATTGGGCGTGGCTTTTGCCTCGGCTACACAAGACATCGTAATCGATGCCTACCGCATCGAAAGTGTCGGGGAGGATCTGCAGGGGGCCATGGCGGCCACCTACATGATGGGCTACCGGCTGGCGATGATCATGAGTGGGGCAGGGGCGCTGGCGATTGCCGCCCTGTTTGATCCGGATGATACGATCTATCATCAGGGCGCCTGGATGGCAGCCTACCTGAGTATGGCGCTGATGATGCTGGTCGGTATTGTTACCACGCTGATTATCCGCGAGCCGGAGGTCACCGCCGATTCTCACACTCTGGAGCGGGAAAATCGGACCGACAAGCTGATCGAGCACCAGCAGTGGCTGCCCCTGGCGCTACGCCGGTTTGCCGAAGGTTTCTATAATGCTGCCATCAGCCCCTTTGTCGATTTTATCAGCCGCTACCGTTGGCAGGCGTTGTTGATCCTGGCACTGATCGCCACCTACCGTATATCTGACGTAGTACTGGGGGTTATCTCCAACGTCTTCTATGTGGATATGGGGTTCTCGAAAGGGGAGGTGGCAACCATCACCAAGGTCTACGGCGTGATCATGACACTGGTAGGGGCGGGGCTTGGTGGTTTGCTGATGGTAAAGATCGGTGTAATGCGCACCCTCTTACTGGGTGGCCTGTTGGCGGCAGCCACCAACCTGTTGTTTGCCGTGTTGGCAGGGGTGGGGCACGATGTGCCGATGTTGACTCTGGTAATCTCTATCGACAACCTGAGTGCGGGTGTGGCGACGGCCGCTTTCATCGCCTATCTCTCCAGCCTGACCAATATCTCCTACTCAGCCACCCAATATGCTCTGTTCAGCTCTGTGATGTTACTGTTGCCGAAGTTTTTGGGTGGCTTCTCCGGGGTGATGGTGGACGGCATGGGTTATCAGACGTTTTTCCTTCTCACCACCCTGATGGGGGTGCCTGTGTTGGTGCTGATCCTGTTGGCGATGCGCTACATTCCATCCAGTGGGTATAAAAAACATGCTTGAACAGGGCGGATATCTGGCGGCTTTTGTCGTGGGTCTGTTAGGCGGGGTGCACTGCGCCGGAATGTGTGGTGGCATCGTCGGGGCACTGACCTTCGGGTTGCCGGAAAAATTGCGTTCCAGCGCTGGCGCCACCCTCCCATATCAACTTGGGTATAACCTGGGACGCATCAGCAGCTATGTGGTAGCTGGGGCGATTATGGGTGGACTCGGCATGCTGCTGGCACAGGTGGCCCCGATCTATATTGCGCAGCGTGTGCTTCTGGCCATAGCCGGTATCTTCATGATCCTTCTCGGTCTCTATCTCGGTGGCTGGTGGCTTGGGTTATCCCGTATCGAAAAGGCGGGTGGTGCGCTCTGGCAACACATCGAACCCTACGCCCGTAGATTGCTGCCGGTCAATACACCGGGGCAGGCCTGGCTGTTGGGCGTGTTTTGGGGCTGGATTCCCTGCGGACTTGTCTACAGCATGCTGGTCTGGACCGTCTCGGCCGGCAGTGTGCTCAAGGGGGCTGGACTGATGCTGGCGTTTGGTCTTGGTACCCTGCCCAATCTCTTTGCCATGGGGCTGGTGGCAGGCAGCCTTGCCCGCTGGACCAAGAATATTTGGGTGCGCCGAGGGGCCGGTATGCTCGTGATTCTATTTGGTCTGGTGACTTTGTGGCGGTCGTTCTAGTCGCAGGGTTTGTGATGTCCGATACCACGCTGTTTTCGATTCTCGAATCCCCAACACACCCCGATTTCTCTGCCCTCTATCGACGGTTGGGCATTCGTCAGATCGAGTTTCGTTCGATGCGCAAGGTGATGAGCGAGCTGAAACGGCAGCGGCCGGATATTGTGGTGGCCGAGTTTTTCTATGGATATGCCAATAACTATGCCGGCATCAACATCAGTAACCTGGATGTCTTTCTGTTCAGCCTGCAGAAGTATGCCCCAGAGGCGCGGGTGATCGTGCTGGTGGAGAAATCCGAGCGTGAATATGTGGATAAGCTCAACGAGATATTTCCCCTGCACGCTGTTCTGGTGCAGCCGGTTAAAGGGTCACAACTTGAGTTGGCGCTTGCAGGCGGGGATGCGTCAGGTGAAAAACGCTAGATGTAGGTCGGGTTAGTCGTACGACAGCGCAAAAACCTGAATTTGATACCGCACCATGAGTGCGACGTAACCCGATAAATCACTGTTGGGTTACGATGTGCGTAAAGCCAGATGACAAAATTGATGTCCGTCGCAATGCGCATCTAACCCGACCTACTGTGCCAGTCTATTGCCTGATCCGCTACGCTTGATCAGGCCTACTGGTTTTTCTGTCAATCGATGAAAAACTGCTGTTTGAGTTTTGCGGTATAGAAACGGGTCTCGCCTTCCGGTTTGACCTCCAGGGTAAAATTCAGGGTCTCCTGATCCGAGATACGGAATTCGCCGATGTAGTAGATGGCATTGGTTTCAGTGACTTTGCGCATGGGGATGCTGATAAGCTGGCCGCGTATGTTGACGGCTTTGGCGAGGATGATTGCGCTGACCGACATGCCTGTGGTGTTAGGAGCCTCTTTGATGACGCTGACATTGATCATGCCACGGTATTTACTGCGCTGGATACGATACTGATTGGCGATCCCGGAATCGAGGGATGCGCTGGGGATGGCATTGTGGTGAATTTTGTATCCCGGGATACTGGTGCTGTTCTCTGCTATGGCGTTGAGTGAAAGCAGATAGAGTGTCATCAGGGCGAGCAGACGGAAGCTGTGCAGGTACATAAAATACTCCTTATTGGGCGCGGGTTTCCACACTCCAAAAAAATCTGGTAGATCGGTTATTCTGTTTTTGGCCGGGCTGGCCAAATAGAAGCCTAACAGTTTATGAGGTATTTTGCCTGGGCACCAGCCGGGGTCGTGGCCGTTTCTCTTTGTTCAGTGGTTCACTGCTGTTTAATCGGTTTGCCATGTTGCGCAGAGAGGTAAGCTGGCGCGCCGCTTCCGTGTACTGGTCCTGAAGTTCAACGATCCTGAACTGCAGGGTGTTGCGGGACTGGCCGATCTTCTGCAGGTTGTTGAGTCTCTTCTCCATCATCTCCTTGTGATCCCGGATCTGCAAAACCAGGGGCTCCAGGGTGGTGACCAGCCAATTGTTAATGTCATCGCTGGCGCGGTGGAAGATGTGTCTGGCCCGGCTGACCAGTGCGGCGTAGAAACGTTTAACCACAAAACCCTGCTCCATCATTGCGGTAACCGGGCTGTTGCGGAAGACTTCCGCTTCCTGGTGCAGCAGTTCCAGTTCCACGCGGTATTTCACGATGGAGAACATCTTGGGCTGGATGACCGCAAAGCCGTGTTCATTCTGAAATTTTCGGTAGATGGAGCGGATCAGCTTCCGGGTCTGCTCGCTTTGTGATACCACGGAGTGCATGTTTCGGCGGACCTCTCCGAAGAGACTTTTCATTACCGTCTTCATGCCATGAGTGGTCCAGCTGTTTGTCATTTCACGTCGGCTGCGGTTGATGATGTTGTCCAGCGTATTCAGGTCAAGCGCAGCCCGTAAGTTGTCCGCTTGCCTCTTCAACTTCTGACGGCTTACCTGAAAACTCTCGACGTCATGCATATACTGGGACTGCTCCTCCCGGGTCTTCTCCATCAGGTTGTTGATGACGTCGTCGCTTTTTCCGCTCAACTCCTCCAGCTCTTCCAGCTGTTTTTTTGCATTGGTGAGCTTGCCGGAGAGTACGCTACGGCTGTTGTCCAGCATCTGGCCTATATCGGCGCCAACGGTATCAAGGATGATCTGTTGTTTTATGCCCAGAACATCGGTAGCCAGATGGCTCTCCAGGGAGAGCAGTCCGCTTCTCTCCAGCAGTTCGCTTTCGTGGCGGACCTTCGCCACCAGTCCCTTCTGAGCGGAAATGGGGAATACAGCGCTTTCGGAGATGCCGAGTATCTTGGCGGTTTCACCCTGCTGTTTGGAGATGGTCGCGTTGATCTCCGCCGGTTCCAGCAGGTCGTCCCACAGGGTGTCGATCTTGTTGAGTACCACCATCAGGCCGCGCTGCCTGCCGCTCTGAAAGCCTTTGATGTGGTGCTGCCAGATCTCCATGTCACTGCGGGTGACGCCGGTATCGGCGCCCAGTACAAAGAGTACTGCCTGGGCCGAGGGCAGCATGTTCAGTGTCAGCTCCGGCTCGCTTCCCAGGGCGTTGAGTCCCGGAGTATCGAGAATGGTCAAACCCTGTTTCAGGAGAGTGTGCGGATAGCTGATCAGGGCGTGGCGCCATTTTGGGATTTCGATCAGTTTCGGCGGTTTTTTCTGATGCGGGTGCAGGGCAGGGCTGTAGAGGCCGAGGTGTGTCGCTTCCGCTACCGTGACCATTTTGGTCTGCATCACCTCGCCGAGTGAGGCCTCCATCTGCTCCACTGACTCGGTCTCCAATGGATAGTGAACCCACTGCTTTTCATCCTTGCGGAGATCCGAGATCAATGTGTCCTGTAGTCGCGTCTCGATCGGCAATAGTCGGACATAGGCCTCATCACGCTCGTGATCAAAGAAGATCTCTGTCGGACACATGGTGGTGCGGCCAGCGCTGGAAGGCAGCAGGCGTCGTCCATGATCGGCAAAGAAGATGGCGTTGATGAGCTCGGTTTTTCCACGGGAGAATTCAGCCACGAAGGCGATGGTGAGACGATCATGCTTCAGCATCTCCATGGTCTGGGTGATGCGAGTCTGGGTCTCCGGCGTGGACATGCCGTTCTGTTCCAGCCAAGGGCCATATTCGCTGATGGTGCGAAGGATATTTGCCTTCCACTGTCCATAGGCCTGGAGCTGTTGTTGAAAACGTATTTGTTCCATTCTGCTGTCTCGCATGAACACCTGATTGTTGACGATTATGCCACACTGGCTTTAGCGACCATCTTCAGATGCACTGAAGCCTGATTAAGGTACGCGTAACAGTTTTTTGTCCATTTGTCTCTTTCCGGCGTTCAAGTTGGGCGCCTGTTCACGGGAATGGGTGATTTTTTGGGGGCATGGATGCGCAGGCATTTTGAACGTGAAGTTTCACCGCTCACCAGGGTCACCTGGCTGCGGGGTACACCAAAGGCCTTGGCCAGGAGTTTGATGAGATGTGCGTTGGCCCTGCCATCGACTGGCGGAGCAGTGATGCGAATCTTAAAGTCATCGCCGTGAGGGCCGACAAAGGTGTCCCGCGAGGCTTTGGGTTGAATGCGCAGTCGCAGAGTCAGATCGTCCCCATCCCAATGATACCAGTCGCTCAAAATGGACTGCCGGTGATTGAACGCAATGGCGGCAGCAGCAGCATTTTCAGTAGCACCAGTCCGATCATGACCAGCATGGGCGAGAGGTCGAGGCCTGAGATAGGGGGCAGGATTCTGCGGGCTGGCCGCATTACCGGGTCGGTCAGCGAGTGGAGCAGTGCCGAGACGGGATTGTAGGC
This sequence comes from endosymbiont of Lamellibrachia barhami, assembly GCF_011947365.2. Lineage (GTDB taxonomy): Bacteria > Pseudomonadota > Gammaproteobacteria > Chromatiales > Chromatiaceae > QGON01. The sequence goes on from NZ_JAAVSH020000001.1 coordinate 1,989,419, forward strand.
GCCAGGGTTGATCCAGCTCAGGATAACCTGGATCAGGATCGCAAAGAGAAATATGTTGATCAGCAATTCCACCAGTTCAGGAATGGCCCAGAGGATGGGGCCGAGGGCATTGACCGAGGCGCCGCTGAGCAGAATCACCAGGCCCAGTTCTGCGGATTTCAATGTCCAGGCCAAAACGATGGAGGAGATATCGATGCCGCCGAAGCCGGGTATGAAACGGCGCAACAGTTTGAGGGGAGGATTGGTGGCCCGCACCAGAAACTGCGAGACGGGATTATAAAAATCCGCCTTCACCAGTTGCAGTATCAGACGCAGCATCACCGCCAGGATGTAGAGGCCGAAGAGAGTCTGAATCAGGAAGATCGCTGGATTTGCCAGGTAGTTGCTGTCCATCATTTTCCTCCCAATATTTCTGAGAGTTCCTGAGACCGATCACGAGCACCGTTGAGCGCCTGTTCGAACAGCGCCGGAAGCCCCCCCTCCTGCAGAATACCCAATGCCCGTTCGGTGGTGCCGCCTGGAGAAGTGACCTTTTTCCGCAACGTGGCCAGGGAGTCCTTGCTTTCCATCGCCATGCGGGCTGCCCCCAGTGCTGTCTGCAGGGTGAGCAGGCGGGCGTTCTCTGCGTCAAGGCCCATCTTGATGGCAGCGGCCTCCATCGCCTCCATGACGAGAAAAAAGTAGGCCGGTCCGCTGCCGGAGAGTGCGGTTACTGCATCCATTTGGCTCTCGTCGCTCACCCAGCAGGTGAGTCCCACGGCGCGCAGGATGCTCTCTGCCTGGTCTTTCTGAATGTCGCTGACATTTTCGCTGGCATGCAAACCGCAGGCGCCGGACTGAATCATTGCCGGTGTGTTGGGCATGGTGCGAACCAGGGCGATATCTTCTCCCAGCCACTCCCGCAATGCCGCCTCCCTCACTCCAGCGGCGATGGAGATGACCAGCGGTTGATGGCGCCAGATGGCGCCGGCCATGTCACGGACCACCGATTCCAGAACCTGGGGTTTGACCGCCAGGACGACGATGTCGGCGTTTTGCACGGCGGCATCGTTGTCGGTTTCAGTGCGGATGGCGTAGTTGGCGGCGAGCTGAGCCAGCCGCTCTTTATTCGGATCACTGGCGGTGATATGCGTGGGGTCATAGCCATCCGCGATCAATCCGCTGATAAGAGATGCAGCCATATTGCCGCCGCCGATAAAGGTAATGCTATTTAGTTTCATGGATGCTTTTTAATGGTAGTCGGGGTCAATGGTTGGTGAGTGGTCGCCCGTGTAAAAAACGATTTTCACCACCAGGTGAAAAAATGTAATGAATTGATTAATAAAATATTTTCTTCGTGTCCTTTGTGCGCTTCGTGGTGAATCATGAGTTTCAGAATAGACACTACGCAACACTATTCTGCCGGGGAATGTTAAAATGGCCGTGCCGATGCGAACTTAATTGTTGCGCCCTCAAATCCGCTTTGCCTCCAAGATCGCTATGCCCATCGAAAGGGTCTCCAGTGGCAGTTCATCGCTGCGCAGAGTATCTCGCAGATGCCGCAGCTTAATCGGAAGGGACGGCGCTGAGCTGCATCATCATCCGCCAGTGCCGGAATGGTCATCAGTCCCATCCTCGATACCGGGCGGGGCTTGGTACGCCAGGCAGTTCAGCAGTTGTTCGGGTCGTAGCGCCCTTGCTGGCCTCCCGCTGGCCAGTTACGTATTGCCCTTTTCCGCAACGTGTGGCCAGGGAGTCCTTGCTTCCATCGCCATGCGGCTGCCCCAGTGCTGGTTCGCAGGTGAGCAGGCGGCGCCCTTCTGCGTCAGGTCTATTCTGATGGCAGCGGCCCATCGCCTCCATGACGAAAAAGTAGGCCGGTCCGCTGCCGGAGTGCGGTTACTGCATCCATTTGCTCGTCGCTCACCCAGCAGGTGAGTCCCACGGCGCGCAGGATGCTCGCTGGTCTTCTGAATGCCGCTGACATTTTCGCTGGCATGCAAACCGCAGGCGCCGGACTGAATCATTGCCGGTGTGTTGGGCATGGTGCGAACCAGGGCGACATCTTCCCAGCCACTCCCGCAATGCGCCGCCTCCTCACTCCAGCGGCGATGGCATGACCAGCGGTTGATGGCGCCAGATGGCGCCGGCTATGTCACGGACCACCGGATTCCAGAACCTGGGTTTGACCAGACGATCGATGTCGGCGTTTTGCACGGCGGCATCGTTGTCGGTTTCAGTGCGGAGGCGGAAGTTGGCGGCGAGCTGAGCCAGCCGCTCTTTATTCGGATCACTGGCGGTGATATGCGTGGGGTCATAGCCATCCGCGATCAATCCGCTGATAAGAGATGCAGCCATATTGCCGCCGCCGATAAAGGTAATGCTGTTTAGTTTCATGGATGCTTTTTAATGGTAGTCGGGGTCAATGGTTGGTGAGTGGTCGCCCGTGTAAAAACGATTTTCACCACCAGGTAAAAAAATGTAATGAATTGATTAATAAAATATTTTCTTCGTGTCCTTTGTGCGCTTCGTGGTGAATCATGAGTTTCAGAATAGATACTACGCAACACTATTATACTGCCGGGAACCAAAAATGGCCGTACCGATGCGAACAATTGTTGCGCCCTCCAAAATCGCTGCCTCCAGATCGCCTGACATGCCCATCGAAAGGGTCTCCAGTGGCAGTTCATCGCTGCGCAGAGTATCTCGCAGATGCCGCAGCAATCGGAAGGGACGGCGCTGAGCTGCATCATCATCCGCCGGTGCCGGAATGGTCATCAGTCCCATCACCTCGATACCGGGCAGGGCTTGGTACGCCTTGAGCAGTTCCGGCAGTTGTTCCGGGTCGTGGCCGCCCTTGCTGGCCTCCCCGCTGGTGTTGACCTGAATGCAGATCTTCAGAGGCGGGCGCCCAGGGGGACGCTGTTCACCCAATCTTCGCGCGTGCTTCAAACTTGCGATACTGTGAACCCAGTCAAAATTTTCTGCGATGGGTTTTGTTTTATTACTCTGTATCCGACCGATGAAGTGCCATTCGAGTTCCATGTCTGCAAGTGCATCGATCTTTTCCAGGGCATCCTGCAGATAGTTCTCGCCGAAGGCGGTCTGTCCGGCAGCAAACGCGGCGCGGATTTCGTCCGCCGTGCGGGTCTTGCTGACTGCCAGCAAAATGGTGCTGGCGGGTGTTCGTCCCGCCTTGCGCTCCGCCTGCTCGATGCGTTGCCGTACACTGGTGAGTCTCTGTTCGATGCTGCTCATGGTCGATAGTTTACAAAAAATTACATTCTGCCTGGGTTTTATGATCACAGCAGGGTGTAAATGAAAGGAGTCTGTTTGAGAGTATGGGCAGTGTCGGCATAAATCAAATGCCTGTCGGCACGGAGTGGTGACAAACAATTTGTAGAAACCGGCGCAAGTGCCGTTATTATTGACGATAATAGATAAGCGGCGCTCTGAACAGGGTCGTCGCGCCGGTTCTTTTTTCTGAGGGAAATGAATGGATATCGCCGAACTTTTGGCATTCAGTGTCAAACACAATGCGTCCGACCTGCATCTTTCATCCGGGCTGCCGCCGATGATCCGTGTGGATGGAGATATCCGGCGCATCAATGTGCCGGCGCTGGAGCATAAAGTGGTCCACGGGCTTGTCTACGACATTATGAACGACAAGCAGCGGAAGGATTTCGAGGAGTTTCTCGAGACCGATTTCTCCTTCGAGATTCCCGGTCTGGCCCGTTTTCGTGTCAACGCATTCAATCAGGCGCGGGGCGCATCTGCGGTATTTCGCACCATCCCCTCCAAGGTGCTGACGCTGGAGGATCTGGGCTGTCCCAACTCCTTCAAGGAGATTGTGGACGTACCCCGTGGTCTGGTGCTGGTGACCGGGCCCACCGGCTCGGGCAAGTCCACCACCCTGGCGGCGATGATGGACTACAAAAACGACAACGACTACGCCCACATCCTCACCATCGAGGACCCCATTGAGTTTGTTCACACCAGTAAAAAGTGCCTGCTGAATCAGCGCGAGGTCCATCGGGACACACTGGGCTTCAGTGAGGCGCTACGCTCAGCCCTGCGTGAAGACCCGGACATTATTCTGGTGGGCGAGTTGCGTGACCTGGAGACCATCCGTCTGGCGATGACAGCGGCTGAGACCGGCCATCTGGTGTTCGGCACCCTGCATACCAGCTCTGCCGCCAAGACCATCGACCGAATCATCGACGTGTTTCCCGCTGGGGAGAAATCGATGGTGCGCTCCATGTTGTCGGAATCGTTGCGGGCGGTTATTGCCCAGACGCTGCTGAAGAAGATCGGCGGAGGGCGCACTGCGGCCTGGGAGATCATGATCGGCACACCGGCGATCCGCAACCTGATTCGTGAAGACAAGGTGGCACAGATGTATTCGGCGATACAGACCGGTCAGGCGACGGGCATGCAGACGATGGACCAGAGTCTGAAAGAGCTGGTGGACAAGGGCGTGATCAGTCGTCTGGATGCCAAGGCCAAGGCGCAGAACAAAGATTCTTTCTAAACTTAAATTAAGAGGGGTCGGAGTCGAATTTGATCGATCAACGAGGTTTTAAATGCCTTGGAAACAATCAATTCAACTCAGGCTTTGGCGTGACCAAATGAAACCGATCCCGATCCTAGGATGAGTGGTTTTTTTCAACGAGGAATGAACATGGAATTTAATGTGCTGCTGGCCATGGTGGTCCAGAAAAAGGCCTCTGATCTGTTTATTACAGCGGGCAGGGCACCCTCCATCAAGGTGGATGGGCGTATCGTCCCGGTCAGCAGGACTGCAGTCAGCGCCAAACAGGCGAAGGACTACACCCTCAATATCATGACCGATCAACAGCAGCGCGAATTCGATGAAACCCATGAGTGCAACTTCGCCATAAATGCGAAGGGCATTGGACGTTTTCGGGTCAGTGCCTTTGTGCAGCGGGACTCGGTCGGCATGGTGCTGCGCCGTATCGAGAGCACTATCCCCACCATGGAGGAACTGCGTCTGCCGCCGGTGCTGCAGGATCTGGCGATGAGCAAACGTGGACTGGTGATTTTCGTGGGGGCGACGGGTACCGGTAAGTCGACCTCCCTGGCCTCGATGATTGGTCATCGCAACAACAAGAGCAGTGGCCATATCATCAGTATCGAAGATCCGATCGAATACATCCACAATCACGATGGCTGCATCATTACCCAACGTGAAGTGGGGCTGGACACGGAATCCTACGAGGTTGCGCTGAAGAATACCTTGCGCCAGGCGCCGGATGTGATCCTGATCGGAGAGATCCGCACCCGCCAGACAATGGAACATGCGCTGACCTTTGCCGAAACGGGGCATCTCTGTCTCACCACCCTGCATGCCAACAATGCCAATCAGGCGTTGGATCGAATTATTCACTTTTTTCCAGAAGATCATCGGGATCAGATCTTCATGGATCTTTCCCTCAATCTACGGGCGATTGTGGCCCAACAGCTGCTGCGGCGGTCGGATGGCAATGGTCGGCGGGCCTGTTTCGAGATTCTGCTGAACACTCCACTGGCGGCGGATCTGATTCGTAAAGGGGATATCCCAAAGCTGAAGGAGTTGATGAAGCGTTCCACGGAGCATGGCATGATCACTTTCGATCAATCTCTCTACCGGCTTTATGAACAGGGTGAGATCAGCTATGAGGATGCGTTGGCACATGCGGACTCTGCCAATGATGTGCGCCTTATGATCAAACTTGGCATGAACAGGGGCAATGGAAGTCTGATCAACGGATTGGATGGTGTCTCGTTGATCGACGGGAAGGGGTAGCCTCTTACAATTTAGTTAGTGTCTATCCGGTAACCAATAACCGTAGCCCGGATGGAGCTTGCGTAATCCGGGAACAGACTATGAATCAGACACTTATCTCCCCGGATTCCGCTGCGCTTCATCCGGGCTACAATTATTCACCTGTTTCCGGACGGACACTAGTCACCCGTTTTCCGCGATAAATGCTGCGGCGATGGCATACTGCTTCTGCGCCTCGTTATCCACCTCTCCCGCATCGTTGAGAATCATTTCGCAGTTCTTGGCCATGCGTGCCTGAACAGCGGCTTTCCAGGCCAGATTGGTCTTGCTGTTGATCTGCCCCTCGGGCAGCAGACAGGCGGCAGCTGCGGCGGCGACGAAGTGCTCCGCCTGGATCGCCCAGTCGGCATCCCGGCCGCAGGCGGCGTAGGTTTGGGTGGAGAGCGCCTTGACCCCTTTGTAGGCAGACAACATCTCATCCGGCTGCCCACTCCTTTCAGCAATCACTTCAAGCGCCTGGCCAATTCGCGGATCCTCACTGAGGTGGCGCACACTTGCGACGAAGCGACAGCCCAGATCGCGCTGTTCGGTTGCCGGCAGTTCATCCAATACCTTGCGTAACTCCTGGTCGTTGCTGATTGCCATGGTGAACCCCTCCCACAATGAGATTGCTGTCCTATCAATAATAGGCCCGTATTCAGTAGTGGTCGCATGATTCAGGTCAATGATTCAACCATTAATTTAGGGCCGAGGGCCAAGGGATCGAGTGAAATAGTCTGTTGGGTCTATCCTCTTTCGGAGAGCAGTTCGATGATGGTTTGGTGCCCTTGGTCGTGAGCCCAGTCCAGTGCGCTGCGTCCTTTGAGATCACGCAGGCCGGGGTTGGCCTGATGAGTCAGCAGTGTATCAACCGTCTCCCTGTGCCCCAGTTTGGTAGCCCAGATGAGGGCGGTCCAGCCGCCGGTGGTCTCTACCTGGTCGATGTTGGCCCCCCGTTTCAGCAGCAATCCGACCACGCGGGCATGGTTGTTCGATGCTGCCAGCATGACCGCTGAGTAGCCGCCTTTATCTGTGAGATTGACGTCGGCGCCGGCATCCAGCAGACGTTCCACTGCTTCTGCATGGCCGTTGAGCGCTGCCTTCTCAAGGGGGTCCAGTGGCAGGCATCGACCACGTCGATAGTGCTGTCCTGGGTCAGCAGTCTATCGAGTTCGCTCATGTCCCCTCTCTCAGCAACCGAAGTGATCAGGGGCGGGTTATCCGACTCGAGTCTCTGGCTCCTGTTGCGAACAGGCGGTAAGAAAAAGCGATGATGAGGCGAACAAGAGCAGTGAACTTGATACATGGGAATCCTGCAAAACGGAAGTGCAGCGTATCCATCCCAGTGATGGCT
>NZ_JAAVSH020000001.1:1996840-2048428 GCF_011947365.2 endosymbiont of Lamellibrachia barhami
CGATTCATGGTGGAGTCTCCACACAGTTATCCTGCGCTGCTGGAAAATGTTGGGGTTGCGAAAGGGATTGCCGATGCAATCAGCGCCAAGGGCACCAACGCAGGGATACAGCAGATTGATACTCCCGCAACCTCGGCTTCGAGCCGGGGTGAGCGTGGCGTGGGTATCTTTGACGGCTATCATGGAAAGCCGGTGCTCTCAGCCTATGCGCCATTGAACGTTGCCGGACTCGACTGGTCAATCATCAGCGAAATAGAGACTGATGAAGCATTTTCATCGGCCGCGACCCTGAGCCGGGATATTATTAACTACGCTATTGCCATTCTGGCAATTGCTTTAGCTGGCTCCATTTTGGTCGGATGGGTATTCGCCTGCAGAGGGACAATCTCAATTCGAAGGCTGAACGCTACCATCAATGATATTGAGAAAAATGCCACTCTGGTTGAACGCTGTGACGATACAGGCAACGATGAGATCAGTCAGATGGCCGAGTCGGTCAATCGTATGCTCTCCCGCTTTCAGGACAGCGTCAGACAGGTATCGGACGCCACCAACCAGATGAGTGGATCATCCAGGGAACTGCAGGCGGTGACCAGTGAATCCCAGTCAATCAATCTTGAGCAACAGTGTCAGATTGAGCAGATAGCGACCGCCATTACCGAAATGGCGGCCACTGTCCGGGAAGTGGCATCGAACGCAGCAGCCACTGCAACGGCTGCCGCTGAGGCAGACACAGCCTCGAACGAAGGCAGAAAGATTATTGAGCAGGCGCTGAGCACCATCGATGGTGTGGCGAGCCAAGTGGACGGTGCTGCATTCGTCATCCAAAAACTGGAAGTCGACAGTCAGAGCATCGGCAATATTCTGAAGGTGATTCAGGGGATTGCGGAACAGACCAATCTGTTGGCGCTAAATGCCGCCATTGAAGCGGCAAGGGCGGGAGAGCAAGGGCGTGGGTTTGCCGTTGTGGCAGATGAGGTGCGCGCATTGGCGGGCCGCACCCAAAGCTCCATTCACGAAATAGAGGAGACAATCGAAGACCTTCAAAAGCACTCAAGCCAGGCTGTCGAGGCGATGAAAACCAGCCAGCAAGGTGTTAAAGCGACGGTGGAGCAGGCAAAGGAGGCTGGGGTATCTCTCGGATCCATTACACAATCGGTGGATACCATCACCGATATGGCAACTCAGATTGCCACCGCGACGCATCAACAGAGTGCGGTTGCTGAAGAGATCAGTCGCAATGCTGAAGGTATTACCGGAACGGCACAGAAGAGCCTGAAGAGTTCAGGGCAGGTGGCCGCCGCCAGTGATGGTCTGAATCATCTCTCTGTTCAACTGAAAGAGCTGGTTGCCCAGTTTAAGATCTAACGAAACAAGCGTGAAACATAGACGTAGGTTTGGTTAGGCTCTCTTTTTGGCCGTAACCCAACAATATGCGCCATTATTGTTATAGCTCTTGGTCGATACTCAGTCGGATTTTGTTATCTCTTCAGGCCTTCCGAATATATAGCCCTGCCCATAGTCGATACCGAGTTTAATCAGCAGATCCAGCACGCCATCCGTCTCCACATATTCGGCAATGGTTTTTGCTCCGGTTGTACGTGCGACATCCTGAATGGCGGTAACGATGACATAATCCAGTTTGTTGCCCTCAATTTCCCGGATAAATGAGCCGTCTATCTTCAGGTAGTCGACATGCAGTCTCTTTAAATATTCGAATGATGCGGTGCCGGTGCCGAAGTCATCAAGGGCGACGGAGCATCCCATCTCTCTGAGTTGACTGAAGAAGTGGGCTGCCTGCTTGAGATCACTCAAGGCTACGGTCTCGGTGATCTCAAAGCAGATCTTCTTTGCGTCGACATGGGTGTTTTTTAGTTGTTCAAGGATATATTCAGGAAAAGCCATGTCGTTGATCGACTGTCCCGAAAGATTGATGGCGCATAATGTTTCTGGCTGCCTGAGCATTGGGTCATTTTCAATAAGATGCAGTGCTTTGGATACGACCCAACGGTCAATATCAGGCATCAGATTGAAAGCTTCGGCATATGGCATAAAGATGCCTGGTTCGACCAGAGATCCATCGTCACCTATCAGGCGTAACAGTATTTCAACGTGCTGCATGGTGCTGTTATTCTTGACTGCAGCCTGTTTATCATTGAGCGAAACGATGGGCTGATATAGAAGCCTGAATTGATCATCGGCAAGTGCCTGCTGGAGTTTGCCCATCCATTTGGCCCGAATCTCACGATCCTTGAGTACGCCGTCATCCATTGGGTCTATGCTGATCAGGCCACGCTTACCCTTTGACAGCCTGTTGACATGGGCGCTTGCCAGTTCGAGCAGATGGTGTGGTGAGTCAAAATGGCTGGTGACAGGCAACAGGCAGGCCTTGGGTATTATGCTGAACTGCTTATTCTCCCATTCAAACCGGTAGGGTTCGGGATTGTTTAACCATGTATGCGCACTTCTCGGCAGAGCGCCTTTTTCCTTTGATATAAAGGCAAATTCTCCTGCACCTATACGAAATATTTCGCAACTCTGTGACAATATTTTGTTCAAATGTAAGCCGAAACGTTTGATCAGCATATTGCGACCGGAGACGCCATAGTGGCGACGCATCTCCTCGTATTGATCGATCTCCAGATACCCCAACTCGGGTTTGATGCCGGCGCCACCCTTCATCAAAGATTCCAACCGATCTTTCAGTGCTCTGGTATTTAGCAGACCACTCAACGGATCATGAGTGGCGGCGTATCTAAGGCGGCTTGTCTCCAATCGTCGTTCCAAGGTGATGACAGCAACACTGTAAGTCAATAGAGAGATGGTAATAATAAAGGTCAAGAGTGCGATGTACTCCTGTTCAGTGACAGGTATGGGCGTGCCGCCAAAGCCAAATGCATAGAAACTGAATATACCGAAACAGGTAAGAAAAACCGCAATGCTGGAGAAGATGACTCCCAGTCGATAGGCGCTCCAGGCCAGTAGAGGAAAGAGGATGAACAGTTGATCAGAAATTCCGGCATAGAGATGAGTCTCTCCCCAGAGAAACGTCGAAAGAATATTCAGGCCGAAAAGAGAGAGCCATAAGATTTTTTCGCGGCCGTTCTTTGGATAGACGGCATAGTCACCCTGGTAGAGCATGCTGAAATTTCGGCCGGCAAGAAAAATAACCGGGGTCAGCAGCAACGCGCCAAAGGCTTCTCCCTGCCAGTAGAGGAAGAGAAAAATTCTGATGTCCTGATCCGGATCAACAAGTCCGGCAGGAATCACCATCGGCAGATCCAGTAGTGTATGAATCAGAGGAGCCAGTACAACACCGAAGCCGAAGAAGGTAAGTAGTGACTTGAGTGGCGCCTTCATGAGTACTTCAGGGATGAAGAGTTTCAGTCCCCAGAGGGCGAAATAGACGGAAAAGACCCAGGTTGTCGTCGTCCAGAGTGCAACCCAGAGCTCCAGGTTGTGGAGTGTTGTGTAATAGGTGAACAGGCCGACAAAGGCGCCTATCAATGCCTTGTTGCCATACCGCCACGCAATTCCAAGACCAACACCGGCCGGCAGAAAGAACATGGACTCTTCCCGACCGGAAAAATGGAAGGGTTGGGAGAGTGCTGTAGCCAGAAACAGTGTAACCGAGACTGATGCCTGGAAGAAAAGTGATTTGATGAGTGGCATGGCCAGCCGATTATAGAGCGAATCGGTATGGGGTGCCTGCTCTCTTGTAAAATTCTATCCACAGAGAGGAGTAATGACATTATTGTGGAGGGCGTTTACGATTGCACATGGTCAGTAGAGTGTCCCAGTGTTCTCTGGGAAAAAGGTATTGGGTGTCAGTTCTGAACTGTTACATATTAATCGAGCGGTGCTGCCAGACGAATAATAATCAGGTAGGCGGTCTCCTCTGCGGTGAACTGAAGATCACTGCCTTTTAACAGACATCCCTCTTCTACGGGCTGCCCGTTGGCAGTGCCTTTTCCGGTTGCCATATAGACCATGTAGTCATGTTTTATCTGATGATCCTGCCCGGGATTTAACCTCGCCGTCTCTACAATTGTTCCGCTCGTGAAATGTGCGTCTGGTTCATGCCCGCCGTAAATGCGTGATATGTTTCCAGCTTCAGTGGAATAGACTCTGTAATCTGCCGCCTCGCCTGCTTTTTCCGGCAGTACAAAAAGCTGGATCATTCTGTTTTTCTGCCCGTCCGGATTAATCTCGTTGTGGGTAAATCCTTCTCCACCAGCGCGTTGCACCTGGACTTCAAAGGCTGATAGCGATTGACCCTGTCCCAGAGAACCTTCATGACGGATTCTTCCCTCAATCATGAAAGACAATACATCAATCTCGCGATGAGGATGCAGTCCGGTTTCACCATGAGGCTGGAATTGGGCATCGGCAAGATAGACAAAATTTCCCAATCCAGAAAAAGCCTTGCTGCCAGTCTGTTCGCCGAAGGCCTTGGGATCAACAACCAACTGATGTTCCCGCAGTCCGGCAAAACCGCCGAGTGGCAGATGATTTCGATGAAGTATTTCCATTTTGTTACTCATTCGCTGTGCGCGGTATTTGAAAGTTATCTCTATGTACTGAGAGTAGTGCTATAGTCCGAATATTGTAAGAACGCACATTTTTAATACATAGTATCGTTTTGTATACTATATGGGTCTGAAAAAGTATGACAAAAAAGGCGGAACAGCTGGAGAATCACTACAACTGCCCGGTTGAGGCGACGATTGACGTAATTGGTGGAAAATGGAAGATTATTATCATTCACCATCTTCTCAGCGGAACCAAACGCTTTGGTGAACTGCGGCGTTTGATACCCCAGGTCACTCAGAGAATGCTGACTTCTCAGTTGCGGGAACTCGAAAAGGATTGCGTCGTGCACAGGGAGGTCTATCCCCAGGTTCCTCCCAAAGTGGAGTATTCCCTTACTGAGTTGGGAGGAACCCTGGAACCCGTACTGTGGGTCATGCACGACTGGGGAAAAAGCTTCATGGATCAAAGCTGAGCCCGAAAAAATGGGGGGTTTTAGCTAAACCAGACACAATGTTCGGGAAAGACAATATGACAGATGCTAAACAGATTTCACCCACAATATGTGTAGATGATCCGACTGCCTGTCGCGATTTCTATGTGCAGTACTTCAATGCAAAAGTGGTCTTTGACGCAGGATGGTATATCAACGTCAGAATCGGAAAGGGTGAACTGTGCTTCATGAAGCCACAGAGACCGGACCAGCCGCTGTTTTCCGGCGAGGGTCTCATGTACAACCTTGAAGTTGAGGATGTAGATAGCGAACATCAACGATTAACGGGACTTGGCCTTGCTGCTGTTATGCCACTTGAAGATCATCCCTGGGGAGACAGAGGATTCAGCATTGTTGATCCCAATGGCATTGCGCTATACGTCTACACTCCCAGGGAGCCAGCGCCTGAGTTCAAGCAGTATTACAAGTAGGCTGAACCTACCTGGTGTCGATCCGGGAGTCCATATCTAACTACAAATACCATGAAGAGCACTAAGGTAAGAGATTTTTTAGCAATAATGCTTCTTAGTGTGCTTCGTGCTCTTCGTGGTGAAAAATAGTGTATTCGGACGGGCATTAACTACAGCAACAAAGAGTAACCCAATCCCAATACAGCGCATGCGCCAATAACCTGAACAATACCCATCTTATACTTAAACAGGGCCACGAACGCAGCTGCGCCTATCAAGGCTGAAAACCATTCAAATGTCGCCTCAAAACCTTGAGGCCAAAGTACATGGTAGGCAAAAAAAGCAGCCAGATTGAGCACGACACCCACCACGGCAGCGGTAATGCCAGTCAGTGGTGCGGTGAACTTGACATCATCTCTGGTTGCCTCGACCGCTGGTCCGCCAAGCAGGATGAAAAGAAAGGAGGGTAGAAAAGTGAAGAGTGTGGCAATGCCGGCGCCGGCAGCACCTGCCAAAGGAAGCATTTCAGGTCCAAAAAGTTCTTTGGTCCAGCCGCCGACAAAACCAACAAATGCGACAACCATGATGAGTGGCCCAGGGGTGGTTTCACCCAGCGCGAGACCATCGATCATCTGGGTTCCACTTAACCATGCATATTGCTCGACACCTCCCTGATAGACATAGGGCAATACTGCATAGGCGCCGCCAAAGGTGACCAGCGCGGCTTTGGTAAAGAACCAGCCCATTTGCGTGAGAGTGCCATCCCAGCCATATGTCATGGCAAGTATGGCCATTACTGCACCCCCAATGAAAATCCCGACCAAGGTGAATGTGATGAACCGGCTCCACTTAAATCGTGCATGCTCTGGAGCAGGGGTGTCATCATCGATAAGCGCGGGGCCGTAGGAATCCCTGGATTCTCCGTGATGTCCGCCCGCTTTGAATTTGTCCGGTGCAAGATGTGAACCGACATAACCGATGATACCCGCCATCAGCACGATATAGGGAAAAGGCACATCAAAGGCAAAGATTGCGATGAACGCCAGTACTGCCATGGCGCGAAGCACATTGTTCTTCAAGGCTCTGGAACCGATGCGGCAGGCCGCAAAAACAACGATTGCCGTCACCGCAGGTTTAATGCCATACAAAACCCCTTCCACTGCCGGCACATCACCGAAAGCCAGATAGATCCATGTCAGACCAATGAGGATGAACAATGACGGCAGGACAAACAGCACACCGGCAGCAATGCCTCCCCATACACCGTGCATCAACCAGCCGATATAGGTCGCCAATTGTTGCGCCTCCGGGCCAGGCAGCACCATGGTGTAATTCAGCGCATGCAAAAATCGATGTTCGGAAAGCCATCTGCGCTTCTCTACCAGCTCCTGATGCATCATGCTGATTTGGCCTGCCGGACCGCCAAAGCTGATAAAGCCCAGCTTGAGCCAATAGATCAAGGCTTCAATAAATGATACGGGTTGCGGTTTTTCTGTGACTTCGGGTGAAGTTGTTGGCACTTGTTGAATACTCTTGTGTTGGGTCTGGAGATGACCTGTAGGATGCTGGCAAGCTTACCAGCATCCTACAATTCCGATAGACCTACATAGATTGTGCTAAATAGTGTCCATCCGGAAACCCACATCTAACCACAAAGAACACGAAGAGCATGAAGGTAAAAGATTGATTAACCATGAATTTTCTTCGTGTTCTTCGTGTTCTTCGTGGTGAAAACAGTGTTTCTGGACGGGCACTAAATAGTGTCCGTCTTTTTTTGAGCGCACAAGCGTAGCAGAAACCTGTTCCGTTTGATTTACATCAGCATCCTGAACTCACGAAACCAGCGTGCAAGTGATTCGTGGTAGTGGTGTGCCGCATACTTCGGACCATTGTAGTAACGCGCTACTTTGCGGAAATCGTTTTCTGTTGGGTTGGTCTTCCTTACCACCTCTCCTTTTGATCGAAGAAATCGTGCCACGAATTCCACTTGGCGAATCGCCGGAGCGGTAAAGAGTTCGGTTGCATTTTGCGCCCCCACACGCTTGTAGTTGGCGCCCATGACCTGACCCAATCCCATGCTCATGGACTGCATACGAAGCTCTTCCAGTCCTGTATCTGGGTGTTGCCGGTTAAGACGTGACAGATAGTGCTGCTCAAATCTTGGGCGGATGATGCCGGCCGTCTCCTGACGGATGATTGAGAGAATCCATTCCGGTCTGACCAATGTCCCGGTCTCATCTGCAAGTGCCTCGGAGACCGATGCTGCCATTGCGCCGTAACGCTCAAGTATCTTGCGGCAATTGAGATATGCGCGTTTATGCAGGGCGTTGAGATGGAAGATAGCGTCATCGAAGTTACCGGTCATCACCTGTGCGGCATCGGCCCGCGCAATCGCTGTTTTGAGCATTTTTTCCAGGGTGCTGGATGTTAACCTTGCGTCGGGGATTGCACTGATCAATGTCCTGGCGGTATTCCATTTGCAGGGATAGCAGAGGGTGTCACGGCTGATGGTGCGGGTGAGACGGTTTTCCACCTGAAACTGCGCTACCGCCCGGTTGGTGCCGCGCCCGAAATCCCCATCGATAGCGAAGGCGCCGTTGGATGATGTGGAGTAGCCAAGGAAAATCAACAATCTCTGCACGGCTTTGATGCCCGCCTCCCCTGCTGACTTGCGTGTCAGCGTGGCGTCTCCGGAGAGGAAACGCGCCAGATCGGCGCGCCAGATGGCGTCGTCGTTGTCCGGGTGGGTGATAATCCGTTTTACGCGCTTGTCGTTGATGAGGTCGTTGAGTGACATGTTTCCTCCTTGGCGTGTCAACAGTGTGGGTGTTCAGATGGTGATTGCAGGGTTTCCTGAAAGAGTATAGCTGCTACAGCCACCAGCAACATGCTGGGTTGTAGGCATGGTCAAGCGTAGCGGATCAGGCAAAAGCCTATTGTTGCAGCTGCACCTCATCAGTGGATGCGACTGGCGCACACTGCCAGCCCCAGCCTTCAAGTTTTTGCCTGAACCTGGCAGCCTTCTGCTCGCAGTAGCCGGTTTCGTTGTCGGCACTCCAGAGTATCTGCATCGAGTCGGGTTGCTCAGCCTCTTTGAAATAGCGCACCTCGCAGGGTGGAAGGCCGGTCTCCTGTTGATAGTGAATTTCAACACGCCGCTCAAGTCCGTTGAGCTCGCACAGATAGATCTGATCTGCGGCCGTTGACTGGGTTGAAAATGTGGTGATAAAAATTGCGGCTGCCATTGGCAGATACTGGCTGAAACACTTCTGCATTGTATGTTCTCCGAAAGTCCGGAAGGAGTTCCTATGTGGTCTGTCGAATAAGCCTCTATAATCGGGCGATTGCAAAGTTAATCGGCGGAACTGTGAGTCGGTCTGCGCCTATGGCGTGATCCGGTTCCGTTCGCCTCTTTCTTGTCGAAACATAATTTGTCTGCCATGAAACCACATACTTTCTCTCTGATTAGATATCTCTGCATTCTGCCGTTGCTCGGCTTGTTGCTGCCGCTACAGGGGTTAGCCGAGGAGGTGGAAGCGCCTCTCTCCGAGGTCGTGGAACTTGCACCGGACAGCCTGCGTTCACCGCGGGCGGTGATGGCGACCTTTCTGAGTGCCATGAATGACATTAAGCGGGGGGAGTCTGAGCGGATCAACGATGCGCTGGAGACGCTGGATCTCACCTCGGTCAATGCCCTGGTGCGCACAGAGCGCGGTGCGGATCTGGCCTGGCTGCTGCTGGAGACCATGGATCGTACCCGGCTGGTCGATCTGCAACGGATACCCGACAGGCATGAAGGGGAGCCATGGATCTTCCAGCGTTATGCCAAAGGGGCGCTACGCATCTCGCGCTATCCTGATGGCCGTTGGCTGTTCGACAGTGCGACGATAGCCCGTCTGCCGGCAATCTGGGAGGAGGTGTCGACTCGCAGCAAGGTGGAAGGGTTGTCGGAGGATGACTCGGTGTTGCCCTGGCACCTGCGAATCCAAAATGCCATACCAGCGTGGCTGAAAAAAACCATTTTTCTGTTGGAGAACTGGCGTTGGATGGGTATCTTTTTTATCGTTCTGTTTGGCGTGGTGGCGGACAAGCTGATCACCCTGTTATTGCGCC
This sequence comes from endosymbiont of Lamellibrachia barhami, assembly GCF_011947365.2. Taxonomy (GTDB): domain Bacteria; phylum Pseudomonadota; class Gammaproteobacteria; order Chromatiales; family Chromatiaceae; genus QGON01. The sequence goes on from NZ_JAAVSH020000001.1 coordinate 2,006,387, forward strand.
GTTTGGTGGTCCTCAGGCTGCAAGAAACCCGCCGACTGGCTTTCCGTGATATTCCCGAGAATATGCTACGACCTCTGGGATTGTTGGCCATGGCGGCGATCTGGTGGGTCGGTATTACACTGCTGGGTCTGCCTGAGTCGACGATGCTGGTGCTGCTGGTGGCGGTCAAGTTTCTTGCGGCCCTCTCGGGTGTCTGGGTTGCCTATCGACTGGTGGATCTGGTGGGTGGATGGCTCGCCGAGCGGGCGATGCTGACCGAGACCCGCCTGGATGATGCGCTGGTGCCGCTGATTCCGCGAACCCTGAAGATATTCGTCACCGTAATCGGTGTGATCTTTATCGCTGACAATCTGAATATCAATGTTTCGGGGTTGCTGGCAGGCCTTGGTCTTGGTGGTTTGGCCTTTGCATTGGCGGCCAAGGATATGGTGCAGAATCTCTTTGGTTCGATCACCATACTGCTTGATCGTACCTTCTCGGTGGGGGACTGGATCGTCGTTGACGGTAAGGAGGGCGCGGTCGAGCGCATCGGATTTCGCAGTACCCGCATCCGTACCTTCTACAACTCGGTGCTTACGGTGCCCAACTCCCTGTTCATCACCGCGAAGGTGGACAATATGGGGGAACGACGCTACCGCCGTCTCTCCACCAAGCTGGGACTGGCCTATGAAACACCACCGGAGAAGATCGAATCCTTTTGCGAAGGGGTGCGTGAACTGGTGCGCCAACACCCCTATATGCGCAAGGATTACTACCATGTCTACTTCAACGGTTATGCCGACAGTGCGCTGGAGATATTGGTTTATGTCTTCTGGGAGACCCCGGACTGGAGTACCGAGTTGCGTGAGCGGCATCGCTTTTTGCTGGACATTTTGCGACTGGCCCAAGGGCTGGGAGTGGAGTTTGCCTATCCGACGCAGACCCTCTACATGAAGCAGGATGGAGAATCCGATGGGGGAACCGGACCCACGACTTCCCAGAAGCAGGCTTTAGATGAAGGCAGGGAAATAGCACGCAATATCGTTTCAGAGACCACTGGCCTGGGAGAACGGCCACCACCGGTGAAGTTCTGACTAAACTGTTCAATAACAGGTTATTGCCGAAGCAGATTAAATTAAGGAGCAAGTCATGAGGAAACAGAATATCCAACAGTTTTTGGCCAGTCTTTTGCTGGTGATATCGATCTCTCCGGCCTGGGCAGACGATAAGGATCCCACCTACGACCGGGTAACGCTCTCCGTGAGCGCAGAGACGAAAGTGGGCAATGATACGCTGGTGGCGGTGCTCTACTCCCAGAAGGAGGGGAGTAGTACCACGAAGCTCGCGCGCGAGGTGAATCAGAATATCAGCTGGGCCTTGGATAAGGCAAAGCAGATCGCCGATATCAAGGTCCAGACCCTGGACTACCGAACTGATCCGGTCTATCGCAAACAGGTTCTTCAGGGATGGCGGGTGAAGCAGTCGCTGCGGCTGGAGAGCAGGAATAGCACTGTGCTCAGCGATCTGATTGGTGCGTTGCAGAAACGGCTGGCGGTTGAGTCGATCAGCTACCAGGTCTCGCCAGAGAAGCGCAAGTTATCTCAGGATGAACTGATTCAGCAGGCGCTGGCTGATTTCCGCGCTAGGGCCGATATGGTTGCCAAAGCTTGGGAACGCCCCGGCTACCGGCTGGTGCAGATCAGTATCAATACCTCGGATCACACACCAAGACCCAAGATGATGCGCATGGCTGCGATGGAGATGTCTGCGGACGCCATGCCGGCGCCTGCGATCGAGGCGGGTAGTCAGACAGTGCGCGTGAGCGTCAACGGCGTGATTGAACTGACGCCCTGAACGGCCACCATGCCGGAACGCCCGATCCGCTACGCTTGATCGGGCCTACTTAGTGTCCATCTGGAAACCCACATCTAACCACAAAGGACACGAAGAGCACGAAGGTAATAGATTGATTAACCATCAATTTTCTTCGTGTTCTTCGTGCGCTTCGTGGTGAAAACAGTGTTTCCGGACGGGCACTACTTAGGCCGGTTCAAGTGCAGCGGAACCGGTAACTCCAACGGAAATTACTCCAACGTGAGAACCCGGATCGAGTCGGTGCCGCCTTTCATCTGACCTGAACCGGCGGTGGCGATGATGAGGTCGCCAGCCCCCACATAGCCCAGCTCACGGGCGCGTTCCAGACCGTAGTCGAGTTTTGCCTGGTCGTTGATCTCTCCCTCGAAACAGATGGGGAAGACGCCCCAGTTGAGAGAGAGGCGGCGGGCAACGATACGGGAACTGGTGATCGCCAGAATCGGGCAGTCGGGACGGCGCCGGGAGACCATGCGCGAGGTAAAACCGGTTTCGGTGAGGCTGAAAATGGCGCGGGCATTCAGCTCTTTCGCCATGGTGGCGGAGGCAAGGCTGACTGCCTCCGTGACGATGTTTGAACGGTTGCCCGCCACCCGCTGCAGATATCCGTACTCTTTCAGGTAGGACTCGGCACGCAGGGCGATCTCTGCCATTGTGCGCACTGCCAGCACTGGATATTTTCCGGCAGCAGTCTCGCCGGAGAGCATGATTGCAGAGGTGCCGTCCAGAATGGCGTTGGCGACGTCAGAGGCCTCGGCGCGGGTCGGTTTGGGGTTGCGCTGCATCGATGCGAGCATCTCGGTGGCGGTGATCACCGGTTTGCCCTGACCGACGGTCATGTGGATGATCTTCTTCTGGGTGCCGGGGACATCCGCCAGCGGCAGTTCCACACCCAGGTCGCCACGGGCCACCATCACGCCGTCAGCGGCAGCGACTATGCCCTCCAGGTTCTTGACCCCGGCACGATTCTCGATCTTGGCGATGATGGGGATCTTGACTCCATGGTCTGCCAAAACCTCCCGCAGCAGGGTGACGTCTTCCTCATGTTGCACAAAAGAGGCGGCGATATAGTCGACCTCATTCTCGGCGGCGAAGGTCATCTCCCGGATCACGTCGTCCCGATTCTCAGGGCTGACGGCCCGCAGGGAGAGTTCGGTCTCCGGCAGATTGACGCTCTTCGAATCGCCCAGCCGTCCTCCGAGAACCACCCGGCAGTGGATCTCATCTTCGCCGATCTGCTCCGCAGTGAGTTCGATGTTGCCATCGTCGAGCAGGATCGGCGTACCCGCTCCGATCTCCTTGGGCAGCTTTTTGTAGGTGATCGAAACCCCCTCCTGGTTGCCGAGCCGACCATCGGTGAAGAGTGTGAAACAATCCCCTACCGTCAGATCGACCCAGTCCTCTTTAATACGGCCAGTGCGGATCTCGATACCCCGGGTATCGATCATGGTCGCCACATTGATGCACAGCTTCTCAGCGGTCTGACGGATGCGTTTAAGTCGCTCCCTGTGCTCGTTGTAAGTGCCGTGGGAGAGGTTGAGACGGGCGACGCTCATGCCAGCCCGCATCATTGCTTCGAGGGTTTCGAGAGAATCACAGGCAGGGCCTATGGTTGCAATGATCTTGGTTTTACGCAGGGGATGATGGATTTCCATGATGGTGGGGAACCGGTTGAGTGCTGTCTTGTCACCGGTTGATGTGATCCATCTTGGGGCGCACCCTAAGACCGGCCGGGGCGAATAGATTCAGCAGGGTAAGTGGAGAATTGAATCGGCCTATTATCCTCCGCCTCAATGCCGAGCGCCAGCATTAGATTCAATCCTCAACCAACCGTGAACACGATGATTGCTGTGACTCTGTAGGTAGGAGCGGCGCCCCGCCGCGATAGAGCGCGCAGTTATTTGTTGAGCGTTTTCAGCAACTCATCCACCGTGATCGTCTGAGTGTCAACGGCACCGGCCTGATTGGGCTGCTCTATCGGAAAGGTGCGATGGCCACTGATCATGCCGGAGATATCCGATCCGCTGCTGTTCGCATCGTGACTGAAGACCGCCAGTATGTGCAGTGGCACAAAGGTGGTGACAAAGAGATAGCTGATATGGTGCAGATCGTGAAGGCTGATGTTGGCAAAGAAGGCTATCTCCTTCTGCAGCATCAGTCCGCTGGCGACAGAGAGGGTTAGAAACAGAAACAACAACAGATAGAGTGGACCCCAGAGTGGATTGTGGGCAAACCACTTGGGTAAAGGAGCGCGTCCGAGGGTGAGATAGAAGCGGAGGACTTCTGCGGCCTGCCTCAACCGATGTGCATTGGGTTCACAGTCTGTGATGTGATCGGTGCCGCGACCGAAGAAGAGCAGGTAGAACCTGAGCAGCAGGGCGGGGATCAGCAGGGCGCTGCAGAGAAAATGCAGATCCCGGGCATCCGTCTCCAGCGACGGGGAGGCACTGCTGAGCCAGCCACTGAAAAGCAGGCCAGTGACGGCAAGGGTAATCGTCCAGTGGGAGAGTCTCAGCCAGCGGCTCCAGACCCGCACCCGGGTAACCTGGGATGTTTCCACTAGTGCTCTACCAACGTGAACCCGTAGTTATCATAATTGATAGAGCACTTAAAATCCGCAGCTGCCGCCAGGGCAACAACTGCCAGACGCGCAAGGGGGTTCACTGCCGCTGTTGCTGATGATGGCGCCGCCGGTGATCAGCCTTTTGATCGTTGCATTGACGGGTGTATCGCCGGTTTCGATGCCTGCCTTGTTGCAGAGTTCTTCCCATGTTGCGATATCCTCACTCATTTTGTGGGTAACTTCGATGGTGCGGTTGTTCGCTGAACAGAAATAATCATAAGTGGGCATAGGTTTGCTCCTGAGTGGCGTTTCTATTGTTACAAAATTTCTATCTGTTTTCAGTTGATTGTTCCCCGTATCATGGGCCTTTATCGAGATTTTAACCATTGCCATGTTACGCCAGAGAAGATCCCAACGGGAACGAAGAGAGTCGCGGGATCTTGCGCTGCTCCGTTACAAGAAACAGCGCAACCGAAACCTGTTGGCCAAGCCCGGTGTACACGATTTCATCATTGTGCTGGATGGCATGAAAGCGGGTTTCAATGTGGCGAAGATCTTTCGCAGTGCGGAGGCCTTTGGTGCACATGAGGTCCACCTGGTCGATATCGGTCCTTTTGATCCATCGCCCGCCAAAGGTTCGTTCAAAAAGGTACCTGCCCGCTTTTTTGAGAAATTTGAAGCGTCCTACAATGACCTGACAACACGCGGATACCGGATTTTGACCCTGGATGCCGCTTGTGGGGAGTCATTGGTCGATACTGTCCTGCCGGGAAAATGCGCCTTCGTATTGGGGCATGAGGAGTGGGGACACAGTTTCGAGGTCTCCGATTACCCGGAGATCGGTTGCCTGTCGATTCCGCAATTCGGGCAGGTGGAGAGTCTCAATGTGGCGGTGGCCGCCTCTGTCGTGATGTTCGAGTATGTGCGTCAGCACGGGGCCGCAAAATGATTTTAATTTAGTGTCTGTCCGGAAACTTAAAATCAACCACGAAGCGCACGAAGGGCACGAAGGTAATAAATTGATAAACAAGTCACTTTCTTAGTGTACTTCGTGCGCTTCGTGGTTAAAACAGTGTTTCCGGATGGATACAGGTTTAAACGGATTCTTTAGGAGTAGTGAGCTTATGAGTAATGCACTTAACTATCTGTTGGCTGCCCGCCCCGAGGCGATGACGGCCTATTTCACCTTCCTGAAAAAGTCAGGTGATCATCTGGATACCAAGACCCGGGATCTCATTTCTGTGATCACCAAGGTTGCGGTACAGACAGAGGGTGGTTTTCGGCAATATCTGACCCGTGCCTTACGCAATGGCGCAACACCCAATGAGGTGATCGATGCGCTGCTGATGGCGTTTCCTGTGCTTGGGCTGGCGAAGATCGTATGGGCCACCGATATTCTATTGGAGATGGATATTCCTGATTTTCGCCCGGAGGCTTTGTTGGCAGAGGCCCAGTGGCACGATATTGCGGATCTCGATGAGGTAAAGCTGGAGGATACGACCTGGTTGGAAGTGGAGGGGCGCCACCTGTTTATCTACCGGGATGAGGCGGACATACGGGTCTATGACAGCCGCTGTCCGCATCAGGTTACCGATATTCCACACCTCTCGCTAGAGGGTACCAAGCTGACTTGTCCAAAACACCAGTGGGCCTTCGATGTGGTGAGTGGAGAGTGTGTCGAAAAGGGCAAGCATCCCCTGCGTCGTTTTGAGCACAAAGTGGAAGCGGGCCGTCTTTTGGCTTTCTGGTAAGCTGAGGCTGATGACTTCAGATGTCGTCCTGCGACTCGGATAACTCTTCCAGGCCGAGAGATAGAATGATGCCGCAAATAATGGCTAACAGTATCCAGGTCATGGCTGACTCCCTCCGAGGAGTTTTGATTATAGATTTTTATTCCTACAGGATAAGAAATATATTAAATACTGATTCTTTGGCTATGAGATAGATCAATTTGTCTGCAATTCAGGGTGAATGGGTGCTGATAACAAGCCTACTGGGGCGGTGTTGAGTTGCGGGTCAGATTGTGTCCCGGCTCAGAAACATTATGCTTGCCGGACGCTCCTCACTGAGCTGAATGCGGGATATTGAAGCGCTGGCGATGGAGAGTCGGTATATGCTTTCAATCGGTGCGGAGATCGTGTTTGCCAGTGCGGCACGAATTACGCCGGCGTGGGTGACGATCAACAGGTGTTTGCCGGCATGAGTTTTGATGGCTTCGTTGAGCGAGTCGGCAACCCTTTGGCTGAATGCCTCCAGCGGTTCGGCCCCGGCAGGCCGGTTTCTCAGTGGATCCCGATAGAAGCGGGCGAGAATCTGCGGGTCTAACGCCCGTAGCTCAGCACCGCTCTTTCCTTCCCAGTTGCCGAATCCCACCTCTTTCAGCCGGTCGTCCTGTTGCAGGGGAACCTCCAGTTTTTGACTCAGTGCCTCGGCAAACACCTGACAGCGGCTGAGTGGGGAGCTGATGATCTGCTGCCAGGGGGTCTCGCCAGAGACGGCGCGCCACATCTCCTGCCAGCCCTTGTCACTCAGAGGATCGTCGATCTGTCCCCGATAGCGGCGCCCACCCACGGGTTCACCATGCCTGAGCAGGTCGATGGTCGTCTGTCCGTTCATAACCAGTCGGCAAAGGTGAAGAGTCCCAGCGTGACACCCCAGACTACCAATGATCGCCAGACAAGGCTCATGGCGGCTTCCACCAGATAGAGGTGGTGTGTTGTATCGTCTCTATTCCGGTCTAAAACGCTGGCCAGACGCAGGGCGCCGCTGCCGGTACAGATCAGGATGCCGCTGGCGCTGTCGCTGAATTCGTCAAAGCGTTTCTCATTGTAGCTGCGCCAGCCGTTCATGGCGTCTTCAAAGCTGCCGGCGATCGCATAGGAGAAAGCGGTAATACGGGCGGGTATCCAGTCGAGTATCGACACTAGCTGCCGGCTGATGAGATGGAAGTCGAGATCCTCACCGGCAGTGCGGGTGAGAGGGAGCCGGGAGGCGAGGCGATAGAGCAGCGCACCAATGGGACCAAGCACCAAAAACCAGAAGATGACTGCGAAGATGCGGTTGTTGGCCTGGATGAGGATGCTCTCGGCGACCGCCTGAGAGTAGGCGGGATCATGCGGGGGTGGCTCATCGTTGAGCAGGTCGCGGGCAACGTCCCTGGCATGCTGCTCGTCGCCTTTGTCTCTGGCATCGATGAAGCGGCTGATCTGCTGGTCCAGGTCATCCGGTCCCAGGCTGTAGAGCAGTACGGCGCAGGCAAAGAGTGCGCCAGGCAGACCCGCCAGCGTGTTATCAAAAAGCTGTTGCAGCAGGGCGACTGCAAGTAGCGGTGGCAGCAGCAGGCTGATGACACCCCCAAAGCCGTTGCGCATCCAGACAGGTAGCTCCTGACGATAGTACCAGTCGCTGTAGTCGTTGAACCAAACCGGCTGGCGCAAGGCCTGTTTGTGCAGCAGAAAACGTTCCGCTATCAGGCAGATTAGGATGATGATCAGACTCATGGCGCAAGTGTCGGGGATGGCAGGGAAAGTTGCAAGTGGAGGGCAAGTGTTTTAGTGATTGAAGAATGAGGGCGATAATCCGCAGGCCTGATCAAGCGTAGCGGATCAGGTAACAATTGCTAAGTATGATCCTGCCTGCACTCCCGCAACATGCGGCGATATCTCTCCCAGTCGAATGCCGGGCCGGGGTCGGTTTTACGCCCAGTCGATATATCGGCATGGCCGGTAATTCTATCCGGCGTGATCGTTGGATAACGGGCCATGATCTCGCGGGTGACCTCTACCAGGGCGGTGTATTGAGCGTCGGTATAGGGTTGCTCATCCGTGCCTTCGAGTTCGATGCCGATGGAGTAGTCGTTGCACCTTTCCCGCCCTGAAAAGCAGGACTCGCCTGCATGCCAGGCGCGATGATGCAGGGGGACATATTGAATCGACTCGCCATCCCGCCGGATCAGCAGATGGCTGGAGACGCTAAGTGCGGCAATCTCGGCAAAATAGGGGTGCTGTTCGCGCCTGAGTCGATTGAGAAACAGGTCGTCGATCCAGGGGCCGCCAAACTCGCCGGGCGGCAGGCTGATGTTGTGGATCACCAGCAGATCGATCTCACACCCGGGGGGACGTTCGTCCTGATTGGGTGAGGGTCGCTGCTTCGCGCTGGAGAGCAAGCCGTCCGGCTGCTCCCTTAACACGTCTATTTCTCCAGTTGCGTATTGACCAGCCCCCTGAGCACCATGTCGGTATGGCTGACGATGCCGACGACCTTGCCGTTCGATACCACCGGTGCGCGGGAGAGGTCGAAGCGGGCAAACATGCGGGCACAGTAGCGGATATCCATGTCAGGAGAGACTGTGAGTACCGGTTTGGTCATGATCTCGTAGATATTGACCCGTTCCGGCGCCCGATCCTTCGCCAGCACCTGGCGGGCGATGTCGGAGAGCAGCACCATGCCGTACTCGTCATCCTCATTGCGTTTTTTTACGATTAGACACTTGGTCTCTACATGGGACATGGTATCCAGCGCCTTGGCGACGGTATCCATGCCGTCGACCAGGTCAAAGTTGGTCTTCATTACGTCCATTACACGAGTGATCTGGGTTGTCATAGCTCTTCCTCCACTACATGGCTCAAACTCTGAATCTGATGACTGACCCCAACTGCGTCTTCGATGTCAATCTGAAAGGCGATACCGGTGCCGGGACGCTCGTCGAAATCCCCCGCCTTGGCGATGGTTTCTAGAATGCTGCGGCTTAAATGCTCTTCCACCAACAGCAGCACCACGTCCCGTTGGGTCTCAAGGGTCAACCCGAAGAAGGTCTTTGCCTGCTCCACACCCTCACCCCGGGCTTGGTTGATGACGGTGGAACCGGTAGCGCCGGCTTTGCGGGCAGCGTCCAGAACCACATTTGTATGGCTGTCCTCCACCAGTGCAATGATGAGTTTAAAACGCATGATCTCTGTCTCGGTTGAAAGTTATCGTTTATTTCTACTGCGCCATTCGCCCAACTGGGCATACGCCATCACTGCTATGATGGGGAACAGACTGGCAAAGGCGATCAGGCCAAAACCGTCCAGCAGCGGGTTGCGCCCAGGTATGTTGTTCGACAGTCCAAGCCCCAGGGCTGCCACCAGCGGCACCGTGACTGTGGAAGTGGTGACGCCGCCAGAGTCGTAGGCCAGGGCGATGATGGTTTTCGGGGCGAAAAAGGTCTGTATGATGACCAACAGATAACCTGTGATGATATACCAGTGCAGTGGTGTGCCGCTGACGATCCGGTAGCTGCCCAAGGCGATGCCGAAGGCAACGCCGATGGCGACGGCTATGCGTAAACCCCATTCGCTGATGGCGCCGCCTGAAACCTGATTCGCCTTGATGGCGACGGCGATCAGTGAGGGCTCCGCAATGGTGGTGGAGAAGCCGATGGCGGCGGCAAACAGATAGACCCAGTAATAGTGGTGCCATTGTACAAAATCGTGTTCCCCTGTAATGCCGAGAAAAGCGGGATCGGTCAGCTGGCTGGCCATCAGTTCCCCGAGGGGGAATAGCGCCAGATCAAGGCCTTCCAGGAAAAATGCCAGTCCGACCAGCACGAAGATGAAGCCCGTGATGACCTGTCGAGGATTATGCAGCGGCCGGCGCAGCACCAGAAACTGAAACCCGAACAGGATGCAGGCGATGGGCAGAACATCCAAAACAGTTTGGGCGAGCACCCCCAGCAGATTGCTCAGAATCGTTATCACAATAGTATTCCGTAACCCATCACGAAGATCATCGGAGTGAGAGAGGCAAATGCGATCAGGCCAAAACCGTCCGTCATCGGATTGCGCCCCTTGATACTGGATGCGAGACCAATGCCAAGCGCGGTCACCAGAGGGACAGTGATGGTGGAGGTGGTGACGCCCCCGGAGTCATAGGCGATGCCGATGATCTCCCGGGGTGCGAAGGCGGTCATAATCACCACGCCGAGATAGCCGCCAATGATCAGATACTGCACCGGCCAGCCCTTGATGATGCGCAGGACGCCGATGACGATTGCGAGACCGACAGCGAAGGCCACAGTAAGCCGCAAGCCGCTGGCGTAATCCTCCATGGATTCGACGTTATTCGCTATCATGCCGCCAACTGCTGCGACTTCTGATGCTTCCTCAGCGATCTTGATTAAAGCAGGTTCGGCAATCGTGGTGCCAAAGCCGAGGGAGAAAGCGAAAGCCAGAAGCCAGGTGACACTGCCTTTTTTGGCGAAATCCCAAGCCATCGCCTCTCCCAGAGGGAACAGGCCGATTTTCAGTCCGTGGATGAACATGCTCAGGCCGACAACCACCAGCAGGGTGCCGAAGAGCAGACTGCCCAGATTGGGGATGGGCTGTTGCAGTACCAGTGTCTGAAAAAAAGCGATGACTGCGATAATGGGGAGCAGATCACGGAAGCTGTCCAGCAGAGAGGTGGCGAGATGCCGGATCAATCGCATAAATCGGGAACCCAGAAATGAATTAGCCAAACCATAACCCAGGAAGAGTGCTTTGTTAAGAAATTACCGCGCTTCAAACCAGATTCCCCAGCCGAATCGGGATTTTTGATCATGAGATGAGCGCGGCTCGTTAAGCTATCGGCAGGAATGCCGCTATAATTACTGAACCAAATTGAATGCTAAGGGATAAAGTGCTAATTTCCCAGCATCTTGACGGTGGAGCGGAGACACTTAATTCCCAGGATGACCGAAATTGGTGGTTTTGTGAAGACATTCGCAGTCATAACAAGGTTGTTGACATAGTCTCCAAATTGACATGAAAGTAAATGGAATCGGCGGATTGAGATAATCCGCCAAACGGCTGAGGCCATTATCACAGTTATCAAAATGCAGCGGCAAGACAACATTATCTCTTTCAGTGATTCTGCAACGCGCAAGCGGCAGATCTCTCTCGATGCGAAAGGTCGCAAGATCGTCGACGCCTGTCGCAAACACGTCGTCAGAACACTTCCCCAATTGATGAACGGATTGTTCGAAAAGCTCGATGACGCAATGTACGAGCTGGCGGACAAATCCGGCAATGATTCCGTGCAGACAGCCTATTTCGACGCGATGCGTGAGTTGCGTAAGGAGCGGGCTCGGATCGATCGGGTGTTCAGCCGGGAAGTGTTGCAGAAGTTCGACCGTTTCTGGGAGACGGGTGAGGCGCCAGTCAATCAACGGACCTTTGCCGAATTGAGTCGCGACTCCGAGATGTCCCTGCTGGGCGAGGATGAGTTGGAAGACTCTCTGGCCATCACCAACATGATCTCCAAAAGCGAGAACCGCTACTCCCGTGAGCTGTATGCCCTGGGACAGCGTTTTGTTCAGCTGACCGGTGATACGGGTGAGGTGAGCGAGCAGCACAACCCGCTTGCGCCCGGCGTGATCTGTAATGCCTTCCAGGAGGCGATGCGGAGTGTCGAAGTTGATCTGCCGGTCAAGCTGGTTATCTACAAGCTGTTTGACAAGCAGGTCATGCACTACATCGGCGGACTCTACGACGAGCTTAATCTGGTGCTGGGCAAGGCCGGCATTATACCCAAACTGACCCCGCAGGTACGGCGCAACCCGGTATCTCCGGCTGTCAGCCGCGCCCGTCGTGAAGCGCAGACCGACGGAAGGGGCGGCGAGGTTGCCGATGAACGGAGTGACCTGCAAACCGAGGTTTTCGAGACCTTGCAGCAGCTTTTGAACCTGCGACGGGGTGTAGCGCCTGCCGGAGGGTCTGCAGTACCGGGACGGATGCCGATAGGCACCGGTGGGGCGCCGATCTCGGTGCCTCTGGTGGAGACGGTCGAGCTGCTCAGTGCGCTCTCTTCTCTGCAGCAATCCAATACAGTGATGGTATCCCTCAATAACGGGGAAGAAAGCAACCTGCGTACGCGTCTGGCCAGCGATCTGCGCATGTTGGAAGAGGGTAGAACCCATCGGGCGCTGGGAGAGGTAGACAACGATACGATCGACGTCATCTCCATGCTCTTTGAGTTCATTCTGGACGACCACAGTCTGCCGGATGCCATGAAGGCCCTGCTGAGCCGCCTGCAGATTCCCATGCTAAAGGTCGCCATCATCGACAAGACCTTCTTCAGCAAAAAGTTGCACCCTGCCAGACGGCTGCTGAACAATCTGGCACAGGCGGCGATTGGCTGGAATGATGACGGTGACCGCTCGCCCGGTGGCCTGTTTGGCACGATCGAAAGCATGGTAAAGCGTGTATTGACGGATTTCGACGACGATCCCTCAATCTTCACGGTATTGAATGACGAGTTCAATGAATGGTGGGAACGGGAGCAGCGTGGCGCGGATGTGGCAGAGCAGCGCACCAATCAGGTAACCCGTGGCAAGGAGCAGTTGCGTGCAGCCAAGGCCGCTGTTACCGATGAATTGAACAAGCGGCTGCAGTTTCAGAAACAGTTGCCCGAAGCGGTAATAACACTATTGCGCGACGGTTGGAAAGACGTACTGCTACTCAACTATCTGCGGCAGGGGCCAGAGAGTGAAGAGTGGAAGGAGTCCCTGGAGATAGTCGATAAGCTGCTTTGGAGTGTCGCGCCGAAAAAAGAGTATGCGGAGCGGCAGGAGTTGCTGCGCAATATTCCGGAGCTCCTGCGGAACCTGCGGGAGAGACTGAACGCGATCTCTTTTGATCAGCACAAAATGGCGCGGCTTTTTAAAGAGCTGCAGAATTGCCATATTGCCTGTTTGCGGGGAAAAAGCCTCTCTGCCGGAGTCGATACGGTTACGGATCTGCATATCAGTTTCCCCGACAGTCAGTTGATCAACCAATCTTCCTTTTTGGTGGATGATCTCGAATCTGAGACTGTTATTGTGGCGATCCACGATAAGTTCACCGAACAGGCTGAGTCGTTGGGGATTGGAACCTGGCTCGCACTGTTTGACGGTGAAGAGAAGAAGCGGGTCAAGTTGTCCTGGAAGAGCGATGTCACCGATGTCTTTGTCTTCGTCAACCGCAAAGGGGTCAAGGCCCTTGAGCTGACAGTGGATGGCCTTGCCATGCACCTGCGTGACGGCAGCGCCGAGGTGCTGGAGGTTACGAATGCCCCGATTATGGATCGGGCGCTCGGCGCCATGTTGGATGCACTGAAACATACCGGGACGACTGCCGGGTCGACCTGACGAAACCTGGAACAACTCCCCGATTGATCGTCGGGGTTTTCAAATCAAGTGCATTTAGCCGACAGCTCGACTTCTGTTGACACTTTCCCTCGCTGCAATTAAGTTCGTTCACTGCACGACTATTTCCCCAACACACACACTCTGAGAGATTCAATTCATGAGCGAAAAAATTACCGATTCCGGCTTGAAATATGACGATCTGGTCGAAGGCGACGGAGATGTAGCTGCCGCGGGCCAGACTGTCTCTGTGCACTACACCGGCTGGCTTACCGATGGCAGCAAATTTGATTCCTCAGTGGATCGCAATGAACCCTTCAGCTTTTCTCTCGGCAGAGGGATGGTCATCCGGGGTTGGGATGAGGGTGTCGCCGGGATGAAGGTGGGCGGTAAGCGCAAACTGACCATTCCGTCGCAGCTTGGCTACGGCGCTGCCGGTGCGGGAGGTGTTATTCCGCCGAATGCCACCCTGGTCTTCGATGTGGAACTGCTCTCAGTGAGCTAAGGAGCCTCTGAGCAAGTCATGAACTCGTATCTTGCGTCCAGAATGCCCGGCTTTTTCGTTGCAAACCTTCGCAATAGCCAGCTATTACGTACGATTTGCGCCTCAAATCTGAACATTCTGAATCGCAATCTACTTCGTCCAGACTTATTCAAAGGCTCCATAAAGTGATGCTGCCCGCACCGAAGTTGATAACCCGCCAGGTGCGGGATGCCCTCGACGAAGATATCGGTTCAGGAGACCTTACCGCCGGTCTGCTCGATGAGAATGCTGTCAGCCGGGTCGAGGTGGTCTGCCGGCAGTCCGCTGTAATCTGTGGAACAGCCTGGTTCGATGAGGTTTTCCGCCAACTCGATCCGGAGATTGTCATCCAATGGCGCGTTGCAGACGGTGATCGAGTGGCGCTGGATCAGCAGCTCTGTACCCTGACGGGGAACAGTCGTGCCCTACTCAGTGGGGAGCGCACCGCGCTGAACTATCTGCAAACCCTTTCCGGAACAGCGACTCGGGCACGTTTCTATGCTGATCGGGTGGCGGGAACCGGAGTGCGTATTCTTGATACCCGCAAGACCCTGCCTGGTCTGCGGCAGCAGCAGAAGTATGCGGTAACCTGCGGTGGATGTGACAATCACCGCATCGGCCTCTACGACGCGATACTGATCAAGGAGAATCATATTCACGCTGCCGGTTCCATCGCTGCGGCGTTAGACTCGGCTCAGGATTTGGCCCCTGGCGGCGTGGGCATTGAGATTGAAGTGGAGTCGCTGGATGAACTGCGCGAGGCGCTGGAGGGCGGTGCGGAGCGGGTGCTGCTGGATAATTTTTCCCTGGATGGGCTGCGCGCAGCAGTCATCCTTGCATCAGGTAAAGTACGGCTGGAGGCCTCGGGCGGCGTCAATCTGGAGACGATCAGGGGGATTGCCGAGACCGGGGTGGATGAAATCTCCGTGGGTGATCTGACCAAGGATGTTACGGCAGTGGATCTGTCGATGCTTTTTTTCTGATCTGCAACATTGAGTGGGCCGTTGTTCTTCTGGCCCTCTCATCAAACAGGGTGCCGATAGTATCGACGCCAGCATCGCAGGTCGCCCGCCACACCGCCTTCACGAAAACCCGTGAGAACTGGTAATTGTTGATAGCGCGCTAGGTTAATCACGGCTAAAATAGTGCATAGTCTAAACATCGATACTCAGTTGTCTATTGAACTCCGGATTTCTTTCATCAGGATAACCACGCGGGTTGCATATTATCCGGCAGTTGCCTATCGAGTAATCCGAGCTGTTGTGAAGGTGTCCGTGAATCCAGTAACTTGGTTGACGCTGTTCGATCAGGCCTTCCAGGTTCGAGACATAGGCCGCATTTGAAACATCATTCATGGCTGTTCCAGGCAATGATCTGGGGCTTGGTCCATGATGCGTCACGACTATGTTCAATTCACCCGTTCTTTTCGCCAACTCGTTATCCAGCCAGCGGAGCGATTGCCGGTGAATTGAGGCGACATCAATCGAACGCAGCTTTGAGAATTTGGGAGAGAGGCGAATCTTTTTATAGTCGGTCATAATTTGCTGGCATTCGTATCCGGTCAGGCGCGCATCCCCAAACAGTTCAAAATCCGTCCAGAGCGTACAGCCGAGAAAGTTCACACCGTTCATCGTGATTACATTGTTTTCCAGAATGTGCATGTTAGTGTCGGCGGATCTTTCCTTCATACCGTAAATTAGCCTGGGGTAGGCCTTGCCATAATACTCATGGTTGCCGAGCACATAGATAACCGGTACATCTCTGATGTTCTCCTGTACCCACGAAAGCCCCTTGTCTTTGACATGAATGTCACCGGCAAGAATTACTGCATCGACATCACACAGGGCGATGTCAAACGCCTCGAATTCAATATGAAGATCACTCAGTACCAGGATTTTCATCTAGATACTTACCCAATTTGATGCGTTCCGGCAGCTCTCTCGGCAGTTCACTTAATGCAGCCTGTAGTAAACGAATCGCTTTCAGTGCAGAGAGGTCATCCATTTTCCCTTTGTTATGCAGGGCCAACATAAGCCGGGCGCAGTGCTGTTCATCAGCGCCGTTTCCGTCTAATTTTTGTTCTCTAAGCTTTTCGGCAAGCCGATCCAGATAGTGATCGATGTTCTCCTCAAGAAAAATTTACTCACATAAGTTTGTGCAATGTGCAGTTGATCGGGTTCGTTAAACCGGCGTAGCCATGTCTCGATAAAGCGAGCCCAGCCATGGGGGATTCGGTCCGTTTCGAGCATACGGGCAATCGCCTTGTGATTGCCTATCCCATCACACTGCTGGATAGCACTCTGGATTAAATGGCTGTGCCAGGCTGAGTCCTGCTCAGGAATGGCCAGTGTGGCCAGGGCCAAAGCCTGTTGTGCCTCTATCGGCAAGGCTTTCCACAATTCCCGATAGAGGTCTTCGACCTCTATCGGCAAGGCATCGATCTCCTGGGCTGACAGTTTCAGTTTGCCGTTGGCAGCAAAATTATCCTGGTAAACCGGCATGGTACAGACCAGTTCCAGCGGTAGCGGGTTGTTGTAACGGCTGGCCAGATGTTCCAGAGTCTCTTCATCGGTATGGGGATAGTACGAGAGGATGATTTCGCGCAGGGCCTGTTTGGGTAGTTCATCCATGGATGCGCCCGAGTGAAATAGGTCGGGCAGCTCAGTACCCGTCTGTATCCGCAGAATGCGGGACTTCAGGAAATCATCGGCAAACAGTTTCTGCGGCGTTCCGCCAAAGTCGAGTTCTCCGGGCCAGGATGTGGTGATGATCAGCAATGCGGCATTGGTGCGTACAAGACGCTCGACAAGCTCCTCCATCAGGGGCGTCGCCTTGTGGAAATCCTCCACGAAGACCACTGTCGGTAGTCCGGGTCGGGCCATTTTGGCAACAGTGGCGACGATATCTTCCAGTAGATCGTCACGGTTACTGCCATCATCCAGCTTACCGCCGGCAAGCAGTTTTTCCTTTGTTTCGCATGACGTTTTTGTCTTTCCGATACCCCATCGGCCTAGCTTGACGATAAGACCGAGCCCAGGGACGGTGGCACCGGAAACTTGTTCGATTACCTCCCCAAGCCCCGCACTGGCTGCTTCCTCTACGACATCCGATAGGGCTTGTTTAGCCGCGGCCAGGGTCGGGAAGCGTTTTTCCTTGAATGATGCATGGGCGGCCCATGTGGCCTCCAGATAGATTTTGTGGGCATCCAGTTGTTGGAGGTCTTCCAGCAAGGTTTGTGATGCCACGCCATTACGCATGTCGCAGGCAATACCCCACCACATAAAGTTCGGCAATGAACCGGGGGGGCGTTTGAAGTATTGGGGGTTGGGAAAAACCCGTTTACGGCGTGCACTGACATCGAGGCTATCGACATCTGAAGCCTCCAGTATGGTGGCCGGCCAATAGTGTTGTTCTTGGCGAGCGGCCAGACGTGCATAAAACTCCTGGGCTACCCGTGTCTTGCCCCATCCAGAGGGGGCCTCGATCGAAACCCAGCAGGATTCGTTCCTCTCGTTTACCTGATCGAAAAGGGTAACCAGTCCGTCGACCAGGAGGAGCCGGGATTCGCCCACAAAGGGGGGTTGCAAGAAGGTTTTTTCCATGTCGTTCCTCCTTGGAGGTGGCCCCAATTGTTTGAACAGTGATCCGAAAAATGAGTGATTCGCTACCGGAGTTTAAGCCGCCTGATCAAAAGCAGGCAGTATCTCAGGCTGTTATGATTGAAATCAGGACCCATTTAATTTTCGATAATCATAGTTCAATTATGAGAATGGAGGCCAATAGCATGGGACTGGACCAAGATAAAATTTGCCGCTGCTCAAAAAATGAGCCTGCTCTTTTACATGGTGCACTACCAGAATCACCACTTAATTGTATGCGGTGTAAAAAAACCATTCTGTTAAATGATGCAATCATTTCCAATGAGCTTAAGCATGCAATCTTCAAATGGGCAAAGACTTACAACTCACTTTTTACTCTATGGTCTGACACCATGGAATACCGGGAATGGGCAAAACAAAAATTGCAGGATGAAATCGGCTCCATAAACCTTGAAGGACTCCAACTTGCACAACAATGCAATGTAATGAGAAAAACCTATTACTGGATGTTTCAGGACAATAGCGACAAAGACTATGTGCAGCCGCAACACTGCCCGTTTTGTGGTGCATCAATGGTGTCGATACTGAAAAACGACTTCAAGGTTTGCCACGACTGCAGAGTTGCCTATCCCGACAAGCAAACAAGCTAATGACGGAAACAGATTAAACCTTCGTCTTCTTTAGAGTGCGTTTGAAGGTTTCACGCAAATGGTCAATTATAAGAATAACCTTTTGCTGCACGTACAGGCGTTTGCGATACACCGCATTAATATCCAATGTTATCGGCACATAGTCTTTCAGAATGACTTTCAGTTTACCCTGTTGAATACCCTCGTGAATCAGCCAGACGGGTGCTGCGGCCAAGCCCACTCATGCCAGGACAGCCTCACGTAGTGCGGCGGGGTTATTCACCGTCAGGTTGCCGCTGACCTGGACTTTTTCCTTCCCCTTCGGACCGGTGTACTGCCATTCATCGGGCGCCATCATCGAGGAAAGGACGACACAATTGTGTTGTTTGAGTTCAGTGGGGGTTTCAGGTTCCCCGTGCTTGGCCAGATACTCCGGGCTGGCAACAAACAACCTTTCTGTACTGCCTATTTTCCGGGCTATCATGGATGAATCTGCCAGTGGACCAATTTGAATAGCAAGGTCAACACCCTCTCTGACCAGATCGACTTCGCGATCGTCCATAGTCAGATCGATATTCATATCAGGGTATTTTTCATGAAACATCCATAGTGCAGGGATAATATGCAACTCGCCAAAGGTAACCGGAATACTGAGATGCAAGGTGCCTGAAGTCTCAAATTGATAGCGGTTGACGCTGGCTTCAACCTCGGATAATTCTTCCAGCATCTGATTGCAGTAGTTGTAGTATTCACAACCTGCGTCGGTCGGGTTCAATTGCCTCGTCGTACGGCCAAGCAATTGTGTACCCAAGCGCTTCTCAAGTGCGGTGATGTGTTTACTGACACTTGACGGAGACATATCCCTTTCACTGGCAACAGCAGAAAAGCTGCCCTTTTCAACAACCCTGCAGAATATAACCATCGATGTAAGAACATCCATAAATTGCCCACAAGGAATTATTCGTAGGGAAATTTTAGCATAGCACCGGAAAAGCGGGGAAAGCTCTGGATTGGTCCACTGATTCTACCCCTGCCATTCTTTCCAAATCGGAAATTATGATTTTCGTGCGGAGGTAATTATCAATTCTCCTCTAGGCGTTACGATTCTTTTCAGCTTAATCACTACAGAGAAGAGATACTCATGAACACTCCCCGGACCCCCCTGATGCAACCAACCCCTCCTGTCGGCCAGGAAAAAGCAGTCGAAAAGATGCTGGTCGCCGCCAACGAAATCATGGGCTTCATTCCCGATCCCCTACTGCTCATGGGCGTGAGCCCCAACATCCTTGCCGAGTTCACGGAATTTCTTGGCCACTACGAAACGCACCCCCGCCTGAGCTCCAACCTACTCGCCATGATGCGGTATCTCGTGGCAGCCAGAAATGACTGCAAGTACTGCGTCACCACAAGCGAGGGAATAATGATCGAGAATGGAATGGACCTGGATGACCTTCGTAGCGCACAAGAAGATCCTTCCACGGCTCCCTTGCCCGAGAAAGAAAAAGCCCTGTTGATGTTGGTGTTAAAGATGGTCCTCAATTCCGATGAGGTGGAGGCCGCCGACCTGGAAATCGCCTACGCCAACGGCTGGGAGGATAGAGATATTTACGAGGCAGCCAACTATACCGTCCGTAACTATGCTGTAGACCTGTTGCTCAAAGCCCTCAAGGTGGATGGTCAGGGAGCATTCAACTGATAACCAGCCTGATACAACGACAAGGAGTGAAACAGATGGATCAGATAACTCATCAAGGGGAAACCGGATTCTCTGATGGGAGTGCAAACAATAGGGGATTGTGAGTGCCCGGAGAACTGTTTTGTTGGGATAGATCCAATGTCCGTTTTTGGCTGACTCCAACCCCCTCTGGACTGAACCGTTCAGACGTGCTCGTCAAACAGGGTGCCGATAGTATCGTCAGCGGCCTTCAGTACCTGGGCCGAAGCCTTGGCCTGGTGCGCCTGCTGGTTCATCTCCACCATCGCCCGGGAGAGGTCAGTGGGATTCTGTTTTTCGGTCTGGCTGGCGCTGGCAATCTCCGAGGCGACACGGCGCATGCCCTGGAATCCCCGCTGGATGCCCTGTAGTGCCGGTCCCACGATCGAGTTGATTGCCATCTGCTGAACTCTGATTATATTTCCTCTAACCGGGTTGTTGGCAGATGGGGTGGAATCTTTAGGCAGACCACCCGGGGTTGTGACGTTATCCTCAAAAGCTGAGAAATGCATTCCTGATCAGTCGTTTTTCCGGGAACAGGCGCATCAGGTCCACTCGTGCAGTGGTGGAAAGACCAGTCGCAAACCGACCAGTTGAAAACGCCGTTCAGGCCGGGCGCGATCTCGCAGGCTGGGCCGGCGCAGCACCCGCTGGGTGTGAAGGCTGCCGCCGCGCTGGGTGAAATGGTGCTCGTCAAAATCCGCTTCGGAGGTCTCCCGGGCAGGAAATGGCTGGAAGTCGGGATAGGGGTGGAAGGGGTTGCTGCACCACTCCCAGGCACGCCCCAGGTTTTTTATCACCCCGGTTCGCACAGCAATCTCCCACTGGTATTCGTGTTGTAGCACGGCCCCTTCGAATTTCCCGCCCAAAGCGCTGATCCAATTGGCGAAGGCCTGAGCCTCGTGACGATTGATGCCGGATATCGGTTCATTCGGAGGCAGGTCGCTGGGGCCGTTGACGCCCATGGCGTACCAGTTCCCCGTTTTTTCCTGGCGCCAGTATTCTGGATGGTTGATGGAGTGTTTTTCCAGCCAGTTTTGGCCTGTTTCATCCCAGAGTTCCGGGTTTTGATAGCCATCGGCTTCCATGAAAGCGAGGAATTCGGCATTGGAGACCGGATCCAGGGCGATGCGGAAACTGGTGAGTTCCACCGCCTGGGCCGGTAGTTCGTTATCGTAGGCGGCGGGGAGATCTCTGGCTCCGACACGGTAGTGTCCCCGGGACAACTCCTTGGTTTCCCAGTGGGGGACGGTGGTCTTGAGTATCTGGGTGACCTGATAGCTGCTGGTGTCGATCTGCAGGCTGCGCTGGTTCAGTAGCAGCAACATCGTTTCGTAGCGTTTGGCCTGCTCCTGCAGTAAAAACCACTGTAGCCGTTCATTGGTGAGCAGCGGATGGTCCGGCAGAGTGGCGGGATTGGCCAGCCGCATGAGGTGTTCGTCGCGGATCTCAGCAGCCCAGTTGAGCAGGTGATCGGTGGGCGGCAGTTGACTGCACTGCTCGATATGAGCTTGCCTGGCGTGAACAGGTGGCGACCCGCTTGCTCAGATCATCATCATCACCGGCAACGATCAGACGCAGCCAATGGAGTTCTGATAGACCGCTTGGCCAAACTGCCAGCTGGAGGAACCGAGTTCAGGATGGCAATTGGTGAGCGGCTTCAGGAGCGAGAGACTCCACCAGTTGTGCCTGCATTTCAGCGCAGGTTGCCCAGGGGCCGAGAATGGCAAAGATGAGGTCATGATGGCGCGGTTTCGATTGCTGTGGCGGGGCGGGCTATGTTAGCCGATGCTGATGATCTGTTCGAGTGTTGAACTGGCAGATACCGTCTGAAATGCCGGGTCTTTTGCCTGATCCGGTGCTTGATCATGCCCCCATAATGTTCCGACACGTTAGTGGTTTTACTTCAGGACTAAACGGCTCTTATCGAACTCAGCGTGCGGCCGAAAACCACCGATAAAATAGAAATGGCTGTAGCCGGTAGAAGCGAAAATTCATGTTTTGAAGTAGGGGCGTGTGTCGGGAAAGTCGTGGAAATAACGTTCCACCAGGAGTGGGTGCCGGTGTTTCGATTTGTGCGGCCTGCGCCAGGCAGGAGAGACGGGCGAGCTTGCAATATTCCACCCTGCCCATGACGGTAAGACAGCAGGCGCTGACTTCGTCCAGGTTTTGACTGGTATTCGTGTTGTAGCACGGCCCCTTCGAATTTCCCGCCCAAAGCGCTGATCCAATTGGCGAAGGCCTGAGCCTCGTGACGATTGATGCCGGATATCGGTTCATCCGGCGGCAGGTCGCTGGGGCCGTTGACGCCCATGGCGTACCAGTTACCCGTTTTTTCCTGGCGCCAGTATTCTGGATGGTTGATGGAGTGTTTTTTCAGCCAGTTTCGGCCTGTTTCATCCCAGAGTTCCGGGTTTTGATAGCCATCGGCTTCCATGAAAGCGAGGAATTCGGTATTGGAGACCGGATCCAGGGCGATGCGGAAACTGGTGAGTTCCACCGCCTGGGCCGGTAGTTCGTTATCGTAGGCGGAGGGGAGATCTCTGGCGCCGACACGGTAGTGTCCCCGGGACAACTCCTTGGTCTCCCAGTAGGGGACGGCGGCCTTGAGTATCTGGGTGACCTGATAGCCGCTGGTGTCGATCTGCAGGCTGCGCTGGTTCAGTAGCAGCAACATCGTTTCGTAGCGTTTGGCCTGCTCCTGCAGTAAAAACCACTGCAGCCGTTCATTGGCGAGCAGCGGATGGTCCGGCAGAGTGGCGGGATTGGCCAGCCGCATGAGGTGGTCGTCGCGGATCTCAGCAGCCCAGTTGAGCAGGTGATCGGTGGGCGGCAGTTGACTGCACTGCTCCTCGATAGTGAGCTTGCCTGGCGTGAACAGGTGGGCGACCCGCTTGCTCAGATCATCATCACCGGCAACGATCAGACGCAGCCAATGGAGTTCCTGATAGACCGCTTGGCCAAACTGCCAGTTGAGTGAACCGAGTTCAGGATGGTACTGGTGAGCGGCTTCCTCAGGAGTGAGAGACTCCACCAGTTGTGCCTGCATTTCATGCAGGTTGCTCAGGGGGCCGAGAATGGCAGATGAGGTCATGATGGCGCGGCTCTTCGATTGTTGCAGGGCGGGCTATGTTAGCCGATGCTGATGATCTGTTCGAGTGTTGAACTGGCAGACACTGTCTGAAATGCCGGGTCTTTTGCCTGATCCGCTGCGCTTGATCATGCCTACGTTCCGACACGTTAGTGGTTTTACTTGCGGACTAAACGGCTCTTATCGAACCAGCGTGCGGCGCCGAAACCACCGATAAAATAGAAACGTACCGGCTGTAGCCGGTAGAAGCGAAAATTCAGCGTTTCGAAGTAGGGGCGTGTGTCGGGAAAGTCGTGGAAATAACGTTCCACCAGGGAGGGTGCCGGTGTTTCGATTTGTGCGGCCTGCGCCAGGCAGGAGAGACGGGCGAGCTTCTGCACATCTCCACTCCCCTGCTCCATGACGGTAAGACAGCAGGCGCTGACTTCGTCCAGGTTTTTTGTATGCTCCGCCAAGTGTGAGAGCAGTAGAAGTGGATTGCCTTCTCCATCCAGGCAGAATGGCACCACCGAACCGAAGGGAAACCCAGGTTCACCTTTTGATTGGGTGGAGAGTACGCCGGAAAGGCTCTCTCTCCAGAGATCGATCGCGGACTGAAGTTGTGTCGTGGCTGCTGGTTCGGATGGCATGATAGGTCGTTGGCGGTGGAGTGTTTTTCGCGTGGCTGGAAAAATAGGGAATAGAATATCCCAAACAGGGATAAGGTCTCCAGAAATCAGGGTGCGCTGGGTGGCGGCATCTATGTCCGGTTGCCGGCGAACTACTGTTGAACCTCGCCGATCTTCTCCCGCACGGAACGTATCTTCTGCTCCAGACGGTTTTCCTTACCAATTCTGATATCAAATTTTAGTGATGAGTAGATGCGTTTGCAGCCTTGCGCCTCCAGTACCTGGTAGGCCTGCTCGACAAGATCGAGTGCCTCACGAATATCGCCGGTTTCAATGATGGTCCCCATAGCCGTCAGGCGGTAGCTGATGCCGCTCTTGCGAATCATCTTGATGATCCGGCTGACCTCTGTGCTGACGCTTTCACCCCGGTCGGTGGGGAACATGCTGAATTCAAGGAGTACTGACATTGGGTCTACCTCATTGGGTTTGCTGGGTGGCTGATATAGAGTGACTGTTATTGAATGATTTTGCACGGTCCAGGCCACTCCCGGCAGGACGATGTTTCAGGTGAACGCCAATATCCAACGCGCGCTTGTTCTCTCTAATTGTGAATTTTCGCTACGTCCCAGTTTACAATTATTCACAAGTCGTGACTTTGTCAGCTTAGGATAATCCCCTATGCTGGCGTTCTTAAGCACCTATATAGGTGGATTACGTCGATTATCAGGGTGCTGGATCCCTGCGATGGCTATACTGCCAATTCTGTCTGCTGATGGGAGAAGAGGTTATCAAGCCGGGAAAATAATAATTTATCTGACCAATTTCAGGAATGAAACATGGAAATATCTGTAGAACAAATTCTTAACGCCTATGTGATTCCCTGGGGAACCAAGATCATCCTGGCGCTGCTGGTCTTCGTCATCGGTCGCTGGGTCGCCCGCCTGTTGGTGCGGGGACTGGAGAAGGTGATGGTCAAGGGCAAGGTTGATCAGATGCTGATCAACTTTCTCAGCAATATCGCCTATGTATCGCTGCTGGCAGTTATCGTCATGGCCGCCCTTGAGCAGTTGGGTGTCAATACGACTTCCGCGTTGGCCATTCTCGGTGCCGCCGGCCTGGCGGTCGGTCTGGCGCTCAAGGACTCTCTCTCCAGTTTTGCCGCGGGTGTCATGCTGATCATCTTTCGCCCCTTCAAACTTGGTGATTTTATTGAGGCCGGAGGCGAGATGGGTGTGGTGGAGGAGATTCGCATCTTCCATACTATGTTGAAGACCGGTGATAACCGCGAGATCACTATGCCTAACGCGCAGATCTATGGCGGAACGATTGTAAACTACTCTGCCAGGGACACCCGACGTATCGATCTGGTGATTGGTATCGGTTATGACGACGACATCAAGAAGGCACGTGACCTGATCAACGACATACTTGCAGCAAACGACACCGTGCTGGAGAATCCGGCACCGACGGTTATGCTGCTGACGTTGAATGACAGCAGTGTCGATTTTGCCGTGCGCCCCTGGGTCAAGTCCGCTGATTATTGGACTACCCGGGCGGATCTGCTGGAGATGATCAAAACCACCTTCGACAAGGAGGGTGTCAGTATCCCCTATCCGCAACAGGATATTCATCTGTTTAAAGCAGACGCAGCCGCCTGAGCGGACGTTTATTGAATTTGGAAATAATTGGAGAGAAAAATGGATTCGACCAAGAAGATAACAATGCGCCTTGCGGCAGTGCCGTTCATGCTTTCCGCAGTGGTGGCAATACCGGCCTACGCGGTTGAGGATGGCTTTATCCACGAGCCGGGCAAGAGTGTCATTCACACCAACTATGGTGAGTGTTGGGAATCCAACTATTTTGACGCCGGATTTCCTGTCGATCCCGCCTGCTATGGCGATGCAGATGGTGATGGTGTCGTAGACCCCCTGGATGCCTGTCCCGGTACCCCCAAAGGAACCAAGGTTGATGAGAAGGGTTGTGCCCTGATGCAGGACGCCGATGGTGATGGTGTCACGGACGACAAGGATCAATGCCCTGGCACGCCGAAGGGTGTGAAGGTTGATGCGGTTGGATGCGCTTTGGACTCCGACGGTGACGGCGTAGCCGATTACAAGGACAAGTGCCCGGGTACCCCTGCCGGCGCCAGCGTGGATGCCAACGGTTGCGCCTTGGACTCCGATGGTGACGGCGTAGCGGACTATAAAGACAGATGCCCTGACACCCCCGCTGGTGAAACAGTTGATTCGACGGGATGCAGCCTTGATTTCACCCTCGTCGGTCATGCGAACTTCAAGCTCAACAGTGCTGATTTGAGTGATAAGGCCAAGATGGCGTTGGATGCAGTAGCGGCAAAGATACTTTCACATTCACGTGGTAGTGCAGTGGAAGTCATCGGACATACCGATAGCACGGGTTCTGCCGAATATAATCAAGGGCTTTCGGAGAGTCGTGCCAGATCTGCTGAGCTCTATCTGGAGAGCAAAGGTGTTCCAGCTGACCAGATTACCTCCAAAGGTATGGGTGAGACTCAGCCTGTGGCCGACAATGGCACGAAGGACGGTCGTTATCAGAACCGGCGTGTCGAGATTGATGTGAAATAAAACGCCACTTCAGGAGCGAAGTGGATGGGCGGCGGCGCCGGGTTAGGGCGCCGCCGCTCTGCGACAGGAGTCCAGACAAAATAATATCTGATTACCCCTATCACTCAGCTGCTATAGGGAAAGGGATTTGTCCGCGAACAACGCTAAAAGCGCAAATGCATTGATTTTGTATGAAAACCTGATTGTTATTCATCTGCATCGGCCGGTTCAATGATGACAGAATAGGGCTTGTTGGATGGATGCAATGACTTAATGCATAAAGAAAAATCGCGTTATTTGCGGATTGAAAAACACTCTCCGGTCATGGCTGAATTTTAGGGGTAATCAGGAAATAATAAGCAAGGAGAAATGTAGTGCGAATTGCTTGTCTTGAAGATGATCCGGTGCAATCCATTGTGCTGCGGGAATGGATGGAATCGGAAGGCTATACCTGTCGTGTTTTTGCAGATGCAAGCGCCTATATCCGGGAGCTGAGGCATGAATCCTACGACTTGTTGATCATGGACTGGGAACTGCCTGATGCCACGGGTATCGAGGTGCTTTCCTGGGTGCGCAAGGAGATGGATTGGAACATACCGGTGCTCTTTATCACTCACCGGGACAGCGAAGGGGATATTGTCGAAGCGCTGGAGCGGGGAGCAGATGACTATCTTGCAAAACCGATCTCGCGTGAAATAACCCTGGCGAGGGTGAAAGCCCTGGCACGCCGTAAAACCGGACAGACCTCGCGCAATGACGTGCTTGAAATTGGCAATTTCAAACTCATCAGGGATGCCAAGATGATTGTCAGCGGTGAGGTATCCATCGAGTTGACCGAGAAAGAGTTTCAACTGGCCTGGATTCTTTTTTCCAATGTCGGTCGACTGCTCTCCCGGGACCACCTGCTGGAGACGGTTTGGGGGTTTGGCCCGGGGCTGGTGACCCGTACCGTGGATACTCACATGAGCCGGTTGAGGCGTAAACTGAGCCTGGTGCCGGAAAATGGCTGGAGACTCAAGGCGGTCTATCATCAGGGGTATCGTCTGGAACAGCTGCAAAAAGATGACATGGCGTCCGCCGTTGGTATCTGATCACATAATTATTCGGCATATTCCATCGGTCTGAAATAGCCGATGGCAGTGTCGAATGGACCTGGATTAGAACAGCCTCTTATTACCACGTTATCCGAGCGCCCAGGTCTTCAATTCCTGCTAAATAATCGTGAAATTGGTGCAGCCAGGTACAGAGAGTTGTCTGATACGGTTCAATCCGTAAGAATGTTGTCTCCCCTCCACCATTCGGTTGGAATTTCTGTTGGTCTATCAACTCATGAAAGATAGATAGATGTTGCGTTATACCCGTTTTATTACCGCGATCTCACTCTTGATCCTGGCCCTTCCTTCTGTTCAGGCAGAGGATTGGGTTTATCGCATGAGGAGTGGTGACTCGCTCTCGAAAATCAGTGCTCAATTCCTGAAAAATGAGATCTCAACCGTCAGGTTGCAGTACTACAATCAGATCGAAAATCCTACACGGATTCCATTGGGTAGTGAAATCAAAGTGCCGCTGGAGTGGCTGAAGCTTACCCCGAGTCCGGCAGAGGTGCTCTCTCTCGAAGGGGAAGTGAGCATTGTTCGTGCGGGGGAAAGTGATCCCGTTTCGCTTTCCGATGTGGACCAGCTACAGATTGGCGATGTGGTGACCACCGGCAGGCAGAGCAGCCTCGCACTCAGGTTTGCCGATGGCTCCCGGTTGATGCTCGGCCCTGAGACTCAGGTCTCCATGGACACTCTCTCAGCTTTTGGTGAGGCGGGCATGGTCGATACCCGGGTGCGGGTGCAGTACGGACGGGTGGAGAGTGAGGTGGAGCCTTTGCAGGGTGCAGGCGCCCGGTTTCAGATCACCACCCCGGCGGCGGTCACCATGGTACGGGGCACCGGCTTCCGGGTCGGTGTCGAGTTCGGGAGCGGTCTGACGCGCAATGAGGTGGTGAGGGGTCAGGTGGCCGTTGAAGGCGAGGGAGAGAGCCTGGATGTTGATGCAGGGTTCGGCACCATGATCGAACCTGGAAAGCCCCCGTTAAAGCCCCGCCCCCTGCTAACGTCGCCCGATATCAGTATGCTTGAGGTCGATATGGATCTTCCCGCAGCGTCCCTCCGCTGGTCAGGGCTGGAGGGTGCCGAAGCCTACCGGGTGCAGCTCTTCCGAGGGGAGCCGGGTGGCGGGGTCATCGTGGAGCAGGTGCTTACAACCCCTGAATTTACCCTACTGGAATTAACCCCCGGCAGCTACAGCATTCGCGTGCGGGGCATCGACGAATTGGGATTGGAGGGGCTGAGTGCGGAACACCGTTTTTTGCTGAACGAACCACCCCCTCCCCCACCACCGGTGAAGGTGGAGGTTCCGGTAATTGAGGCGCCCCAATTCAATGGCCCCTGGATGTGGGTTCGCTGGAACGCTGTCGACAACGCCTGGGGCTACCGTTTTCTGGTCGCCGCGGATCCCATGTTGCAGCAGCCGCTGCTGGAGCGGGTTGGCACGAACCCCGAACGGGTGCTGCCGGTTCCCTGGCCGGGGACCTACTATATCCGTGTGGATGCGCTGATGGAGAGTGAGGACGATGCGCGGCAATCTCAGGTCTATCGCCTCGACCTGCCATTACCACAGCCTGGTCCATGAGTCGTTCTGCCCAGGTTTTCCGGTTTCCCGAGTGGTCGCTGTTTGCGCTGGTGGGCCTGATCCTGCTGCTGGTCTCTAGTAATTGGCTGTGGCGTTGGGACCAACTCATCTACGATCTGCAACTCAACCTCTGGCACACTCCGCCAGCGGAGGATGTGGTGATTGTCGCGGTGGATGACAGAAGCCTGGAGGCATTTGGCCGCTGGCCCTGGCCGCGGGATCTGCATGCCCGTCTGATCGATCGTCTGACTGACGCAGGCGCGAAGGTTATCGCAATGGATATCCTGTTTGCAGAGCGTGACAGGGAACACCCTGAGAGAGACCGTCTACTGATTCAATCCACCGCAGCCAGCGGCAGGGTCTTCTTTCCTGTCGTCATGGAGGAGTATCGACTGGGCGGGCAACTGGTGGAGACCCCGCCG
The DNA here is from genome assembly GCF_011947365.2 of endosymbiont of Lamellibrachia barhami. Classification (GTDB taxonomy): domain Bacteria; phylum Pseudomonadota; class Gammaproteobacteria; order Chromatiales; family Chromatiaceae; genus QGON01. Next base: position 2,035,790 of record NZ_JAAVSH020000001.1, read on the forward strand.
CTGCCTGCACTGTCCGCAGTGGCAGCCGGTCTCGGGCATGTGCATATGGAACTGGATGCGGACGGGATAGGCCGCAGCATCTACCTCTACGAAGGGGTTGGGGCAGCCTACTGGCCCCATATGATGCTCTCTGTTTTGCAGTGGTTGGATCCTGAACGTTGGCAGAAGAACAGGGCGGGTCTGCATCAGGCGCAGCGCCAGTCAGCCATGCAGCCGATCTTTCGTGATCAGCACCGATTGATTCCTTTCACCGGCCCGGCCGGGCACTACCCCCGCTACTCCTACAGCCAGGTGCTGGCGGGGGATTTTTTGCCCGCTGCGTTTCAGGATCGCATCGTGTTGGTGGGCGTTACCGCTACCGGTCTGGGAGATGTGCTGCCCACGCCGGTCTCCGGTCACGGTCAGCCGATGGCCGGGGTGGAGATCAATGCCAATATCCTCGAAGCCCTGCGAACGGACAGGGTTCTCAGTCTGGTGGAAATGCCCTGGAGAGTGTTGATTTCGGGGATGGTGGTGGCGTTCGTCTTTCTTCTCTACGGTTTGGTGCGTCCCCACCTGGCGCCGCTGGTAACCTTGGCACTGCTGTTTTCTCTGTTTGGTCTGGTGTTGCTGGCGCTGCATGTTCTGCACATCTGGTTTCCGCCCTCGGCGGTGTTATTGGGTCTGGTGTTGAGCTACCCGCTATGGAGTTGGCGTCGTCTGGGACAGACTATTCGCTATCTGAATCAGGAGATGGAGAAACTGCAAAAGGAGCCCCAGCTGATGCCTTCGGCGAAGTCCCTCGAAGATCTGCGCCAGGGGTTGAGGTTTCTCCAGCGGATCACCAAATTGGACGGGTGGATGGTGTGCGACACCAACGGCGCGCCGATGTTTGCCGAGGGCGCTTTCCCGGCGACAGAATCGCTCCCGCAGGGAGAGGCTCAATGGCACAATCCTGGGGTTTGGCGGCGTTTTGGCCCCGATCAGTGGATACGGGTTTCCCGAGGCGAGACGAGCTGGATGCTGGGTCTGCGCTGGCCCGCAGATGAGTTTCCGCAGGGAAGAGTGTTGCTGCTGCTGGAGGATTTTGCGGCGAAACTCTCTCTGCCAGAAAAATCCCCGCCGCGAGGAGCGCTGGAGTCTGTTGAGCGCCGTATCGAGCAGGTGCGCCATGCTCATGAGCGGCTGCACAATATGCGCAATTTCATCGGGAATGCGATCAGCCAGATGGACGATGGTCTGCTGGTGGTTGATGCCATGGGACAGGTGGCAATGGCCAACCCCCGAGCTGCTTTCTATCTTGGCCAGACGGACGCGGTTTCCCTGGTTGGCATGGATGCCGAAACATTATTGAGCCAGCTGGAGATCCAGGGTGGTTACGACTGGAATGAACTGATGCAGCGCCTGCTGCTGGACGAACAGCCGATCCGTTTCGAGGCGCTGCGTCTGCCGGATACTGAGTTGTTTGTGCAGATGAAACCCCTGGCCCCGTCTCTTGCCGGTAGTTTCGGTATGATTGTGACGCTCTCATTTATCGGTGCGCTCAAGCGCACTGAACGAATCCGAGCCAAGATGCTGAGTTTTCTCTCTCACGACATCCGCTCTCCCATCACGTCGGTGCTCTCCCTTACACAGTCCCGCCAGGCAACGGAAGGCACAGCGGAGTCGCTGGCCAAACAGATACAGCCACTGGCGCAGCGTTCATTGCGGTTGGCGGATGATTTTCTGCAATTGGCCCGGGCTGAATCGGTGGATGCCACGACGTTTGCAGATACCGATTTCGTCTCAGTGGTCTATAGTGCGGTCGATGAGATCTTTATCCAGGCGCAGTCGCGTTATATTCGTATCGACCAGCAGATCGAGTGTGAAGAAGCCTGGCTCAACGGTAATGCCGGGATATTGGAACGTGCAGTGCAGAATCTGCTGGGTAATGCGGTCAAGTTCTCGCCCGCAGATTCGGTGATTAGCGTTCACCTAACCTGTCTCGACAGAGAGATAGTCTGCTGTATCAGGGATCAGGGTCCGGGTATTGCTGAAGGCCAGTTGGAAACTATTTTTCTGCCTTTTCAGCAGGGTGATCAGACTACCGAATACCAGCGCACCGGCGTTGGCCTTGGGTTGAGTTTCGTCAAGGTGGCGGTCGAGAAGCACGGTGGCACCATCGAGGTATGCAACAGTGAAACAGGGGGGGCGGAGTTCTGTCTGCGTCTCCCGTTTGACCCGGAGTTGTGATTGTTTGCTCCCGGCAAATCGGGGCATAATGCGCGCTTGAGCAGACCCCGCGGAGAGTGAAATGCCGAAATACCGTTCCCATACCACCACCCATGGACGCAACATGGCCGGTGCCCGCGCCCTGTGGCGGGCTACCGGGATGCAGGACGACGATTTCGAAAAGCCGATCATCGCCATTGCCAACTCCTTCACCCAGTTCGTGCCGGGTCATGTCCATTTGAAGGATATGGGGCAATTGGTGGCCCGGGAGATCGAAAAGGCAGGTGGTGTTGCGAAGGAGTTCAATACCATCGCGGTGGATGACGGCATCGCCATGGGGCACGGCGGCATGCTCTATTCGCTGCCGTCGCGGGATATCATTGCCGATTCCGTGGAGTATATGGTCAATGCTCACTGCGCGGATGCGCTGGTCTGCATCTCCAATTGCGACAAGATCACCCCCGGTATGCTGATGGCTGCCCTGCGGCTCAATATTCCAACGGTCTTCGTCTCCGGTGGACCGATGGAGGCGGGTAAGGTCACGCTCTCCTCCAAAGGAGAGATCAAACTGGATCTGGTGGATGCCATGGTCTCCGCTGCTGATCCCAATGTGAGCGACAGCGACGTGGCGGCCATTGAACGTTCGGCCTGTCCCACCTGCGGCTCCTGTTCCGGCATGTTCACTGCCAACTCCATGAACTGCCTGACCGAGGCTCTGGGCCTGAGTCTGCCGGGCAATGGTTCCCTGGTGGCCACCCACGCGGCGCGCGAGGCGTTGTTCCTGGAGGCCGGGCGGCTGATTGTCGATCTCTCCCGTCGCTACTATGAGCAGGAAGAGGATTCTGTTCTGCCTCGCTCAGTCGCCACATTCGGGGCATTTGAGAACGCCATGACACTGGATATCGCCATGGGCGGCTCCACCAATACCGTGCTGCATCTGCTGGCGGCGGCCCACGAGGCGGGAGTCGATTTCACCATGCAGGATATCGACCGGCTGTCACGCAAGGTGCCAAATCTGTGCAAGGTCGCACCGAGCACCCAGCAGTACCATATGGAGGATGTGCATCGTGCAGGTGGAGTGATCGGGATCCTTGGCGAGCTGGATCGCGCAGGATTGCTGAACCGGGATTGCGGCACCGTACATAGTGGCAGCATCGGCGAGGCCCTCGATCGCTGGGACATCCAGCGGACTTCAGACCCACAGGTTCGGGAGCGCTTTTTGGCCGGACCCGGTGGCGTCCCGACCCAGGTCGCATTCAGCCAGAATAAAAACTGGCCGAGTCTCGATACCGATCGTGAAAACGGCTGTATCCGGGATTTGGCGCACGCCTACTCACTGGACGGTGGTCTGGCAGTATTGTTCGGCAATCTGGCGGAGCAGGGCAGTATTGTTAAGACCGCCGGGGTGGATGAGTCGAACCTTACCTTTAGCGGCCCCGCACGGCTTTTTGAAAGTCAGGATGACGCAGTGGAGGCAATTCTGGGTGACAGGATTAATGCGGGGGATGTGGTGATCATCCGCTATGAAGGTCCCAAAGGGGGTCCCGGCATGCAGGAGATGCTCTACCCCACCAGTTATCTGAAATCGAAGGGGTTGGGCAAGGCCTGTGCCCTGATTACCGACGGCCGTTTCTCCGGTGGCACATCGGGGCTATCTATCGGCCACTGTTCGCCTGAGGCGGCGGAAGGGGGCAATATCGGTCTGGTGCAGGAGGGAGACACCATCGATATCGATATTCCCAATCGTCGCATCAATGTTGCTGTTTCCGCTGAGATGTTGTCTGCCCGGCGGCAGGAGATGGAGCAGCGGGGCAGTGCCGCCTGGCAGCCGGAAAACCGGCAGCGGCCAGTCTCGCAGGCACTACAGGCCTATGCGGCGCTGACCACCAGTGCGGCGCAGGGTGCGGTGCGGGATCTGTCCCAGCTGAAAAAATAGTGTCTGAAGGGCGGGTTGGTCGTATCTGGTTAGGTCGGACTGTTGTGATGGCTCAGAATCGCTGAGCCGGTTTTCCTGTTAATTGGGGTATTTTGAAAGTGTCATTTGATTTGAAGCAGTGTTACATCTTTTCCCGTCTCGACGAAAGGCAGATAGCCCGGGTCGAAGCGATGAGTCAGGTGATCGAACTGGAGGATGGTCAGCATTTGTTTCAGGTGGGTGGCGTGGCGGATCGTTTCTATCTGGTGACTCAGGGGCAGATCAAGCTCTACCGTTTGGCCATGAACGGAAATGAGAAGGTCATCGAGATCATCACGCCGGGCCACACATTTGCCGAGGCGCTGATGTTCCAGGAGAGTCCGAATTTTCCGGTCAACGCCACTTCTATCGGTGGTGCTGAACTGTACTCGTTTGACAGCCAGGCCTTCCTCGATATGCTGCGGGAGTCCACCGCTACCTGTTTCCGGCTCATGGCAAGCATGAGTCAGCGGCTCAAGCATCTGATCAAGGAGATCGACGATTTGACCCTGCAGAGCGCCACTGGACGGGTGGCAGGGTTTCTCTGGGGTAATTGGGACACGGAAAAACAGAACGGTAACATGATCGATCTGCGAGCCCCCAAGGGGGTGCTGGCCTCACGGCTATCGGTAAAGCCCGAGACCTTCTCCCGTATCCTACATAACTTTACCAAGCAGGGGCTGATCAGGGTAAACGGCAGTCACATCGAGATCATCGATGCGGAGCGGCTCTTTAAGCACGCCGAATCCGCCGGTGTCTGCGGTGGCAGCCTGGCGCCGTGATGGTGACTGTTACAACCGATTTTCAGGGCAGCGCATATGTGTCCCTGGCAGATAGGGCGCAGTAAAAATCGCTCAATGGTTCAGGTTTGGCAATAGCGTAGCCCTGACCATAACCGATGCCGATTTCTTTCAGCATCGCGAGGGTGATTCCGTCCTCGACATATTCGGCAATGGTATCCATGCCCATGACTTGGGCGACTTCATTGATCGCTTTTACCATGGCGAAGTCAACAGGATCGCTGGCGATGTCGCGTACGAACTCACCATCTATCTTCAGATAGTCCACCGGCAGGTGTTTCAGGTAGGCGAAGGAGGACATGCCGGTGCCGAAGTCGTCGAGGGCAAAGCGGCAGCCCAGGGATTTTATGCGTTCGATGAACTGTTGTGCCTTGGAAAGGTTGGAGATGGTTGCCGTCTCCGTCACCTCAAAAAGGAGTCGGTGGGGATCCACGCCGCTGCTCTCAAGTTGAGATTCCAGTACTTCCAGAAAGCCGGGGTCGGTAATCGACTGGGCCGAGAGGTTTATGGAGACGAAGCCGTCGTCCAGCGGGGGGCAGCTCTCCATCCACTGCAGCGTAGCCGAAATGACAAACCGATCCAGATCGATCATCAGACCGTAGCGTTCAGCGGCAGGAATAAAGGCGCCAGGCAGCATCATCTGTCCATCCTCCTGTTCCAGTCTGAGCAGAATCTCCAGGTGAAAGCCGCTGTTGATGTTTGAGCGGATGGGTTGGATCTTCTGGCAATAGAGCATAAATCGCCCCTCGTCCAGTGCATGACGAATGCGGGAAACCCACTGCATTTCGCCATAGCGTTGTTCTATCAGCTCATCCTCCTCAGAGTAGACATGGACCCGGTTGCGGCCCCCCTCCTTGGCCGCGTAACAGGCACTGTCAGCGGCGCTGAGGATCTGGGTCAGGTCATGATATCTGGCATTGAAGGGGACCACTCCGATACTCACGCCGAGGGTGAAAGGCTTATTCTCCCAGGTGAAACGGAAGTTGCGCACCGAAAGACGTATCTCTTCCGCCAACACAATGGCCTGCTGTTGGGGGCAGTATTCAAGCAGGATGGCGAATTCATCACCGCCCAAACGTGCCACGACATCGGTACGGCGGGCGATCTCAAGCAGCATCTGTGTGAGTTGGCGGAGCAATTCGTCACCTGCAATATGGCCGCAGGTATCGTTGACCACCTTGAATTGATCCAGGTCCAGATACATCAAGACGTGTTCGGCATTGTCGGTGTGGGCCAGTTCCATTGCCGTCTTCAGCCTGCGCTCGAACTCCAGCCGGTTGATCAGACCGGTCAGTGCATCATGGGTTGCCTGCCAGGAGATGCGTTGCGCCATGCGCTGAGCCTCGGTAATGTCTCTGACTACCAGCACATTTCCGGCATTCTTATTTCTTTCGCCGCTGATTACTGCCACAGATAACTGCACGGTGCGGGTGGTTTTTCCATCGCTTTGGGTGAGAATCAGTGGCCGATTGTCCAGTTTGGTTATCTCATCTGCGGTCAGACACTGACCCAGAGGGAGATCGACTGGCGCGCCTGTGGTCTCATCGGACAGATTGAGTATGTCGGCAAGCAGGCAGTCCAGTGCATGTTTAGCCCCCCAGCCGGTCAATTCCTGGGCCGTGTGGTTGAGTGCGGTAACCACGCCTTGGGCATTGGTCGTGATGACGCCCTCGCTGATCGAGGCCAGAGTGGTTTCCGCCAGCTCTTTGCGTGCACGCAACTGCTGGGTCTGTGAGGCCACCTCTATTTCCAGCTGATCTTTGGCCGCCAGCAGGGCCTGTTCAGCACGCAGACGGTGCGTTTTACTCCGCAGGATCAGTCCCACCATGAACATGCTTGAGATGAAGAAGACCAGGAATACCCATGCGGCCTGGACGATGACCTCTTTTTCAAAACCGTTGAAGGTTGCCGGAGCGCCGATATCCACCAGTTCCCAAAGCGTGCCGGGTACATTTTGCCGCGCCAGAATGCGCTGGGTCATTTCTTCCGTGAGAGTGGGATTCTCCAGTTGCAATTCATAGCGATTTCCCTCTTCTGTGACCTCGATCAGGTTGGGTTTTTCGCTATTGAGCAGGATCAGTTTGTGTTGATGCCGGTGAGAGATCCGTAACAGATTCTGAATCAGTGTGGTCTGAAAGCTGACAAAAAACACCAGGCCATCCTGTCTGCTGGTGGTGACCATGATATCGAAATGGTACTGATTCGGGTTCGGGTGAATCTGAATCAAATCGTCCTTACCGTCGGCAAAGTCACTGATCTTCAGTTGACACAGTTCGCCAACAGCGCCGCTGAGATCGTCATAAAGCGGAGAACCGTATCTGTCAGCCAGGGTGAAGGCAAAGCCGTCGGGGAAGTAGCTGAGTACGCGTTGGTTGAGCCTCTCCTGGGCCTCCACATCTTCAGGGTTCGTGTCGATCGCATTTATCAACTCGGATTCATAATTGGAAAAGATGTGTAGCAAACGGCGTTTTTCGCCGATCATGCGGCTGATCTCGTTGGCGGTCATCTTTACTGAATTGGCAGCAAGATCCATGTGGTGGGCACGATTGGCCTCTATGCGTTGAATAACGATGCCCGCCAGCAGCAGCGCCAGCAACAGCATGAAGAAAACGACATAGGTGATAGTGAGGTTTTTTGAGGTCAGTTTCATTGTTTCGCTGTTCCGGGGTCTTGCAAACTAGGTTTTGCCCTGAAACAGCTTGGGCTGAGCTACTCAAAGCATTGTGTCGGCAGCAGTTGGACAATCTTTACACTATTTTTATTCTGGGATGCTTGAATTTTAGCGGGATCCGCCCAATCTGTTGGAATATTAAGGTTTTATTGTGGAGTTTTTCTCATGCGTATGGATCGTTTGACCAGCAAATTTCAGATGGCACTGGCAGATGCCCAGAGCCTGGCTGTCGGCCGTGATCATCAATTTATCGAGCCGGTGCATCTGATGAGCGCCCTGCTGGATCAGGAGGGTGGAACCGTGCGCCACCTGCTGACACAGGCTGACATCAATGTTAACCAGATGCGTTCGGATCTCAGCGCCTCATTGGAACGACTGCCGGGCGTACAGGGGACTGAGGGGGATCTGCATATCTCCAATGACCTTGGGCGGCTGTTCAACCAGACCGACAAGTTCGCCCAACAGCGCAATGATCAGTACATATCCAGTGAGCTTTTCGTACTTGCGGCTGTTGACGACAAGGGTGAGATCGGCGGGTTGCTGCGCAAGGCGGGTGCCGACAAGGTGCGTCTGGAGCAGGCTATAGAGAAGATGCGGGGAGGTCAGAAGGTGGATGATCCGAATGCGGAGGATCAGCGCCAAGCCCTGCAGAAGTACACCATCGACCTTACCGAGCGGGCGGAGCAGGGCAAACTTGATCCCGTGATCGGGCGGGATGACGAGATCCGCCGTACCATCCAGGTACTGCAGCGTCGTACCAAGAACAACCCGGTGCTGATCGGTGAGCCTGGCGTGGGCAAGACCGCTATCGTCGAGGGTCTGGCCCAGCGCATCATCAATGGAGAGGTGCCGGAGGGGCTGAAAGGCAAACGGCTGCTCTCCCTGGATATGGGTGCACTGATCGCGGGGGCGAAGTTTCGCGGTGAGTTCGAAGAGCGTCTCAAGGCGGTGCTCAATGACCTCTCCAAACAAGAGGGGCAGATCATCCTCTTCATCGATGAACTGCACACCATGGTAGGCGCCGGCAAGGCGGAAGGCTCCATGGATGCGGGCAATATGCTCAAACCTGCCCTGGCCCGTGGTGAGCTGCACTGCGTCGGCGCAACCACCCTGGACGAATACCGTCAGTATGTGGAGAAGGATGCTGCGCTGGAACGCCGTTTTCAGAAGGTGCAGGTGGATGAACCCAGTGTGGAGGACACCATCGCCATCCTGCGTGGACTCAAAGAGCGCTACGAGGTACACCATGGAGTCGATATCATCGATCCGGCCATCGTCGCCGCAGCGAACCTCTCCCACCGTTATATCTCCGACCGGCAGCTGCCGGACAAGGCGATCGACCTTGTGGACGAGGCGGCCTCCCTGATCCGTATGGAGATCGACTCCAAGCCGGAACAGATGGACCGTATGGAGCGGCGGTTGATTCAGCTCAAAATCGAACGAGAGGCACTCAACAAAGAGACCGACGAGGCTTCAAAAAAGCGGCTCACTCACCTGGAGGATGAGATCGAACGGCTGGAGCGGGAGTTCTCCGATCTGGAGGAGATCTGGAAATCGGAGAAGGCGGCCTTGCAGGGCACTGCCCACATCAAGGAGTCGCTGGAGCGGGCGCGTCTGGAACTGGAAACCGCCCGCCGGGCCGGTGATCTGACGCGCATGTCCGAGTTGCAGTACGGACGCATCCCTGAACTGGAGAAGCAGCTCGATATGGCGACCCAGGCAGAGATGCAGGAGATGAAACTGCTGCGTAATAAGGTCACCGAAGAGGAGATCGCCGGAGTGGTCTCCAAGTGGACCGGCATCCCGGTCTCCAAGATGTTGGAGGGCGAACGCGACAAACTGCTGCGTATGGAGGATGAGCTGGCTAGACGGGTCATCGGCCAGGCAGAGGGCGTGCGTGCGGTGAGTGACGCCATTCGCCGCTCCAGGGCTGGCCTGTCCGACCCGAGTCAGCCCAATGGATCGTTTCTCTTTCTCGGTCCCACCGGTGTGGGCAAGACCGAACTCTGCAAGGCGCTGGCGGAGTTCCTCTTCGATACCGAGGAGGCGATGATCCGTATCGACATGTCGGAGTTCATGGAGAAACACTCGGTGGCGCGTCTCATCGGTGCGCCTCCCGGTTATGTGGGTTACGAAGAGGGCGGCTATCTCACCGAGGCGGTGCGCCGTCGTCCCTACTCCGTGATTCTGCTGGACGAGGTGGAGAAGGCCCATCCCGACGTCTTCAATGTGCTGCTGCAGGTGCTGGATGACGGCCGTCTGACCGATGGTCAGGGCCGCACGGTCGATTTCCGCAATACCGTCATTGTGATGACCTCCAATCTGGGCTCACAGATGATCCAGGAAAAGACATCGGAAACCCAATATGACGAGATGAAGGCGGCGATCATGGAGGTGGTGCGGCAGAGTTTTCGGCCGGAGTTCATCAATCGTCTGGACGAGATCGTGGTCTTTCATCCGCTGGACAGGGCGCAGATCCGAGCCATTGCCTCGATTCAGATCGGTTATCTGCAACAGCGCCTGTCCGACAATGAGATGGGCCTGGAGATCTCCGATGCCGCACTCGACCGGCTGAGCGAGGCGGGTTTCGACCCGGTCTATGGGGCGCGTCCGCTGAAACGGGCGATCAGGCAGCAGTTGGAGAATCCGCTGGCGCAGGCGATCCTCAGCGGTCGTTTCACCGCAGGGGACACCATCCAGGTGGAGGTAAGCAATGATGGGCTGGTATTCAGTAAGGCCAGCGCGGTGACCGCCGCCTGAAAAATCTTCACAAAGGGTCAGACTCGATTCCTCGTTCCCACGCTCTGCGGTGATGTAGCGCAGAGCGCTACATTATGGGTTCCCACGCGGAGCGTGGGAACCAGAGAATAAATCTGTCCCCTTTAGCTTGCAGAAGCCTTAGGCTTCAATCTTCTTCTCAAAAATGTCAGCCCCGCCAGACCTGTGCCAAACAGGATATAGATGGAGAGCTCGCAGGGGAACAATAGGGGACAGACCACGTTATTGAGGAATAGATCTGGAAAACCGTGGTCTGTCCCCTATTGTCCTGGCGGCGCATTTTCAAGCGGACGTAGTAGTGTAACGGTAGCACACGGGCCTTCAGAGCCCGACATTCCGGTTGCCCCCGGGTAGTGCGGGTTCGAATCCCGTCGTCCGCTCCAGATTTCCCCCGGGGTCGGAGTCGAGAACGAGCCTGTCATGTCGTGGTATAAAGTCGGTTCGGAGCGATGCCGGTGAGGTAGCTCCGGCCTTGATTCGACTCCGACCCCTCCTGAATTGATGGGAAGATTGACCAGTCGAGTCGGCAACGTTCAATGGCGCATAGGCTGAGAGCACCGGCTTTCCATGATAGCCGTCAAGATACCACGCCACGCTCACCCCGGCTCCGGCCGAGGTTGCGGGAGTATCAATCTGCTGTATCCTGCGTTGGTGCCTTGGCACGCTGGTGCATCGGCAATCCCTTTCGCAACCCCAACATTTTCCAGCAGCGCAGGATAACTGTGTGGAGACTCCACCATGAATCGACTGATACTGCGCGCAGTCAGATCTTTGCCGACCAGGTAGGTCTCACCTGTCTTGCCCTGACCGACCTCCTGCCACTTGCCGCCACTGGTCATGATGCCGTTCAGCCTATCTACCGGCATCTGAAAGATGAGTACCCCAACACGGTTCTCATCGTCAAAAACAGGAGAGGCGATAAAGGCAGCCTGGTCATTATAGGATGGACCATAGGACTTAAAATCGATGATGCTGACATTGTCAGGTTTCTCCGCCTTCATGGCCGACCTGAAGGCTTCGCCCAGACCGGAATCAGCATGGGGACCGGTGAGCAGAGAGGTTCCAAAGTCGATCTCTTTGAAGACAGAGTAGACAATGTTACCGTTTTCTGGCTCCACCAGAAAAATATCGTAATAGCCGAATTTTTCCAGAAAGTCCCGCAGTTTTGGGTGATAAAGACTGTGAATCTGGGCGTAAAGCGTATCATCCTCAGGATCACTCCATCTCTCTTTTTCACCCAGCGGATTGGGGTTTGCCTTGAGGTACTGATATTGGATAGCGGTGGCGGTTTCATCCAGACCCGTTAAATACGCATCAACGAGCGGGCTGTCTCCACCATTTCGATTCTGAAACTCGGTGACAAACTCGTTCTTGTAATAGCTCAATAGCTGATTTTGGTAGAAGTCGGGCTCCTGCTCAGCAAACTCACCATGGAAATTGAGATAGGCGTCCCCTAATCCCAGCATGGCATCCACAATCATCTGGCCGTTGGAGAAGGTTTGTATCTGGGCACGGATCACCCGGAAATAATCCTCTATCTGCGCTTTTTTGCTATCCCGAACGGCGAGGATATGCTGGGTTGCCTGCTCCTCAAGAGCAGCCCTGCCACTGGAAATGGCGAGCCATCCGATAAGCGTACTGGCGACCAATACCGGGATTGCGGCCAGTAGCGCCGCGCCGATGATCACTTTTGTTTTGATTTTCATGGTTATCTCAAGGCAATTTTTCTCGTTCCTTGAGTATCTAAATCATCCAGCTGTCAATACAGCACTGGGCATGCTTGCGCAAAACCCTGGACTTTCTCATTTCACTCCAACAAATCGCTGCCTTACCACACCCTGTCCCTCAGGCGAGAGCGTCCATTCAATAAATTTTCTGATCTCGCCCGCAGGCTCGCCGTGGGTAACCAGATTGAGTTCACGGGTGACCGGGTAGTTGGGATTATCCAATGCCGGCTTTTCCCCATCGACAGAAATCAGGGCAATCCTTTTGATGCTCTTAAGAAAGGCCAGACTGATCTGGCCAATGGCGCCCCGTTCATGAATCACCCGGGCAACGATCTTTCTGTCGGGAGTGACCACCGCAGTCCCAGAATATTCAGCACCACCCATCACTTTTTTCTGGAACACATGACGAGTGGCGGATGCGGGTTTGACGATATAGGGCTTGATCATCAGATCTTGACCTCCCAGCTCTTTCCAGTTCTTGATCTTCCCGCTAAACACATCTCTGAGTTGCGTTTTGGA
>NZ_JAAVSH020000001.1:2048763-2091952 GCF_011947365.2 endosymbiont of Lamellibrachia barhami
TTGTTGTGCTTCGTTCAGTTACGTATTGCTCTTGAGGAAGGCCAGACAGTCAGCCAAATAAGCGCCCCCGTTCATAGATCACCCGGAGCAGCAATCTTTCTGTCGGGAGAGACCACCGCAGTCCCAGAATACTCAGCGCCAGCCATCACTTTTCTGGAACACGCGGTAGTGGCGGATGCAGGTTTGACGATATAGGGCTTGATCATCAGATCTTGACCTCCAGCTCTTTCCAGTTCTTGAGTCTTCCCGTAACCATCTCTGAGTTGCGTTTTGGAGAGCCGGGTCACCGGGTTACGAATATTGACCACTGCGGCAATAGCGTCTTTGCCGATCATCACCGCATGAACGCCCTGCTCCAGCGCACTGGGGTCGACCATGCGGGCGACTCCACCCAGCTCACACGTATCCCAGGTGGCACACTGCTCGCCACCCAGGCTTTCGCTATCATCATTTATCTTGAATGAGGATCCCACGTAGATCTTGTCGGCATCGGATATGAATTTTCCGATCGTGGAGGAACCTTCGTAGTTGATGGTGCCTGCCATAACGAAAAAGCTGGCGAATAACCCAATTAACGCTAACAATCCTCTTTTCATCTTGTCCTCTCCGCGCATAAATCGCGTTATATTCCCAGAAATCTTAGGAGGTGTATCGGCTATACCCACCATAACTTTAGGGACAAATACAGCGTGATCACACTAGCGGATTATTTCCCAGGCAGGGTGAAATTGCTTACCAGCTCCACCAGCCGCTTGGCTTGGTCATCGAGGGATTGACTGGCCGCCGAAGTCTCCTCACTCAGCGCCGCATTCTGTTGCGTGCTGTCGTCCAGCTGGATGACTGCCTGGTTTACCTGCCGAATGCCCTCCGCCTGCTCCGAACTGGCAGCTGCAATCTCAGAGACCACATCACCGACCTTTGTCATGGCGTCAATCATCTCTCTCAGGGTCTCCCCTGATTTGTTGACCAGATCGGAGCCTGTCGCCACTTTTTCTTCACTGTCCTTGATCAACGTCTTTATCTCCCCGGCAGCAGTGGCACTGCGTTGCGCCAGGTTTCTCACCTCGGCCGCCACCACGGCAAAACCACGCCCCTTTTCTCCTGCACGCGCCGCCTCCACCGAAGCGTTGAGTGCCAGTAGATTGGTCTGGAAGGCGATCTCATCGATAACCCCAATGATGTTGGCGATCTTACTGCTTGACTGGCTGATCTCTTCCATCGCCTGGACAGTCTGGGTCACCACCACGCCACCCTGTTCTCCGACACTCCTGCCCGCAATTGCCAATTGATTGGCGACAGAGGCGTTTTCTGCATTTTGCTGTACCGTGCTGGTCAACTCCTCCATGCTGGCAGCAGTCTCTTCCAGGCTTGAAGCCTGTGTCTCTGCACGCCGGGACATCTCCGTGCTACCGGAGGCAATCTCAGAGGTGGATTGGGTGATGGCGTCGGCGGAGGATTGAATCTCCTGAACCATGTTTCTGAGCTTGTCCACCGTCCGGTTTGCCGCTTCAGACAAACGCCCAAAAGCCCCCTCACTCTCTTCACTGAGTTTACGGGTCAGATCACCATCGGAAAGAGAACCGAGGACCGCTTCCATCTCTGAAACACTCTCAGCTACAACTTGGGTAAGTCTGTTGATACCTGTACCAAGGCTCCTCATGAATCCATGCTTGCCTTCAAGATCGATGTGCTGTTGTAGCTCTCCCTGCACCACGCCTTCCACCACAGCGGCCACTTCCTCTTCAACCTGAACCTGTTCGGTAACATCACTCCATTCGGTCGCAGTACCCTGTCGCTCCCCCTCATCATCCATGACCGGGCTGCTTGCAATATCAAAGATGCGACTGCCGAGGTTGATCCGGGATCGGTCTGTAGTGGTCAACTGGTCAAGTAACTGGCGTTGCTGCTCAGGATGTTTGTGGAAGCGGTCGATACTTGTGCCAATGATAGCCTCGGCGGAAAAATCAGAGATCTCCGTCAGGATCTCCTTCTCAATATCATGGAACAGTTTCTGCGCAGCTCTGTTGATGTAGATGATGTTGTGATCCCTGTCCGCAACCATCACGCTGCTGGAGACATTGTCTAGCGCCGTCTGGATCCGCAGGGCCTCGTCTGCCCGGCGTTCGGCCTCTGTGATATCGAAGCCGAGCTTGATCTGCATCGCCTTCAGGCCGCGCAGCACATTGCTGATCTCATCTTCCGATGTCGGTTCAATCCTGTTGTGATATTCACCGGAACTGATACGGCGAAATATCTTCAGCGTCTCCTGGAGTGGAATGGCCACACTTCTGCGCAGCAGGATATAGCTGATGAGGATTGTGGCAAGCACGATGAACAGCGCTGCACCCACTGCGAAATATACAACCTTCATTGCCTCCTGTTCACGCAAACTCAGGCCCGCATAGATCTGCTCGACGCCGATATCGAACAGTTGCAAAAGACCATCTATTCCCTGCACCGATCGGTTGGAGAAATCCTCCGGCGTGACGCCGGACTCCTCTCCGGTCAACACCTTGTTCGCCATGAGCTCCTGCATTGCCGGCAGGAGTCCGGAGGAGGCGTATTTGTACTCACCAAAAGGTGACGTTGTTTTCTCTTCCAACCCGGGGGTGTTCGCTGTCGTCTCCTCCAGCAATCTTCTGGAACGCTCATCCAGGATCGTCAAACTGTAAAAAGTATTGGTCAGTCCGGATTCACTCTCTTCATCCAACTCCCCACTTGCCTGCAGTGCCGTTACGATGGATTGAGATTGACTTAGAAAATCCGCCATCTGCGGCAGCAGTTCGATGAGCAGGATGCTCCAATTCTGCGTGTTCACATTTGGATCCTGCTTCAGCCCGGAATGCTTGCCCAGCAGGCGGAACATCTGCATCAGGTCAGACTGAAGTTCAGTATGCAGGAAGACATTCTCGGCCGGGCCATGATCTCTATACCCTTCGCGAATCTCTTCCCAGTAACTTTCGAGCCCCTCCAGATTTTCCTCCAACTGGAAGCGGTTCTGATGTTGCCCCACAAGTTGCCGGATCCTGACGAGATCATCCGAAATCTGATTACCCAGCGCATCAAGGCCCTCACCGGTCCCACCATCGCCAGCCAGCAACGCAGTACTTTGGCTGCGGTGGTCCGCGATGTGGCGCAGGGTCTGCTTCAGGTACGTCAGGTGTTCCACGCCGAGCTGTTCCGTCTCCACAACTTGCAGCCCCTGCCATCTGTCCAGAATCAAAACGGAAGCAAACAGGATCACCGCAATAACGGGAATGGCCGAAACCACCATCAGCTTCTTCAAAATACTAAAGCGGCGAAACAGGTTGAGCCGATCACGCCAGGGTGAGCGGATTACACTACCCTCGCGCAGGCCGACCTTGCCTTCCGCCGCCAATTTGTAGACGGTTTCCGCTGCCGAGATCTGCTCGCGGCTGGGTTTGTTGCGTACCGAAAGATAACCGGCAATCTCACCCGCTTCAAAAATGGGTGCCACGTTGGCTTCCACCCAGTAGAAGTCACCGTTTTTACAACGGTTTTTTACAATTCCCGTCCAGGGACGCCCCGCCTTGAGGGTCTGCCACAGATCCCCGAACGCGCCAGCAGGCACATCCGGATGGCGCACGATGTTGTGATTTTTCCCAATCATCTCAGCTTCAGTGAAGCCACTGATATCGATAAAATCCTGGTTGGCAAAGGTGATGATTCCCTTCAAATCTGTCTTGGAGACGATCGTCTGACCGTCTCGCATGACCTGCTCGTTATCAGTAACTGGAAGATTGACCTTCATGCGACGCTTCTTTTTAGTAAAAACCGGACAACTGAGGGGTTTAGCGTCAATAGGGGGGGGAACTTGAGACCTTCTCGATATTTGACAGCGTGTTTCGTGTCACCAAGTCAGCGCAACAACCCACACTGTTTTATACTCACTCGCTATGAGTCAAAAACATTCACGCATTCTGCATGCGATTCTCCAGGGGCCTGCCGGCGGCAATATCCATTGGCGGGATATTGAATCACTGCTGCGACATCTTGGAGCCGACATCCAGGCAGGCCACGGTGCACGCATGCGAATTATCCTGAATGGAGTGGAAGGCACTTTGCATCGTCCCCACCACAGCAGCACATACAGCAA
Organism: endosymbiont of Lamellibrachia barhami; assembly: GCF_011947365.2. Classification (GTDB taxonomy): domain Bacteria; phylum Pseudomonadota; class Gammaproteobacteria; order Chromatiales; family Chromatiaceae; genus QGON01. The sequence continues at coordinate 2,052,881 of NZ_JAAVSH020000001.1, forward strand.
GCAGGATATCCACCACCTGCGTGACTACCTCATCTCTGCTGGCATGGATATGTCAGCTTTGAATAATGAATAATCCGGGGCAGACTTGTTTGTGATTAGTCATCATTCGACAAGTCTACTCTTTGCGGCTTTGTAGGCCCGGTTTCTCTCGCGTTTGCCCACGGAGAGGACAAGGACAACGACATCTCCCTGATCTACGTGATAGACCAGCCGGTAACCTGAGCCACGCTGTTTGATCTTGTAACAATCTGGCATTCCAGACAGTCTGGCGGCAGGGCGGATAGGGCTTTCGAGGACTTTCTCAAGTTTGTTTTTGAGTGGCCTCCGAATGCTTTGATCGAGAGCGTGCCACTCGGCCAGCGCCTCTGGCATGAATCTTAGTTCATAGGTCATCCAACGAAACCGCAATGGCCTCATCAGCACGACTCAAGCGCTCACGGGCGATGGTAGCAAGTTCGATATCGTCCAGGCGCCCCACCATCTCTTCAAAGAGTTCGGCTGGTACGCAATAGAACTCGGGTGTATCGCGGTTGAGCACAGCCACAGGCCCACCGTGCCCCGCCGAGACAAACTTGGAGGGATTGCGCTTTAGTTCAGAAATTGAGCCGACAACATCGGCAAAAATTGCGTGTGGCATGATTTCGCCTTTTGGCTAAAGAGTCTTCGAAAGAAGTGTAGAAGGGATCACTAAAGAGGTCAATAAAGAGGTCGCTAAAGGGCGCTTTAAAGCGGTCTTAAGCGGTCTTAAGCGGAGTTTAGTCACCGGTAACTGGTTTTTCTGGCTCATCTTTCGGTTTTTGGGTGACAGGATTGTAGCGCCAGAACGGATCGCGCAATTTTGAGTTTTTCCAGATTGGCTCTTCATTGGCGGCAAGGTAGTCCTCAAAATCCTGATTGCGCCGATAGCACCTGGGGAGCTACGTATCTCCTCATGAACCGTCTGATGCCAAGAAAAGACTTACCAGATCCTTGCATCATTTCGGCTGCAACCCGACCGAGGCTCCAACCGGGCAGATGGCTGGGGTTTATTTTGGCGTCCAACAAAAAGTTCCCAAGTCATCAATTTAGATGACTGAGATGAGCACGCAAGTGAATAGTACGGAAAACGACGCGGCAGCAGCTTAGTAAGGTGCACTGTGTTCCCAGCCCCATCACGGTGTGGAATCAAAGCGATTTAGGGGGATCTTGAGTTAAAACACTAGACATTAGGAAGGCATTAGGAAGGCATTAGGAAGGCATTAGGAAGGCATTAGACTGTCGCATCCTATTAACAGTCATTATTAATTCCGGGAACTTTCCATGTAACGAATTGTTTTTTTATAAACAAAAATGGCGCGCCCGACAGGAGTTGAACCTGTGACCACCGCCTTCGGAGGGCGGTACTCTATCCAGCTGAGCTACGGGCGCGAAGATCGCGTATTTTACCCGCCCCCCAAGTGTGCGTCTATGCCGGTTCGCGCTTTTCTCTTCCTGCCTGTATAATCCGCTGATTTACTAATACTGGGCTCGCGACAGCGGACCATTGATTGAATCCTTTTGTGGAGGAAGATGCCTGTGAATAAGTTTGCCGCCCCTATGAGTATTGCGCTGGCTGGCGCCATGGCCCTGGTTTCCGCGAACCAGGTAATGGCTGATGACCGTGATGATGTGCTGTCCCGGATCAAGCCGGTCGGTACAGTTGCCATTGAGGGACAGCCTGCACCGGCTGCTGCCTCAGCTCCAGTCGCTGCTGCTCCGGCGGCTACACCAGCTCCTGCTGCCCCGGCACCCGCCCCAGTAGCGGCTCCCGCACCGGCTGCCGGTGGATCTGAGGGCGCCGCTCTCTATGCCGCCAAAGGCTGTGCAGGCTGTCATGGGGCAGATGGCAAAACGACCATAATGCCGATCTACCCCACGCTGGCCGGACAGAGTCCTGCCTACCTCGTAGCGCAGATGAAGGACATCAAGAACGGCGCCCGTAACAACGGCCAGTCGATCATCATGAAGGGAATCATTGCAGGTGTCTCTGATACCGAAATAGAGACCATTGCAGATTGGCTGAGCAATCAGTAAGCCTGACTTAGCTAGCACACAAGGGCTCGGAGTCAAATTTGACTCCGAGCCCCTTTCTGACTCACGAGAGCATCGACTTGAGATTGGCCAGATGTGCGCTGCCGCGCTCCTGCTTCTCCTCTTTCGACAGCTTGCTCTTCTTGCCCTCCCACACCAGATCGTCTTCCGGCAGTTCCTGCAGAAAACGGCTGGGTTCGCAACGGATGATCTCTCCGAAGCGTTTGCGTTTCGCCGCATAGGTCATGGTCAGACTGCGCTGGGCGCGGGTGATGCCGACGTAGGCGAGACGCCGCTCCTCTTCGATGTTCTCATCCTCGATGCTGGTACGGTGGGGCAGCAGCTCCTCCTCCATGCCGACCAGAAAGACGTGAGGGAACTCCAGCCCCTTGGCCGCGTGCAGCGTCATCAGATGGACCTGCTCACCCACCTCCTCTTCATTCTGGCGCTCCAGCACATCCATCAGGGTCAGATGGTTGACCATCTCCGCCAGGGTCTTCTCCTGCAGCTCGCCATTCTGCAGGGCATTGAGCCACTCCAGCAGATCGTTGACGTTACCCATGCGCCTTTCACTCACCGCATCACTGCTGCTGTTCTCCCGCACCCAATCCTCGTACTGAATTTCCAGGATCAGACTGCGAATCACCTTCACCGGGTTTTCGTTTTCGGCACGACGGGCAAAGTGATCGATCATCTGCGAGAAGCGTTGCAGACGTTCCAGCGGCCGGCTCGAAAGCTGGGTCTGCAAACCCAGTTCATCACAGGCGGCCAACATACCGACCTCCCGCTGCTGGGCGTAACCACCCAACTTTTCCAGGGTGGAGGGACCTATCTCCCGGCGCGGCGTGTTGACGATACGCAGAAAGGCGGTGTCGTCATCCGGATTCGCCAGCAGCCGCAGATAGGCCATCGCATCCTTCACCTCGGTACGGGAGAAGAAGGAGGTGCCACCACTGAGAAAATAGGGGATGTTGTGGGTGCGCAGCGCTTTTTCAAAGACACGCGCCTGGTGGTTGCCACGATAGAGAATCGCGTAGTCGCCATAGTTGCAGCGGCTGGTGAATTTGTGGTGCAGGATCTCAGAAACCACTCGTTCAGCTTCATGCTCCTCACTGCGGCACTCCAGTACCCGCAGCGGGTCTCCCGGTCCCAGCTCACACCAGAGCCGCTTCTCGAAGACGTGGGGATTATTGGCGATCAGATGGTTCGCCGCCTTCAGGATGCGGCCGCTGGAGCGGTAGTTCTGTTCCAGCTTGGTGACCTTGAGGATCGGAAAATCCGCCTTCAACTGCGCCAGGTTCTCCGGCCGGGCACCACGCCAGGCGTAAATCGACTGGTCATCATCGCCAACCACAGTGAACCTCGCCCGCACACCCACCAACTGTTTGACCAGCTCATACTGGGCCAGATTGGTGTCCTGATACTCGTCCACCAGCAGATAGCGGATGCGGTTCTGCCACTCGTCAAGGGCATCCGGATGATCCCGGAAAAGCTGTACCGGCAACAGGATCAAGTCATCGAAATCAACTGCGTTATAGGCCTTTAGATGACGCTGATACTCGGCAAAGAGCCGCGCATTGCCTGCTTCCAGGTCGTCTTCCGCCTGACTGAGCGCGGCTTCCGAACTGACCAGATCATTCTTCCAGTCCGAGATACGCCACTGGGCGCTGGAGACCACCGCCTCGTCACCGCTGTTCTGACGCTTCAGCAGATCCTTGAGCAGGGTGGCGCTGTCCTGATCGTCGAAGATGGAGAAGCCGGGTTTGTAACCGAGCCGCTTCAGCTCCCGGCGCAGTATATTCAGTCCCAAGGTATGGAAGGTGGAGATGTTCACCCCGCTGCCCGCTTTACCGCCCAACTGCTTGCCCACACGCGCTTTCATCTCCCGCGCCGCCTTGTTGGTGAAGGTGACGGCGGTGATGTTGCGCAGATTGTAGCCGCACTGCTCCACCAGGTGTGCGATCTTGGTGGTGATCACCCGGGTCTTGCCACTGCCCGCTCCGGCGAGCACCAGCAGGGGACCGTCGACATATCGAACGGCATCACGTTGGCCGGGGTTCAGGTCAGACATCTTGTTGCCAGGAAGTTTAGCGCTGTGTGGGCGAGAAGAGTACGCAGAGCATTTTGCCATTGCAACCATTCAAGCATCTGTTTCGTGGCCTTGATATGATGGATGCGTCCCTCCTTTCCACTATCTAGATATCGAGCAAGTCATGAGCATCCAGATCAAAGACCGGCGTTCCACGACCCGGCCACTGGCGGAAAAACAGCTGACCCGTGAATCCTGGCGGGTTTTTCAAATCATGGCCGAATTCGTGGAAGGATTCGAGCAGTTGGGACAGATCCGGCCCTCGGTGAGTTTCTTCGGCTCCGCCCGGACCCCCCCGCAGCCACCCGAACTATGCCCTGGCGGAAGAGATTGCACGACGCCTCTCCGACAGCGGCTTCTCGGTAGTCAGCGGTGGCGGCCCCGGCATCATGGAGGCAGCCAACAAAGGGGCTTTCGAGGGGAAATCAACCAGTATCGGCCTGAACATCCAGCTTCCGATGGAGCAGGTGGGCAACCCCTATCAGGATATCTCCCTCAACTTCAAACACTTTTTCTCCAGAAAGGTGATGTTCGTAAAATACGCTTCCGCCTATGTGGTCATGCCCGGCGGCTTCGGCACCCTGGATGAGATGGCGGAGATCCTGACCCTGGTGCAGACCCGCAAGACCAGGGAGATCCCGATTATCCTGGTGGATGACAAATTCTGGCGGGGTTTGCTGGATTGGTTCCGCGGCTCACTTTGTGAAGCCGGTACCATTTCACCCTCCGACCTCGATCTGGTGCAGGTCTGTAACGAGCCGCAAGAGGTGGTGGATGCTATCTTTGCGCACTACGAGAGCCGTGGCTTCGAACCTTCAGCGGAAGAGCAGGAGATGCTGCTTGAACTTTAGGCTCCTTAGGAGATGACAATGAATAAACTGCTGGCGCTACTCTTTGCAGGCTCGAGCGTTTTTTCCATCCAGTCAATGGCCGCAGAACCCTCTGCTGCACCTGAACCACCAGATATCCCACCGCCTGTTGTCAGTGGTGAGACCCTGGAGCCGGAAGTCACCATCATCAAGCAGGAGGAGGGCACCCTCTACGAATACCGGGTCAACGGTCTGCTCTATATGGTCAAGGTCGTGCCTCAGTTTGGCCCACCCTACTATATGCTCGACAGGGACGGCGACGGGGAATTCGACTCACGGGGCAGTGATCCCACCAATGTCTCCGTACCTCAGTGGGTGCTGTTTCGCTGGTAACGCCCTGCCCGTACAATCGCAACCCTCTGCCGCTGTAACCTATGAATGAACAACTGGAGCGACTGGCCGCGGCTATCGAAAACACCAACGACTGGCTGGGAAGACAGGTCTCCTGGCTCAGCCTGTTGATGGTACTGGTCACTTTCGCCATCGTCGTCCTGCGGTACGTCTTCGACCTGGGCTGGATCTGGCTGCAGGAGTCGGTGACCTACATGCATGCCACCCTGTTTCTGGTGGGCGCCGCCTATACCCTGAAACATCAGGGCCACGTACGGGTCGACATCTTCTACCACCGATTTCCCCCACGCACACGCGCCTGGGTAGACCTGTTCGGCAGCCTGCTACTGCTGCTGCCGGTCTGTTTCATGATCTTCCATCTGAGCGCGGGGTATGTCGTCCAATCCTGGGAGTTCTGGGAAGGTTCCCGCGAGGCGGGTGGTCTCGATGGCGTATTCTTGCTCAAAAGCCTGATTCTGCTCATGGCCGTGACCCTCGGTCTGCAGGGGTTGGCCCAGGCCATCCACTGTTATCTCGGACTGAATGGCCACCGGACACTGAGCGGGGATCAGAGGCAATCATGAGCGCCGAATTTATCCCTCTGCTGCTATTCTTCGCCGTCTGCCTGGTACTGCTGCTGGGTTATCCCGTCGCTTTCTCCCTGGGCGGCACTGCGCTGGCCTTTGCCTGGTTCGGCACTTTGACCGGTCACTTCGACGATGCCTTTCTGTCGGCCCTGCCCAACAGGCTCTACGGCATCATGACCAACCAAACCCTGATCGCCGTACCCTTGTTCATCTTCATGGGGGTGATGCTGGAACGCTCCCGCGTGGCAGAGAATCTGCTCGACACCATGGCGTCCCTGTTCGGACCCATGCGGGGTGGACTGGGCATATCTGTCACCCTGGTGGGCATGCTGCTGGCCGCCAGCACCGGCATCGTCGGCGCAACCGTGGTGACCATGGGACTGCTCTCCCTGCCCACCATGCTGAAACGCAACTACGACCCCGGCGTCTCCAGCGGCATTATCTGCGCCGCAGGTACATTGGGGCAGATCATTCCACCCTCCATCGTCCTGGTACTGCTGGGAGACGTACTCTCCGCCGCCTATCAACAGGCGCAACTGGATATGGGCATATTCTCACCGGACACGGTCTCTGTCGGGGATCTGTTTCTCGGCGCACTGATCCCCGGCCTGATGCTCGTGGCGCTCTACCTCGCCTATCTGGGGGGTGTCGCCATCTTCAAACCTGATGCGGTGCCGGCAATCCCTGAGGCAGAGCGGGAAAAGGATCTGCGAACCCTCTTGATCCGCGTCCTGAAGGTGCTGGTACCGCCGCTATTGTTGATCGTTGCGGTACTGGGTTCGATTCTCGGCGGACTGGCGACCCCCACCGAGGCCGCCTCGGTCGGCGCCGTGGGCGCCATGCTCCTTGCCTTCAGCCAGAAACAGCTGAACCTGACCACCCTCAAGGCAGTCATGACCGGCACCACCAGGATCACCAGCATGGTGTTCCTGATCTTCATCGGCGCCTCGCTATTTTCGCTGGTATTCCGTGGTTTCGGCGGCGATGAGGTGGTCACCGATCTGCTGACCGGGCTGCCCGGCGGCGTCTTCGGGGCCATGCTGGTGGTGATGCTGGTGATGTTTCTGCTCGGCTTCATCCTGGACTTTATCGAGATCACCTTCGTGGTGGTCCCGATCGTCGGCCCCATCCTGCTGGCCATGGGTCTCGACCCGGTCTGGTTGGGGGTGATGATCGCCATCAATCTGCAGACCTCCTTTCTCACCCCGCCCTTCGGTTTCGCCCTCTTCTACCTCCGTGGCGTTGCTCCGCCTGAAGTCACCACCGGGGCTATCTATCGCGGCGTCGCACCTTTCATCCTGATCCAGTTGCTGATGCTGGAACTGCTCTCTCTCTGGCCACAGATGGCGACTTGGCTGCCCGGTATCGTCTATCAATAAGGTGTCCCTTTCCTGAAGCATCAGGCCAGATCTGTCTGCAACTGTGTAGACGCCAGATAGTGTCGGATTTTTTTACACCATCCACAGAACCAAATTCCCGCCACGATTAGACACAAATACCCTTTAAAAACAACTGATTACACGAAAATAATTCCTTTTTCTGTAAACATCCTCAAACACCGTGACGATTTGTGAAATTAATGACTATTTTAGATACTTTAATTCTTTCAATCGTTATATTTCCCTCAGGTAATCGAAATAGCCTGCTGATAATTCGATAAACAGCTTCGCTACCACTGTCGAAAAATCTTACACAAGGTCCAATCGCTGTCTCAATGGCACCCAATAACGTGACGGATTTCTCAATATTTTCAATCAGTAAACATCAACAAGCACAACACCATTATAAATGGCGCGATTGTTGCGGACAGAACCACAGACACAATGTCGCACTTCTTACAAGAGGGAGAACTATGCACATCAGTACAGTGGACAGACCCATATCCATGGGCAGACCAAAGAAAAATACACTGACCAAGGGTATGGGGCTGATCGCCGCCATGCTCATGCTCTTCGGAATCAATGAGGCACACGCAACGGGGCCTGGCCTCAGCGCTGTTATTGCCATGGGCTGTGATTCATACACCATCGGCGTTAAAGGCGATGGGGATCAGACCGTCACCTATACTTCTTCCCTGGAATCCCTCTCTGGAGGGGCACCTGTCGCCCTTGATGGTTCCTTCTATATGGAACCCGGGCCCCGAAGCGTACTGCGCACCTATACGGTTACAATCGATCCGCCACTAACCGGCTCATACCAATTCAACGGTGCGCCAGGTTACGAAGCCGGTTCTGCGACATTCTCTGCATACGGTGAAGTCATTAACACCCTGCCAATAACATCCTCTCTGCCCAATCTCACGCTGAATTGCGACATTGAACCGGCATCCATTGGCGACCGCGTTTGGTACGATGACGACGGCGACGGCATACAGAGCGGCTCCGAAATCGACGCGGACGACATGGTCGCCAGACTCTATGACTGCGATGGAAACACCCTTCGCGATCCCTTCGGCAACTATTACATCGACTACACCGACATAAACGGCAACTACCTCTTCGATGGTCTGCTGCCTGGCTGTTACCACGTCAAGTTCTACCATAACACCACGTATAATAGCCTGCCGGATGGCTACGAATTCAGCCCACTGGACCAGGGCGGTTCTGAGGCGCTGGATAACGATGCCCATTCAAATGGCTGGACCTCAGCTATCCAACTGGCCTCCGGCGAGCATAACCGCGATGTCGATGCAGGCGTCTACATGCCCATTGTGACAACCGCCAAACTTGGTGACCGTGTCTTCAGCGATCTGGATGGCGATGGTATCCAGGATCCGAACGAAAACGGAATCGAGAACGTCCAGGTTGTCCTGTATGACTGTGCCGATGACAGCCAGGTTGCAACCACCTCGACAGATACCAGCGGCATGTATCTGTTTGATGCGCTTGCAGCAGGCAGCTACAAGGTTGAATTCCTCTCGGCTACCGGTCGCTTCAGCCCCATTGATCAAGGCACCGATGACACCAGTGACAGTGATGCCAATCCTCTGAACGGCATGACTCAGTGTGTCGACCTGGCAACCGGCGAATCCAACATCACCATTGATGCAGGAATCTATGAGACTGTCTCGCTCGGCGACTATGTCTGGTTCGACGACAACCGCAACGGCGTTCAGGAAGGTACGGAGTATGGCGTTGATGACGTAACCGTCACGCTTACTGACTGCAGCATTCCGCCCAATTCAGTGCTCGATTCCGACGGCAATGTTGTTGTAGTGACTTCCACACTCAACGGCGCTTATCAGTTCGATAATCTGCTGCCCGGCTGCTATGTGGTGACTTTCGATAACCTGCCGACTGGTTTCAACTTCAGCCCGGCCAACTCAGGCGGCGACGACACTATAGACAGTGACGCCAACACTGCAACCGGTCGCAGTCATGATGTTATTCTGGAATCTGGTGATAGCGACAACACCATTGACGCCGGTATCAACTATCCGCCGAGTGCCCGTATTGGTGACCGAGTCTTTGAAGACCTGAACACCAACGGCATTCAGGATGCAGGCGAACCCGGTATCCCCGGCGTGCCAGTTGAGCTGCTCGACTGCAATGGCACCAGTGTAACAACCACTGTAACCGGTCCAGATGGCAACTATCTGTTCACCAGCCTGGATGCAGGGGGTTATGTCGTACGTTTCACTCAGATGAACGGCCACTTCTTCACCGCTGCAAACGCAGGTGCTGATGATGCGGTAGACAGCGATGCGGACACGACCACTGGTGAGAGCGCATGCACCACCGTTGCCGTGGACGAAGTCAACCTGACCATCGATGCCGGTATGTTTCGCCTCGCATCCCTGGGTGACTATGTCTGGAACGACAGCAACATGGATGGCGTACAGGATATCGGCGAAGCAGGTATCCCGAACGTCCGCGTCTCCCTGACCAGCGACTGCAACAACGACGGCAGCATCGACTCTGTTGATGAAACCATCACTGATGCAAACGGTGCTTACGGCTTCATCGCTCTGTGCCCTGGATCTCACACGGTTGACATCGACCCGGCTACCCTGCCGGCCGGTATGATCCAGAGCTACGATCCGGATTCCGTACTCGACGGCATGGCGGATACCATCCTCATCTCCGGTGGTTCCGACCTCACGCTCGACTTCGGCTACTACGAAGATCTGCCTGTCGTCTGCAGTGTCTGCGATGGAAAGGTGACCGAACTGACCCTCAAGTACAATGGAGCTACTGCTGGCTACGTTGAAGTCTCACAGAAGAAGGGCGGCATTGTCTTCTTCGGTATGGTTCTGCCTGGTGAGACCTTCTCCTTCAGCGGCACCGACAAGAAGGGAACCCTGGGCACTGAGATTACCATCACAGTTGATGGTGCTCTTGATGCCAAGATCCACACCAGCTGCTCCAAGCCGATTGGCCCTGGCTTGATTGCCGGTAGCTTTGAGGTCATTGAAGGCGTCAGCCGTAACGGCGGCAATCTCTGCCCCGTTGATGGTGCCCCGCCACCACCCGCTACCTGTGATTGCGATGGCAAAGTGGTTAACCTGACCCTCAAGTACAATGGAGCTACTCCTGGCTACGTTGAAGTCTCACAGAAGAAGGGCGGCATTGTCTTCTCCGGCATGGTTCAACCTGGTGAGGAGTTCTCCTTCAGCGGCACCGACAAGAAGGGTACCCTGGGCACCGAGATCAGCATCACAGTTGATGGCAGTCTCGACACCAAGATTCACACCAGCTGCTCCAAGCCTATCGGCCCCGGCCTGATTGCCGGTATTTTCGAGGTGATCAGTGGCACCAGCCGCAACGGCGGAGAGCTCTGCCCTGTTGATGGCGGCACTAACCCACCCCCGACACCCGTGGATTGCGGCAAGTGCGACGGTAAGGTGACCGAACTGACCCTCCAGTACAACGGATCCGCAACCATCGACGTGACGGTTGTGCAGAAGAAGGACGGTGACACCGTATTCTCCGGCACCGTTGCACCGGGTGAGTCCTTTTCGTTCATCGGCACCGACAAGAAAGGCACCTTGAGTACGGAAATCTCACTCTTCGTTGATGGCCAGCTATACACCAAGATCCATACTAGTTGCTCTCAACCGATTGGACCTGGAATGGTGTTGGGTGACTTTACCGTTGCCAGCGGCAAAAGCCGGAACGGTGGAGTGCTCCCTATCTACAACAGCAACACCTGCCCGACACAGCCATAAGGCTCATCACAGTAAAGACGATGGGATGCACTAAGGACGCAAAGAATAGCGGCCGCTGAATAAGGACTTTCAACAAAAAAGCCCGCGGAAACGCGGGCTTTTTTGTTGCCGATTTTTTGCTTCAGATGTCTGTAAGGCGGTCTGGAACCTCTAGCCGATCTGCCTCACATCAACTCAGCATCACTCTGCCCGCCACCGGTGAAATGGGACGCTGCAACGGTGCGGTAACGACCTTGAACAGGCGGTGTTCAGGGGTTCTGAACATCACTCCCATCCCCGTTGGATTGGAGTGAATGACGACTGCAGGCACCCGCCAATTTTCACCCTCCAGCGTAAATGCCAGATCAAGTTCGGCGCCGATCCCCTCGGGTGCCGTCTCGATCTCCATGTGCACCCCTTCAGGTGAGATATTTCTGATCAGGGCAGGAACACAACCCCCTGTTTTGTATCGCAGTTCAACCTGAAAAGCGGCCACATGCCTCTCAGTCACCCTCGTTTTTTTTTGCATATTGATATCCTTTCTGCGAAAAACACCCACTCGTTTCAAGGTTGTCGGCACTCCAGCCGGTTTCTTTAGATAAATTTCTATTCAGTCAGAGCTGCAAGCAACTTATGCAGTGCCTGGCCACGATGACTGAGGCTGTTCTTCACTTCCGCCGGAAGTTCTGCTGAGGTGCAGTTGTGAGTGGGAACATAGAAGACCGGGTCGTAGCCGAAGCCATTGTCACCCCTGGCCTCAAAGAGCACCCGGCCCTCCCAGGTTCCCTGACAGATGATTGGGGTGGGATCCTCTGCATGGCGCATATAGACCAGAAGGCACTGGAAGCGGGCGGTACGCGCCTCCTCCGGCACATCCTTCAGGCTCTCCAGCAGCTTCTCCAGATTTGCCTGGTCCGATGCACCCTCCCCCGCATAACGGGCGGAGTAGATGCCCGGTGCACCCTTGAGTGCATCGACTTCGATACCCGAGTCATCAGCAATGGCGGGCAGTCCGCTCAGGCTCGATGCATGTCTGGCCTTTTTGATCGCATTTTCGACGAAGCTGAGACCGTCCTCCACTGCGTCAGGGATATCGAATTCGCGCTGTGGCACCACCTCGATATGCCCAGCGGCGAGCAATTGGTTGATCTCACGCACCTTGCCGGCATTATTACTGGCAAGAACGATTTGCTCTCCGGTGTGACGGCTGGTCATGCTCTCTTTCCTGAAATTGAGTTGTGGAGTGGTGCCCCGCCACGATTTACCTGTCTACGGAGTCATCGCGGCGGGGATTTAGACCCAAGAGATTTGGATAGTTTCGCTGAAGCTGTAGAGTTTAGCCGCTCAAAGCGGCCTGCTGAATCTCAAGCAGTTGCCGGATACCCTGATCCGCAAGATCAAGCATGGCATTAAGCTCATCGCGACTGTAGGCGTCGCCTTCGGCGGTCCCCTGCACCTCGATGAAACCGCCCTTGTCGTTCATCACCACATTCATATCGGTCTCGGCATTGGAATCCTCTGCATAGTCCAGGTCCAATACCGGAGTGCCCTGGAAGACACCCACTGAGACAGAGGCAATCATATTCACCAGTGGATTTCTCTCCAGCAGATCCTGCTCACGAAGATGGGAGATAGCGTCCACCAAGGCAACACAGGCTCCCGTAATGGAGGCAGTCCGAGTGCCTCCATCCGCCTGAATGACATCACAGTCGATGGCAATCATGCGCTCCCCCAGCGCCTCAAGATCTACCGCCGCCCGCAGGGAGCGACCGATAAGCCGCTGAATCTCCAGTGTGCGCCCACCCTGTTTTCCTCTAGCGGCCTCACGCCCCATGCGCTCAGTGGTGGAACGGGGCAACATGCCGTATTCAGCAGTCACCCAACCCCGGCCCTTGCCCTTCAGGAAACGCGGCACTCGCGCCTCCACCGAAGCGGTGCAGATAACCTTGGTGTCGCCAAACTCCACCAGCACGGAACCTTCCGCATGTTTTGTGTAACCACGGGTAATCTTGACAGCCCGCAGATCGGCGGGCTGACGTCCGGAAGGTCTCATTGGATGGGTTACTCCTTAGGTTTTGAGCTGTGATGAATATCGACAACGTCGCGCAACTCTTCGATAGCTTGTTTTATCTCATGCTCGCTGCGTGGCAGATGCGCAGTGCTGGCGGCATTATCCACTAAAGTCATACCCAAGTCAGTGGGTCGAAGGTCGATAGTGCCACGCCGCCAGCGTACAGCCACTACAGTGACATTATCACTCTCCGGCATACCATTACTCTCTGCCAGGGATGAGAGCTGGTTAACGGCTGACTGCAATGACTGATCGGCACGAAAAAATGCCTCCACCATCGGACGCGCCGGCAACTTGCCCCAGAAACCATCTGAGCAGAGCAGCAGGACATCTCCCCCTTCCAGACGGTGCGGCTCCCCAAGTTCCGCTACAGGACGATTGGAGATACCACCGAGACACCGGGTCACGTAGTTGCGAAACCGGTGGGTATGGATCTGAGCGGCGGAGATGATGCCCTGCTGCCGCAACTGCTCCACGTAGGAGTGATCCTCGGTACGGGAGAGGATGACATTGTCACGCATAATATAGAACCGGCTGTCGCCGACATGGGCCCAGAAGGCCTGCCCCTCCTGGATCAGGCAGAGCACTGCAGTGGTGCGTGGTTCAATATGGGGTTCCTGGTCGCGACCGTAATCGAGGATGCGGCGATGCGCCATCTCCATCAATCCACTGAGAAAAACCCGTGGACCGGTGATAGGCTTGCGGCTGGTGAGGAAGGCTCTGCGGCAGGTATCCATGAGGATCTGCGCCGCCATCTCACCACGCGGGTGACCGCCCATACCGTCGGCCAGAGCCACCAGCATGGCATCGGGCGCCTCCAGAATCAGGCAGCGGTCCTGATTCATCCGGCGATTCCCAAGCAGGGTGCAGTGGGCGGTTTCATACTTCATGTAGAGAGACTCCCGCCTTTAATGAACGAACGTCGCGACAGATCACCACCAATGTCATCGAGGCTCTCTTTCAGTTTTGATTTGCCCTGCAGCGCAGTCAGCAGCTCTCCGGCATTTTGCGGCCGCTCTGCCTGGTTTACCTCCATCGCCCAGTCGATCGCCTCCAGTAGGTAAGCGGGATAACGGCGGCGATAGACTCGGGTTGCCGGCTTCAACTTGTTGTCTGCATGACGTTCGATGGCAGAGGGTGGCGACTTGCCGTCCAGACAGGCCCGCATGCTTGCACCTATGGCATAGACATCGCTCCAGGGTCCGACATCACCTGACTGATAATACTGCTCCACCGGGGAAAACCCGCTGGTGACCACCCGTCCACTGCGACCGCCGCCACTCTCTTCCACCTGATAAACCGCGCCGAAATCGAGCAACAGCGGGTTGCCGCCAGTACGCAGATGGATATTGCTGGGTTTGATATCGAGATGCAGCAGATTTCTGGAGTGGATTAGATCAAGGGCATCCAGGATGGGAGGAAAAACCGTCAACATAAAACGGGTACTCAGACCGCCACTGCGTTTTTTTATATAGCTCGCAAGGTTCTTGCCGCGCTCGTGATCCATCACCAGATAGCCGGTATCGTTGGCCAGGAAAAAACCCCGTACCTGCACGATGTTCGGATGCCTCAGGGAAGCAAGCACCTTGGCTTCCTGGTAGAAAAGCCGCCGACTGCGGTTAAGATTATCGATCTGTTTCGAGTTGATGACCTCGACCTGAAGACCCTCCCCACGCTTGGCCAGCTTCTTTGGCAGAAACTCCTTGATGATCACCTCGTCCTGGGTATCCTCGTCTTCCGCCAGATAAATCAGGCTGAAGCCGCCGCTCGCGACCAGTTTCATGATCACGTAACAGTCGAGAACGGTGCCTGAAGGCAAACTGTCGCGGGCTTTTTCCATCAATAAATTTTATTTTCGGGCGTATGCTTTCTTATTATAAGACCGGTTTCAGAAAATAGTGGCTCCAACATCCCGGCGAATCGCATTATGATACACACTTCACGAAATGCTGAACCATTCCTAATATAGCGTTCAGAATAATTGACTACCAACCTCAGGTTAGACAGATGATTAGCAGTATGACCGCTTTTGCGCGGGAAGAGTACCGGGGAGAACTCGGTGTAATGAGTTGGGAGATCCGCTCCGTCAACCACCGCTACCTTGAGGCCTTCGTGCGGCTGCCGGAGGAGTTGCGCGTCCTGGAGACTAAAGTGCGGGAGCAACTGGCGGCCAAACTGGGACGCGGCAAGCTTGACTGCTCACTGAAATTCAAGCCGGGCACCGCCGCCGGGACTGAACTCCACGTCAACCGGCGCCTGGTAAAACAGTTACTCAGCGCCGGTAGCGAAGTCGCCGACATAATTGATACCCAAGCCAATCTGCGCCCGTTTGAGTTACTGCGCTGGCCCGGCGTCCTTGAGGAACAGGAGCGGGACTTCACCCCGGTCACAAGGCAGGCAATGGAACTGCTGGGCCTCACTCTCGACAGTCTGATGGAAAGCCGTCAACGCGAAGGCCGACGACTCGGTGAGATCATCCGGCAGCGCCGACAGGCGATGCAGACGCAGGTGGATCAGGTCCGCAAACTGATGCCGGAGGTACTGGAGAAGGTCAAAGAGCGCATCCGCACGCGCCTGCAGGAGGTCATGGATGAGTTGGACGAAACCCGGCTGGAGCAGGAGATGGCTCTGCTCGCCCAACGGTTGGATGTGGATGAGGAGATGGACCGCCTCGACACGCATCTTGCAGAGGTTGAACGTGTGCTCTCCGCCAATGAACCCGTCGGACGGCGCCTCGACTTTCTGATGCAGGAGTTGAACCGGGAGGCCAATACCCTGACCTCCAAGTCGAACGATGTAAAAATCACCCGCATCGCGGTGGAGATGAAGGTTCTCATCGAACAGATGCGGGAACAGATCCAGAATATTGAGTGAGTTTCAGCTTGTTTCTTTTTGTTTCAACACTGCTGTCCCGTTAGCTCCCTCTCCCACAGGGAGAGGGTTGGGGTGAGGGATTCATCCTGTCCTTCTCCCTGGGGGAGAAGGGATTGCTCCGATGATGATGTTGCGTGATTTCATGTCTTTAACATCTTCGATCAGGCTGGGTGTTCACAAAACCAGTAACTTATCGACTATTGCGATCATGTTAACGGGACAGCAGTGAAAGATGATGGCAGATTTTTTTGATTGGCATACTACTGGTGCACTTGGTAACCAATATCCTATCAAAGATGCTCGCTCAGCCTCTCTCTAATTTTTTCTCTGAACAGTTTTCCAAATAGCATGTGATTATCATGTCCATGCCGTAACCGACCCGCAATGATGCAGGGCGAGATGCTTAAATTACGTGCCAAAGCTCTCACGGAGTCAGGATCAATAAAATGGAGACTCGACCATGCCTCACGAGGCACCAGCGACTCCTGAGCCAGCGCATCGGCCTCACTCTCTTTCTTATCCACACCGACAGCGTCAAGATCATCGATAAACCAGGTTTCTGTACCATCGAGATGCATCGCAATATGCGCCAGCTCATGCATCAGCGTGAACCAGAAGTTATCCAGCTTGTCATGGCGGAGGGTTAGCGCAATGACGGGATTGCCGTTGGCGTTCACACAAACTGCGCCATCTAGATAGGTCTTGGGCAGATGTTGCTCGATAATCAGGTGTATACCGTGGCGGTTCAGGTACTCGATGGCTAACTGAGGGCCCTGCTCTGACCATGAAAGCTGGGTGAGTTTCTGCATCCATTCACGATCGACGGTACCCTTCTCATAATTGGTGGGTAACTGCTCTTCCTGTGCTTTCTGCAACACACGAACTTGCCAGGCCCAGAGTGCATAAGGATCTGTCTTCTTATCGTTGGAGCGCAGATGGGCGGTACTTCTCAGCATGGCTGGCTGCAGATCAAAGCCACTGGGTACGCTCGAAAGCAGTTTGCTTACCTTCTCGGCTGCATATTCACGCAACTCCTGCAGGGTGCCAGTGAATCCCTCAAAGTAGCCGCGTTTACGCATTTCACTCAGCGGGAAGGCCTGCCAGTCAATCCCACTCTCGTTAGCCAGTTGCTGTACTGGTTCCCGAATCAGTACTTCGGCGGGAATACCCAGGCCAGTAGAGAGCTTACGGATCATATTGAGGCTCAGCTTGCGCTTGCCATTGAGCACATCGCTTGCTTTGGATGCTGAACCAAAGTAAGGGGCCAGGTCTTTATTCCTCAGCCCCTGTTGCTCCATGCGAAACTTAATCGCCTCAATGGGATCAGGCGGATCCATCGGGAACTGCTGCTGCTCATAACGCTCGATCAGGAGCGCCAGCACATCCAGTTCGTCTGCCTCACGACTGCCAAGAGTGGGCGCAGCATCCATCAGGCTCATTAGACGCGCCAAGGCCTGCTCATGCTCCTGCTCTGATTTGATGACTTTGATATGGTTCATTGCCCTCTCCCTAAAAGCACTTCTTCTCATAATCAGCATGTGTTCCCACCCACTCGACAACGACAATGCCTTTTTGATACCGCACCTTAACGACCAAGCGATAGTTGTTGCCCTTGATATTGAAGATGACCCGGTTATCGGCCAAAAAACTGGCGCTGCAGTATCGATCCTTGATGTCCTGGGATGTATTCCATTCACTCAACTCAGTCTCGCTAAACCATGCATCCAGGGCACTCTTGGCTGAAGCATGCTTTCGAGTGAACTTCATCAACTTGTCTCGTCCTAAGACCTTCATAGACGCCCTTTATTCCCAATATGGGAATAATAGCAAATATTCCCATATTAGGTACTTATAAATTTACCCACATCGTATAACAGAAAAACACCACGACAAAACACTATCTCTTTGTTTTATAAGTATTATTCAACTCGCAGAGACAAATTCATCCAGTCGAGCATATCAATCCCACAACCCACATTCGTATAGCTGCAGCTGATTTTCTTTGCAGTGGGGGCATATGAGTGCCGCGCCCTCCTCCGACTCAATAGGGGTGAGTTTTCGGCTGGCACAACTGCTGCAACGCTCCTGTTGGGTGGTATCGCGGGAGTTGAGCAGGGCGTGACAACGCTGGCACTGGTAGATGCCGAACCCTTGCCGCATCATGCCGCTTCCTTCTAACAAGGAGTGGCTCTGGTAGCCACAGGGGCAGACTGCTGCGTACATCTCCCCCATCAGGCCTCATCCATAGAAGCATTGATGATGTCGAAAACCTGCTCCAGGTACTTTCCTGCTTCTGCCGCCTCCGTCGCTTGTCGAATGTAAGACGGAAGTGTTTCAAGAAATTCTACCTTGCTCGTCGGCGTAAATTCCATGAGCGCTTCGAGCATCGAAGGTCGCAGTAGCCGCTTGTTTTCGGGAGTCTCAGGAAACGCCCTGCGAATCACCTCTTGATCGAAGCGAATCAACTTGTCTTTGAGACTCGATTCATCAAAGGCAAACAGATCAACCTGGGCTTCTTCGATTTCGGCATTTTCGATGATTACCTCTATCTCATCAACCTCTGACTCAATCTCTGTCTCAACAGGCATAACAGCGGACTTCAGATCGTGAAGCTCCCGAATAATCGGCCGCAATTCACCATGGGGATTCTTGAACCAATCGGTTGACCAGATACGGCGAATATTCCATCCAAGACGCTCCAGGATTGTCTGACGAAGCCGATCCCTGTCTCGTGCGGACTTCGCGGAATGATAGGTCGCGCCATCGCACTCGATGCCCATCAGGTAGCGGCCGGGGTTACCGGGATCAATTACCGCCACATCGATGAAGAATCCCGCAACGCCAACTTGAGGTATGCATTCAAAACCTTCATCACGCAGCGCGTTCATCACAGCAATCTCAAAATCACTGTCCGGGCCTCGCCCAGTCTCCCGCTCAGTCTTGTGGAGAATTCCAGTCTCACAGAAGCTTAAGAAGTCGCGCAAAGCCTGCACACCGCGCTTACTTGTTGCCCCGGCAACAATGTCATCTGACCCCATGGAGCTGAAAATATGCATCCGCTTCTTTGAACGGGTAAAGAGCACATTGAGACGCCGCCAGCCCACGTCCGAGTTGATTGGACCAAAACGCTGGAATACTCGCCCGCCCGGCTCTTGTGGGCCGTAGGTCATCGAGATAAAGATCACATCCCGTTCATCACCCTGAACGTTCTCAAGGTTCTTGACGAACAGGGACTCGCGCCTTGTCGAATCTTTATCCAGCCGCTCCTGGAAAACAGTATCGTCTTTTGCCAGCGTCTCTATCGCTCGCTCAATCTGTAAACGCTGTTCCGCGCTCATTGCGACGACGCCCAAGGTTTCATCCGGGCGATGCCTGAAATGCTCTCTGACAGCCTCGGAGATGATCTTTGCCTCTTCCATATTACGCCTGTTCACGAAACAACCGCGCGACACCCGAGAATAGTGAACACCATAGTTCTCAGTCTGTTTATGCGGCGATGGAAAAAGAACCAGGTCGCCCTCATAGAACGAGTGGTTAGAGAAGGCAATCAGGCTTTCATGCTGTGAGCGGTAGTGCCAGCGCAATCGTCGAGCAGGGAACATGGGGAGCGTCGCATCGAGGATACTCTCAGACTCCTCAATGCCCGTTGGGTCATCCTCATCGTCTTCGATGATACGATCAAAGAAGCTTGTCGGCGGCAGCTGTTTTGGGTCACCAACCACCACCAGCTGCCCACCTCGCGCCACAGCACCGAGTGCATCCTGCGGTTTGATCTGGGAAGCCTCGTCCATCACCACCAAGTCAAAATCTATATCGCCGGGCGCGAGGTATTGGGCAACGGACATCGGCCCCATCATGAAACACGGCTTCAATGCAACCAGCGCGCTGCTCGCCCTTTGCAGCAATTGCCTGATCGGTATGTGCCGGGTTTTCTTACTGCATTCACGCTCCAGCAGAACCCGTTCGGTAAGCTCGCTCACTCGCGCCGCCATTTTCCCTGTTGGAATCTTGGTCTGATCGATCTTCCAGGCGATCTGCTCACACTGCAGCAGCTTGAGCCGGTTGTCGTACTCTTTAAATTTATCCTGCAATGCCTCCTGAGAATGACCGGAGAACCTGCCAAGTTCCGGATCTTCCCGCAGGATTTCTCTCGCCAAAACATCGAAGATACCCGCCTGGTAGGCCTCCTCAACCTGCTCGATCTCGAATTCGCTGCGTTCAACGCCATCAGCAAGTCTACCCAATCCCAAAGCTTCCACCTGGTCACGCACGCGCACATAGTCGAGCCAGTTCTGCAACGTCTCCCCATTATCCAGCGCCAGCTGATTCCGGAGTATCAGATCGTCCAGCCGGTCACCGGAATGAACAGTCCACCCCTCCCGGTCCAGGCAAACCACGGCTGCAAAGGCATCATAGGAATCCTGCTGCGAAGCCATCGTGACTCGCAATTGCTCGGCGTGTGACGCCAGGGACACGAAGGTCGATTCGGCTGGATGTCCATAGATGTAATCAACAAGTGTCTTATTGCTCAGATGTCCATCGACACAGGCCGCAAGCGCCAGGGTATTGCGTAACATGAAGAGGCCAACGGTATTATCGACACCCACCCCGGCCTTCAGGCCGAGCCTTCCCTGGAATAGCTTTCTGTCGAAATCAGCTTTCTGCCACTTATCGACACGATGCTTCAGCATCCCGATCTGCGCAATGCGGTCAGCCAGATCCGTCATGGTGAGTGAATCGTCACTGGTCAGGGAACCGCAGGCGCGGATGGCTTCATTCACCGCACTCAGCAGGCGTGGAATCGCGCCCCCCTCTCCGACCAGCAGCGTATCGCCATTGCGCAGTTCT
Source organism: endosymbiont of Lamellibrachia barhami (assembly GCF_011947365.2). Lineage (GTDB taxonomy): Bacteria > Pseudomonadota > Gammaproteobacteria > Chromatiales > Chromatiaceae > QGON01. The sequence goes on from NZ_JAAVSH020000001.1 coordinate 2,073,744, forward strand.
GCGACCGGTGCAAACACCTCTTTCAAACTACCCAGATCATCCAGCAGGTCATTGAGTTGCGCCTGTACACCCCGCTCAGCCAATGAACGCACCGCCTTGGCGATGTTCGGTGACAGCTCCAGGATCGCATCACCCAGCGGCACCTTCTGCCCGAAGCCGACGCCATACTGCTGGCGAACGCGTTTGTACCAGGCTCTCAGCGACTCCAGTGCAGCGAGGTCCGTCTCCAGCCCCTGCAAATGGTCGCCAACTGCTTCTTTGTAGCGCGCATTCTCCTCTAACTTCCGGCGCTTCCCGACAAACGTCGCCAGGTCATCCAGATGCAGCGCCAGACTGGGGTACTTAAGCTGAACGTTTGCCGCAAAGCTCAGCACCTGCATGCGTGCCGTCCGCCAGTCGCCCTTGAACCAACGAAAAATCCCACCGGAGGCAAGCGTAGCCGCAAGTTGGCGAATTTCACTCTCATCAGGCACGCTTTCAAGGGTGAACACACCATAAACGGTGTCATGCAGCCCCTGCAGCTTTTCGAGTTCGGAGCGCAACTGGGGCAACAATTCGTCCAGCTCTTCGTTATCGAAAAGATCATCTCGATGCTTCCAGTGGGAGGGGTTCAGACTGGCAATCAGTTCGATGACCGTTTTGAACTCGGTCAATCCTGATTCGCTGACGCTCAGATGCCTGGCAGCCGGCTCACCCAAGGCGGACAACACTCCCTGCAACGGCTCATCGAGCTGTCCCAGCTGATCCTCGATCGCGGAGAGGCGATTGATGGCTTCGGCCAGATCACCCATCTCGACACTCTGACCAACCAATTTCTTCAGCTGCTCACTGCCTGAATGCAGCTGATCCACGACGGAAAGATCCTGCAATATCTCCGGGCCGATCATCTTGCTCAGGGAGGCGTACTGTTCCTGTATATCCTCAAACAGCTTCAGATAGCGTTGTGTCTTCTGCAGCACGCCACTGCGAAGGACAGGAAGCCGCACCAGAACCTCGTCGCCTTTCAGTGCCGGAATGCTCTCCAGCTCACTCAGAAACGCCTGCGCATCAGTCAAGGTTTCTGCGACTGTCGATATCTCACAACCAAGCGTATGGGCAATTTCTCCCCGCTGAGCACTCACCCCTTGCAGAGATTCCTGCCACGCGCCCAGAGCCTCTTTCACCCGATCCAGATCGAATATCTGCAGGTCCCCATTGCGTACGCCGTACCACGGGTGGTCCTGCAAAGCAGCATCGTTATCCAGCTGACGCGCTACTGCCTGGTAGACCTTGCAATAGGCCTCTACCTGATCCTCGTTGCGGCGCTGTGCAGCGGCATCGTAATTACTGCCGTCATAGCCCTCGGGATGAAGCCCTTCCGGATTGATCCCGATCGCATTGCGATAGCGGGTTGCCGCCATGAAGATCTCGTGCAGCGTTTTGCCGGTGTTCTTCCATAGCCGATTGATCTTTTCCGCGTGGGTCTTGAGCGCCGTCTTGAGTTCTTCATACCGCGCTATATCCACCTCAATATCTTTCGGCTTGCGGTAGCGCCCGTTTTTCTTCAGGCGCTCACCAACTTCATCCAGAACCTTGCGCTTCTGTGACTTGTGGCTGTGCAGTTCCAGGCAGAACTCGCCAAGCCCCGCGTTATCGAGACGACTGCGTACCACCTCCAGCGCGGCCAGCTTTTCCGCGACAAACAGTACACGCTTGCCCTGCGCCATGGCGGCGGCGATCAGGTTGGTAATGGTCTGTGACTTGCCGGTGCCGGGCGGTCCCTCAATGACCAGGTTCTTGCCATCGACTGCGTCGATCAGGGCGCTGTGCTGCGAGCTGTCGGCATCATCGATCAGTGGATAGTTGGCATGGATCTCATCCATCTCATCGATGATGTACTCCTCGCCAAAGCCGTGACCACCGGCTGGCTCATCCTGCCCGTAGCCAGACAAAAAGCTCGATACCACCGGATGATCCACTATATTGGCATCTTCGGGCCAACGATCCGGATCAAGATCCAGATACATCAGCAACTTGCTGAAGTTGAGCAACGCCATCGAAATGTAGCGGCGCATGCGCCAGCGTGGTTGCTTGTCTTTGATCAGCGCCTGGACTGCACCAAAATAGTCCTCTGGCACCGTATTCTCATCAAGCTCCGGCAGGGCCATGGCAAAGTCGGCGCGCAGTTTTTCCCGCAGCGACAGATTGGGAATAAGGTCCTCACCCGAGTAGCTCAATGTGTATTCGTAAGTCCGGGTATCTTTGTTCAGCCTGCCCTTGTGCAAGCGGACCGGGACCAGAAAGAGTGGTGCAATGCGTGGTTTATCTGAGCTACTGGAGTCGTACCACTCCAAAAAGCCAAACGACAGGTAGAGGATATTCGCCCCCATCTCCTGGATTGCCGACTCAGCCGACTGCAACAAACTCTTGAGCCGGGCCTCCATCTCGTAGGGATAGAGCAAGGTCTGGATGGCGGTATCCGAGTGTTTGCCTGAGTCACCCTCGCCAGAGGCTTCAGGCACCTCGTAACTGGTGGCAAAACCGAGATGCTTTGCCCACTCTTCTGCAGAAGGATCATTGCGTAGCCGAACCAGCTGCTGGGTTTCCTCATCAAACTCCAGATAACCCGCTGCGATCAGCTCCTCTTCGGTCGGCTCGGAAATAGCCTCGAAGCGCATCTCTGTATCCGCCAACAGAGTTTCCACCAGCTGATTGGGCAACTCATCGATGATGCGCAGGCTGGCGCTCTTGGTGTGGCGAAAATTGATCAGGCGATTGCGGGCTGTCAGGTCCAGCAAGCGCATACGCAGGTTTTCGAGCGCCCTGTGTGCCGGCGACTGATCAATGGCTTGGTGCTCGGTATTATTGTTGTCGTTTGGCATGACGCTGATCCTGTCTTGGATTATGCAGCGGCTATCTGTTGAACGATGGCGTCGGCATAGCGGGCGGCTATGTCGTTTTTGTTACGGATGCTGGCTTCCAGCTGGACGCAGAGCGCCATCAGTCCATCGACCTTGGCGACGATACGGTGTTGTTCAGCTACTGGGGGAACGGCAACGGGCATTTTGTTGAGTATGCCGTGGTTCAGGTTGGTCATAGTTGTTCCCACCGAATTTCCGCCAAGATACATGCGTACATGTTCACTAGAGAACAACATCAATACGAAACGACGATTCACATCTGGATGAAATCTCAGGACGAAACTTCCCGTACCGCACAGCCACCCTTCTCCTTCCGTTTCTACTAACGCGCATCGCCCCATTTCACCACGCCTCGCCATAACAATGTCATTGGCAAATAGCTTGTAGGAGCTTAATTCGCTCGCTTTCTCTATTGAGACTGAAACGGAATCATCTGGTACGACCTTTCCATCAATCATGTGTGATGGATTGATCAGCGGCGTTCCGCCTGAAACGTAATCTGATTTGTGCACCATTGAACCAAAAGGCCCCGTCGCGACTTCGTTAGAAAAGTCCGAAAAACGTGTGAGCATCCAGTTAGTGGGCGCACAAAACATTTCCTCTTCTTTCGCAATAGGAGGCAACTGTTTTGTTTTCTTGATCTTATTCTCTAATCGAAGTAGTTCTTTATTCGCAGATATTCTGTCAATCAAGACCGAAGCAGATTCTTCATCCAGATTCTGCGCCACCAACTTCCCCTGCACAGCCAGCTGAAGAATGGTCTGGCGCAGGGCCTGGACGGATTCGAGGGTGGTGTATAGGTCGGCGAAGTTGTCGCGGATGCGGTGCCAGGCGGTTTGGGTGGCGGCGGTGTCGCTAGCCTCGGTGAGCGGATGGTGGACGGCGCGAATGAGACGATGGTGGGTCGCGGCCCGGGCGTTGCGTTCGGTCTCCAGCTGGTCGCAGAGGGCGATCAGTTCGTCGACCTTGGCGACGATGTGATGCTGTTCGGCTAGTGGGGGGATAGGAGCTTGGAGTGCCCTCAGTGAGGTCGCATTAACATTTGGTTGTCCTGTACCAGCACTTTTTGCGTAGAGCTGTGACCAATAAAGGGGAGTTTCCATAAATATCTTTAGATATTTTGGGCACATGAGTTCACTAGGAATAGCTCGTATCAAGTAGGATGCGAAAACAGCCTTTACTGATAGATTTTCAACAATATACGTTTTCCCTATTGTGCCGCCTGTGCGAGCAATAAGAATGTCGTTTTCATTGAGCGAGTTTGCTTTGTAGCTTTTCTCATTGATTTCACATCCGGGAACAGAATTCCAATCGACTTTGTTATTCTGAATATCGGTTATTCGGAGTAAACGTATGCCCTTTTTATTATGGTCAGCTGATGCTGTATAGCCATAATGTACGGTATAAGTAATCTCATCGAGGATTGACCAATTCCACGATTCTGGCAAATCAAAGGCGGGGTCTAGTATTTCGCTAGAAGGTAGCTTCTTTAGTTTTGCATATCGTTTTTCAGCCATATTCGCAGTCTTTCTATCCCTGACTTTTTTTAAAAACTCTGAAGCTGGCTCATCGTTCGGGTCTTGCGTCACCAACTTCCCCTGTACCGCCAACTGCAAGATCAACTCACGCAGCTTCTGAATACCATTAGGTGCATCAACGAAATGACCGAACTGCTGGAGAAACTGCTCATTGGTCATGCGTCATGCTCCAGAGCCTCGGCAAGCTGGGTTTTGAGCTGTTCCTGAATGTCAACAATCGCACTCTGCAATCCCTGGTACTGGGCCAACAGCTCGTCGGGGTCTCCGGGACCTTCATCGGCATCATGGGGGTTCTTGATATCAATGTTGTAGTTGTTGGCCTTGATAGTGTCGACACTTACTCGCCAAGCCTGTTCATTCTCTTCACGCTTCTCCCACCAGTCTTTCTCCGGTTTGAACTCCTGAATGCGCATGGGCTTGGTCTTGGAATAGAACTTATAACCTGCTGGATAGGGGCGCTCGTAGTACCAGATCTCTTTGGTCGGCTCACCCTTGGTGAAGAAGAGCAGGTTGGTCTTGATGCCGGTGTAGGGGTTGAAGACGCCGTTGGGCAGTCGGACGATGGTGTGCAGGTTGCACTCCTCCAGCAGCTTCTCTTTGATGCGGGTCTTGTTACCCTCGCCGAAGAGGAAGCCGTCTGGCAGCACCACGGCGGCGCGGCCATCCTGCTTGAGGCGGCGCATAATGAGCACCATGAAGAGGTCGGCGGTCTCGCGGGTACTGAAGCTGCCAAAATTCTTTTCGATGCCGTCCTCTTCCATACCGCCAAAGGGTGGATTGGTGACGATAACATCCACTTCATCCTGGGGGCCGTAGTCACGCAGGGGGCGAGTGAGGGAGTTGTCGTGGGCGACTTGATTAGGCACTTCGATGCCGTGCAGCAGCATGTTAGTGGTGCAGAGCAGGTGGGGTAGCTGTTTCTTCTCGACACCGTGGATAGCCTGTTGCAACTGCTCCCGGTCTTCAACGCTTTTCACATAGTTGTTGCGCAGATGCTCTATTGAGCAGGCGAGGAAGCCACCGGTACCGCAGGCGGGGTCGAGGATCGATTCGCCCAGTTTGGGATCAGTCATATCGACCATGAACTGGGTGACGGCGCGGGGCGTGTAGAACTCACCGGCGTTGCCGGCGCTCTGCAGATCTTTGAGGATCTTCTCGTAGATGTCGTTGAAGGTGTGGCGGCCGGCGCTGCGATTGAAGTCGATCTCGTTGAGCTTGTTGATCACCTGACGAATCAGGGTGCCGTTTTTCATGTAGTTGTAGGCGTCTTCAAAGACGCTCTGCACCACAAAACCCCGTGGCGTGTTTCCGGTGTGGCTGGTGAGCTCCTTGAGTTTGCGGAAGAGATCGTCATTGATGAAATCGAGCAAACTATCGCCGGTAATGCCTTCGGGGTCGGTGGCCCAACTGCTCCAGCGCAGATGTTCCGGGATAGGGGATTGGTAGTCATCGTAGGTGAGTTCAAGCTCCTGTTCCTGGTCATCGAATATCTTGAGGAACAGCATCCATCCGATCTGGCCGATGCGCTGGGCATCGCCATCGACACCGGCGTCTTTGCGCATGATGTCCTGGATGGATTTGATGACGGAGGTAATACTCATGTGTTGATGGTTTCCAGTTCACTGTGGCGGGCCAGATTTTCAAAGTCACGGTCGTTGTGCAGTAGCGGCACCCCGTGCTCGATAGCTGTGGCGGCAATGATGCAGTCGTTGGTCTTGCGGATGGTCAGCCCCTGTTTGCGCAACTGTCTAAACAGCTCGGCGGCCTGAATGAATGTGGATTCGGCCATGGGCAAAAACAGCAACGGTTTGAGGTGCCGCCTGACCTGCTGGCACTGCCTTTCGTCACGAATGCCTTGCAGGGTCTCGGTCAGGATGATGCCGCAGATAGCGATGTCGCTGCCGTCGAGGATACTCTGTTCCAGGTGGCGCACCTGAGGAGTGTCACGGCCGGCAAAGAAGTCGATCCAGACGCTGGTATCAACCAGCATCAGGCCGGGCCTTCGTCTGGGATGTCGGTACGCATGGCCTCCAGGTAGAGTTTCTTCCAATGTAGATAATGATCCTGCTTATACGGCGCAGCAGGTCGCATACTCTTTCTTCACCTCACCGAGAATACGCACCGACCCCGGTCAGGAAGGGATAGCGGTAGATCATCTCGTAAGACGAGCCGAGTTCCACACCGATCTTACGCACTTCGTCGCCCGAAGAGTTCACGCAGAGGTTCGATCAGTTCCAGCTTCATGTAGTCAGGCAGACCACCCACATTGTGGGTGGGACTTGACGACATGCGCCTTGCCGATTTTGCGCCAGCAGCAGATTCGATCACATCAGGATAGATGGTTCCCTGGGCGAACTCGGCATCATCAGTTTGCTCGCCTCCTCCTCGAATGTCGATAAAAAGATTTGCCGATGATCTTGCGTTTCTGCTCGGGATCAGAGACCCCTTTCAACGCCTTGAGGAAGCGATCCTCTGCATTGATCCTGATCACCGTCACACCCATGTGCTCGGCGAAGTCGCCATGACCTGATCCCCTTCGTGCAGACGCAGCAGACCATTGTCGACAAAGACACAGGTCAGCTGATCACCGATGGCTTTGTGTAACAGCGCCGCCACCACGGAGGAGTCGACGCCGCCAGAGAGTCCCAACACCACCTGTTTGTCACCCACCCGCTCCCGGGCATGGTCGATGTTCTCCTCGATGATCTGCCCTGAGGTCCAGAGTGCCTCGCAGTCACAGATCTCAAACAGAAACTTGTCGATGATGCGCTTGCCCTGATGCGTATGGGTCACTTCCGGGTGAAACTGCAGGCCGTAGAAGCCACGCGCCTCGTCCGCCATACCGGCCAGCGGCGCGCTGCCGGTCTCACAGATGACATGAAAACCTTCCGGCAAAGTATCGACCCGGTCGCCATGACTCATCCATACATCCAGCAGACCATAACCCTCTTCGCTGGTGTGATCCTCGATATCCCGCAATAGTTTGGAGTGCCCCCGTGCGCGCACCTGTGCATAACCATATTCATGTTTGTCGGAAGGGGTCACGCTGCCGCCCAGCTGGGCCGCCATGGTCTGCATGCCGTAGCAGATGCCCAATACCGGCACGCCCAGTTCGAATATCTCTTGGGGTGCGCAGGGCGATTCGTCAGCGGTGGTCGTTTCCGGCCCGCCTGAGAGGATTACCCCAGCAGGTTTCTTCCCGGCCAGACCCTCATCCGCATTATCATAGGGATAGATCTCGCAATAGACACCCGCTTCACGTACACGTCGGGCGATGAGTTGGGTGTATTGGGAGCCAAAATCGAGGATCAGGATTCGATGGGCGTGGATGTCTGTGATCATAATTACTTAATCCGGAAAATGAGAAACCGCGAAGGGCGCAAAGCACCCTTCGCGGTTATAAGTACCTGCTATCAGTCGCGCCGGTAGTTCGGTGCTTCCTTGGTGATGGTGACGTCATGCACATGAGACTCGGTCATGCCCGCATTGGTCACCCGCACGAACTCCGGCTTGGTACGCATCTCGTCGATGGTGGCGCAGCCGGTATAACCCATGCTGGAGCGGATACCGCCGATAATCTGGTAGATGATGCTCAGAGCGGTTCCCTTATAAGGAACCCTTCCCTCGATGCCCTCCGGCACCAGCTTCTCCTTGTCCTGGGTATCTTCCTGGAAATAGCGGTCGCTGGAACCCTGCTTGCCCGACATGGCGCCCAGAGAGCCCATGCCGCGATAGGATTTGTAGGAACGCCCCTGGAAGATCTCCACGTCACCAGGGGACTCATCGGTACCCGCAAACATGCCGCCGATCATCACCGAATAGGCGCCTGCCGCCAGTACCTTGGCAATATCACCGGAGTAGCGCAGACCACCATCCGCAATCAGCGGCACGCCGGTGCCTTCCAGCGCTTTGGCGACATTTGATACAGCCGTCACCTGGGGCACGCCCACACCGGCAACGATGCGGGTGGTGCAGATCGACCCGGGACCGATTCCAACCTTCACCGCATCCGCACCTGCATCCGCCAAGGCGCGGGCGGCAGCTGCAGTGGCGATATTGCCGCCGATGACCTGCACCTGTGGATAGTGCTTTTTCACCCAAGCCACCCGGTCGAGCACACCCTGGGAGTGACCATGGGCGGTATCCACCACGATGACATCGACGCCTGCCGCAGCCAGCAGTTCAACGCGCTTCTCGGTGCCGGCGCCCACTCCGACTGCGGCGCCCACCCGCAGGCGCTCCTGATCGTCACGGCAGGCATTCGGATTGTCTTTCGCTTTCTGGATATCCTTCACGGTGATCATGCCGCGCAGCTTGAAATCGCCGTTCACCACCAGCACCTTCTCGATACGGTGTTTGTGCAGCAGGTTGAGCACCTCATCCCGGTCGGCACCCTCTTTTACCGTAACGAGGTTCTCCTTACGGGTCATGATATTGCGCACCGGATCATCCATCTTGCGCTCGAAGCGCAGATCGCGGCTGGTTACGATGCCGACCAGATCATCGCCATCCACCACTGGCACCCCGGAGATGTTGTTGGCCCGGGTCAACTCCACGACCTCGCCAATACTGATATTCGGCGCAACGGTGATCGGTTCGCGGATCACCCCACTCTCATACTTCTTGACGCTTGCGACCTCCTGGGCCTGCTGCTCTGGCGTCATATTTTTGTGCACGATACCGATGCCGCCCTCCAATGCCAGCGCAATCGCAAACTTGGATTCAGTAACCGTATCCATCGCCGCAGAGACCAGTGGGATGCTGAGCTCGATGTCGCGGGTAAGCATGGTGCGCAGATCCACATTCTTGGGCAGGACCGTGGAGTGCGCCGGCACCAGCAGAACATCGTCAAAAGTAAGGGCTTCCTCGATAACACGCATAGTTTTCGTTTCCGGGTGGGGTGAACTTAGCGGGGCATTATAGAATTTGACGCCAGACCGGTAAACTGGATAGCCTGACGAATGGTAAAAATAGCGGTAAAAATCGAATATTGAACGATTATTTCCCTGAAATCAGGGGTTCGCGGCAGGAAAAACCGTCCCGAAAGAGTGGAAAACACGGAATCGTAGGTGTCGCGATTGATGCGGTTCGTTGTACTCACCACATCCTACTCATCAAGTGACAGCAGGCAATGCAACCAGAACGCAATAATCAACGCGACATCTATACCATCTCCCGTCTTGTCCGGGAGACCCGTGCTGTGCTGGAAGGCAGCTTCCCGCTGCTCTGGATCGAGGGTGAGATATCCAACCTCGCAAAACCGGCCTCCGGGCATATCTACTTCTCCCTGAAGGACGAGGCAGCCCAGGTACGCTGCGCCATGTTCCGCATGAAGCGGCAGCGTCTGCGTTTTCAACCGGAGAACGGTCAGCAGGTGTTGATCCGCGCCAGAATCAGCCTCTACGAGGCAAGAGGGGAATTCCAGCTCATCGCGGAGCATATGGAGCCCTCCGGTGAAGGGGCGCTGCGGCTCGCCTTCGACCAACTCAAACAGAAGCTGGCGGATGAGGGACTCTTCGACAGCCGCCACAAACAGCCACTGCCCAGCCTGCCGGGACAGATCGGTCTCATCACCTCGCCTTCAGGCGCCGCCGTGCGCGATCTGTTGACCGTGCTGCAACGGCGCTTTCCGGCGATACCCGTGGTCATCTATCCGGTGGCGGTACAGGGCAGAGAGGCCCCGGCACAGATCATCCGCAAAATCGAACTCGCCAACCGCCGGGCCGAGTGCGACCTGCTGATCCTCAGCCGTGGAGGCGGTTCCCTTGAGGATCTGCAGGCCTTCAACGATGAGCAGGTGGCCCGTGCAGTCTATGCCTCCAGAATTCCACTGGTCACCGGCATCGGCCACGAGATCGACTTCACGATTGCCGACTTCGTCGCTGATCAGCGGGCCGCCACACCCTCGGCTGCCGCCGAGCTGGTCAGCCCCGATCAAGCAGCCTGGCGGCTTCGACTGCAGCGTCTCCAGCAGCAGATGACCCTGCGCTGGCAGCAGCAGTTCTCAAACTACCGGGAGCGACTGGAGAGTCTGTCGGGACGACTGGAACGCCAGCACGTCGGGCAGCGCCTGTTGCAGCGTAGCCAACGCCTGGATGAACTGACTCAACGGCTGCATCAGATCCAAAGACAACTGGCGGAGCGGCAACAGAGCCATCTGCAGAGCCTGCAGACCCGTCTTCTGGCCCAATCACCGGAGTGGCAGATCGAACGTCTGAAGTTCAGCCACAAGACACTGCAGTCACGCTTGCGCCAGCAAATCGAAGGGAAGATCGCCGGACAACTCAACCGTCTGAGCCAACTGGCAAGGGATCTGCATACCCTGAGTCCACTGAATACCCTGGAACGGGGTTATGCCATCGTCTCCCGCGAGAAGGACGGCCAGATCATCCATGCAGCAGCCGAGGTGGCAGTGGGTGATACAGTCAAGGCAAGAGTCGCCAGGGGGCAACTGATCTGTCAGGTAACCTCCGTCGGTTAACCCGGTAGCGGAATCAAACCGCTCACTCCCCAACCGTGTGACCAGACAGGGACAACCTCAAGGCAAACCACTCTGCCAAGCGCGCCTGAACCTTGCCGTTGAGTGTCTCCTCTGAATAGATCCCTTGATCATCCGCCACTCCGGCGGGTAATCCCGTCAGCAACTCCAGCGCCTGCTCCACATGCTTTACGGCATACACATGGAATTGCCCCGCTTCTGCCGCCTCGACAACGGCGCGCTTCAACATCAGATCCCGCATATTCGTCTCGGGAATAATGACACCCTGTGTACCATCCAGACCCCGTTTGTCACAGATATCGAAAAAACCCTCAATCTTCTCGCAAACGCCGCCAATCGGCTGCATCTCACCATGCTGATTGACGGAGCCGGTGATCGCCAAAGACTGGCGGATTGGAATATCCCCCAGTACGGATAAAAGCGCACATAGTTCACCGGCGGAGGCGCTGTCTCCCTCCACTTCTCCATAGGTCTGTTCGAAAACCAGGGTGGCGGCCACGGAGAGTGGCTGATAACGCGCGTAGCGGCGATTGAGATAAGCCGCCAGGATGAAGACGCCCTTGCTGTGAATGGGACCGCCCTGATCCACTTCCCGCTCGATGTCGATGACTTCACCGCTGCCAATCCGGACAGTGGCACTGATTCGATTTGGCAGACCAAAAGCGTGATCACCCACCTGAACCTCGGCGAGGCCGTTCACCCGTCCCAATTGAACGCCGTCAGTATCGATCATGAGGGTGCCCTTCAGGATCTCCTCCTGCATCAATTCACAATATTGACTCACGCGGCGCAACTGCTGCTGTATGGCCCACTGAACATGCTCGACCCCGATCGATTCACTGCCGAGCGCTTCTGCCCTGTAATCCGCTTCTTTCAGCAGATCCAGCAGACTGCCGATGTGCAACGACAACTTTTCACCGTTCCCGGCATTTCTGGCGGCCTCTTCGATGAGGCGCTGAACCGCAGCCTTGGTAACGGGACGCAACCCCTCCTGTCGCTGCAACGTCGCAATAAGCCGCGCAAACATCTCATCGTTACCGTTCTCCCGTGGCAGTGACTCGGAAAAATCAGCCACCACCTTGAAGAGTGTGCCGAAGTCAGAATCGTAGGCCTTCAACAGATGGTATATCTGACGGTCACCGATCAGCACCACTTTAAGATCAATCGGGATAGGATCGGGTTCCAGGGTGATCGTGCTGAGCATGCTGAGTTGCCGCTCCAGCGGTTCAATACGAATCTCACGAGCGTTCAGTGTGCGTTTCAGAGCATCCCAGGCAAACCCATTCGACAGCAACTTCTCGGCGTCCAGCACCAGAAACCCGTCGTTGGCCCGGTGCAGCGCACCAGGCTTGATGAGGGTAAAATCGGTGGCCAGCGTACCCATGCGGGCCTGGTGTTCCACCCTGCCCAATAGATTCTGATAGGTGGGGTTGGGTTCGTAGATAATCGGCACCGCCGGTCCATCCCGGTTGTCCACCAACAGATTGATCCTGTAACGCGTAAAACGGGGATCATCTGCCTCGATAAGATTCCCCGCTTCATCTTCGTTATTGAGAAAGCGCTCGAGGTTGTCGAGTACGTCCGACCTGACCTGATCGAGATAGCTGACCAGTTCCGCCTGTTCCACATATTTGCGGGTCAGTTCACCCACCAGCCGATTGACAACCAGCTCGGCCACCTCCTGCTCCAGCGCCTTGTAACGCACGCGCATCTCGCGCTGCCATAGTGGAATCTGCCCCAGGGTATCCCTGAGCTCCCGGTGAAACGCCTCGATTTTGGACTCTATCTCCGCGCGTTCTTTCTCCGGCAGTTCCCGAAACGCCTCGGCACTGAGGATCTTGTCGTCCTTCAACGGCACCAGCGAGTAGCCGTTGGGCGAGTGGAGTAAGGCAATGCCCTGCTCCCGGGTCCTGTCACCAAAATCCGCAGCTATCTTCTCTTCCTGCTTCTGCAACGAAGCGGTGATCTCCTCGGCCCGGTGACGAAACTCTTTGCTCTGCAGTGCCGCCGGAATTGCGCCCAGCAGGTCGCCCACCAGAACCTCCATATCCTGGCGCAGCATCCTGCCCATACCGGGAGGCAGGCAGAGGGTCTGCGGTTGATTGGGATCATCAAAGTTGGCGACGTAACACCAATCGAGTGAACATTTGCCGGCAGGCTGACTGAGCCTGTTCAGGGTATCGGTAACGACCCGGTGACGCCCCACGCCGGTGGAACCCATGACGTAGAGGTTATAGCCCTCATGAGAAATGCCCACACCAAAACGGAGCGACTCCAATACCCGTTCCTGCCCGATGGTTTCAAGGAGGATCTCAAGGGTTTCAGTGGTGCTGAAGTCAAGCCCGCCAAGCTCACATGCATGATAGAGCAGGGAGGCATCGAGGGACTTGATATCCATCGTCAGAGATATTCGGGCAGATGTTTCCTGATCTGTGCCGGATCCATTGCCGCGAGGTTTTTATCGACCTCACCGAGAATCATCTGTTTCAGTGAATCGCTTTCATGCTTACGCAGCATGCCAAGAAAAGCGGGGGCCGCCAGCAGATAGAGCTTGCGGAACTCGCCGGTTTTACGTCCCGCCTCAAGGGTGGCGCATACATGCGCGGCAAAACGATCGGCACCGTCCTGCTTGTGTTCATCCGGCTCCCCTTCAGGTTTGTCAGAAATGAGATCACCTTCATGCAGACGTGCCTCAGGGTGGCTTAGTGTCTGGATCTCCTGCAAAGACCCGGCGGACTTATCTACTGTAAAAATTCTTGCACGGCTCGCATCTGCTGCAACTACCCAAGTTATCGACATATTGAACTCCCCTGTTATTTTAATTGAGCGACTGCCTACTACCTTCAACCAGACCGTATCAATACGGCCCGATCAAGCTGTCTCTACTTAAAGATTAAACCCGTTTGCATCAACTGGCTATTGCGCGAAATCAGGAATCACTCAGATTTCCGTTGAACGAATCACCATCATCTTCTCCACCTGCATATCCCGCATGGAGTGAGGGATGCCGCCAACCCCCATCCCCGACTGCCGCAGACCCGCAAACGGCATCCAGTCAACGCGAAAGGCAGTGAACTGATTGACCATCACGGCAGATGCGTTGAGGCGACGGTAGGCCCGCAACGAGGTCTCAAGACTCTTGGTGAAGATTGCGGATTGAAAGGCATAGGGGAGAGAATTTGCCCGTTCGAGGGCCTCATCGAGGTCGTCGTAACTGTAGACGCAGATCACGGGACCAAAGACCTCCAGCGTGCTGACTTTCGCATCGGCTGGAGGATTGAGCAGCACAGTGGCGGGATAACAGGTCTCGGAGATCGGCTCGCCGCCGCAGAGCAGTTCCGCCCCAGTCTGCACGGCTTCAGTCACCCACTCATGGATGCGCTCCACTTCACGGGGACGGATCAAAGGCCCGATGGCTGTTGCCTCCTGCACCGGATCACCCACAGCCATGGCACTGCCCTCTTTCGCCAGTCCCTCGGCAAGTTGCCGCGCTATCGATCGCTGGGCGAACACGCGCTGGACGGAAACGCAGACCTGGCCGGCATGGTAGAACCCCCCCTTGGCCAGCAGCGGCATGGCATCATCGAGATCCGCATCCGCAGCGACGATTACGGGCGCCGCCCCCCCGTGCTCAAGCGCGCAGCGAGTGCCGGGATAGAGCTGTGAACGCAGCCACCAGCCCACCTTTGCACTGCCGATAAAGGAGAAGAAATCGACCCGAGGATCGGTCACCAACTTGGTAGCCACCTTATGGTCACTTGTCACCAGGCCCTGTACCCATCCCTCGGGCAGTCCGGCTTCCAGCAGGATCTCGATGAAGTGCATGCATGAGAGTGGCGTATCCTCCGCCGGTTTCACGATCACAGGGCAGCCTGTGGCCACCGCCGGTCCCACCTGATGCACAATCAGGTTCAACGGGTGGTTGAATGCGCTCACCGCCACCACCACGCCGATCGGTTCGCGACGGGTAAATGCGAGATGTCCCAGGGAAGCGGCGTTCACCCCCATCGGTATCTCTTCGCCGCCCTCGGTGCGCAGGGTCTCGATGCAGATCTGTATGCCGTCGATGGCGCGGGCCACCTCGACCCTGGAATCCAGCAGTGGCTTGCCGCCTTCCCGTGCCGCCTCCAACGCCAACTGTTCGGCCCGCTCCTGCATAATCTCACCGGCACGCCTCAGGATGATGATGCGCTCGGCAGCCGTCAGCCAACCATCCCGATTCTGAAACAGGGCGTGGGCCTTGGCCAGCGCCTGATCGACCCCCTTTTCATCCAGCGTGTCGATGGTGGCAATAGGTGACTGATCGTAGGGGGCAGTGATCTCCAGGGAACCTGCCGGCTCGATATCGCCTGCAATCATGTGGGGAAAGTGGGGTAGCTGATTCACGAAATCTCTCCGTATGTTCTACTTTTGTTCAGGCCGTTTGCGATTCATATACGCGGTCAGCGCTATCGCACCGAAGAGCGCATAGAGCACTGCATCCTGCTCCTCTGCGCCGAACCAGATCGCGCCATAACCGGCGACCGCTGCCCCCAATCCGCCAAAGGCAAAACCACGCATGACGCGGCAGAGGGTGCAATTCATGTGGTTGGTTTTCGGCATTTAATGCTGTTTGTTCAGAAGTTTAGTTGAAGTTGGAACTAGAGACTCCCTGAAGCAGTTCAGGACAGACACTAAATGACAAGGCGTTTGACGCATTCGAGATAGGCCTGCTCATCCGGCATCCGCTTGTTGACCTGCGCCTCCCAAAGCATATGCGCGAGACACTCCATCAATTGGTGTTCCGCCTCGTGGGCATCTCCAATACGTTGGGTCAGCCGTTGGTAGAGCCCGGCGACCCCATTCGGACGATCAGTGGAGAGTTGCTCCTGCAGACTAATGTGCATGCCCATATGCAGAAACGGATTGCTCTCACCGTCTTCCGGCAGAAACTCCCGGCTCAATGCTGCTTCACGGTCGTCCAGCAGTTTATGGTATTCAGGATGTTCAGCCACTACGGCAGCGATCATCTGTTCAAGCGGCTCCAGTGGTTTACCCTGAATCCGCTTCTGCCAGGCATCCACAAAGACCTGCCGGATCTGATTTCTATCGCTGCCAAACACAGAATAGGAATTCCGGGTCAGGGTCTGGTCGAAACACGGGCGAACTTGGCCAATATACCGGTCATCTTCTTCTTGACCTTGGGTCGATTATCGATCCCGAAACGGTTGAGCATATAACCCGGACGAGTATAGCTGAACCAGACATGGCCCTCGGCATCCTTCCAGACCAACACCTTGAGCGGCAGGTCGAGGCCGACCCGTTGATCGCTCTTCATCAGGGGAGTCCCCGCCTTCGGACTGCCGAAGATCAAGAGTTGGGTCGGACGTAGCGTTTTGCCTATTTTCTCCGCCCCTTTGGCGTGGTCGATACGCGCGAAGACCCGCATGCCTGCCGTTTTAACCACCGTCTCCAGACGATCCATGGTCTTCTGCACGCCGAATTGACTGCGCATGTTTACCAAGCCGTTTCCAGCTTGAACGCTGGCTGACAACAAAAAGAAAAAGGCGAAAAGAGAGAGCGCTATTCGATGCATTGGTAAAACTCCTAAAAAGATTTCAACCCCGTAGATTTACGACGTCTTCTCCTTGAATTCACAAAGATCCTCAATCACACAGCTGCCGCAACGTGGTTTTCTGGCGACGCAGGTATAACGCCCATGCAGAATAAGCCAGTGGTGGGCATCCTGCAGGAAGGCTTCTGGTGTCCAGCGCAGCAGTTTTTTCTCCACCTCAAGCGGCGTCTTTCCTGGCGCCAGCCGGGTCCGGTTCCCAACCCTGAAGATATGGGTATCCACTGCCATTGTGGGCTGTCCGAAAGCAGTATTCAACACCACATTTGCAGTCTTGCGGCCAACACCTGGCAGCGCCTCCAGTGCTAGTCGCCCATTCGGCACTTCACTGTCGTGAATATCGATCAGCATACGGCAGGTCTGGATGATATTTTTTGCTTTGGAATTGAACAGTCCGATGGTCTTGATGTACGCCTTCAAACCCGTTTCGCCAAGTTCTAAGATCGCTTCCGGCGTATTGGCAACCGGAAACAGGCGCGCAGTTGCCTTATTGACGCCCTTATCCGTCGCCTGAGCAGAGAGGATCACCGCCAGCAGCAGTTCAAAGGGGGTTCGATAGTTGAGTTCGGTAGTCGGATTTGGATTAGCCGCCTGCAGGCGCTCGAAAATGGCCTGCCGTTTTTCCTTATTCATGAGGCAATATTAAAGGCTGGCAAATCGAAGTTTTCCTGAATCATGTGCCAAGCATGTAGGCCCGATCAAGCGTAGCGGATCGGGCATCCAAACTATGGAAGAACGATATAGGTTGCCGGTTCCGCTACGCTTGAACCGGCCTTCTACATGCTGCCGTTTTTCCTTATTCATGGGGATAATAATAAAGGTTCAAGGTAAAAGGCTAAAGGTGGCCGTACCAAATAGACAGACCGAGATGCTTCGTCATTCCCGACGCTTTTCGCCTTTCGCCTTTCGCCTTTTACCTATCCCTTAATTAATCCGCGTCAGAAGATCCAGCACCCGGTGTTCGATCTCATCCCTGACCACGTTGAACTCGTCCGGCGGCAGTGTTTTGGGATCAGGAAGATCCCAGTCTTCACGGATTAACGCCGGAATATGGGAACATCGATCACCGCACCCCATGGTGATAACAAAATCGAACTGCGCATCGGGCAGGTCACTGAACGATTTGGAGTGGTGTATCGTCAGGTCGCATCCCTTCTCCTGCATCGCGGCAATCGCCTTGGGATTGACCTGGCCACTGGGATTGGAACCGGCACTGAAGGCCTTCAAATGGTTACTGCCATGCAGCCGCGCAAAGGCCTCAGCCATCTGACTGCGATTGGAATTCTCCACGCATACAAATAGAACAGCTTTCATAACTCCCCCTTAGTTTTATTATTTCCGATCAGACTGCTGCCAGGCTCACGAATGCCGCGAAAAACTGGCAGGCATGCCTATTGCGTATATTGACAAGCCTGTGGCTCGATTGTTCCGGTTATCCCGCCGTCCATTCGAAAACATGCTTTTGAGCGCAAAGGCTTACCATGTTGTTCTGCCAGACATTGTAACTGTAGAGTGACATCTCGATTACCCCTTTTTGAGGCAGTAGAAGAGCGAAAAAGATTTTTTCCAATATTGAATCGCAGCGACGAAAAAAATAGGGCGCCCTATTTGCGCGAAGACAAATGCGGTGCCATCCCCAGCGGTCTGAACGCGCTCTCAGC